>NZ_JACHEM010000007.1 GCF_014207445.1 Streptomyces candidus | reverse complement strand
ACAACGCGCCATCAGCCTCACGCACCAGCCTCACCCGGACCGCAGAGGCACCCGATGCCAGCAGCGACACTCCACTCCACGAGAACGGCACACCACCACCCTCACCCGACGAGTCCAAGAACCACCCCGCATGCAACACAGAGTCCAGCAGAGCGGGGTGCAGGCCGAATGCCTCCGCGTCGCTCCCTGCACCCTCCGGCAGGCTCACCTCGGCGAAGACCTCGCCGTCCCGCCTCCAGGCGGCCCGCAGGCCCTGGAACACCGGGCCGTAGGCGAAGCCTTCGGCCGTGCGCGCCTCGTAGAACCCGTCCAGTTCGACGGGGTCGGCACCGGTCGGCGGCCAGACCGACGCATCGAAATCAGCAGCGGAATCGGCCGGATGCCCTTCGGCGAGTACGCCCGTCGCGTGCTGGGTCCATGCTGCTTCCACCTCGCCCTCAAGACGCGAGTGGACCGCGACGGTGCGCCGACCCGACTCGTCCGCCACACCTACCCGCACCTGCATCTGGACCGCGCCGCGCTCCGGAAGGGCGAGCGGCGCGGCGAGCGTCAGCTCTTCCACTCGGTCGCAGCCGACCTCGTCGCCCGCTCGGATCGCCAGCTCCAGGAACGCCGTGCCCGGCAGCAGGACCCGGCCCATCACCGCGTGATCGGCCAACCAGGTGTGCGAGTGCCCCGACAGCCTGCCGGTGAACAGCACACCCTCGTCGTCGGCCAGCTCCACTACACCGTTGAGCAGGGGGTGACCGGCCGACACCAGCCCGACCGCCGCCGCGTCATCAGCACCGCCGCGCAGGCTCCGAGGCCAGAACATCTGGTGCTCGAAGGCGTACGTCGGAACATCCACCCGCGACGCCCCGGTGCCCTCGAAGAACCGCGCCCAGTCCACCACCGCGCCACACACATGCAGTTGGGACAACGCCGCGACAGCCGACAGCTCCTCGTCCCGGTTCTTACGGAGAACGGGCACTGTCACGGCCTCGTCCGGCACCGATTCCCGGGCCATGGCGGAGAGCACTCCGTCCGGGCCCAGCTCCAGGAACGCCGTCACACCCTGCACACCAAGGGTGCGGACGCCGTCGGCGAAGCGCACGGCCTCACGGACATGGCGCACCCAGTACTCGGCCGAGCACAGCTCCTCGGCCGACGCCACCGCCCCCGTCAGGTTGGAGACCACCGGGATGACCGGCTCGGCGTACGACAGGCTCTCCGCGACCGCCCGGAACTCCTCCAGCATCGGATCCATCAACGGCGAATGGAACGCGTGCGAGACACGCAGTCGCGTCGTCTTACGCCCCAGCTCGGCGAGTTGCGCCGCCACCTCCAGGGCCGCCCGCTCGTCACCGGAGATCACCACGGACGACGGGCCGTTGACGGCCGCGATCGAGACCCGGCTCTCCCGCTCGACCAGCAGCGGCAGAACCTCGTCCTCCGTCGCCTGCACCGCCACCATCGCACCACCGGCCGGCAGGGCCTGCATCAGCCGTGCCCGCGCCGCCACCAACTTGCAGGCATCCTCCAGCGAGAACACCCCCGCCACATGCGCCGCAGCGATCTCACCGATCGAATGCCCCGCCACGAAGTCCGGGACCACACCCCACGACTCCACCAGGCGGAACAACGCCACCTCGATGGCGAACAACGCCGGCTGAGTAAAGCCCGTCTCGTTCAACAGCTCGGCGTCCTCGCCCCACATCACCTCACGCAGCGGGCGCTCCAGCAGCGGATCCAGTACAGCCAGTACCGAATCCAGCGCCTCCGCGAACACCGGGAACCGGCCGTACAACTCCCGGCCCATCCCCAACCGCTGAGAACCCTGACCCGAGAACAACACCGCCGACCTGCCACCGACCACCGCACCCGACACCACCAACGGATCCGGCTCACCGACCGCCAGCGCTGCCAGTGCGCGGATCGTCTCCGTGCGCTCGCCGGTCGGTACCACCGCGCGGTGCTCGAACTTCGAGCGGCCCGTGGCCAGCGAGTAGCCGACGTCCACCGGCCGCAGCTCCGGCCGTGCCTGGATGTAGGAGAGAAGCCTGGCGGCCTGGCCGCGCAGCGCCTCCGGCGTCTTGCCGGACAGCACCCACGGCGCCACGCCCAGCTCCACCACGGGAGCCTCGGCCCCCGTCACCACCGTTCCCTGGATGACGTGCGCCGGCTGCTCCAGGATGACGTGCGCGTTCGTACCGCTGATCCCGAACGACGACACACCCGCACGCCGCGCACGACCGGCCTCCGGCCACGGCGTCGGCTCCGTCAGCAACTCCACCGCGCCCGCGGACCAGTCCACGTGCGAGGACGGCTCGGTCACGTTCAGGGTCTGCGGCAGCACCTCGTGCCGCATCGCCATGATCATCTTGATGACACCCGCCGCACCCGCGGCGGCCTGCGTGTGTCCCAGGTTCGACTTCACCGAGCCCAGCAGGAGCGGGCGCTCCGGGTCGCGGTCGCGTCCGTACGTCGCGATCAGGGCCTGCGCCTCGATCGGGTCGCCCAGCGTGGTGCCCGTACCGTGCGCCTCCACCGCGTCGACCTCGGCGGGCGAGAGTCCTCCGCTCGCGAGCGCCTGGCGGATCACTCGCTGCTGCGAGGGACCGTTGGGCGCCGTCATGCCGTTGGACGCGCCGTCCTGATTGACCGCGCTGCCGCGCACCACGGCCAGGATCTCGTGGCCGTTGCGCAGCGCGTCGGACTGCCGCTCCAGGAGGAGCATGCCGATGCCCTCGGACCAGCCGACGCCGTCGGCCGACTCGGAGAAGGGCTTGGACCGGCCGTCGGGGGCCAGCCCCCGCTGACGGGAGAATTCCACGAAGGTGTCGGGGACCGACATCACGGTGACACCACCGGCCAGGGCCAGCGAGCACTCACCACTGCGCAGTGCCTGCGCGGCCAGGTGCATCGCCACGAGCGACGACGAACACGCCGTGTCCACCGTCACCGCCGGACCCTCGAATCCGAAGGTGTACGAGACCCGGCCGGAGGCGACGCTCAGTGCGCTGCCCTGGCCCTGGAAGCCCTCGAACTCCTTGCCGCTCAGTTTGGTGTTGTAGCCGCCGTACATCACACCGGCGAATACGGCGGTTTGACTCTCGCGCAGCGACACGGGGTCGATGCCGGCCCGCTCGATCGCCTCCCACGACGTCTCCAGCAGCAGCCGCTGCTGGGAGTCGGTCGCCATCGCCTCACGCGGGCTCATCCCGAAGAACGCCGGGTCGAACTCGCCCGCGTCGTGCAGGAATCCGCCCGAGCGGGTGTAGGAGGTGCCCATGTGCTCGGGGTCGGGGTGGTAGAGAGCTTCGACGTCCCAGCCGCGGTTGACCGGGAAGTCGGTGACGACGTCGGTGCCCTCCGTGACCACGCGCCACAGATCCTCCGGCGTGCTGATACCGCCGGGGAAGCGGCAGCTCATGCCCACGATCACTACCGGATCGTCGTCGAGCATGGCCTCGGAGAGTCCCGGTCCGGACGTCGTCGCGTCCGTGTCTGCGGGCTCCGGGCCGACGAGTTCGTCGAGCAGATGGTCGGCCAGGGCCTCGACGGTCGGGTAGTCGAAGACCATCGTCGCGGGCAGCCGCAGTCCGGTTGTCGTGTTCAGTCGGTTGCGCAGTTCGACGGCGGTCAGCGAGTCGAAGCCCAGGTCACGGAACGCGCGTGTCGGGTCGACTCCGTCCCCGCTCGTGTGGCCGAGCACCAGAGCGGCCTGGTCCCTTACCAAGGTGAGCAGCGCTTCGTGCCGTTCGGCACGCTCCAGCTTGCCGAGTCGCTCGGCGAGGCCCGCGTCCGTACGGGTCCCGGGGCCCGTGACTGACGTACGTCGTGTGCCTGGGCGGACCAGACCTCGCAGCAGTGGTGTGACGGCGCCCTGGGCGCGCAGCGCGGACAGGTCCAGTCGTACGGGCGCCACTGCGGCCTGACCGGTGGCCAGGGCGGCGTCGAACAGTGCGATGCCCTGGTCGACCGAGAGCAGGGGCATGCCCGCCTCGGCGGCCCGGCGCAGGTCGGCCTCTCCGAGACCGCTCGTCATGCCGGCACCCTGGTTCCAGGCGCCCCAGGCGAGCGAGACGCCCGGCAGACCCTCGGCCTGCCGGTGCGCGGCGAGCGCGTCGAGGAAGGCGTTGCCTGATGCGTAGTTGGCCTGTCCCGCGCCTCCGATGACTCCGGAGACCGAGGAGTAGAGGACGAAGGCGGCGAGGTCGAGGTCGCGGGTCAGCTCGTGCAAATTCCACGCCGCGTCCACCTTCGGACGCAGCACCCCCGCCAACCGCTCCGCACTCAGCGAACCGACCACACCGTCATCGAGCACACCCGCCGTATGCACCACCGCCGTCAGCGGATGCTCCACCGCCACCGACGCCAACAACCCCGCCAGCGCCTCACGATCAGCCACATCGCACGCCGCCACCTCCACACACGCACCCAGCGCCCGCAACTCGTCCGCCAGCTCCACCGCCCCCGGCGCATCCCACCCACGCCGACTGGTCAACAGCAGATGCCGCACCCCACGCTCCGCCACCAAATGACGCGCCAGCACCCCACCCAGACCACCCGTACCACCCGTCACCAACACCGTGCCCCGCGCATCCCACACCCGCGGCATCGACAACACGATCTTGCCCACATGCCGCGCCAGACTCATGAACCGAAACGCCTCCCTCGCCCGGCGCACATCCCACACCCGCACCGGCAACGGCTCCACAACCCCACGCCCGAACCACTCCACCACCACGCCAAGCATCCGCTGGATCCCCACCGGATCCACCCACCCCAAATCGAACGCCCGGTACTCCACCCCCGCCGGCACATCCCCCGCCGCCCGCACATCCGTCTTGCCCATCTCCAGGAAACGCCCACCCGCACCCACCAGACGCAACGACGCATCCACGAACTCACCCGCCAACGAGTTCAGAACAACATCCACACCCCCACCACTGACCGCACGGAACGCCCCCTCGAACTCCGTCGACCGCGACGACGCAATGTGATCGTCCGCCACCCCCAACGAACGCAACACCTCCCACTTGCCCTCACTGGCCGTCGCGAAGACCTCCGCACCCAGATGACGCGCCACCTGAACCGCCGCCATACCCACACCACCCGCACCGGCATGGATCAGCACCTTCTCCCCCGGCCGCACCCCACCCAACTCCACCAACGCGTAATACGCCGTCAAAAACACCAACGGCACCGACGCCGCAACCTCCCACGACCACCCCTCGGGCAGGCGGGCGAGCAGCCGGGCGTCACCGACCACGAGGGAGCCGAAGCCACCGGACACCAGTCCCATGACCGAGTCGCCGGGCCTCAGGTCCGTCACCTCGGGACCGACTTCGGTCACCACACCCGCGGCCTCGCGCCCCATGCGTCCGGCGTCGCCGGGGTACATGTCGAGCGCCTTGAGGACGTCGCGGAAGTTCACACCGGCGGCCCGGACCTCGATCCGCACCTCGTGGCCGGTCAGCGGCTCAAGCACCTCGGGGAACGGTGTCAGGGCCAGTCCGTCCAGGCTGCCCTTCGTCTCGCTGTCCAGCCGCCACGGCACTCCGGCCGGCGGCACGAGCCCCGTTCCCGACTCCAGCCGGGCGAGGCGGCCCGCACGGATTCCGTTGTCGCGGATGACCAGTTGGGGCTCATCGACGGTCAGTGCGTGGGCGAGCTGCACGAAGGTGTCGTCGGTGAGGCCGAGGTCCACCAGGCCGAAGCAGCCGGGGTTCTCCGTCTGCGCGGAGCGCACCAGGCCCCACACCGAGGAGGCGGCGACATCCGTGATGTCCTCGTCGCCGGACGCGGTCGCGCCACGGGTGACGAACACCAGCCGCGAGTCGGCGAACCGTTCGTCGGCCAGCCACTCCTGAGCAAGCGTCAGTGCTTTCGTGGTCAGAGCGTGGACCGACTCCACGACATCGCCCCGGTCCCCACCGGCAACGCTCACCAGCACGGCGCCCGGCACCGGTGCGTCACCGGCTGCCAGAGATGCAAGGTCGGTGTACGTCTCGACGGTCGCTCCCGCTCCGGTGAGATCGTCGACGAGCCCGAACGTGTCGGGTCCTATCAGGGCGACGGCTTCATGCGCCTCGGCGCCCGGCGGCACCGGAACCCAGTCGAGGCCGAACAGCGCGTCCCTGGCCAGCGCGGCGTCCGCGCTCAGCTCTTCGTTCGTCACTGCCCGGACGAGCAGGGAGTCGACCGAGGCGACCGGCGCCCCGGACAGGTCGGCCACCGAGATCGACACCGCGTCCCGGCCGGTCACCGGAGCGATCCGCACCCGCAGCGCGGAAGCACCCGACGCGACGAGCGACACACCCTCCCACGAGAACGGCAGACCACCACCACCCTCGCCACTTGCCTCACCGGCGAGCAGGGAAGCATGCAGCGCCGAGTCCAGCAGAGCCGGATGCAGACCGAACGCAGCCGCATCACCCTGCGCGCCCTCCGGCAGACTCACCTCGGCAAAGACCTCACCACCCCGGACCCACGCGGCCCGCAGACCCTGGAACACCGGACCATAGGCGAAGCCCAGCTCCGCGAACCGCTCGTAGCAGCCCTCGACGTCCAGCGCCTCCGCACCCGCAGGCGGCCACACCGTCGCATCGAAGTCATCAGCCGATGCCTGGTCACCCACCGCCAGGACACCCGAGGCATGCTGCGTCCACGGCTGCTCGTCGGCGCCGTCGAGCCGGGAGTGCACGGTGATCGGATGCCGGTCGCCGTCGTCCGCGGCTCCGACGCGCACCTGTACCCGGACCGCGCCGTCCTCGGGCAGCACCAGGGGGGCCGCGAGCGTGAGCTCCTCGACCCGGTCGCAACCGACCTCGTCACCGGCGCGGAACGCCAGCTCCAGCAGCGCGGTGCCCGGCACCAGGACCCGGCCCATGACCGCGTGATCGGCGAGCCAGGGGTGCGACTGGACGGACAGCCGTCCCGTCACCAACGCGCCCTCGCCCTCGGCGAGTTCGACGGTCGCGCCGAGCAGCGGGTGCCCGGACGCCCCCAGTCCGGCGGCGCGCACGTCACCGGCGGCGTCGGCCTGCGAACCGGCCGGCCAGATCCACTGGTGCTGGAAGGGATACGTGGGGAGGTCGACCGGCACGGCGCCCGTACCGGCGAACACGGTGAGCCAGTCCACGGCGGTACCTCGCACATGCAGCTGAGCCAGTGCGGCGAGCATCGTCGAATCTTCCGCCCGGTCCTTGCGGAGTGCCGGTACGGTCACGGCCCCCTCGGACACGGACTCCTGCGCCATGGCGGAGAGGACCCCGTCCGGGCCCAGCTCCAGGAACGTGGACACACCCTGTTCGGCGAGGGACCGGATGCCGTCGGCGAAGCGCACGGCCTCACGGACATGCCGTACCCAGTACTCGGCCGAGCACAGCTCCTCGGCCGACGCCACGCCACCGGTCAGATTCGACACCACCGGGATGACCGGCTCGGCATACGCCAGCCCCTCCGCGACCGTGCGGAACTCCTCCAGCATCGGATCCATCAACGGCGAATGGAAAGCATGCGAAACCCGCAGGCGTGTCGTCTTGCGGCCCAGCTCGGCGAGCTCGGCCGCGACCTTCACCGCCGCCTGCTCGTCACCGGAAACCACCACCGAAGAAGGGCCGTTGACAGCCGCGATCGACACACCCTCGGCCAGCAGCGGCAGGACCTCGTCCTCCGCCGCCTGCACCGCCACCATCGCACCACCGGTGGGCAGTGCCTGCATCAGCCTCGCCCGCGCCGCCACCAACGTGCAAGCGTCCTCCAACGAGAACACCCCCGCCACATGCGCCGCCGCGATCTCACCGATCGAATGCCCCGCCACGAAGTCAGGGACCACACCCCACGACTCCACCAGGCGGAACAACGCCACCTCGATAGCGAACAACGCGGGCTGGGTGAAGCCCGTCTCGTTCAGCAGATCGGCGTCCTCGCCCCACATCACCTCGCGCAGCGGGCGCTCCAGCAGCGGATCCAGTACAGCCAGTACCGAATCCAGAGCCTCCGCGAACACCGGGAACCGGCCGTACAACTCCCGGCCCATCCCCAACCGCTGAGAACCCTGACCCGAGAACAACACCGCCGACCTGCCACCGACCACCGCACCCGACACCACCGACGCATCCGGCTCACCGGACGCAAGAGCAGTCAACGCGCGCACCCCATCGAAGGACCCACCCGCCAGCACCACCGCACGGTGCTCGAACACCGACCGGCTCGTCACCAGCGAGTAACCGACGTCCACCGGACGGGAAGCCGTCTCGCCGTCCACCACCGACAGCAGCCGCGCCGCCTGGGCAGCCAGCGCTTCCGGCGTCCTGCCGGACAGGACCCACGGCACCACGCCCGGCTCGTGCGCCGTGGGCGTGCCTTCGACGACCACGGTCCCGTGGATGAGGTTCGGCGACTGCTCCAGGATGACGTGCGCGTTCGTACCGCTGATGCCGAACGACGAGACGCCGGCGCGCCGCACACGACCGGCCTCCGGCCACGGCGTGGGCTCCGTCAGCAGTTCCACCGCGCCCGCCGACCACTCCACGTGCGAGGACGGCTCGGTCACGTGCAGCGTCTGCGGGAGCACACCGTGCCGCATCGCCATCACCATCTTGATCACACCGGCGACACCGGCGGCGGCCTGGGTGTGGCCGATGTTCGACTTCACCGAGCCCAGCAGCAACGGCCGGTCCTCGTCACGATCGCGACCGTACGTCGCCAACAACGCCTGCGCCTCGATCGGGTCACCCAACGTGGTGCCCGTACCGTGCGCCTCGACCACATCCACGTCCCCGGCCGACAACCCGCCGCTGGCAAGCGCCTGACGGATCACACGCTGCTGCGAGGGACCGTTGGGCGCCGTCAGACCGTTGGACGCACCGTCCTGGTTGACCGCACTGCCCCGCACCACGGCCAGCACCTGGTGGCCGTTGCGCCGGGCGTCGGAGAGGCGCTCCAGCACCAGCATGCCGACGCCCTCCGACCAGGCGACACCGTCGGCGGACTCGGAGAACGCCTTGGAGCGGCCGTCGGGGGCCAGGCCGCGGGCCCGGGAGAACTCGACGAAGGTGCTCGGGGTGGACATGACGGTGACACCGCCCGCCAGTGCCAGCGAGCACTCGCCGCTCCGCAGGGCCTGGGCCGCGAGGTGCATGCCGACCAGGGAGGAAGAGCACGCCGTGTCCACCGTCACCGCCGGGCCCTCCAGGCCCAGGGTGTAGGACACCCGGCCGGAGGCCACACTCGGTGCGCTGCCGTTGCCCCGGAAGGCTTCGTACTCCTCGCCCGTGAGCAGCGGCCCGTAGTCGTTGTACATGACACCGGCGAAGACGCCGGTCGCGCTGCCCTTCAGCGAGACCGGGTCGATGCCCGCCCGCTCGATCGCCTCCCACGACGTCTCCAGCAGGAGCCGCTGCTGGGAGTCGGTCGCCATGGCCTCACGCGGGCTCATCCCGAAGAACGCCGGGTCGAAGTCGCCCGCCGTGTGCAGGAAGCCGCCTTCGCAGACGTGGGTGCGGCCGGGGTGGTCGGGGTCCGGGTCGTAGAGGCCGTCGAGGTCCCAGCCGCGGTTGGTGGGGAAGCCGGAGATGGCGTCGCCGCCCTCCGTGACCAGTCGCCAGAGGTCCTCGGGCGAGGTCACTCCGCCCGGGTACCGGCAGGCCATGCCGACGATGGCGATCGCGTCGTCGCCGCCCGGGGGCAGGGCGACGGCGGCCGGCGCCGCAGGTGTCTCTTCCGTGGTGCCGAGCAGTTCGTCGCGCATGTGGTCGGCGAGGGCGCTCGGGGTCGGGTAGTCGAAGACCATGGTCGCGGGGAGCCGCAGGCCGGTCACGGTGTTGAGGCCGTTGCGCAGTTCGACGGCGGTCAGGGAGTCGAAGCCGAGGTCCTGGAACTGGCGGGACGCCTCGACGTCCGTCGCGTCGGCGTGTCCCAGTACCCGGGCGATCTGGCCGCGGACCAGGTCGAGGAGGACGTCACGGCGTTCGGCGGCGTTCAGTCCGGCGAGGCGCTCGGCGAGGCCGCCGGCGGTCTGCGAGATCTGGGCGGCGGCGCGGCGGCCCGGGGTGCGGATGAGGCCGCGCAGCAGGGGCGGGATGTCGCCCTGGGCGCGCAGGACGGGCAGGTCGAGGCGTACGGGTGCGAGGACCGCGGTGTCCGTGGCGAGGGCGGCGTCGAACAGGGCCAGGCCCTGGGGGACGGCCAGGGGCGGCATACCGGAGCGGGCGATGCGTTCGACGTCGATGTCGGTGAGCGTGCCGGTCATGCCGACGCTCCGGGTCCAGGGGCCCCAGGCAAGGGAGTGGGCCGGCAGTCCGTGGTTCTGCCGGTGGGTGGCCAGGGCGTCCAGGAAGGCGTTGCCTGCCGCGTAGTTGGCCTGTCCGGGGCTGCCGAGGGTGGCCGCGACGGAGGAGAAGAGGACGAACGCGGCCAGGTCGAGGTCCCGGGTCAGCTCGTGGAGGTGCCATGCCGCGTCGGCCTTCGGGCGCAGCACGCTGTCGAGCCGCTGGGGGGTCAGCGAGCCGATCACGCCGTCGTCGACGACGCCGGCGGTGTGGACGACGGCGGTGAGCGGGTGGTCGGCGGGGACGGTCTCCAGCAGGTCCGCCAGTGCGGTCCGGTCGATGACGTCACAGGGTGCCACGGTCACTTGGGCGCCCTGTGCGGCGAGTTCGTCCCGGAGTTCCTCGGCGCCTGCGGCGGCGGGGCCGCGGCGGCTGGCGAGCAGCAGGTGGCGTACGCCGTGCTCGGTGACGAGGTGGCGGGCGAGGACGCCGCCGAGGCCGCCGGTGCCGCCGGTGATGAGGACGGTGCCCTCGGCGTCCCAGGAGGGGCGCACGGCGGGGGCCTGGACGCGGGTCAGGCGGGCGGCGAGCAGCTGTGTGCCGCGGACCGCGAGGTCGGGCTCGTCGGCCGCGGCCGACAGTGCGGAGCGCAGGAGCGCCGGCACGGCCTCCAGAGGGGGAGAGGCCGTGCCGGGGTCGATGTCCAGGAGGCCGAGGCGTCCCGGGTTCTCGGTCCTGGCCGTTCGTACGAGGCCGTGGACCGAGGCGGCTGCGAGGTCGTCGCCGGTGTGCGCGCCCCGGGTGACGAAGACCAGGCGTGCGTCGGCGAAGCGGTCCTCGTCGAGCCAGTGGTGGAGGTGGGCGAGGGCGGTGGCGCCCAGGGCGTGGGTCGCCGCCACAACGCCTTCGTCCGTGGTGCCGGGTACGCCGTTCGCGGTGAGGAGGACCACGGCGGGGACCGGTGCGTCCGAGGCGGCGAGTGCGGTCAGGCCGGGGTGGGTGGTGACGGGGACGCCCGCGGTGCGCAGGTGGTCCGCCAGGCCGAGGTGGTCGGTGCCGATCACGGCGACCGCGTCGGGTGCGGCGGGGGCCGGGGCCTTCGTTTCGGTCCAGTCCACGCGGAACAGGGAGTCCCGGTGGATGGGGCCGGTGGCGTCGAGGTCGGCGGTGGGGACCGCGCGCGAGACGAGGGAGTCCACGGAGAGGACCGGGCCGCCCGCGGTGTCGTAGATCGCGATGGAGACGGTGTCGTCGCCGGCGGGGGCGAGGCGGGCGCGTACCGCCGTGGCGCCGGAGGCGGTCAGTGACACGCCTTCCCAGGCGAACGGCAGCCCGCCGCGGCTGATGGCGCCGAGGTCGGTGAAGGCCGCCGCGTGCTGGGCGGCGTCGAGCAGGGCCGGGTGGAGGCCGAAGGCGCTCGCGTCGGTGCCGGAGTCCTCGGGGAGGGTGACCTCGGCGTACACCTCGTCGCCGCGCCGCCAGGCGGCGCGCAGTCCGCGGAAGGCGGGGCCGTAGTCGAAGCCGAGTGCGGCGAGCCGTTCGTAGCAGCCGTCGAGGTCGACGGGGTCCGCGCCGGGGGGCGGCCACACGGTGGCGTCGAAGCCGGGGTCGGGGCCGACCGCGCCGGGCGCGAGGAAGCCGCCGGCGTGCTGGGACCAGGGAAGGTCGAAGCCGTCCTCGGCGCGGGAGTAGACGCCGAGCGGGCGGCGGCCGTCGGCGTCGGCGGCGCCGACGCGTACCTGGAGCTGGACGGCGCCGTGCTCGGGGAAGGCGAGCGGCGCGGCGAGGGCGAGTTCCTCGACGCGGTCGCAGTCGACCTCGTCGCCGGCGCGGATGGCCAGTTCGACGAAGGCCGTACCGGGCAGCAGGGCGCGCCCGCGTACGCCGTGGTCGGCGAGCCAGGGGTGGGTCCGCAGGGAGAGCCTGCTGGTGAACAGCGCGCCCTCGCCGTCGGCGAGTTCGACGGCGGCGCCGAGCAGGGGGTGTCCGGCGGAGCCGAGGCCGGCGGCGCGCATGTCGCCGGAGGTGTCGAGGGCGGCGGCGGGCCAGAAGCGGCGGCGCTGGAACGGGTAGGTGGGCAGGTCGACGCGCTGGGCGCCGGAGCCTTCGTAGAGGCCGGACCAGCGGACGGTGGCGCCGCGTACGTGCACCCGTGCGAGGGCGGTGACCGCGGCGAGTTCCTCCGGGCGGTCCTTGCGCAGCAGCGGCACGATCTGCGCCTGCTCGGTCAGGGAGTCCTGGGCCATGGCGGAGAGCACGCCGTCGGGTCCGAGTTCCAGCAGGGTGGTGACGCCGCGTCCGGTGAGGGTGTCGATGCCGTCGGCGAACCGTACGGCTTCGCGCACGTGCCGTACCCAGTAGGCGGCGGAGCACAGTTCCTCGACGTCGGCGATCCGACCGGTCACGTTCGACACGACGGGGATGCGGGGCTCGGTGTAGGTCAGGCTCTGCGCGACGGCGCGGAACTCGTCGAGCATCGGTTCCATGAGCGGCGAGTGGAAGGCGTGGGAGACGCGCAGGCGCGTTGTCTTGCGGCCCTGCGCCTCGAAGTGCGCGGCGATGTCCTGTACGGCGCTCTCGTCGCCGGAGATCACTACGGACGTGGGTCCGTTGACGGCTGCGATGGAGACCCGCTCGGTGAGCAGCGGGGTGATCTCGTCCTCGGTGGCGCGGACGGCGGTCATGACGCCGCCGGCGGGCAGGGCGGCCATCAGTGAGGCGCGGGCGGCGACGAGGCGGCAGGCGTCCTCCAGGGAGAAGACGCCTGCCACGTGGGCGGCGGCTATCTCGCCGATGGAGTGGCCTCCGACGAAGTCGGGGGCCGGGCCGAGCGAGGTGACGAGGCGGTACAGGGCGACCTCGAAGGCGAAGAGCGCGGGCTGGGTCCAGCGGGTCTCGTCGAGCGGTTCGGGGTCGCTTCCCCAGACGATGTCGCGCAGCGGTCGGTCGAGGTGGGGGGCGAGTGCGTCGGCGGCGGCGTCGAAGGCCTGGGCGAACACCGGGAACCGGGCGTGGAGTTCGCGTCCCATGCCGAGGCGCTGGGATCCCTGGCCGGAGAACAGGACGGCGAGCAGTCCCTCGTCGGCCACGCCCTCGGCGATCTGCGTGGGCTCGGGGGCGCCGGGGAGCAGGACGGAGCGGTATTCGAAGGCGGAGCGGCCGGTGGCGAGGGAGTGACCGATGTCGACGGGCCGCACGCCGGGGTTGCGCTCGATGGAGGAGAGCAGCCGGGTGCGCTGCTCGGCCAGGGCGGCGGCGGACCGGCCGGAGAGGGCCCAGGGGATGACGGCGGGTACGGCGCTGTCGTCGGCGGGGGCGGTCTCGGGGAGGGCCGGGGCCTGTTCGAGGATCACATGGGCGTTGGTGCCGCTGACGCCGAACGAGGAGACGGCGGCGCGCCGGGCGCGGCCCGTCTCGGGCCACTGGGCGGGCTGGTCGAGCAGTTCGACGGCGCCGGTGGTCCAGTCCACGTCGTGGGAGGGTTCGCCCGCGTGGAGGCTGCGCGGCATCAGACCGTGCCGCAACGCCATGATCATTTTGATGACGCCGGCGGCGCCGGAGGCCGCCATCGTGTGCCCGATGTTCGACTTGACCGACCCCAGCCGCAGCGGGTGTTCGCGGTCCTGGCCGTAGGTGGCCAGCAGTGCCTGGGCCTCGATGGGGTCGCCGAGCGTGGTGCCCGTGCCGTGGGCCTCGACGAGGTCCACGTCGGCGGGTGTCAGCCGGGCGTTCTCCAGGGCCGCGCGGATGACGCGCCGCTGGGAGGGGCCGTGGGGTGCGGACAGGCCGTTGGAGGCGCCGTCCTGGTTGATCGCGCTGCCGCGCAGCACGGCCAGCACGGGGTGTCCGGCACGCTGGGCGTCGGAGAGCCGCTCCAGTACGAGGACGGCCGCGCCCTCGCCCCAGCCGGTGCCGTCGGCGTCCTGGGAGAAGGACTTGCAGCGGCCGTCGGCGGCCAAGCCGCTCTGCGCGGTGAAGGAGACGAAGGGGCCGGGCGTCGCCATCACGGAGGCGCCGCCCGCCAGGGCCATGCTGCATTCGCCGTTGCGCAGGGACTGCGCCGCCCAGTGCAGGGCCACCAGGGAGGAGGAGCAGGCGGTGTCGACGGTGACGGCGGGGCCTTCGGCCCCGAGGGTGTAGGAGAGGCGTCCGGAGATGACGCTCGCGGCGTGCCCGGTGGTGGAGAACTGCTCCGCGTCCTCGTCGGAGGCGTTGATGACCGCGGCGTAGTCCTGCCCGGCGGTGCCGACGAACACGCCGGCGCGGCTGCCGCGCAGGGTCAGCGGGTCGATGCCGGCGCGCTCCAGGGCCTCCCAGGCGACCTCCAGCAGCAGTCGCTGCTGGGGGTCCATGGCGACGGCCTCACGGGGTGAGATCCCGAAGAATCCGGGGTCGAAGTCCGCCATGTCGTAGAGGAAGGCGCCCTCCCGGGCGAGGCTGTGGCCGGGGCCGTCCCCCGCGAGGCGTTCCAGGTCCCAGCCCCGGTCGGCGGGGAAGCCCCCCATGACGTCGCGGCCCTCGGTGACCAGGTCCCACAGGTCCTCGGGGGAGGTCACGCCGCCGGGGTAGCGGCAGCCGATCCCGACGACGGCGATGGGCTCCTCGGCGGCCGCCACCAGTTGCTGGTTCTGCTGACGGAGCCGCTCGATCTCCTTCAGCGACGACCGCAGCGCCTCGACGTACTTGTTGGGGGACGTGCTCATCGAACTCTCCAGGTCTCTTTCGGTTTGCAGATGCCGCACAGCCGGCGACGTCCGTCCGGCGCGGCCGGGCGGACGTCGCCGAGGGGCCGCTACATGTCGGTGGCGAGCCGCAGCAGGCCTTCGGCGTCCATGTCGTCGAGGTCCTCGGTCGGGCCCTCGCCGTCGAGAGGCCCGGTAGCCGCGTCGGGGGCATCGGCGGTGGCGAGTTTGAGCACCATGTCCAGAAGTCCTGCTTTTCGGAGTCTGCTGATGGGTACGGAGGCGAGCACGTCGCGGATCTCCGCGTCGGGATCGTCGGCCCGGTCGTCGGCGTGCCCGGGGGCGGCGCCGAAGATCAGCGAGCCGATGTGCCGGGCCAGGGTGGCCGGGGTCGGATGGTCGAAGACCAGGGCCGCCGGCAGTGGCAGGCCCAGGGCCGTCCGCAGCCGGTTGCGCAGCTCGACGGCCGTCACCGAGTCGAAGCCGACGTCACGGAAGGCGCGGGTGGCGGGAATGGCGTCGGTCGCGTCGTGGCCCAGGGTCGCGGACGCTTCGGCGCGTACCGCTTCGAGCAGGGCCCGGTCGCGTTCGGCGGTGGGCAGGGTGTCGAGCCGCTGCCTGAGGGGCGGCACAGCGGTTCCGTCGTCGGTGGGGACTTCGTCGCCCGCCGACAGGGCCCGGCCGGCCTCGGGGATGCCGGTGAGCAGCGGGCTGGGCCGCGTCGCGGTGAAGCTGGGGGTGAAGCGTTCCCAGTCCATCAGCGTCACGGTGAGCGCCGTGTCGTCGTCCTCCAGCATCCGCTGGAGTGCGGCGATCGCCAGCGGCGGCTCCATGGGCATGACGCCCTGGCGCCGCAGCCGCTCGTGGACCTCGTCGACCGTGGCCATGCCGACCTCGGCCCAGGTGCCCCAGGCGACGGAGGCGGCGGTCAGGCCCTCGGCCCTGCGGTGTTCGGCCAGGGCGTCGAGGAACGCGTTGGCCGCCGCGTAGCCGGGCTGGCCGCCACTGCCCCAGGTGGCCGCGCCCGACGAGAACAGCACGAAGGCGTCCAGGTCGAGGCCGCGGGTCAGTTCGTGCAGGTGCAGGGCGGCGCTGAGCTTGGACCGCATCAGGGCGTCCAGCTGCTCCAGCGTCAGCGACTCCACGGAGGCGTCGCCCTCGGCCACGCCGGCGGCGTGGAAGACCGAGGCGAGGGGGAACTCGGCGGGAATCGCGGCCAGTACGCCGGCCAGCGCGTCGCGGTCGGCGGCGTCGCAGGCGGCGATGGTGACGCGGGCGCCCAGGCCCTCCAGTTCGGCGCGGAGCGCGGCCGCGCCGGGCGCGTCCTCGCCGCGGCGGCTGGTCAGCACCACGTGTCCGGCGCCGCGCTCGATCATCCAGCGGGCGACCCGGCCGCCGATGCCGCCGGTGCCGCCGGTGATCAGGGCGGTGCCCCGGCCGTGCCAGCGGCGCTCGGGGCGGTCCGCGGTGGGCGCCGCGTGGGTGAGGCGGCGGCCGTAGATCCCGGACGGGCGGACCGCGATCTGGTCCTCCGCGTCCAGGCCCGCCAGTACGGCGGTCAGCCGGGCCCCGGCCCGCGCGTCCAGCGTCTCCGGGAGGTCCACCAGACCGCCCCAGCGGTCCGGGTGCTCCAGCGCGACCACCCGGCCCAGGCCCCACAGGGCGCTCTGCACGGGCCGGGTGAGCCGGTCGTCCTTGCCCACCGACACCGCGCCGCGGGTGGCGCACCACAGTGGGGCGCGCAGTTCCGCGTCGCCCAGTGCCTGGACGAGAGTGAGCGTCAGGGCCAGTCCAGCGGGCACGGACGGGTGGTTCGGGTGGCGCTCCTCGACGGACGCCAGCAGGGACAGTACGCCGGTGAACTCCGTTCCGTCGGCGGTCAGTTCCTTGAGTCGCTTGGTCCAGGCGGCGCGGCCCGCGCCGTCGTTGCCGCCACCGCCCTCCGCCTCCAGCCGGACCGTGTCCGGGCCGAGCAGGGCCAGTACGGAGGTGATCCAGGCGTCGTCGGCCCGGTCCGCCGGTACCACGGCGAGCCAGCGGCCCGTGGGAGCGGCGGTGCCCGGCTCGTTCAGCCGGGTCCAGTCGACGCGGTAGCGCCAGGCGTTGACGGCCGAGCGTTCCCGGGACTTGGCGCGCCAGGCCGACAGGGTGGGCAGTACCTCCCCGAGCGAGGAGCGTGCCCCGTCCTCGGCGACACCGAGTTCGTCGGCCAGGGACTCCAGGTCCGCGCTCTCGACGAGGTCCCAGAAGGCGGTGTCCGTGCCGGCGCCGTCGCCCGGGGCCGCGGTGGCGTTCGTGGCCCTGGGCTCGGGCCAGAACTTGCGGTGCTGGAAGGCGTAGGTCGGCAGGTCGACGGGGACGGCGGCGCCGGCCGGGAACGCCGTGCGCCAGTCCACCGCCGTGCCGTGCGCGTGGGCCTCTGCGAGGGAGGCCAGGAAGCGCCGGATGCCGCCTTCGTCGCGGCGCAGGGTGCCGAGCACCACGGCGGAGTCGGCGACGGCCTCCTCCACCGTCTCCTGGGTCTCCTGGACGGGGGCGGCCAGCACCGGGTGCGGGCTCATCTCGATGAAGACGCGGTGCCCGTCCGCGAGGAGCGCACGGGTCGCCTCCTCCATCCGCACGGTCGTGCGCAGGTTGGTGTACCAGTACGCGCCGTCGAAGGCGGCGTCCGTCAGGCGGGCGCCGGTGACCGTCGAGTAGAACGGCACGCGCGGGCTCGCGGAGACGACCGGCGCCAGTACGCGGGAGAGCTCGTCGCGCACGGCTTCGACATGTGCGCTGTGCGAGGCGTAGTCCACCGACACCTTGCGGGCGCGGACGCCCTGCTGTCCGCAGGCGGCGTGCAGTTCGTCCAGCGCGGCGGCGTCGCCGGAGACGATGACCGACGAGGGCCCGTTGACGGCCGCGACGGACAGCAGTTCGCCCCAGGGCTCCAGCAGGTCGGTCACCCGCTCCACCGGCGCGGCCACCGACATCATGCCGCCGAGCCCGGAGAGCTGGGGCAGTGCCTGGCTGCGCAGGGCCACGACGGCGGCCGCGTCCGCCAGCGTCAGCGCGCCCGCCACGTACGCGGCGGCGATCTCGCCCTGCGAGTGGCCGACGACGGCCGAGGGCTCGACTCCGTACGAGCGCCAGAGCGCGGTCAGCGCCACCATGGTCGAGAACAGCGCGGGCTGGACGACGTCCACCCGTTCGAGCAGCGCCGGGTCTCCCTCGCCGGCCAGGACCTCGTGCAGGGACCAGTCGATGTACGGGGCGAGGGCGTCGGCGCAGTCGTCCACGGCCGCGCGGAACACCTCGGAGTGGGCGAGGAGTTCGCGGCCCATGCCCCACCACTGGGAGCCCTGGCCGGGGTAGACGAACACCGGTCCCCCGGCGCCCTCACCGACGGCGCCCTGGACGACGTCTGCCGCGCTGCGGCCGGTGGCCAGTGCTTCGAGGGAGCGCAGGAAGTCCTCGCGGGTCCGGCCGATCACGACCGCGCGGTGGTCGAAGGTCGTACGGGTGGTCGCCAGCGACCAGCCCACCCGCGCGGGCGACAGGCCGGGGTCGGCGTCGGCGAGGGCGAGGAGCCGGGCCGCCTGGTCGCGCAGGGCCGCCTCGGACTTCGCGGAGACCGGCCACGGTACGACCTGCGCGTCGGCGGGGCCACCGGTTGCCGTGTCAACGCCTTCCCTGTGCGCGCCCGTTGTGTCGGCGTCTGCCGTACCGGCGTCCGTGGTGCCGGTGTCCGCGGTCCCGGCTTCGGCCGGGGGTGCCTGCTCCACGATCAGGTGGGCGTTGGTGCCGCTGATCCCGAAGGAGGACACTCCGGCACGCCTGGGCCGGTCGGTCTGCGGCCATGGGGTCCGCCCGGTCAGCAGTTCCACCGCTCCGGACGTCCAGTCCACGTGCGTGGAGGGGGTGCCGGTGTGCAGGGTGCCCGGCAGGACGCCCTCGCGCATGGCCATGACCATCTTGATGACGCCGGCGACTCCGGCGGCGGCCTGGGTGTGACCGATGTTGGACTTGAGCGAGCCGAGCCACAGCGGGCGCTCGGGATCGCGGTCCTGACCGTAGGTGGCGAGCACGGCCTGCGCCTCGATGGGGTCGCCGAGCCTGGTGCCCGTGCCGTGCGCCTCCACCGTGTCCACGTCCGCGCCGGTGATCGCCGCGTTGGCGAGGGCCTGGCGGATGACCTGCTGCTGGGCGGGCCCGTTGGGGGCGGTGAGACCGTTGGACGCGCCGTCCTGGTTGATCGCCGAGCCGCGGATCACGGCGAGGACGCGGTGGCCGTTGCGCCGGGCCTCGGAGAGACGCTCCAGCAGGACCAGACCGACGCCCTCCGCAAGGGTCATGCCGTCGGCGGCGTCGGAGAACGGCTTGCAGCGGCCGTCGAGCGCGAGCGCCCGCTGCCTGCTGAAGCCCACGAAGGCGTGCGGGGTGCCCATCACGGCCGCGCCGCCCGCCAGCGCGAGGGAGCTCTCCCCGCTGCGCAGCGACTGGCAGGCCAGATGCACGGCCACCAGTGAGGACGAGCAGGCGGTGTCGACGGTGACCGCCGGACCTTCGAACCCGTACAGGTACGACACGCGGCCGGACAGCACGCTGGCCGCGGTGCCGGTGACCATGTGCACCTCGGAGCCCTCGGCGCCGTTGTGCGCGGTTGTCGCGTAGTCCTGGTGGCTCGCGCCGATGAAGGTGCCCGCGGTGGTGCCCCGCAACGAGTCCAGGTCGATCCCGGCCCGCTCGAAGGCCTCCCAGGAGGTCTCCAGCAGCAGGCGCTGCTGCGGGTCCATCGACACGGCCTCACGCGGCGAGATCCCGAAGAACGCGGGGTCGAACTCGGCGGCCTCGTGCAGGAATCCGCCCTGGACGGAGTACGTGCGGCCCTGCCGGTCGGGGTCGGGGTCGTAGAGCCCCTGGGCGTCCCAGTTGCGGTCGGCGGGGAATTCGGAGATCGCGTCCGCGCCGTCCAGGGCGAGGCGGATCAGCTCCTCCGGAGTGTTCGCGCCGCCGGGGTAGCGGCAGCTCATGCCGATGATGGCGATCGGGTCGTCGTCGGCCGCCGCCCCCGCGGGCGTGGCGCGCGCCGCGACGGCTTCCTCGCGTCCCTCGCCCAGGGCGGCGCCCTTGAGGAAACCGGCGAGTGCGACCGCGTTGGGGAAGTCGAAGACGAGGGTCGACGGCAGGGTCAGGCCGGTGGCCGCGACGATGCGGTTGCGCAGGTCGACGGCGGTGACCGAGTCGAAGCCGATGTCGCGGAAGGCCCGCCGCTCGGGGAAGGACTCCGCGGAGGCGTGGCCCAGGACGGCGGCCGCCTCGGTGCGGACGAGGGTGAGCAGGAGGCGTTCCTGCTCGGCGTCCGTCAGGTCGTGCAACCGCGCCGCGAGGTCGCTCGCCGCGGGCGCACCGGCGGCCTGCCGCGGGGCGGGGGCGAGCTGGCGGGCGACCTCGGGCACCTCGTCGAACAGTCGTGTGGGGCGGCCGGTGGTGAAGACGGGGTAGTAGGTGTCCCAGTCGATGTCGGTGAGCCCGATGACGGTCTCGTCGTCGTCCAGGGCCCTGCCCAGGGCGCTCAGCGCCTGCTGCGGGTCCAGGTAGGCCAGGCCGCTGCGGCGGATGTGGTGCGGGTCGGCCAGCTCGCGTTCGATGTCGTCGGGCCACTTGCCCCAGTGCACCGAGGTGGTGCGCAGACCGCGGGCGCGGCGGTTGACCGCGAGCGCCGAGAGGTAGGCGTTGCCCGCGACATAGGCGGCGTGGTGGCCGCTGCCCCACATGCCGGCGGTGGAGGAGTACAGAACGAAGTCGTCGAGCTCGTCGTGGTCGAGGAGTTCGTCGAGGTGCTGGGCGCCGGTGACCTTGGCGTGCACGACGTCGGAGAAGGACTCCATCGTGGTCTCGGCGAGGGTGTGCAGCTCGATGACGGCCGCGGTGTGGATGACCGTGCGTACGGTACGGCCGTCGGCCTTGAGGTCCGCCAGGAGCGCGGCGACGGAGTCGCGGTCGGTCACGTCGCAGGCGACGGCCGCGGCCTCGGTGCCCGCCGCGGCCAGTTCCGCGATCAGTTCGGCCGCGCCGGGGGCGTCGGCGCCCCGGCGGCTGGCGAGCACCACATGGCCGGCGCCCCGGCCGGCGAGCCAGCGGGCGAGGTCGGGTGCCAGGGTGCCGGAGCCGCCGGTGACCAGGGTCGTACCGCGCGGGGTCCACGTACGGGAGGGGCCCCGTCCGCCGGACTTGGCGCGCACGATGCGCCGGGTGAAGACCCCGGAGGGGCGGACGGCGAGCTGGTCCTCGTCGCCGAGCGCGCCCGCGAGGGCGGAGACCACGCGTCCGGCCGCCCGCCGGTCCAGCGTCGGCGGCAGGTCGATGACGCCGCCCCAGCGGTGCGGGTGTTCCAGGGCCGTGGTCCAGCCCACGCCGGCGATCTGGGCCTGCACCGGGTGGGTCAGCGCGTCCGACCGGCCGGTGGAGACCGCGCCGCGGGTGAGGAACCACAGCGGCGCGCTCACGCCGGCGTCGCCCAGTGCCTGGACGAGCGGGACGGTCAGGGCGAGGCCGAGGGTGAGGCCCGGGTGGCGCCCGCTGCGCTCCTCGGCCGCGGCGAGGGTGGAGACGATCCCGGTGAGTTCGCCGGTGGTGGCCAGCAGTTCGGCGAGGGTGGCGCGGTCCGTGTGCGTGTCGTCCAGGACCAGGCGGGTCACCTCGGCGCCCGCTTCGGCCAGCACGCCGGTGGTCTCGCTGTCGTCGGTGCCGTCGGCGGACACGACGAGCCAGGTACCCGTCAGGGTCCGCCGGGGGACCTTGGCCAGCGGCGACCAGGTCACCCGGTAGCGCCAGGAGTCGGTTCTGGTCGCTTCGTTGCGCGACTTGCGCCAGGAGGACAGGGCGGGCAGCACGGCGGCCACCGCGTCCTCGTCCGTCCGCAGGGTCGAGGCCAGCGCGCTGAGGTCCTCCCCCTCGACGGCCGCCCAGAACCGGGCGTCCTGCGGGTCGGCCGTGGCATCCCGGTCGTCCGCGGCGGGGGTGTTCCAGAAGCGTTCGTGCTGGAAGGCGTAAGTGGGCAGGTCGATGCGGCGGGCGTCGGTGCCCGTGAAGAGCCCGGCCCAGTCGACGTCGACGCCTCGTACGTGGACCTCGGCGGCGGAAAGCAGGAAGCGCGCGAGTCCGTCGCGTCCACGGCGCAGCGTGCCGGTGGCGACGGCCGGCTCGCCGTACGCCTCGGTCATGTCCTGTACCGACATGGTCAGTACGGGGTGCGAGCTGACCTCGATGAACGCGCGGTGGCCGTCGGCGAGCAGGTCACCGACCGCTTCGGCGAACCGTACGGTCCGGCGCAGGTTCGTGTACCAGTAGGCAGCGTCCATCGTTCGGGTGTCCAGCCAGTCGCCGGTCACCGTGGAGAAGAACGGGACGTCGCTGGTGCGTGGGGCGACCGGTGCGAGGACGTCGAGGAGTTCGTCGCGGAGGTTCTCGACCTGCGCGGAGTGCGAGGCGTAGTCCACCGCGACGCGGCGCACCCGGATGTCCTCGGCCGTCAGCAGCGCCCAGAGTTCGTCCAGCGCGCCGGGCTCGCCGGAGACGATGACCGAGCGCGGCCCGTTGACGGCGGCGATCGACACCCGGCCCTGCCAGTCCGTGAGCCGGCCCTCGACCTCGTCGACGGGGAGCGGTATCGACATCATCCCGCCGTGGCCGGCCAGGGTGCGGCCGATCGCGCGGCTGCGCAGCGCGACCACCCGGGCGCCGTCCTCCAGGCAGAGCGCGCCGGAGACGACGGCCGCGGCGATCTCGCCCTGCGAGTGGCCGACGACCGCGTCGGGCTCCACCCCGTGGGCGCGCCACAGGGCGGCGAGGGAGACCATCACGGCGAAGGACGCGGGCTGTACGACGTCGACGCGCTCCAGGGACGGTGCGCCGTCCGCGTCGCGCAGCACATCCTCCAGGGACCAGTCCACGAACGCGCCGAGCGCGGTGGCGCATTCGGCGATCCGCTCGGCGAAGACCGGTGACTCCTCCAGCAGCCGGGCACCCATGCCCACCCACTGGGAGCCCTGGCCGGGGAAGACGAACACCGTCCTGCCCTCGACGTCGGCCGTGCCTTGGACGAGATCCCGCCAGGACTGACCGGTGCCCAGGGCGGTGGTCCCGGCGAGGAGTTCCTCGTGGTCGGCGCCGACCACCACGGCCCTGTTCTCCAGAAGCGCGCGCGAGGCGACCAGGGTGTGGCCGACGTCGGCCGGCCGCGCCGGCGGGGCGCTCTCCAGGTGCGCCACCAGGGCGGCGGCCTGGTCACGGACCGCCGGCTCGCCGCGGCCGGACAGGATCCAGGGCAGGGCGGCGGCGGTGAAGGGCGCCGCGGCGGGCTCGTCCGTCCCGGTCGGCCCGGGGGCCTCCTCCAGCAGGGCGTGGGCGTTGGTGCCGCTGATGCCGAACGAGGACACCGCGCAGCGGCGCGGCCGTCCGGTGTCCGGCCAGGTCACGGAGTCGGTCAGGAGGCGTACCGCACCGGAGGACCAGTCGACGTGCGAGGAGGGCGTCTGTGCGTGCAGGGTCGCGGGCAGCACCCCGTTGCGCAGCGCCATGACCATCTTGATGACGCCGGCGACTCCGGCGGCGGCCTGGGTGTGACCGATGTTGGACTTGAGCGAGCCGAGCCACAGCGGGCGCTCGGGGTCGCGGCCCTGACCGTAGGTGGCCAGCAGGGCCTGCGCCTCGATGGGGTCGCCGAGCCTGGTGCCCGTGCCGTGCGCCTCGACGGCGTCGATGTCGGCGCCGGTGAGTCCGGCGGTGGCGAGGGCCTGGTGGACCACGCGTTCCTGGGAGGGGCCGTTGGGGGCGGTGAGGCCGTTGGAGGCACCGTCCTGGTTGACCGCCGAGCCGCGCAGCACCGCGAGGACGCGGTGGCCGTTGCGGCGGGCGTCCGAGAGGCGTTCCGCGACGAGTACGCCGACGCCCTCGCCCCAGCCCGTACCGTCCGCGTCCTCGGAGAACGCCTTGCAGCGCCCGTCGGCGGCCAGGCCGCCCTGCTTGCTGAACTCCACGAAGACCGAGGGTTCGCTGAGTACGGTGACGCCGCCGATGACGGCGAGCGAGGACTCGCCGTTGCGCAGCGACTGCGCCGCGACGTGCAGGGCGACCAGCGAGGAGGAGCACGCGGTGTCGACTGTGATGGCGGGGCCTTCGAGCCCCAGGGTGTAGGCGATGCGTCCCGACAGCACGCTGGCGGCGGTGCCGGTCAGGGCGTGTCCCTGGAGTTCGCCCGCGGCGGCGGCCGAGGGCGCGCCCCAGTGGTAGGCGCCGACGAACACCCCGGCACGGCTGCCGCGCAGCGCGGTCGGGGCGATCCCCGCCCGCTCCAGGGCCTCCCAGGTCACTTCCAGCAGCAGTCGCTGCTGGGGGTCCATGGCCAGTGCCTCGCGCGGGGATATACCGAAGAAGCCGGCGTCGAATTCGGGCGCCTCGTAAAGGAATCCGCCTTCGTGGGTGGCGCTGTTTCCTTCGCCGGACCCGGTGAGCCGGTCGATGTCCCAGCCGCGGTCCGAGGGGAATCCCGATATGGCGTCGCCGCCGGATGCGACGAGTTCCCACAGGGCCTCCGGGGAGCGGACTCCGCCGGGCAGCCTGCAGCTCATTCCGACAATGGCGATGGGCTCATTGTCCTTGAGTTCCAGTTCTCCGATGCGCTGACGCGCACGACGGAGATCGGAAGTGACTCGCCTCAAGTAGTCGACGACTTTGTCCTGCTGGTCTTCTGGCACCGGTCCGTCCTCATCATCGGGTCGCGAACGAAAGCAGCAATTCTTATGTGGTTTCGAACTCTTCATCGATGATGTCGAGCAGTCTGTCGACCGACACCGTGTCGATGTCCTCGCCGGACGTGCTCGGCGAGGAGGGGCTGGATTGCCGCAGGGCGGAGACGAGTTTCTCCAGACGGTCGGCGATCATCCGGCGTTCGGAACCGTCCGACGCCGCCTGGACGACGGCCTCGAACCTGGCGATCTCGTCGCCGGCGGATCCCGTCGCCGGGGCGGCGGGCGCCGCGAGGACCGTCGCGAGACGGCCGGCGAGCCGTGCGGGGGTCGGGAAGTTGTAGACGAGGGTGCTGGGCAGGGCCCGGCCGGCGAGTGCGCCGAGCCGGTCGCAGAGCTCGACGCCCGCGAGGGAGTCGAAGCCCAGCTCCTTGAAGGCCTGGTGGGCGCCGATGGCGTCCGGGCTGCCGTGGCCGAGCACCGCGGCGGCCTCGGTCCGTACGAGATCGAGCAGATGGCGCTCCCGCTTGGCCTCGGGGAGCCGCTCCAACTGCTCGGACAGGGTGGGCGCGCGGTCGTCCCCTGCGCCCGGTGCGGCCGCCGGTGGCCGAGTGGTGCGGGTGGTGACGGAGTCCGTCCCCGCCCTGGGCCGGGGGACCGTCAGGGCGGGGAGGAACTCGTCGGCCGACAGCGGGCGGACCCGCAGGCTCTCGGCGGTGAGCACCGGGGCCCCGCAGGAGTCGGCGGCAGCGAGCCGCAGCACGCTGCCCGGCTCGTCGGTGCAGGGGGCGATCCGCACCCGCAGGGCAGAGGCGCCCGCCGCGTGCAGGGACACTCCGCGCCAGCGGTCCGGGAGACTGCCGTCCTCCGTCATGGCGGCGTGCCGCGCGGCGTCCAGCAGGGCGGGGTGCAGGCCGTACGCGGCAGCGTCGCCCGCCTCGGCGGGCAGGGCGACGTCGGCGAAGGTCTCCTCGCCGCGGCGCCACAGCGCGCGCAGCCCCCGGAAGGCCGGGCCGTACGCGAAGCCCTGGTCGGCGAGGCGTTTGTAGTACCCCTCCAGCTCCACCGGGTCGGCGCCCCGCGGCGGCCAGACGTCGGAGCCGAGGTCCGCGCAGACCGGCGGCCCCTCGTGAGCGGGGACGAGGACGCCCGTCGCGTGCCGGGTCCACGGCTCGTCGGCGGCGCCCTCCGGCCTGGAGTTGACGGTGACGGCGCGCCGCCCGATGCCGTCCGCCGCACCGAGGCGCACTTGCAGACGTACGGAGCGGTCCTCGGCCAGGACCAGCGGCCGGGTGGGGATCAGTTCCTCGACCCGGTCGCAGCCCGCCTCGTCGCCGGCCCGGACCACCAGCTCCAGCAGGGCCGTTTGCGGCAGCGTGATCCGTCCGGCGACGACGTGCTGGGCGAGCCAGGGGTGGGTGCGGGCGCAGAGTTCTCCGGTGAACACCAGGCCCTCGCCGTCGGCGAGTTCCAGGGTGCCGCCGAGCAGCGGGTGCCCGGTGGCGCCCGTCCCCCGGTTTCCGGCGCCCGCGGGCGGGGCGGGCCAGTGGCGCTCGTGCTGGAAGGCGTAGGTCGGCAGGTCGACCCGCCGGGCGGCGGTGTCCGCGAAGAAGGCCGTCCAGTCGACGGGGACCCCGGCGGTGTGCAGCCGGCCCAGGGCGGCGACGAGAGCGGCCTCCTCGGGCTGGTCCTTGCGCAGCGTGGGGACGACGGTCATGGACCGGGCGGCCCCACCGAGGCTCTCCCTGGCCATGGCGCTCAGTGCGCTGCCGGGGCCAAGCTCCAGCAGGGCGTCCACGTTCTCCTCGCCGAGCGCGGTGACACCGTCGGCGAAGCGCACCGCCTCGCGCACATGGCGTACCCAGTAGTCGGGGGTGCACAGCAGGGAGCCGGCCGGTGCGCCGGTGAGGTTGGAGACGACCGGGACGGTCGGCTCGTGGAAGGTGAGGGACTCCATGACGCCGCGGAAGTCCGCCAGCATCGGATCCATCAGCGGCGAGTGGAAGGCGTGCGACACCGGCAGCCGGCTGGTTCTGCGTCCCTGGTCGGCGAAGTGTGCGGCGATCTCCAGGACCGCGCTCTCCTCGCCCGCGATCACCACGGACGCGGGCCCGTTGACCGCGGCGACCGAGGCCCGGTCGGCGCGGCCGGCGAGCAGCGGCAGGGCCTCGTCCTCGGCGGCCTGCACGGCGACCATCGCACCGCCGGCGGGCAGGGCCTGCATCAGTGCGGCGCGCGTGGCGACCAGCCGGCAGGCGTCGGCCAGCGGGAGGACGCCCGCGACATGGGCCGCGGTGATCTCACCGACCGAGTGGCCGCCCACCACGGCGGGGCGGACGCCCAGGGACTCCACCAGGCGGAACAGGGCCGTCTCGACGGCGAACAGCGCGGGCTGGGTCCAGCCCGTACGGTCCAGCTCCTTCGGGTCCTCGCCCCACATGATGTCGCGCAGCGGGCGGTCGAGGTGCCGGTCCAGTTCGTCCACCACGGCGTCCAGGGCGCGCGCGAAGACCGGGAAGCGCGCGTGGAGTTCGCGTCCCATGCCCAGGCGCTGGCTGCCCTGGCCGGGGAAGAGGATCGCCACGGCGCCGTCACCGGCCTCGCCGCGGGCGACTTCCGTCACGTCCTGCCCGTGCGGCCCGTGTGCGAGCAGGGCCGCCCGGTGCCGGAGCGCGGCGCGGCCCGTCGCCAGGGAATGGCCGATGTCGAGGGCGGTGAGGCCGGGGGCGTCGGCCACGAAGTCGCCGAGCCGGGTCAGCTGGTCCGCCAGCGCCGCTTCGGTCCGGGCCGATACGACCCAGGGCACCACCGCGGGCACGGGGGCGGACGAGGGCCGCTCCGTCTCCTCGGGGGCCTGCTCGACGATGACGTGCGCGTTGGTGCCGCTGATGCCGAAGGACGACACGCCGGCGCGCCGCGGCCGTCCCACGGGGTGCCACGGGGTCTGTTCGCTCAGCAGCTCGACGGCGCCGTCCGTCCAGTCGACGTGGGAGGTGGGCCTGCCGACATGCAGGGTCCGCGGCATCAGGCCGTGGCGCAGGGCCATCACCGTCTTGATGAATCCCGCGATCCCGGCCGCGGCCTGGGCGTGCCCGATGTTCGACTTGAGGGAGCCCAGCCGCAGCGGTCGGCCGGGCGGGCGGTCCTGTCCGTACGTCGCCAGCAGCGCCTGCGCCTCGATGGGGTCGCCGAGCTTCGTGCCGGTGCCGTGTGCCTCGACCATGTCGACGTCGGCGGCGCGGAGTCCCGCGTCGGCCAGTGCCTGGCGGATCACGTGCTCCTGCGACCGGCCGCTGGGGGAGGTCAGGCCGTTGGAGGCACCGTCCTGGTTGGTGGCGCTGCCGCGCAGGACGGCGAGCACCCGGTGGCCGCGGGCCCGTGCGCCGGAGAGCCGTTCCAGGACGACGACGCCGACCCCCTCGGCCCAGGCCGTGCCGTCCGCGTCCTCGGAGAACGCCTTGCAGCGCCCGTCGGGGGCCAGCCCGCCCTGGCGGGAGTAGCCGACGAAGCCCACCGGGGTGGACATCACCGTGACACCGCCGGCCAGCGCCATCGAGCACTCCCCCGCGCGCAGCGAGCGCGCCGCCCAGTGCAGGGCGACCAGCGAGGAGGAGGAGGCGGTGTCGACGGTGACCGCGGGCCCTTCGAGGCCCAGGGTGTAGGCGAGCCGCCCGGAGGCGACGGCCGGCGACAGGCCGGTCATGGCATGGCCCGCGAGGTCCTCCGGGGACCGCTGGGTGACGGTGGCGTAGTCCTGGCCGCCGGTGCCGACGAACACACCGGTCGGGCTGCCGTTCAGGCCGTGGGGGTCGATCCCCGCCCGTTCGATCGCCTCCCAGGCGGTTTCCAGCACCAGCCGCTGCTGCGGGTCGGTGGAGACGGCCTCGCGCGGTGACATGCCGAAGAATCCGGCATCGAAGTCGGCGGCCCCGTACAGGAAACCGCCCTCGCGGGTCACACTGCGGCCCGGCCCCTCACCGGCCAGCGCCTCCAGGTCCCAGCCGCGGTCCGCCGGGAAGCCGGAGATCGCGTCACGGCCCGACAGGACCAGGTCCCACAGCTCCTCGGGGGAGCGCACTCCCCCCGGGTAGCGGCATGCCATCCCGACGACCACTACCGGGTCTTCGTCGGCTCCGATCGTCATGACGTTGCACACCCCTAGGAAGTCGGGCCCGGACACCTCTGTGTTCCGGATCGTAGGGGCGTGAACGCTGTACTTTTCCCTAAGGAATTCAAGGACTCCGCACGGAAGACTAGGGATTCTCCGGAACGTGGTGTGAGACCAAGTAACTGCTCCGCTTCAACGCGCGGCGCGGCCACCCGGCGACCGGCCGTGTGGATACCTGTGGCGCCTGCCGTTGGGGCTGCCACTTCCGGAGGGTGTTGTCCATGGGCTCGATTCGGCGGCCTATCCTGTTCGTCAGCTATGCCGAAAGCGGTCTTCTGAACCCGTTGCTCGTACTCGCGGAGGAATTGTCCCGCCGCGGTGTGGAGGATCTGTGGTTCGCGACCGACGAAAAAGGCCGCTCCGATATCGCCGCGGCCACGGTGAAAACGCCCGTGGAATTCGCTTCGCTCGGTGAGGTGGTGCCGCAGATGTCGGCCGTCACCTGGGACGACGAGACCTACCGCGAGGTGACGCAGCGCTCGCGGTTCAAGGCGCACCGCGCGGTCATCAAGCACTCCTTCGAACCGGCGTCCCGGGTGGAGAAGTACAAGCGCCTCGAAGCCATTGTCGACGAGGTGCGGCCCGCGCTGATGGTCATCGAGTCCATGTGCCAGTTCGGATACGAGCTGGCCATCACGAAGGGCATTCCCTTTGTGCTCGGCGTCCCGTTCGTGCCGAGCAATGTCCTGACATCGCACGTTCCGTTCGCCAAGTCGTACACACCGGGCGGCTTCCCGGTGCCGCACTCCGGGCTGCCGCTGGACATGACGTTCGCGCAGCGGGTGGAGAACCAGCTGTTCAGGCTGCGGACGCTGGGGATGTTCATGACCTCGTCGATGCGCAAGGTGGTCGAGGAGGACAACCGGATCCGCAAGGAGCTGGGGATCTCGCCCGAGGCACGCCAGATGATGGCGCGGATCGACCACTCCGAGATGGTGCTGTGCTACTCGGTGCCCGAGCTGGACTACCCCTTCCCGGTGCCGGACAAGATGCGGCTGGTCGGCGCCATGGTGCCGCCGCTGCCGCAGGCTCCGGACGACGACGGTCTCTCCGACTGGCTCGACGCCCAGCAGTCCGTGGTCTACATGGGCTTCGGCACGATCACCCGGCTGACGCGCGAGCAGGTCGGCGCGCTGGTGGACGTGGCGCGGCGGCTGGCGGACGGACACTCCGTCCTGTGGAAACTCCCCAAGGAGCAGCAGGAGTTGCTGCCGCCGCGCGAGGAGCTGCCGGACAATCTGCGGATCGAGAACTGGGTCCCCTCCCAGCTCGATGTGCTGGCCCATCCGAAGGTCGAGGTCTTCTTCACCCACGCGGGCGGCAACGGCTATCACGAGGGCCTGTACTTCGGTAAGCCGCTGGTGGTGCGTCCGCTGTGGGTCGACTGCGACGACCAGGCGGTGCGGGGCCAGGACTTCGGGGTCAGCCTGACCCTCGACCACCCGCAGACCGTCGACGCCGACGACGTCGTCGACAAGATCACCCGGGTGCTCACGGACAGCGCGTTCCGTGAGCGTGCCGAGCACTTCTCGAAGCTGCTGCGGGCCGCGGGCGGCCGGGCCGCCGCCGCGGATCTCCTGCTCGGCCTTCCCGCCCTGTCCGAACCCGCTCTCGCCAACGACTGATCGAGGGATCCGATGTCATACGCACAGCCCGTGTCCAAGCCCTGGCTCGGCGGGCGTGAACTCGAATACGTGACGGACGCCGTCAGCGGCGGCTGGATCTCTTCGCAGGGACCGTACGTCAAGAAGTTCGAGACCGCGTTCGCCGCATACAACGGGAGCACGCACGGCGTCGCGTGCTCCTCCGGGACGACGGCGCTGACCCTGGCGCTGCGCGCGCTCGGGGTCGGCCCCGGCGACGAGGTCATCGTCCCCGAGTTCACGATGATCGCCTCGGCCTGGGCGGTGTCCTACACGGGCGCCACCCCCGTCTTCGTGGACTGCGGGGACGACCTCAACATCGATGTCTCACGCATCGAGGAGAAGATCACTCCCCGCACCAGGGCAATCATGCCGGTGCACGTCTACGGCCGCCGGTGCGACATGGACCCGATCATGGATCTGGCGCATCAGTACGGCCTGCGCGTGGTGGAGGACTCCGCCGAGGCGCACGGCGTGCGGCCGGTCGCCGACATCGCCTGCTTCTCGCTCTTCGCCAACAAGATCATCACCGCTGGGGAGGGCGGGATCTGTCTCACCGACGACCCCTATCTCGCCGAACAGATGGCTCATCTGCGGGCGATGGCCTTCACCAAGGACCACAGCTTCCTGCACAAGAAGCTGGCCTACAACTTCCGTATGACGAGCATGCAGGCGGCCGTCGCGCTGGCGCAGACCGAGCAGCTCGACTCCATCCTGGCCGCCCGCCGGGAGATAGAGCGCCGTTACGACGAGGGCCTGAGCGGTATCGACGGGATCACCCTGATGCCGCCGCGCGATGTGCTGTGGATGTACGACCTGCGCGCCGAACGCCGCGACGAGCTGATGGACTTCCTCAGGGACGAGGGCGTCGAGACGCGGCTGTTCTTCAAGCCGATGAGCCGCCAGCCCGGCTATCTCGACCCCGTCTGGCCCTCGCTCAACGCGAGCCGCTTCAGCGAGGACGGCTTCTACCTGCCGACCCACACCGGACTGACCGAGGATGACCAGGAGTTCATCGTCGGGAAGGTCCGCAAGTTCTACGCCGCGTGAGGCGTGTCCGGCTCCCAGGGAAATTGAGAAGATGACAACTGTCGACAAGTGTCCGGTCGCCTTCCCGCTGCGGCAGCCCGGCCAGTCCTTCCCACCGCCCCAGTATCTGCAATTCCGTGAGCAGCAAGGGCTGGTGAGCACCACCCTTCCCTCCGGTGAGCACGTGTGGCTGGTGACCCGGCACGAGGACGTCCGCGAGGTGCTCACCGATCCGCGGATCAGCTCCAACCCCTCGCACCCCGGCTTCCCCCGCGCCGCGAAGACCGGCGGTGTGCCGTCCCAGGACGAGGTGCCCGGCTGGTTCGTGGCCCTGGACCCGCCGGAGCACGGGCGGTTTCGCAAGACGCTGATTCCCGAGTTCACCGTCCGCAAGGTCAGGGAGATGCGTCCGGCCATCCAGCAGATCGTGGACGAGCGCATCGACGCGATGCTCGCGGCGGGCAACACCGCTGATCTGATCGCGGACTTCGCGCTGTCCGTGCCGTCCCTGGTGATCTCCACACTGCTCGGCGTGCCCCACGCCGACCGGGACTTCTTCGAGACCAGGACCCGGGTCCTGGTCACGCTCACCTCGACGGACGAGCAGCGGCAGGCGGCCTCCAAGGCACTGCTGCGCTACCTCAACCGGCTGATCGTCATCAAACAGAAGCGGCCGGGCGACGACCTGATCAGCCGGCTGCTGGCCGACGGGACGCTAGGCAAGCAGGAACTGTCCGGCGTGTCGATGCTGCTGCTGATCGCCGGGCACGAGACGACGGCGAACAACATCGGGCTCGGGGTGGTCACCCTGCTGTCCCACCCGCAGTGGATCGGCGACGAGCGGGCCGTCGAGGAGCTCCTGCGCTACTACTCGGTGGCCGACCTGGTCGCCTTCCGGGTGGCCGTGGAGGACGTCGAGATCGGCGGGCAGCTCATCCGGGCCGGCGAGGGCATCATCCCGCTGGTCGCCGCCGCCAACCACGACGGGACCGTCTTCGAGCGCCCCGACGAGTTCGACCCCGGCCGCTCCGCCCGCTCGCACGTGGCGTTCGGCTACGGGGTGCACCAGTGCCTGGGCCAGAATCTGGTCAGGGTGGAGATGGACATCGCCTACCGGACGCTGTTCGAGCGGATCCCCACGCTGGAGCTGGCCGTTCCGGTGACGGACCTGCCGATCAAGTACGACGGGGTGCTGTACGGGCTGCACTCCCTGCCCGTCCGCTGGTAGCCGCGCCACCGCACACCAGACGCCGGGGCCGCCCACGACGGGCGGCCCCGGCACGACCGCAGTCTCAACCGACGGAGGAATGAACAGTGCGCATCAGTGTGGACACCGATCGCTGTGTGGGGGCCGGACAGTGCGTCCTGTCGGCTCCCGACGTCTTCGACCAGGACGATCTGGGGATCGTCATGGTCCTGGCCGAGCCGGCGGACGAGCCGGCCCGGGAGGCGGCGCGGCAGGCCGGCGTGATCTGCCCGTCCCAGGCGATCACCGTGGGCGAGAGCTGACCGGTCGCCCCTGCTGGGGCACTACCAGGTGACCGGCACCTCGGTGATCCCCGCCGAGAGCCTCCCGCCGAGTACCTGAAGCTCCTCGACGGGACGCGCGAGCCGCAGCCCGGGCAGGCGGGTGAAGAGCAGGGTGTACGCCGTCCGGAGCTGCATGCGCGCCAGCGGGGCGCCGATGCAGTGCCACATCCCGTGACCGAACGTCAGGTGGGCGTTGGGCGAGCGGGTGATGTCGAACAACTCGGGATCGTCGAAGACCCGGGTGTCGAAGTTGGAGAGGGTGAAGTCGAGCAGCACCAGCTCCCCGAAGCGGATGGTGACGCCACCGATCTCGACGTCCTCGGTGGCGTAGCGCGGCAGGACCGAGCCGCCGGCCTTCGCCGACCGCAGGATCTCCTCCACGGCGCCCGCCATCACCTTCGGGTCCGCCATGGCCGCCGCGAGCTGATCGGGGTGGATGCCGAACAGCATCACGCCGAGGTCGATGTGGCTGGCGACGGCCTCGAGTCCGGCGAACAGCACCCCGGCCGCGACGGGCCCGATGCGCGCGTCCGAGGGCTCCTTCACGCACAGCCGTGAGATCACGTCGTCGCCGGGGTCGGCCCTCCTGCGGCCCGCCAGCTCCACCAGGTAGCCGAAGAGGTCCTGCTGCCCGTCCTGGACGGTGTCCGGGTCGTCCAGCCCGCCCATCTGCGAGAGCAGGCGGGCGAGCAGCTCACGGTCCTCGGCGGGCACACCGATGAGTTCACCGAGCACGGCCAGCGAGAACGGCATCGAGAAGCCGCTCTGCAGATCCGCCGGCGGCCCCTGCGCGATGAAGCTCTCCAGCACGGTTTCGGCGATGGCCTCGACCTTCGGCCTCATGTTGAGCACGCGCCGCGCGGAGAAGTTCGGGGTGAGCATGGCGCGGGTCTCGCTGTGCAGCTTGCGCGCCACTTCGGCGTCGTCGCTGACGAGCATGTCCAGGAACGGGTTGTGGACATAGCGCGGGGCGTTCGCCGGGTCGGGGTGCGCGCGGGCCAGCCGCTCGTCGCGGAGCAGCTCCTTGAGTTCGGCGTGGCGTGTCACCAGCCATCCCTCGTCGCCGGCGGGGGTGCGCACCCGGCAGACGGCGCCGCTGGTCTGGAGCTCGCGCAGCAGGGGGCTCAGCCGCAGGACGGTGGGCTGCGCTCCCTTGAGGGACGGCAGCTCCTGGGACGTGGTCATGGGGGGGTCTCCTCTGAACGGTGGTACGGGTGTGCGGGTCGGCCCCGGACGCGCGGACGGGGGCGCCGGGGGCGGGCGGCGGGGTCCCCGCCGCCCGCCCCCGGACGGTCACGCCTCCGTGGTGGCGGGCAGGCCGCCGAGCCACTCCTCGATGGTCCGCGCCGTCAGCGCGGAGTGTTCCTTGGCGAGGGACAGGTGGTCGGCGTCGATCTCACAGATGTCGTCCGCGGGTACGCCCGCGGTGTCGAACAGGAAGCCGTCGTGCGACCGCGTGCACCGCACGAGCATCGTCGGCGCCGTCGAAGGCACCGTCTCGATGTCGGTCATCGCCATGAACCAGTGCGCCATCGCGGAGAGCCTGGCGCTGTTCAGCGTCACCGACGGCGAGTCGATGTCGGCCAGGTAGTACCGGGTGGTCCGGTCGAGGTCCTTGCCCTCGCCCGGCTGGTAGCGGATGCTCGCGGTGTCCAGCAGGACGATCCCCTCGGGCTTGACGCCCCAGGTCTCCTCCAGCACCCCGGCGGCAAGGTAGGCGAGCGAGCCGCCCGTGGAGTGCCCCACCAGGACGAAGGGCTCGCCGTCGCTGGCGTGCAGGGCGCTCTCCGCCACGATGCGGGCCGCGGCCTCACTGGTGGCCGGCAGCAGCTCGCCGGGTGCGAAGCCCATGAGCGGCAGCGCGCTGACGTGCCGCTTGCCGCGGAAGTGCGCCGCGATGCGCGCGTACTGGTGTACGCCGCCGGTGGCGCCGGGGGCGCTGACGAAGACCAGCCGGGGCGTGGACGGGCCCTCCGCCAGGACGACCGGGAGCGACAGCTCCTCCAGGTCGGCGGGGGACTCGAAGCTGGGCCGGGTGTCGGCGACGGCCTTCAGCATTCGCATGCCCTGGACCATCTTCCCGGCCTTGACCGCCCCGTAGAACAGGCCCTCCAGCGTCTCGTCCGTGTCCGGGCTCCGGCCCGCGGCGGCGGACGTGGGGCCTCCCGACGGTGCGCCCGGAGCGAGCTGCCCGGCCAGTTCGCCGTGGAGCATCCGCGCGAGCTTCACGGGGGTCGCGTGGTCGAACACCACCGAGCTCGGCAGCCGCAGTCCGAGCGCCTCGCCGAGCTGGTTGCGCAGCCCGACGGAGACCAGCGAGTCGAACCCCAGCTCCAGGAAGCCGCGTTCGGGGTCCACACCGCTGGAGTCGGGGTGCCCGAGCAGCGCGGCGGAGTAGCCCACCACCAGCTCGACGAGCAGGCGCTCCTGCTCGGCGGGCTTGAGGTGGCGCAGCCGTTCGCGCAGGGTGACCGGCGAGCGGTCCGCCGCGGCGGCGGAGCGGCGGGCGCGCGGGACCAGCTCCCGCCACAGCGCCGGCAGTGCCTGCTGCTCGCGCAGCCCGGCGACGTTGATCCGGGTGGGCACGACCGTGGCGCGGTCGCGCAGGAGCGCGGCGTCGAAGAGTGCGAGGCCCTGGTCGACGGCCAGCGGCGGCATGCCGCCCCGGGCCATGCGCTCCAGGTCGGTGGCGCTGACATGACTGGTCATGCCGCTGCCCCGGCCCCAGGGGCCCCAGGCGAGGGAGACGGCGGGCAGGTCCTGGTCCCTGCGGTGCTGGGCGAGCGCGTCCAGGTAGGCGTTGGCCGCGGCGTAGTTGCCCTGCCCGGGGCCGCCGAGGACACCGGAGACCGAGGAGTACAGGACGAACCCGGCGAGATCCAGCTCACGGGTGGCCTCGTGCAGATGCCAGGCCGCGTCCACCTTCGGCCGCAGGACGCGCTCCATCAGCTCCGGGGTGAGCGAGCCGGTCATCGCGTCGCCGAGCACACCGGCGGTGTGGACGACGGCGGTCAGCGGGTGCGCCGCGTCCACCCCGGCCAGCAGCGCGCTCACCGCGGCCCGGTCCGCCAGGTCGCAGGAGACCACGGTGGCCTCGGCGCCCAGCTCGGCCAGGGAGGCCACCAGCTCACTCGCGCCGGGAGCCTGCGGCCCGCTCCTGCTGGCCAGCAGGAGGCGGCGTACGCCGTGCCCGGAGGCCAGGTGGCGGGCCAGTTCGCCGCCGAGGCCGCCGGTCCCGCCGGTGATCAGTACGGTGCCCTCGGGGTCCCAGGCCCGGGCCGCGCCCCGGGTCTCGGGCGTCTGCTCGGTGTCGGGCAGCCGGGTGAGGCGACCCGCCCTGATCGTGTGGTCGCGCACCACCAGCTGCTGCTCGTCGAGGGTGAGCAGTCCGGGCAGGACGCCCACCGACCGGAAGGCGTCGTCCATGTCGACCAGCAGGAAGCTGCCGGGGTTCTCCGTCTGCGCCGACCGTACGAGGCCCCAGACCGCGGCGGCGGCCACGTCCCGGATCTCCTCGCCGTCGACGGCGACGGCGCCGCGGGTGACGAACACCAGGCGCGCGCCGGCCAGGCGCGGCTCGTCCAGCCACTCCTGGAGCAGGCCCAGGACGCGGGCGGTGAGGGCACGTACCGCCTCGGGCCCGGGGACCTGCGGGTCGCCCACCACGGGCACCAGGAAGACGTCCGGGGCGACGCCGCTGTCGCCGACCGCGCCGGTCAGGGACTCCGCGTAGGCGCTGACGGTTTCGTCGGCGCGGTGCATCGCGTAGCCCAGGTCGAGTTCGTCGTCGCCGACGACCGCCCAGCGGGTGCCGGTGGTGGCCTCAGGTGTGGCCACGGGCATCCAGTCGAGCGCCAGGAAGGCGCCCTTGTCGGTGCCGCCTGCCGAGGGCGTGGCCGCCGGGCGCTGCCCGCCGGGCGCGCCCAGGGTCAGCGTGTCGACGGAGAGCACCGGGGCGCCCGTCGCGTCGGCCGCCGTCAGGGTCACCTCACCGGGGCCGGTCGCGGTGATCCGTACACGCAGGGCGGAGGCAGCCGTGGCGTGCAGGGTCAGTCCACTCCAGGACAGGGGGACGACCGGGGCCGCGAGGGCGTCGGGGTCCAGGCAGCCCGCCGCGCGGATCGCGGCGTCCAGCAGCGCGGGGTGGATTCCGTACGCGCCGGCGTCCTCGGCCGGTGTGGGCAGCGCCGCCTCGGCGAAGATCTCGCCGTCGCGCCGCCAGACGCCCGACAGCCCCCCGAACACCGGTCCGTAGTCCAGTCCGGCGCCGGAGAGCCGCTCGTACAGAGCGTCGGTGCCGACCGGCTCGGCGCCGCTCGGCGGCCAGTCCGCGGTGTCGAGTCCGCCGGGCTCGTCGGCCGGTCCGGCGGTCGCCAGGACGCCCCGGGCGTGGGCCGTCCAGGGCTCGGTGTCCTCTTCGGCGGGCCGGGAGTGCACGGTCAGCGCGCGGCGGCCCGTCTCGTCCGGGGCGCCCACGCGCACCTGCACGGTGAGGGCACCGTGCTCGGGCGGAGCCAACGGGGCGAGCAGGGTCAATTCCTCGACGCGGTCCTGGCCGGCCTGGTCACCGGCGCGTACGGCGAGTTCGGCCAGGGCTGTGCCCGGCAGGACGATCCGGCCGTCGACCCGGTGGTCGGCGAGCCAGGGGTGGGACTGCGCCGACAGTCTGCCGGTGAGCAGGATCTCGTCGGAGTCGGCGATCGTGACCGCGGCGCCGAGCAGCGGATGCCCGGCGGCGATCAGGCCCAGGCCCGAGGCGTCACCGGTGGCGGCGCGCAGCGTGGGCCAGTACCGGCGGCGCTGGAACGCGTACGTCGGGAGCTCGACCCGGCGCGCGCCCGTGCCGGCGAACAGCGCGGCCCAGTCGACGGCGACTCCGCGCGTGAACAGTGCGGCGAGGGCGGTGACGGCCGAGGTCTCCTCGGAGGTGTCCTTGCGCAGCACGGGCAGCGCCGCCACGGCCGGGTCCTGGACGGACTCCGGTACGAGGGCGGAGAGCACCGCGTCCGGGCCCAGTTCCAGGAACGTCCCCACACCGCGGCCGGCCAGGGTCCGCACTCCGTCGCCGAACCGTACGGCCTCGCGGACGTGGCGCACCCAGTAGCCGGGGTCGGCGAGTTCACCGGCGGTGGCCACCTCCCCGGTCAGGTTGGACACCACGGGGACCGACGGCTCACCGTAGGTCAGCGACTCGGCCACGGCGCGGAAGGCGTCGAGCATGGGCTCCATGAGCGGCGAGTGGAACGCGTGGCTGACCGCGAGCCGGGTGGTTTTGCGGCCCTGCAGGGCAAGCCGGTCCGCGAGGCGGAGCACCGCGGCCTCCTCGCCGGAGACGACGACCGCGTCCGGGCCGTTGACCGCGGCGATGGACACCCCGTCGGTCAGCAGCGGCAGGACCTCGGCCTCGGTGGCGCGTACGGCGACCATCGCGCCGCCCGCGGGCAGCTCGCGCATCAGGCGGGCCCGCGCGCAGACCAGCCGGCAGGCGTCCTCCAGCGAGAACACCCCGGCCAGGTGCGCGGCCGTGATCTCGCCGACGGAGTGCCCGGCCAGGAAGTCCGGCCGCACGCCCCAGGAGGCGACCAGCCGGTACAGCGCGGCCCCGACGGCGAACAGGGCGGGCTGGGCGAAGCCGGTGTCGTTCAGCGCCTCGGGGTCCGTGCCCCACATGACCTCGCGCAACGGCCGGTCCAGCTCCTTGTCCAGCCGGGCCAGTACCTCGTCCAGCGCCTCGGCGAAGACGGGGAAACGCGCGTACAGTTCGCGGCCCATGCCGAGGCGCTGCGCGCCCTGGCCGGAGAACAGCACGGCCACGGCGCCCTTGCCGGGCACCCCGCGCGCCGCCTCGACCAGTGCGCCGCCCTCGCCCGCGGCGGCCAGGAGCACCGCGCGGTGCTCGAACGTGGAGCGGGTGGTGGCGAGGGAGAAGCCGACGTCCAGCGGGTCGCGGCCCGGTACGTCCGCGAGGGCGCGGACGCGCGCAAGCTGGGCGTCGAGCGCGGCCTCGTCGCGGCCCGACACGGGCCAGGGAACGGTCGTGGGCGCGAGCCCCGGCGCGGGGGCGGGCTCGTCGGCCTCCTCGGCGGGCGGGGCCTGTTCGAGGAGCACATGCGCGTTGGTGCCGCTGATGCCGAACGACGACACTCCGGCGCGGCGCACCCGCTCGCCCTGCGGCCACGGGACCGGCTCGGTCAGCAGCCGTACGTCACCGGCCTCCCAGTCCACGTGCGAGGAGGGCGCGTCCACGTGCAGGGTCCGGGGCAGCACCCCTTCGCGCAGCGCGAGCACCATTTTCATCACGCCCGCGACACCCGCGGCCGCCTGGGTGTGGCCGATGTTGGACTTGACCGTGCCCAGCCACAGCGGGCGCTGCTCCTCGCGGTCCTGGCCGTAGGTGGCCAGCAGGGCGCCCGCCTCGATGGGGTCGCCCAGAGTGGTGCCCGTGCCGTGCGCCTCGACGGCGTCGACATCGGCCGGTGAGAGGCCGGCCCCGGCCAGGGCCTGGCGGATGACGCGCTGCTGGGAGGGACCGTTGGGGGCGCTCAGGCCGTTGGACGCGCCGTCCTGGTTGACCGCGCTGCCGCGCAGCACCGCCAGGACGGGGTGTCCGTTGCGCCGGGCGTCGGACAGCCGCTCGACGAGCAGCATGCCCGCGCCCTCGGACCAGGCGGTGCCGTCGGCGGAGTCGGAGAAGGCCTTGCAGCGTCCGTCGGCGGCAAGTCCGCCCTGGACACTGAAGCCGACGAAGCTGGAGGAGGTCGCCATCACGGTGGCGCCGCCGGCCAGCGCCAGCGAGCACTCGCCGTTGCGGACGGCCTGGGCGGCCAGGTGCAGGGTCACCAGCGAGGACGAGCACGCCGTGTCGAGGGTGACCGCCGGGCCCTCCAGACCGAGGACGAAGGACAGCCGGCCCGACAGGACGCTGGCCGCCAGTCCGTTGCCCGCGTAGCCGCCCATGTCGTCGCGCGAGGCGAGCACCAGGTGGGTGTAGTCCTGGGAGTTGGTTCCGACGAAGACGCCGGTCCTGCTGCCGCGCAGCGTGTTCGGGTCGATGCCCGAACGTTCGATGGCCTCCCAGGACACTTCCAGGAGCAGCCGCTGCTGCGGGTCCATGGCGAGGGCCTCGCGCGGAGATATGCCGAAGAAGGCGGGGTCGAAGTGCGGCGCCTCGTGCAGGAAGCCGCCCTCCTGGGTGGCGCTGCGCCCCTCGCCGTCGCCGGCGAGGGCCGCCAGGTCCCAGCCCCGGTCGTCGGGGAACCCGGAGATCGCGCTCCGGCCGGAGGAGAGCAGTTCCCAGAAGTCCTCGGGAGACCGGACCCCGCCGGGGAACCTGCACCCCATTCCGACGATCGCCACCGGTTCGTGGCGGCCGGATTCGGCTTCCTGGAGCCGTTGGCGGGTCTGGTGCAGATCCGTCGTGACCCACTTCAGGTATTCGACGAGTTTCTTTTCGTCCGGCATCGTCCGTGAACCTTCCTCAGATGTTGGCATGCGCGGGGAGTGGGCCCCTGTCAGGAGTCCGTCGACCGGCCGAGTTCGTTGTCGATGAAGGCGAGGATCTCGTCGGCGCTGGCGGCCTCGATCCGTTCGGTGACGACGGCCCCGCCGGTCTCGGGTGCGGCCTCGTCCCACCTGGCGAGCAGGCGGCGCAGCCTCCCGGCGACTCCGGTCCTGGTCACCTCGTCGATCCCGCCCTCGGTGAGTGCCGCCTCCAGCCGGTCGAGCGCGGTCAGCGGCGAGGTGTCCGCGCCGGGAGTGTCCGCGCCGAACAGGGCCGGGGCGAGGTGCCTGGCGACGGCGAGCGGCGTGGGGTGGTCGAACACGAGGGTGGAGGGGAGCCGTACGCCGGTGGACGCGGCCAGCCTGGTGCGCAGCTCCACCGCCATCAGCGAGTCGAAGCCCAGCCGGCTGAAGTCCCGGTCGGCCGGGACCGCGTCCGCGGAGGGGTGCCCCAGTACGGCGGCGGTGTCGGACCGCACCAGTTCGACCAGTGCCGTCTCCCGGTCCTGCTCCCCCAGTGCGTGCAGGCGGTCCGCCAGGGAGGTGGCGCGGGCGTGGGGCGCGGCCGTGCGGCGGCCCGTGGCCATCAGTCCGCGCAGGATCGCGGGGACCTGGGCCGGCTGGGGCGCTCCGGCGGCCATCCGCACCGGGACGACCAGCGCCTCGTCGCGCGCCATGGCGGCGTCGAACAGGGCGAGGCCCTGTTCCACCGACAGCACGGCGTGCTCCGAGCGGGACATCCGCCGCAGGTCGGTTTCGCTCAGCGTGCTGGTCATGCCGCTGTCCTGGGCCCAGGGGCCCCAGGCCAGTGAGGCCGCGGGCAGGCCGAGGGCGGCGCGGTGCCCGGCCAGCGCGTCCAGGAACGCGTTGGCCGCGGCGTAGTTGCCCTGGCCCGGTCCCCCGGTCACGCCGGCGACCGAGGAGTACAGGACGAACGCGGCCGGCTCGTGGCCGAGGCTCAGCGTCGCCTCGTGCAGCCACCAGGCCGCGTCCGCCTTGGGACGCAGGACCCGGTCCACCAGATCGGGGGTGAGCGAGCCGATCGTGGCGTCGCCCAGCACTCCGGCGGTGTGCACCACCGCGGTGAGCGGGTATTCGCCCGGCAGGCCGGACAGCAGCGCGTAGAGCGCCGTACGGTCGCCGACGTCGCAGGCCGCGACGGTCACCTCGGCGCCCAGGGAGGTCAGTTCGGCCCGCAGCTCCCGCGCCCCGGGTGCGTCGAGGCCGCGACGGCCGGCCAGCAGCAGGTGCTTGATGCCGTGCGCGGTCACCAGGTGGGTGGCGAGCGCGCTGCCGAGGCCGCCGGTGCCTCCGGTGATCAGTACGGTGCCGTCGCGGTCCCAGGAGCCGATCCCGTCCGGGGCCGGGGCGGCGCTGCTGGCGGGCAGACGGGACAGGCGGGCCACCCGTACGACGCCGTCGCGCAGCACCGCCTGGGACTCACCGGCGTCCAGCAGCCCCGGCAGCGCGGTGAGCGCCGCGGGGAGGGCGTCGGGGTCGTCGAGGTCGAGCAGGAAGAAACTGCCGGGCTCCTCCAGTTGGGCGGAGCGCACCAGGCCCCACACGGGAGCGGCGGCCAGGTCGCGCAGGTGCTCGGTGCCGACGCCGACCGCGCCACGGGTGACGAACACCAGCCGCGCCGCGGCGGCCCGGGGATCGGCCGACCAGGAGCGCAGCAGATCGAGGGCGGCGGCGGTCGTGATCCGCAGGGCGTCCGGGACGCTCCCGCCCTCGGCCGGCTCCCCGGTGAGGGGGGCCAGTACGACGTCGGGGAACGGCCCGTCGGCCGCCAGCAGCGCGGCCAGCGACCCGGCGCGTGCGGTGGACACCCCGTCCACCGCGTCCAGTGCGGCCGTCAGGCCCGCCGGGTCCGCGCCGACGACCGCCCAGCGCAGGGCGGCAGGGGGCGCGGACGCCGCCGCGGGCACCGGTGTCGTCTCCCATGCGACGCCGAGCAGCGGAGCGGGCTCCGTGGCCGGCGCCACCTCCGGCGCGGCGGCGAGCGGGCGGACGGTCAGCGAGCGGGCGGAGAGCACCGGTGCGCCCTGCGGGTCGACGGCCGTCAGCGAGACGGTGTCCTCGCCGGTGGCGGTCAGCCGTACCCGCAGCGCCGTGGCGGCGCCCGCGTGCAGGGTCAGCCCGTGCCAGGCGACGGCTTCGACTCCCCCGGCCCGCGCTTCCGCGTCGAGCAGTGCGGCCGCGCGGACGGCGGTCTCCAGCAGCGTCGGGTGCAGGGTGAACGCCCCGTCCGCGCCCGCCTCCTCGGCGAGCGAGACCTCCGCGTACACCGCGCCGTCCAGCCGCCAGGCCGCTCCGGTCCCGGCCCGTCCGGTGGCGTGGGCGAACGGGAGGGCTTCGGCGCCCGCGGGCGGCCAGACGGTGGTGTCGAACGGGGTGTCCGGCGTCGTTGTCCGGTCACCGGCGCTCAGCACTCCGGTGGCGTGGCGGGTCCACGGCAGGTCCTCTGCGGACTCCCTGCGGGCGTGCACGTCCAGGGGCCGGCGGCCCGCCTCGTCGGCGGCGCCCACCCGTACCTGGATGCGCACGGCGCCCTCGTCCGGTACGAACAGCCCGCTCTCCAGGGTCAGTTCCTCGACCAGCGCGCAGCCGACCTCGTCACCGGCGCGTACGGCCAGTTCGGCGAGGGCCGCAGCGGGCAGCGGCACATGGCCTTCCGCGGTCCGGTGGGCCGCCAGCCAGGGCAGCGCCGGAAGCGACAGGCGGCCGGTGAGGACCAAGTCGTCGGAGCCGGCCACCGTGGTCGCGGCGCCCAGCAGCGGGTGTCCGGCGGCCACCAGGCCGAGGCCGGAGGCGTCGCCCGGCGCGGCCACGGACGTCCGGGGCCAGTAGCGCTCGCGCTGAAACGCGTAGGTCGGCAGTTCGGTACGCCGGGCGCCCGTGCCGGAGAAGACACCGCTCCAGTCGGCCGCGGCGCCGTGGGCGTGCAGTCGGGCCAGGGCGGTGAGGGCGGTCGCTTCCTCGGGCCTGTCCTTGCGCAGGACGGGCACCACCACGCTCTCGTCGGGCACGCAGGCGCGGACCAGGGCGGACAGCACTCCGTCGGGGCCCAGCTCCAGGAAGGCGCCGACGCCGTTGGCCGCGAGGGTGCGCACGCCGTCGGCGAAGCGGACGGCCTCGCGCACGTGCCGTACCCAGTAGTCGGCGGTGCCCAGCCGGCCGTCCGTGGCCGGCTCGCCCGTCAGGTTCGACACGAGCGCGATGCGCGGCGGGTGGTAGGTGAGCTTCTCGGCGACCGCCCGGAACTCCTCCAGCATCGGGTCCGTCAGAGGCGAGTGGAACGCGTGGCTCACCGGGAGCCGACTCGTCCTGCGTCCCTGGGCCGTCAGCCGCTCGGCGGCCTTCAGCACCCGGTCCTCGTCGCCGGAGATCACCACCGCCGTGGGACCGTTGACGGCGGCGATCGCCACCCGGTCGCACAGCAGCGGCCGGACCTCGTCCTCCGTCGCCTCGACGGCGACCATGGCGCCGCCCTCGGGCAGCGCGTCCATCAGCCGGGCGCGGGCGGTGACCAGGCGGGCCGCGTCCTCCAGCGAGAACACCCCCGCCACGTGCGCGGCGGCGATCTCACCGACGGAGTGCCCGGCCACGAAGTCCGGGGACACCCCCCAGGACTCCACCAGCCGGAACAAAGCCACCTCGACCGCGAACAGCGCGGGCTGGGTGTACGCGGTGCGGTTGAGCAGTCCGGCGTCCTCGCCCCAGATCACCTCGCGCAGCGGGCGGTCCGCATCCGCGTCCAGGTAGGCCAGGACGGAGTCGAGGGCGTCGGCGAACACCGGGAAGCGTGCGTACAGTTCGCGGCCCATGCCCAGCCGCTGGCTGCCCTGGCCGGAGAAGAGGACGGCCGTCGGGCGTTCCACGGCCACTCCCCTGGCCACGACCGGCGCGGACGCGTCCGCGCCGGTGGCCGGGGACAGCAGCACGGCCCGGTGCTCGAAGGCCGACCGGCCCTCGAACAGCGACCGTCCGATGTCGGCCGGGGACAGGTCGGGGCGGGCCGCCACGAAGGACCGCAGCCGCTCCAGCTGTGCGTCGAGCGCCGCTTCGCTCTTGCCCGCCACGAGCCACGGCACGACGGCGGGTGCCGTCCCGGAGGCGGGCGGGGCGGCCACCGGCTCGGCGGGCGGGGCCTGCTCCAGGATGACGTGCGCGTTGGTGCCGCTGATGCCGAAGGACGACACACCGGCGCGGCGGGCGCGCCCGGTCTCCGGCCACGCGCGCGGCCCGGTCAGCAGCTCGACGGCGCCCGAGGCCCAGTCGACCCGGGTCGAGGGCTCGCTGACGTGCAGCGTCCGGGGCAGTGTGCCGTGCCGCAGCGCCAGCACCGTCTTCAGTACGCCGGCGACACCGGCGGCGGCCTGGGTGTGTCCGAGGTTGGACTTGACCGATCCGAGCAGCAGGGGCCGCTCGGTGTCCCGGTCGCGCCCGTAGGTCGCCAGGAGGGCGCCGGCCTCGATGGGGTCGCCCAGCGTGGTGCCGGTGCCGTGCGCCTCGACGGCGTCCACATCGGCCGGGGTGAGGCCGCCGGCGGCCAGGGCCTGGCGGATGACGCGCTGCTGGGAGGGGCCGTTGGGGGCGGTGAGTCCGTTGGACGCGCCGTCCTGGTTGACGGCGGAACCCCGCAGGACGGCCAGAATCTCGTGGCCGTTGCGCCGGGCGTCGGACATCCGCTCGACGACGATCACCCCGACGCCCTCCGACCATCCGGTGCCGTCGGCCGAGTCGGAGAACGCCTTGCAGCGTCCGTCCGGGGCGAGTCCGCCCTGCCGGGTGAATCCGGCGAAGCTCGTCGCGGTCGACATCACGGTGACGCCGCCGACCAGTGCCATGGAGCACTCGTCGGCGCGCAGCGCCTGGGCGGCCCAGTGCAGGGCGACCAGCGAGGAGGAGCAGGCGGTGTCCACGGTGACGGCGGGGCCCTCGAAGCCGAAGGCGTAGGAGAGCCTGCCGGAGATGACGCTGGCGGCCAGCCCCGTCCCGGCGTGGGCCTCCACGTCCTCGTTCGCCTTGAGGATCAGGTTGGCGTAGTCCTGGCCGTTGGTGCCGACGAACACACCCGTCCGGCTGCCGCGCAGTGCGGCCGGGTCGGTCCCGGTCCGCTCGAACGCCTCCCAGGCGGTCTCCAGCAGCAGCCGCTGCTGCGGGTCCATGGCGAGGGCCTCACGCGGGGAGATGTCGAAGAAGCCGGGGTCGAAGTCGGCGGCGTCGTAGAGGAATCCGCCTTCGCGGGTGGCGCTGCGGCCCTGGCCGGCGCCCGCGAGGACGTCGAGGTTCCAGCCGCGGTCGGTGGGGAACCCGGCGATCCCGTCGCGGCCCTCGGTGAGCAGCTGCCACAGGTCCTCGGGCGAGCGCACCCCGCCGGGGAAGCGGCAGGCCATGCCGACGACGACGACCGGGTCGTCGGTGACCGCGGTGGGGGCGGCGGGTGTGGCGGACGCCGGGTCTCTGTCGTCGCCGAGCAGTTCGGCGACGAGGTGGCCGGCCAGCGCGTGTGCGGTCGGGTAGTCGAAGACCAGGCCTGCGGGGAGTGCCAGACCGGTCGTCCGGGCGAGCCGGTTGCTCAGTTCGACCGCGGTCAGCGAATCGAAGCCGAGGTCGCGGAAGGCCTTGTCGCCCTTGATCGCGTCGGCTCCGGTGTGGCCGAGTACCGCGGCGGCCTGGGTACGGACGAGGTCGAGCAGTACGGCGGTCCGCCGGAGCCCGGTGGCCTCGCGCAGCTGCTCGCGCAGCCCGGAGGCGGCCGTCGCGCCTTCGCGGTGCGCCTCGTGCACCGCCGTCAGCGCCTTGCGCGCCTCGGGCAGGTCGGCGAGCAGCGGGCTGGGGCGCAGGCTCAGCAGGGCGTTCAGCAGCCGCGGCTGCTGAAGGTCGGCGAGGACCACGGTCGGTTCGGGTTCCACGACGACGTGGAGCAGGGCGGAGACGGCCAGCTCCGGGTCGAGCGCGCCGGGTCCGTCCGCGGGGGTGGCGTGGCCGGCGCGGGCCGACTGGTCCGCCATGCCGCCGCCGCCCCAGGCGCCCCAGGCGATCGAGGTCGCGGGCAGGCCGAGGGTGCGGCGCCGCTCGGCCAGTGCGTCGAGGACGGCGTTGGCCGCCGCGTAGTTGGCCTGGCCGGGGTTGCCGACGGAGCCCGCCACCGAGGAGAACAGGGCGAACACCGACAGGTCGAGCTCGCGGGTCAGTTCGTCGAGCAGCAGGGCGGAGGCGACCTTGGAGCGGAACACCGTGTCGAACCGCTCGGCCGTCAGCCCGGCCAGCACCCCGTCGTCCAGCACACCCGCCGTGTGCACCACACCGGTCAGCGGACAGTCCTCGGGGACGGCCGCGAGCACCGCGGTCAGGTCGTCGCGGTCGGCCGCGTCACCGGCGGTGAGGGTCACCCGGGCGCCGAGAGCGACCAGTTCGTCCCGCAGTTCCTCGGCGCCGGGGGCCTGCGGCCCGCGTCGGCTCAGCAGCACCAGGTGCGGCACGCCCTCCCTCGCCAGCCGCCGCGCGACATGAGCGCCCAGCGCGCCCGTGCCACCGGTGACGAGCACCGTGCCGGAGGGCCGCCACCGCTCCTCGGTGTGGTCCGCGCCCGCGCTCTGCGGGGTGGGCGCGGTGACCATCCGGCGGCCGAACACGCCCGAGGCGCGGACCGCGACCTGGTCCTCGCCGTCCTGGCCGGTCAGTACGGCGAGGAAGCGGCGTACCGTCCGCGCGTCGAGTTCTTCGGGCAGGTCGACCAGTCCGCCCCAGCGCTGGGGCTGTTCGAGGGCCGCGACGCGGCCGAGGCCCCATACCGCGGCCTGCGCCGGACTGGCGAGCGGCTCGGAGCGGACGGTGGAGACGGCGCCACGTGTGACGGCCCACAGGGGGGCCGTGAGACCCGCGTCACCCAGAGCCCGGGTGAGGGCGGCGGTGGCGGTCAGGCCCGCCGGCACGCCACAGGGGCCGGCCGACTCGTCGAGGGCCAGCAGCGACAGCACGCCCGCGATCCCGGCCGGGGCGTCGGACGCGGCCTCGGTGAGCCGCTCGACGAGTCCGGTCGTGCCGGCGTCCACGCGTACGGCGGCCTGGCCGAGCGCGTCGACGAGCGAGGTCACCCACGTGTCGGCGGTGCCGGCCGCGGGCGTCAGCACCAGCCAGGTCCCCGGCAGGGGCCCGGCGGAGCCGCTGACCGCCAGCGGCTTCCAGCTCTGCCGGTAGCGCCACGCGTCCACGGCGGAGCGGGCCTTGCGGCGCGTGCGCCACGACGACAGGGCGGGCAGTACGGCCCCGAGTGAGGCGCCGTCCACGTCGAGCCCCGCCGCGAGGGACTCCAGGTCCTCCCGTTCCACCGCGGCCCAGAACTCCGCGTCGGCCGGGTCCGTACCGTCGGCGGGGGCCGCGGTGACGAGTTCGGGCCAGAACCGCTCGCGCTGGAAGGCGTAGGTCGGCACGTCGGTCTGCCGGGCGCCGGTGCCCTCGAAGAGCTTGGTCCAGTCGAGGGCACCACCCGCGACATGGAACTGGGACAGCGCGGTGACCAGCGCGGTTTCCTCGCCGCGGTCCTTGCGCAGCGCCGGGACGACCACGGCGGTCGGGGGCGCGGACTCGCGGGTCATCGCGGAGAGCACGCCGTCGGGGCCCAGCTCCAGGAACGTGGTCACGCCCTGTTCGGCGAGGGCGCGGATGCCGTCGCCGAAGCGCACGGCCTCGCGGACATGGCGTACCCAGTACGCGGCGGAGCACAGTTCACCGGCGGATGCCACGGCTCCGGTCAGGTTCGACACCACGGGGAGGGTGGGCTCGGCGTACGACAGGCTCTCCGCGACCGTGCGGAACTCCTCCAGCATCGGGTCCATCAGCGGCGAGTGGAAGGCGTGGGACACCCGCAGCCGGGTGGCCTTGCGGCCGTCCTCCTCCAGTCGCGCCGCGACGGCCAGGACCTCGTCCTCGTGGCCGGAGATCACCACCGACGAGGGGCCGTTGACCGCGGCGATCGACACCCCGCCGGACAGCAGTGGCAGGACCTCGTCCTCCGTCGCCCGTACCGCGACCATCGCGCCGCCGGCCGGCAGTGCCTGCATCAGCCGTGCCCGCGCCGCCACCAGCGTGCAGGCGTCCTCCAGCGAGAACACCCCCGCCACGTGCGCGGCGGCGATCTCACCGATGGAGTGCCCCGCCACGAAGTGCGGGGTCACCCCCCAGGACTCCACCAGCCGGAACAAAGCCACCTCGACCGCGAACAGCGCGGGCTGGGTGCAGCCCGTCCCGTTGAGCAGCTCGGCGTCGTCACCCCACATCACCGCCCCCAGCGGGCGGCCCGTCTCGCCTTCCAGCGCGGCGAGTACGGAGTCCAGTGCCTGGGCGAACACCGGGAAGCGGCCGTACAGTTCCCGGCCCATCCCCAGCCGTTGCGAGCCCTGCCCGGAGAACAGCACTGCCGTCGTCTGTTCGGTGGCCAGGCCCCGGGCGATCTCCGGGATGCCCTCGGTGGTCGCCAGCAGTACCGCGCGGTGCTCGAAGAGGGAGCGGCCCGTCGCCAGGGAGTGGCCGACGTCGACCGCGGCCCGCCGGGTGTGCTCCCGTGCGAAGTGCCGCAGCCGGCCGATCTGTCCGTCCAGCGCCGCTTCGCTCTTGGCCGATACGAGCCACGGCACGACGTCCGGGGTGGTTCGGGGGGCCGTCGGCGCGTCGGTGTCCGGCTCCGGGTCCGCCTGTTCCAGGACGACGTGCGCGTTCGTTCCGCTGATGCCGAAGGACGAGACGCCGGCCCGGCGGGCGCGTCCGGTCTGCGGCCACGCGGTGTTGTCGGCCAGCAGCTGCACGGCGCCGGCCGACCAGTCGACGTGCGTCGAGGGCTCGGTCAGGTGCAGCGTCCTCGGGAGCGTCCCGTGGCGCAGGGCCATCACCGTCTTGACCAGACCGGCGGCGCCCGCCGCGGCCTGGGTGTGGCCGATGTTGGACTTCACGGAGCCCAGCAGCAGCGGCAGTTCGTGGTCGCGGTCCTGGCCGTAGGTGGCCAGCAGCGCCTGCGCCTCGATCGGGTCGCCGAGCGGTGTTCCGGTGCCGTGGGCCTCCACGGCGTCCACGTCGGCCGGAGACAGTCCGGCGTTGGCGAGCGCCTGACGGATCACGCGCTGCTGCGCGGGGCCGTTGGGCGCCGTCAGACCGTTGGACGCGCCGTCCTGGTTGACGGCGCTGCCGCGTACGACCGCCAGTACCTTGTGCCCGTTGCGCCGTGCGTCCGACAGCCGTTCCAGGACCAGCACGGCCGCGCCCTCGGACCAGCCCGTGCCGTCGGCGGAGTCGGAGAAGGCCTTGCACCGGCCGTCGCCGGCCAGTCCGCCCATGCGGGAGAAGCCGGCGAAGTTGGCGGAGGTGGCCATTACCGTCACGCCGCCCGCGAGGGCGAGCGAGCACTCGCCGCTGCGCAGGGCCTGGGCCGCGAGGTGCAGAGAGACGAGGGAGGACGAGCATGCGGTGTCGACCGACATCGCCGGGCCCTCCAGGCCGAGCGCGTAGGCCAGCCGGCCGGAGACGACACTGACCGCGAGGCCGGTGGTGGCGTGGCCCGCCATGTCGTCCTTCGCCCGCATGACGAGGCCGACGTAGTCCTGGCCGCTGACGCCGACGAAGACGCCGGTGCGACTGCCGCGCAGGGTGGCCGGGTCGATGCCCGCCCGTTCGGCGGCCTCCCAGGAGACTTCGAGCAGGACGCGCTGCTGCGGGTCCATGGCGACGGCCTCGCGCGGTGAGATGCCGAAGAATCCGGCGTCGAAGTCGGCGACGTCCCGGAGGAATCCGCCCTGGCCCTCGGTCGCGCCGATGGTGGTGTCGGCCTGCCAGCCGCGGTCGTCGGGGAAGCCGGAGATGGCGTCACCGCCGGAGAGCACCAGGTCCCAGAGGCCTTCGGGCGAGTCCACGCCGCCGGGGAAGCGGCAGCTCATGCCGACGATCGCGATCGGGTCGTCGGCGGCGTCGGAGTCGTCGCGCGACTCGCGTACGGCGACCGTCGCGGCGGCGCCGTCGCCTGCCAGCTGGTCGAGCAGCTGGGCGGCGAGCCGGGCCGGTGTCGGGTAGTCGAAGATCAGGGTCGCGGGCAGTGTCAGTCCGGTGGCGCTCGCCAGCCGGTTGCGCAGTTCGACGGCGGTCAGCGAGTCGAAGCCGAGCTGCCGGAACTCCCGCTCCACGGCGATGCCTTCGGGCGAGGAGTGGGCAAGCACCGCCGCGGCCTCGGTGCGGACGAGGTCGGCGAGCAGCCGGGGCCGCTCGTCCTCGCGCAGCGCCGCGAGCCGCTCGACGAGGCTCGCGCGGGACACCGCCGAGGCTCCGCCCTTGGCGGCGCGGCGGCCGCTGCGCACCAGGCCGCGCAGGAGGGCGGGGACGCCGTCAGCGGACGGGATCGTACCGCCGGAGACGGCAAGCGGGACGATCAGTGCCTCGTCGCTCGTGGTCGCGGCGTCGAACAGTGCGAGGCCGCGCTCCACCGCGATCAGCGGCATTCCGGAGCCGCTGCTGACGCGGCGCACGTCGTGGTCCTCCAGCGCGGCGGTCATGCCCACGCCCTGTTCCCAGGCGCCCCAGGCCAGGGAGAGGCCGGGCAGGCCGAGGGCGCGGCGGTGGGCGGCCAGGGCGTCGAGGAAAGTGTTGCCCGCCGCGTAGTTGGCCTGTCCGGGGCTGCCCATGACGCCGGCGGTGGACGAGTAGAGGACGAAGGCGGCGAGGTCGAGGTCGCGGGTCAGCTCGTGCAAATTCCACGCCGCGTCGACCTTCGGACGCAGCACCCCCGCCAACCGCTCCGCACTCAGCGAACCGACCACACCGTCATCGAGCACACCCGCCGTATGCACCACCGCCGTCAGCGGATGCTCCACCGCCACCGACGCCAACAACCCCGCCAGCGCCTCACGATCAGCCACATCGCACGCCGCCACCTCCACACACGCACCCAGCGCCCGCAACTCACCCGCCAGCTCCACCGCCCCCGGCGCCTCCCACCCACGCCGACTGGTCAACAGCAGATGCCGCACCCCACGCTCCGCCACCAAATGACGCGCCAGCACCCCACCCAGACCACCCGTACCACCCGTCACCAACACCGTGCCCCGCGCATCCCACACCCGCGGCATCGACAACACGATCTTGCCCACATGCCGCGCCAGACTCATGAACCGAAACGCCTCCCTCGCCCGGCGCACATCCCACACCCGCACCGGCAACGGCTCCACAACCCCACGCCCGAACCACTCCACCACCACCGACAGCATCCGCTGGATCCCCACCGGATCCACCCACCCCAAATCGAACGCCCGGTACTCCACCCCCGCCGGCACATCCCCCGCCGCCCGCACATCCGTCTTGCCCATCTCCAGGAAACGCCCACCCGCACCCACCAGACGCAACGACGCATCCACGAACTCACCCGCCAACGAGTTCAGAACAACATCCACACCCCCACCACTGACCGCACGGAACGCCCCCTCGAACTCCGTCGACCGCGACGACGCAATGTGATCGTCCGCCACCCCCAACGAACGCAACACCTCCCACTTGCCCTCACTCGCCGTCGCGAAGACCTCCGCACCCAGATGACGCGCCACCTGAACCGCCGCCATACCCACACCACCCGCACCGGCATGGATCAGCACCTTCTCCCCCGGCCGCACCCCACCCAACTCCACCAACGCGTAATACGCCGTCAAAAACACCAACGGCACCGACGCCGCAACCTCCCACGACCACCCCTCGGGGATGGGGGTCATCATGCGTTCGTCGCCCACCACATGGGTGCCGAAGCCGCCGAAGAGCATGCCCATGACCCGGTCGCCGACGTTCAGTCCGGTGACATCGGGTCCGGTCTCGACCACGACGCCGGCCGCCTCGGAGCCGAACAGCCCGGCGTCGCCGGGGTACATGCCCAGGGCGTTGAGGACGTCGCGGAAGTTGACACCGGCGGCGCGGACCTCGATCCGTACCTGGTGACCGGTCAGCGGCTCAAGGACCTCGGGAAAGGGTGCCAGGGTCAGCCCGTCCAGGCTGCCCTTGGCCCTGCTGTCCAGCCGCCAGGGCCCGCCCGTCGGGGGTACCAGGCCCGTGCCGGACTCCAGCCGGGCGAGCCGTCCCACCCGCAGCGCACCTTCGCGGACCAGTGCCTGGGGCTCGTCGGCGTCCACCAGGCCCGGCAGTCCGGGGAGTACGGGCGCCGACTCGTCGGCGTCGTCGGCGTCCACGAGCAGGAACCGTCCGGGGTTCTCCGCCTGCGCGGAGCGCACCAGGCCCCACACCGAGGAGGCGGCGACATCGGTGACGCCCCCGTGGGCGTCCTCGACGGCGCCACGGGTGACGAACACCAGCCGCGAGTCGGCGAACCGCTCCTCGGCCAGCCACTGCTGGACCAGGGTCAGGGTGTGGAGGGCGAGTTCGTGGGCCGACTCCGCGCCGCGCGCGCTGTCGCCCCGGAGCGGCACGACCACGATGGCCGGAACGGCCGCGTCGTCCCGGGCCGCCAGGTCGGCGAGGGTGGCCGCCGGGGCGCCGAGACTGACGGCGCCGGTCGAGGCGAGGGCCGCGCCCAGCCCGAGTTCGTCGGTGCCGAGTACCACCCAGGTGGTGTCCGCGGGCACCTTCTCCGGCGTGCCGGGCACCCAGTCGACGCGGAAGAGAGAGTTCAGTTCGTCCCGACGGCCGGTGTCGGCGGGCTGCGGCCCGGCTGCCCGCAGAATCAGCGAGTCCACGGAGATCACCGGTTCGCCCTGTACGTCGACGGCGGCGAGCTGTACGGAGTCCTGGCCGTTGCTGGTCACCCGGACGCGCAGGGTGGAGGCCCCGGAGGCGTGCAGGGAGACCCCGTTCCACGCGAAGGGCAGAAGACTGCGGTCGTCGCCGTCCGCGCTGGCGAAGACCGTGCTGTGCAGGACGGAGTCGAGCAGGGCCGGGTGCACACCGAAGTCACCGGCGTCGCCGACAGCGCGGTCGAGGGCGACCTCGGCGAAGATCTCCGTGTCCCGGCGCCAGACGGCGCGCAGACCGCGGAAGACCGGGCCGTAGTCGAGTCCGTTGCTCGCGTAGCGGTCGTAGAGCCCTTCGATGTCCACCACGGTGGCGCCCTTGGGCGGCCATACGGCTCCGTCGAAGGCGAGTACCTGCTCGCCGTTGCCGATCCGCCCGGAGGCGTGCAGCGTCCACTCGTCGTCGCGGGCGTCGGCGGGGCGGGTGTAGAAGCGCAGCTCGCGGCGGCCCTCCTCGTCCGCGCCACCGATGGAGATCTGCACCTGGACGGCGCCGGTGCGCGGCAGGATGAGCGGGGCGGCCAGCATCAGTTCTTCGACGCGGTCGCAACCGGCCTGGTCGGCGGCCCTGATGGCGAGTTCGAGGAAGCCGGTGCCGGGGAAGAAGACCATCCCGCTGACGACGTGGTCGGCCAGCCAGGGGTGGGTGGCCAGCGAGAGGGTGCCCGTCAGCAGAAGTTCGTCGGACCCTGCCACGGACATGGCGGCGCCGAGCAGCGGGTGGTTGGCGGACGCGAGTCCGAGACCGGTGGCGTCGGCCGGCTGGAAGGTCGTCTTCGGCCAGTAGCGCTCGTGTTGGAAGGCGTACGTCGGCAGATCCACCGGCTGGGCGCCGGTGCCCGCGAAGAACGCCGCCCACTCCACCTTCACGCCTCGGACGTGCAGTTGGGACAGCGCGCTGACGAGCGTGTCTTCCTCGTCACGCCCCTTGCGGAGTGCCGGTACGGTCACGGCCCCCTCGGACACGGACTCCTGCGCCATGGCGGAGAGCACCCCGTCCGGGCCCAGCTCCAGGAACGTCGTCACACCCTGTTCGGCGAGGGACCGGATGCCGTCGGCGAAGCGCACGGCCTCACGGACGTGACGTACCCAGTACCCGGCCGAGCACAGCTCCTCGGCCGACGCCACCACCCCCGTCAGGTTAGACACCACCGGGATGACCGGCTCGGCATACGACAGACTCTCCGCGACCGTGCGGAACTCCTCCAGCATCGGATCCATCAACGGCGAGTGGAACGCGTGCGAAACCCGCAGACGCGTCGTCTTACGCCCCAGCTCGGCGAGTTGAGCCGCCACCTCCAAGGCCGCCCGCTCGTCACCGGAAACCACTACCGACGACGGGCCGTTGACGGCCGCGATCGAGACCCGGCTCTCCCGCTCGGCCAGCAGCGGCAACACCTCGTCCTCCGTCGCCTGCACCGCCACCATCGCACCACCGGCCGGCAGCGCCTGCATCAGCCGTGCCCGCGCCGCCACCAACTTGCAGGCATCCTCCAGCGAGAACACCCCCGCCACATGCGCCGCAGCGATCTCACCAATGGAGTGCCCCGCCACAAAGTCCGGGACCACACCCCACGACTCCACCAGGCGGAACAACGCCACCTCGATGGCGAACAACGCGGGCTGGGTGAAGCCCGTCTCGTTCAGGAGCTCGGCGTCCTCGCCCCACATCACCTCACGTAGCGAACGGCCCAACTCGCTGTCCAGCAGCACCAGTACCGAATCCAGCGCCTCCGCGAACACCGGGAACCGGCCGTACAGCTCCCGGCCCATCCCCAGCCGCTGCGAACCCTGACCCGAGAACAACACCGCACTCTTCGTGCGTCCCGAGACCAGGCCCTCCACCGTGCCGGACGCCGTGCCGTTCTTGAGCCAGGCCGCCAGTGCCGCACGCCCTGCGCCGCCGTCCTCGTCCGCGACGACGGCGAGGCGGTGCTCCAGGCTCGCCCTGGACGTCGCCAGGGACAGTGCGGTGTCCACCGCGCGCAGGCCGGGCTCGCGCTCCAGCCTGCTGAGCAGCGCGGCGCCCTGGTCGCGGAGTGCTTCGGCGGTCCGGCCGGAGACGATCCACGGCACCGCGGTCGCGCGGCGCGCGGGGGCGGTCTCCTCCGGCTCGGCGGGGGTCGTGTCGGCGTGCGGCGCCTGCTCGACGATCACATGGGCGTTGGTGCCACTGACCCCGAAGGAGGAGACACCGGAGCGGCGCGGGCGGCCGGAGTCCGGCCACTCGCGCGCTTCGGTGAGCAGTTCGACCTTGCCCGCCGACCAGTCGACGTGCGAGGACGGCTCGTCCGCGTGCAGGGTCTTCGGCACGACGCCGTGCCGCATCGCCATGACCATCTTGATGACGCCGGCGACGCCGGAAGCGGCCTGCGTGTGGCCGATGTTGGACTTCACGGAACCGAGCAGCAGCGGGCGGTCCCGGTCCTGGCCGTAGCCCGTGAGCAGGCTCTGCGCCTCGATGGGGTCGCCCAGCGGCGTGCCGGTGCCGTGGGCCTCCACGGCGTCCACGTCGGCCGGGCCGAGGTTGGCGTTGGCGAGTGCCTGACGGATCACGCGCTGCTGCGAGGGGCCGTTGGGCGCGGTGAAGCCGTTGGAGGCGCCGTCCTGGTTGACCGCGGAGCCCCGGATCACGGCGAGGACAGGGTGTCCGTTGCGCTGTGCGTCGGACAGGCGCTCCAGCATCAGGACGCCGGCGCCCTCGGACCAGCCGGTGCCGTCGGCCGACTCGGAGAAGGCCTTGCAGCGGCCGTCCCTGGCGAGGCCGCCCTGTCGGCTGAACTCGATGAGCGAGCCGGGGGTGGACATCACGTTGACGCCACCGGCGAGCGCCAGTCCGCACTCGCCGTTGCGCAGGGACTGCACCGCCAGGTGGAGCGCGACGAGGGAGGACGAGCACGCGGTGTCGACGGTGATGGCCGGGCCTTCGAGGCCGAGCGCGTAGGAGAGCCGTCCCGACACGGCGCTGGCGGCGATGCCGGTGCCGACGTCACCGGTCGCGTCGTCCAGCGACCTGACCAGGAGGTAGGCGTAGTCCTGCCCGTTGGTGCCGATGAAGGCGCCGGTACGGGTGCCGCGCAGCCGGGTGGCGTCGATGCCGGACCGCTCGATGGCCTCCCAGGTCGTCTCCAGCAGCAGCCGCTGCTGGGGGTCCATGGTGACGGCCTCGCGGGGCGAGATGCCGAAGAACCCCGGGTCGAAGTCGGGCACGCAGCTGAGGAATCCGCCCTGTTGGCTGACGGAGGTGCCGCGCTCGTCGGTGGTGCTCTCGCGCAGCGCGTCCAGGTCCCATCCGCGGTCGGTGGGGAATCCGGAGATGGCGTCGGTGCCGGAGGCGACGAGCTCCCAGAGGTCCTCCGGGGAGTAGACCTCTCCGGGGAACCGGCAGCTCATTCCCACGATGGCGATGGGTTCCCTGGCCGCGGCGACGAACATTCTGTTCTGTCGCCGCAGTCGCTCGGACTCCTTCATCGCGGCGCGGAGTGCTTCCACGACGCCGGCGGCGGGGGCGTTCTCGGTAGGGGCGTTCATGGTCTGCTCCGTCACTCTCGCGCTACAGGTCGGACTGGCCGTTGAGCGCGGCCCGTACCAGGTCTGCCACTGCCATCGAGTCGATGGACTCGTCGGACGTGTCGTCTTTCGCCGGGGCGCTCCCGCCCCGTCCTGCCAGCTGGAGCAACGGTTCCAGCACACCGATGTCCCGCAGTTGTGCCAGCGGTACCGAAGCCAGCAGCGCCCGGATCTCCGCTTCTTCTCCGTCGGTCCCTGCCGCGTCCTCGGGCATCAGCTGTCCGAGGACGTGTTCGGCGAGGGAGGTGGAGGTGGGGTGGTCGAAGACCAGCGTCGCGGACAGGTTCAGGCCGGTCGCCTTGTTGAGCTGGTTGCGCAGCTCGACGGCTCCGAGCGAGTCGACTCCCAGGTCCCGGAATGACTTCTCGGCGCCGACCGCGTCCGTGTCCGGGTAGCTGAGTACCTGAGCGGCCTGGGTGCGGACCAGGTCCACGACGGTCTCCAGGCGCCGGTTCGCCGAGAGGGCGGCGAGCCGGTACCGCAGCCCGGTCCCGGCGGCGGTGTCCACGGGCGCAGCCGTGGCGGCCACCATGCTGTCGTATCCGGGGAACTCCCGGAGCAGGGCGCTGGGCCTGGCCGTGCCGAAGGACGCGACGAAGCGGTCCAGCGCGACCTCCGCGACGACCGCGGTCGGCTCGGGTTCCATGACCAGCCTGAGCATGGTCTCGCAGGCCAGTTCCGGGTCCATGGCGCCGACTCCGGCGCGCTTGGCGGCCTCGTCGGCCCCGGCTCCTTCTGCCATTCCGCCGCCTCCCCAGGCTCCCCAGGCGACCGAGGTCGCCGGGAGGTCCTGGGCCCTGCGCCGTTCGGCGAGGGCGTCCAGGACCGAGTTGGCCGCCGCGTAGTTGGCCTGGCCGGGGTTGCCCACGGCCGCCGAGGCGGATGAGAAGAGCACGAACGCCGTGAGGTCCGATCCACGGGTCAGTTCGTCGAGCAGGAGGGCCGAGGCGACCTTCGAGCGGAAGACCGCCTCGAACCGCTCCGGGGTGAGCCGGTCGAGTACTCCGTCGTCCAGTACACCGGCTGCGTGGATCACTCCGGTGAGCGGGTGCTCGGCCGGGATGTCCGCGAGTACGGCGGCCAGTTGGGCGCGGTCCGCGACATCGCAGGCCGCGACGGTGACCGTGGTGCCGAGGCCGTCGAGCCGGGCCCGCAGCGCGTCGGCGCCGGGCGCCGCGAGACCGCTGCGACTGAGCAGCACCAGGTGCTGGACGCCGTCCTTGGCGAGCCGGAGGGCGACCTGCGCGCCGAGGGCGCCGGTGCCTCCGGTGATCAGCACGGTGCCGTTCGGGTCCCAGGTGCGGGCGGTCAGCTTTCCGGGGGCCTGTACGAGGCGCCGGGCGAGCACCGCGGAGGTGCGTACCGCGAGCTGGTCCTCGCCGTCGAGGCCGGCCAGTGCTCCGGCGAAGCCGGCGGCGGTCCGCTCGTCGAGGGTCTCCGGGAGGTCGATCAGACCGCCCCAGCGCTCCGGGTACTCCAGCGCGGCGACCCGGCCGAGCCCCCATACGGCGGCCTGCAGCGGGTGGTCCACAGTGTCCGCGCGGTTCACGGACACGGCGCCCCGGGTGGCGCACCACAGCGGCGCCCCTATGGCGGCGTCGCCGAGCGCCTGGAGCAGCACGGCGGTGAGTGCGACTCCTCCGGGCACGCTGCCCGATGCGGTCTCCCGCAGGGCCAGGAGCGAGAGGACACCGGCGAAGCGGGTGCCGTCCGCGGTGCGTGCGCGGAGCTCCCCGGCCAGTGCGGCGCGGTCGGGGTCGGCCACCGGCAGCCGTACGACTCGGGTGCCCAGCGTGTCGAGCGCGGAGCCCACCCAGGGGTCCTCGGCGAACTCGGCGGGGATCACGGCGAGCCAGGTGCCCGTCAGGGCCTTGCGGTTCGCGGTCGCTCCGCCGGTCAGGGCCTTCCAGACGATCCGGTGGCGCCAGCCCTCCATGACCGATTCGTCGTTCTGCTGCCGCCGCCAGTCGAACAGGGCGGGCAGCACCTTCGAGAGGGCGTCGCCCTCGACGTCCAAGGTGGCCTCCAGCGAGGCGAAGTCCTCCTGTTGCACGGCGTCCCAGAAGGCGCGGTCCGTGGTCCGGGTGTCCTGCGCGTCGCGGGCCGTGGGGGTGACGCCGGGCATGACGTCCGGCCAGAAACGGCCACGCTGGAAGGCGTACGTCGGCAGGTCCAGCCACTGGGCTCCGGTGTCCGCGAAGAACGCGGACCAGCGGGGGCCCGCTCCGTGGACGTGCAGCCGGGCGAGCGCGGTGACGAGGGTGGTTTCCTCGTCGCGGTCCTTGCGCAGGGCCGGTACGACGACGGCGCCCCGCGGTGCCGTCTCCTGGGCCATGGCGGCGAGGACGCCGTCCGGGCCCAGCTCCAGGAACGTGGTCACGCCCCGGTCGGTGAGGGTCTGTACACCGTCGGCGAAGCGCACGGCTTCACGGACGTGGCGTACCCAGTATTCGGCCGAGCACAGCTCCTCGGCCGATGCCATGGCCCCGGTCAGGTGGGAGACCACCGCGATGCGCGGGGCTTCGTACGACAGGCTCTCCGCGACCGTGCGGAACTCCTCCAGCATCGGGTCCATCAACGGCGAGTGGAACGCGTGCGAGACCCGCAGACGTGTCGTTTTGCGCCCCAGCTCGGCGAGTTGTGCCGCCACCTCCAGGGCCGCCCGCTCGTCACCGGAGATCACCACGGACGACGGGCCGTTGACGGCCGCGATCGAGACCCGGCCCTCCCGCTCGGCCAGCAGCGGCAGGACCTCGTCCTCCGTCGCCTGCACCGCCACCATCGCACCACCGGCCGGCAGCACCTGCATCAGCCTCGCCCGCGCCGCCACCAACGTGCAGGCGTCCTCCAGCGAGAACACCCCCGCCACATGTGCCGCAGCGATCTCACCGATGGAGTGCCCGGCCACGAAGTCGGGCTTGACACCCCACGAGTCCACCAGGCGGAACAACGCCACCTCGACTGCGAACAGCGCGGGCTGGGTGAAGCCGGTCTCGTTCAGCAGGCCGACGTCCTCGCCCCACATCACCTCGCGCAGCGGGCGCTCCAGCAGCGGATCCAGTACAGCCAGTACCGAATCCAGAGCCTCCGCGAACACCGGGAACCGGCCGTACAACTCCCGACCCATCCCCAACCGCTGCGAACCCTGACCCGAGAAGAGGAACGCGCGCTTTCCGACCCGCTCCACCTGGTGCTCGACCAGCCCGGGGGCCGTACGTCCCTCCGCCAGGGCGGTGAGCCCCGCCAGCAGGCCTGCACGGTCGGTGGTCGTCAGGGCGGCCCGGTGGTCGAAGGCCGTGCGGGTCGTCGCCAGGGAGAACGCCAGGTCGGTCAGGGCGGCGTCCGGTCGTTCGGTCACCTGGGTGAGGAGCCTGCGGGCCTGGGCGCGCAGCGCGTTCTCGGACTTGCCGGAGAGCAGCACCGGCAGCGCCCCGGGCTCGCGGGCCGGGCCGTGCGGGGTGGTGACCGTGGGGTCGGTCCCGGCGGGCGGCGCCTGTTCCAGGATGACGTGGGCGTTCGTGCCGCTCGCGCCGAACGAGGAGACCGCGGCGCGGCGCGGGCGGTCGGACTCGGGCCAGGCGACCGGCTCGGTGAGCAGCCGGGCGGCGCCCGCCGTCCAGTCGACCTGAGTGGTCGGCGTCTCGGCGTAGAGCGACCTCGGCAGGGTGCCGTGCCGCATCGCCATCACCATCTTGATCACGCCGGCGACGCCGGAGGCGGCCTGGCTGTGACCGATGTTGCTCTTCAGCGAGCCGAGCAGCACCGGGCGTTCGGGGTCGCGGCCCTGGCCGTAGGTGGCCAGCAGCGCCTGCGCCTCGATCGGGTCTCCGAGCTTGGTGCCGGTGCCGTGGGCCTCGACGGCGTCGACCTCGGTGGCCGTCAGACCGGAATTGGCGAGGGCCTGGCGGATGACCCGCTGCTGGGCGGGTCCGCTGGGTGCCGTCAAGCCGTTGGAGGCGCCGTCCTGGTTGATGGCGGAGCCGCGCAGGACCGCCAGGACGTGGTGGCCGTTGCGCTGGGCGTCGGAGAGCCGCTCGACGACGAGCATGCCCACACCCTCGGACCAGCCGGTGCCGTCGGCCGAGTCGGAGAATGCCTTGCAGCGACCGTCGTCGGACAGCGCGCCCTGGGCGCTGAATTCGACGAAGCCCGCCGGGGTGGCCATGACGGTCACCCCGCCGGCCAGGGCGATGGAGCACTCGCCCGAGCGCAGGGCCTGGGCCGCGAGGTGCAGGGCGACCAGCGACGAGGAGCACGCCGTGTCGACGGAGACCGTGGGTCCCTGAAGGCCGAAGGAGTACGCGATGCGGCCGGACAGGAGGCTGGCCGACTGGGCCGTCTCCCACTGTCCCGCCTCGGCCGGCGGCCGGTAGTCGCCGCTGCCGCCTCCGACGTAGACGCCGGTGGTGCTCCCCCGCAGGGTCGCCGCGTCGATGCCCGCCCGCTCCAGTGCCTCCCAGGCGGCTTCGAGCACGATGCGCTGCTGCGGGTCCATCACGATGGCCTCGCGCGGCGAGATGCCGAACACGGCGGGGTCGAAGTCGGCGGCGTCGTAGAGGAAGCCGCCGTTTCCGGTGGTGCTGCGGCCGCGGCCGCCCTCCGGCGGGCCGCCGAGCAGGGTGTCGAGGTCCCAGCCGCGGTCGGTGGGGAACTCGCCCACGGCGTCGGTCTCGTCGAGTACGAGCTGCCACAGGTCCTCGGGCGAGCCGACGCCACCCGGGTAGCGGCAGGCCATGCCGACGATGACGACGGGGTCGTCCCCGGTGTGCGCCGAGGGCACGACGGGGGCCGTGGTGTCCGGCAGTGCGCCGAGCAGCAGGCTGCGCAGGTGCAGGGCGAGCTCGGCCGGGGTCGGGTGGTCGAAGACCAGGGTGGCGGGCAATGTGACGCCGGTGGCGGCCGTGAGCTGGTTGCGCAGGTCGACGGCGGTCAGCGAGTCGAAGCCGAGGTCCCGGAAGGGCAGGTCGGACTCGACGGCGTCGGTGTTCGAGTGGCCCAGGACCACGGCGACCTTGTCGGTGACCAGGGCCAGCAGGGCGTCGTCGCGCTCCGTCTCGGGCAGCGCGAGCAGGCCGCGCCGGTAGGCGTCGTCCGCCGAGCGCTCGTCGCCGCGGTCGGTGTCGGCGGCGGCGATGGCGGTGCGCGCTTCGGGCAGGTCGGCCAGCAGGGCGGTGCGGCGGCCTTCGGTGAAGGCCGGGGCGAAGGTCTCCCAGCGCACATCGGCGATGGTGACAGCCGGTTCGCCGTCGGCGACGGCCCGGCCGAGCGCGGCGAGCGCCGCGTCGGGGTCGAGTACGGGCAGGCCGCTCAGCCGCAGATGTGCGGCCATGGAGGGCTCGACCAGGTCCGACCAGGCGCCCCAGGAGACGGCGAGGGCGGTGGCGCCGCGGTCCCGGCGCCGGCGGGCGAGGGCGTCGAGGTACGCGCCGTGCGCGGCCTGCGCCGCCTGGCCCCGGACGCCCCAGACTCCGGCGACCGTGCCGAAGAGGACGAAGGCGTCGAGCGGCCGGTCGCCGAGTACGGCGTCGAGCTGGACCGCTCCGGCGAGGGCGGCGGTGAGCCCCGCCTCTCCGGCGCCGATGCCGTCGGTGTCCGCCTCCGCGTGGATCACCGCGGTCAGCGGCAGGTCCGCGGGGAGCGTGGCCAGCAGGGCGGTCAGCGCGTCGTGGTCGGAGACGTCGCAGACGGCGAAGGTGACCGTGGCTCCGAGCTGTTCCAGTTCGGCTTCGAGCTCCTCGGTCCCGGCGAGGTCGGCCGCGTGGCGGCCGGTCAGGACGAGGTGCCGGGCGCCGTCGCGGGCCAGCCGGCGGGCGGCCCGGCCGCCCATCGCCGCGGCCCCGCCGGTGATGAGCACGGTGCCGGTGGGCCGCCAGGAGTCGCCGGCCGGGTTGGCCGTCGTGGCGGTTGTACGGACCAGGCGGCGCCCGAGGGTCGCGGTGGCGCGGACCGCGATCTGGTCCTCGCCGTCGCGATGGGTCAGGGCCGCCGCGAAGGCGGCGCCCGTGCGGCCGTCGAGCGTGGCGGGGAGGTCGATCAGCCCGCCCCAGCGGTCGGGGTGTTCCAGTGCGGCGACCCGGCCGAGCCCCCATACGGCAGCCTGTCCGGCGGCCCGCAGCGGCTCGGCGGCGGACACGGACACCGCGCCCCGGGTGACGCACCACAGCGGTGCGTCGATTCCCGCCGCGCCCAGGGCCGTCAGCAGCGCCTCGGGCCAGGCCGCCTCCGGCGGCAGGCCGGTCGCGTGCGTGGTGCCGGTGGCGAGCAGCGAGACGACACCGGCGAAGCCCGCTGCGTCGCGGTCCTCGCGGGCCGGGGCGAGCAACCGCGTCAGGTCCGCGGCGTCGGGCCCGGCGTTCACCCGTACGACGTCCGCGCCCAGCGCCTCGGCGGCGGCGTCCGTCCACGGGGACGGGTCACCGGCGGGCAGCAGCACGAGCCAGGTGCCGGACGGTGCGGCGGCGGTCCGTGCGGGCAGCGGGGTCCAGGTCTCGCGGTAGCGCCAGTCGGCGCCCGCGGACTGCTCGCCGCGGCGGCGGCGCCACGCGGAGAGCGCGGGCACCATCGTGGTGACGGTGTCGCCGTCCAGATCGAGCGAGGCGGCCAGCGACTCGACGTCCTGGCGCTCGACGGCCGACCAGAACGCGGCGTCCACCGGGTCCGGCACGCCGACGGCGGCGATGGCCGCGGGCTCCGGCCAGTACCGCTCGCGCTGGAAGGCATACGTCGGCAGTTCGACCCGGCGCGCTCCCAGGCCCTCGAAGAACGCGGACCAGCGCGGTCCCGTCCCGTGGGTGTGCAGGGCGGCCAGTGCGGCGACGACGGCCGCTTCCTCGCTCTGGTCCTTGCGCAGGAACGGCACGACCAGGGGCGACGGCTGGGCCCCGTCCAGGCTCTGCTGGGCCATCGCGGAGAGCACCCCGTCCGGGCCCAGCTCGACGAAGGCGCCGACGCCGGCGTCCCGCAAGGTCCGTACCCCGTCGGCGAACCGTACGGCCTCGCGCACGTGCCGCACCCAGTAGGCGGGCGAGCGCAGTTCGTCGGCGGTCGCCAGGATTCCGGTGAGGTTGGAGACCACCGGGATACGGGGCTCTTCGAAGGTCAGTGTCTCGGTGACCCGGGCGAAGTCCGCGAGTATCGCGTCCATCAGCGGCGAGTGGAAGGCGTGCGAGACCCGCAGCCGCCGGGTGCGGCGGCCGTCGGCGGCGAACACCTCGGCGACCAGCAGCACGGCGTCCTCGGCGCCCGCGACGACCAGCGAGCGGGGGCCGTTGACCGCGGCGATCGACACGTTCGCGTCGAGCAGCGGGGCGACCTCGTCCTCGGTGGCCTCGACGGCGACCATCGCGCCGCCCTGCGGGAGCGCCTGCATCAGGCCGGCGCGGGCCGCGACCAGGCGGCAGGCGTCGGCCAGGGAGAACACGCCCGCCACATGGGCGGCGGTGATCTCACCGATGGAGTGTCCGGCGACGAAGTCCGGGGTGATGCCCCACGACTCGGCGAGGCGGAACAGGGCGACCTCGACGGCGAACAGGGCGGGCTGGGTCCAGCCGGTCTCGTCGAGGAGTTCCGCCTCGAAGGTTCCCGGGAGGGCGAACAGCACCTTCCTGAGCGGGAATTCCAGCTCCGTGTCCAGGTGGGCGAGGACCGCGTCCAGCGCCTCGGCGAAGACGGGGAACCGCTCGTACAGCTCGCGGCCCATGGCGGCGCGCTGGCTGCCCTGGCCGGAGAAGAGGAACGCCGTCTTTCCGGGGGTGCGGCCGGCGACTCCGCGTGCGCCCTCGTGCACACCGTCCGCGTCGGCCAGCAGCACCGCGCGGTGCGGGAAGACCGTGCGGTCGGTGGCGAGCGAGCGGCCGATGTCCAGCGGGGACAGGCCGGTGTTCAGCGCGGCGAAGCCGGTGATCCGGTCGATCTGGGCCTGAAGGGCCTCACGCGTGCGGCCGGAGACGATCCACGGCACGACGGCGGGGGCGGGGGCCGACTCGGCGGGCTGCTCCTGGGGCGCTGCGAGCGCCGGTGCCTGCTCGACGATGACGTGCGCGTTCGTACCGCTGACGCCGAACGCCGAGACTCCGGCGCGGCGCGGGCGGCCGGTCTCGGGCCAGGCGGTCTGCTCGGTCAGCAGCTCCACCGCGCCCGCCGACCAGTCCACGTGCGCGGACGGGGTACCGATGTGCAGGGACTGGGGCAGGGTGCCGTGGCGCATCGCCATCAGCATCTTGATGACACCGGCGACACCGGCGGCGGCCTGGGTGTGGCCGATGTTCGACTTGACCGTGCCCAGCAGCAGTGGGCGCTCCCGGTCCTGCCCGTAGGCGGTGAGCAGCGCCTGGGCCTCGATCGGGTCGCCCAGCGTGGTGCCGGTGCCGTGGGCCTCGACGGCGTCGATGTGGGCGGGGGTCAGTCCGGCGTCGGCGAGCGCCTGCTGGATGACCCGCTGCTGGGAGGGGCCGTTGGGGGCGGTCAGGCCGTTGGACGCGCCGTCCTGGTTGACGGCGGTCGAGCGGATGATGCCCCGTACCTCGTGCCCGTTGCGTACGGCGTCGGAGAGCCGCTCCAGGACCAGGATGCCGACGCCCTCGGACCAGGCGGTGCCGTCGGCGCTGTCGGAGAACGCCTTGCACCGGCCGTCGGGGGCCAGTCCGCCCTGCCGGGAGAACTCGACGAAGGAGTCGGGGCTCGACATCACCGAGACACCACCGGCGATCACCAGGGAGCACTCGCCCGCGCTCAGGGCCTTGCCGGCCCAGTGCATCGCGACCAGCGAGGAGGAGCAGGCGGTGTCGACGGTGACGGCCGGGCCCTCCAGGCCGAGCGCGTAGGAGAGCCGGCCCGACATGACGCTGGCGGTGTTGCCGGTGGCCACGTAGCCCTGTACGTCGGACAGCGACCGGCGCAGCAGGTTGGGGTAGTCCTGGCCGTTGGTGCCGACGAAGACGCCGGTGCGGGAGCCGCGCAGGGCCGAGGGGTCGATGCCCGCCCGCTCCAGCGCCTCCCAGGTGGCCTCCAGCAGCAGGCGCTGCTGGGGGTCCATGGCGAGCGCCTCACGCGGCGAGATGCCGAAGAAGCGGGCGTCGAAGTCGGCGACCCGGATGAGGAATCCGCCTTCGAGGGTGTCCGACGCACCCGCTCCGAGCGCCTCGATGTCCCAGCCGCGGTCGTCGGGGAAGCGGGTGATGCCGTCCCCGCCCTCGACGAGCAGTTGCCACAGTTCCTCGGGCGAGCCGACGCCGCCGGGGAAGCGGCAGCTCATGCCGACAACGGCGATCGGGTCGTCGTGCACGGGCCTGCCGCTCGCCACCGGGGCGGCGGCGCGCTCGGGCAGCGAGCCGAGGATCTCGGCGAGCAGGAAGTCCGCCATCTCGCGCGGGGTCGGCCGGTCGTAGACCAGGGACACCGGCAGGCTGAGCCCGGTGACGGCGGCCAGGGTGTTGCGCAGTTCGAGCGTGGTCAGCGAGTCGAAGCCCAGGTCGCGGAAGGCCCGGTCGTCCTCGATGGCGCCGGGGTCGCTGTGGCCGAGCACGGCGGCGACCTGGGTGCGCAGCAGGTCGAGTACGAACGCGCCGCGCTCGGCGTCCGGGAGCTCCTGGAGGCGCCGTCGCAGCCGCGTGTCGTCGCCGGTGGCGCCGGTCGGCGCGGTGGCCGGCTGCCGTACTTCCGGCAGGTCGCCGACGAGCGGCAGCGGGCGGGCCGAGGCGAACGCCGGGACGAAGCGGGCCCAGTCGATGTCGGCGAGGGCGAGGGCGGTGTCGTCCTGCTCGATGGCGCGGAGCAGGGCGCGTACGGCGGGTTCCGGCGCGAGCGGCTCGAAGCCGCCGCGCCGGACGCGCCGCTCGATCTCCGCCGCGTCGGCGACCATGCCCGATCCGGCCCAGGGGCCCCAGGCGACGGAGAGCGCGGTGCGGCCGTGGGCCCGCCGGTACTCGGCGAGAGCGTCCAGATAGGCGTTGGCCGCGGCGTAGTTGCCCTGTCCGGGGGCGCCGAAGACACCGGCGGTGGAGGAGAAGAGGACGAACGCGGACAACGGGAGGTGGGCGGTCAGCTCGTGCAGGTTGAGCGCGGAGGCGACCTTGGCGTCCAGTACGGTTCGGAAGCTGTCCGGGGTCAGGGTGTCCACCACGCCGTCCTCCACGACACCGGCCGTGTGGATCACCGCGTGGAGCGGGGCGTCGTCGGGCACGGAGTCGAGCAGGGCGGCCAGGGCGTCGCGGTCGGCGACGTCGCAGGCGGCGATGGTGACCCGGGCGCCGAGGCCGGTCAGTTCGCCGCGCAGCGCGTCCGCGCCGGGGGCGTCCTCGCCGCGGCGGCTGATGAGCAGCAGGTGTTCGGCGCCGGCGCGGGCCAGGCCGCGGGCGACGTGTCCGCCGAGGCCGCCGGTGCCGCCGGTGATCAGGGTGGTGCCCGACGGGTCGAAGGTGGGCGCGGTGCTCTGCGCCGCGGGGCTGTGGGCGAGGCGGCGTACGAACACGCCGGAGGCGCGTACGGCGGCCTCGCTCTCCCCGGCGGTCCCGGTCAGGACGCCGCGCAGCCTGCGCGCGCTGTGGGTGTCGAGCTGCTCGGGCAGGTCGACGCAGCCGCCCCAGCGGTCGGGCTGTTCGAGGGCCACGACGCGGCCCAGGCCCCATACGGCGGCCTGGTCGAGTCCGACGACCGGCTCGGAGCGGCCCACGGAGACGGCGCCCCGGGTGACGGCCCACAGGCGGGCGTCGATGCCCGCGTCGCCGAGTGCCTGTACGGCGACGGTGGTCAGGAGGAGGGAGTCGGGCACTCCGGTGCGGGCGAGTCCGGCGCAGCCGGCGAGGCCGAGCAGCGACAGGACCCCGGCGAACTCGCCGTGTTCGGCGCGCAGTTCGGCGAGCCGTTCGGCGAGCGCGGCCCGGTCGGGGCCGACGTCCTCGCACAGGACCGTCTGTGTCGCGAGGGCGGCGACGACGTCGGCGGACCACTCCGCCTCGTCGGTGCCGGGCGGGGTGAGGACCAGCCAGCGTCCGGTGAGCGCGGTGGGGGCGGTGGATCCGGTCTGCGGCTTCCAGGTGACCCGGTAGCGCCAGGCGTCCACCTGCGACTGCTCGTCGCGGCGGCGGCGCCAGGCGGTGAGCGCCGGGACCATCGCGGTGACGGTCGCGTCGTCGAGGCCCAGCGAGGCGACGAGTGAGCCGACGTCGTCGCGCTCGACCGCCGACCAGAACTCGGCGTCGGCGGCGCTGCCCGCGCTCGTGGGTTCGGCGGTGGGGGCGGCGAGGGCGTCGGGCCAGTACCGCTCGCGCTGGAAGGCGTAGGTGGGCAGCGCGATCCGGCGGGCGTCGCTGTCCGCGAAGTACGCCGTCCAGTCGATGTCCACGCCGTGGGCGTGGGCTCCGGCCAGCGCGGTGGTGACGGTCTGCTCCTCGGGCCGGCCGCTCCGCAGCAGGGGCAGCAGCGCGGTGTGCGGCTCGTCGGTGAGGCTGTCGCGGGCCATGCCGCAGAGCACGCCGTCGGGGCCGAGTTCCAGGAAGGTGCGGACCTGGCCCTGCGCGGAGAGCCAGTTGATGCCGTCGGCGAAGCGGACGGCCCGGCGCACGTGCTGGACCCAGTACTCCGGGTCGGTCATCTGGCCCTCGGCGGCGAGGCCGCCGGTGAGGTGGGAGACGAGGGGGATCACCGGCGGGTGGTAGGTGACGCCCCGCGCGACGCGGGCGAAGTCGTCGAGCATGCCGTCCATGAGTGGCGAGTGGAAGGCGTGGCTCACCCTCAGCCGCTTGGTCCTGCGGCCGCGCGCCCCCAGGGTCGCGGCGATGTCGCAGACGGTGTCCTCGACGCCCGCGATGACCAGTGACGCCGGGCCGTTGACGGCGGCGACGGACACCTCGTCCTCGTGGCCCTGCAGCAGCGGCAGGACCTCGTCCTCGGCGGCCTCCAGGGAGATCATCGCGCCGCCCTCGGGCAGCGCCTGCATCAGCCGTCCGCGCGCCGCCACCAGGGCGCACGCGTCCGGCAGGGTGAGCACGCCCGCGACGTGCGCGGCGGCGAGCTCCCCGACGGAGTGCCCGGCGAGGTAGTCGGGGGTGATGCCCCACGACTCGGTGAGCCGGAACAGGGCCACCTCGACGGCGAACAGCGCGGGCTGCGCGTACTCGGTGCGGTCGAGCAGGGCCGCCTCGGGCGAGCCCTCGGCGGAGAACAGGATCTCGCGCAGCGGCCGGTCCAGGGCGCCGTCCATCCGGGCCAGTACGGCGTCGAGGGCGTCGGCGAAGACTGGGTGGCGCTCGTACAGCTCCCGTCCCATGCCGGGCCTCTGACTGCCCTGTCCGGTGAACAGGAACGCCGTACGGCCGCGGGCCGTGCCGCCCTGGACCACGCCGGGTCCGGGCAGTCCGTCGCGCAGCGCCAGCAGGCCGCGCAGCAGTTCGTCGCGCTCCCCCGCCACCACGGCGGCGCGGCGCTCCAGGCCGGCCCGGGAGGTGGCCAGGGAGAAGGCGAGGTCGGTCAGGGGGGTGTCGGGGTGCTCCTCGACCAGGGCGAGCAGCCGTCCGGCCTGGGCGCGAAGGGCGGCCTCGCTGCGGGCGGAGACCACCAGCGGCAGTGCGCCGGGGCGGGGCGGGCGGGCGGTGGCCGGCCGTGCGGCGGGCTCCTCGGCGGGTGCCTGTTCGAGGATCGCGTGCACATTGGTGCCGCTGAGCCCGAACGAGGAGACGGCGCCGCGGCGCGGGCGGCCGGTCTCGGGCCAGTCGGTGCGCTCGGTGAGCAGGTCGATGGCGCCGGAGGACCAGTCCACGTGCGAGGACGGGGTGTCGATGTGGAGGGTCTTCGGTACGACGCCCTCCTGCAGGGCGTGCACCATCTTGATCACGCTGGCGACGCCGGAGGCCATCTGGGTGTGGCCGATGTTGGTCTTGACCGAGCCGAGGAGCAGGGGCCGTTCGCCGTCCCGGTCCTGGCCGTAGGTGGTGAGCAGGGCCTGGGCCTCGATGGGGTCGCCCAGGGCGGTCCCGGTGCCGTGGCCCTCGATGACGTCGACCTCGCGGGACCGCAGGCCGGCATTGACCAGGGCCTGGCGGATGACGCGCTGCTGGGAGGGGCCGTTGGGGGCGGTGAGGCCGTTGGAGGCGCCGTCCTGGTTGACGGCGGAGCCGCGGACCACGGCGAGCACGGGGTGGCCGTTGCGGCGGGCGTCGGAGAGACGCTCCAGCAGGACCAGACCGACGCCCTCCGCGAGGGTCATGCCGTCGGCGGCCTCGGCGTACGCCTTGCAGCGGCCGTCGGTGGCGAGGGCCCGCTGGCGGCTGAAGCCGACGAAGGCGCTGGGAGTGGACATGATGCTGACGCCGCCCGCGAGCGCCAGGGTGCTCTCGCCGTTGCGCAGGGACTGGCAGGCCAGGTGCAGGGCGACCAGGGAGGACGAGCAGGCGGTGTCGAGGGTGACGGCCGGCCCCTCGAAGCCGAAGAGGTAGTTGACCCGGCCGGACAGCACGCTGGAGAGCGTGCCGGTGATCATGTGGCCTTCGGAGCCCTCGGAGGAGTTGGCCACGCTGGAGGCGTAGTCCTGGTAGCTGGCGCCGATGAAGGTACCGGTGAGGCTGGAGCGCTGGGAGAGGATGTCGATCCCGGCGTGCTCGAAAGCTTCCCAGGCCGTCTCCAGCAGGAGGCGCTGCTGCGGGTCCATCGACATCGCCTCGCGCGGCGAGATGCCGAAGAAGCCCGGGTCGAACTCGGCGACGTCCTGCAGGAATCCGCCCTGCACCGAGTAGGTCTTGCCGGACCGGTCGGGGTCCGGGTCGTAGAGCCCCTCGGCGTCCCAGCCCCGGTCGGCGGGGAAGACGGAGACGGCGTCGGTGCCGTCCAGGGTGAGCTTCCACAGCTCCTCGGGCGAGGTGACCCCGCCGGGGTAGCGGCAGCCCATGCCGACGATGACGATGGGGTCGTCGTCGGTCGCGGCGGCGGACGCGGTCGCCGCGGGCGTTCCGGCGCTCTGGGCCCCGGCCAGCTCGGTGCGGAGGAACCCGGCCAGGGCGGCGGGGTTGGGGTGGTCGAAGACCATGGTCGTCGGCAGCGTCAGTCCGGTGACGGACGCGAGGCGGTTGCGCAGTCCGACAGCGGTGAGCGAGTCGAAGCCCACGTCGCGGAAGGCACGCTGGTCCGGCAGGGCGTCGGGGTTCGACAGGCCCAGCACGGCCATGGCCTCGGTGCGTACGACCTCCAGGACCAGCCGCTCCTGCTCGGCGGCGGACAGCGCCCGCAGCCGGGCGGCGAACTCGCCCTCCACCACGGTGCCGGTGCTCTGCTCGGCTGCCTCGGTGAGGGCCCGGACCTCGGGGATCTCGGCGAACAGGTGCGTGGGGCGGCTGGAGGTGAAGACGGGGTAGTACGTCGCCCAGTCGACGTCGGCGACCGCGACGGCCGTCTCGTCGTCGTCCAGGGCCCGCTTCAGTCCGCTCAGCGCCAGCTGCGGGTCCATGAACTCCAGGCCACTGCGGCGGATCGTCTGCGGGTCGACGCGGCCGGCCTTGATGTCGTCGGCCCAGATGCCCCAGGAGAGTGAGGTGGCGCGCAGGCCGCGGGCGCGGCGGTGGGCGGCGAGCGCGGCGAGGTAGGCGTTGCCGGCCACATAGGCGGCGTGCGCCCCGCTGCCCCACATGCCGGCGGTGGACGAGTAGAGGACCAGGTCGTCCAGGTCCTCGTGGTCGAGGAGTTCGTCCAGGACCCGGGCGCCGGTCACCTTGGCGTCCAGGACACGGGAGAAGGCGTCCATGGTGGTCTCGGCCAGCGGGTACAGCTCGATGAGCGCGGCGGTGTGCACGACCGTGCGCACGGTGCGGCCCTCCGCCTTGAGCTGGGCGAGGAGAGCGGCGACGGCGTCGCGGTCGGTGACGTCGCACGCGACGGCGGTGGCCGGGGTGCCCGACGCGGCGAGTTCCGCGACGAGTTCGGCCACGCCCGGGGCGTCCGCGCCGCGGCGGCTCATCAGCACCAGGTGCTCGGCGCCCCGCCCGGCCAGCCAGCGGGCCAGGTGGGGGGCGAGGGTGCCCGAGCCGCCGGTGATCAGGATGGTGCCGCGCGGCGTCCAGTCGCGGGCCGGGCCCTGCGCGTCGGCCGCGGCGCGGACGATGCGCCGGGTGAAGACCCCGGAGGCACGGACGGCGAGCTGGTCCTCGTCGCCCAGGGCGCCGGAGAGCGCGGAGGCCAGCCGGCCGGCGGCGCGCGGGTCGAGTGCGCGCGGCAGGTCGACGACGCCGCCCCAGCGCTGCGGGTGCTCCAGCGCGGTGGTCCAGCCGACGCCCGTGACCAGGGCCTGGGTGGGGGACGTGATCTCGTCGGAGCGGCCGGTGGAGACCGCGCCCCGGGTGAGGAACCACAGCGGTGCCTCGATTCCGGCGTCGCCCAGGGCCTGGACCAGGGAGACGGTCAGGGCCAGGCCGAGCGGCAGCACGGGGGTGCGCTCGTCCGGCTCCTCGGCGGCGGCGAGCACGGAGACGACACCGGTGATCTCCCCGGCGCCGGCCAGCCGTTCGGCGAGCACCGCGCGGTCCACGCACGTCCCGTCCAGGACGAGGCGGGTGACCGCGGCGCCCTGGCCGCTCAGTGCGTCGGCGACCTCGTCCGTGTCGTGGCCGTGGCCTTCGGCGCCGACCAGCAGCCAGGTGCCGGACAGTGACCGCTGCGGGACGTTGCCGACGGGGGTCCAGGACACCCGGTAGCGCCAGGAGTCGACGGTGGAGCGGTCCTTGCGGGACCTGCGCCACGAGGAGAGGGCCGGCAGGACCGCGGCCACGGAGTTCTCGTCCGTGCCCAGGGCGGAGGTGAGCGCGGAGAGGTCCTGCTGCTCCACGGCGGCCCAGAATGCGGCGTCGGCGGGGTCGGCGGAGACCGCCGGCTCGGCGACGGGAGGGACGGCCCAGAGCTGTTCGTGCTGGAACGCGTAGGTGGGCAGGTCGACCCGGCGGGCTCCGGAGTCCTCGAAGATCCCTGCCCAGTCGACGTCGACGCCGCGGACGAAGACCTCGGCCGCCGAGAGCAGGAAGCGGGACACGCTGTCCTGGTCCCGGCGCAGCGTGCCGGTGGCGACGCCCGGTTCGGCCGTCTCGTCGATCATGTCCTGTACGGCCATGGTCAGTACGGGGTGCGAGCTGACCTCGATGAAGGCGCGGTGCCCGGCCGCCAGCAGTTCGTGCACGGCATCGGCGAACAGGACCCTCCGGCGCAGGTTGCGGAACCAGTAGCCCGCGTCCATCCCCTCGGTGTCCAGCCAGTCGCCGGTCGTCGTGGAGAAGAACGGGACCTCACTGGCGCGCGGGGCGATCGGCGCGAGGACGTCGAGGAGTTCGGCGTGGAGGTTCTCGACCTGGACGGAGTGCGAGGCGTAGTCCACGGCGATCCGCCGCACGCGTACCTCGTCGGCGGTCAGCTCCTCCGACAGCCCGTCCAGCGCCTCGGGCTCGCCGGAGACGACGACCGAGCGCGGTCCGTTGACGGCGGCGACGGACACCCGGCCCTGCCAGATGTCCAGGCGGCTCTCCAGCTGCTCCACAGGCAGCGCCACCGACATCATCCCGCCGTGGCCGGCCAGGGTGCGGCCGATGGCCTGGCTGCGCAGCGTCACGACCCGGGCGCCGTCCTGGAGGGACAGCGCGCCGGAGACGACGGCCGCGGCGATCTCGCCCTGCGAGTGGCCGACGACGGCGGCGGGTTCGACGCCGCGGGACCGCCACAGGGCGGCCAGCGACACCATGACCGCGAACGAGGCGGGCTGCACGACGTCGACGCGCTCCAGGGTGGGCGCGCCCTCCTTGCCCTGCAGTACGTCGATGAGCGACCAGTCGACGAACTCGCCGATGGCCGCGGCGCATTCGGCGATCCGCTCGGCGAAGACCGGTGACTCGGTCAGCAGCCGGGCGCCCATGCCCACCCACTGGGAGCCCTGGCCGGGGAAGACGAACACCGTCCTGCCCTCGACGTCGGCGATCCCGCGGGCCACCACGGCGGACGGTCCGTCGGCCGCGACGGCGCGCAGGGCGTCCATCGGGTCGGTGTCCTCAATGGGGACCACCACGGCACGGTGTTCGAAGACCGCGCGGGAGGAGACGAGCGAGTGGCCGACGTCGAGCGCGCGTGGCGCGGGGCTCGCGGTCTCCAGGTGCGACACGAGCCGGGACGCCTGTGCGCGCAGCGCGGCGGCGGTCTTCGCCGAGACCGTCCACGGTACGACGCCGCCGGCCACCGGCACGGGCTCGGCGGCGGGGGCCGCCTCGGGCTCGGCGGCGGGGGGCGCCTGTTCGATCAGGGTGTGGGCGTTGGTGCCGCTGATGCCGAACGAGGAGACGGCGGCGCGGCGGGGCCGGCCGGTTTCCGGCCACTCGACGGCCTCGTGCAGCAGCCGCACGGAGCCGGAGTCCCAGTCCACGTGCGAGGACGGGTTGTCGGCGTGCAGGGTCCTGGGCAGCAGGCCGTGGCGCAGCGCCATGACCATCTTGATGACACTGGCGACACCGGCGGCGGACTGGGTGTGGCCGATGTTCGACTTGACCGAGCCGAGCAGCAGCGAGCGCTCCGGGTCGCGGTCCCTGCCGTAGGTGGCGAGCAGGGCCTGCGCCTCGATCGGGTCGCCCAGTGGCGTACCGGTTCCGTGCGCCTCCACCACGTCGATGTCCGAGGGGGCCAGACGGGCGTTGGCCAAGGCCTGGCGCATCACCCGCTGCTGGGCGGGCCCGTTGGGGGCGGTGAGGCCGTTGGACGCGCCGTCCTGGTTGATCGCCGAGCCGCGGATCACCGCGAGGACGGGGTGTCCGTTGCGCCGGGCGTCGGAGAGCCGTTCGACCAGCAGGATGCCGACGCCCTCGGCGAGGGTCATGCCGTCCGCCTCGTCGGAGAACGCCTTGCAGCGGCCGTCCTGGGCCAGGGCCCGCTGGCGGCTGAAGGCGATGAAGGGGGCGGGGGTGGTCATGATCGTGGCGCCGCCCGCGACGGCGAGCGTGGACTCCCCGTTGCGCAGCGACTGGCAGGCCAGGTGCAGCGCGACCAGGGACGAGGAGCAGGCGGTGTCGACGGTGACGGCGGGGCCTTCGAGACCCATGACGTAGGAGATGCGGCCGGACAGGACGCTGGGGATGCTGCCGGTGACCATGTGGCCCTCGGCGCCGTCGCCGGCGCCCAGTCCGTAGTCCTGGTAGCTGGAGCCGATGAAGGTGCCGGTGAGGCTTCCGCGGACCGCGGCGGGGTCGATCCCGGCGCGCTCGAAGGTCTCCCAGGTGGTCTCCAGCAGCAGCCGCTGCTGGGGGTCCATCACCAGCGCCTCGCGTGGCGAAATGCCGAAGAACGTCGGGTCGAACGCGTCGGCCTCGTGCAGGAAGCCGCCGAGGGTGGAGTAGGTCTTGCCCGGCCGGTCCGGGTCGGGGTCGAAGAGTCCCTCGGCGTCCCAGCCGCGGTTGACGGGGAAGTCCGACACGGCGTCCGCGCCGTCGGTGACCAGGTCCCACAGCTGCTCGGGCGAATCGGCTCCGCCGGGGAAGCGGCAGCCCATCCCGATGATGGCGATGGGTTCGTCGTCGGCGGCGCCGGTGGCGACCGGCCCGGCCACGTCGAGGACGGCGCCGAGGATCTCGGCCAGAAGGTACTGCGCCAGCTCCAGCGGGGTCGGGTAGTCGAAGACCATGGTGCTGGGCAGGGTGAGGCCGGTGGTGGCGGCCAGTCGCTTGCGCAGCTCGACGGCGGTCAGCGAGTCGAAGCCGATGTCGCGGAAGGCGCGTCCTTCCGCGACGCTGTCGGCGGAGCCGTGGCCGAGGACGACGGCGGCCTCGCTGCGGACGAGGTCGGACAGGTGCCGGATCTGTTCGGGCTCGGACAGGGCGCGTACCCGTGTGACGAACTCGGAGGTGTCGCCGGTGTCGGCCGCGCCTGCCGCGTCGGCCAGCGCCCGTACCTCGGGCAGGCCGTCGAGCAGCGCGCTGGGGCGCGCCGAGGTGAACACCGGTGCGTAGCGGTCCCAGTCGACGTCGGCCACGGTGACGGTGGTGTCGCCCCGGACGACGGCGCGCCGCAGTTCGGTCATCGCGAGGGCCGGCTCCAGGAAGCCGAGTCCCTGGCGCTTCAGGTTGCCGGAGACCGCTTCGTCGGTGGCCATACCCGCTTCGGCCCAGGGGCCCCAGGCCACGGAGGTGGCGGTCAGTCCGCGGGCGCGCCGGTGCTCGGCGAGGGCGTCGAGGTAGGCGTTGGCGGCGCCGTAGGCGCTCTGGCCGCCGCTGCCCCAGACACCGGCGATGGATCCGAAGAGGACGAACAGGTCGAGTTCACGGTCCCCGAGCAGTGCGTCGAGGTGTGCGGCCCCGGCGAGCTTCGCGGAGGTGAGGTCTGCGAACTCGGCGGGGGTCAGCCCGTCGAGGGGTCCGTACTGGCCGACGCCCGCGGTGTGCACCACGCCGGTCAGGGGCAGCTCGTCCGGGACGGCGGCGAGCACGGCGGCCAGCGCGTCCCGGTCGGCGGCGTCGCAGGCGACGATCTCGACGCGGGCGCCCAGCTCCTCCAGTTCGGCGCGCAGGGCGTCGGCGCCGGGGGCGTCGGGTCCCCGCCTGCTGGTGAGGACGAGGTTCTCGGCGCCGGAGCGGGCCAGCCAGCGGCCGACCTCCGCGCCGAGGGCACCGGTGCCGCCGGTCACCAGCACGGTGCCCCGGGCGCTGAACTCCGCGGCGCCGGGCAGTGCGTCGGCGGTGTGCCGGACGAGACGGCGGCCCAGGACTCCGCCGACGCGGAGCGCCACCTGGTCCTCGCCGTCGGGAACGTTCTTGACGGCGAGGACGCCCGCGAGCCGCTGCGCGGTCCGCTCGTCGAGCTCCTCGGGCAGGTCGACGAGCCCGCCCCAGAGCCGGGGGTGCTCCAGGGCCACGGTCCGTCCGAGCCCCCAGGCCGCCGCCTGGGCGGGGTGGGTGAGGGGGTCGGCGGACCCGGTGGACACCGCGCCGCGGGTGGCCGTCCACAGCCGCCCGTGGGATCCCGTGTCGTGCAGGGCCTGGACGAGCGCGAGCGTCAGGGCGAGGCCGTGGCTGAGCGGCGTGTACGTCTCACCGGGGCGCTCGTCCAGCGGGAGCAGGGAGAGCACGTTGGCCGCGCTGTCGAAGCCTTCGGTGGCTTCGAGCCGGGCGGCGAGCACTTGCCGGTCGGCGCACGCGAGGTCCAGGGCGAGGCGGTGCACCCGCGCGCCGTGCGCGCTCAGGGTGCCCGCCAGCTGCTCGACAAGCTCGCCCGCACCCCCGGCGTCCTCGGCGTCACCGGTGACGAGCAGCCAGGTGCCGTCGAGGACGGGGGCGGCGAACGTGTTGAGCTGGGCCCACTCGACGCGGTAGCGCAGCGAGTCGAGCCGGGACTGCTCCTGCTTGCCGCGCCGCCAGGAGGTCAGGGCGGGCAGCAGGGAGCCGAGGGAGTCGTGCTCCTGTTCGCCCAGGCCGAGGATGGCGGCCAGCTCGTCGGCGTCGCCGCGCTCCACGGCGGCCCACAGCCGCTGGTCGGCCGGGTCGGCGTCGCCCGGGGCCACGGCCGCGGCGGGCAGCTGCGGCCAGTAGTACTCGTGCTGGAAGGCGTAGGTGGGCAGGTCGACGCGGCGGGCGCCGCTGTCCGCGAAGTACGCCGTCCAGTCCACGGGGAGACCCTGAACCTGGAGCCGGGCGAGCGCGGTGGTGACGGCCAGCGCCTCGCCGCGGTCGGCGCGGCAGAGCGGGACGAGTTCGGCGTCGTACGTGTCGCCGAGGGTGTCCTGGGCCATGGCGGACAGCGGTCCGTCGGGGCCCAGTTCCAGGAAGGTGGTCGTACCGGCGTCGCGCAGGGTGCGGACGCAGTCGGCGAAGCGGACAGTGTCGCTGACGTGGGTGACCCAGTACTCCGCCGAGCACACCTGCTCGTCGGTGGCGAGGGCGCCGGTCACGTTGGAGACCAGCGGGATGCGCGGCGCGTGGAAGGTGAGCCCTTCGACGACGGCGCGGAACGCGTCGAGCATTCCGGCCATGCGCGGCGAGTGGAAGGCATGGCTCACCCGCAGCCGTTTGGTCTTGCGCCCGAGCTCGTCGAACGCGGCGGCGATCTCCAGGACCGCGTCCTCGTCGCCGGAGACGACGACCGACTCCGGTCCGTTGACCGCGGCGATCGACACGGTGTCCTCGCGGCCGGCCAGCAGCGGCGTGACCTCGTCCTCGGTGGCCCGGACGGCGACCATCGCACCACCGGTGGGCAGCGCCTGCATCAGGCTCGCGCGGGCCGCGACCAGGGCGCAGGCGTCGGCGAGCGACAGGACGCCCGCGGCGTGGGCCGCCGCGAGCTCACCGATGGAGTGGCCCGCCACGAAGTCCGGCTTGATCCCCCAGGACCGTACGAGACGGAACAGCGCGACCTCGACGGCGAACAGCGCGGGCTGGGTCCAGCCGGTCGCGTCCAGCAGGGCGGCCTCGTCGGTGCCCTCGTCCGCGAACAGCACCTCGCGCAGCGGGCGGTCGAGCAGCGGGTCCAGCTCGGCGAACACCGCGTCGAGCGCTTCGGAGAACACCGGGTGACGCTCGTAGAGTTCACGTCCCATGGCGGCGCGCTGGCTGCCCTGGCCGGTGAAGAGCATCGCGGTCCGGCCGCGCCCGGTCGCCTCGCCCTCGATCACCCCGGCGTCGGGGCGGTCGGTGGCCAGCGCGGTGAGCGAACGCAGCAGTTCGGCGCGGTCCCCGGCGAGCACGGCGGCCCGCTGGTCGAACCGGGTACGCGTGGTGGCGAGGGAGAACGCCGCGTCCACCGGGTCGAGTTCGGGATGCGCCTGCACATAGGAGAGCAGGCGTGCCGCCTGGCCGCGCAGGGCCGCGCGGGTCCGGCCCGAGAGGAGCCACGGTGTGATTCCGGGAGGACGGCCGGTGGCGGTGCGCTCCGGGGCGGCGGGGGCCGGGGGCTGCTCGATGATGGTGTGGACATTGGTGCCGCTGATACCGAAGGACGAGACGCCGGCGCGGCGGGGGCGGCCGGTCTCGGGCCAGGGGGTCGACTCGGTCAGCAGCTCCACGGCGCCCGCGGACCAGTCCACGTGCGAGGACGGAGCGTCCACGTGCAGCGTCTGCGGGAGCACACCGTGCCGCATCGCCATGATCATCTTGATGACGCCGGCGACACCGGCGGCGGCCTGCGTGTGGCCGATGTTCGACTTCACCGAGCCCAGCAGCAACGGCCGGTCCTCGTCACGGTCCCGCCCGTACGTCGCCAGCAACGCCTGCGCCTCGATCGGGTCACCCAGCGACGTACCGGTGCCGTGCGCCTCGACCACATCCACGTCCCCGGCCGACAACCCGCCGCTGGCGAGCGCCTGACGGATCACCCGCTGCTGCGAAGGGCCGTTGGGGGCGGTCAGACCGTTGGACGCACCGTCCTGGTTGACGGCCGAGCCGCGTACCACGGCCAGGATCTCGTGGCCGTTGCGCACCGCGTCGGACTGCCGCTCCAGCACCAGCATGCCGACACCCTCCGACCAGCCGACACCGTCGGCCGACTCGGAGAACGCCTTGCACCGGCCATCGGCCGACAGACCCCGCTGCCGGGCGAAGTCCACGAACACCGCCGGAGTCGACATCACCGTCACACCACCGGCCAGCGCCAGCGAGCACTCACCACTGCGCAGCGCCTGCATCGCCCAGTGCATCGCCACCAGCGACGACGAACACGCCGTGTCCACCGTCACCGCCGGACCCTCAAGACCCAAGGTGTACGACACCCGGCCCGACGCCAGGCTCGCCGAGCTGCCGCCACCGCGGAAGCCCTCGAACTCGGGGGCGGCCAGCACCGCGCCGTAGTCGCTGTACATGACACCGGCGAACACGCCGGTCGCGCTGCCCTTGAGCGACACCGGGTCCATGCCGGCCCGCTCCACGGCCTCCCAGGATGCCTCCAGCAGCAGGCGCTGCTGGGAGTCGGTCGCCAGCGCCTCGCGCGGGCTCATCCCGAAGAAGGCCGGGTCGAACTCGCCCGCGTCGTGCAGGAATCCGCCCGAGCGGGTGTAGGCCGTGCCCTTGTGGTCGGGGTCGGGGTGGTAGAGCCCTTCGACGTCCCAGCCACGGTTGGTCGGGAAGCCGGATATGACGTCCGCGCCTTCGGTGACCACGCGCCACAGGTCCTCGGGCGAGGTCACCCCGCCCGGATAGCGGCAGCTCATGCCGACGACCACGATCGGGTCGTCCGCCTCCGCCGCGGTGCGCCCGGCCGTGGGCGGCGCCACGGCCACCTCCGCACCGAGCAGTTCTTCGAGGATGTACCCGACCAGGCTCCGCACGGTCGGGTAGTCGAAGACCAGCGTGGCGGGCAGCCGCAGCCCGGTCACGGTGTTGAGCCGGTTGCGCAGCTCGACCGCCGTGAGCGAGTCGAAGCCCAGCTCGCGGAAGGCACGCCCGGCATCGATGTCGTCGCCACCGGCGTGCCCCAGGACGAGGGCGGTCTGGCCGCGCACGAGGTCCAGCAGCAGGTCGAGGCGCTCCTCCGCCTCCAGCCGGTTCAGCTTCTGCACAAGGCCACTGGCCGTGCTCGATCCGGCGACGGAGGCACGGCGGGTGCGGGTGCGGATCAACGAACGCAGCAGCGGCGGGACTTCACCCTGCGCGCGGAGCACCGGGAGGTCCAGCCGTACGGGCAGGACGACCGGCTCCCGCGTGGTCTGGGCCGCGTCGAAGAGCGCCACGCCCTGCTCGGCCGTCAGCGCCCGCACACCGGAACGGGCGTGCCGGTCCGCCTCGGCCTCGGCCAGGGTGCCCGTCATGCCGCCGGTACGGTCCCACGGGCCCCAGGCGAGCGACAGACCCGGCAGGCCCTCGGCCCGGCGGCGCTCCATCAGCGCGTCCAGGAAGGCGTTGCCCGCCGCGTAGTTGGCCTGGCCGGCGCTGCCGATCACCCCGGCGACGGAGGAGAAGACCACGAACGCGGAGAGGGCGTGGTCCTGGGTCAGTTCGTGCAGGTTCCAGGCCGCGTCGGCCTTGGGCCGCAGGACCGTCTCCAGCCGCTCCGGCGTCAGCGAGCCCACCACACCGTCGTCCAGCACACCGGCCGTGTGGATCACCGCCGAGACGCTGTGGCGTGCCAGCAGGTCGACGAGCGCGTCGCGGTCGGCCACGTCGCACGCCTCGACCACCGCCTCGGCACCCAGCTCCGACAGCTCACCCACCAACTCCTCGGCACCCTCGGCGCCCAGGCCCCGACGGCTGACCAGCAACAGACGGCGCACACCGTGCTCCGTCACCAGATGACGGGCCACCACCGCACCCAGACCACCCGTACCACCAGTGATCAGCACACGACCATCACCACCCCACACCGGACTCACGTCCTGGTCCGCAGGCGCCCTGCGAACCAGCCGACCGACCAGAACACCACCGCCCCGCACGATCACCTGCGGCTCGTCCGCACTCAACGCGATCAAAGGCAGCGTGACCGGTCCCACCGGATCCAGATCCACCAGACCGAAACAACCCGGATTCTCCGACTGCGCCGACCGCACCAAACCCCACACCGAGGCCGCCGCCACATCCGAACCACCCACCGCGCCCCGTGTCACGAAGACCAGCCGTGAGGTGGTGAAACGCTCGTCGCCGAGCCAGCTCTGCACCGAGGCCAGGGCGTCGGCCGCCAGGGCGTGAGCGGACCGCGCCGCGTCGGCGCCGGTCCTGCCGTCAAGGGTCACCAGGACGACGGCGGGCACGGGCCCGTCGGCCGCCGCCAGCTCCGTCAGGTCCCGGTACGCGGCGGCGGTGAGTGCCCCGTGCTCGCCGAGTCCGAACGCGTCGGGACCGACCACGGCGACGGACTCGGGAGCGGTCGCCCCCTGCCGTACGGACACCCAGTCCAGGCCGAACAGCGCGTCGCGCGCGGCCGTGGCGGCTGAGTCGAGCTGCTCGGCGGCGACCGCGCGCAGCACCAGCGACTCGACGGAGGCCACCGGCGCGCCGGAGGCGTCGGCCACCTGGATCGCGAGCGAGTCCTCGCCGGCCGGTGACAGCCGCACCCGCAGTGCGGAGGCTCCGGTGGCGTGCAGCGACACGCCCTCCCAGGAGAAGGGCAGCCCGCCGCGGCTCTCCGCGCCGAGTTCGACGAAGGAAGCGGCGTGCAGCGCGGCGTCCAGCAGCGCGGGGTGCAGACCGAACGTGTCCGCTCCTGCGTCGCCGCCCTCGGGCAGCACGACCTCGGCGTAGACGTCGCCGTCACGCCGCCAGGCGGCCCGCAGCCCCTGGAAGACGGGTCCGTAGGCGAAGCCGTCCGCGGCCAGCCGGTCGTAGATGCCCTCGACGGCCACCGGCAGAGCCCCGGCGGGGGGCCACTGCGTGGCGTCGAATCCGGCGCCGTGCTCAGCGGTCTGCTCGTCGACGGCCAGTACACCGGTGGCGTGCCGGGTCCAGGCGTTCTCGTCGCTCTCCTCGGGCCGGGAGTAGACGTCGACCGTACGACGGCCCGAGTCGTCGGGATTGCCGATCCACAGCTGGACCTGGATACCGCCCTGCTCGGGCAGGACCAGCGGCGCCGCCAGGGTCAGTTCCTCGACCCGGTCGCAGCCGACCTCGTCGCCCGCGCGGACGGCGAGTTCGAGGAAGGCGGTGCCGGGGAGCAGCGTGGTGCCGCGCACGGCGTGGTCGGCGAGCCACGGGTGGGACTGGAGCGCGAGGCGGCCGGTGAGCAGCACGCCGTCGGAGTCGGCGAGCGACACGGCGGCGGGGAGCAGCGGGTGGTGCGCCGCGCCGAGCCCGGCCGCGCGCAGGTCGGCCGCCTGGTTCTGGGCGCCGCCCTTGGGCCAGTACCTGCGGCGCTGGAAGGCGTAGGTGGGCAGGTCGTGGCGGCGCGCGCCGGTGCCGGCGAAGTACTCCGCCCAGCGGACGGCGGCGCCGCGCACGTGGAGCCCGGCCAGCGCGGCGGCGAGGGCGTCGGTCTCGGGGCGGCCGGCGCGGAGCGTGGGCAGCGCGGTGTGCCCGTCCGCGTCGGCGGCGTCCAGGCAGTCCTGGGTCATCGCGGAAAGGACGCTGTCGGGGCCGAGTTCGAGGAAGGTGGTGACGCCGTGGTCCGTGAGCCAGCCGATGCCGTCGGCGAACCGCACGGCTCGGCGGACATGGTCCACCCAGTAGTCGGCGGAGGTGACCTGTGCGACGGTGGCGGGCTCGCCGGTGAGGTTGGAGACGAACGGCAGCAGCGGGGCCTGGAGGGACAGCCCCGACACGACCGCGCGGAACTCATCGAGCATCGGTTCCATGAGCGGTGAGTGGAAGGCGTGCGAGACGGCGAGGCGTTTGGTTCTGCGGCCCTCGGCCTCCAGGCGGGCGGCGATCTCGGCGACCGCGTCCGCCTGGCCCGCGAGGACGAGCGAGCGAGGGCCGTTGACCGCGGCGACGGACACGGTGTCCTCGCGGCCCGCCAGCAGCGGGGCCACCTCGTCCTCGGTGGCCTGTACGGCGGTCATCGCGCCGCCCGCCGGCAGCGCCTGCATCAGGCGGCCGCGGGCGGTGACGAGCACGGCGGCGTCGCCCAGGGAGAGCACTCCGGCGACGTGGGCGGCGGTGATCTCGCCGATGGAGTGGCCGGTCAGGTAGTCGGGCCGGACGCCCCAGGACTCCACCAGGCGGTAGAGCGCGACCTCGACGGCGAACAGCGCGGGCTGCGCGTACTCGGTACGGTTCAGCGCCTCGGCGTCCTCGCCCCAGAGCACCTCGCGCAGCGGGCGCTCCAGCAGCGGGTCGAGGGCGGCGAAGGTGGCGTCCAGTGCCTCGGCGAAGACCGGGAAGGCGGCGTGCAGTTCACGGCCGGCGCCGAGGCGCTGGGAGCCCTGGCCGGTGAAGAGGAACGCCAGCTTTCCCTCGCTCTGGGCGGCGCCGCGCACCTGCTCGGCGGTCTCGCGGTCCTCGGCCAGCGCGGTCAGCCCGGCGAGCGCCGTGTCGCGGTCGGCGGCCAGGAGGACAGCGCGGTGCTCGAAGCCGGCGCGGGTGGTGGCCAGCGAATAGGCGAGGTCGAGGGGGTTGGTGGCGGGCTCGGACTCCAGCGCGGCCACCAGTGCGGCGGCCTGGGCACGCAGCGCCTCGCGGGTCCGTCCCGACACCAGCAGGGGAACCGGGCCCCGGTCCGCGACGGTGTCGGCCTCGGGGGCTGCGGCGTCGGCGTTCTCGGTCGCCGGGGCGGGCGGGGCCTGCTCGACGATGGTGTGCGCGTTGGTGCCGCTGATGCCGAACGAGGAGACGCCGGCCCGCCGGGGCGCGCCGGTCTCGGGCCACGGCCGGTTCTCGTCGAGGATGCGGACCGCGCCCTGCGACCAGTCGACGTGCGAGGAGGGTTCGTCGGCCAGCAGGGTCCGCGGCAGCACTCCGTGGCGCATCGCCATGACCATCTTGATGACACCGGCGACACCGGCGGCGGCCTGGGTGTGGCTGATGTTGGACTTGACGGAGCCCAGCAGCAGCGGCCGGTCCTCGTCGCGTCCCTGGCCGTAGGTCGCGAGCAGAGCCTGCGCCTCGACCGGGTCACCGAGTGTGGTGCCGGTGCCGTGCGCCTCGACGGCGTCGACCTCGGTGGCGGAGAGCCGGGAGTTGATCAGCGCCTGCTGGATGACCTCCTGCTGGGAGGGGCCGTTGGGGGCGGTGAGCCCGTTCGACGCGCCGTCCTGATTGACGGCGGTGCCACGTACGACGGCGAGGACCTCGTGCCCGTTGCGCCGGGCGTCGGAGAGCCGTTCGAGCACGAGGATGCCGACGCCCTCGGCCCACCCGGTGCCGTCGGCGGTGTCCCCGAAGGAGCGGCATCGCCCGTCGGCGGAGAGGCCGCCCTGCCGGCCCATCTCGATGAAGGTGCCGGGGCTCGACATGACGGTGACACCGCCGGCCAGGGCGAGGGTGCACTCGCCCGCGCGCAGCGCCTGGCTGGCGAGATGGACGGCCACCAGGGAGGAGGAGCAGGCGGTGTCGACGGTGACGGCGGGGCCGACCGTGCCGAAGGTGTAGGAGATGCGTCCGGACAGCACACTGCCGGTGTTGCCGGTGAGCTGGAATCCTTCCGCGCCGTCGGCGGGGCCGACCCGGTAGTCCTGGGCCATCGCGCCCATGAACACACCGGTCTGGCTTCCCTTGACCGAGGTCGGGTCGATGCCCGCGCGCTCGAATGCCTCCCAGGCTGATTCGAGCGCGACGCGCTGCTGGGGGTCCATGGCGACGGCTTCTCGGGGCGAGATGCCGAAGAAGTCCGCGTCGAAGTCGGGGGCGTCGTGGAGGAAACCGCCGGACCGGGTGCTGGACTCGGAGAGCGCCTCGGTGTCCCAGCCGCGGTCGGTGGGGAACTCCGAGATGCCGTTCCCACCGGCCTCGACCAGGCGCCAGAGGTCCTCCGGGCTGCTGACGCCGCCGGGGTAGCGGCAGGTCATGCCGATGATGGCAATGGGTTCCTGGGCCGCGGACTCCAGCTCGTTGACCCGCTGCCGCGTCCGTCGCAGGTCGGCGGTAGCAAGCTTGAGGTAGTCCCGGAGCTTCTGTTCGTTGTCCATCTCAACTCAACCCATCTCGACAGCCAGTGGCCGAACATGAATCACGCGGGAACATCTCGCGCTCGCCGTGCAATACGAAGAATTGGAAAGCCACATGGCTTCGCAGCCGTTCAGCGGGAAGCCATGTGGCGATTGTCGTACGGACCGCGGCGGGATTTCCCTAGTCCTTTGCGGTCCTTCTGCCGACTACCAGTTGGAGGCCAGCAGAAGGTCTCCGTATTCGTGTTCCCGGGAGACCTGATTCAGGTCGGAATCGACCATCATGCTCATCAGTCCGGGGAAGTCGACGGTGGGCTTCCAGCCGAGCCGGGCGCGGGCGTGCCCGCTGTCGGCACAGAGGACCTCGACCTCGGCAGGACGGACCAGCGCGGGGTCGATGACGACGTAGTCCTGCCAGTCCAGGCCCACGTGGTCGAAGGCGATGCGCACCGCATCCCGCACGGAGTGCATGGTGCCGCTGCCGATCACGTAGTCGTCCGGCTCGTCGGGTTGCAGCATGAGGTGCATCGCACGGACGTAGTCCCCGGCGAAGCCCCAGTCGCGTACCGCGTCGATGTTCCCCAGGTGCAGCTTCTCCTGGAGACCGAGCTTGATGCGGGCGACGGCCAGGGATATTTTCCGGGTCACGAACTCCGAGCCGCGGCGCGGGGACTCGTGATTGAAGAGCATGCCGGAGACGGCGTACATCCCGAACGACTCACGGTAGTTGCGGGTGATGAAGTGCCCGTACGCCTTGGCGGCGCCGTACGGGCTGCGCGGGTGGAACAGCGTCGACTCGCGCTGCGGGGTCTCGGCGGCCTTGCCGAACATCTCCGAGGACGACGCCTGGTAGAAACGGATCTGGCCGCCCGACGTGGTGCGCGAACCGTTCAGGCCGCTCACCATCCGGATGGCCTCCAGAACACGCAGCACACCCATGCCGTTGACCTCGGTCACCAGCTCGGCCTGCTGCCACGACATCGGCACGAACGAGATCGCGCCGAGGTTGTAGACCTCGTCGGGCTGCACGGTGTCGACGGCGGAGACCAGGCTGCCCTGGTCCATCAGGTCGCCGTCCACGAACGAGAGCTCGGAGACGAGCCGGCTGACCCGCGACTTGCGCGGGTTGGCCTGACCTCGGTTCAGCCCCCAGACCTCGTAGCCCTCGGCCAGGAGATGCTCGGCCAGATAAGAACCATCCTGGCCGGTAATACCGGTGATCAATGCACGCTTGGTCATACGAACCCCTTCTCGACCACGGAGAGACCGCCCAAACGCACAGCTCGGTCGACGACCTCGCATCGAATACGCTTCTGTCCGGACGATAGACATCGGCACGCTCGCAAGCCGCCGACCACGGTGTCAAGAAATCCCGCGCTTACTAGGAAATTCCCGAGTCGGGGTCCTGCACGGAAGGCAGGAAGGGGCAGAACACTAGTAATTTTTGACACCTCGATGGGGTGCACTGTGTGCGTCGGCGTTCGGGCCGGCTCTGCCAACCGGAGCGTCTTTCCGTGCTGCTGAGACTTCTGCGTACCCATGTGCGCCCGTACCGGCGTGCCGCCGCCCTGCTGATCCTCCTGCAACTGGTCCAGATCCTCGGGACGCTGCTGCTGCCGACGCTGGGCGCGGCCCTGATCGACAACGGTGTGGTCGCCCGGGACAACGGCTACATCGCCCGGCTCGGCGCCGTCATGGTCGCGGTGGCGTTCGTCCAGGTCCTCGCGGCACTCGGCGCGGTGTCCCTGGCCTCCCGCACCGCGATGGCGATGGGACGCGACATCCGGTCCGTCGTCTTCCGCCGGGTGCTGGACTTCTCCGCCCGTGAGGTGGGCCGCTTCGGAACGCCGTCGCTGCTGACCCGCACGGTCAACGACGTCCAGCAGGTGCAGACGCTGACCCAGTCGGGCTTCGGCATCGTGGTCGCCGCGCCCCTGATGTGTCTGGGCAGCATCGCGCTGGCCCTCCAGCAGGACGTACCGCTGGCCCTGGTCCTGGTACTGCTGGTGGTGGTCGTCGCCGTGGCGTTCGGTCTGCTCCTGGCCCGTATGGGCGCGCTGTACGCGCGGATGCAGACGGGTCTTGACCGGCTCGGCCGGATGCTGCGCGAGCAGATCACCGGAGTGCGCGTGGTGCGTTCCTTCGTCCGGGACGGCTATGAGCGCGAGCGGTTCTCCCGTACGAGCACGGATCTGTTCGACGTCTCGCAGCGGGTCGGCCGCCTCATCGCGTCGATGCTGCCCGTGGTGCTGCTCCTCATGAACGGCTTCACGGTCGCGATCCTGTGGGCCGGCGCCCACCGGATCGACGGCGGGGCCATGCGCATCGGTGCGCTGAGCGCGTTCCTGATGTACCTCTCCCTGATCCTGATGTCGGTCGTGATGGTCGCGTTCGTGTTCCTGTCGGTGCCCCGCGCGCGGGTCTCTGCCGCGCGCATCCAGGAGATCGTCGGCACGCCGTCGAGCGTCGTACGGGCGCCCCGGCCGGTGCCCGCCGCGCCGGACGCGGTGGGTCATGTCGAGCTGCGCGGGGCGCAGTTCCGCTACCCGGGCGCCGAGAAACCGGTCCTCCAGGGGATCGGCCTGACGGCCGGGCCCGGGGAGAGCGTGGCCATCCTCGGCTCCACGGGCAGCGGCAAGACGACCCTGCTCAACCTGGTGCTGCGGCTGTTCGACGCCACCGAGGGGTCGGTACGGGTCAACGGCGTCGACGTCCGGGAGCTGGACCCCGAGGACCTGGGCCGGGCCGTGGGTTTCGTACCGCAGCGCCCGTACCTGTTCTCCGGGACGGTCGCGAGCAACCTGCGCTTCGGCGATCCGGCCGCCACCGACGACGAGCTGTGGCGGGTCCTGCGCGTCGCCCAGGCCGACACGTTCGTCGCGAACATGCCCAAAGGGCTCGACACCGAGATCGCCCAGGGCGGCACCAACGTCTCGGGCGGCCAGCGCCAGCGGCTCGCCATCGCGCGCACCCTGCTGCGCCGGCCCGCCGTCTACCTCTTCGACGACTGCTTCTCCGCGCTCGACCATGCCACGGACGCCGCGCTGCGGACCGCCCTGGCACCGGAGACCGCCGGAGCGACCGTCATCACCGTTGCCCAGCGGATCGCCCAGGTCCAGTACGCCGACCGCATCGTGATCCTCGACGCCGGCCGTGTCGTCGGCACGGGCACCCACGACGAACTGCTGCGCGACAACGCCACCTACCGCGACATCGCCCTCTCCCAGCTCACCGAGGAGGAGACCGTTCATGGTCTCGCCGCACGGCCGTAGGGCCTGTCTTCGACGTCACCCCCGGCCGGCGACGCCCGGCCCGCACCCGCGCCGCGCCGCCGCGGCCCCCGGGCGAACGGCGGGCCGGTGAAGACCCGTACCGAACCGGCCGGGCCCGCCGGCACCGGCCGCCGCCTGCTCGGCCTCCTGTACCCGCACCGCCGCCCGGTCAGCGTCGCGCTCCTCGTGGGCATCGTCGGAATCGTCCTCAACGCGTTCGGGCCGCTCCTGCTCGGCCGGGCCACCGACCTGATCTTCGACGCCCTCGTCGACGGGTCGGGCATCGACTTCGGCGCGGTCGGGCGGCTGCTGCTCCTGCTGCTCGCGCTGTACGGCGCGGCCTCGCTGTTCATGCTGGCGCAGGGCCGGCTGGTCGCTGCCGTGGTCCAGCGGGTGGTCTTCGGCCTGCGGCAGAAGGCGCAGGCCAAACTCGGACGGCTGCCGCTGCGCTACTTCGACCGCAATCCGGCGGGCGAGGTGCTGAGCCGCACGACCAACGACGTCGACAACCTCCAGCAGACCCTCCAGCAGACCCTGGCCGAACTGATCACCGCGGTCTTCTCCCTCCTCACCATGCTCGTCCTGATGCTGGTGATCTCCCCCTCGCTCGCGCTGATCATGCTCGCCGGCGTACCGGTGTCGGGACTGCTCGCCGCGTGGATCAGCAAGCGCGCCCAGCCCCGGTTCACGGATCAGTGGGAAGCCAACGGCGCGATGAACGCGCAGGTCGAAGAGGTCTACACGGGCCACTCCCTGATCAAGGGATTCAGCCGCCGCGAGCAGGCCGAGGAGCGCTTCGACGCCCACAACGACGCCCTGTTCCGGGCCGGTGCCAAGGCCCAGTTCGCCTCGGGCACCATCGAGCCCGCGATGATGTTCATCGCCAACATCGGCTATGTCGCCGTGGCCGTGGTGGGCGCCTGGAAAGTGGTGAGCGGCGAGCTGACGCTCGGGGACGTACAGGCGTTCATCCTGTACTCCCGGCAGTTCAGCCAGCCGATCGTGCAGGTCGCCGCCGTGGCCGGCCGTCTGCAGTCCGGCATCGCCTCCGCGGCCCGGGTCTTCACCCTGCTCGACGCCGAGGAGCAGAGCCCCGACCCGCAGGACCCGGCGCGCGTGCAGGCGACGGCCGGACGGGTGGAGTTCGAGGGCGTGTCGTTCCGCTACTCCCCCGAGACGCCGCTGATCGAGCAGCTCTCACTGACCGTCGAGCCCGGCAGCACGGTGGCGATCGTCGGCCCGACCGGGGCCGGCAAGACCACGCTGGGCAATCTCCTCCTGCGGTTCTACGAGGTGGACGAGGGCCGCATCCTGCTCGACGGCACGGACATCGCGACAATGACCCGCGACGACCTGCGCGCGCGGTTCGGTCTGGTGCTCCAGGACACCTGGCTGTTCGGCGGCTCGATCGCCGAGAACATCGCCTACGGCCGTGCCGGGGCCACCCGTGAGGAGATCGTGGCAGCGGCGAGCGCCACCTGGGCCGACCGCTTCATCCGTACGCTGCCGGACGGCTACGACACCGTGCTCGACGACGAGTCCGCCGGAGTGAGCGCGGGCGAGAAACAACTGATCACCGTGGCCAGGGCCTTCCTCGCGAAGCCCGCCGTGCTGGTGCTCGACGAGGCCACGAGTTCCGTCGACACCCGTACCGAGGTGCTCATCCAGCGCGCGATGAACACCCTGCGCGCGGGCCGTACCAGCTTCGTCATCGCGCACCGGCTCTCCACCATCCGCGACGCGGATGTCATCGTGGTCATGGAATCCGGCCGTATCGTCGAACGCGGTACCCACGACGAGCTGATCCGTGAACAGGGCGCCTACGCCCGCCTGTACGACGCCCGCACCCAGAGCCCCGGCCGGTCGGCCGGCAGCGACGGGCAACCGAACCCGTTGGCGGGCGCGCGGCCCGCGGGACCGGCGCTCGGGCCCCACCCCTTGTGAGCGAATCCGTCCGATGAACGACGACAAGGACCGTACTGTGCCTGCCGGAAAACTCCTCGCCGTCAGCGATCTGCACGTCGTCTACGACGACAACCGCACGCTGGTCGAGAAGCTGCGCCCAGCCTCGGACGACGACTGGCTGATGGTCGCGGGCGATGTCGGCGAGAAGTACGCCGACGTCGAGTGGGCGCTGCGACTACTCAGCGACCGGTTCTCCCGAGTGATCTGGGCTCCGGGCAACCACGAGCTGTGGACCCACCCGCAGGACCCGTGCGAACTGCGTGGCGAGGAGCGCTATCTGCGGCTGGTCGCCCTGTGCCGCGAGCTGGGCATCGCCACCCCGGAGGACCCCTACCCCGTATGGCGGGGCGACGGCGGGCCGGTGGTGGTCGCGCCGCTGTTCGTCCTCTACGACTACTCGTTCCTGGCTCCCGGAGCCACGACGAAGGAGGAGTCGCTGCGGCTCGCCCACGAGTCCGGCGTGGTCTGCTCCGACGAGTACTTCCTGCACCCCGACCCCTACCCCAGCAGGGACGCCTGGTGCCGGGCCCGGGTGGAGGAGACCGAGCGCCGGCTGTCAGCCGTCGACCCGGACCTGCCCACGGTCCTGGTCAATCACTATCCGCTGGTCCGCGACCCCACCCGCGTCATGCACTATCCGCAGTTCGCGCAGTGGTGCGGTACGGAACTGACCGCCGACTGGCATGTGCGTTTCCGCGCCGCCGCCGCCGTCTACGGCCACCTCCACATCCCCCGGGTCACCCGTTACGACGGGGTGCGCTTCGAAGAGGTGTCGATCGGCTATCCGCGGGAATGGCGCAAGCGCCCGTCCCGGACGCCGCTGCGCCAGATCCTGCCGGAGCCGGCCGGACAGGCAGCCCGGTGATCCGCGCCGTGCTGCCCGCCGGGGTCGCGGCGGAAGTGGCGTACGACGACGCGCGTGCGCCGGAGGAGAGGCTCTTCCCGCAGGAGACGGCGCTGATCGCACACTCGGTCCCCAAGCGGCAGCAGGAGTTCACGACCGTACGTTTCCTGGCCCGGCGCGCCCTGCGCACCCTTGGGCAGGAGCCCGCGCCGTTGCTGCCCAACCGGCGCGGGGCACCCCAGTGGCCGCAGGGCATCGTGGGCAGCATGACGCACTGCGACGGCTACCGCGCGGCGGTCGTGGCGCGGTCCGACACGACCGCCGCGCTCGGCATCGACGCGGAGCCGGACGCTCCGCTGCCCGACGGCGTGCTCGACGCCATCGCACTGCCGCACGAGATCGCCCTGATCGGCTCGCTGACCGCCCGGCGCCCCGGCATCAGCTGGGACCGGCTCGTCTTCAGCGCCAAGGAGAGCGTCTTCAAGGTGTGGTATCCGCTCACCGGACGCGAACTCGACTTCCCCGAGGCGGAGATCGACATCAGTGAGGCCGAACGGACCTTCCGGGCACGGCTTCTCGTGCCGGGACCCCTCGTGGCGGGCCGCCGCATCGGTGAGTTCCACGGCCGGTGGACCGCCGAGCGCGGCCTGCTGGCGACGGCCATCCATCTGGCCCACGACGCGCCGCCCGCCCCTACCACGGCGGCCCGCACGGACGGGCGTCACGAGGGGACGGCCGGCCACCGTGCTCTAGGACGTTCTTCGGCGCGATGACGCAGAGCAGTGCGCGGCCTCAAGGAGGGGTCAAGTTCCCGGCGAGTGCGGAGAACGCTCTGTCGGACACGGCCGTTGCGACCTCGCCCATGATCCCGCTGCCGTACGGCAGCGGGCCGCCCACCGTGCCGGTGAACGGGGCTGCGGTCCGCCTTTGCTTGTCCAACTCGGCAACCGAACTCGTTGATCGGAAAGCGGACGACGTCCCGGTCAGCCGTACCGGATCAGTGGCGGTCGTTCCGTGACGACTCCGCGTCTCGGTGATCGACCTCTCGGGTGGGACTGTCCAGGTACTCGACAGTGCGGGCACCGGCACCGGCGCGGGTTCCCGCCGTACCTGCGTGGGCGCGGCGGATGCGGGCCTAGGTATCCGTGCCCCGGGCCGGTGTCGGCCGGCCCACCAGCTTCGACAGCGAGCGCTACAAGAAACGCGACACCGTCGAACGCACCAGCAACCGTTTGAAAGGGTTCCACGCCCCTGGTGGCGGCCAGCACCAGATCAGCCCGCGTTTCCCGGATGCTTACGTGCAGGTCGGTGCTCACGGTGGGCGCTCCTTCGCTGGCTCCCGGATGCAAGACCGGGCGGGTGCTCAGGGCGGGGTGAGCCCGGTCAGGGCCTGCGCGGCACCGATGCTGTTCGGGTTGGGGCCGAGCCATTCGCAGAACAGCACGGTGGCGTCGTCCTCCAGCCGCCCGTGGTGGTACTCCAGGACCGCGTGGATGAGCCGGCGCAGCGTCTCGGGCACGGGCAGCCCGTCGGCGTGATGGCGGATGAGGAAGTCGGTGAACCGCTTCAGGCCGAACTCCACGTCGCCCAGGCCGCGGGCTTCGGTGATCCCGTCGGTGTAGAACACGATCCGGTCACCCGGCTCCAGCTGTTCCCGGCACAGCACGGTCTTCAGCCCCAGGCCGGTGCCCATCGGGTGAGCCGGCCGGCAGTGCAGGTCGCTGACCCAGCGACCCTGCCGGATGATCACCGGCGGGTGGTGACCGCGGTTGACCCACGTCAGGACACCGGTGCTGGTATTGAGGTCGGCCAGGATCCCGGTCACGTAGCGCTTCTGCCCGTACTGCTCGATCAGCGCCTGCTCGATCCGTTCGGTGATCTCCGCCAGACCGGCTCCCTGGCGGCGGGAATTGCGGCAGGCGGCCATGGCAAGGTTCGCCGTCAGCCCGGCAGCGGTGTCGTGACCCATCGCGTCGAAGATCGACAGGTGCACGACCGGACCGGCCATCGCGTAGTCGAACGCGTCCCCGCTGATGCGGTAGGCCGGCTCCATCGCCGCTGCGACCACCACCCGCCCGTCGGCGTAGGTGCGTGGGGGCATCAGATGCCACTGCATCTCCGCGGCGATGTTCATCGGCTCGGCGCGCGTCAGACGGGCGAAGGAGTCGCTGTGCCCGCGCTTGCTGACCAGTATCAGCGCGACGAGAGATGCCAGCGCGGTCATGTCCTGCCGGATGCGCCCGCCGTCCGCGCAGGTGGTGACGCGCAGGACGCCCAGGCGTTCGGTGCCGTCCAGCAGAGGCACCCACCACCGGTACTCACCCGCACCGGCCGTTCCATCGGCCAGGACTTCGCTGTACTGGTAGGCCCGTCCAGGCAGCGTCCCCTCGATCCTCAGCTCGGCTTCCTCACCGTCCGCCGCCTGGCCCGCGTCCTCGCCGTGACCGGTCAGCAACCGCAACACGTTGCGCTGCAAATCCCCGACGTAGATCAGTACCTCGGACAAGCCCGCCGCTGCCGCATGCTCCGCCACCCGCGCGGGCAGCAGCTCCAACGGCATCAGGTGACTGGCGGCCAGCAGACCCTCCAGCATCCGCCGGCCATCACAGTTCCGCTCATCCACAGCCAGCACCCTCTCCTCGGCACAGCACCACGCCGCCCACAACCAGCCGCGCCCTCCCCAGTCTCCCCCCTTCCGCCGGCTTGATCCCCACCCTTTCCCGCCCCCTCGGAGCCCGGAGCAGCCCGCCCACGCAGGGACAAAGAACAGTGGTGGCCCCGGGGCAGATCTCCGGCTCGACCTGCCCGTCCCGCCGAGACCTGTCCCCGGACAGTGGGACATCCGGGTGAGCGGACAGACCCAGTTCCTTGGTGAACGGTGGCCGCGGCGATCTGGTGCAGGCGGCGGGCGAGGTCGTCCATGCTCCAGCCTCGCTGGTGGCGGAGGTGGGTCAGCGGATGCTGCGGGAGGCCGGTCTCGCTCATGGGAGCCTCCGTCGCCGGAAGATGGGTGGCTCAACCGCCCCGCCCGCAGTCCCCTACCGGTAGGGGTGCCTCCGCGGGCTGGAGCTGACGGGCATACAGGGGGCGTACGGACCCGGGCGGTACGAGCCGCGACGGTAAAGGGACGCAGGCGGCTGACGGTGCCGCCGCACACACCCTTGGCGGACCCATGCCGTACCCGTACACCGCGCTCGCCGGCCGCCGGGTGCTGGTCATCGGCGGGGCCGGGCTGATCGGTTCGCGAATCGCCGCCCGGCTGCGGGCAGTGGGTGCCCGACCGGTCGTGCTGTGCAGTCTCCGGCCGTCCGGTTGCCCACGTGGTTCGGGACCCCGGCATCCGTAGGCAGGCCTTGAGTGGCTGGGTCCGCCAGGCCGAGGCGGACCCGGGCGCCCGTCCGGATCCGTGGACCACCTGCGAGCGGGACGTACCTGCCAGGCGACGGCACAGCCATGGAGTCGAAGCGTCCGGCTTGATCACAGCGGAATGGGCGTTGCCGGGCCCATCGAGCGGCTTGTCCTGCACGGGTGACCGCTCTCACGTCTTACCTGTCAATTTGCGCCGTCTGGGATGCTTGCTTCCATGTATGGCGTCCGGCAACACAATTCCCAGCCACCGCGGTCCATGCGGCGTGCCGCCTGGACCTTTCCGGTGAACCTTGACGGTCAACAACGACAGTCCTGGTCCGAGTGGGCGAACTGGTGGATGTTCTCCCTGCTCCTCTTGGCGTTCTGCGTGCCGGTCGGAGCATTCGCTGCCCGAGGCCCCGGAGTGACTCGGTGGGAACGAGGCGCCCTCCCTGCGGCCGGTGCCGCCATATTCGCGATCTTGATTCGCACGGTGATCGGGTACCGGCAGCTCACAGCCTCCACACAGCAGAATTCGAGGGCCCCGTACATGAGCGCGGGTCGGTGACATGTACAACTCGTGCCACCACCGCGCCAGATCGAACGATGAACCACGGGCAACAGCGACCACGGGGCGCATGCGACCTCGTGCGGCCATGCTGCTGCTGCTGAGTCTCGCTCTGTTGTCAGGCGCACTGTCCCTACTGATCATGCTTCCAGCCGCCCGGCATTTGCGCTCCTTTCAGGACGGCGAGCAGACCCCCGCGACGCTGCACACCTCAGGCTCGTGCATGTTGGGCCGGTGCCAGGTCGAGTTCAGGACCGACGGTCGCACCGTAGTGGCAGATCTGCCGACGGGCAGCGGCGGCGGGAAGCACTCGGTCGGGACCGAGACGGTCGTCCGCTATCACGCGGACCACCCGCAGGAAGCCGTCCGCGAAGAAGACCTCGGCGGCGGTGGGGCGGCAGTGCTGGCAGTGATATTGGGCGCAACGACCCTGATCCTCCTGCTGATGTCGGTCGTGGGGCTGGTCCAGACATTGCGGCAACGAGGCAGCGCAACCTGACCGTATGCGAGGGACGGCAAGCAGCACGGAAGTCCCTCGCCGGCCAACGTGCCGTCTGGTGGGTGGCAACGGACGCGCCCAGGAGCCTGAGGCATACGCCTTCCCTGGTGTGTGGCGTGGAGCTGTCGAGCGAACCTTTCCTCGTGGGCCGGACCTTTACCCGTGGGTCTGCCCGCCTTCCTTACCGGTGCCTGGTCGTCGCTGAACTGCAAGCCGTCCATGGCATCGGCCTTCGACGGTCGGCCAGATCGCTCTCCGGTTCCAGAAGCGTGTGGCTTCGCTGACCTCAAGGAGGTTCTGTCACCGACCTTGGGGAGCAACCGGGAAAGGTGACCGCTGGCGCTTGAGATGGGGACGACGGCCTCAGCAGCACAGGCGACTGTGGAGTCCACGCCCGGCTACTGAGGCGGAAGGTTACGAAGGGCCCCGGTCGGAGGCAGGCCAGACGTAAGGCAGATCGTCGGGGACGCCCGGGAAGAGCGAGGCATACATCTCCGGCGCCTTGCGCACCAGTGCCGACCGATGGCTGCGGTGGAAGGCGGGGTCCCCCAGCCAGGGCGGCAACTCACCGTCACTGGCCAGCTGTTCCTGGCCGCGAACGACGACGCCGGGACGGTGCCGGGTGAAGTCGGCGAGGAGCGTGCCGGCGCAGGTGTCGGCGCGCCCCTGGGCCACCCACACCGCGCACACGTCGAGGCCGTAGCGGGTCAGCGCTTCCTCGTAGCCGAGCCACATACGTACCGCGGGATGATGCCGCCATCCGTAGCCGGGCACGGTCAATCCACGCAGCACCTGAAGGGCCTCGACCCGTTGCTTGCCCAGACGTGATCGGTCCAGGGCCGCGGCGGATCTGGTGAAATCGGAGTACGGGAGAAAGGTCTGCACGCAGAATGCCTACCGCGGACAGTCCCGATTCACCCGCGCGCCTCGCCTGCAACTTCGCCGAACAGCTCCTACGACCCGGGGCGCACCGAGGGAACATTCGGTGCCCAGCCCTCTCCACGCCCTACGAGGAGGGACTCCATCATTCGCACCTCGCCACTGCGAAGGCGTCGCCCACGACGGCCCCGGCCACCGGCTCAAGAACCGCCTCGAAATCATCGAGCGCGAGACCCCGGATGCCGGGTCGGGCCGTGCGCCCGGGGCGGCGAGGGTCGGCGCGGACCGTGGCAGCACGCCCACGCCCAGGGCCTCGCAGGGGTACCTGCCGGCCGCGACTGGCTCGCCTACCAGAGCGTCAGCATCCGGTGCGACTGCTTCGACGTGTCCTTCGGTGCAGCGAGGCTTGCCCGCGTCTGACGGATTCGACGAACCCCGGCGTGGGTACGGTCGGGCAGCCCGGTCAGCTCGTAGCGGGTGAGCAGGCCGAGGCCGGCGAGGGCGAGCGGAAGGCCGTACGGGAAGCGGCGCTCCGTCCGGTCGAAGGCCGGGATGGCGAGCAGCAGCGTCATCGTCAGCAGGATGCAGACGAGCGCCTCCACGAACCACAGATGGATGCCCGGTCCCGACGGCGGTCCTGGTCACCCACGACCAGCAGGAGGCGCTGTCCACCGCCGACCTGGTCGCCGTGGTCCGCGAGGGCCGGGTCGCCCAGTGCGCAGCGCCGGAGGAGCTGTACCGGCGGCCGGCCGACCCGTGGGTGGCCTCCTTCGTCGGCGACGCGGTCTTCCTGCCCGGCGACGCCGAGCAGGACACCGTCCGCACCGCCCTGGGCTCCATCCCTCTCGGCGCCGCGCCGCAGGGGCTCACGTCGGGCACGGTCCTGCTCCGCCCGGAGCAGCTCCAGGTCACCGCCGCCGGCACCGCGGCCGCCAAGGGCACGGTGACGGACGTGCGCTTCCTCGGTCACGACGCGCTGCTGGCCGTCTCGGTCGACGGCCTCGACGAGTCCCTGACGGTACGGGCCCCGGGCCCGATCCCGGCCCGGCCCGGCCCGGCGAGCGGGTCGGCATCGCGGTCACGGGAGAGGCGACACTGCACGCGCCGAGGTGACGGGACGGCTTGCCGGTGCCGGCGGGGACGGCGTTGTTGTCCGTGCCGAGGTGACGCGGGCGCCTGCGTCACGTCGGATGAGTCACGGCGTGACCGTCGGGCTCTACCGCCGCCCGGCGTGGGAGCACCTCCGAGCACAGCACGGGACGACGCGCTGTTCGGGTTGTGCGACGCGTCGCTGTGCACGGAAGGGCCGGTGCGAACGCCGGTCGACCTCGCACTCGCTCCGGAAGCCGCCGCGGACACGGCGTCCTTTACGGGAAACAACGGGGCGGATCGATGAACCGAGGGCCGACGTGGCCGCGGTCCCGCTTGGGAGGTCGTCGAGCGGCTCGTCGCGGCGGGCCGGAGGAAGCCGGGCGATCCTGAAGTCCTGTTCGGGTGCGCACCTCCGCCCGGAACGACCTCTCAGCGAAGCTCTACGGACGTTCCGCCACTCATGAACGCATCATGCAGCTCGATGCTTTGCGGTTTCACCGACTTGGGTACGTCGTACACGATCACGCCGGTCACCGAGTTCCCCGGATTTATCTGCTCCAGGAATGACTTGCTGTCGTCCAGGTAAATGCCGGCAGAGGTATCCGCGCTGTACTCCTTGCCGTCGGAGTCGATCAGCTTCTGGCTGCCGCCGTCGAAGGTCTGAGCTTCTTCCCCTATGTTCTCCACCTTCACGTGCACGAGAATGAACTGGCCCTGCGCCTCCTGGCCGAAGTCGCTGCCTCCGATGTTACGGACGCCGTCTTCGATCTTGATGACGGTGAACTCGAACTTCCCGTCTCGGACGGGGTCCCCGAGGCCGGGCCCTTCCTTGGGGGTCTTCGATGCGTTCTCCGAAGTTTCGGATGAGCCTGAGATCGTCGGAGTGGGCTTCACGGCCTCCTCGCTGCCCCCACCGCCGCCTGTTGACGCAACAACGATGACTACGACGATTCCCACGATCGCCAGCACCGCGGTCATGATCTTGTGGCGACTGAACCAGCTTTTCCGGCGGGGCGGAACCGGGGGCTGCTGCCATTGCGGAACATCGCTGCCTTGCATGACAACTCCTCTATCACGCGACCCGCCGATCCTCCGGACAGCCAGCGCACCGTCCTTATGAGTGACCTCGTAAGTGCCCCTTCGGCGCTTACGACACAGAAGCGGTCTTCTGTAATCATCCCTCCGTTCCTCTCCCCTGTCCTGCGGCATTCCGCTCGATCGAGAACGCGCCTTTCATGATCATCTCGTTGAGCAGCCGTTGGGGCGGCAGAGAGCGCCTGCCGGCCCGGGGAAAGCCGGACAGAGAGCTTCGAATCGCGAGCGGGACGACCTTTACGGCCACCGCGTGTTCTACCCGGCGCTTGCCGCAACTCCTGGTTCATTGGTGGGTGCAACGGCCGGCAAGGACCGGCGGCCGCCGACCCATGCGTTGCGTTCTCGTCGACTCTCAGGAGAAATTGTGGGCCCTGGTGTCGCTGGGCGCGGCCACGTGGTGTTCGCGGCCGTCGCCGTTCTCACCATGGGCGCGGTTCCCCCGTCCCCCGCCGCTTCCTCCCCTGGCCCCGGGCCCGGCACCGTCGTCGGGACGCTGCGGCCGGTCGCGCCGCCACCCGGGAACGCGGGCCCCCTGGGGCGGGGAACCGCCGTACAGGGGCGACTCCTCGCCGCGGCCGACGGCGTCGAGACGGCGCGTGCCTCCCGGCCGGTGGCCCCCGGTGTCCGGTTGACCTCGTACGACCGGCTCGAATCGGGCAAGCGACTGCGCCTGGACATGCTCTCCGTCGACCTCGGCGCCGGTGCCGCGCGGGCCGACCACCTCTCTTCGGGCAGGGTCTCGGAGCGCCGCAAGGTCTCCGACCTGGCCTCCCGGCACGACCCCGGGCCCGGTCGCCGTACCGTCGCCGCCGTCAACGCCGACTTCTTCGACATCCGCGAGACCGGGGCTCCCCAGGGCCCCGGTATCAAGGAAGGCCAGTTGGTCAACTCCCCGGCGGCGGGCGCCAATCAGGCCGTCGGTATCGGTCCCGGGACCGCGGGACGCCTCCTGCGGCTGTTCTTCGAGGGGAGCGTGACCCTCCCCGGCGGACCCCGCGCGCTGGACGCGTACAACGCGGCCAATGTGCCCCCCGGTGGCATCGGCGCGTACACGGCGGGTTGGGGGACGGCCGACAGGGCACTCACCGTGGACCGCGCGACCCCGGTCGCCGAGGCCGCCGTACGAGGGGGACGGGTCGTCTCCGTGACGGAGCGTCCCGGCAGCGGGGCGATCGCCGACGGCACCACAGTCCTGGTGGGCAGGGAAGCGGGCGCTGCGGAGCTCGCCGCGCTGCGCCCCGGTGACCCGGTCACCCTGGAGTACCGGACGCGTACCGACTCCGGAACGTTGCCGCGCACCGCCGTCGGCGGACGTGAACTACTGGTCGTGGACGGGGAGGCACAGGTCCATGAGGGCAGGGGCAACAACACCGCCGCGCCCCGAACCGCGGTCGGGTTCTCCCGCGACGGCTCCATGATGCAGCTCATGACCGTCGACGGCAGGCAGGCCGCCAGTGCCGGCGCCACCCTGACCAAGCTGGGCCTGCTGATGAAAGAGGCCGGCGCGTACAACGCGCTCAACCTGGACGGCGGAGGCTCCTCCACGCTGGTGGCCCTCGCGCCGGGCAGCGACAGACTACGGGTGGAGAACAGCCCCTCCGACGGGCGGGAACGCGCCGTCCCCAACGGCATCGCCCTCACCGCGCCGGACGGCAGCGGGCGCCTCAAGGGTTTCTGGGTCGAACCCCGTATGCGCGCCGACACCGCCCCGGCCGTCGGCCCCCTCAGGGGCGGCCGCCCCGAGCGGGTCTTCCCCGGGCTGTCCCGTCGGCTGACGGCCGCCGGACACGACGAGACCTACGGCCCCGCCAACGGCGCTCCGCACTGGCGGACCGTGCGTCCCACGGTGGGCCGGGTCGACAGCCACGGCGTCTTCACCGCACGCTCTACGGGCACCACGGAGGTTCGGGCCGAGCGCGGGTCCGTCGGTGGCGGTACGCACCTCACGGTGCTCCACCCGCTCGTCGGCATCCAAGCCACCACCCGGCGCGTGGTACTCGCGAACGCCATGGCCTCCGGCACCTTCGGCATCGTCGGACTCGACGCCCACTCCGCAAGCGCGCCGGTCGAACCGCAGGACGTATCGCTGGAGTACGACCGCTCGCTCTTCTCCGTCACCGACGACGGGCAGGGCTCCTTCACCGTGAAGTCGCTGACGGGCAGCGGCGCCGGACGGATCACGGCGCGTACCCGGGGCGTCAGCACCACCCTTGACGTCAGCGTCGGGCTCAGGGAGCGGCCGGCCGCCGGTTTCGGTGACGCCACGTCATGGACCCTCGTTGCGTTGCGGGAAGCGCGGCTCGGCTACGGCCACCCCCGAAGGACACACGTGTACCGGACTCGCCCTGTGCTGCTCTATCCCTGAGCGGCGTCCCCCTGCCCGGCGAACACCGCGGCCATCTTCTCGGCGGACTTCAGCCCCGCGCCGGTGAGCACGACCACGGTCGTCTCGTCCGGAGCGATCTCTCCGGTCGCGAGGAAGTGGTCGAGGGCCGCCGCGGCGACGCTGCTGGTCGGCTCCGCGTACAGTCCGCGCGCGCTCAGGGCGCGGACCGCGGCGTAGATCCCCGACTCGGGGACGGCACAGGCGGCGCCGCCGGAGCGGCGGATGGCCTCCACCGCCTCGGGCAGTCGGACCGGGTGTGAGATGGAAGCGCCCTCCGCGATCGTCGGCTTCCGCTCGCCGCGGGCGGCCGGGTCGATGCCGTTCAACGTGTCGGCGATGGTCGCCCAGTGCTCGGGCTGTCCGACGAACAGGCGCGGACGCCTGTCGATCTGTCCGGCGTCGAGCAGTTCGCCGAACGCGAGGTCGCAGCCGATGACGTTGCTGCCGGCCCCGGCGACGAGGACTACGTTGTCCGGCGCGGTGAAGCCGAGGGACTCCCACATCTCGTAGGCGACGGTCTTGGTGCCCTGGATGAACATGGGGTGCCAGTTGTGACTGGCGTAAGGGATGTGCGCCGACTGCCGGATCGCCTCGTCCGAGACTTCCTCGCGGGTACCGCTCACGACCTCGATCTCGGCTCCGTGGGCGCGGGTCTGAAGGATCTTGGCCGCAGAGGTGGCGGCCGGAACGATGATCTTGGCGCGGACACCGGCCGCTGCGGCGTAGGCGGCCACCGCGGAGCCGCCGTTGCCCGAACTGTCCTCCAGGACGCGCTCGACGCCGTGCGCCGCGAGGTGGGACATCATCACCGATACGCCCCGGTCCTTGAAGCTGGAGGTCGGGTTGAACCACTCCAGCTTGAAGTGGACGCGTCGGCCGGCCCAGTCGACCGGAATCATCGGTGTACACCCTTCGCCCAGGCTCACCCGGCGGGCGGTCGGGACGGGCAGCACCGCGTGGTAGCGCCACAGGGACCTTTCCGCAGTGTCGATCTGCTCGGGACGCAGGCCCGGCGTTGCACCGACGGACAGGGGGCCGCCGTCCTCGCCCCGCCAGCGGGGATCGTCGAGGGAGTAGCGCTTGCCGGACCGGTCGTACAGGTCGGGGGCGGCGACGGCTGGGGGCTGTTCGGCGTTCATGGGTGGTTCCGGCTTCCCCTCGCTTGTCGGGCTGTCGTGCTGGCGCGGTCTGGCACAGCGGCCATGAACGGTTGTCCTTACCGGGCCGAGCGTTGCCGGCGTCCGAGGTAACGGGTCATCAATTCCCAGTACACCAGGGTAAGAGCCATCTGTGCGCCGGTTGCCGATGCGGCGGCGACCGGCCGACGACGGTAGGCAGCAGCCACCGCGACGACGGAGGCAGCCGCGGCCGAAGCGTTGACCACCAGGGCCAGGTCCTTCGGCCGGTCCGCAATCCACTGCTCCTCACCGAGAATCGCCCGGGTCGACCAGGCCCGATCATCCGGCGGTTCCGGGAAAACCACCGGATTGAGCGCGAACCATGCCGTCGTCGCTGCCGCGTGCGGCCAGCGGCGGGTCCATACCGGCAGCAGTACCAGCGGAGTGGTGGCCCAACGCGACCACGCGCTCCAGGGGCTGGCGTGCCGCGCCCAGACCGTTCGCCGTACTCGGGCGAGTTTGATGGTGAGGTCGCTCTTCATGGTGCGCTCCATTCCGGGACGTGGTCCTTCGTCACGCCGACCAGACTTACCGGCACACCCCGGCAGACGATAGGTCACCCGTCACGGGCGGTCCAGAGGCCGTCGTTACTGCCCGGCGGCAGCCGGTTCGGAGACGCTGGCAGGGGCGTCGCGGACGCCGAGTCGCAGGTGTTCGACATGGTAGAGCGCCTGGTCGAGGAGTTCGGCGACGTGGCTGTCGTACAGGGCGTAGACGATCGACCGGCCGTGACGCTCGCCGGTGACCAGGCCGAGATTGCGCAGCAGGCGCAACTGATGCGAGCAGGCGGAGGCTTCCATGCCGACCGCCTCGGCGAGATCGCCCACCGAGCAGGGGCCTTCCTGGAGGCGGGCCAGGATGTGCAGCCGGGACGGGGTGGCGAGGGCCTGGAGGGTCGCCGCGACGTCGGCGGTACCCACGGCGTCGAGGCGCTCGCGGGTGGTGGCGTTGCTGGTGGTGCCGGTTCCGTGACCCATGGAACCATCATACCGATGACACATGAAGACCTGTTCATGTATTCCTGTATGGTGAGGGTGTCACCCCCGGTTCGCCCCTGAAGGGTTGTTTTGTCATGTCTTCTGTTCTGGATCAGCGGGCCGCGCCGCCCGCCGCTGCGTCGCGGTCGGCGGCGCCGCGGCGCCGGACGCGCCTGCTGGCGCTGCCGGAAGCCCGCTGGGCGCTGGCGGCCCTGGTGCTCTTCCTCCTCGCACTCCCCGTCCACCTGCTCGGCGGGCCTGCGTGGCTGTCGGGCACGCTGTTCGCCGCCACCTACCTCAGCGGCGGCTGGGAACCGGGATGGGAAGGCCTGAAAGCGCTCAAGGACAAGACCCTGGACGTGGACCTGCTCATGGTGGTGGCCGCTCTCGGCGCGGCTGCGATCGGCCAGGTCCTCGACGGTGCGCTACTGATCGTCATCTTTGCCACCTCCGGCGCGCTGGAAGCCGTAGCCACCGCCCGCACCGCGGATTCCGTACGTGGTCTGCTCGACCTCGCTCCCACCACCGCGACGCGGCTGCTGCCCGACGGCACGGAGGAGAGCGTCGACACCGCTCACCTCGCGGTCGGCGACACCATCCTGGTCCGCCCCGGCGAACGGGTCGGTGCCGACGGTCAGGTCCTCGACGGCACGAGCGACGTCGACCAGGCCACCATCACCGGCGAGCCGCTCCCGGTGGCCAGGCGAACGGGCGACGAGGTGTTCGCCGGCACCGTGAACGGCACCGGCGCCCTGCGGGTGCGCGTCGAGCGCGACCCGTCGGACTCGGTGATCGCCCGGATCGTCAAGATGGTCGAGGAAGCCTCCGAGACCAAGGCTCCCACCCAGCTGTTCATCGAGAAGATCGAGCAGCGGTACTCGATCGGCATGGTCCTCGCGACCCTCGCCGTCTTCACCGTCCCTCTCGCCTTCGGTGACGAGCTCCAGTCCGCACTGCTGCGGGCCATGACATTCATGATCGTGGCCTCGCCGTGCGCGGTCGTGCTGTCCACCATGCCGCCGCTGCTGTCGGCCATCGCCAATGCCGGACGGCACGGCGTCCTGGCCAAGTCCGCCGTGGTCATGGAGCGCCTCGGCCAGGTCGACATGGTCGCTCTCGACAAGACCGGCACCCTCACCGAGGGCACCCCGCACGTCACCGACATCCGCCCCCTGCCCGGCACGGACCTGGACGAGACCGCCTTGCTGGCCCTGGCCGCCGGCGCCGAGCACCCCAGCGAACACCCCCTGGCACGAGCCGTCGTGGACGCCGCCCGCGAGCGCGGACTGCTCCTGCACGAGGCCGTTGATTTCTCCTCCGTTCCCGGCGAGGGCGTCACCGCCACCATCGAGGGCCACACCGTCCAGGTCGGCTCCCCCACACGGCTGCTGAATCCCGCCGCTCAGCAACCGCACCACAGGGCGGTGGCCGACCTGGAGAGCGCCGGGCGCACCACGGTGGCCGTACTCCGGGACGGCACCGTCGTGGGGGTGCTGGGTATCGCGGACCGGCTGAGGCCCGACGCACGGGCGACCGTCGCCGCGCTCACCGAACTGACCGGTCGCACCCCCGTCCTGCTCACCGGCGACAACGAACGTGCCGCCCGCCACCTGGCCGCCGAGGTGGGCATCACCGACGTCCGCGCCGGGCTGCTGCCCCAGGACAAGGTGGCGGCGGTGAAGGAGTGGGAGGCCGACGGACGCAGGGTGCTGGTCGTCGGCGACGGCGTCAACGACGCCCCCGCGCTGGCCGCCGCCCACTCCGGGATCGCGATGGGCAGGGCCGGCTCCGACCTCGCACTGGAGACCGCCGACGCCGTCGTCGTGCGCGACGAACTCGCCGCCATTCCCGCGATCGTGCAGCTCTCCCGCACCGCGCGGCGCCTCGTCATCCAGAACCTGGCCATCGCCGGGACGTTCATCACCGCCCTGGTCCTCTGGGACCTGATCGGCACTCTCCCCCTGCCGCTCGGCGTCGCCGGACACGAAGGGTCCACCGTCATCGTCGGCCTCAACGGCCTGCGCCTGCTGCGCGAAGCCGCCTGGCCCCGCATCGCCGGGGATGCCACGTGAGCGAACGGGGGCTCGGCGCGGGTTCACGAATCGCGTCACCACGTGCACGCCGAACGGTCGGACGACGACGTACGCCAGCCGGACCGCCCCGCCTCCGGGCAGGCACAGCACAAGCCCCGGTCGGCGCATGCACGTCCCTCAACTCCACGTGCGGATAAGGCCGCCGGGCGGCTGTCAATGGCGTAGCCGGGCAGTTGCGGAGAACTTCGCTGCCGCGCCGATGTATGCCGGCGTAGTGGTGAGAAACCACAACGTCCCGGAGCGGGTCGTGAGTCGAGGCCGCTGCCCCTGCCTGGCCGCCTGCTCAAGATCCGCAGCATCGGAACTGCCGACCCCGCACCGGCGTCCGAGTGAGTACGGGTACTCAGGTATTCGTGTGTGAAACGGGAGACGGTGACGAGAAGTCGGCGGAGGGGCGCGGCATGACCGGTGGCGCGTCGGCCGCGAATCCGTCACGTCTGCCCGTGTGTTGATGTACGTCGCGCACTCCGCACAAACATGCCCACCTCCGAAAGGGGAACACCTTGCGCACCGCAGGATCGCGTCCGTCCCGCCGCACCGCACTCGCTCTCGGCTCCGCTACGGCCCTCTCCGCCACCCTGTCACTCGGCGGAACGGCGCACGCCGCACCGGCCGGGGACCGCATCACTGCGCGGCTGAGGAAGCTTGAGAAGGAGCACGACGCCCGCTTGGGCGTGTTCGCCCGCAACATGCGCACAGGCAGGGTGGTGGCGTACCGCGCGGACGAACGCTTCCCGATGTGCTCACTGTTCAAGACGATCGCCGCCGCGGCCGTGCTGCGCGACCTCGACCGCGACGGAGAATTCCTTGCCCGGCGCATCCGGTACACCGCAGAGGACGTGGCGAACTCGGGCTACTCCCCCCGTACCGGCACCGCCGAGAATCTCCGGAACGGCATGACCGTCGCTCAACTGTGCGAAGCGACCATCTGCTACAGCGACAACACCGCGGGAAACCTGCTGCTCCGTGAGCTGGGAGGTCCGTCCGCGATCACACGGTTCTGTCGCTCGATCGGGGACGGCAGGACCCGGCTCGACCGGTGGGAGCCCGAGCTCAACTCGGCGGAACCGTGGCGCGTGAGCGACACCACCACTCCTCACGCCATCGCCCGGACCTACGCACACCTCGCGCTCGGTGACGCGCTCGAACCCGAGGACCGGGAACGGCTCACCGGCTGGCTGCTCGCCAACACCACCAGCGGCGACCGCTTCCGGGCCGGTCTTCCCGCCGACTGGATCCTCGCCGACAAGACCGGTGGCGGACGGTACGGAAGCAACAACGACACGGGCATCGCCTGGCGGCCCGACGGCACGCCCCTCGTGATGGCCGTCCTGACGACCAAGCAGCAGGAGGACGCACCGGCCGACAACCCACTGGTGGCCAGGGCCGCCGCGTTGCTGGCCGCAGAACTCGTCCAGCGCTACGACCGGGAGGGATGAGCCTCGCCACGGCCTGCGTTGACCCGTCGGGCAGGACGTGGAACGCGTCGGCAGGGCTCCTGCGGCGGCGGCGCGAGCGGACCGCCCGGCTCTGTCGCCGCCCACTCCTGCGGACCCGCCCCGAGCTGCCGTTACGTCGGTTAATCGTTTCCGTTGGCACTGTTGTTCGCGGCAGGATGAGGAGAATCAGCCAGGAGAAAACACATGATTCCCCTCCGTATCCCTCTCGAACACCTCATGCGCTCCGACGACCTCGCCGAGGCTGTCGACGTCGGCCTTGTCTCGCGCAGGACGCATCCCGAGCTGCCGTTGTCGATCTACGCGTACACCCGGTCCTGTCAGTACGAACAGGCGTGGAGCGCGGTGACCACGCGTTGCAGGGGGCTGGTGGTCGACAACGGGAGCGGGGAGGTGGTGGCGCTGCCGCTGCCGAAGTTCTTCAACGCGGCCGAGCACGGGCTGGACCGTCCGTACGCGCCGGCGCTGCCCGACGAGCCCTTCGAGGTGTACGACAAGGTCGACGGCAGCCTCGGCATCGTCTTCCACTACGCGGGTCGCTGGCACGTGGCGTCCAAGGGGTCGTTCGTCAGCGAACAGGCGCTGTGGGCAGGCCGGTTGCTCGCGAGCCGGGACACGGGCGGGCTGATGCCGGGGACGACGTACCTCGCGGAGATCCTCTACCCGGAGAACCGCATCGTCGTGAACTACGGGGACCGGCGCGACCTCGTCCTGCTCGCCGCGTACGGTGCCGACGGTGCGGAGGTCCCGCTCGCCGATGTCGCGCGACAGTGGCAGCCGATAGGTTCGGTCGTCGGGCGAGGCCCGGCGATGTCTCTTGCCGAACTGGTGGAGATGAGCACGGCGAACAGGCTGCCCGGTGGTGGTACCGCCACCGGTACCGACGCGGAGGGCTTCGTCGTCCGGTTCGCCTCCGGTCTGCGCGCCAAGGTGAAGATCGCGGAGTACGTGCGCCTGCACAAGGTACTGACCGGTGTCACCGAGCGCGACATCTGGCGCGGGCACGGGATTCGGCGCTTCCAGGACCGTCCGCCGAAGCTGGTGGCGCAGGCGGTCGGGTGCTCGGTCGCGGAGGCGACGGGGACCAGTCCGTTGGACGATCTGCTGGAGCAGGTGCCGGACGAGTTCGACGCGTGGGTGCGCGGGGTGACCGGCCGCCTGGAGCGGGCGCTGGCCGAGCGGGAGAGGGGCATCGACGAGACGTATGCGACGATCGCTCCTCTCGGCGGCGAGCGGGCCGCGTTCGCCCGGGCCGTAGAGGAGTTGGGCGACCGCACGATGCGCGCCGCGATGTTCCAGCGGCTGGCGGGAAGGCCGACCGACCTGCTGGTGTGGCGGTCTCTGAAGCCGGTCGCCGCCGACCCGTACCAGACCGATGAGGACAGCTGAACCATGCCCGTAGTACATGTGATGACCGGCCTTCCGGCGTCCGGCAAGACCACCGCCGCCCGCGCTCTCCAGGCCGGTTCCGAGGGCCGGATGCGGCGCGTCAACCTGGATGACCTGCGGGCCATGCTCGACCTGCCCTCTGCACGTGAGCGGGAGGAGACCCCGGAGGGGCGTGCACGTTCCTTCGCGCGTGAGCAGACCGTGCTCGCCGTGCAGGACGCGGCGGTACGGGCGGCCGTGGACGGCGGTTTCGACGTCGTCGTCGACAACACGCATCTGACGCAGCACATCCCGAAGCGACTCAAGGCGGCGGTGGCGGGGCAGGCCGTATTCGTGGTCCACGACTTCACGCAGGTGTCCGTGGAGGAGTGCGTACGCAGGGACGCCGCGCGCGCGAATCCGGTCGGCGAGGACATCATCCGCATCCTGGACGACAAGCACCGCAAGGCCACCAAGGGCGGCTGGCGGCTCACCGACGCGTGGTTCAACGACCAGCCCGAGGTGGCGCCCTACGTTGCCGATCAGTCGTTGCCGTCGGCCGTGATGTGCGACATCGACGGCACGCTCGCACTGACCGGCGACCGCGGGCCCTACGACTTCACCCGCTGCGGGCTCGACGTGCTGAACCCGTCCGTGCGGGACGCCCTGTACGCGTTCCGGCAGGCCCACGGGGACGTGCTCGTTCTGCTGTCGGGGCGCGGCGAGGAGTTCCGGGAGCAGACCGAGGAGTGGCTGGCGCGGCACGACGTGCCGTACGACGAGTTGTGGATGCGGCCGGCGCGTGACCAGCGGCGTGACGACGTCGTCAAGGCGGAGCTCTTCGACGCGCATGTGCGGCGGCGGTACGCGGTGCGCGTCTCGCTGGACGACCGGGACAGGGTGGTCGCACTGTGGCGCCGGATGGGGCTGCCGACCTGGCAGGTGAACTACGGCAGGTTCTGAGCACCGTGCCCGCCGCGTGAGGCGGGGAGTGGTGGACGGGTTGGCGGGGCTGTGCGTTCCCTGTTCCGGGGGTGGGAAATTCCACTGCCGAGGCACTGCCGAAGCGCGGAAGCCCATATTCCGGCTGCGTTACGTTCGAGTGATGCGCCCCTTCACCTCCCCCTCGCTCCGGCACGCGCTCGCTGTTCTGGCTGCCGCCGCGGCCACCGCTGTCACTGCTGTCACTGCTGTCGCCGGGGCCCCTGCCATGGCGGCGGGCGGGAACGACGCGGCCAGGACGCCGCCGGCGCAGATGTCGACGGCCGGCGGCGAGCTGCTGGGCAGGCCGGGGCCGCAGGTCGGTGCGGGAGCGCCCGCGCTGCCGCACGGGATCTCGGCGCTGTCGTGGATCGTCTCGGACGCGGACACCGGCCAGGTGCTCGGGGCGTCCAACGCGCACTGGGCACTGCCCCCGGCCAGCACGTTGAAGATGCTCTTCGCGGACACGGTCCTGCCCGTCGTCCCGCACGGCACCCGCCACCGGGTCACCGAGGACGAGCTGAGGGGCATGGGCGCCGGGAGCAGTGCGGTGGGCATCGTTCCCGGGCAGCAGTACGAGGCCGCAGACCTGTGGCGGGGCGTGTTCCTGCGGTCGGGGAACGACGCGGTGCACGTACTGGCCGCGCTGAACGGTGGGGTGCCGAAGACGGTCGCGGACATGCAGAGGCGGGCCGAGGAGCTCGGCGCGAGGGACACCCAGGTGCGCAGTCCCGACGGTTACGACACCCCTGGGCAGGTCTCGTCGGCGTACGACCTGGCGTTGTTCCTGCGTGCCGGACTGAAGAACGCGGAGTTCAGGGAGTACTGCTCCACGGCCGACGCGGACTTTCCCGGCGGGCCCGGTACCAAGGGCAAGCCGTTCGGGATCTCCAACACCAACCGGATGCTGTCGGGCATCGGCGGGGTCGCGAAGTACCCCGGTCTGATCGGCGGGAAGAACGGTTACACCACCAACGCGGGCAACACCCTCGCCGAAGCGGCCCGCCGCGACGGCCACACCTTGCTGGTGACGGTGATGAACCCGCAGACGCACCGGCACGACCACGTGTACACCGAGATGCGCTCCCTGCTGGACTGGGGTTTCTCGGCCGTCGGCCGGGCCGCTCCGGTCGGCAGTCTCGACCCGGTCGCGCCGGTACCGGCCGCTTCTCCGTCCGCCGGAGTGGCCGGGGGCACCTCAGCCGTCGGGCCCTCGTCGGCGCCGCTCGGCGCACTGGGCTGGACCGGTGCCGGGGCGTCGGCCGTCGTCGCCGGAGGTGCCGTCCTCCTCGTCGCCCGCCGGCGCGGGAGCGGGACGGCGGGGGCCGGGCACGGCGGTGCTCTGGCTGCTCGGCGGGCGGGTGCGGGTCGGCGTCGTCGCGGGTGATGCGGGCAGCAGCGTCGTCGCCGCGCCGCGTGGCCGACCGGTCCTGGCGGGGGTGATCCACCGGGCCCGGGGCGTTGTCAGTGGTGGCGGATATGTTCAGTCGTGTCCCGCTGAACAGGCACGGAAGTGCCTTTTGCTGCCTAGGAGATGGTGTCTTGTCGGAGTGGGAGAGGTCGAGCACGGCGCGGGTGGTCGCGCCCGCCAGGCCGCGCAGACTGGCGAAGGTTCCTTTCGTCGAGCTGGCCGACGGCCGGCTGCAGGGGGTGGTCTCCAGCGGTTCGGACATCGCGCGGGTGTATGTGTCGTCGGTCGTGGCCGGCAGTTACGCGTTCGCGTGCAGCACCAACAACAACCGGCCCTGCGGCGGTGCCCGGGGTGCGTACTGCAATCACATACGGGCCCTGATCAGCGAGGCGGTCCTGCAGTTCGGCCCGGAGCGCGTCGCCCGCTACCTGAAGGCAGAGACCGGCGGGGACGAGGGGCCGAGCGCGCAGAGCATCGCGCACGCCATGAGCAGCACCCGGCCGCCACAGGGTGACGCGGCGGCTGCCGCGCCGGTGTTCAGCCGGTTCCTGCGTCATCTGTCGTACCTCGAACTCGCACCGGTCACCACGCCGTTGCCGGAGATGCAGTGGTTTCCGCCGACCAGGGCGGTGGCGTGATGCGTGCGGACGTACTGGCGGAGCGCGTCGAGGGGCTCGACGAGGCGCTGGCGGCCGTCGACGGTTTCGACTCGGCGCTGGCCTGTGGGCTGTTGCGGCCTCCGGCGGCGACGGCCGCGGGGGTGACGGGACTCGCTCAGGCGGTCGCGGGGTCGCCGCTGGCGGGCCGGGTGGCCGAGGCGGCGGACAAGACGGTGGCGGGCGCAGGGGGCGAGGACCATTTCGTGGCCCTGGCCGCAGCGCGTACGGCGTTGCTGGGTTCCGTGCACGATGCGCTCATCGATCAGGTCGCCGAGGTGACCGGGCGGACGGCCCGGGAGCGTGAGGTGCCGCAGGGCGGCGGGCTGCCGGTGGGGAACCTGCACGCGGCCGCGCGCTCCTGGTTGGTGGACCTGGCGCGGACCGGTTGGCGAGGCATCGGTCACGAGGCGGTGGCCGGGGTGGCTCCCGTCGTTCAGGCGATGCTCGCAGAACCGCGCCTGCGCAGGCCGGCGACGCTGCTGGACGGGTTCGCGGTCGAGCTCGCGGCATCCTGCCCGGGGGCGACTCTGGAGAGGGTGCCGGTGCGCCGTTGGGCGGATCTGTGGTCGCGGGCGTTGCTGCTGACGCTGCCCGGCACGGCGGAGGTGCCCGACGCCGGTGTGGTCACGGGGCGTCTGCTGCCGCTCGGCGTCGATCTGCAGGAGCACGCCGGGGCGGTTCAGGCCCAGGTCCACGCGGTGCTGGAGCCGGTGGGCGGCGCTGCGCCGCGGGTGGTACGGGCGAGTGTGTCGGCACCGAAGCCGGATTCGGTCGTCGGGGCGGGTCTGTGGCAGTTGCTGCGGCCGCACATGTCGCTGCTGGCGGCGGCGGGTGAGGGCCGGGCGATGGAGCTGACGGACATGCCGGTGACCGTCGAGGGCGACCTGATCTGGGACGACGCGTGTGCCCGGCCGGGTGCGAGCGCAGATGCGTTCGTCACCGCCCGCGTCGTGCTGCCCACGGCCCTGGACGCGGCGACGGCACCACTGGACCGGCATCCGGCGCGGATCGCGGTGCCCGTCTTCCTGGAGGGGTACGGGGTCTCGGAGGGCGACGGCGTGCTGACGTTCTTTGTTGGCGGGCATCCGCTGGCCGTGGACGTCGACCGCGTCCCGGTCGCGTCACCTCTCACCGCGCAGGCGGTCGCCGCGTCGGGCGCGTGCATCGGCCTCCTGCGCTGGGACGCGGGGTCGTACCGTCTCCAGCCGCTGGCCGTCGAGGCGACCGTACGGAAGAAGCCGGTGGCACTGCATGCCGGGGGCTGGGCCGGGGGCACTGCCGACAAGGTGGGCGCCAAGGGGGAGAAGGCTGCCACGGATGCGGTGACCGTGCTGCGCGAACGGGCGGGGAGGCTGTTGCGGAAATGACGACTCATCAGCAGGAGCAGACACCCCCGACGGGTGAAGCGGGCGATGCCGACGACAATCGGCGTCAGGTGTTGTACTGGCGGCTGCTGGCGCGCCTCTTCGATTCCGAGGAGCAGGCCGCGCTGGAGTCGGCGAGTCTGGCCGTCGTGGAGGACATCGGGCTGCCGGCCGCGCTGCTGGACCCGCGGGCGTCGGTGGACTCGGTCGTGCAGCGTCATCCCGAACTCGCCACGGAGTTCGAAAGGTTGCTGATTCCGCAGGTCTCGGAGGATGAGGCGCGCGACCGGGCTGCCGAAGTGCGGCGGGCCGCACTGGTGTCGAAGGTGCTGCTCAACGTCTTCGCCGCCGCGCCCGCTTCGGTCAGCGCCGGTCAGCTCGCGCAGTGGCAGTCGGACGCGGGCTGGCTGGAACGGGGGCTCGGCTGCAGGCCGGGTGAGCTGCGGGGCGGGCGCAGGAGCGGCGGGACGGCTGCCGGAACCGGTCCGAGCGGCTCCGGTGGTGGCAACGCCGCCGCGCCCGGTCTCAGTCGCCTCATCCCGGCGATCGGCCCGGAACTCGGGTCGATCGAGGGCGAGTTGGTGAAACGTATGAGGCTGCGCGAGGTGCTGGCCGATCCTCGGCTCGCCTCGCAGCTGACACCGAGCATGTCACTGATCGAGCAGTTGCTGCGGGACAAGGACAACCTCTCGGGCCTGGCGCTGGCCAACGCGAAGGATCTCATCCGCCGGTTCGTCGACGAGGTCGCCGAGGTGCTGCGTACCCAGGTCGAGAAATCGACGGTGGGCGCACTGGACCGGTCGGTGCCGCCCAAGCGCGTCTTCCGCAACCTGGATCTCGACCGGACGATCTGGAAGAACCTCACCAACTGGAGCCCGGAGGAGGAGCGGTTGTACGTCGACCGGCTCTACTACCGGCACACCGCCCGCAGGACGACGCCCCAGCGGTTGATCGTCGTGGTGGACCAGTCGGGGTCCATGGTCGACTCGATGGTCAACTGCACGATCCTCGCGTCGATCTTCGCCGGACTGCCGAAGGTCGACGTCCACCTGATCGCGTACGACACCCAAGCGCTCGACCTCACCCCATGGGTGCACGATCCGTTCGAGACCCTGCTGCGCACTCAGCTCGGCGGCGGCACCGACGGCACGGTGGCCATGGCGCTGGCCCGGCCGAAGATCTCCGAACCGCGCAGCACCGTCGTGGTGTGGATCTCCGACTTCTACGAATGGCAGAGCGGGCCGCTCTTCGAGAGCATGGCCGCAGTTCACCGCTCGGGAGCGAAGTTCATCCCCGTCGGCTCGGTGACCAGCGCGGGCCGCGGCAGCGTCAACCCGTGGTTCCGCGAGCGGTTCAAGGACCTCGGCACGCCGGTGCTCTCCGGCCACATACGCAAGCTCGTCCACGAGCTCAAAACCTTCCTCACCGCTTAGCGGCACCCCTCCCCCGGCTCCACACCTGAGTTCGGCCTGCCCGAATACACCCACAACCCGACCGGAAAGGCACGACATGTCCGATCTGCTGCGCGCTCCCGCCGAGACCAAGTACGCCGAGGAGCTCGACTGGCTGGAGTCCGTCGACGACCAGCCCAAGCCGTTCTCGTGGCGGCTGTCGCCCAAGATGGTCCGGCTGTTCATCCTGGGCTCCGAGCCCTCGGACGGCCTGGACCGGAGGATCTCGCAGAAGTGGTACGGCGACCGCAGCTTCGTCGAGCGTTCCATCGTGACGCTGGCCTCGGACCGCGGTCTGCTCCTCATAGGCGACCCCGGTACGGGCAAGAGCTGGCTGGCGGAGCTGCTGGCCGCCGCGATCAGCCGCAACTCCACGCTGGTGGTGCAGGGCACGGCCGGCACCACCGAGGACCACATCAAGTACTCCTGGAACGTGTCGATGGTGATCGCCAAGGGGCAGTCGCGGGAGTCGATGATCCCCTCGCCCATCATGACGGCGATGGAGACCGGCTCGATCGGCCGCATCGAGGAGCTGACCCGCTCCACCAGCGACGTGCAGGACGCCCTGATCTCGATTCTCTCCGAGAAGTACATTTCGGTGCCCGAGCTGGACAGCGAGGGCATCGTCTTCGCCAAGCCCGGATTCTCCGTCATCGCCACGGCCAACAGCCGGGACCGGGGCGTCAACGACCTGTCGTCGGCCCTCAAGCGGCGGTTCAACTTCGTCCGGATCCCGGTGGTGACGAACCGCAGGAGCGAGGCGGAGATCGTCCGCTTCCGCACCGAGGAACTGCTCAGCCGTCACCAGCTCGACCTGGAGGTGCCCCCGACCCTGCTCGACGTGCTGCTCCAGAGCTTCGCCGATCTGCGGGCCTCGGCGGCAGCGGCCGGCAGCGACGACGAGAAGCTGGAGTCGGCGCTTTCGAGCGCCGAGCAGATCGGCGTGCTGGAGGACGCGATCCTGCACAGCAACTTCTTCGGCGAACGCGCCCTCACTGCCAGGACACTCGCGTCCTCGCTGGTCGGTTCGCTGGCCCGGCGCGAACCGGAGGACCTGGCCATCCTCAACACATACCTGCACGGTGTCGTCGAGCCGCGCAGCCGGGAGGAGGGCGGCTGTTGGCCGGAGTTCCTGGAGGGCGGCCGTGACGCGATCGCGACGCTGTCATGAGCGGCGTACTGATCGGCCCCGACGGGGAGGACCCCTTCGAGGCGGGCGCCTTCGCAGGGTTGCGTGCGCAGTTGCAGGCAGCCGCCGCGACCTTCGCGGACGCGGCCAGCGCCGACGGACCCGGCACCCTGGAGGGCATCCTCCTGGGCATGGTCGACGACGTGGACCGGGCGACGCGCGAGCCGCTGGAGATTTTTCCCGTCTGTCACCACTCCCCCGCGTCGGCACTCGCGATGGCCCGCCGCCTGCGGGAGAAGCAGCCGAAGGTGGTGTATCTGGAGCTGTGCGAGGACATGGCGCCGCTGCTCACCGAGTTGCGCAACTGCCGGCTGCCGGTGGCGGTCCAGGCGTTCGCCACCGAGGTGTCCGGCTTCCCGGCCGAGTGGTCGCCACTGTCGGTGGTCGCGCCCCTCACGGAGGCCTCGGCGGAGTACCAGGCCATCGCATACGCCCTGGACACGCCCGGGGTCGAGCTGGTCCTGGTGGACCGCTCCTCGGACCACGTCTTCCAGTGGGACGCGCGGGCGAGGACGGCGCCGGAGGAACCCGCGGGCCCGGACGCACCGCCCGCCGAGGAGGAGGCGGCCCTGCACGGGGACGCGGTCGGAGTGAAGATCGGTGATCTGCGTCCCCGCTTCGCCGAGCTGGAGGAGCACCTGCTGCGGCACGGCAAGGTGCGGCACTGGTCGGAGTGGTGGCACCAGTACGTCGAGCTGCCGCTCGGGAGCAGCGACCACGACACCTACCGTCAGGTCATGCTGCTGGTCGGCAGCCTGTTCCGGCGGCTGGCGCCCGGTGACACGCACAGGGTGCGGGTGGACGAGGACCGCGAACGCTACATGTGGACACGGATGCGCGAACATCTGACCGCCTCCGGTGCCGACCCGCGGGACTGCCTCTACGTCTGCGGCGCTTTTCACGCGGCCAGCCGGGTCGAGGAGTTCGGCGTGCACGGCTCCGGCGCCTTCGAGATCGCGCCGCGTACCGCGACCAAGTGGCAGCACGGGCTGATCCCGTCGAGCCACGCGGCGATCGAGGCGCAGTTCTCCCTCGCCGCGGGGTCGGTGTCGATCGCCGCGACACTCTGGGCGAAGAACCTGAGACGCACCGGGGTGAAGCCGTTCCGGCTGGCGGGGCAGGCGGGGACGAAGAAGACGTCGAAGGCGAAGACCGGCCGGCAGGAGCCCGCGGCCTCCCCCACAGCCGTGCCGGCGGACCGGCTGACCGGTTTCCTCCAGCACCCTCCCGCGCTCGACCGGTTGGACGAGGAGGAGCTGCTGGGCTGGTCGGTGGAGATCGTGCGGGCCGCGCGCCGCAACGGCTACCTGGCGTCGACCGCCGACGCCATCGCGGTGTTCGAGACGTCGATCCTGCTGGCCCGGATGCGCGACCGGGCCAAGCCCACGCCGTACGACTTCCAGGATGCGGCCGTCACCTGCATCGAGAAGGACACCGTGCCGGGGCGACGCGATGTGCGGCGTCTCGTCGAGATCATGCTGGGGGGCGACCGTATCGGGCAGGTCGGTTACGACGCGCTGCCGCCGCTGGCCCGCGACGTGCACGACCGGCTCGCACCGTTGAACCTGGCGCTCCAGCGGCGGGGCGTGCAACGTGCCCTGCTGGACATCGCGTCCCGACCCGAACTGGCGGCGTGCTCCGATGTGTTGTGGATGCTGCGCCGCCTGATGCCGCAGGGCACCGCCAGGCCGATCATGGGCGAGCGGAAACTGGGAGCGCGGTCGACCCAGGAGTCGTGGGACCTGGCACTGGGCACGCATCAGCGGGCCTTGATCGAGCTGGGGTACGAGGGCGTCAGCATCGAACAGGTGCTGGAGCAGCGGCTGCGCCGCACCGCGTACGGTCCGCAGGCCACCGCGGCGACCGTTCTGGAGGCGGTGGAGGACGCCGCGCTGTACCTGGGCGGCGGCCGGCTCGCCGACGAGCTGGGCCGTCACGCGCTGGTGGTGCTGTCCACGGAGCGGACCGTGGACGGGGCGCCGGACGTCCTGCGCCGGGTGCGCAGACTGCTGGCTTACTACCGTACGAGCGAACCGGTGCTGCCTTCGTGGGTCGAGGCCTTCACGAAGGCCGGGTACGCCCACTACTGCGCCCTCCTGCCGACGGCGTTCGCGGACGAGGACGCGGGAGTGCGGCAGGTGGCCGCGACGCTGGGTTTCCTGTTCGGCATGGAGTCGCTGGCGCTGTCGCTGGGGTGCGACCGTACTCAGCTGGAGCTGGCCGTCGCCCAGTCGCATCCGCTGGGGCCGGAAAAGACAGCGCTGCTGTGGGCCGCGCAGTCCCATCTGGGGCGGCTGCCGCTCACTGAGCTGCGGTCGAGGTGCGAGGAACTGCTCGCCAGCCCGCTGACACTCCCCGCGTATCCGCGTTGGCTGAGCGGGTTCGTACAGGCCCTGGAACCGGTGCCCGCGCTCGCCGGTTTCGTGGTGGAGGCGGTGTCGAACGCGTTCGCGCGGCTGCCGGACCCGGTGCTGCTGCCGTGGCTGCCGACCCTGATCACGTCGTTGCGGGCCGAAGGATCGGAGCTGGCTCCGCTGCTGATCCGGGAGGCGGGGCGAATCTTCCCCGGCCGGCTGGCGGCGCTGGACGCGTGGGTTCCGCCGTGGCGGGAGGAGACCGCAGCGGGGCCGGACCTGCCGGGGGCCGATGAGGGCGGTGGGCGCGGCGGTGCGCTGCTCGCCGCGTATCCCGTGGCGTGCGACGCGGTGGCGGAGCTGCTGGGCTGTGACGGGCAGTGGGCGGCGGTGGGTTCCGGCGCGCGGGACGGTGCGGTGCTGGCCGGCCGGTATCCGGCGACGGCGGAGGCGTGGGAGGCGGTGCTGACCGGAGCGTGAGCGGGACGCCTTTCCCGGAGGGGCGGCCGGGGCGTGCGCGGGACGCGTTCTTCCCGGGGGTCCGTGGCAGGGGTGACGCCGGTGGCCAAGGCGAAGGCCGCCTTTTCTCCCGGGGCCCACTCATGGTGGGGGCGGGGCGCGGCTCAGCGCCGGCGGGCTGCGTAGAGGTCACGGAGCAGGGCGATCTCGGCTCCGTGGTGCAGCAGTTCCTGATTGACCCACCAGACCGTTTCGATGAAGGGGTCCTCGGGGTCGCTCCCGTACGGGTACCGGCTGTGCCCCATCGTGTCGAGTGCCTTGTCGTCGGTGTCGAGCAGGGCCGTCCGCCAGGCGGTGGCGCCCTCCTCGAATGCCGCGACGGCGGTGGCCGCGTCGCCGGCGGCTTCCATGTCCTCCCTGGTCAGGGTGCGGCTGCCGACGGTGTGGTCGGCGCGCAGGACGAGGAGTTCGGTGAGGTGGCCCAGCCGCCAGGCCAGGGTGGTGAACGGCGGCGGCTCGGGGTGCGGGGCGGGAGTCGCGTCGCGCCCCCAGGCTCCGGTTCCCAGCAGGACGGAGGCGCGGGGGCCGGAGCCGGACGACCGGGGGCGTACGGACCAGCAGTCGGGCACCGGCTCCCACAAGTATTCGTCGTCCGTCAGAGCCGCAGCAGCGATCTCCGTGCCGTTTCCGCTGTCTCTGGACGGGCCTGTGAGCCGGGCGGCGAGGCGGTTTCGGGCGAAGTCGTACTGGTCCAGGAGGGGCGTCAGGCGTGCGGGTATGGGCATGGCGGGTCGCTCCGTGCGGGTGGTCGGGGATCGGGGATTGCGGTGTGGACCATACCGGTGGGCCCGTGAGGTGTGTGGACCACTGTGTCGGACCGGGCGGGCGAGCGCCGAGTGGTTCGCCGCGCTCGTCGACGCGCCGCCCTCGTCCCCGGAGGAGTTCCTGGTGGACCTGGTCACCCGGGGTGGCCGGATCTCGATGGGGGATCTGGCCGCCGATGCCGCCGGGACGGGTGGGGCGGGCACAGTGTGAGCGGTTGACGCAGCACGGGAGCAGCACGAGACCGGCCAGTGAGGAGACGAGGACGTCCATGCGCAAGGACAGGCAGCACATCGTGGTGACGGGGGCCCGTGCCAACAATCTGAAGGGAGTGGACCTTCGCATTCCGCTGGGGCTTCTGACCGTGGTCACCGGAGTCTCCGGTTCCGGCAAGTCGTCCATCGCCTTCGGCACGATCGCGGTGGAGTCGCAGCGGCAGCTCAACGAGGTCTTCCCCGCGTTCATCCGCAACCGGCTGCCCCGCTACGAGCGCCCCGAGTTCGACCTGATCGAGAACCTGGCCCCGGCGATCGTGGTGGACCAGAAGCCGGTGGGCGGCGGCTCACGTTCGACCGTCGGCACGATGACCGAGGTCAACCCGGTCCTGCGGGTGCTGTTCTCCCGGTACGGGGAGCCCAGCGCCGGGCCGTCCAACTTCTACTCCTTCAACGACCCGCAGGGCATGTGCCCGCACTGCGACGGTCTCGGCGCCACCCTCCAGCTCGACGTCGGCAAGCTGCTGGACCTGGACAAGTCTTTGAACGAGGGCGCGATCCGGCACGCCAACTTCGCGGTGGGCACCAACTACTGGAAGCGGTACGCGCAGATCAGCCGGTACGAGAAGGGCCGGGCCCGGGAGCAGAGCCGGGAGCCGGTGTTCGACCCGGACAAGCCGCTGTCGCAGTACACGAAGAAGGAGATGGACCTCCTGCTGTACGGGGAGGGCTTCCAGACGGTCCGACCCGACGACTTCGACAACGTGGCCATCAACGACTACGAGGGCATCGTGCCACGCGTCACCCGGCGGTTCGTGAAGCCGGGTCTGGAGGCGCTCAAGGACAAGGAGCGCAAGTCCACCGAACAGGTCGTCACCGAGCGGACCTGCCCGCAGTGCCGGGGCGCCCGGCTCTCGCAGGCGGCACTGGAGTCGCGGATCGACGGCCGCAACATCGCCGACTACTGCGCGATGGAGATCGGTGACCTGGTCGCCGCCCTGGAGGAGGTGGAGCACCGGTGGCGCGGCCCGGTGGTGCCCGCCGCGCTCGCCTCGCTGCGCCGCATCGCGTCCGTCGGCCTGGGTTACCTCACCCTGAACCGGCCCACCCGGACCCTGTCCGGCGGCGAGGGTCAGCGGCTGAAGGCGGTGCGCCACCTGGGGTCGGCGCTGACCGGTATGACGTACATCTTCGACGAGCCGAGTGTGGGGCTGCACGCCCACGACGTGGACCGGCTCAACCGGCTGCTGCTGGACCTGCGGGACAAGGGCAACACCGTGCTCATCGTCGAGCACAACCGCGATGTCATCGCCATCGCGGACCACGTCGTCGACGTGGGTCCCGGCGCGGGCGCCGAGGGCGGCGAGATCGTGTTCACCGGCACCGTGGAGGAGTTGGCCGACAGCAAAACGCTCACCGGCCGGCACTTCAGGACCCAGCCCCCGCTCAAGAAGGAACCGCGCACCTCCACCGGAAAGCTGCCGGTGCGCGGCGCCGGCCTGCACAACCTGAGGGGCTTCGACATCGGCTTCCCCACCGGGGTGCTGACCGTGGTCACCGGCGTCGCCGGGTCGGGAAAGTCGACCTTGGTCAGCCATGTCTTCACCGCCCAGCACCCGCAGGCGATCGTGCTGGATCAGTCGGCGGTCGGCATGAACCCCCGGTCCACCCCGGCCACGTACACGGGTATTTGGGACACGGTCCGCAAGCTGTTCGCAAAGGAGCACGGGCTGGACGCGAGCATGTTCAGCTTCAACTCCAAGGGGGCCTGTTCGGAGTGCAAGGGGCGCGGCACCATCACCACCGACCTGGCCTTCATGGACCCGGTCACCACCGTCTGCGAACTGTGCGGCGGGACCCGGTTCCGGCAGGAGGTGCTGGAGCACCGGGTCAAGGGACGCAACATCGCCGAGGTACTGGACCTGACCGTGACCGAGGCCCGCGGCTTCTTCGACGACCCGGCGATCGTGCGCCGTCTGGACCCGCTGGCCGAGGTGGGGCTGGGCTATCTGACGCTGGGCCGTTCGCTGTCGATGCTGTCCGGCGGTGAGCGGCAGCGCGTCAAGCTCGCCGACCGGCTCCACGAGCAGGGCAGCGTGTACGTGTTCGACGAGCCGACCACCGGACTGCACATGGCGGACGTCGGCAACCTGCTGGCCCTGCTGGACCGGCTGGTGGACTCGGGCAACACCGTCATCGCCATCGAACACGACCTGGACGTCGCCAAGCACGCCGACTGGATCGTCGACATCGGCCCCGGCGCGGGCGAGCACGGCGGGCAGGTCGTGTTCGCCGGCACGCCCGCCGAGATGGTGGACGGCTCCCGGACCACGACCGCCCGCTACCTGCGGGCGTCACTGCCCGGCGCGGAGACCGCCGGTGCCGGACAGGTTCCGGAGGACAGCGGCGACTGACAGGACCCGGCAGGCGGTCGAAACGGTCGGGTCCGGCAGGGTCGGAGCGCCGAGGACGGCAGAGGTGCGTGCGCGTCGCGGTCCGCACCTGGCCGGTCCGGCTGCCGACCGCCCGTACGACGCGACGAGGACCCCCGTACCGCGTGTTCCAGCGGTGTGCGGCCGGTTTCGCAGGCGGACTTCCTGGCTGAGCGGGACCACCTGCTTGATCGAAAACAGGGCGGGTTAGCATATGAGCGCCGCCTAGCTCGAAAGAGAAACCTGTGACTGTCAACGACGACTCGTTCACCCACTGGAAGAACCGCGAGGAGATCGCGGAGTCGATGATTCCGATCATCGGCAAGCTGCACCGGGAGCGGGACGTAACGGTCCTGCTGCACAGCCGCTCGCTGGTCAACAAGTCGGTGGTCAGCATTCTCAAGACCCACCGGTTCGCCCGCCAGATAGCCGGTGCGGAGCTCTCGATCACCGAGACGCTTCCCTTCCTCCAGGCGCTCACCGCACTCGACCTCGGCCCGTCCCAGATCGACATCGGTCTGCTCGCCGAGGCCTACCGCGGCGACGACCGCGGCATGTCGGTGGAGGAGTTCACCGCCGAGGCCGTCGCGGGCGCCACGGGCGAGAACAAGATCGAGCGCCGCGAGCCGCGCGACGTCGTGCTGTACGGGTTCGGCCGGATCGGGCGTCTGCTGGCCCGGCTGCTCATCGAGAAGGCGGGTTCGGGCAACGGCCTGCGGCTGCGCGCCATCGTGGTCCGCAAGGGCGCGGGCCAGGACATCGTGAAGCGGGCCTCGCTGCTGCGCCGGGACTCGGTGCACGGCCAGTTCCAGGGCACGATCACCGTCGACGAGGCGAACGACACGATCGTCGCCAACGGCAACACGATCAAGATGATCTACTCCGACGACCCGACGACGGTCGACTACACGCAGTACGGCATCAAGAACGCGATCCTGATCGACAACACCGGGCGCTGGCGGGACCGCGAGGGCCTGTCCAAGCACCTGCGTCCCGGGATCGACAAGGTCGTGCTGACCGCGCCGGGCAAGGGCGACGTCCCGAACATCGTGCACGGCGTCAACCACGACACGATCAAGCCGGACGAGCAGATCCTGTCCTGCGCGTCCTGCACCACCAACGCGATCGTGCCGCCGCTCAAGGCGATGGCCGACGAGTACGGTGTCCTGCGCGGCCACGTGGAGACCGTCCACTCGTTCACCAACGACCAGAACCTGCTGGACAACTACCACAGCTCCGACCGCCGAGGCCGGTCCGCGCCGCTCAACATGGTGATCACCGAGACCGGTGCCGCCTCCGCCGTCGCGAAGGCGCTGCCCGACCTGGACGCGCGGATCACCGGCAGCTCGATCCGCGTCCCGGTGCCGAACGTGTCGATCGCGATCCTCAACCTGCGACTGGGCCGCGAGACCAGCCGCGAGGAGGTCCTCGACCACCTCCGCAACATCTCGCTGAACTCGCCGCTCAAGCGGCAGATCGACTTCATCAGCGCCCCCGACGCGGTCTCCAGCGACTTCGTCGGCTCGCGGCACGCGTCGATCATCGACGCGGGCGCGCTGAAGGTCGAGGGCGACGACGCGATCCTCTACCTCTGGTACGACAACGAGTTCGGCTACTCGTGCCAGGTCATCCGGGTCGTCCAGCACGTTTCCGGCGTGGAGTACCCGACGTACCCGGCCCCGGTGGTGTGACGCCGTCGAGGCGAGCGGCTGCGCCTCTCCCCCGTTGATACGGAACGGCCCGTCCGGCAGTACGCCGGGCGGGCCGTTCCCGTGTGCGGCCGCTCAGAACTCGTCGGCGCCGTTGCGCAGCTGCGGCGTCCAGTAGCCGGTCTTCGCCACGGCGTCGTCGACCGCGATGCCGCCCGGCACGGTGATGGTCCTGCTGCCCTCGGCGGGGCCGTCGGTCGCGAAGAGGTTCACGTAGAAGCTGGTGACGGCGCGGTTCTTCTCGTCGACGCCGCCGTTGTTGATGTGCACGGCTGCGTAGGCGGGGGCGCCGGGCTCCAGCACGACGGGGACACCCGGCTGGCTCTTGGCGACGGCCGGCACGTCCTTGGCGGTCTGGATCCCGCCGAACGCGAGCAGCGGGTACTTGACCATGGTGCAGGCGCGGCCCGAGGTGTTCTTCGCGGTCAGGGTGATGCGGGTGGTGGGCACGCCCTCCTTGGCCGCGGTGATCCTGACGTCGTTGACGGTGCAGGCCGGGGCCTTGCCGCCGGTCTTCTTCGGTGAGGTGGTGCCCGTCTGCGTACCGGTGGTGCCGGCCGTTCCGTTGGCGGGGCCCGCGGCACCGGCGTCCTTGCCCGCGTCGGCCGGCTCGCCCGCGGCCTTGTCCTCCGCCTCCGGGCTCGCGGCGGAGGCCTTGGCTGCCGAGGACGGCGCCTTGGACTCCTCGCTCCTCGCACCGGTGCCGTCGCTGCAGGCGGTGAGGGTCAGGCTCAGGGCGGCGAAGGCGGTCGCGGCGAGGACGGCGGGGCGGCGGATGGAGGTACGCATGTGAGGGCTCCCGTGGAACGAGTCGTTGCGGTCGATGCCTGGTGCAGGCATCTGGTCTGCCTTCAGCTTCGGGCTCCGCCTTGTCGTTCCACTCACGTTCCGCTAACGCTTCAGTGCTGCGGCCTTCTCGCAGGTCAGCACGGACTCCGTGATCCCACGAGGGTTCTGCCCGCTCCGGTACGGCTGAGCGGTCGGCGCCCCGCCGCAGGGCGCCGACCGCTCAGCGGGACGGGGAGGAGAGGAGCCTGGTCCTGGCGCGGGAGACCTCGCGGCGACGGATCGCCGCGCGTTCCTTCTCCCCGGTGCCGCCCCAGATTCCGGACACCTGATCGGTGTCCAGTGCCCAGCGCAGGCAGGTGGCCTGGACGGGGCAGCGGGCGCAGACTTCCTTGGCCCGCTGGGTCTGTGCCGCTCCCGGGCCCTGGCTGCTGACCGGGAAGAACAGTTCGGGGTCCTCCTCCGCGCACGCCGCTTGCTCTGTCCACCGCTCCATGATCAGCGCTCCTTCTCGGGTCGTCGTCCTGGGCCTACGAGCCCCGGCGGGGCCTGCCGGGCGTTGTTGCCCTGTGCGAAGCGAGTGACCGGAGGGTCGGAATTCAAACGGACGGCAGGTCAATTCCGGTCATTCCGTGCGGGCTTCGGTGCTCTTCTCCATACGCGCGACGACGCTGTCGTCGAGTTGGCGCAGCAGGTCGGCCGGGTGGTCGTACACCGCGGCGGCACCGGCCTCCTCCAGATCGGCGCGCGGGATGCCGCCCGACAGGAGGGCGACGGTATGCACACCCGCCCGGGCGCCGGCCTGCATGTCCCAGACCGTGTCGCCGACGAACACCGCGTTCTGCGGCTCGACTTCGGCGATCTCCAGGGCCTGGTGCACGGGGTCGGGAGCCGGTTTGCCGGCCTCGACGTCGTCGGCGCTGGCGATGCCCGCGATGACGTCGTCGGCGTCGATGGCGCGTCGCAGTGCCGTGAGTTCGGGACCGCCCGCCGAGGTCGCGAGGACGATGCGCCAGCCTCTGTCGTGCAGGGTGTGCAGGAGTGCGCTCGCCCCCGGCAGGGCGGGCAGGCGCGCGAAGTACGTGCCGTAGAGGGCCGTGTGGGCGGCGCTGAGCTGCTCGTCCTGGTCCTTGTCACGGTCCTCGCCCAGCAGATGGGCGATGAGGTCGTCCGAGCCGAGGCCGACCGCGTGGTGGATGTCGTGCATCGTCACGTCGTGACCGGCCTGGCGGAAAGCCTCCCACCAGGTGACGACGTGCAGGTGGTTGGTGTCGGCGAGGGTTCCGTCGACGTCGAAGAGCGCCGCGCGCCCCTGTCGCTTCATCGTGTGCATGGTTCCTTTTACTCGACCCTGCTGCCGGGACGTGGCTGCCCGGGGCCCGTGTCGGGTCCCAGGCAGTCTGTGGCCTGTCGGCAGCGGGTTCAGTCGGTGGAGAGGGCTTCCACGAGCTGGCCGGCCTTGGGGTCGGACAGGGCCCGGGCCGCATCCGCCAGGGCGACCACCCCCACCAGGGTGTGGCCGTCGATCACGGGCAGGCGACGGACCTTGTGCGAGGTCATGGTCGCGAAGACCTCGTCCGCGCTGTCGTCGGCGCCGATGGTGACGGCCTCGCCCTGGGCGAGGTCTCCGGCCTTGACAGTGGCCGGGTCCTTGTCCGCGCCGAGCACCTTCACCACGATGTCCCGGTCGGTCAGCATCCCCTTGAGCCGCTCGTCCGTTCCGCAGATCGGCAGGGCACCGACGCCGAGCTGGGTGAGCTTGCGGGCTGCGTCCAGGACGGTCTCCTGTGCGCCGATGCACTCGGCGCCGCCGGTCATGATGTCGCGTGCGGTGGTCATGCGGTTTCCTCCTGTCGGAAGGTTCCTGGTCGGTGTACGGGGTGTGCGCGCCGTCGGGCGGCGCACAATTCGAGTGCCCTCGTCCCGTCGGCGATAACACCCGCGGGCCGCCTCTTCCGCCGTGCCGAACCGCACGGGTCAGCCCCAGCCGCGTACTTTCGCCGCTCCCAGCGGCTCCGGCAGCGCGGGCACCAGGTGGAACGCCGCGTGCAGGTCGGTCAGCCGGAGCACCTTCAGCGCGAGGGGGTGGCGCACCAGCAGGCTCAGTGAGCGGCCCTCGTCGTTGACGACGCCCTGGAAGGCGAAGAGCATGTGCAGGGCGGTCGAAGTCAGCAGCGGGCTGCGCACGTCCGCCACCACCGACCGGTGCTCGCCGGTTCGGGCGACCGCGCACATCCACCGTTGCACCTCGTGCACGTTGCCGATGTCGACCACGTCCTCCAGCACGACGACGAGGTGGGGGGTCAGACGGTAGTGGTGGTTCATGGCGGTGACCTCGTCAGGGCAGGCGTTCCCGTAGCGGCCTCTTCCTGACCGCTGCTGCGTCTACCCAGCCGGTCCGGGTGTACCCCCGGCCGTTCCGTCCCGGCGGGTCGTCGCCTCAGCCGATGCCGGCCAGGCCCCGCGCGTCCCTGCGCGCCCGGCCCCGGGAGATCCGCAGCGGGTCGAAGCCCTCCGTGCGGTGCGGGAACCGCGCCGGGTCGGCCAGGACCGCTCCGGCGCAGACTTCGGCGAGCAGCGGTCTTTGCAGGATGCGGCCGGCGGCGGAGATGCCGCTGAGGGCGGTGCCCAGGATGCCGGCGCCGAAGCTGGAGTTGGCGCCGACCGCGTACAGCCCGCGTACGCCGGTACGGATGCTGGGGCGGCGGCCGTGCCCGCCCCAGTCGTCGAAGCCGTACGGGGTGCCCGATCCGCCCTGGATGTAGCGGTGGTTGGTGTGGGCGGTGGCCGTCTCCAGGTGGGTGATGCGGCTGCGGAACGGGCCGAGCGCCTGCTCGGCGATGTCGACCAGTGCATCGCGCAGGCGCGCCTTGCCCCTCTCGTACGAGGGGTCGCGGCGGTAGCGGCCCGGGGGGCCGCCGAGGGGTGGGACCAGGGTCATGACCTGGAAGTTGCTGTGTCCCGGCGGACAGACGGTACGGCTGCCGGGGTCCTTGAGGGAGCCGAAGGAGAGGAAGGCGAAGGTGGGGTCCGAACCCTTCCGGGCCGCCGCATAGGCCTGCTCGATGTCCGTGTGGGCCCACCACCAGATGTTGGTGTTGGGCATGTCGAGCGGCCGGTCGAGGGCGATGTACGCGGTGGCGACAGCGGCGCGCATGGTGGCCCGGCGGGTGCGTTCGACGACGGCCGGCGAGAATCCGCGACCGCCGCAGAGGCCGAGGACGGTACGGCGGTAGTCGGCGTTGGAGACGACGAGCGGGGCGCGGACCGTTTCGCCTCCGGCGAGGCGCACCCCTGCCACCTGCCGGTCGTCCCCGACGAGGATCTCTTCGACGGGACAGCGGGTGCGGACCTGACCTCCGTACGCCTCGATGACCTCGACCAGCGTGGCGATCATGGTCTGGCCGGAGCCGACGGGGGCGTACGCGCCGCGCAGGTAGTGGTCGAGCATGGTGGCGTGGGTGGAGGTCAGGGTGGTGGAGGGCGGAGTTCCGTAGTTGCCGGACTGGGCGGCGACGAGGGTGCGGGCGGCGGGTCCCAGTGCGCAGTGGTCGTACAGGTCGCCGAGGGGACGCCCGCCCCAGGTCGTCAACACCGCCGACATGGGAACCCGTTGAGCGCCCGGGGGGTGGGTCATGCCGCCTCGCAGATCGGCTGCGACGGCACGCAGGACGCCGACGCAGCGGGTGAGGCCGGTGCGTTCGGCGGGCAGGGCCGCGCAGAGTCTGCTCAGGTAGCGGTCCCAGCCGACGGGCACGTCGACCGTGACGCCGGGAAGGAGGATGCGGTCGAAGCCGTCGGGGTCGAGGGGGCGGAAGGGGACCCGGTCGGGGCCGATGCCGAGGCCCGAGAGGATCGCGGGGAGCAGGCCGTCGGGGCCGCAGTCGCCGACGTAGTGCATGCCGACGTCGAACTCGTAGGCGCGGCGGCGGCGGAAGACCTGGGCGTTGCCGCCGGTCACGTCGTGCTGCTCGGCGAGCAGGACGCGGCGGCCCGAGACGGCGAGGTAGGCGGCGCAGACGAGGCCCCCGATGCCGCCGCCGACGACGACGGTGTCGTACCCGCCGCCCGGAGGGGCGCCGGCGGGAAGGCCGGTGTCAGAGGGCGATGCCACCGTGCACCTCCAGGACGCTGCCGGTGATGTACGAGGCGCGCTGCGACACCAGGAAGGCGACGAGGTCGGCGACCTCGGCCGCGGTGCCGAAGCGGCGCAGCGCGACCACGCCGAGGAGGCGGTCGCGCTCGCGGTCGGGCAGCGCGCCGGTCATGTCGGTGTCGATGAGGCCGGGGGCTACGACGTTGGCGCGGATGCCGTGGGCGCCTACCTCCTTGGCGAGTGCCTTGGTGAAGCCGATGACTCCGGCTTTGGCGGCGCTGTAGTTGGTCTGCCCGGCGTTGCCGTGGATTCCGGCGACCGAGGACAGGGTGACGACGCAGCCGGTGCGGCGCTTGAGCATCGGGAAGACGGCGGCGCGGCAGGTGTGGAAGACGCCGTCGAGGCCGGTGCCGACGACCTGGTGCCAGTCGTCGTCGGACATCAGTGCCAGGGCGCGGTCGCGGGTGACGCCCGCATTGGCCACGACGGCGCCCAGGGGCCCGAGTTCGTCCTCGGTGCGGGTCACCCACGCCTTGGCCTGGCCGGCGTCCGCCACGTCGGCGCGGACCGCGAGCACCCGTACGCCGAGTTCCGTCGCCTCCTTCTCGATCCGCAGGGCGGCATCCTCGTCGGCGCGGTAGCAGAATCCGACGTCCCAGCCGTCCCGGGCCAGGCGCAGCACGACAGCGGCGCCGATGCCCCGGGAGCCGCCGCTGACCAGCGCGACCTTGGCCGCCTCGTTCTCGTCGGGCATCAGACGCCTTCTCCCATGCGCAGGACGGCGGCCGCCGCCACTCCCTGTCCGTCCACCGAGGTGATCACCGCGTGCCCGCCGGGGGCCTGGCCCGCGGAGGCGACCACGGCGGCCAGCTGAAGGGCTGCGGAGGCGGCACCTGTGTCCCCCAGCAGCAGCCCCAGAGTGGGGAGTTGTCCGCAGACCTGCCGGGAGAAGAGCGCGTCCAGGGCTCGGGTCTCCGCCGGGTCCAGGCCGGTCCCGGTGGCCGCCCATACGTCGTCGGCGGCGACGCCGGAGCGGGCCAGCGCTTCGGTGACGGTCGCCCGTACTGTCGCCGCCGGGTCCGTTCCCTCCGGGGTGTGGCGGGTCTCTACGGCGAGGACGGTGGCCAGCGGCGGGGCCGCGGTCGTCATGTCCGCCGGGGTCAGCCGCAGGACCGCGGCGCCTTCGCCGAGCAGGGCGAAGGCTGCGGCGGACGGCGGTGGACCTTCCCCGGGCAGCCGGGGTGCTCCGGCCGGCGGAGGGGGCGTCGCGGCGCGGCTGCGTGCCTCCAGCCAGGCGCGAGCCGTCGTGTATTCCTCCGCGCCGCCGCACAGGACGCTGCGGGCGCGACCCGCGCGCAACAGCCGCCGGGCGTAGAGCAGCCCGAGAAGGGCGGCGGTCCTGCCCGCGGCGAGGGTGGTGTTGGGTCCCTGGATGCGGTGGCGGATGGCGCACTGTGCGGCGGCGCAGTTCATGACGCTGTTGGGGATGACGCCGGGTTCGACGTCGTAGGGGCGCTCGCCGGTGAGCGAGGAGCGGGTGAAGTCCGTCATCGACTGGACGCTGCCGGTGGTCGTGCCGAGGACGAGGGCGGTGTCGAGTCCGCGCTGGCCCCCGCCTTCCGTATGGTCCAGATGGTCCAGGACGGCTCCGACGGCGGTGACGGCGAGGGCGGTGACGCGGTTCATGTGCCGGGTGCCCTTCCTGCCGAGGGCGGTACGAGGCTCGAACAGCGGTACCAGGCAGCCGAGTTGGCCGTGGGCGCCGGGTACGGGTGCCGCGGTGGCGCGCCGCTGGCGAACCCCCGTCGTGAAGTCGGCGGCGGTGTGCCCGTACGGGGAGAGCGCCGACCAGGCGGTGATGTTCACAGTTCCCTTCCTTCGTAACGGCCCAGTACCACGGCGGCGTTGTTGCCGCCGAAGGCGAGACCGTTGTTCTGGACGATGCGCAGGTCCGCGTCGACCGCCTGGTTGGGCACGCAGTCCACCGCGCATTCGGGGTCGGTGGTGCGGTGGTTGATGGTGGGGGGAATGAAGCCGTGGGTGATCGCCAGGGAGCAGGCGATGGCGCCGAGGGCGCTCGCCGCCCCCATGGTGTGGCCGAGCATCGATTTGAGGGAGATGGTGCGGGGCGGGCTGTCGCCGTAGACCCGGCGGACGGCGCGGCTCTCGGTGACGTCGTTGGCCCTGGTGCCGGTGCCGTGCGCGGAGATGAGGTCGACCTCTTCGTGTTTCACTCCCGCGTCGTCCAGGGCGAGTTGGAGGCAGCGGGCGACGCTTTCCTCCTCTGGGGCGACCGGGTGGTGGGCGTCGCAGTTGAGGCCGTAGCCGAGGACTTCCGCGTAGATGCGGGCGCCGCGGGCGAGTGCCGAGTCGAGGCTTTCGAGCAGGAGCAGGCCGGCGCCTTCGCCGGTGAGGATGCCCTGCCGCCGGGTGTCGAAGGGGCGGCAGCAGTCGGGGGCGATGGTGCCCAGGCGGTAGAACGCGGCGAAGGTCTTGCGGCAGAAGGCGTCCGCGCCGCCGCACAGGGCGAAGTCGGCGTCGCCCTGCCGGATGGCGTCGAGGCCGTTGCCGATCGAGTAGTTGCCGGCTGAGCAGGCGGTGCCGATGGTGAGGATCTCGACGTCCGCCAGGCCGAGTTCGCGGGCGACGGCGATGCCGAGACGGGCGGCGGGGATGCGGCGGGCGGCCTGCGCGGTGACCGCGGAGGGTCCGCGGTGCAGATGGGTTTCGGTGATGCGGTCCAGGTCGTACGACTCGCCGTCGGTGGTGCCGACGGAGATCTGGCAGCGTACGCGCCGCAGGTCGCCGGGGGACAGTCCGGCGTCGACGACCGCCATCCGGGCCGCGGCGGCCGAGAACTGGGCGGCCCGGCCGTACTCGGCGGGGTCGATGCGGCGCAGCAGCCGGTGCGGGTCGAAGTCGGGGACCTGGCAGCCGTTGGCGTGGGCGAAGCCTGCGGTGTCGAAGGCCGTGATGGGGCTGACACCGCTGCGCCCGGCGCGCAGACCGGCGGTGAAGTCCGCGGTGCCGGTACCGATGCTGGACAGGGCGCCGAGTCCGGTGACGACGACACGGCGGGGCTCGGGGCGGCCCGCGGGGAACGTCGGAGAAGAGCCCGCGGAGAACCGCGGGGGGCGGCGTCGGAGAGCCCGGGGCGAACCGCCGGGAACGGAGGCGGGGGAGTTGACCGGCGGAGGACCGGGCGGGTACGACGGGCGCGAATCGGAAGGACCGCCCCCGGGGCGACGGGGCGGACGGGACGGCAGCGGACTGGGCGGGTGGGAGGTATCGGGCCTTCGGGGGCGGGACCCCGCGGGCGGGGTCCCCTCACTGCTGGAGGTCATGGATGCGGCTACCAGCCCGCCGTCTCGGCCAGCACCTGCCGCACACCCGCCAGGTGCGCCATCCGCGGCATCTCGTTCTGGTCGATGGTGACCCTGAACTCCTTCTCCAGGGCGGCGAGTACGCCGATGAGGGCCAGGGAGTCCGCACCGTGCTCCTCGACGAACCGGTCCGTTTCGGCGATCTCGCCGGGCTCGATCTCCAGGCGGTCGCACACGATCTCGGTGATGCGGTCGTCGCGCACACCCGTGACGCGGTGGTCGCGCGTGCGGGTGCTGTGGTCGTCGCGAAGGTCGGTTGTCTGCATGGCGGTTGGCCTTTCGTGGGTCTGGGGGTCAGTGGTGGACGGCGGCCGTGCGGCGGGTGGGCAGGCGACGGGTGGACCGCCACTCCCGCAGACCGACTTCGTCCCGTACGGCCGCACACGCGTCGAGCACCCGGTCCAGGTCGGCGGGGGCGAGTTCGCTGTGCACGGACAGCCGGTGCACGCAGCGACGGACGGGCACGGAGGGCGGCACGAAGGCCGCGCCGAACACGCCCCGCGCGTCCAGCGCCTGTTGCAGGCGGCGCACGCCGGGCTCGGTGCCGGGCTGCAGCGGGATGATCTGGCTCTCGCTCGGGGCGATGTGGTAGCCGAGCGCGGTGAGGCCGTCCCGCAGGTGGCGACTGTGCTGTTCCAGGCGCTCCCTGCGGTCGTCGGCGGTACGGAGCACGCCGAGAGCGGCGCTCAGTCCCGCCACGTCGTGCGGCAGAAGGGTGGAGCTGAAGACCGCGCCGAGGGAGTGGTACGGCAGGTAGCCCGCGACCTCCGGCGAGCAGGCGATCAGCCCGGCGCGGCCGGCGAAGGCCTTGGCCAGGCTGGCCGTCCGGTAGGCGACCGCGTCGGTGAGGCCGAGGGAGGGAACGAGTCCGCCTCCCTGGGGGCCGAGGACTCCGAGGGTGTGGGACTCGTCGGCGATGAGGTCGCAGCCCGTGCGGCGGGCCACGGCGGTCAGGTCGGGAAGGGGGCAGAGGTCGCCGGTGACGCTGTAGAGCGTGTCGAAGGCGATGAGTCCGGGCCCGTGCTGACGGATGGTGCGTTCGAGGTGCTCGGTGTCGTTGTGGGCGAAGGGGCGGGCGACGGCGTGGGCGGCGGAGATCCCCTCCCAGAGCGAGGCGTGGGCGAGTTCGTCGACGTAGACGCTGCCGCCGGCGGGGCAGACGGCCTGGATGAGGCCGACGTTGGCGGACCAGCCGGACTGACTGAGCATGACCGAGGGTGCGCCCAGCCAGTGGGCGAGGTCTGCTTCGAGACGGCGCAGCGGGTCGCTGTCACCGGTGAAGACCCCGGACATCAGGGCGCCGTTGCCCTGCGCGCGGAGGCTGCGCACCTGTGCGTCGAGGACGGCGGGGTGGCCGCCGATCGCCAGGTAGTCGTTGGACATGAGGGTGAGGTCGGTGTTCCGGGGAGTCGGCCTGCCGCGGTAGAGGGGGCCGCCCCAGCTCGCCTGCCGGGCATTCCACGCCTGCAACCGCTCCTGGAGGAAGGAGAGTTCGCCTGACACGACACCTCGCACGAGTAGACGGGTCCACTGCCGCCGAGAGCACCACCCGCAGGGGGCAGTGAGGGCGGAGTGATTGACGGGGACGGCAAGACTTTAGGGGCGAAAAGGATTACGGCTGCACCAAGGAATCCTTCGGACATATGTCCAAATCGCCGTTTGAAGCAAGATCATCGCAGCTCAGGGCAGTCGGTGCAGAATCGTTCCTGTTCCGCAGAGGCGTCTGCATTTCACCCCCTTGGGGGCGCAAGCCCATCCCTTTGGGTGTTCCTCCGACGAATCCTGCAACTGCCCAGGCGAATCGCACAGACCTTTGCATCTGCGTTCGAAAGTGGCCTATCTTGCCGCACATGCAGTCCTACACCATCGGTCAGGCAGCGCGGCTGCTCGGCGTCAGCGCGGACACCGCACGCCGCTGGGCGGACGCCGGGCGGCTCGCGACCCACCGCGACGACAGCGGCCGGCGCCTCGTCGACGGCCGCGACCTGGCGGCCTTCTGTGTCGAGGTGGCGCAGGGCGCCCCACAGCACGGTCCTGAGGACGACACCCCGTACAGCTCGGCCCGCAACGCCTTCCCCGGCATCGTCACCGCGGTCAAGCTCGGCGACGTGGCGGCGCAGGTGGAAATACAGGCGGGGCCGCACCGGCTCGTCTCGCTGCTGACCCGCGAGGCCGTGGAGGAGCTGGGTCTGGAGGTCGGCATGCAGGCCACCGCCCGTGTGAAGTCCACCAGCGTGCACATCGACCGCACCTGACCGCTGTCCCGCGACCCGGGCCACCGCGCGTTCGCGGGTACGGACCCCTTCTCCCACCCATCGCCAGGAGCCCGCCCGTATGAAGTCCTCGTCCAGCAGACGCCGTCGCGCCGCGGCCGTCCTGTCCGCCGCTCTGCTCGCCCCGTCGGCCGCCGCGTGCGGAGGCGGCGGGCAGCAGAGCACCGGTGGCGATTCCTCGGTCGCCCTGACCGTGCTCGCCGCCGCCTCCCTCACTGACGTCTTCAGGACGGCGGGCACCGCGTACGAGAAGGCGCACCCCGGCACGAAGGTGACGTTCTCCTTCGCCGGTTCGCAGGAACTGGCCGCGCAGGTCCGGCAGGGTGCCCCCGCCGACGTGCTGGTCACCGCGGACACCAGGACGATGGACGACCTTCGCGAGGACACGGCCGCCCCCACCGTTATCGCCAGGAACCGCCTGGTCATCGCCACCGGTGAGGGCAACCCGAGGAAGATCGGCGCCTTGCGGGACCTCGCGGACAGCAAGCTGAAGGTGGTCCTCGCGGCGCCCGAGGTGCCGGTGGGCAGGTACAGCAAGAAGGTCCTGGACGCGCAGAAGGCCGAGGTGAAGCCGGTCTCGCAGGAGCCCAACGTGCGGGCCGTCCTCAGCAAGGTCGAACTGGGTGAGGCGGACGCCGGGCTGGTCTACCGTACGGACGCGGCGTCGGCGTCCGGCAAGGTCGACGCCGTGGACATCCCGGACGGCCAGAACGCGATCGCCTCCTACCCCGCCGCCGCACTCAGGACGTCGAAGAACGGGGAGGCCGCCGCGACGTTCGTGAAGTGGCTCTCCGGCCCCGACGCGCAGAAGATCCTCGCGGACGCGGGCTTCCAGAAGCCGTAGCGGCGACTCGCCCCGCCCGGTGCCGGCACGCGTGTCCGCTGTCCGGCACCCGATGTCTGGTGTACGACGTACGACACATGATGTACGGACCGGTTCCGCGCGTCATCCGCTGCACGACGGTCGAATCCGGGAAACGCCATGAAACAGCTTCGCCCCCGCCCCGCGTCCCGGCCCCGCACGTCCGGAACCCGTGCCCCCCTGGCGCTGGCGGTCCCCGCGCTGCTGGCCGTCGCCTTCCTGCTGCTGCCGCTGATCGGGATTCTCACCCGTACGTCCTGGGGCGAGCTGGGTACGCACCTGTCCAGCCCCGGGGTCGTCGAGGCGCTCGAACTGTCGCTGGTCGTGTCGTTCTGGTCGCTCGGGCTCTCTCTCCTGCTGGGCGTTCCGCTGGCCTGGCTGCTGGCCAGGACCCAGTTCCCCGGGAAGGCGTTCGTGCGCTCACTGGTACTGCTGCCGATGGTGCTGCCGCCGACCGTGGGCGGGGTGGCGCTGCTGCTGGCGTTCGGGCGGCGCGGGGTGCTCGGGCCGTGGCTGGAGAGCACCTTCGGGCTCACGCTGCCGTTCCACACCACGGGCGCGGTCGTCGCGGCGACGTTCGTCGCGATGCCCTTTCTGGTGATCAGCCTGGAAGGTGCCCTGGGCGGGCTGCGTCCCCGGTACGAGGAGACGGCCGCCTCGCTGGGGGCGTCGCCGGTACGGGTGTTCCTCACCGTCACCCTGCCGATGGTGGCCCCCGGTCTGATCGCCGGGGCGGCGCTGACGTGGGCGCGGGCGCTCGGCGAGTTCGGTGCCACCATCACGTTCGCGGGCAATCTGCCGGGCACCACGCAGACCCTGCCGCTGCAGGTGTATCTCCTCCTCCAGGACCGGCCCGAGGCGGCGACCTCCGTCTCCCTCCTCCTGCTGGTCATCGCGATGGCGGTACTGATCGGACTGCGCGGACGGTGGACCGGAAGCCCGCGCCCCGCCGCCGCGCCCGGCGCCGCTCCCCCGGAATCCGAGCCCTCGGCCGCGGAGACCGCCGCCCGCGTTCCGGCCCCGGACCCCGCCGGGGAGCGGTGGGCGCTGCACGCCCAGGTCACCGGTTTCAACGACCTCACCCTGACCGCCTCCCCCGGCACCACCATCGCCGTCGTCGGCCCCAACGGCGCCGGCAAGACCACCCTCCTGCGCGCCCTGCTCGGCCTCACCCCCCGCGCGCACGCCGCCCTCACACTGGGCGGTTCCGACGTCAGCGGGCTGCCTCCGCACCGCCGGGGCGTGGCCTGGGTGCCGCAGGACGGTGCGCTCTTCCCGCACCTGAGCGCCCTGGGCAACACCGCGTACGGCCTGCGCGCCCGGGGCGTTCCGCGCGCGCAGGCCCGGCGCAGCGCACAGCAGTGGCTGGACCGGCTGGGCGTCGGCACGCTCGCGCAGCGCAAACCCGCCGAGGTGTCCGGCGGGCAGGCCCAGCGCATCGCCCTGGCGAGGGCGTTGGCGTCCCGCCCCCGTCTCCTCCTCCTGGACGAACCGCTCTCCGCCCTCGACCAGACGACCAGGGCCCGTGTCCGGCACACCCTGCGCGCGCACCTGGAGGGCTTCGGCGGTGTGTGCCTGATCGTCACGCACGATCCGGTCGAGGCGGTGTCGCTCGCCGACCGGGTGCTGGTCCTGGACGGGGGCAGGGCGCTGCAGGACGCCCCGCCCGCCGAGGTCACCCGGCATCCGCGCTCCCCGTGGGTGGCGCGCATGCTGGGCCGCAACGCCTGGCCCGGCAGGGCGGCCGAGGGCGGGCTGCGGCTCGCGGGCGGCGGCCTGCTCGTCGTGGCGGATCCGCTGCCGGACGCCGCGGAGGCGCTCGCGATCATCGCGCCGGAGTCCGTCTCCGTGCACCGGGAGAGGCCCGGCGGCAGCCCGCGCAACGTCTGGCCGGGCACGGTCCGTGAGATCACCTCCAGCGGCAGCCGGCTGCGGCTGCTGATCACCTCCGACGAGGCCCCCGACCTGATCGCCGAGGTCACCCCGCAGGCCGCCGCCGAACTGGGTCTGGCCGACGGCACACCGGTCTGGACGAGCGTGAAGGCGACCGAGGTGACGGTCGTGGCACTGTGAACACCCACACCGGGCGTGGGGGTTGGGCGGTCACCCGGTGAGGAAGCGGTCCAGGGAGCGGGTCAGAGCGGCTGCGAAGCTCTCGCGGGCCGCGTCGTCGGGGAGCCTGTCCAGGGACAGGTACGGGTTGAGATCCTCCAGTTCGACCAGGAGGAGTTCCCCGTCCCGGGTGCGGCAGGCGTCGACGCGCTGGATGCCGTGGTCGAGGGTGTTCCAGTCGATGAAGCGCCGCGCGAAGTCGAGGTCGGCCGCGGTGGGCTCGTACGGCTCCAGCACCCAGCGGCGGTCCGGGTGCGGGGCGTACAGGGCGTACTGGAAGACGTCGTCGACGTAGACGAAGGACACCTCGTGACGGAAGTCGACGCACGGCTGGACGAGGAGGTCGCCGTCGGCGAGGCCATCGAGGGCGGCGAGGCTCTCGTACGGCAGGAACCGCAGACCCACCGAGTCCGCCCCGGTCTTGGGCTTGACCGCGTACAGGTCGGCGGCGGGCAGCGTGTGCAGGTCCTCGGCGCGGTCGACGGTGGGGATGGCCGGGAATCCGGACCGGGGGAGATCGAGCAGGTACTGCTTGCCCGCCATGTCGGCGCGCCCGTTCAGCGGGTTGTAGACGCGCGTCCCCTCGTGCAGGGCGCGGGCGCGGAATGCTTCGTACGCCTGCTGGTAGTGCAGGACGGGGCCGCTGTTGCGGACCACGACCGCATCGAAGCCACCCATCAGCCCAGCGGCGTCCAGCGGGTGGCACAGCGCGAGGTCGAAGTCCTCGCGCAGCCGGCCGGACAGGTGGATGTCCTCGTCGCAGTAGCGCCGCCCGCGGGCCTGGTAGGCGAGGTCGGTGACGTAGAGCAGGCGGGGGCGGGGGCCGGGGCGGCTGGGCACTGCGGAACTCCTCGGTGGTAAAAGAGCACCGTAACGGGGTGGGGCGTCCCGCCGTCCGGGGGGGGTTCGGCCTTCCCCTGGAGGCAAGCCTCAGGAGCTGGGATCGCCGGCGTGCGGGGTGTTGGCCAGGAGGACGGTTCGCGGCCCGGGGCGAGTGCCGTCCCGGGCGCAACAGCCAACTGCCTCTACCCGGTACGTATTGGCCCGCCCGAAAGCCCCCGTACGTCGTGAGTGAGGATGATCCAACCGATCTCTGACGCGAGGAGTGCGCACACATGAAGGACACCGGGGACCAGGCAGTCCGATGGGCTCCTGAACGGGAGAGCGGAGATCCGGAGTTGGCGGAACGCGTCCGGCGGGCGGCGGGGGCGGCCGGCAGCTTCCACACCCTGTCCGTGGCGCTGCTGGACTCCGACGGCATACGCTTCGCGGGGCTGGGCGCGGACCGCGCCGACACGTCCGGTCCCGCGACCGCCGACACGGCGTTCGAGATCGGGTCGGTCACCAAGGTCCTCACCGGCATGCTGCTCGCCGCACGCGTCGACGCCGGGGCGGTGTCCCTGCAGCAGCCGGTGTCCACGCTGTCGGCGGGTCCCGGGTTCGCGAACGCCGAGACGGCTTCGGTCACCCTGGACGAACTCGCCTCGCACCGCTCGGGATTACCGCGGCTGCACCGGCGCATCCCCGTGCTGGGCAACCTGCGGGACGCGCTCACCATCCTGAGGGGCCGGGATCCGTACCGGGGTCTGGGGCTGGAGAAGTTCCTCGCGGGCGCGAGAGCCGTCGCGCCCACGGGTCCGCGCGGCAGCTTCGCGTACTCGAACCTGGGGGCGGCCCTACTGGGCCATGTGCTCACCGGGGCCTCGGGCGGAACCGCCGCGGACCGCTATCCGGTTCTGCTGGAACGCGAGTTGCTCGCTCCGCTCGGCATGGCATCGACGTGGGTACGGGAGAACCCGGCCGATCCGCTCACCGCCTCGTGCGCCGTGCCGCATGCGCAGGACGGCCGTAGGGTCGCGCCGTGGGTCTCGGCGGGATACGCACCCGCCGGGATCGGCGTGTGGTCGACGGCTCGGGATCTCGCACGGCTCCTCGCCGCCCTGCTCGACGGCAGCGCCCCCGGTGCGGCTGCCGCACTCCCGCGTCACGAGGCGGACGGGCCGAACCGGATCGGCCTCGGCTGGATGACCCTGAACCGGGACGGCGAGGCAATGACCTGGCACAACGGGGCGACAGGAGGTTCCCGTTCCTTCGTCGGCTTCCACCGGGCGCGGGGGTGTGCCGTGGCTGTGCTGTCGAACACGGACCACGACGTCGATGTCCTCGGTGCGCGCCTCGTGTTCGGCGAGGACTGACCCCGGGCCCGGTCCGCGGCCGTTGCGGTCAGGCAGGCGTCAGACGCCACAGCGAGGTGGTCTCCGCGGCGCGCGCCCGGTGGAGGGGATCGGTGGTGTCCCTGGTGCGGGGGTGGCGGGGGCTGGTGTCGAGTCGGTCGCGGACGCGCAGTCCGGCGGATTCGACGGCGGCGAGGAGTTCGCCGCGGGTGCGCAGGCCGAGATGTTCGGCCAGGTCGGAGAGGACGAGCCAGCCTTCGCCGCCGGGGTTCAGGTGGGCGCTCAGCCCGTTCAGGAAGTCGTGGAGCATGGTGCTCCCCGGGTCGTAGACGCCCTGTTCCACGGCGGAGGTGGGGCGCGCCGGGATCCAGGGCGGGTTGCAGACCACCAGGTCGGCACGGGCGTCCGGGAAGAGCGACGGGGCAGTGGTGACGTCGACGCGGTCGGAAAGGCGCAACCGGTCGATGTTGTCGCGGGCGCAGGCCAGGGCGCGCGGGCTGATGTCCGTGGCGACGGTGCGGGCGACACCCCGGCGCGCGAGGAGGGCCGCGAGGACTCCGGTGCCGGTCCCGAGGTCGAAGGCGGTGAGGGGGCGGTCGCCCGGAGCGGGCAGGGGGGCGCGGGCGACCAGGTCGACGTACTCGCCCCTGACCGGGGAGAACACCCCGTAGTGCGGGTGGATGCGATCCCCGAGGGCCGGTACGTCCACGCCTTTCTCGCGCCACTGCTGAGCGCCGATCACGCCGAGGAGTTCCGTCAGGGAGATCGCGGTGGGCGCCTGCGGCGGGCCGTAGGCCTCCGTGCACGCCTGCTGCACGTCGGGGGCCCGGCGCAGCGCGAGCCGGTGTTCGCCGTCGAGGAGGACGAGAAGGTGGCCGAGGACCCGGGCGCGGTGGGCGCGGGCGCGGCGGTGCCGGTGGAAGGCCTCGGCGGGCGTCGGCGCGTCGGAGGCGGCGGAGGAAGAGCGTTTGGTGGGTTTGCGGTCGATGCGGCGGCCCATCGCCTCAAGGAGCCGACGGGCGTTGTGGTAGTCGCCGCGCCACAGCAGAGCGGTACCTTCGCAGGCCAGGCGGTGCGCGGCGTCGGCCTTGGTGCGGTCGTCGGCCGCCACTGCCCTGCGGGGTGCGGGGGTGGAGTTCTCGGAGTGCCAGAGGGCGGTACGGGAGGTACTGCCCTCCTGCCACTCGACGACCGCGGGCATTGCGCCGGGCAGGTGGGCGGGCGTGGTCGCGGACATCGCGGACTCCTCGAAAGCGTTGCGGCACGGACGCGGAACGCGCATCGACGGGGCGAGGAGCGAAGAAGGACGATTCTACTACTGCTGCGCGTCGCGGCGTGCGGGCAGGAGTTTTCGGGAAGGCGGCCCTGATCCGTCTGGGGCGAGGGCACGCCTGCCACTCGCGGATCGACTTTTCGGCGGACTGTACGTGCACGGACACCGCCGCCGGCCACGTTCCGCACAGACGTACCGAAGAGCACCGGCGGGCGCCGCTACCCCAGGGCTGCCTTCTCCCGGCTGTCCGCACCCAGTGGGGTGGAGGTCCGGGTGCGGTGGGCGAGGCGTGCGGTGCGGGTGGGGACGTCGACGGTGTACGCGTCCACGGTCATCGCCTCCTGGGAGACCCTGAGGACCATGAAGCCGTGGTCGGAGAAGTTCTGCCAGGCCGCCGGATGGCTGGAACGTGCCCGTCCGTCACCGGACTTGGCGAACGCTCCGCAGACGATCTGCCGCGTACCGGCGGTGCGGGCGGTGGGTTCCAGGAGCTGGAGGGTGTGGTCGTGCCCGGAGAGGATGAGGTCGGCTCTGCCGCACACCACTTCCTCGTACAGCTCCTTGAGGTGGATGCCGCGTGTGTAGTGCCCGACGAGAAAGCCGTCGTAGGAGCCGGCGCTGCCGTGCTTGCCGTTGTTGAGGTACGGGTGGTGCCCGAGGACGACCTTCCAGCGGGCCCTCGACGTGGCCAACGCGTCGTCCAGCCAGGCACGTTGGGCCTTCATGTACGGGCCGTCCCAGCGGTAGTACGGGTCGGCCTGGGCGACGGTGGAGGCGACCGGGTTGGTGTCCAGCGCGAAGAACTCGACGACCGGGTCCGCACCGCCCGCGGGGAGCGCGGCGCGGTAGTACCGGCTCGGCATGTACCAGCGGCGGGAGAATGCGGCGTACGAGACCTCGCGGTCGCCGCGCGAGGGGTCGCCCCCGCTGCCGGGGATCAGCCCGGAGCAGTCGTGGTTGCCGAGGACCATCAGCCACGGCACGTCGATACCGGTGTTGGGTTCCTCGAACTTCGTCCGGAACTCCGAGTCGTGTTCGGACTCCGGGCCGTTCTCGTAGATGTTGTCGCCGAGCCCCACGGCCAGCCCGATGCCTTCCGTGCGGCAGACCTGGCGCGCGGCGGCGGCCACGGCGTGCTGGGACTCCCCGCCGGTGCCCGCGTCACCGGTGACGAGCACCGCGAACTCGCCGTCGGCATTCGCGTGTTGCGGGAAGGGGAACTTGTCCGCGCGAACGGGCTGGTGGGCGCCGGCTGATACGGCCCGGCGGGTGCGTGCCTCGGCGGTGCCGCCGCCCGGGAGCACGGCAAGGGCGGCCCCGGCGACCGCACCGCCCAGCAGTGCGCGTCTGCGGACTGCGCTCATGGTGCGTACCCGGTCGCCGGTCGGCCCCGTGGCCGGATCCGGTTCGGCGCGCAGCCACTGCTCTTCGGTCAGGTCCGCCCGCGGCGGTATCGGATCGTCATCGCACATGGCAGCGTTCTCCCACATCACGGCGGTGGGGCGGGCGTCGAAAGAGCGAACGGGAGGCGGAGGTGTCGGGGCGACTTTGTGTGCGGGGCCCGGCACCCGTGCGCTGCGCCCTTCGCTCCGGGCACGCCCGCACTCCGGCGAAGATTCCGCAAAGTAATTTTGCAAAAGTTCTTTGGGGAAGGGCGTCGGGCGTTCTACGCTCCCCGCCATGAACCAGCGCGACCTTTCACCACAGGGCAATCGCGTTCTCGATCCCGAACGCGACGCGGCCGCCCTCAAGGCCCTCACCCACCCCCTGCGCATCGAACTGCTCGGGCTGCTCCGGCAGCACGGCCCGGCCACCGCGAGCGAACTCGCCACCCGGACCGGGGAGTCCTCGGCGTCCGCCAGCTATCACCTGCGGGTGCTGGCGAAGTACGCCTTCGTCGCGGAGGCCGAGCACCGGGACGGCCGGGAGCGGCGCTGGAGGGCCGTGCACGCCCTGACCTCCTGGAACAACGAGGAGATGCGCGCCACTCCGCACAGCCGCGCCTTCCTCGACGCCATTCGCAGGGCGCAGGTGGAGCACCTGGAACGCGCCCTCGTCCAGTACGAGGAGGACCTGGCCACGGGCCGGATCGGCCCGCAATGGGTGGAACCGTCCGGCGTCGAGGACAGCATGCCGCGGCTGACACCCGAGTCGCTCGGCGAACTGCGGCAGGCGATCCAGGACAAAGCGGCGGAGCTGGCGGTCCGCGACGAGGCGGACCCGCGCGCCGAGCGGGTCACTCTCATTCTGGCAGCCCTGCCCCGGGCCTCCGGCAACTCGCCCAAGGACGAGGACACTTCGGCCCTGTCTGAGGGCGCGCCATGAGCGGGGAGACCGTACTCCGCAGCGCGCGACGTCGCTACGTGGTCGTCAGCGGCCTCTTCTGGCTGCCGATCGGGCTGGCGATGGCACCCGGCGTCCTGCTCTTCACCGAGCGCGGGCTGAGCCTGACGGCCGTGGCCGCCTGCTTCGCCGCTCATTCGCTCACCGCAGCCGCGCTGGAGCTGCCCACCGGCGGGCTCTCCGACGTGCTGGGCCGACGCCCCGTCCTGGCCGCCGCTGGGGCGCTCAACGCCGTCGCCTTCACCCTCCTGGGCCTGGGCTCCACGCAGGCCTCGCTCGCCCTGGGCATGGGCCTGATGGGCGCGGGCCGGGCCCTGTCCAGCGGGTCGGCCGAGGCCTGGTACGTGGACACCGTGCAGGCCCACGCGGGCCCGGACGCCGACCTGCGCACCGGCCTGGCCCGCGGCGGAACCGCGATGTCCGCCGCGCTGGCGGTCGGCACCCTGGGCGGCGGGGCGATTCCCTGGCTGCTGGGACTCGTTCCCGCTCTCGACGAGCGGGTGCGCGCGGCCACCGGCCACCTGGTGCTGCCGCTGTCCGTCCCCGCGCTGCTCGCCGCGACCGTCAGCATCGCCTTCGTGCTGTACGTCCTGTCCGCGCTCCGCGAGCCGCCCCGCGAACGGGCCACCCTGCGCGGTGTCCTGCGGGGGGTTCCCTCGACGATCGGCGGCGGGCTGCGGCTGGGGGCCGTCGACGCGACCGTGCGGCGGGTGCTGCTGACCGCCGGTGCGGCCGGGGTGGCGTTCGCCGTGATCGAGCTGCTCTCGCCGGGGCGCACCGCCCGGCTCGCGGGTTCGCCGGAGACGGGTGCGGTGGTCTTCGCCGCGCTGTCCTGTGCGGGGTTCGCGATGTCGGGACTCGGCAGTGCCCTCGCGCCGCTCGCCGCCCGTCTGGCGCGCGGCGGCGAGCGTGCGGTGGCGGCGGCCCTGGGGGTGAGCGGCGGCGGCCTGCTGCTGCTCGCGGTCACCGCGACGTCGTCGCGGCCGCTGCCGCAGGTGCTCGCGGTGAGCGGGTTCGTCCTGTTCTATCTGGGGATCGGCGCGGTCGGGCCCAACGAGAACGACCTGCTGCACCGGCGGGTGGAAAGGGGCCGGCGGGCCACCGCTCTGTCCGTGCAGTCGCTCGCCCTCCAGCTGACGGCCGCGACCGGCGGCCTGGCCATCAGCGGGCTCCCCACCGGGCCCCTGCCCTGGCTCGTCGGCGGTACGGCTGTGCTGGCGGGGGCCCTGTTGTGGATACGGCGCCCGGCAGCGCGGTCCGCCGCCGCGCCACACGCCGCGTCCCTGACGGGGGGCTGACGGTCAGCCGTACTGCGCCAGGCCGAGCTCCCCCACCACCTCGTCCTCGCTCGTCTCCCCGGTCAGCCGGAAACCGAGCCTTTGGTAGAAGCCCTGCGGCCCGTCCTCACCCGGGTGCCAGGTGGCGGTGAGGCGGGTGCCGCCCCGTCGGCGGATCTCGGCGGCGACGGCTTCGACGGCGAACCGGCCGCAGCCCCGGCCCTGCTCGCCGGCGGCGACGTTGAGACGCCACAGCCCGGAACGCAGGTCCGGGACGGCACCCGCGGGCCCGTCCCCGGCCCTCCCCACGCTGTCCACCGAGACGCCGGCCGCGCCGCCACCGACTGATCCCTCGTCGTCTGTCGCGTCCCCGCCCGCTTCGGCCCCGGCGAAGTCGACGTCGAAGAAGGCCATGAGGAAGGCGACGGGACGGTCACCGTCGAGGACCAGCCGGGGCCAGGCCTGTTCCTGATGCACGTACGCCTCGGCGAGGGACTTCACGACGGGAGCCACGAGGTGCGCCTGCTCGGCGGCTACCTCGATCCCGAGCGCGCCCGTGAGGGTGTCGGGGGTGATCTCTGCGAGTCGGAGAGCCGTGGTCATGACGGCAACGGTACGGCGGGAGCCGGGGCGTACGACAGGCTCCCTGCCACGAGGGCGACTTCGCCGTCACCCGGTACGGAACGGGGCGCCGGGGCCGTTGTGCGCGGCCGGCGGCAACAAGCCGTGGCCGCCGCCGGGGGTGGCCGGCGCATGGGGCAGGATGACGCTCGCGCGGGCTGCCCGACAGGTGCCGCCCGCGTGACCGCGCAACCCGGAATGAGCAGGTACTCAAGGTGACGACACCTCATATATACGGCCCTCGTGGGCATTTCGCTTCCCGACCGACGGCCGTCCACTCGGCAGAACGGGGAACGCACTGATGGAGCGAGCCCTCGAACCGAGCGATCTGATCGTCGCGGGCATCGCCGTGGCCGCGGGTCTGCTGGCGGCCCTGCTGCTGCGCACGGTGCTGCGCTGGCTGGGCGAGCGCGCCAGCCGTACCAGGTGGAACGGGGACGACCTGATCGTCGACGCCGTCCGGACCCTCGTTCCCGTGGCGGCGGTCGCCGCCGGCCTCGCCGTCGCGGCCGCCGCGCTGCCGCTGACGCCGCGGACCGGGCAGAACGTGACCCGGGTGCTGACCGCGCTGCTCATCCTGGCAGGGACGGTCACGGCCGCGCGGATCTCCACCGGCCTGGTGAAGTCCGTGGCACAGTCCCGGTCGGGCGTGGCGGGATCGGCGACCATCTTCGCCAACATCACCCGCGTCGTGGTGCTGGCCATGGGTTTCCTCGTCCTGCTCCAGACCCTCGGGGTGTCGATAGCCCCGCTGCTCACCGCGCTCGGCGTGGGCGGTCTGGCCGTGGCGCTCGCCCTCCAGGACACCCTCGCCAACCTCTTCGCGGGTGTGCACATCCTCGCCTCCAAAACGGTGCGGCCCGGGGACTACATCCGGCTCAGCAGCGGCGAGGAGGGCTATGTCGTCGACATCAACTGGCGCAACACCGTGGTGCGCCAGCTCTCCAACAACCTGGTGATCATCCCGAACCTCCAGCTCGCCGGCACCAACATGACCAACTTCAGCCGCCCCGCTCAGGACCTGGAGATCTCCGTCCAGGTCGGGGTCTCGTACGACAGCGACCTGGAGCAGGTGGAGAGAGTGACGTCCGAGGTCGTCGCCGAGGTGATGCGGGACATCGCCGGCGCCCTCCCCGAGCACCAGCCGGCGGTCCGCTTCCACACCTTCGGCGACTCCCGGATCGGCTTCACGGTGATCCTCGGCATCGGCGAGTTCAGCAACCAGTACCGGGTCAAGCACGAGTTCATCAAGCGGCTGCACCAGCGGTACCGTGCCGAAGGCATCAGGGTGCCGTCCCCGGTCCGCAACGTCACGGTCGTCCAGGGCGGCATTCCGGACGGACTCGCGCCCGGAATCCCGCAGCAGCGCCAGGCCCCCGACCAGGAGCCGCTGCACCCCGCTCGCTGAGGACGGCTCTTCGGGTCCTGACCTGCTCCGCCACCCCCGCCGGACCGGCCACGGCGGGGTGCGGTTCTTTCGGCCGCCCAGGTTGAGGTATTGTTCTCATGCGCGCTCAGCCAGGGGAAACCCCAGGTCAGCGCGGACCGGGACGTGGCGCAGCTTGGTAGCGCACTTGACTGGGGGTCAAGGGGTCGCAGGTTCAAATCCTGTCGTCCCGACCAGCGATTTCTCGCAGGTCGGAGCCCGTATCAGAACATTCTGATACGGGCTTTTCCGCATTCCCGGGAGGAAACAGTGACCAGCACGGACGACAGGAACACGCAGCGCGACCGCGACCCCGAAGGGCGCGCCCGCAACGCGCGCCCCCGGGACGGGCTCGGCCGCCCGCTCCCGTACGGAGCTGCGGGGGTGGAGCGCCAGCCGGAAGGGGTGGTCCGCTCCCCCGCCGAGACGGTGCGTGAGGCACAGCGGCTGCTGGACGCGGGCATGCCGTTCCACGCCCATGAGGTGTTCGAGGACGCGTGGAAGTCGGGGCCGGAGGAAGAGGCTCCGCTGTGGCGGGCGATGGCTCAGGTCGCGGTGGGGCTGACCCATGCGGCACGGGGGAACTCGGCGGGCGGCGCGCGGCTCCTGCTGCGGGGGGCCGCGGGCCTTGCCGCGTACGAGGGCTCCAGGACTCCGCACGGGATGGATCTCGACGCCCTCGTGCGGTGGGCCCGGGAACTGGCCGGGCGGGTGGGGGCCGCGGGAGCCGGGCCGGTGGACGCGGGGACGGAGGCACCCCGGCTCGCGGGGGCACGCTGAGCCTGGGCCTCTCTCTTGCCCTCGCCCCGACATGAGCCGACCGGGGTTCAGCTCTCTGCCAGGAGCACCACCTCCAGGGTGCGCGGGCCGTGCACTCCCTCCACCCGGTCGAGTTCGATGTCGCTGGTTGCCGAGGGACCGGAGATCCAGGTCAGCGGGCGGGCCGGGTCCAGACGGGGCATGGCCTGCGGGAGCGAGGCGACGACCTGGGAGGGGGCGCGGACCACGCAGATGTGATGGTCGGGGATCAGGGTGATGCGGCGGCGGCCCTGGTCGGGGCCGCCGTCCAGGACGATCGTTCCGGTCTCGGCGACGGCGAGGGCACAGCCGGTGACCACGCTGCCGATCCGGTCGAGGTCGGCGGCGGTGAGGGCGGCCCGGTCGTGCACGAGGGCGGGTGCGGCGGCGGACAGCCAGTGCGGGGGGAGCCGCGGCGGCACGAGTACGGAGGCCGCACCGCGTTCGGCGAGCAGGCGCGCGAGCAGAGGGGCGATGCCGTCCTCGGTGGTGCGGTGGACCACGGCCCGGTAGTCGGCGAGGTTCTCGTGCAGGAGGTCGAGGACCGCGTCCGGGTCGTCGGGGGTGTGGGTGACGGCGTACGCACGGCTGGGCTCGGGGACGGGCGGGGCGTCGGCGACGGCCGCGCGGATCCGGGCGAGGATGCGGTCGCGGGCAGCGGTGGACGCGGCGCGGCCGGGTCCGGCGGGCGAGGCGTCGCGGCCGGGCCCTTCGCGAGGGGCGGGGGGCGCGTCCGGGGCGGCGGCATCGCGGTGGGCGTGGGATGCGTCGCGGGGGACAGCGGGTGCGTCCGCAGCGGCGGCGCGGTGGGTGGGGCCGGGGGCCGAGGGCCCCTTCGGGGTGTTCGGCTCGCTCATGAGTTGTGGGTCCTCTTCCACCAGTCGCGGAACGGCTCGGCCGGCATGACGGGCAGGTCGCGGGTGTTCGTCCAAGCGGCGGCAAGCGGCAGGCCGCCGAGCTTCTCGGGGTGGAACCTGCGGGTCTTGGCAGCGGCCCTCTCGGCGGCGGTCAGGGCCGCGGGGTGGTTGAGCACCCAGCCCGCCGCCTTGATCGCGGCCTTCTCCAGACGGTGCCCCTTGCCGCCCTGGTCGGCGACCTTCTCGCGCAGGTGGACCAGGACTTCCGGGATGTCGATGGCGACCGGGCACACCTCGTAACAGGCCCCGCAGAGCGTGGACGCGAAGGGCAGCGACGCGTCCACCTCGCTGGTGGTGCCGCGCAGCTGGGGGGTGAGGATCGCGCCGATGGGACCGGGGTAGACCGAGCCGTACGCGTGGCCGCCCGCCCTCTCGTACACCGGACACACGTTGAGGCAGGCCGAGCAGCGGATGCAGCGCAGGGTCTGGCGGCCCACCTCGTCGGCGAGGACGCCGGTGCGGCCGTTGTCGAGGAGGACCAGGTGGAACGTCTGCGGGCCGTCGCCGTCGGCGGTGCCCGTCCAGGTGCTGGTGTACGGGTTCATGCGCTCGGCGGTGGAGGAGCGCGGCAGCGTCTGGAGGAAGACTTCCAGGTCCCGCCAGGTGGGGATCGTCTTCTCGATGCCGACGACGGAGATGAGGGTCTCCGGGAGGGTCAGGCACATGCGGCCGTTGCCCTCCGACTCGACGACGACGAGAGTACCGGTCTCGGCGACCATGAAGTTGGCACCGGAGATGCCGACCTTGGCACGCAGGAACTTGTCCCTGAGGTGGAGGCGGGCCGCCTCGGCGAGGTCGGCGGGGCGGTCGGTGAGGCCGTCGGGGGCCGGGCGGCCCCATTCGCTCATCGTGCGGGTGAAGATTTCCCGGATCTCACCGCGGTTGCGGTGGATGGCCGGGACCAGGATGTGCGAGGGGCGGTCGTCGCCGAGCTGGACGATCAGCTCGGCCAGGTCGGTCTCGTACGCGGCGATGCCGGCCGCCTCCAGGGCCTCGTTGAGACCGATCTCCTGCGTGGCCATCGACTTGACCTTGACCACCTCGCGCTCCCCCGTCGCCCTGACGAGGTCGGTGACGATGCGGTTCGCCTCGTCGGCGTCGGCAGCCCAGTGGACGGTGCCGCCCGCGGCCGTGACCGCTTGCTCCAGCTGGAGGAGGTGGGTGTCGAGATGACGGAGTGTGCGGTCCTTGATCTGCTTGCCCGCTTCACGGAGTTGGTCCCAGTCGCCCAACTCGGCTACCGCTTTGGCTCTTTTGTCGCGAATGGTGTGGGTGGCGTGCCGGAGGTTGGCGCGCAGGGTCCGGTCCTGGACGGCGGCGCGGGCCGCCCGGGGGAAGGAGGGCATGCCGAGGTACGTACCGCTCACAGCAGGGGCTCCTCTTCGGTGCTCGCCAGGATCTCGGCGAGGTGCAGGGCGCGAACGGGGGCGTCCTGGCGGCGCAGCATGCCGCCGAGGTGCATCAGGCAGGAGTTGTCGGCGCCGCACAGGAAGTCGGCTCCGGTGGACACCGCGCTGCGGATCTTGTCCTCCCCCATCGCGGCGGAAACATCGGAGTTCTTCACGGCGAAGGTGCCGCCGAAACCGCAGCACTCCTCGGCGCCCGGCAGTTCTCGCAACTCCAGCCCCTTGACCGCTTCGAGCAGTTTGCGGGGGCGCTCGCCGAGCCCGAGCATGCGCACCCCGTGACAGGAGGGGTGGTAGGTGACGGTGTGCGGAAAGTACGCGCCGACATCGGTCACGCCCAGGACGTCGACGAGGAACTCGGTCAGCTCATAGGTGCGCGGGACGAGCGAGTCGGCCGTCCGCGAGAGGTCGCCGCCCCGGCCCTCCTTGGTCTGCAGCCGCCCGATCCGGGGATAGTTGTCGCGGATCATGGCCGCGCAGGAGCCCGACGGGGTGACCACGTACTCGTACCCCGCGAAGGCCGCCGCGGTCCTGCGGACGAGGGGTTCGGTGTCGCGGCGGTAGCCGGTGTTGTACTGCGGCTGCCCGCAACAGGTCTGGGCGGCGGGGAAGTCCACCGTGACGCCGAGCCGCTCCAGGAGCTTCACGACGGCGATTCCGGTGGCCGGGAAGACTGCGTCGTTGACGCAGGTGACGAAGAGTGCGACACGCATAGGTCGGAGGATATGCGGGCCGAACCCGTCCGGATAGGGCACTGATCAAGATCGTGTGATCGCGGTGGTGCACTCCGCGCCAGGCGCCCCGCGCGCCCGGCCGCCCGTTTCGCGCGTCCACCCGCCGGGTCTCCGCGATACCTGTGCGGCCCGCCCCCTCTCGCCCGTACGGCCCACTCGCCCTCCCCCGCCCGGGGGAAATCCGGGCTACGGGCGCGAGCCACGGGGAGGAATGTCGCCCGGGAGTACCCTTGGGGATTCCACGCGGCCGGCGAGGCGGCCCCTCACCGGGCAGTCGCACGGCCGGGAGGACCCCTTAAACCTCGGGGGCCGGACCGGGACAGCAAGAGTGGCTCAGGTCACTTCGGAAAAGACGTAACGAAACAGCGCGGGCGCGCGATGAACCGACAGGTGCCGTCGCGCAGCCAGGCTTTCCGCTCCACACAGATCCACCCGGAGGCCGGGCTGCGGCCTCGCCCCGCCATCACCTTGTATTTCTCGCTACGAGAGGCTCTTCGTGTCGCTCAGTCCGTCCCGCCCGTTCCCACAGGAGATCGCCGAATCGCCGTCCTTGGTCTCGCTCATCGAGCGCGGCAGGGACCAGGGCCACATCAATGGCGACGACGTTCGCCATGCCTTCGAAGCGGACAGCATCCCGGTCGACCAGTGGAAGCGGGTCCTGCGCAGCCTGAACCAGGTCCTCGACGAGGAGGGTGTGACGCTGATGGTGACGGCGGCCGCTGCCGCCAAGCCCGCGAAGGCCGCCAAGCGCGCCCCGCGCAAGACCGCCGCGGCCGGTGAGACCAAGCCCGCCGCGAAGCGCACTGTCGCCAAGAAGGCCGCCGTCAAGAAGACGACGACCGCCGCGAAGGCCACCGCCGAGGTCGAGCCCGTTGCCGCCGCCGAGGACGACCTCGACGAGGCGGCGGCCGCCGTCGCGGACAAGCCCGCCCCGAAGAAGCGTGCCGCGAAGAAGACCGCGGTGAAGAAGACCGCCGCGAAGAAGCAGACCGACGAATGGGCGGGTGACGGCGAGGAGGAAGAGGAGACCCCCAAGCCCGGCACCGCCGGTTACGTCCTGTCCGACGAGGACGACGAGGACGCGCCGCCGCAGCAGGTCGTCGTCGCCGGTGCCACCGCCGACCCGGTCAAGGACTACCTGAAGCTCATCGGCAAGGTGCCGCTGCTCAACGCCGAGCAGGAGGTGGAGCTCGCCAAGCGCATCGAGGCGGGCCTCTTCTCCGAGCACAAGCTGGAGGACGGGGAGGGCGAGGGCGACGAGCTGACCCCGACCTTCCGCCGTGAGCTGGAGATCCTCGTCGAGGACGGCCGCCGCGCCAAGAACCACCTGCTGGAGGCCAACCTCCGCCTCGTCGTCTCACTGGCGAAGCGTTACACCGGCCGCGGCATGCTCTTCCTGGACCTGATCCAGGAGGGCAACGTCGGTCTGATCCGTGCGGTCGAGAAGTTCGACTACACCAAGGGCTTCAAGTTCTCGACGTACGCGACCTGGTGGATCCGCCAGGCGATCACCCGCGCGATGGCGGACCAGGCCCGCACCATCCGCATCCCGGTGCACATGGTCGAGGTCATCAACAAGCTGGCGCGGGTCCAGCGGCAGATGCTCCAGGACCTGGGCCGCGAGCCCACCCCGGAGGAGCTGGCCAAGGAACTCGACATGACCCCCGAGAAGGTCATCGAGGTCCAGAAGTACGGCCGCGAGCCGATCTCCCTGCACACCCCGCTGGGCGAGGAGGGCGACAGCGAGTTCGGTGACCTCATCGAGGACTCGGAGGCCGTTGTTCCGGCCGACGCGGTGAGCTTCACGTTCCTCCAGGAACAGCTGCACTCGGTCCTGGACACCCTCTCCGAGCGCGAGGCGGGCGTGGTCTCGATGCGCTTCGGCCTGGCGGACGGCCAGCCCAAGACGCTGGACGAGATCGGCAAGGTCTACGGGGTGACGCGTGAGCGCATCCGTCAGATCGAGTCCAAGACGATGTCGAAGCTGCGCCACCCCTCGCGCTCGCAGGTCCTGCGCGACTACCTCGACTGAGCGGTGTGGGCCCGCCGGGCCCGGTGGGGGCGGCGGGTCGGCGCCCGGGGCGAGTGGTGGATCGGGGCGGGGCGCACGACGGCCCGCCGGTCCGCCGCTCGCCCCGGGCGCGTCAGCCGGCGAATTCCTCGGCGGGGCCACGAAGTTTCCGGCGGCCGCATGACGGGTTGCGGTACCCGTGCGATAGGTTTTGCGTCTCCTGCCACCCGTGCACCTCACCTGTGCACCTCACCCACGGGGACTGCTTCTCACATGGAAGACATCGTCAACGGAATCGGCCGGACCGCCGCCTATGGCGCTCTGGGCGTCGTGCTGCTGACCCTCGGCATATTCCTGGTGGACGCGCTGACCCCGGGCAAGCTCGGCAAGCAGATCTGGGAGGACCGCAACCGCAACTGCGCGGTCCTGGTGAGCTCCGCCCTGCTGGGCATCGGCGGCATCGTCTTCACGTCGATCTGGACGACGTACGACGACTTCGGCAAGGGCCTGGCGTCCACGGCGGTCTTCGGCGTGCTGGGTCTGGTGATGATGGCGGTGGCGTTCTGGGTGGTCGACGTGGTCACCCCCGGCAAGCTGGGCGCGACGCTGGTGGAGCAGGAGCCGCACCCGGCGGTGTGGGTGACCGCGTCGTGCAACATCGCCGTGGCGGCGATCATTTCGGCGTCGATCGCCTGACCTTCCGGCCCGCGGCGCGCTCCGCCTCCGCCGGCCGGGCGGGCGCGGAGCGCGCCGCTACGTCGTCGCGCGCCAGGCACCCGGCGATCCGCCCGTGCTCCTGGGGCGGCTTTCCCCGCCCGCCCCGATCGTCGAGAACGGCCTGTGGGTAGCGGCGCGCTGTCCACTTGAGCCAGGCGGGGTACACCCCTCGGGCGGGCGCCGGGCCGGCCGGAGAGCAGCGGGGCATGCCAGGCCGTCGCCGTGCCGGTCGAGGGCGTCGTGCGGCGCCCTGGGACAACGAGGGCTCCGTGCCCCTCGACTTCGGTGCGAGAGAGCGCAGTTGGGCCGGAGCGCCGGAAGCCGGGGCGAGCAGTCCGGGAGCGGCGACGACGGCGGCCGGATCGCGGCTGAGGACGCAGCGTTTCCGCGAGCGGACCCGCCCGGCATCGACGTCGGTTTCTCGCGGGTCCCCCAGGACGAGAGGCCACCGTACCGCTGGCACCCCCGCTCCGAGGTCGCCCCGCGCTCCCTCCGCCCCGCACCGCCGCCGAGTGGGACACCCGCCGCCCCGGGGCCGTCGCGCCCCGTCACCCTGAGGCCCGGCCGCCGTCACTCCTTCGACTGGACCGAGTCCCGCCTCCTCCCCGTGCCGGACGCACGCGGGAGACCGCGGAACGGGCCTCGCTCGCCACGGCGCCAGAAACCTTCCTGCGACGTCCTGTTCGGTCTCCGAAGTGACGGGACCGGCGCGCGTTATCAAGCCTCACCGGTCAACGTCCGGCTCTTGGGACTCTTTCCTCCCATCCGGTGACTCGGTGTGCACAAGCGAGCGCCGAACGTGCAAAGTCGGTGAGTCTATGCCTGGGACGGCGATCGGTGCAGGGGGTTGGAGGAACCGGCCGGTGCACCGACTCCGTCGGGCTAAGCTCGCTGCGCAACGAGCCGAGTTGATGTGAATTCATGCGCTTGTTCCCCTATGTGGCACTTGATTGAACACGCCCCCAAAAGACCGCCAGAGGCTATCCATGGTTCGGGTTGAATCCCCCCCACGTCAGGCAGCACACCAGACACCACAGACGCGCCCACCGGAGCCCTCCTTCGTGCGGCCGATCGCGCTCGCGGTCGCCCTGACGGTCGCGGCGACGGCCGGAGCCGTCTTCGCCGTCACGGAAGCCGCGCGGATACCCGTGGTGTGGGCCGGCGCGGTGGCGACCGTCGTCGTCGCCGCCCTCGTCGCCGAAGTCGTGCGGCGCGGAAGGGCGTTGCGCCATGCGCACGCGGACCACGCCCGGCGGCAGGCCGCGCTGGAGCGCCGGCTCGCCGAGCACGACGACGAGACCGTGCGGTTCGCCAAGGAACTGATGCCGGCCGCGATCAAACGGCTGCGCTCGGGCGAATCGCCCGCCGAGGTCATCCGCGACGTCGTCGACGCGGACGAGCAGTACCGCGATCTGCCTCACGCACAGCGCCAGTTGCTCCGTACCGTCCTGGAGATCATCGACCTCGAAGAGGCCCGACGGGAGTCCGCACAGCGCGCGTTCGTCAACATCGCTCGCCGTGTGCAGGCCATCGTCCACCAGCAGTCCAGCGAGCTGCGGCAGATGGAGGAGGACCACGGGCGCAATCCGGAGGTCTTCGACGACCTGCTGCGCATCGACCACGGCACGGCCCTGATCGGGCGCCTCGCCGACTCGATCTCGGTGCTCGGCGGGGCCCGCCCGTCCCGTCAGTGGCCGCGCGCCGTACCGCTGTTCAGCGTGCTGCGCGGCGCCATGTCGCGCATCCTGGAGTACCGGCGCGTCGACCTGCACTCGATCGCCAAGGTCGCCATCATCGGCACCGCCGTCGAGCCGCTCATCCACGCCTGTGCCGAGCTGCTCGACAACGCCACCCGCTACTCGCCGCCGCAGACCCGGGTGCACGTCACCGCGGTCGAGGTGCAGACCGGCATCGCCATCGAGATCGAGGACGGCGGCGTCAGCCTCAGCGAGGAGGCCCGCAACCGGGCCGAGAACATGCTGCTCCAGGCCCAGGCGGGCATCGACCTCAACGAGCTCGGCGACACCCCCCGGCTCGGCATGGCCGTGGTCGGCCGGCTGTCGCAGATGTACAACCTCCAGGTGTCGCTGCGACAGTCCGCGTACGGCGGCGTCCGCGCGGTCCTCATCGTGCCGCGCGACATCGTCACCACCGGCCCCGCACCGGGGATCGCCCACGGAATCGGCGCCTCCGCCGTGCCGCGCGGCGGCAAGAGCTCCGGCATGACACCGGAGGAGGCCCGGGCGCCGCAGCGCAAGCCCCGCCCTGCCGCCGTACCGCAGGCGGCCCCCACGCCCCCGCCTGCCCCGGCGCCCGCACCCAGGCCGGTGGCGATGCCGAGGTCGGCCATGGAGGAGGACGTCCCCGTGGTCACCGAATGGACCGAGAACGGGCTGCCGCAGCGCCGCAGCCGGGGCCGCGCGCCCCTCGGTTCCCACAACCTTCCGGCGCAGGAGCGCCAGGCCGCCGCGGAGGCCGCGGCAGCCGCGGCGGCGGAGGCCGAAGCGGCCGGCCGGCCGCGCAAGGAAGAACCCGAGCCGGGCATCTGGCTCGAAGCATTCACCAAGGCGGCCAACGGAGTGCCGCTGGATCCGCCGGCCGAGACGGACGGTCCGCCCACGCGAGCGGCCGACGGCAACATGGACAGCACGTGGGACAAGGGAGATCTGAAGTGATCCAGCAGCGGGCCAACTTGGACTGGATTCTCAAGGACCTGGCCACCGGGGTGCCGCAGATCCACCAGATCGTGGTGCTCTCCGCGGACGGCCTCCGCATCGCCCGGCACGGCGGCGATCCCGATGTCGCCGACCGGCTCGCCGCCGCCTGTGCCGGGCTCCAGAGCCTGGCGTCCGCGGTCGCCGCGGAGATCCCGGACAGCGACGGCCGGATGAGGATGGTTGTCATCGAGGTCGACGGCGGCTTCTTCTACCTGATGGCCGCGGGCGCCGGAGCCTATCTCGCCGTCCTCGCCGACGAGACGGTGGACGCGGGAATGGTGGGCGCGCGGATGCGCGACCTGGTCGTACGGATCGGAGCCCACCTGACCAGTCCGCCCCGGCAGGACGGGCAGCGCACCGTATGAAACACCAGCCCCGCCGAGAACGCCGGGAGAAACTTCCCGACCCCCCGCCCGGTTCCGGGCCCTTCTCCGAGCCCGTCCCCGAGCCGGGCTCGGAGAAGGGCGACCCGGAGCGGCTCTACGTGATCACGGGCGGCCCCGACGGCGGCGACCGGGCCGCGCTCGACCTCGTCACCATGGTCGTCGCCTGCTCCACCCCTTCGCCCACGGTGCAGCCCGAGCAGGCCGCGATCCTGCGGCTGTGCCGGGCCCCGCTGTCGGTGGCCGAGATCTCCGCGTACCTGCGGCTTCCCTTCAGCGTGGTCACCTCGCTGCTGACCGACCTGCTCGCTACCGAACTGGTCGAATCGCGCGCGCCCATCGTCCGCGCCGTCCTCCCCGACCGGTCCCTTCTCGAAGCGGTGATGCATGGACTTCAACGGCTCTGACACCATCACGGGCCCCCGGACCGAGGACGTACTGCCCAGCACTGCCACCGCCGCGGTGAAGGTGGTGATCGTCGGCGGGTTCGGCGTCGGCAAGACGACGATGGTGGGTTCGGTCTCCGAGATCCGCCCGCTGACCACCGAAGAGACCATGACCCAGGCCAGCATCGGGGTGGACGACAACTCCCGGATCGAGGGCAAGACGGCCACCACCGTCGCCATGGACTTCGGCCGGATCAGCATCAGCGAACAGCTGATCCTGTACCTGTTCGGCACCCCCGGCCAGGAGCGCTTCTGGTTCCTGTGGAACGGCCTGTTCGAGGGCGCCCTGGGCGCGGTCGTCCTGGTCGACACCCGCCGGCTGGAGGTCAGCTTCGACGTGATCGGCCGCCTGGAGGAGCGCGGGGTGCCGTTCGTGGTCGCCGTGAACACCTTCCCGGACGCCCCGCACCACCCGATGGAAGCCCTGCGGCACGCGCTCGACCTGCCCGACGAAGTGCCGATGGTGAACTGCGACGCCCGGCAGCGGGCGTCCAGCCGCGACGTGCTGATGACCCTGATGCACTACCTGCACACGCTCGCCGCGCAGCGCGCCTGACGCCCCCCAGACCTCTCTTCCCGCACAGGAGTTGCCGTGACCTCCCCCTTCGACCCCTCCCCCGCCCCGCCGCCCGAGTGCCCGGCGCACGCCGGGTCCGGCGCGCTCGGCGAGTTCGGCCCCGGCGGGCTGCGCCGGATCTACGGCCCCGCGCACGAGAAGGACCCGATGGGTCTGTACGAGAAGCTGCGCGCCGAGCACGGCCCGGTCGCCCCCGTCCTGCTCAACGAGGACGTCCCCGCCTGGCTGGTCCTGGGCCACAGCGAGAACCTGCACATGACGCGTACCCCGTCCCTGTACTCCCGGGACTCGCGCCGCTGGCGGCTGCTCCAGGACGGCACCGTCACGATGACCAACCCGCTCGCCCCGATCTTCGTGCACCAGCCGATCTGCGTCTTCCAGGACGGCGCGGAGCACGAGCGCCAGCGCGGCGCGATCACCGACTCCATCGCGCGCATCGACCACCGGGGCGTACGCCGCTTCATCAACCGGTTCAGTAACCGTCTCGTCAACGACTTCTGCGAGGACGGGCACGCCGATCTGGTCAGCCGGTTCGCCGAGCACCTGCCGATGATGGTGATGTGCCAGATCATCGGCATGCCCGAGGAGTACGACGAGAAGCTGGTGCAGGCGGCACGGGACCTGATCAAGGGCACCGAGACCGCGATCGCCAGCAACGAGTACGTGATGGCCGCGCTGTACCGGCTGGTCGCCCGACGCCGGGCCGAACCGCAGGAGGACTTCGCCACCTGGGTGGTGGAGCATCCGGCCGCGCTGACCGACGACGAGGTCGCCCAGCACCTGCGGCTGGTGCTGATCGCCGCGTTCGAGACGACCGCCAACCTGATCGCCAACGTACTGCGCATGGTGCTCACCGACCCGCGCTTCCGCGCCCAGCTCAGCGGCGGTCACATGACGCTGCCGGAGGCGGTCGAGCAGACACTCTGGGACGAGCCGCCGTTCACCAACATCCTCGGCCGCTGGGCCGCCGGGGACTCCGAGCTCGGCGGGCAGAAGATCAAGGCGGGTGACGCCCTGCTCATCGGCATCGCCGCCGCCAACACGGACCCGGTGGTGCGCCCCGACCCGCACGCGTCCATGCAGGGCAACAGGGCACACCTGGCGTTCAGCGGCGGTCCGCACGAGTGCCCGGGGCAGGACATCGGGCGCGCCATCGCGGACACCGGGGTCGACGCGCTGCTGATGCGCCTTCCCGACCTGCAACTTGCCTGCGAAGAGGACGAGTTGCGGTGGCAGAGTGCGTTGATGTCGCGTCATCTGATCGAGTTGCCGGTCTCGTTCGCGCCGCGTCCGCAGCAGGAGGTGTCCGGGCCGACGGCCCCCACGCCGCGCGGTGAGCCGCGCCAGGACTGGCAGGTCGGCACGCCGCCGAGGAACGTCCCGCAGCAGGCCGCCGCGGCCGGGCCGATGCCCGTACCGGCGCCCGCCGCCCCGCAGCCGGGCGGGTCCGTCCAGCAGCCGGGCCCGGTGCCGCCGGCACCGCCGTCCGAGCCGCCCGCCGCAGTGGTGCCGGGCCAGCGCCGGGGCTCGGCACCCGTGCGGATGTGGCGCAAGCTGGCGAGCTGGTGGCGCGGCTACTAGAAGAAGGGGCGGCAGGGCGGCCCACCTCGGTGGGCCGCCCTGCTCCCGCTCCCAGGAGGCCCGGCCGTGCCGCCCCCGGTCAGGCGGCGTGGCGGACCGCCCCGCGCTGGGCGCCCAGTTGGTCCCACCACCAGGAGATGGTCGGCAGGTCCAGCGGCTCCGCGCTGTCGTCGGCGGGGCGGTGCTTCCACCAGCCGAAGGGGCGGGTCGCCGCGCCGGGTGGCGCCGGGACCGTGTAACGGGGGCATCGCGACGCCCAGTCGAGGTGCCCGCGCACGAACTGCCCCAGGTCCTGCACGTAGCGCCGCAGTTCGGCGCCTCCCTCGCTCAGCACTTGGGCGCGCAGCCGCAGGAAGAGGACCATGACCCGGTCGCGCATCTCGACGGCGCGGGCCAGTGCCTGTTCGGGGCCGCAGTCCAGTTCGTTGCTCAGGACGTCGACGAGGTTGAGGTCGTCGCCCGCGCGCAGCAGTTCCTTGTTGCGCGAGTACAGGTCGTTGTCCCAGCTGACGAGGGTCCAGGTGATTTCGGTGAGGGCCCGCACCCGGGGGTCCTCCAGGTCCTCGTCGGGGACCGAGTAGCCGGCGACGATCTCCATCATGGCGGTGGAGGGGGCCATGCCGATGGCCTGCATCCACAGGGTGACGTAATCGTTCAGCGACGGCAGTCCGGGGGCGCGGCGGCAGGACGCCTCCCAGACCAGGCCCGAGGTGTAGACGCGCATGGCGTCGATCCAGCGACGCAGCTGGCGCGGCGTGGCGTACCTCTCCAGCTCCAGGCGCAGCGCGCGCAGTGCCGCCGCGTGCCGTGACTCGCCGGGGGACGGCACACCGGGCGCTTCGACGGCCCGCATTATTCGCGCGGTCTCCTGGGCGAGGTGCCCTGCGGTGGGCCGGGCCTCGTCGCAGACACCGTCGTCGAGGGAGAAGAGGACGGCGTGGAACTTGGCCATCAGGGTGAGCGGGGCGAGGCTGCCGTAGGGCATGGTCGCAGCGGTGAGGCCGCCGAAGTCGCAGAGGGCGAGCCGGCTGCGCTGCTCCTCGTCGGTGTCCAGGTCCTGCCGGTACATCCAGTCGACGGTCAGCTCGTTCAGCACCCGCGCCGCCGGGTGCGCGGCGGGTGGCACCGGACAGTAGAAGGGGACGCTGGGCAATTGCGGAACAAGCCGGTGATCCGAGGCGACAATCATGGGAAATCCCCCTGGAGTCCAGGTTTCAACGTGCGGTGCGGTGTTCTGATCTGCGCTGGGTCCTATATGCCCATGTCCGATCGTCAATAACGATGCAACTGCATGACAGCTGACGCCCGTTGAGCGCCGGGGGTCCGGACGCGGCGGAATGCCGGGATCCGGGCCCTCGGCGCGCCGTGGATGATCCCTGAGGGGCGCGCGGGGTTGGCGGGGCGGATCTTTACCCGCACCCCCCTTGCCATCGGCGGCACGGGCCCCGCTGAATACGTCGTTCCGGTGCGCGGACGTCTTCTGGGAGCCACCGAGGGGCTCCGCATGGTGTCGGCGTCCTCGCACGGACGGCGCTCTGGCGGATTTTGCCCTTGTCATGAGCCCCATGTTCGAAACCGTATGTCCCTTACCCGCCCGTCCCGTCGGGTTCCGCGCCCTGTGCACGCCGCGAAGTGCGCTGGGGGCGCCCGCCGCGATCCGCGTCCGCCGGGTGGCTCTGTTCGAATGTGCCGGCAGCCGCGGGGCCCACCTGGGAACCTCCGGCGGGTCGGAGCACCGGTTCCGCCCGGGTCGAACGGCGTCCGCATGCCGTGTACGCGCCGGTGGGGTGTCAACAACGCTTGGCGGCGAAGGGACGTCCGTGTCGCCCCGCTTTCGCGCGACACCGGCCTTGCGCGGCGTCGGCCTGCACACGCTGTGGGCTGTCACACGGTCCCGAACCAGGTTTCGGCGACGGAGTCCCAGGTCGGCTCGGGTGGCTCGGGGAGTTCTCGGAAGTACCAGGTGAAGTTCGAGTAGACGTGCAGCAGGGCGTACGTCAGAAGCAGACGCGGGTCGAAGGCGGCGCCGTACGCCTTCTGGAAGCGGCCCATCAGCCCCGGCTCGCCGCGGGTGAGGAAGAGGCCCACGGCGACGAGGTCGTACGCCGGGTCGCCGATCATGGCGGGCTCGAAGTCGAAGAGGCCCGTGAGCTGCCAGGTCTGCGGGTCGACCACGAGGTGCTGGCGCATGAGTTCGGTGTGCAGCAGAACGCGTGGCGGATCGGCGGGCAGGTGCACGCAACCGAGGAAGTCCGGGATCCGCGCGGTCCATTCCTCGGGCAGCTTGCGGGAGCGCTGGCGCTCGACGGCGCCCGACCGCTGCCGGGCGAGGAAGGCGTTCCAGTCCCCGGGGCCGAGCGTGTCGGCGAGCGGTGCGGGGTCCAGGGCGTGCAGTGCGGCGAGTGCCTCGCCCGCCTCGGTGACGATCCGCTGCCGGTCGGCCTCCGCGCTCCGCGGCCAGGCCAGGGAGAGGTCCTCGCCGGGGAGTCGGCCCATCAGGACGTAGCGCCAGCCGTTCTCGTACGTTCCGCAGTCGTGCAGCTCGGGGGTGCGCACCGGAAGCCGGCCCTGGAGGTGGGACAGGACCCGGGACTCGACGACGGCGTCGGCGGCGTCGACTCCGGGGAACAGTTTGAGCACGTGGTCCTCGCCGACCGCGTAGACGGGCAGCGAGCCCGCCGCGTACCGGGTGAGCGAGGCTCCCGCGAGGCCGAGGCGGGTGGCCAGGTCCGCGACACCCGGCCGCATGGTCGCCTCGTCGAGGACGAGGGCGTCCCACTCTTCCTGGGTGTTCGCCTCGGGCAGCATGAAGCGGACGTTAAACCGGTGATCGGCACGGCGGCAACCGTTCTGGCGTCCGGCCGCGCTCGGCGGCGACAGCCCCTGGCCCCGGTGCCGAGCTGCCGACGGTGCGGACCCGCGGGCGGCCCGGCCGCGAGTCCGTAGGCCTCGCCCTGAATCCCCGTTGCCCGTGCGGGAGTCGGCGGGTAGGAATGGGGGCCATGACGACTCTCGGCGCGGTCTTCCGTCCTCAGCTGGCTCCCGAACGGCTCCGTCCTCTCGTACGGGCAGCAGAGGAGGCGGGGCTGGAGGAACTGTGGCTCTGGGAGGACTGTTTCCTGGAGAGCGGCATCGCCGCCGCGTCCGCCGCCCTCGCGTGGACGGAGCGGCTGCACGTGGGCGTGGGCCTGCTGCCGGTGCCGCTGCGGAATGTGGCGCTGACCTCGATGGAGGCGGCGACCCTGCACCGGCTCTTCCCCGGCCGCGTGACGCTCGCCGTGGGGCACGGCGTGCAGGACTGGATGGCACAGGTCGGCGTGCGGCCCGCTTCGCCGCTTACGCTGCTGCGCGAGTACCTGGACGCGATGCGGGCGCTGTTGCGGGGCGAGCAGGTGACGGCCGACGGCCAGTACGTACGGCTCGACAAGGTGGCGCTGGACTGGCCGCCGGCCGGGGTGCCGCAGGTGCTGGCCGGGGGTGTCGGGCCGCGCACGCTGCGGCTGTCCGGCGAGTCCGCGGACGGAACGGTCCTGGACGCGTCGGCCTCTCCCGACGGGGTGCGCCGGGCGCGCCTGCTGATCGAGGAGGGCCGGGCGGCGGCGGGCCGCACGGCGCGGGGGCGCCACAAGGTGGTGGTCTACCTGCTGACGGCGACCGGCGCCGGCGCGGCGGACCGGCTGCGGGCCGAACTGGTCCGCGAGGGCCGGGAGTCCGTGCCGGACCTCGGCGTTGCCGGTGACGCCGGAGCGGTCGCGCGGGCCGTGCAGCAGCTGGCGGACGCGGGGGCGGACACGGTGGTGCTGCAACCGACGGCGGACGAACCGGACCCGGAGGGCTTCGTGCGCTTCGTGGCGGGGGAAGTGAGGGCTCTCGTGCCCCGGGCGGCACAGTCGGCTGCGGGGTAAGGCGGTGCCACGAGTGTGCCGGTCGGCGTCGGCCTCGGCGGGGCGGTCCCCCGGGTGGTCCGGCCGGCTGTGGCACCGCCGGCATCGTGATCTCTGCCGGCTGACGCGCGGCGCGGCCTCGGACTAGCCGGTTTCGCGGGCCCGCTCGGCCGTCGCGCGGGCCCGCTCGAACAGGGTACGGACGGTGGCACCGCACTCGGCGCCCCGGCAGTGTCCGGATTCCACCCGGGTACGACGCCGCAGACCGCCCCGGGAGCGGGCCGGGACCGTGGCTGTGAGGGCGTCGCGGATCTCGCCGCGGGTGACGCGTTCGCAGGGGCAGACGATGTCGCCGTACGCCGGGTCCCGGTCGATGAGATCGGGGCGCTGGTGGGGGCGGGGGAACGCCTCGCCGATGTTGGGCATGCGCACCGGCTCCAAGTCATTCGGTGCGCCGGTCACTTGCAGCCCGGTCTCCTTGAGCAGTCCGACGACGTACGCGGCGATGCCCATGGAGGCGCTCAGGCCGGTCGAACGGATGCCGCCGACGGTCACGCAGCGGCGGTCCGGGTGGGCGCGGATGCGGTAGTCGTCGTGTTCGGTGGCGGCGCGCAGACCCGCGTACGAGGTGATGACCTCGGTGTCGAGGAGAGCGGGCATCAGGCGGCGTCCGTGCTCCAGGAGGGTCGCGATGCCCTCCGGGGTCGTGTGGTGGGCGCTCTTCGCGTCCGGGTGGCCGGTGAGGTCTTCGGCGGTCGGACCCAGGAGTACGTTGCCGAAGACGGTGGGGGTGATCAGGACTCCCTTGCCGAGTGCGGTGGGCACCGGGAGCAGGATGTGCCGGACCAGCGCGCGGGACGGCTTGGCGAAGACGAGGAGCTGACCGCGGCGCGGGGTGACGGTGAAGTCCCGGATGCCGAGCAGGCGGTCGACGTCGTCGGCGCGAAGACCGGCGGCGTTGACGAGGTGGCGGGTGCGCAGCGGTCCGCGGTTGGTGTCGAGGAGGTGGCCCCCCTCGTCCGAAGTGATGTTCCGGACAGTTGTGTCGAGGCGCAGGTCGACTCCGGCGTGTACCGCTTGGGTGGCGTACGCGAGGGTGGTCGTCCAGGGGCAGATGATGCTCTCGTCGGGTACTTCGAGCGCACCGAGCGCGCCGGGGCCGAGGTGCGGTTCGCGGGCGTACAGCTCGGCGGGAGCGAGCGTGCGGGTGGTGTCGACGCCGTTGCGGGCGGCCTTGGCGGCGAGGGCGGGGAGGGCGGCCAGCTGGTCCTGGTTCCATGCGACGAGGAGAGCGCCGACCCGCTCGACCGGGATGCCTGATTCGCTCGCGTAGGCGTGGAGCCGGCGCTGCCCGTCGCGGACGAGGCGGGCTTCGAGGGTGCCGGGGGCGGCGTCGAAACCGGTGTGCAGGATGGCGGTGTTGGCCTTCGACGTGCCGTTGCCGACGTCGTCGGCGGCGTCCAGGAGAGCGATACGGAGACGGGGATACCGGGCGGCCTCGCGGGCGATGGCCGTACCTACCACGCCGGCGCCGATGACGGCGAGGTCGTAGGGGGCGGGGGTCATGGGTTTCCTTCCGGGTGGCGGTGGTTGTACGGAGGGGCGCGGGCGGGCTGCTGCGCGGCGGGTGGCCGGGCGCGGGGGCACGGGACGGTCCACGGCGGGCGACCGGCTGTGGAAGCACGGGGTGCTGCAGGCGGGCGGCCGTCTGCGGCTTCGCGGGGCGGCCCGCGTTCCGCGACGGGCAGGGTCCGTTGGCCACCCGTTCCGCCCGAGCCCTTCGCAGGCCCGCCCCCGGCTCAGTGCCGCACGCCGGTCAGCCGACCGCGTCCCGGAATCTCTCCCGTCGCTCCCGCGCCTCTCCCTGCCCGATGCGCGGTTCGTACACCGCCGACGCCCGGTGCACGGGTACCACGTCGGTGACGTCGAGCCGCGCGTCCAGGCCCAGCCGGGCCACCGCGGCCACTCCTCTCGCCGTCGCGTCGGGCATCTCCGCAACCTCCACCGGGAGTTGCAGCAGATCCGCCTGTGCCTGCATCAGCAGCGCCGACCGGGTGAGTCCCCCGTCCACCCGCAGCACGGCCGGCCGCGCCCCCAGGTCCTCGCCCACCGCGTCCACGAGTTCCGCGACCTGCGCCGCGATCCCCTCGCACAGGGCGCGCACCAGGTGACCCGCACCGGTGTCCAGGCCGAGGCCGGTCAGCGAGCCGCGCGCGTCGCTCCGCCACCAGGGCGCGGCCAGCCCCGCCAGGGCCGGTACGAAGGTCACTCCCCCGCTGTCGGGCACGCTCCCGCCGACCCGGTCCAGGTCGTGCGCCCCCGCGATGACGCCCAGGTCCGTCAGCCACCGCACCGCCGAGGCCGCCGTGTAGACCTGACCGTCGAGGCAGTAGCTCGTGCGGCGGCGCAGCCGCCAGGCCACGCAGCCGACCAGGCCGGACGACGGGCGCACGGGGCGGCCGCCCGCCTGGGCGAGCAGGAAGGCTCCGGTCCCGTAGGTGCATTTCACCGCGCCGGCTTCCGTCGCTCCCTGCGCGAAGAGGGCCGCCTGCTGATCCACGAGGAGTCCGGTCAGCGGGATGCCGGGGCCGAAGGCGCGCGTCGTCCCGACGCACACGTCGGAGTCCACGACGTCCGGCAGCCGTTCGTCGCCCAGTCCGAACACGTCCAGGGCGGCCGGCGACCACGCGCCCCGGTCGAGATCGAGGAGCTGGGTGCGGCCCGCGGTCGCCGTGTCGGTGACGAAGGCCCCGGTGAGACGGTGGACGAGCCAGGCATCGCTGGTGGTCACCACTCCGACGCGGGTGAGATGGCGGCGTATCCACGCCATTTTCGGTGCGGCGAAGTACGGATCGAGGGGCAGCCCGGTGAGGTGCGACAACTGCTCTGCGTGTGCGCGGAGTTCTTCGCACAGTGCGCCGGCCCGGCGGTCCTGCCACACGAGGGCCTCGGTGTGCGGTTCGCCCGTCGCCGGGTCCCAGGCAAGCACCGTCTCGCCCTGGTTGGCGAGGCCTACGGCCGCCACCGGTTCGCCCGCCGCGGCCAGCGCCTTCCGGCCGGCCTCCACCACGGAGGCGTACAGCTCGGCCGGAGCGACCTCGACCCGCCCGCCGGGCAGGTACCGGGGGTGCACAGCGGCTTCGCCCGTCCCGATCACCCCGCGCTCCGGGCAGACGACGAGCGCCTTGGTCCCCGAGGTGCCCTGGTCGACGGCGAGCACCGGCCCGCCCGCCGCCCGCCCGCGCACCGTCGAGCCACCGGCCGCGCCCATTTCCGTACCCCCGCCATGATCGTCGCCAGGACGTCAGCAGCCTGGGGCAGTCCAGCCGCCGCCGTCAAGAGCGGCAGGAGACGAGGGCCCGCACTTCCGGCGCGCACAGCACCCATTTCTCGCCAGGTACGGAAAAGGCTGGACCGGAATACCTTATTCATGGTCAACTACACGGCGACCAGCGCCGGTTGAGCCGTGCCCGCATGCGCCGCCGCAGGGGCCTGCCACGATGCCCCTATCATGACCGAGCCGTAAGGACCAGTGACGATGTCCAGCGACGAGTTCCGGCCGGTGTACCACCCGGCCGGTCACGACGCCGAATTACGTGCGGTCGTACAGGAGTTGCGCACCGGCCGGTGGATGTCGATGCGGAACCTGCTGGCCGACACGGCCGACTGGGCCTCGTGGACGCGCCGCACCCAGGTCCTGGCCGCCGCCGCGGCCGGCACCGACACCGTGCACATCTGGCGCACCGAGGAGCCGCACAGCGCGGCCGCGACCGTGATGCACGCCAGGGTTGCCGTGGAGCGCGCCGTCCGCGCCCACCGCGACAGGCATCCCGAGACCGCGAACCTGTGGCACGAGGCGTGGGAGGCCTGCCAGGTATGCATCGGGCAGCTGCCCGACGATCCGGTGCCGTGGGTGTGCCTGCTGGCCCTCTCCCCCCTCGACCGGGGCAGGCGGATGCCGGAGCACCGCGTACCGCCACCGGGCCCCATGCTGTTTCCGGGGCCCTGGGGGCTGCTCGGAGAGGTCGCCAAGCGCGACCCCGACTGCCGTGAGGCCCATCAGCGGATGCTCCAGTTCGTGTACTCCAGGAACCCCAGGGGTTCGCTCCCCGAGGCGGTGAACTACGCGCGCTGGGCCACCGCTTCGGCGCCCGCGGGGTCTCCCGTGCATGTGCTGCCGCTGTACGTACGCGTGGAGCGTTACCGCCGCGAACGCGGCCAGGACCGGGCACTGGACCTGCACTGGGTGACCGACGACGCGATCCGGGACGCCCTGGCGGGGCTGCGGAACTGGTTCGAGTACGCCGATCCGGCCGATTCCTCGCTGCTCGACCTCAGTCATCTCGCGCACGCCCTGTGGGGCGCCCATCAGTTCAGCGAGGCGGCCCGGGTGTTCCGGGCGCTGGGCCCGTACTACGCACCGGTGCCGTGGACCTACCGCATGCGCGACGACCACGACGACATCGCGCAGGGGGCGCAGGAGCTCTTCCTGCGCGCTCGTTCGCGGTGTCTGCACGCGCCTTCTGCCTGACCCGGTTGCCCGACACCGCACCCGCGGAAGCCGAGCAGCGCCCGTTCCCACCGGAGGAAGAGCATGACCATGTCCCCGCCCAGACGACCTCGTTCGGGTACGCCCGAGCCGCGCGACGAGGAGCAGCGGCTGCGCGAGCTCGGCTACCAGCCGGTGCTCGCCCGTCGGATGGGAGGCTTCGGGAACTTCGCGATCAGCTTCTCGGTGATCTCCGTGCTGTCCGGCTGCATGACGCTGTACGGCTTCGGGCTGGGAACCGGCGGGCCCGCCGTGATGATGTGGGGCTGGATAGGCGTCGGCCTGTTCGTCCTGTGCGTGGGGCTCGCGCTGGCCGAGGTGACCAGCGCGTATCCGACGTCCGGCGCGCTGTACTACATGGCGGACCGGCTGGGCGGCCGCAAGTGGGGCTGGTACACGGGCTGGTTGAACCTGCTGGGCCTGCTGGGCGCGATCGCGGGCATCGACTACGGAGCGGCGCTGTTCACCGGCGCGTTCCTGAACCTGCGGTTCGGTTTCGAGCCGACGCCCGGTTCGACGATGCTCATCTTCATGTGCATCCTGCTGCTGCACGCCGTGCTGAACCTGTTCGGCGTGCGGCTGGTCAGTGTGCTGAACTCGATCAGTGTGTGGTGGCACATCGCCGGCGTCACGGTGATCGTCGGAGCGCTGGTGATCGTGCCGGACCAGCATCAGTCGGCGGAGTTCGTCTTCACCGAGTTCGTGAACGACACCGGGATCGACAGCCCGATCTACGTGGCCGCGATCGGGCTGTTGCTCGCCCAGTACACGTTCTCCGGCTACGACGCCTCCGCCCATCTGTCGGAGGAGACGTCGAACGCCTCGGTGAGCGCTCCGCGCGGCATCGTGCGGGCCATCTGGGTGTCATGGATCGCGGGCTTCGCCCTGCTGGCCGGGCTGACCTTCGCCATCCAGGACTACGCGGGCACGGTGGACAGCGCGACCGGGGTGCCACCGGCGCAGATCCTGCTGGACGCGCTGGGTTCGGGCGGGGCGACGGCGTTGCTGCTCGTGGTGATCGGGGCGCAACTGTTCTGCGGCAACGCGGAGGTCGCCGCGGCGAGCCGGATGGTGTTCGCGTTCAGCCGGGACAACGCGCTGCCGGGGTCGAAGCTGTGGCGCAGGGTCAGCAGCCGCACCCGGACGCCGGTGCCGGCGGTGTGGCTGTCGGTGGGCGTGGCCTGCCTGCTGGCCGTGCCGTCGCTGTACTCGGCGACGGCGTACGGCGCGGTGACCGCGATCAACGTCATCGGGATCACCCCGGCGTACGCCATCCCGATCCTGCTGCGGCTGCGGGCGGGCGACCGCTTCGAGCCGGGCCCGTGGAACCTGGGCCGCTGGAGCAAGCCGATCGGCTGGACGGCCGTGTCGTGGGTGGCCGTGGTGACGGTGCTGTTCCTGTTGCCGCAGTCGGCTCCGGTGACGTGGGATTCGATGAACTACGCGGTGGTCGCGCTCGCCGCGGTGCTGATCCTGGCGACGGCCTGGTGGTACGCGGCCCGTAAGTCGTACGGGGTCCCCTCGGAGGCGGCGTACGGCACCCAGCGGGAGCGCGAGGAGATCGCCGAGGGCATCGTCTGACGGGCTCGTCGGGCGGGCCGGCGCCGGGCGGTGCCATGCGGAGCCGCCCGGCGCCGACCGGAACGCCGGAGCAAGGCGTGTTCCCGGGGCGTCCGGGGCAGGTGGTGAAGCATGGGCTCCGGCCGGGTCCGTCTCTTCGGCCGTCCCCGTCCGCGCCGCGCACATGTGCCGGACGTAAGGGTTCCGGATCTCAGGGCTGGCCCTGATGTCAGATCCCCCGCCCCCTGCCTATGGTGTTCTCACCAGCACCGTTCCGGGGGCGACGACGGGGGAGGCACGGGGGTCTCGGGGGAGACGTCACACCCGGAACGGTTCGCTGGGAACTCTTGGCAGAGGGCCGTTCAGGCCCGCGGAGTGGGTTCAGGCTCGCAGGTACGTGAGCACGGCCCGGACTCTGCGGTGATCGTGCAGGTCGGTCTCCAACGCCAGCTTGGCGAAGATGTTGCGGACATGCGTCTCGACCGTCTTCGCGCCGATGACCAGGTGGCGGGCGATGGCGTCGTTGCTGCGGCCCTCCGCCATGAGTGCCAGCACTTCGCGTTCCCGGGCGGTGAGTTCGTCGAGCGGGCCGGGGGCGCGCGGCGTGTCGATCAGCCGGGCCACCACCTGCGGGTCCAGCACGCTCTCGCCCGCGGCGACCCTCTTGAGCGCGGCCGTCAGTTCGTCGATGTCGGCGACCCGCTCCTTCAGCAGGTAGCCGAAGCCGCGCGGGTTGTCCGCCAGCGCTCGTACGGTGTCGGTCGTCTCGACGTACTGGGACAGCAGCAGGATGCCGGTGGCGGGGTGCCTGGCGCGGATCGCGGCGGCGGCGAGGAGGCCCTCGTCGGTGTGTGTGGGCGGCATCCGGATGTCCAGCAGGACGGCGTCCGGCCGCAGTGCGTCGACCAGTGCGGGCAGCCGTTCGGCGTCGCCGAGCTGCGCGGGGACCTCGAAGCCCGCGTCGGTGAGGAGTCGCACGATCCCCTGCCTGAGGATCGCCGAGTCCTCGGCAACAATCACCCGCACGGAAGCTCCGCCCTGATTCTGGTCCCGCCACCTGCGGGAGAGTCCACGTGCAGTATCCCGTCCACGGCGGCGAGCCGGTCGGCCAGCCCCCGCAGGCCGCTCCCGCGTGCGGTGTCGGCGCCGCCGATCCCGTCGTCGACGGTCTCCACGACGAGGCGGCTTCCGTGCTGCCGGGCGGAGACGCTGACCGCGCGGGCGCGGGCGTGCTTGGCGGCGTTCGCGAGGGCTTCGCAGACGGTGAAGTACGCGGTGGACTCCACCACCGGGTCGTAGCGCCGGGGCTCGGCCGAGACGACGACGGGCAGGGCCGCCTGCTGGGCGAGTGCGGTGAGCGCCGGGCCCAGGCCCTCGCGGGTGAGGACGGCGGGATGGATGCCGTGCGCGATGCCGCGCAGCTCTTCGAGTGCGAGCGTCAGGCTCTGTTCGGCCTCGGCGACGGAACGCCGCAGGGATGCGTCGGGGTGGTCGGCAAGGCCCTTGTCGACGCGGCGCAGCGCCATCAGCGCGAAGACGAGACGGGCCTGCGCGCCGTCGTGCAGGTCGCGTTCCAGGCGGCCGCGCTCGGCGTCGGCGGCCCGCACGATCCGGGACGTGACCTCCTTCGCCTGGGTGCGCAGCGACACGTTCTCCAGGGCCAGGCGCAGGGCCGCGCCGACGGCTTCGAGGAGTTCGGGGTCCTCGTCGAGCGCGGGGTCGTGGTGCAGGAGGGCGAGCGGGGTGCCCCGTGAGGAGTCGACCCGGGTGCGTCCCCTGCCCCGGGCCGCACGTGCGGTGCTTGTGGCGCGGCTGCGCGCCAGGGTCTCGGCGCGGGGCTCCGCGAGGATCTCGCCCTCCCCGTCGACGTACTCCCCCTTGTCCTCCTGCCACAGTCCCAGCCGCAGTCCGGGGTCGCCGAGCACGCGTCCGAGCACGTCGCGCAGCCGGTCCTCGTCCGGGTCGGTGCCCAGGTCGATGACGAGGTCGCCGACTTCGGCGCGCTGCAGGCGCATCCGCAGCAGCCCGGTGAGGAAGGCGACGGGAACGGCGACCTGGGCGACGTCGGAGAGCAGGACGACGACCTCCTGGAAGGCGCCGGCCGGGGGCTGCGGCAGCAGCAGTGTCAGCAGGTCCCACAGGAGGAACACGGAGGCGATCACGATGGCGATCCACGCGGGCAGCAGCGCCCTGCGGCGGGCCACCGAGGCCTGCTGCCAGCGCCGCACGATCGCCACGACCAGGAAGACGGAGAGGATCCAGCCGACCCCCCGGTAGGCCCCGTCGACGGCCGTGAAGAGACCGCTCAGCGCCGGCACGTGCAGCAGGTTGGGACCGCAGTCGCCGCAGGAGAGGTAGGTGGCTTCCACGGCGACCCGCGCCGGGTCGTAGGTGAGGGTGCGCAGGAGTCCGCCGACGGCGACCAGGGCGTAGGAGAAGACGGTGAGGCGGCGGGCGAGGGCCGAGGCGAGCCGGCCGTCGGGGAAGGAGAGGACCAGGTGCAGGAGGACCGCCATGTTGAGCGCCTCCCACCAGGCGCCCAGCGCGAACAGCGCGGGCACCCCCGTGCCCTGGAGGGTTGCCGACGAACCAGGTGACGCCCTCGGCGACCATCAGCAGTCCGGTGCGGTTCGCGGGCCGGTGCCACCAGGCGGTGAGGCCGCCGCCCGTGTACGCGAGGCCGACGGCCACGTCGCGGGCCACGTCGACGCCGCTCGCGCCCGCGCGCAGGTACGCCCAGGAGCCCGCCGACGCCATCGCCGCCGCGAGCAGGGCGGCCGCGGCCATGCGTATCCGGAGCCTGCCGGGTGCCGTGCGGGGGTTCGTCTCGTGCTGCCTGTCCACGGCCCACACGGTAGGCCATGGACCGTAGGGGGCGGTCGGCCGCGGGGAGGGAGTCGGTGCCCGTGCGGGCCGCCGCCGGGCCGGCCGCAGGGGACGCAACGGCGCGGGGCCCCGGGACCGCCGCCCGCACGGCGGCCTGCGCGCTTCACCGGGCCTTCCCCGGGCAAGAGCTTCCCATCACACCCACGGAGGCATCCACATGACGTCAACACCCGGACACGCAGCGCAGGTTGACGAGCCGGAGGGCGGCGGCCTGAAGCGGGTCCTCGGACCCGGACTGCTGATTCTCTTCGTGATCGGCGACATCCTCGGCACCGGCATCTACGCCACGACCGGGAAGGTCGCCGGGAAGGTGGGCGGCGCGCTGTGGCTGCCGTTCGTCATCGGCTTCGTGGTGGCGGTTCTCACCGCCGCCTCGTACGTGGAACTGGTGGGGAAGTATCCGAAGGCCGCCGGGGCCGCGCTGTACACGCAGAAGGCGTTCAAGGTCCCCTTTCTGACCTTCATCGTCGCCTTCATGGTGATGTGCTCGGGACTGTCCTCGGCGAGCGCCGCGGCGCGCGCGTTCAGCGGTGACTACCTGGCGGAGTTCACGACCGCGATACCGGCGACGCTCGTCGCGATCCTGTTCGTCGTCGCGCTCGCGGCGCTCAATCTGCGCGGAGTGTCGGAGTCCGTGAAGACGAACGTGGTGCTGACGATCGTCGAGCTGGCGGGCCTCGGCGTCATCCTCGCCATCGGCGCGTACGCCGTACTGACCGACGGCGGGGAGCCGGGGCGGCTCACCGAGTTCGAGACCGGCGACGGTACGGGCTACGCGCTGATGACCGGCATCCTGGGCGCCACCGCCCTGGGCTTCTTCGCGTTCGTCGGCTTCGAGGACTCGGTGAACATGGCCGAGGAGACGAAGGACCCGCAGCGCACCTTTCCCCGCGCGATCTTCATCGGCGTGGCCGTCACCGGCACGCTGTACGTGCTCGTCGCCCTGGTGTCCTCGCTGCTGGTGGACAGCCGCACGCTGGGGAAGTCGAGCGGTCCCCTGCTGGAGGTCGTCAAGGCGGGCGGCCTGGACTTCCCGCCCAAGCTCTTCGCGCTGATCGCCCTGTTCGCCGTCACCAACTCGGCACTGATCAACATCATGATGGCCTCGCGGCTCTGCTACGGCATGGCCAACGAACGGATCCTCCCCCGGGCCATGGCCCGGGTCCTCCCCCGCCGCCGGACCCCGGTGGTCGGCATCGTCTTCGTCTCGCTGCTGGCGATCGGCCTGGTGTCGACGGGCGAGATCGCCGGTCTCGGCGACACCACGTCCTTCCTGCTGCTGTGCGTGTTCGCGGTGGTGAACGTCGCGGTGCTGGTGCTGCGCAAGAGCCCGGTCGAGCACCGTCACTTCCGTACCCCGACGATCCTGCCGGTACTGGGCGCGCTCGCCTCCCTGGTGCTGGCGAGCCCGCTCGCGGACCGGCCCGCCGAGGTGTACGTCCGGGCCGGCGTGCTCCTCGCCATCGGCATCGGGCTGTGGGCCCTCAACAAGGCGGTCATGCGGTCCGGCGGCGAGGCCGAAACACGTGCGGAGGACGCACGCGCAAAGGAGGGGTGAGGCAATCTGGAGCGGGGGCGGCGCCCGCGACGGGGCCGCACCCCTCGACCACCCTCCCACGCAAGGGAAGCGGAGCCTCTCATGGAACAGCAGCGCACCTCGGCACCGGACCGGGCCGAAGGATCACCGCTCCTGCCCGACCAGCCCGCCGACTGGACCGAACCCGGCGCCCACCGCGTCGGCGACCACGTCCACCGCATCCCCCTCCCACTCCCCCTCGACGACCTCGCCGCCGTCAACGTCTACCTCGTCGAGGCCCCGGACGCCCTCGTACTGATCGACTCCGGCTGGGCCGGTCCGCGGACCGAGGAGGCCCTCGGCAAGGCGCTGTCGACTCTCGGGTACGCGCTCGGGGACCTCACCCAGATCCTGGTGACCCACGGCCACTGGGACCACTACACCCAGGCCCTGGCGCTGCGCGCCGCACTCGGCGTGCACGTCCGCGTCGGGCGCGGTGAGCGGCACTCCATCGAGGGCCTGGACCTGAGCGGCAGCGCCCACCCCCGGCAGACGGCACGGCTGCGGGCCTGCGGGGCGGGGGAGCTGGCGGACCGCGTCGACGCGTTGCCGGTCACGCCCGCGGAGCGGTCGATGCCGTTCGGGCCGCCGGACACCTGGCTGGACGACGGCGAGCACATCCACCTCGCCGACCGGCGCCTCAAGGTGATCGCCACCCCCGGCCACACCCGCGGCCACGTGGTCTTCGCCGATCCCGCGGCGGGTCTGCTGTTCGCCGGCGACCACGTGCTTCCGCACATCACCCCGTCGGTCGGCTTCGAGGCCGTACCGGAGAAGTCCCCGCTCCGCTCGTACCGCCGGTCCCTGCGGCTGGTGAGGGAGTTGCCGAACGCTCTCCTGCTGCCGGCGCACGGGCCGGTGTCCGTCGGCGTGCACGCCCGCGTCGACGAACTCCTCGCCCATCACGAGGAGCGCCTGGACGCCACGTTGCGCGAGGTCCGCGCGGGGGCCGCCACCGCCCACGCCGTGGCGCGCGCCCTCCCCTGGACCCGGCGCCGCCGCCCGCTGGACGCCCTGCCGGACCTGCACCGGATGCTCGCGATCCTGGAGACGGACGCCCACCTGGACGTCCTCGCCGAAGCGCGGGCGGTGTCGTACACCTGGGTGGAGGGGGTGCGCCACTTCGCCGTACGGGCGTGATCCCGCGCCCCGCCGGTGTCCGCCCGTACCATCTGCGGGTGTCCGCCGCCCCCCGACGGGCAGGAGAGGAAGAAGACCGTGATCGTCGTCGCAGGTGAGGCCCTGATCGACCTCGTGCCGCAGCACCGGGGCGACCCACTGTCCCCGCTGCAGCCGGCGCGGGGCGGCGGCCCCTACAACACGGCAGTGGCGCTCGGCAGGCTCGGCGCCCGGGTGTCGTTCTGTTCGCGGATCTCCACCGACCCCTTCGGGGAGTCCCTCGTCGCGCGGCTGCACGAGGAGAAAGTGGACACCGGCCTCCTGCAGCGCGGCCCGGAGCCGACCACGCTCGCCGTCGCCTCGCCCGGCCCGGACGGCTCGGCGGCGTACGGCTTCTACGCGGAGGGCAGTGCGGACCGGCTCTTCGAGACGCCCGCCGCCCTCCCCGCCGCCACCGAGGCACTGCTGTTCGGCACGTGCTCCCTCGTCCTCGAACCGGGAGCCGGAGCGTACGAGGCGCTGCTGCGGCGCGAGGCCGGACGCGGGGCGTTCGTCGCGCTCGACCCGAACGTGCGGGCCGCCCTCATCGGGGACCCGGACGCCTACCGGGCCAGGTTCCGCGACTGGCTTCCCTGCCTCTCGCTGCTGAAGCTCAGCGAGGAGGACGCGGAGTGGCTGGAGTACGACCCGGCGAGCCGGTCCGCGGCAGGCCCGGCAGCGGTCGTCCTCACCCGGGGTGCGGAGGGGCTGACGGCGTTCGTCCGGGGCGGCGGGGAGTTCTCCGTGCCCGGTGTCCGGGTCGACGTCGTCGACACCATCGGCGCGGGGGACACGGTGAACGCCGCCCTCCTGCACGCCTTCTCGGCGCGCGGTCCGCTGACGGCGGACGCGGTGGCCGCGCTGGACGGCGACGGGTGGCGGGACGTCCTGGGCTTCGCGGCCCGCGCTGCGGCACTGACCTGCTCGCGGGCCGGCGCGGAACCGCCGTACGCGAACGAGCTGTAGGACCGTGCCGGGCGCCGCCGGGCAGCGGGCCAACTGCGGCAATCCCTATGCCGTGCCGTGGAGTTCGTGACACGATACTGCCTCCGCGATCACTCCTGCCGCAGGGAGACCGGATGCCCCAGGGTTCCAGCACGCCCCCCGCCGGCCAGGCGGAGATCGCCGCCTTCGTACGGGAGTGCTGGCGGCGGAAGTCGTCCCGGCCGCTGCCGCTGGTCGTCCTGCTCGGACGGCCAGGCAGCGGCAAGACGCATGCCCTCGACCACTTCGCGCACGAGGCGGCCGGCGGCATCACCGCACGCATCGACTTCGCTCCGCTGCCCGTCCAACGCCCTTACGAAACCGCCCTGCTGCTGGCCTTCCAGCTCACGCGCAAGCACCCCGGGGTGCATCCGCCGCGCTTCCCGCGGCTGATGCTGGGCCTGCTGGCGCTCAACCTGAGCGATCTGCCGGTGGACAACCGCGACGCCGCCCGCAAGCAGCTCAAGGCGGCCCTCACCAGTGCCCGCAGCAGTACCGCGGTGGGGGCGGCGGAGACCGCGGGCGGGGTGCTGGACAACCTGGGCCTCTCCCCCGTGCCGAACCTGGAGCTGGCCGCCGGGCTGCTGGTGCGCGGCTTCACCCATCTTCCGGCCGCCACCGTCCTGAACCGCGCGCTCGCGTCGTACGGCCAAGGCAGCGCGCAGGCCGGTGTGGAGGCGCTGATAGACCTCAACAGACGTGCCCGCAGCGGGATCGAGGCCGACACGGAACTCGTGGACCGGATGCTGTGCGAGGTGTTCCTCGACGATCTCACCGCGTCCTTCGCCAAGCGCAGCCGGCTCTACAACTGCCTCGCCCTGCTCGACAACATCGACCGTCCGCACGTCACCCGCTTCCTGCAGACGCTGTGCCGGCTGCGCGCGGAGAAGGCCCGTGCGGGCACGTACGACCCGCTGCTGATCGTCGCGACGGCCGCCACCACCCGTGCCGTGCCCGGCCCCGGCGACGGCAGCCCCGACGATCCGCACATCCGGCGCTGCGACGCCCTGAGCTACGCGGCGTGGCGGCCGCGCCCGGACGGGCCGCCGCCGGACTGGTGGTGCCCGGTGCGGCTGCGCGACCTGGAGGAGGTCGAGGTCGCACTGGAGGCGACCCGGTACGAGCGGGAGCGCTCCCGGGAGAGCGGCCGGCCGGAGGCCTGGGTGCTGCCCAGGGCGGCCCCGCTGATACACCGGCTGACCTACGGGCACCCGTGGAGCGTGCGCACGCTGCACGACGTGGTCGCCGCGTTGCGCGACGGGCAGGCGCCGACCGACGGCGACCTGCGGGGGCTGCTGCGGGCACGTCCGCCGCGGGCGGGCCTCCCGGTGACGGACGTCGTGCACGGGCGGCTCCTCGCGGGACTCACGGCGGATCAGCAGGAGGCGGCGCTGCTGGTGGCCGCCGCCCGGACGCCCCGGGCGGCGGTGAACGCGGGCCTGCTGAACGACCAGCCCGAGCATGCGCGCGACACCCTGATGCGGGAGCTGCGCGAGCGGCTGTGGCTGTCGCGCCGGGTGCCGGAGGACGCGTACACCAGGGGCGGGCGCGGGCCGTCCGGCTATCTGCTGACCACCGCGGGCAGCCGGGGCGAGCCGGCCGCCGACTCCACCTACGACACCCAGCCGGTGCTGCATCCCTGGCTGCGGCTGCTGCTGCTCGAAAGGCTCTCCGCACCGCCCAGCGGTTCGCTGGAGAGGTGGCGTGCCCTGCACTCCCGGCTCGCCTCCTGGCACCAGCGTCAGCACCACCCGCTGGACTGCCTCTACCACCGGCTTGCCAAGGGCGAACTCCAGTCGCTCGTCGACCACTTGGCGCGTGGAGTGGGCGCCGCCGACCTGACGCCCTGGTTGCGCGAGCTCTACCACGTCACGGCCGCCCCGATGTACAGGGCGTGGCTGTCCGACGGACCGCCGCGCCGCCAGGCGAGTGAGCTGGCAAGGGAGTTGGCCCCGGACGCCTACGCGGACCAGACGCTGGGTCGCCCGCTCGCCGAACTGTGCGCGGCGCTGTGGCTGGCGGGCGATCCGCGCAACCGGTTGCCGCTCGGCAACCCGGAGCTCAATCACAAGATCAGTGCGATGCTCCGGCAGGTGGCGACGGCGGCCGACGCGGACGCGGACACACTGCTCGACGAGGCGATCCGCTACACCGACTGACCCGGCCCGGCGCGCTCGCAACGGCGCCGATCGGCCCGTACCGACGTGGAAGGGCCCGGCTCGCACGGGACCTTGGGAGAGGGGCACGCCATGCAATGGCCGCGCAGGAACCCGGGACACCGCTCCGGCTGGGTGGGCGAGCTGCCCCCCTGGTGGAAGCGCTGGCCCGGAAACGCCCTGTGCCTGCTGGGCGCGGTGGCACTGGTCGCCGGTGTGCTGATCTGGGGGCCGTGGCGGGAGCCGCCGGTGGACACCGCCTGCGCGGCCGGCGTGCAACGCGTGGAAGGTGTCTGCGTCGGCGTCACGGACGGTTCGTTCGCCTTCGATCAGAAGAACCTCGGCGACGTCTTCGAGAAGATCCGCGCGGAGAACGACAGGGTGTCCGACGTTTCGTCGAAGAAGGGCGGCCCGAGCAATGTCGGCATCGTCTATCTGATGAAGATGGTCCCCGACGACAAGGACACCAACACCCCCGACTCCGTACGGCACGAGATCGAGGGCGCGTACGCGGCGCAGCACGAGGCGAACCACTCGTCGAAGTACGGCGACACCCCGCTGATCAGGCTGCTGCTCGCGGACATCGGCGACGGACCCGCGCAGAGCGCCGCGACCCTGGAGCAGCTCCGGCAGCGCACGGCCACCGACCGGCTCGTGGCCGTCGCGGGCCTGGGCACCAGCACGCGGGCCACCGAGAGCCTCATCCGGACCATCACCCGGCCCGAGTCCGAAGACGGACTGCAACTCGCCGCGGTAGGAGCGGTGTTGACGGCGGACACGCTGAGCAAGGTGCCGGGTCTGGTGCGGGTCGCCCCGGTCAACTCGGACGAGGCGGCCGCTGCGGCGGCGTTCCTCGGGCAGCGGGAGTACGCGAAGAAGCGGGTGCTGGTCATCCAGGACGAGAGCGCCAAGGACCAGTACACCAAGACCCTCGCGGCCGGTTTCCTGGCCGCGCTGCCCAAGAACCGGCTCGCGGGCCGGACGGAGCTGTACGACTCGTCGCAGGGCGGGGTGGCCACGGCGTTCAAGACGCGGATGGCCAACATCTGCGCCAAGAAGCCGGACGTCATCTTCTTCGCCGGACGCGGCATCGACCTGCCGCGCTTCCTGGCCCCGTTGAAGGACCGGCCCTGCACGGAACCGCTGCTGGTCGTCTCCGGCGACGACGCCTCCCAGACCGCGCAGGCGAAGGGGTTCGACGACATCAAGGGCACCCTGAGCGACGGCAACGTCCGCCTCGTCTACACGGGTCTCGCGCACCCGGGCGGCTGGGAGCGCATGCCGGAGGCCTTCCCGGGATGGGGGCGGCAGACGTTCGGCGAGGGCGGCGTGTACCGCGCCCACTTCAACGAGGAGGCGCTGGACGACGGGCAGGCGATCATGGGCCACGACGCGGTGATCACCGCGATCTCCGCGGTCCGGGTCGTCGCCGACGCCTCGGAGACCAACAACGGCAAGGTCAGCGGTTCGGAGGTCATCCAGATCTGGCGCTCACTGCACGGCGTGAAGGCGGTCAGCGGCGCGAGCGGACTGATCTCGCTGGGCAACGACGGCTCCCCCGAGCGCAAGGCGGTACCGATCATCGAAATCGGCGCGGACGGCTCGGTGCGTACGCTGGCGGTGACGGCGCGGGGCGGGAAACCGCTGACGGAGAAGGACCCGGGCCAGTGAGAGGGCGGCCGGGGACGGGACGCGGGAAGGCGTGAACGCGCAGCAGGGGCCGTCCGAAGACGGCCCCTGCTGCGTGCGGAACATCCGACATCTCTGTCGGGACGACAGGATTTGAACCTGCGACCCCTTGACCCCCAGTCAAGTGCGCTACCAAGCTGCGCCACGTCCCGATACCCTCTGACCTGGGGTTTCCCCTGGTTGAGGGCGCTTGAGAACAATACCGCACATCGGGACGTGGTGGCGAACGCCTTTGCCCGACCTCAAGTCCGGTCGATGTCGCACGGTCGTCTCCATGACGACTTCCACGCAGGAGACGCAGCAGCAGAAGACGTACGGGTACCCGGATCTCCGGCGCCTGAGGGGGCTGATGACGGGTACCGAGTAGCACAGCACCGCCGCGACCTCCACCCTGGACGGGCTGTGGGTGCTCCACGACCGGGTGTTGCGGGTGTCGCCGGCGAGCGCCGCGGACCCGGGGCGGGACAGGTTCCTGCTGTCCCACGGGCACGGGCCGAGGGCGTACTGGGCGGTGCTTGCCGCGAAGGCGCCCGCGCGGGGGCTTCGCCCGGTCAGACGTGCTTGTCCAGCCAGGCCGTCAGGTCCCGGTGCACCTCGTCCCGGTTCGTCTCGTTGAGGATCTCGTGGCGGGCGCCCTCGTACGCCTTCAGGGTGAGGTCCTCGACGCCCGCGTAGCGCAGGTCCTCCAGGAGTTCGTACACGAGCGTCATGCCCTGGTGGCAGGGGTCCTCGGTGCCGACCGCGAGGTGAAAGGGCAGGTCGGCGGGGATGCGGGCGATGTTCTTCGGGTCGTTGAGCTTGCGGATGCCGTGGATCCAGTCCAGGGCGAGGCCGGTACTGAAGGCGAAGCCGCAGCGTTCGTCGGCGGTGTACGCGTCGACCTCGGCCTCGTCGCGGGAGAGCCACTCGCTGCCCGTACGGCGGGGGAAGGCGTCGTTGAAGGAGGCGAACCGCTCGGGGATGAAACGGGAGACCGCGTCCCGGCCCTGCGCGGCGGCCTCCCGTTCGAGACGGGTCACCGCCTCTTCCGGGTCGGTGCCCGGCAGGCTGCGGAAGACTCCCGACAGGATCACCCCGGCCAGATCGTCCGGATGATCCTGCGCGTAGTCGCGCGCCAGCATCGCGCCGAGGCTGTGCCCGAACAGCACGACGGGCACGCCCGGGTGCAGGGCGCGCGCCTGGTCGCCGACCGTGCGCACGTCCGCGACCATGGCGCGCCAGCCGTCCTCGCCCGCCACACCGAGCCCTCCGGTGCCGGTCGCGGTCGCACCGTGGCCCCGGTGGTCGGCGGCGACCACCCCGTAGCCGTGGGACAGCAGGTGCCGGGCGAACCGGCCGTAGCGCTGGGCGTGTTCGGCGGCTCCGTGCACGATCTGGACCAGGGCGCGCGGTCGCCCGCTGTCCGGCAGCCAGGTGTACGTCGCGAGCTGGACGCCGTCGTGCGCGGTCGCCGTGCCGGGGGTGCCGGGCGTGTTCATCGGGGTCGGCCTGCCTCTCGTCCTGCGGAGCCACGGGGTTGCCAGGGATGGGGGGACACGGTGCCGACCCTCCCCCGTCGGCCCCGGTTCATGCCTGGTCGGTCATTCCCGTATCCGGCCCCGCTCGGGTGTCTGGCCCCGCTCGAAGCAGGCGACCAGGTCCGCGTCCAGCACCGGCACCCGGCGCGGCATCCCGCCGTCGCGCAGCGACTGCGTCGCGCCGACGTCCGTCGCGAACGCCGTCCGGGCCGCCACCGGCGAGGTGTCCGTGGTGCCCCCGTGCCGCACGAAGCGCAGGAACACGCCGATCAGGAGGGGGTCCGCCCGGCCGTGCCCCGCGCTGTCGTCGGCCACGGGTATCGGGTGCACCTCGTCGGCGTCGAAGCGGTGCGCGGAGCGGCGGGCGTTCCCCACCTTGACGTGACCGCCGGGGCCGTCCCCGAAGTTCTCCAGGCGGCCCGCGCCGCCGATGACGGTGTAGTTGCGCCAGTAGTCGGGGGTGAAGTGGCGCTGCTGGTAGGCGGGGGCCAGTACCCCGTTGTCCGGGCGCAGGTTGAGCAGGGACACGTCCTCGACGTCGATGACCGGGTTGCGTGCGCGCTGGGTGTGCGGGGGCCAGTGGCCGTCCTCGGTGTACCAGTCGTCGGTCGTGCGCCCGCCCGCGGTGGGCGCGCGTGCGGGGCGCGCGGCTCACACCCGGATCCCGCCGTCCTCACGGCGGACGATCTCCGCCATCAGTTCACCGGCCATCGCCTTGATGGTCTCCAGGCCCTGGCGCCCCCACTGCCGCGGCTGGGTGTCGACGACGCAGATCGCGCCGAGTGCGATGCCCGAGCGGTCGATGAGAGGAGCGCCGAGGTAGGAGCGGATGCCGATCTCGTCGACGACGGGGTTGCCCGCGAAGCGCGGGTAGTCGCAGACGTCCTCCAGGACGAGGGCCTTGCGGCGGGCGACGACGTGCGGGCAGTACCCGTGGTCGCGGGCCATGGCGCGGCCGATCCGTCCGGCGGCTGCGGCGGCGCCCAGGTCGCTGCCGGAGAGGGTGCCGTGCGGGGTGTGCAGTCCGGCGAAGAACTGCCGGTTCTCGTCGATGAAGTTGACCATGGAGTACGGGGCCCCGATGGCCTCCGCGAGCCGGACCGCGAACGCGTCGAGCATCGGGTCCGGCCGCCCGCCGAGCCCCAGCTCCCGCAGCCTGCGCGCGCGTTCGGGCCCCTCGCGGTCCGCGGGGGTGAGCAGCAGGTGACCGATCCTGTCGTACGTCATGGGTGGGCTCCCGTCACGGGTGGGCTCCGTGGGCTGTCGTGGGGACGGCGGGCGTCTGGCTGAGGAGGTGCTTGACGAGGGTGACCAGGGTGGCGATGCCCGAGCTGGCAAGGCGGGCGTCACAGATCACGATCGGGATGTCCGGGTTGAGATCCAGGGCGCCGCGCACCTCCTCGGGCTCGTACCGGAAGGAGCCGTCGAACTCGTTGACGGCGACGACGAACCCGATGCCGCGCTCCTCGAAGAAGTCGACGGCCGCGAAACAGTCCTCCAGGCGGCGGGTGTCGGCCAGGACGACGGCGCCGAGGGCCCCCTTGGACAGTTCGTCCCACATGAACCAGAAGCGCTCCTGGCCGGGGGTGCCGAAGAGGTAGAGGACGTGGTCGGCGTCGAGGGTCATCCGGCCGAAGTCCATGGCGACGGTCGTCTGGGACTTGTTCTCGATGCCCTCCAGGCTGTCGGTGCCGGCGCTCGCCTGGGTGAGCAGTTCCTCCGTGCTGAGCGGGTCGATCTCGCTGACCGCGCCGACGAAGGTCGTCTTGCCGACGCCGAAGCCGCCCGCGACGAGGATCTTGAGGGCGGTGGGGAAGACCTCGGGGTCAGCTCCCCCGCCTCCGTAGCCGTCGGTGCCGTCGTCAGAGTTGTCGTCGTAGACCATCGAGCACTGCCTCCAGCAAGTCGCGGTCGGTCGGGGTGTGTTGGAGGATCGGTGCGTGGGTGTGGACCGCGCCGCAGTCCACCAGGTCGGACAGCACCACTTTGGTGACGACGGCGGGCAGCCGCAGATGGCCCGCGATCTCCGCCACCGACGTCGGGTCGTCGCACAGTCCGAGCGCGGCGACGTGTTCGGGGCCCAGGTGCACGGGAAGTGCCGCGCCGGTGGCCATCACCAGGGTGAGCAGGTCGAATTCGGTGGTGGGGCGGGTGCGGCCGTCGCTCACGGTGTACGGGCGGATCAGCCGGCCGGCCGCGTCGTCGAGCCAGGGCCCGTCCTGCGGGGCCGCCACGTTCACTGCCCCGGAGCGTTCGGCGCGCTGCCCGCCCGTTGCCGTGCGGGCGTCACCAGGTACGGCCGTACGCTCTTGACCAGCATGGCCATCTCGTAGCCGAGTACGGCGGCGTCGGCCTCCCGCCCGGCGAGCACGGCCAGGAAGGTGCCGGAACCCGCGGTCGAGACGAAGAGCAGCGTCGAGTCGAGTTCGACGACGACCTGGCGCACCTCGCCGCCGTCACCGAACCGCATGCCCGCGCTGCGCCCCAGCGAATAGAGGCCGGAGGCGAGGGCCGCCATGTGGTCGGCGCTGTCGGTGTCGAGGCCGTGCACGGACTTGACGAGTCCGTCGGAGGAGAGCAGGACCGCGCTGCGGGTGTAGGGCACCCGTTGGACCAGCCCGCTCAACAGCCAGTCGAGGTCGGCCGCCTGGCCGGTCGGCGCATCGCTCACCATGGGGGTCACTCCTTGGGGGTGGGAAAGTTCGCGTCTTCGGGGGATGCTGCGTCGTGGGGTTCCGGGTGGTCGGGGCGCGGCGTGCCGACCGCCTCGCGCGGGCGGTCGTCGGTCCGTACGTCCGCCGCCTCGGCCAGTCCGATGCCGCGCTGGAAGGCGGCCATCAGCCCGGGGTCGTGCAGAACGGGCTGGTCGTCCTCCTTGAACGGGGCGGGCCCGTCCCTCAACTGCGGTACGAGGTTCTCCTGGCTGCGCCGCCGGGGCAGTCGGGGCCTGCTGGCCCGGCCCCGTACGGGACCCTCCGTGGCGGGCCGGGCGGCGCTGTGCACCGGCTCGGCGGGCACCACGAACTCCGGCGGGGCGGCGAGGCCGTGGGTGACGCCCGGGAGCGCGGCGGCCGGGTTGGGCCGCTCGGCACGCGCGCCGCGGACGGGCAGCGGCGCGGGGCCGGTGGGCCCGGACGTCGGGTGCGGCTCGGGACGGCCCTCCTGCGCGGACGGGCGCCCGGCCTGCTGGGCGGCGACGGGCTGCGGGGCCGCCGGCTGCGGCGGCGCCTGCCGCTGCACGGCGGGCGGGGCCGTCCCGGCTGTCGCCGGCGAGGCGGCCTGCTGTGCCGGCACTCCCCCGGTCGCTCCGCCCGGCCGGCACGAGGCGACGGCGCCGGCGGAGTCGTGGTCCTCGCCCAGCAGACCCTCCGGGAGGACGAGTACGGCCTGCACCCCGCCGTAGATGTTGTTCTGCAGGCGGACCGCGATGCCGTGCCTGCGAGCCAGCGCGGAGACCACGAACAGTCCGATCCGGCCGTCCTGGAGCAGGTGCTGCACATTGACCTGGTCCGGGTCGGACAGCAGCGCGTTCATCTTGTTCTGCTCGGTGACCGGCATGCCCAGTCCCCGGTCCTCCACCTCGATGGCGAGCCCCGCCGTCACGAACTGGGCCCGCAGCAGCACCGTCGTGTGCGGGGCGCTGAACACGGTGGCGTTCTCGACGAGTTCGGCGAGGAGGTGGATGACGTCGGCGACCGCGTGCCCGCGCAGCGTGCCCTCGACAGGCGGCACCAGCTTGACCCGCGAATACTGTTCGACCTCGGCGATGGAGGATCGCATGATCTCGCTCATGCTGACCGGATTGCTCCACTGGCGGCGCGAGATGGCCCCGCCGAGCACGGCGAGGTTCTCGGCGTGCCGCCGGATGCGGGTGGCCAGGTGGTCGACGTGGAAGAGACCCTTGAGCAGGTCCGGGTCCTCCACCTCGTTCTCCAGCTCGTCGAGCAGCTGGATCTCGCGGTGCACGAGCGACTGAAGCCGTCTTGCCAGGTTGACGAAGACTTCGACCTTCTGGTCCGTGCCCGCGCTGCTGGAGAACTGGGACGCCTGTACGACGGCGGTCACGGCCGCGTCGTGCGCCCGCCCCAGCTCGACCTCCAGGAGGTCGAACTCGTCGCCGCCGCGGGGGGTTCCGGTCGGCACGGCACGCCGCATGCCGGGGCTCTCGCCGCGGCGCAGGGCGTCCACGACGGCCCGTAGTTCGTCCTGGCTGCGGGCACTCGCCCGGCGCAGGACGTTGCAGCGGACGTAGACGGAGCGCGCGGTGCGGTGGGCCGCCAGCGCGGCCACCGCCACCGCGACCGCGGCGAGCACCGCCGCCACGGCGAGTCCCGCCCATAAGCTCTGCGTCGGCCGGGCGCCGGTGGAGCGGAACGTGTAGAGCACGGCGCCCGCTCCGCTCAGGCCGACGACCATCGCCGGCAGCACGGCGGCACGGAGCATCTGGGGACGCACGTCCGCCTCGGGAGTGGACGCCGCCAAGGGACGTACCCCTGGTCGGCCGTGCCGCCCGCCTTCGCGGCGGTCTGCTCGCGCGGAAGGTGCGCGAAGATGAGACATCAGCGTCCTCGGTACGTGGGGCCCCAGGGATTCGGTGTGTGACAGAGCACTCGCACAGGGCTGAACTCAACTCGGGTGATGCGGGCCCCCGTTGATCACCGGCCACTCACAGTAGTCGGGAACCTTCCGTGGGTGAGGGGGTGTTGCCAAAGTTCCCCGCCCCAGGTCCCGCTCTGGTATGAACCCCCGTACATACGCACGAGAACCGGCCGCCCCCTCGGTGAGGCGGGGGCGGCCGGTCCGGAGGGGCACGGCGGTCAGTGCAGCTGGCGGTCCAGCGCCCGTTCCGTGGCGCTCAGCGGCACGTCCGGGCAGAGGCGTTCAGGGTGCCCAGCGGGCGGCGGGCGCAGTTCGGGCGGGGCCTGGGCCGCCGGATCGGGCGGTTCGGCGGCGAGGCCGAGCCACATCAGGCCCGCGGCGGACAGGGTGCGAAATCCCGCCCTGAGCAGCCGGCGGACGGCAGTCATGGGGCAAGCCCCACCGCCGCCGGTACACGTGCCCCGGTGGCGCTCCAGGTCCACAGCCGGGAGACGGCCTCCAGGTCGAGGTCGTGCCCCTCGGTCCAGATGCGGGCCGCCGCCGTGAGGACCGACTGCCGGTCCGCCTCCTCGGTTCCCCGGCGGGCCGGCAGCAGCGGGGTCGCGGCCGAGGCACCGAGGCGGACGGCACGGTGGCGGCGGGCGAAGGCGGTGAGGGTCTGCCGGGGGCCCGCCTCGATCAGCAGAACGTCCTCGATGGCGAGGAGTTCTTCGAGCGCCGCCTTGAAGTGGACGGTGTCGGTGATCTGGCGGGCCCAGAAACGCGGGCTGAGTGCTTCCGCGGGGCCCATGAGCGCACCCGTGTAGCCGGAGTACAGGGGAAGGCGGGGTTCACGCAGCGGGATGCTGCGGCAGTCCGCCTCCACGCGTTCGGCGGCCGGGGCCATCGCCGGGGAGTGGAACGGGCTGGACGCCGGGACCTCGACGGCCGTGAGGCCGTCCGCCCGCAGCCGGGCGGCGACCGCGGCGAGGGGTCCGGCCGGACCCGCGAGCATCACCTGCTGGGCCGAGTTGACCGCCGCCACGGCGACGTCGCCCGCGAGGTAGGGCTCCAGCCGTTCCGGGCCCGCGGCGACCGCGAGCATGCCGCCCTCGGGGATCTTCACCGCTTCGCGGACCCGTGACATCACCATGGCGACCGCATCGGACAGGGCGACGACTCCGGCCAGGGTGGCGGCCACCAGCTCACCCGCGCTGTGCCCGAGCAGCGCGGCCGGGCGCACTCCCCAGCTCAGAACGAGCCTGCCGAGGGCGTAGTCCACGGCGAACAGCAGGGGCTGGGCACGCCGTACGTCGTCGACGGGGATCTCCGGTCGGCCGTCGGTGAGCCAGTCGGAGCGGATCTTCGGGCCCTCCTCGCCCATGTGCGACAGGGCCGCGTCCACGGCGGCGGTGAAGACCGGGTCGCGGCCGTACAGGCCCCGGGCCATGCCGGTGTGCTGGGAGCCCTGGCCGGGGAAGAGCAAAGCGACGGGGCGCGGTCTGCCCGCCCGTACCGCCTTCGCCTTGTGGACTGTCCCGGCCGCGAGCGCGGACACGGCGACGGCGGCACCCCGGACCGGTCCTGGCGGAGTTCCGCAGGGGACGGCGGTGGGCAGGGCCGGGAAGGCCTCGCTGTGCAGGCCGCTCAGCAGCGGCAGGAGTTCGCCGCGCACCCGCGACTCGTCCGCCGCGTCCTTGCCCGACCACAGCAGCAGCCGGTGGCGTTCGGCCCCGGTGACCCGGTGGCCGTGGCGCAGCGGGCGGACCGGCGGGAGGTCGTCCTCGGTGCCGGTCGACAGGTCGAGCACGCCGATGACGCGGTCGGAGTCGGCGACGGCCTCGGCGGTCCGTTTGAGGGCCTGCACGGTGATGGCCTGCGGGTCGGGTTCGCCGAACCCGGCGACGACGGCGAAGTCCGTGGTGTGGTCGCGCAGTTCGCGGGCCGCCCGGCGCAGGGCCCGGGCGGGGGTCGGCTCGCACCGTACGGTGAACCCCTCGTGCTCGGGGGGCAGGGGGTCGGCGGCGGGGTGTGCGGCGCCGCCGACGTAGACGACCGTACGGACCGGCAGCTGGTCCAGGGGGCGGCCGAAGGCACGCAGTACCGCCGACACCGCGGCGGGGGTCACGGTGGGCCGGGAGTGCGAGGGTGCGGCGCCGGGGCTGACGACCAGCCTCCGCACGACCGCGCTGGACGATGTGAGCGACATGTTCCCTCCTGCGGGCGGGGGTCCTGGTGGCTGGGCCCGGTGGGTGGTGCGGGGGCGGCGGCCCCGGCCGGAGGGGGCCGGTCGGGGCCGCCGCGTCGGGGCGCGGCTCAGGCCGCGTCGGCCTGGCCCGCCTGCCCCGCGTTGACCAGGGCGAGCAGCGCGCCCGGGGTCTCCGCGTCGACCACGGCGTCGTCCGGGATCTCTATGCCGTACTCGCGCTGGATCTGGCCGATGACCTGGAGCAGCGCCAGGGAGTCGTAGCCGAGGTCCATGAAGGGCGTGTCGATGACGTCGCCGTCCAGGTCGACGCCCTCCTCCTCGCCCGCGCTCTCGCGCAGCATGCGGGTCAGGTCGGTCAGGGTCAGGGTGACGTGGGTGGTGGTGCTCGTGGTGGGCATGGTGTGACGTCCTTTCGACGGGCAGGGCGGATGGGGGTGTGGGGTCCAGGTGGCTGCGCGGGTGCTCTAGGCGTCCGGGTGCCGGCGTACGACCAGGGCGGCGTTGAAGCCGCCGTGACCGCGGGCGAGTACCAGGGCCGTGCGCAGCGGTGCTTCGCGTGCCTCGGTGACCAGGTCGATCTGCTGGTCGGGGGCGGGGCCGGTGACGTGGGCGGTGGGCGGGATCACTCCGTCGCGCAGGGCGAGCAGGGCGGTGGCCGCGTCCAGTGCGGCGCCCCCGGCGAGCAGGCGGCCGGTCATCGTCTTGGGGGCGGTGACGGGCACGGCCCGCGGGCCGAAGAGCGCGACGAGCGCGGCCGATTCGGCGCGGTCGAGTGCGGGGGTGCCCGCCGCGTCGGCGAAGACGACGTCGATGTCGCCGGGCGTGACCCCGGCGTCGGCCAGGGCGTTCTCGGCCGCGCGGCGCAGTCCGGGCGGGCGGCCCGAGCCGGGCGGCGGGTCCAGGGTGGCGGCGTAGCCCGCGATCTCGCCGTAGCGGTGCGCGGCTCCTCGGGTACGGGCCGCCTCGGCGTCCTCGATGAGGAGGATCGCACCGCCCTCGCCGGGTACGTATCCGCTCGCTTCCGCGGAGAAGGGGAGGTAGGCGCGGGCCGGGTCGTTGACGGTGCTCAGCAGGCCGGACGCGATCTGCGGGACCCAGCCCCACGGGCACAGGGGTGCGTCGACGCCGCCGGAGATGACCGCGGGGAAGCCCTTGCGGACGTACCGGCGGGCCTGGCCGAGGGAGTCGATGCCGCCGGCCTGCTCGGTGAGCAGGACGCCGCTGGGACCGCGCAGCTTGTTGCGGATGGAGATCTGGCCGGTGTTCACCGCGTAGAACCAGGCGAAGGACTGGTAGGCGCTGACGTACTCCTTGCCCTTGCTCCACAGGTTCTGCAGCTCGCGCTGGCCGAACTCGACCGCGCCGCCGGAGGCCGAGGTGACGCATCCGACGCCGTACTCGGGGAGTTCGGCCGGGTCCATGCCCGCGTCGGCAAGCGCCCAGTCGGCGGCGGTCAGCGCCAGGCGGGTCATGTGGTCGGTCTGCGGCATGAGGCGGCTGGGGATGTGCTCCTCGGCCACGTAGTCGGCGATCTCGCCGGCGACGCGCGACGGGTAGCCGGAGGCGTCGAAGCGGGTGACCGGGCCGAGCCCGGACTCCCCTGCCAGGGTGGCCTTCCAGTACGACTCGGTGCCCAGCCCGTTGGGCGCGGTGACACCCAGGCCGGTCACCACGGCGGTCCTGCTCATGCGGCGCTCCTCCTCAAGCTCTGCTCCTCTGCGGCCGGGCTCATGCCGTGCTCCTCTCCGGCCGGGCCAGCACCATGGCGCTCTGGAAGCCGCCGAAGCCGCTGCCGACGCTGAGCACCGCGTCGGGCCTGGCCTCGCGGGCCGTCAACGGGATGTAGTCCAGGTCGAGTTCGGGGTCCGGCTCGTGCAGGTTGGCGGTGGGCGGCAGCACCCCGTGCTCCATCGCCAGTGCGCAGGCCACGATCTCCAGGGAGCCGATCGCGCCGAGCGAGTGCCCGATCATCGACTTGATGGAGCTGATGGGGGTGCGGTAGGCGTGGTCGCCGAGGCTGCGCTTGAACGCGCCGGTCTCGTGCCGGTCGTTCATCTTGGTGCCGGAGCCGTGGGCATTGATGTAGCCGATCGCCTCCGGCGGCAGCCGGGACTCTCCCAGGGCCACGTCGATGGCCTCGGACATCTCGCGGCCGTCGGGCTTGAGCCCGGTCATGTGGTATGCGTTGCAGCGCGAGGCGAAGCCCGCGATCTCCGCGTAGATGTGGGCCCCGCGGCGCCGGGCGCTCTCCAGCTCCTCCAGTACGAGGATGGCCGCGCCCTCACCGAGCACGAGACCGCTGCGGGTCGCGTCGAAGGGGCGGCAGGCGCTTTCGGGGGTGTCGTTGCGCGGGGTGGTGGCATGGATGGCGTCGAAGCAGGCCGAGGTGATGGGCGAGATGGGCGCCTCGGTGGCACCGGCGATCATCACGTCCACGGTGCCCTCGCGGATGAGTTCCACGGCGTGGCCCAACGAGTCGAGGCCGGACGTGCAGCCGGTGGAGACGACGGCCGCGGGGCCTTCGGCGCCGGCCGCCATGCCGACCTCGGCAGCCATCGAGCTGGGGACGAAGTGCCGGTAGAGCTCGGGTACGGCGTAGGTGTGGTCGACGTTCCACTTGCGGCCGCCGTCGCTGACGACGACGTACTCACGTTCCAGGCTGGTGGTGCAGCCGACGGCGCTGCCGAGCGAGGTGCCGATGCGCCCCGGGTCGAGGGCGGAGGTGTCCAGTCCGCTGTCGGCCAGGGCCTCCCGGGTGGAGACCACCGCGAACTGCGCGGCCCGGTCGAGGCGGCGGATCTCTTGCGGGGACAGTCCCGCGGTCGCCGGGTCGAAGTCGCATTCGGCGGCGACCTGCGAACGGAAGGGCGAGGGGTCGTAGAACGAGATGCGGCGCGTGGCGGTGCGTCCCGACGTGAGCAGGTCCCAGTATTCCTTGACACCCACCCCGCCCGGCGCGACAACGCCCAGGCCGGTGACGGCGACTCTGCGCATGGACTACCTGCCCCTCGACGGGGCCGTGTGCGCCGACGCGCACCGGCCGGATGGAGCTGTGGGGGTCACTGTCGATCCCTTCGTCCGTGACTCGTATGGCTCTCGTATTGCTCGTGGTCCGTGTGCGGCGGCCGGGGTGGTTCAGGGTCGGGGCCTCCCCGCCCCGGCCGGCCGGTACCGGGTCCGGCGGGGCGCTCGTGGCGTCCTCCGGCGTCCGGTGCGGTCATGGAAAGGCCTGGCTCTCGACCGTGGCTCGCGCGAGCGTGGACCTGCCGCCGGGCGAGCTTTTCCCCTGTTCACAGGAGTGGTCAGCGTCAGGTCGGTACGTTTCCGTGCTTGCGGGCGGGCACTTCGCCCTTCTTCGTACGCAGCATGGCCAGCGAGCGGACGAGGGTGGCGCGGGTGTCACCGGGGTCGATGACGTCGTCGACGAGGCCCCGCTCGGCCGCGTAATAGGGGTGCATCAGTTCGGTGCGGTACTCCTTGATGCGCTGGGCCCGCAGCGACTCGGGGTCGTCGGCCGCGGCGATCTCGCGGCGGAAGACGACGTTCGCCGCGCCCTCGGCGCCCATCACGGCGATCTCGTTGGTGGGCCAGGCGAAGGAGAGGTCCGCGCCGATGGACCGGGAGTCCATGACGATGTAGGCCCCGCCGTACGCCTTGCGCAGCACGACCGAGACCCGCGGCACGGTGGCGTTGCAGTAGGCGTACAGGAGTTTGGCGCCGTGCCGGATGATGCCGCTGTGCTCCTGACCGACGCCGGGCAGGAAGCCGGGGACGTCGACCAGGGTGACGAGCGGAATGTTGAAGGAGTCGCAGGTGGAGACGAAGCGGGCGGCCTTCTCGGAGGCGTGGATGTCGAGGACGCCGGCGAGCGAGGCGGGCTGGTTGGCGACGATGCCGACCGGCTGCCCGTCGAGGCGGGCGAGCGCGCACACGATGTTCGTCGCCCAGGTCTCGTGGATCTCCAGGTACTCACCGTCGTCGACGATCTCCTCGATGACGCCCCGGATGTCGTACGAGTGGCCGGGGTCGGCCGGGACGAGGGACGTGAGCGCGTCGGTGCGCCTCTCGGCGGGGTCGTCGCAGTGCGCGGTGGGCGGCAGCTCCCGGTTGTTCGCGGGCAGCAGTGCGAGCAGGAACCGCACGTCCTCCAGGCAGCTCTCCTCGTCGTCGTGCACGAAGTGGCTGACGCCGGAGACGGTGGCGTGGACGTCGGCGCCGCCGAGGCCGTTGTGGGTGATGCGTTCGCCCGTGACGGCCTGGACCACGTCCGGCCCGGTGATGAACATCTGGGCGGTGTCACGCACCATGAAGACGAAGTCGGTGAGTGCCGGGGAGTAGGCGGCGCCGCCCGCACAGGGTCCGAGCATGACGCTGATCTGGGGGATGACGCCGGAGGCGGCGACGTTGCGGCGGAAGATGCCGCCGTATCCGGCGAGAGCGGTGACGCCCTCCTGGATGCGGGCGCCCGCGCCGTCGTTGAGGCTCACCAGCGGTGCGCCGGCGGCTTCGGCGAGATCCATCACCTTGTGCACCTTGGCGGCGTGCGCCTCGCCGAGGGCCCCGGCGAAGACCCGGAAGTCGTGTGCGTAGGCGAAGACGGTACGGCCGTGGACCAGGCCCCAGCCGATGACGACGCCGTCGCCGTGCGGTTTGCGGTCCTCCAGGCCGAAGCCGGTGGCACGGTGCCTGCGCAGCGTCTCGATCTCGGTGAAGGTGCCCTCGTCGAAGAGGAGGTGGAGGCGCTCGTAGACGGTGAGCTTGTTCTTCTCGTGCTGGCGGCGGGTGGCGGCGGGGTCGGGGCCGCGGCTCACCTCCTCCTTGATGCGGCGCAGTTCGTCGCGGGCGCGCCGCAGGTCGGCGGGGGGCGCGGCGGGGGCGGGCGCGGGGCCGGCGGGGGGCTCCGCGGCGGGTACCGTACGTTCGTCGAGGATCGTCATCGGCCGAACGTAGGGACGGTCCCTCAAGGCGCGGTGGAAGCGCCCGGGGTCCCCGGCCTCCCGGCCCAGCCCCCGGCGTCAGCCCGTCGTGACCCTCAGGTCGAGCTCCGGGTCCGCTGCCAGTACCGCCTGGTGCAGACGCTGGAGGCGGGGCGAGGGCTCCAGGCCCAGCTCGTCGACGAGCGTGCTGCGCAGCCGCTGGTACGACTCCAGTGCCCGCCACGAACTGCCCGCGCGGTGCAGGGCCGTCATCAGGTGGGCGCAGAAGTTCTCGTGCATGGGGTTCTTGGCCACCAGAACCCGCAGTTCCGGCACGATCTCGGTGTGCCGTCCCAGGTGGAGGTCGGCGTCGATACGGCGCTCCAGCGCGGCCATCCGGTCCTCCTCCAGGCCCAGGACCTCCAGTTCGAGGACGTTGCCCACCCGTACGTCGACCAGGGCGGATCCGCGCCACATCTTCAGCGCCCTGCCGAGCAGTTCGGAGGCGGCGCGATGGTCGCCGGCCTCGTGCGCGTCGCGTCCCGACGCGGTGAGGCGCGCGAACTCCTGGGCGTCGACCCTGCCCGGCTGCACCTGGAGGAGGTAGCCGCCGTGCTGGGTGATCAGCACGTCCTTGGCCTGCCGGTGCGGGTCGCCGTCGAGTGCGACAGCCAGCTTGCGCCGGAGCTGGAGGATGTACGTCTGGAGCGTGGTCGCCGCGCTGCGCGGGATCTCCTCCCCCCAGATCTCCTCCATCAGGGTGGGCACGGTCACGACCCGGTCCGCCTGGAGGGCGAGGAGCGCGAGTATCTGTCGGGGTTTGCCCGCTGTGGGAACCACGGACATCCCGTGTTCCACCGCGGCGAGCGGCCCCAGCACATTGATCTCCATGGTCGGTGTCTCCTCTGCTTCGCTCCCCGTCAACTCCTGCGCCTGCCATCGGCGTCGAGCCCAGCCCGAGCCTCCCATCGCGACGGGCGCTCTCCCAGTGAAGGGGTCATGAAGGCGGACGTGAAAATGTCATACCCGGATGGTGAAACCAACACTGGGCCTTCACAGAGAGCGCGTTGCACACTCCTCAGCGACACGATCGACCGGCTCAGGAGGGGAACTGATCATGACTGTTTCGACCACCATCACCCCCGGTACGACCTCAGCGGAACAGACCGCGCAGCAGTTGGCGCTGCTCACCGCGCGCACCGGTCTGGAACCGGAACTCGCGCAGCGGTACACCACCAGCCCGCTGTCGGTGCTCGCCGAGTTCGGCCTGGCGGCCGAGCCCGTCTACGTGGAGATGAGCGCGAGACCCCAGGGCGTGTCGTTCGAGCAGCTCGACGACTCGCCGGGGGACACGGCGCTGTTCACCAACTTCACCCACGCCTCAACTGACGCCCTCTTCACCAACTTCACCCACGCCCCCTCCACCACGTCGTTCACCAACTTCACTCACGCCCCCTCCTCCACCTCCTTCACCAACTTCACCCACGCCGTTCCGGCCGCCGCGCAGCTGTCATGACCGTCACCGGTCCGGCGCCCGCCGGCGTTCCGGTGGGGTTCAGACGCCATCTGCGAGTGGAGGCCGTCCGGGGCGAGGCGGTCTATCTGCTGTCGGAGCGCGGTACCACCGTGCTCCGCGGCGAGCGGGTGGAGGTGCTGGCTCCGCTCCTGGACGGCACCCGGTCCCTGCAGGCCGTGATCTCCGAGGCGACCGCGGCGATGCCGGCGACCGAGGCGGGACAGCTCATCGCCGCACTCGCGCGTGCCGAGCTGGTCGGATACCGGGACCCGGCGGCGGACGCGGCGGCGGAGGCGTACTGGGAACTGGCCGGGCTCGGCGGCGCCGGGGCTTCCGCGGTCGGCTCCGTACCGGTGTACGTGCGGGCGCTGGGGCGGACCGAAACGGCGGCGGTCGAGGCGGAGTGCGTGGCGGCGGGGCTTTCCCTCGCCCCGTCGGTGGAGTCGGCGTCGTTCGGTCTGGTGCTGTGCGACGACTACCTCGATCCCGCGCTGCTCGACGCGGACGCCAGGTTCCGGGCGGCCGGGCTGCCGTGGCTGCCGGCCAGGGTGGGCGGCCCCGAGGTGTGGGTGGGGCCGGTGTTCGGCGCCGGGGAGGGGCCGTGCTGGGAGTGTCTTGCGCAGCGGCTGCGCGGGCACCGCGCCTCCCAGGCACCCGTGCAGCACGCACTCGGACTGCCGGGTCCGGTGCCGTTGCCGGAAGCCACCTTGCCCGCGGTCCGCATGATGGGGTTGCACACGGCCGTGCTGGAGGCCCTGAAGTGGGCGGCCGGGATGCGGTACGAGGGGCAGCGGGCGGTGTGCCGGCTGGACACCCGTACCCTGCGCACCACGCACCATCCGGTAGTGCGGCGCCCGCAGTGCCCCGGGTGCGGCGACCCCTCGCTCGTCGCCGCCCTGGCGTCGCGTCCGGTGGTGCCGGTCTCCCGGCCCAAGTCCCGGGCGGGCGGCAGCAATCACCGTGCGCTGCCCGCCGCCGAGGTGCTCGCACGGTACCGGCACCTGGCCGACCCGGTGACCGGCGTCGTCACCGGTCTGCACCCCGCTCCGGGCACCCCGGACGGCCTCAACCGGTGGGTTTCCGGCCGCAACCTGGCCTGGCGGGGCCGTTCGGCGGAGGGGCTGCGCAGCCACAGCGGAGGCAAGGGTGTGACGGCGGAGGAGGCCGAGGCGGGTGCGCTCTGCGAGGCGGTGGAGCGTTACTGCGGTACGCGGCAGGGCGACGAGCCGGTGGTCGTGGATTCCCTCGCGGGACTCGGGGACTCCGCCATGCACCCCAACTCCGTTCAGTTGTACGCGGATTGGCAGTTCCGTGAGCGTGACGCCTGGAACGCGGCGCACCCGGCGATGCACGCGGTGCCACCCCGCTTCGACACCGGGGAGTCCAGGGAGTGGACGCCCCTGTGGTCCCTGACCGAGCAGCGGCAGCGGCTGCTGCCGACGTCCATGCTGTATTTCGGCGCGGGCGCGGACGGCGTCGAGCGCGCGCCCTGGGCGGACTCCAACGGCAACGCCGCGGGCTCCAGTCCGGAGGACGCCGTCGTGCAGGGCTTCCTGGAGCTGGTCGAACGGGACGCGGTGTCGCTGTGGTGGTACAACCGGCTGCGCCGGCCCGCGGTCGACCTGGACGCCTTCGACGAGCCCTGGCTGGCGCGGACCCGGACGGTGTACGAGCGGACCGGGCGGTCTCTCTGGGTACTGGACCTCACCTCGGACCTCGGCATTCCGGTCATGGTCGCGGTCTCCCGCGCCACGACGGGGCCGGAGCAGCGCATCTCGTTCGGCTTCGGCGCGCACTTCGACCCACGGCTGGCGCTCCGGCGCGCGGTGACCGAAATGTCCCAGCTGCTGCCGCCCGCGGTTCCTTCGGGCGGCCGACTGTCCGAGGACCGCGGCCTGCCCGGTGAACTACGCGACTGGTGGTGCACCAAGACCGTCGAGAATCAGCCATTCCTGCTCCCCGACCGGGCCGAGTCCGCGCGGCTATTCGGGAGTTACGGGTATGAACCGAACGGGGACCTCATATCCGACGTCGAGACGGCGGTGTCGGTGGCCCGCGCACACCACATGGAGCTCCTGGTCCTGGAGCAGACCAGGCCAGATGTGAATCTTCCCGTCGTCAAGGTGGTCGTGCCCGGGCTGCGCCACTTCTGGGCCCGGTTCGGCGAGGGCCGACTGTTCGACGTACCGGTACGTATGGGATGGCGCTCAGGGGCGATTTCACGCAAGGAGCTAAATCCTGTGCTTCTCTTCGTGTGAGGCCTTCGCAAGCCGTTCTGAACGGGCGCAAGTGGCCCGGTCGGGGCGGCTTACGATTAGCATGCGGGCAGCTCAGTCCCAGCGAGGAGAGGCCGCCCGCCATGCCGGATCCCAGACGTGCCGCTCCCGCACCGTTCGCCTCGAAGGCCGCTCACCGCACCGACTTGCCGGCCCCCCGGCTGGCGCGGGCCATCACGGTGACCGCACTGGGCTGCTACGCGGCGGTGACGATACTGAACGTCCTGCGCTGGGGCGAGGCGGGCGCACTGCGCCTCACCGTCTGCATCGGTCTCGTCCTGCTGGTCTTCGGCATCCAGTTCGCCACCTCCGCGCCCGCCGCCAGGGCATGGAGCACGCGCCGCCGGTACACCGTCCTCGCCACCCAACTCGTGCTCACCTACCTTCCGTTGTTCTGGTACGGCCTGTCCTGGGGAAGCATGGAGGGCCCGCTGGCGGCATCGGTGCTGCTGACGTTCCGGCCCTCGGTCGCCTGGCCGCTGTACGGCGTGGTGGTGGCGAGCATTCCGTTCTACGCCCTGATGCTGGGTCAGCCGGCCCCCCAGATCGGATACCTCCTGATCGCCGGCATGCTCTGCGGCATCGTGATCTACGGGCTCAGCCGTCTCACCGACCTGGTGTACGAGGTGCACGAGACCCGCGAGGAGATGGCACGGATGGCCGTGGGGCAGGAACGCCTGAGGTTCGCGAGGGACCTGCACGACCTCCTGGGCTACAGCCTCTCGGCCATCGCCCTCAAGGGCGAACTGATCCAGCGTCTGATCAGGAACCACCCGGACCGGGCCCGTGCGGAGACGGCGGAGCTGCTGGCCGTGACACGACAGGCGCTGGCCGACGTGCGCCTGGTGTCCAGCGGGTACCGGGACATGTCGCTGCGGGACGAGGCCGAGTCGGCGGCGGCGATCCTGGCCGCCGCCGACATCCAGGCCGACGTGGACGTCGAGTGCGGGCGGTTGCACCCGGTCGTCGACACCGTGCTGGCCACTGCCCTGCGGGAGGGCGTCACCAACATCCTCCGGCACAGCAAGGTCCGGCGGTGCAGCATTTCCGCCACCGTGGACGCCGAAACGATCCTGTTGAGCCTCGTCAACGACGGTCTGGCCGACCAGGGCGCCCCGCGTCCGCAGGCGGCGGACGACCGGCCCGCGCGCAGCGGACTGACCAATCTGCGGCTGCGCTTCGCCGAGATCGGCGGCAGCCTGACGGTGGGGCTGCGCGAGGACGGGCGCTTTCACCTGGAGGCACGTGCCCCAGTGGTGCCGTCCACCGACGGGGGCACGTCGCGCGACGGCGCTCCCCGTACGGACGACCGGATCGCGGCCTGACCCATGCGTCCGATCCGTGCCTCCGGCCACAACCGCCCGGTCCGCCCGCCCGACGCGTACGGCTCTCCGTACGCGGGGCCCGTGCGCCCGGCCTTCGTACCCGACCTGCACGCACCGACCGACAATCCGGGGGAACGAATTGCGGACCGTGACGGTCTTGATCGCCGAAGACATGCACATGATCCGCGGGGCGCTGATCGCGCTGCTCGAACTGGAGCCGGACCTCCGCATCGTGGCTTCCGTGGACCGTGGTGACACCATCGTGCAGGCGGCACTCGACACGCCGCCGGACGTCGCCGTCATCGACATCGACCTGCCGGGCATCGACGGCCTCACCGCGGCGGCGGACCTGCACCGGCAGCTGCCGTCCTGCCGCACGCTCATCCTCACCAGTCTGGGCCGCCCCGGGACGCTGCGCCGTGCCCTGTCGGCGCACGTCTCGGGCTTCCTGCTGAAGGACTCGCCGCCGCAGCAACTGGCCCAGGCGATACGGGCGGTGGCCTCCGGCCGCCGGGTGGTGGACCCGCAGCTGGCGCTCAGTGCCTGGGACTCGCCGGAGATCCCGCTCTCGCCCCGGGAACTGGAGGTGCTCAGACTGGCCGCCCGGGGCGCCGACGCGGCGGAGATCGCCGGATGCCTGTTCCTGTCACAGGGAACCGTCCGCAACTATCTGACCGCCATCGTCGCCAAGCTCGGCGCGCGCAACCGGATCGACGCCATCCGGATCGCCGAGGAGGCCGGCTGGATCCCCTGACCGCCCGGCGGAACCCGGGCCGGTCCTGGTACCCGCGAGCAGGGCGTCGAGCAGGCCTTCGTCGAGCATCGTCGCCACCGACACGTCGGCCGGGCCACCGAAACCGGAGTCGTGCACGGCCGCGCTGACCACGTACCGCTCGGCGACGCCGAACGTGCCGAAGGCCCACTCGTCCCCGGCCGCCGGGGAGCCGTCGGGGCGGATCAGCCGCGCGCCCGTCCCGGCAAGCTCGAACCCGAACTCGGTGAACCGGAACCGCAGTCCCTGCCCGAGTGCCTTGCTGTACGCCTCCTTGAGCGTCCACAGCCGGACCATCGTGTCGTTGCGCGCCGCGTCGCCGCCCTCGTCGAGCCGTCGCTTCTCGTACGGGGTGCAGGCCTGGAGTTCGGACCCGGTGCCGGCGAGCCGGCGGTCGGCCCGCTCCACGTCGACGCCGATCCGGCCGCGCCGGGTCACCCCGACGACCATCGTCTCCTCGGTGTGGCTCAGGCTCACGTCGATCTGGTCGCAGCCGCGCACGTACGGCCGCCCGCCCGGCTGGTACGACAGGTCGACCAGGTCCGGCGCGGTGCCGAGGACGGCGGCGGCGGTGTACCGCAGGAACAGCCGCGAGGCGACGAAGCGGTCCCGCATGCCGGGGCGCAGGTTCTCGTACCGCCGCCAGTCGCGGCCGAGTAGTCGCCGTACGGCCTCCTGCGTCTCCGTCTCCGGCCGCCAGCCCGGCACGGCGGCGTGCACCAGGACGCTCCCGGTGCGCTCCAGGGTCTCCCCGACCGGCTCCCAGGGCCCGGAGGGGCCCGGAAGGAACAGCGGCGGGCCGATGGCGGGGGCCACTCAGGCCCCCGCCCGTTCGGCGGCCAGCGGTCCGGCGTTCAGGGCGGCGACCACGCCCGCGAGGTCCACCGCGTCGGAGTCGGGTCGCGGGCACATCGGGATGCAGACCGGGCTGCCCATCCTGCGCAGGTAGGGGGTGAGGACGGGGCGCGGGCCGATCTCGACGACGTGGGTGGGCGCCTGCTGGTCGAGCAGGGTGCGGGCGGCGTCGGCGAACCGGATGGGCGAGGTGAGCTGCTGCGACCAGTAGGAGGCGTACAGCGGCTGGCGGGAGGGTCCGCCGTGCACGGTCGAGTAGAACGGCAGCCGGGGCGCGCTGCCGCGCACCCTGCGGGCGGCGGCCTCGAACTTCGCGACCATCGGGGACATCAGCGGGGAGTTGAAGGCATGCGTCACCGGAAGGTGGCGGCACCTGACGCCGCGTGCGGCGAGGCCCGCCTCGATCCGCCGCAGGCCGTCGAAGTCCCCCGAGAGCACCGTGGACCTCGCGGCGTTGACGGCGCCGATGCCCACCTCGGGCTCCGCGGCGAGCAGGTCCGCGACCTCCTCGGGGGACACGCAGGCGGCCGTCATGCCGCCACCGGGCGGCAAGTACTCCATGAACGCGGCCCGCAGCGAGATCAGCTTCGCCGCGTCCGGCAGGCTCAGCGCACCGGCCAGGGTGGCGGCGGCGAACTCGCCGACACCGTGGCCCAGCACCGCCACCGGCACCACGCCGCAGGATTCGAGGGTGCGGGCCAGCGCGTACTCCACGGCGAACAGGGCGGGTTGGGTGAACGCCGTCTTCTGGATCGCCGCGTCCGCGGACAGGATCAGGTCGACGACGGAGACCCCCAGGTAGGGCCGGAGCGCTGCGCACGCCTCGTCGAGGTGGCCGCGGTAGGTGGCCGAGTCCAGGTAGAGGCCGGTGGTCATGCCCGGGTACTGGCAGCCCTGACCGGTGAAGACGAACGCGGCCCGCACCGCGACGTCCCGACGGCTCACGTCCCGGGCGGCCATCCGGCGGGCCAGGTCGCCGACCGTCGACCGGGTCGCCAGCTCGTCCAGCTCGACGACCGGGCCGAACTCCTCCTCGATGTCGCCGTACAGGCTCAGGACGGCCACCGAGTCCAGGGCGCACTCCGCCAGCGGGACGGTGTCGTCGACCGGGTGGCCCAGATAGTGGGCGAGCCGCTCCAGGAGCCACTCGCGGTGAGCGGCGTGGGCCGCTTCGTGACGGCCCGGATCTTCGACGGGCATGGGGTTTCTCCTTCGGGTCGGCCGCAGGGCGGGCAGCGGGGACGAGCGGACGGCTCGCGCGCCAGGGGAGCGGAAGGGGCGGGGCCGGGTCAGGCCAGCGGCGAGGCGTAGAGGTCGTAACTGCGCCGGCCGCGCAGCCGGGCGAGGACCTCGGCGAGCACTCGCTGTTCGGCCGCCGCGCAGCGGTCGGGAAGGGCCAGGCCGAGGCGTCTGGACAGCCGGTACAGCACTGCCGTGGGCCAGGCCGTGTCGGACAGGAACGGGTCCGCCGACTCCCCCGCGCACTGCTGTTCCCGCCACACGCCCAGGCAGGCCGCGGCCGCGAGGACGAGTGTGTAGCGGTCGGCCAGGCCGAGGCTGTGCGGACTGGACAGCGCCTTGCGGTCGGGCCCGATGTCGACGAACGCCTTGCGCAGGTCGTCCAGTTCGACGGTGAGGGCCCGTACCAGGAAGCGCAGCGCACCCGCGTCCGTGCCTCGCCGGGGCAGCTGTTCCGTCTCGAACAGGTCGGCGCTGGCGACCAGGGTGGCGGCGAGCGGGTCGGCGTCGCCGAGCAGCGCGGGCTGGGAGAGGTCCAGCGGAGGCAGCCCCTCGTGCAGCCGGAACAGTCGCGCCGGGGCCTCCGGATCGGCGAACCACGCGTGCTGGGCGAAGAACGGCAGCTGCGGCAGCAGGCTGACCTGCCGTCCGGCGCTGCCGGCATGGCCGAGCGAGGTCACGGGCAGGTCCCTGAGCTGCTTCTGGAACATTCCGTAGGCCCCGTCCTCGGCGAAGGTCTCCTCGCCGAGGACGGCGGACATCTCGTCCATCGACTCGGCGGTGAGTTTGGGCGCGAGGTAGGCGGCGGCCGCCGAGTACGCGCTGACCTGTTTGGGCAGCAGGTGCAGCGCCCGGGTCGCCGCGAGCGCGAGGCAGTCGATGATCAGGAGATCAAGGAGGGCCCCGCTCAGTACGTCGCGCACGTGCTGCACGTCGAGCGAGGAGCGTCCGCCCGGCCGTCGGCGGGCCGCGAACGCCGCCACGGTGCGCAGTGCCGAGTCGCCGCCCGCGAGCACGATCGAGGGGATCAGCCCGCGGATCACCAGGGAGGAGCGCAGGGAGAGTTCGTAGCCGTCGCCCTCGGAACCGATCAGCGCGGACGCGGGCAGCGGACAGTCGTCGGCGTGCAGCCCGCCGAACTCGGCGCCCCGCATGCCCGGGGTGGCGCGGCGGTCCAGGTCGGTGAGGCGGCCGGGCGGCAGGGTGCGGCGGTCGAGCAGGAAGACGCTGTGGCTGCGCGGCGGGCCGGAGGTCCCGGTGCGGGCGAAGACGACGAGCCCGTCGGCGCGGGAGGCGTTGGCGATGCCGGTCTTGCTGCCACGCAACAGGCGTCCGCCGCCCGCGCCGCCGTTCGTACCGGCGCCCCGGCCGTCGTCCGGGTCGCCGTCCGGAGCGGGCACGGCGGTGAACTCGTCCCGTACGAAGTCGTTGCCGTGGGCGACGCCGTGCCGTGCCACGGCGACGCGGGAGCCGCCGAGCAGCAGCCCGGCGACGAGTTCGCGCTGGTCCCGGTCGCCCGCCGTCCACACGGGGGTGGCGGCGAAGAAGCAGTTGAGCCCGTAGCCGAAGCCGAGTGAGGCGTCGCGGCGGAACACCGGCCGCAGCAGACGGCCGAGTTCGTCCATCCGGCGCAGCCGCCCGCCGAGTGCGGCCGGCACGAACTCCGCGTTCAGTCCGTACGCGTCGAGTACGGCCTCGGCGGCGGGCGGCACCGCGCCCGCCGCGTCGGCGGCGACGAACGCGGCGCCGCCGAGGGGGTTGGCGGGGTCGTCGAGGGGGCCGAAGGCCTGCTCCAGCATGTCGACGCGCTCCTGCGCGCCGCCGCGCCCGGAGGCCCCGGACACGGTCACGCCGTGTGCGGTCGCGCCTGCTTCGGCCGCGCCGTGCCCGGTGCTCACGTGCGGGCTCCCGCCGGGAGGAGCCGTGCCACGTCGGCGTCCAACTGCCGGTGCAGCGGTCTGAATTCGCCGTTGAGGAACATTCGGCGCATCGCGGCCCGTTCCACCTTTCCGCTGGTTGTCCGGCGCACGGTGCCGGAGGGGACGAACAGGAGAGCGCCCAGGCGCACGTCGTGTTCCTCGGCCACGCGCGCCCGGACCGCGGTGGCGAGCGCGTCGAGGTCCACGTCGTACTGACTGCGGGCGCGCACCTCCTGGACGAGCACCACGTGCTCGCACCCGCCCGTCACGGCGAAGACGGAGGCCGCCCCGAGCAGCCCGCCGGCCTGCGCGGCGGTGCGTTCCACGTCGTGGGGGTGGACGTTGCGGCCCGCGACGACCATCACTTCCTTGAGGCGGCCGGTGATGCGGAGCCGGCCGGCCGTGTCGAGGACGCCGAGGTCGCCCGTGCGCAGGAAGCCGGTGCCGGTGGTGTCGCCGTCGGCGGTCCTGGCGCCGAAGGTGTCGGCACTCTCCCGGGTGCGCCGCCAGTAGCCGGCGGCCACCCCCGGGCCGCGCACCCATATCTCGCCGCTCTCGCCCGGGGCGCACTCGGCCCGGGTGTCCGGGTCGACTATCCGGACCTCGGCGTCGGCGGGTTCCCCGCAGTGCGTGTACCGGTCGCCCTCGTGGGCCGGGCGGGCGGCGGACACCAAGAGGGTCGCCTCGGCCAGGCCGTACGCCGGGACGAGGGCACCGGGACGCAGTCCGGCGCGGGCGAAGCGGTCGGCGAAGGCCGCCGCGGTGGCCGGACTGACGGGTTCGCCCCCGTTGACGGCGGTGCGCCAGGCGGTGAGGTCGAGGCCGGCGAGCTGGAGGTCGTTGATCCTGCGCAGGCACAGCTCGTATCCGAAGTCCGGGCCGCCGCTGACCGTGAGGCCGTGGCGGGAGACGGCGTCGAGCCAGCGCAGCGGAGCCTTGACGAACATCTGCGGGGTGAGCAGCACCGTCGTCGTGCCGAGCCACAGCGGGTGCAGCAGCTGGCCCACCAGGCCCATGTCGTGGTGCAGCGGCAGCCAGCCGCCGAAGCGGGAGGCGGGCCCGGTGTCCAGGGCGCGGCGGATGGCCTCCTGGTTGGCGACCAGGTTGCGCTGGGTGACCATCACCCCGCGCGGTTCCCGGGTGGAGCCCGAGGTGTACTGGAGGTAGGCGACCTCGTCCGGTCCGACGGGCCGGGGCGGGGTGTGCGGGGCGTCCGCCGGGCCCGGGGCGGTGTCCGCGAGCAGACACGTGACCTGGGTGAAGCCGGTGCGGGCCAGCAGCTGGGAGGCTTCGGCGGCGTGCGCGCCCGCGGTGAGCACGCAGCTCGCGGCGGCGTCCTTGACGATGCCCGCGAGGCGTGCGTCGTGGTGTGCGCGGCCGCCCGTCGGCGGAACAGGGACGGCCACCCGGCCCGCGTACAGGCAGGCCAGGAACGACGCGGTGAACAGTCTGCGGGAGGACTGCAGGATGATCACACGGTCGCCGGGGGCGGTGTGCGCGACGATCCGTCCCGCCAGCAGGCTCACCAGGGCGTGCAGCCGGCCGTAACTGACGGTCTCGACCTGGTCCCCCTCGGAGAGCAGTACGAGCGCCTCCCGTTGCGGTGCCTCGGCGGCCCCGGCCCCGAACGTGTCGATGAAGGTGCGGAATGTGCTCACCGCGAACCCCTCCCGTCCCAGAGGCCCCGGTACAGCGGGCCCCGTCCGTCGGCGCCCCTGATGCTCCAGTGCGCGGGCTCGGCCTCCGGTGGCTGTGCGGGAGCTCTCCCCCGGTCTCGCAGGAGCGTGAGCAGGACGGTGGAGACGGCCGCGAGTTCCGCCGCGTCCGGATTGCCGCGAAGCACGATGATCTCTGTCTCTTCTGCCATGGACGAAGGGTGGGGGCCTGCGCTTGAGAAGCCCTGGGCCACTGCTGGTCCGCCGCTCAGTCCTCCGTTGCACCGGCCCTCCACCCGCCCGCCACCGGCTCACCCCGCCGTCGGCTCAGCCCTCCGCCGCACGCGTCCCCCGCTCGTAGGCGAGGTGGCGGCTGCGTTCGACGACGACCTCGGCCGACTGCGAGAGCTCGTCGAGCGCCGACTGCCACTGCCCGGCGGCCAGCGCACGGTCGCAGTGGTCGCCGTCGCTCCACCACAGCACTCCGGTGTACGTCAGGGGCCGCACGGTCGAGCGGAGCAGGTCGCTGCCGCCGAAGCCGGCCGTCGCCCGGCACGCCTCGCCCAGCGCGGCGTAGCGCTCCTCGAAGCCCGCGGGATTCCCGTACGCCTGCGCGGAGAGAAGCACGATCGTGCTCTCGCCGACGGCGGCGGTCTCCGAGAGGACGCGGGAGACGCTCAGTGCCTGGTCCGCCTCGGTGCGCACCATCGGGGCGAGCCGCTGGACGTGGGCGACGAAGGTGTCGTCGTGCACGGTGTCGAGCAGACCGCTCAGCCGCTTCCAGTGCCCCAGGTTGACGTACACCCGCGGCCGGTCGACCAGGCGCATCGTCACCAGGAAGTCGAACCCGGGACGGTGCCGCAGGAACTGGGAGTGGGCGCGGAAGGCCGCCTCGAAGGTGCCTATGTCCCCCCGCACTTCGAACCGGTTGACGACGGTGACGGGGCGGGCCGGGTCGCGCTCGCTCACCGGCGGGCCTCCGCGAACTCCTTGGCGTGGCGCAGGGTGGTGGAGCTGTTGGTGCCGAGCGCCTTGCGGACCAGTGCGCGCGCCTCGGCCAGGGTGGCGTCGGGTCCCAGAGCCCGCCGTACCCCTTCGGGGTCGAGGGTCACCGTGTGCCACGAGGTGACGCGCACAGTGCCGTCGTCGAGGGGTTCGAGGGTCCAGCGCCCGGTGTGGGTGGTCATGGCGACCGGGACCTTCAGCTGCTTGTAGACGATGGTGTGCGTGTCCTGCGCGCAGACCCGCACGGAGGTGGTGCGGTGCGTGGAGCCGTCCGGGCTGCGGGTGTCCATGTCCATGTGCTGGATGCCCGGCTCGTCCTCGGTGAGATCCAGGCGGGCCACGTGCGGCAGGCGCTCGGGCCACAGGTCGGCACGGTTCAGGAAGCCGTAGACGTCGCCCGCGGCTCCGGCGACGGTGACCGAATCGCTGAAGGAGAAGTGGAGTTCGGCGCGGGTGCCGCCTGCTTCGGCGTGGCTCTTGAGGGCGGCGAGTTCGGCGCGGCTGTTGGTGTCGACGGCGCGCTCGATGAGTTCCTCGGCGTGCGGGTCGTCGTCCACCGCGCGGTAGTCGTGCAGGAGGACCACGCGGGTCGCGCCGTCGTCGGTCTGTTCGATGCGCCACTCGCCGCCCATGGTGGCCACCGGGGCGGCGGAGTGCACCTGCCGGAAGGTGACGGTACGGGCCACCGGGTCGAGCGTGCGCCGCGAAGTCCAGGTGCGTACCTGTTCGTTGGCGACGGCCCAGATCCGCAGCAGCTGTTCGCCGCCGCCGGGCGGAGCTTCCTGGAGGACCTCGACGTGGACCGTGGGTCCGAAGACGTGCGGCCAGGCGGTCACGTCGGCGACGAGCCCGTACACGGTCTGCGGGTCGGCCGCGACGGTGACGGTGTGCTCGGTGATGCGGTTCGCGGTCGCGGACGTGGGCGCTGTCGCGGACGTAGTCGTAGTCGTAGTCGTAGCGGTGGCCACGGCGTACCTTCCCTTCGGTGCGGCCGTGTGACGGGCCGGTTCAGAGTGGCAGAGGTGTGCTCGACGCGAACTCGAGCGGCGGTGGAACCTTCGGTCGGGGCCGCCCGGCGGGGCTACGGGGCCCAGTCTGCCCGTGCGGTGATCTCCACCACCGCGCAGCCCCAGCTGTATCCGGCGCCGACACTGATCAGCACCACCCGTTCGCCCGGGGCGACCCGGCCGGAGGTCACCAGGTGGTCCAGGCCGGCGAACTGGTCGCCCGCGCCGAGGTGTCCGACCGTGCGGCTGAAGTCCCACGTGGTGCGCTCGGGATCGATGCCGAAGGGCCGGTGGTAGATCGAGGTGAGACGCCTGAGGCCGAAGTGCGGAAGGACGATCCAGCGGGCGTCGCCGAGCTCCGTCTCCGCGTCGGCGAGGGCCTGCTTGATGGCGGTCTGCTGGCCGGCGTGGGCGCGGGTGATGGCGTACGACATGCCGACCCGGCCGACGAAGGCACGTTTCGCCTGTTCGAAGTCGACCGGCATCCGGTGCTTGAGCGGCGCGGTCGTGAAGGGTTCGTCGCCCCGGTGCAACGGCTCCAGTTCGGGGTCCGCGTGCAGGGCGACGGAGAGGAGCCGGGCGAAGCCGCCGCGCCGGGACAGCACGAGCGCGGTGGCGCCGTCGGCGTAGGGCGTGCCGGGGTCGGTGCGCCAGCGGTCGATGCCCGGTGCGCAGAACCGGTCGGCGGTGGTCAGCAGGGCGTCGCCGGTACCGTGCCCGGCGTTGAGGTAGGCGGTGGCGAGGTCGAGGGCGGCGAGGCCGCCGTTGGACATCTGCCGGATCTCCAGCGCCGGGCAGCTGTTGCCGAGGGCTTCGCGCTGGATGTACGAGGCCACCGGCCACAGGTCCTGCCCCTGGTGGTAGGTGTCGGCGTGCAGGAGGAGATCGACGTCCCCCGGCCCCGAGCGGGCGCGGTCCAGTGCGGTGCGGGCCGCGGTGGCCGCCATCTCGGCCGCCGACTCCCCGGCGGAGTACGCGACGGACACCGTTTTGGTCTGGGCGGCGACGGCGGGCGGACAGTCCCCGGCGGCGACGGCGTCGGCCACGGTCATCGTCCCGGGGAGGCGTACTCCCGTCCCCCGTACGAAGATGTTCTCCACCCGCACGGCAACTCCTCTCTTCTGGCGGTGGGTCGAGCGTCCTGAACAGTTCAGTCGGCGAGTGCGGCCGCGCGCGGCGCGCCGGCCCGGACGTCGTCGAGCAGTACGTAGTGCACGGCGTCCAGCAGGGCCCGCCAGCTCGCGGTGACCGTGTTCCGGTCGACGCCGACGGTGCCCCAGCGCCGTTCGCCGTCGCGGAAGCCGATCAGGACCCGGGCGCGGGCGTCGCTGCCGGTCTCGCCGGTCAGCACCCGTACCCGGTAGTCGACCAGTTCGAGCCGGGCGAGCTGCGGGAAGAACGGGTCGAGGGCCTCGTGCAGGGCGCGGTCGAGGGCGTTGACCGGCCCGTTGCCGTGGCCGGTGGCGCGAAGGGCGACGTCGTCGATCCGCAGCCGTACCGTCGCCTCGGTGTCCTGGGTGCGGGTGGCGGCCCGTCCGCCCGCGACGGACACCTGCCAGGACTCCACGTCGAAGGGGGGCCGGCAGAGGCCGGGCGCCAGCTCCTCGCGCAGCAGCAGCTCGAAGGAGGCGTCGGCGGACTCGAAGCTGTACCCCTCGCCCTCCAGCTCCTTGACCCGGGCGGCCGCCCTGGCGACTTCTCCGGAGCCCGCCGCGACGTCGTACCCGAGTTCGCGGGCCTTGAGCTCCACGGAGGAGCGGCCGCCCATGTCGGAGACCAGCGTGCGCATGGCGTTGCCGACCCGGTCGGGGTCGATGTGCTGGTAGAGGCCGGGATCCACGCGCAGGGCGGAGGCGTGCAGCCCGGCCTTGTGGGTGAAGGCGGAGCCGCCGACGTAGGGGGCGGCGGGGCGGGCGGGAACGCCGGTGATCTCGGTGATGGCGCGACCGGTGTCCGCGAGCCGGGCGAGCTGTCCGGGGGTCAGGACGGGGTGGCCCTGCTTGAGGGCGAGGTTGCCGATGAGCGTGAACAGGTCGGCGTTGCCGCAGCGTTCGCCGTATCCGTGGGCCGTGCCCTGGACGTGGCGGGCGCCGGCGCCGACCGCGGCCATGGTGTTGGCGACGGCGCAGCCGGTGTCGTCGTGGCAGTGGATGCCGAGGTCGGCGCCGGTCGCGGCGAGGGTGTCGGCCACCGTCGCCGCGACCTCGTCGGGCAGGGACCCGCCGTTGGTGTCGCACAGCACCACCGCCTCGGCGCCCGCCTCGGCGGCGGCACCGACGACTTCGAGTGCGTACTCGGGGTTGAGGCGGTAGCCGTCGAAGTAGTGCTCGGCATCGAGGAAGACCCGCCGTCCCGCGTGGACCAGGTGCCGGACCGTACTGGCGATCATCGCGAGGTTCTCGGCGAGGGTGGTGCGCAGGGCCCGCTGCACGTGCCCGACATGGCTCTTGCCGACCAGGGTGATCACCGGGGCGCCGGACAGCAGCAGGGCGCGCACCTGCGGGTCGGCGACCACGGCGACGTCGGGCCGCCGGGTGGCACCGAAGGCCACCAACCGGGCGTTCTGCAGCACCAGTTCGTCCGGTGCGCGGCGGAAGAACTCGGTGTCCCGGGGCACGGCTCCCGGCCAGCCGCCCTCGATGAAGCCCACGCCGAGGGCGTCCAGGTGGCGGGCGACGGCGAGTTTCTCGTCGACGGTGAGGCCCATGCCCTCCTGCTGGCTGCCGTCGCGCAGGGTCGTGTCGTAGAGCTGGAGTGTGCTCATCGGACGGATGCCCCTCACCGGCCGGCCCGTGCCCGATGGCTGGGCCGGGCACATCGACTCGTGCGTGCTCATCGGGCTTCCTCCCTCGTGCCCGCCGCCGCCGGTGCCCGCCACCAGTGCGGGTGCTCCCGGTACCAGGCGACGGTGTCGGCGAGTCCCTGCGCGAACGGGACCCGGGGGGCGAACCCCAGCTCGTCGCGGATCTTGCGGTCGTCGAGCGAGTAGCGCCGGTCGTGCGCCTTGCGGTCGGGGACGGCCCGGACCAGGGCGGGGTCGGCGCCGCACAGGTCCAGCAGCAGATCGGTGATCTCCCGGTTGGTGTGTTCGTTGCCGCTGCCGACGTGGTAGATCTCGCCCGCCCTGCCGTGGGTGAGGACGCGCTGCACGGCCCCACAGTGGTCGTCGACGTGCAGCCATTCACGGCTGTTGCGCCCGTCGCCGTACAGGCCGACCGGCAGTCCTTCCAGAAGGCGGGTGACGAAGCGCGGGATGAGCTTCTCGACGTGCTGGTGGGGGCCGTAGTTGTTCGAGCAGCGGGTCAGGGACAGGTCGAGGCCGTGGCTGCGCCAGTACGAGCGGGCGATCAGGTCGGCGGCGGCCTTGGACGCGGCGTAGGGCGAGTTGGGCAGCAGCGGCTGCCCTTCCTGCCAGGAGCCGTGCGCGATGGACCCGTAGACCTCGTCCGTGGAGATGTGTACGACGCGCTGGACGCCGGCCGCGACGCAGGCGTCGAGGAGGGTCTGGGTGCCGAGAACGTTCGTACGGACGAAGTCCGAGGCGTCGACCAGGGAGCGGTCGACGTGCGACTCGGCGGCGAAGTGCACGACCACGTCGTGCCCGGGCAGCAGGGCGGCGAGCAGGTCACGATGGCACACGTCGCCGTGCACGAAGGCGAGCCGGGGGTGGGCGGGGGGCAGGTTGGCGCGGTTGCCCGCGTAGGTGAGCTTGTCGAGGACGGTGACCTCGGCATGTTCGAAGCCGGGGTAGCGGCCGTCGAGGAGGTTTCGGACGTACGCGGAGCCGATGAAACCGGCGCCGCCGGTGACGAAGACCTTCACGCGGCCACCTCGACACTGGCGTGGTCGCCCACCAGCAGCCGGTGCCAGCCGGGTGCGACGGCCGAGGTGACCGTCGCCTGCCGGCCGATGACCGACCCGCGGACCGTGCCGACACCGGTCACGGAGGCGGCCTCCAGGACGATGGTGTGCTCCATCTCCGAGGAGCGCAGCCTGCAGCGCGGCCCGATCGTCGTGCAGGGGCCGATGCTGCAGTCCTCCACCACCGACCCGGCGCCCACGATGACCGGCCCCACGACACGCGAGCGCACGATGCGGGCGCCGGCTTCCACGACGACGGCGCCGATGAGCTCGCTGTCGGCGTCGACCTCGCCGTGCACGGCTCCTTGCAGCCCCTTGAGGAGTTCGCTGTTGCACTCCAGTACGTCCTCGACCCGGCCGGTGTCGCGCCAGAAGCCCTCGTACGTGCGGGCCCGGACGTCCGCTCCGTGCTCGACGAGCCACTGGAGGGCGTCGGTGATCTCCAGTTCGCCGCGGGCGCTGGGGGTGATGGCGTCGACGGCGGCGTGCACGGCGGCGGTGAAGAAGTACACGCCGATCACGGCCAGGTTCCCGGCCGGCTCGCGCGGCTTCTCCACCAGCCGCAGCACCCTGCCCTCCGCGTCCACCTCGGCTACCCCGAACTCGCTGGGGTCCACCACCTTGTGGACGACGATCTGGGCGGCGGGGCGGTGGGTGCGGAAGTCCTCGGCGATGTCGCGGACGCCGTCGGTGAGCATGTTGTCGCCGAGGTACATCACGAAGTCGTCGTCGCCGAGGAAGTCGCGGGCCAGCATGACGCAGTGGGCGAGACCGCGCGGCTGGGCCTGCGGGATGTAGCTGAGCCGCACCCCGAACTGGGCGCCGTCACCCAGGGCCTCCTCGATCTCCCCGCTGCGCGGGGCGACGATGACGCCGATGTCGGTGACGCCCAGGTCGCGCAGGGACTCGATGACGTGCACCAGGACCGGCCGGTTGGCGATCGGGATGAGCTGCTTGGGCATCGAATGGCTGAAGGGCCGGAGCCTGCTTCCCAGCCCCCCGGCCAGTATCAGACCCTTCATGCCTTTCATGACGGTCATGACGAAGCCTCCTCAGAGTGCCCCGAGGACGTCCCGCAAGGTGGCGATCACCCTGTCCTGCACGTCTTCGGGGAGTGACGGGTACATGGGGAGCGAGAAGATCTCGCCGGCCGCGGCCTCGGTGACCGGAAGCGATCCGGGGGCGTACCCGAGGTGGGCGAAGCCCGTCATCGTGTGGACCGGCCACGGGTAGCTGACGTTGAGCGCGATGCCGTGGGCCTTCAGCCGCTCGATGATCTCGTCGCGCCGGGGGTGGCGCACGACGTAGACGTAATAGACGTGATCGTTGCCCGGGCTGGTGACCGGGAGGCGCAGTCCGTCCGGGGAGACCAGGTCGCCCAGGCCCTCCTGGTAGCGGCGGGCGACGGCGCGGCGGCCGTCGACGTAGGAGTCGAGGCGGGTCAGTTTGCGGCGCAGGATCTCGGCCTGCACCTCGTCGAGCCGGCTGTTGTGGCCCGGGGAGCGGACGACGTAGTACGTCTTCTCCATGCCGTAGTAGCGCAGTTGGCGCAGGGCACGGTCGGTGTCGTCGTCGTGGGTGACGACGGCGCCGCCGTCCCCGTACGCGCCCAGGACCTTGGTCGGGTAGAAGGAGAACGCGGCCGCGTCGCCCATGGTGCCCGCGAGCCGACCTTGCCGGCGCGCCCCGTGCGCCTGCGCGCAGTCCTCGACGAGGGCGAGGGAGTGCCGGGCGGCGAGGGCCTGGAGCGGGGCCATGTCGACGCACTGGCCGTACAGGTGCACCGGCAGCACAGCCTTGGTGCGCGGGGTGATGGCGGCCTCCACCTGGGCGGTGTCCATGAGGAAGTCGGAGTCGTGGACGTCCACGAAGACCGGGACCGCTCCGGCGCCCTCGATGGCGACGACGGTGGGTGCGGCGGTGTTGGAGACGGTGATGACTTCGTCGCCGGGTCCGATGCCGCGGGCCTGGAGGGCGAGTTTGACGGCGTTGGTCCCGTTGTCGACGCCGGTGCAGTGGCGGACGCCGAGGTAGGCGGCGAACTCCTCCTCGAAGCCGCGCACGCTTTTGCCGAGCACCAGTTGTCCCGAGGAGAACACGGTCTCCACCGCGTCCAGCAGGTCCGCGCGCTCCTTCTCGTATTCCGGCAGGTAGTCCCAGACGTGGGTGGTCATCGGCGGGTCAGCCTCCGTCGGTCCGTGGGATGAGGGGTGTGGGTGGTCGGGCTGGTCGAGTGGGTGGAGAGTGGGACAGGCACCTCGCGGCTCGCTCAAGCGCGGGTGTCGTCCGGGGTGCCGTCCGGGGTGCCGTCCGCCTCCATGGCCGCTCCGGAGGCGATGAGCCGCCCGATCTCCGCCTCGGTGCAGCCGCCGTCGCGCAGGAGCCGCCGGGTGTGCTCGCCGGGCCGGGGTGCCCGTGCGGGTGGCGGGGCGGGGGTGCGGCCGAAGCGCGGCGCGGGTGCGGGCACGCCGTCCACATAGGTGCCGCGCGCTCTCAGGTGCGGGTCGCGGGCCGCTTCCCGTACGGACAGCACGGGGGTGACGCAGGCCTGGGTTCCGGTGAAGGACGCCGCCCACTCCGCTCGCGTGCGGGCGGCGAACCGGGCCGCGAACAGGGCGCGAAGAGCAGGCCAGTTGGCCTCGTCCGTACGGTCGGGGATCTCGTCGCCGGCAAGGCCGAGGCCGGCGACGAGATCGGCGTAGAAGCGCGGTTCGAGGGCGCCCACGGCCACGTGCTCGCCGTCGGCGCAGGCGTACGTCGTGTAGTACGGGGCTCCGCCGTCGAGCAGGTTGCCGCCGCGCGGCCGGTTCCAGGCGCCCTCGTCCCGCATGGCGAGCAGCATGCCGAGCAGGGACGCGGTGCCGTCCACGATGGCCGCGTCGACGGTCTGGCCGCGCCCCGAGGTGCCGCGTTCCTGGAGGGCGGCGAGGACGCCGCAGACCAGCAGCATCCCGCCGCCCGCGAAGTCGCCGAGCAGGTTGACGGGCGGTACGGGCGGGCCGCCGGAGGTGCCGATGGCGTCCAGTGCGCCGGTCAGGGCGATGTAGTTGATGTCGTGGCCGGGGGCCTGCGCCAGTGGCCCGTCCTGCCCCCAGCCGGTCATCCGGGCGTACACCAGTGCCTGGTTCCGGGCCCGGCACACCTCGGGGCCGACACCGAGCCGTTCGGCGACGCCGGGCCGGAAGCCCTCCACGACGACATCGGCGCGGTCCGCGAGCCGCAGCGCCGCGGCGACGGCCCCGGGGTCCTTGAGGTCCAGCGCGAGGGAGCGGCGGCCCCGGTCGAGGACCCGGTGCCAGCCGCCGAACGGCCGCCGCCCGTCGGCCCGGTCGATCCGGATCACCTCGGCGCCCAGGTCGGCGAGCATCATGCAGGCGAACGGAACGGGGCCGATGCCCGCGAACTCCACGACGCGCAGCCCGCTCAGCGGGCCGCCGCTGCCCTCCGGTACGTCCGTAACCGCCCGTGGTGCCTGTTGCGTTCCCGGTGTGTTCATGGCCGGAGGCTAGGCGGCGGGGCTATGAGCGGGCTCAAGCCGACTTCGAGCCCGCACTGACACCTTCCCGGCTGCACGCACACCCCGCCGCCGCCCGGTCCACGGGCCGTCCGCACGGATCAGAAGGAGCCCGCTCATGAGCGAACCGACCCACCAGACGGCGTCCGCCCCGGCCAAGTGCCGCATCTGCGAGAGCGAGGTGAGCGAGTTCCTCGACCTGGGGCGCCAGCCCCTGTCGGACGCCTTCCTCAAGCCGGCGGACATCGACAACGAGTTCTTCTACCGGCTGGCCGTCGGCGTCTGCGGCACCTGCACCATGGTCCAGCTCGTCGAGGAGGTCCCGCGCGAGAAGATGTTCCACGAGGACTACCCGTACCACTCCTCGGGCTCGTCCGTGATGACCGAGCACTTCGCCTCCACCGCGCGGGAGTTCCTGGAGTCGGAGCTGAAGTCGGCCGACCCGTTCGTCGTCGAGCTCGGCTGCAACGACGGGATCATGCTGAAGACGGTCAGCGACGCCGGCGTCCGGCACCTGGGCGTCGAGCCCTCGGGCGGTGTCGCCGAGGTCGCCCGCTCGCGCGGGATCCGGGTGCGCAACGACTTCTTCGAGGAGTCCACGGCGACCGCGATCCGGTCGGCGGACGGCCCCGCCGACGTGATCTACGCCGCCAACACCCTCTGCCACATCCCGTACATGGACTCGATCCTGCGCGGCGTCGACGCGCTGCTCGGGCCCGACGGGGTGTTCGTCTTCGAGGACCCGTACCTCGGCGACATCGTCGAGAAGACCTCCTTCGACCAGATCTACGACGAGCACTACTTCTTCTTCACCGCCCGCTCGGTCTCCGAGATGGCGTCCCGGTTCGGCCTCGAACTCGTCGACGTGCGGCGGCTGCCGGTGCACGGCGGCGAGGTCCGCTACACGCTGGCCCGCGCCGGTGCGCGCTCCGCGACCCCGGCGGTGGCCGCGCTCGTCGCCGAGGAGAACGCGCGCAGCCTCAGCGCCCTGCCGACGCTGGAGTCCTTCGCCTCGAACGTGGCGCGCATCCGCACCGACCTGAACGCCCTGCTGCGCAGGCTGCGCGCCGAGGGCCGCTCGGTGGCCGCGTACGGTGCCACGGCCAAGAGCGCCACGGTCACCAACTACTGCGGCATCGGCCCCGACCTGGTCGACTACGTCTGCGACACCACCCCCGCCAAGCAGGACCGGCTCTCGCCGGGGGCGCACATCCCGGTCGTGCCCGCCGAGGAGTTCTCCCGCGCCTACCCCGACTACGCGCTGCTGTTCGCCTGGAACCACGCCGAGGAGATCATGCGCAAGGAGCAGGGGTTCAAGGAGAGCGGCGGCAAGTGGATCTTCTACGTGCCGACCGTGCACGTCGTCTGATGCCGACCGACCTCCTTCGCACGGGAAAGGCACCGCTCGTGACCTCACAGCCCGCCACGCAGCCCTTCGCGGACCAGACCGTCGTCGTCACCGGCGGCGGCACCGGGATCGGCCGCGCCACCGCCCTGGCGTTCGCCGCCGGCGGGGCGCGTACGGTGATCATCACCGGGCGCCGCAAGGAGCGCCTGGACGAAGTGGCCGAACTCCACACGGCCCTGGTCCCGTTGCCCGCCGACGTGACCTCCGGGGAGGGCGCGGACGCCGTCGCCGACGCGGTACGCACGTACGGCGGCGCCCTGGACGTCCTGGTGCACAACGCGGGCGTCTTCCGGCCCTCCCCGCTGACCGCGTGGGACCCGGCAGCCGCCCAGCAGGTACTGGCCACCAACGTCCTGGGCCTCGCCCTGCTGACCACCCGCCTGCTGCCGCAGCTCCGCTCCCCGGGCGGCCGGCTGGTTCTCGTCTCCAGCCGGGGCGGCCACAACCCGGGCCCCGAGAGCTCCCTCTACTGTGCGAGCAAGGCCGCCGTGCACAGCTTCTGCCGGAGCTGGGCGGCCGAACTGGCCCCCCGGGGCATCCGGGTCAACGCGGTCGCACCCGGTTTCGTAAGGACCGAGGCGTACGTGGCGGGCGGGCTCGCTCCGGAGCAGGCCGAGGGGCTGCTGGCGGGCGTGGCGCACGCGATTCCGCTGGGCCGGGTGGCCGAGGCGGACGAGGTGGCCCGCTGGATCCTGTACCTCGCCGACCCGGCGAGCGCGCAGGTGACCGGCCAGATCGTCACCATCGACGGCGGTCTGGACGTCGCGCACACCTGAGCGCGAGGACGAGAGCGCGAAGGGCGTCGACGCCCGAGGCCCCCGGCATTTCTGCCGGGGGCCTCGGGCGTTCGCGCCGGGAAGTTCAGCGCGCGGAAGCGACCAGGTCCTCCAGCTTCCGTACGATCTGCGAGGTCGTCGGCAGCGCGGCGATCTCGGCGGCGAGGGCCCCCGCCCGCTCCCGGTAGGACGGGTCGTCGAGCAGCTTGCGGCCCGCCTCCTCGATCCGCTCCGGCGGTTCCACCAGGTTCAGGGTGATCGAGGCACCGTACGCGTCGAAGCGCCGCATCGGTATCGCCGAGGCCAGCATGTCCGGGAAGACGAGCTGCGGAACGCCGGCCGCCGCCGCGTACATGCAGGTCTGGCCGCCGCCGTGGTGCACCAGCAGGTCGCAGGAAGGGATGACGGTGTCCAGGGGCACGTAGCCGGCGCGGATGCCGGGCCACTGCGCGCGGAGCTTCTCGGCGACCGGTTCCTGGGTCGCGATCAGCAGCTCCACGTCCTGGAAGACGGGGTTCTCGATGACGGGGCGGAAGAAGTCCGTCCCGAGCGTGTCGATCATGGCCGCACGGGAGCCGGACGTCACCAGGACCCGCTTGCGCTCCGGGCGCCGGTACACCCAGGGTTCCAGCGGCAGCTGGGTGCTGCCGGGGGTCCAGCGCATGTACTGGGCGGGCTCCGCGCCCTCCGGGCGCAGGGACGCCGGGGTGATGTGGAGGTAGAGGTCCTCCCGGGGGAAGGCGTCCAGGCCGAGCCTCTCCAGTTCCGGTCGCAGCTCGTCGGTGACGAACTCCAGGTCGCCCGGGTCCCGTTCGAGGGCGTCCCAGGCCTGACAGACGTACGGGACCTTGGCGTGGTGGGCGATGAGGGCGGCCCCGTAGTTGCGGGTGCCGCCGACGACCAGGTCGGGGCGCCAGTGGTCGGCGAGGTCGGCCACCGCGTCGAAGCTGTCCGCCGCCATGCGGGCGAACCCCCGGCTGGCGAACTCGCACTCGGCGGCCTCGCCCCGGGGGCGGTCCAGCTTGTTGCCCTCGCGGTCCCAGAACATCGCCTTGAAGACGCCCATCTCGGACATGGCGAAGGCCGGCAGGCCGTGTTCGGTGACGGCCGCCAGGTCTTCCTGCGGGGTGGCCACGATGACCTCGTGCCCCTCGGTCCGGCAGGACGAGGCGAGCGGCAGCAGCGCGTGGACGGTGGCCCGGCCGCCGCCGGTGAAGAAGAGGATGCGCACGATGACTCCTTAGGGGTTGGCAGAGGGGGACGGGTTACGGGTCGCCTCGGCTTCGACGGGCACGCTCGCGGTGACCTTGTCGTCGGCGTCGTAGACCGTGGAGATGCCCCGGCTGGTGAAGGTGTCGCCCCTCAGGTCGGCGTGGTGGTCTATGTCGACCCAGCCGATGAAGGTGCCGTCCTCGGCGACCAGGCGTTCCGCGATCCGGTAGGAGAAGCCGCCCTCCGCGGTCGCGGTCCAGGTTCCCGCGCCCCCGCCGCCGGGGGCGGGGCCGGCCAGGATGAAGGCCCGCCCGCCGGGGGTGAGGTGCAGGGTGCTCTCGAACACCTTGTCCTCCAGGCGGAACCGCTCCGTCCAGGTGCCTTCCGGCCGGGCCGCGCCCTCGGCCGTACTGGCGGCCGCAGCGACCGGCGTGACGGTCGTACTCGAATCGGACTGGCTCACGCTGCTCGTTCCTCCCCTTGCACACGACTTGCACACGACTGGTCCCGCGACGCTAGGGGCGCTGCCTAGACGCCCGGTCGAGAGCGGCAGGGGCGGGGCGGTGGCGCGGGGCCGGTCGACCGGCGGACGACGCGCGTTCGAGCGGGGGCGGACAGCATGGGCCGCCATCACCACGGAGAGAAAGGTACGGACATGCCCACTGACCGCGTCGCCCCCGAGGCCCCCGGGATCCCGGAGACCGCCCGCGAGGTCCGCCTCGCAGCCCACCTAGACGGCGCGGCCACGGCCGCGAACTTCGAGATCGCCGAGGTGCCGGTGGTGGAGCCGGGGCCCGGAGAGGTGCTGGTGCGCATCGACCACGTCTTCGTGGCGGCGGCCTACCAGGACCTGATGCGGCCCGACTGTCCGCTTCCTGTGCCCCCGTACCGGGTCGGTGGACGGATCGGCGGCGGTGAGGTCGGCACGGTCGTCCGCTCGCGCAGCGAGGACCTGGCGGTGGGTGACCTGGTGCAGACGATGGCCGGCTGGGGCGAGTACACGACCGGGCCCGCCGCCTCCTTCCACAAGCTGGACGCCGGGCTGTTCCCGAGTTCCTCGTACTACCTCTCGCAGGGGCCGACCGCCTACTACGGGATGGCCACTCTCGCGCAGGCCGGCGAGGACGACGTGGTCTTCGTGTCGGGGGCGGCCGGCGGGGTGGGCTCGCTCGCCGGGCAGATCGCCAAGTGCCGGGGCGCGGCCAGGGTGATCGGCAGCGCGGGCAGCAAGGAGAAGGTCGCCTACCTCGTCGACGAGCTGGGCTACGACGCGGCGTTCGACTACCACGACGGGCCGGTCCTCGACCAGCTGCGGGAGCTCGCCCCGGACGGCATCAACGTCTTCTTCGACAACGTGGGCGGCGAGCAGTTCGAGGCTGCGGTCCAGGCGGCCGCGCTGCACGCCAGGTTCGCGCTGTGCGGTGCCCTGTCCGGGCAGATCGGCGGCGGTACGGGCGGACACCCGAGGCTCGACCTGATGACCGCCATCACCCGCCACCTCGAACTGCGTCCGTACGCGACCTATCACACGCCCGAGCAGATCTGGGCCTGGACGGAGCACTTCGCCAAGTGGCTCGCCGAGGGGCGGTTCGTCTTCCCGCAGACGGTCGTCGAGGGCGGTGTGGAGGCGGCGCCCGGGGCGCTGCTCGACCTGCTCGCGGGCAAACACCGGGGGAACCTCGCAGTGCGTTTCTCCTCCGCCGCCCAGTAAGGCTCCTCCGTATGAGAACCCTCGACCTGCGCACCCTCAACCGCACTCTGCTCTCCCGGCAGTTCCTGCTGGAGCGCACCACGATGCCGGTGCTCGACGTGGTCGGCCGGCTGGTCGCCCTCCAGGCCCAGGAGCCCAACTGGGCGTACGTGGGCCTGTGGACCCGGGCGGAGTCGTTCCGGCACGAGCAGCTGACGGCGCTCTTCCACGACCGGAGCGTGGTACGGGGAACGATGGTGCGCCGCACCCAGCACGTGGCAGCGGCCGCGGACTTCTCCTGGTTGCGGCCCACCGTGCAGCCGATCGTGGGCAGCGCCCTCACCCACGCGTACTACGCGGACGAGACCAGCGGCCTGGACCTCAAGGAACTCACCGCCGTCGCACGCGAGTCGATGGCGCGTCAGGCACACACCCGCAGCTCCCTCGGCCGGGTGCTCGCCGAGCGGTTCCCCGGCCGGCACGGTGTGCGAATGGCCAACGCGGTGGAGCTCCTCGAAGGTGTCGTGCATCCGCCCCCCAACGGTGTCTGGGGCGCCTGGGGCAACCGCCGGCAGACCCCGGTGGCCCTCGCCCAGGACTGGACCGGCATCCCCATGGCGGACGGGCCGCGTCCGGACACCATGATCCTGCGCTACCTGGAGTCCTTCGGGCCGGCGAGCGTGCCCGACGTACAGGCGTGGTCGGGGCTGACCCGGCTGCGCGAGGTCGTCGACACGCTGCGGCCCCGGCTGCGGGTCTTCCGGACCGAGGAGGGCAGGGAACTTTTCGACCTGCCCGACGCACCGGTCGCGGACCCCGGAATGCCGGCGCCGGTGCGCTTCCTGCCCGCCTTCGACAACGCGGCGCTCGGGCACAAGGACCGCACCCGGATCATCGGCGACGCCGACCGGCGGCGGATCTCTCCCACGGCGTCGCTCGGCGTGCCGCTGTTCCTCGTCGACGGGTTCGTGCACGGTTGCTGGAAACTGGCGGGCGGCGAGCTGCGCATCGAGCCGTTCCGGCCGTTGAGCGACGCGCAGGGCGAGGCGGTGCTGGGCGAGGCGCGGCTGCTGCTCGACTTCGTCGGGCCCGCCGCGGCGACCGACGCCGTCATCCGCTGACACTTCGTCCCATCACTGACGCGCCGGTCCCTCACGGGCGCACGAAGGAGACACCATGACCAGGCAGAGCCTCGGCGAGGTCTACGAACGGGCCGACATATACGAAGCCGTGTACCGGGCCCGCCGCAAGGACTACCGGGCCGAGGCCGCCGAGGCCGTCGCGCTCGCCCGGCAGGCAGGCGGCCCGGGTGCCTCCTCCCTGCTGGACGTGGCCTGCGGCAACGGGCCCCATCTGCGTTACTTCCGCGAGGAGTTCGCTCACGTGGAGGGGATCGACGTGTCCGAGGACATGGTGCGGCTGGCCCGGCGCAACCTGCCCGGGGTGCCCGTCCACCAGGGCGACATGGAGAACTTCCGGCTGGACTCCGCCTTCGACGTCATCACCTGCATGTTCAGCTCCGTCGGCTACCTGAGCACCGCCGCCGAACTGACCGCCTCGATGCGGACCTTCGCCCGTCACCTCAACCCGGGCGGGGTCATCGTCCTCGAACCCTGGTACTTCCCCGACGAGTTCGTCCCCGGCCAGATCATGAGCACCCTCGCCACGGAGGAGGACCGCACCATCTCCAGGATCTCCCACGCCACCAGAAAGGGGGACTTCGCGCAGGTGGTGGCGCACTACCTCGTCGCCGACTCCGCGACGGGCGTGCAGCACTTCATCGACAGCCACGACCTGGCCCTGTTCACGCGCGAGGAGTACGAGACCGCGTTCGCGCACGCGGGCTGCTCGGTGACGTACCACCCGCGCGGGCCCAGGGTGGGCATGTTCGTCGCCACCCTCGATACCGGCTCCCCCGCCCGCGACGCCGCCTGGCACACGGTCTGACGTGCACGCCACCCCCTCCCCCGCCCGGGTCGCCGTCGTCGGCGGCACCGGCTGGATCGGACGCCACCTCCTGGCCGCGTTCGCCGCCCGGGGCCACGACGTCCTCGCACTGGCCCGCAACAACGCCCCGCACGTCCCCGCGTCCGCTTTCCGGCGCCTCGACCTCACCTCCGCGGGCCCCGCCCGCATCGCCGCCCTGCTGCACCGGGAGCGTGTCGGCGTCGTCGTGAACGCGACGGACGGGGCCAACGCGAACGACGGCTGGGACCGGACCGACGAGGAGATGGCCCGTACGAACGTCCACGCTGTCGAGGACCTGCTCGCCGCACTGGCCCGGCTGCCCCGGCCCCCGCGACTGATCCAGCTCGGCTCGATGCACGAGTACGGGCCCGTCCCGGACGGCACCCTCATGGACGAGTCTCTGGTGCCCGCCCCGGTGAACACCTATACGCGCAGCCGCCTCGCGGGCACCGACCGCGTCCTGACGGCGGCCCGTTCGGGCACCGCGGACGCACTCGTACTGCGGCTCGCCAACGTGTGCGGCCCGCACCCCTCACCGGCCGCCTTCCTCGGGAAACTGCTGCAGCGCCTGCGCACGGCCACCGAGGAGGGCTCCCCCACGGTGCTGACCGTCGCCCGCTCCGCCCGCCGGGACTTCGTCGACGTGCGCGACGTGTCCAGGGCCGTGGTCCTGGCGGCGGCGTCATCCGTGAGCGGCCGGGTCGTCAACATCGGCAGCGGCACGGCCACCGCCCTCCCGGACCTGGTCGGCCTCCTCGTCTCGATCGCCGGCCCGCCCGCCGGTCTCGTCGCACAGCGGCTCGCTCCGGTACCGGGCCTGGGCGGCGACTGGATGCGCGTCGACAACCGGCTCGCCGCGGACCTGCTCGGCTGGAAGCCGGAGATCGCGCTGCGCACCTCGCTCGAAGACATGTGGCGAGCGAGGTGACAACGGGCCTCTGCGCCCGGCGGAACCGTCATTGACAACTCGCCCGTGCGCCCGGCCGGGACGTCCGGCCCTCACGCTCACGCGTGGGGGCCCACCGCCACCTTGCCCAGCGTCAGTTCCGTCCGGCCCTGGAGGATCTCGCCGACGCGCTCCACCTGCGCGTCGAGCTCCTTGCGCTGCACGGCGGTGAGCGGCGTGATCTCCTCCACCGTGACGAACAGCTTCTTGCCGGCACGACGCTGGTGCCAGACCCCCGCGGCCTGTCCGTCGACGAGGAGCACGGGGAAGTTCCCCGCCTGCCCCGCGGCCAGCGCGCGGCCCGCCGCCGCGCCCGGGAAGAGCAGCTCGCGCGGCTGGCAGCCGATGAGATACGCGTCGAAGTACGGCAGCAGCACCAGCCCCCGCGCCGGTTCCGCCGGCACCTCCGTGTCGCCCGCGACCACCCAGGCGCGCTCCCCGGCCAGCTCGACCTGCTGGATCTCCTCGCCGAGCGAGGCGAACAGCTCACTGGCCCAGCGGCGCGGGGCGGCCAGCCAGCGGGCGAAGTGCTGGGGCGTGGCGGGCCCGTAGGCGTACAGGTACGACTTGACCAGAGCGGCCAGTGCGGCGTTTCCCTCGGTGGGGGTGAAGCCGGGCAGCCAGCGGTGCGGGCTGGTGTAGGCGGCCTTGCGCCCCTGGTTGGGAGCGAAGCACAGGGCGCCCCGGTTGGCGGCCAGGTCCATGGCGGTGCGCCAGCACGGCCACTTGCCCTGGAAGGCCTCCATCACGGGGTCGGCGGCCCACGGGCCGGTGCGCTCGACGATTGCCTCCGTCAGGTCGTCGGCACTGAGTTCGGCGTCGTGCAGGGCGTCGGCGATCGCGGCGATCACCTCTTCGGTCTGCTGCGGGCTGAGGAGGTCGACGCCGCCCCGGCCGTTCCCGGCGGAGGCGGGCAGCGCGGACAGCGCACCGGTCCACATCGGAAGGTCCTGGGTCGGCAACAGGTGGACGGTGCCGCGCGGACCGTACGTCTTGACCAGGGTGCGATCCCGCCAGAGGGCATCCCGTACCCCATCCCGCGTGATGTCCGACAGCCGCAGCCCGACGGAGAGCTCGGCCGCGGACAGCACCTGGGCGTGTGCCCCGCACAGCCGGGCCACCACGTCGGCGGGCCCGGTCGCCGTGCCGGGTACCGCCAGCGAGCTGCGCTCCAGCCGCCGGGCGGACACCCCCGCCCATTCGAGGACCGGCACCCGGGACGGGGGGACGTTCATGCTGCGCTCCTGGAATAGACCGGTACCGACCGCCAAGTCTTACCCGACGCGCTCGCGTTCTGCTCAAGTCCCGCTCGAAGGCCCGCGGGTTGGACCGGCGCTCCAGATCCGGTCGAGGGCGCGCTGGCACGGTCGGGGAAACGCTCCCTGGCAGAGGACGGATCCTTCATGCGCATCATGTTCGCCATCTGGCCGATGGCGGCACACCTGTACCCCGGAGTGCCGCTGGCCCAGGCCCTGCAGAGCGCGGGGCACGAGGTGTGTGTCGCCTCGCACCCCCTTCTCACCCCGACCGTCACCGCGGCGGGTCTCACCGCGGTCGAGATCGGCACGCCGGACACGATGGCCCCGCTGTCGGCGGCGGAGGACTTCATGCCGGACGAGGAGGAGAGCAACCAGCTGCTCGCCGCGCTGGTGTCGGATCCGGCCGACCGGCCGGCCGCCGAGATGTTCACGCTGCTGCTGGGCGCGGTCCGGATGTACAACACGGTACGGACCGACTCCCCTTCTCCCGGGGTCGACGACGTCGTCGCCTTCGCCCGGAACTGGCGGCCGGACCTGATCGTGTGGGAGCAGTGGCCCGCCGCGGCCGTGGCGGCCCGGCTGTGCGGGGCCGCGCACGCCCGGCTGCTGTGCGGTCCGGACTACTGGGCATGGGGCCGCGAGCGGTCCCTCGCCTCGGGGGCCGCCGATCCGACGGCGCAGATCGTCGCGCCGATCGCCCGGCGGTACGGTCTGGAGGTCGACGAGGAGCTGGTCCTCGGCCAGTGGACGATCGACCCGACCCCCGCGGCCCTGCGTCTGCCCACCACCGAGCCGCGCGTGGTCTCGATGCGCCGCGTCCCGGCCGCGGGTGGTGCGGTGCTCCCCCGGTGGCTGACGGAGACCCCGCAGCGCCCCCGGGTGGCGGTCACCCTCGGGACCTCCGGCCGGGCCTTGAACTACACCGACGGCCATTTGCTCGCCGACGTGCTGGAGGCTGTGGGGGGCCTGGACGCCGAGGTGGTGGCCACCTTCGACGCGCTGCAACTGGAGGGGCAGAAGGTGCCGGCCAATACGCGCACCCTCGACTTCGTCCCGCTGAGTGCCCTGCTCGGGACGTGCGAGGCCGTCGTCCACCACGGCGGCGGCGGAACCTTCGCGGCGGCGGTGGCGCAGAAGGTGCCGCAGCTGATCGAGACGAGCGGGGAGCTGGAGTGCGCCGCGTACGCGGACTACGTGACGGGCCGCAGCGGCGGCCTTGCCCTGAACCACTCGCGGCAGTCGCCGCGGGAGATCCGCGAGAGCATCCAGCGCGTTCTGGAGGAGCCGCTCTTCCGCAAGGGGACGGACACCTTGCACGCGGAGTGGCTGGCCATGCCGGCGCCCACCGAGCTGGTCCCCACCATGGAGAAACTGACGGCGCAGTACCGCAGCTAGCGCTCCTCGGTCCTGAGAACGGCCGACGGCGGCACACCCGGTGGTGTGCCGCCGTCGGCCGTTCGTACACCCCCGCGCTCAGACGGCGACCGCCCCGGAGTTGAACACCGAGAGCAGCGTCCGTGCCTCCACGTTGACGTAGTGGCCATGCCGGGCCAGGGAGTTGAGCTGCCCGGGGGTGATCCACCGGTACCCCGGCGGCGGCCGCAGCGGCGCCTCGTCCTCGGTGGAGTCGATGAGCAGGTAGCGGCTCTCCGCGTTGAGGAAGCGGCCGCCCTCCTCGGAGTGCAGCGCCTCGTAGCGGATGCGCGCCGGGGCGGCCCCGAGGACCGCGTCCAGGAAGGGCGGCCGGTCGGCGGGCACGAGGTGCTCGAAGTTCGTCGGGGTGTACTGGACGGTGGGGCCCAGCTCGATGGTGTCGAGGAAGCCCGCCTCCACTCGGGCGTGCGCCAGCAGGTGGAGCACGCCGCCGAACCTGCGGGTGAGGAAGGCACTGACGCCCGTCCCGCACGGCTCGAACAGGGGCTGCCGCCAGCCGTCCACCTCCCGGCTGCCCGCTTCGACGTCGACGCCGACGACCCGGAAGTGGCGGCCCTGCGCGTGCCGGATGCCGTACTCCTCGTGCACCCAGCCCCCCACCCCGCGCAGCCCGACCAGCTCGGTGCGTACCTCGCGCCGGGACCGCTCGCCGGTGATCCAGGAGAGGACTTCCAGGTCGGAGTGCAGGGCCCCGCCCTCCGGATGCCCGACCTGGGCGCAGGCCAGAACGGTGCGGGCGTCCATGTTGACGACGTTGTCCCGGTGCAGCAGCTCACCGATCTGGCCGAGGGTCAGCCAGCGGAAGTCCTCGTGCACGGGGACGTCCCCCGCCGCCTCGACGATCATGTTCCGGTTGGACTTCCGGTAGAACCATGAGCCGTGCTCGGACTGCAGGACGTCGGCGAGCACCTGCCCGCCCTCCGGCCCGACGAAGTGTTCGAGGTAGCGCACCGTGCCTCCCCGGTGCACCCCGGTGTAGTTGCTGCGGGTGGCCTGGACGGTGGGTGAGAGCTGGAGCAGATTGCGGTTGCCGGGCTCCATCTTGGCCTGCAGCAGGAAGTGCAGGACACCGTCGAACTCCTTCACGAGGAGGCCGAGGATGCCGACTTCCGGCTGGTGGATGATGGGCTGCTCCCAGGTGCGGCGCGGCCCCTCGTCCACGACTGCGCGCAGTCCCCGTACGGTGAAGAACCGCCCGCTGCGGTGCCCCAGGTCCCCGCTCGCGTCGTCGAAGCACCAGCCGTCCAGCTCCGTGAGCGGGACGCGGCGCACGGCGAAGGGGTGGGCGCGGGCCCGCTCGGCGAGCCAGCCCGCGACCTCCGCGGTGCTCAGGTGGGCGCCCGTGCGCGTCACGGCCGCCGAGCGGGCCAGCCGGCCGGGGAGGTCGGTGTCCGACCGCGGCCGCAGCAGGACTGCCGTAGCGTTCACGCCTGCTCGCCCCAGGTCACCGGCAGGCTGGTCAGCGTGTGGTTGATCTCCCCGGTGTGCCACGGGAGTTCGCTCTCGGGGACGGCGAGGCGCAGATCGGGAAAGCGGCGCAGCAGCCCTTCCAGTGCGATCTCCAGCTCCATCCGGCCGAGGTGCTTGCCCAGGCAGTGGTGCACGCCGTGGCCGAAGGAGATGTGCGGGTTGCGGGCGCGGTCCAGGTCGAGCCGGTCGGGGTCTGCGAAGACCGCCGGGTCGCGGTTGGCGGAGGCGAGCGAGAGGAGTACCGCGTCGCCCTTGGGGATGGTCACCCCGCCGACCTCGATGTCCTCGGCGGCAATGCGCGGGAAGCCGGTGGTGTCGGTGGCGAACAGGTTGACATGGCGCAGCAGTTCGTCGACGGCGCGCGGTATCCGGCTGTGGTCCTCGGCGAGCCACCGCCACTGGCCGGGGTGGTCGGCGAGGAGGGCGAGCACGGAGTTGGCGAGCTGGTTGGCGGTGGTGTCGAAGCCCGCCCCGATCAGGGTGAAGCCGAAGGTGACGAGCTCCTCCTCGCTGAGCCGGTCGTCGTTGTCGCGGGCGGCGATCAGTTCGGAGAGCATGTCGTCGGCGGGGGCGGCCCGCTTGTCGGCGACGAGGCCGACGATGTACTCGCTGAGCTTGGCGAGTCCCTGGAGCGATTCCTCGCCGCCGGCCCGGTCGTCGACGGTGGCGAAGGCACGCGCCCACTTCTCGAAGTCGCGCAGGTCCTGGGCCGGCACGCCGAGGAGTTCGCCGATGACGGTGAGCGGGAGCGGCACGGCCAGCTGTTGCACCAGGTCGACGGGGCCCTGTCGGCCCTGCATGTCGTCGAGGAGCTGGTCGGCGACCTGCTGCACTCCCTGGCGCATCCGCTCCACCCGGCGCAGGGTGAACGCTCCGGCGACCAGCTTGCGCAGCCGCGAGTGCTCGGGCGAATCGAGCGAGATGATCATTTCGGGGGTGGTGTGCATGGTTCCGCCGACGCGCGGAGCGCCGGGACCGCATGCCCGGGCACGGCTCAGCCGCGGGTCGGCCGACAGTTCCCGTACGTCCTTGTAGCGGGTCACCAGCCAGGCGTCGACGCCGCCTTCGGTGCGTACCCGCACCACCGGCTCCTGCTCCCGCAGCTCCTGGTAGCGCGGGGCGGGGCCTCGGTAGCTGGAGCCGGGCAGCGGGAACAGGTCGCCGGAGCGGTGGGCGGGGCACTGCGGGGAAGCGGCTTGGGGCTCGGTCTCTACGGGTGCGGACACGGGGGAACCTCCACGGTTGGCGCGGTCAGGTCGCAAGGTAGGAGGGGGTGCTGGAGGCCTCCTCGCCCGGACCTCGGGCCCCGGCCGAAGCGTGACGCTGCCGAAATCCGCGGCCGGAGCGTGCGAAGGCCGAGCAACGGAAGCCTCGCGGGAGCAGGGCGTCCGCACGCGGGCAGGGGCGGGCCGCACCCGGTGCCCCGGGATGCGGCCCGCCCCTGCCTGGCGGGAACCGGTGCGTCAGGTGGACTTCACCGGGTTCAACTCCCCCTCGGGGGACGGCGCTCCGGCAACCCCGGACGGCGCCTGCACCTCCCCCTGCGAACCCTTCGCAGCCGGGTCCTGCACAGCCGGCGCCGGCTCCGCCGTTCCCTTGGCCGCCGCCGGATCCTGCTCCGGTCCGCCGCCCGCGAGGTCCTGCGCCACCGGCTGTACGTGCTTCAGCAGGACGGCCACCAGCACCGCGGCCCCCGCGATCAGCGTGGCGCTCACCACGGCGTTGAAGTGCAGCCCCTCGGTGAACGCGGTGCGCGCCGCGTCCGCCAGCGCCTCGCCGGCGCGCCCCGGCAGCTCGGCCGCCGAGGCCAGCGCCCCGCCCAGGGTGTCCAGCGCCACCTCCGCGGTGCCCGCGTCGACGCCCTGCGGCATCGTGTCCTCCAGGTGCCCCCGGTAGACGGCGGTGCCGACGCTGCCGAGCAGGGCCACGCCCAGTGCGTTGCCCAGCTCCTGGTTGGTCTCCGACACGGCGGAGGCGATGCCCGCCTTGTCCGGCTCCACGGCGCCGAGGATCATGTCGGTGCCCATGATGGTCATCGGGCCCAGGCCCAGCGCGAAGATGACGTTGCCGACGATGAGGAGCCCCAACTGGCCGCCGTCGAGCTGGGTGTAGAGGGAACAGCCGACGACCGCGACGGCGAGGCCCGCCGCCATGACGTACGCGGGCCGGTACTTCTTGACCAGGCCGGGGGTCACCGCGCCCACGACCATCATCGCGACCGTCTGCGGCAGGGTCCACAGGCCCGCCTCGAAGGGCGACATGCCGAGGATGAGCTGCAGGTACTGCGCCATGAAGAGGTACATGCCGGCCATGGCGAACAGGACGAGGGTCATGGTCGCCAGCGAGGCGCTGAACTTCCGGTTGGCGAACAGCTTCAGGTCCAGCAGCGGTGCTTCGAGCGTGCGCTGCCGCAGGACGAACACGGTGCCGAGGGCCACGCCGAGCAGGGCGATCAGCGCGGGCTGGACGGCGATGCCGTCCTTGGCGATCTCCTTGACGCCGTACACCAGCGTCATCATCGCGCCGACCGACAGCAGCAGGCTCCACCCGTCGAGCCGGCCGGGCGCGGGGTCCTTGTGCTCGGGCAGCAGGACGGGCGCGGCGGCCAGGAGCAGCACCATCGCCGGTACGGCCATCAGGAAGACCGAGCCCCACCAGAAGTTGCTCAGGAACGCGCCGCCCACCAGCGGGCCGATCGACATGCCGACCATGAAGGCGGTCATCCACACGGCGATGGCGCTGGCCCGCTGCGCGGGGTCGTGGAACATGTTGCGGATCAGGGCCAGCGTGGAGGGCATGAGCGTGGCGCCCGCGATGCCGAGCAGGGCGCGGGCGGCGATCAGCAGTTCGGCGTTGGGGGCGTACGCCGCGACGACGGAGGCGAGGCCGAACGCGGCGGCCCCGATGATGAGCAGCTTGCGGCGGCCGATGCGGTCACCGAGGCTGCCCATGGTCATGAGAAAGCCGGCGACCAGGAACGCATAGATGTCGAGGATCCACAGCAGCTGCGAACTGGTGGGCGCGAGATCGGCGCTCAGGGCGGGTACCGCGAGGTACAGGACGGTCATGTCCATGGAAATGAGCATGGCGGGCAGTGCCAGTACGGCCAGCCCGACCCATTCCCGTCGCCCCGCCTTCGGCGGCGGAGCGGCGGAGGCGGCTACTTCTGTCATCAGTGATCCCATCTATTGCGTGCCGTCCCCCGTGGCCCCGGCGCAGGTGCGAGCCCGGGAGTCTCCATGAGAGCGCACCGCCCTCGAGTGACGGTGGAGCCGAAGCGCCGGGGGCCTCAGCCCGGGTTGTGGATCTTGTCGGCCCAGTTGGCCGAGTCGTGCGTGACGACGCGCGAGCGGGTCATCAACTCCCCGTCCCTGCGCTCCAGTACGTCCTCCACGACCGTGGTCGGCTCGAAGCTCACCTTGCCCTGCGCGTCGGTCATGCTGACCATCGCCTGGTAGCGGACCTTCAGGGTGTCGTCGGCGGCGGGCACGATCAGCATGCGGTCGAACCAGTACCGGTAGACGAGCCCGTCGTAGTAGGCGATGTTCTCCTCGCGGGCCCGCCGCGCGGAGGTCTCCTCGGCGCGGGGCTTGTCCGGGTCGCCCCGGCGGGCCGACATCTCCTTGAGGAGCTGCTCGCGCCCCTCGAAGCGCCAGCCGTACGGAATGTGCTCAAGCGTGCAGTCGGGGGTGAAGGTCAGCAGGAACTCCTCCAGCCGGCGGGCTTCGAGCAGTGGCATCTGGCTCGCGTAGAACTGCTGTACTTCCACGTACAGTTCGGGTCTGACCCGGGGGGTGACGTGCTGGGACACTCGGTTTCCCTTCGAAGAAGCGGTACGAAACGGACGGGCTCGCCGCTCACCACGCGACCGGCAGCTCCCACAGCCCGTAGATCACGGCGCCCTCCTTGCGCGGAATCTCCAGGAAGGGCTTGGCCAGCCGCAGGGTGGGGATGCGCGCGAAGAGCTTGCTCCACACGATCTCCAGCTCCAGCCGGGCGAGGTCGGCGCCGATGCAGTGGTGCACGCCGTGGCCGAACCCCAGGTGCTTGCGGCTGCCGCGTTCGATCAGCAGCTTCTCCGGCTCGGGGAAGACCTCGGGGTCGCGGTTGGCGGCGAGGCCGAGGAAGAGGATTCCGTCGCCCTTGCGGATCGTCCTGCCGGCGACCTCGATGTCCTCCAGGGCCACCCGGGGGATGGCGGTGTCGCCGATGGTGGCGATCCTGACGAGCTCCTCGACTGCGGGCCTGACCAACGAGGGGTCGTTCTTGAGGAGTTCCAGCTGGTCGGGGTTCTCCAGCAGGCAGGCCGTGCCGAGGGATATCTGGCTGGCGGTGGTCTCGTGGCCGCCGTTCATCAGGAGCCGGACCATGTTGAACAGGTCGCGGTCGGTGTAGTCCTCCCCGGACGCCTCGTAGTCGGCCATCGCCCTGCTCAGCAGGTCGTCCCCGGGCTCGCGCTTCTTCAGTGCGATGAGCTCGCTGATGTACGCGTTCACCTCGACGATGGCGGCCTGGCGCTCCTCGGTGCTGCTGTGACCGCCGAGCAGGGCCGTGCCGTGCTTGATGAAGAAGTCGTGCTGGTCCTGGGGAATGCCGAGGAGTTCGCAGATGACGGTCATCGGCACCGGGAGCGAGAACTCGTGGTGCAGGTCGAGCGGTCCGCCGCGGGCGAGCATCCGGTCGATGTGCTCGTCGACGATCTGCTCGATGCGGGGACGCAGCCGCTTGACCTGGCGAGTGGTGAAGGTCAGCGCGGCCTTGCGGCGGGTCTTGGCGTGCGCCTCGCCGTCGTAGCCGATGAAAGAGGTCTCGGTGCGGTACTCGGGGGGCGCGATGAAGTAGAAGGGGAAGTTGGCGTGCTTGCGCGAGGCACTGAGCCTCGGGTCGGTCAGCAGGGACCGGGCGGTCTGGTAGCCGGTGACCGTCCAGATGCGCAGTCCTGACCCGTCGAGGGTCACCTGCGAGACGTCCTCCTTCACCATCTCCTGGTACTCGGGGGGCGCGGAGAAGGGGCAACTGCGGGCGTACGGGAAGGTCTTCGCGTCGGACTCGACGGGGGCGGTCATGATGGTTCCCTTCTGTAGTACCGGAATTGACGGAATGTCAGGCAGGCTGGGACTGCAGCTGCTGTTGCTTCAGGTCGAATCCGGGGGCGGCCACGGACTCCGGAGTGAGCGAGTGCCGGCTTCCGGCGAGCAGTCTGCGGGTGATCGCGTGGTCCGCGGGCCGGCCGACCGATTCCACGCCGAGCAGCCGTTCGCCCCGGAAGCAGAAGACGGAGAAGCGTCCGCCGGCCGGGTCTCCCACGGTGACCGTGCGGTCGTGTCCGGCCGTGAGCCCGGCGATCTGGAGCCGCACACCGTACTGGTGCGTCCAGAACCAGGGCACGGCGTCGTAGTCGGCACCGCCCTCGGGGTCGCAGACCGTCGTGGCCGCGGCACGGGCCTGGTCGGCGGCGTTCTGTACGGATTCCAGTCGTACCGGCGCGTGCCGGCCGAGCCCGTGGCGGCTCGGGAAGCGGGCGCAGTCGCCGATGGCGAGGACGGCCGGGTCGCTGGTGCGCAACCGTGCGTCGACCAGGATGCCGTCGTCGACGGCGAGGCCCGCTCGTGCGGCGATTTCCGTGTTCGGCACGGCGCCGATCCCGGCGACCACGACGTCCGCGGCGATCCGCTCGCCGCCGTCGAGCTCGACTTCGCGCACCCGCCGCTCCTCGCCGTGCACGGCGGTCACTTCGCGGGCGAGCAGGACGCGCACGCCGTTTCTGCGGTGCAGTTCGGCGAGGTGGCGGGAGACGGGCTCGCTCACCGACCTTCCCATGAGCCGGTCCCGCACCTCGACCACTGCGACGTCGAGCCCCAACGTGCGTGCGGCAGAGGCTACTTCGAGGCCGATGAAACCGCCGCCGACGACCACCAGGTCGCGCGCCCCGTACAGCCGCGAGCGCAGGTCGCGCGCGTCGGAGAGCGTACGGAGGGTGTGGACACCGGCGAGTCCGGCGCCCGGCACGGTCAGGGCGCGCGGGCGGGCCCCGGTGGCGAGCACCAGGGCGTCGTACGGCAGCTCACGTCCCGACGCGAGGAGCAGGGTCCGTCCCTCCCGGTCGATCCCCTCGGCCCTCTCGCCGCTCAGCAGCTCGATGTCCCGGTCGGGGTAGTGCGACGCCGGATACAGGGCACAGTCCACTCGCTCCCCGCCGGCGGCCAGCAGCTCCTTGGACAACGGGGGCCGCTGGTAAGGAGTTTCACTCTCCTCGCCGACCAGGACGACGCGACCTCCGTACCCCTGCGCGCGCAGCGCGACCGCGGCCTCCGCCCCCGCCTGTCCGGCGCCCACCACGACGACCGTCGGCCGCCCCATCAGCTCTGCGCCTGCGGCAGGTCCACCACGAGTCCGTCGAGGGCGTCGGAGACGGGCAGCTGGCAGCTGAGCCGGCTGTTCGCGCGGCGCGGCGACGCGGTGCCGTACAGCACGTCGTCCTCGACCTCGTGCATCTCGGGCAGTACGACGCCGCAGTCCTCGTCCACGTAGACATGACAGGTCCCGCACTGGGCGGAGCCGCCGCACTGGGCCTCGATCCCGTCGATGTCGTTCAGCTTCGCGCCGCGCATCACCGTGTTGGGCGCGGGTACGTCGACGACGGTGACCGTGCCTCGGGGGTGCCGGTAGGTGATCTTGGCCATGGCGCTCTCCTCTGGGAATGTCGGCCGACCGCGGGTGGGCGACCCCGACTCTGACCGCCGCACCTGGGGCCTGCCTGGAGCACCTCTCGAAACGCACCGCCGCGCGCCCTCTTCGAGAGGTGCTCTAGCCGTCGCGGCCATCCTGTCGGCCGCACGCCGGACCTCACGAGAGAACGGAAACGCACGTGACCACAGACACCGCACGGCCCCCCCTCGCCGATTCGCTCCACGAGTTCCACTCGCAGCGCCCGCGCTGGACGACCGGCGCGGACGAGCACGGCCCCGTCGAGGAGACCACGATCGAGGTGCCGCGCGACTACGCCGACCCCGGCGGCGAACGCCTCACCCTCGCCGTCTCCCGTCGCCGGGCCTCGGACCCCGCCCGCCGCCGAGGCGTCCTGCTGTCCCTCAACGGCGGTCCCGGCGGCGACTGGGGGCTGGCCAGGCGGCTGTCGGGCAAGTTCGTGGGGACGCCCGTGCACGAGGTGTACGACCTGATCGGCTTCGACCCGCGCGGCATGGGCGACTCGACCCGGCTGTACGCCGAAGTGGCGGCCCCCGAGGCCCCGTTCGACTCCCGCCCGCCGGACTCGGACTTCGAACTCCTCGCCGAGGACATGCGCCGCCGCGAACTGGGCTGCGAGCGCGGCGGCGGCGACCTGCGCCCGCACATCAGCACCCGCAACATCGCCCGGGACCTCGATGTGATCCGCGCCGTACTCGACGAGCCGAAGATCAGCTTCGTCGGCTTCGCCTACGGGACGGCGGTGGGCGCCGTGTACGCCACCCTGTTCCCCTCCCGGCTGGACCGCAGTGTCCTCGACTCCTGCGTGAACCCCGAGTGGAACTGGTACGAGCAGTTCCTCTCCCAGGGCGACGCGATCAGGCGCAACGTCGACCGGTGGGCCGGCTGGGCGGGCGAGCGCGACGGCCACTTCGGTCTCGGCCGGACCCCCGAGGAAGTCCTGGGCACCGTCGAGGAGGTCGTCGCCCTGCTGGAGAAGGCCGGCGCGCCGCACCTGCGGACCCTGCTGGACGGCGCGATGGGCTACCGTACCGCCGACCGCGCCCAGTGGGAGCAGCTCGGTACCCTGGTCGGCGACCTGCGGACAGCCGCGTCCGCCGCGGACACGGAAAGGGTGGCCGAGCTGCTCGCAGGCCAGCGCCAGTGGCGGCCCACCGACAACGAGGGCGAACTGCGCATCGGCGTCCTCGACGCCATCACCCTGGAGTCCGACTGGCCCACCGACCTCGACGGCTACTACGCCACCATGCGCACCTACCGCGAGCGCTACCCGTACGGCTACGGGGTCCTCCGCGCCCAGCCGTGGGTCGGCACCTTCCGGACCTTCCGGGCCCCGGAGCCCCCGGTGACCATCACCGGCGGAGACTTCCCGTCCGGGATCGTCGTCCAGTCCGACGGCGACATCATGGACCACTACGCGGGCGGCGTGGCGATGGCGGAGCGGCTGGGACACCACCTGATCACCGTGGAGGACTCCGGCGAGCACGAGATCTACGTACTGGGCGACAACTCGCGCGTCGACGCGCTGGTCCACGCGTATCTGGTGTCGGGGGAGCTGCCGCCCGCCCGGACGACCTGCCCCGGCGCGGCCCCGCGCCCCGCCGTCTCCCCCGACCCGGCACGCTGAGGACGGGCTCAGGCCGGGGCGACGCCCAGATGCCGTCGCAGGTGTTCCCCGGTCAACGAGCCGTGTACAGCGAGTAGTTCGGAAGGGGTACCGGTGAAGACGATCTCGCCGCCGCCCTTGCCGCCGTCCGGGCCCAGGTCGATGATCCAGTCGGCCTCCTTCACGACGTCGAGGTTGTGCTCGACGACGATCACGGTGTTGCCCCGGTCGACCAGCCTGTCGAGGAGCGTCACCAGGGTGGCCACGTCGGACATGTGCAGTCCCGTGGTGGGCTCGTCCAGCACGTAGACGCTGCCGGACCGGTTCAGCTGGACGGCGAGCTTGATGCGCTGGCGTTCGCCGCCGGACAGGGTGCTGAGCGACTGCCCGAGGCTGAGGTAGCCGAGCCCGACGTCCACCAGGGCGGTGGCCTTCTCGCGCAGCGCCCGCTCCTCGAAGTAGCCGGCCGCTTCCCGTGCCGACATCTCCAGCACGTCCGCGACGGACTTGCCGCGCAGCCGGTGCGCGAGCACCGACTCCTTGAAGCGGCGCCCGTCGCAGGTCTCGCAGTGCGTGGTGACCGGGTCCATGTACGCGACCTCGGTGATGACGGCGCCGCGGCCCTGGCAGTCCTCGCAGGCCCCCGCCGAGTTGGCGCTGAACAGGCCGGGGGCGACACCGTTGGCCTTGGCGAACAGCTTCCGCAACGGGTCCATCAGGCCGAGGTACGTCGCGGGGGTCGACCGGGAGGAGGCCGCGATCGGCGACTGGTCGACGTACACCGCGTCCGGGTACCGTTCCATGAACGCCCCGGAGGCCAGTGAGCTCTTGCCGGAACCCGCGACGCCGGTGACGACGGTGAGCACGCCGGTGGGGAACACCACCGAGACGTCCTTGAGGTTGTGCAGCGCGGCGTTCTCGACGGGCAGCTTGCCCCTCGGTTCCCGGAATCGCGTCCTGGCGACGGCGGCCGCGCGAAGCCCGCGCCCGGTGAGGGTGTCGGCGGCGCGCAGTTCCTCGTACGTCCCCCGGAAGACGATCTCGCCGCCGTTCACCCCGGCCCCGGGGCCGACGTCGACGACGTGGTCCGCGAGCGCGATGACGTCGGGATCGTGCTCGACGACCAGCACCGTGTTGCCCTGGTCCCGCAGCGCCCGCAGCAGGGAGCCCACACGTCCCACGTCACGGGGGTGCAGTCCGGTGCTCGGCTCGTCGAAGAAGTACGTCATGCCGGTGAGGGTGGAGCCCAGATGCCGGACGAGTTTGAGGCGCTGGCCCTCGCCGCCGGACAGGGTGCCGGTGGCCCGGTCGAGGCTGAGGTAGCCGAGGCCGATCTCCGCGATGCGTTCCAGGGCGGTACGCGCCGCGCCGGCCAGCGGGGCGGCCGCCGGGTCGTCGATGCGGGCGAGCACGCCGATCAGGTCGCCGATCTCCATGCGGGCCCAGTCGGCGATGCTGCGGCCGTCGATGCGGGTGGCGAGGGCGGCGGGGTTGAGGCGGGCGCCGTCGCAGGCCGGGCAGAGCTGTTCGACGAGGAACGCGGCGACGGCGGCCTGGTTCTTCTCGCTCATGGTGCTGACGTCGCGTTTGACGTTGAGGCGGGTGACCCGGTCGACGAGGCCCTCGTAGTTCAGCTGCAGCGAACTGTTCTTCGTGGACACCTTGACCTTGGGGCCGCCGGAGCCGTGCAGGAGCGTGTGCCATTCGTCGGGCGTGTACTGGGCGAGCGGCTTCGCCGGATCGAGCCGGCCGGAGGTGGCGTACAGCTGCCACTCGGGGCTGCCCACCCGGTACCAGGGCACCAGGATCGCCCCCTCGTCCAGGGACTTCGTACGATCGACCACCCGGTCCGGGTCGATGCGCCGGACCTGGCCCAGGCCCTCGCACTCGGGACACATGCCCTTGGGGTCGTTGAAGGAGAACCTGGAGACCAGGCCCTCGGAGGGCGTGCCGTGGCGTGCGAACAGCGCCCGGATCATCGAGTGGACGTCCGTCATGGTGCCGACGGTGGAGCGGCTGTTGCCGCCCACCGGCTTCTGGTCGACGACGACCGGGGTCGAGAGGTGGTCGATGGCGTCCGCGTCCGGCCTTTCGTACTTGGGGAGCTGGTTGCGGATGTACCAGCCGAAGGTGGCGTTGAGCTGGCGCTGCGCCTCCACGGCGAGGGTGTCGAACACCAGGGAGGACTTCCCGGAGCCGGAGACGCCGGTGAAGACGGTCAGGGTGTTTTTGGGGATGTCGAGGGTGACGTCCTTGAGGTTGTGTTCGCGCGCGCCGACGATCCTGATGCTGTGCGATCCGGTGCTGTGCGATCCGGTGCTGTGTGATCCGGTGCTGTGTGTTTCGCCCATGGCGGCAGGCTAGGAGCGGGCACTGGAATCCGGCTCGATCCCGCCGGGGCCCCCGCACCCGACTCCCTTGCCGGAGGTGCCATCAACGAAGTTCCCGTACGAACTCCCTGATGTCAGAGGCGAGTTGCTCCGGGTCCTCCAGGGCGGGGAAGTGCCCGCCGCGTTCGTGCTCCTTCCAGCTGCGCAGATCGGTGAAGCGGCCCTCGATCCAGGGGCGCGGCATCCGTCCGTCCTTGGGGTAGTTGGAGACGGCGGACGGCACCCGCACCTCGCCGAGCGCGAGCCTGTTCTGGCTCTCCCAGTAGATGCGGGCGGAGGACGCGGCGGTGGCGGCGAACCAGCCGACGCTGACCGCGTCGAGGAGCCGGTCGCGGCAGATCACCTTTTCGAGGTCGCCGTCGTGGTCGCTCCAGGCCCAGTATTTCTCGGCCATCCAGGCCAGTTGGCCCGCGGGCGAGTCGGTCAGCCCGTAGCCGAGGGTCTGCGGGCGGGTCGTCTGCAGGACGGAGTAGCCACTCTCCTGCTCCTTGAACTCCTTCATCCGGGCGAGTCCGGCCAGGTCGCGCTCCGAGAGCTCCACCTGTTCCTGCGGGGGCCGGGCGAACGGCATCGTCACGTGGATGCCGCGCAGCCTTCCCCGGCCCTCGTCCTGCTCGCCCAGGATGGCGGTGATGAACGATCCCCAGTCGACACCGTGCGCGAAGTAACTGTCGTACCCGAGTCGGCTCATCAGAACGTCCCAGGCCCGTGCGGTGCGCTCCGCCGTCCAGCCCGCGGCGGCCGGCCTGTCGCTGAAGCCGAAGCCGGGCAGCGAGGGGCAGACCACGTGGAAGGCGTCGGCGGGGTCGGCGGGGTCGGTGAGCGGGCGCAGCAGGTCGAGGAACTCCACCACCGACCCGGGCCAGCCGTGCGTGACCAGCAGCGGCACCGCCTGCGGGTGCGGCGAGCGCAGGTGTACGAAGTGGATGCCGAGCCCGTCGATCTCCGTACGGAACTGGGGGACTCCGTTGATCCGGGCCTCGGCGGCCCGCCAGTCGTAGCCCTCCCGCCAGTACGCGCACAGCTCCTTGGCGTATCCCAGCGGCAGCCCCTGCGACCAGTCGTCGACGGTCTCCCGCTCCGGCCAGCGGGTCCGCGCGAGACGCTCGTGGAGGTCGGCGAGATCCGCACCGGGGATCTCCACGCGGAAGGGGGTGATCGCGGGGGGCACGTGCCTCTCCTCGGGGGTGCGCGGGGTCACTTGGTCACCGTCACCCGGTCGGCCGGCCGCTGCTGCTCCGCCGTCGGCTTCGGGGGTACGGACGCGGGCCGGGCCCAGCGGCGCATCGCCGGTTCTTCCACGTACCGGTGCAGCAGCCAGGCCAGGACGAGACTGATCGCCATCGTCAGTCCTATGTCCCGCAGCGCTTCGAGGAAGGTCCAGGTCTGCATTCCGTGGTCGGGGCTGACCGCGCGCACGGGTCCGTAGTACAGGACGAGGTAGTGCACCATGTACAGCGCGAAGGAGATCTCGCCGAGCCACACCATGGTGCGTCCGCCGAAACCGGTGCGGCTGCCCCGTACGTCGGCGGTGGCCGCGGCGGCGATCAGCAGGGCGAGCGGCAGCGCGGTCAGCGACATCCAGGCGAATACGTCCGGCAGTTGGGTCGTCACGGCGTAACCGGCCACGGCCAGCAGTGCCGCCCAGCCGGTGCGCATGCCGATCCAGCGGCCCTTGAGGACGATCTGCGCGACGAGGATGCCCAGCACGAACTCCAGCATCCGCGACAGCGGGAAGTGGTAGACGAACCAGTACTCCCACCAGGACATCCCGCCGCCCCACCACATGACGGGCTGGTCGGGCAGCACCTGCGCGACGAACGGCAGCGTCAGAACGGCGAGCGTCACGCCACCGGTCCACAGCCACAGCCGGTTGTCGCGGATCCTGCGCACCAGCGGCAGCACGAAGGGGAAGGACAGGTAGAACAGCAGCTCACACGTGAGCGACCAGCTGGGCGAGTTGGTGCCGTGCCCCTGGATGACCTCCTGGGAAGGTATCCAGCTCTGCAGGAGGAACACCGAGGGGAGGGTGTTGGAGACGGTGACTGCGACGCCGCCGGTGATCATCAGGACGACGGTGGCGGCCAGCGTGACGAGGTGGTTGGGGAAGATCTTCACCAGGCGCCTGCGCCAGAACCGGCGGCGGGTGTCGCTGTCCCTGGCGACCCAGGTGAGGATGAACCCGCTGAGGACGAAGAAGAACGTCAGACCCACCGAGCCCGCCACGAACAGGTAGTCCGAGTGGTTGTCCTCGGGCGCGGCGCCCATGTAGAACAGATAGCCGGTGTGCGAGATCAGCACGATGAAGGCGGCGACGAAGCGCAGCCCGGTGAGCGAGGGCAGCGTGGACCGGCGGTCCGTGGGACCGGGCGGGGTCGCTGCGGGTTCGGCGGGCGGCGCGGGGACTGGGGCTCCTGGCACGATGCACTCCTGGTGGGTTCTGTCCAATTGCGGGTGGGGGGGTCAGTTCGCGGTGCGTCGGGGCCCTTCGGCGGGGCCCGCGTCGGCCGGGCCGAGGAGCGCCGCCGCGTAACTGCGGCCCGCCGAGGTCTCGTACCGCAGTGCCGTGTGGCTGGTCGCCGTCACCACGTCCCGCCAGTAGCGCTGGAGGGGGTGGGAGAGGGACAGCCCGCCGGTGCCGGAGAGACGGACCAGCGTCCAGACCGCGTCCGCGGCGAGCTCGGCGGCCGATGCGGAGTTCCGTTCGGAACGGGCGAGGGACGGCGCGGCGAAGTCGCGGGCGTCGACCGCGGCGGCATTCTGTTCCGTCAACTGCCGTGCGGATTCGATGAGTCCGGCGGCGCGGGCGAGGGCGACCTCTTTGCCCGGGGTGCGCCGCTTGCCGGTCAGCAGGGTGCCGGCCGCGCGCAGCGCTCCGAGGGCCGCCCCGACGGCGGGCGTGACGAAGGTGAGTCCGGCGACGGCCGGGAAGGGCACGTTGTGCGCGTCGGCCGAGGAGGCGGCGTTGCGTCCGGTCAGCACCTCCGCCCGGTCGAAACTCAGATGCCCGGGTACGAATGAGTCCTCGACGACCACCGTGTGACTGCCGGTCGCGGCCATGCCCACGGCGTCCCAGGTGGGCAGCGTCCGGCAGGATGCGCGGGGCAGCGCGAAGAAGCGCAGGTGCGGCGGCCGGTCGGGATCCGGCACCGCCGCGCACAGCAGGACCCAGTCGGCGAAGTCCACTCCGCTCACGTAGTCCCAGCGCCCGGCGAGCTGCCAGCCGCCGTCGGCGGGCGTGGCCCGGCCGGACGGGATCAGCCCGGCGGAGACCATCGTGTCCGGGCCGTCCGCCCACACCGTCCGCTGCCCCTCCCGGGGCAGGTGGGCGGCCAGCCGGGCCGAGTTGGCGGTGAGCGAAGCGCACCAGGCGGTGGATCCGCACTCCTCCCCCACGGCGACGACGGCGCGGCCCAGATCGGTGAACGAACCCTGTGCTCCGCCGAGTTCGGCTGCCACGAAGTGACGTGCGAAGCCCGCCTCACGCAGTGCGTCGACGACTTCGGGATGCGGTGCGCGGTCGCGGTCCGCGTCCTGCGCGTGCCGGGCGGCGAGCATGCGCACCTTCTCCACGCACTGGGCCAGACCGGTTTCCTGCGGTGTGCCGACAGGCATCCTCGTATCTCCTCTTCCGAAGTGGCGGCCGTCCGCCCGGTGGGCGGCGAGCCTGGGGGTGCGGCCTCGATCCCCGCTACAGCACCGATCGGACCGCACGCCGACCGGACCACTGCGCGCCGGACTGCTGCGTCGCCGGACTACTGCGCCGATCGGACGGCGCGCTCGAAGAGTTCGAGCGTCTCGCCCGGCGACGGCCCGTCGAGCGCCCGGAAGATGCGGTCGGCGCCCTCGCCGTGCCGGTGCAGCTGTACGTGTGCGAGCGTGACCCTCGTACCGCCGTCACCGTCCGGCTCGAAGTCGACCTCGATCAGGCTCGCACCGTCGTCGGTCGGGATGGACTGCCAACTGGCGTTGATGCGCCAGGTCATGACGATGCGACGGCCCGGCAGCCAGTCGAGGATCCGGCCCCAGTCGATCTGCCTGCCGTCCGCGTCCCACTCGTAGTAGCGTCCGCCCACGCCCGGTTCGAAGGCCAGCCCCACCCGCTCCTTGTCCAGCAGGACGTGACTGGCCGGCCACCACTGCTCGGGCTGCTCGGTGAAGACCGCGAACGCCTGCTGCGGTGTGGCGGGGACGGTCACCCACTTCCGTACGTCCGGAATCGTCTGCGTCATCTGCTCGGACACGGGCCCTCCTCGGTTCGCCGTTCGCCGCGCACCAGGGGCGGCGCGCTTCGGCCGTGACGGCCACGACGTTCGGCCGCCCCGCTGGACCGCGCGTCGCGGGGGGCTGGAGCACGGGCTCCTCCCGCGGTCCAGCGGCCCGCTAGGGGACGCCGCCACGGTCCTGGCTACTCGCCACGTCGTCATGCAGAGGAGAGCACCATGACCGATACGGGAACGGCGGCCCGGCAGGCCCGCCGGGTCGCCTTCGTCACCGGCGCGACCAGCGGAATAGGCCTTGCCGTCACCGAACTCCTCGCCCGGAGCGGCGTCGCGGTGTTCGGGGTGGCGCGCAGCGCGGAATGCGTGCGGACCGAGGTGAAACGGCTGCGCGAGGAGGGTCTCGAAGTCGACGGCGCGGTCTGCGACGTGACCTCGCCCGAGCAGATCCGGACGGCGGTGGCGGCGGCGGTCGCCGCGTACGGCCGTATCGACATCCTCGTGAACAACGCGGGCCGCGGCGGCGGCGGGGTGACCGCCGAGATTGAGGACGCGCTGTGGGACGACGTGATCGAGACCAATCTGAACGGTACGTTCCGCGTGACCCGCGAGGTCCTCACCACCGGCCTGATGCGGGACGGCGACTGGGGCCGGATCGTCAACATCGCCTCCACCGGCGGCAAGCAGGGCGTGGAACTCGCCGCCCCGTACTCGGCGTCCAAGCACGGTGTCATCGGCTTCACCAAGGCTGTCGGCAAGGAGCTCGCGCAGAGCGGCATCACGGTCAACGCGGTGTGCCCCGGCTACGTGGAGACCCCGATGGCTCAGCGGGTGCGCCAGGGGTACGCCGCCCACTACGGGGTGAGCGAGCAGGACATCCAGCAGAAGTTCAACTCCAAGATCCCGCTGGGCCGGTACTCGACGCCGGAGGAGGTCGCCGGCCTGGTCGGCTACCTCGTCTCCGACCCGGCCTCGTCCATCACCGCCCAGGCGCTCAACGTCTGTGGCGGGCTCGGCAACTACTGATGCGGCCGCAACAGGTAGCGGCCGCGGCACGGCCCGCAGCGGCGGGCGGAGACGGAGCCCGGCACATGGTCCGACAGACGACGACCCCCACGATGTCCGCGGCGGCCTGTGACGCGCACGCCTTCCGCAGCGCGATGGGCCGTTTCCCCACGGGCGTCTCCCTGCTCACCCAGGGCAGCGGCGAAACAACTGTGGTGATCACCCTCAACAGCCTGATCTCGGTCTCGCTGGACCCGCTGCTGCTCCTGGTGTCGGTGAAGGCCGCGGGCCGGATCCGTCCCCGGGTCGCCGCGGCCGGCAGCTTCGCGGTCAACGTACTGGGCAGTCAGCACCGGCCCCTGGCGGTGGAGTTCAGCCGCGCCGACCGCTGCCACGGGCACGAGGCGATGCTGCGCATGGGCGCGGTCGAGGGAGTCACCGGCAACGCGGTGATCCCCTCGTCCGAGATGTACGTCGAATGCGAGCTGGCCGACCTCCACGAGGCGGGCGACCACACCCTGCTCGTGGGACGCGCGGTCGCGGTCTGCACCGGTGACATCGAACCCGATCCTCTTGTCTTCCACCAGGGCCGGTTCGCCACGTTTCCCGCTGCCGCGCGACGGAGGGCCGCCGCATGACCACCACCGCGCTCGCCGCCGCCCCCGCCCTGGAGCAAGTCGCTGACGACGTCTACGCGTTCGTCCAGCCGGACGGGGGCTGGTGCCTCAACAATGCCGGGCTGGTCGTCGGCACCGGCCGCACCGTCCTTGTCGACACCGCCGCCACCGAGGCCCGCGCCCGGCATCTGCGCGCGGAGGTGGAACGGGTCGCCCCGGCCGGGCCCGACTACGTGGTCAACACCCACTTTCACGGCGATCACACCTTCGGCAACGGACAGTTCACCCCCCGCGCCGCGATCGTCGCTCATCGGGGCACCCGTGCGGAGTCGGCCGAAGCAGGCCTGGGACTGCGGCAGTTGTGGCCGGATGTGCAGTGGGGCGAGACGCCACTGGTGCTGCCCGACGTGGCCTTCGGCGACTCGCTGACTCTCCACACGGGCTCCGCGGGCGACCCGGGAGGTCTGCGGGTCGAGCTGATGGACGTCGGTCCCGCGCACACTGCACACGACGTGGTGGCCTGGGTCCCCGAGCGGTCCGTGCTCTTCACCGGCGACGTGGTGTGGTCCCGGGTCACACCCTTCGTACTGTTCGGCTCGATCAGCGGTTCGCTGCTCGCCCTCGACCGGATGCGTGCGCTGGGAGCACGGACAATCGTGCCCGGTCACGGGCCGGTCGGCGGGCCGGAGCTGTTCGACTTCACCGAGTCCTACCTCCGCTTCGTGCAGCGGCTGGCCGAGGACGCAGTACGCGACGGTCTGAGCCCGCTGGAGGCCGCCCACCGAGCCGAGCTCGGCGAATTCGCCCCGCTGGTGGACGCGGAACGGCTGGTGGGCAATCTGCACCGGGCGTACGCGGAGGCGGCGGGTCTGCCCCCGGCGGCCCGGATCGACGTAGCGACGGCGTTCGGGGAACTGGTCGCCTTCCACGGCGGACCGCCCCCGTGCCACGCCTGACCGTTCACCGAACCGCTGGGAAGGGAAACCGCCATGGCAGCGATCCTGGAATGCGAGCCGTCCGAGCCCGGCTGGCGCGAGATCGGCGCACTCGTACCACTGCCACCGCTCCTGCTGCTCGCCGGAGATCCGGACGACGACAACGAACCGCACATCTGCCGGGGCATCGACTGACGCAACAGACGCACGGGAAGGGGGCCCTCCGTCCGGAGGGCCCCCTTCCCGTGCGTCTCGCGCCCCGCGTCAGCCGGCGAACGCCACCGGCGAGTCCCGGTGGATGACCCGCGACGCGGTGAGCAGCCGCCCATCCCGGCGCACCAGCACGTCCTCGACCGTGAAGGTCGGCTGGAAGTCGACCTTGCCCTCCCTGTCGGTCTGGGTGACGAGCGTGTAGTAGGAGACCCGCAGCGTGTCCGGGTCCGCCGGATCGGCGTCGATCAGCAGGTGCCCGAACCAGTGCCGTACCGCGATGTCCCGGTAGCGCGGCAGGTTCGCCCGCATCCCTGCGATCATCTCCGCCCGGCCGCACTGCCGCTGCCCGCCCGCGTGCACGACCTCGCCGTCCTCGGTGAAGGTGTCGGCGAACCCTTCGATGTCCAGCGCGTCCACCCGTCGCATCTGCCACGCGTAGAACGTCTGGACCTCCGCGAACAGGTCCCCGCCGACCTGCGGGCACGCCGACCGGTCCACCGCCGACCCGGCCTCGTCCACCCGCCCGGCCTCGACTGCCTGGGACATGGGGAGCCTCCCTCCGTGAAGCTGCCGTCCCGGCGACGGCAGAACCCGGCCCCACGCTGCCGCCGCCCGCTCCAGCCTCACTGGAGAGCGGGTGCAACCTCCGCGCCGCGCAGCCCGCCCGGCTCCGCGGCCGGCCGCCACGGCACCGCGATCGGCCTCGACACACTCCGCCACCACGGAATGTCCGGAAGGGCGGCGGTCGGCTCGAAGGGCTCCCCCGGGCACGGGAACGCCGCGTCCTGCCCCGCCTGCCCCGCCACGTCCCGCGTCCACTCGGCCGGTTCCGCCCACGCGTGCGGGGCCAGATTGAAGGTGCCCCAGTGGATCGGCAGCAGCACGCCGTGCGGGCTGCCGCCCTGCAGGTCGAGGTGGGCGCGCATGCCCTCCTCGGGGGTCATGTGGATGTCCGGCCAGTGCGGGCTGTACGCGCCGATCTGGATCATCGTCGCGTCGAACGGGCCGTGTACGGCGCCGATGTCGCGGAAGCCTTCGAAGTAGCCGGTGTCCCCGCTGTGGAAGATCCGGTGCTCGGGTCCCGCGACCGCCCAGGACGCCCAGAGGGTGTGCTGCTGGTTGCGCAGTCCCCGGCCGCAGAAGTGGCGCGCGGGGGTGGCGGTGAGGGTGAGCCCGGCGACCTCGGTGGACTCGTTCCAGTCGAGTTCGCGGATGCGGTCCTGCGGCACGCCCCAGTGCTCCAGGTGCGCGCCGACGCCCAGCGGGACCGCGAAGAGCGCACGGGTGGCGGCCAGCGCGCGGACGGTCGGCATGTCGAGGTGGTCGTAGTGGTCGTGCGAGATGACGACGACGTCGACGTCACCGAGGGAGGCGAGCGGGACGGGCACGGGGTGCAGCCGTTTGGGTCCCGCGAAGCCGAACGGGGAGCAGCGCTCGCCCCAGACCGGGTCGAAGAGCACCCGGCTGCCGTCGATCTCGGCGAGGACGGTGGAATGGCCCATCCAGGTGAGGCGCAGACCGGACGCGGGCGGCTCCGCGGTGTCGGCGAGGGTGGTCGGGTACACGGGAACGGTCCCCGCCGGGGCGCGCAGCACGCGCTCCTCCTTGCGGAAGTACGTCTTCATGAGGCCGGCCATCGAGCCGGACGAGGGCCGGGCCGAGCGGGTGCCCTCGGGGTTCTGGAAAACGCCGTCGGCGAAGTTCGGGGAACGGCGGATGCGTTCCATGCGCTCCCCTGCGGGGTCGGCTCCGAACGCCGCCGTCCGCAGCCCGCGCAGCTTGTCGCGCAACGGCCTCTGCGGGGAATCCGCACCGGTCACGGCACCTCCAAGGGTCGACTTCACTCCATTATGTGCACCCTCGCGCGACGGCCGGGGAACGGGTCCGTGACGGACAGCCGCACAGCAGGGGGCATTCTCCGGGGGAGAACGGTCACGGGGGCCGTCGTATGCCCGGACCGCCCTCCCGCCGAGGCGCGTCGACGCGGGAGGGATCAGTCGAGTTCGTACACCGCGGTCACGCTGACCTCGTCCTTGACCTGGCCGGGGGCGACGGACGCGGGCGGCGGCGCGCAGCGGGGCGGCGTCGGCGACGTCGAAGCTCACGCCGCCGAAGCGGCCCGCGTCGCCCGCCGCGTCCGAGGCGGCCTGGATGACGGCGCCGGTGTGCGGGAGGTCGCGGACCCGGACGGAGAGGTTCTGTCCGGCCTGCCCCGGCGCACGCCCGGTGCGCGCCACTCCGGCGAGGGGTCGGAATTCACCTGTCGGGCCCCCTTGCGACGGGGCTGCGGGTCCGGGCACGGCGCCGTCGCCGACCCGCCATACTGGGGCGTCGGTCGGTTCCGTTTGGCACGGGAAGGGGAGCGCGGTGTCGCAGCAGGGGCAGCAGAACGGTCCGGGCGGGGACAGCGGGTACGACGTCCTGGTGATCGGCGGGAGCGGAGTCGACACGGTCGTACGCGTGGACGCGTTGCCGGTCCCGCTCGCCGACTCCGTGGGGGTCTCCCCCATCAGTGAATGGCCGGGGCACACGGGCGGCAACGTGGCGCTCGGCTGTCAGGCGCTGGGGCTGGACGTGAAGTTCCTCGACGTGATCGGCGACGACTGGATCGGCGGCCAGGTCCGGGAGCGGATGGCCAAGGGCGGTGTCGATTTCGAGCCGATGATCTCGCCCGCGGGCACCCGCCGGGCCGTGAACCTGGTGGATCCGGCGGGCCGCCGGATGTCGTTCTACGACGCCAGGGACCCCGAAGGGCTGCGGATGCCGCGCGACTTCTACGCACCGCACGTGCTCCGGGCCCGGCACGTCCACGTGACGATCATGGGTTTCGCCCGTCATCTGCTGGAGGACCTGGTCGGGTCCGGCGTGCCGCTCTCCACCGACCTGCACGACTGGGACGGGATCGCGGATCACCACCGCGCCTTCGCGCTCAGCGCGGACCTGGTCTTTCTGAGCGCCGCGGGCGCGGGTGAGCGGATCGGTGCGGTGATGCGGGAGATCCTGCGTGAGGGCAGGGCCCGGGCGGTGGTCGCGACGGCGGGCGCGGGGGGTTCGTACCTGCTGACCCGTGACGGCGGCAGCACTCCGCGGCACGTCCCGGCCACGCTCCCGCCCGCCCCGGTCGTGGACTCCAACGGTGCGGGCGACGCGTACGTCTCCGGGTTCCTGTACGGACGTCTCGCCGGCCGGGACCTGGAGGCGTGTGCCGGAATGGGCGCGCTGGCCGGGGCGTACGCCTGCACCGTCGCGGGCAATTCGTCCCTCATCGGCCCGGATGCCCTGACGGCCGAACCTTCCGGTGCCGCCTGAGCCTCCGCAGGCCCGGTCCGCGGGGCGCCGCTCCCCTTGAGGCTGCTTCTGCGGCGGCCGGACCTCAGAGCGGCAGCAGGTCCGGTCGCTTGGCCTCCACGTGGTCGCCGGAGCTCTCGCCGCGCAGTCGCCGACCGATCCACGGCACGAGGTGCTCGCGCGCCCACTGGATGTTGTCGCGGCGCGCTTCGAGCGTGCCGCGAAGGGGCTGCGGCGGCCACGGCTGGTCGGGGTCCGCGGGGATCTCCAGGCCGAGGACCTGGCCGGCCCGCAGGGCGACCCGGGTGTGTCCCTCGGGCGAGAGGTGCAGCCGGTCGGGGTCCCAGGCACGCCGGTCCTGCACGGACTTCAGCGACCACAGGTCCAGGACCGGACAGCCGTAGCGGTCCGCGATGGCCCGTACGTGTGCCGAGTAGGTGGCGACCTTGCCGCGCATGTGGCGCAGTACGGGTACACCGCGGGTGTCGAAGCCGGTGGTCACCAGCACGGTGCCGACCGCCGACGTCAGCTCGGCGACGGCCTTCTCGAACCGCTCGGCCACGTCGTCGGGGTCGCTGCCCGGGCGGATGATGTCGTTGCCGCCCGCACAGAAGCTGACCAGGTCGGGCGCGAGCTCCTTGGCCCGTGGGACCTGGTCCGCGACGATCTGGTCGAGGAGCTTGCCTCTGACCGCCAGATTCGCGTAGCGGAAGGTGTGTTCGGGTACCCGGTCGTCCAGGAGGACGGCGAGCCGGTCGGCCCAGCCGATGAACGCGCCGCCGGGGCCGGGATCACCCACGCCTTCGGTGAAGCTGTCCCCGATCGCCGCGTACGACCCGATGGTGCCTGCTTTGAATGATCTCGAATCGTCTGCCACGTTGACACATCCTTCACCGTCGCAAGTGACCTACGCCACCGTAGGGAAGGGTGACGGTGGGTGAGATATGCCATCGGTCAAGTTTCGTTCAACCCGGAATACAGGGGGCGGCGGCGGACGTGCCTCGCCCCCGTACCGGGGGCGGTACGGGGGCGGGGCCGAGCGGGGACGGGGCCGTCCGGGTGGTACTAGATGGAGACGCCGTTGCTGCGCAGGTAGGCCAGGGGATCGATGTCGGAGCCGTAACCCGGGCCGGTGCGGATCTCGAAGTGCAGGTGCGGGCCGGTGGAGTTGCCGGTGGAGCCGGAGTAGCCGATCTGCTGGCCGCCGGAGACGCTCTGGCCCGAGCGGACGTTCAGCGCGGAGAGGTGCGCGTACTGCGAGAAGCGGCCGTCGTTGTGCCGGATGACGACCTCGTTGCCGTACGAGCCGCCCCAGCCGGCGGAGACGACGGTGCCCGCGCTGACGGCCTTGACCGAGGTGCCGGAGGACGCCCGGAAGTCGACGCCGGTGTGGTAACCGCTGGACCAGCTGCCGCCGGAGGCGCGGTACGGGGTGGAGACGCCGGAGGGGACCGGCGCGCTGAAGCCGGAGCGGGAGCCGGTGTTCTGCGACTGGCGCTCGGTGCGCCGCTCGCTCTTCGCCGCACGCTGCTCGGTGCGCTCACGGCTCTGCTCGGTGCGCTTCTCGGCCTTCGCGGCCTTGCGCTCAGCGGAGCGCTCGGCCTTGCGCTCCGTGGTGCGCTCGGCCTTGCGCTCGGTGGGCGCGGCCTTCTTCTCGGCCGGGGCCGCGGCGGGTGCGGGCGAGCCGCCCGGCGCCTTCGCGCCGATCGACAGCTTCATGCCCGGGAGGATCAGCGAGGGGTCCTCGCCGACGACCGACCGGTTGTCGGAGTAGAGCTTCTGCCAGCCACCGCGCACCTTCTTCTCGGCGGCGATCTTCGACAGGTGGTCGCCCTGCACGACGGAGTACGTGCGGACGGTGTCGGTCTTCGGGGTCGCCGCCTGCTCCGCCGTCCGCTGCTGCGGCACTATCGCCGCCGGAGCCTTCGACGACTTGAGCACGGGGGCCTCGGCCACCGGCGCCGCGGCCTTGTCGGCGGCGTGCGCGCCCGTGGCGCCGATCAGCGGGAGTGCCAGTGCCGCACCACCCGTGCCGGCGGCGACGAAGCCGCGGGTGAGGGACGAACTGGACTTCGGGCGGCGGTGCTTACCCTTTGCAGGCATGACGATTTTCCTCTCCGGCGCCTACGGGGTGAGCTGTCGGGTTCGGGCTGGAGATGCCCGGCCGCGCTCTTGTCGAGCGCGGCTTAACCCCTAGCCGGTCCGGCGGACTCTCGTCCTCCGGCGCCGGCGTACTACCTGGGTCCCCCGCTCCTGCCACACGAAGAAAGATGGGTGCGGTTACCCGGGTGGTGGCAGGACTCGGCGGTCCACCCGGATTGACGGTGACCGTAGGCGAGTGAAGACCGCCGGAACAAGCCGTCCCCGTCTTCTCCCCGCCGTCAGCACCCCTTCTTCATGATTTTCACGCTGCTCCCGCTCCGCCCCGTCGGCCACTTCCCTTCTCTGGCCTGCCTTTTGACGCCCCGCCACCTCCCGGCACAGCGCTTCTATGATCCTGCTCACTCGACTCCTGCACAGAATCACCCATAAACGTCAAACACCCCCATATTCCCCAATAGGCTGCAGATCGGTTGCCTGAGGCATCGGTGCCGTACGCATGTCGTATCTTCGGAACGCGCCCCTCGTCGGCCACGTCGCGCCGGCGAACGACCTTTGAGGAGTCGCTCGTGACGCAGCAAGTGCCACAGGTCCCGTCGTCGGCCGAGCCCGACCTGACCGGTGTACGGAACTTCCGCGACGTGGGCGGGCTGCCGACCGCCGACGGACGCACGGTGCGGTACGGACGGCTCTTCCGTAGCGGGCACCTCGCGCACGCCACCGCGGCGGACACGGCCTTCCTCAATTCCCTCGGCCTGCACACCGTCTTCGACTTCCGCAACAAGGCGGACCAGAAGATGGAGGGGCCGGACGTCGAGCTCACGGGCGTGCGCAACATCAACATCCCGCTGAGCGACCCGGCGGACGGGGCGGAGTTCTGGCGGATGGTGCGCGACGGGGGCATGGAGCAGCTGCGGGAGATCCTCGACGACGGCAAGGCCGCCGCCCGCATGACGGAGGCGTACCGCCGCATCATCAAGGACCGCACGGCAGAGCACAGCCGGGTGCTGCACGCACTGGCCGAGGACAGCGTGCCCGCACTGATGCACTGCGCGGCGGGCAAGGACCGGGCGGGGCTGTCGGTCGCGGTGACGCTGCTCGCGGTGGGCGTCGAGCGCGAGGCCGTCGAGGCGGACTACGTCAAGTCGAACGACCCGCACCGCCGGTACCGGGTGCAGCGCAGCAGCGACTCCCCCGACGCGATGAACGCCGAGGTGCTGAGCCTGCTCGCGCCGCTCTTCGACGCCCGCGTGGAGTACCTCGGCGCGGCGTTCTCCACGATCGAGGAGACCTGGGGCGACACGGAGACGTACCTGACGCAGGGCCTGAAGCTCTCCCCCCGGACGCGTGAGGCGCTGCGCGAGCGCCTCACCGTCTAGGACCGCGCCGTACGGGAGCGGTGGGGCGCGCCGACGCCCGCACGGTGGTCAGCCCTCGCCGCCGAGGGTGAACAGCAGGTAGATGAAGGCCGCGAAGACGTGCCCCACGGCGACGTACAGGAAGACCCGGAGGACGAGGCCGCGCGGAGCCTTGTCCTCCACAAAACCGAGCACGCCGGAGGAGCTGCCCGCACCGTCGTTCCAGTCCGCCTTCCGGCTGTCCGGCCCGCCCTCCCGGGCCATCTCGTCGGCGGCCCTGGCGATCGCGGCCATCGCGGCGTTCTGGGATTCGGTGAGTTCCGCCATCTCATGACTCCTGGGGCAGGCAGAGACCGGCGACGGTGCTCTGCATCAGCGTGTGGACGAAAAGCAGCTCCGCCCCGCCGGGTGTCACGGACGTGATCCGGTGCGGGGTGAGCGAGTCGAAGTGGGCGCTGTCGCCCGCGTCCAGCAGGTGCACGGTGTCGCCGAGCGCCAGCCGCAGGCGCCCCTCCAGTACGTACAGCCACTCCTCGCCGGGGTGCACCCGGACGAGATCCCGCTGCGCCGCGTGGGGGACGTGCACACGGAGTGCCTGCATGGCGCGTCCGGAACCGCCCGCCTGCCGGTACGTCCAGCCGTCGGCCTCGCGGGCGGCCATGTCACCGGCGCGCAGTACGGCGTCCCGGCCGCCGGTGGTCTCGCCCAGAAGTTCGGAGACGGTCGTACCGTAGATGCGTGCCAGCGCGAGCAGCATCGGCAGCGAGGGCTGGCGCAGTCCCGTCTCCAGGCGGGACAGGTGCGCGGGCGAGAGCCCGGCGCGGCGGGCCGCGGCCTCCAGGGTCAGTCCGCTGCGGCGTCGGAGTTCGCGCAGATGGGGGGCGACTGCGGGCAACTCGGCGGAGTCCCCGGTGCTCTCCTCGGGCCGTGGCGTCATGCTCCCAGTGAGCCAGACCGATTGCCTCCGTGGCAAATAGTTTGCCCTAGAGGCAAACCCGCGCCCGCGTGGTCCGGTCCGGTCAGCGGTTGGCGACGGCCTGTTTCACCAGTGTCCTGCCGAAGTCCCACATCAGCCCGCCGCCGCTGTGCGCCTCGTCCATCACGGCGGTGAACGCCGCGACGAACCGGTCGACCTCCTTCTCCCCCACGGTCAGCGGCGGGATCAGCTTGATCACTTCGAGGTGGTCGCCGGACACCTGGGTGAGGATCCGGTGCTTCTGGAGCAGCGGTACGACGACCATCTGCGCGAAGAGCCCCTTGCGGGCGGCCTGGAGCACGGTCCACCGGCTGCGCAGCTTCAACGACTGCGGGCGGCCGAACTCGATGCCGATCATCAGCCCGCGCCCGCGCACGTCGTGCAGCAGCTCGTACCGGCCGATGAGCTCCGTCAGCCGCGCCTTGAGCAGGTCCCCGACGCGGCGGGCGCGAGCGACGATCTCCTCGTCCTCCATCACCGACAGCACCGCGAGTCCCGCCGCCATGGCCTGGGCGTTGGAGCCGAAGCTGGCCGAGTGGACGAGCACCCGGTCCATCGACGAGTACACCTTCTTGAAGATCCAGTCCTTGCCCAGCGTCGCCCCGACCGGCACGTACCCGCCGGAGAGCGCCTTCGCGACGCACACCAGGTCCGGCTCCACGCCGTCCTCGTGCTGGTACGCGTAGAAGTCGCCGGTGCGCCCGAGGCCGGTCTGCACCTCGTCGGCGATCAGGAGCGCCTTGTGCCGGTGCAGCAGTTCCTGGGCGGCTCGCAGGAAGCCGGGCGGCGACTCGTGCACACCCTTGCCCTGGATCGGCTCGACGACGAAGCCGGCGACGTCGCCGCGTTTCAGCTCCCGTTCCAGTGCGGCGAGGTCGCCCATCGGGATCGCGGTGTCCGGCAGCAGCGGTGCGAAGCCGTCCCGGAAACCGCTTTCGCCGTTGACCGAGAGGGAGCCGGTGGTCAGGCCGTGAAAGGCGTGCGTGCAGTAGAGGATCCGGGGCCTGCCGGTCGCGTACCGGGCGAACTTGAGCGCGGTCTCCACCGCTTCCGTACCGCTGTTGCCGAAGAACACCCGGTCCAGGTGCGGACTGTGGGCGAGCAGCTTCTCGGCGAGGAGGCCGGGCAACGGCTGGCAGTCGAAGCGGGTCAGGTCGGCGAGCGACGCGTCGAGCACGTCGTGCAGGGCCTTGCGGACGACGGGGTGGTGGCGTCCGATGCCCATGACCCCGAAGCCGGCGAGCATGTCGAGGTAGTCGTTGCCGTCGGCGTCCCAGAAGTACGCGCCCTCGGCCCGCTCGTAGACCCGGTCGAAGCCGATGGTGTGCAGCATGCGCGGCAGCTGGTGGTTGAGATGCCGCGCATGCAGCTCGTAGCGCTCTCCGCCCCGGGCGGCGAGCAGTCCCGCCAGGTCGAAGCCCTTCGCTGCCTCCCGGGCCTCTTCCCCGTTCTCGGGCGCGTCTTCGGTCATTCCTCAACTCTCCTCTTCGACTGGCTCACTTCGGTCCGGCCTGCGTGAGCGCCGCACTGATCCGTCCGGCGATCTCGACGGGGGTGAGACCGATGTCGGCCAGCGCCTCGCTCCGCCTGGCGTGCGCGAGGAACCGGGCGGGGATCCCGAACGTCCGCAGGGGTACGTCGCAGGAAGCGTCCCGCAGTGCCCGGCCCACCGCCGAACCGACGCCGCCCGCCCGCGAGTTGTCCTCGACGACCGCGACCAGCGAGTGCAGGGCGGCGAGCGGCGGCAGGGCCGGGTCCACGGGCTTCACCCAGCGCGGGTCGACGACCGTGCACCGCACGCCCCGCTCCCGGAGCAGCTCCACGGTCGCCAGGCACACTCCGGCGAGCGCCCCCACGGACACGATCAGCACCTCGGAGCCGTCGTCCCGGTGCAGCACGTCCAGGCCGCCCACGCGCTCCAGCGCCGGGTACTCGGGGCCCACCGATTCCTTCGGGAACCGCACCACGGTCGGCGCGTCGTCCACCGCGACGGCCTCCCGCAGCTGCGCCCGCAGTTGTACGGCGTCGCGCGGTGCGGCGATCCGCAGCCCCGGCACGACCTGAAGGATCGACATGTCCCACATGCCGTTGTGCGAAGGTCCGTCGGAGCCGGTCACGCCAGCCCTGTCCAGTACGAAGGTCACGCCGCACCGGTGCAGGGCGACATCCATCAGCACCTGGTCGAAGGCACGGTTGAGGAACGTCGCGTACACGGCGAACACCGGGTGCAGTCCGCCGGTCGCCAGCCCCGCCGCCGACACCGCACCGTGCTGCTCGGCGATCCCGACGTCCCACACCCGGTCGGGGTACGCCTCGGCGAACGCGGTCAGTCCCACCGGGTGCAGCATCGCCGCGGTCAGTGCCACCACGTCCGGCCGGTCCGCCCCGATCCTCACCATCTCGTCCCCGAACACCGACGTCCACGACGGACGGCCGGCCGCGGCAAGGGGCTTGCAGGTCAGCGGGTCCATCGCCGCCACCGCGTGGAACCGGTCCGCCTCGTCCTGCTCGGCGAACGGGTACCCGCGCCCCTTCTCGGTGAGGCAGTGCACCAGTACGGGGCCGTGGAAGCGTTTGGCCCGGCGCAGGGCCGACTCCACTGCCGCCACGTCGTGTCCGTCGATCGGACCGACGTACTTCAGCCCCAGGTCCTCGAACATGCCCTGCGGCGCGACGGCGTCCTTGAGCCCCTTCTTGGCCCCGTGCAGCGACTCGTACAGCGGCTGTCCGACGACCGGGGTGCGCTGCAGCACCTCCTTGCCCCAGGCGAGGAAGCGCTCGTAGCCGTCCGTGGTGCGCAGCGTCGCGAGGTGGTCGGCGAGTCCGCCGATGGTGGGGGCGTACGAGCGTTCGTTGTCGTTGACGACAATGATCAGGGGCCGGTCCTCGGCCGCGATGTTGTTAAGCGCCTCCCACGCCATGCCGCCGGTCAGCGCCCCGTCCCCGATGACCGCCACCACGTGGTCGGGCCGCCCGAGCACCTGGTTGGCCTTGGCCAGCCCGTCGGCCCAGCCCAGGACGGTCGAGGCGTGGCTGTTCTCGATGACGTCGTGCACGGACTCCTCGCGCGAGGGGTAGCCGGACAGTCCGCCCTTGCTCCGCAGCTTGGAGAAGTCCTGTCGCCCCGTCAGGAGCTTGTGCACGTACGCCTGATGGCCGGTGTCCCACAGGATCCGGTCGGCCGGTGACTCGAAGACGCGGTGCAGTGCCACGGTCAGCTCCACCACGCCCAGGTTGGGGCCGAGGTGGCCCCCGGTCCTGGCCACCGCGTGAATCAGGAACTGCCGGATCTCCTCCGCGAGTTCGACGAGCTGTGCTTCGTTGAGCGCCTTCAGGTCCCGCGGACCCCGTATGCCTTCCAAGATCGTCACGTTCGGCCCCTCTCGGACTGCTGTTCAGGTCGGCGTGACGCCGGATCGGCCCGGGGGCGCACCGGCGTCCTCCCTGCGCGCGCTGCCGGCCCTGCCCGCCCCTCGCCGCGAGTGCGGATCGGGCGGTCGGGCCGGCAGCGCGGGGGCCCGGCCGGGCCCCCGCGGTCCTCACCTCATTCGCGGTTGCCGGAGACGGTCTCGCGCGCGGCCCGGATGGACTCCTTGAGCGAGCCCATCGTGGCGAGGACGGCCGTCGGCTCGTACCCGCAGTGCGCCATGCAGTTCGCGCACCTGGGGTCCTTGCCGCGCCCGTACTTGTCCCAGTCGGTCTCCTCGATGAGTTCGCGGTACGTCGGCACGTACCCGTCGCTCATCAGGTAGCAGGGCCGCTGCCACCCGAAGAGGGAGTAGTTCGGGATCGCCCAGGCGGTGCACGCGAAGTCGGCCTTGCCCTCCAGGAAGTCCAGGAAGAGCGGTGAGTGGTTCAGGCGCCACTTTTTCCGGTTGCCTCCGGCGAACGCCTTCCTGAACAGCTCCCGGGTCTGCTCGACGCCCAGGAAGTGCTCCTGGTCGGGGGCCTTCTCGTAGGCGTAGGCGGGCGAGATCATCATCTCGTCCACCTTCAGGTCGTCGTTGAGGAAGTCGAGCACCTCGATGATCGTCTGCGGGGTGTCGGTATTGAAGAAGGTCGAGTTGGTGGTGACCCGGAAGCCGCGCTTCTTGGCCTCCTTGATCGCGGCCACCGCCTCGTCGAAGACCCCCTCCTTCGCGACCGACTCGTCGTGCCGCTCGCGCAGTCCGTCGATGTGCACGGCGAAGGCGAAGTAGGGCGACGGCGTGAACTTCTCGATCTTCTTGCGCAGCAGCATGGCGTTCGTGCAGAGGAAGACGTACTTCCTCCTCGCCACCAACTGACGCACGATCTCGTCGATATGGGGGTGCATCAGCGGTTCGCCGCCGGCGATGGAGACCATGGGGGCGCCCGATTCGAGCACCGCCCCCACGGCCTGCGCCACCGGCATGCGCTGCTTGAGCACGCCCGCCGGGTGCTGGATCTTCCCGCAGCCCTCGCACTTGAGGTTGCACGCGAAGAGCGGTTCCAGCTCGACGATCAGCGGGAACTTCTCGCGCTTGCGGATCTTCTGTTCGAAGAGATACGTCCCGACCCTGATGGACTGACGGAGCGGCATGGCCATCTGGCTCACCTCCTGGGGAGCAGCGAAGAACGGTGCCATTCATGGAACGCGGGCAGAATGCGGCGCAGCACGCGGAAGGCCGATATTCCTCCGCCGAGCGTGCCCAGACGGAGGAGTTCGTGCTCGGGTGTGTCCACGACCACTCGAACAGCGGCAACGGGCCTTGGTCCGGCACGCAGGGCTCCGGCGAGGGTGGCGGCCGACTCCATGTCGACGCCGATCGCCCCGGAGGCCCGCAGCGCGGCCCGCTCGGCAGTGCCGCGGACGACGTGGTCGCTGCCGGCCAGCGGTCCGGTGTGGACCACCCGTTCCGGCAGGGCTCTGGCCACCGCTTCGGCCAACAGCTGCGCGTCCGTGCAGGGCGTGCTGCCGCGCCGGTCGCGGGTCTCGGTGGCGACGACGACGTCACCGGGGTGCATGCCGGTCGCGAGCCCGGCGCAGAACCCGGACGCGATGACCGCCGCCTCCTTGGCCGGGCCTTCGGCGAGCGTGCGGGCGATGGCGTAGTCGGCGGCCTCCGGGCCGATGCCGGTACGGAGCACGAGGACGGGTCCCGCCGCGCCCCTGCGGTCGCCGCCGCGCAGGGCCAGGCGTTCGACGCCGAGTGCGCAGGCGATCAGCAGCGGCGTGGTGGTACTGCCGGGTCCAGCCGAACCCGGGGATCGGGTCAATTCAGCCCCCTTGGACGGGCGTTGCGGGCGGTCCCTGGGTGTCAGGGCCTGGCGGCGGGGAACACCGGTTCCCCGTTGATGTACCGGCCGAGTGCGGTGAGTGGGAACACCTGCCGGTACAGGTGGTAGTTGATGGAGAAGTCCCAGGGGAACCCGGTGCCGGTGAAGTACGGCTCGTCCCAGGATCCGTCCGGCAGCTGGGTCTCGACGAGCCAGGCGACACCGCGTTCGGTGGCCTTGCTGTCGCACTCCCCCGCCGCGATCAGCGCGAGGAGGGCCCAGGCCGTCTGCGAGGGGGTGGACGCCCCGCGCCCGGCCCAGCTCTTGTCCTTGTACGAGCGCAGGTCCTCGCCCCATCCGCCGTCGTCGTTCTGGACGGATTCGAGCCAGGCCACCGCGCGACGGATCGCGGGGTGGGAGCCGGGCAGCCCGGCAGCGGTGAGGGCGGGCACCGCGGACCCGGTGCCGTAGACGTAGTTGACGCCCCAGCGGCCGAACCAGGCCCCGCACTCCTCCTGTTCGGCGAGCAGCCAGGTGATGCCGCGCCGGGTGCGCGGGTGGTGCGCCTTGCCCTCGACGGCCAGCATCTCCACCACGTGGGCGGTGACGTCGGCGGACGGCGGGTCGATGACCTCGCCGAAGTCGCAGAACGGCAGCCGGTTGGGGAAGGGACTGGTGTTGTCGGCGTCGAAGGCACCCCAGGCGCCGTTCTTGGACTGCATCCCGAGGTTCCAGCGCACTCCGCGGGCGATGGCCCCCTCGGTCCGCTCCCGGTCGGGGTGCGCGACGCGGCGCAGCGCGAGGATGACCTCGGCGGTGTCGTCGATGTCGGGGTAGTTGTCGTTGTGGAACTCGAACGCCCAGCCGCCCGGCGGGAGATCGGGTCTGCGGACCGCCCAGTCGCCCGGCCGCACGACCTCCTCCGCGAGCATCCAGTCGGCGGCCTTCACGAGAGCGGGGTGGTCTGCGGGCAGGCCCGCGTCGGCGAGCGCGATGGTGGCGAGGCAGGTGTCCCAGACCGGTGACTGGCAGGCCTCGATCATCCGGGCCCCGTCCTCGCGCCAGACCGCGAACCGGTCCAGGGACTCCAGCCCGGCCCGCATCACCGGGTGCTGAAGGTCGTAACCGAGGAGGTGGAGGGCGATCAGCGAGTACACGGCGGGCGGCTGGATGCCGCCCCAGCAGCCGTCGTTCTCCTGCCGCTCGACGATCCAGCGGGCGGCGGACCTCATGGCGGCGCGGCGCAGGGCGGGCGGCGCGAAACGGCGGTAGACGTGCAGCGCTTTGTCGAGCCGCTGGAAGATGCCGTCCCAGCCGGTGGGCGGGGCCAGGCGCGTGGGCGGGCTGGGGCGACGGGGGTCGATGTGCAGTTCGTCGAGGGCGAAGGGCGCGGGCCGTACGGGCCGCTTCGCGGAGACCACCGTCAACGGCACGATGGTCTGGCGCGCCCAGCATCCGAAGTCGTAGATGTTGAGGGGCACCCAGGTGGGGAGGAAGAGCAACTCCGGTGGCAGTTCCGGCAGGTCGTCCCACTTCCACCATCCGAAGAGGGCCAGCCAGATGCGGGTGAAGACCCGGGTGGCGGCGATCCCGCCACGGGCCCGCACCCAGGTCGCGGCCCGCCTCATGTGCGGGTCCTCGGGGAGGTCTCCGGCCAGCCGCAGGGCGACGTACGCCTCGACGGTGGCGGAGAGGTCGCCGGGCCCGCCGTGGAAGGTGGCCCAGGTGCCGTCCGCTCGCTGCTCGCCGCGGACGAAGAGCGCGGCCGCCCGGACCGTCTTCTCGTCCTGGACGCCGAGGAACTGACGGAGCAGCAGGTCTTCGGCGTCCATGGTGACGTTGGTTTCCAGGTCACCCTTCCACCAGCCCTGGACGTCCTGCAGGGCCAGGAGGTGTTCCACCGCGCGCCCCATGGCGCCGCGCGCCGCTTCGCGCGCGTCGGGCACGGGGTCGGTGACCGCCGTGATGGTCATGCTGGCCGCAGCAGCCCCGGGGTCCACGGCCCCGGTGCTTCCGTCGGTCGTCGCTGTCATGGTTTCCCCTTCGTGCAGTCGGTCTGCTGCTGTGCTGGGGTTTCCGTCGTCCGGGCGGCCTTGGGGGCCGCCCGGACGGCGACTGCCTGAGAGCCGGGGGCTATCCCCCGGCGAGGCGCTGTGCCTGCCGGGTGGCCGTCACCTCTTGCGTACGACCACGAAGTCGGCGAGCGCGGTCAACTCTGCCCGCACCTTCTCCGGCATGTCGACACCGTGCAGCGCCTCGATGGCGACCGCGTGCTGACGCCGGGCCTCCTGGCTGGTCCATTCGCGTCCGCCCGCTTCCTCGATGAGGGCTGCCCGGGTGGCGAACTCCTCCTCGGAGAAGGTGTCGACGTCGTTGCTTCCGGCGTCCGCGGCCAGGAGTTCGCCGAGCTTCTCGGAGGCCGGTCCGCCCGCGGCGAGCGCCGCGACGACGGGCAGCGACTTCTTCCGCTGGCGCAGGTCGCTCCACGTCTGCTTGCCGGTGGCGTCCGGGTCGCCCCAGATGCCGAGCAGGTCGTCGACGGCCTGGAAGGCGAGGCCGAGGTGGTAGCCGTACGCCTCCAGGGTGTCGGCGGTCCTCTCGTCGGCGCCGCCGAGTACGGCGCCGATGGAGACGGCGCAGGCGAGGAGGGCACCCGTCTTGTTGCCCTCCATCTCCAGGCACTCCTCGACGGTGACGCGGTCGCGGTGCTCGAAGGAGATGTCCTGTGCCTGGCCGTCGATCAGCTTCCGGGTGGCGGTGGTCAGCCGGCGCGTCGCCCGGCCCGCCTCCACGGTCCCGATCTCCAGGAGCAGCTCGTTGGCGAGCGCGAAGAGCGCGTCGCCGACGAGGATCGCCTGCGCCGGGCCGTGCACCTTCCATACGGTGTCGCGGTGGCGGCGCTGCTCGTCGCCGTCCATCAGGTCGTCGTGCAGCAGCGAGAAGTTGTGCACGAGTTCGACGGCCACGGCGCCGGGGATGCCGACCTCCGGGGCGGCTCCGGCCGCCTCCGCGGACAGCAGAGCCAGCGCCGGCCGTACGGCCTTGCCGCCGTCGCCGTCGGCGGGCCGGCCCTGGGCGTCGATCCAGCCGAAGTGATAGGCCGCGACCGTGTCCATGGGCGGCGCGAGCCGGTCCACGGCGGCACGCAGCACCGGGGCGGACATGTCCCTGCCGCGCTCCAACAGCGCAGCGATGTCCACGGTGTCGACAGCCGGGTTCGCCGGGGTCACAGGCTCTCCTCTAGTTCCAGTTCTGGTGCTCATGCCGCCTCCAGTGGCGGAAGTTCATAAGGGCGGCCGAGTACGGAGAGTGCCGCGGCCGCGGCACCGAGGCCACTGCGCACGGCGCTCTCCATGGTCGCGGGCCAACCGGTGTCGGTCCACGCCCCGGCCAGGTACAGCCCCGGCGCACGGGTGCGCGGCCCGGGGCGCAGGCGCCCGGTCCCGGGGGTGGGGGCGAACGTCGCGGTCCGCTCCCGGGTGACGAAGAAGTCCCGCACCGCGGCTCCCCGTGCGGCGGGCAGCAGCCGTTCGAGCTCCGGGAGGTACCGTCGGCGCAGCGTGGCGACGGGCTCGTCGATCTCGCCCCACGCGTCGGACTGCGACAGGGCGAGGTACTGTCCGCCACCCGTCAGCCCGGACGCCTCGGTCCGGTCGAAGACCCACTGCACGGGCGTGCCGAGGGCGGCGAAGAACGGCTGCCGCAGCACCTTGCGGTCGTAGACGACGTGCACGTTGAGGATCGGCGCGTACCCGATCTCCAGGAGCAGGTCGGGTTCGTCGAGCGCCTTGTCCGGCAGCAGTCCGTGCGTCTCCTTCTGCGGTACGGCGAGGACCACGGCGTCGGCGGTGATCGTCTCTCCCCCGGTCCCCACCGTCCACGTCCCGTCGTCCGCCCGGGAGAGGGAGTCGGCCTTGGACCGCAGCTCGGTCCGGACGCCCGCCGAGTCGAGTGCCTTGCGGGCGAGGGTGTCGTGCAGTTCGCCGAGCGGCACGTGCGCCCAGCCGATGTCGGCCGCGCCGGGCTCGGAGAGCAGCCCGGTCTTGAAGACCTTGGCTGCCAGAGCCAGCGAGGCGTGCGGCGCGGTCGCGTTGAGCGTGGCGACGCCGACGAGGTCCCAGAGCGCCTGGATCGTACGCTCCGACTGCCCGTGCCGTGCCAGCCAGCTCGCGAAGTCGATGTCGTCCAGTGCGGAATCGCCGAGGTCGAGGCCCCGCAGCGCGAGTGCGGCCCGCCCCACGCCCGCCCGTTCGGCGAGGGAGAGGTGGGGGTAGGCGGCGAGTCCGGCGGCCAGGTGCAGCGGTACGGGCAGGGCGTTGCGCCGCAGCCTGCCGAGCCGGGGGCCGCGCGGGTTGCCGACGTCGAGGACGGGCACGTCCAACCGGCGTTGCAGCGGGGCGAGTTCCGCGCCCTGGACCCGGTCGAGGAACCACCGGTAGGCGGTGCAGCAGCGCAGGTACACGTGCTGCCCGTTGTCGACGGTCAGTTCCCCGCGCGGAAAGGAGAAGGCAAGGCCGCCGAGCCGGGGGCGTCCTTCCAGCAGGGTCACGCGGACGCCCGCGTCCGCGAGTTCCAGGGCGGCGGTCGTGCCCGCCAGGCCACCGCCGATCACGACGGCGGTCTGGGCGGCACCGCTTCGGGTGTGGGCGGGCGGCACGGTGTCGTAGCTCATGCAGTTTCCCCCGAACCGGCCGAGCAGCGGCCACTGCGGCCTGCTGCGGCCCGAGCCGTGGCAGGCCGGGCCGTTGCAGTCAGGGACGCGTCACGTCGGCGGAGGGTTGCGCGCCGGTTCTGCGGGTTCCACGGTTTCACGTGAAACGCTCTTCCTGCCCCTTTCAAGGACGCCTCCTGGCGGTTTGCCGGGAAATATGCCGCGCGTCGAGCCCGGAGAGGCCACGCACGGCGACGTATGCCTTCTCGTGCCCCGGCAGCGAGACCCGCCCGCGCAGCACCGCGCAGGGATCGCGCTCGATGCGGTCCAGGAGCCGCCGGTAGATGCCGGCCATGGCGGCGACGCAGGCACCACTGCGCCGGTCGAGGTGCGGCAGCAGCCGGTAGCCCTCGGCGAACAGGGCGCGGGCACGCCGCACTTCGAAGTGGACGAGACCGGAGAAGTCGGATCCCGGCGGCGGGGCGGCGCTGTGGAAGCCGTCCCCACAGCCGAACTTGGCGAGGTCCTCGGCGGGCAGGTAGGTGCGCCCGTTGCCGGCGTCCTCGCGCACGTCCCGGAGAATGTTGGTGAGCTGAAGGGCCAGCCCGAGGGTATCGGCGTACTCAGGGGCGCGGGCCGCGTCGTGCGCGCCCGACGGAGTGCCGAACACGCCGAGCGAGAGCCGCCCGATGGCCCCCGCGACGCAGCGGCAGTACACCTTCAGGTCGTCCCAGGTCTCGTACGTCGCCTCGTGCACGTCCATCAGGACGCCGTCGATCAGCTCGTCGAGCCCGCCGAGCGGAATAGGGAAACGGCGGGCGGCGTCGGTGAGCGCGACGGCCACCGGGTCGGTGTCGTCCTCGTCGATGTCGCCCGCACTGATCCGGGCCAGCAGCGCGCGGGTCTCGCCCAGCCGCTTCTCCTTCACCTCGGGCGGCAGGGAGCCGTCGCCGATGTCGTCCACGCGCCGGGAGAAGGCGTAGAGCGCGGACATCGCGTTGCGCTTGTCGGTCGGCAGCAGCCGGATGCCGTAGGCGAAGTTGCGCGCCTGCTGTCCGGTCACCGCCTCGCAGTAGCTGTACGCGGCGAGTACCGGTGCGGACACCTGGTCGAGTTCTTCCACGGTCCGGCTCACCCCTCTCTTCGCAGAGTCGCTCCCACTTCGCGCAGCAGACTGAGCTTGGTGGGCTTGGGCGGTCCAGGGAGTACGTCGAATCCGGCGGTGTGTACCGCCTTGAGGGCGGCGCGGCCACCGGCGACGAAACCGGCCAGCAGAAGCTTCAGTCTGCCGTGCACGCTGCCCACCAGCGGGGGTCCTTCATTCAGGAGGCGGGAGGCCCTTTCTGCTTCGAATGCGATCAGTGAGCGCACTGAGGAGTTCGCACTCGGCGCCGCCAGGTCCTTCTCGCTCACCCGGAAGCGGGCCATGTCCTCGGCGGGGAGGTAGATCCGGTCCCGGGCCAGGTCCTCGGCCACGTCCTGGAGGTGCTCGACGATCTGGAGCGCCGTGCAGACCGCGTCCGACCTGCGCACCCGCTCGGGACTGGTGGTGCCGGTGAGGGCGAGGACGAGGCGGCCGACGGGGTTGGCCGACTTCTCGCAGTACGCGAGGAGGTCCTCGTACGTCGCGTAGCGGCTGACGCTCTGGTCCTGCCGGTTGGCCTCGATCAGCCCGAGGAACGGCTCGGGGGTGAGGGCGCGCCGGCGGACGACCGGCTGGAGCGCGGCGAGCAGCGGGTGGCGGGGCGTGCCGTCGAAGACCCGGTGCAGGTCGGCCTCGAAGGCGTCCAGCATGGCGAGCCGGTCGTCGGACCGTTCCGCGCCGAGGCCGAGCAGTACGGCGTCCCGGCCGCCGGGGGCGAGGTCGCCGTCGCCGATGTCGTCGACCAGCCGGGCGTATCCGTACACCGCCATGAGGTCGTCGCGCCAGGCGCGCGGAAGGAAGAAGGGGGCCACGGGGAAGTTCTCGTCCGCGGCCTTGTCCAGGGTGGTGCGCGCGGGGGCGCCGGGGTGCGCGTCCCGGACTCCGGTCATCGCCGACTGCCCTCCGCGGGGACGGCGAGAGCATTTCGGAGCGGGAGAGGTTCCCCAGTCATTGCCGTCACACCTCCCGTTCTACACTGCCGACTCAAAACATCCCATTTCGGACACGCCGTCCGTGGTCCCGGACGGGAGCTTCTCTGAGGCACGACCCGAGGACGTATCGCCCGACTTGCCGCGAATCAGCACCGGTACAGCTTACGTTGTACAACGCGAAGCAACGCCGCAGGGTGCTGCGCGCAGAGGAACAACACTTCCATCCCGCTCAACCTTCCCCCAGTCCGCGCGAGTTGACGGTGCGTCCGGCCCCGGCGGCCGCGGCCGTTGCGTCCGGACTCCGCTGACACGCGAGAGGGTCCCCGCCGGTTCCTGGCACCGGCGGGGACCCTGTCGTCGCGATTGCCGGCTACTTGCCGGTTTCCTTCTCGTACGCCTTGACGACTTCCTCGGTGGGGCCGTCCATCAGGAGTTCGCCCTTCTCCAGCCACAGGACGCGGTCGCAGGTGTCCCGGATCGACTTGTTGCTGTGGCTCACCAGGAAGACCGTGCCGGCCTCCTTGCGGAGTTCGCGGATCCGCTCCTCGGAGCGGATCTGGAACTTCCGGTCACCGGTGGCGAGGGCCTCGTCGATCATCAGGACGTCGTGGTCCTTGGCGGCCGCGATGGAGAAGCGCAGACGGGCCGCCATGCCGGAGGAGTAGGTCCGCATCGGCAGGGTGATGAAGTCGCCCTTCTCATTGATCCCGGAGAAGTCGACGATGCCCTGGTAGCGCTCGCGGATCTGCTCCCGCGACATGCCCATGGCCAGGCCGCCGAGGATGACGTTGCGCTCGCCTGTCAGGTCGTTCATCAGCGCCGCGTTGACGCCGAGGAGGGAGGGCTGGCCGTCGGTGTAGACCTTGCCGCTCTCGGCGGGCAGCAGGCCCGCGATGGCGCGCAGCAGGGTCGACTTGCCGGAGCCGTTGGAGCCGATGAGACCGATGGCCTCGCCGCGGTACGCCGTGAAGGACACTCCGCGCACGGCGTGCACCTTGCGTACGCCGCGGCCCTCCTCGGCCTTCTTGCCCCGCAGGATGCGGTTGAGTGCGGCGGTCGCGCCGCCCTTGCCGCCGCCGCCGGTGTGCACCCGGTAGACGATGTGCACGTCGTCGGCGATGACCGTGGGGACGCGCCCCTGGTTCTTGTCCTCAGCCACGGCCGTAACGCTCCTCAGCCTTCCAGAAGTACACGAAGCCGAGCACCCCGACGACGACCGCCCAGAGCAGCGCGGCCAGCCAGACGTGTGGCGGAAGCTTGTCCGCGCCGTAGCCGTCGATCAGCGCGAAGCGGATCAGGTCCATGTAGACGGCCGCCGGGTTCCACTGGAGGATGTCCGCGACCAGCGGCGAGTGCTTGTCGAGCATCTCCGGGATGCTGAACATGACGCCCGAGGCGTACATCCAGGTCCGCATGACGAACGGCATCAGCTGCGCCAGGTCCGGGGTCTTGGCGCCCATCCGGGCCATGATCATCGCCAGGCCGGTGTTGAACATGAACTGCAGCACCAGCGCGGGGAGCACCAGCAGCCACGACCAGGTCGGGAAGTTGCCGAAGGCCATGATGATCACCAGCAGCACGATCATCGAGTACAGCAGCTGCTGGAGCTGCTGCAGCGAGAAGGAGATCGGCAGCGAGGCGCGCGGGAAGTGCAGCGCCCGCACCAGGCCGAGGTTTCCGGAGATCGCCCGTACGCCCGCCATCACCGAGCTCTGGGTGAAGGTGAACACGAAGATGCCCGTGACCAGGAAGGGAATGTAGACGTCCGTGGACATCCCCCGGCCGGCCTTCAGGATGAGCCCGAAGATCAGGAAGTAGACCAGCGCGTTGAGCAGCGGGGTCGCCACCTGCCACAGCTGGCCCAGCTTGGCCTGGCTGTACTGGGCCGCCAGCTTCGCCGAGGAGAACGCCATGATGAAGTGGCGCCGCCCCCACAACTGCCGTACGTACTCGCCGAAACCGGGCCGGGCGCCGCTCACCGAGAGGTTGTACTTGGCGGCGAGCTGCGCCGGGGTCAGTCCCTCGTCTGGAGAGGGAGGGACGCTCATAGCGACCGCTCCGTCTTGGGAAGTGTCACTCACAAGTGGAAACTTTCGTCTTCAAAGATGCGCGAACCGGTCGGGCGCTGGCGCGCGGGTGTCCGGGTCCCGGGAGACAAAACCCGATGCCTGTCGGCCCGAGGTCTGTTCCGAGCCTGTCAGATGACGGGTGGTCGGCCCAGTCGGGTCAGCCGCCATACCGTACGCCACTTCATCGGGCGGCGCGGACCCGCGGGGGTGCTCCAGCCTTCCCGGAAGCCGCCGAACCACGCCTTCAGCGAGTCCTTGGACGGGCGCCGGGCGAGCGTGAGCAGCAGCCACACTCCCAGATAGAGGGGCACGAGGGGGGCGGGGAGGTTGCGGCGGGCGAGCCAGACCCGGTTGCGGGCCACCATGCGGTGGTAGACCGCGTGCCGGGAGGGGGTGGTGGTGGGGTGGTTGAGGACCATGTCCGCGCGGTACTCGATGCCCCAGCCCGCGTCGAGGGCCCGCCAGGCCAGATCGGTCTCCTCGTGGGCGTAGAAGAACTCGTCCGGAAGTCCGCCGACCTCCGCGAAGACCGTCGTACGGACGGCGTTGGCTCCGCCGAGGAAGGTCGTCACGCGGGAGGAGCGCAGGGGGTCCGAGGCGCGCAGGCGGGGTACGTGCCTGCGCTGGGTGACTCCGGTGTCCGGGTCGGCGATGCGGAAGCTGACGATGCCGAGCCTGCGGTCCGCCTCGAAGGCCTGCCGGCACAGCTGCGCGGTGTCGGTGTGCGGCAGCAGGCCGTCGTCGTCCAGGAAGAGCAGGACGTCGACGTCCGCGCCGGACGGGCCGAAGGCCTCGATGCCGGCGTTGCGGCCGCCGGGAATGCCGAGGTTCTCCGGCAGGTCGACGGTGCGCACGCCGTCCGGGACGCCGGTGACGGGGGCGCCGTTGCCGACGACCACGATGTCGACGGGGTCGCCCTCCTGCTTGTGCACGGAGTCGATGAGGGCACGCAGGTCGTCGGGGCGGTTGCCCATGGTGATGATGACGGCGCCGAGCTTCAGGGGCCCGGTCCCCCGGCCGCCGCTCACTTGAGCCTGCTGGAGGCGAGGATGGACACCAGGTGCAGGAGCGTCTGCAGGAGTGCGATGCCCGCGAAGACGGCCACGCCGAGCCGGGTGAAGAACAGGTCGTCCCGTACCGCGTCGAACACGGCCAGGACCAGGATCAGCAGCGACGCCTCGATGCCGAGGATCAGCCGGTGGAACTGGAGCATGGACGCGAGCTTGCGGGCGAGCGCCATCCTGGCCGAGCGCGGCACACTCGCCGACTCCTGCACCGGGGGCTTGCCGCCCTGGTGGCGGGCGACGGCGACGAGGTCGGTCTCCGCCTTGATCAGGATGGCGCCGAGCGCGGCGAGCGTGCCGAGGAAGGCCCACAGCCAGTCGATGCGGCCGGTGCCCCACAGGTCGGCGGCGCGCAGGCCCACGCCGACGAGCACCGCGGCGTCCGTCAGATAGGCGCCGACGCGGTCCAGGTAGACGCCGTTCAGAGAGAACTGCTTCTTCCAGCGGGCGACCTCGCCGTCGACGCAGTCGAGCAGGAGGTAGAGCTGTACCGCGACGACGCCGAGGACCGCGCCCCAGATGCCCGGCACCAGCAGGGCCGGTGCGGCGAGGACACCGCACACGGTCATGACGTACGTGAGCTGGTTGGGCGTGATGCGGGTGTTGACCAGGTACCGGTCGACCCGCAGGGAGACCTCGCGCATGTACAGGCGGCCGCCCCAGTGCTCGCCGCTGCGCCGGTCCTTGACGCCCGCGGGGTGAACGACGGGACGGAGTTCAGCTACTGATGGTCGTCTTGACATAGTCGGCGTAAGCGTCCCTGATCTGGTCTGCGGACAGGTCGAGGTGTTCCAGGATCGTGAAGCGTCCCGGGCGGGTCTGGGGGGCGTACTCGACGGCCTGGACGAACTCGTCGACGGTGAAGCCGATGTCGCCGGGCAGTACGGGCAGGTAGTGCCTGCGCAGTACGTCGGCGAAGAGCGCGGCCTCCTCGCGGGCGCCGCGCAGGTGCATCGCGAAGGCGGCGCCCACGGCGACCTGTTCGCCGTGCAGCGCGGCGCGCCGCGGGAAGAGCAGGTCGAAGGCGTGGCTGATCTCGTGGCAGGCCCCGGACGCGGGCCGGCTGTCGCCTGCCACGGTCATCGAGATGCCGGTGAGGACCAGGCCCTCGGCGAGCACCTTGAGGAAGGCGTCGTCAGCGATGGTGCCGGGGTGGCGCAGCACCGCTTCGCCGGCCTGGCGGGCCATGGCGGCGGCGAGTCCGTCGATGGAGTCGCCGTGCACCTCGTGGGCGAGTTCCCAGTCGGCGACGCAGGAGATGTTCGAGATGGCGTCGCCGATGCCGGACCGTACGAAACGGTCGGGGGCCTGGCGGATCACGTCGAGGTCGATGACGACGGCGATGGGGGTGGGGACGCCGTAGGAGCCCCGCCCGTTGTCGTTGTCGAGCGTGGCCACCGGGGAGCAGAGGCCGTCGTGGGCGAGGTTGGTCGCGACGGCGACCATCGGCAGGCCGACGCGGGCGGCGGCGTATTTGGCGACGTCGATGATCTTGCCGCCGCCGAGGCCGACCACGGCGTCGTAACGCTGCTTGCCCTTGATGTCGTCGGCGAGCTTGACCGCGGAGTCGATGGTTCCGTCGGCGACGGGGTACCAGTCGGCGTCCGGCAGGACCGGGGCGAGGCGCTCGCGCAGGGCCTGTCCTGAGCCGCCGCTGATGGCGATGGCGAGGCAGCCGGAACCGGAGATCCGCTGGTCGGCGAGGAGGCCCGCGAGGTCGTCGAGGGCACCGCGCGAGATGTCGACGGTGAGCGGGGAGGGGATCAGGCGGGTCAGTACTGGCACGCGATCTCCCGGCCCTTGGTGAGGTCGTCGTGGTTGTCGATCTCGACCCACTTGACGTCGCCGATAGGGGCCACGTCGATCGTGAAGCCCCGGTGGACGAGCTCCTGGTAGCCGTCCTCGTAGTAGAGGTCGGGGTCGCGCTCGAAGGTGGCCTTCAGGGCGTCGGCGAGTGCGTCGGCGGCTTCGCCCTCGATGAGGGTGACGCCGATGTACTCACCGGTGGCGGTCGCCGGATCCATCAGTTTGGTGATGCGCCGGACACCCTGGGCGGGGTCCGCGATCACCTTCATCTCCTCGTCGGCCAGGTGCTTGACCGTGTCGAGCGCGAGGATGATCTTCTTGCCGTCGCCGCGGGCGGCGAGCAGGGTCTTCTCGACGGAGACCGGGTGCACGGTGTCCCCGTTGGCGAGGATCACCGTGTGCCGGATCGCGTCGCGGGCGCACCACAGGGAGTAGGCGTTGTTCCACTCCTCGGCCTTGTCGTTGTCGATCAGCGTGAGCGTCAGACCGTACTTCGCCTCCAGCGCGGCCTTGCGCGCGTAGACGGCCTCCTTGCGGTAGCCGACGACGATCGCGACCTCGGTGAGCCCGATCTCGGCGAAGTTGCCGAGGGTGAGGTCGAGGATGGTGGTGTCGCCGTCCACGGGCACGAGGGCCTTGGGAAGCGTGTCGGTGTAGGGGCGAAGACGCCGTCCGGCGCCCGCCGCCAGTACCAGGCCGATCATGCGGGTTCTCCTTCGTCGTGTACGGCGGGTGCTCCCGAGGAGACCCAGAAACGAATGCTTTCGACGCCTGCCACCAGGGCGATGGCCACGGCAACGGCCGTGAGCGCGAGGGGGAAGCCGTCGGCGGGAACCAGCACGGCGAGCACCGCCACCAGCAGCGTGCGGCCCTCGTGCCCGCCGATCACCCGCACCAGCCAGTTCGGCGGGGCCCCGGAGCCGCCCTTGATGCGGTAAACCGTGTCGTAGTGGTGGTAGGCGACCGCGGCGACCAGCGCGAACGCGGCGGGCAGTGCTCCTGCGACGTCCGCCTCGACCGCGAGGATCAGGATCGCGCAGTACTCGGCGATCCTGAACAGCGGCGGAACCAGCCAGTCGAGCGCGCCCTTGAGGGACGCCCGCACGGCGAGGCCGCCGAAGAAGGCGTACAGCACGGCGGCGCCCACGAAGGTCCAGGTGCCGCCGTTGAGCAGCGCGCACACGACCAGGATCGCGGCGCCCGCGAGGGCGAGGACGGGAGCGAGGAAGCCTCCGCCGGGCCTGCCGTTGCGCGCGGTGGCCGCGACCGATTCGGCGAGCGCTCCCGAGTCCGCCAGGTCCGCCAGGGCCTGCGCGGCCCGGTCGGTGCGGGTCGCGCGCCTGGTCAGGGAGCGGAGCACCCGCCCCGCCGTCGTGTAGCAGGCCGCGAAGGCACAGCCGATGAGCAGGGCGTAGAAGACGGTGCGGGGGGTGGTGACGGCCGTGAGGACGGCGATCATGGCCCAGCGTTCGCCGATCGGCAGGACGATCATGCGCCGGACCCAGACCGTCCAGCCGACGCTGTCGAGCTTTCCGGAGAGGGCGGCGGTGGGGCTCGTGTTGCCCGTGGCGTCGTGGTTGGCCTCGTTGAAGGAGAAGTCCACGACGTGCCGGCAGGTCTGGAGGACCATCGCGCCCAGTGCCAGCGCCCACACGTCGTCGCCGCCGCGGATCGCGCCGAGGGCGAGGCCCGCGTAGTAGGCGTACTCCTTGGCGCGGTCGAAGGTGGCGTCCAGCCAGGCGCCCATCGTCGAGTACTGGAGCGAGTAGCGGGCGAGCTGCCCGTCGGTGCAGTCCAGGACGAAGGAGACGAGCAGCAGGAGTCCGGCCGCGACGTAGCCGCCGCGGGTACCGGTGGCCGCGCAGCCCGCCGCTACGAGCGCGGTGAGCAGCGACGCCGTGGTGACCTGGTTCGGGGTGAGGCCGCGGCGCGCGCACCAGCGGGCGAGATAGCGGGAGTACGGGCTGATGCAGTACGTCGTGAAGAAGCCGTCGCGGGACTTCACGGCGGTACGCAGGCGGACCGCCTCGTCGTCGACGGCGGCCACGGCCGCTTCGGTCTCCGTACGGGCGGCCTGGTCGTGCGGCACGGCGGCGACGAGCGAGCCGAGTTCCGGGCGCTGTACGGCGGTGCCCCCGGCATCGAGGGCGGCGGCCACCTCGTCGGGTGCGGTCAGCGGTGCGGTGCGCAGGGCCCGGCCGAGGGCGGCGCGCGCCTGGGGCTGGGCGGTGAGCGCACCGGGGACGGCCGCGGCGGGGAAGCGGGGGTCCGTCAGCCCCAGTCGCAGCGCGTGCACGTGGCCGACGAAGCGGGGGTCGACGAGGGCGACGCGCTCACCGGGTGGGACCGCGTCCAGGAGCTGCACGGTCGCGGCGGCGTCGGCGGCGGACCGCACGTCGAAGCCCAGCGACCGCAGATCGCCTTCGAGCGACGATCCGGGTACCGGCGGGCCGGTGAGGATGGCGGTCGACAGACGAACTCACTCCTTGAGCAGGGCTTCGTGAAGCCGCACGGTGCGCCCGCTCGGGGGTGGGCGGGGCGGCATCGGCAGAGGCTATCGGATGAACGGAAGGCGGATTTCACTGCCTGTTCATACGACGACAGGGTCGGCCGGACGTGGGACGACCGCCGCGATCATCATCGTTGATCACGTGCCCGCGCCACAAACCGCGGGTCCGGGAGCGGGCGGCAGTGTCGTCGCCCCCGTCACTCCGGGCTCCGCCGTTACGCCCCCCGGCCTTCTGACCTGCGTTCATTTCCGCAGGTCAGAGCACATGACAACGGTGTTCAGCTCCGGCTTGCCCATACCCCCTGCCCGTAGTTCACTGGGGTCGCGGGCCGATCGAGCCGGGCCCTCGTACACGAGTCTCAGGAGGGGTCTCTTCATGGGGGCTGGGCACAATCACGGGCATGCGCACGGTGGGCCGGCGCCCACCGGAACGGCTGCCGCCGCCTACAAGGGGCGCCTGCGGACAGCCCTCGGCATCACCCTCGGCGTGATGGTCGTGGAGATCGTCGGCGGTCTGCTCTCCGATTCCCTGGCCCTCATCGCGGACGCCGCGCACATGGCGACGGACGCCCTCGGGCTCGCGATGGCACTGCTCGCCATCCACTTCGCGAACCGCCCGCCCACCCGGAACGCCACCTTCGGGTATGCCAGGGCGGAGATCCTGGCCGCGCTCGCGAACTGTCTGCTCCTGCTCGGTGTCGGCGGTTATGTCCTCATCGAGGCGGTGCAGCGGTTCATCACACCGGCCGAAACCAAGGGCGGCCTGGCGATGGTCTTCGCCCTGGTCGGTCTGGTGGCCAACATGATTTCGCTGTCGCTGCTGGTCAAGGGGCAGAAGGACAGTCTCAACGTGCGCGGCGCCTACCTGGAGGTGCTCGCGGACGCACTGGGCTCGGTGACGGTGCTGGTCGCGGCGGGCATCATCGTGTTCACCGGGTGGAGCTACGCCGACCCGGTCGCCTCCCTGGTCATCGGACTCATGATCGTGCCGCGCACCTGGAAGTTGCTGCGCGAGACGCTCTCCGTACTGCTGGAGGCGGCCCCCAAGGGCGTGGACATGGCGGAGGTGCGCGAGCACATCCTGCGGACGCCCGGCGTGGAGGACGTGCACGATCTGCACGCGTGGACGATCACGTCGGGGATGCCGGTGCTGTCGGCGCACGTGGTGGTCAGCCAGGAACTCCTGGACTCCGTCGGGCACGAGAAGGTGCTGCACGAGCTGCAGGACTGCCTGGGGGACCACTTCGATGTGGAGCACTGCACTTTCCAGCTGGAGCCGAGCGGGCACGCGGTGCACGAGATGAAGGTCTGCCACTGAAGCGGCCTGCCCCGGACGGCACCGCCTGTCCCGTCGTGCGCGGATCGCCCGGTGCCGTGCCGGCGGCTCGTGTGCCGCCCTGCGCGTGACGGAAGTACGGACAAGCGGCTTTTGTACGGCAGACTTGGCAGCCGGGCACCGAAGCGAAGGATGGTTATGCCGACCACACCAGCCACTGCGGCGAACAGCGCACCGAACGGATCGGCGGACGCACCCCCCGAGATCCTCCTCGAACTGGTCGACGAGAGCGGCAACACCATCGGCACCGCGGAGAAGCTGTCCGCCCACCAGCCCCCCGGGCAGTTGCACAGGGCGTTCTCCGTCTTCCTCTTCGACGAGAAGGGGCGGCTGCTGCTCCAGCAGCGCGCGCTCGGCAAGTACCACTCCCCCGGTGTCTGGTCCAACACCTGCTGCGGTCACCCGTACCCGGCCGAGGGACCCTTCGCGGCGGCCGCCCGGCGTACGCACGAGGAGCTGGGTGTCTCCCCCACACTGCTCGCCGAGGCGGGCACGGTGCGCTACAACCACCCGGACCCCGCGTCGGGTCTGGTGGAGCAGGAGTTCAACCATCTCTTCGTGGGCCTGGTGCAGTCGCCGCTGCGGCCGGACCCGGAAGAGGTCGCGGACACGCAGTTCGTCACGCCGCAGGAGCTGGCCGAGCAGCACGCGAAGGACCCGTTCTCCGCGTGGTTCATGACGGTGCTGGACGCGGCACGCCCGGCGATCCGCGAGCTGACGGGCGACACCGTGGGCTGGTAGGGGCCGCCGGCTCCGTCGGTTCTCAGCCCGCGTGCAGCGGCAGTGCGGCCCAGATGACCTTGCCGCCGCTCGCGGTGTGCTCCACGTCGCAGGAGCCCCCGGCTTCGGCGGTGATCTCCCGTACCAGCAGCAGACCGCGGCCTCCGGTCTGTGCGTAGTCCGTCTCCAGCGGTCTGGGCCGGTACGGGTGGCTGTCCTCGACCGACACCCGGATCCAGTCCGCGCCGATGGCCACTTCGACGGCCAGCTCCGGGGAGAGCAGCGCCGCGTGTTTGACGGCGTTGGTGACCAGCTCGGAGACGATCAGCAGCAGGCTCTGCAGGACGTCGTCGTCGGCGGGCGCCCCCTGTCGGCGGATCAGGTCGCGTACGGCATGGCGGGCCTGCGGTACGGAGACGTCGACCGCCGGGGCGGTGAACCGCCAGACGCCCTCGTACGTGCGTGGACCCCCCGCGAACTCCGCCGCGCCACCGTCCGGAGGGGGATCGACAGCCCCGTCCGGGGGTGGGGCGCTCCCACGGCTCTCCTTCATCGGGCACCCGCCCTCACGCTCGGTCGTGACCACGTTCCGAGTGTTCGGGGCGGGGAGGTCCGGGCCGTCCCGCTGAACAGAAGTCAGCCCCAAGAGACACTTTGCGACCGATTCTGCGCAATGCGATGCCCGAAAAAGAACGAATGGCGATCAGTTCGGTGACCGGTCCTGACCTTCCGGCTTGCCGACGTCGGGCCGGCCCGAGGGACGCGGCGGTGTGGCCTCGTGCTCCGGCGCCCTGGGCGTTCCGGTGTGGGGCGCGGGCTCCGCGGCGTCGGGCCGCATCGCCTCCGAGACCATGGTGACGACCCTGCGTCCGCCGAATCCGATCGCCAGCAGGCCCAGTCCGTCGAACAGCAGGGCCAGCGAGAAGAAGGTGCCGAGGACGTACAGGCTGGACTGGGGCCAGTCGAAGAGCACCAGAATGCCGAGCAGCAGACCGAAGGCGCCTTGGACGAGGGTCCAGCCGAACTGCGGGCCGCGCACCACCACACTGCCGACGACGCGGAAGAGACCGCCGGTCAGGAAGAGCAGCGCGGCGAACATGGTCAGCGCTTCGGCGCTCCCGACCGGGTTCCGGATGACGACGACGCCCGCAGCGATGTTGAGCGCGGCGACGACGACGCCCAGCCAGAAGAAGTTGGTGCCGCGCGACTGGACCGACTGGAGCAGCCCGATGAGGCCGCCTGCCAGCAGCAGCCAACCGAAGAGCACCATCGAGGTGAGGGTGGCGAAGCCGGTGTACACCAGGCCGACCACGCCCCCGATGACCAGCAGGATGCCGAGGAATGCCAGCCGGCCGAAATCCCGGCTCAGTTTCTTGCTCTCGCGGGTCTGTTCCACCATGTGAGCGCTCCTCGGTCGGTGCCCGTGCTGCGTCGGTCCCCCGCCCCGATCTCCCGATCATAGTTTCGGTGCGGCCGGATAGCATCCGGCGGATGGAGACGAAATCCTGCGTGGAGTACGGCGTCGACGCTGCGGTGGCCACTGTCGTCATCAACAACCCCGCCAAGCGCAACGCGATGACGGCCGGGATGTGGCAGGCACTGCCCGCACTGCTGGCCGCGCTCGCGAGCGACCCCGGGGTGCGCGCGCTGGTGCTCACGGGCGAGGGGAACACCTTCTGCGCCGGGGCGGACATCTCCACGCTGCGTGAGCCGGGGGCGGCCGGTGGTACGCCGCAGGAGCTGGCGGTACGTGCCGAGGAGGCGCTCGCGGCGTTCCCCAAGCCGACGCTGGCCGCCGTGCGCGGGTACTGCGTGGGCGGCGGGAGCCAGCTCGCGGCGGCGTGCGATCTGCGCTTCGCGGAGGAAGGGGCGCGCTTCGGGGTGACGCCGGCCAAACTCGGCATCGTCTACCCGTCGTCCTCCACGCGTCGGCTGACCGCACTGGTGGGCCCTTCGGCCGCCAAGTACCTCCTCTTCTCGGGCCAGTTGATCGACGCGGAGCGGGCGCTGCGCACCGGGTTGGTCGACGAGGTCCTTCCGGCCGGTCAACTCGACAAGCGGGTGGCAGAGTTCACCGGCGTCCTGGTGTCGCGCTCGCAGCTCACCCAGGCGGCGGCGAAGGAGTTCACGGACGGACGCACCGGCCGGGACGCGTACTGGGCGGAGCAGGCGCAGGGCAGCGGCGACACCGCGGAGGGTGTCGCCGCCTTCCTGGAACGGCGCGCACCGCGCTTCGCATGGCACCCGGGCGGATGACCCCACCGAACGGCGCCCTGCCGCCTGCCTGTCGTCAACTGTCCACGTTTTCCTGCTCCTTGGCGTTGGCGCGCCAGTAGGCGACGAGGTCCGCAGGGGCCTTCGCCGGGGAGCCCGCGTCGAACGGCGGCTGCGGGTCGTACTCGACCATCAGCTGGATACTCTGGGCGGCGAACTCGCCCGCGATCCGTTCCGCCAGGGTGAGGCCCATGTCGATGCCGGAGGAGACTCCGGCGGCGGTGACGTACTTGCCGTCGAGGACGACCCGCTCCCCCGTCGCCTCCACGCCGAGTCCGGCCAGGGTCTCCAGGGCGAGCCAGTGGGAGGTGGCACGTCGGCCGGCCAGCAGACCCGCGGCGGCGAGTGCGAGGGAACCGGTGCAGACGGAGGTCGTCCAGGTGGTGGTGGGGTCGACGGCGCGGAGCCAGTCGTGGAGGGCCTCGTTCTCCAGCTGACTCGACCGGACGGGGCCGCCCGGGACGACCACGACGTCCGGGCGGGTCACCTCGTCGAAGGACTTGGTGGCGAGGAGGGAGAGCTCCCGCCGGTCGTTGAGGACCGGTCCGGGCTGTGCGGCGACGAAGACGGTCTCCGCACCGGGCAGGTGGCCGAGGGTGTCGTACGGGCCGATGGCGTCGAGGGCGGTGAAGTTCTCGTACAGGGCGATGGCGATCTGCATGGTGCGCTCCCCACGTCTTGCTGGAAAGTCGGTAGCTGTGCCGGGTCGGCGGTGCGCGGTGGCCCGAGTCAGCCCGCGGGCACGGATCTGAAGCGGCGGCGGTACTCGGCGGGGCCCGTGCCGAGGGTCCTGACGAAGGCGCGGCGCATGGCCTCGGGGGTGCCGTAGCCGCAGGCGCGTGAGACGGCCTCCACGCCGTCGGAACCGTCCTCCAGCAGGCGGCGGGCGTGCTCGATGCGCACCCGTTCCACGTAGCGGCCGGGGGTGGTTCCGGTTTCGGCCCGGAACGCGCGGGCGAAGTGCCGTGGGGAGAGGCGGGCGCGGGCGGCCAGGGACTCGACGGACAGGTCGGCGTCCGGATGCTCCGAGATGTGCCGCTGCACCTCGCGCAATGGGTCGCGCACGGCGGTCTGGGCAGCCAGCTGGGCGCTGAACTGGGCCTGGTTTCCGGGCCTGCGCAGAAAGACGACCAGGTGCCGGGCGACGGTCAGGGCGGCCTCCCGGCCGTGGTCCTCCTCGACGAGCGCGAGCGCGAGGTCGATGCCGGAGGTGACCCCGGCGGAGGTGGACAGGTGCCCGTCGCGTACGTAGATGGCGTCGGGATCCACGTCCACGCGGGGGTGCTGCCGGGCCAGGCGCTCGCTGTAGAACCAGTGCGTGGCGGCCCGGCGCCCGTCCAGCAGCCCGGCCTCGGCCAGCGGGAAGGCGCCCGTGCAGACGGAGACGAGGCGTCCGGCGTGCGGGGCGTGGGTGCGCAGCCAGGCGATCAGTTCCGGGTCGGTGTCCCGGGTCCCTTCGCCCCCGGGAACCAGGAGCGTGACAGCGGGTCCCCGGCCGTCGGCGAGGAGGTCCGCGGCCTCCGCCAGAGCGAGGTCCGGAGTGACGTGCAGGCCGCTGCTGGTACGGACCGCTGCGCCGTGCCGGGAGGCGGTGCGGATGTCGTACGGGATGCCGGTGACCTGGCCGGCGCCCGCGAAGACCTCGATCGGACCGGTCACGTCGAGGCTCTGCACGCCGTCGAAGAGCACGGCCAGGACGAGTGGAGGGCGCTGCTGCGTCATGGCTCCATGCTGGTGGCCCCGGCGGATGGCTGCAATGACGAGTCCCCCTCCTTTCCTGCCATCCCTCTCAGATCTGTACCTCCGTACCAACCAGTCGGTAACGTGCGGGTATGACTGAGACCTCCTCGCTCCCCCCGCGCGCCGGACGGCGCTGCCACAACCCCCTCAACGCACTCCACTCCACGGTCTACTTCTCCCCCGAGTACGCCGCCGAGCTGGCTTCGATCGGAATCGACGACCCGGAGGCCCCGTTCTTCGTGGGCCGGGTCGCCGCCCTGGGCCAGGTCGGCCCCGGCGTGGTCGCCGCCGCGTTCTACAACTACAACCACGACCTGATCGCCAAGGTCCTGCCGGCGCTCTGGGAGACCGTGTCCCCCGAGGCCGTGCTCGGGGCGCGGATGCGTGCCGCGGACGTCGCGCTGCGCCGGCTGCTCGGCGCGGAGATCATCGCGTCCGACGAGATGGCGGAGGCCGCGGAGCTGGCGGTGCGTGCCACCGAGGCATGCACCCGCCAGGCCAGGCCGCTCTACGCGGCCCACGCCGACCTGCCGATGCCCGAGGTTCCGCACCTCGCGCTCTGGCACGCGGCGACGCTGCTGCGCGAGCACCGCGGTGACGGCCATCTCGCCGCCCTGCTCACCGCCGGGCTCGACCCCGTCGAAGCGCTGGTCAGCCACACCGCCACCGGAAAGGGCATGAACCCGCGCTGGGTCATGCGCACCCGGGGCTGGTCGCAGGCCGACTGGGACGCGGCCGGTGAGCGGCTGCGCAAGCGCGGACTCCTGGACGCCGAGGGCGAGTTGACGGAAGCCGGTGTCGCGCTGCGTGCGGACGTCGAGGACACCACGGACCGGCTCGACCTGGCGCCGTACGAGCACCTGGGTGCGGCCGGGGTCGAGCGGCTGACAGAGCTGGGCCGGGGCTTCCTGATGACGGCGGCGACGGCGGGGGCGTTCCCGGAGACGCTGGTCGGGAAGGGCTGACGGCGGGCCGGTACCTCGCGTGAGGCGGGCACGGGGACGGCGTCCGGTGGGGGGCCGCCCCCGTGCCCACCTCACCCGAGTACTCGGTCCGCTCGCACCGGGGGAACCCCCGGTGCCCCTCCCCGGGCGGCGGTCCCGCTGTCCAAGAGGGCTACGGGGGGAGGCGGCCTCGCCATCCCAGGGGGTGGCGGGGGTGGCGCCAAGCGCCCGGGAGGGCTCGCGTGAGGGTGGGCGGATGCGGGCCCGGGGGTGCGGGCACGGCAGAATGCAGGGGCATCCCTGTTGAGGTGCGCCATGCACTGCCCGTAGGAGAAGGCGAGTCGGTTACACCGTGACGACGTCCATCGAAAGCATCGAAACAAGGATCGCCGGGGAACTCGGCGTCAAGGACCGTCAGGTCAGGGCCGCCGTTGAGTTGCTCGACGGCGGCTCGACCGTTCCGTTCATCGCTCGCTACCGCAAGGAAGCGACCGAAATGCTCGACGACGCGCAGCTGCGCACGCTGGAGGAGCGGCTGCGGTACCTGCGGGAGCTGGAGGACCGCCGGGCGGCGATTCTGGATTCCGTACGGGAGCAGGGCAAGCTGGACGCGGGGCTGGAGGCGCAGATCCGCAGCGCCGAGACGAAGGCGCGGCTGGAGGACATCTACCTCCCCTTCAAGCCGAAGCGGCGGACCAAGGCGCAGATCGCTCGCGAGGCGGGCCTGGCACCGCTGGCGGACGGGCTGCTGGCGGACCCGTCCGTGGATCCGCTCGCCGCTGCCGCGGCCTTCGTCGACGCCGACAAGGGCGTCGCGGACGCGGCGGCAGCGCTGGACGGTGCACGGTCGATCCTCACCGAGCGTTTCTCGGAGGACGCCGACCTGATCGGCGAGGTGCGCGAACGGATGTGGACACGCGGCCGGCTGGTGGCGAAGGTCCGGGAGGGCAAGGAGGAGGCGGGCGCGAAGTTCGCGGACTACTTCGACTTCGCGGAGCCGTTCACGGCGTTGCCCTCGCACCGGGTGCTGGCGATGCTGCGCGGCGAGAAGGAGGACGTGCTCGATCTCGTCCTGGAGCCCGAGGAGCCGTCGGACGAGCCCGGTCCGAGTACGTACGAACGCATGGTCGCGCGCCGGTTCGGGATCGCGGACCGGGGCCGCCCCGGCGACAAGTGGCTCGCGGACACGGTGCGGTGGGCGTGGCGGACGCGGATCCTGGTGCACCTGGGGATCGACCTGCGGCTGAGGTTGCGTACCGGGGCGGAGGACGAGGCGGTACGGGTCTTCGCGGCGAACCTGCGTGACCTGCTGCTCGCCGCGCCCGCCGGGACGCGGGCGACGCTGGGCCTGGACCCCGGTTTCCGTACCGGTGTGAAGGTCGCGGTCGTGGACTCCACCGGCAAGGTGGTGGCCACCGACGTCATCCATCCGCACGTGCCCGCGAACCGCTGGGACGAAGCGCTGGCCAAGCTGGCCCGGATGGCGGCGGAGCACTCCGTCGAGCTGATCGCCATCGGGAACGGGACCGCGTCCCGTGAGACCGACAAGCTCGCGGGCGAACTGATCGCGAAGCACCCGGAGTTGCAGCTGACGAAGGTCATGGTGTCGGAGGCGGGGGCCTCCGTCTACTCGGCGTCGGCCTTCGCCTCACAGGAACTGCCGGACATGGACGTGTCGTTGCGGGGTGCCGTTTCCATCGCGCGCAGGCTTCAGGATCCGCTGGCCGAACTGGTGAAGATCGACCCCAAGTCGATCGGTGTCGGCCAGTACCAGCACGACCTCTCGGAGGTGAAGCTCTCACGGTCGCTGGACGCGGTGGTCGAGGACTGTGTGAACGGGGTGGGGGTGGACGTCAACACGGCGTCCGCGCCGCTGCTTTCGCGGGTTTCGGGCATCGGGTCGGGTCTGGCGGAGAACATCGTCGCGCACCGGGACGCGAACGGGCCCTTCAGGTCGCGCAAGGCGCTGAAGGACGTGGCCCGTCTCGGCCCGAAGGCGTACGAGCAGTGCGCGGGCTTCCTGCGCATCCGGGACGGCGAGGACCCGCTGGACGCGTCGAGCGTGCACCCGGAGGCGTATCCGGTCGTACGGGCGATGGTGAAGTCGGCGGGGGCGGAGGTCGGTTCGCTCGTCGGGAACGTGGGAGTTCTGCGGTCGCTGCGCGCCGAGGAGTTCGTCAACGAGAAGTTCGGGCTGCCGACCGTCTCCGACATTCTCCGGGAACTGGAGAAGCCGGGGCGGGACCCGCGTCCGGCCTTCAGGACGGCTACGTTCAAGGAGGGCGTGGAGAAGCTCGGGGACCTGGCGCCCGGCATGATCCTGGAGGGTGTCGTCACGAATGTGGCCGCGTTCGGGGCGTTCGTCGACATCGGGGTGCACCAGGACGGACTGGTGCACGTCTCGGCTCTGTCGAAGACGTTCGTGAAGGACCCGCGGGACGTGGTGAAGCCGGGGGACGTGGTGCGGGTGAAGGTGCGGGACGTCGATGTTCCGCGGAAGCGCATTTCGCTGACGCTGCGGTTGGAGGACGAGGCGGGGGGTTCGCCGGGCGGGCCCGGGGAGCGGTCCGGGACCGGGGCCGATTCGGGTTCCGCTTCCGGTTCCGCGCGTGCGCCGCAGCAGCGGCGGGGTGGCGGCGGCGGTCAGGACAAGGGTGGCCGGGGACGGGGCTCGGGTTCGGGGCGTCAGCAGCAGGGCGGGAGTGGGGGCGCCGGGCGCTCGGGGGCGGGGTCCGGGTCGGGATCCGGGTCGAGGTCAGCGGCGGCTCCGGCCAACAGCGCGATGGCGGATGCGTTGCGCAAGGCGGGGTTGGTGGATCGGGGGAAGCGGGGCTGAGGTGCGCGGGGGCTGAGAGGGACCGGGCGGTCCCGGGGCCGGCGCGCAGGGGCAAGGGGAGGCGTTGCCGGGGGCGGCCCCCTTGCCCGCCCTCCCCCGAGCACTCGGCTTCGCTCGCGCAGCGGGGCCCCCACGCACCCGGGGGCGGCCCCGCTGCCCAAGGCGGCCGGCGGGGGGTGACGAGGCTAACGGGGGGCGGGGGTGTCCTTGAGGAAGACGAGTGCGTTGATGCGGGGCAGATGGGTCGGGTCGAGCGGGGCGTAGCCGAACCAGGGGGACTCGCGGGGCCGGAGTGGTAGGTCGCCGAGGAAGGTGGACAGGCGCCCGGCGTCGAGGAGGAAGCGGCCCTCGGAAAGTGCGTGGAGGAGGCCTTCGAGGGTGTCCTGCGGCGGCGTGTCCACTCCTTGGTGCCGGATGGTGCCGAGTGCCGTGGCGACGAAGGCGTACTGCTCCCCCAGGTGGGTGCTCACCAGCGCACCGGCGCTCCACCATTCCAGCAGCGGGTGGTCCCACATCCGTATCGTGCTCTTCTCCCGCTGGAGGTGGCTGTTGTGGGCGTGGGCCAGGAGGGGGCTCCGCTCGGCGAGGGCGAGGAGGTTGTCGGCCATCATCTGGTCCCGCACGCCCAGCAGCCGGGTCATGCGGCTCGGTGACGTATCGGCCATCCAGTAGTGGTAGCGCAGCAGGCCGACGGCGGTCCGTCCGTACAGGCGGGCCCTTTCCCAGACGTCCCGAGAGGTCGCGGCGACCAGGTGGGGTGCCTGTGCGTCCAGCAGCGCCACCAGGTCGTCGGCGAGCACCCGTAGCCGGTCCGCCTCGGTCGACCGGCCGACGGAACGAGCCGGGTCCCTCATCGCGGCGGGATCGGTCCACCGGTCGTCGTCGCCCAGCAGCCGGTCGAGCGTCTCCGGGGTGCAGGGGAACAGGCCGGCGTCCACCGCGGCCGACGTGAGACAGGCGTGGAGTGCGGTGAGGGCCTTCCGGGGGCTCTCGGCGTGGGAGATCTCCAGCGGACCGTCGAAGCCCGCGAGGCGAACCTGGTCGTCTGCGGGTCGTTCCTCGTTGAACTCGCGGGCCCAGCGCACGAGTTCGCGGTTGGCGGTGGAGGCGCCGAGCCCGTGGCTGAACCCTCGCCGCATGACGTCGTCGAGGGTGCCGGTGCCGGAGGTGACGTAGTCGTCCACCCGCAGGCCCCTCAGGCAGTCGCTCTCGATCGCAACGGTTCGGTAGCCCTCCTGCTCGACGAGCTGCCGGAACAGCTCGTTGCGCACGTCGAGCAGGACGTCCTCCCCATGGGTGGGCTCCCCAAGGGCGAGCACTCGGGGACGGCCGGGCAGCAGTTCCATGACTGAGGCGGCGGTGACGGAACGGGTCATGCTCTTGAGGTCCGTGGTCATGCCTTCAACGGTATCTTTGAACCTTCGGTGGAAGCTTTTCGGCGCTCAGGGCCGCGAAGCGAGGTGAAGCGAGGTAAAAGTCTCAAGGGGCAGAAACATGCGGCCGATCGATTTGGCGCGCGGGCACGGGCTGTCCACGCAGGCCGTACGGAATTACGAGGACGCCGGCATCCTTCCGCCCGCCGACCGCACCCGCTACGGGTACCGCGTGTACACCGCGCTGCACGCGGGGGCCCTGCGCGCCTTCCTCGCCCTGCTTCCCGGCCACGGGCACCCGACGGCCACGGCGGTCATGCGGGCGGTGAACCGGGCGGCGGCCGACGAGGCGTTCCGGCTCATCGACGAGAGCCACGCGCAACTCCTGGAGGACCGGCGAACGCTGCAGGCCGTGGAGAGCGCCCTGCACGACCTGGACCCCGAACAGACGCCGCAGCCCGGGGACATGTTCATCGGACCGCTGGCAGGACACCTCGGCATCCGGCCCGCGACGCTGCGCAAGTGGGAGCGCGCGGGGCTGGTGTGCCCGCGCCGCGACCCGCGGACCGGCTACCGCGTCTACAGCGGGGCGGATGTGCGGGACGCCCGGCTGGCCCGTCAACTCCGCAGGGGCGGACACCCGTTGGAGCGGATCGCCCCACTGATCGCCCAGGTGCGCACGGCCGGCGGTCTGGAGCCGCTGGAGGCGGCGCTGGGCGACTGGCGCGGTCGGCTGTCCGCCCGGGGGCGGGCGATGCTGGCCGGGGCCGCCGAACTGGACGCCTATCTCCGCGAGCGCGAGCGCGAGTGAGGCGCGGGCCTCCGACCGGGGCGGGCCGGGGCCGTGTCGGGCGAACCGGGGCCCCGGGGCAGCGGCTCGCGTGAACAGAGCCGCATCACCCCGGAGCCCGCGACCGCGGGATCAGAGTTCGGTGACCCTGCCCTCCGCGACTTCCACGCGCCGTGTGGTGCGTACCGCGTCCAGCATGCGGCGGTCGTGCGTGACCAGGAGAAGTGTTCCCTCGTACGAGTCGAGGGCCGACTCCAGTTGCTCGATGGCCGGCAGGTCGAGGTGATTGGTCGGCTCGTCCAGGACGAGGAGGTTGACGCCCCTGCCCTGGAGGAGGGCGAGCGCCGCGCGGGTGCGTTCGCCCGGGGAGAGGGTGGTGGCCGGGCGCACTACGTGCTCGGCGCGCAGCCCGAACTTGGCGAGCAGCGTGCGCACTTCGGCCGGTTCCGTGTCGGGGACGGCGGCCGAGAAGGCGTCCAGCAGGGTTTCCGCACCGTGGAAGAGGCCGCGCGCCTGGTCGACCTCGCCGACGACCACGCCGGGCCCCAGGGCCGAGTCCCCCTCGTCGAGCGGGAGCCGGCCCAGCATCGCGGCCAACAGGGTCGACTTGCCCGACCCGTTGGCGCCGGTGATGGCCACCCGGTCGGCCCAGTCGATCTGGAGGGAGACCGGCCCGAAGGTGAAGTCGCCGCGGCGCACCAGAGCCTGACGCATCGTCGACACCACGGCGCCGGAGCGCGGGGCGGCCGCGATCTCCATCCGGAGTTCCCATTCCTTGCGGGGTTCCTCCACCACGTCGAGTCGTTCGATCATGCGCTGGGTCTGGCGGGCCTTGGCGGCCTGCTTCTCGCTCGCTTCGCTGCGCATGTTGCGGCCGAGCTTGTCGCCGTCGGTGGACTTGCGGCGGGCGTTGCGCACGCCCTTGTCCATCCAGCCGCGCTGCATCTGCGCCCGCCCCTCCAGGGAGGCCTTCTTGTCCGCGAACTCCTCGAACTCCTCGCGCGCGTGCCTGCGTGCCGTCTCGCGCTCCTCCAGGTAGGCCGCGTATCCGCCGCCGAACAGCTTGATCTGCTGCTGGGCGAGATCGAGTTCGAGGACCTTGGTGACGGTGCGGGTGAGAAACTCCCGGTCGTGACTGATGACGACCGTGCCCGCGCGCAGGCCCTTGACGAAGTTCTCCAGACGGTCGAGGCCGTCCAGGTCGAGGTCGTTGGTGGGCTCGTCGAGCAGGAAGACGTCGTACCGGGACAGCAGCAGCGAGGCGAGCCCCGCGCGGGCGGCCTGGCCGCCGGACAGGCCCGTCATCGGCTGGTCGAGGCCGACGGTCAGGCCGAGGGACGCGGCGACCTCCTCGGCCCGCTCGTCGAGGTCCGCGCCGCCGAGGTCCAGCCAGCGGTCGAGGCCCGCGGAGTACGCGTCGTCGGCGCCCGGCGCTCCGTCGACGAGGGCCTGGGTGGCTGTGTCCAGGGCGAGCTGGGCGTCGGCCACCCCGGTGCGGCGGGCCAGGAAGTCCCGTACCGTCTCGCCCTCGCGGCGCTCCGGTTCCTGCGGGAGGTGGCCGACGGTGGCGGCGGGCGGGGAGAGCCGCAGCTCGCCGCCCTCGGGGGTGTCCAGGCCCGCGAGGAGGCGCAGCAGGGTGGATTTGCCCGCCCCGTTGACGCCCACGAGGCCGATCACGTCGCCGGGTGCGACGACGAGGTCGAGCCCCGAGAAGAGGGTGCGGTCGCCGTGGCCGGCGGCGAGGTCTTTGGCGACGAGGGTTGCAGTCATGAGGGGTCGATCCTAATCGAGGCGTCGCGGGTCCCGCCCGGCCAGGCCGGACCGGCGATCCCGCGGCTCACCTCAGCATCGGGGCCGCCAGTACGCCGCCCATGGTGCGGGCCACCACGTAGCAGCGGCCGCGGGCCGCCTCGCCTTCGACGGGGATGCGGTGCCTGCCCGGTTCGAGCAGGCCGTCGAAGACTTCGTGGCTGTGGGTGCGGTGCAGCCGGTCCTGGCGGTGGGCCACCAGTTGGACCCGGCACGTGGAGGTGACCTCGACGCCCGCCTCGCCGTCCGCCGCGACGAGCATGGTCAGCCGTCGCTGGTGCGGCGGGGTGCTGTCGAGCGCGTGTTCTATCTGCGCGACGAGTACGGGGATGATCGGGGCGAGCCCCTCCACGTACGCGGGTTCGACGCCCGCGCGGGCGAAGGCGGCCCGGACCGCCGCCTTCTCGTGTGCGGCGACCCGGCTGCCGAAGGCCACCGCCCCGTACGTCCTGATCTCGTCCGGCGGGACCCGGTCGGCGTTCTCGGTGATCTCGGCGCCGATGTTGGTCGTACGCAGGGCCGCCGCGAGTCGGGCGAGGACGGCGACGCGGCTGCCGATGAGCAGGACGCGGCGGCGCAGCGTCGAGGCGGCCGTGCTGCCGTCGTCCTGGTCGTCGTCCGGGAGGAGGCGGGCCAGTTCGGTGCGGTACTGGACGGAGTCGAAGCGGAACGGGCCGATCCCGTGGTAGCCGTCGCGTTCCAGGTTGGTGGTGGCCGTGGTCTGCCAGGCGAAGTCGCGCCAGACGACGTCCGGTCCCTCCCTCTCGATGACGGCGGTGACCGCACCGCATTCGAGGCTTTCGCACTCGGGGCAGCCGTAGAGGACGTACCGTCCGCCGGGAAGCGGGGGCGCGGCTTCCAGGAGGAGCCTGCGGACCTGGGTGGTGAAGATGGCGGGCGGGATGTCGGAGGCCAGCGGGGACACGGCGTCGAGGTCGCAGAGCTGGTGCAGGAGGGGGCGGCCGTCGACGGTGAAGTCCATGAAGTCGCGGTGCAGTTGGTGGGCGCCGTTGGGCAGTACTCCCCCGGTCCGTATCGCCGGGGCCAGTCCGAAAGTCGCGTGCGCGGCAGACATGGGGTGAGTATTCCCGGTGAAGTCCCGTTGTGCGCACGACCTCGTGATTTCGGCCGGGCACGCCGGCGGACGTCGTGGTGGGGTCGCTGAGGACGGCGTCCGGGCCGTCGTCGGGGTGCCGTACAAACGGCGGCGGGAGCGGGCCGGGGACATGCCCCGGCCGCCCCCGCCGCCGTTTGTGTCAGAGCACCTTGGTCGTTCCGCCGCCGCGCGAAGGCGTCGTGCCGGCGCCGGTGTCGTCCGTGTCGGCACTGCCGTTGCCCGGGCCGATGCGGATCTCGAAGTCCCCCTCGTACTTCTTGTGGCCCTCGATGACCGCGGCCTCGACCGCTTCGACACCCATCTCGCCGCGCACGATCAGCGGATCGCGGCGCAGGTCGCGCATCAGGGCCCAGCACATGCCGACCATGACCACGGCGAAGGGCGCCGCGACGAGGATCGTCAGGTTCTGCAGGCCCTTGAGCGCGTCGCCCTGCCCGTCGCCGATCAGGAGCATGATCGCGGCGACGGCACCGGTGACGCAGCCCCAGAAGATGACGACCGTCCTGGTGGGTTCGAAGGAGCCCTTCTGGGAGAGTGTGCCCATCACGATGGATGCGGCGTCCGCGCCCGAGACGAAGAAGATGCCCACCAGCACCATCACGAGGATGCACGTGACGGTCGCGATGGGGAACTCCTGGAGGAGTCCGAAGAGCTGCCCCTCCGGGGTCGACTCCTCCGCGAGGCGGCCGGTGGCCTTCAGCTTCATCGCCGAGCCGCCGAAGATCGCGAACCAGATCAGGCTGACCGTGCTCGGGACCAGGATGACCCCGCCGACGAACTGACGGATGGTGCGGCCCCGGCTGATCCGGGCGATGAACATGCCCACGAAGGGTGTCCAGGAGATCCACCAGGCCCAGTAGAAGACCGTCCAGCCGCTCAGCCAGGCCGCGACGTCCTCGCCGCCGGTGGCCTCGGTGCGGCCGATGAGCTGCGGGAGTTCACCCAGGTACGCGCCGAGCGAGGTGGGCACGAGGTCCAGGACGAAGATGGTCGGGCCCGCGACGAAGACGAACAGCACCAGGAGCAGTGCCAGCACCATGTTGATGTTGGACAGCCACTGGATGCCCTTCTCGACGCCGGAGACCGCGGAGGCGATGAAGGCGACGGTGAGGACGGCGATGATGGAGATGAGCAGGCCGGTGCCCGCCTTCTCCATCCAGCCGAGCTCGGTCATGCCGCTGCCGATCTGGAGCGCGCCGAGTCCGAGGGAGGCCGCCGATCCGAAGAGGGTGGCGAAGATGGCGAGGATGTCGATGACCCGGCCGACCCCGCCGTTGGCGTGCTTCTCACCGATGAGCGGCGTGAAGACGGCGCTGATGGTCTGCCTGCGGCGGCGCCGGAACGTGCTGTACGCGATGGCCAGGCCGACCACCGCGTATATCGCCCACGGGTGCAGGGTCCAGTGGAAGAGAGTGGTGGCCATGGCGGTCTGCATGGCGTCCGCCGGGGCGGTCGGGTGGGTGCCGGGCGGCGGCGACGAGAAGTGGCCCAGCGGCTCGCTGACGCCGTAGAACATCAGGCCGATGCCCATGCCCGCGCTGAACATCATCGCGACCCAGGAAACGGTGCGGAACTCGGGCTTCTCCCCCTCGTCGCCGAGTGTGATCTTCCCGTACCGGCTCATCGCGAGCCAGAGGGCGAAGACGACGAACCCGGAGGCGGCCAGCATGAACGCCCAGCCGCCGTTGTGCATGAGGGCGTCCAGGAGCGAACTGGACACGTCCTCCAGGGACTGGGTGGCGAGGGCACCCCAGAGCACGAATGCCAAGGTGAGGACGGCGGTGACACCGAACACGACGCGGTCGGTCCGGGGCCGTGGGGTGAGGTGCGGGCTGCCGGGCAGGTCCGCCATGACTGGCGAAGCTGCCCGGTCGTCCGTCGGCTGATCGTCTTGCGGCACGGTGTGGTCACCTTTCGGGGCGGGAGGATTCCCTGCCGCTACCCCGATCCACACATGTCGCACGTCACGATCTGCTAACAGAGCGTGGTCCGTTGGCCAATCGTCAGGCGGTAGGAGGCCCTTTCGTCGAGGAGGAGCGGGACGAGGTCCCGCTGGGGCTGCCGCAGAGTGACGAGCGCACCGCCGCGCACCTTCTTGAACCCGACTCCGTGCAGGGTGAGTTCGTCGCCCACGGCGGCCAGTTGCGCGTCCGTCAGCCGGTAGCCGCACGGTGGGTCGGCGAGGATCTCCGAGGGCTCGGCCGGATCGTTGTCGGCGCCGCCCAGATAGACCGGGCCCCGGTCGGCGTACCCGGCCAGCCGGGCCCAGCCCGTGGCCGCTTCGATCCGGCCGCGCCGTTGGTCGACGTAGGCGAGCGCGCCGTCGAGGGAGGCGGCGTGGGAGGCGGCCCGGCGACGCTGGTTGAGCGACCGGTCCCTCTTCTCGGCGTCGCTCAGCGCGTCGACGCGGCTCTCGATGAGCAGGCCGACGGAGTGTTTGATCCCGGAGGCGTTGCGCAGGATGCGCTCCTGGCCGTCGCCGGCGACCTGTTTGACCGGCTCACCGGTGACCGGGTCCGTCCAGATGCCGTACGTGCCGGTGCTGAAGCCGGAGGCGTGGGCGGCGGGCCTTACGTGGTCGGCGGAGAGTTTCTTCGACTCGGCGTGCACGTGCGGGTCGGTGTTGAGGTTGCGCGGCCACAGGTCGAAGAGGTCCTTGTCGTAGTACGGCGGGGTGCCCCCGTACTCGTGCAGGTCGTAGACCAGGTCCGGCTTGTGGTCACGGAGGACGGCGGCCAGGGCACGGCCCTCGGCGGTGGCAAGGGCGATGTGGTCGCGGTTGATGTCGGTGCCGTCGGAGTTGCCGCGGGTGTCGGCCGCGCGGCCGTCCGGGTTGGCGGTGGGGACCACGAGGACCGTGGTCCTGCGCAGGAAGTCCCGGGTTCGGTGGTCGCGGGCGTGGGCGAGGTCGCGGACCTTGCTGAGGCAGGCTTCGCGGCCCGCGGGCTCATTGCCGTGCTGACTGCAGATCAGGAGCACGGTGGAGGCGGTGCGCGGGCGTTCGCCGATGCGGACGAGCTGGAGCGCACGCCCCTGCTTCGTGGTGCCGATCGTGGACACCGACGTGCGGTCGCTCGCGCGGTCGACGGCGGCGAGGAAGTCCTGCTCCTCGGCCTGGCTGGTCCAACGGGCGCCCTGGGACGATTCGAAGCCGGTACGGGGCAGGGGCGTGCGTCCCGTGTCGCCCGCCCGGGCGGGGCCCGCGCCCAGGAGCGGTACCGCGAGGGCCGCGGTGCCCAGGAGCGCCGCGAGGGCGCGGGCCCTCATCGCCCGGCTCCCGGCAGGAGGAACCGGGTCCGGTCGGCGGCGTTGTCGGCCGGTGCCGTCCCCGGCATCCGGGAGAGGTCCTGCGGCACCCGCACCCCGTTACGTGCGCCCGGTGACAGCGGGGCCGCGGCGGCGTGGCCCGAGGTGGCGCGGGCGAAGGTGCGCTCACCGCCGACGACGGGCAGCTTCGCCGAGGTACCGGCGAGGTCGAGACCGAGGGTCGGGCGGGTGTCCGGCGCCTCGACCAGTCCGGCGTCCGTGCCGGCGACGATCAGGGCGAGCCGGTGCCCGGCGGGGACGACGTGGTCGGTGGCCGCGAGGTCGACGGTGATCTCGTACTCCTTTCCTGGCGTGAGCGGGCGGGCCTTTCCGTCGCCCCGGTGGTGGGCGAGGCTCGCCCAGCCGCGGCTGAAGACGGTGAAGTCGACGGCGGTGATGTCGGCCCGGGTCTCCTTGAAGCAGGAGCTGTCACCAGGAGCACCGGGACCCCAGCAGGTGCGCTCGGTGAGGGTCGTGATGCCCTCGCCCCGCGCGCCGTAATTGCGGATGGTGTCCGGTCCGAGGTCGACGAGGACGGCGCTGAGGTGCGCGCTGGTGGTGGAGGGCGTGACGCTGAGGGTGACCTTGGAGGAGCCGGAGAGCCGCAGGTCACGGCTGAGCGGCCGGGTGGCGAAACCGGCCTTCTCCGGGGTGCCGGTGTCGATCTTCGCCGCCCAGGCGGTCTCGTCCAGCCGCGGGTCGTCGGTGAAGGTCTCCGTGCTGCCGGGCCCGGCGCGCCTCAGGCCGAGAACTCCGACACCGGGTGAACTGCCTTTTTGCGGGCGGAGCCTGGTGGTGTCGGTGCCGCGCGGCGGCCAGACCCTGTCGGTGGTCCACTGGTCCGGGGCGCGCTCGATGTCGGCCATCGGTTCGCGGTCGATGCCGTTGGCGTAACCCATGAGTTCGTGGTCGAACCAGCGGTGCAGGGTCTTCACCCACTCGGCGCGCCGGAAGTCGAAGGGGTCGACGTGCCCGGTCTGCGAGAGCCACACCTTGCGGTCCACGCCCTGCTTCGCGAGCGCGTCCCACCACTTGCCGAAGTGGTTCATGCGGACGTTGAGGTCCTGCATGCCGTGCACGGCGAAGACGCTGGCCCGCACCTTGCGCGCGTCGGGGACGAAGTCGCGTTCCTCCCACAGCGCGGTCCGGTTCCCGTTGAGCGGGGCACCGTCGGCGAGTTGCTTCTTCACCGGCTTGCAGCGGGGCGCCGCGTCCTTGGACTCGACGTACCCGGCGAGGTCGTCGGGTCCCCCGTCGTAGAGGTCGGCGCCCTGCTGGAAGTAGTAGTCGTACCAGGAGGAGATGGCACCGATGGGCACGATGGTCTTGAGGCCCTTGACGCCGGTGGCGGCCGTGCCGTTGGCGACGGTGCCGTCCCAGCTCTTGCCGATCATGCCGGTGCTGCCGTTGGACCAGTGGGCGCGGGTGCGGGTATCACCGGTGCGGGTGGTGTAGCCCTGGCCGCGGCCGTTCAGCCAGTCGATGACGGCTTTGGCGGAGGCGATCTCCGAGCGGCCGCCGATGTCGACGCAGCCGTCGGAGCGGTTGGTGCCGGTGAAGTCGACGGCGACGTAGCCGTAGCCGCGCGGCACGAAGTAGTTGTCGTAGAAGAGGGGGAACTGGACGGGGTGCCCCGCGGCGTCGTACGTCTTCTTCTGGCTCTCGTTGCCGCGCCCGCAGCAGGCGTAGTAGGGGCTGGCGTCCATGATCACCGGAATGCGGCGGCCGGTGCCGTCGAGTTCACGGGGGCGGACGATGTCCACGGCGACCCGGTCGGTCCTCCCGTCCTTGTCGCCGTCGATGCGGGTGTCGACCCAGACGGACTCGCGGACGGCCCTGTCGTACGCGTAGACGGGCCTGCTCCCGGTCGGCCGGGCCGCGGGCTGCGCGAGCGCGACGCCCGGCGAAGCGGCCGGGCCGGCCACCTGCGGGGTGCCTTGCGCCGCAGCCACCGGGGCCAGGAGGACGGCCGTCATGGCGGCCACGGTCATGGGTACGAGCGTTCTCCGCTTCGGGCGCGGGGCTCGCGCTGGTATCGACATGGCCGGACGGTAACGCGGTCGACTCCCGCGCAAAAGAGGGCAGTAGCGGGCCTCAAGCGCAGGGCGCCGCCAAATGGGACACCGGGCCTCATGTCGGCCGGATGTCGATCCTGTGACAGGAGCAACCATGGACATGACTGGTGGACGAGGGGCTCAATAGAGTGCCGACAGATGGCATACCCCGACCCCTTGGAGCACTCGTGCACCGCAGAATCTTCGCCCCTGGCGTGCTCGCCGCGGCCACCCTGCTGCTGGCGGTCCCCGCGTCGGCGGCATCTTTCGCCCCCGGGGCTCCGGGCATGGGCGACCCCTACTACCCGGCCGCCGGCAACGGCGGTTACGACGTGTCGCACTACGACCTGCGGCTGAAGTACCAGCCGGCGACGGACCTGTTGGAGGGCACGGCGACGCTCCTCGCCACCACGAAGCAGAACCTGTCCAGCTTCCACCTCGATCTCGGCCTCGACGTCAGCGAGGTACGGGTGAACGGCAGGCTCGCGAGGTTCGCCAAGGAGGGCGAGCAGGAGCTCGTCATCACGCCGGCGGCACCTCTGGAGAAGGGCAAGTCGCTGTCGGTGGTGGTCCGTTACGCGGGCAAGCCGTCCGAGGTGAGGATCGGCGGATTCACCGCCTGGCACCGCACCCCCGACGGCGGGGTCGCCGCCCAGGAACCGGACTCGGCCGCCTGGTGGTTCCCGAGCAACGACCACCCGCTCGACAAGGCCACGTACGACGTGTCGGTTTCGGTGCCGGACGGCAGCCAGGCCATCTCCAACGGCGTTCTGCAGTCCCAGAGTTCGAAGCTGGGCTGGACACGGTTCGCCTGGCGCTCCAACAAGCCGCAGGCCTCCTACCTGGCCACGCTCGCCGTCGGCAGGTTCGACGTCACGACGGACAGGACGGCCTCCGGTCTGCCGGTCCTCAACGCGTACAGCAAGGACCTGGGCGACCACGGCGGGGCGGCCAGGGCGAGCATCGAGCGCACCGCCGAGGTCACCGAGTGGCTGGAGGGCATCTTCGGCCCGTACCCCTTCAACGCGATCGGCGGCTACATCCCGAACGTGACCAGCGGTTACGCGCTGGAGACGCAGACCCGGCCGTTCTACAGCCCGCGCCAGTTCGCCAACGGGGCGAACGTCTCGGTCGTCGTGCACGAGATGGCCCACCAGTGGTACGGGGACAGCGTGTCCGTGCACCACTGGAAGGATATCTGGATCAACGAGGGCTTCGCCCGGTACAGCCAGTGGCTGTGGTCGGAGAAGGAGGGCGAGGGCACGGCGCAGGAGCTGGCCGACCACGCCTACTCCTCCCGCCCGGCCGACGACCCGTTCTGGCAGGTCAAGCCGGGCGATCCGGGCCCGGACAAGCAGTTCGACATCGCCGTGTACGACCGGGGCGCGATGGCGATCCAGGCGCTGCGCAACAAGGTCGGCGACGAGGCGTTCTTCCGGATCCTCAAGGGCTGGCCCCAGCAGTACGCGTACGGCAACGCGAAGGTGTCCGACTTCGTCAGGTACGCGGAGAAGGTCTCGAAGAAGCCGCTCGCGGAGCTCTTCGACACCTGGCTGTTCCAGCCGTCGAAGCCCTCGGCCCCGGCCGCCGCACAGGCGCGGATCGCCCCGAGGTCTGCTGCCAAGCCGGTCGCGCCCAAGTCGTGGAAGAAGATCGCCGAGACGAACACCATCCACGAGCACTGACTCCGACGGCAGGCCGGTTTGCCTGAACGCGCCGTCTCCCAGCGACTGTTGACCGACGCCAGTGGGTGGCGGCGCGCTCTTGTACCCAGGATGCCGGTGAGCCGCGCCTCGGAGGCTCGCGGGCGGGACGGCAGGCGCGGCCGGGCGGCGTCCACGTCTCGCGCCCGCCCGGCGGCCGGACCTCGGCGGTGGCGGTCTGGTGTTCGAGCCCGGCCCGGGTGCACGCTGTGGGTGCCCGGTGCCTGTGCCGGGCGTCAGGCGCCCGCCGGAACCGCTGCCACTGGAGTGATGCGAACATGCCCGCCGTTTCCCCCTCGGACAAGACCTTCGAGTCCCGCTCCCCCGCCGACGGCTCCGTCCTCGGCACATACCCGGTGCACGGCCCCGAGGAGGTGCGGGCTGCGGTCGTACGGTCCAGGGCCGCGGCCCGCCGGTGGGCCGCGGCCGGGTGGGACGGGCGGCGTTCCGCGCTGCTGGCGTGGAAGCGGTCGCTGGCCCGGCGGATGGACGAGGTGGCCGAGACGGTGTCCGCCGAGACCGGCAAGCCGCTGCACGACGCCCGTACCGAAGTGCTGCTCGTCCTCGTCCATCTGGACTGGGCGGCTCGTCACGCGCGCAGGGTACTGGGGCGGCGGCGGGTTCCGTCGGGGGCCACCGCACTCGGGCAGCGGGCGCTGCTGGCGTACAAACCGGTGGGCGTGGTCGGGGTGATCGGCCCGTGGAACTACCCGGCGCACACACCGATGGGCTCGATCGGCTACGCCCTCGCCGCGGGCAACGGCGTGGTCTTCAAGCCGTCCGAACTCACGCCCGGCGTGGGCAAATTGCTTGCTTCGTCGTTCGCGGACGCGGTGCCGCCGGAGTTCGCCGAGCTGTTCACGGTAGTGACCGGCTTCGGGGCGACCGGGGCGGCGCTGGCGGAGGCGGGCGTCGACAAGGTGGCGTTCACCGGTTCGCCCGGCACTGCGCGGAAGGTGGCCGAGGTCTGCGCACGGTCGCTGACGCCGCTGCTCGCCGAGTGCGGCGGCAAGGACGCACTGCTCGTGGGCGCGGACGCCGACCTGGAGGCGGCGGCGGACGCTGCCGTGTGGGGCGCTATGTCGAACGCGGGACAGACCTGCGCGGGCGTGGAACGCGTGTACGCGGTGGAGTCGGTGCACGCGGACCTCGTGCAGCGGATCGTACGCAAGGCCCGGGAGCTGAAGCCCGGCGAGGCGTACGGTCCGCTGACGCTCCCGGCCCAGCTTGCCGTCGTGGAACGGCACATGAAGGATGCCCTCGCGGCGGGAGCGCACGCGCCGCTGGGCGGTCCGGAATCGCTGCGGTCACCCTTCGTGCACCCGGTGGTGCTGGTCGGGGTGCCGGAGGACAGCGCGGCGATGCGTGAGGAGACCTTTGGCCCGGTGGTCGCGGTGAACGCCGTACGCGACCTGGACGAAGCCGTCGAGCGGGCGAACGCGTCGGCGTACTCGCTGGGGGCGACGGTTTTCACCGGCTCGCGGAAGGAGGGCCTCGCGGTGGCCGAACAGCTGGACACCGGCTCGGTGTCGGTGGGATCGGTGCTGGGGTACGCGGCAGTGCCGGGGCTGCCGTTCGGGGGCGCCGGGGAGTCGGGATACGGGCGCATCCACGGCGCGGAGGGGCTGCGGGCCTTCGCGTCGGCGCGCGCGATCACCGTGAAGCGGTTCTCCGGCGGAACGGACCTGACCTCGTTCAGCACCTCGCGCGAGGCAGCGGCGCGGATGGTGGAACTGGGGCGGCGGTTGCACGCGTGGCGCTGAGACGTGTGGCGCCGAGAAGGATCCGAGTGGGGGGAGAGTGGGCGTGATCGGTGGAGTTGGCGCGGTGGTGGCCGCGGCGACAGTTGTGCGATGCGCGGTGTCTACCGGGAAGTAACTGGTGCTGCTTTGATGTGCGGCACCGGCTTGTTTCGCACTGGTCGCTGCGTTCCGGTCGTCTCGTACCGGCCGTTCGTACGGTCGTCACGAGCCGTCGTCCCCGCACTGCTTGTTCCGCACCTCACGCACCTCTCGCATCTCACCACTCACGGGAGAACTCTGTGCCGATTCCCTCGCGTCGACGGGCCCTCGCCGCCGCCGCCGCCACTCTGTCCGCGATCGCGGCGCTCGCCACATCCGCCCCGTCCGCCGTCGCGGCACCGGCGGCCCCGGCGTCCAGCGACGTGCCGAAGCTCCAGGTCCTCGCGTACAACGCCTTCCTCTTCAGCAAGAACCTCTACCCCAACTGGGGTCAGGACTTCCGTGCGAAGGCGATTCCGGCCGCGCCCTTCTTCCAGGGCAACGACGTCGTGGTCCTGCAGGAGCTGTTCGACAACGCTTCGTCGGACGCGCTGGGGCGCAACGCCGCAGCCCAGTACCCGTACCAGACGCCGGTGGTGGGACGCGGCAGGACCGGCTGGGACGCGACCGGCGGCTCGTACGCGGCGACGACGCCGGAGGACGGCGGGGTGACGGTCTACAGCAAGTGGCCGATCGTGCGCAAGGAGCAGTTCGTCTTCAAGGAGGCGTGCGGCAGCGACTGGTACTCCAACAAGGGCTTCGCGTACGTGGTGCTGAACGTGAACGGCGCGAGGGTGCACGTGGTGGGCACCCACCTCCAGTCGACCGACCCGGGCTGCAAGACCGGCGAGGCGGCGGCCAGGCGGAGCGCGCAGTTGCGGCAGATCGATGCGTTCCTCGACGCGAAGAGGATTCCGCAGGGCGAACAGGTGATGGTCGCCGGCGACTTCAACGTGGACTCGCACAGCCCCGAGTACGCGTCGATGCTCCGGGACGGCGGACTCGACGGCACCCAGTCCCGTACGGGCCACCCGTACTCCTTCGACACCGCCGACAACTCGATAGCCGCCGAGCGCTACCCGACCGACCCGCGCGAGGACCTGGACTACGTCCTGCACCGGACCGGTCACGCCCGCCCCGCGTCCGGCTGGACCAACCACGTCGTCAAGGAGCAGAGCGCGCCGTGGACGGTCTCCAGCTGGGGCACCTCGTACACGTACACGAACCTGAGCGACCACTACCCGGTGGTGGCTTCGGCGAAGTGAGCTGACCCGAGCGCGGGGAAGCGCGGGCGGGGACGGATCGGCGGAGGGCCCGTGCGTCCCCGCTGTCGCGTTCGCACGATCCGTCCGCACCGGTACGGGTGCCTTGCCCCGTTCGGCCGGACCGTCCCCGTCCGCGGAGCTGCCCGCCCGGGGCGCAGCATCTGGGAGGTCGCCGGGGCGGCACCCGGACGCGGCAGGCAGACTTTCACAACAGTGGTGAGACAGCAATACTGTTGCGCTGGACCACCGCGCGCAGGAAGAACGGGACACCGCCATGACGACGACCACCGGCACCGACGAGCCGACCCTCACGGTCGACGAACTGGCGGCGCGGGCCGGCGTCACCGTGCGCACGGTCCGTTTCTACAGCACCAAGGGTCTCCTGCCGCCCCCGGTGATCGGCCCCCGTCGGGTCGGTCACTACGGGCCGGAGCACCTGTCCCGTCTCGCCCTCATCGAGGAGTTGCAGCACCACGGGATGACGCTGGCCGCCATCGAGCGCTACCTGAGCCAGCTGCCGCCGGGGCTGAGCGCACACGATCTGGCCATCCACCGTGCGGTGGTGGCGTCCTGGGCGCCGGACTCGGCGGAGGACGCGACCCGTGCGGAGCTGGAGCGCCGGGCCGGCCGGGCGCTCTCGGACGGTGACATCGACCGGCTGGCGGCCATGAACGTACTGGAGCGCGCCGATGCTCCGGACGCCTTCCGGGTGGATCCGGGGCTGCTCGCGCTCGGTGTGCAGTTGCTCGGGGTGCCGATCGCCCACGAGACGATCCTCGCCGCACGCACCATTCTCCTGGAGCACACCCGGTCGGCGGCTCAGGCGCTGACGCGTCTGTTCCGCGACGAGGTGTGGAGTCCCTACCGGGAGCGGGAGTCGGATCCCGAGCACGTGGAGGCGATGAAGTCGCTGTCGGCGCACATGCAGCCGATGGTGCTCCAGGCGCTGGTCACGGCGTTCCAGCGGTCGTTGAAGGAGGAGCTGCGGGCCGCGTTCGTCGACGAGCGGTAACCGTCGCCGCGCCGTCGAACGCGACCCGTGGCCCGAGGACTCAGTCGCTGAACCTCTCGCCCTTCTCCGCCTTCCCGACGAGCAGGGCCGGGGGCTGGAAGCGGTCGCCGTACGTGGCAGCCAGCTCCCGTGCGCGGTCGACGAATCCGGGCAGCCCGCCCTCGTAACCGTTGATGTACTGGATCGCGCCGCCGGTCCAGGCGGGGAAGCCGATGCCCATGATGGAGCCGATGTTGGCATCGGCGACGGAGGTCAGGACGCCCTCCTCGAAGCAGCGGACCGTGTCGAGGGCTTCGGCGAAGAGCATCCGCTCCTGCATGTCGCGGAAGGGGATCTCCCTGTTCGCGCCGAAGTGCTCGCGCAGTCCCGGCCACAGCCTGGTGCGCTTGCCGCTCCGGTCGTACTCGTAGAAGCCGCCGCCAGCGCTGCGCCCCGGGCGGCCGAACTCGTCGACCATGCGGTCGATGACCGCGTCCGAGGGGTGGCCCGGCCAGGTGCCGCCCGCTTCCTCGACGGCCTTCTTCGTCTCGTTGCGGATCTTGCGCGGCAGGGTCAGGGTCAGCTCGTCCATCAGGGAGAGGACCTTCGCCGGGTAGCCGGCCTGGGCGGCGGCCTGCTCGATGGACGCGGGCTCGATGCCCTCGCCGACCATCGCGACGCCCTCGTTGATGAACTGGCCGATCACGCGCGAGGTGAAGAAGCCGCGACTGTCGTTGACGACGATCGGGGTCTTCTTGATCTGGCGGACCAGGTCGAAGGCGCGGGCCAGGGCGTCGTCGCCGGTCCGCTCGCCCTTGATGATCTCGACGAGCGGCATCTTGTCGACGGGCGAGAAGAAGTGCAGGCCGATGAAGTCGACGGGGCGCGAGACACCCTCCGCCAGGCCCGTGATGGGCAGGGTGGAGGTGTTGGAGCACAGGAGCGCGTCCGGCTCGACGATGTCCTGGATCTCCTGGAACACCTTGTGCTTGAGGCCGGTGTCCTCGAAGACCGCCTCGATCACCGCGTCGCAGCCCGCGAGGTCGGCGGGGTCGGCGGTGGGGGTGATGCGGGCGAGGAGTGCGTCGCGCTCGGCCTCGGTGGTGCGGCCCCGGTCCAGCGCCTTCGCGAGGAGCTTCTCGCTGTACGCCCTGCCCTTGGCGGCGGCTTCCGCGGAGACGTCCTTGAGGACGACCTCGATGCCGGCCCGGGCGCAGGAGTAGGCGATTCCGGCGCCCATCATGCCCGCGCCGAGCACGGCGACCCTGCGGACCCTGCGGTGCTCGGTGCCGGCCGGACGGCTCGCACCGGAGTTGACGGCCTGGAGGTCGAAGAAGAACGCCTGGATCATGTTCTTGGCGACCTGGCCCGTCACCAGCTCGGTGAAGTAGCGGGCCTCGATGGTCAGCGCGGTCTCGAAGTCGACCTGCGCCCCCTCGACGGCGGCGGCCAGGATGTTGCGCGGGGCGGGGTAGTGCGCGCCGCCCGTCTGCTTCTTGAGGTTCGCGGGGAAGGCGGGGAGGTTTGCCGCGAAGCGCGGGTTGGACGGCGTACCGCCGGGGATCCTGTAGCCCTTGACGTCCCACGGCTGCTGCGACTCGGGGTGGGCGTCGATGAAGGCGCGGGCCTTGGCGAGCATCTCCCCGGGGGTGGCCGCGACCTCGTGGACGAGGCCGTTCTCCAGCGCCCGCTGCGGGCTGTACTGGGTGCCCTGGAGCAGGACCTTGAGCAGCGCGTCGGCGATGCCCATGAGCCGTACGGTACGGGTGACGCCGCCGCCCGCGGGGAGCAGGCCGAGCGTGACCTCGGGCAGGCCGATCTTGGAGCCCGGCGCGTCGAGGGCGACGCGGTGGTGCGAGGCGAGGGCGATCTCGTAACCGCCGCCCAGGGCAGCGCCGTTGATCGCGGCGACGACGGGCTTGCCGAGGGTCTCGATGCGGCGCAGCGAGTTCTTGATGGCGGTGCCGGTGTCGAAGGCCTGCTGGGCGTTCTCCGGGCCGACCTTGATCATGTCCTTGAGGTCGCCGCCCGCGAAGAAGGTCCTCTTCGCCGAGGTGTAGATGATGCCGCGGATGGAGTCCTTCTCGGCCTCGGCGCGGTCGGCGATCGCCGCGATGGAGGCCCTGAAGGCGGCGTTCATGGTGTTCGCGGACTGGTGGGGGTCGTCGAGTACGAGGGTGACGACGCCGGTCTCGTCCTGTTCCCAGCGGATGGTGGTGGACTCGCTCATGTTCTGGCTTCTCCGTAAATGGGGTGGCGGGACGAGATTCAGACGCGCTCGACGACGGTGGCGACGCCCATGCCGCCGCCGACGCACAGGGTGGCGAGGCCGTAACGCTTGTCCTGGCGCTCCAGTTCGTCGACGAGGGTGCCCAGGATCATCGCGCCGGTGGCGCCGAGCGGGTGGCCCATGGCGATCGCACCGCCGTTGACGTTGATCCTGTCGAGGGAGAGGCCCATGTCCTTGGCGAAGCGCAGGACGACGCCCGCGAACGCCTCGTTGATCTCGACGAGGTCGATGTCGTCGATGGTCAGTCCGGCCTTGGCGAGCGCCTTGCGGGTGGCCGGGGCCGGCCCGGTGAGCATGATGGTGGGCTCGGAGCCGGAGACGGCGGCGGAGACGATACGGGCCCGGGGGGTCAGCCCGTAGCGCTCGCCGACCTCCCTGGTGCCGATGGCGACGAGGGCCGCACCGTCGACGATGCCGGAGGAGTTGCCCGCGTGGTGGACGTGGTCGATCGCCTCGACCCAGTGGTACTTCTGGAGCGCGACCGCGTCGAAGCCGCCCATCTCGCCGATGGCGGCGAAGGAGGGCTTGAGGGCGGCCAGCGAGTCGGCGGTGGTGCCGGGGCGCATGTGCTCGTCGTGGTCGAGGATCAGCAGGCCGTTGCGGTCGCGTACGGGGACGACCGAGCGCGCGAAGCGGTTGTCCTTCCAGGCGGTGGCGGCCCGCTCCTGGGAGAGGGCGGCGTACTCGTCGACGTCGCGGCGGGTGTAGCCCTCGATGGTGGCGATGAGGTCGGCGCCGATGCCCTGGGGGACGAAGCCGTTCTCGTAGTTGGTCATCGGGTCGTTGAACCAGGCGCCGCCGTCGGAACCCATCGGGACCCGGGACATGGACTCCACGCCGCCCGCGAGAACGAGGTCCTCCCAGCCCGAGCGGACCTTCATCGCCGCCAGGTTGACGGCTTCCAGGCCGGAGGCACAGAAGCGGTTCTCCTGGACGCCGGCGACCGTGTCGGGGAGCCCGGCGGAGATCGCGGCGGTGCGGGCGATGTCGGAGCCCTGGTCGCCGACCGGGCCGACGACGCCGAGAACGATGTCGTCGATGGCGGCCGGGTCCAGGTCCGGGAAGCGGGCCGTGATCTCGTGGATGAGACCGACCACCAGGTCGATCGGCTTGGTTCCGTGCAGGGCGCCATTGGCCTTGCCGCGCCCGCGCGGGGTGCGGATCGCGTCGTACACGTACGCTTCGGTGCTCAAGACAACTGCCTTTCGGGGAAGGTGCGGGGTGAGGGGGCTGGTCAGCCGAGCAGGGACCGGCCGATGATCTCCTTCATGATCTCGGTCGTGCCGCCGTAGATGGTCTGGATGCGGCCGTCCGTGAAGGCCTTGGCGACCCGGTACTCGGTCATGTAGCCGTAGCCGCCGTGCAGTTGCAGGCAGCGGTCGGCGACGCGCTTCTGGAGTTCGGTGGCCCACCACTTGGCCATCGAGGCGTGGACGGCGTCGAGCTGTCCGTCCCTGTGATCGACGATGCACCGGTCGAGGAACGTGCGGGTGACGGCGCACTCGGTGGCCATCTCCGCGATCTCGAACCGGATGTGCTGGAGCTTGGCCAGCGGCCGGCCGAACGCCTCGCGCTCCTTCACGTACTGGGTGGTGATCTCCAGGAGGTGTTCGGCGGCGGCGATCCCGGCGACCGCGATGCCCATGCGTTCCTGGGCGAGGTTGGTCATCAGGTGGATGAAGGCGCCGTTCGGCTCGCCGAGGAGGTTCTTCTTGGGGACCTTGACGTCGTGGAAGAAGAGTTCCGCGGTGTCCTGGGCCTTCTGGCCGATCTTGTCGAGGTTGCGGCCGCGTTCGAAGCCCTCCATGCCGCGCTCGACGACCAGCAGGGAGAGGCCCTTCGCACCGCCCTCCGGGGAGGTCTTGGCGACGACGATCACCAGGTCGGCGAGGATGCCGTTGGAGATGAACGTCTTCGAGCCGTTCAGCAGCCAGTGGTCGCCCCTGTCCTCAGCGGCGGTGCGGATGCCCTGGAGGTCGGAGCCGGCACCGGGCTCGGTCATGGCGATGGCGGTGATGGTCTCGCCGGTGCAGAAACCGGGCAGCCAGCGGCGCTTCTGCTCGTCGGTGGCGAGGTCGGTAAGGTACGGCCCGATGATGTCGTTGTGCAGGCCGATCGCGAGGCCGGCGGCTCCGGCCCGGGTGAACTCCTCGGCGAGCACGGCGCTGTAGACGAAGTCCGGATTTCCGCCGCCCCCGTACTCCTCGGGGACGGCGAGCCCGAGAAGGCCCTGTTTCCCGGCCGCGCGCCAGGCCTCGCGGCTGACGATGCCGTCCTTCTCCCACTGCTCGTAGTGCGGCAGGACCTCCTTGGCGAGGAAGGTGCGGACGGTCGCCCGGAAGGCTTCGTGCTCGGCGGCGAAGATCTGACGTTTCATCGATTCCCTCTGTGATGCGACCGGTTGGTGCAGGCGGCGACGTAGCGTCTGGACGGTGCGGGGCGGGGCCCGGTACGGCTCACCTCGCCGGACGCGGCCCGTCGTCCCCCTTCGGACCCGGCGCGTGGGGGTTCTTCGTCAGGCTCGGCACGTCCCAGTCGGCGGCCACCCGGGCGGTGTCCGCCCCCGGCAGGGCGGGGCCGCGTGCGATGCCACCCTGCGTCACGGAGAAGCGCGGCGCGGGTGCGGGCTGGATGATGCCGCCGTGCTCGACGTAGGTGTTGCGGGCGGCCAGATGCGGATGGACGGGAGCCTCGCGCATGGACAGTACGGGGGCCACGCAGGCGTCGGAGGCCTCGAAGACCGCCGTCCACTCCTGGCGGGTCCGCTCCTTGAAGCGGGCGGCGATGGTCTCGCGCAACTCGCCCCAGCGGGACAGGTCACCCCGGCCGGGTGCACGGTCCGCGATGCCGAGCAGTGCGGTGAACTCGGCGTAGAACTGCGGCTCCAGCGCCCCCACCGCCATGTACTGGCCGTCGGAGGTCTCATAGGTGCCGTAGAAGGGGCAGCCGCCGTCGAGAAGGTTCGTTCCGCGCCGGTCCTGCCAGCCGCCGGTCGCGAGCATGGCGTGCAGCATGGTGGCGAGGTGGCTGGCGCCGTCGACGATCGCGGCGTCCACGACCTGGCCGGTGCCGCCGGGCGTGCGGGCGTGGTGGAGCGCGGCGAGGACGCCCATGACCAGGTAGAGGGAGCCTCCCGCGTAGTCGCCGACCAGGTTGGCGGGGACGGTCGGCGGTTCGTCGGGTTTGCCGATCATGCCGAGGGTGCCGGTGAGGGCGAGGTAGGAGACGTCGTGGCCGGCCCGCGGGGCGAGCGGTCCCTCTTGTCCCCAGCCGGTCATCCGCCCGTACACCAGTCCGGGGTTGCGGGCGAAGCAGGCGTCGGGGCCGATGCCGAGCCGTTCGGCGACTCCGGGCCGGAAGCCCTCGATGAGGATGTCCGCGCGTGCGACCAGGTCCAGGACCTGTGCGGGTCCGCTCGGATCCTTGAGGTCGACGAGCACGGAGCGCTTGTTGCGGTTGGTGAGGTCCTTCGCCGGGTCGACCGGAAGCGCCGAACCTCCGGGGCGGTCCACCCGTACGACGTCGGCACCCAGGTCGGCGAGGCACATGGCGGCGAACGGGCCCGGCCCTATTCCCGCCAGTTCCACGACGCGCACCCCGGCGAGAGGGCCTTCGCCGCCTCTGGGCTGCGCACGCTCGTTGTCCGTGCCCGCTGTCCCTGCCATCAAGCCCCCAGCACTGTGACACAACCGATGTAACAGCAGTGATGCTAAGAACGTGTTCCACTCTGCACAAGACCTTTGGCCAAGCAAGCGCTTAGCCTTTGACCGCAGAAGGCTTTCGAGAGTTGCACCCGACCTGGGGAGGAACGGCATGACCCGTCCGTACGACATCGTGCTTTTCGGAGCGAGCGGCTTCGTCGGCGAACTCACGGCCCGCTACCTTGCCGAACACGCCCCCGACGACTGCCGCTGGGCTCTCGCGGGACGCAATGCGGCCAAGCTGGAACGGCTGCGGGAGAGTCTGGCGGCGGTCTACCCCGCCTGTGCGAAGCTGCCGTTGCTGCACGCGGACTCCGACGACCCCGCCTCCCTGCGGGAACTGGCCCGCAGCACACGGGTGCTGGCGTCCACGGTCGGCCCCTACCTCCATTACGGCGAAGGGCTCGTCGCCGCGTGCGCGCAGGCGGGGACGGACTACGCGGACCTGACGGGCGAGCCGGAGTTCGTGGACCGGATGTATCTGGCGTACGACGTGGTGGCCCGCGGGAGCGGGGCACGGCTGGTGCACGCATGCGGTTTTGACTCCGTGCCGCACGACCTGGGGGCGTACTTCACGGTACGGCAGCTGCCGGAGGGCGTGCCGTTGCGGCTGGACGGTTTCGTACGCAGCAACGCCCACTTCTCCGGCGGGACCTTCGCGTCGGCGCTGGAAGCGATGGGGCGGGGGAAGCAGATGCGGGACGCGGCGCGGGAACGGCGGGCGGTGGAACCGGGCCCGGCTGGCGGGCGGAAGGTACGCGCCCCGCTCGGCTCCCCGCACCGCAGCGGTGAACTGGGCGCGTGGGCGGTGCCCCTGCCGACGATCGACGCCCGGGTGGTGGAGCGGTCGGCGGCGGCCCTGGACCGGTACGGCCCCGACTTCCGCTACCGGCACTACGCGGCGGTGAAGTGGCTGCCCGTCGCGGTCGGCGGGGTGCTGGCGGCGGGCTCGGTGGTGGCGCTGGCCCAGTTCCCGGCGGCACGCACGCGGCTGGGGTCGCTGGTCGCACCGGGGTCGGGACCGGACGAGGCGCGCCGGGCGCGGAGCTGGTTCACCGTGCGGTTCGTCGGCGAGGGCGGCGGACGCAGGGTGTACACCGAGGTGTCGGGCGGCGATCCCGGCTACGGCGAGACGGCGAAGATCCTCGCCGAGTCCGTGCTGTGCCTGGCGTTCGACAGTCTGCCCGGGACTGCGGGGCAGGTGACGCCAACGGTGGCGATGGGCGACGCGCTGCTGGAACGGTTGCAGGCGGCGGGGATCAGGTTCCGGGTGGCGGCCACGACTTCCGCGTGAGAGCCCCGAGGCGTGCGGAGGCGCGGGGGACGCGAGGACGCCCTGCGCGGGGCGGGTTCAGGAACCGGATATCCAGCCCGAGATCGTGTAAATCATGCCGCCCGTCCACCCGAACATCGCCAGCACACCGGCCAGGACGGACACGCCCATGCGGCGGCCCGCCCGGTGGACGGTGACGGCCTCGAAGTACTCCGGGACGGCGTGCGTCGTGCGGGCGGGGGGCGCGGTGCGGGTCCTCGCGGTGCCCATCGTGCTTACGGTCATGTCTTCAGCCTGTCCCGATCTGTTCGATTTCCACATCCGTACGCGTACTCAGTTCCGGGGTGCTCCTTCGCTCTCGTTCGCCAGCACCCGACGACAGAGCGAGTCCGCCCGGCGGGTGGTCTCCGGCTGGCGGTGGGCGGACGCCAGCCGGAGCGTGTGCGCGCAGGCGTTGTCGAGCGATACCCGGTGCCCCACGGACACGAAGACGGGTTTCACGCCGTCCTGGGTGCGCAGGGCGCGGCCGACCTCGGTGCGGTCGCCGTTCCCGCTGTCGTCGATGAGCGGTGAGAAGTCCCCGCGCCGGGGGCCGGGCGGGTCGTAGCTGAAGACGAAGGGATTCTTCGCGACGCCGAAGGTGGGCAGGCCGGTCAGCACGCCCAGGTGACTGGCGAGGCCGAAGCGGCGCGGGTGGGCCCGTCCGTAGCCGTCGCAGACGACCAGGCCGGGGTCTGCGGTCAGCCTGTCGAGGGCGTCCAGCACGGTGGGGATCTCACGGAACGCCAGCAGTCCCGGCACGTACGGGAACCGGACGCGGCCGGTGGCCGTGGCCTCCTCCACCACCGCGAGCGTCGCCGCGTCCAGCACGACCGCCGCGGCCACGACGAGATCGCGCGCGTCGTCGTACGCGACATCGACACCGGTGAGGTGACCGGTGCCCGGGGGCGGGCCGGGCTCGTCCAGGACGACTCGGGTGCGGAGTTCGTCCTGGAGCGCACGGGCGTTCTCTGGCGTGATCTTCATCGTGAACGTCACTGTAGGAGGTGGGTCTGACAGTGGGGGGCGCGCGGGTTGGGGCGGTGGGTACGCTGGCGATCATGTTCGTACTCGAGTTGACGTATACGGCGCCCCTCGCAGAGGTGGATGCGCTGATGAGTGAGCACATGGCGTGGGTGGACGCGCAGTACGCGGCGGGGGTGTTCCTGGCCTCCGGGCGGAAGCGGCCGCGGGACGGCGGCGTGATCCTCGCTGTCGCGGACTCGCGGGAGGCGATCGAGGGCGTGGCGGCCTCGGATCCCTTTGCCGTGGGCAGGGTGTGCGAGTACCGGATCACGGAGTTCGCGGCGACGAGGGTGGCCGAGGGGCTGGGGGCTTACCGGGAGACGGTGGGGGCGTAGAGGGCGCTGCGGGTGGCCGGGCGGGGGAGGTCCGGTGCGGGGAACCTCCGGGGCTCCGTGCCGGGTCGCCGGGCCGCCCGGCGGCTGGACGCCGGGTCGCCGGGCCGCCGGTCAGGGACGGAACGCTCCGCGGGGGGCCGCCCCCTTGCCCGCCCGTTCCGCCCCCCGGGGACTGCCCCGCCGCCCAACGGAGCCACGGAGGGCGGTCGGAGGGCGGCGTGGGGTGGGTGCGTGGGGTGGTTGCGTGGGGTGGGTCAGAACTCCAGGCGGGCGACGCGTCCCTTTTCGCCGGAGGCCCAGCAGCCGAAGTCCGTCGTGCACGACACCGTGTCGAAGGACCCTGTGTCGATCCGCTGCCACGACCGCCCCGCGTTCAGGGTCACGTCCGTCCCGGTGGGCCCGACCGCCAGCGCGACGGAGCGGCTGTGCGGCAGCCACGCCACGCCCGACCGGTACTCCGCCGGCGGGGTCGTCGAGCGATGCCAGCTCCGTCCCCCGTCCGAGGTGCGCGCCGCGGCGTCCGGGGACGCCTGTCCCGCGCGGTAGTCGCCGCCGACCGCGATCCCGTGCGTACGGTTGCGGAAGGCCACGCCGAAGACTCCGCGCGCCGGGTCGCCGCCCGGAACGGTCACCTCCGTCGCCTTCCAGGTGCGGCCGCGGTCGGCGGAGTGCAGCACCCGGCCCCGCGCTCCCCCGCCGGTCGCCAGCCACACGTCCCGCGGCCCGTTGCTGACCAGGCACTGCCCGCTCGCCGCGAATCCCGCCTCGCCCGGCAGGGCCTGCGGCATCCCCCTGTCCGGAAGCACTTTCCACGACCTGCCGCCGTCGCCGGTCGACAGAATGCGGAACCTGCCGTCGACCGGGTCGCTCATCGCGAGGCCGTTGCGGCTGTCGAAGAAGGTGAGGCAGTCGTAGAAGGCCTTCGGGTCGGGGTTGCGGAAGGTCTCCGTCCAGGTCTCGCCGCCGTCCTCCGTGCGGTACGTCCGGGACGCCTCGCCCTCGCCGATCGCGAGCACCACCGCCCGCCGCCCGTCGAAGGCCTCGATGTCCCGGAACTCCAGTTCTCCCGCACCGGGTGGCGAAACGTTCAGCCAGTGGCGGCCCCCGTCCGCCGTCCGCAGCACGGTGCCTTTCGAGCCCGCGACCCAGGCGGTATTCCGGTTCACCGCCGCGAGCCCCCGGAACCGTACCGTCGTGCCGGTGTCCTTGAGCCGCCACCCGGACGGAGTGCGCACGCCGTCGGGCGCTCGGCGGTCCGCCGAGGGGGGCCCGGCCGGCGACGGATCGGCCGCCGCCGGCCCCGCGCCGAGTACGGCGGCGATCACCGCCCCGCTCAGTCCCACCGACATCGTTCGCCTCGTGTTCCCCATACCCCTCATGGCGCTGGAAGCTAGCGGACCGGGCTGCCGGCGTCCAGGGTGCCCGCGCCGCGCCCGCCGTGCGCCGGTTCGAGGGGGATTGGAGGTCGACAGTTCACAGGGTCCGCACCATGAGACACCAGTGATGTTGTGTGGCTGCGGTGCCAGCGGGAATCAGCCGTGGTGCGACCACGCAGGAGTCTGCGACGCGACGTGCTCCGCTCCCGGATCCACCCCGGCCCATCCGCCCCCGGATCGTCCACCGGGACCGGGTGATGCAGCTCACGCCGTCTGTGTGGGCACGGATTCACGCGTTCGGTCGTCCTACAGGGCGGCAGGACGCATCCACCGAGCATTGAGAGGTGCTGGCCTTGTCCACCGTCATCGAGCAGGCCGTACAGGCCCGTCTGATCTCCTCCGCACCGCAGCTGGAGAACGTCCCCGCGACGCTCGGCTACGACCGCACGGACCCCTTCGCCGTGCGCATGGTCTTCCCTCCGCCGGCCACCCTGGAGGGCGTCGAGGTGGTGTGGACGTTCTCGCGGGAGCTGCTGGCCCGGGGGCTCGAAGAGCCGTCGGGTGTCGGTGACGTGCAGCTGCGCCCCTACGGGTACGGGCGGACCGTGCTGGAGTTCCACGCCACGGAGGGGGTCGCGATGGTGCACATCCGCACCTCCGAACTGCGTCGCTTCCTGCGGGAGACCCAGGAGCTGGTGCCGCCGGGCGACGAGCACCAGTACCTGGACATGGACCAGGACCTGGCGCAACTGCTGAACAGCTGAGACGAGGACGAATCCGTTCACCGTTAAATCACTTGCACCCGTCGAAACGGCGGGCGTAAATTCACTCCTGCCCTGTTGTCGTCGGACGGAGAAGGACGTTGCTCGTCTGAGGACGGAGACACCGTGCCGCGAGGCGGCCACCTTCGAGTGGCCTGTTCCTTTCCGCGTGCCGCGTCCGACCTCGGCGTTCGAGCCGTCTTCTCCCCCTCGGGGCTTTTCCGCGACCCGTGGTCTGCGCCACGCTCCGTCGCCGTCACCGCCCTGACGCCCCAGGTCCGCACGCTGTCCCGGTGTCTCCCCCAGTTGCCCTGTGTCCAGCCCACCGCAACCGGAGGCCCCTTTGTCATCCCATCCGCACGCACAGCCCCACCACGCGTCGCTGACCTGCACCGCCCTCTCGTTCTCCTGGCCGGACGGCACGCCCGTCCTCGCGGACTTCCAACTGGCCGTGGGCCCCGGCCGCACCGGTCTCATCGGGGTCAACGGGTCGGGCAAGTCGACCCTGCTGAAGCTCCTCGCCGGGGAGCTCGTACCGAACGAAGGCACGGTGAAGGCCGCGGGCAGCGTCGGCCACCTGCCGCAGAACCTCGTCCTCGACACCGGCTTGAGGGTCGACGAGGCGCTGGAGATCGCCGGCACCCGCGCCGCCCTGCAGGCCATCGAAGCGGGCGACCCGAGCGAGGAGAACTTCGCGGCCGTCGGAGACGACGGGGACGTGGAGGAGCGCGCCCGCGCCACCCTCGACGCCCTGGGCCTCGGACACATCGCCCTCGACCGCACCATCGGCGAAGTGTCCGGCGGCGAGGGCGTCCTGCTGCGGCTCGCCGCCCTGCTGCTGCGGCGCCCGGACGTGCTCCTGCTCGACGAGCCGACGAACAACCTCGACCTGTACGCCCGGCAGAGGCTGTACGAGGCGGTGTCGGCCTACTCCGAAGTGCTCGTCGTGGTCAGCCACGACCGGGAACTCCTGGAGCGCGTCGACCGGATCGCCGATCTGCGCGACGGCGAGGTCCGCTGGTACGGCGGGGACGTGCTGAAGACCGGCGACACGGTGTACGTGGGCCGGGGCGGCCGGACCAACGGGGAGGGCGTCCGCCGGCTGCGGGTGGTATTGGAGCCGCTGGGGGCGCGGGTGTCCGCGGTACCGGTGAGCGGGTTGCTGCATCTGAAGTCGGCGGTGACGGCGCTGCCGGACGGGACGGTGGTGGGCTACGAGCCGCTGGTGGACATACCGGCGGCCTTCCGCCGATTTCTTCCCGTACCCGAGGAGGCGGGCGCGCATGTGGTCGTGCTGGACGGGAATGCGGTGTTGAGGGCGGCGAGTGCGCCGAAGTCGGCGGAGCTGTTCGCGGAGCTGGGCCTCACACCCGTTCCGGGGACATCAGCGAGTTCGAAAAGCTGGAGGGCTGCGTGACTTGTCTCTCGGTACGCCTGCGCGACCTGCATACATAACGGCGCGTAGCGGTACGGAACGGACAGGGACTTGGCGAGGTGCTCACGTCGTGCTTAACCTACGGTCTCGTAACCTACGAAGCCGTAGGTAACCACCCTCAGTCCCCCTCCCCCAGGAGTACCCGTGACGATCACCTCTCCCCACATCGGCAGCTCCGAGGCGTGGACCGACGCCAAGCTGCTGTTCGCGCTGGAAGAGGTGGTGGAAAAGGAACTCAACCGCCACCTGAAGGTCACCAAGGACTGGATGCCCCACGAGTACGTGCCGTGGTCGGACGGACGGAACTTCCCCGGTTTCTTCGAGGACGGCCAGGCGTGGGAGCCCGAGCAGTCGAAGGTCACGGAGATCGGCAAGATCGCACTCGTCGTGAACCTGCTCACCGAGGACAACCTTCCCAGCTACCACCACGAGATCGCGTCTCTCTTCGGCCGGGACGGCGCCTGGGGCACCTGGGTGCACCGCTGGACGGCCGAGGAGGGCCGGCACGGCATCGTGATGCGCGACTACCTGCTCGCGTCGCGTGCCGTCGACCCGGACAAGCTGGAGCAGTTCCGGATGGTGCACATGAGTGAGGGCTTCGAGTCCGACAACCGGCACTCGATGCTGCACTCGGTCGCCTACGTCGCCTTCCAGGAGCTGGCCACCCGCATCTCGCACCGCAACACCGGGCACCAGTCCGGGGACCCCGTGTGCGACCGGATGCTGGCACGCATCGCCACCGACGAGAACCTGCACATGGTCTTCTACCGCAACCTGCTGGGCGCCGCGTTCCAGCTCGCGCCGGACCTGACCATGCAGGCCGTGCGCGATGTGGTGGTGAACTTCCGGATGCCGGGACACGGCATGCCCGGTTTCGAGCGGGCCGCCGCCCAGATGGCGATCGGCGGGGTCTACAACATCCGGATCCACCACGACGACGTGATCCAGCCCGTGCTGCGCTTCCTGAAGGTCCTGGACATCGACGGGCTCGGCGCAGAGGGCCTCAAGGCCCAGGAGGAGCTGGGCCTGTACATGGACGGGCTGGACTCGGAGGCGACGAAGTTCGACGAGAAGCTGGCCGCGCGGCTGGCCCGGAAGGCGGCTCGGGCGGCCCAGGTCCAGTAACGCCCCGGCGTACGGGCCCCGGTCTGCCACTGACGGCACATCGGGGCCCGTTCGACGTTCGGAAAGGTTCGACGCCGGAACGGTGCGGGGTTCGAAAAGGGGTGCACTGCTCTGCTCCCCCGGCCGCGCACCGTAACCTGTCCCGGTGAAACCTCTCACTCGCCTCTACCTCATCGGCGCCCCGGTCGCCATCGTCGCCACCGCGCTCTTCGCCGGCACCCCCGGCGGGGACAAGCCGATCTACGACGAAGCCTCCGAGACCGGGCGTGCGCCCCAGGACGACGAGAATCTGAAACCGAAGACGGACCAGGAGCTCATAGCCAAGCTGCCTCCGGGTCTCGCGGATCCCGCCGCCAAGGAGAGGGCCGCGCAGGTCATCTCCACCGCGGAGAACTCCACGCTGAACTGGCGCGGTCAGTACTCCTCGGTCCGCAACACCGGCGACGGCAACGGTTACACGGCCGGCGTCATCGGTTTCACCTCGGCCGCACACAGCATGCTCCAGCTGGTCGAGGACTACACCAAGAGCCACCCGGACAATCCGCTCGCCTCGTTCCTGCCCGCCCTGCGGAAGGTGGACGGCACGGATTCGGTCGAGGGTCTCGACCCGGGCTTCACCCAGGCGTGGAAGCAGGCGGCGAAGGAGCCCGACTTCCTCAAGGCGCAGGACGCGGCCCGCGACAAGTACTACTTCAAGCCCGCGGTGGACCTCGCCAAGATGGATGGGCTCGGCACGCTCGGCCAGTTCATCTACTACGACGCGATGGTGCTGCACGGCCCGGGCATCGACGAGCGCAGCTTCTACGGAATCCGCGACTCCGTTCGCAAGAAGGCGAAGAGCCCGGCCGAGGGCGGCAAGGAGAAGCCGTACCTGAACGCCTTCCTCGACGAGACCCGCGAAGTACTCAGGACGAGGAAGACCCTGAACGACACGTCCCGGATCGACACCGCCCAGCGGGTGTTCCTGCAGAAGAACAACATGCAGTTCAAGCCGCCGCTGGAGTGGAAGATGTACGGCGACGACTTCAGCATCAAGCGCTGACGGCCGGCGGCGGATCAGCGGCTCGCGCGCCTCAGTTCGTACCGTTCCTTCTCCGAGAGGCCGCCCCACACGCCGAAGCGTTCGTCGTGGGTGAGCGCGTACTCCAGGCAGACGCTGCGCATGTCGCACGCGCCGCAGAGCCGCTTGGCCTCGCGGGTGGAGCTGCCGGGCTCGGGGAAGAAGAACTCCGGGCCGGTCTGGGCGCACAGTGCGCTGTCCTGCCAGGACAGTTCGCTGTCGGCGGGGTCGGTCGGAAAAGCGGTCTTGATCGGCATGGCGTAGATGCTGCCCGGAACCGATCAACGTCCGCTGAACGGAAGTTCAACGCCGCCGCACGGGCTGCCATGGGTCGGCCGCGGCGGCCGGATGTCCAGGAGAGCGTCCGGTCGCCACGATCGCCGAAGGGCTGCGGTCAACCGGCGTGTGCCGGGGACCTGTCCCGGCCGCCCGGGTGGCGGTGGCGCCACACCCAGAAGACGGTGCAGGAGAGCAGGGCCCAGGCCGCCAGCACCAGGAACGGCTTCAGGTGCTGATGGCCCTGGAAGTAGACCGCGGTGTGCTGCGCGTTGACGGAGGCACCCGGCGGCAGCCACTGCCCGATGTGGCCCAGCAGGCTGGGCAGGAGCGGCCAGGACACCGCGCCCCCCGACGAGGGGTTGCCGAGCAGCACCATCAGCCCCCAGGTCGGCAGCATCGCCCAGCGGCCCATCATGGTGTTGAACATGGTGAAGACCATGCCCGACGTGAACATGGTGAGCGCGAGGATCAGCCACGACTCCACGAACGGCAGGTCCAGCGCCCCCAGCAGCCAGTCCACCACCGCGGCGATGGCGAAGGCCCCCATGAGCGCGTAGGCGAGGGTGAAGGCGATGCGTTCCGCCGGGTTGAGTCCCCGTGCGTGGACGCTGAGCTGGATGGCTCCGACGAAGCCGATGATGACCGCGGCGAGGGAGATGTAGAACAGGGCGAGACCGCGCGGATCGCCCGCCTGGAGGGGTTTGACGTCCTGCACGGTGACGTCGATCCCGGCCGCCCGCCCCACCTTCACCCCCGCCTCGGAGAGGATCTGGGCGACCGAGGCACCGGACGCCCCGGAGACGTCCAGCTCCACTCCCCGTCCGACCGTCCGCAGCACGGCGAAGGCCTGCTGCTCCTCCATCGCCTCGCGGGCGCGCGCGTCGGTGGCGTATCCGGTGATCTCCAGCGAACCCGGAAGTGCCTTGTCCATTCCGGCGGCGAACGCCGTGAGCTGCGGGCTCCGCGCGTCGCCGACCACGGCCGCGGGAATCCGGTGCGGGGTCGGGTTGGCCATCGTGTACGTGTAGGAGCCGGCGAAGAGGCCCGCCGCGATCGCGAGGATGAAGACCAGTACCGTCGCGGGCAGGAACGGCGACTCCTTGAACGCGTGCCACTTCTCCGCCCCGGTGCGCGGCCGGCCGTGCGCACCGTGCCGAGGCTGCCCGGTGCCGTGGTCGGTCCCGTCGCCCGGGCCGCCTCCCGTGTGGTGGCCGGTCGCGGGTGTCTCGCTGCTCATTGCTGGTCCTTCGGGGAGTCGGTCTTCTTCGCCCGGCTCGGTGCGACCCGTTTCGGCTCGCCCGGCATCTTGGGATAGTCCGGCGGATACGGCAGGTCGCCGAGCCCGCGGTCGCGCTCGTCCCTGTCCGCCAGCTCCAGGAACGCGTCCAGGGCGAAGCCGCGTTCGCCCGCGTACTCCTCCAGATCCGCGTGCACGTCGCCGAGTTCGGCGAACCTGGCGGGCATGGTGGCCAGGTCGAAGTCCTCGGGGCGTACGTCGTCCAGTTCCTCCCAGCGCAGCGGCGCGGAGACCGGGGCGTGCGGTTTCGGACGGATGGAGTAGGCGGAGGCCATGGTGCGGTCGCGGGCCGTCTGGTTGTAGTCGACGAAGATCCGCGCACCGCGTTCCTCCTTCCACCAGGCCGTCGTCACGGCATGCGGCAGCCGTCGTTCCAGTTCCCGCCCGACCGCGATGGCGGCGCGCCGCACGGCGGTGAAGTCTTGGCGGGGCGCGATCGGCACGAAGACGTGCAGGCCGCGCCCGCCGGAGGTCTTGGGCCAGCCGCGCAGGCCGTGTTCGTCGAGCAGTGCGCGCAGTTCGTGTGCGACGTGCACGGCGTCGGCGAAGTCGGTGCCGGGCTGCGGATCGAGGTCGATGCGCAGTTCGTCGGGGTGGTCGGGGCGGGAGCGGCGTACGGGCCACGGGTGGAAGGTCAGGGCGCCCAGGTTGGCTGCCCACAGGACGGCCGCGACCTCGGTGGGGCAGACCTCGTCGGCGGTGCGGCCGCTGGGGAAGGCGATGGTGGCGGTCGGCAGCCAGTCGGGGGCGTTCTTGGGGGCGCGCTTCTGGTAGAAGGACTCGCCGTCGACGCCGTCGGGGAAGCGTTCCAGAGTGGTCGGGCGGTCGTTCAGCGCGCGCAGGATGCCGGGGCCGACGGCGAGGTAGTACCGCGCCACGTCGAGCTTGGTGTAGCCGCGCTCCGGGAAGTAGACCTTGTCCGGGCTCGACAGCCGCACGGCTCGCCCTCCCGCATCCAGCTCGATCGCCTCGCCCGTTTTGCCCATGTGCGCCACGGTAGGCCGAGCCTACATATGCCGCATATCGGAGTTTCGGGCAGGGTCGGACCCATGGCACCGAAAGCCCCGAGCGAACCGCACGTTCCGCACCGCATGAACCTTCCGGTCATGCCGCCGGTGAAACCGATGCTGGCCAAGGCGGTGAAGAAGATCCCGCCGGGCATGAGTTACGAGGCCAAATGGGACGGGTTCCGCGCGATCGTGCACCGGGACGGGCCCGAGCTCGTGATCGGCAGCCGTACCGGCAAGGCGCTGACCCGCTACTTCCCGGAGCTGGTCGCCGGGCTCCTCAGGGAGCTGCCCGCCCGGTGCGTCGTGGACGGCGAGATCATCATCGCCCAGGACGGCCGGCTGGACTTCGAACGGCTCTCCGACCGCATCCACCCGGCCGACTCCCGGATCAGGCTTCTGGCCGAGCGGACCCCGGCGAGCTTCGTCGCCTTCGACCTCCTCGCCCTGGAGGACCTGGCGCTGTTGGACGTGCCTCTGGAACAGCGGCGCAAGGCGCTCGCCGACGTACTGAAGGGGGCCGGGCCGCCCCTGCACCTGGCTCCCGCGACGACGGACCCGCACGTCGCGCAGCGGTGGTTCGAGCAGTTCGAAGGGGCCGGCCTCGACGGGGTGATGGCCAAGCCGCTGTCCTTGCCGTACCGGCCGGACCAGCGGCTGATGTACAAGATCAAGCACGAGCGGACGGCGGACTGCGTCGTCGCGGGCTACCGGCTGCACAAGAGCGGCCCCGTCGTCGGCTCGCTGCTGCTCGGGCTGTACGACGCGGCGGGGCGCCTCCAGCACGTGGGGGCTTCCTCCGCGTTCACCATGCAGCGGCGCAGGGAACTCGTCGACGAGCTGAAGCCGCTGCGACTGGCCCGGGGCGCCGCGCACCCGTGGGCGGACTGGGAGAACCAGGCCGCGCACGAGACGGACCGGCTGCCCGGCAGCCAGAACCGGTGGAACGGCAAGAAGGACCAGTCGTGGGTGGCGCTTGCGCCGGAGCGGGTGTGCGAGGTGGCGTACGACCACATGCAGGGCGCCCGGTTCCGGCACACCACCCGGTTCCGCAGGTGGCGGCCGGACCGGGTGGCGGAGAGCTGCACGTACGACCAGCTGGAGGAGCCGGTGCGGTACGACTTGGCGGCCGTGCTGGGCGCCGGGTGAGGCGGCCGGGGTCCGCTAGCCGCGCGTCGTGACCTTCTCCCACTCCTCGCGGCTCGGCCCGTCCGGTGCCGGCTCCCAGTCCGGGCGGTCCGCCAGCCACTCCGTCAGGTGCCGCTGCACCTCCGGGTCCGCGTACGCGTCCCCGGGGTGCGCCTGCAGGTGCCTGACCTTGGCGCGGGCCCGCCCCACCACGGGGTCGCGCAGGCCGCACTCCATCATCGCGGCGCGCTGCCTGTCGCGGCCGGTCGGCGGCCTGGTGGACCGTTCGGCGTAACGCTGTCCGATCGCGTCGTCCGTCTCCACCTGTACGTCGAACCAGGGGCGCAGGGTGCGCAGTGCCCAGTGGTGGTACGCGGCGGCGAACTCGGAGCCCGCCGGGTCCGGGGACTCGTCGACGTGGCGGGCCAGCCACTGGGCGGCCCACAGGGACAGGGACATGCCCTGGGCCATGGTCGGGTTGGTGTGGGTGAAGCTGTCGCCGACCGCGAGCAGGCCGGTGACGACGGGCCCCTGTGCGTCGGCCAGGGCGCTCCACCGGTTCTCCAGCCCGGCCATCGGCAGGACGCCGGACAGCGGCTCGGCGCCGAGGTCGAGCCAGGCCGCCCCGATGCCGTGGGTCCGGGCGGCCGACTCGAAGACGGCGGGGTCGCGTATCGCGGTGCGGGTCGGGTCGTCCGTGTGCAGGATCAGCCCGAGCGCGAAGGAGCGGTTGTCGGAGGGGAACACCGCGCACGCGCCGAACGGGCTGCCGGAGACAACGAGGGGACCGCGCGGGCCTTCCTGTCCTCCCTCGGGCAGCCGGTACCAGCGGCTGTAGTACGCGAGGCCGGTCGGGTGCCGCTCGACCACGGGCGGCCGGCACCCGGCCTCGGCCAGCCACTGGGCGGTGGCGCCGCGCCGTCCGGCGCAGTCGACGACAAGGTCCGCACGGTGGTCGCCGTTGGCGGTGCGCAGACCGGACACCCGGGGCACCCGGGGGCTGTTCGGGCTTCCCGGCCCGGTGGGGGATGCGGCAGCGGGGTCGGTGATCAGGCCCGTGACGCGTTTGCCGTGGCACACGGTGGCGGTCGGTTCGGCCCGCAGGGCGTCGTACAGGACCGTTTCGACGAGGATGCGGCGGGCCTGGATCAGGACGAGGTCGTCGTCACCGGGGCGGGCGGGACGGGCCTGCGCCCCGTACCAGTCCATCTCGCGGTACTCCTGCGCTCCACGCCGCAGCAACTCCCTGTGTACATCCGGAAGATCGTCCTTGAGTACGGTACGGGCGGCGCCGATGAGGTTGTGCGGCTGCACGGCCTGCGGGACGGTGACGGGGCGCGTCCAGTGGAAGAAGTCCGCGTCCAGGTCGCCCGACGGGGCCCGGGGATCCCGTTCGAAGACGGTGACAGGGTGCCCGCGCCGCGCGAGGAGCAGGGCCGTGGCAAGTCCGGCGACGCCGGCGCCGATCACTGCGAATTCAGTCATGTCCCATACTCCTCAACGGGGTTGCTGCCGGGGCGAAGGCCCCCGGCCCCCTGTCCACTCCCCCGTCGGCACCCTGGCGCAAACTCCGGACGCCTGCGCCGCGCCTCGGGGGGGCCGAGGTCCGTTCAGGTCACGACCACGGTGCAGTGCTTGCGCGCGGTGGAGCTGGTCCCCGCGTACAGCACCAGGTCGCCGGGTTCGACGACGAAGCGGCCGTCGAGCGCGTTCGTCCAGAAGCCGACGTCCTGGGCGGAGAGGGTGAAGCGGACCGTGGTGCGCTCGCCCGCCGGGAGGGTGACCCGGCGGAAGCCGCGCAGCCGGCGGACGGGCTGGACGAGGGTGGCCGCCGGGTCGTGGACGTAGAGCTGGACCACCTCGTCGCCGTCCCTCTCGCCGGTGTTGCGGACTTCGACCTCGACGTCGAAGGTCTCGCCGCGCCGCAGGTCGGCAGCGGAGATGCGGGGGGTGGCGGTCTTCGGGTCGCCGGTCTCGAAGGTGGTGTAGCTCAGGCCGTACCCGAAGGGGAACTGCGGGGTGCGGTCGACGTCCAGGTAGCCGGTGACGTAGGTGTTGCCGGGGTTCTCGGGGTCGTAGGGGCGGCCGGTGTTCTCGTGGTTGTAGTGGACGGGGAGCTGGCCGACGTTCCGGGGGAAGGAGGCGGGGAGCTTGCCGCCCGGGTTGACCTTGCCGTAGAGGACGTCGGCGACGGCGTGGCCGCCCTCGATGCCGGGGTGCCAGGCCTCCAGGACGGCAGGGGCGGCACCCAGCCAGTCGCCGAGGGTGAGCGGGCGGCCGTTGAGGAGGACGACGACGAACGGTGTGCCGGTGGCGGCGACCGCCGCGATCAGCTTCTCCTGGTCGCCGGGAAGGGTCAGGTCGCTGCGGGAGGCCGCCTCGCCGCTGAGCCTCGCGCCCTCTCCCACGACCACGACGATCAGGTCCGCGTTCTTGGTGGCGCCCACGCCGTACGTCACCTTGGCGCCCCGTCCGGCGGCCTCCCGTACCCCTGCCAGCACGCTGACCGGCGGGAACTTGTCGCCGCCCGGACCCGCCCAGGTCCCCTGCAGGTCCCGGGAGTCGGCGAAAGGCCCGACGACGGCCACCGAGATGCCGGGGGCGATCGGCAGCACCCCTCCGTCGTTCTTCAGCAGCACCATCGAGCGGGCGGCGACCGCACGGGCCGCCTCGCGGGCTTCGCGGGTGGGCACCTCGATCACGGCGGACTCGTCTGCGTACGGCCTCTCGAAGAGACCGAGGGCGAACTTGAGGCGCAGGACGCGGGCCACCGCGTCGTCCAGCCGGTCCTCCCTGATGCGGCCCGACGCGAGCAACCGGGCCCCGTGGTCGACGAGATGGGTACTGACCATCTCCATGTCGACACCTGCGGTCAGGGCGATGCGGCCCGCGTCCGCGCCGTCGGCGGCGAAGCCGTGCGGGAGGAGTTCACCGACGCCGTTCCAGTCGCTGACGACCACACCGTCGAACTCCCAGTCCTCCTTGAGGATTTCGGTGAGGGTGTGGGAGTTGGCGTGGGCGGGGATGCCGCTGATGGTGTTGAAGGACGCCATGACGGTGGCGCAGCCGGCGTCGAGCGCGGCCTTGAAAGGCGGCAGGTAGAGGTTGCGCAGCCGGGACTCGGACACGTCGACGGTGTTGTAGTCGCGGCCGCCCTCGGCACCTCCGTAGGCGACGAAGTGCTTGGCACAGGCGGCGACGCGGTCCTGAGCCGTGAGGTCGGTACCTTGGTAGCCGCGGGTCTTGGCCGCCGCGAACGCGGCCGTCAGGTACGGGTCCTCGCCGCTGCTCTCCGCGATACGGCCCCAGCGCGGCTCGTGGGTGACGTCCGTCATCGGGGAGAACGTCCAGTGGACGCCGTTGCTGCGGGCCTCCTTCGCGGAGACCTCGCCGTCGGTGCGCGCGGTCTCCGGGTCGAAGCTGGCGGCCTGGGCGAGCGGGATCGGGAAGGTGGTCCAGAAACCGTGGATGACGTCGAGGCCGAAGACGAGCGGGATGCCGAGGCGGGACTCCTCGACGGCGATCCGCTGGAGAGCGTTGCTGTGCCGGGCGCCGATGATGTTGAGGACAGACCCCAACTCACCCTTCCGGGCCGCTGCTTCGGCGACGGCAGTCTGGTCGCCGCCGGGGCCGGTGGCGCCGGTCCAGGCGAGCTGCTGGAGCTGTCCGAGCTTTTCGGCGACGGTCATCCGGCCGATGAGCGCGCGGATCTCGTCCTCGTGGCCGGTGTGTCCTGAGGCCGACGCCGGTCCTGTGCCGACTGCGGCCGTCGCCGCCGCTCCGCCGGTCATCGCGGCGAGAAAGGTACGCCGTCCCACGTCTCCGTCACCCATGCTGTCTGCACCCTTTTGGATCGGTCGAGCCCGCTGACTGCCTTGGAGGCTCTCATACGCGGGCGAGCAGATCGTCCAACGGGCGCGGCACGCGTTCCAGGGCGAGCGCCTCGACCATCGCCCGCGCATAGTGCTGCTTGCGCCCGCTGGTGGTGCCCATGAAGCGGCGGAGCTGCTGGTGGACCGTCCTGGGCCGCTGGGCGGGCTGGTTGCGGAAGGTGCGCAGCGACCTCAGGTCGCCCTCGGTGCGGGCGACCTGTTCCACTCCTTCGGCGCCCAGGGCGCGGATCAGTTCGTCCTCCAGGTCGGCGTCGCACACGTAGAAGCCGAGCCGTTCCAGTTCCTCGGCGGTGCCCGGGGTGGCGAGCCCCGCGCGTTCCAGGGCGCGCCGGAAGAAGCCCGTCTCGGCCGCGTCGCAGAGTCCGGCGATCCGCAGGCCCAGGCCTTGCGGGCCGAGCAGGGCGAGGAAGCGGCCGATGCTGGTCGCCCCGCCGAGCGGTACGACGCACACGCCCTCCGCCGCCAGGTCCCGTCCCCGCCGCCGGGCCAGCGCTTCGAGTGCGGCCCGGTCGCTGACCCCTTCGACGAGGACGACCGTGCGCAGATGCCCGCTGCCGGCCGTCTCGCGGGCGGTGCCGGCGGCCTGGTGGGCGCCGGGCCCCGCCGCCGCCCAGGCCACGGCCGCGGCACGGAACCGGCCCACCTCGCTCGCTCTGTCCGCCCCACCCGCCCCGCACGCCTCGTGCAACTGCTTCGTCTCGTCCACGGGGCCAGTGTCCCAGCGGCGTCAAAGGGTTCAAGGGGGCGTCGGGTCGGGTCGCGCCCGGATGCGTGGGCCGTCCTTCCACCCCCAGGCCCGAGCCCTCGGTGTTCCACTCGTGGGCCGTGTTCGCATGTTGGCCCGGGGTGGCGGTGGCGGTCGCGCCGGCTCTCGTACGGCGCAGGGATCTGTGAGGGTTTCCGTGCCGTCACCGGGGCGGGCCGCTCCCGGGTGCGCGGACGGGGCGGCGGTGTGAAGGTGCGAGGGTGACCACTGCCAGCGAGAACGCCAGCGAGAACGCGGCCGCCGTGCGGGCCGCCGCCGAGCCCGTGCCGCCCGTCCTCGACGGACGCAGACGCAACATCGTCTTCGGGACGATCATGCTCGGCGTGCTCCTGGCAGCCCTGGACCAGACGATCGTCGGTACGGCACTGCCGACGATCGTCTCGGATCTCGGAGGCGCCGCCCACATGTCGTGGGTGGTCACCGCGTATCTGCTGGCGGAGACCGTCGCGACGGTGCTGGTCGGCAAGTTCGGCGACCTGTTCGGCCGGAAGATCATCTTCCAGGTGTCGGCGATCGTGTTCATCACGGGCTCGTTCCTGTGCGGTCTGGCAACCGACATGACGCTGCTGATCGCCTGGCGAGGAGTGCAGGGCATCGGCGCGGGCGGTCTGATGGTGACCGCGATGGCGCTGATCGCGGACGTCATCCCGCTGCGGGAGCGCGGCAAGTACCAGGGTGCGATCGGCGCCGTTTTCGGTGTCTCCACGGTGGTCGGCCCACTGCTCGGCGGTCTCTTCACGGACCACCTGAGCTGGCGCTGGGCCTTCTACGTGAATGTGCCGATAGCGATCCTGGTGGTCCTCGCGGCGGCCCGGACGATTCCGTCGGTGAAGTCGGCGAGCAAGCCCCGGATCGACTACCTCGGCATCGCGCTGGTCGCGCTCGGCTCCAGCGCCCTCGTCCTGGCGACGAGCTGGGGCGGCAACGAGTACGCCTGGGGTTCGGTCGTCATCATCGGGCTGTTCGTGGCCGGTGTTGTCGCCCTGGCGCTGTTCTGCGTCGTGGAGACGCGGGCCGCCGAACCGATGCTGCCGATGAAGCTGTTCGCCAACCCCGTCTTCACGGTCTGCTCGATCCTCAGTTTCATCGTGGGCTTCGCGATGCTCGGAGCGATGACCTTCCTGCCGACGTACCTCCAGTACGTGGACGGGGACTCCGCCACCTGGTCCGGCGTGCGCACCCTGCCGATGGTCGTCGGACTGCTCATCGCGTCGATCTTCAGCGGCAACGTGGTCAGCAAGACGGGCACCTACCGGATCTTCCCGATCATCGGATCCGCCGTGATGGGGCTCGGGCTGTATCTGCTGTCGCTGATGGGCCCCACCACCGGCACCTGGCTGGAATCGCTGTACATGTTCGTGCTGGGCGTCGGCATCGGCCTGTCCATGCAGGTGCTGACGATCGCCGTGCAGAACACGGTGGACTACGCGGAACTGGGCACCGCGACCTCCGGTGTCACCTTCTTCCGTACGCTCGGCAGTTCCTTCGGCGCGGCCGTCTTCGGCACCATTTACGCCAACTCGCTGGCGCCGAACCTCCAGGACGGGGTGAGCGCGGCCGTTCAGCTGGCTCCCACGGGAACGGACCCGGCGGCCGTCGCACGGGCCGCCCAGAACCCGCAGGCACTGCATGGCCTGCCGGCCGAACAGGTGGCCCCGATCGTGCAGGCGTACGCGGACACGCTCAGCACGGTGTTCCTGTGGACCGTGCCGGTGGCGATGCTGGGCTTCGTGGTGTCCCTGTTCCTCAAGCAGGTGGAGCTGCGGGACTCGGCGCGGGTCGGGTCGGCGGACCTGGGCGAGGGGTTCGCGCATCCGTCGCCGGGCGGACAGGCCGGCTCGTCGCAGGCCCTGGAACTCGCGGTCGCGAAGATCGTCCGGGCGAGGGGCACGCACACCGCCCGCCGGATCGTGGCGGACTCCGACACCCGGCTGGACGTCGCGGGCGCCTGGGCGGTCATGCAGGTGGACCTGTTCACCCGGATGGTCGGGCACGCGTCGCTGGGGCTGATCGCGGCGCGGCGGAACGTACCGCCCGAGGTGCTGCTGCCGGTCTTCGACCGCATGGTCGAGGAGGGGTACCTGACCCGGGACGGGCACTTCCTCTCGCACACCGCGGCGGGTGCGCGGGAGGCGGGCGTCATCACGGGGGCGTGGTCGCAGTGGCTGTGCGCCCAGCTGGAGCAGGACGCGGGACGGCCCAGGAGTGCGGAGCTGAGGGTGGCGGCGGACCGGATCGCGAAGCGGCTCCTGGCGGAGGACCTGGCGCAGAACCTGCCGACGCAGGAGCGGTCGGCGGCAGGGGCCACCCTGGCGCGGTAGTGGGGAGTGGGGGGCTCGCGCGGACCGGGTGCCGGACCGGAGACCTCGTACCGGCAGGTCTCCGGTCCGACAGCTGTGGCGCGGTAGGTGGGGCGGGGTGGACCGGGGGGTGCGCGTGCGCGGCCGGTGCCGTTCCGGATACCCGTACGGGCAGGCCCTTCGGGATGCGCTGGGTGGCGCGCCGCGCCGGTAGGTGCGCGTGCCGCGGCGGCCGTTCTAGAGGCCCCGTACCGGCAGGTTCTCCAGTCGCCACGTCCCCGGGTCCATCGCTCGGGTGGCGCCACCCGCACGCTGCAGGGACGGGAAGCGATCCAGGATGCGGGCGAGGGCGACCTCCGTCTGGAGGCGGGCCACCGCCGCACCGAGGCAGAAGTGCGCTCCGTGGGCGAAGCTCAGATGCGGCGTGGCGCCGGCGGCGCGCCGTACGTCCAGCCGGTCCGGGGCCGGGAACGCGCGGGGGTCACGGTTGGCCGCCGCGACCACGGCCGTGACCGCCTCCCCCTTCGCGACCCGTACCCCGTGCAGGACGACGTCCTCGGTCGCGTACCGGGGGATGGTCAGCAGGGTCGGCCCCGCCCACCGGGTCAGCTCCTCCACCGCTCCGGGCAGCAGGGACCTGTCGGCCCGGAGCGCCGCCAGTTCCTCCGGGTGGTCCAGCAGCGCGTTCACCGCGTTCGCGACCAGGTGCGTGGGCGACTGGCCCGCCATGACGACGTGCCAGACCAGGGTCACCAGTTCGTCGTCGCTCAGCCGGTCGCCGTCCTCGTCCTGAGCCCGGATCAGATCCGTGAGCAGGTCGACGCCAGGTTCGGCACCGCCGGCAAGGTCCCTGCGCCGCCGGGCGACGGCGGCCTTGGCGCCTCGTACGATCCCTGGGATCGCCGCCGCGAACTCCTTGCCCCCGCCGGCCGCGACCGTCCTCCCATGGGCGCGCCACTGGAGCCGGTCCTCCTCGGGGATGCCGACCCACTCGCAGATGACGTCCATGGGCAGGTGCCCGGAGAAGTGCGGCAGGAGGTCCACGGAGCCGTCCGGGGCGGTGTGCGCAGGGAGTTCGTCGAGCAACCGGTCGACCGTCGCCTCGATGCGGGGGCGGAACGCGGCTGCTCGGCGTGCGCCGAACGCCGGGGCGACCAGCCTGCGCAGCCGCAGGTGTTCGGGGCCGTTCATCTCCGCCATTGTCCGCATGTACGGGAGGCAGTCGCCGGGGACCTCGGGGCGCAGGAAGCTGTCGCTGCGGATCTCGAAGCGCGGGTCGCCCAGCAGGGCGCGGGCTTCCGCGTACCGCGTGACCCCCCACATTCCGCCGAAGCCGGGGGCCGTCAGCTTGGCCACCGATGCCTGCTCGCGGGCGCGGCCGTAGACGGCGAAGGGGTCGCGGATCACCTGCGGGTCGGAGAGGAGCACCTCCGGAAGCCCGGCTGCCTCCGCGGCGGTTGCGGTCCGTGGAGTGCTGTCGGCCGTCGCAGCGCTGGGGGTCTCGGGCGGTTCGTTCGCGGGCGTCGCGTTGGACATGGTCGGTCCCTCTCATCCGGATGCCGTCCACACATGATGCCATCATTTGAATGCTCTGAGTATCTTGATTTGCGAATGAGCGGCGGAGACGTACCCACCAAGGAGCGACATGGGCCGGTTGACCAGGGCCGAAGTGCAGGAACTGAATCGCCGGAAAGTCCTCGAAGCGGCGTGCGAAGAGTTCGGCGCGTGCGGTTTCCGCGACGCCAAGATCGACCGGATCGCGGAGCGCGCGGGGCTCACCCGGGGCGCCGTGTACTCCAACTTCCCCGGCAAGCGGGCCCTCTACTTCGCCGTCCTGGCCGACCTCGCCGTCCGCACGCCGACGCCCGCCGCTCCCCCCGAGTACGCCGGCACCGTCCGTGAGGCACTGGGCGCGCTCGCACGAGTCCGGGTCTCCCGGTTCCCGTTGACGGGAGCGCCGGAGCCGGAGGACCGGTTGGCCATGGACCTGCCGTCGGTGGTGCTGGCCGACACACAGACCCGGCAGCCTTACGGTCAGCTGCTGAAGCTGCACGCGACGGTGCTCGGGCTGGCACTGGAGCACCTGGGTGGGAGCACCCGGCGGTTGGTTCCGATGGCGGAGACCGTCCTCACCCTGTTGCACGGGGCCGATCAACTCGCCGCCGCGGCACCGGGTTTCGTGGACCCGTTCCAGGTCGTCGCCGCGTGCGAGCAACTCGCCGAGCTCGCCCCCCAGCACGGCGAGTGGGCTCCGCCGCACCTTCCGTACGTGCCGAAGGCGCGCCCCGTCGACGAGCCGTGGGCCCCGCCGGCGGCCACGGACGCGCTGCGCGGCGAGACGGCGCGCCTCGCCGACGACGGGGTGGTGGCGGTGCTGGGGCTGCACCGGCTGGAGGCCGCCGAGGAGGCGGTACGCGCGGCCGCGCAGCCCAGGCAGACAGCAGTGACGGTGGCCCTGGTGACGGGCGAGCCGGGCGAGCTGGGGCCATTGGCCCGGCTCACCGTGGCGGACCTGGGGGCGGGACTGCGGCAGGCCTTCCCGCGGGGCTCCTGGCCGCCGGTGCGCATCGTGCACGACGAGTCGGGGGCTGTGGCCGCCGCCGTGGGGGTCTCGGCGGTCAGCGACGCGACCGAGACGGCGGTACGGATCGCGGGCGGCCGGATCGTCGCACGCGCGGAGGGCCGCGGAGCGTGCCACGCGGCGGCAGGCGCCTGACACCTGACGCGCGACGGCACGGGGCCGACGGGGACGGACACAGCGGCGGGCGCGGGGGGCGGCCATGCCGGGGGGCGCAGGCACCCGGGGTCGGGGCAGACGCAGGGCGGGCCGGGCCGCGACAGCTGCGGACGCACATCCGGAAGCGCGGCACGGGGGCCTCACAAGGCGTGGAGCCCGCCCCTCCAGTGGCACGCACCCGAGGCGAGGAAGCCGAGGCGGTTCCTCCGCGCCGGGCCGTCGGGCCCCTCCCCCCGGCTACGCCTCGACGCCGGGCTCCACGCCGGCCCGGGGCGCCGGGCCCGCGGCCCCCTCCCCCGGCGCCGCGCGCCACACCCGTACGAACCGGGCAGCCGCGAGCCAGAACGTCGTCGGCAGGAACACCAGGTCCCCCACGACCGTGATCGCGGAGAACAGCGGCAGCGCCATGAGGACTCCGATCCCGACGTGCGTGGCCAGCATCACCACCAGGACCGCGTACTTGAGCCTCCGGTTGAACACCAGCGCGGCGAAGAAGAGCTGGGAGAACACCGTCGCGTACGCCAGGAACGCCGCGAACGTGCCGTGGCTCACGATCCACGCCGACAGCTCCGGGAACGTCGAGAAGTCGTCGCTCAACATCGCGTAGTGGATCGCGGTGCCCTCCCGCCAGGAGACGCCACGGATCTTGTACATGGCGGCCGAGGTGTAGACGACCATCACCTGGAGGGCGATGACGCCAAGGCCCGCGTTGTGCAGGAAGGTCACCGCGCGCCGCCGCAGCTCCTCCGTCTCGTCGCCCCAGGGGGGCCGCCCGCCGCTCCCGGCGCGCCGCGCCCGGCGGCGCGCGTCGAGCGACCAGTGCCGGCCGCTGGCGCAGAAGACCAGGTAGTTCGCGAACAGCAGGCTCAGCAGGGCCCAGCCGCTGTTCGCCATGCAGCCGCGGAAGTAGAAGGCGACCACGACGAACACGAAGAGGACGGCCATCAGCCTCGTGTGCCACCCCAGCGCGTACAGCACGCCGACCGCGAGCGCGATCGTGTACCAGCCGTAGAAGACGGCGACGCTGTCCGTGGCCAGCAGCCCGTACCACCAGCCGAACGCGCCGTCCCAGCCGCGCGTCCGCATGGTTTCCGCGAAGAGAGCGGCGGTGAAGGGCGAATCGGGGCCCCAGAGCCGGCCGGCGTGCGGGAGTTCACGCAGCAGGTGGACGGTGAAGAGTCCGGCGAGCCCGATGCGTAGGGCGGCGGCACTGTAGGGGGCGAGCGGGCGCAGGGTGAGGCCGCGGAGGGTCTCCCCGGCGCCGCGCACGGACAAGTGCACCCTCTCGTTACCCAGTCGCCAGACCTGACGGGTCGTCACGAAGGCAGCTCCCATATCCCGAGCGTGCGGTAGCGGGGCGGGTGGACGGCGCCGGGTTGCTCGGGGGCGGGGATACGGGTGGACCGGGTACGGAGTTCCACGGCGTCGCCGAGGGGTGCCCCCATGTCGTGGAGGCGGATGCGGACGACGTTGAGCAGGTAGCGGGTATGGGTGTCGCGGGTCGCGTCGGCGCCTCCGGAGTCAGGGCGGGCATCGGAGGCCTGGTAGTAAGACACCGCGCGGCGCAGGACGAGTTGCTCCTCGATGCTGGGCAACAGGTCGCCGCGGTAACGGGAGTGGTCGTACGCGCTGAGGTCGCGCCACGGCCCGAACGTGCCGCCGACGCGAGTACGGGCCTCCAGGTGGAGGTTGTAGCGCGAGGGATCGGGGGCGAAGATGCTCCAGTCCTGCGGGAACATCGGCCGCATCCACCAGTCGACCTGTTCCGCGTACCTCTTGGCGAGTGGGAAGTCCGAGGCGACGTGGAGCAGCAGCATCGCCGCGTGCACGGCCGCGAGGAGGGCGACCAGGGACACGGCAGCCCGGGACAGCCGCCGCCGGACACCGGTGAGCGGGATGCCGCGCGGGGCGAGGGGGTCCGCCGGCCCGGTCCGACTCGCCGGTGCGACGCGACCGAAAGGTGGGGGTGAGCCCGGTGGCGCGAGGGGGTCCGGCGGGGATATGGCGGGCTCGGCCACGGTGTGCTCCTCGTGTGCCCGGAGGCACGCATGCGGTACGACGGGCCCAGAGTATCGGTGGCGTACCCCGCGGAGTGAGGGGCCGCAGGGGGCCGACGGCTGCGGGCGCGGGAGGAGACGACGCGCGGGCGGGCGCCGCCCCGCGTCCGGCCGGCCCGGAGCTGCCGCCCGGTCCGCCCCGGTTACCCCACCGGCCGGATCCGGTACGTCTCCCCCGCGCACGTCGGCAGGTTCAGTACGCCTCCCTCGGCGGTGTGCGTCGTCGTCGCCTTCCCTCCCGTACTTACCACCCGTACCCGGCCGTTGAGGGCCGGGTGGCGGACCTTGGCCGTGCCACCGCTGCCCGAGGCGAGGCGGATCTCGGTCGGCCGGCCCTGCTGCCAGTCGACGCCGACCGTGAAGTCGCCCCGCGCGCGCAACCCGTCGTAGGAACCGGCGTCGGACCATGCGGCGGGCAGGGCCGGCAGGACGTGGACCGTGCCGTGCCTGCTCTGGAGCAGCATCTCGGCGATGCCCGCGGTGGCGCCGAAGTTGCCGTCGATCTGGAACGGCGGGTGGGTGTCCCAGAGGTTGGGCAGGGTGGAGTCCTTGAGCTGTTCGCGGAGCGTCTGCGCGGCGTGGTCGCCGTCGCCGAGCAGCGCCCAGAAGTTGATCTTCCATGCCTTGCTCCAGCCGGTACCTCCGTCGCCGCGTGCCCTGAGGGCGACCTCGGCTGCCGCGGCGAACTCCGATCCGGGCTCGATCTGCCGGCCCGGATGGAGGGCGAAGAGGTGCGAGACGTGCCGGTGGGTGTTGCCGGGGTCGTCCAGGTCGGCCTTCCACTCCTGGAGCTGGCCCCAACTGCCTTTCCGGAGCCCGGGGTCGAGACGGGCGAGAACGGCGGTGATCCGTTCCCGCAATTCGGTGTCCACGCGCAGGACCCGGCCGGCCTCCGCGGTGTTGGTGAGCAGGTCGTACACGATCTGCTGGGAGAAGGAGGCCCCGGCCGTGAAGTCTCCCTGCTCGGGCGAGTAGCTGGGTGAGACGACGAGTGCGCCGTCGCGCGGGTCGGTGTGCAGTTGGGTCAGCCAGAACTGGGCGGCCTCCTTCATCGCCGGGTAGGCCTGTTCGCGCAGAAAGGTCTCGTCGAGGCTGAACAGGTAGTGCTCGTAGTGCTGTTGCAGGAGCCAGCCGTTGGCCTCCGGCATCCAGAAGGAGGTGGCCCAGTCGTGTACGCCGGTGAAGCCGAAGGGGTTGGTGTTCTGGTGGACGACCCAGCCCTCGCCGGCTTCGAACATCGTCCGTGCCGTGGTGCGGCCGGGAGCACGCAGGGCGTCGACGAAGGCGTAGTAGGGGTGTGCGGTCTCGGCGAGGTGGGTGGTCTCGGCGGGCCAGTAGTTCATCTGGATGTTGATGTTGGTGTGGTAGTCGGCGTTCCAGGGAGGGGTGGCGGAGTTGTTCCAGACGCCCTGGAGGTTGGCGGGGAGTGCGTCGGGGCCGGGGCGTGAGGAGGCGATGAGCAGGTAGCGGCCGTAGTGGAAGTAGAGGTTCTCCAGGGCGCGGGCGGTGGGCGGTGCGGGGTCGGCACGGTAGGCGGCGAGCAGTTCGTCGGTGGGTACCTCGGCGGGCGTCCGCGGTCCGAGGTCGAGGCGGGCACGGTCGTAGAGCCCGTGGTGGTCGGCGAGGTGTGCGGCCCGCAGCTGCGGGTACGGCAGGCTCGCCGCGCGGGTGACGGCGGCGGTGACCCGGGGGTGTGGGTCGTCGCCCCGGTAGGCGGGGAAGCGGCCGGCGTAGTCGGTCGCGGCGGAGAGAACGAAGGTGGCGCTGTCGGCGCCGGTGACGGTGATCCGGCCGCCGCCCTCGGTACGGGTGCCGCCCTCGTGGACGACCTGGACCTGGGCCTCGTACCGCAGTCCGTTGTCGGCGAGGGCTCCGGCGACGGTGAGGCGGCCGTCCGCGGCGGTGATCGTGGCCCCGCTGTGGGCGATGCCGACGCGCAGGGTGAAGGAAACGGAACCGGGGCGGTCGGCGGTGAGGCGTCCCGCGACGACCCGGGCGGGGTGGGAGACGAAGTACTCGCGCACGTGGGTGGTGCCGGTCGCGTCGCGGTACGTGACGCCTGCGAGGGCGTTGCGGAGGTCGAGGTGGCGGCGGTAGCCGGCGGGGAGGGTGGCGGGGGCGCCGGGGAAGTCGAGGAGGAGGGAGCCGAGGTTCTGATAGTTGCCGAAGCCCGGGACGAGGCCGGCGGGCGTGCGGTAGGCGGGATTGCCGAGCCGCCCGGAGACCTCGTCGGGGTGCATGGACCCCTGTTCGTCGATGATCGTGCGTATCTCGTCGAGCGCTCCGGGCCGGGGAGTGGGCCAGTTTCCGTGGTGGTAGCCCTCCTTGCTGCCGGGTCCGCCGGTCCACAGCGACTTCTCGTTCAGCTGGAGCTGTTCGGTGGCGACTCCGCCGAAGACCATGGCACCCAGGTCTCCGCCGCCGAGGGGAAGGGCCTCGCTCTCCCAGTCGGCGGCGGGTCTGCCGTACCAGAGGGTGTGCCCGTCGGTGAGATCCGGCGGGACGGGTCCAAGCGGCACCGCGTCGGCCGCGCCCGGCGGGTCCGCGGTCGCGGGCGGGGCGGCACTCGTACCGGGCGGGGCGGACCGGGTGAACGCCGGATGCCGAGGCAGCGTCATGAGCTCTCCAGAGATCGGACCAATGAGGCTCGAATCTAGGAGGTGTGTGGGTGCATGCGCCAGAGGACGGGGGTGCGCGCGGAGGGGCGTCGCAAGTGGTCCGATCTCGCGAGTGGTCCCTCATCGGCATACGGTCGCTGAGCGACGAGTGCGGTGCGGTCGGGCGACCGCCCGCCCGCGTTCAGGACCGGGCAGCTTTCGGACCCGTTCCCGCTCCACGTGTGTAGGGGCGTGAACTTCGGATACCCGCCCGCCCGAGCGAAGAGGCCGGCGAAGGCCGAGGGCCTGCCGGCCGCACGACGACGGGAGCCGGACGATGAGCAAGCACGTGGTGGTCACCGGGGCGACGGGGAACGTGGGGACCAGTGTGCTCCGTGCGCTGGGCGCGGACCCGGAGATCGGGTCGGTGCACGGGCTGGCCCGCCGGGTTCCCGAGGTGAGCGAGCCCAAGACGACGTGGCTCCAGTCGGACCTGGGCGCGGCCGGCGACCCGGACAAGCACCCGGGGTCGGTGGACGAGCTGGCGAAGCTGTTCGAGGGCGCCGACGCGGTGATCCACCTGGCGTGGCTGTTCCAGCCCACGCACCGGCCCGAGGTCACCTGGCGCACCAACGTTCTCGGCTCGATCCGGGTCTTCGAGGCGGCCGCCCGCGCCCGGGTGCCCGCCCTGATCCACGCCTCGTCGGTCGGCGCGTACTCGCCGGGGCCCAAGGACGTCGCGGTCGACGAGACCTGGCCGACGCACGGCTGGCCGGACGCCGCGTACTGCCGGGAGAAGGCGTACCTGGAGCGCATCCTGGATCTGCACGAACTCCGGCATCCGGAGCAGCGGGTGGTGCGGATGCGGCCGGCGTTCCTGTTCAAGCAGGAGTCGGCGAGCGAGCAGCGGCGGCTGTTCGCGGGCCCGCTGCTGCCCCACCGTCTCGTGCGTCCCAGGGCGTTGCCCGTCGTGCCGGACATTCCGGGGCTGCGGGTGCAGGCCCTGCACACGGACGACGCGGCGCGTGCGTACCTGCTGGCGGTGCAGCGGGAGGTGCGCGGGGCGTTCAACCTGGCGGCGGGCCCGCCGGTGGACGCGCGGGTGCTGGCGGAGATGTTCGGGGCGAAGGTCGTACGGATGCCGAGCGCAGTGGCGCGCACGGCGCTGATGGCCGGCTGGGGCGCACGGCTGCTGCCCGCGTCGCCGCATCTGTTCGACGCGGTGCTGCGGCTGCCGCTGATGGACTGCACCCGGGCCGGGGAAGAGCTCGGCTGGGCGCCGGAGCGGACGTCGGTGCAGGTGCTTGAGGAGTTCCTGCACGGGTTGCGGCACGGCAGCGGCGGCAGCACTCCCCCGCTGGCCGAAAAGGTGCCGGGCGGCAGGGCCGGGGAGGCGGCGACCGGCATGGGGACCAGGCCCTGAGCGGACTGCCGCGCCGAATCAGCGTACTTACCGTGATATATCACCGCGTGCGGGTACCTAGATGCGGTGACCATGCAGGACGACCACGTACGCAGCACGGAGGGAACCCAGTGGACAAGCCCAACCCCCAGTCCGGCTCCAAGTCCAACCCGGTGAAGGAGGCCGCCGAGAAGGTCACCGGAGCCCTGCGCGGCGACTCGGACGACGCCCGGGGCGCCATTCCCGGCCGCCCCGCCCCCGAGCCGCCGCAGGTCGACGAGCCGACGGAGGTACGTCCGCCGCTGCCCCCCAAGCCGGATCAGCGTGGTCCCGCCACCATGAGCCCGACCGGCGAGGCCACCGGTGTCGACCAGGACGTGGTGGCGCAGCGCGACGCCTACCTGACCACGGCGCAGGGCGCCCGGCTCTACGACACCGACCACTCCCTCAAGGCGGGCGAGCGCGGGCCGACGCTGCTCCAGGACCACCACCTCCGCGAGAAGATCACCCACTTCGACCACGAGCGGATCCCGGAGCGGGTCGTGCACGCGCGCGGGGCCGCCGCACACGGCGTCTTCCAGGGGTACGGGACAGCCGCCTCGATCACGAAGGCGGCGTTCCTGGGGAAGGACGTGGAGACGCAGGTCTTTGTCCGCTTCTCCACGGTCCTCGGTTCCCGCGGCTCCGCGGACACGGTGCGTGACACCCGCGGGTTCGCGACGAAGTTCTACACCCACGAGGGCACCTTCGACCTGGTCGGCAACAACATCCCGGTGTTCTTCATCCAGGACGCGATCAAGTTCCCGGACATCATCCACGCCGGCAAGCCGCACCCGGACCGGGAGATCCCGCAGGCGCAGAGCGCGCACGACACGTTCTGGGACTTCGTCACCCTGCACACCGAGGCCACCCACCACACCCTGTGGAACATGTCCGACCGGGGCATCCCGCGCTCGTACCGGATGATGGAGGGCTTCGGCGTCCATACCTTCCGGCTGGTGAACGCGGAGGGCGGAACCACCCTCGCGAAGTTCCACTGGAAGCCGAAGCTGGGCGTGCACTCCCAGGTGTGGGAGGAGGCGCAGATCACCGGCGGCATGGACCCCGACTTCCACCGCCGTGACCTCGCGGACGCGATCGAGGCGGGCGCGTACCCGCAGTGGGAGCTGGGCGTCCAGGTCTTCCCGGACAACCCGGAGCAGGTCTTCGAGGGCATCGACCTCCTGGACCCGACGAACCTGGTTCCGGAGGAGCTGGCTCCGGTGCAGCCGATCGGCCTGCTCACCCTCAACGCCAACCCCACGAACTACTTCGCGGAGACGGAGCAGGTCGCCTTCCACCCGGGGCATCTGGTTCCGGGTATCGACATCACCGACGACCCGCTGCTCACCGGCCGTCTCTTCTCCTACCTCGACACGCAGATCACCCGTCTCGGCGGGCCCAACTTCGGCCAGCTGCCGATCAACCGTCCGCACGCCCCGGTCAACGACATGCTGCGGGACGGCATGCACCAGACCGCCGTGCACAGCGGTACCGCGCCGTACAAGCCCAACTCGCTGGACGGCGGCTGCCCCTTCATGGCGGGCGAGGACGTCTCCGCGTACGTGGAGGTGCCGCAGGCGGTCGCGGCGGGCCGCAAGGTGCGCCAGGCCCCGGCCTCCTTCTCGGACCACTTCAGCCAGCCGCGGCGGTTCTGGCTGAGCATGACGCCGGTGGAGCGGGAGCACATCATCGCCGCGTACACCTTCGAGCTGAACAAGTGCTACGAACAGGCCATCAAGGAGAGGGCGTTGAAGGTCCTCGCCAACATCGACCCGCAGCTGTGCCAGGAGGTGGCGACGGGGCTGGGCCTGCCCGCGCCGGAGCCGACCGTGCCGCTCGCGTCGGTCGAGCCGAGCCCCGCCCTTTCGCAGATCGGGAAGACCTGGCCGACGGACGGCCGCATCATCGGGATCGTGGCCGGCGCGGACGGCGACCTGGCCGGACTGCGGGCCGTGCGGCAGGCGGTCCTGGACGCGGACATGGTGCCGCTGGTGATCGCTCCGGCGGGTGGCAAGCTGGACGTCGGCCAGGGCGAACCGGTCACCGTGCAGCGGACGTTCGCGACCGCGCGCTCGATCGAGTTCGATGCGATCCTGCTCGCGGGCACACCGCAGGCGGGCGCGGACGCGTTCGGGGCACGTGACGCCAAGGCCGACGAGCTGTCGACGGTGACGACCGACCCGAGGGCGCTGCTGCTGGTCTCGGAGGCGTACCGGCACGGCAAGGCCATCGGCGGCTGGAGCGGTGCTCTGCCGGTGCTCGAAGCGGCGGGCGTGCCGGACCTGGCGCCGGGCGTGGTGCTGGGCGACGACGGCGGCGAGGTGCTGCGGACGATCACCGGGCTGCTGGCGAAGCACCGCGTGTGGGAGAGGTTCCCGGCGGTCGCCTGACGCCGGAAGGCGGTGGGGCCCGGGGTAGTGTCGCTGGTCATGAGTACTGTACGACCCGCCGCCACCCCGGGCCCCGCCGGCGCTTCGCCGGTCGCGGCCTCTCCCGCCCCGGGAGCCGTCCCCGATCTGCCGGCCCGCACCTCCCCCGCCCCGAACTCGCTCGTCGGCGTCGGCGTGATCGTCCTCGACACGGCCGGCCGGGTGCTGCTCGGCCTCGCGCACAACGGGGCCTGGGAACTCCCCGGCGGCAAGGTGGACCCCGGCGAGAGCTTCGAGCAGACGGCGGCGCGTGAACTGGCCGAGGAGACGGGCCTGTCGGTGTCCGCCGACACGGTGCGGATCGCGGCGCTCGTGATGGACGGGGCGTACGGCCTGAACAGGATCTCGGCGGCGGCGGTGACCCGGGTGACGGAGGGGGTCGCCCGGGTCATGGAACCGGACAAGATCGCACGGTGGGAGATGTTCGCACCCGACGAGATTCCGGGCACTTTGTTCACCCCGTCGGCGGCGGTGCTGCGGGCGTGGCGCCCGGAGCTGGCACTGCCGCCGACGGACTCGTACCACTACCGGATGAGCGACGGCTGAGCAACCGCCGACCGTCGCACATCGGCCATGCAACTCGCCCCGCCCGTAAGTGCGTTGACGGGGATGTCCCCCATGACGGGCAGGGCCGTCCTGTGCTCCTGCGACTCACGTTGCGGTTACCACTGGTAAGGGGCTGGGGCAGATGGATCGGGACCGTACGGCCGGGGCTCACCCCGGGTCCGCGCCGTAGACCCGTGACAAGAAGCTCGCGATGTACAGCTCGTCCTGCTCCAAGAGCCTCGACGCCGGGCCGGCCGAGACGTCAACCACCCACTGGTGCACTTCCGCCGCCCTCGTCGCGCTGCGGAACACGTGCAGTGTGCGCACGAGGGCCAGGATGAGCACCGGTACCTCGTTCGCAGGCGTCTGCCGGCCGTCTCCGCCCGCCTCGTCGAGTCTGTTCACCGCGATGCGCGCCATCGTCTCCACGAGTTCGTCCGACGCGACCCCCAGAGCGGCCAGCAGCACCTCGGCGACCACCCCCGTCGGCAGCCGGGACGCGTCCGTACGCAGTTGGGCGAGCACCAGTGCGGCGACGCGGTGTCCGAAAGGCCCGTCGAGGTTCCGGGCGTGGTCCAGGAGACGAGCGCATCGCCGGTAATGCTTGGCCAGGTCGTCCGGCGAGTCCCCCAGACTGCTCAGAAGCCACAGCTCCGTCAGGTCGTGCGCGTACGAGGCGGCCGTGCCGCCCCGGGCTTCGCCGAAGAAGCTCGTGACGGCCGCCCCGAAGTGCCGGAACATCGGGTCCACCGCGTGCCGGACGATCGAATCGTTGGTTCCGCCCGCGACCCCCATCTTGTGCTGGATCTCGTACCAGTAAGCCCGCGACCACGAGCGCTCCCATTCGTGGGTGTCGCTGCCCGGTGCGTGGCGGAACACCCAGTACGGGTCGATGGCGTGCGCGGCGAACCCCTCGCCTGACCGCCGCTCCACCGTCAGCTCCCGGCGCCCGTCCGCCCACCCCCACCGGACCTCCAGCGCGAGCGCGAAGTCCGTCCACTCCTGTTCCGTCAGGGCGGAGCGCCACAGCTGGGTGCGGTGCCACCAGATGCCCGCCGGGTCGGCCGCATCCGGGAAGAGCCGGCTCGTGGTGACGCTTCCGCGCAGCAGCACGGTCATCAGGATGAGGTTCGCCTCGTACTTGCCGTGCCTGGCTGCCGTCGCCCGCCGGATCGGCCGGTAGTCGGCGTACTGGTGCGCCCCGCGCTCGCGCGCGTCCTCCATCACCGTGACGAGCAGGGCGGCGAGGCGCTCGCGGTCGTTGTCCGGCAGTTTCGCCAGCCGGGCTTCGACGAAACGCAGCATCTGCCGTGAGGCCAGCAGGTTGTACGACAGCAGCGCGTACAGCAGGTCGTCGTCGACGCTCACCCGGCCCAGCGCCAGTGCGGGGCGCTGCCCGAGCAGCCCGGACAGGATCTGTACGGCGAGCCGCGCGGCCAGGTACTCGCCGAAGGTGGCGTGCAGGAACTCGTAGGTCACGAGCTGGTGTTCGTCCTGGAGGGCCTGGGCGCGCTGTACGAAGAAGAACCGGCCGAGGGCGATCTCCGCCTGGCCGAGCGGGGCCCTGAAGTCGGCGGACCGGAGGTCGGGGCGGCCCAGCAGCGCGGCGAGGTCCTGGTCGAGTTCGTCGGTGGTGATCCACTGGCGGCGCCGGTTGAGGATACCGAAGGCAATGAGGGAGAGCCGCTGGAGTTCGCGTTCGGTGTGGTCGGCCAGCAGACGTTCGTCCAGGCCTTCGCCGGACTTGCCTATCTCGCGGACCGCGAAGGAGGTCAGCAGTTCCTCGTAGAGGTCGGCCGCGCCCAGCGGTTCTCCGCTGCCGGCGTCCTGCTGGAGTGCGTTGTTGGTCGCGTCGTAGAGGGCGAGCATCAGCAGGAGCAACGGCTGGGAGGCCAGTTCGCTGTGCCGGCCCACCACCTCGGCGGAGAGCGGCCGCAGGCCCCGGGCGGTGAAGTGGGGGGCGTTGAGCTCGTTCCAGACGTCCAGCCAGCGGGCGACGTGCGGCTCGCGGAAGGGCTCCAGCCGCAGGGCGACCGTGCCGTCGGGGCAGCGGGCCCGGTCCGCGACGGCGGTCCTGCTGGTGACCAGCGCGTGGACGGGCCGGCCCTGGTCGGCCTCGCGCTGCTGGAACCTGGCGATCCGCAGCAGGTAGTCGGTCTGGCTGACACCCGTCGCCTGCAACAGTTCGTCGAAGCCGTCGAACAGCAGCACCGGCACCGCGCCCGCCGCCGACCGCACCAGTTCCGGCCACGAGACCCGCTCGCCGGTGGCCAGGCGTACCGCGTGCTCGATCTGGTCCTGTACGTCGTCCTCGGCGCGGATCTCCCGGAGGACGATGCGGACGGGCAGGAACCCGGTACCGGGCAGTCTCGCCGCGAGGATCTTCGTCAGGACCGACTTGCCCGCGCCCGGCTGGCCGAGCACCAGCAGGGGGGTGGTCATGGACCCGAGGGAGGTCAGGGACGCGGCGAGGAACTCGGTGAGGTCCGAGCGTACGGGCACCTCCTCCCACCACTCCTCCCCTGCCGGGCCGCTGCTCTCCCCCGCCACATGGGCGACCCGGAAGTCCGGGTCGACGTAGCCCTCGGTGAGAGTCGGCAGGGCGAGGCCGCTGGGGGCTCTCCCTTCGGAGAGGATCGCCTTGTCCAGTGCCGCCCGGTATCCGGCGGTCAGCTGGGCGCCGGCGTGGCCGAGAGCGGGGACGGCGGCGAGACCGGAAAGGGCGGAGCGGATGCCTGCCAGGGACCGGCGTACCTCGTGCCGGGTCGCCCGGTGCTCCATCTGCCCGGACCAGAAGCCGAATTCGGGCACCTCAAGGGCGAGGCGGGCGAACAGTTCCTCGTAGCGTCCCACCGCCCGCCGGTCGAGGCCGCGGAGGGTGGTTTCCGCACGGGACCGTTCGCTCTCCTCCAGCCGCTCCCACACCGCGAGGCCGCGCAGGAACTCCCAGAGCTTGTGGACGGGCGTCCCGTACCAGCCGTAGAGCCGGGTCAAGGTCTGCTCGAAGGGCTGCGTCGGGTTCGGCTGCGGCACCCCCGCGGACAGCAGGGCGCGCACGAAAGAGCCCGCCGCCCCGTCACCGTCGGCGAGGGCGATCTGTTCGCTCCGGGTCAGCTCCAACTCGGCAAGAGAGAAAGGAAGATCGGCCTCCGCCGCCGCTTCGAAGAACGCCGTGAGCACCAGTACCGCGTGTGCCGCAGCGATCTTCTCCGTGCGCTCGGCCCGCTCGGAGGACCCCAGCCGGTCCCGCAGACCGGCCGTCAGGTCCCGTCCCAGGCGCAGCAGCCGCCCCTGAGCGCCGAACAGTCCGAGGACCGCGTCGCTCGCGCCCCCCGTGGCCACGGACAGCGCTCCGCCCAGCGCCCGGTCCGCGGCCGCCAGTGCCTCGCTGTCGCCGCCCAGGATCGCTACCGCGTCCCGGTAACTCACAAGTCGTCGTCCCCGCATGGTCAAGATGTAGCACGCAGCACTGTCAGAGCCGCCCGGCCTCCACAATTCGGCTGAGGAACTGTTGCGTTCGTTCCTGCTGCGGCGCCCCGAACACCTCCGCCGGCGTCCCCCGCTCCAGCACCACCCCGGCGTCCAGGAAGCACACCTGGTCGGCGACTTCGCGGGCGAACCCCATCTCGTGGGTGGCCAGGACCATCGTCATGCCCTCGTCCTTGAGGTCCCGCACCACGCTCAACACTTCCCCGACCAGCTCGGGGTCCAGCGCGGCGGTGATCTCGTCGAGCAGGAGCAGCCGGGGGCGCACCGCCAATGCCCGCACGATGGCGGCGCGTTGCTGCTGGCCGCCGCTCAGCCGGTCCGGGTACTCGTCGGCCTTCTTGCCCAGTCCGAGCCGTTCCAGCAGTTCGCGGGCCCTCCCCTCCGCCTCGGCACGCCCGACGCCGTGCACCCGCCGGGGAGCGAGCGTGACGTTGTCGAGGACGGACATGTGGGGGAAGAGGTTGTACGCCTGGAAGACGACGCCGATCCGCCGGCGCACCTGGTCGGGGTCGGTGCGCGGGTCGGTGATGTCCACGCCGTCGAGAAGGATCGCGCCGTCGTCGATCTCCTCCAGGAGGTTCACGCAGCGCAGCAGCGTCGACTTGCCGGAGCCGGAAGCTCCGATCAGGGCGGTGACCGTGTGCGGGGCGACGTCGAGGTCCACGTCGCGCAGGACGACCGTGCCGCCGCCCTTGCCGTACGTCTTGCGCACGGACTGGAGCCGCAGTACCGGATCCGCGTCGGACGTCGTCATACCGTTCCTCCTTGGGCCCGCTGCCGGTCCATCCGGGCCGTCACCCAGTCCGTGAACCGGGTCATCGGGATGGTCAGCGCGACGAAGACGAGCCCCGCCACGATGTACGGGGTGTAGTTGAAGTCGCGGCTGGCGATGATCTGCGCCGCGTAGACCGCGTCGACCGCGCCCGCGATGGAGACGAGGCCCGTGTCCTTCTGGAGCGAGACGAGGTCGTTGAGCAGCGGGGGTACGACTCTGCGCACCGCTTGCGGCAGCACCACGTACCGCAGCGTCTTGCGGTGGGACAGGCCGAGCGACCTGGCCGCCGCGCGCTGTGAGGGGTGGACGGACTCGATGCCCGCGCGGAAGACCTCGGCGACGTACGCCGAGTACGTCAGGGTCAGGGCGACTCCGCCCAGGATCACCGGCTCTGTCGTGACGCCCGTCAGGCGCAGGGCGGGGACGCCGAAGACGACGATGAGCAGGTTGATGATCAGGGGCAGCCCGCGGAAGAAGTCCGTGTACGCGGTGGCCAGTGCCCGCAGCGGGAAGAAGGCCGGCCCGCGCAGGGTGCGTGCGACGGCGAGCAGCATGCCGAGGACGAGGACGGACGCCCCGCACACCACCAGCAGGCGGAGGTTGAGCCACAGACCGCGCATGACGTCCGGGAACGCCTTCGCGGCGAAGGCCGGGTCGAAGAAGGTCTCGCGGGTCCGCTGCCAGCCCGGGGAGTTGACGACGACCACGTACAGGACCGCCGCCGTGACGAGGGTGCTGATCGCGGCGACGGCGGTGGCACGGCGGGTACGGGCGCGTTTGAAGCGTTCGCGTTCGAGGCGCCGGGCGGAGGGGACGTAGCCGTCCCGATCCGTCGACTCCGCTCTGTGGAGCGTCACTTGAGCACCGGCGCGTCGACGGCGTCCGCCAGCCACTGCTTCTCCAGCTGGGCGAGCGTGCCGTCCTTGCGCAGGGCGTCGACCGCGCCGCTCACGCAGCCGGTCAGCGCGCTGCCCTTGTCGAGTACGAGGCCGAACTGCTCCGCCCTGCCAGGGGTGTCCTCGAACTGGCCGACGACGGTGGCCTCCGGGACTTCGGCGCCGGTGATGTAGAAGGCGGTGGGCAGGTCGACGACGATGGCGTCCACCTGGCCGTTCTTCAACGCCGCCTTGGCCAGGTCGTTCTTCTGGTAGACCGCGGGCCTCTCGCCGGGCCGGATGACCTCGTTGATGACGTCGAGGCTGGTCGTGCCGACCTGCGCGCCGAGTTTCACGCCCTTGAGGTCGGCGACCGAGGTGGCCTTCGCCGCCTTGGAGTTCTTCAGAGCGACGACGGTCTGCCGTACGTCGTAGTAGCCGGAGGAGAAGTCGACGGCCTTCTTGCGGGACTCGCTGATGGAGATCTGGCTGAGGTCGAAGTCGAACTTCTTCTGGCCGGGCGCGAAGGCGTTGTTGAAGGCGACCGTCCGCCAGACGACGTCCTGCTTCGCGTAACCGAGCTTCTCGGCCACCGCGTACGCGACGGCGGACTCGTAGCCCTGGCCGTTCTCGGGGTTGTCGTCCTTGAACCAGGGTGCGTACGCGGGCTTGTCGGTGCCCACCGTCAGCTTGCCCGCCGTCTCGGTGGCCAGTTCGCCCTTCGGGCACGCGTCGCCCGGAGCCGCCGGGCCCGCCGCGGAGGAAGACGGCTCCGGCTGCGGGGCGCAACCGGCTGCGAAGGCCGCCGAGACGACGACCGCGAGGGCGGTGAGGCCGCGGGCCGCACGGTGCGCGGGGCGGTCGGCACGGCGAAGAACAGCACTGTGGGAAGACATGGCAGGGCGCATGGCGCGAGAGTGGCAGTGAGCAGGCGCTTTGTCCACGTCGAATCGATGTTCGTCCGCATTCTGGAACGTGTGACGAGGCGGTGAATTCTTCGCCGCTTCCGGCCCCCGAGCGCAGCTCTTGCGCAACTGGGGCCTCTTTACGCCCAGTTGGCCGCGGTCGTACGCTCCCGGCCATGCGACCCATGCGATCCTCGCGCACCAAGAAGAGATCCGCACTCCTGGCCACGGCGTCCGCGCTCCTCGCCGGCTGCCTCACGGCGGCCGTCACCCCTCCCCCGGCACTCGCCGCCGGCCGCGCTTCCGCCGCACCGGCGGACGCCGTGGTCGTCCCCGTCCAGACCACCGGGCCCGCCGACAAGCGCTTCAACCTCGTCGTCCTCGGCGACGGATACACCGCCGCCGAACTCCCCGGGTTCCGGGCGGACGTCGAGAAGCACATGAACGTGCTGTGGAGCATCGAGCCGTTCGCCTCCTACCGCTCCTACATCAACGTGTGGGCGGTCCAGACGCCCTCCCCCGAGTCCGGTGTCGACTGCGACCCGGGCCTCACCGACGCCCGCCGTGACACCCCGCTCGACATGGCGTTCTGGGGCGGCTGCAACGCGGGCAGCGTGCAACGGCTGCTGACCGTCGACACGAGGAAGGCGGACGCCGCCGCCGATCTCGTACCGGGCACGAAGGGCGCCAACCGGCAGATCGTTGCCCTCGCCAACAGCGAGACCTACGGAGGCGCGGGCGGTGCCTGGGCCACCGCATCCGGCGGCAACGCCCTCTCCGCCCTCATCACCCCGCACGAGATCGGCCACTCCCTCGGCAAGCTCGACGACGAGTACGACTACTACGGGCGCGGCGTCCCCGGCGGCACCTACCGGGGCGGCGAACCGGCTTCGACCCACCACACCCTCCTCACCGAGCAGGAGATGCGTGCCAAGCAGCAGAAGTGGTGGCGCTGGCTCGGCGAGGAGAGCCTCTCCGGCGGGCGCATCGGCCGTCACGAGGGCGGCCTGTACTCCACCAAGGGCGTCTGGCGGCCGAGCAAGCACTCGATGATGAAAACCCTCGGCTACGACTTCGATCAGGTCGAGCGCGAGGTGATGACCCAGGCCATCTCGAACAAGGTGAACCTGGTGCAGGACCACACCCCGAACACCGCCGCCCTCGGCACCGACCGCACCGTCTGGGTGGACACCCTGCACCCGGTGGGCGGCGCGCTGGACGTGGTCTGGCGACTGGACGGCACGGTGGTGCCGCGTACGTACGGCGCGAGAAGTCTCGACCTGAGGCGGCTGCACGTAGGCAGGGGCCCGCACACCCTGACCGCCACCGTCACCGATCCGACCCCCTTCGTACGGGACCCCGCGGTGCGCGCCTCCACCGCGCTGAGCCGTACCGTGAGCTGGACCGTGGACCGTACGGTACGCACCCGGCACACCGAGGGGCGGGCGCGGTTCACCGGACACACCGCCACCGACAGGCCGGTCGGCGCACGCTCCGTCGTGTACGCCGACACCTCCCACCCGAGCACCCGCCGCTCCCCCGCCGTCCACTGGACGCTCGACGGGCGGCCCGTCGCCACCGGCCGCGGCAACGACCGCGATCTCGACCTGAGCAAGCTCTCCCTGACCGGCGGCCGCACGCACACTCTCCAGGCCCGCACCGGCGGCTCCGTGCTGAGGTGGACCGTCGACGCGACGCGGGCCACCACCTCGTACGTGCTCTCGAAGCCGCTGCGCACGGTGCAACGGCCCGGTGAGCCCGTCGAGTACGTCTACGACGGACCGTTCACCATGAAGCTGAGCGCGACGGACGACCAGCGGGGCGCGACGGTCACACAGTTCCGGGTCAACGGGGACGGCTGGTACACGTACTACGGCTGGCCGACGGATGCCGCGGCCCCGTGGCGCTTCACCCCGTCCGGCACAAACGTCGACGACCTCGTGTACGGCAAGCTCGGCACCCCCCGGCTGGTGCCGTGGGACGACGCGACGCCGGAGTACCGGACGCACACCGTCGAGTACCGCACGATCGACGCGGCGGGGAACGTCGCGCCCGCGAGGAAGTTCCTGGTCACGCTGACACCGCCGCGGCCGTAGTTCCCTCTCCGACGCAGCGGCCGCGTTTTGTGCAGGGCTGACGATCTTTCATAGGATCCGGCGATGATCACAAGGAAACGACTGGCGGCCGGAGCGTGCGGCACACTGCTCGCCGCCCTGGCCGCCGGGCTGCTGCCGGCCGCCGCTGCCGCAGACGACCGGCTGGACACGACGGAGGGGGCGCCCACGGAGGCCCCCAAGGTCGAACTCGTGCTGGACGTCAGCGGTTCGATGCGGGCCAGGGACATCGACGGGCAGTCCCGGATGGCCGCGGCCAAGCAGGCCTTCAACGAGGTGCTGGACGCAACACCCGAGGAAGTCCGTCTGGGCATACGGACGTTGGGCGCCGACTACGCGGGCTCCGACAAACAGCTCGGCTGCAAGGACACCCGGCAGCTCTACCCGGTCGGCAAGCTCGACCGGACCGAGGCCAAGGCCGCCGTCGCCACGCTCGCCCCCACCGGCTTCACCCCGGTGGGGCCGGCGCTGCTCGGCGCGGCGAAGGACCTGGAGGGTGGCGACACCACCCGGCGGATCGTGCTCATCACGGACGGCGAGGACACCTGCGGTCCCCTCGACCCGTGCGTCGTGGCCCGCGAGATCGCCGCGAAGGGCACCAGCCTGGTGATCGACACGCTCGGCCTGGTGCCCAACGCGAAGATCCGCCAGCAGCTCACCTGCATCGCCGAGGCGACCGGCGGCACCTACACCGCCGTGCAGCACAAGGACCAGCTCTCCCAGCGCGTCAAGCAGCTGGTGGAGCGGGCGGCCGACCCGGTGGTGACGCCGGTCGCCACCAAGGGCGGTACCTCGTGCACCGGCGCACCGAAGCTGGGCGCCGGTCTCTACACCGACCGGGAGCAGTTCGGCGAGCACCGCTGGTACCAGGTGTCGGTGAAGCCCGGCCAGGAGTTGCGCGCGTCGGTGAGCGTCGGCGCGGACCGGGCGGTCGACAACGACTACGGGGTGCTGGTGCGCGCCTCCACGCTGAGCGGTCGCGAGATCGTGCGCGGCCAGGAGTCCGGCGACGGGCGCACGGACGTGATCTCGTCCGGGCTGCGTTACCCCAAGGCGGACATAGAGACGGAGAGGGGTCAGGAACCGCCGGCCGAGACGGTGTGCCTGCGGGTGAGCAGCTCGTTCTCCGCCCCGCCGTCGGTGAAGACCGCCCCGGGCCTGCCGGTGGAACTGTCCATCGACCTGGTGGACTCTCCTTCGAACGCCTCCGACGTCGCGTCCTTCGGGCTCGGACACGGCTGGTGGCTGCTGGGCGTGATGGCGCTCGTCGGCCTTCTCGCCGGGCTGATCACCGGCTGGGTGTCACGCTGGCGCGTAGCGGTCTGGAGGACCAACTGATGCGTACGACATGTGTGTTGACGGCAGCCCTGCTCGCGGGAGCGGTTCTCGCGGGCGGCGCTCCGGCGGCGGTCGCGGACGAGACCCCGTCCCCGCCGCCGAGCACGGACGCCACGGCACCCACGGAAGCCGGTACGTCCTTCCGTACGGCCGCCGCGGTCCGGCCCGGTCAGCTCGCCACGGCGGGCGCGTCCACCGGCGACTACCTGTACTGGGTGTTCCCGGCCGACGCGGGCCAGAACGCGACCGTACGGGCGAGGGTGGCGCTGCCCCCGGCCGCTCAGCGCCACGGGGCACAGACCTGGCAACTGGACGTGTACGACGGTCTGAGAAGGCGGCAGGCGTGCACGTTCGGCGCGTCGACGGCGACCGCGCAGAAGGACACGGAGTCGGTGGAGCTGGCGTGTCACCTGCGTACGGTGCGGGCCTGGGCGGAGCAGTCGTCCAACGATCCGTTGCCCGGCTCGTACTACGTACGGCTGACGGTGACCGGGTTGGCCGATGACGACCTCGGGCTCCCGGCGCGTACCGAGGTGCGGGCGGATGTGGCGGACGCGGGCGGGTCACGGGCGGTCGACGGGTCGCTGACCGCGCCGCTGGTGCCGGGGGCGAGCACCGCGGAGGACGTGAAGCAGCCGAAGCAGGCGGTGGCCGCCGCGGCGCCGGAGGACGGCTGGACGTCCGGCACCTGGTCGTCCCGGTGGATCTGGACGGCGGCGGGCGCGGCGCTGGCCGCGCTGGCGGGCCTGGCGGGGTATGCGCTGACGCGGGGCGCGGGCCGCCCCTCACGGATGTCGCCATCGGCCTGACGTCGACGCAATACCGTGTGGCGCGGGTCGGTTCGCGCTCGCGCCACACTCTTTCTCGGCGTCGGGGGACCGTTCGCGCCGCCCCGTCAACCGATCAGGCCTTGCGGGCCACGCCCACCCAGCCCGGGATCGGGTCGTCGCCCGTGACCGGGACGGGCTCGCCCAGTTCAGGTCGCCACTCGGCGGACAGGGACACTCCGGGCTCGACCAGTTCGTAGCCGTCGAAGAAGCGGGCGACCTGTTCGCGCGTGCGCGGCTGGAGGGTCAGGCCGCGCGCCTTGTACATCGCGGCGGCCTTGTCCGCGCCCTCCGGGTCGAAGTCGCGGGCGACGTGCGTCAGGACGAGGTAACTGCCGCTTGCCAGGCGGTCCATGAGACTGCGCACGATGTCGTACGCACCCTCCTCGTCACCGATGAAGTGCAGCAGCGCGACCAGCGAGAGTGCGAGGGGGCGCTCGAAGTCGAGAGTCTTTCCCGCGTGTTCGAGGATCGCCGCGGGTTCGCGGGCGTCGGCCTGGATGTACTCCGTGGCGCCCTGCGGGGTGCTGCGCAGCAGGGCTTCCGCGTGCGCGAGCACGATGGGGTCGTTGTCGCAGTAGACGATGCGGGCGTCGGGGGCGATGCCCTGGGCGACCTGGTGGAGGTTGGGTTCGGTGGGTATCCCGGTTCCGATGTCGAGGAACTGGCGCACGCCGTTCTCGGCGAGCCAGCGGGTGGCCCGGTGCATCACCGCACGGTTGACGCGGGCCATGTCCCGTCCGCGTGGGTCGAGTTGCAGGAGCTGCTGGGCCATCTCCTCGTCGACCGGATAGTTGTCCTTCCCGCCGAGGAACCAGTCGTACATCCGGGCCGGGTGCGGCTTGCTGGTGTCGATCACGACGGGTGCGGAGCTGCCGGTGGTGCGGTCCTGCCCGGTCATGGGGCTCTCCTCGGGGTCACGTGGCACAGGTCGAAGCGGATGTGCGGGGCATCGGGCGGTGACTCATCAGGTGAGGAGGAAGTCCGCCTTGCCGGACTTCGCCCCCTGGATGAAGGCGGCGATCTCCCCGGGGGTGTAGATGAGCGCGGGCCCTTCGGGGTCGGCCGACTGGCGTATGGCGACCCGGCCGTCGGCGAGCTTCATGGTCTCGACGCAGTTGCCGCCGTTGCCGCCGCTCCAGGGCTTGGACCAGCCCTCGGCGGGCAGGTCGCCCGCGGGCATGCCGTTGTAGATGCGGTGGCCCGGCCGGTGGTCCGCGCGCCGATCGGAGCGGCGGTCGGCGGAGCGGTCGGCCGGACGGTCGACGCCGCGGCCGGCACGGGGGGTGCGGGACATTGTGGGGTTCAGAGCTCCTTGCGGAAATCCGCGAGGATCTCCTTGGTGCGTGGTGCGGTGGCGGCCTGCGCCGCCATGCGGTCCATGACTTCGAGGTGGGTCGCCACTTCGAGGCGCGCGTCGAGGTACACGGCGCCCGTCAGGTACTCGCTGTAGACCATGTCGGGCAGTTCCGGCACGGCGAACCGGAACAGGACGAAGGGCCCGTACGTACCCGGGTGCGGCCCCGCGGCGAACTCCGCGAGCTGGAGGGTGACGTGGGGCAGGTCGGCCACCTCCAGGAGCCGGTCCAGCTGGGCGCGCATCACGTCCGGGCCGCCCGCCGGGCGGCGCAGCGCCGTCTCGTCCATGATCGCCCAGAGGGTCGGGGCGTTCGGCCCGGTGAGCAGCGCCTGGCGTTCCATACGCAGGGCGACGTGCCGTTCCACGTCCTTGGGACGGGTCTGGCCGATGGCGCCGGTGCGCATGACCGCGCGGGCGTAGTCCTCGGTCTGGAGCAGTCCCGGCACGAAGTGCGGGTCGTACGACCTGACGAGGGAGGCGGCGCCCTCCAGGCTCACGTACATGCTGAACCAGTCGGGCAGGATCGAGTGGAAGCGCTGCCACCAGCCGGGCCGGTTGGCCTCCTGGGTCAGCTCGACGAAGGCGTCGCAGTCCTCGTCGCTGCTTCCGTACGCCTTGAGCAGCAGCTGTACGTAGGGAATCTTGAGGGTGACCTCGGCGGTCTCCATCCGGCGGACGGTCGCAGGTGCGACGTGCAGCACCTTGGCCGCCTGGTCGCGCGTCATGCCCGCGCGCTCGCGCAGGTCCTGGAGCCGCTTGCCGAGCACGACCTGTCCGACGGTCGGGGCCGACCGCGGTTCACTCATCGAAAGCCTCCCCGTAACTGACCGTGACTGATTCGGCGTTGTGCTCTACGTGCTGTTGCGATGCAGTGTGCCACGCGTTCTCGATCTCCGAAATGGCACTCTGAAATTTTCAGAGTGCCTCTTGCCAAGTGACGAGGACAGAGGGAGAGTTGCAGCGTGAACTGGTTCATGCGGCTGCCGCGCACCGCACCGGGGGAGGCGGGGTGCGGCGGTCGCCCCCCATGGTGAGGATGCGGTCGTGGTACCTGGCTCCACGCTCTTTCCCCAGGTCATGGGCCCGCATCACGGGGCTCGTGTCCGACGGTACGGTTTCGCCCTGCCCGCATGTCCGGAGTCCGTCGTACGCGCACGGCATCTCACGACCGACCGGCTGGCCTACTGGGGCCTGTTCGGACAGCTGGGCGACACGGCGGCCCTGATCGTCTCGGAACTGGTCACCAATGCGGTGATCCACACGGCCAGCGAGCGGTTCCGCTGTGAACTCACCGACAGCGACGGTCGGCTGCGGATCTCCGTCCAGGACGAGGGTGCGTGCCCGGACGGCCCGCACTTGGACCGTTCGGCGCGGGCCGCGAGCGAGTCGACCGCGAGCGAGCACGGGCGCGGGCTGCTGCTCGTCGACGCGGTGTGCGACACGTGGGGCTCGCAGGAGCACGAGGGTCCCGGACCGGACGGCGGCCGTACCGTGTGGGCGGAACTCACCCACGGCTGCTCCCCCCGGGGCGAAGCCGACATGTCCGGCAGCGGGCTGCGATGAGCCATCGTCTCGCCGACCGGCTGACCCGGATGCGCCGCACGGGTGCCGGTACCGGTGCGGGCGGCCCGTCCCGGCTGCTGCTGCCGCCCGCCCTCGACCACACCCCCCTCGGCTGCGACGCCGTGGGTCTGCCCGCCCACTACGGGCAGCGGCTGCTGGACCAACTGTCCCGTCCCGGCTGTGTGTTCGCCGACGGGGACCTCTGGTGGTGGATCGTTCCCTCCGGTTCCGACCTCGGGCTGCCCTGGCCGGAACCCGCGCAGTACGCGGCGGAGGCGCGCGTCCCCGCCACCCGGCCCCGCCTCGTCCACACGCCGCAGGGCCCGGCCCCGTACACCCCGCCGATCCCCCTCTACCTGATGGTCTGCCGCCTGGCGGGAACGGCGCCCGTCTGGTCGGACGGCCTTACGGCACCTGCCTGACCTGCGCGTTCCCTCTGTTACGGTTTTCGCGGGTCACGAGTTCCAGCGTCAAGCCCCGGCTCGCTGGACGGCATCCCGCCCGCTGCGGGTGCCCCGGGTGACGACCCGCCCCGTCGCGCTGTGCACGGGGAACGGCGGATCACCGGGGCTGCGGCGCCGGGGTCCATGACAGGCGGAGGCATCACCGCGCCATGGAATCCACCCCCCTTCCCGGCCCCGCGCCCGTTCCGCAGGGCCCGTGCCGCAGGTACTCGCCCGGCCACCACGTGCACTGGATCCAGGCCCGCAAGTGCTGCGAGGAGCCCGGCGAACTGCACGAGCTGCTGCTGTCGGCGGCCGATGTGCGGGACGACGGCTGGATCACCCTGTACGAGGTCGACGGCCGGCTCGGGCACCGCTTCCGCGCCTGGTACCACCGCCCGGACCAGTTGCGCACGAAACTCCGCGCACATCAGGGCCTCGTACGCTGGCAGCCGCGCTGGAAGCTGCTCTGGCTGTCGGTTCCCGGCAGCGCGGCGAACACCCTCATGTACCTGGCGCCGGACGGGCCCAGCCGCTGCTGATCAGGGCGGCCCGCGCGGTGGCGCTCAAGCGCGCGGGTCCGCGACCGCGGCGATGGAGCGGCCCGCCCAGCACGGGGCGTCCTCGGTGAGGGATTCCAGCCGCTGCCTGACGGCCTCGGGGAACGGGGTGGCGCTTCCCGCCTGCCGGTCGACGTGGACGGCGAGTACCTCGGTGGTGGCCGCCGGCTCGGCCTCGGTCGGCAGGGTCGCGGGGGATGCCTCCACCGCGCCCTCGACGCCGTGAAGCCCGGCCACCGCCTCCACGTTCCTGACCCCGTCGAGGACGAACAGCTCGTGCGCGTAGCGGACCTTCTCCGCGGCGGCGCCCAGGATCCGGGTGCGGATGGCGAGCCGGGCACCCTCGGGGACGTCGCTCAGGTACCGGAGGTGCGTCTCGACCGTGCGGAGGGTGCAGCCGGTGGACTCGCGGTAGCCCCCGTGCAGACCCGTCTCGATCATCATGGCGTCGGTGGCGTATCCGAAGACGAGGACGGCGAAGGCCTCGCTCATATGGCCGTGGTGGTCGATCCACTCGGGCCGGACGGTGTGGTGGACCAGCGGCAGGCAGTCGACCACCGGTACCTCGGCGGTATCGGTGACGTCAGCGGTGTCGGCCGGGCCGACGTCCTGGTTCACGGACATGCGTATCTCCTCGGTGGGGGGGCGGCGGGTTACGGAGCGTCAGGAGGCGGGCCGGGCCAGGGTCGCCGCCACGTACCTGCGCAGGGCCGCGTGCATGTCCTCGGCGGTGGTGGAGCCCGGCGCGGGCGCGTCCGGCGCGGCGGCCAGCACCTGGGCGGCGAGCCCGTCGACGAGCGCGGTCAGGCCGAGGGCGGTGGCGCGCGGATCGGCGTCGGGCCGGAAGACGCCCTGCGCGACTCCGCGTCGTACGACGTCGGCGACGGTGTCCCGCCACTGCCGGTAGTACTCGCCGTGCAGGCGTCCCACGGCGGTGGACCGTGCCGCCTCGGCCCACAGGTCGAGCCAGACGCGCCACCTGCGGCGCTGCTGCTCGCCGTAGGGGGTCTGGAGCTCGATGAGCCGGCGCAGTTCGTCGGCCGCGTCCCGTGCCCCGGACAGGCGGGCGGCCCGGCGGGCGGTGTCCTCGTCGATGCACCGGCGCACGGCTGCTTCGAGCAGGTCGTCGCGGCCGGGGAAGTGATAGTGGATGGTGGCGGTGCTGGTGGCACACGCCGCGGCGATGTCGGCGACGCGGACGGCGTGGTAGCCGTGCTCGGCGATCAGCCGGACGGTCTCGCGCACGATCTGAAGGGGCCGTCCGCCGTCGGGGACGGCGTCCGCGGATACGACGCGCACGCGCCGTCCCCGACCCGCTCCCCCGGGGGTACGGGTCGACCCCAGCAGCCAGGCGGCGTCGGCCCCCGCGGTGTCGGCGATGCGGGCCAGTTCCGCGGCGGTGAAGCGGCGGGTGCCGCCCAGCGAGCGGGACAGCTTGGAGGGGTCCATGACGATCCGCCGGGCGAACTCCCGCTGGCTGACCCCGGCGGCCGCGATGACCTGCCGCACCCGGTCGGCCACGGCGGACGCGCTGCCGGACCGTGGCTCGGCCGCTTCGTGATCCATGGCCAGTCACCGTACTCACGCGTTGAGCGGATCTCAACACCGGTCCGCTTCCACGTGCGCTCGGTTGTCCTGACTCAACCGTCAGCCAGGTGCGCGGCGCGGGGGCTCCCGCAGAGTTTGACGCAGCCTTCACCTGCGGCTCTTGTGCCCGGCCCGCAACTCGGCAATCGTCCCGATCATGACAGAGACGCCCGCACCCGCCACCGACTCCGCCACCGACTCCCCGTCCGCCCGCCGCCCGGCCCGCCAGTTGCTCGCGGCCTCCGTGGGCAATGCCGTGGAGTGGTACGACTGGTACTGTCCGACGGGTTCGGACTGAGCTGCGGAGAGATCGCTGCGGCGTGCGAATCGGCCGCCCAACAGCCTCTTTTAACTTCCCGCCACTTCACTGAACTTCACGGGACTTTAGGTTCTGGCCCTCCCCGCAGACTCCCCACGTCGCACTTCCTCCCCAGATTCTCCCCGGCTGGACCGGCCAGTGCGGAACCCCCGCCGGGTACAGGGCGCACTCCCGTCACCGCATCCCCCACTGCGATCCGTGTCGCCAGGCCGAGGCGGCGG
>NZ_JACHEM010000006.1 GCF_014207445.1 Streptomyces candidus | reverse complement strand
ACGCCCGGTTACATTCCGAACCCGGAAGCTAAGCCTTTCCGCGCCGATGGTACTGCAGGGGGGACCCTGTGGGAGAGTAGGACGCCGCCGAACAATCTTTCAAAAGGACCCTTGGTCCCAGCGTTCATGCTGGGACCAAGGGTCCTTTTTGTTTTTCTGCCCGAAGCGCGTCGGATGCCCGACTGCGCGAGAATGACTGCATTGCCCGAAGACTAGGAGTCACCCATGTCCACCAACTCTCCCGACGATCGTCCGGAGCGCGAGCCGCGTCACCGAGACAGTGGTGACCGGGGCGGATACCGCGGTGGTCGTGACAACGACCGTGGCCCCCGTCGTGATGACAACCGGGGTGGCGAGCGCGGCGGTTTCCGTCGTGACGACCGGCCCAGCGGTGCCGACCGGGGCGGGGACCGCAGTGGGTTCCGTCGTGACGACCGGCCTGGTGGGGACCGTCGTGACGACCGCGGCGGACGTCCCGCCGGCGGAGGCTACGGTCGCCGCGACGACCGTCCCGCTGGTGGCGACCGCGGCGGCGACCGTGGTGGGCGTCCCGCTGGTGGTGGCTTCGAGCGGCGTGACGACCGTTCCGGTGGCGGCGACCGTGGGGGCTTCCGTCGTGATGACCGGCCCAGCGGCGGTGACCGTGGTGGCGATCGCGGTGGGTTCCGTGGGCGTGACGACCGCGGTGGGCGTCCCAGCGGCGGTGGCTTCGAACGACGCGACGACAACCGTGGCGGCGAGCGCGGCGGCTTCCGACGCGACGACCGCCCCACCGGCGGCGACCGCGGGGGCGACCGCAGCGGGTTCCGCCGGGACGACCGTGGTGGACGCCCGGCCGGTGGTGGCTTTGAGCGCCGGGACGACCGTGGTGGACGCCCGGCCGGTGGTGGCTTTGAGCGCCGGGACGACCGTTCCGGTGGCGGCGACCGTGGCGGCTTCCGTGGCCGTGACGACCGGGCCGGTAGCGGACCGCGTCGGGACGACCGGCCGAGCGGGGACCGGGGCGGGGCCCGTCGCGACGACAACCGTGGCGCTGAGCGAGGCGGATTCCGTAAGGACGAGCGCTCCGGCGGTGGCTTCGAACGCCGTGACGATCGTGGCGGGGACCGGGGCGGGTTCCGACGCGACGACCGTGGTGGGCGTCCGGCCGGTGGTGGCTTCGAGCGGCGTGACGATCGTTCCGGTGGGGGCGACCGTGGGGGCTTCCGTCGTGATGACCGGCCCAGCGGCGGTGACCGTGGTGGCGATCGCGGTGGGTTCCGTGGGCGTGACGACCGCGGTGGGCGTCCCAGCGGCGGTGGCTTCGAACGACGCGACGACAACCGTGGCGGCGAGCGCGGCGGCTTCCGACGCGACGACCGCCCCACCGGCGGCGACCGAGGGGGCGACCGCAGCGGGTTCCGCCGGGACGACCGGGCCAGTGCGGGAAACCGTGGCGGGTTCCGTCGTGACGAGCGGCCGAGCGGGGAGGACCGCGGAGGATTCCGTCGTGACGACCGTGGTGGGCGTCCGGCCGGTGGTGGCTTCGAGCGCCGGGACGAGCGTTCCGGCGGTGGGTTCGAGCGGCGTGACGACCGTTCCGGTGGCGGCGACCGTGGGGGCTTCCGTCGTGATGACCGGCCCAGCGGCGGCGACAGTGGCGGATTCCGTGGGCGTGACGACCGGGCTCCGCGTCGGGACGACGACCGTGGGCCGCGTCGGGACGACCGTTCCGGCGGTGGCTTCCGCAGGCGGGACGACCGAGGTGGGGAGCGCGGTGGATACCGCGGTTCGCGCGATGAGCGCGGTGGCGAGCGTGGCGGCGACCGGGGTGGGTTCCGGGGCCGGGACGACCGTGACCGGGAGCCCGTCAAGCGGCTGCCGATTCCGGACGACGTCACCGGCCGGGAGATCGACCCGGACGTGCGCCAGGAACTGATGAGCCTGCCCAAGACGCTGGCCGAAGACGTCGCCAGGAACCTGGTGATGGTGGCCAAGCTGATCGACGACGAGCCGGAGGAGGCGTACGCGTACTCGCGCATCGCGCTGCGGCTCGCCTCGCGGGTCGCCGCCGTGCGGGAGGCCGCGGGCTTCGCCGCGTACGCGACCCAGCGGTACACCGAGGCACTGGCCGAGTTCCGGGCGACGCGTCGCATGACGGGCAGCGTGGAGCTCTGGCCCGTCATGGCGGACTGCGAGCGTGGGCTGGGCCGTCCCGAGCGGGCGATGGCGATGGCCGGTGAGCCCGAGGTGCAGAAGCTGGACAAGGCCGGTCAGGTCGAGATGCGGCTCGTTGCCGCCGGTGCACGGCGCGACATGGGGCAGATCGACGCCGCCATCGTCACGCTTCAGGGACCGGAGCTCGGCTCCACCTCCGTACAGCCGTGGACTGCCCGGCTGCGGTACGCGTACGCCGACGCGCTGCTGACGGCGGGGCGTGAGGACGAGGCGCGCGAGTGGTTCGCCAAGGCCGTGGAGGCGGACCGGGACGGCAGCACGGACGCTTCCGAGCGGCTCGCAGAGCTGGACGGGGTCGAGTTCGTCGACGCGCTGGCCGGTGACGAGGAGGATTCGACGGAGTCCGCCGAGGCGCCCGGGAGCGTGGAGGAGCCCGAGGCGGTGGCGGCCGACGAGGCCGCGGTCGCGGCCGACGGGACTGCGGGCGAGGAGCGCGCCTCCCAGTTGTCCGACGCACCGGAGTCCGACGCACCGGAATCGGCGGGCGGCACCGAGGTGGCGGAAGCCGCTGAGGAGCGCACCGAGGCCGAGGAGGAGAGCGACAAGGGCTGAGTGTGAGAAGGGCGGCGCCCCGGGATTTCCCCGGGGGCGCCGCCCTTTTTGCGTTTCGGTGGCCGGCCTCAGTCGACGACGAGGCTGCGCAGGACCAGGCCGGTGGCCGGCTTCGGGCCGAAGGAAGTGGACTTGCGGGGCATCGTGACGCCCTGACGGGCGAGATCGCGTACGACCTCCTCGCGCACGGGGTGCATGAGGACCGCGGTGGCGTCGTGCCGCTCGGCCTGCTCCACGGCGGCTTCCGTGTCGTGGATGTACGCGATGTCCTCGGGGGCGTCCGGGATGTGCCAGACGTGGGCGAGGAGCGTCTCGTGCAGGACGGTCGCGTCCAGGGTCCGCCAGGCCTCCGGCCGGTCCTGGCGGACCGTACGGGAGAGGAGGCCGGGGTCGGGGCGGTCCAGCAGGTGGTACGAGCCGTCGCCGGCCAGCAGGAACGCATTGCCGGAAGCGGCGGCTGCGGCCAGTGCTTCCAGGGCCTCGGGGAGGGTCTTGTCCAGGTGCCGTATGCGGAAGGAGTCGCCGACTGCCGCGAGGGCCTCGGAGACCGGCAGGCGGTGCAGCAGACGGTGGATCGCGCGGACCTGGAGCGGGTAACGGGCGGTGTCGACGAGGAGGACGAGGCCGAAGTCCCAGGGGGAGGAGGCGGTGCCGTGTTCCTCCTGGAGGCGGAGGTACGTCGCCCAGCGGTGGTGGCCGTCGGCGATGAGGGCCTGGTGGTGGGAGAGGTCCCTGCTGACGGCGGCGATCTCGGCCGGGTCGGTGAGGGACCACAGACGGTGGTGGAAGCCGTCCTCGGTGATGGTGGACAGGAGAGGGGGGCGCGAGAGGGCGGCGTCGATCGCGTCGGTGGTTCCGGACACCCCGTCGCTGCGGTAGGTGAGGAGGAGGGGCTCCAGGTTGGCGGCCGTGGCGCGCATCAGAGCGGCGCGGTCCTCGACGACGTGCGGCATGACGTCCTCGTGCGGCAGGACGACGCCCTGCTCACGGTGGGACAGCGCGAGCGAGCCGATGACGCCGCGCTGGAGGAGGTCGCCGCGGGACTGCTCGTACACGTACAGGGCCGGTTCGGCGTCGGGGGCGAGAACGCCCTCGTCGAGCCAGGTCCTGAGCGTGTCGGCGGCCTGCTCGTGGCGGGCGGACGCGGTGTCGGCCTGCGGGAGGATCAGCCGGACGATGTTGTGCGGATCCGCGGACTCCAGATGCAGCAGGCCGTCCGGGCGGACCACGACGTCGTACGGCGGTGAGGTCACGGCGGCCAGGCTGCCGACCTCCTCCGGGACATAGCGAAGCCCGCGCAGGGGGACCAGTCGCAGGCCGTGGTCCTCGGGCGGCCCAGGTGTGCTCATTGGTGCATGGTAAATGGGGTGGGCAGATGGGTGATGATCGGGGGAGAAGCAGCGGAACGAGGAGCGGAAGAGATATGGGCCAGCAGCCGAGCAGGACGCGTCCGGGCAACAGCGGGACGGCGCTGAGTGAGGCCTACGACACGGCACTGCTGGACCTCGACGGGGTCGTGTACGCCGGTGGCGAGGCCATCGCGCACGCGGCGGACGCGCTGGGTACGGCGCGGGACGGCGGTATGCACCTCGCGTACGTGACCAACAACGCGTTGCGCACCCCGGAGGCTGTGGCCGCGCATCTGACGGAGCTCGGGGTGCCCGCCCTGCCGAGTGACGTGATCACCTCCGCGCAGGCCGTCGCCCGGCTGATTGCCGATCAGATTCCGGCAGGGGCACGGGTGTTGGTGATCGGCGGAGAGGGACTGCGGGTCGCGCTGCGGGAGCGGGGACTGGTGCCGGTGGACTCGGCGGAGGACTCGCCGGCAGCGGTGGCGCAGGGGTACGGGGGACCGGACATGGCGTGGGGCCGTTTCGCGGAGGCCTCGTACGCGATCCGCGCGGGTGTGCCGTGGTTCGCGTCGAACACCGACCTGACCATTCCCGGTGCGCGGGGGATCGCGCCGGGCAACGGCGCGGCCGTCGAGGTCGTACGGATCGCCACGGGCGCGGAGCCGCAGGTGGCGGGCAAGCCGTTGCCGCCCATGCACCGGGAGACGATCCTGCGCACCGGGGCCCGACGGCCACTGGTCGTGGGCGACCGGCTGGACACCGACATCGAGGGCGCGAACGCCGGAGGCGTCGACTCGCTGCTGGTCCTGACGGGGGTGACGGACGCGGCGCAGCTGCTGGCGGCGGAGGCGAAGTACCGGCCGACGTATGTGGACGCGGATCTGCGGGGGCTGCTGGCGGGGCAGCCGGAAGTGCTTGCCGGGGAGGGGCGGTTCACGTGCGGGGGGTGGACCGCTTCGGTGCGGGGGGACGCGCTGGCGGTCGAGGGGGAGGGGCGGGAGATGGACGGGCTGCGGGCGTTGTGTGCGGTGGCTTGGAGTGAGGCGGGGTCGGGGGGGTGCGGGTTGGACGCGGGGGCGGCGTTGAAGAGGGTGGGGTTGGGGTAGGGGAGCGGGGCTCGCGGGGGGAGTCCCCCGGGCGGGGCTTGGCTTGGCGGGGAGGGTGCGGGGCGTGGGTGTGGGGGGTGCACCGTCCGGTGGGGGCCGCCCCCTTGTCTGCCCGTTCCGCCCTCGGGGGCGGCCCCGCCGCCCAAGGGCGCTGACCGTAAGGCGGTCGACGCCGCCCGAAGGGGCTACGGACGGGCTCGCGGCCCCGCTGCCCAAGGGGGCTGACGTAGGGCAACCCCGTCCACGGGGCTACGGGGGCGGGGCTGCTGGCCAGGAGATGGGTTAGGCTAACCTAACCGGGTGTTGGTCGACAGTCCCCCTGAACAGAGCGTGGAGCACGGCTCCGCTCCGTCCCCCCGGAACCTCCGGAAACGCAACGCGGTGCGGGCTGCCGGGTTGCTCGTTTCGCTGGGTGTTCTGGTGCTGGTGATGCTCGCGAGCATTGCCGTCGGCGCCAAGACGATCCCGTTCGGAGACGTGTGGCACGGGCTCGCGCACTACTCCGGCACCGGGGACGACGTGATCGTTCGGGATGTGCGGGTGCCGCGGACGATTCTCGGTGTCCTCGCCGGGGCCGCGCTCGGCACGGCCGGGGCGGTGATGCAGGGGCTGACCAGGAACCCGCTGGCCGAGCCGGGGATCCTCGGGGTGAACGCCGGAGCGTCCGCCGCCGTGGTGTCGGCGATCAGTTTTCTCGGGGTGACCTCGCTCACCGGGTATGTCTGGTTCGCGTTCCTCGGGGCGGGGGCCGTCTCCGCGCTGGTGTACGTGCTCGGGGGCAGCCGGGGGGCCACGCCGGTGCGGCTCGCGCTCGCCGGTACGGCGGCCACCGCCGCGCTCTACGGCTACGTCAACGCCGTACAACTGCTGGACTCGGCGGCGCTGGAGCGGCTGCGGTTCTGGACCGTGGGGTCGCTCGCGTCGGCCGACATGGCGGTCGTCGGAAAGGTCTGGCCGTTCATCGTCGCCGGACTGGTGCTCGCGCTGGTGCTCGCGCGGCCGCTGAACGCGATGGAGATGGGTGAGGACAGCGCCCGGGCACTGGGCGTCCATCTGACGAGGACCCGGATCCTGTCGATGCTCGCCGTGACGCTGCTGTGCGGCGCCGCGACCGCCGCGTGCGGGCCGATCGTGTTCATCGGGCTGATGGTGCCCCATCTGGTGCGGGCCATCACCGGGCCCGACATGCGCTGGATCCTGCCGTACGCCGCGGTGCTGGCACCCGTACTGCTGTTGGGCTCGGACGTGGTGGGCAGGGTCGTGACCAGCCCGTCGGAGCTTCAGGTGGGCATTGTGACGGCACTGATCGGCGGTCCCGTCTTCATCCACCTGGTGCGTCGGCGCAGGATGGGGCAGCTGTGAGTACCACCAAGACCGCCGAGAGGAAGCCCGCCGTACGGCGGTCCCCGGCTCGTGCGGTACGAACCCGTGGCGGTCTGTCGCTGCGGCTGGATGTACGGGCGGTCGTCGCGTCGCTCGTGATCACGGCCGTGGCGCTGGCCGCCGGCATCGTGGTCATCGGCAGCGGCGACTTCCCGATGACGCCCGGCGAGGTCGTCTCGACGCTGCTCGGCGACGGGCTGCCCGCCCAGGAGTTCATCGTTCGGGAGCTGCGGCTGCCGCGCGTGCTGACCGCGTTGCTGGTCGGTGCGGCCCTCGGCCTGTCCGGGGCCGTCTTCCAGTCGATTTCCCGCAACCCGCTGGGCAGCCCCGACGTGCTGGGGTTCGGGCAGGGGGCGACCGTCGGCGCGCTCGTCGTGATCGTGCTGTTCCAGGGGAACAGCTGGGCCGTCGCGGCCGGTGCGCTGGCCGGCTGCCTGCTGACGGGTGTGCTGGTGTACGTGCTGGCGTGGAAGCGGGGAGTGCACGGCTACCGGCTGGTGCTGGTCGGCATCGGCGCCGCCGCCATGCTGACCGCCGTCATGCAGTACCTGCTGACCAAGGCCGACCTGGTGGACGCGACCCGGGCGGTGCTCTGGATCACCGGCACCCTGGACGGGCGGGGCTGGGAGCAGGTGCTGCCGCTGGCCGCCGTCTGCGCCGTACTCGTTCCGCTGGTGCTCGGGCACGGGCGGGCGCTGCGGATGATGGAGATGGGCGACGACGCGGCGTACGCGCTGGGCGTACCGGTGGAGCGGGCGCGGGTGGTGCTGATCCTGTGCGCCGTGCTGCTGATGGGCGTCGCGACGTCGGCCGCCGGGCCGATCGCCTTCGTGGCGCTGAGCGCACCGCAGCTCGCACGCCGGGTGACGCGGTCGCCGGGGCCCAACCTGATGCCGTCCGCGCTGATGGGCGCGGCACTGCTGGTGGTCGCCGACTGGGCGGCCCAGCAGGCCTTCGGGGAGCGGCAGCTGCCGGTCGGAGTGGTGACAGGGGTGGTGGGCGGCTGCTATCTGCTGTGGCTGCTGGTGACGGAGCGCAAGGCGGGACGGATATGAGCAGGAATGACGTCAGGAGCGGTACGTCCATGCAGCGACTCGTCGCGGAATCGGTGACCCTCGGCTACGACGAGCGGATCATCGCGGAGGACCTGTCGGTCGAGATACCGGACAACTCCTTCACGGTCGTCGTCGGGCCCAATGCGTGCGGCAAGTCGACGCTGCTGCGCGCCCTGTCGCGGATGCTGAAGCCCGCACAGGGGCGGGTCCTGCTCGACGGGCAGGCGATCGGGACGATGCCCGCCAAGAAGGTCGCCAGGACGCTGGGACTGCTGCCGCAGTCGTCGGTGGCACCCGACGGGATCACGGTCGCCGACCTGGTCGCGCGCGGACGCTACCCGCACCAGGGGCTGCTGCGGCAGTGGTCGCCCGAGGACGAGCGGATCGTCGAGGAGTCGATGGCCGCGACCGGAGTCGGTGAACTCGCGGAGAGGTACGTCGACGAGCTGTCCGGCGGCCAGCGCCAGCGGGTGTGGATCGCGATGGCGCTCGCCCAGCAGACGCCGCTGCTGCTGCTCGACGAGCCGACCACGTTTCTCGACATCCAGCACCAGATCGACGTCCTCGACCTGTGTGCGGAACTCCACGAGACCCAGGGGCGCACGCTGGTCGCCGTACTCCACGACCTGAACCACGCCGCGCGCTACGCCACGCATCTGATCGCGATGCGGGACGGCAGGGTCGTGGCCGAGGGGGCGCCGGCGGACGTGGTCACGGCGGATCTGGTGGAGCGGGTCTTCGGGCTGAAGTGTCAGGTCATCGCCGATCCGGAGACCGGGACGCCGCTGGTGGTACCGGCGGCGCGGAAGGCCCGTACCCGCGTCGGCGCGTCGGTTACAGCAGCTTCCTGAGGTGCAGAAGGTCACGGAAACCGGCCTCCAGCCGAACCCGGCCGGACGCCCAGGCCTTCGCGAAGTTCAGGCCCCCGTCGACCAGTGCGACCAGATCGTCCCCGGTCATCGCCAGGCGGATCTGGGCGCGCTCGCGGGGCGGGCCGGGGGTGGTGTCGTCGACGGTGATCCGGCCGTCCGTCAGCCGGCCGGTGAAGGTCGTGTCCAGGTCCGTCACGTGGCAGCTGAGCGAGCGGTCGAAGCCCGCGACGCCGCGCACGCCGTCGTGTTCGGACCGGGTGAGATTGTCCGAAAGCCTGTCGAGTGCGCCGCGGCACTCCTGAGTGGTCGCCATCAACGCCGACCGTACCTCAGGGCTTCGGGGTAGCGTCGTGACCATGGACCCCAAGGAAGCACAGGGCGGCGGAGCAGCGGCGGGAGCCGCCGCTGCCGGGAGCGCCGGGGCGGCCGGCACGGCGGCTTACGACCCGGCCGCCCCGGCGCCGCTCGGGGTCGCGCGCGGCGCGACCGGGCACTACGAGGTGGACGCCGCCCTGGAGCGGCTGGCCGATGTCGACCACCTCACGGCGGACGGGCACGTCGGGGTGTACGAGGATGTACACCGGGGGCTGCGCGAGACGCTCACCGCACTCGACGCACGCCCGGGACCTCCGGCGACCCCTGCACCAGGGGCTTCCCCGCACGACATCAGGAGCTGAACGAGAAGTGGCAGGAGTGGCACGCCGCCGCCTGGACGCCGAGCTGGTCCGCCGGAAGCTCGCCCGTTCGCGGGAGCACGCGAGCCAGCTGATCGCCGCGGGCCGGGTCAAGGTCGGCGGTGCGGTGGCGAGCAAGGCCGCGACGCAGGTCGAGACGGCCGCCGCGCTGGTGGTCCTCAAGGACGACGACGACCCCGACTACGTGTCGCGCGGCGGGCACAAGCTGGCCGGCGCGCTGGCCGCGTTCACCCCGCTGGGGCTGACGGTGGAGGGGCGGCGGGCACTGGACGCCGGGGCCTCCACGGGCGGCTTCACGGACGTACTGCTGCGGGCCGGCGCCGGGCACGTGGTGGCCGTGGACGTCGGCTACGGCCAGCTGGCGTGGTCGTTGCAGTCCGACGGGCGGGTCACCGTCAAGGACCGTACGAACGTGCGCGAGATGACCCTGGAGACGATCGACGGGGAGCCGGTGGACCTCGTCGTCGGTGACCTCTCGTTCATCCCGCTGGGGCTCGTGCTGCCCGCGCTGGCGCGGTGCGCGGCGCCCGACGCCGACCTGGTGCTGATGGTCAAGCCGCAGTTCGAGGTCGGCAAGGAGCGGCTCGGCAGCGGGGGAGTGGTGCGCAGCACAGAACTGCGGGCCGACGCCGTACGGAACGTGGCCCGCCAGGCGTGGGGACTCGGGCTCGGCGTGCGGGGCGTGACGGCCAGTCCGCTGCCCGGCCCGTCCGGAAACGTCGAGTACTTTCTGTGGCTGAAGGCCGGTGCACCCGAGCTGGACCCGGCGGACGTGACTCGTGCAGTGGCGGAGGGGCCTCGGTGACCACAACAGGGACGACCGGAACGTCGGGTGCGCCGGACGCGGCACGGGTACTGGACCCCGCCGCGGAACGCACCGTGTTCCTGCTCGCGCACACCGGGCGGCCCGCCGCCATCCGCAGCGCCGAACTCGTCGTCGAAGGCCTGATCAAGAGCGGCCTGGGCGTCCGGCTGCTGGAGTCGGAGGCGGTCGACCTGCCGCTGCCCTCCTCCGTGGAGACGGTCGTCGAGGCGACCCCGGACGTCCTCGACGGCTGCGAGCTGCTGATCGTCCTCGGCGGTGACGGCACGCTGCTGCGCGGCGCGGACATCGCCCGCGCCTCCGGAGTGCCGATGCTCGGCGTCAACCTCGGCCGGGTGGGCTTCCTCGCGGAGGCGGAGCGCGACGACCTGGACAAGGTCGTCAGGCGGGTCGTCTCCCGGTCGTACGAGGTCGAGGAACGCATGACGATCGACGTCCTCGTGCACAACAACGGGGAGGTGCTGCACCGCGACTGGGCCCTCAACGAGGCGGCGGTGCAGAAGGTCTCGCCGGAGCGGATGCTGGAGGTCGTCCTGGAGATCGACGGGCGGCCGGTCACCGGTTTCGGCTGCGACGGGATCGTGTGCGCCACGCCGACCGGCTCCACGGCGTACGCCTTCTCGGCCGGCGGACCCGTCGTCTGGCCGGAGGTGGAGGCGCTGCTGATGGTGCCGATCAGCGCGCACGCCCTGTTCGCGAAGCCGCTGGTGACCTCGCCGACGTCGGTGCTGGCGGTCGAGATCCAGCCGCACACCCCCGCCGGGGTGCTGTGGTGCGACGGGCGGCGGACGGTGGAACTGCCGTCAGGGGCCCGAGTGGAGGTGCGCCGGGGCGCGGTGCCGGTACGGCTGGCACGGCTGCACCAGGCGTCGTTCACCGACCGGCTGGTCGCCAAGTTCGCACTTCCGGTGTCGGGGTGGCGCGGGGCGCCGCACTGAACCGCGGTGCGGGTTCCGGCCGGGGCTGGGCTCCGCCATTCGTACGCACGTCGACCGGACGGCTGTTCTGTCACCCGTATCGGGGTCTTCCCTGCCGATGCGTGGGGGTTTGAGCAGGGTCCGGGAGGATTCGGGAGGCCCGCGGAGGCGTCGGGCGGGCGGGGTCCGTCGCACGGTGGCCTCCGGACCTCGTATGGTCGTGTCCGTGTTGGAGGAGATGCGGATACGGTCGCTCGGAGTCATCGACGATGCTGTCGTCGAGCTGTCACCAGGCTTCACGGCGGTGACCGGCGAGACCGGAGCAGGCAAGACCATGGTCGTCACCAGTCTCGGGCTGCTGCTCGGAGGCCGGGCCGACGCTGCCCTGGTACGGGTCGGGGCCAAGGCGGCGGTGGTGGAGGGGCGGCTCACGGTGCGCCCCGGCGAACCAGCCGCGCTGCGCGCCGAGGAGGCCGGGGCGGAACTCGACGACGGGGCGCTGCTCATCAGCAGGACGGTTTCCGCCGAGGGGCGTTCGCGGGCCCACCTCGGCGGGCGGTCGGTCCCGGTGGGGTTGCTCGCGGAGCTGGCGGACGACCTCGTCGCCGTACACGGGCAGACCGACCAGCAGGGGCTGCTGCGGCCGTCCCGGCAGCGCAAGGCCCTCGACCGATTCGCGGGCGACGCCGTCGCCGTGCCGCACGCCAAGTACACCGTCGCCCACCGCCGCCTGAAAGCGGTCTCGGCGGAACTGGACGAGATCACCACGCGCGCGCGTGAGCGGGCCCAGGAGGCCGATCTGCTGCGCTTCGGCCTGGAGGAGATCGCCGCCGTCGAACCCCTCGCGGGCGAGGACACCGAACTGTCCGCCGAGGCCGAACGGCTCGGGCACGCGGAGGCACTGGCCTCCGCCGCGGCGCTCGCGCACGCCGCCCTCGCGGGCAACCCCGAGGACCCCGAGGGCGTCGACGCCAACACCCTCGTCGCGGGCGCCCAGCGGTCCGTCGACGCGGTGCGCGCGCACGACCCGGCGCTGGCCGCCCTCGCCGAGCGGATCGGCGAGATCGGCATCCTGCTCGGCGACGTGGCGGGCGAGCTCGCCGGATACGCCGACAACCTGGACGCCGACCCGCTGCGGCTGGCCGCCGTCGAGGAGCGCAGGGCCGCCCTCACCCAGCTCACCCGCAAGTACGGCGGTGCCGAAGGCGACGTGGCGGGAGTGCTCGCCTGGTCGCAGGAGGGCGCGGCCCGGCTCACGGAACTGGACGGCGACGACGACCGGATCGGCGAGCTGACGGCCGAACGGGACGTCCTGCGGGACGAAATGTCCGGTCTGGCGCAGGCGCTGACCGACGCCCGTACGGAAGCGGCGGCACGTTTCGCCGACGCCGTCACGGCGGAGCTGGCGTCCCTCGCCATGCCGCACGCACGGGTGACCATCGACATCCGGCAGACCGAGGACGCCGAGCACGGCATCGAGGTCGGCGGACGGCGCGTCGCCTACCACGCGTCCGGTGCGGACGAGGTCGAGCTGCTGCTCGCCCCGCACCCCGGAGCACACCCGCGGCCCATCGGCAAGGGCGCGTCCGGCGGTGAGCTGTCGCGTGTGATGCTCGCGGTGGAGGTCGTGTTCGCCGGGGCGGACCCGGTTCCCACGTATCTCTTCGACGAGGTCGACGCGGGAGTCGGCGGCAAGGCGGCCGTCGAGGTCGGGCGGCGGCTGGCGAAGCTCGCCAGGTCGGCGCAGGTGGTCGTGGTGACGCACCTTCCGCAGGTGGCGGCGTTCGCGGACCGGCAGCTGCTGGTGGAGAAGACCCACGACGGCTCGGTGACCCGGAGCGGCGTGACCGTCCTGGAGGGCGAGGACCGGGTGCGGGAACTGTCCAGGATGCTGGCCGGCCAGGAGGACTCCGAGACGGCACGGGCTCACGCCGAGGAGCTGCTCGCCACGGCGCGGGCGGACGTGTAGGGGGCCTGCCCCGGCCCGGAGCGCTGCCGTAGGGTCATGATCATGAGCGCGGGGCGGAGCGGGTTCGGTGGCCGGGTTGCCGGGATGCTGGCAGCGGGCGTGGCCACCTCGTGCGTACGCCGGGGTCTGCGCCGCCGGCCGCCCGGAGAGGCCGCTCTGTGGGAGCGTACGAACTTCGAGGGCTCGGTGGTCGACCTGTACGCGGGTCCGGCCGTCGCCCTCGGTTCCGCGGCCGCCGTCGCCCTCACCCCGGGGGTTTCCGGGCGGGTGCGGGCGGCCACGGTGCTCGCCGTGCTCTCGGCCGGCGGCTGCGGCGCGTACGACGACATGGCGGGACGGGGCGACCCGCGACGTGGTTTCCGCGCACACCTGGGCGCCCTGCGGCAGGGCGAGATCACCAGCGGCGCGGTCAAGCTGCTGGGCATCGGCGCGGCCGGGCTCGTGGCGGGCGCGCTCCTCAAGCGGGACGCCGTGGACCGGGTGCTGGCGGGCGTCGTCGTCGCGGGCACCGCGCACCTGGTGAACCTGGTGGACGTGCGGCCGGGCAGAGCGGCCGGGGCGGTGCTCGTCCTCGGGGCGCCGGGGCTGCTGAAGCGCGGCGGCGCCGGAATGCTCGCGGCCGCGCCCGTGGGGGCCGTCGCCGCGGTGCTGGAGGACGACCTCGGGCGGCGCACCATGCTGGGCGACACCGGGGCGCACGCGCTGGGGGCCGCGCTCGGCGCGGTGATGGCCGCGGGCAACGGCCGCACCGGGCTCGCCCTGCATGCCGCCGCGCTGATCGCCGTCGCCGCGTGCGGCGACAGGGTCAGCCGTGCGGCGGGAGCGCGCTGAGGGAGACCGTCCGTAAGGAAGGGTGAAGCAGCGAGGGAAGGCCGTCCGTGCGGAGGGGAGGGCTGAAGCGGCGCTCACTCGTGCGGGTGGTCGTGGGCATGAAGTGACCGGACCCGGACAGTTGTGGCGCCCCGGCGGCCGTGGGGGCTGGCATTCTTGGCGCCGTGACGCGCACCTGTGCGGCAGAAGACACGCGGGCAGGCCCGGATTTCTGCTACAAGTGCCCTTTCCCAGCCCGGTTGCGCACCGCGAGCGCGGTGCGCCGCACCCCACCCCAGGAGCACTTGCCACCGTGAGCAGCACCCCGCCCCCGCCGTACGGGCAGTCGCCGCTGAGGGCCGTCCAAGTGCTCGGCGGTGGCAGCGCGGGCAGCAGCGCGCACGTCAGGTCGCTGACGGCGGGCCTCGTCGCCCGGGGCGTACGGGTCACCGTGTGCGCCCCGGCCGAGCTGGAGAGGGCCTACGGCTTCGCCGGGGCGGGCGCCGACGTGGTGACCGTCCCCAGGCGCAGCGACCCGCTGACCGTGGCCTCCCTGCGCGCCGCGTGCGCACGGGCCGACATCGTGCACGCGCACGGACTGCACGCCGCCGTGCGCTGCGCCTTCGCGCTCGGCGGACGGCTGCGGGGGGACCGGGGACGGCAGGGCGTCCGGTTCGCGGGACCGCCCCCGCTCGTCGTGACCTGGCACACCCGGGCGCACGCGGAAGGTGTCCGCAGCCACGCCGTACGCCTCATGGAGCGCCGTGCCGTGCGGGCGGCCGCCGTCGTGCTGGGCACCTCGTCCGAACTGGTCGACAGGGCCCGCGACCGGGGGGCGCGCGACGCGCGGCTGGCCCCGGTCACGGTGCCCGCGGTCAAGCCGTCCGACGACTTCCACGAGGGCAAGGCCAGGGCCGACCTCGGAGCCGTGGACCGTCCGCTGGTGATGGCCGTCGGCAGCCTGGTCCCGTACCGGGGCTACGACGTCCTCCTGGACGCCGCCCGCGCCTGGCGGGAGCGGGACCCCGCACCGCTGCTCACCATCGCCGGGGAGGGCCGCGAGCGGGCCGCACTGCAGCGCCGCATCGAGGCCGAGGACCTGCCCGTTCAGCTCCTCGGGCAGCGCGAGGACGTCGCCGAGCTGCTCGCCGCCGCGGACGTCGCGGTGCTGCCCAGCCGCTGGGAGGCGCGCTCGGTACTCGCCCAGGAGGCGCTGCGGGCCGCGGTGCCGCTGGTCGCCACCGAGGTCGGCGGGGTGCCGGAACTGGTCGGCGACGCCGCCGAGTTCGTCCCGTACGGAGACGCCGACGCCCTCGCGCGGACGGTTCTCGGCCTGCTCGACGACCCGGAGCGGCGGGCCCGGCTCGCGGACGCCGGGCTGCGGCAGGCGGCTACCTGGCCGACGGAGGACGAGACCGTGGCACAGGTGCTCAGCGTGTACGACGAGCTGACGGGTCTGGCATAGGGCTCCCGGTGCCCGTCCGTACCCGGCGGGGGCCCGACCGTCCGGGCCGCTAGGAGGCGTGCCTGCGCGCGCGCAGAGCCAGGCTGAGCGCCAGGACGGTCTGCGGATCGTCGAGGTCGGTGCCCAGCAGCTCGGAGATGCGGGCGAGCCGGTTGTAGAGCGTCTGCCGGTTGAGATGCAGCTCGCGCGCCGTCTCCGCCTTGCGGCCCGCGTGCGCCAGGTACGTCTCCAGGGTGGGCAGCAGCGGCGGGCGCGAGGTGCGGTCGTGGTCGCGCAGCGGGCCGATCGCCCGGTCCACGAACGCCGCCAGGTCCGGATGCTCCCGCAGCCGCCACAGCAGCAGGTCGATGTCGAGACGGCGGGCGTCGTACCAGGGCCGGTCGTGCAGCCCCTGCGCCGCCGTCGCCGTCTCCGCCGCGTGCCGCAGACCGGCCGAGGCCGCCGCCCAGCCGCCCGCGACCCCGACCACCACGACCGGCGGGTGCGCGCCCGCCCTGCCCAGCCCGGCCCGCTCGACACCGGCCCGCAGGGCCGCCGCGACCCGGTCGGCGACGGCCGTGCGTTCCGATTCCGCGCGCAGCCCGAGCAGCAGCGGAACACGCCCCTCCACCGGTCGTACGCCCAGCAGTACCGGCACCCCCACCGACGACAGCTCCTCCAGGACCGCCCGTGTCAGCACCGACCAGTTCCCGGGCGGGGACAGCTCGGCGGCCAGCCGCATCACCACCGGCAGCAGCGGCCCCTCGCCCGGCCTGAAGCCCAGCACCCGGGCCTGCGCGGGGGCCTCCTCCGCCGGGATGCGGCCCTGCGCCAGGTCCGTGAGGAAGTCGCCGCGCCCGCGCGCCGCCAGCTCCTCCTCCTGACGTGCCTGCATCAGGACGACCGCGAGGATGCCCGCGGCCCGCTCGGCGGCGATCCGGTGCACCGGCAGCAGCGGGTTCGTCACCCCCAGCAGCGCCAGCCGGGCACGCACCGAACCCGCGCCGTGGCCGCCGCCGGGGACGTCCACCAGGACACCGTTGGCGGGCGGCCCCGACTCACGGGCCTCACGCTGACCTCGCAGCCCCTCCCAGACCTGGAGCGGGTCGGCGCCCCCGGTGTCCTTGGCGGTGGGCCCCGCCGCGTACAGCAACTGCCCGTCGGCGGTCTCCAGGAAGACCGGGTTGGCCGTGAAGTCGGCCAGGATGCCCAGCACCTGCGGGATCCCGCCTCCGTCCAGCAGCGCCTCGGTGCAGCGGCGGTGCACCTCCTCGGCGCGCCGCAGCAGCGTGTAGTGGCCGTTGACGATCTCGGTGTGGACCTCTTCGGTGACCGACACGAACGGCACCTCGCGGTGCAGCTGGACGAGCGGCAGCCCGGCCGTCCGGGCGGTCTCCACCAGGGTCGAGGGCAGCCGGCCGAAGCGCGGCCCCAGCTCGACGACGAGGGCGGCGATGCCCCGCTCGGCCAGCCTGCGTACGAAGGCCCGCTGCTCGGCGGGGCGGGTGCCCAGGCCGAGGCCCGTCGTCAGCAGCAGTTCGCCGCCCTTGAGGAGCGAGGCGATGTGCGGGACCTCGCCGGCGTGCACCCAGCGCACCGTCCGGTGGAGCCGGTCCGCACCCGCCACCACCTCGGGCAGCCCGCTGCGGAGTCCCGGCAGTTCAAGCGCCCTTTGCACGGTGATTCCGCCCTGCGTGTCCATGGACCGGGACGGTACCCGCGCGCCCGATGGCAGAACATCACCCGGCGGTCACCGGTGGGCATCGGCTGCCGGTCGGCGCGGCAACTCGACGCGGCCACCGGCGAATTGAGCGCCTCCATGCCCGCTGTGGCGTACATCACCCCGGGGGCGCGCGCCGGGACGCCCGCCGCCGCGCGAAAGCACACCGGCCAAGCCGTCCGCGGCTGCGCTCCGGGGTGGCGCGAACGCAGGGTCCGTGCCACCCCGGAGCGGTCGGCTTCTCGCGGGCGGGTCAGCCCCCGTACGCGCCGCTCGCCGTCAGCCGCAGCGCCGTGTCGATCAGCGGCACGTGGCTGAAGGCCTGCGGGAAGTTGCCGACCTGGCGCTGGAGAGTGGAGTCCCACTCCTCGGCCAGCAGACCGAGGTCGTTGCGCAGCCCCAGGAGCTTCTCGAAGAGCCTGCGGGCCTCGTCGACCCGCCCGATCATCGCCAGGTCGTCCGCCAGCCAGAACGAACAGGCCAGGAACGCGCCCTCGTCGCCCTCCAGGCCGTCCACGCCCGCGTCCTCGCCGGCCGTCGGGTAGCGCAGCACGAAGCCGTCCGGGGTGGACAGTTCCCGCTGGATCGCCTCGATGGTGCCGATGACGCGCTTGTCGTCCGGCGGCAGGAAGCCCATCTGCGGGATGAGCAGCAGGGAGGCGTCGAGCTCCCGGGAACCGTACGACTGCGTGAAGGTGTTGCGTTCCGGGTCGTAACCCTTCTCACAGACGTCACGGTGGATCGTCTCGCGCAGTTCGCGCCAGCGCTCCAGCGGGCCGTCCGCGTCACCCGACTCGATCAGCTTGACCGTGCGGTCCACCGCCACCCAGGCCATCACCTTGGAGTGCACGAAGTGGCGGCGCGGACCGCGCACCTCCCAGATGCCCTCGTCGGGCTCGTTCCAGTGGTCCTCCAGGTAGCGGATCAGCTTGAGCTGGAGGAGGGAGGCGTAGTCGTTGCGGGCCAGGCCCGTCATGTGCGCGAGGTGCAGGGCCTCGGTGACCTCGCCGTACACGTCGAGCTGCAGCTGCCCGGCGGCGCCGTTGCCGACGCGGACGGGGCCGGAGTTCTCGTAACCCGGCAGCCAGTCCAGTTCGGCCTCGCCCAGCTCGCGCTCGCCGGCGATGCCGTACATGATCTGCAGGTTCTCCGGGTCGCCCGCGACCGCACGCAGCAGCCACTCGCGCCACGCGCGTGCCTCCTCGCGGTAGCCGGTGCGCAGCAGGGAGGAGAGCGTGATCGCGGCGTCGCGCAGCCAGGTGTAGCGGTAGTCCCAGTTGCGGGAGCCGCCGATGTCCTCCGGGAGGGAGGTGGTGGGGGCCGCGACGATGCCGCCGGTGGGGGCGTACGTCAGGGCCTTCAGCGTGATCAGCGAGCGGACCACGGCCTCGCGGTAGGGCCCGTGGTACGTGCAGTGCTCCACCCACTCCCGCCAGAAGTCGACGGTGAGCTGCAGCGCGCCCTCGGGGTCGGGGAGCGGCGGCGCCTCCTTGTGCGAGGGCTGCCACTGGATGGTGAAGGTGAGCCGCTCACCGGGGCCGACCGTGAAGTCGGAGTGCGTGGTGAGGTCCTGGCCGTGCGTCTCGACGTCCGTGTCCAGCCATACGGAGTCGGGTCCCGCGACCGCGACCGTACGGTTGTCGACCCGGTGCACCCAGGGGGTCACCCGGCCGTAGCTGAACCGCATGCGCAGCGCCGAGTGCATCGGCACGCGGCCGCTGATGCCCTCGACGATTCTGGTCATCTGTGGCGCGCCGTCGCGAGGTGGCATGAAGTCCGTCACCCGGACCGTGCCCCGGGGGGTGTCCCACTCCTGTTCCAGGATGAGGGAGTCCCCGCAGTAGCGGCGGCGGGAGGCCACGGGGGCCTCACTGCCCTCCGGATAGGTGGGTCCGATCCGCCAGAAGCCGTGCTCCTCGGTTCCGAGGAGCGCGGCGAAGACGGCATGGGAGTCGAAACGGGGCAGGCACAGCCAGTCGACTGAGCCGTCCCGGCAGACCAGCGCCGCTGTCTGCATGTCTCCGATGAGTGCGTAGTCCTCGATGCGCCCGGCCACGTGCAATCTCCAGTCGAACGGCCACGTCCACCCCCGTTCGGAAGGGGGCCTCTGCGGTCAGGGGATCTTCGACGACGAGCTTCGGGGTCCGGGAGCGGGCGGGGTTGGTGCCTTCGCCACCGGCCGGCTCGCAGCGATGTTCCGTGAAGGATACGTTGCACGAAGCTCATCCGTGTGAGGTGGTCGCAAGGGGAGGGGACCGAACGGGTGAGGCGCAGGTGGTTCCGGTGTGATCGTAGGGTGAAGATGGCTCGAACAGGCGCCCGTAGTGCTGACCGTTCGGGTCCCGCCCGTTCCGAACCGTCTTCACAGGCGCTCGGACTAAGAGGCCGCGATTCCGCGCGGAACCCCTGCTCCCCGTCGGCCCGCGACGGGCGCCGGAAGCAGCCTCCCGGAGTCACTGTTACCCTGGTAGCCCGTGGAGCGGTGGGCGCAAATCCCCCCGAACCGCAGCGACGGCGCCCCCCGAAATCACCGGTGATTCAACCGATGTGCACCGGTGGGAGGCCAGAAACGCATCCTCACCTCGCGACCACGGGAGCCCCGCCTTGGCCATGCAGCCCGCTGCCTTTAGGAACAACACCGTCTCGACGACCAAGCACATCTTCGTCACCGGGGGTGTCGCCTCCTCCCTCGGCAAGGGTCTGACCGCCTCCAGCCTGGGTGCGCTCCTGAAGGCCCGCGGCCTTCGCGTCACCATGCAGAAGCTCGACCCGTACCTGAACGTCGACCCGGGCACGATGAACCCCTTCCAGCACGGCGAGGTGTTCGTCACCAACGACGGCGCCGAGACCGACCTGGACATCGGCCACTACGAGCGCTTCCTCGACGTCGACCTCGACGGCTCGGCCAACGTCACCACCGGCCAGGTCTACAACACGGTCATCGCCAAGGAGCGCCGCGGCGAGTATCTCGGCGACACGGTGCAGGTCATCCCGCACATCACCAACGAGATCAAGCACCGGATCCGCCGCATGGCCACCGACGACGTCGACGTCGTCATCACCGAGGTCGGCGGCACCGTCGGCGACATCGAGTCGCTGCCCTTCCTGGAGACCGTCCGCCAGGTCCGCCACGAGGTAGGCCGCGACAACGTCTTCGTCGTGCACATCTCGCTGCTCCCCTACATCGGCCCCTCGGGCGAGCTGAAGACCAAGCCGACCCAGCACTCGGTCGCCGCCCTGCGCAGCATCGGCATCCAGCCCGACGCGATCGTGCTGCGCGCCGACCGCGAGGTCCCGACCGCCATCAAGCGCAAGATCTCGCTGATGTGCGACGTCGACGAGGGCGCCGTGGTCGCCGCCATCGACGCCAAGTCGATCTACGACATCCCCAAGGTGCTGCACACCGAGGGCCTGGACGCCTATGTCGTGCGCAAGCTGGACCTGCCGTTCCGCGACGTGGACTGGACCGTCTGGGAGGACCTCCTGGACCGCGTCCACAACCCGCAGCACGAGGTCACCGTCGCGCTCGTCGGCAAGTACATCGACCTGCCCGACGCCTACCTCTCGATCACCGAGGCCATGCGTGCCGGCGGCTTCGCCAACCGGGCCCGGGTCAAGGTCAAGTGGGTCACCTCCGACGACTGCAAGACGCAGGCGGGCGCACAGAAGCAGCTCGGCGACTGCGACGCCATCCTCATCCCGGGCGGCTTCGGCGAGCGCGGCGTCAACGGCAAGGTCGGCGCCATCCAGTACGCCCGCGAGAACAAGGTGCCGCTGCTCGGCATCTGCCTGGGCCTGCAGTGCATTGTGATCGAGGCGGCCCGCAACCTGGTGGGCATCGAGGACGCCAACTCCACCGAGTTCGACGCCGCCACCGCCCACCCGGTGATCTCCACCATGGAGGAGCAGCTCGCGTACGTCGAGGGCGCGGGCGACCTGGGCGGCACCATGCGCCTGGGCCTCTACCCGGCCAAGCTCGCCGAGGGTTCCCTCGTGCGCGAGGCGTACGGCGACGAGCAGTACGTCGACGAGCGCCACCGTCACCGCTACGAGGTCAACAACTCCTACCGTGCCGAGCTGGAGAAGAAGGCGGGCCTCGTCTTCTCCGGCACGTCGCCCGACAACAAGCTCGTCGAGTACGTCGAGTACCCGCGCGAGGTGCACCCCTACCTGGTCGCCACCCAGGCCCACCCCGAGCTGCGTTCGCGCCCGACCCGTCCGCACCCCCTGTTCGCGGGGCTGGTGAAGGCGGCGGTGGAGCGCCAGCAGGGCAAGTAGTCACAGGCGTTACGGTTGACCGGGGTAGGGCTTTTCAGGCTCTTGCCCCGGTTTTCTCGTTGCATGGAGGCGTACGTGGCGATCAAGGACACCCCCCAGGAGTGGCAGGTCACCGAGTCGGTGACTCCTTTCGAGGGGGCGAAGACCAGTGTCCGGACCGACCGGGTGGTGATGCCCGACGGGTCCGTGGCGGGCCGTGACTACCAGGTGCACCCCGGCTCGGTCGCCGTCCTCGCCCTGGACGACCGGAGTTGTGTCGCCGTCCTCAGCCAGTACCGCCACCCGGTGCGGCACAAGCTCTGGGAGATCCCGGCCGGACTCCTGGACGTGCCCGGCGAGAACCCGCTGCGCGCCGCCCAGCGCGAGCTCTACGAGGAGGCGCACATCAAGGCGGGGGACTGGCGGGTGCTCGCCGATGTGTACACCTCTCCGGGCGGCTCCGACGAGGCGGTACGGATCTTCCTGGCCCGGGACCTCTCGGAGAGCGAGGGCGAGCGCTTCGCGGTGTCCGAGGAGGAGGCCGACATGGAGCACGCACGCGTACCGCTCGCGGAGCTGGTGCGCGGCGCGCTCGCCGGTGAGCTGCACAACACCTGTCTGGTGATCGGGGCGCTCGCGCTCGCCGCGGCGCAGGCGGGCGACGGACTGGACGCCCTGCGTCCGGCGGAGGCACCGTGGCCCGCGCGGCCCTTCTGACCCGCACGGCGAGAGCCGTTCGGCGAAGAGTCTCCAGTCATAAAAACTGTTGATCCGATCGGGCGACTTGTCCGCCGCGCTCCCCCCGGATCGTCGCAGAGCGTGAACTAGGCTCGAAAAAGCCCGACCGCAGTCGCGGCGGGGTATGTGCGCAGGCGGACGGGAGCGTGGCCCGTGACGGATCAGGCGGTGGGCAACAGCGGCGCGGCGGCGGTCACGACGGCCGCCCCCGCGGCGGGATCGGCCCACGACTGGGCGACCGGTGCGTTCTTCGGCCGGAAACGGGAGTTGAAGGAACTGCGCGCCGACATCCAGCGCACGGGCCTGGACACCCTCACCGGCCGCAAGCAACCCCGGGCCCGCGTCCTGCTCATCGCGGGACGCCCCGGCTCCGGGCGCACCGCCCTCGCCGAGGAACTGGCCCGCTCGCTGGCCGACGACTACCCGGACGGCGCGCTGCGGGCCCGCCTCACCGCACCCGGCGGCGAACGCGTGCCCACCGAGGAGACGGCGCGCACCCTGCTCGACGAACTGGGCATCGCCGCTCCGGCCGGCGCGGACGCGGACACCCTGTCCGAGATGGTCCGCGAAGCCCTGGCGGTGCGCCGCACGCTCCTCGTCCTGGACGACGCGTCCGACGCCGAGCAGGTCGACCCGCTGCTCCCCGACAACCCGCGATGCCTGGTCGTGGCCACCTCCCAAGGGCCGCTGACCGGCATTCCCGACGTCCGGCCCTGCACACTCGGCGGGCTCGACACCGCGTCCGCCGTCGCCCTCCTCGCGCACTACACCGGCAAGGTGCGCATCACCGTCGACCCGACAGCCGCCGACGCCCTGGCCGAGCAGTGCGGCGGGCAGCCCGCCGCACTCGTCCTGGTCGGCGGCTGGCTCGCGGCCCGCCCCACCTACTCGGTCCCGGACGTCACCAAGCACCTCCACGACCTTCCCGATGACGCCGACCACGCGCAAGGATCAGGGCCGTTGGCGCGTGCGCTGCGTCTGGTGTACGAGTCGCTGCCGCAGCCGACCGCGCGGACGCTGCGCCTCCTGGCGCTCGCCCCCGCCGGCCTGGTCGACGCGCACACCGCGTCGGCGCTCGCCGGGTGCTCCGTGTCGGCGGCGCAGAGCGCGCTGGACGACTTCGCGGTGCAGGGGCTGCTGCACCCCGCGGGTGAGCAGTACCTCGTACCGGGATGTCTGGCGCCGCTGCTGCTGAAGTTGACGGAGGCTCAGGAACGGCCCGCCGAAAGGCAGTTGGCGCGCGCCCGGATGCTGGAACGGACCGTGCGGCAGCTCCAGTCGTGCCGTGCGGTCACCGAGCCGGAGGGCTCCGCGGCCAGCAAGAGGCTCGCCGGACTGCCCCGCGCGCTGCGCTTCTCCTCCGCCCAGGAAGCCGCCGAGTGGCTGCGCGTCCGTCAGCCCGCGCTGCTCGCCGCCGCCCGCGCCGCGGTCGAGGACGGCGGACTCGACACCCTGGCGCGGCGCCTGGTCGCCGCTCTCGTGCGGGCGCTGGCCGCGCACCGGGGGACCGAGGCGGCGGCTCCCGAGCTGTACGGGCTGCACCGGCTGGTGCTCGACGTCGCCGAGCGGCGCGACCTGCACCGCGAGAAGGCCGCAGCGCTGCTCAACCTGGCCGACCTGGACGCGCAGACCGGCCGTACCGCGGAGGCCCTGTCCCGGTACCGGGCGGCCCTGGACGCCGGGCGGCTCGCCCAGGACCCCTACGCGACGGCCCGCGCCATGGAATCCGTAGGAGGCGCGTACCAGGAGATGGGGGACTACTCGCGCGCCTCGGACTGGTACGGAAGGGCACTCGACCAACGGCTCGCCCGAGGTGAGCGCGAGGACGGGGCACGCCTGTACGGGCGGCTCGGCGCGGTGCACACCTACGCGGGCCGGTACGGCGAGGCGCTGCGCCACTGGCGGGCGGCCGCGGCGGCGATGCGGCGGCTCGGTGATCTCCCGGGCCACGCAAGGGCGTTGAGCGAAATGGCGCGGGTCCAGGAGTACGCGGGGCGTCCCGAGGAATGTCTGCGCACCTGCCAGGAGGCCGTGGAGTGGGCACGGCAGGCCGGGGAGACGCGGCTGCAGGCCGCACTCGGGCTGCGGCTCGCCGACACCCTCGACCGGCTCGGCGACCCGACGGCCGCCCGGCTGTACCGGGCTTCAGCGGAGAGGCTAATGGAAGAGGCGGCTCCAGCCTACGAAATCCGCAGCGCATCCGTTCGAGGTTGATGCTTTGTAAGGCTAGACAGCTGGAAATCCTTCATTAGACTGGCTTTGCCGCGTCACTCCGTGGCGTTCCCCAGGTATGCCTTCCGTGCCTGGTCATGCAAGGCATTGCCCGTTTTATCCCCCAGATTCCAAGGACCGTGATCGACGTGAAGGTCGGCATCCCCCGCGAGGTCAAGAACAACGAGTTCCGGGTGGCCATCACCCCGGCCGGCGTGCACGAGCTGGTGCGCCACGGCCACCAGGTCGTCATCGAGAAGGGCGCCGGTCTCGGCTCCTCGATCACGGACGCCGAGTACGTCTCGGCCGGTGCGGGCATCCTGGACACCGCCGACGAGGTCTGGGCCTCCGCCGACCTGCTGCTCAAGGTCAAGGAGCCCATCGCCGAGGAGTACCACCGCCTCCGCAAGGACCAGACGCTCTTCACCTACCTGCACCTCGCCGCCTCCCGCGAGTGCACGGACGCGCTGCTGGAGTCCGGCACCACCGCCATCGCCTACGAGACGGTGGAGACCGCGAACCGCGCGCTGCCGCTGCTCGCCCCGATGTCCGAGGTCGCGGGCCGGATCGCCCCGCAGGTCGGCGCGTACCACCTGATGCGCCAGGTCGGCGGCCGCGGCGTGCTCCCCGGCGGCGTTCCCGGCACGGCGGCCGGCAGGGCCGTCGTCATCGGCGGCGGCGTCTCCGGCTGGAGCGCCACCCAGATCGCGGTGGGCATGGGCTTCCACGTGACGCTGCTCGACCGCGACATCAACAAGCTGCGCGAGGCCGACAAGATCTTCGGCACCAAGGTGCAGACGATCGTCTCCAACGCCTTCGAACTGGAGAAGGCCGTCGTCGAGGCCGACCTCGTCATCGGCGCCGTGCTGATCCCGGGCGCCAAGGCCCCGAAGCTGGTCACCAACGAGCTCGTCGCCAAGATGAAGCCCGGAAGTGTACTTGTCGACATTGCAATTGATCAGGGCGGTTGCTTCGAGGACTCGCACCCGACCACGCACGCCGAGCCGACGTTCAACGTCCACGACTCGGTCTTCTACTGCGTGGCCAACATGCCGGGTGCCGTTCCGAACACCTCGACCTACGCGCTGACGAACGCCACGCTGCCGTACATCGTCGAGCTCGCCAACCGCGGCTGGGCCGAGGCGCTGCGCCGTGACCCGGCGCTCGCCAAGGGTCTCAACACCCATGACGGCCAGGTCGTTTACCGTGAGGTCGCGGAGGCGCACGAGCTCCCGCACGTCGCGCTGAACACCCTCCTCGGCTGACGCGTCAACAGGCGTCGTCAACATCACGTGCCCGGCCGGACCTTGCTCCCGCGAGGTCCGGCCGGACGCGTATCCGGGCGCTTTGCGACACTCGCTCAACTCGTCGCGAACGTAACCCTTTAACCGTTTCGCGCACCCCTGAAACCAGGCGCGCGTGCTTCGCGTACGCCCTCGCGCACCCTTGACACAGAGGGGTTCCGTTGCCGACACATCGACCCGGGTCCGGCGGATTGTGTTGCTGCGGAGCGGTGACACGCCATAGAGTCGGCGACCGTCGGCATGGTGCCACGCTGACCTATCGATAAGTTTCCTGGTCACGTCCCAAGGAGGTAAGACGACTTGTGAATGAGTCGACATTTACTCCCGGAGGTGGTCAACCGGGGACGCCTGCGCAGGGCCAGAGCCCTACAGGGCTCGAAGCTGTCGGCTCGGTCGCGGTCCGCACCTTCGCCACCCACCAGCACATGACGACGACATCCCACCAGAGCATGGACGGCCTACACGTGAACGCCATGGCCGGCGACCAGAGTGGCGATAAGTCCACCACCGGCTTCGCCGACTTCGACGAGGTCCCCCAGGGGCACTTCTACGATCCCGACGCCGAGTACGAGCCCGACCCCGAGTACGCGGCCACCCTCGCCCCCGACGCTGCCCGCCAGCGCCGCGAGCGGATCGGCCCGACCGGACGGCCGCTGCCGTACTTCCCGATCCCCGGACCGCTGACCGATCACGGCCCGGCCAAGATCATCGCGATGTGCAACCAGAAGGGCGGGGTCGGCAAGACGACCTCGACCATCAACCTGGGCGCCGCCCTCGCCGAGTACGGACGCCGTGTCCTGCTCGTCGACTTCGACCCGCAGGGAGCCCTGTCGGTCGGCCTCGGGGTGAACCCGATGGAGCTAGACCTCACGGTCTACAACCTGCTCATGGAGCGGGGCATGTCGGCCGACGAGGTGCTGCTGAAGACGGCCGTTCCCAACATGGACCTGCTGCCCAGCAACATCGACCTCTCGGCCGCCGAGGTGCAGCTGGTCAGCGAGGTCGCGCGCGAGTCGACCCTCCAGCGGGCCCTCAAGCCGCTGATGAACGACTACGACTACATCGTGATCGACTGCCAGCCCTCGCTCGGCCTGCTCACCGTGAACGCGCTGACCGCCGCGCACAAGGTGATCGTGCCGCTGGAGTGCGAGTTCTTCGCGCTGCGCGGTGTGGCGCTCCTCACCGAGACCATCGAGAAGGTCCAGGAGCGGCTCAACCCGGACCTGGAGCTCGACGGCATCCTCGCCACGATGTACGACTCCCGCACGGTGCACAGCCGCGAGGTCCTCGCGCGCGTGGTGGAGGCGTTCGACGATCACGTCTACCACACGGTGATCGGCCGGACGGTGCGCTTCCCGGAGACCACGGTCGCCGGTGAGCCCATCACCACCTACGCCTCGAACTCCGTGGGCGCCGCCGCCTACCGCCAGCTCGCCAGGGAGGTGCTCGCCCGGTGTCACGCCGAGTGAGTCTGCCGGGGGCCGACGAACTGTTCCGCACGACCGGGGGTATGGGGCTCCAGTCCTCCAACCGCAGGTCCGGCGCCAACGGCGAGCCGGCCAGGGTACCGGCGCCCGCGGGCGAACCCGCGGCCCAGGGTCCCGCCGACGGAAGCGGTGAGGGCGCCGGACACGGCGCCGCGGCCGACGCCGGACAGCAGCGGACCAGGGGAACGGAGGGCGAGGGCGCCGCGCCGGCAGGGACCTCCGGTCCTGCAACCGCCGGTGCCACCGCGGCCACGGCCAAGGCCGCCGCGGGCAGGAGCCAGGAGGCCCCTGGAGCGCCGCGTAACGCCGTCCCGGCCCCCACCGGGGCCCAGCCACGCCGCCGGGGCGGACGCGGTGCCAACCGGCGGCCCAGCGGCCGCGAGCGGCACGACGAGAAGATCACCGTCTACGTCTCCGCCGAGGAACTCATGGACCTGGAGCACGCGCGCCTGGTGCTGCGCGGCGAGCACGGCCTGGCCGTGGACCGGGGACGGATCGTCCGGGAGGCGGTCGCCGTCGTACTCGCCGATCTGGAGTCGCGCGGCGACGCGAGCATCCTCGTACGGCGCCTGCGCGGGCGCTGACCGGTGCGGCGGTAGCCTCGCGGCTGCCCCTCCACCGTGTTCCGCCCGTACCCAGGACCCTCCTTGACGCCGCCCGCAGTTCCCGCCCCCACTCCTGAAGACGACGCACCGGGCCGCCCCTCGTCCCGCCGCCCGCTGGGGCGTGGGCCGGGGGCGGAGGGTGCCGCGGGGGACACGGGCGCCGCGGCCGGGGAGCCGACCGTGAGGACTCCCGAAGAGGCCGCGTCCGGGGGATCCGGCGGCGAGGCGCAGTCCGGGGCGGTTTCCGGAGAGGCGCGGTCCGGGGCCTCCGAAGAGGCGCCGGGCGAACCTTCCGAAGGGCCGTCGTCCGGGGCCACCGGAGAGCCGCCGCCCGAGCCGTCCGACGGCAGGTTCACTGTCCGGCTGGCGAACTTCGAGGGGCCCTTCGACCTGCTCCTCCAGCTGATCGCCAAGCACAAGCTGGACGTCACCGAGGTCGCCCTGTCGGAGGTCACCGACGAGTTCATGGCCCACATCCGCGCCATGGGGGCCGACTGGGACCTCGACCAGACGACCGAGTTCCTCGTCGTCGCCGCCACCCTGCTCGATCTGAAGTGCGCCCGGCTGCTGCCCACCGCCGAGGTCGAGGACGAGGCGGACCTGGCGCTGCTCGAAGCCCGCGACCTGCTGTTCGCCCGGCTGCTCCAGTACCGGGCGTACAAGAGGATCGCCGCGATCTTCGAGGAGCGCCGGCAGAGCGAGGGGCGGCGCCACCCGCGCACCGTGGGCCTTGAGGAACAGCTCGCCGAGCTGCTGCCCGAGGTGGTCATCACCATCGGCGCCCAGGGCTTCGCGGAACTGGCAGTGAAGGCCATGCAGCCCAGGCCGCAGCCCCAGGTCTACGTCGACCACATCCACGCCCCCCTGGTGTCCGTGCAGGAGCAGGCCGGGGCCGTGGTGGAGCTGCTGCGCGAGCGGGGCGCGGCGAGTTTTCAGGAACTCGTGCAAGACGCACCGGACACCCTCACCGTCGTCGCCCGCTTCCTCGCCCTTCTGGAGCTGTACCGGGAGAAGGCCGTCGAGCTGGACCAGGAGGAGGCACTGGGGGAGCTGACCGTGACCTGGACGGGCAGCGGGACCACCGATCCCGTCGTCACGGACGAATTCGATCACGTGACGGAGAAGAACGTGACGGAGAAGAACGTGGAGGAGAAGGAGTGAGCGAGCAGGACCTGAGAGGTTCCCTGGAGGCGGTCCTGATGGTCGTCGACGAACCCGCTTCGGCGGCGCACCTCGCCAGAGTCCTGGACGCCACGGAACGGGAGGTCACCGACGCCCTGCGCGAGCTGGCCGACGAGTACACCGGCCAGGGGCGCGGATTCGAGCTGCGACTGGTGGCGGGCGGCTGGCGGTTCTACTCGCGGGCCCGGTACGCGGACGCCGTCGAGGCCTTCGTACTGGACGGGCAGCAGGCCCGGCTCACCCAGGCGGCACTGGAGACCCTGGCGGTCGTCGCCTACCGGCAGCCGGTGCCCCGGTCGCGGGTTTCGGCCGTACGGGGAGTCAACTGCGACGGGGTCATGCGGACCCTCCTCCAGAGGGGTCTGGTGGCGGAGGCGGGCACGGAACCCGAAACAGGTGCGATCCTGTACAGGACGACGAACTACTTTCTGGAGCGGATGGGCCTGCGAGGCCTGGACGAGCTCCCGGAGCTCGCTCCCTTCCTCCCAGAGGCGGACGCGATCGAGTCCGAGACGCAAGAGGGTGTGCCGTCGTTCGATCCGGACGCCCCGGACACCGACGCAGACGACGACAAGACGGATTTTTGATGCGAAGCAACGGCAGGAACAGCGGCAGCAGCGGCAACGACCGGAACCAGCGGGGTGCGGGTAACGGACGCGGCGGCCCTGCGAGCGGCGGGCGCGGCGGCGCGGGCGGCGGCGGACGCGGTGCGGGCTCCGGCTCGGGCGCGGCGGGCGGCGGACGAGGCGGCTCCGGCGGCGGGCGCGGGGGCTCCGGCTTCGGCGGGTCCGGCGGCGGGCGCGACGGGGGCTTCAGCGGCTCCGGCGGCGGCCGGGGCGGCGCGGGTGGCCGTGGCGGCGCCGGGGCCGGTCGTGGCGGCAGCGGTGGCCGTGAGGGCTTCGGCGGCGGGCGCGGTACGTCCGGTGGCGGACGCGAGGGCGGCTTCGGCGCCCCGCGCGACTCCCGCGACGACGAGCGCGAGCAGCGGCCGCGCCGGCCCCGTCCGGAGGAGCGCCGTTACGACGTCGGCCCCTCCGCCACCCACGAGGGCCCCCGCAGCGGCCGCGGCGACTCCGCCCGCGGCGGTGCCAAGGGCGGACCGAAGTCCCCGAAGACCCCGCAGAAGCCCGGTCGACGCGGCAACTACAACGCCGGCGCCTCCCGCCCCCGCGAGCTCGACGCCAAGATCGAGCAGCGCAACCGGGACCGCTACGCGGGCAAGCCCGACATCAAGATCGAGAAGACCTTCCCGGGTGCCGAGCAGGAGGGCGAGCGTCTGCAGAAGATCCTCGCCCGGGCCGGCATGGGTTCGCGCCGCGCGTGCGAGGAGCTCATCGAGCAGTCCCGCGTCGAGGTGAACGGCGAGATCGTCACCGAGCAGGGCCGGCGCGTCGACCCGCACAAGGACGAGATCAAGGTCGACGGCCTCACCGTCGCCGCCCAGTCGCACCTGTTCTTCGCGCTGAACAAGCCCGCGGGCGTCGTCGCGACGATGGGCGACCCGGACGGCCGCCAGAACCTCAACGACTACGTGAACAACCGCGAGACGCGGCTGTTCCACGTCGGCCGTCTCGACACCGAGACCGAGGGCATCATCCTGCTCACCAACCACGGCGAGCTGGCCCACCGGCTGACCCACCCCAAGTACGGCGTGAAGAAGACGTACCTCGCCGCCATCCAGGGGCCGCTGCCGCGCGACATCGGCAAACGGCTGAAGGACGGCATCGAGCTGGAGGACGGCTACGCGCGCGCCGACCACTTCCGGGTCGTCGAGAACACCGGCAAGAACTACCTCGTCGAGGTGACCCTCCACGAGGGCCGCAAGCACATCGTCCGCCGCATGCTGGCCGAAGCGGGCTTCCCGGTGGAGCGCCTGGTCCGCACGTCCTTCGGGCCGATCGCCCTGGGCGACCAGAAGTCCGGCTGGCTGCGCCGCCTCACCAACACCGAGGTCGGCATGCTCATGAAGGAAGTCGGCCTCTAGGCCCGCCCGTCCGGCTGTCCCACCCGTCCCGGATCTCGGGGGCGGGATGTGCCCGGGGTCGGTCCCTGCTCATGCAGGGACCGGCCCCGGGCTTTTTTGCGTCCGGCCTCGTAGGTGCGGGCCTGGGATCTCCTGCCCTTGTGCGCCGACAGCACTTCATTTATAGTCAACCTGACTATATGGAGGGGGCGGGAGATGCCGGAGACCGGTGCGGGCAGGCCGTACACGCAACTCGCCGTAGGACAGCCCGCGGCGCTGCGGATCGTCCTCACCGCTCCTGCGGTGTACGGAAGTCCGCGGCCTGGGCCCACGGGGGTGGACCAGGCCGCGGACTGCCGGTGCGGTATCCACGCCCCATCCGACCGGGCCCGGCGGTGCGGTGAGGCCCGGCGAGGTCGCCGCAGCCTTGGCCGCGCTGCGAAAGGGTGCGAGTGCGTGCGCGGTGCGGAGGCGGCCAAGTGACAGGAAACGACATTTCATACGGCGGAGACGTCCCACCGGGTTACGACCCGAAAGCATTCGAACCCTTCGCGGTCACCGTCGATCTCGCCGTCTTCACCGTCCGGGATGCTCGACTGCACGTCCTGCTGGTACGGCGCGGACAGGCGCCCTTCGAGGGGGCGTGGGCGCTGCCCGGCGGTTTCGTCCTGCCCAGGGAGTCGGCGGAACGGGCCGCGCTGCGTGAACTCGCCGAGGAGACCGGGCTCTCGGAGTCGGCCGCGGCGGGACTGCACCTGGAGCAGCTGCGCACGTACAGCGAGCCGGACCGGGACCCCCGGATGCGGGTCGTATCGGTGGCGTTCGCCGCGCTCGTGCCGGATCTGCCGGAGCCACGCGGGGGCGGAGACGCGGCCGAGGCCCAATGGGTGCGCCTCGGAGAGCATCCGGAGCCTGCCCTCCGCCTCGCCTTCGACCACGGTCGGATCCTCGCCGACGCGCGGCGGCGGATCGGCGACAAGCTGGAATACACGACGCTCGCGACGGAGTTCTGCCCGACCGAGTTCACACTGGGTGAGCTTCAGCAGGTGTACGAGACGGTGTGGGGCGTCACGCTGGACCGGCCGAACTTCCGACGGAAAGTACTGGCTACGGGGGGATTCGTGGAGCCGGTGGGCGGGGCACCCAGGCGTACCGGGGGGCGCGGCAAGCCGGCGGCGCTGTACCGGGCGGGGGGAGCGGCTGTCCTGCATCCGCCGTTGCTGCGGCCGGTGGCCGATGTGTCTGCGGGAGCCGCCGTGGAGGCGCAGCCGCCCGTGCAGCCACCTGGGCCGACATCCGCGCAGGCACCCGGCGATGTGCGCGTGCCCGCAGAAGTATCCGCAGAGCTGCCGGAAGGGCAGCCGTCCGTTGAACGGCCTGGGGAAGGACCTCCCGCATGATGCGTACGAAGCAGGCAGCCACCGGTTCGCTCATCGGGCTCGCCCTGGGGGACGCGCTCGGCTTCCCGACGGAGTTCGACAACGTGCCGTCCATCCTCGCCGAGCACGGGCCCTGGCGCGAGATGGAACTGCCACCGAAGGCGCGCGTGAGCGACGACACGCAGATGACCCTGGCGCTGGGGCGGGGGCTGTGGACCGCGATGGAGCGCGGGCCGCTGGTGCCGCGGAGCCTGGAGAGGCCGGTGCGGGAGGAGTTCGTGAACTGGTACCACTCGCCGGACAACGACCGCGCGCCCGGACGGACCTGCCTGGTCGCCTGTCGACTGCTGGACAGCGACCTGCCCTGGCAGAAGGCCTCGCAGATCGGCTCGAAGGGGTGCGGGGCGAACATGCGGGTGGCGCCGGTGGGGCTGGCGCCGGGGCTGGACGAGCGGCAGCGGGCGGGCGCCGCACAGTTGCAGGCGGCGCTGACACACGGGCACCCGACGGGACTGGCGGCGAGCGACCTGACGGCCAGGGCCGTCCACCTGCTCGCCCAGGGGGCGGAACCGGCCGGCTTGGTCGGTCGCTTGCGCTCGTACGGGCTGGAGAGCCGGACGAGGTACGACGAGCGGTGGCTGGGCGACCTGTGGACCTACGCGGACGACCCCACCCCCGCGCACTTCATCGCCCGGGGGTGGGACGAGTGCCTGGCCGTCCTGGAACGGCTGGAGGCGGTCCTGCGCGACCCGTCGCTCACATCGGAAACGGACCCGTGTCTGGCGACGGGCGTCGGGTGGGTCGCGGAGGAGGCGTTGGCAACGGGGCTGCTGTGCTTCCTGATGTTCCCGGAGGACCCGGTCACGGCCCTGCGCAGGGCCGCGTGCACCCGGGGCGACTCGGACTCCATCGCCTGCCTCACGGGGGCCTTCGCCGGCGCTCACCTGGGGGTTGCGGCTTGGCCGGGGGAGTGGGTGGAGCGGGTGGAGTATCGGGGGGAGTTGGAGGGGTTGGGGGTGGGGTGGGATGGGGGTGTGTAGGGGGTGCGAGTGGCTGCAGCTTTCAACTGGGGAGTTGAGCGGGGACTTCGGGGCCGTTCATGCATCCCAGCTCGCGGCTCATGGTGCGTGCCAACGTGGAAGCTAGGTTCTCGCGAAGTTCTCCGTCAAAGTCAGGAATGTTCTGTGCGTCGATCCACACCCAGAGAGGGAGGCCCGAAGCTTGTTTCTCGTGGGCCTTTGGAATCTGACAGGCGAGTGCGAAGCGCGACGCCGTAGTTCCCGGCATACGGGATGAATAAACGTCGCCCGCAGAGTGACGCCAGCCGAATTGCGGGTCACCTGAGGTGATTGCCGACATGGGCAGAAACGACCATCCCACCCGGGCTGTGAAGTGTTGGCGCTTCTCGGCAAGAACTAGCTGGCACGGGATGTAATCACTCCCCGCAGAGCCGGGGGAGATGCGTGGTGTCCACGCCCGTGCATCCTTTGTCAGGGATTTAGTGAGATCCTGGGGGGTTATGGCCCGGTTGAAGTATTGGACTGTCCCACCAGTCATCCGTGTGTGTACGGCATCGACGTTTTTCGCGCCGAGTAGTTCATTGCATGTACTCCATCCGGCGGGAGGGCCGCTTCGAGAAGGAGTTTGCTCGGAGCAGGAGATAGTAAGCGCGATTGCCGCGGCTAGGATGTAGAAGGCGACGCCGGTTCGTCTATGCCTCACTGGCTACGACGCTTTCTCTGCGGCATCCGTCTTTCCCATTCCGCGATCGTACGCATTGTTGACTCGATCGCGGAGGATCAGTCGTTGGTCGGTCGGCATGCCACTCGTATCCATATAACGTTCAATGGGGCGCCAGGCAGCTTTGGTTCCTACTGTTTCGATGTGCTGGCTTTGCTCAACGGCTGTTGCGCTGTGATCAGCCTCATTCGCCTTCAAGTACTCGAGCATCGAGTTCCCGTAAGCCGTATTTACGGCTGCGCCGCCTGCTTCCAGAAGCATGGGAACCGCTTGGGACGCGATGACTCCGGCGGCTGGGCCAGCGACAAGGGTGCTTCCCGCTCCCACTGCCACCTCGACGCACGTGCTCACTCCGAATTGACGCCAAGCGCCCTGTTGCTCCAACTTGAGATTTTCGTTGTCTCCCAACTCTCTAGCGTCTGCGCGAATCTGAGTCGATCGTGCCCCGTCGATGATTCCATGCATTTCTGCCGAGGTGCTTGCGATCTCACTACCGTTCATGTGATCCTTCCGGAATGCAGCCAGTCCGCTTGCCGTAAAAAACTCCTGCGCCGTCGAGAGGCTCTTGTAACCCTCTTCGCTTCTCGCCACCAATGTCATGAAATTCCTCACCTTCATCAGGTCGAAATCTGTTCGCTTAGATCCATCGCTACTGTAGGCGTAGCGTTCTTCTCTTCCCATTTCCCTTCCTGATCCGCCGAAATTATCCGACGAATAATTCAAGTCGTCGATATACGCAGCCCCCATTCGACCCAAACTGTCCATCATCTCCTCGTGCGGCTTCACCTCCGACGTGGGACTGTACAAGTCGATTACCTTCTTCATAATGGCTGCCGTCCCCTCGTCCCGGTGCAGCCCGGGTCGTACGTCGTCCCAGGGGTGGCCTGTCGTTGCCGCTTCCAGTGCGTGGCCCAAGGCGTCGGGGCCGCCCTTTCGGGCGTCTTCCAGTGCCTCGTCGTCGGTCGACCTGTCGAGAGTGTCTGCGGCCCACTCGAATTCGTTGCTCGTCAATTCCGCCAAATGCTCCCCGTCCGCGAAGAATTGCTTGGCTGCCTCCGGGCTGTGGCCCAGCCCCTCCAGCACGCTGGTCAGCGGGTCGTAGCCTGCGCCCGTGCGGCCCGAGGGGTTGAAGCCGTAGTCCGGGTCGTTCGGGGCGTACGGTCTGTTTTCCATGAATCGGTTGGGGTCCTCCTTGTGCAGGCGGAGGATGTCCTCGGCGATGGGGCTGATGAAGCGCGGGTCGTAGTCGCCGTAGCGGAGGAGGCCGCCCAGGATTTGGTAGCCGTAGGGTCGGTTGGAGGCGAGGGGGTCGTATTCGATGGGCTGGGTTCCCAGTTTCCGGAATTCCGGGCCCCAGCTTGTGGGCAGATGGGGCTTGTTGTCAGGGTCGGTGGCCGAGGCGAGGGCGGTGCCCATGCTGCGTTGCAGTTCCTGGACCTGAGCCAGACGTGTCGGGTCGTCACCCTCCGTGCCGTGCAAGGACATCCGGGCGTAGAAGTCCAGTGCTTGCTTCGGGCCGCCGAGTCCCCGGTAGAAGGCGGTCGAGAAGTCCGCGTCCTTCGCGTTGAACTTCATGATGCTGTTGAACTCGGCGTACTGGTCCTCGGTCATGCTTGGGCCGGACCGGGCCAGTTCCAGGGCGCGTTCCTGTTGTGCGTCGTCCAGGGAGCCGTATGCGCGGTGGCCGAAGTGGGTCGCGTCGTTGCCGTGCGACCCGCTCAGTGCGCGGGCCACCGAGGCGTCGATTTCGGCGGCGTGCGCGACGAGGACGGACAGGCGGCTGTGCAGCGCCTGGACGGCCGCTTCGTCGTGCGGCTGGGTCGTGCGCGGGACCGCCTTGTCGAAGGTGCCCGGTCGGTACTGGAGGTTCGCCCAGTCGTTCTGCACGGTCAGGTTCAGGCCCAGCTTCGGACCCTCCACCTCGCGGATGTGACGTACCGCCTTCTGGATCTTGACGAGTTCCAGGTGGGCGTCCTCGATGACCTTCACGATGCTCTGCGCTTCCGCGAGGGCGTCGGCGAATTCCTTTGTCGTCCTGCGAATGAAGTCACGGGTGACGGCCGCGTTGACGCCTTCCCAGCGGGCCCGTTCCGACTTGGCGAGGAGGCCGGTGCGGGCTTGGGCGGAGAGGGCCTTGAGGTGGGCGGCCGTGCGTTTCCAGTCGGCCACCGCGCTGCCGAGCCGGGTGAGGTCGACGTCGGCGACGTCGGCGTGGGTGAGGGCGCTCATGGCCGGTCCCGTCCGTCCCGGCCCTACTTGAAGTACTCGGTGAGGCGAGAGACGGGGGTGTCGGGGGCGACGATGCCCCGGATCTTCGTTCTGACCTTGGCGTCGTCCTGGGCGTGGGAAGCCTTCGTGTGGTCAAGGTGGTTGGAGATGTGTGCGCAGGCCTGGAGGAGGTGCTTCAACTGGGCGGTCCAGACGGTGACCGTCGTCCCCAGGGCCGGACCCATCGCGAAGTGGTGGCTCTTGAGGGAGACCGCCGCCTGCGAGGTCGAGCAGGCACCGGACCTGTCGAGGCCCGCCCCCGAGATGTCGGCCTGTCGGGACAGTGCGCGGTGGAGGACGAAGGCCTCGTGGCCGACCGCCCCCAGATCGTCCTGGTGAGCCACCAGGTCACCCCGGGCCCCGCCGCCCCCGCCACTGCCCCCGCCGCCGGGCGAGGCGGCGGCCTTGGCCGACTTCAGGCTTTCCCACTCGTTCCAGGCCACCGACGGGTCCTTCCGGCCAAGCGCTTCCTACGGGGAGGTCCCGTACGCCGACGCCGAGTTGCGGCGGGTACGGATCAGGAAGTCTTCCACCCGGGCGTGGTCGGGGAGGAGCGGCAGCGGGCTGCCGGATGCGGCCTCGGTCGCCGCCGTGATGAGGCGGCTCAACCGGTTTTCGATGTGCTGCCAGGGGATCTCGCCCCGCTTGACGCGGAGGAGGTCGTCGCGGGCGTCGCCCACGTCGGTCGTCAATTCACCCGTACGGAGAAGGGCGACGCAGCTCGTGAGGAGGCGGAGCAGGTGCATGGCGTGCTTCCACCGCGGAGCGCCGTACCGGCGTACGTCCGCGTCGATCCTGCGGCGCTGGCTTTCCGCGTACCCGACGAAGGTCGCGTGGACGCGCCGGGAGAGGAACGCGGTGCGCAGCGCGAGGAGTTCGTCGCCGCGGGCGTCCGTGTGGAGGGGGAGCGGGGAGTGCAGGACCTCCAGAACGTTGGGGTTGGCGCGCAGGGCGAGGGCGCAGAAGCGTTCCAGTTCCCAGGAGAACTGTTCGGGGGCGGGACCCTCCACGTGCGTGGGGGGCTTGTCGAAGCACCAGAAGAGGGGCGTGGGGGCGACGAAGACGCCGCGCACGTCCGTGTCGCTGTCCTCCGTCGCCAGGCCGAACGCGCGGGAACCCATCACGCAGGAGTAGATGCTGTGGTCACGGACGAGATCGGGCTGCGCGGGCGACGGGGGCATGGAAGGGATTGTTGCCGGTCAGGCCAGCCGGATCGAGCCGCTTTCCACCGTGATCGCACGGGGAGGAAGGGGCTGGGTCGCCGGACCGCCCGCCACCGAGGCATCCGCCACGCGGAACCTGCTGCCGTGACAAGGGCAGTTGATGGTCCCGTCGGACACGGACGCCACGTCGCATCCCTGGTGGGTGCAGGTCGAGGCGAACGCCTTGAAGCTGCCCGCCTCCGGCTGGGTGACGACCACCCTCTGCTCCTTGAAGACCTTGCCGCCGCCCACCGGGATGTCGGAGGTGGCTGCCAACGGGGCGGGCTTCGGGTCCTGTTGGCCGGTCGGAGCGGAAGCGCCGGACGGAGCCGGAGGGTTGTCGTCGGCGTCGCCCGCGCCCCCGCTGTCGTCGCCGTACTTGCTGCAGCCGGTGACCAGCGCGGCCGCCGTCCCGGCCGCCGCGGTCAGGACCGTCCGCCGGTGGGTGGGGTGGGTCATGGGGTGAGCTCCCTTGCGAGTGCGAGTGCGAGTGCGCTTGCGAGTACCGGTGCGAGGAGGTGTACGTGCGGCGGGGGGCGCGCGTTCACCGGGTTACGTGGTGACGCCGAAGGTGCGGAAGAACCACAGGGCGGACGTCAGCCAGGCCACCGCAAGGACGGTGAGGACCAGGCCGCCGACGACCGGCAGCAGCCACCCGGGCAGTCGCTCCGCCCGCAGCAGCAGCATCTTCGCCCTTGAACGCGCCGAAGAAGAAGCAACCCGCCAGAGAGTGCCACATCACGCGGCTGCCGAAGGACTGGAAGCCGAGACCGTAGAGGCAGTGCACGGCGACGGGGACCGCGAGCAGGAAGGCGATCCCGCCGGACCAGCGGTGGGTGGCGGACATCCAGGGCGCTGTACGGACGCCCGGCAGGCGGCCGTACAGCGCGAGGGCGGACACGACCTGGGCCAGCGCGAACGCGAAGGCCGCGGTCGCCAGCCACGACTTCACCGCGCCCGTGCTGCTGAACCCGGCCAGGTTGAACGCCGTGCCGGCCGGGTCGTGGATCCGCCCGTACGCCCCGAGTGCGACCGCGACCGCGGCGGCCACCAGTACCGGGACGGTCCAGCGGGCGGGCCCGGGGCGGCCGTGGCTGTGCGCGGGGGAGGGGAACGACATGGTCGGGGCGTTGGGGTCGACGTTGCTCATGGCGGGGTCACTCACTCCCTGGGTGGTGGGACGGGGCACAGGAGCGGGTCCCGTTACGGGACGACCGCACGGGCGACGAGCCGGGTGTCGCCGACCAGCACGGTTCCGGTGGCCGGGTCGAGACCGGGGGCGGCGGCGCGCCTGCCGTCGCGGGTGAGGATGCCGACCTGGCGGCCGTTCGGGAGGACGATCTACCCGCCGTCGACCTCGGCGCCGCGTACCCGCGAGGTCGCACGGTAGAGGCCGGACGGCTTCGTCGTCCTGGCGAGCGTGAAGTCCTGCTCCCGGTCGGTGGCTTCGACCGTGCCGATGAGCGTTCCCGCACGGGTGGAGGCTTCGAGTCCGGCGCCGTTCCTGCCGGTCAGGCGCATGCTGCCGTCCTCCTTGACGACGCCCTTCAGCCAGGACTCACGGGTACGGCCGTCGCAGTAGTACGCCACCGCTTTGCCGTCGCGCACGGAGACGGAGAGCGCGGCGGACCCGTCGGTGGTACGGCCCGCGTAGACGGTCTCGGAGGCCGGGACGGACGTCGTCGGCCCGGAGGGGGCAGGGGTGGGAAAGGGCGTCGGAGTGCCGGACGAGGACGGCGGGTCCGTAGGGATCTGTGAGGCGGAGGAGGCGGGCGGCGTGGAGGGGGCCGGTGGGGCGGAGGGCGTGCCGCCGCTCGCGTAACCCGGAGTATTCGTTCCTGTCGTCGCATTGAGCGACAGCATGAAGGCGGCGAGGAGCAGCCCCGCCAGGAGCGTGCAGAGGGGACCGGAGCGTTTCAAGGAGGGCCTCCCCAGTGCGCCGGATAGGCGGCGCCGGACCCACCATGCAAGCGGACCCGGAGTCGGCGCGTCCATAGCCAGGACGGGCCGGAGCGCGCGCTCCCCAAGCACCTCAATGACCGCCTGAGTGGCGGGGTGACTGCGGCTGGGCGAGATTGATCGAGTCCGGCGTCCGTGACTGGACCTGGTCCTCGGGCCGTTCGAGTCTCGGCTCCCGGCCCTCTTCGCACCTTCTCGAAAGGCTGGACCATGGCGGGCAACGACCTCGGCAGTCTCCTCGGCGGCCTCCTGGGCGGCAGCGGCAGCGGCAGCGGCAGTGCCGGCGGCTCCGGTTCCGGCGGCGCGGGAAACATCCTCGGCGCACTCCTCGGCGCTCTCGGCGGCAGTAGCGGCAGTGGCGGAACGCAGGGCGGCAGCCCGCTCGACGGCCTCCTGGACATGCTCAAGAAGTCCGGTCTGGGGGAGCAGGCGGAGTCATGGATCGGCACCGGCGGCAACCAGCCCGTCAGCGGTGCCGAAGTCGCCCGGGCGCTGCCCGACGACGCGCTGCAACAGGCCGCGGACCAGGCGGGTGTGAGCCCGCAGGAGGCTGCCGACACGCTGGCCCAGGCACTCCCGCAAGCAGTCGACAAACTGACCCCGGCCGGCTCGCTCCCGCAGGCGGCCTCCTTGGAGGACCTCGTCCGTCAGCAGCAGCTCTGATCCGACGCGCGTCCCGCACGCCCGGCTGGCCGCCCACGCCCCCGTACGCATGACACGTACTACGGCACGGGCGGCCGGAGCCGTTGTCGGTGGCGGCCACTACGCTGATCGGAACGCCCGACCGCCCCGCCCCCCGGCCCGGCACCACCGTTCCGACCCGGCGCCCGCGCCGCCCTGCGCAAGGACCTCCCGTGAGAACCGCACTCGTCATCGGCACCGGCCTGATCGGCACGTCGGCCGCCCTCGCCCTCGCGGCGCGCGGCGTCACCGTGCACCTCGCCGACCACGACCCGGACCGCGCGAGCACCGCGGCGGCCCTCGGCGCGGGGACCGACGAGGCGCCGGCGGGCCCCGTCGACCTGGCCGTCGTCGCCGTGCCGCCCGCCCATGTGGCGCGGACCCTGGCGGACGCGATGCGGCGCGGCCTGGCGCGCGGATACATCGACGTGGCCAGCGTCAAGGGCGGGCCGCGCCGCGAGCTGGAAGCGCTGGGCTGCGATCTCGCCCCGTACATCGGTACGCACCCGATGGCCGGCAAGGAGAAGTCCGGTCCGCTCGCCGCGAGCGCCGACCTCTTCGAGGGGCGGCCGTGGGTGCTGACCCCCACCCGCGACAGTGACACCGAGGTCTTCAACCTGGCGCTGGAACTGATCGCGCTGTGCCGGGCGGTGCCCGTCGTCATGGACGCCGACGGGCACGACCGCGCGGTCGCCCTCGTCTCGCACACCCCGCAGCTCGTCTCCTCCATGGTCGCCGCGCGGCTCGAGGAGGCCGACGAGACGGCGGTACGGCTCTGCGGGCAGGGCATCCGCGACGTCACCCGGATCGCGGCGTCCGACCCCCGGATGTGGGTGGAGATCCTGTCGGCGAACCCGGGGCCGGTCGCGGACGTGCTGTCCGGGCTTGCCGCCGACCTGGAGGAGACCGTGCAGGCGTTGCGGGCCCTCCAGTCGGGGGACGAGGCGAAGCGGCGGGGCGGCGCGGACGGCATCGAGGACGTGCTGCGCAGGGGCAACACGGGACGGGAGCGGGTGCCGGGCAAGCACGGGTCGGCCCCCGCCGCGTACGAGGTCGTGGCGGTGCTCATCAGCGACCAGCCCGGCCAGCTGGCCCGGATCTTCGCCGACGCCGGGCACGCCGGGGTCAATATCGAGGACGTACGGATCGAGCACGCGACCGGCCAGCAGGCGGGCCTCGTCCAGCTCATGGTCGAACCCGCATCGGCGGACACCCTGGCGCGGACGCTGGTGGAGCGCGGATGGTCGCTGCGACGGTAGGAAACGCCGGCCCGCCCGCCGGGAAGACGGTGGTGGGCGGACCGCGGTGAGGAGGGCGGAGGCGGCCGTCCGGCCTGCCCGTAAGGGGTACGCCATTCAGCCGGTACCGTAGATGGTTGGCAGCACTGTGGTCTGCCTCGTCAAGCCCGTGTTCTCAGGAAGGTGCCCGACACCGTGGAAAACGCCGCCCGGACCGCCCCGGCCGCAGTGATCGTCGCCATCGACGGCCCCTCCGGCACGGGCAAGTCCAGCACGTCCAGGGCCGTCGCCGCCAAGCTCGGCCTCAGCTACCTGGACACCGGCGCGCAGTACCGGGCGATCACCTGGTGGATGCTGACCAACGGCGTGGACGTCACGGACGCAGCCGCCGTGGCCACCGCCTCCGCCAAGCCCGTCATCGACTCCGGCACCGACCCGTCCGCCCCGGCCATCACCGTCGACGGCCAGGACGCCTCGGGCCCGATCCGCACCCAGGAGGTCACCTCCAGGGTCAGCGCGGTCAGCGCCGTGCCCGAGGTGCGCACGCGGATCACCGAGCTCCAGCGCGAGATCGCCCGCGCGGCCGGGGGCGGCATCGTCGTCGAGGGCCGTGACATCGGCACCACCGTGCTGCCCGGCGCGGACCTGAAGATCTTCCTCACCGCTTCCGCCGAGGCCCGCGCGGCCCGCCGCAGCGGCGAGACCAAGGGCGCCGATGTCGCCGCCACCAAGGAAGCCCTGATCAAGCGGGACGCGGCCGACTCCGGCCGGAAGACGTCCCCGCTCGCCAAGGCGGACGACGCGGTCGAGGTCGACACCACCGACCTGACCCTCGACCAGGTCATCGAGTGCGTCGTCACCCTGGTCGAGGAGAAGCGGGCCGGGAAGTGACGGACGCCAGTGCGCGCAGTGCGCGCGGCGCCGCCGTGGGGCGGGGCATCGGCATCGGCCTGATGTACGGCCTGTGGCGGCCGCGGGTGCTGGGTTCCTGGCGCGTCCCGGCCACCGGGCCGGTCATCCTCGCCGTGAACCACACCCACGGCATCGACGGACCGATGCTGATGGGGACGGCGCCGAGACCGGTGCACTTCCTCATCAAGAAGGAGGCCTTCGTGGGCCCCCTCGACCCGTTCCTGCGGGGCATAGGACAGCTGAAGGTCGACCGCCACGGCGTCGACCGGAACGCGATCACCGACGCGCTCGGCGTGCTCGGCGACGGGGGTGTACTGGGAATCTTCCCGGAGGGCACACGCGGCGAGGGCGACTTCGCGTCGCTGCGCGCCGGGCTCGCGTACTTCGCGCTGCGGTCCAGGGCGCCGATCGTCCCCGTCGCGGTACTCGGCAGTACGCGGAGCAGGAGCCGGCTGATATCGGCGGTGCCGCCGCTGCGCAGCAGGATCGACGTCGTCTTCGGCGACCCGTTCGAGGCCGGCGACGGCAGCGGACGGCGCACGAGGAAGGCGCTGGACGACGCCACGGTTCGGATCCAGGAGCGGCTGACCGCCCACCTGGCGGGGGCGAGGCGGCTGACCGGCCACTGAGGCGAGGACGGCAGCGGGGGGCAGGAACGGCCGCCGGGGCGGGAAGCGTCATCGGTGGCGGTGAGCGAGACTTGAGTAGTGGGCCGCGGGGAAACGCGGCTCATCGATGATGATTGAGGAACGGACTTCATGAACGACCAGATCCACTCCGGCGACGAGCACGGACCCGAGCAGGGCGCCTCGCACGGTGCGCTCGGCGACGCCGAGTACGCGGAGTTCATGGAGCTCGCCGCGCAGGAGGGCTTCGACCCCGAGGACATCGAGGGCGCCCTCGACGAGGCGTCGGCCGGGCCGCTGCCCGTGCTCGCCGTCGTCGGCCGCCCCAATGTGGGCAAGTCGACCCTGGTGAACCGCATCATCGGCCGCCGCGAGGCCGTGGTGCAGGACAAGCCCGGCGTCACCCGCGACCGCGTCTCCTACGAGGCCGAATGGGCGGGCCGCCGCTTCAAGGTGATGGACACCGGCGGCTGGGAGCAGGACGTGCTGGGGCTCGACGCCTCCGTCGCCGCCCAGGCCGAGTACGCCATCCAGACCGCCGACGCCGTCGTCTTCGTCGTCGACTCCACGGTCGGCGCCACCGACACCGACGAAGCCGTCGTACGGCTGCTCCGCAAGGCCGGCAAGCCGGTCGTCCTGTGCGCCAACAAGGTCGACGGCCTGTCCGGCGAGGCCGACGCCGCGTCCCTGTGGTCGCTCGGCCTCGGCGAGCCGCACCCGGTCTCCTCCCTGCACGGGCGCGGCACGGGCGACATGCTCGACGCCGTCCTGGAGGCCCTGCCGGACGCGCCCGCCCAGACCTTCGCGAACGGCACCCCGCTCGGCGGCCCGCGCCGCATCGCCCTCATCGGGCGTCCCAACGTCGGCAAGTCCTCGCTGCTGAACAAGGTGGCCAAGGAGGACCGCGTCGTCGTCAACGAGCTGGCCGGCACCACCCGCGACCCGGTCGACGAGCTGATCCAGCTCGGCGGCGTCACCTGGAAGTTCATCGACACCGCGGGCATCCGCCGCCGCGTGCACCTCCAGGAGGGCGCGGACTACTACGCCTCGCTCCGCACCGCTGCCGCGGTGGAGAAGACCGAGGTCGCCGTCGTCCTGATCGACGCCAGCGAGTCCATCTCGGTGCAGGACCAGCGCATCATCACGATGGCCGTCGAGGCCGGACGCGCCATGGTGCTCGCCTTCAACAAGTGGGACACCCTCGACGAGGAGCGCCGGTACTACCTGGAGCGCGAGATCGAGACGGAGCTCGGCCAGGTCGCCTGGGCCCCGCGCGTCAACGTCTCCGCACTCACCGGCCGCCACATGGAGAAGCTGGTGCCGGCGATCGAGACGGCGCTGGAGGGCTGGGAGACCCGCGTCCCCACCGGCCGTCTCAACGCCTTCCTCGGTGAGCTCGTCGCCGCCCACCCGCACCCGGTCCGCGGCGGCAAGCAGCCCCGCATCCTGTTCGGTACGCAGGCCGGTGCGAAGCCGCCGCGGTTCGTGCTGTTCGCCTCGGGCTTCCTGGAGGCCGGCTACCGGCGCTTCGTCGAGCGCCGTCTGCGCGAGGAGTTCGGCTTCGAGGGAACGCCGATCCACATCTCGGTGCGGGTGCGCGAGAAGCGCGGCCGCAACAAGTAGGCGGGCAGCACCTCCAAAGGTGCTAGTAGCCCCTGCGGGGGCCGGGCGGCAGTGCGGCGGGAACATGGTTCCCGGGGTGCTGCCGCCCTTGGCCGTGCTGGATGTGCAGGTTCTGCCACGTGCTGTACGGGGCGACGTAGTGACCGTGCTGGTGCTGGCCGGACTGCGGGTGCGGCGGCAGACCGCTGCCGACGCGATGGCCGTGCTGCAGGCCCGTCCCCGTGCCGAAGGCCGTGAAGCCGAGGTCCTCCTCGCCGCTCCGGTCGCCCGGCAGGGCACGGAAGGACCTGCGGTACTCGGAGTAGAGCGCGTCGTAGATCGGCGTGTACGAGGTGTGCGGCTGAGGCTCCTGGGACGGCCGCATGGCGGGGATCTGGCTCTGGAACGGGCGAGTGGGGTCGTATGAGTGCACGTCTGTGCCAACGACCCCACTGCCTCGCGGATGCGGGTACGGAGTGCATCCGGACCCACCGCCTCCGGATCACCCTCGCGCCGGATCACCTACCGCCTCCGGATCCTCGCGCCGGATCACCTACCGCCTCCGGATCCTCCGCGCCGGATCGCCCGCCGTCTCCGGATTACCCGCGCCGCCGGACGCGCCGACGGCGGACGACTGTCAGGTACCCGCCAGCGGCAGGGTCGCGGCGACCAGCCGGCCCTCGGCCGCCGCCTTGTCGAGGGCGCTGCGCAGCAGGTCCTCACGCGGCTGCTGGCCGATCGACCCGACCGGAGCGGCCAGGACGAGGACCTTCTGCGACTTGTTGGCGGCGGACCGCCACGAGTCGGTGACCTGGAGCGGACGGTGCGCCTGCCACCAGGCGACCGGGGTGCCGCCCGCGGCGCCGGGCTGGAGGACGGCGTGCAGCTGACCGGCGGCGAGCAGTACGGACCAGCCCGGCAGCGAGGCGGGCATCGCCCTCAGGTCGGCGACGGGCTGGAAGCCCTGTTCGGCGAGCAGCGGCAGGAACTCGTCCCCCGCGTCCGCGCCCGGCCGGGCGACCGCGGAGGTCGGCTCCACGACGAGCGCGGGCTGCAGCTCTCCCTCGATGAGGACGAGTCCGCTGGTGACCCCGAGCACGGCCTGCTCGGGCGACCCGTCGCCGGCCGAGCCGTCCTGGCTGGCGGTGATGGAACGGACCGCGCCCTGGAGCTGCTCCTCGGCGACCGGGACGACCTGGGACGGGATGCAGGTGGCGTGCGCGAAGGCGAGAACGGCGGTCTCGTCGCCGACGAACAGCACGGTGGAGGTGGCCTCCCTGCCGGAGTCGCCGGGGGTGCGGCAGGAGGTGCAGTCGTAGTTGCCGGGGGCGTTCTCACCGGCGAGCAGCCGGTCGGCTTCTTCGTCGCCGATCTCGGCGCGTACGTCGTCGCTGACGTCGAGCATGCGCGACACGGTTGGCTCCTAGAGCTGGGTGCTGGCGCCGGGCGGATCCCGGAGCTCAAGAAGACAACGGGCGATCCGCGGCCGGAGTCACGCGCGGGAGGGAACGGAATCGACCCGGACACGCTCTCCGGGCCTGCTTTCTCGTACGCATGTTCCCGCGTGCGCGTTCCCGTTCGGCACCGCAGGCACGGTGGTGCCGAACGGGAACCGCGGCTCGTCGTCGAGTGACGGCACGCAGTCGCGGCGGGCCCGATCGGTCACCCGACCGGGTGGGGGGCCGTCCGCGTTCTGCGCGCCGTGCGCGTGCGCACGGGGTGACGGTGATGGGGTGGCCGCGTGCTGAAGCCTCGATTGCGTTTCCTGTCCTGCGTGGTGCTCGGCGCGCTGGTCGCCCTCGCCCCGCTGCCCGCCGTCTCCGCGGCCCCTTCCGTCGCTGCCGCGTCCTCCGGCCCCGCCCTCGGAGCGCCATCCGCCGCAGGGGTCTCGGAGGCTCCCGCGTGCGCGGCGAGTGAGTGGCCGTGGAACTGCCTCGCCGAGTGCGAGAGCAGCGGCGACTGGACCGCCAACACCGGCAACGGCTACTACGGCGGGCTCCAGTTCGCCCAGCCGACCTGGGAGGAGCACGGCGGACTCGCCTACGCGCCCCGCGCCGACCTGGCGACCCGTAGCGAACAGATCAAGGTCGCCGAGGAGGTGCTGAGCACCCAGGGGTGGGGGGCCTGGCCCGAGTGCTCGAAGCGGTACGGGCTCCCCGACCACCGTATCCACATCGTGAAGACGGGTGAGACGCTCTGGTCCATCGCGGCCAGGTACAAGGTCAGAGGTGGCTGGCAGAAGCTCCACGAGGTCAACAGGGAAGCGGTCGGTCCCCGTCCGGACGGCCTCGTCACCGGGACCTGGCTGGTCATCCCCGAGGGGTCGGGACGGGGGAGGGGCGGACACGACGAGCGCCGTCGGTTCGGTCCGCCGGCCGACATCGCGCCGAGCGGGGCCAAGAGCTCCTAGGCACGGGCGGCGGCGGGCAACACTCCGCCGCCGGGCTCGCCCACCCCACCACGCACGCCGCCCCGGACCGCAGCGGCAGCTCGAACGCCATGCCCTCCATCCGACCCGTGTCCGGGAGCGGGCAAGTAAAGTCCTCAGCTGAAGGAACGGCGGCCGACAACGTGACCGGGCCGCCGAAGACCAGGGGGACTCACCGGCGCATGCACATCTCTTTCCTGCTCCACAACGCGTACGCCGTCGGCGGCACGATCCGCACCACGTTCAACCTCGCCCAGACCCTCGCCGAGGAGCACGACGTGGAGATCACCTCGGTCTTCCGGCACCGCGACGAGCCCGCCATGACCCCGCCTCAGGGCGTGCCCCTGGGCCACCTCGTGGACCTGCGCAGCCAGAGCCCCGGGTACGACGGGAACCGGCCCGAGCACGCCAGGCCCGCCCGCGTCTTCCCGACCGGCGACGGCCGCCACCCCCAGTACAGCCGCCTCACCGACCAGCGGATCGGCGCCCACCTCCAGGGACTGAAGGCCGACGTCGTCGTGGGCACCCGGCCGGGCCTCAACGTGCACATCGCCCGGCAGGCCCGCCCCGGCACCGTACGGGTCGGCCAGGAGCACCTCACCCTGGACGGCCACCGCTACCGGCTGCGCCGCGAACTGCGCTACCGCTACGCCCTGCTCGACGCGGTCACCACCGTCACGGAGGCCGACGCCCGCTCGTACCGGGAGAAGTTCGGGCTGCCCGGCGTGCGCATCGAGGCGATGGCCAACATCGTCCCGCCCGCCCGGCTCGCCCCCGCCGACGGCGAGGGGAAGGTCGTCGTCGCGGCCGGCCGGTTCGCCCCCGGCAAGCGCTACGACCTCCTCATCAGGGCCTTCGCCCAGGTCGTCGCCGCCCACCCCGACTGGAAACTGCGCATCTACGGCAGCGGCGAGACCGCCCCGAAGCTGCGCGCCCTCATCGACGAACTGCGTCTGCACAACCACGTGTTCCTGATGGGCGTCGCCGACCCCCTGGAAGCGGAATGGCCCAAGGGCTCCATCGCCGCCGTCACCTCCGACCTCGAAGCCTTCGGAATGACCATCGTCGAAGCGATGCGCTGCGGCGTGCCCGTCGTCTCCACCGACTGCCCGCACGGGCCCCGCGAGATCATCCGCGACGGCGTCGACGGCCGCCTGGTACCCATGGGCGACGCGGACGCCGTCGCCCGCGCCCTCCTCGACCTCGTGGAGGACGACGGACTGCGCAAGCGGATGGGCCGCGCGGCCTTCGAGAACTCCGCCCGCTTCGACCCCGTCCGGATCGCCGAGCGGCACGCCGCGCTCTACGCCGACCTCGTCGCCCGCGGCACCAACGACCGAACCCGCAGCACTCTGCGGGACAACCTTCACCGCGTGCCGGGTGTCCTCATCGACGAAGCCTTCACCCTGCGCCGCAAGGTCCTCTCCACGCTCCGGAAAGGCCGTACCGCATGACCACCTCTTCCTCCTCCCGGCCGCCGGCGGCCGGGGACGACGCCCCGGCCGTGCCGCGTGCCGACTGCACCGCCGACTCCGCGGGCGGAGTCACCTTCGACGTGGCGGTGGCGGCAGCGCCGGACGCCGCGCTCGTACTGCGCCGCGGCGGCAGGGCCGGCGACGAGGTACGGCTGCCGCTCACGCCCGTCTCGCCGGGCCGGCTGCGCGCCGTGCTGCCCAGCACGGTCGACCTCCCCGAGGGGCGCTGGGAGGCGCATGTGTACGGCGGTGGGACCGACCTGACCGTCCGGCCCGGTATCCGTGACCTGCGGGCCCTGGTCAGCCGTACGCCCGACCCCCGCACCGACGCGGTCGCCGTCCGCATCCCGTACGCCACCGCGGACGGCAGCCTCGCCGTCCGCAGCTGGCGCCGCGCCCCGCACGCCGAGGCCGGCGACATCCTCTTCGACGACGCGTCGATGACCGTCGAGGGACGGCTGTACGGGGCCGGGCTGGGACCCGGCGCGGCCGTCGAGGCCCGGCTGCGCGGCGACCGGGACCGGGTCCACCGCGAGCCCGTGACGGGCGCGGAGCACGCGTTCTCCTTCACGCTGCCCTACGCGCCCCTCGCCGCCGGCCGGGACGGCGCCAAGCAGGCCTGGGACCTGTGGCTGACGGCGGCCGACGGCACGCCCGCGATACGGGTGGCCCGGCTGCTCGACGACATCGCGGACAAGCAGCCCGTCTTCAAGTACCCGGTGCTGCCGGTCGGCGACGACGGCAAGACCGTGGCCTTCCCCTACTACACGCTCGACAACGACCTCACGGTCCAGATCGGCACCCCGTAGACGATCAGAAACCCCCGCCCGCACAGGACTTGCGGACCGCACCTGTCCGCAAGTTCTGGCAGACTCCGCACCATGTTGGAGACCTCCGCACGGCTGCTGCGTCTGCTCTCGCTGCTCCAGTCCCACCGCGAGTGGTCGGGCCCCGGCCTGGCGGACCGGCTCGGCGTCACGCCCCGCACCGTACGGCGCGATGTCGACCGGCTCCGTGAGCTGGGCTACCCCGTCCACGCCAGCCCCGGCACCGGCGGCGGCTACCAGCTGGGCGTGGGCGCGCAGCTGCCGCCGCTGCTGCTCGACGACGACGAGGCGGTGGCCGTGGCCGTGGGCCTGCGCAGTGCGGCCGGCCAGGGCATCGAGGGCATCGGCGAGACCTCCGTACGCGCCCTCACCAAGCTGGAACAGGTGCTGCCGGACCGGTTGCGCCGCCGGGTCGGCGCACTGAACGCGTTCACCGTGCCCATGCTGCACGGCCGCCGCGCCGGGGCCGTCGACCCGGGAGTCCTCACCGAACTCGCCGCGGCCTGCCGGGACTCGACGCGGCTGCGGTTCGAGTACCGCGACCACGAAGGCAGCGTCACCCGCCGCACCGTCGAACCGCACCGCCTGGTGTGCACGGAGCGCCGCTGGTACCTGGTCGCCTGGGACACCGACCGCGCCGGCTGGCGCACCTTCCGCGCCGACCGGCTCACGCCCACACCGCCGCACGGACCGCGCTTCGAACCACGCCAGGCACCGGCCGAGGACCTGGCCGCGTACGTCTCCGAGGGGGTTTCCACGGCGGCCTACCGGGCGACCGCCGTACTGCGCCTGCTGGTCCCCCTGGAGGCGGCCCGGGAGGTCGTGGGCCCCAGTGACGGCGTCCTGGAGGCGGAGAGCGAGAACACCTGTCTGCTGCGCACCGGGGCCCTGAGCCTGGACGTGATGGTGATCCACGTGCTCCTGACGGGGCTGGAGTTCGAGGTGCTGGAGCCGGTGGAGCTGACCGAGCGGATCACTGCGGCCCGTGATCTCCTCGGGCGCGCTCTGGATCGAGCGGCCCCGGCGTGACCTGGGTCTCCCGCTGCAGCGCGGCGATCTCCGGGTGGTGGAGGTCGAAGGCGGGGGACTCGGAGCGGATCTTGGGCAGGGTGACGAAGTTGTGCCGCGGCGGCGGACACGAGGTCGCCCACTCCAGTGAGCGCCCGTAGCCCCAGGGGTCGTCCCGGTCGGTCTTCGCCCCGTACTTCGCGGTCTTCCAGACGTTGTGGAGGAACGGCAGCGTGGAGAGGCCCAGCAGGAACGCCCCGCTGGTGGAGAGCATGTTCAGGGCGGTGAAGCCGTCGGCGTCGAGGTAGTCCGCATAGCGTCGCGGCATGCCCTCCGCGCCCAGCCAGTGCTGCACCAGGAACGTGGTGTGGAAGCCGGCGAACAGGGTCCAGAAGTGGATCTTTCCCAGCCGTTCGTCGAGGGGCTTTCCGGTGAACTTCGGCCACCAGAAGTAGAACCCCGCGAACATGGCGAACACCACCGTGCCGAACACCACGTAGTGGAAGTGCGCCACCACGAAGTACGAGTCGGTGACGTGGAAGTCCAGCGGCGGCGACGCGAGCAGCACCCCGGTCAGCCCGCCGAACAGGAACGTGACCAGGAAGCCGATGGACCACAGCATCGGCGTCTCGAAGGACAGCGAGCCCTTGAGCATGGTGCCCGTCCAGTTGAAGAACTTCACCCCCGTCGGCACCGCGATCAGGAACGACATGAAGGAGAAGAACGGCAGCAGCACCGCCCCGGTGGCGAACATGTGGTGCGCCCACACCACCAGCGAGAGCCCCGTGATGGCCATGGTCGCCCCGATCAGCATCACGTAACCGAAGATCGGCTTGCGGGAGAAGACCGGGATGATCTCCGTGATGATCCCGAAGAACGGCAGCGCGATGATGTAGACCTCGGGGTGGCCGAAGAACCAGAACAGGTGCTGCCAGAGCAGGGTCCCGCCGACCTCGGGCGCGAAGACCATCGACCCGAACCGCCGGTCGGACTCCAGCACGAGCAGCGCGGCCGCGAGCACGGGGAATGCCACCAGGATCAGGATCGACGTGAACAGCACGTTCCAGGTGAAGATCGGCATCCGGAACATGGTCATGCCGGGCGCGCGCATCCCGATGATGGTGGTCAGGAAGTTCACCGCGCCCAGGATCGTGCCGAAGCCGGACAGGGCGAGCCCCATGATCCACAGGTCGGCCCCCATGCCGGGGGAGCGCTCCAGCCGGCTGAGCGGGGTGTAGGAGGTCCAGCCGAAGTCCGCCGGGCCGTTGGTCACCAGCAGTGAGCCGAGCACGATGAGTCCGCCGAAGAGGAACAGCCAGTACGAGAACATGTTCAGCCGCGGGAACGCCACGTCGGGCGAACCGATCTGGAGCGGCATGATCGCGTTGGCGAACCCGGCGAAGGTCGGCGTCGCGAACAGCAGCAGCATGATCGTGCCGTGCATCGTGAACGCCTGGTTGTACTGCTCGTTCGACATGAGCTGGATGCCGGGCCTGGCCAGCTCGGCCCGCATCAGGAGCGCCATCAGGCCGGCGATCAGGAAGAACCCGAACGACGTGATCAGGTACAGGTGCCCGATCTTCTTGTGGTCGGTGGTGGTCAGCCAGTCCACGACCACCCGCCCGGGCCGCCGCTCCCGCACGGGCTCCGCGGCAGTCGTCTCGACGGTCGTCGTCCCCATCGTGCCCCCTCGCAGTCCCCGCCCGGGTCAACTCGTCACATGATGCGCGTGAGTACCCCGGACCGACAGGGGGCATGCGCGATCGGATGTGCGTATCAGATGTGGTACTCGGGCGGGACCCTCGCGCAGTTGGGGCGGAATCATGTATTCCGAATCGTGGGGAAAGTCTTCTTGCTTTCCTCGAAAGGCCTGAGGGGCGGAGGGCGGGAAAGGGCATCCGGAGTGAATTCGAAGTGAACGTGGGCACGTCAGAATCTCGGCGGCGAGACGGCATTCTCCCGCGAAAGAAGTGCCCTATCGAGTGAAAGGGCATCCGCCAAACTCCTGTAGTGATCTTGTGACACAAGCGTGACCGGGAAGGTATCCGGGCCTACGGTGGCTCCCATGGCACCTCTACCGACACCCCCCGCCCAGCCCGAGGACACACCCGACCGCTACGTCGGTCTCGCCGCCGCCGAGGCCACCCGGAGCGCCGAGGAACACGGCTGGAGCACCGTCAGGACGCTCCCGCCGGGCACGATCATCACCATGGAGTTCCTCCAGGGACGGCTGAACTTCGAAGTCCAGGACGACACCGTGACCCGCTGCTGGGTCGGCTGACCGGCCCCGTCACAAGGGTCCGCCCCCACCGCGGCGAAGGCCCCGGACCGCTCACCAGGAGCGGTCCGGGGCCTTCGCCTTGCGCGCGCCGGGTTTCCCCGGCGGGCGTTCCTGTCCCGGGCCGGCCGGGTCAGCGCGTCGCGTGGGGCGCGTGCGTACCGCCCTTGTGCGGCTGCGGCGGCCGTCGGCTGCCCGCAGGGGCGACCGACGGACGTTCGGAGCGGGCCGCGTGCGGACGGGCCTGGAGGTGGGCGGAGGCCTGGAGGTGCGCCGGAACGCCCTGGGACGCGGGACGCGTGCCCGCGTACCGGCTGCCGCCCGCACTCACCGGCTCGCGGGCCGCGGCGGGCTCGGTCGCACCCGGGAGTACGGCGGGCACCGTCACCGCAGCCCCGGCAGGCACCGCCGCGCCGGGGACGCCGCCGGAGAACCCGGGGACGGCCGGTACGAACGCCCCGCGCGAGCGCCACCGCTCGCGCACCGCGAAGACGAACGCCTCGGCCCGCCCGATCAGCGGCTCGAACCAGGGCAGCGCCAGCAGGATGAGCAGCCCCGCCGCCCAGCCGAGCAGCACGTCGCTCAGCCAGTGCGTACCGAGATAGACCGTGGTCGCTCCCACGCTGAGGGCGACCACCGCGGAGAGCACCGAAAGCCAGCGTCTGGCCCTCGGTGTGGTGGCCAGATAGGCGAGGATTCCCCAGGTCACGACTGCGTTGGCGGTGTGGCCCGAAGGAAATATATCGCCGCCCGCGTACAGCTCGGCGGAGCCGATCTGCGTCGCGTAGTGCGGGCCGAGACGGCCGAGGCCGATCTTCACCGCGCCCACCGTGACGTTGAGCAGCAGCAGCGAGGTGGCCAGCGTGAGCAGCGGACGCAGCGTGTGCTGGCGCCAGGAGCGCCAGCCGAGCCAGGCGGCGACCATCACGGCGGTGGGACCGCGCTGGCCGAGCACCACGAGGTAGTCCAGGAAGGCGTGCAGCTCCGGCCACTGCTCGTACGCCCGGAAGAGCATGACCTTCCAGTCGAGCAGGACGAGCCAGGAACTCAGCAGCACGGCCCAGACGATGGCGAGGTAGAACGCCAGCGTCGAGCCGAAGAGAACCTTGCGGGTCCCGCTCATGCGGGGGATCTCTATCTTCGGCGGCTCCGGTTCCCGGTCCAGCCGGGCAAAGATTCGGTCGATACGCACCCAATCGACGTTACCGCGAGTGCGTGACGGGCCCGACCGGTCTCCGGTCTTTGTGATGACCATGTGATGTGGAGTGTGTCTCATCTCAAGGTTTGTTCCGGGTTCCGCGGGAAATGGCGGGTGCGTTGTTCCCTATTCATTACGGCACACTCCCGCAACTCCCTTTGAATCCGGTGAATTCTGGTGGGCGGGTCGTCATCAGGAATTCCGCGTTCCGTACGACGGCCGCCCGGGCCGACCGCCCGCCGACCGCGCGGTGACCCGTGCCGGCGCCCGGGAGCGGACCGCCGGGGGAACCGCGGGGGCCCCGCCGAGCGTGCTCCCGCGTGGCGCACGCCACACCTGTCGGGAGGTTTCCGTGAGAGATGGACCACGCGCCCGACGGGTGAACTCGCGTACGCTGACGGCTCGCTCGCCCGTCGATGCCGGGCCCCACCAGGTCGTATGAATTCGTGACGTATGAATGCATACAGTGCCGGCGGTCTGCCGAGCGCGAGAGGTTCTCCGGGAGGTCACGTACATGGCAGGGACAACCACGGCCGGCGCCGAGCTGACTGCGGGAGGTCCTTTGCGACGGCTCCTCTCCGGGCAGGGGGCCAACCGCTGGGTCGTTCTCGTGGTGCTCTGCGTGAGTCTGATCCTCGTCGCACTCGACTCGACGATCCTGCACATCGCGGTCCCCTCGGTCACCGAGGACCTGCGTCCCGGTTCCGTGGAGCTGCTCTGGATCGTCGACTCCTACCCTCTGGTCTGCGCTTCGCTTCTGATCCTCTTCGGCACGCTCGGCGACCGGGTGGGACGCCGTCGCATCCTGCTCCTCGGCTACGGACTGTTCGGCTTCGCCTCGGCGATGGCCGCACTCTCCGAGACCCCCCAGTTGCTCATCGCGGCCCGTGCCCTGCTGGGCATCGGCGGCGCGATGATCATGCCCGCGACGCTGTCGATCCTCCGGCAGGTCTTCCCCGACCGGCGCGAGCGGGCGATGGCCATCGGCATCTGGGCGGCGGTCTCGGGAATCGGTGCGGCCGGCGGTCCGGTGCTCGGCGGCTTCCTGGTGGAGCACTACTGGTGGGGCTCGGTCTTCCTGATCAACATCCCGCTGATGATCGTGATCCTCCCGCTCGGCCGGCTGCTGCTGCCGGAGTCGCGCGGCAGCGGCAAGGGCCCGTGGGACGTGATCGGCGCGCTGATGGCCTCCGCGGGCGTGCTCGGCGTCGTGTACGGGGTCAAGCGCGCGGGCAGCGGCGACCCGGTGCTCGACGTGCTGACCCTGGCTCCGCTGCTGGTCGGGGCGGTGCTGCTGGTGCTGTTCGTACGACGGCAGAGGCGCCTTGAGCACCCGCTGATCGACATGAATCTCTTCAGCCGGGTCACCTTCACCACCTCCGTGGGCTGTCTGGTGCTGGGCATGCTCGCGCTGGTCGGCCTGGAGCTCATCGCCGTCCAGTACCTCCAGCTGGTGCTCGGGCTGAGCCCGCTGGAGACCGGCATGCGTCTGCTGCCGCTGACCTTCGCGGCGATGGCGGCGGGCGCGGTCGGCGGCTGGGTCCTGCACAAGGTGGGTCCGCGCGCCATGGTCGTCTTCGGCTTCACGCTCACCGCGGCCTCGGTCAGCCTGCTGACGCTGATGGGCCAGGAGGACCGGCCGTGGCTGATGGCGGGCGGATTCGTCCTCCTCGGCTTCGGCATCCAGGCGACGCTGTTCGGGTCGTACGAGTCGATGCTCAGCGAAGCCCCCGCCGACTCGGCGGGCGGCGCGGCGGCCATCGGCGAGACCTCCTACCAACTCGGCGCGGGCATGGGCATCGCCCTGCTCGGCAGCGTGATGAACGCCGCGTACGGGCCCGGCGTCAAAGGCGTCGAAGGCGTCTCGGCCGCGGAGACGAAGTCCGCGTCGAACTCGCTCGGCGAAGCGTACGAAGTGGCCAAGGAGATCGGCGGCACGGCGGGGGCCGCCCTGCGCTCGACCGCCCGCGTGGCCTTCGTGGACGGTCTGCACCTCACCTTGCTCACCAGTGCCGGCCTGCTCCTCGTCGGGGCCTTCGCCGCGCTGCGGCTGCCGCGCGGCATGGACCAGACGGCGGCCTCCGCCGACGGCGGGGACGGCAGAGGGGACGGCGGAGGGCCCCCGTCGGGCGGTCCCTCCGTACCGAAGCAGTACGACCTCACCAAGCAGCACGACAGCACCAAGCAGCACGACAGCACCAAGCAGCACGACAGCGCCGGGCAGCACGACCGCGTCGAGCCAGACGACCGCACGAAGCAGGGCGGTCGGGCGGAGTCGGGTTCGCCGGGGGCCGGGCGAGGGCAGGCTGAGTCCCGGCAGCTCCGCTCCACGGCGCGTGAGCGGGCCGACGCGACCGCGGGCCTGGACTGAACAGGACCCCGCCCGTACCGTTTCCCCGAGCATTAACTAACACCGCTAGTTAATTCGTCCGCGAGCCGTGTCCGAAAGTCGCCGGAGGGCATCATGTCCGCACAGTCAGCGAAGCTTCCGTCGTTCGACCCCGCCGACCCGCTCGGCATCGACGACCTGCTCGGCCCCGAGGACCTCGCCGTCCGTGGGACCGTCCGCAGCTGGGCCGCCGACCGCGTACTGCCCCACATCGCCGAGTGGTACGAGCGTGGCGAGCTCCCCGGCATCCGCGAGCTGGCCCGCGAACTGGGGTCCCTCGGCGCGCTGGGCATGTCCCTGACGGGCTACGGCTGCGCGGGTGCCACCGCCGTCCAGTACGGCCTGGCCTGCCTCGAACTGGAGGCCGCCGACTCCGGCATCCGCTCCCTGGTCTCGGTGCAGGGCTCGCTCGCCATGTACGCGATCTGGCGCTTCGGCTCCGAGGAGCAGAAGCAGCGGTGGCTGCCGGGCATGGCCGCGGGCGAGACCATCGGCTGCTTCGGCCTGACCGAACCCGACCACGGTTCCGACCCGGCCGGCATGCGCACCCACGCGAAGAAGGACGGCGCCGACTGGGTCCTCACCGGCCGCAAGATGTGGATCACCAACGGCTCGGTCGCCGGGGTCGCCGTCGTCTGGGCGCAGACCGACGAGGGCATCCGCGGATTCGTCGTCCCCACCGACAGCCCCGGCTTCTCGGCCCCCGAGATCCACCACAAGTGGTCCCTGCGCGCCAGCGTCACCAGCGAGCTGGTCATGGACGAGGTCCGGCTGCCCGCCGACGCCGTGCTCCCGGACGTGGTCGGGTTGAAGGGGCCGCTGAGCTGTCTGAGCCACGCCCGGTACGGAATCGTGTGGGGCTCGATGGGCGCGGCCCGCGCCTCCTTCGAGGCGGCGCTCGACTACGCGAAGTCCCGCGAACAGTTCGGAAAGCCGATCGGCGGCTTCCAGCTCACCCAGGCCAAGCTCGCGGACATGGCCGTCGAACTGCACAAGGGAATCCTGCTCGCCCACCACCTGGGGCTGCGGATGGACGCCGGAAGGCTGCGCCCGGAACAGATCAGTTTCGGAAAACTCAACAACGTGCGCGAAGCGATCGAGATCTGTCGTACCAGTCGCACGATCCTCGGCGCCAACGGCATCTCGCTCGAATACCCGGTGATGCGCCACGCGACGAACCTTGAATCGGTGCTGACGTACGAAGGCACCGTGGAAATGCACCAGCTGGTGCTGGGCAAGGCGCTCACCGGACTCGACGCGTTCCGGTAAGGGCGCCCGGAACGAGGACGCCGGTGAGCGCCCTGCTCAGCTCTGGTTGAAGAAACCGCCGGTCCCGCGGCCGGCGGCCTCACCGCTCACGATGCTGGTGTTGGCGGGGGTCAGCAGGAAGACCCGGGTGGCCACGCGCTCGATGGAGCCGCGCAGACCGAAGGTCAGACCGGCGGCGAAGTCCACGACGCGCTTGGCGTCTCCCGGCTCCATGGCGGTGAGGTTGACGATCACCGGGACGCCGTCCCGGAACAGCTCGCCGATGCCGCGGGCGTCCCGGAAGCCGTCCGGGGTGACGGTGGCGATACGGCGGCCCTTGTCCTCGGCCGCCTCGGAGACGACACGGACCCGCGGGTCCGTGACCCAGGGCTCCGGTGTCTCGTTGTTCCCTTCGGCGTACTCGTCGTCGTAGTAGCGGTCGTCGTCGCTGTCCTCGACGAGTCCGAGCCAGGCACTCGCCTTGCGCACCGATCCCATGAACGCCTCCTTTCACCGCGGTCTGCTTGTGTTCCGCTCCCCCTATGGTCGTCCATCATGCGGATTGCGCGCCAAGTGGATAGTCGGCGCGCAGGGTTTTCGTGACGGTACTGGTGCAGAAGTTGTGGCGATTTCCCTGTGCTCCGGCCGGGATTCGCCGTGCCCGGAGCCGCCGGGAGAGTGTAAATCGGACCATCGGGCCAGACGGGTGAGCAAGGGCACGGACGGGTGAACGTACGCCGTCGATACGATGCCTGACGGACCGTCCAATGGGTGTTCGGAGCCCGGGGGACCACACACGGGGGCGCAACTTGTTCGGCATCGTCAGACCCTGCACGCACCGGCTCGGTGAAGGTCTCGCCACGGAATGGATGGCCCATCTCTGCGGACTGTGCCTGGCACTTCGCCGTGACCACGGCCAGTTCTCACGCATCGTCACCAACTACGACGGCCTGATCGTCTCGGTCCTGACGGAGGCTCAGTCCCCGGGGCCGGCCGGGCGGAGGCGTACGGCAGGCCCCTGCCCCCTGCGTGCGATGCGTACCGCACCCGTCGCGCAGGGCGAGGGCGCCAGGCTCGCCGCAGCCGTCTCGCTGGTACTTGCCTCCGCCAAGGTGCGCGACCACATCGTCGACCGGGACGGCCTGTTGGCCCGCCGCCCCGTCGCCCTCGCCGCGCGCAGGATCGCCAGGAACTGGGACAGGGCCGGCGTCGGGACCGCTGCCTCGCTCGGCTTCGACACCTCGGTACTCGTCGACGCGGTGGACCGGCAAGGGGGCATCGAGGCGGTCGCGGGCCCCGGCACGCCGCTGCTCCTGGTGACCGAGCCGACCGAGACCGCCACCGCCGCCGCCTTCGCGCACACCGCCGTACTCGCCGGGCGTCCGGGCAACACGGCCCCGCTCGCCGAGGCGGGCAAGCTCTTCGGACGGCTCGCCCACCTGCTGGACGCCGTCGAGGACCAAGGCGCTGACGACGCGTCAGGCGCGTGGAACCCGCTGACCGCCACCGGGACATCCCGCAACGAGGCGCGGCGGCTGTGCGACGACGCGGTGCACGGGGTGCGGCTCGCGCTGCGGGACGCGGAATTCGACGACTCCCGGCTGGTGCACGTCCTGCTCGCGCACGAACTCCGCGAGTCGGTGAACCGGGTCTTCGGCACGACCGGGTGCGGGCACGCCCACGACGGCCGGGCTCAGGCCTACGGGCCGCCGCCCGGCGGACAGCAGTCCGGACACCCGGGGCAGGGCGGCCCCTACGGGTCCAGCAATCCGCACGGCGGAGGCGGTTTCGGCCTGCCCTCCAGTGGCGGTGGCCCGGGGCAGGGCAGGCCGCCGGGCGGCGGCGGATACGGCGGCGGTGGCTTCCTGGGCGGAGGGCCGACGCCGCCCGAGCGGAAGAAGCCGCGCGGCTTCTGGTCCGGCTGCGCGGTGGCGATCGGCCTGTGCTGCACGTGCAGGGTGTGCTGCGCCAGCGAGTACGAGAGTGCCTGGTCGAGGAAGAAGCGCAAGGGCTGGTGCGACAAGTGCGACTGCGGCAACTGCGACTGCGGTTGCTGCGACTGCTGACCCGCCTCGTGCGCGCTGTGCGCGACTGCCGACTAGCCCGGTGCGCACTGTGCGACTGCCCATCCCCCGGGGCGCGGTCGACGTACGGCCTGCTCCCGCTGCCCCTCGCGCGGGTTCGGGCGATTGTCCGACCCGTGTGGAAGGCTGGTCGCATGAGCAGAGTCGAGAGCAGCGGCACGCAGGCGCAGGACGACCCGCGGCGGGACTGGGAGCGCTGGCACGAGCGGCGCGTCGAGACGGCCGCCTCGCCGTACGGCCCGCTCTCCCTGTCCGGCACCCACTGGCTCGCCGACCACCCCGACGGCCGCATCGACGGCGTGCCCGGACGGTGGAAGGACGACGGCGCGGAGGTCGTGCTGACCGCCGCTGAGCAGGACGGCATGAGTGTCGACGGGCAGCCGTTCGCCGGGGAGGTCCGGCTCGGCGCCGACCGGGGGCCGATCCCCGGCTCGCGGGTCTCGGTGGGGGAGCGGCGACTGGTCGTGCTCAGCCGGGAGGGTCAGTGGGCGGTGCGCGACTTCGACCCCGGGTCGGCGGCGCGCCGCGCCTTCGCGGGCGTCGAGGCCGGACCGTACGACCCCGCGTGGGTGCTGCGGGGCCGCTTCGTGCCCTACGGGGAGAACCGGACCCTGCAGGTCGAGAACGCGGACGGGCGCTCGCGCGGGCTGGGCCTCGCGGGCGAGGTCGTCTTCTTCGCACATGACGGCGCCGAGCACTCGCTGCACGTCGCGGTCGAGGACGACGGTTCGCTGTGGGCGGTCTTCGCGGACGCGGACAGCGGCCGCAGCAGCTACCGGTTCCGCTTCCTGCGGCCCGGGGCGCCGGATGCCGAAGGGGCGGTGACCGTCGACTTCAACCGGGCGCTGCTGCCGCCGTGCGCCTTTGCCGACCACTTCATCTGCCCGTTTCCGCCGCCGGGCAACACGCTGCCCTTCGCCGTGCCGGCCGGGGAACTCAACATGCTTGTGAAATAAGCGGCTTCGACCTCCCGTTCACCGGCAGCCCCGGGCCCTGCAACGGTCCCGGGGCTGCCGCGCGTCGTGCCCCCGCCGACCGCGCAAGGCCGAAACGCGCCCTTGCGCGGGCGTGGAGCGCGTCGAATACTCCCGTCACAGCGCTTGTCAGGGGCACAGCGAGGCCGACGGCATCACACCGGGGCCCACGCGGCCCCTGGCTGCGCCTCACGGGCCCCGGGACAGACCCAATCCATACGGGGCCCCCGATTCCCCTCGGGAGGAACGACAAGTGAGGAAAGAGCGCACCACCCCCACACCCCGCAGCGGTACAGCAAGACGCGCCCGATTCCTGGGCGTGGCGGCAGGACTCGCCGCCGCTGTCGCCATCGCGGTACCGAACGCCCAGGCCCAACCGGCCGCCACCCCCACAGCGTTGAGCGCCACCCAGCTCGCCTCCGTGCAGTCCGCCGTCCTCAAGGCGGACGTCGCGGGCACCGCCTGGCACGTCGACAAGGCCACCAACACCCTCGTTGTCACCGCCGACTCCACCGTCTCCCGCGCCGATCTCGCCCGGATCAGCGCTGCCGCCGGTGACCAGGCGCGGGGCCTGCGCATCGAGCGCACCCCGGGCAAGTTCTCCAAGCTCCTGTCGGGCGGCGACGCCATCTACGCGCCCAGTTGGCGCTGTTCGCTCGGCTTCAACGTCCGCTCGGGCAACACGTACTACGCGCTGACCGCCGGGCACTGCACCGACGGCAACCCCACTTGGTACTCCAACTCGGGCCGCACCACGCGGATCGGCCCCACCACCGGGTCCAGCTTCCCGGGCAACGACTACGGCATCCTGCGCTACGACAACACCTCGATCGACCGCCCCGGCACCGTGGGCAACGTCGACATCACCAGCGCGGCCAACGCCACCGTCAACATGGCCGTCACCCGGCGGGGATCCACCACCGGCACCCACAGCGGCCGGGTCACCGGTCTCAACGCCACCGTCAACTACGGCAACGGCGACGTCGTCTACGGCATGATCCGCACCAACGTGTGCGCCGAGCCCGGCGACAGCGGCGGCCCGCTCTACTCCGGCAGCCGCGCCATAGGTCTCACCTCCGGTGGCAGCGGCAACTGCAGTACCGGCGGCACGACCTTCTTCCAGCCGGTCACCGAAGCACTGAGCGCGTACGGGGTCAGCATCTACTGACCCCCGTTCCGTCCCCGTCCGTCCGTCACCCGAGGTCTCTCGGGTGCTTGTGAGAACCGCGTTGGCACGTGACAGGCCCCCGCCCGGACTCCCCCGGGCGGGGGCCTGTCACGTGCGCGGGCACGACGGACGGCGAAACCGTCGCCGCACACCCGGCATGCGCGTCCTCACTCGCGTACCGCTGCCCGAAATGCGTCCCGCAGGGACCAGTACCGGACAGGAGTAGACCTCACACTGGGGCGGTCACCCGTCGCACCGGGTGTTCGCGAATGTGACGAGGAGGGCACGGGTGGGGCACCGGAACGTCATGTCAAGAGATGGAGGGCGTGCGGTAGTTGTCGTGTGCGCGTCCTGAAGTCGACCTTGTGTGCCCCTGGTCGTCCTGGGAATAGTGAGGCCCCACCCGGGCCCACCCCCACAATTCGGGGCCCGGACCCCCCACAGGAGGTCATTCGTGAAGCACCGACGCATCCCCAGGCGACGCGCGGCCGCGGTAGGCACCGCGGTCGTCGCCCTGATCGCCACGGGCGTCACCTTCCAGACCGCGAACGCCAGCGAAGACCCGGCCGCGGCGCCCGCCCTGAAGACGCTGTCCGCGACGGGTGCGACCCAGCTCGCCTCGTCCCTGACCAAGCAGCTCGGCGCAGAGGCCGCCGGGGCGTACTACGACGCCGAGGCCCGGTCCCTCGTCGTCAACGTCACGGACGAGACCGCCGCCCGGACCGTGCGCGAGGCGGGCGGCAAGGCCAGAGTCGTCCAGCACTCGCTCGCCGAGCTGAAGTCCGCACGGTCGACGCTGGCGGGGAAGGCGTCGATCCCGGGCACGTCCTGGGCGACCGACCCGGTCAGCAACAAGATAGTCGTGACGGCCGACCGCACGGTCAAGGGCGCGGCACTCGCCAAGCTCACCCGCGAGGTCGACGCGCTGGGCTCCAAGGCCCGGCTGAAGCAGTCCAAGGGGGAGTTCAAGCCGCTCATCGCCGGCGGGGACGCCATCTACGGGGCGGGCTCCCGCTGCTCGCTCGGCTTCAACGTAACCAAGGGCGGCGAGCCGCACTTCCTGACCGCGGGTCACTGCACCGCCGGCATCACGACCTGGTCCGACAAGCAGGGCGGCGCGGGGATCGGCACCACCGTCGACTCGAACTTCCCCGGCGGCGACTACGGCCTGGTGAAGTACACGGGCGACACCCCGCACCCCAGCGAGGTCAACCTCTACAACGGCAGCACCCAGGTCATCAGCAGGGCCGGCGACGCCACCGTCGGCCAGAAGGTGACCCGCAGCGGCTCCACCACCCAGGTCCACGACGGTGAGGTCACCGGCCTCGACGCCACCGTGAACTACGGCAACGGCCAGGTGGTCAACGGCCTGATCCAGACCACGGTCTGCGCCGAGCCCGGCGACAGCGGCGGGGCACTCTTCGCGGGCGACACCGCGCTCGGCCTGACCTCCGGAGGCAGCGGCGACTGCTCGTCCGGCGGGGAGACCTTCTTCCAGCCGGTGACGGCGGCGCTCGCGGCGACGGGCACCGAGATCGGCTGAGGTCCGCAGCAGACGCACGCGCACGCCCCGGCCAGGTGAGGCCGGGGCGTGCGTGCGTGGGGCGGGGGTCAGGGGCTTCCGACCGTGCGAGCCGCGCTCACCCGAGGGGGGTCCGCGCGGAGCGGACCTCCGTGGCGCCGCCCGGCTCGTTGTCCGCGCCCGCCCGGCTCGACTTCACCCGGGAGGCCACCGCGAGGGTCAGGGCAGAGCTGACGACCGCCCAGGCGGTAAGGACCAGCAGCGGGCCCGTGATGCTGTTGCCCTTGAAGTACGCGATCGAACGCGCCACCCACGTTGCCGCGCCCGGCGGCAGCGCCGGCCCGATGGCCTGCCAGAAGCCCGGCAGCATCGGACCGGGGAACGCGCCGCCCGCACTGGGGTTGCCGGCGATCACGATGATCAGGATGGCCAGCCCGATACCGACCACGCCGAAGATTCCCTGGAGGGCGAGGGTCAGGGCGCCGACCGCGAAGACCGTGAGCGCCCCGAGCCCCCACAGGCCGAGGACGCTGCCCGGAAGCGCGTTCAGGACCGGTCCCGCGATGACCGCGCCGAGGAGGCCGGAGACGACCGCGTACAGGGCCATCACGCCGAGCCGGATCGCGGCCCGCTTGCCGTTCGCCGGGCGGGCCCCGGCGCTGATCGCGAGGATCGCCGCGCACAGGTAGCCACCGACGCACCAGCCGACCACCAGGTAGAACGACGACAGTCCGTTGGCGTCCTTCGCGGAGGCGGGCGCGACGTCCTCGAAGGTGACGGTGCGCTGCTGGGACTTCGCGACCCCGGTGAAGACCTGCTCCAGTGCGCGGGTCTCCGAACCGCCCTGGCCGGAGGCGACCAGGAGCGTGTCGGAGGTGCCGCCCTTCGGGTCGACGAGGAGGGCCGCGTCGATGTCCCGGTTCAGCATGTCGTCGCGCGCGGCCGCCTCGGAATCGGACACACGAGGATCGAGCGGCGAGCCGGGGAGCTTCCTGAGCTGCTCCGTGAACTTCTCCGCCGCCCCGCCGGGCGCGACCACCGCCACCTTGACGTCGCGCGGTTCCGGGTGGTGCAGGGCACCCACGTACGACGTGATGAACAGCAGCTGGAGGGCGAGCGCGCCGAGGACGAGCAGCGCGGCCCTGGGCGTGACGGCGTTCTTCAACTCGTCGGCGAATCTCATGCCCTCAACGCTCTGGCGGGCGCGGGGTTCCCGCAGGTGGGGTGGGCCGGACGAGTGAAGAGGAGGAGCGGTGCGACGGGGCGTCCCGGCGCGGGCGTGCACCGGACATGAGTGTGCCGTCCGTTCCCCCCGGAACGGACGGCACACTCAGCTGTGGGGGATCAGCGGCCGTGACGCCCGCCCGCGGCCGCCTTGCGGCGGACCGAGCCGAACAGCAGCGCCGCGCCGAGCGCCAGCACGGCCGCACCGCCGACCGCGAGGTACGGGGTGCTGCCGTCGCCGCCGGTCTCGGCGAGGTTCTCGCCGCCGGCCGGAGCGGGGGCCGGGGTGTCGGCGGGGGCACCGGCCGGGGCTTGCGTCGGCGTCTTCACCGGGTCGGGCGCGCCGCCCTGCGGAGCGGGCACGTTGGCCTCGGCGGCAGGCGCCTCGGGGGCGGTGGGGGCGGACGGCTTCGTGCCCGCGTTCGTCGTGTGGTCGTCGTCGCCGTGGCCCTGGTGCTCGACCGTCGACTTGTCCGCGCCCGCCGCGATGTCCTTGTCGGACGGTGCGGAGGCGACCGGTGCGGTGGCACCCCCGGTGCCCGTGCCGGAGGTGTCCTTGCCGAAGACCACGTCGGAGCAGGTGTAGAACGCCTCGGGGCTGTCCGAACGCTGCCACACGCTGTAGACGAGGTGCCGGCCGGACTTCTTGGGCAGCGTGCCCTCGAAGACGTAGTCCCCCGCCTCCATCCGCGGGTCGGTCACCGACGCGAACGGCTTGGCCTCGAGGTCCGACCACTTCAGCGGTTTGGCGGGGTCGTAGCCGTCCTTCGTGACGTAGAGGTCGAAGGATCCCTTGTGCGGGGCGGTGCCCTTGTAGCGGAAGGTGTGCTTGCCGGCCGTGAGCTTCGACGAAGGCCAGTCGGCGCGGGGCAGGTCCAGCCCCTTGTACTTGTCGTTGCCCGCGCTGCACAGCTTGCCGTCCGGGATGAGCGCCTTGTGGTTGCCCGCGGCATTGGCGATGTTGACCGCGTTCCAGTCGTAGAACGCCTGGACGCCGCTGGCGGCGACGGCCGCCTTGCAGGCCGCCGAGTCGGGGCTCTCCGGGCCCTCCGCGTAGCAGGCCGACACCCGGCTGACCGGGTCCGTCATCGAGCCGTGCGCGGCCGCCGGGGAGGCGGCGAGACCGGTCAGGGCGAGCGGGGCGAGACCGAGAGCGGCAACGGTGGCGGCCTTGCGACGAGCGGTGGTCATCGTGGGGAACTCCTTGGCAGGGTGCTGTTTCCATGGCCGGAGGAGAGAGGGGCGAACTCCCCGGCGCAACAGCACGCTAGACCCCCGGAACCGCGAAAAGCCCTGCTGAGGGCGGGGTGCGGAGTTCTTTATGGCCCGCTTAAGGACCTGCTCAGTGGTGATTAAGAAGGCCCTACGGCGAGCTCCGGAACCTCACGCCCCGTCACCGGGCGCACCCGCTCACCCCACCCACCGGTACCGCCGTTCCGGCCGCCCCGTTCCCCCGTACCGCAGGGTCACCTCGGCCCGCCCGGTCGCCGTGAAGTACTCCAGGTACCGCCGCGCGCTCACCCGCGACAGCGCCCCGCCCTCGGCGCACTCCGTCGCCGACAGGCCCTCGGGATGTGCGCGCAGGGTGCGCTCGACCAGTTCCGCGGTGTGCGCGGCCAGCCCCTTCGGCAGCTCCCGCGAACCGGGCGGGCGGGTCCCGAAGAGCTGGTCCACGTCCTCCTGCCGGGCCTGCCCGTGCACGGCGATCGAGTCGAACCGGGTCCGCAGCGACGCCACGTGCCGCAGCTGTTCGCGCAACGCCGCCTGGTGGAACGGCTTGATCAGGTAGTGCAGCGCCCCCGCCCGCAGTGCCGCCCGCACCGTCCCGGCGTCCCGTGCCGCCGTGATGAACAGCACGTCAGCGGTCGGCCGCCCCTCGTCCCGTGCCTCGGCCGCCCGCAGCCCGCGCAGGACGTCCAGCCCGTCCATGTCGGGCAGGTACACGTCGAGGAGCAGCAGGTCCGGGCGCAGCCGCTCGGCGGCGCGCAGGGCGTCCGCACCGCTGTGCGCGACACCGACCACCGCGAACCCGTCCATCGCGGACACGCAGCGGCTGTGCACCTTCGCCACCATGAAGTCGTCGTCCACGACCAGCACATTCGTCACCCGGTGAGGCTAGGCGCGCGACCACAACGACCACAACGTCCGTTGGTTCCGGAACGGCGACAGCTCCCTCACACCCCGGCAACATGACCCCACCCCCTCCCGCGTCACGCGACGAAAGAAAGGCGGCACCCGTGCGTCTGCGCACCCCCCTCGCCCTCGCCGGGGCGGCACTCCTGGTGCTCGTGGGGCCACCGCTGCTCTCCCCGGGCGACGGCGCCGACACCGGCACCCGGATCCCCGGCCTGCGCTTCATGGTCCCCAACACCCCGGGCGGCGGCTACGACATCACCGCCCGCACCGCCGCCAAGAACGCCGAGGACGCCGGCCTCACCTCCGGCATCGAGGTCTTCAACCTGCCCGGAGCCGGCGGCACCGTGGGCCTGGCCCGGCTCGCCGCCGACCACGGCAACGGCAAGGTCGCCATGTCCATGGGACTGGGCGTCGTCGGCGCCGTCCACACCAACAAGGCGCCCAAGACGCTCGCCGACACCACGCCCGTCGCCCGGCTCACCGAGGAGCAGGACATCGTGGTGGTGGCCAAGGACTCCCCGTACAAGAGCCTCGGGCAGCTCGTACAGGCGTGGAAGACGAACCCTGCCAAGGTCCCCGTCGGCGGCGGCTCCTCGCCCGGCGGACCCGACCACCTCGCACCGATGCTGATGGCACGCGCGGCCGGGATCAAACCGAAGGACGTCAATTACGTCCCGTTCGACGGCGGTGGCGAACTCCTCGCCTCCATCCTCGGCGACAAGGTCCACTTCGGCGTCTCCGGCGTCGGCGAGTACCTGGACCAGATCAAGGCCGGTGAACTGCGCGTCCTCGCCGTCACCGGTCCCCGGCGGGTCCCCGGCCTGGACGCCCCGACGCTGCGCGAGTCCGGACTCGACACCGACTTCACCAACTGGCGCGGCATCGTCGCCCCGCCCGGCCTCACCGACGCCGAACGCACCAAGCTGATCACCCTCTTCGAGAAGCTGCACGCCTCGAAGGAATGGCAGGACGCCCTGAAGAAGAACGGCTGGGACGACGCCTTCCTCACGGGGGACGAGTTCGGCGCGTTCCTCGACAAGGAGAACAAGCGCGTGGTCTCGGTCCTGAAGGAGCTCGGCCTGTGAGCACCCCCACCGCCCCCGGAACACCGCAAAGCACCCCCGTGCCCGCTTCCGGGCGCCGGGCCTGGCTGCGCGAGCACTCCGAACTCGGCGTCAGCGCCCTTCTGCTGCTCATCGGCGTTCTCGTCCTCACCGACGCCCTCACCATGCACGTGGAGCTCACCCAGCGAGGCCCCGTCGGCCCCCGTACCGTGCCCGTCGTCGTCGGTACAGCCCTCGTACTGGTCGCCGTGCTCCTCGCCGTGGACGTCCTGCGCGGCGGACGCGGCGAGGCCGAGGGCGGCGAGGACGTCGACCTGTCCGAACCCGCCGACTGGCGTACGGTCCTGCTGCTCGCCGGAGTCTTCCTCGGCAACGCCGTGCTGATCGGCCCGCTCGGCTTCCCGGTCTCCGGCGCACTTCTCTTCTGGGGCTCCGCGTACGCGCTCGGCAGCCGGCACCCCGGCCGCGACCCGCTGATCGCCGCCGGCCTCTCCCTCTTCACCTACGTCGTCTTCAACAACCTGCTGGGCGTACCGCTCCCCGGCGGCCCGCTGATGGGAGTGCTTTAACCGATGTGGGACTCCCTCAACTCCCTGATGGGCGGCTTCGAGACCGCCCTCACCCCGGTCAACCTGCTGTGGGCCGCCGTCGGGGTGCTCCTCGGCACGGCCATCGGCGTCCTCCCCGGCATCGGCCCCGCCATGGCCGTCGCACTCCTGCTGCCCGTGACGTACGGACTTGAGCCGACCGGCGCGTTCATCATGTTCGCGGGCATCTACTACGGAGCGATGTTCGGCGGCTCGACCACCTCGATCCTCCTGAACACCCCGGGCGAGAGCGCGGCCGTCGTCGCCGCCATGGAGGGCCACCCGATGGCCAAGGCGGGACGCGGCGCACAAGCCCTGGCCGCCGCCGCCATCGGCCACTTCGCGGGCGGCATGATCGGCACGATCCTGCTGGTCGCGCTCGCACCCGCCGTCGCCGCCCTCGCCGTCGACATCGGGGCCCCCGACTACTTCGCGATCATGGTGCTCGCCTTCATCGCGGTCACCTCCGTCCTGGGCTCCTCCCGCATCCGCGGCCTCGCCTCCCTCCTCATCGGTCTCACCATCGGCCTGGTCGGCCTCGACCGGATGACCGGCCAGTCGCGCCTCACCTTCGGCTCCCTCGAACTCGCCGACGGTGTGGACATCGTGATCGTCGCCGTCGGCCTCTTCGCCATCGGCGAAGCGCTCTGGGTGGCCGCCCACCTGCGCCGGGGCGGTGTGGAAGCGATACCGGTGGGCCGCCCCTGGCTCGGCAGGGCGGACGTCAGGCGCACCTGGAAGTCCTGGCTGCGCGGCCCGCTGATCGGCTTCCCGTTCGGCGCGATCCCGGCCGGCGGCGCGGAGATCCCCACCTTCCTGTCGTACGTCACCGAGAAGCGCCTCTCCAAGCACCGCGACGAATTCGGCAAGGGCGCCATCGAGGGAGTCGCCGGCCCGGAGTCGGCGGCCTCCGCCTCCGCCGCCGGAACGCTCGTCTCCATGCTCACCCTCGGCCTGCCCACCACCGCCGTCGCCGCCGTCATGCTGGCCGCCTTCCAGCAGTACGGAATCCAGCCGGGCCCGCTCCTGTTCGAACGCGAACCCGACCTGGTGTGGGGCCTCATCGCGTCCCTGTTCGTCGGCATGGTGCTGCTGCTCGCGCTCAACCTCCCCCTGGCACCCCTCTGGGCGAAGCTCCTGCGCATCCCGCGCCCCTACCTCTACGCCGGCATCCTCTTCTTCGCGTCGGTCGGCGCGTACGCGGTGGGCGGCGAGGCGCTGGACCTGGTGGTGCTCCTGATCATCGGCCTGATCGGCTTCGGCATGCGGCGGTACGGACTCCCCGTCCTGCCCGCCGTGATCGGAGTCATCCTCGGCCCGGCCGCCGAACAGCAGCTGCGCCGCGCCCTCCAGATCAGCGACGGAAGCGTGAGCGGCCTGGTCAACACGCCCTTCTCGATCGCCGTGTACGCGATCGTGGCGCTGCTCCTGGCGTGGCCGCTGCTGAAGAAGCTGCCTCTGCTGCGACGCGGCGGGGCGTCGTGACCAGCCCGCACGACACGTCTCTCCGCCCGGCCGCGCCGCCCTCCTCGGGCCGGTTGTCGCAGGCGGATGCCACCATCGGGGCATGAGGTTCGAGAACCGGCATCCTGCGCCCGCTCCCCGGCACACCGAGGTGGTCGACGTCCACCTGATCCTCCGCCGGGGTGCGGACGTGCTCCTGGCCCGCCGGGCCAACACGGGATACGCGGACGGGCTGTTGCACGGCCCGTCCGGGCACGTGGAGGACGGCGAGGACGTGCGGGCGGCGATGATCCGCGAGGCGTACGAGGAGGTCGGTGTCACGATCGGGCCGGACGAGCTCGCCGTGGCGCTGGTGATGCAGCATCGCGGGCCGGGTGGGCAGGCGCGTACGGGCTGGTTCTTCGAGGCGTGGTACGACCCGGCCGACCCGCCCGCCAACCGGGAGCCCCACAAGTGCTCCGGTCTTGCCTGGCACTCCCTCGACGCGCTTCCGGACGACATGGTGGCGTACTGCCGGGCCGGCCTGGAGGCGTACCGCAAGGGCGAGCGCTTCGTCCTGCACTGGCACGAGGACGGCGACCCGATCGCGTACGAGGAGTCGGTGCGCGACCGGAAGGTGCCGCTCCGGGAGTCCGGGACCCGCGGCCCGGTGCACCACAGACCGGAGAACCGGGACGGCCGCGAGGTGTAGATCGTGGCGCAGAACCGCCCGTAGGGGGAACGGATGTGCGGTTGGATGGGTGCATGAGACACAGGGTGCGGAGGACGTCCGCCATGCTGCTGCTTCCGTTGGTGCTGACCGGGTGCGGGAGCGAGGTGGTCGGCGGGGCGCAGGTGGACCGTGCGGAGCTGGAGAAGCGGGCCGGGGAGTCCGCGCTGGAGCACGTTTACGTCACGGAGATACCCGGGTTCACGCTGGCGGAGCAGTCCGTCAACGTCATCGGCCACGACGGTTTCTCGGCCACGTACTTCTCGCAGCGGGGCGGCCAGGTGCAACTGGCCGTCGACCGCGAAAAGTTGCCGGCGAACGGCTGCGACGGCTGCGTCAGGGACGGTGACCACTGGTACAGCTCCACCAGTGGGGGGAGCGTGTACCTGCGCGCCGAGGGCGGACACGTCGTTCGGCTCACCGGCTCCGGCGGTGTCCCACGGGACGTCGTCAGGACCGCCGCGGAGAAAGCGCACCACGCCGGCCCGGAGGAGATGGACGCCGTACTGCCGAAGGCGCGTTCCGGGGCTGCGGGCGGCGCGAGCACCGAGGGCCCCGCCGGCGGTGGCACGAGCACCGGTGGGGGACCGGTCGAGCGGGGCGACCTGCCGCCGGTGGGCGACGGGGCGCCCCGCAACGACGTGGGGGTCAGCGGCTGACCCGGAGTGCCGGCCGACGTCAGCCGCCGGCGTCGCCGCACAGCAGATCGGTGAACCGCTCGCTGCGCGCGGCCAGTTCGAGGGCGTCCAGGGTGCGGGACGCCGCGGCGGACGCCGCCGGGTCACGGTCCGCGAGGCCGCTCGCGGCGAACTCGTCCTCGTCGAGCCTCAGCACCGTGGCGCCGTCCGCCGAGCGCCACAGGTCGAGGTCCAGGTCCTCGACCTCCACGGTGCCGTCCCCGTGGACGACCGCCGGGCGGGCCACGTCGCAGTACCAGCCCTTGAGCGTGCCGTCGCCGGAACGGACCTCCTTCACCGCGTACCAGCGGTCCCGCCAGTAGTGCTCGACGAAGACGTCACCGGGCGCGAACTGCACGAAACCGAAGTCCTTCACCGTCTCCCGGGCCCAGGCTGCGCGCACGGTGAGGTGGGTGCCGTCGTCGGAGAGCAGAGCGGCGGGGTAGCGGATCTTGAGGCGGCCGGCCTTGGTGAGGGCGACCTCGATCACGTCGGCGGCGTCAGGCGAGGGCGCGGACATATTCCACCTCCGTGGCGCAGTGTGCGTAACCGCACCAGCGGTTGACGGCGAGCATCGGACCGTTCACGGCGTCGTTGCCGGTGTACGCCTCCAGGCAGCCGGCCGCCCGTGCCCTGCGCAGCGAGTCGGCCTTGGCGGCCTTGGCGAGACCCAGGCCCCGGAACTGCTCGCGGACGCCGGTCATGCCGGACGAGTAACGGGTACGGCCGTCGGTGTGGGCCAGGGTGAAGGCGGCGACGCGGCCGTCGTCGGCATACACGAGGGTGGTGAGGGCGCGGTCCAGCACAGGGACGTCCCAGGTGGTCCTCCGCCAGTCGTCGTAGTCGTCGAGCGAAACCGGCACCGAGCCCGGCTCGTCGCGGGCGGCCTCCGCGTCCGCCTCGTACAGCGCGTGCGGGTCGTCGCCCAGCCCCTCGGCGCTGCGCAGGGCGAACCCGGGCGGCAGCGCAGGGACTTCGGGAACGCCGTCGTCGGCCAGGGCGAGGCGGAGGTGGTGCATGGTGTGGCCGGCGGCGAAGCCGCGCTTCTCGGCGAAGGCACGGTCCCCGCCGTCCGCCGTCCACACGTGCAGGGTGGTCGCGCCCAGCCCGGCGAGGTACTCCTCCGCCCTGCGCAGCAGCTCCGTACCGGTGCCCCGGCCCCGGTGCTCCGGGTGGACGTGCGGAACGCCGAATGCGTGGCCCGGCACGGGGCTCCGGTAGGAGAGCCCTGCGTGCAGGGAGCCGACGACCTGCCCGGTCGAGTTGTCCTCGGCGAGCAGGAGCCGGTACCGGCCCGCGGGGTGGGCATTGGCCATGCCGCAGGAGACGGCCTCCGCGGTGGTCACGACGAACGGGGCGGTGGCACGGCGGAGCCGCACGACGGACTCTGCGTCCGGGGAACCGGGACGGTACTCGCGGATGGTCACAGTCATGGGAAGGCACGGTACGTACCCGCAGGGCCGGGACGCCTCCGAATTTCCGGGCGTGGGGGACAATCCCTCGCGTGACCGTGACTCTGAAGATCGTCGTGGACTGCGACGACGCCACCGCCCCGTACGAGCAACTCCGCGCCCAGATCTCCGGGCAGGCCCGCTCGGGGAAGCTTCCCGTCGGCTACAGACTGCCCACCGTGCGCGGACTGGCCGGCGAACTGGGCCTCGCCCCGAACACCGTCGCCAAGGCGTACCGGGCCCTGGAGACGGACGGGGTCATCGAGACGCGAGGGCGGAACGGGACGTTCGTGGCGGCGGCGGGGGACGCGGCGGGACGGGCGGCGGCGTCGGCGGCGCGGGAGTTCGCCGAGCGGGTGCGGAGGCTGGGGCTCAGTGAGGGGGACGCGGTGCGGGTGGTGGGGGAGGCGGTGCGGGCGGTGTATGGGGGGTGAGAGGCAGTGCGTGGGGGGCGGGGCTCACGTGAGGGTCGGGGGCGTGGGGCGGGGTGCACCGTCCGGTGAGGGCCGGCCCCTTGCCCGCCCGTTCCGCCCCCGGGGGGCGGCCCCGCCGCCCACGGGGCCGGGGGACGTGGCGCGGCCCCGCTGTCCGAGGGGGCGGGGGACATGGCGCGGCCCCGCTGTCCGAGGGGGCTCATGTCTGCTGCGTCCGACAACTCCCCCCGTTACTCTGGCAGGTGATGGGACGACACGGGTGGAATCCGGAGGCGCGGAGGTGGCGGTTCGCTGCCCTGCTGGGTGTGGGGATGACCGTCCTGGCGCTCGTACTCACCATGTGCAGTGTCTGGCCGGACGACGACGGCGCTGTTGTTCCCGGCACCACCTCCGACGGGGCGCGCCCGCACGGCACTGCGCCACCCGTCCCCGGTGCGCCGAAGCCCGAACTGGGCTGGGGCTTCACCCACACCCAGTACAGCGCCGACGACGACACCCCGGCCCCCGCGGCCCGCGCCCGGGCCGAGAACCTCCTCGCCGACCGCGGACTGCCGCAGGTCCAACACCTGATGGGCTGGGGCTCCGACAACCCCGAGCCCGCACCGGGCCGCTACCAGTTCGGCGCGATGGACAGCCGCATCGACCTGATCCGCAAGTCGGGCGGCACCCCGGTCGTCACCCTGTGCTGCGCCCCCGACTGGATGAAGGGCGGAAAGCCGGGTGCGAAGACCGACTGGTCCCAGCAGGCCCTGGAGACCGCGCCCCGCCCCGAGCACTACGCGGACTTCGCGAAGCTCGCCGGGATCGTGGCGCGTCGCTACCCCGACGTCAAGCACTTCATCGTCTGGAACGAGTTCAAGGGCTTCTTCGACGACCGCGCCAAACGCTGGAACCACGAGGGCTACACCGAGCTCTACAACCTCGTGCACGCGGAGCTGAAGAAGGTCGACGCGAGCATCCTGGTCGGCGGCCCCTACCTCGTCATGGACAGCCACGAGCCGCGCGCCACGGAGTACGCGTCGAGCGTCAAGGGCCCGTGGGGCAGCATCGACCAGCGGTCCCTGGACGCCTTCACGTACTGGAACAAGCACAAGGCGGGCGCCGACTTCGTCGTCGTCGACGGCTCCAGCTACACCCGGGACGACGAACTGCTGCCCGACGAATTCCGTGCCACCGACAAGTTCACCGCCGTCAGCCGCTGGGTCCGCGAGCAGACCGCGAACAAACTGCCCCTCTGGTGGGCGGAGTACTACGTCGAGCCCGGTGACAGCAACGACGCACGCGACGACTGGAGCGAACCGCGCCGCGCCGCCGTCCACGCCACCGGCATGATCGCCCTCGTACGGGGCGGCACCGGCACCGCCTTCTACTGGAACCCGCAGAACCAGGGCGCCCAGTGTGCGGGCTGTCTCTGGTCCTCCACGCAACTCGGCGACGGGGGGCAGGAGTTGCCCATGATGAAGCTGATCTCCCGCTTCGCGAAGGAGTTTCCGCCGGGCACCCGTCACGACGCCACGGTGACCGTCGCCGCCGCCGACGCCCCGCACGTCCGCGTCCTCGCGAACGACACGACGGCCCTTGTCGTGAACACCCTCGCGCGCCGCGTCGAGACCCAGGTCGGCAGCGAGAAGGCCGACTTGGCGCCCTACGAGGTCCGCTGGCTCACGCGCCGCTGACCGGCTCGCGAGGCCTGCACGTCCGTCCCCCGACCGGCGATTTCAGGCCAGCACCCCCGACAGCGACAGCAGCCTGATCAACAGGGCCGCCAGCAGTACCGCCAGCAGCGGCAGCGCGAACCAGTACGTGGACTGCATCCACTGGAGCTTGCGCACGCTCTCCCGCCGCGCGACCCGCACCATCTCCCGCGCCGACAGCAGCACGATCAGCGCCACCGCCGCGAGTGCGCCGACCACCGACCACGACGTCCAGGTCACCCGCGGACCGGCGGGTCCCGGGTCCGCCTTCTCGACGGGGCCGTCCGGCCGGTCCCGCATCGTGTAGAGCGTGACATCGGGGTTGGCCAGGACCTTCTTCAGCTCTGGCCGGGCGTCCAGGTTGCGGACCAGGCGCTTCTCCCAGGCCGTGCCGTACCCCGCGTCCATCTGGAGGTAGACGACCTGGCTGCGGTTGATCATCAGATACGAGTTCGGGCCGGCGTCCTTCAGCTTCTTGACCAGCCCGGCGACCAGCACGGGATCGCGCGGGGCCTCCGTCGGCTCGTACCGGACCTTCTCCATGTCCCGTGCGCCCCACGGCATCGCGGGCGTCACGTTCTCCATGATGTCGCTGCTCATCCACAGCAGCCGCGCGGTCGGCTCGTCGTGCGCGTACACGTACTCCATCGCCGCGACCTCGCCCGCCCGGGTCCGCTCGAACGCCTCGTTGCCCCAGCGGGCCACCAGGAAACCGCCCATCAGCACCAGGCCCGCCGTCAGCGCGGCCAGCGGCGCGAGGCTGGTGCGGTCCGCGTCGCGCTCGGCAGCCGTCGCCCCCGTACGGGGGAAGAAGCCGAGTCCGGCGAGCAGGGCGGCCCCGGGCAGCGCGAACATGAAGACGCGCAGGGCCATCTCCCCGCCGTACGACTGCATCCCGAGCATCAGGAACGGGACGAAGGCCAGGACGATCAGCGAACGCTCCGTGTAGCCCGCGAAGCGCCGGCGGGAGACGCCCCAGCAGGCCAGCGCCAGCACACCGCCGGCCAGTGCCACCCGCACGTACAGCACCAGCTTGTGCGTGGAGCTGCCGCCCTCGATGCGGCCCGCGACCGACGACGACACGTTGTCGCCGAGACCGCCGATCCCGCCGAAGAGCTCCTCGAAGTGCCCCGACCAGTACGGTTCGGCGAAGAAGCCGATCCAGACCGCGACCAGGACGGTCAGCAGGACCGGCAGGCCGCGCAGCGTGCAGCGCCCGAGGACCACCAGCAGCGTCACCACCCCCAGCATCACGAACGGGGTGAGCTGGTGCGCCGGTACCGTCCCCGCGAACAGCGCGATCAGCACCACGAGCAGCGTCGCCTTCTCCCGCCGCCCGGCAGGCGCCACCTCCGCCTCGCCCGGCCGCCGCTTCGTCCAGATGACCCGCGGCTCCCTGAACCACACCAGCAGGATCGCCACGAACGCGAGGTGGAGGAGGTACGTGTAGCCCTGCGGCGAGAAGTAGTCCTGCCCCACCCAGCCGCTCAGTACGAAGAACCACGCGCCCGTCCACTTCGCCCGCCAGCTCGCCCGCATCGACTGCATGAGGAGGAACAGCGGTGGCAGATAGAGCAGTTGCATGGTCGTCGGCCACCACCGGATGACCTCCGTCAGATCCTGGATCCCGCACGCCTCGGCGACGAAGGAGGCCGCCGCGAAGAAGCCCGGCCAGCTCCAGCGCGCGTCCAGGTCCGGCACGGAGGAGCCGGTGCGGTCGATGTACTCGACGAAGCCGAGGTGCTGCCAGGCCGTGGCGAAGCGCGGCGTGTCCTCCAGTACGGCGGGCAGGGCGTGCAGCGACACGACGGTGGCGACCAGGGCCAGTCCGAGAAGAACGGTGCGCGGGCGCTCCAGCCACAGCAGCGACGCGAACGACACCGCGAGCAGCCCCGCTCCGGCGAGCGTCGCCCACGGCAGCACGGAGACGAGACCGAGCCCGCCGATCCGGTCGAGATCCGCCTCGTCGATGCCGCGCACCGGCAGCCAGTACAGCAGCAGTGCCGCCAACAGGAGGACGGCCATCGAAAGTTCAGGGGCACGGCGGCGCAGGAAACTCCGTACCCGGCGGTGCGGCGGGGCAGCGGCCTCGCGGTCGGCGGGGGCCGGCGCGGCGGAGTCCGGCCCCGCCGGGTTCCCCGCCGCGCCGACGGCCGGTGCACGCGCTGCTCCGGCCGCCGGCAGCGGCTTCTCGCTCTCGTCGACGGACGGCACGGACGTGGGCGTGGAGGCCGTCGACGCGGGGGTGGACGAGCCCCGGGCGGGGGCGACCGCCGGACGCGACGGCGACGGCACGCGCAGCGCCCACGTCGGCCGGTGTTCCCCCGCGCCCCCGGACATCTTCCCCATGCCCTGTACGACGCCGGAGGCTCCCCGAGGGATGTACAGCCCGCCCGCCGGGGTTTCCGGGGCCGGCGGCACGTCCGGCCTGCGTTCCAGGTGGTCGAAGCCGGCGTGCGCGCCGAGCGGCAGGGAGCCCGTCTCGGCGAACCCGGTCCGCTGCGCCCAGCGCGGGCCCTTCCGCAGGGGCTCCCGGTCCGCTCCCACCACGGCGGCGGGCTCTCCCGGACCTCCCCGCCCGCCCGCGCCCCCGGCGGCGACCCCCGGTACGTCCGCAGCGGGAGCCGCGGGCTCTCCAGCAGGCTCCGGCGCGTCCGCGGCACGCGCCGCTCCGGCCGCCGGCCCGCGGGGCCGCCTTACCACCCCGTACAGCTTGCAGGCGGCGACGGCGGCGACCACCGCGAGGCTCGCCACCTCCGCGACGCCCGCGCCCGTCAGGCCCGTCCGGGGCAGCAGCACCAGCGTCAGCCCGAGCACCAGGACGCACAACCCGCCCTGAAGATACGCCAGTCCGGACGTGCGGCTCTGCGCGCGCAGCACCGCGAAGTACACCTCGATGACCACCCGCAGCAGGGCGCCGACCGCGAACCAGCGCAGCAGCGGCGTCGCGGCCGCGGCGTACTCCGGACCGAAGACCCCCAGGATGTACGGCGCCCCGAAGAAGAGGACCGCCGCCACCGGCACCATCAGCTTCGCCATCCTCACCAGCGCCGCCCGGCAGTTGCGCGCCAGTGAGGCAGGGTCGTGCGCGCCCTCGACCGTCAGCGACGCACCCATGTTGATGGCGAGCAGGTTGACGGTGCTGACGATGGTCACGGTGATGTAGAAGTACGCGTTGTCGGCCGCGGCGACCTGCGAGGCCACGATCACCGGCACCAGGTAGACCACGGCCAGCGAGAACAGCGAACCCGTGTAGTCCCCGGCCAGGAAGCGCCCCATCTGCCGCGCCGTCGGCCGCTCGGCCAGCCCCTTCGTCGCCTCGATGTGCCGGGGCACCAGCCTGCGGAACACCAGGAACCCCAGCGGGACCACCGACACCGAGATCGCCGCCACCCATGACACGAACACGCCCGCGGTCGGGACCGACGCCGCGATCAGCACCAGCAGGACCAGCTTCACCGCCGAGAAGACGGTGTTGCCGACCGGTACCCACAGCGCGCTGCGCAGTCCGGTCAGTACCCCGTCCTGGAGCGTCAGCAACGACCAGCCGATCACGGCCAGCACGAATCCCAGCCCGTTCAGCGGCCCGTGCAGGAATCTGTACGACGGCCCCCACAGATCCAGGGTGAGCAGGAAGATCCCGGCCGCCACCGCCACGACCACGGAACTTCCCGCGTACGTACGGAACACCAGCCGCCCGGTTCCGGCGCCGGACACCGGGATGAACCGCGCCAGGGCGCCGGTGAGGGTCAGCGCGGTGAGCCCGGCGAGCAGCTTCATGGCAGCGATCGCCGCCGACCCCTGACCGACCGCCGAGGGCGCGTAGTAGCGCGCGGCGACCAGCCAGAAGCCCAGGCCGAGGACCGCGCTGACACCCGTGTTGAGCATCAGCGCGTAGGCGTTGCGGAAGAGCGGACTGCCGCCGCCCCTGCCCGCGGAGAACAGCCCGGCCACCGACGGCAGCCGCGACCGGCGCCCCGGCGGGCGTTCCCCGGCGACGGAGTCCTGCACGGCATCGGGCACTGCGTCGTGCACGGCGCTGTTCTCCCCGGTGTCGTTCCCGGCCTGTGCGGTGGTCGTGTCAGACACGTCCGGCGGCTGCCTCTCGGATCTGCCGCGGCACACGGGCGGCGGCCCGGGACCTGCGCAGCACCGCGTAGCCCCGGGTGAGTGTCCGGTCCTTCGCGAAGTCGCGGCGGGTCGCCCGGTTCTCCACCATCCGCTCGAAGCGGCCGATGCCCGTGGTGCGCCGCACGGTCACCCGGCGCAGCGCGTACGGGCCCTGGCAGCGCGCCGCGAGACAGTTGTTCACCGCCAGGGCCTGCGCGAACCCGGCGTCCCGCACCGCCTGTCTGACCCGGCGGCTGGAGTAGCCGTAGGGGTACGCGAACGACACGGGTGCGCGGCCGAGTTCGCAGGCGGCCAGGTCCCGGCAGCGCAGCACCTCGTGCCGCAGCCGCGCGTTGTCGAGCTGGTCCAGCTGCGGGTGGCTGTGGCTGTGCCCCCCGATCTCGGTCCCGGCAGCGGCCAGTTCGCGCACCTGGCCCCAGTCGAGCATGGTGTCCGGCGCGCCCGGTGCCTCGTACGGTCCGCGCAGCCAGCCCGTGGAGACGAACAGGCTGGAGCGGAAGCCGTACCGGACGAGTTCGGGCAGCGCGTACCGGTGCACGCCCTCGTACCCGTCGTCGAAGGTGATCACCACCGGCTTGGCGGGCAGCACGGCGCGCCCCCGTCGCCAGGCGTCCCCCAGCTCCCGTGCGGTCAGCGCGGTGAAGCCGTTCGCGTCGAGCAGCGCCATCTGTGCGGCGAAGGAACCCGGCGAGACGGACAGCCGGTACGCGGCGTCCGCCGGCCGGTGTCCTACGGCGTGGTACATCAGGATCGGAACAGGTGCCGTGCTCATCCGTACGCCCCCTCGCGTTCCTCGCTCCCGCCGCCCGCGCCGTTCGCCGGGGGTGCGAGCGGTGTGACCGGCGCGACCGAGAAACCGGCATCCCCCCTGCGGACCCGGACGCTGCCGACTACGTACCCTCCCGCCGCGGCGGCCACTCCCGAGACGATGGCCCCCGCCCGGCCCGCCCCGCCCGGCCGGCCCCGCGCCGCGTCCCGCAGAGCGCGCAGCACGCCCGCGGGCAGCACCCTGCTCGTGTAGCGGCGCTCGGACTCAAGCCCCTTGTCCGCGCCCACACTTCGTGTGACGAGTGCTTTCGACAGGCCCTCGGCGTAGGTCCGGGAACGGAAGTAGCCGAAGCGCTCCCGGCCGGCGGGCACCTTGTGGTGAATGACCGCCCGGTCGTCGATCAGGAGCACCGCGTCCGGGAGCGCTCTGCTGAGCCGGATGCACAGCTCGGTCTCCTCGCAGCCCAGCGGGCGCCTGTCGCCGTCCCGGCCGATGCCGGTGGCGAAGCCGCCCGCCGCGTCGAAGGCGGATCTGCGGAACGAGGCGTTGCCGCCCAGCACGTTGCGCACCCGCACCTTCCCCGGCGGGATGCCCCGGTATGTGCAGCCGACGACCCAGTCGAACTCCTCGGGGAACCAGGCCGGGCGGCGGCCCGAGGACCACGCGGGCACGGTCCGGCCGCCGACCGCCATCACGCGCGGATCCGCGTAGCCCGACACGAGGTGGTGCAGCCAGTCCCGCTCGGCGACCGCGTCGTCGTCGAGGAACGCGACGATCTCCCCGCGGGCGGCGGCGATGCCGGTGTTGCGGCCCGCGGACAGGCCGCGGGGTCCCGCGTTCGCGAGCACCCGCACCCCTCCCGGGGCGGCCCCGCCCGTCTGCTCCCCGAACTCCTTCTCCAACCGCTGTCCCAGCGCCGGATTGTGGTCCACGACCAGCAGCGTCTCCGCCGCCGGCCGGGACTGCGCGCGCACCGAGGAGACCGCCGCGAGGATGTCCTGCCAGCGGTCCTCGGTGTACACGCAGATCACCACCGAGACCGTCAACCGGTGCACGTCCGGCGGGTGTTGGGCTCTCAAGACACCTCTCCCGGACCTGCCACCCGGCGGGGTGCGACCGCGGGCAGGGCGGCGCGGCGCCTCCCGTGCCGCTTGCCGTGCTCCTTGAGGATCACCCTGAGCACCCGCAGCCCGTCGCGGACCGCGCTGAGGTTGCTCAGGCCGTGGATGCGCTCGTACTCGTGGCTGGGTATCTCCTGGACGCGCAGGCCGGCCTTGACGACCCGGATGTTCATCAGGGTCTCCACCTCGAAGCCGGTGCAGTCGAGGTCGATCTTGTCGAGGCAGTGCCGCCAGAAGGCGTTGTAGCCGTAGCAGAGGTCGGTGTACCGGGCGCCGAACTTGGCATTGACGACCGCGCACAGCACCCAGTTGCCCAGCTTGCGGATGGCGGTCATGTCGTCCGTGCCACCGCCGTTCGCGAACCGGGACCCCTTCGCGAAGTCGGCGCCGGAGACGAGCGCGGAGACGTAGCTGACGATCTCGGCCCCGTCCGCCGAACCGTCCGCGTCGACCATCACGATGATGTCGCCGGTGCAGGCGGCGAAACCGGCGATCAGCGCGTCGCCCTTGCCCTTTCCGGTCTGCCGCACGACCTTGACGTCCGGCCACAGTTCACGTGCCACCCGCACGGTGTCGTCCGTGGAATTCCCGTCCACCAGTACGACTTCGTGAATCCATTCCGGCAGGGTCTTGAAGACGTACGGAAGATTTTCCGCCTCGTTCATGGCGGGGATCACGACGCTGACGGGCGGAGTGATCGCGAGATGCGAAGAGATGGCGCGGTACGTGAGACCTTTCTTGATCGGCCTTCGGTTGTTTCCGTTCGTGGACGGCACGAGAAGCGGATCTTGTCCCGCTACCGCGGGTCGGAGAAATGAGCCCATGAGTCTTTTCCCTCTCCACCGGTGGACCGCCCGCCCCCGGGCGGTCCGGATGAGTTTCCGGTTTGAAGGGGGGTTTCACCCCGGCGCAACGGAATCGAACTCCGTGCTGGTGTACTTCCGTTCCGACTGGGTGAGCTGGCTGATCCTCTGCGCGGAACGTGCCTCGGCGAATAAGTGTTCGCCGAGCACGGCACCCCCCTGCCCGCGCGCCCGCCCCGGACCCCATCGCGACGCCTGAGCCCTCCCCTGGAGCCGCTTTGCTCGATGGACCGGTGCGAGTCGATGTAGACGGTATTGATGCTTGGGACCCTATGGCAAGACCTGGAACCCTTCCTCGCTCTTTTGTGACTTTGGCCGTTCTTCGACGGTCACTTCCGGAATCGTCCCGATCGGATTTCTCCCATCCGTTTGAGCAGTCTGTCGGCGGGTTCGAAGAACTCCGGCCGCTCCACCACCGTATTCCGCAGTGCGCGCACCGGAGTGCGGTGTGCGCGATGGCCGAATGCGACCGGATGACGTCGCATCACCCACCCCTCGGAAACCATGACCTCCCGCGTCTTGAGCGCGTCCTTGTACTCTTTCTGGCCGCGGCCCAGATCGATGTGCGCGATCCCCCCGGACGCCGCACCTTCCGCGATCTTGAGCTGCAACAGCAAACCCGGCGAATATTTTGCGAACTCCGGGTCGTAGGCCGGGAACCAATTCGCGAGGATGCGTTTCGACCGTGGACCGAAGTGCGCGGCGACGGGCCGCCCGTCCGCGTACAGCACCGACAGGAGCCCGCTGAAGGAGTCGGTGCGGGTGTGGAACAGCTGCTCGACGAGATGGACGATCCACTCCTGGGCGAAGCGGTCGCTGCGCCCGGTTCTGCGGTACTGGGCGGACTTCCACCGCATCAGCGTCCGCAGCATCGCCGGATCGCGCTCGTCGTGCACGTAACGCACCTCGCCGGCCTGCCGCTGCAGCCGGCGTTCCTTGGCCAGCGTCGTCTTGAGGAACTTCGGTGCGTGGGTCCGCAGATGTGCGAGGTAGGTGTCGTAACCGCCGAGGGTGTCGACGACGGGGGAGGGGAAGCTGCCGCTCGCCCCGGTCTCGAACGGGCCCTGCCCCTGCACCAGGTGGTCGAACTCCCAGACGGCGAGCCCGCAGGCCCGCAGCAGCTCCCGGGCGTCCCACGTGAAACCGCTCCGGTGCACGATGCCCTGGCTGTCGGAGACGCCCAGCCCCAGTGCCCGTCCCACGCCGGCGGCGGACCGTTGGTACGCGAAGAACGCGACGGGCTCCCCCGACTCCCGTACGACGGCGATCCGCACCCCCCGCCGGCACCGGCCGAGCGCCAGCGCGAACTCCGGCGAAAGGAACGGATTGGCCAGCTCGGGCGCACCGTGCAGATGTGCCTCGGACTGCAGGGCGCTCCATGCTGCCCGGTCGGCGGAGCAGAGTTCGCCGGGGCGGTACACGGTGACGCCGTCGGCGCCGTGGACGTGGGAGCTGCTGCTCCCGGGGCGGTTCGCGTGCGTGTCGTTCTCGTAAGTGCTGTTCCTACGAGCGCTGTTCGGACCGGAGAGTTCCACGTCAGGTGCCCTGCCTTCTCGCCGTACGGCCGCCCGGCCGGCGTACCAGGGTGAACAGGATGAGGAGAGCGCTGATCCCGGCGACCGCCACGACACCGCCCCGGACCGACCACAGGTGCATGGCCAGCATCGCCTGGGCGACGAGGAGGTTGAGCGCCAGCGCCGCCGCGGCCGACACCACCACCCGGGCCGGCGGTTCCAGCCCGCGCAGCAGGCCCGCGACCGCTGCCGCCGGAGCGACGACCAGGAAGAACACGGTGAACGGCGCGCGCAGCGGCGACGGCAGATCGGTGAACGCCAGCCCCGCGCCCGCGGCTGCCACGACGAACGCCGCTCCCGCCGCGACCGGAAGGAGCTCGCGCCAACGGCCCGAGCGGTTCGCTGACGACACGTCAGAGTTGGTCCGCATGGGTGACTTTGCCCCCCGAAGCACCGGATGCCGGACTTCAATGTCGCGCAGCCGGCTCGGCCCCGTCAAGGATGCGGAGAGAGTGTGCAGAAGATCCCGGCCGAATGTCCTTGGCATGGACACTACCGGCGAGTCACTGGGGCTGGTACCAACGGTTGAGGCGGCCTGCTCAACCTGATGCGGCCCCCCACAGGGAGGTTCCATGAAACTGTCCCGAACCACCGCGCTGTCCTCCTCGCTCCTGCTCGCCGGAGCCCTCGTCCTCACCGGGGCGGGGGCGGCGCAGGCGGACCAACAGGCCCAGGCCGTCGACTACGTGGCCCTCGGCGACTCCTACTCCTCGGGCGTCGGCGCGGGCAGCTACGACTCCGCGAGCGGCAACTGCAAGCGCAGCACCAGGGCCTATCCCGTCCTCTGGGCTGCCAAGTCGGCACCCGCCAGCTTCAAGTTCGCCGCGTGCAGCGGCGCCCGTACCGGTGACGTGACCAGCGGCCAGCTGGGCGCGCTCAGTGCGGCGACCGACCTCGTCAGCATCACCGTCGGCGGCAACGACGCCGGCTTCGCCGATGTCATGACCACCTGCGTGCTCCAGGGCGAGTCCGCGTGCATCACCCGCATCAACAAGGCGCGTGCCTACGTCGACACCACACTCCCCGGTCAGCTCGACACCGTCTACCGCGGCATCAGAGCCAAGGCTCCCGCCGCCCGTGTGGTCGTCCTCGGCTACCCGCGCTTCTACAAGATCGGCGGCAGCTGCGCCGTCGGTCTCAGCGACAGATCCCGCAAGGCGATCAACGACGCGTCCGACTACCTCAACACCGCGACCGCCAAGCGCGCCGCCGACCACGGCTACACCTTCGCCGGAGTGACCGGCACCTTCACCGGCCACGAGATCTGCACCACCGCCCCGTGGCTGCACAGCCTGAAGCTGACCAACATCGGTGAGTCCTACCACCCCACCGCCGCAGGACAGTCCGGCGGCTACCTGCCGGTCATGACCTCGGCGGCCCAGTAAACCGGCCGGGAGCCCCTCAGTAGGGCGTGACCGGTGGTGAGGAGCCTCCGCCCGTGGTGGGCGGGGGCTCCTTGTCGTCGCAGGTCACCGAGAACGGGGCCGGGGCGGAGGTCACCGTGCGGGGGCTCCGGACCTTGAGCAGGACGGACTCCTGCCAGCTCTCGCCGTCCCGGTACGTCAACTCGGTGTGCTGCACCTGCTGGTTGGTGGTCCCGGCCGGGAAGTCCAGCGTTTTCCACTCGCCGTCCGAGGTCTCCCCGCTCCGGGTCGTCCACTGGTACTCGACCTTCTCGGGCGAGCGGTCGATGGTGATCGTCGCGTGGAAGGCGGGCGCCTCGCCCTCCGGAGCCGGACACTTCCCCGTGTAACTGTCCCGCACCGCGTGGACACTCACCCGCACCCCCTGCTTGGGCGGTGCGGTGGTCGTGCCGCCGCCGCCGCCGTCGCCGCCGGTGGTGCTGCTGCCCCCGGTGGAACCGGCGGCGCCGTCGTTGCCGGCGGCCGTGCTGTCCTCGGTGCCGGTGGGAGCGGGAGCTCCGCCGGTACTGCCGGCCGCGCCGGAACTCCCCTGGCCACCGGCGGTGTTGCTGCTGCCGCCCGAGGTGCCCCCACCCGCCTCACGGGCCGTTCCGGTGTCCCTGGTGAGGGCGTGAACGAGCGCCGCGACGCCCAGCAGCAGTATCGCGACGCCCATCGCGAGCAGGGCGGCCTTCTGCCGGGGCCGGCCCCCGACGGTGACCGCGGGCCCGGTAGTGCGCCCCGTCTGCCCGGCCACCGGCCCGTACGACCCGCTGCCGGTGCCGCCCGCCGGCAGCGGCACGGGCACGGGCCGTGCCGGAGTCGGGTACGGGGTGCCGGCCGTGACCGTCGGGCTGCTGTGCGCACCCGTGTCCGCGCCCCCCGGCACCCGCCCGCCCGCGGCCACGGTCCGCAGCCACCGCTCCGCCTCCGCTCCCGGCATCCGTTCGGCCGGGTCCTTCCTCAGCAGCCCCTCGATCACCGGGCACAGGGCCCCGGCCCGGGTGGGCGGCGGCAGTTCCTCGTCGACCACCGCCCGCAGCGTGGACAGCGGAGTGTCCAGCCGGAACGGCGAGTTCCCCTCCACCGCGGCGTACAGCAGCACCCCGAGCGACCACAGGTCCGACTCCGGGCCGGGTGTGCGCCCCAGCGCCCGCTCCGGGGCGAGGAACTCGGGCGATCCGATCAGCTCGCCCGTCATCGTCAGCGCGGACGTGCCCTCGACGGTGGCGATTCCGAAGTCGGTGAGGACCACCCGCCCGTCGTTCCCGAGCAGTACATTGCCGGGCTTCACGTCCCGGTGCAGCACCCCCGCCTCGTGCGCGGCCCGCAGCGCCGCGAGGACCTCCGCGCCGATCTGCGCCGCCCGCTGCGGCGTGAGGGCGCCCTCGGCGTCCAGGACGTCCGACAGGCTCAGTCCGCGCACCAGCTCCATGACGATCCACGGCCGGCCGTCCTGGGCCGCCACGTCGTACACGGTCACCACGTTGCGGTGCGAGACGCGGGCCGCCGCCCATGCCTCCCGCTCCAGCCGGGCGTACAGCCGCTGCTGGTCCGCCCCGCCGAGCCCGGCGGGCGCCCGGACCTCCTTCACCGCGACCTCGCGCCCCAGCACCTCGTCGCGGGCCCGCCACACGACGCCCATCCCGCCCTGCCCCAACGGGGCCAGAAGGCGGTACCGGCCCGCCACCACCCGCTCCTCGCCCGGAACTTCGCTCACTGGACGCATCCCCCGATCCGCACGATCCGCAGCAGAGCGGCATCATGGCCGAAACCACTCCAAGTTAGCTCAACTGCGCTGTCCTGCGGCCCCCTTGAACCGTCACGGTCCGTCAACATCCGTACGCCTGTAATGAATCCCGTGGGCGGGATACACGTGGGTGACGACGGGGAGATAGGGTTAACCTGCCCGGTGACGGGTGCCCTCGTACGGGTGGGGAGTGACATGGAACAGATAACGGTGCGCAGCAGGCCCCGGGTGCCTGCCATTACATGCGGGAGCAGTGCGACCAGCACGCGGCTCGACCGCCATCTCTCGGTGCTCGGCGGCCCGGCCGTCCCGCAGCGGGACACGGCCGAGGCGACGATGCTGATGCGTGAGCTGACCTCGCGTGAGGTGCCGCGCACGCGCAACACCAGCAGGGGCACGCGGATCTCGCGGGTCTCGCTGTTCGCACCGCTGAGGCGGCTGCGGAGATCGCTGTTCGGGAGTCGCGGCTGAGAGCAGCCGCTTTCCTTCCGAACGTGAGAGCACCGCGCTCCGGCGAGCGCACCGTCTCGACGCTGTCGCCCCACTGCCTGTCCATCCGTCATTCCCTGGGCAGGGGGCGCGGGCGGGGAGAGGGGTGGATTGCCGGGGGCGGTGTTTTTTGCGTGCGGAAGCGGAACGGCGGCGCGTCCACGGGCGACCGGGCGGCTGTCGAGGCCGGAAGCGTCCGCAGCGCCCCTACAGCAGTGCGAACTGACCTCCCGGCCCCTCCTCCCGGTGGTCCAGCACCGACGCCGGCCTGCGCGCCCGGGGCGGAGCCGGCAGAACTCCGGCCGCGCACAGTTCGTCCCGGCCGAGGACCGCGGTGCCGGGGGAGCGCCGGGATTCCCGCACCTCCGCCAGCAGTGCCAGCACCGTCACCAGCTCCAGCAGCTCCGACGACCACTCCTGCGGCCATCCCCCGGATCCGACCGCCTCCAGCGAACCGGCCGGCGCGGCGGCGGTCCTTTCCTCGAACCACCGCTCCAGCACCCGCACCCCTCCCACCTCGAACCGCCAGGCCGTCTCCGGCACCGGCGAGATCCGGCCGGTCGTGCCCACCAGCAGAGCGGCCTCCTCCGCGTCGTACGACAGGGTGCCCGGCCGCGCCGGGATCGCCGCCCGTACGTACGGCCGCCGCCCGCCCGGCAGTCGCGGGCGTTCCCCGCCGCGCGCCCCGCGCAGCAGCAGCGCGAGGACCCGGTGCCCCGACTCCACCCCCGCGAGCCACGTTCGCGGGTCGCGGGGCAGCGGCACCACCACTCCGCGCGCCGACGGCTGCGCCGCGTCCAGCGCCCACGCCAGCACGTCCTCGGGGTCGACCGGGCACCCGTACCGGCCGGCCAGGAAGTCGAGCAGGCCCGGGGCCAGGTTCGGCTCCCGGCCGCCGGGGCGGCGGTACAGGGGACGGATGCGGCCGGGACGCCCGGCGGGGGAGCGGCCGTCGGGCAGCAGGGCGGTGGCCAGGAGTGCGGGGCCGGCCGTGCCCGGGACGTATCCCTGTTCGACGGCGAAGACCTGATGGGTGGAGTCGACGACCCGCCACAGCTCGGGCCGGGCAGCGTCGATCAGCCGGTGGTCGGGGATCAGCCACTGTTCGTCGAACGCCCCGTGCAGCACGCGGACCGGTTCGGGGCAGCGCCCGGACTCGGAGGCGAAACGGGTGGTGGCGGTGGGCTGGCCGGGCAGTGCGGCGACGGAGGAGTGCGGCGTACGAAGCCGGGTCGGACCGAAGAGCGTCTCCCGGTCCGCCTGCGCCCCGGCCCGTACCAGCGTGTCCCAGCGCGCCCGCAGGGACGCCGGGTCGGGACCCATGATCCACCCGCGCCCCAGGCGCAGCGGAGCCACGGACCACGGCATCAGATCGTCGAGCAGCAGGGCCCGCGACGGCACATGCGGTGCGTCGGGCGCGGGCCGCGGGGCGTCGGGAACCGGTTGCGGTGCATCGGGAACATCGCTCACGCCCCGCATGGTAGGCGGTGCCGGAGACGGCGGCCGAGCCGTCAGTCCGCCTCGACCGTCACCGAGAAGGAGAACCGGTCACCCCGGTACCGGATGCGCGCCACGTCCACCACGCGCCCCTCCACGTCGTACGTCACGCCCGTGTAGTGCAGGATCGGGGAGAGCAGCGGGACGTTCAGCAGCCCGGCCGTCTCCGGGTCGGCGAGCCTGGCCTCGATGGTGTCGGTGATGCGGCTGATGCGCACGCCGACGAGGTCGCGCAGCACCTTCGTCATCGGCCAGCGCTCCAGGTCGCCGGCCTTGAGGAGGTCCGCGATCTCCGGACGGACCGCGTTCTCCGCCCAGTTGGTGGGTTCGCCGCTCTCCGCGTCGTGCCGCAGCCTGCGGTACGTCATCACCTCTGCCACGTCCGGGAAGTACTCGGCCAGTTCGCCGGGCACCGGAACCGGGCCGTGCCCCAGCAGCGTCGTGGGTTCGCCCGACTGCTGGGCCACGACGGCATCGATCGAGCCGAGCAGGCGGCGCGGGGCGCCCCGCCTGGCCCCCGGCTCGATGAACGTGCCGCGCCGCCGGTGCCTGCTGATCAGACCCTCCGTCTCCAGCTCCTTCAACGCCTGACGCATCGTCAGAACACTGACTCCGTAGTGCGCGGCCAGGTTCTCCTCGGTGGGCAGGCGCAGCGAGGCGTCGGACGTGCGGCCCAGTATCGAGGCGCGCAGCGACTGCGACACCTGGTACCACAGCGGGAGTTTGCGGTTCAGCACGAGGGAGTCGGGGGCGAAGGCGGTCACCGGGGGTCTCCGTATGAGCGGTTACGGGCGGAAGTGGCGCTCAAGACCCTGCCACACCCCGTCGTACGAGGGCTGAAGGTGTTCGGCCTGCGCCGCCTGCCGCGTCGCGGTCACCGGCCAGCGCGTCTCGAACATGAACGCCAGCCCGTCGTCGATCTTCTGCGGCTTCAGCTCGGCCGCGCTCGCCCTGTCGAACGTCTCCCGGTCGGGGCCGTGCGCGGACATCATGTTGTGCAGGGAACCACCGCCGGGGACAAAACCTTCCGCCTTGGCGTCGTACGCGCCGTCGATCAGGCCCATGTACTCGCTCATCACGTTGCGGTGGAAGTACGGCGGCCTGAAGGTGTCCTCGCCGACCAGCCAGCGCGGCGCGAACACCACGAAGTCCACGCCCGCCAGGCCCGGCGTGTCGGACGGCGAGGTCAGGACGGTGAAGATCGACGGGTCCGGGTGGTCGTAGGAGATCGACCCGATGACATTGAAACGGTGGAGGTCGTAGACGTACGGCACGTGGTTGCCGTGCCAGGCGACGACGTCGAGCGGCGAGTGGTCGTACGTCGCCGACCAGAGGTTGCCACAGAACTTGTTGAGCACCTCCACCGGACCCTCGACGTCCTCGTACGCGGCGACGGGAGCCCGGAAGTCCCGCGGGTTGGCGAGGCCGTTGGCGCCGATCGGGCCGAGGTCGGGGAGCTGGAAGGGGGCGCCGTAGTTCTCGCAGACGTAACCCCGGGCGGTGGCGGTCAGCAGCTCCACGCGGAAGCGGATGCCGCGCGGGATCAGGACGACCTCGCCCGGTTCGGCGCCCAGCAGGCCGAATTCGGTACGGACCAGCAGGCCGCCGTGCTCGGGGACGATCAGCAGCTCGCCGTCGGCGTCGCTGAACACCCGTGTCCGCATGGAGGTGTTGGCGTGGTAGAGGTGGATCGCCATGCCGGTGCGCTGGGTGGCGTCGCCGTTGCCGCCCACGGTCCACAGGCCGGCGACGAAGTCGGTGCCGGGCGCGGGCTCGGGGAGCGGATTCCAGCGCAGTCGGTTGGGGTCTGGCACGGTCTCCGTGAAGGGTGCGCTGCGGATTTTTCCGTTGTCGGCCCGCGCGAAGGCGGGATGGGCGGCGGACGGGCGGATGCGGTAGAGCCACGACCGGCGGTTGTGCGCACGCGGCTCGGTGAAGGCGCTGCCGCTCAGCTGTTCCGCGTACAGGCCCAGCGGTGCGCGCTGGGGCGAGTTCCGGCCATGGGGGAGTGCGCCGGGAACGGCCTCGGAGCCGTGTTCGTTGCCGAAGCCCGAGGAGTACGTCAGGGTCTCGGCGGTCTTGCGCGCCCGCTCGACGTCCTGCTCGGCGTCCCGCTGCCCGCTCTGCTCCGTGCTGGTGCCGCTCATCGTCCACTCCCGGTGAAATAAGGGCCTCAAGAGAATCCTATGCGTGACAGTAGGATTCCGCGTCCGGGACGTCAACGGGGCAGCCACGAGGCGCGGGCGTGCTCGCGGCGGTCCCGGCCGTCCGGGCTTTCCCGGCCTCGTTCCCTTCCGGCATTCCCGACCGGCGTACCGGTCGGTATGCTCGCGGTGCCCGTACGCCGTCGTGCCCCCGGAGGGCCCCGTGTCCCGTACCGCGTCCAGTGCCGAGCCCCGTACCGCGTCCAGCGCCGAGCCCCACGCCCCGGCCGGCGCCGTCCCCCGTACCGCGCCCCGTTCCGATTCCCGCGCCCCGACCGGGGCGGCCACCCGCACGGCCCTGCGGATCTGTCCGCTCTGCGAAGCCACCTGCGGACTGACGCTCACCCTGGAGGGCACCCGCGTCACCCGTGCCAGGGGAGACGCCGAGGACGTCTTCAGCCGGGGCTTCATCTGCCCCAAGGGCGCCGCGTTCGGCGAACTGGACGGCGACCCCGACCGGCTGACCGGGCCCCTCCTCCGTACGGACGGCGGTGAGTTCAGGGAAGCGAGCTGGGCCGAGGCCTTCGACGTGATCGCCGCCCGGATCCGGCCGGTGATCGAGGAACACGGGGGTGACGCGGTCGGCGTCGTGCTCGGCAACCCCAACGTGCACACCATGGCGGGCGCCCTCTACCCGCCCCTCCTGCTGGCCGCCCTGGGCACCCGCAACCTGTTCACCGCGAGCACCGTCGACCAGATGCCCAAGCACGTCTCCAGCGGACTGCTCTTCGGCGACCCCTTCGCCATCCCGGTCCCCGACCTGGACCGCACCGACCACCTGCTGCTCCTCGGCGCCAACCCCCTGGAATCCAACGGGAGTCTGTGCACCGCACCCGACTTCCCCGGCAAGCTCAAGGCGCTCAAGGCGCGCGGCGGCACCCTCACCGTCGTCGACCCGCGCCGCACCCGTACGGCCGGACTCGCCGACCGGCACGTGGCGATCCGGCCCGGCGCCGACGCGGCCCTGCTCGCCGCGCTCACCCACGTCCTCTTCGACGAGGAGCTGGTCGCCCTCGGGGAACTGGCGGAGCAGGTGGAGGGCGTGGACGAGGTCGCCGAAGCCGTGGCCGCGTTCAGCCCGGAGGCGGTCGCCGACGTGTGCGACGTGCCGGCCGCGGAGATACGGGCGATGGCGCGTGAACTGGCCGCCGCGCCGACCGCCGCCGTGTACGGGCGGGTCGGCAACTCCACGGTCGAGTTCGGCACCCTCGCGAACTGGCTCGTCGACGTGCTGAACGTACTGACCGGCAACCTGGACCGGCCGGGCGGCGCACTGTTCCCGCTCTCCGCGACCTCCCCCGCACCGCGGACCCCCGGGCCCGGCAAGGGGTTCGCCCTCGGGCGCTGGAAGAGCCGGGTCAGCGGCCACCCCGAGGCCAAGGGGGAACTGCCGCTCGCCGCCCTCGCCGAGGAGATCGAGACGCCGGGGGAGGGGAGGATCCGCGTCCTGATCACCATCGCCGCCAATCCGGTGCTCTCCGCCCCGGACGGCAACCGGCTCGACCGGGCGCTCGCCGCCGGGCTCGACCTCATGGTCAGCGTCGATCCGTACCTCAACGAGACCTCCCGGCACGCCGACGTGATCCTGCCGCCTCCGCCGCCGTCCCGCAGTGCCCACTTCGACTTCGCCTTCAACGGGTTCGCGGTGCACGACCAGGTGCGCTTCACGCCCGCCGCCGTCGAGTTGGACGCGGACGGCATGGACGAGTGCGAGATCCACGCCCGGCTGGTGCTGGCCGTCGGCGGCATGCACGGCGCCGACCCCTCGGCGGTGGACGACACCGCTGTCGCACGCCTGCTCGCCAGGGCGAAGGTCCCCGATCCCGCGGCACTGGCCGCGCGGCTCACGGGCGCCAACGGCCCGGAACGCCGCCTCGACCTGATGCTCCGGCTCGGCCCGTACGACGGTCTCACGCTCGACGCGCTGCGAGCGGCCCCGCACGGCATCGACCTCGGCCCGCTGAAACCGCGCCTCGGCCAGGTACTGAAGACGCGGAGCGGACGCGTGGAGCTTCTGCCCGCCCCGATCGCGGGCGACCTCCCCCGGCTGCGGAGGGCCCTGGACGTGCGGCGGGACCCGAACGCGTTCGTTCTCGTCGGACGTCGCCACCTGCGCTCCAACAACAGCTGGCTGCACAACGTGCCCGCACTGAACAGCGGTTCGAACCGGTGCACGGTGCAGATCCACCCGCAGGACGCGGAGCGGCTGGGCGTGACGACCGGTGCGCAGGTACGGGTGCGGGGCGCGGGCGGGGCGGTCACGGCGCCTGCCGAGGTCACGGACACGCTGCGCCGCGGAGTGGTGAGCCTGCCGCACGGGTGGGGGCACGACCGGCCGGGCACGCGGCTCTCGGTGGCGGGGGCGAAGCCGGGGGTCAACGTGAACCAGCTGCTGGACGGGTCGCTGCTGGACCCCCTGTCGGGGACGGCGGTCCTGAACGGGTTCGCGGTGGAGGTGGAGGCGGTGCAGCGACACGGGGCGGGCGCGCCCGGGGAAGCCCCGCAAGAGCCGTAAACGGAAAAAGGGCCCCCTGGCGCGCAAAAACTAACACCGCTAGTTTGAGGGGGCGCGCACCGGGAAGCGCGCCCCACCCCACCACCCCGCAGCGGAGGACCCCATGCAGGCGCAGAATCGCATGTACATCGGCGGCGAGTGGCGCCCCGCCCTCGGCCAGGACACGATCCCCGTCATCAACCCCGCAGACGAGCAGGTCATCGGCCACGTTCCGGCAGGCACCGCAGCCGACGTCGACGCGGCGGTCGCCGCCGCACGGGCCGCGTTCCCCGCCTGGGCCGCCACCCCGCCCGCCGAACGCGCCGCCCGCCTCACCGCCCTGCGCGACGGCCTCGCCGCCCGCAAGGGCGACATCGCCGCGACCGTCACCGCCGAACTCGGCGCCCCGCCCGCCCTCGCCGAAGCCGTGCACGCGGGGCTTCCGATCGTCATCGCGGGCACCTACGCCGAACTCGCCGCCACCCATCCCTTCGAGGAGAAGCTCGGCACCTCCACCGTCTACGCCGAGCCTGTCGGCGTCGTCGGCGCCATCACCCCGTGGAACTACCCGCTGCATCAGATCGTCGCCAAGGTGGCACCCGCCCTGGCCGCGGGCTGCACGGTCGTCCTCAAGCCCGCCGAGGACACCCCGCTGACCGCGCAGCTCTTCGCCGAGGTGGTCCACGAAGCCGGCCTGCCCGCCGGGGTGTTCAACCTGGTGACTGGCCTGGGCCCGGTCGCGGGACAGGCACTCGCCGGACACGACGGCGTCGATCTGGTGTCCTTCACCGGCTCGACCGCCGTCGGCCGGCAGATCGGGGCGGTCGCGGGCGCCGCCGTCAAGCGGGTCGCCCTGGAGCTGGGCGGCAAGTCGGCGAACGTCATCCTGCCCGGCGCGGACCTCGCCAAGGCGGTCAACGTCGGCGTCGCCAACGTGATGTCCAACTCCGGTCAGACGTGCAGCGCGTGGACCCGCATGCTGGTCCACCGGGACAGTTACGACGAGGCCGTCTCGCTCGCCGCCGCCGCCGTCGCCAAGTACGTACCGGGCGAGCGGGTGGGCCCGCTCGTCAACGCCAAGCAGCAGGCCCGGGTGCGTGGTTACATCGAGAAGGGCGTCGAAGAGGGCGCCCGGATCGTGGCCGGCGGCCCCGAAGCCCCCCTCGACAAGGGGTACTACGTCTCGCCGACGGTCTTCGCCGACGTCACCCCGGACATGACGATCGCGCAGGAGGAGATCTTCGGCCCGGTCGTCTCGATCCTCCGTTACGAGGACGAGGACGACGCCCTGCGCATCGCCAACGGCACGGTCTACGGCCTTGCGGGCGCGGTGTGGGCCGCGGACCCGGAGACCGCCACCGCCTTCGCCCGCCGCATGGACACCGGCCAGGTCGACATCAACGGCGGCCGCTTCAACCCGCTCGCCCCGTTCGGCGGTTACAAGCAGTCCGGCGTCGGCCGCGAACTGGGCCCCCACGGGCTCGCGGAATACCTCCAGACCAAATCCCTCCAGTTCTGACCCAATCCGCCCCCTTCCGCCCCGGGTAACCCCTCCGGCGGCGGGGCCGCCCCTCCTCCCCGGTAGCAGCGCCCTTGGGCGGCGGGGCCGCCCCCGGGGGCGGAACGGGCGGGCAAGGGGGCGGCCCCCCGGAACGCCTTGCTTCCGCCGATCGCCCAGCTCCGCACCCGCACCCCGCACTCCGCTCCCCGCACCCCCGCCACCCCGCCCGGCCCCGTTCCGTCCCGCCCCCGCCCCCGACCCCCAGGAGCCCGCCCCATGCCCCGCGCCGCCATCCTCCGCGCCCCCCATACCCCCCTCGAAATCACCGACATCACTCTGCCGGCCCCCGCCCCCCACCAGGTCCGCATCCGCCTCACCGCCGCCGGCGTCTGCCACTCGGACCTCTCCCTCACCAACGGCACCATGCGGCTGCCCACCCCCGCCGTCCTCGGCCACGAGGGAGCGGGCACCGTCACGGAGGTGGGCGAAGCCGTCACCGGCCTCGCCCCCGGCGACGAGGTCGTCCTCAACTGGGCTCCCTCCTGCGGCACCTGCCACGCCTGCTCGCTCGGCGAGATCTGGCTGTGCGTCGACGCCCTCACCGGCGCCGGCCGCCTGCACGCCCGTACGACGGCCGACGGCACGGACCTCCACCCGGGCCTCAATGTCGCCGCCTTCGCGGAGGAGACCGTCGTCGACGCCTCCTGCGTGCTGCCCGCCCCGCCCGGCATCCCCCTCGCCGACGCGGCGCTCCTGGGCTGCGCGGTCCTCACCGGGTACGGCGCGGTCCACCACAGCGCCCGGGTCCGCGAGGGGGAGACCGTCGTCGTGTACGGCGTCGGCGGCGTGGGCCTCGCCGCCCTCCAGGCCGCCCGCATCGCCGGAGCCTCGCAGATCATCGCCGTCGACGTCTCCCCGGCCAAGGAGGAGCTCGCCCGCGCGGCCGGGGCCACCGACTACCTCGTCGCCTCCGACACCACCGCCCGGGAGGTGCGGAAGCTGACCGGCGGGCACGGCGCGGACGTCGCCGTCGAGTGCGTGGGCCGCGCCGCCACCATCCGTACCGCCTGGGAGTCCACCCGCCGCGGGGGCCGTACGACCGTCGTCGGGATCGGCGGCAAGGACCAGCAGGTCACCTTCAACGCCCTGGAGATCTTCCACTGGGGCCGCACGCTGACGGGCTGTGTGTACGGCAACAGCGACCCGGCCCGCGACCTTCCGGTCCTCGCCGAACACGTCCGGGCGGGCCGTCTCGACCTGGCCTCCATGGTCACCGAACGCATCTCCCTGGACGGCATCCCGGCCGCCTTCGACAACATGCTGGCGGGCAGGGGCGGCCGGGCGATGGTGGTGTTCTAGGCCCCGCGGCTCACCGGATACCGACGGTGCGGGCGGCGTCGTCCCCGGCCAGGGGCACCGCGGCCCGCCGGGTCCGTGACCGGGAGACCGCCACCCCCGCCAGGCACACCACGCCGCCGAGCAGGGTCATCCAGCCGGGGACCTCGTCCAGCAGCAGCCACGACATCAGGACGACGATCGCCGGCACCGCGTACGTCGTCGCGCCCATCCTCCCGGCGGTCGTGCGCTTCAGCGCGTACGCCCAGGTGGTGAACGCCAGGGCGGTCGGGAAGACGCCCAGGTAGACCATGTTCAGGGTGGCCGGCAGCGGGGCGCGGGCCACGTCGTGGACCAGCTGCCCGGCGAACGGCAGACAGGCCACCGCACCGATCAGGCAGCCGTACGCCGTGGCCTGCAGGGGCGTCGCGTGGCCCAGGGCGGGCTTCTGCGCGACCACGCCGATCGCGTACGTCACGGCCGCGGCGAGGCACAGACCCACACCGAGCAGTGACGTTCCGCCGCCGCCCGACATGGAGATGCCCACGATCGCCGCGCCCGCGAACGACACCGCCATCCCGGCGAGCAACCGCGGCGGCAGGCCCTCGCCGAGGAAGCGGCCCGCGAGGAGCGCCATCAGGATCGGCGCCACGTTCACCACCAGGGAGGCCGTGCCGGCGTCGACGAGCTGCTCGCCCCAGTTGAGGGCGACCGCGTACGCCCCGAACCACAGCAGACCGGACGTGATGATCCCCGGCCAGGCGGCGCGCGGCGGCAGTCCCTCGCGGCGTATCACTACGAGGGCCACCAGGACGAGGGAGCCGGACAGCAGGCGGCCCAGTGCCAGCGCGCCCGGCGCGTACGACTCGCCGGCGCTGCGGATCGAAACGAAGGCCGAGGCCCACAGCACGACGGTGACACCGGCGGCGACGAGGGCGAGAGGTTCGGTACGGCCGCCGGAACGGTCCGTGGGGGAGGGGGAGTCGCTCATGCGGCGATGCTAGGGCACGAATACTTCGGCTGTCACCGAAGTATGCCCGTCGTCATCGCAGTTCGTCCGCCTCGATGCCCAGCAGGGCGTACAGGGCCCGCTCCCCCGCTGCCGTCACCTTCACCGCCCGCTCGCTGCCGATCCGTACGCACCACTGCTTCTCCAGCGCCAGCCAGCACAGCTCCGCACCCGCGATGCCCGCCAGGTGCCGCTTGCGCTCCGTCCAGTCCAGGCACGAACTGACCATCGGGCGACGGCTCTTGGCCGGGAGGAGGTGGATGCCGAGCCCGCCGAACCAGTCGAGCCCCTCCTCCGTGAGCGCGAACCCGCTGCCCATCAGCAGCAGCCCGCGCCGCTCCATCGCGTCCGTGACGGCGATGCCGAGCCGCCCGGCGAAATGGTCGTAGCAGGTGCGCCCGCGCGCCATGGCGCTGCTCGCCCCCGCCGCGCGCAGGGTGTGCGGATTGTCGCGGCCGGGAAGGGCGTACGCGGCGACGGACTCGACGAGCCGGGCGGCCGCCGCGTCGGCGAGCCGTACGTAGCGGTGTCTGCCCTGCCGTTCCTCGGCGAGCAGCCCGGCGGCCGTGAGCCTGCTCAGGTGCTCGCTCGCGGTGGAGGCGGCGACGCCCGCCTGCCGGGCGAGCTCGCTCGCGGTCCAGGCGCGGCCGTCCAGCAGGGAGAGCAGGAAGACGGCCCGGGTCTCGTCGGCGAGCAACGAGGCGAAGTGGGCCAGCCTGAGCCCGGGGGGCGCGTGGGCGACGATGCCGGAGGAGACGGCTGCGGAGCCGGATGAGGGCGACATCCTCCCAGGATGCCCCAGGCACCCTTCGGTGCGGACCGAACGGTCGCACGGTCACGCCTTCCGGTAACCGCCCGCCTCGTACTGGCATCCCAGCCCGTCGAGCAGTGCCCGCAGCCCCGTCCCGAACGCCCCCTCGTCCACCTTCTCCTGGTGATCCGCGAGCAGGTGTGCCTGCTGGAGGTGCGGGTAGTCCGCCGGGTCGTACGCCGTCCGGTCGTCCACGAAGCCGCGGGCGAACGACCCCAGGGCGGAACCGGTGATGAAGTACCGCATGAGCGCACCGATGTGGGTGGCCTGCGCGGGCGGCCAGCCGGCCCGTGTCATCGCCCCGAACACCGCGTCCGCGACCTTCAGCCCGGCCGGCCGGCGCCCGGGGCCACGGGCCAGCACCGGGACGATGTGCGGATGCGCGGTGAGTGCCGCGCGGTAGGAGAGCGCCCAGTCGTGCAGCGCCTCGCGCCAGTCCCGGGGGTCGCCCTCTTCGAACATCGACAGGTCGACCTTCGCCGACACCGCGTCCGCGACCGCCTCCAGGATCTCGTCCTTGGTGCGGAAGTGGTTGTAGAGGGACGGGCCGCTGACCCCCAGCTCGGCCGCGAGCCGCCGGGTGGACACCGCCTCCAGGCCCTCCGAGTCGACGAGCGCGCCCGCCGCCCCGACGATGCGGTCTCTGCTCAGGAGGGGCTTGCGTGGTCGGGCCATGCGGCACATAGTAGGCCCTGCGCACCAGAAACTAGCAGTGCTAATTAATCTTGCGACGAACGGGATGGTGAGTGGTCCGTGAACCTGGAACTCAGCGAGGAGCAGGGTGCCGTCCAGCAGCTCGCCCGCGACTTCGTCACCCGCGAGATCACCCCGCACGTCGTCGAGTGGGACCGCGCCGAGAACGTCGACCGGGCGATCGTGAAGAAGCTCGGCGCGCTCGGCTTCCTGGGCCTCACCGTCCCCGAGGAGTACGGCGGCTCGGGCGGCGACCACCTCGCGTACTGCCTGGTCACCGAGGAGCTCGGCCGCGGCGACTCCTCGGTGCGCGGCATCGTCTCCGTGTCGCTGGGCCTGGTCGCCAAGACGATCGCCGCCTGGGGCAGCGAGGAGCAGAAGCAGCGGTGGCTGCCCGGCCTCACCTCGGGCGAGGCCGTCGGCTGCTTCGGCCTCACCGAGCCGGGCACCGGCTCCGACGCCGGCAACCTGAGCACCCGGGCCGTCCGCGACGGTGACGACTACGTCCTCAACGGCACCAAGATGTTCATCACCAACGGCACCTGGGCCGACGTCGTCCTGCTGTTCGCCCGTTCCACCGGCGCGCCCGGCCACCGGGGCGTCTCCGCCTTCCTCGTCCCCACCGACACCCCCGGCCTCACCCGCCGCACCCTGCACGGCAAGCTCGGCCTGCGCGGCCAGGCCACCGCCGAACTGGTTCTCGAAGACGTCCGGGTCCCCGCCTCCGCGATGATGGCCCCGGAGGGGAAAGGTTTCTCCGTCGCCATGTCCGCCCTGGCCAAGGGCCGGATGTCGGTCGCCGCCGGCTGTGTCGGCATCGCCCAGGCGGCACTGGACGCGGCACTCTCGTACGCCGCCGAGCGCGAGCAGTTCGGCAGGACCATCGCCCACCACCAGCTCGTCCAGGAACTGCTCACCGACATCGCGGTCGACGTCGACGCGGCCCGCCTGCTCACCTGGCGCGTCGCCGACCTGATCGACCGCGGCCTGCCGTTCGCCACCGAGGCGTCCAAGGCCAAGCTGTTCGCCTCCGAGGCCGCCGTGCGCGCCGCGAACAACGCCCTCCAGGTGTACGGCGGTTACGGCTACATCGACGAGTACCCGGTCGGCAAACTGCTCCGCGACGCCCGCGTGATGACCCTCTACGAAGGCACCAGCCAGATCCAGAAGCTGCTCATCGGCCGGGCGCTGACGGGGATCTCGGCCTTCTGAGTACCTGACTGAGTACGAAAGCGGATGGTGCGCCCGGGTGATCCGGGTCACTCTGGCCGCATGAGTGAGACACAGGTCAAGCAGCAGAGCAGCGGCGCCTTCTACGGCCAGGCGGTCGCCTCCTTCGCCGTCGCCCTGGCCGCCACCTCGATCGGCATCTTCTTCCTCGACGCCAGCGGCTGGGTCCGTGCCTTCCTGGCGATCGCCGTCCTCTACCTCACCACCTCCGCCTTCACCCTCGCCAAGGTGATCCGGGACAAGCAGGAGGCCGGGCAGATCGTCAGCCGGGTCGACCAGGCGCGTCTGGAGAAGATCCTGGCCGAGCACGACCCGTTCCAGAAGCTCTGACCCCGCCCGATTCGCCCCGCTCCGTCTAAGCGCTTGCTCAGAGGCCCGGGGTATGGTGTTCGTCCTGCTGGTACGGACGGACGAAGGGGCGAGCGATGAGCACGGCGGAGCGCGCGGCGGAGGCCACCGGCGGCGAGCCGGGCGGCGGTGCGGCCGACGAGGTGCCCGCCTGGGCCGAGGTCTCGCCCGAGGCGGCCCGCAGGCTGCTCGTCGCCGCGGTCGAGGCCTTCGCCGAGCGCGGTTACCACGCCACCACCACGCGCGACATCGCGGGCCGCGCGGGCATGAGCCCCGCAGCGCTCTACATCCACTACAAGACCAAGGAAGAACTGCTCCACCGGATCAGCCGCATCGGCCACGACAAGGCCCTGCGCATCCTGGAGACCGCCGCCGACGGCGACGGCAGCGCCGCCGAGCGCCTCACGGACGCCGTCACCACCTTCGTGCGGTGGCACGCCGCGCACCACACCACGGCGCGGGTGGTGCAGTACGAACTGGACGCGCTGGGCGACGAGCACCGTGCGGAGATCGTCGAGCTGCGCCGGCGCAGCGACGCGGCGGTACGGCGCATCATCAACGACGGTGTGAAGGCGGGGGAGTTCCGGGTCGCCGACGTTTCCGGCACCACGCTCGCCGTGCTGTCACTGTGCATAGACGTGGCGCGCTGGTTCAACGTGGAGGGGCGCCGGACCCCCGACGAGGTCGGCGCGCTGTACGCCGAACTCGTCCTGCGGATGGTGGCCGCCGACTCCGCACGGGGACCGTCGTCCGTATGAGGCGTGCCGGGTCAGAAGTAGTAGCGGGAGATCGACTCCGCCACGCACACCGGCTTCTCGCCGCCCTCGATCTCCACCGTCACCTTCGCCGTGAGCTGCACGCCGCCACCGGCCTCGGCGACGTCCGTCAGCACCGCGGTGGCGCGCACCCGTGAGCCCACCGGCACGGGGGCGGGGAAGCGGACCTTGCCCGTCCCGTAGTTGACGCCCATCTTCATGCCCTCGACCCGGAGGATCTGCGGCACGAGCACCGGCAGCAGCGACAGCGTCAGGTATCCGTGCGCGATCGGCTTCCCGAACGGCCCCGCGGCCGCCTTCTCGGGGTCCACGTGGATCCACTGGTGGTCGCCGGTCGCCTCGGCGAACAGGTCGATGCGCTTCTGGTCGATCTCCAGCCAGTCGCTGTACCCCAGTTGCTCGCCCACCCCGCCCCGCAGTTCCTCGGCGGACGTGAAGACCTTCGGCTCGGACATCCTTGTGCTCCCTCTGCTCAGGCGCTGCCGCATTCACCGTTCACATCACTGTCTAAGCGCTTGCTCAGCATGGTCGGGCCCCCGTGTTCCTGTCAACGGATGGCCACTAGGCTTCGCGGAGTGCCGCAGATTCCAGAGAAGATCCACGAGCTCACGGTCGGCCAGCTGTCCTCCCGCAGCGGCGCGGCCGTTTCCGCCCTGCACTTCTACGAGGCCAAGGGGCTGATCTCCAGCCGCCGCACCTCGGGCAACCAGCGCCGTTACGGCCGCGACGCGTTGCGCCGCGTCGCCTTCGTGCGGGCCGCCCAGCGCGTCGGCATCCCGCTCGCCACCATCCGCGACGCCCTCGCCGAACTCCCCGAGGAGCGCACACCCACCCGCGAGGACTGGGCCAGGCTGTCCGAGAACTGGCGCGCGGAACTCGACGCCCGCATCCTGCAGTTGGGGCGCCTGCGCGACCATCTCACCGACTGCATCGGCTGCGGCTGCCTGTCGCTGGAAACCTGTGTGCTGTCCAACCCGGACGACGTGTTCGGCGAGAGGGCGAGCGGCTCGCGTCTGCTGGTCGAGAAGAAGAAATAATCCCCCGGGGCGGGCCGCCTCCTCCCCGTGTCCCCGCGGCCCGTACGGCCCGCGGCCTGCGGTCAGGCCTCGTCCCGCGGCCACCGGATGTCCCGCGCGGCGCCGACCAGTTGCGCGTTCGACTCGGCGTACCGGCCGTCCGGCAGCAGCAGCGTGTCCTCCAGGCCGATCCGGGTGGCCAGCCCCAGCCGCCGCGCCAGCGCGAGCACCGGCCAGGCGCCGCCGCCCTCGCCGTGCAGCAGCATCGGGGCGCCGCGCACGTCCCCCCGGGGCCCCACCGCTCCCCGGCGCGAGAGGTCGGCCAGGAACTGCAGCGCGGAGTCCTCGGCGGTCAGCGGATCGGGATCGGTCACCTCGATCAGCACGCGCAACGACCTGGACGCCAGCGGGGAACGCAGGAATCGCTCCGTCCCGTCCGTACCGGACCAGAGCCCCGACTCCACCGCGACACCGCGCGCCAGCAGCGCCTCGACGACCTCCTCGGCGCCGGGCTCGTGCCAGTTCACCGAGGCGTGGTCGGGCAGCACCGTCCAGGAGGCGATGCGCTCGATGCGGCGCTGCGGCTCGGGCTCCGTCCATGCGCCGGTCGTCACGCCGACGGGCACGTTCACCGCCGCGCGCATCGCTGTGAGGGTCTGGGCCAGGACCCGGGGTGAGAGCGTGTCGTCCCCGCAGGGCGACTTGGGGTGCACGTGCACATCCGCCGCACCCGCGGCCACCGCGGCGGCGGCGGACCGCGCCATCGCGTCCGGAGACACCGGGACCGCCGCGCCGTCGCCGGGACCGCGCTGTCCGTTCACACAGACCTGAATCAAGGGCTCGACCATGCATTCGATGGTGGCACCCGGCACTGACATTCAGCCATGCACTGAGCATTCGCACGGTTGTCGCGCGGAAACCCTCCGGCCGGAGTGCGGCGACGCTCCGCACCACACCCCCGCGCGCCATGCTTCCCTTTCCGGCACACGTCCGTACCGCGCCGGTCGCACCACCGCCCTCGCACGGCCGGCCGCCACGCACTCGGGACGCGGCGCCACGGGGATGGCCTCCGCCGCGCCCCGGGCGCTCACCCCACGGACGCCAGCTCCCTGCGCCGGACGCGGCGGGCCTGTGCCAGCGCCTCGTCCGTCAGGACGGGCTGGGGCACGAGGATCCCGCACCCCGTGCAGACCGGCCCGCACCACGGCTCGTGCACCATGTCCTGCTTCCACACGATCCGGCTCGACGTGCACACCGGACAGTGCCCGCCGGGTTCCGACTCCAGCGCGGTGATCAGTGCGCGCAGCACCCCGGCCAGCGGGCCCTTCGGATGGACCGCCGGGTCGTCGCACCAGGCGACCCCGAAACCGCCCCAGGTCCGCCGGTGCCAGTCGTCGAAGGAGCCCGGCCGGCGCAGACCGTCGTGCTTCTCGCGCTTGCGGCGCTCGGCGAACGCCACCTCGTACGCGAGCCAGACGGCCCGCGCCTCCTCCAGTTCCTCGAGCGCGGCCACCAGCCGCGCCGGATCGGGCGACCTGTCCTCGGGACCGAACCCGTGCCGGGAGCACAGGTGGTCCCAGGTCGCCCGGTGCCCGTAAGGGGCGAACCTCTCCAGGCACTTGCGCAGCGAATACCGCCTGAGCGCAAGATCACACCTCGGATCACGGACCTGTCTTGCGAGACTCCGAAAACCGGCCATCGCACTGCCACCTCCGTCGCTGGTACTTCGGCGTCGATGAATGGACGTACGAGTGCCCGTTTCGGCTCCATTGAAAATCCGATGAGCCCCATCAGAGAACAATTGGCCCGGATTCGCACCGTTCCCTCCCGTCCCCTCCAGATTCGAATGCCGTGCTCGAACGCATGGAGGGGCTGGGAGAACGCGTGCCCCGATACCCCGGAGGGGACGGGTCACCGGTACAGAAGATGCTCCCGCCGTACCCGCCGGAACGTGGCGAGATCCGTCTGCCAGGCACCCACCACCTCGTCCGTCCCGGCCCCCGCGTCGATCATGGTCCGCACCCTGCTGTTCCCCGTGAGCTTGTCGATCCAGTTGTCCGGCCGCCACGCGAACCCGCTCCACGACCTCTTCGCCGTCACCAGCAGGGCGATCCCGGTACGCACCGGGTCGAACGACTCCCGGTCGTGCACGTGCAGTTGGACACCGCCGATCGTCCGTCCCTGGAACTTGGAGAAGGTGGGCGCGAAGTACGCCTCCCGCAGCCGCACCCCCGCCAGCCGCTCCCCGTTCGCCGCCTCCGCCCACCGGCGGTCGATGCCCTCCGCGCCCAGCAGCTCGAACGGCCGGGTCGTGCCGCGTCCCTCCGACAGATTCGTCCCCTCGAACAGGCACGTGCCCGAGTACACCAGCGCGGACTCGGGTGTGGGCATGTTGGGACTCGGCGGCACCCACGGCAGCCCGGTCGCGTCGAAGAAGTCTCCCCGCCGCCACCCCGACATCCGCACCACCTCCAAGGGCACCGGTTCGGCCAGGAACTCCGCGTTGAACAGCAGCGCCAGCTCCGCCACCGTCATCCCGTGCGCCTGTGCGATCGGCTCCCGCCCCACGAACGTCGCGAACGCCCGGTCCAGGACCGGCCCGAGCGCCGCCCGCCCGGTCACCGGATTCGGCCGGTCGAGCACCACGAACCGCTTGCCTGCGAGCCGTGCGGCCACCATGCAGTCGTACAGCGTCCAGATGTACGTGTAGAAACGGGCACCCGCGTCCTGGATGTCGAAGACGACGGTGTCCACGCCCGACGCGGTGAAGACATCGGCCAGTTTCCGGCCACTGGTCAGGTACGTGTCGTAGACCGGCAGCCCGGTCGCGGGGTCGGTGTGACGGCCCTCGGAGCCGCCCGCCTGCGCGGTGCCCCGGAAGCCGTGCTCCGGGCCGAAGACGGCCGTGAGACGCACCCGCTCGTCGGCGTGCATCACGTCGACGACGTGTCGCACGTCGGCTCTCACCCCGGTCGGGTTGGTGACGATGCCGACCTTGTGGCCGTCCAGCAGCCGGTAGCCGTCGTCGGCCAGCCGGTCGAAGCCCGTACGGACCCTTCGCTGACCGGCGAACCGTGCTCCGGCCGCGCCGGACGCCGCCGAGGCAGCGGTCCCGGTGGCGGCCAGCGCGCCCACCGCGCCGCCGCTCGCGGCCAGCAATCCTCTTCTGGACAAGCTCATGTGCTCAACCTCCGGGATCGGACGGTCTGTCATGTCCGCGCACGCTAGCCCGTGCGGCCTCCCCGCGGAACGGAACGCGCCCGGTTGGCGTGCACACCACCCCGACCGGCGTCGCCCGGCCCTTTCCTCCCGGCATACCGACTGGTTAGTCTGCGGGTCAGTCGTCATGGAGAGGCAGGCCGATGGTGAACGCGGTGCAGGGTGCCACAGTGGTGGTCACGGGCGCGGGAGGCGGTATCGGAGCCGCACTGGCCCGCAGGTTCGCGGCCGAGGGAGCCAGAGTCGTGGTCAACGACCTGGACGCGGACAAGGCCAAGGCGGTCGCCGACGACATCGGCGCGACGGCGGTCCCCGGAGACGCCTCGCAGATCGTCGAGGAGGCACGCACGGCACTCGGCGGCACGATCGACGTGTACTGCGCCAACGCCGGCGTCGGCAGCGGCGGCGACCCCTTCGCCGAGGAACTCTGGGAAAGGGCCTGGGACGTCAACGTGATGGCCCACGTCCGGGCGGCCCGCGCACTGCTCCCCGAGTGGGTGGAGCGAGGCAGCGGCCGGTTCGTGTCCACGGTGTCGGCGGCCGGCCTGCTGACGATGATCGGAGCCGCCCCCTACAGCGTCACCAAGCACGGGGCGCTCGCCTTCGCGGAATGGCTGTCGCTGACCTACCGCCACCACGGGGTCAAGGTCCACGCGATCTGCCCGCAGGGCGTACGGACCGACATGCTGACGTCCGCCGGATCGGCCGGGAGCCTCGTCCTGGCGCCCACCGCCATCGAACCCGAGGACGTCGCCGACGCCCTCATCGAGGGCATCGAGAGCGACCGCTTCCTGATCCTGCCGCACCCCGAGGTGGCCGAATACTACCGGGCGCGCGCGGCCGAGCCCGAGCGCTGGCTGGCGGGCATGAACCGCCTCCAGCAGAAGTGGGAAGGGGCAGACCGGTGACCGGACCCGCGCGGGACACGGCGGCGGCAGAAGCGCCGCGCACGACCGCCGGGACGGAGGCGTCGGTCTACGCGGCCAAGCCGTGGCTGGCGCAGCTCACCGAGACCCAGCGGGCGCCCGTGCACCCCGCACCGACCCTGGTGCACGCCTTCCGGGAGAGCGTCCGGCGCGCCCCCGACCGCACCGCGCTGGCCTACTTCGACGGCAGGCTGAGCTACCGCGAGACGGACGCCCTGTCGGACTCGGTGGCCGGACACCTGGCCGCCGAGGGCCTGCGGCGCGGCGACCGGGTCGCGATCATGCTCCAGAACTCGCCGCACTTCGTGCTCGCGCTGCTCGGCGCGTGGAAGGCGGGCGCGACGGTCGTCCCGCTCAACCCGATGTACAAGTCGGCGGAGGCCGCCCACGTACTGAAGGACGCCGAAGCGAGCGCGCTGATCTGCTCCGACCGGGCCTGGGCGAGCTACCTGCGGGAGACCGCCGCCGGCGTGCCGTCGGTCCGTACCGTGCTGACCGGCTGCGAACTCGACTTCCAGAGCGCGGACGACACACGGGTACTGAACTTCGAACGGCTGCCCCGGGCGGCCGACGCGGCCGACCTGACCGCCGTCGCCCGCGCGGGCGCGGATGCACCCCCCGACCGGGAACCGGGCCCCGACGACACGGCGTTGATCAGTTACACGTCCGGCACCAGCGGCACGCCGAAGGGGGCGATGAACTCCCACCGCAACATCATGGTCAACGCGGAACGGCAGCGCACCGGCCACCCGGTCGCCGAGGGATCGTCCTACTTCGCGCTCGCCCCGCTCTTCCACATCACCGGCATGGTCTGCCAGCTGGCCGTCTGCCTCGCCCACGCGGGCACCCTCGTCCTCACCCACCGCTTCCACCCCCAGGTGGTGCTGGACGCCTTCGCCGAGCACCGGCCCGCGTACACCGTCGGCCCCTCGACGGCGTTCATGGCGCTGGCCGCGGCCCCGGGCGCCACGCGCGAGCACTTCGCCTCGTTCGAGGTGATCTCCTGCGGAGGCGCGCCGCTGCCGCCCGCGCTGGTGGAGAAGTTCCGGGCGGGCTTCGGGCCCTACCTCCGCAACGGGTACGGGCTGACCGAGTGCACGGCGCCCTGTGCCTCCGTACCGCCGGAGAAGGAGGCGCCCCTCGATCCGGTGTCCGGCACGCTGTCGGTCGGCGTGCCGGGGGCCGACACGGTCGTCCGCATCGTCGACGACAAGGGCGCCGACGTGCCCTTCGGGGAGCACGGCGAGATCGCGGTGCGCGGCCCGCAGGTCGTCTCCGGCTACTGGCGGCAGCCCGAGGCCACCGCCGAGGCCTTCCCGGACGGCGAGCTGCGCACCGGAGACATCGGCTTCATGGACGCCGACGGCTGGCTCTACGTCGTCGACCGCAAGAAGGACATGATCAACGCGTCCGGCTTCAAGGTCTGGCCGCGCGAGGTCGAGGACGTCCTGCACACCCATCCGTCCGTGCGCGAGGCGGCCGTGGTCGGCGTCCCCGACGCGTACCGGGGCGAGAGCGTCAAGGCGTACGTCAGCCTGCTCCCCGGCGCGGGGCCCGGCCCCGAGGAACTCGTGTCGTACTGCCGGGAGCGGCTCGCCGCGTACAAGTACCCGCGCGAAGTGGTCATCCTGCCGGAACTTCCCAAGACCACGAGTGGGAAGATCCTCCGACGGGAACTGCGTTCCCCGCAGTGAGCACGAACGCACCCGTACGACGGCATGCGGACAACGGACAAGCGACGAGCAAGGCAGGTGCGGCCATGGCCAGGACGACGGAACCGAACGGCACCCCCGTTCCCCAGCGACTGCTGGCCGCCGCCACCCGGCTCTTCGCCGAGCGCGGCTACGACCGCACGTCGGTCCAGGAGATCGTCGAGGCGGCGGGTGTCACCAAGGGTGCCCTCTACCACTACTTCGGCTCCAAGGACGACCTGCTGCACGAGGTGTACGCGCGCGTGCTGCGCGTGCAGCAGGAACGGCTGGACGCGTTCGCCGACGCCGACGCGCCGGTCGAGCAACGGCTGCGCGACGCGGCGGCCGACGTCGTGGTGACGACCATCGAGAACCTCGACGACGCGTCGATCTTCTTCCGTTCCATGCATCACCTGGGGCCGGAGAAGGACAAGCAGGTACGGGCCGAGCGCAGGCGCTACCACGAGCGGTTCCGCGCGCTGGTGGAGGAGGGCCAGCGGTCCGGCGTCTTCTCCGAGGCCACCCCCGCCGACCTGGTGGTGGACTACCACTTCGGGTCGGTGCACCACCTGTCCACCTGGTACCGGCCCAACGGCCCGCTCACCCCCCAGCAGGTCGCCGACCACCTGGCCGACCTCCTGCTGCGGGCCCTGCGCCCGTAGCCCCCGGCCGCCCGCAGGCAGCCGACGGCACGGCCCCCCCAGTGCCCGCCCACGGCAGGCGGGTCACCGGGGGCGGACCGGCTACGCGTACTTCTTCAGCTCCCGACGGGCCAGCGACCGCTGGTGCACCTCGTCCGGCCCGTCCGCCAGCCGCAGCGTCCGGGCGCTCGCCCACAGTTCGGCCAGCGGGAAGTCCTGGCTGACACCGCCGGCGCCGTAGAGCTGCACCGCGTTGTCGATGATGTCGAGCACCGCGCGCGGCGTCGCGATCTTGATGGACTGGATCTCGGTGTGCGCGCCCCGGTTGCCGACCGTGTCCATCAGCCAGGCGGTCTTGAGGACCAGCAGGCGCAGTTGCTCGACGGTGACCCGGGCGTCCGCGATCCAGTTCTGCACGACGCCCTGCCGGGCCAGCGGCTTGCCGAAGGCGGTGCGCGTGACGGCCCGACGGCACATCAGCTCGATGGCGCGCTCGGCCATGCCGATGAGGCGCATGCAGTGGTGGATGCGGCCGGGTCCGAGCCGTGCCTGGGCGATGGCGAAGCCGCCGCCCTCCTCGCCGACCAGGTTCGCGGCGGGCACCCGCACCCCGTCGAGGACGACCTCCGCGTGGCCGCCGTGGGAGTGGTCCTCGTACCCGTACACCTGCATCGCACGGCGGATCTCCACGCCCGGGGTGTCGCGCGGGACCAGGATCATCGACTGCTGGCGGCGCACGTCGTCGCCGTCCGGGTCGGTCTTGCCCATCACGATGAAGATCTTGCAGTCGGGGTTCATCGCCCCGGAGATGTACCACTTGCGGCCGGTGACGACGTACTCGGAGCCGTCGGCGGACCGCTCGATCCGGGTCTCGATGTTCGTCGCGTCCGAGGACGCCACCTCCGGCTCGGTCATCGCGAACGCCGAGCGGATCTCCCCGGCGAGCAGCGGCTCCAGCCACTGCTTCTTCTGCTCGTCGGTGGCGAACTGGGACAGCAGCTCCATGTTCCCGGTGTCCGGCGCCGCGCAGTTGAGGGCGGTGGGTGCCAGGTGCGGGGAGCGGCCGGTGATCTCGGCCAGCGGGGCGTACTGGAGGTTGGTGAGCCCGGCCCCGTACTCGGCGTCGGGCAGGAAGAGGTTCCACAGACCCTGCCGGCGTGCCTCGGCCTTCAGTTCCTCCACCACCGCCGGGGTGTCCCACGGGGAGGCGAGCAGGGCGCGCTGTTCGTGGGCGACGGTCTCGGCCGGGTAGACGTGTTCGTCCATGAAGGCGAGCAGCTTGCCGCGCAGCTCTTCGGTGCGCGCGTCGTATGCGAAGTCCATGAGGAATCAGCCCTTCCGGGGGGTCGTCAGAGTCGTCAGGCCGTGCTGGATGAAGACCGGCACCAGCTCGCCGATCCGGTCGAAACCCGCGCCGACCGTCTGCCCGAGCGTGTAGCGGTAATGGATGCCTTCGAGGATCACGGCGAGCTTGAACCAGGCGAACGCCGTGTACCAGTTGACCGCCGAGACGTCCCGCCCGGACGCCTGCGCGTAGCGCGCGACGATCTCGTCCGTCGTCGGATGGCCGGCCGCCGATGCCGTCGTCGAGACGGGGGAGGCAGGAAGGTCGAGTTTCGTCCCGTACATCACGAGCAGGCCCAGGTCGGTCAGCGGGTCGCCGAGCGTCGACATCTCCCAGTCGAGGATCGCCCGGATGGTGTCGTCGGGGCCGCCGATGAGGACGTTGTCGAGCCGGTAGTCACCGTGCACGACGGTGGCGGCGGGGGAGGCGGGGAGGGCCTTGCCCAGTGCGGCGTGCAGTTCGTCGATGCCGGGCAGGTCGCGGTTGCGGGAGGCGTCGAGCTGCTTTCCCCAGCGCCGCAGCTGCCGGTCCAGGAAGCCCTCGGGACGGCCGAAGTCGCCGAGTCCGGCCGCGGCCGGGTCCACGGCGTGCAGTTCGACGAGCGTGTCCACCAGGCCGAACACGGCGGCCCTGGTCCGCTCCGGGCCGAGCGCGGCCAGTTCGTCCGCCGTACGGAAGGGGGTGCCCTCCACGAACTCCATGACGTAGAACGGCGATCCGAGCACCGACTCGTCCTCGCACAGCAGCACGGGGGCGGGCACCGGCACGGCCGTCGGGTGCAGTCCGCTGATCACCCGGAACTCGCGCTTCATGTCGTGCGCGGTCGCCAGTACGTGACCGAGCGGCGGCCTGCGCACCACCCAGCGCGAGCGCCCGTCGGTGACGTCGTACGTCAGGTTGGACCGCCCGCCCTCGATGAGCCGTGCGGACAGCGGTCCGGTCACCAGGCCGGGCAGCGCGGCGTCAAGATGGCCGCGCAGCCGCTCCGGGTCGAGTCCGGGCGGCGCGGCGGCCTGGGGCCCTGGTGGGGGGACGGAGCTCATGGGCGATACCTCCGGGCGCGAGCGTGCGTGCAGAACAGTCCGCCTCATGATGCCGACCAGTCGGTATGCCGTCCAGAGGGACGGGCCCACCGGGTGCCCGGCGCCCGGTCCGCGGCCGACGGTTCACAGCGCGACGGCCACCGCGAAAGCCGCCAGAGCCACCGTGCAGCACACCGCCGCCAGCGCCCGCCCCGGCGTCAGCGCATCGGGCCGCACCCGTTCCAGCTCCCGCATCCGACGGTGCGCGACCACCAGGAACAGCACCCACACCAGCGCGCTCAGCGAGGCGGCCAGCAGCCCGGGAGCAGTCACCCCGTCGTGCACGGCCTGCTTCCCGGCCAGCACCGCGACGACCGTGCAGGACAGGGTCGTACGCCGCCACGCGAGCCGGGTCCGCTCGGGCTGGAGCCCCGGATCCCGTACCGCCACCGGCGCGCTCACCCCGCCCATCCGAACAGCACGAGCACCACCGGCGCGCTCACCCCGCCCATCCGAACAGCACGAGCACCACCATCGCCACCGCGACCACCCCCACCAGCAGGCCGAGCAGCACCGGGAAACGCGTCATCGGGAGGTCCTCGCCGCGTCGCATCGCCCGCTCGCAGCGCACCCAGTGGTTCACCGCGCGCAGTGCGCACAGCGCACCGGCCGCCAGGAGCGCGAGCGCCATCCCCACCCGTACGCCCCACCGCAGGTCCGGGAGGAACTGGTCGACCGCGAAACCGGCCCCCACCAGCGCCAGCGCCGTCCGTACCCAGGCGAGGAAGGTCCGCTCGTTGGCCAGCGAGAACCGGTAGTCGGGGGTCTCGCCCTCCTTCCGGATGCGCTGCGGCGCGAACCAGAGCCGCAGACCGGTCACCGGTTCACCAGCCGCTCGTACGCCGCCAGGCCGTCCGGCACCCACTCCCAGCCCTGCGGGCCGCCGCCGAGCCGCCGTGCCAGCTCCTCCTCCGTCAGGAAGGTGTGCCACGCCACCTCCTCGGCCTGCGGGCGCACCGGCAGCGCGCAGCGCACCTCGTACACCTGGCTCCACCAGGTCCTGCCCGACCCCTCGAAGAGGAACTTGAACAGGGACTCCGGCCGGGCGAGCCCCGACACCCCCAGCTCCTCCTCCGCCTCCCGCAGCGCCGCCTCGTCGTACGACTCGCCCGCGCCGACGACACCCCCCACGAACATGTCGTACAGGGACGGGAAGACCAGCTTCGTCGCGGTCCTGCGGTGCACGAAGATCCGGTCCTCCGGGTCTCGCACCAGGACGAAGGCGCAGCGGTGACGCAGGCCCCGCACGGTCGCCTCGCCGCGCGGGGCCTGCCCGACGACCTCGTCGTTCTCGTCGACGATGTCCAGCAGCTCGTCAGAAGGGGAAGTCATGCGCCCATCCAACATCACGCCGGCCACCGAATCCCGACGTACTCGACCGCCGGGCCGGCCGGCCCGCCGGCGTCCGCCCCGCCCGCCGGTCCGCCCTCTGTCCGGTGACGTCTGCGGCGTCCCGCGAACGGGTACCGCCGGACGGTTGACTAGTTACTGCCCCGTACCGAAGATCGGGCCATGGGAGACTCGGGTACGGCAGCCAAGGGTTACGACGCGGACGTCATCGTCATCGGAGCGGGCCTCGCCGGCCTCGTCGCGACCGCCGAGCTGGTCGACGCGGGGCGGAAGGTGATCCTCCTCGACCAGGAGCCCGAGCAGTCGATCGGCGGCCAGGCGCACTGGTCCTTCGGCGGCCTCTTTCTCGTCGACTCGCCCGAACAGCGCCGGATGCGCGTCAAGGACAGCCGCGAACTCGCCCTCCAGGACTGGCTCGGCACCGCCGGGTTCGACCGCGAGGAGGACAAGTGGCCGCGCAGGTGGGCCGAGGCGTACGTCGACTTCGCGGCCGGGGAGAAGCGCAGCTGGCTGCACCGGAAGGGCGTCCGGTTCTTCCCGGTCGTCGGCTGGGCGGAGCGCGGCGGCTACGACGCGAACGGCCACGGCAACTCCGTACCCCGCTTCCACATCACCTGGGGAACCGGTCCCGGCCTGGTCACACCCTTCGAGCAGCGGGTGCGCGAAGGCGTCGCACGCGGCCTCGTCACTCTCGGGTTCCGCCACCGGGTGACCGGCCTCGCCCGCACCGCGGGGGCTGTCGACACGGTGACGGGCGAGATACTGGAGCCCTCGTCCACCGCTCGCGGCACCGCCAGCAGCCGTACCGTCACCGGGGACTTCTCGCTCCGCGCGCAAGCCGTGATCGTCACCTCGGGCGGCATCGGCGGCAACCACGACCTGGTCCGCGCCCAGTGGCCCGAGCGGCTCGGCACCCCGCCGGCCCACCTGCTCTCCGGGGTCCCCGCCCACGTCGACGGCCTGATGCTCGGCATCACGGAAGCCGCCGGTGCCAGCCACATCAACCGCGACCGGATGTGGCACTACACCGAGGGCATCCAGAACTGGGACCCGATCTGGGCCAGGCACGGCATCCGGATCCTCCCCGGTCCGTCCTCGCTGTGGCTGGACGCCCGCGGAAACCGCCTGCCCGTCCCGCTCTTCCCCGGCTTCGACACCCTCGGCACGCTCGACCACATCATGAAGACCGGTTTCGGCCACACGTGGTTCGTCCTCGATCAGAAGATCATCGGCAAGGAGTTCGCCCTCTCCGGCTCCGAGCAGAACCCCGACCTGACGGGCAAGTCGGTGCGCGGCGTCCTCGACCGGGCCCGCGCCGCCGTACCCGCCCCGGTCAAGGCGTTCATGGACCACGGTGCGGACTTCGTCGTCGAGAAGGACCTGTCCTCGCTCGTACGGGGCATGAACGCGCTCACCAAGGAACCCCTCATCGACGAGGCCGAACTCCGCCGCCAACTCGTGTCCCGGGACCGGGAGATGGCCAACCCCTTCACCAAGGACCTCCAGGTCACCGCGATCCGCGGCGCCCGCAAGTACCTCGGCGACAAGCTGATCCGCACCGCGGCCCCGCACCGCATCCTGGACCCGAAGGCGGGCCCGCTGATCGCCGTGCGCCTGCACATCCTGACCCGCAAGTCACTCGGCGGCCTGGAGACCGACCTGTCCTCCCGCGTGCTCACGCCGCAGGGCTCGCCCCTCCCGGGCGTCTACGCGGCCGGGGAAGCGGCCGGCTTCGGCGGCGGCGGCGTCCACGGCTACCGCTCCCTGGAGGGCACCTTCCTCGGCGGCTGCATCTTCTCGGGCCGCGCGGCGGGAAGGGCCGCGGCGAAGGCGGTGGGGTAGCGCCCGGCTCCCGCCGGCGCCGGCCCCTAGAGCACCTCCACCACCTTGAACCGCTCCGCCACGACCAGTGTCCCGTCGTCCACGACGAAATCGGGGTCGCCCATCGCCTCCCGCATCTCCTCTCCGTGCCAGAACCTCTCGTGCGCAGCCCGCCACTCGGCCACGGACCGATGGCCCTCGCCCTCGTCGATCGCGTGCTGGAGATCCACGTCCCCGAGCCTCAGCACCCGCACATCGGTCGTTTCGAGGACCGCCACCTCGCGTCCGTCCGAGTCAATCAGCGCGTACCGTTCGCCGGCCGGCGGCAACTCCTCGTCCTCCGCCTCGTACTCGGCGAGCAGACCCGTCGTCGACACCTTCTCGCCGCTCAGCACCGCTGCGACCAGCCGGTCGCGCAGCGGCCCGGGAAACGCCAGCAGATAGGGCGGCAGCGCCGGACGCCGGTCCGGTACGCGACCGTTCGCGGCCTCGGCCGTCAAGTCATCGCTCATGCCGCCACTTTAGCCGCGCCACCCCACCCCACCTGCGGCGCTGTGTCGCCGCGGACACTCAACCCACGCGTGGCAGGTTGCAGTTGACGGGGGCGGCACTTATCCGGCCTTGACGCGGAGCCGTCCCTACCGCTTTGCTGTCCGTGATCAAACGTCGGCCGGCTCGTCGTGGAGGTACCCCGCGGATGGCCCCTCCTCCGCCGCTCCTCGGCCGCCGACGCCGCGGCGAGCAGCCGCCGGATCCCGCTCTCGACGACACCGAACTCGTCGACGTGCGCGAACAGTTGGCCCAGGGCCGCTGGACGAGAGTGCGCAGCCTGCTGACCCGTACCGGCGACGACTGGGACCGCCGGGGGCACCGGCTGCTCGTCCTCGGCGAAGCCAGGGGCACCCACGCCTGGGCACAGGACTGGCTGCTCGCCGAGCCCGAGAGTGCCGACGCCGCCGCACTGCTCGCCTGCGCCGCCGTCCACCGCGCGCTGGCCGGCAAGGGCTCTCCCGACCGCGCCCGCCAGGCCTGCCGGGCGGCCGCCGCGCGCGCCCCGCAGGACCCCACGCCCTGGCTCGCCCAGCTCCTCCTCGCCCGCCACCTCGGCACGGAGGAAGCGGTCACCCAGCTCTACGACCAGGTCAGGGCACGCCACCCGGAACACCACCACGCCCACCACCTGATCATCGCCCGGCTCGCGGAACGCCGCCCCGACACGGGGCAGGACCCCCTCCACGAGGTCTACGACTTCGCCGCCTGGGCCGCCGAACAGGCCCCGGCGGACTCCCCGCTGGCGGTGCTCCCCGTCGTCGCGCACGCCGAGCGGCACCGGGCGCTCGCCGTCGCCGGGCAGGTACCGCCGGACCCGGTGGCCTCCGGCCACTGGGCGACCCGCCGGGCCCGGCAGACGATGAAGGCCGCGTTCGACTGGTGGCTGGAGTGGGAGCGCGAGGACCACCCGCGCTCCCGCGTCGACCTCAACTACCTCGCCCACGCGAAGTTCTGCGAGGGCCGTCTCGCGGAGGCCGCCGCGCTCTTCCACCGCATCGGCCCGCACCGCACCACCGCGCCCTGGTCCTACCCCGACCGGGACCCCCACCAGGCGTTCACCGCCGCGCGCAGCGCCGCGCTCGGGGACGCCTGAGCGCATCCGACCAGCAGCGAACCTCGACTCGTACTCCGAAGGGACCACCCCGCCATGGCCACGGGCAGTTCACCCACCAGCGCGAAGAGAGCGACCGGCGCCGCAGGCAGCCGCCGTCCCGAGAACGGCGGCGACGGCGAAGCCGGAATCAGCACCTACAAGGGCGAGGAGAGCGCCCTGCGGGCCGGCCGCCTCGGCACCCTCGGACTCCTGCTGTCCGTCCTCGCCGCCAGCGCCCCCCTGATGGTCGTCGCAGGTGTCATGCCCACGATCTTCGGCGTGATGGGAGTGGTCGGCCAGCCGCTCCTCTTCCTCATCCTCGGCGCGGTCCTGCTGCTGTTCAGCGTCGGATACGCGGAGATGAGCCGGCACGTCCACAACGCCGGCGCGTTCTACGCGTACATAGCCCGAGGCCTCGGCGCCACCGCCGGCGCCGGGGCCTCCCTGGTCGCCCTCGTCGCGTACAGCGCGATGCAGGTCGGCATCTTCGGCATCCTCGGCTTCGAGCTCTCCGGGATCTTCGCCACCTACCTCGGGCTGCACATCGCGTGGTGGATCCCGGCCCTCGTCTCCGTCCTGCTCGTCGGCGTCCTCGGCTGGCTGAAGATCGACCTCAACGCCAAGGTCCTCGGCGTCCTGCTCCTCATCGAGTGCCTGCTCGTCGTCATCTTCGACGTTTCGGCCGTCGCCGAACCGGCGGCGGCGACCGGCCTGTCCTTGGCCGCGTTCGACCCCGGCACCCTGGCCGGCCCCGGTGTCGCCCTCGGCACCGCACTCTGCTTCTCCGTCGCCGCCTTCGTCGGCTTCGAGCAGGCCCCGGTGTACGCCGAGGAGACCAAGCGCCCGCACGTCGTCGTCTCCCGCGTGATGTTCCTCGGCGTCGCCTACTCCGCGGTCTTCCTGGCCCTCAGTTCCTGGGCGATCAGCATCGCCGCCGGGCCCGACAAGGTCGCCAGGCTGGCCGCCGACGAGGGCCCGGGGATGCTGTTCACCCTCGTCCAGGCGCGCCTCGGCGACACCTTCACCGACGTCCTGCACATCCTCTTCGTGTCCGGCATGCTCGCCGCGCTCCTCAGCTTCCACAACGTCGTCGCCCGCTACTCCTTCGCGATGGGCCGCGAAGGCCTGCTGCCCGCCGCCTTCGGCCGTACCAACAAGAGCACCGGCGCCCCCGCCACCGGCTCCATCCTCCAGACGGTCGTGTCCGTCCTCGTCGTCCTGGCCTTCGCCGTCACCGACGACAAGCCGATCGGCGACCCGACCGCTCCCGTCCTGCACCTCTTCACCTGGATGGGCAACATCGGCGCCCTCGGCGTGATCCTGCTGATGGCCGTCGCGTCCTTCGCGGTCATCGCCTTCTTCGTACGACGCGGGGCGGGCGCGGCGCAGAAGTGGCGGCTGCTCTGCTCGGGCGTCGCGGGTACCGCGCTGCTGGGCATCGCCGTCTACACCGTCAAGGACTTCGCCCTCCTCGTCGGCGCGGAGTCCGGCTCGGCACTGAGGTGGCTGCTGCCCGCCCTCATCGGCGCCACGGCGGTCGGCGGGCTGGTGTACGGAGCGGTCCTCAAGGCGAAGAAGCCCGAGGTGCACGCCCGCATCGGCCTCGGCAACGAGGCGTTCCAGCTCGACAAGGCGGCGGCCGCATCCCACGCGGAACGCCACTGACCGGCCGCCCGTCCCCGACGCCGGCGCGTCCGCGCACACCGCGTGCCCGGCCGCGGTGCTCCGCGACGGGGCAAATCTGACCGAACGCTTACGGACACTCGCGGCCCCTGGTACCGGGAGGCCGCGAGTGCTCGAATCCTCGTGTGACCCCTCAACCTCCGCGCCACGACGAACCGGCACCGCACGACGAACCGGCACTGCCCGGCGAACCGGCACCGCCCGGCGGCGAACCGGCACCGCCCGGCGGCGAACCGGCACCGCCGCCGGGCACACCCTCCCCCCGGGCACGGCCGGCCGCCCCGGTGTCCCGCGGCGCGCCCGTCGGCCGCCGTCTCGTACTGGGCATGCTCGGTCTCGGCGCGGCCGGTGTGGCGGCGGCCCCCTACCTGCAGAGCGGCTACGACTCCTTCCTGGGCGCGGCCGCCGGCAAGGACCCCACCGGCATCACCGGGCTTCTGCCCGGCAGCGGCGGCTTCCGCTACTACTCCGTCGCCTCGTCCGTACCCAGGAAGACCCCGCAGAACTACCGCCTCACGGTCGACGGCCTGGTGGACCGCCCCGCCTCGTACACCCTGGCCCAGCTCCGGGCCATGCCGCAGACCCGGCTGGTCCGCGACGTGCAGTGCGTGACCGGGTGGCGGGTCCCGGACACCGCCTTCGAGGGCGTCCCTCTGTCCCACCTGCTCTCGCTCGCAGGCGTGCGCCCCACCGCCCGCGCCATCCGTTTCACCTGCTTCGACGGCGTGTACAGCGAGAGCCTCACCCTGCAACAGGCGGGCCGGGACGACGTTCTGGTGGCCCTGCGCATGCAGGACAAGGACGTCTCCCACACGCACGGCGGCCCCGCCCGCCTCTACGTCGCGCCGATGTACTTCTACAAATCCGCGAAATGGCTCACGGGTATCACGGTCACGGACCGGGTGCGCCCCGGTTACTGGGAGGAGTTGGGCTATGACATCGACGCCTGGGTCGGCCGGTCCAACGGACGCGACGACACCCCCACCGTCTGAGCGCCCGTCGCGCGGGGCGCAATGGTCCCCGACCCCGCGGCCCGCCCCGGTACGGCGGTTCAGCCCCGCCGAACGCCTCGTCCACCGCACCACCGCGATCCTGATGCTCACCTGCCTCGCCACCGCGGGCTGCCTCTACCTGCCCTCCCTCGCCGAACTTGTCGGGCGGCGCCACCTGGTGGTCACCGTCCACATCTGGACGGGCCTGCTGCTGCCCGTCCCGTACCTCCTGGGCCTGGCCTCCCGTGCCTTCCGGGCCGACCTCGCACTCCTCGGCCGCCTCACACCGGTCGACAGGGCCTGGCTGCGCGCCGTCCGCCGGCGCCGGCCCGCACGCCCGTCGGGAAAGTTCAACGCGGGGCAGAAGCTGTTCGCGGGCTGGATCGCGGGCGCGACCCTGGTCATGCTCGGCACCGGTCTCCTGATGTGGCTCACCCACCTCACCCCGCTCACCTGGCGCACCGGAGCCACCTTCGTCCACGACTGGCTCTCGCTGGCCATGGGCACGGTCATCGCCGGTCACCTCTGGATGGCCGCCACCCACCCGGAAGCCCGCCGCGCCATGCGCACCGGCTTCTCCCGGCCCCGGTAGACCCGCGGGCGGCCCCGGCCCCGCTACCGTGCCGCAAGCATCTCCACCGCCCGCCCCACGATCTCCTCGGGCGTCCCGTTCACCGAGACGGTCACACCCGCCTCGTCGGCCCCCAGCTCCTCCAGTGCCGCGAACTGCGAATCCAGCAGCCCCACCGGCATGAAGTGCCCCTCGCGGGCCGCCATCCGCCGCTCGATCAGCTCCCGGTCCCCGGCCAGGTGCAGGAAGAGCACCGCGGGAGCAGCCTCCCGCAGCCGGTTCCGGTACGCCCTCTTCAACGCCGAACAGCTCACCACACCCCCCAACTCCCCGCGCCAGGCGCACCATTCGCCGACCCGGTCCAGCCACGGCCACCGGTCCGCGTCGTCCAGGGGCATGCCGTCGGCCATCTTCGAGACGTTCGCCGCCGGGTGGAAGTCATCGCCCTCCGCGAACGCGACGCCCACCTTGTCGGCGAGCAACGCCCCGATGGTGGACTTGCCGGTGCCCGATACGCCCATGACGACCACCACGTGTGGAAAATTCATCAGCCCGTCCGTTCCCTCTGCCGATCCGATCGCCCGCGAGGCCCCGTGTACCCGTAGCGGCACCGGCCAGACGGTGTTCCGTGCGGGCAAGGGTACGTACGTGCGTATGCCGAGCCGACGGACCCCGCCCCCGCCGGTCCTCGTGGGCACGCGAGCACAGAGCGCGCGCGAGGCCGTCCCGTACCGACACGTCGCCGCCCCGCCCCGGCCGGACGTCCCCCGGCGAGGGACCGGCCAACCGGCGTATGGTCGGACATATTGCGAGGTCAGGCACCCCCCAGGTCAGGAAGGACCGCAAATGCCGCAACAGGTACGTGGCGTGATCGCGCCCGGCAAGGACGAACCGGTACGGGTGGAGACGATCGTGATCCCCGACCCGGGCCCCGGCGAGGCCGTGGTGAAGATCCAGGCCTGTGGCGTCTGCCACACCGACCTGCACTACAAGCAGGGCGGCATCAACGACGAGTTCCCCTTCCTCCTCGGTCACGAGGCCGCGGGCGTCGTGGAGTCCGTCGGCGAGGGCGTCACCGACGTGACCCCCGGCGACTTCGTCGTCCTCAACTGGCGCGCGGTGTGCGGCCAGTGCCGGGCCTGCCTGCGAGGCCGCCCGCAGTACTGCTTCGACACCCACAACGCCCGGCAGAGGATGACCCTGCTCGACGGCACGGAACTGTCCCCTGCCCTGGGCATCGGCGCGTTCGCCGAGAAGACCCTGGTCGCCTCGGGCCAGTGCACCAAGGTCGACCCCGCCGTCGCCCCGGAGGTCGCGGGCCTGCTCGGCTGCGGCGTCATGGCGGGCATCGGCGCGGCGATCAACACCGGCCAGGTCGGCCGCGGCGACTCGGTCGCCGTCATCGGCTGCGGCGGAGTGGGCGACGCCGCGATCGTCGGCGCCCGCCTTGCCGGAGCATCGAAGATCATCGCCGTCGACATCGACGACCGCAAGCTCGACACCGCGAAGTCCATGGGCGCGACCCACACCGTCAACTCCCTCACCACCGACGCCGTCGAGGCCGTCCGCGGGCTCACCGACGGCAACGGCGCCGACGTCGTCATCGAGGCCGTCGGCCGCCCCGAGACGTACAAGCAGGCCTTCTACGCCCGCGACCTCGCCGGCACGGTCGTCCTCGTCGGCGTCCCCACCCCGGAGATGACCCTCGAACTCCCGCTCCTCGACGTCTTCGGCCGCGGCGGCGCGCTCAAGTCCTCCTGGTACGGCGACTGCCTGCCCTCCCGCGACTTCCCGATGCTCATCGACCTGCATCAGCAGGGACGCATCGACCTGGCCGCGTTCGTCACGGAGACCATCGGTCTCGGCGACGTCGAGCAGGCCTTCGCCCGCATGCACGAGGGCGACGTACTGCGCTCGGTGGTGACGTTCGCATGAGCCCCACGGACCCCACCGACCGCACGGCCCCCGCAGATGCCGTCCGCATCGACCACCTCACCACCTCCGGCACCTTCTCGCTCGACGGCGGCACCTGGGACGTCGACAACAACGTCTGGATCGTCGGCGACGACTCGGAGGCCGTCGTCATCGACGCCGCCCACGACGCGGACGCCATCCTCGCCGCCCTCGACGGCCGCACCCTGCGCGCCATCGTCTGCACCCACGCACACAACGACCACATCGACGCCGCCCCCGCCCTGGCGACCGCCACCGGCGCGCCGATCCTCCTGCACCAGGACGACCTCCCCCTCTGGAAGCAGACCCACCCGGACCGCGCCCCCGACGGCACCCTCACGGACGGTCAGGAGATCCCCGTGGCGGGTACGGTCCTCAAGGTCCTGCACACCCCGGGCCACGCCCCCGGCGCGGTCTGCCTCCACTCCGGGGCACTCGCCACCGTCTTCACCGGCGACACCCTCTTCCACGGCGGCCCCGGAGCCACCGGACGCTCCTTCTCGCACTTCCCGACGATCATCGACTCGATCCGCGACCGTCTGCTGACCCTCCCCCCGGAGACCTCCGTCCGTACCGGCCACGGCGATTCCACCACCATCGGCGCGGAGGCCCCGCAACTGGCCGACTGGATCGCCCGGGGACACTGACGGCCCCACCGCGGACCGCCGCCGCCCACGCCGGAGGGGGCCGCTCAGCCCGAGCGGCCCCCTCCGCGACGTCCCCGCGCCGGACATGCTCATGCGTTGGTCACGTGTCCAACGGGCTTTCAAATGGGTCAGGAAGCCACGGCCCGAATCAGCATTGTTGCTACCTCCGCACCTTGCGGCGGGGCGAGAACCGTGGCGTCCGCGTCTCCGAATCCGTGCGATCCGAGGATGTGTACCCACTCGCCCGGAGTGTGGTCGTGTCGCATCCCCGCCTTACCGGGCCGGGGTGCCTGGCTGCCTGGGGGGAGGTGGGAGAACGCCAGGATGCCACCCGTAGCCATACGAGCCCGGACCAATGGGAGCAGCTTCTCCGGGTCCACGAACCACACTGCGCCGAAGATCGAAAGCACCACATCGAAGGTCTCGGAAGTGTCAGCCAGGAACGCCGTAGCTTCCGCAGTCCGGAACTCAAGCCCCGCCACGTGACCCCACTCCTGCCGCGCCTTCTCCTTGCGGGCCGGGGCCACGTCCACACCGACTCCTGTAGCCCCCAGCGTCACAAGGTGAGCAAGGTTGCATCCGACTCCCGATCCCAGCTCCAACACGGATCGGCCCGCCACCGGCCCTAGAACGCGCTCGTTCGGCCCGTGGTCGGGGTACTGGGTCCAGTTGAGCCAGGTCGTCTCACCTCGGGCGTTCGTAGTCCTACGTGGCTTACTGCCGACCGCGTATCGGTCCCAGGACTCAGCCAGGGTCATTGCTTGTTGATCCTCTCCATGCGGGAGGGCCCACCCCCGACGTACGGGGATGAGCCCCAGCCAATCAGCCGCGAGACGGCGTTACTGCTTCTTCGGGGAGTCGTGACACCCGGCGTGGCACTGGTTGCAGTCCGCCGCGTCCGCCATGCCCCACAAGTCGGCGTCGATCTCAAACCCCGCCGCCTTGATGGCCTTGATCGTCTGAGCCAGCACGAAGGGCTTGCCGGTCTTCGGGTCGTGTCCGTCCGCGTCGATCACCCCGCCGCCGCACTTGGTGTCGCCCTCGGCACCGGGCGGGCTCCGGGACGTGGTGGATGTACCGGCCGAAGTGCCGGTTGGTGAAGTGGTGGTACTGGATCGAGTCGAGCATGAACGAGTGCCACGCCTCGTCCACGGCCTTCGACGGGCCCATGAGGAGGTCCGGGTTCTCACCGCAGGTCATCACGAAGGCGACAGCCTGACCGAACTTGCGCTCCGCCAACTCCCGCGTGTTCTCCGGATTACGCAGGAGAAGGGATACCTCCCGCTCCCACACGTCCGGCGTGATGTACGCCCTCGGCTCTCGGACCACGATCAACGTGCTCATGCTCTCTTGCCTCCACTGTTCGTGGTGCTCCGGACAGGACGCACACCCCGGCACCTGGGGCAAGAACAGATCGGCATGGTGCTCGAAACGAGCGGCCCCTCCCCGTCGCCCCAGTAGAACGTTCGCGGAGTGGTCTGCGTGCCGTCGGCTCTCACCGTGTACGTGCTGATGCGGATGGACATGCCGTCCATCGTTGCGGCGTGAGCGGGACATAACGACGACGTTCGAGACGTCGCTTAGGTGGCGGACAGGCGTCACCCGAGAGGCGTCAAACCGGTGTCATTCAGAGAGCCTCAGCGCTAGCCTCAGATCATGACGACGACGGTTCAGACAAATGATGTTCTGCGCGCCGTACGTATCGGAATGCGCTTGTCCCAGGATGAGTTCGCCAAGGCGATCAGGGAGGCCGGTAAGGCTCTCCGTGAACCAAACGACGCTTCCAAGAGGCTCGTTCAGCGGTGGGAGTCGGGGCAGACTCGCACATGCCGACCTGCGTACGCCCGTGCCCTGGAAAAGGCCACCGGCCGACCGGCTGAAGCCCTAGGGTTTGCTCTCGCCGTGCCCGGCTCGCGCGTCCACGAGGACGGGACAGGAGGTCACGACTTGGAAGCAGAAGGGGCGGGGAGCACGGAGGCCGATGGAGACCCTGCGACGGCTTCTCAGCCCCAGGGAGACGACTTCTCGGGTATCTGGCTAAGCCGGTACGAGTTCTTCTCGTCCAGCCGGGAGCAGACGTTCACGGCTGCTCATCATGTGCTTGTGGTGCACCGTGGAAACCGCCTCACGGTCGAGTCGCTGCCGGGGGCGTCGAGCAACCCGGACAGCCCGATTCACCTTGACCTCACTGTGGACCGGAACGTCGTCACCGGGTCGTGGACGGAGCAGACCGCCGCTGACGGCTACTACAACGGGGCTCGCTATCACGGGGCGATCCAGCTTCTTGTCGAGCCGACTGGCCGCCGGATGGCAGGGAAGTGGGTCGGGTTCGGGAAGGACTTCGACGTGAACACGGGGCCGTGGGAGTTGCGGCTCCTCGACCGGTCCACGTCCAAGGCAAGCATCGAACGCCATTTGGTCGTACCGGAGTCATGAGCCCCATCGCACCTTGGGTAGGACCCGCCTGGCTGGCCCCGAAACAAAGGAACGCCCCGCTGTAACAGCGGGGGCGTTCTGGGGTTGTTCGTTAGGTCAGATCAGGGCTCCGGGCTGTTGGTCAGGCCACAGCCCGGAAAAGCAAAAAACCCCACGTGAAGTGGGGTCTCAGCTGGTGTCCGAGGGGGGACTTGAACCCCCACGCCCGATAAAGGGCACTAGCACCTCAAGCTAGCGCGTCTGCCATTCCGCCACCCGGACAAGGTGTCTGCCGTACAGGGCCGCTCTGCGCTGGCCCGTTCCGACGTAGAAAACAATACCAGGGGTTTCGAGTGCTCCCTCACCACCCCCGCCACGCCCTCCCACCTGCGTGAAGGGCACGTCGAGGGGGAGGACCCCCCTTGGGCGGGGAGGCCGGGAGCGGGAGGATGAGGGGGACCACCAGCAACGCAGTGGGAGGAAGCAGCGTGAGCGAGTCGAACACGACGCGGAAGGTGACCGGCGAGGACGAGGTCGTCGACCTCTGCCGGGACCTCATCCGCATCGACACCAGCAACTACGGCGACCACTCCGGGCCGGGGGAGCGCAAGGCCGCCGAGTACGTCGCCGAGAAGCTCGCCGAGGTCGGTCTCGAACCGAAGATCTTCGAGTCGCATCCGGGACGGGCCTCCACCGTGGCCCGGATCGAGGGTGAGGACCCGACGCGGCCGGCACTGCTCATCCACGGCCACACCGACGTCGTGCCGGCCAACGCGCAGGACTGGACGCACGACCCGTTCTCCGGCGAGATCGCCGAGGACTGCGTGTGGGGGCGCGGCGCGGTCGACATGAAGGACATGGACGCGATGACCCTCGCGGTCGTCCGCGACCGGATGCGCTCCGGCCGCAAGCCGCCGCGGGACATCGTGCTGGCCTTCCTCGCCGACGAGGAGGCGGGTGGCACGTACGGCGCGCGCCATCTCGTCGACAACCACCCGGACCTCTTCGAGGGCGTCACAGAGGCCATCGGCGAGGTCGGCGGCTTCTCGTTCACGGTGAACGAGAACCTGCGGCTGTACCTGGTGGAGACCGCGCAGAAGGGCATGAACTGGATGCGGCTCACGGTGGACGGCACCGCGGGCCACGGTTCGATGACCAACAAGGACAACGCCATCACCGAGCTGTGCGAGGCGGTGGGGCGGCTCGGCCGCTACGAGTGGCCGGTGCGCGTCACGAAGACCGTACGGTCCTTCCTCGACGAGCTCTCCGACGCGCTCGGCACCGAACTCGACCCGGAGGACATGGACGAGACCCTGGCCAAGCTCGGCGGCATCGCCAAGATGGTCGGCGCCACCCTCCGCAACTCGGCCGCGCCCACCATGCTCGACGCGGGCTACAAGGTGAACGTCATCCCCGGCCAGGCGAGCGCCCACGTCGACGGACGGTTCCTGCCCGGGTACGAGGAGGAGTTCCACGCCGACCTGGCCCGCATCCTCGGTCCACGGGTGAAGATCGACGAGGCCCGCTCGCACCGCGACAAAGCGCTGGAGACCGACTTCGACGGCCACCTCGTCGACGCCATGCAGACCGCCCTGCGCGCCCACGACCCGATCGCCCGCGCCATCCCGTACATGCTCTCCGGCGGCACCGACGCCAAGCACTTCGACGACCTGGGTATCCGCTGCTTCGGCTTCGCGCCGCTCCGGCTGCCGCCGGAGCTGGACTTCGCCGGCATGTTCCACGGCGTGGACGAGCGGGTGCCGGTCGACGGGCTCAAGTTCGGAGCGCGGGTACTGGACCGGTTCCTCGACGACTGCTGAAGCCTCGCTGCCCGGTACGGCGGCCGGGGCAACACGGTGTGCCGATATTCACTCAAACGTTCCCCTTGAGTGGAAAGAGTGAATGAGTGTGCCGAGTCGTAGCCCCCTCCGTTTCTCCTCGTTACAGGTGATGCGGTCCGCGGCTGGGATCGCGCCTTTCAACTAGGAGGAACAACAATGATCAAGAAGATCGTCGCTGCTGCGGCTGCTACGGGTGGTCTCGTTCTCGCGGGTGCGGGCATGGCCGTCGCCGACTCGGGTGCCCAGGGTGCCGCGCTGAACTCTCCCGGCGTCCTCTCGGGCAACGTCGTGCAGGCCCCGATCCACATTCCGGTGAACGCGTGCGGCAACACGGTCAACGTGATCGGTCTGCTGAACCCGGCTTTCGGCAACACCTGCGTCAATCACTGACGTACTACATGACCCCATGAGGGGCTGAACTACCCGGGCGGCCCCGGAGTGCGCGCCATGCACTCCGGGGCCGTTCCGGGTTTCTCGCCCGCGGACACAAAGGTACGCGGGCACTTCGAATGGCAGAGACAGGGGAACGAATGCGTCAGGTCACCAAAAAAGGTCTCATCAGCTTCGCGGCCGCCGGTGGTGTGCTCGCTCTGAGCGGCGGTCACGCGTACGCCGACTCAGGTGCCGACGGGACCGCGTCGAACTCGCCGGGCGTGCTCTCCGGCAATTCCCTGCAGGTCCCGGTAGACGCCCCGGTCAACGCCTGCGGCAACACCGTCAGCGTCGTCGGGGCTCTCAACCCGGCGATGGGCAACAAGTGCGCCAACAAGTCGGAGCCGGCCAAGCCCGGAAAGCCCCGACAGTCCGACCGGCCCGGACCGGCCAAGCCCGGCACCGGTGGTACGCACACCGAGCGCGGCTCGTCCGCCCACGGCGACACCAGCGACTCGCCCGGCGTCGGTTCCGGCAACAACGTCAAGGTGCCGGTCCACCTCCCGGTGAACGCGTGCGGCAACAGCGTCGACGTCATCGGGCTGCTCAACCCGACGATGGGCAACGGCTGCACCAACCAGTCCGGCCCCGCCGCCCCGGACGAGCCGCGCACCCCGGACGAGCCGAAGAACCCGGTCAAGCCCGCCACCCCGCACACTCCCGGCGACCCGGGGCAGCCGCGCGACCGGGCGATCCCGAGCGATCCGAGCGTCCCGAGCGCCCCGAACGCACCGGAGGCGCAGACCGTCGCCCAGACCGAGAGCACCGAGGGGCTGGCACAGACCGGCGCCTCCGATGCACTGGGCATCGCGGTCCCCGTGGGCGCGGGCCTGCTTCTCGCGGGCGCGGTCCTCTACCGCCGGGCGCGCTCGGCGGCGTGACGCGGCAGGAACGCCGAACGGCGTTACGGAGCGGGCCCCCGGGTTGCGGGACCCGCTCCGTAACGGCAGCCGCTCACCAGGTGGCGCGCACCTGGCGGATGATCCGCCTGCGCAACCGCACCCGGCGGCTCCCGTCCCGGTGCAGACTCAGTCGGTCCAGCTCCCAGTGCCCGTACTCGGCATGGTCGGTCAGCAGACGCGTCGCTTCCTTGCGGGAAACCCCGCGCGGGACGTACACGTCGACAAATTCGTATTCCGGCATCGCATCTATTGTGCGGGCAGAGGTCGTCTACGGATAGCGTCTGTCCCATGTCTGATGCCGCTCAGCCCACCGCTGCCGAGGTACGCGCCGCCGCCGAGGCGGTAAAAGCCGCGCTGGACCGCCACCTTGAGGCGGTCGAGCGCCGATCCGGAGACGACGATCCCGCCGTCTACGACGCTTTCAACGAACTCGCCTCGGCCGCGGAAGAATACGACGAGCTGCTCTACGAGCGCTACGACGAAGTCACCCCGTTCGAGATCCCCAGCCCCGAGGATTCGCTGCCCGCCCACGAAGGGCCCGTCGACGCCCTCAGTGTGCTGATCCGCCGCGACTACGCCGTGGCCCAGCCGCAGCGCCTGCTCGCCCAGGCGCAGCGCATCGCCGACCTCGACCCGGACGTCGCCCCCAACGGCCTGCCTGCCGCCGCGGGTGTCGTCGGCGGCAGCGTGCAGGCGGCGCTGGGCGTCCTCTTCGGCGAGTACGAACCCGATGAGATCGCCTCCAGGCACAAGGAGTTCGGCCTGGAGGAGGGGGACTCCACGCTGTGGGTCGCGGCCGTGGAGGAGCTGCCGGAACCGGGGGAGTGGCTCAGCTCCCCGTTCGAGGGCGCGGACCCGCAGGCCGTCATCTGCCGCTTCGACGTGAGTTCGGTCTTCGACGACGACGAGATGGACGACCTCGAAGAGGCCTGAGCGGCCACGAAGGGGGTGGGGGCGCGGGGCTCGTCGGCCCCGCACCCCCACCCCCTGTTCCGCCCCCTCGTTACGCGGGTGCCTCGACCGGCACCGGGCGCAGCAGCTCCGCCAGCCGGGTCGTGCGCCGCTTGGCCGGAACCTCGGCAACCGCCTTGGGCAGCGCCTGGTCCACACCGTGCACCACCGACAGGTGCTGCACGGCCCGGCCGAACGCCGTGTACACCCACGGGCGGTCCAGGGCCGCCGCGGCGTCGCCCGGCAGCACCACGACCACCGCGGGCCAGCGCATCCCGGCCGCCTGGTGCGCGGTCAGCGCCCACGCGTGCCGCACGGCCGTCTCGACCTGCTCCTTCGGTACGAGGACGGGCGTGCCGGCACAGTCCAGCCGCAGCCCCTGGGCGTCGGCGCCCAGCACCGTGCCCGGAACCGTCCGGCCCGGGACGGGCACGTACGCGATCCGGTCCCCCGCGTCGAAGCCGCCGAAGCGGCCCGGACCGGGGTTGAGACGCTGCTTGAGCGCCGCGTTCAGCGCCCGGGTGCCGGCCGAACCGCCATGGCCCGGGGTGATCACCTGGGTGTCCCCGGACGGCACACCGAAGGCACGCGGCACCGAGTCCGCGACGAGCTGGACCGTGCGGTGCACGGCCTCGCCCGCGTCGCGCACCGGTACGATCACCACTTCCTTGCCGGGAGCGTCGACCTGGTGCAGCTCGCCGATGCCGATGCCCGAGACCAGTTCGCCGATCGGCCCGGGGTCGGGCGTGCGCGAGGCGACCTGAGGGCAGGCGCGGGCAGTCAGGACGTCCACGAAGACCTGTCCCGCTCCCGCCGAGGCCAGCACGCCCGGGTCGCCGCTCAGTACCAGCCGGGCACCGTCCGGCAGCGCCTCGACGAGCACCGCGCCGGTTTCCACGTCGAGCTGCGGCGCGTCGAGCACGACCAGCAGGTCCAGGTCGAGAGCACCGTCCGCGTCCCTGCCCGGCCCCTCGGCCCCCGACAGGAGACCGGCGAGGGTCACGACAGCTCCGCCGGGCGCGTCGCCCTCGCCGACGGCACCGAGCGCCTCGGCGACACGGGTGCGGCCGTCGGCGCTGTGGGTGGCCGCGTACGCGCGCAGGCCCAGGCGGTGCGCCGCGGCCAGCAGGGCGGCCGGTTCCGCGCGGGCGGCCTCGCCGCCGGTGTGGGCGACCAGCCCGTGGCCCGCCACCGCGCGTACCAGCTCACCGGCGGAGCCCGGCGGCGTCGGCCACTCGCCGGCGTCCGGCACCGGCGAGCCGACCAGCCGTGCGAGGCCCTCGGCCAGGCTCTCCTCGGCCATCGCGTACCGGTCCAGCCCGAGGAGTGCGGGCGCGGCCCGCGACTCCTCGGCGTCGGGGGCCCCGCCCTGCACGGCCTCCTCGTCCTCGTCCTCCTCCGTGTACGCCTCCTCTGACTCGGCGCCGTCCTGCAGGGACAGGGCCACGCCTTCCGCCACGGCACCGGCCACGGCCCCGGCCGGGTCCGGCACCGCGTGCCCGGCGAGTGCCGCGCACACCTGCTCCGTCGCGACGGCGGTGTGCCCCTGGAGGGCGGCCCGCTCCAGCAGCCAGCCGACGAGCGCGGCGGTCCGCCGCCCGTCGCCGGGCCCGCACTCGCCGCCCAGCAGCGCACGGGCGAACCCGTCGGCCTGCTCGGGGCGTACCCCCGGTACGGCCAGCAACTGCCAGGGATCGGCGCGCAGCAGTCGTCCGGCCTGCTCGCCGAGTGCCTTCGCGACCCCGGCGGCGAGCGCTTCGGGCGCCCCTCCGGCGGTCAGTACGCCCCGTACGTCCTCCACGGTCTCCGGCGCCACGGCCGCCGGCGGCGGGGCCGTGGGAGGTGCGTTCGTACCCTGCGCCGGTACGGGAGCGGGGGCGACAGCCGGTGCGGCGGCAGCGGGCGTCGCGGGCGCGGGGGCCGTGACGAACGCCGCGGCGGGCCTGGCTCCGCTCTCCACCGCCTTCACCGCGGCCAGGAGGTCGGCGGCCCGCCCGCTGAGCTTGGTCCCGGCGGTGATGGCGGCCTTCTCGGCCTTGCGCTTCTCGATCTTCGCCCGGAACTCGCGCTGCGCGGCCAGCTCGGCCTCCGCCTCGGAGAGCACGGGGACGGCGGGGGTGTCGGCCGCGGGGGCAGAGGCGGGGGCCTCGTCGTCCGAGGCGGCGGCGTCGGCCGCTGCCGCTTCGGCCGCTTCCGTAATCGTCCCTTCCGCATCGGTCGCTTCCGCATCGGTCGGTTCCGCGGAAGCCGAAGCCGCCTCGCCCTCCGCCTCGGATGCCTCCGCGCCGGTCGGGGGAACCGCGGCGGCTGTGTCGTCGTCCGGTGTCCCGGCCGCGGGGGCGGTCTCGGGGTCGGCCTCCGGGACGGGGGTCTCCCCCCGGGGGTGCGCGGTCACAGCGTGCTCCAGTCCTGATCGGGATAGCGGTGCACGGGCGCGGACACGTCGTCCAGCGCTCGGCGGATCTCGTAGGGAAGACTAAGCGCCTCCACTGACAATGCCGCCGCCAGTTGCTGCGCGTGGCGCGCGCCCACGATCGGGGCGACCACCCCGGGCCGGTCCCGCACCCACGCCAGCGCCACCTGGAGCGCGGTCGCCGCCAGCCCGTCGGCGGCCGTCGCCACCGCGTCCACGATGCGGCCCGCCGCGTCGTCCAGGTAGGGGGCGACGAAGGGGGAGAGGTGCTCGGAGGCGCCTCGCGAGTCGGGCGGGGTGCTGTGCCGGTACTTGCCGGTCAGCACGCCCCGGCCGAGCGGCGAAGAGGGGAGGAGGCCGATCCCCAGGTCGAGCGCGGCGGGCAGGACCTCGCGCTCCACGCCGCGCTGCAGAAGGGAGTACTCCATCTGCGTACTGGCCAGCCGGGTCCGTACGCCCGGTGCCGCCAGCTGCCAGGTGGCTGCCTTCGCGAGCTGCCAGCCGCAGAAGTTGGAGACTCCGGCATAGCGGGCCCGGCCGCTGGTTACTGCGATGTCGAGGGCCTGCAGGGTCTCCTCCAGCGGGGTGCCCGGGTCGAAGGCGTGCACCTGCCACACGTCGACGTAGTCCGTGCCCAGGCGTTCCAGCGAGGCGTCGAGCGCGGTGAGGAGGTGCCCGCGCGAGCCGTCGAAGCGGCGCTCCGGATCGGGCACGCTGCCCGCCTTGGTGGCGATGATCAGGTCCCGGCGCGGGACGAGCCGTTCCACGAGCTGTCCGAGCACGTACTCAGCGTCGCCGTCCCCGTACACGTCGGCCGTGTCGACGAGCGTGCCGCCGGCCTCCCAGAAGACCTTCAACAGGTCGGCGGCGTCGTGCTCACCGGTGTCGCGGCCCCAGGTCAGGGTGCCCAGCCCGATTCTCGAAACGCGCAGGCCCGTGCGGCCGAAGTGCCTCTGCTCCATGGCCGCGAGGTTACTGGGCCGTCCCTGGCTCCGAAGGGTGCCTGTGGACAACCCGTGGCTGACGGATCGCCGTACCCGCGCTAGAGTCCGCCGCACCAGGACGTTACTGGTTGGTACGACAGTAAGAGCGCACGGCAGAAGCGACGGCAAGAGGGAGCGACGTATGCAGCTCGGGATCAACCTCGGCTACTGGGGAGCGGGCATGGACGGCGACAATCTCGCCGTCGCCAAGGAAGCGGACCGGCTCGGCTACGCCGTCTGCTGGGCCGCCGAGGCGTACGGCTCGGACGCCCCCACCGTGCTCTCCTGGGTCGCCGCCCAGACCGAGCGCATCGACGTCGGGTCCGCGATCATGCAGATCCCGGCCCGCCAGCCCGCCATGACGGCGATGACCGCCGCCACTCTCGACTCACTGACGGGTGGCCGCTTCCGGCTCGGCCTGGGCGTCTCGGGGCCGCAGGTCTCCGAGGGCTGGTACGGGGTCAAGTTCGACAAGCCGCTCGCCAGGACCCGCGAGTACGTCGAGATCGTCCGCAAGGCCATGTCGCGGGAGCGGCTGACGTACGAGGGGCAGCACTGGACGCTGCCGCTGCCGGACGGCCCCGGCAAGCCCATCAAGCTGACCGTGCACCCCGAGCGCGAGACCATCCCTCTCTACATCGCCGCGATCGGCCCCAAGAACCTGGAGCAGACCGGTGAGATCGCCGACGGCGCGCTGCTGATCTTCCCCTCCGCCGAGCACCTGGAGGAGACCGCCCTCGCTCCGCTGCGGGCGGGCCGCGAGAAGGCCGGCAAAACCATGGAGGGCTTCGACGTCTGCCCGACGTTGCCGCTGGCCGTGGGCGACGACGTGTCGGCGCTGGCCGACATGTTCCGCCCGTACACCGCGCTGTACGTCGGCGGCATGGGCAGCCGCAAGCAGAACTTCTACAACAGCCTCGCCCAGCGCATGGGTTACGAGAAGGCCGCCGCCGAGATCCAGGACAAGTACCTGTCCGGCGACAAGGAGGGCGCCGCGGCGGCCGTGCCCCACGAGCTGATCGACCAAACGACCCTGCTCGGCTCCGTCGAGCGGATCGCCGAGCGGATGCAGGCGTACGCGGCCGCCGGGGTCACCACGCTGACGCTGGCTCCCGCCGGGTTCACGCTCGACGAGCGGGTCGCCGCACTGCGGGCCGGTACCGAGGCGCTGGAGTGCGCCGGACTCGCGTAACCCCGGCGCAGCAACACGCAAGGGGTGAAAGGGAGTTGAAGTCCGCGGCCGTGGTGGGGGCTCGGGGGTCTTCCCCGCCACGGCCGTCATGCAGAACAACGCGCGAGACGGTCCCGGGTTACGCCTTCCGCCCTCCGGAGGGAGGGCACCCCCCTCGGCGGGCGCCCCGGCGTCACGGGGCCGACTCGTTCAGAGCCAGCCGCGCCGTTTGAAGAGGCGGTACAGGCCCACCTCGCACACCGCCATGAACACCAGCACCGCGTAGTACGCCCACGACCATCCCAGCTCCGGCATGTGCTCGAAGTTCATGCCGTAGATGCCCGCGACCATCGTCGGCACGGCGGCCATCGCCGCCCACGCGGAGATCTTGCGCATGTCGTCGTTCTGCCGCACGCCCATCTGTGCCAGATGGGCGGACAGGATGTCGGAGAGCAGCCGGTCCAGGCCGTCCACCTGCTCGTTGGCGCGGGTCAGGTGGTCGCTGACGTCCCGGAAGAACGGCTGTGCGTGGTCGTGCACGAACGGCAGGCCGGGGCTGGACAGCCGCTGCATCGGCTGCGCCAGCGGGCCGGTCGCCCGGCGGAACTCCAGCACCTGGCGCTTGAAGGTGTAGATCCGTGCCGCGGTGCCCTTCGCGTCACCGCCCTGCGGGGCGAACACCTCCGCCTCCAGCTCCTCCAGGTCGGTCTGCAGTTCCGCCGCGACCTCCATGTAGTGGTCGACCACCGCGTCGCTCACCGCGTAGAGGACCGACGTCGGCCCGTGCGAGAGCAGTTGCGGATCGGACTCCAGCCGCTTGCGCACGGCGGCCAGCGGTGCGCCCTCGCCGTGCCGCACGGTCACCGCGAAGGAATCACCGACGAAGATCATCAGTTCGTCCGTCGACACGGTGTCGCTCTGCGGCTCGTACACAACCGGCTTGAGGACGGCGAACAGCGAGTCCTCGTACACCTCCAGCTTGGGCCGCTGGTGTGCGGACAGCGAGTCCTCCACGGCCAGCGGGTGCAGCCCGAACTCGCTCGTGACGAGAGCGAACTCCTCCTCCGTCGGCTCGTGCAGACCGATCCAGAGGAACCGGTCCTGCGCGGACCGCGCCTCCTCCAGCGCTTCGGAGAAGTCGGACGGGCCCTCGGTGCGGCAGCCCTCTCGGTAAATGGCGCAGTCGACGATCACGGCGTGCATTCTCCCCGGGTACGGGCCCCCGCGCACCCCGGTGCGCCCGGCCGCCTACGCTGAGGGACATGGCCACGCTGATCCTCGTACGGCACGGACGCTCCACCGCCAACACCGCAGGTCTGCTCGCGGGCCGCACCCCCGGCGTCACTCTCGACGGACGCGGCACCGAACAGGCCGCGGCGCTTCCCGGACGACTCGCGGGACTGCCCCTCGCAGCGGTGGTGAGCAGCCCCCTCCAGCGCTGCCGCGAAACCGTACGACCGCTGCTGGACGCCCGTCCGGACGTGCCGCTGCACACCGAGGAGCGGATCAACGAGTGCGACTACGGCGAGTGGTCGGGGCGCAAGCTCGGTGAACTGACCGACCACCCCCTCATGGACGTGGTGCAACGGCACGCCTCCGCCGCGGCCTTTCCCGGCGGCGAATCCATGCGCGCCATGCAGGCCCGCGCGGTGGACGCCGTGCACGACTGGAACGCCACGATCGACGCCGGACACGGCGCCGACGCGCTCTACGTCATGTGTTCCCACGGCGACATCATCAAGTCCCTCGTCGCCGACGCCCTCGGCATGCATCTCGACCTTTTCCAGCGCATTCACGTCGACCCGTGTTCCCTGACCGTGATCCGCTACACCAGGCTGCGGCCCTTTCTCGTGCGCCTCGGCGACACCGGTGATCTGTCCGGCCTCGCCCCCCGTCCGGGCGAGGCCGCCGCGGCCGGCCGGGACAGCAGCGGCGCGGGTGGCGGCGGCGACGCGGCTGTCGGGGGCGGCGCGGGGGCGCCGTGATCGCCGTGCACAGTAGGGTGGTCGCGCCGTAAACCATTTGTTGTCACTGTCCCTTTCTGCCCCCGAACCGATGGAGATCAGGACGTGTCCCGTCAGGTGTTCCTCTACGACCCGCCGGAGCGTTTCGTGGCCGGTACGGTCGGGCTGCCTGGCCGCCGTACCTTCTTCCTCCAGGCGTCGGCGGCCGGCCGGGTGACCAGCGTCTCCCTGGAGAAGACCCAGGTCGAGGCGCTCGCCGAGCGCATCGACGAACTCCTCGACGAGGTCGTGCGCCGTACTGGTGGCAACGCCCCCGTGCCCGCGGTCGCCCCCGCCGACGTGCACGACACCGCCCCGCTGGACGCTCCCGTCGAGGAGGAGTTCCGGGTCGGCACCATGGCGCTCGCCTGGGACGGTGAGGACCAGCGCATGGTCGTCGAGGCGCAGGCGCTGGTGGAACTCGACGTCGACACCGACGAGGATCTCGCCGAGGCCGAGGAGCGGATGCTCCAGGACGACGAGAACGGTCCGCCCATGCTGCGGGTACGGCTCAGCGGCGCACAGGCCAGGGCCTTCGCCAAACGCGCTCTGGACGTCGTCAACGCCGGCCGCCCGCCGTGCCCGCTGTGCAGCCTGCCGCTCGACCCGGAGGGACACGTATGCCCGCGCCAGAACGGATACCGGCGAGGCGCGTGACCTCGTCGGCCCCCGATGTCCTGACCCTCCTCACCAAGGGCGAGCTCACGGTGCTCGGGCAGATCCGCGAGGCGTCCAACGCGGTGCTGCACTGCGAGATCTCCTACGAGGGCTCCACCGCGACCTGCGTCTACAAGCCGGTCGCGGGGGAGCAGCCGCTGTGGGACTTCCCCGACGGCAACCTCGCCCGGCGCGAGGTCGCCGCGTACGAGGTCTCCGAGGCGACGGGCTGGGGGCTGATCCCGCCGACGGTGCTGCGTGACGGACCGTACGGCGAGGGCATGTGCCAGCTGTGGATCGAGGCCGCGGAGGACACGGGCGAGGACGGGGCGCTGCTGGCCCTCGTGGAGGAACCGGCGGAGGGCGAAGGACCCGGCGAGGGGTGGAAACCGGTGGTCCTGGCGGAGGTCGCCGAGGGCCGCACCGCGCTCCTCGTGCACGCCGACGACGTACGCCTGCGACGCCTCGCCGTGCTCGACGCGGTGATCAACAACGGTGACCGCAAGGGCGGCCATCTGCTGCCCGCCGGGGACGGCCGCCTCTACGGCATCGACCACGGCGTCACCTTCCACGTCGACGACAAGCTGCGCACCCTGCTGTGGGGCTGGGCCGGGGAGCCGCTGCCGGGCGAGGCCCTGTCCGTACTGGAGAAGCTCGCCGCCGCGCTCGCCCCGGGGGCGCCGCTCACCACCCGACTGGCCGAACTCGTCACGGCCGCGGAACTGGACGCACTGCGGGAGCGAGTGGCGGCGCTGCGGACCGCCGGAACGCACCCGCGGCCGAGCGGACAGTGGCCCGCCATCCCGTGGCCCCCCGTCTGAACCGTGCGCCCTGTCCGGTTGTCCTGACATACGGTCCGGGTCCTCGTCCGGACATGCGGCCCCGGCGGGGGTTGTCCTGACATGCGCGGCGCGCAAGACGGCGTAATCGGTCAAGATCCCGATCCGGGTCGTAACCGGAACATGCGTCCGGTTAGGCTCGTCGTATGCATGCCTGGCCCGCTTCCGAGGTCCCCGCTCTGCCCGGCAAGGGCCGCGACCTCCAGATCCACGACACCGCGACCGACGGGTTGATCACCCTCGACCCCGGTCCCGTCGCCCGCATCTACGTGTGCGGCATCACGCCGTACGACGCGACCCATATGGGGCACGCGGCGACCTACAACGCGTTCGACCTCGTACAGCGCGTGTGGCTCGACACCAAGCGGCAGGTCCACTACGTCCAGAACGTCACGGACGTCGACGACCCGCTCCTGGAGCGCGCGATCCGCGACGGCATCGACTGGGCCGGCCTCGCCGAACGCGAGACCGCCCTGTTCCGCGAGGACATGACCGCCCTGCGCATGCTGCCCCCGCAGCAGTACGTCGGCGCGGTCGAGGCGATACCCGGCATCGTGCCGCTCGTCGAGCGGCTGCGGGACGCGGGCGCCGCCTACGAACTCGAAGGCGACATCTACTTCTCCGTCGAGTCCGACCCGCACTTCGGCGAGGTCTCCCGTCTGGACGCCGAGGCGATGCGCGTCCTCTCCGCCGAGCGCGGCGGCGACCCCGAGCGCCCCGGCAAGAAGAACCCGCTCGACCCGATGCTGTGGATGGCGGCCCGGGACGGCGAACCCAGCTGGGACGGCGCCTCGCTCGGTGCCGGGCGCCCCGGCTGGCACATCGAGTGCGTGGCCATCGCCCTGGAACACCTCGGGATGGGCTTCGACGTGCAGGGCGGCGGCTCCGACCTCGCCTTCCCGCACCACGAGATGGGCGCCTCGCACGCCCAGGCACTGACCGGCGAACACCCCTTCGCCCAGGCGTACGTGCACGCCGGCATGGTCGGCCTGGACGGCGAGAAGATGTCCAAGTCCAAGGGCAACCTGGTCTTCGTCTCCGCCCTGCGCCGTGACGGCGTCGACCCGGCGGCGATCCGTCTCGCGCTGCTCGCGCACCACTACCGCGCGGACTGGGAGTGGACCGACCAGGTGCTGGCCGACGCGGTGGCCCGGCTGGGCCGGTGGCGCGCGGCCGTCTCCCGCCCGGACGGACCGTCGGCGGACGCCGTGGTCGAGGAGATCCGCGAAGCTCTCGCCAACGACCTCGACGCCCCCGCGGCACTCGCCGCCGTCGACCGCTGGGCGGAACTGCAGGCCGCCGAGGGCGGTACCGAGGAGGGCGCGCCGGGCGTGATCTCGCGGGCCGTGGACGCGCTGCTCGGAGTCGCGCTCTAGCCGCAGGCGGCATCCGGGACGCACAGACCGGCGGCGTCGGGCGGGGAGAAACCACCGCGCGACGCCGCTGATCCGTGCGGACCGGTCCCGGGCATCGCCCGCGCGCCGCGCCCCGACCGGTTGGCCGTCCCCCGGCCGTACATCGCCGAGGGGGCGGCGCCAACCGGCACCGCCCCCTCGGGACTCCGCACGTTCCATGCCGCGCGGTCGGCTACTCCCCGCCGCCCCCGGAATCCCCGGAACCCGCACCCGATCCGGAGGGCGGACCTTCGCCGCCCGTGTCCTCCCCGCCCTCGGGGCCCTCGTCCGTGCCCGTACGGGGCTTCTTCGGTGGCCGGGTGCGTCCGCTCGCCGCGTCGCGCAGGTACGAACTGCCCTCCGCGCCGTCCGTCGCGTGACCGGTCCCGCCGCCCGGCACATTGCCGCCAGGACCGGCGCCCGGGTCCCGCCGCCGCAGATACCGCTCGAACTCCCGCGCGATGGCCTCGCCCGACGCCTCCGGGAGGTCCGCGGTGTCGCGAGCCTCCTCCAGCGACTGCACGTACTCCGCCACCTCGCTGTCCTCGGCGGCCAGCTGGTCCACGCCCACCTGCCAGGCCCGTGCGTCCTCGGCCAGCTCGCCCAGCGGAATGCGCAGACCCAGCAGGTCCTCCAGCCGGTTCAGCAGGGCCAGCGTCGCCTTCGGGTTCGGCGGCTGCGACACGTAGTGCGGCACCGCCGCCCACAGGCTCACCGCGGGCACGCCCGCGTGGGTGCACGCCTCCTGCAGAATGCCGACGATGCCCGTGGGCCCCTCGTAGCGCGTCTCCTCCAGGTCCATCGTGCGCGCCAGGTCCGGGTCCGAGGTGACCCCGCTGACCGGTACGGGACGGGTGTGCGGGGTGTCGCCGAGCAGGGCGCCCAGCACCACCACCATCTCCACGCCCAGCTCGTGCGCGAAGCCCAGGATCTCGTTGCAGAACGAGCGCCACCGCATGGAGGGCTCGATTCCGCGCACCAGCACCAGGTCGCGCGGCTTCTCGCCGCCGGTGCGCACCACCGAGAGCCGCGTCGTCGGCCAGGTGACCTTCCGTACCCCGTTCTCCAGGAAGACGGTGGGCCGGTTCACCTGGAAGTCGTAGTAGTCCTCGGCGTCGAGCGCCGCGAACACCTCGCCCTTCCACTCCCGGTCCAGATGCGCGACTGCGGCCGAAGCGGCGTCACCTGCGTCGTTCCAGCCCTCGAACGCGGCCACCATGACCGGGTCGACCAGCTCGGGAACCCCGTCGAGCTCGATCACCCAGCGCCTCCTTCATCCGGAACACCCCTGTGCGGGCGATACAGCAGAACCCCCACCTTACGCATGCCGAGAGCGTGCCCTCCGGGCGCCGAATCAATCGAAAACGGCCACGGTGGAGAGACCCGGTCTTCCACCCCTCCGTTCCTTTGCCGCGCCCGGCCTACGACCTGGACCGCAGCCACCGTTCCACGCTCGCGATGTGCACCGTCGCCCAGGACCGGGCGGCCTCCGTGTCCCGGTCGCGCAGCGCGCCCAGGATCGCCCGGTGCTCGTGCAGGGTGCGCCCGAGCGCGTCCTCCCGCGCCAGTCCCCGCCAGATCCGTGCCCGGGTGGCCGGCCCGGACAGGCCGTCGAGCAGCGAGCACAGCACCGAGTTGCCCGATGCCCGCACGATGCGCCGGTGGAACTCCAGGTCGGCCGCGACCAGCTCCTCCACCGACGTCTCGGGACCCAGTGCCGCCAGCTGTGCCTCCAGGGCGTCCAGTTCGTCCTCGCCGATCCGTCCGCACGCCATCGCCGTGGCCGCCGGCTCCAAGATCCTGCGGACCGCCAGGAACTCCAGGACCGTGTCGTCGCGGTGGAAGTCCACCACGAAGCTCATCGCCTCCAGCAGCAGCTGGGGGTCGAGGCTGGTGACGTACGTGCCGTCGCCCTGACGCACATCCAGGATCCGGATCAGCGAAAGCGCCCGCACCGCCTCGCGCAGGGAGTTGCGGGACAGGCCCAGCTCGGCGGCCAGTTCGCTCTCCTTGGGCAGCCGGTCGCCGGGACGCAGCGCACCCGAGACGATCATGGCCTTGATGCGTTCGATGGCCTCGTCGGTGACGGCCATGGACTGCCCTCCTGCTCCCGCCCGGCGCCGCCGCCAGACATCCGACCTATGGTCGCACGGCGCTCCACAGAGGCAGCGCACACGGCCGCGGGCGGACCCCCCAGGGAGCCCGCCCGCGGCCGTACAGCGGTCCCGCTCAGACCTCGCGGCTCAGTACCCGCTCGACCTTCGCGCGCACGTCGTCCGTGGCCAGGCCCCGGATCGTCAGCGTGGTGCGGCGGCGCAGCACGTCGTCCGCGGTCTCCGCCCACTCGTGGTCGCGTGCGTAGACGACCTGCGCCCAGATCTCCGGGGCGTCGGGGTGGATGCGCTCGGCCAGCGCCGGGTCCTCGTTCGCCAGGCGGGCGATCTCGAAGGACAGCGACCCGTAGTGCGTGGCCAGGTGGCGGGCCGTCTCCGGGGACATCCGGGGGCCGGGGGTACCGCCGTCGACCAGCAGCCGGTGGGCGACCGCGTTCGGGTTGGAGATGCCCGGCAGCGGCAGCTTCTTCGGCAGGTGGGAAATGGGCTCCATGTCCTCGCCCAGCGGGTGGCCGGGGAGGGCGGCGAGCTTGTTCATCACCGTGCGGCCGATGTGGCGGAACGTCGTCCACTTGCCGCCGGCCACCGACAGCATGCCGCCACGGCCCTCGGTGACGACCGTCTCCCGCTTGGCCTTCGAGGTGGCGCCGGGACCGCCGGGCAGCACCCGCAGACCCGCGAAGGAGTACGTGATCAGGTCCCGCGACAGCTGCTGGTCACGAATCGAGAACGCGGCCTCGTCGAGGATCTGCGTGATGTCCTTCTCGTTGACCGAGACGTCGGCCGGGTCGCCCTCGTACTCCTCGTCGGTGGTGCCCAGCAGGAGCTGGTCCTCCCACGGCAGGGCGAAGGTGATGCGGTACTTGTCGATCGGGGTGGCCAGCGCGGCGTTCCACGGCGACGTCCGCTTCAGCACCAGGTGCGCGCCCTTGGACAGGCGTATGGAGGGCGCCGCGTTGGGGTCCTCCAGCTTGCGCAGGTGGTCCACCCACGGCCCGGTCGCGTTCAGTACCAGGCGGGCGTCGACCCCGAACTCGGTGCCGTCCATGCGGTCCTTGAGCTCCGCGCCCGTCACCCGGCCGTGCGTGAAGCGCAGCCCGGTGACCTCGGCGTGGTTGAGGACGGTGGCCCCGGCCTCGGCGGCCGCCCGGACCGTCATCAGCGCCATGCGCGAGTCGTTCATCTGGTCGTCGCCGTAGACCGCGACGGCCTTCAGGTTGTCCGTACGCAGCTCCGGCACGTCACGCGCCGCCCGCGACGGCGAGATGACGTGGCCGACGCCGTCGCCGAACGCGGACAGCGCGGAGTAGGCGAAGACGCCCGCACCGAGCTTGGCCGCGCCGTGCGGGCCGCCCTTGTAGACGGGCAGGTAGAAGGTCAGCGGGTTGGACAGGTGCGGGGCGACGTCCCGCGAGACCGCCCGCCGCTCGAAGTGGTTCTCCGCGACGAGCTTGACCGCACCGGTCTGAAGGTAGCGGAGCCCGCCGTGGAGCAGCTTCGAGGAGGCGGAGGAGGTGGCGCCGGCGAAGTCGCCGGCGTCCACCAGGGCCACCCGCAGTCCGGACTGTGCGGCGTGCCAGGCGGTGGAGATGCCCAGGATGCCGCCGCCGATCACCAGGAGGTCGTACGTCGCCTTGGAAAGCCGCTCCCGGGTCTCGGCGCGGCTCGCGGTCGAACCGTCGGCCGGGCGCGTCCCGGGGGCCGGGACGCTCTGCAGGGTGGTCATGTCGGTTACTCCTCGCCTGTGTTTTCGTCGAGCCAGCCCATGGAGCGTTCAACGGCCTTGAGCCAGTTCTTGTACTCGCGGTCCCGCACGTCCGCGTCCATGCGGGGGGTCCACTCGGCGGCCCTGCGCCAGTTGGCGCGCAGCTCGTCGGTGCTGGACCAGAAGCCGACCGCGAGGCCGGCTGCGTAGGCAGCGCCGAGACAGGTCGTCTCGGCGACCATCGGACGGACGACGGGGGCGTCCAGGAAGTCCGACAGGGTCTGCATCAGCAAGTTGTTGGAGGTCATGCCGCCGTCGACCTTCAGGGCGGTCAGTTCGACGCCGGAGTCCTTGGTCATGGCGTCGGTGATCTCACGGGTCTGCCAGGCCGTCGCCTCCAGCACGGCGCGCGCGATGTGCGCCTTGGTGACGTACCGGGTGAGACCGGCGATCACACCCCGGGCGTCGGAACGCCAGTACGGGGCGAACAGACCGGAGAAGGCGGGCACGAAGTACGCGCCGCCGTTGTCGTCGACGCTGGAGGCCAGCGTCTCGATCTCCGCAGCGGTCTTGATCATGCCCATCTGGTCGCGCATCCACTGCACCAGCGAACCGGTGACCGCGATCGACCCCTCCAGCGCGTACACCGGCTTCTGGTCGCCGATCTGGTACCCGACGGTCGTCAGCAGGCCGTTGTACGAGTTGACGGGCTCCTCGCCGGTGTTCATCAGCATGAAGGTGCCGGTGCCGTACGTCGACTTCGCCTCGCCCTCGGAGAAGCAGGTCTGGCCGAACAGGGCCGCCTGCTGGTCGCCGAGCGCGGACGCCACCGGTACGCCCTTCAGGACGCCGGAAGCGGCCTTTCCGTACACCTCGGCGGAGGACTTGATCTCCGGCAGGACGGCGGCGGGGATGTCCATGGAGGAGAGGATCTTCTCGTCCCAGGCCATCCTGTGCAGGTTCATCAGCAGGGTGCGCGAGGCGTTGGTGACGTCGGTGACGTGCACACCGCCGTTCACGCCGCCCGTGAGGTTCCAGATGACCCAGGAGTCCATGGTGCCGAAGAGGATGTCGCCGCTCTCGGCGCGCTCGCGCAGGCCCTCGACGTTGTCGAGCAGCCAGCGGATCTTCGGGCCGGCGAAGTAGGAGGCGAGCGGCAGACCGGTCTCGCGGCGGAAGCGGTCCTGGCCGACGTTGCGGCCGAGCTCTCTGCACAGCGCGTCGGTACGGGTGTCCTGCCACACGATGGCGTTGTGGACCGGCTCACCGGTGGTCCTGTCCCACATCATCGTGGTCTCGCGCTGGTTGGTGATGCCGATCGCCTTGACGTCGGCGGCGGAGATGCCCGCCTTGACGACCGCTCCGGCCACGACCTCCTGGACGTTCTCCCAGATCTCGGTCGCGTCGTGCTCCACCCAGCCCGGCTTGGGGAAGATCTGCTCGTGCTCCTTCTGGTCGACGGAGACGATCCGGCCGTCCTTGTCGAAGACGATGCAGCGGCTGGAGGTGGTGCCCTGGTCGATGGCCGCGATGAACGGGCCGGTGGTGTGTGCGTCGGTCACGGTGTGCTCCTCGAAGTCTTGTGTCGTGCGGCTCTGGCGCGTGCGGGTCTCAGGCGAAGGCGAGCTGGTATATGCCGCCCGCCAGCGCGCCGCCGATCAGCGGCCCGACGACGGGAATCCAGGCGTAGCCCCAGTCGGAACCACCCTTGTTGGGCAGCGGGAGCAGAGCGTGCACGATGCGCGGACCGAGGTCACGGACCGGGTTGATGGCGTAACCGGTCGGTCCGCCGAGGGACAGGCCGATGCCGACCACGACCAGGGCGGTGATCAGCGCGCCCATCACGCCGGGGCCCTTGGGGTCGGTGGGCAGGACACCGCCGATGGTGGACTGCGTCAGGATGGCCAGAACCAGGACGCTGGTCGCGATGATCTCGGTGACCAGGTTCTGCGCGACGTTGCGGATCTCGGGGCCGGTGGAGAAGACGCCCAGCACCGGGCCGGCCTGGGGCGCGGTCTTCTGGTCGACCATGCCTTCCTCGGCGGGCTGGGCCGCGAGGATCTCCGGGTCCGTCAGATGGGCGCGGAACTGACCGGCGTACGAGGCCCACACCAGCAGCGCGCCGACCATCGCGCCGAGGAGCTGGCCGGCGAAGTAGACCGGGACGTCGCCCCAGGCCGTGCCACCCTTGACGGCGAGACCCACGGTGACGGCCGGGTTCAGGTGGGCGCCGGAGAGCCCGCCGGAGATGTAGGCGGCGGTCAGCACCGCGAAACCCCACCCGAAGGTGATGGCGAGCCAGCCGGCGTTGAGCGCCTTCGAGCGCTTGAGGGTGACGGCCGCGCACACGCCGCCGCCGAGCAGGATGAGTACGGCGGTACCTATGGTCTCGCCGGTGAAGATGTCGAGGCTGGACACCCGCGACTCCTTTGTCCTTCGTCCAGGTTCAGAACCCTCGATGAGGGCCCAGTCGGTTCCTGGCTTGTCACACTCTAACTCCTATTGCCGTCAGGTGTTCGACAATGCCGACCGATGAACGGCAGTTTTCCTCCCGGTTACCAGCACGTCAAGGGTTCTGTGAGCTGCGTTTCACAGCGCCGTGCGGTCTTCCATGGTCTTCCCCACGCCCGCACGGCGCAGCTCAGAAGCGCCCGGCGCCCAGATCCCGCGACACGGCGCGCGCGCAGTCCCGTACCGCCGCGACCAGCTCCGGCTTCAACTCCCCGTCCGGGCAGACCCGTTCGACCGCGCCGGCGACGCCCACCGCGCCCACCGGCATCCGCCGCCGGTCGTGAATGGGGGCGGCGATCGAGGCCAGCCCCTCCCAGGTCTCCTCCACGTCCGCGGCCCAGCCGCGCGCCCGGGTGAGGTCGAGCACCCCCTCGAAGTCCGCCTCCGAGGTCAGCGTGCGCGCGGTGAACGCCTCCCGCTCACCCTCCACCGCCTCGGTGTGCGCCACCGGGTCGTACGCGGAGAGCACCTTGCCCAGGGCCGTGCTGTGCAGCGGCTGCATCGCCCCGACCTCCAGCACCTGGCGGCTGTCGTCCGGGCGGAAGACGTGGTGCACGATCAGCACGCCCTGCTGGTGCAGCACGCCCAGGTAGACGCTCTCGCCGCTGGAGCGGGCCAGGTCGTCCGTCCACACCAGCGCGCGGGCGCGCAGCTCGTGCACGTCCAGGAAGCTGTTGCCCAGGCGCAGCAGCTCGGCGCCCAGCTGGTAGCGGCCCGAGGCCGGGTCCTGCTCCACGAAGCCCTCGTGCTGGAGGGTGCGCAGGATGCCGTGCGCGGTGCCCTTGGCCAGCCCGAGGGCGGTCGCCACGTCGGAGAGGCCGAGCCGCCGCTCACCACCCGCGAGCAGCCGCAGCATGGCGGCCGCCCGCTCCAGCGACTGGATGTTGCGAGCCATCGCTCGATCGCCTCCACGGGGCAGTTCGGTTCGGATCTTCTTGTCGGGTCTTCTTGTCGGGCCGCCGGCCGGTGGCCGGCCGCCTCGGGCCGGTTCCTCCGGACCGAGGCGAGGCCCGACGTTCGGCAATGCTGAACACTATCGGCCCTGGTCGACCCCTGTCATGACGGCCACCGACCCACCAGCACCTTTCGGACCGTCCATCGACCGGGACACTTGCGCGCCTTGAGGGTCCTCCCCGCTACCCTGACCGCGTGCGCCCGCCACCGGGCGGGCGCAAAGCCGACAGCCGTCGCAACCCTGGGAGCACATCCATGGCCTCGTTGCCGAACTCCACGCCCGACGCCCGGACACGAGTCGAGGCCCTCCGTGAGGCGCTCGCCACCCGCGTAGTGGTCGCCGACGGCGCGATGGGCACGATGCTGCAGGCGCAGGACCCCACGCTTGAGGATTTCCAGAACCTCGAGGGCTGCAACGAGGTCCTGAACGTCACCCGCCCGGACATCGTCCGCACCGTGCACGAGGAGTACTTCGCGGTCGGCGTCGACTGTGTCGAGACCAACACCTTCGGCGCCAATCATTCGGCGGCCAACGAGTACGACATCGCCGACCGGATCGTGGAGCTGTCGGAGTCGGGTGCCCGGATCGCCCGCGAGGTCGCCGATGAGTTCACCGCCGCCGACGGCCGCACGCGCTGGGTGCTGGGTTCCATCGGGCCCGGCACCAAGCTCCCCTCCCTGGGGCACATCGAGTACGGCGTCCTGCGCGACGGCTACCAGCAGAACGCCGAGGGCCTCCTGGCCGGCGGCTCCGACGCCCTCATCGTGGAGACCACCCAGGACCTGCTGCAGACGAAGTCGAGCCTCATCGGCGCCCGCCGCGCCATGGACGCCCTCGGCGTCAGCGTCCCGCTGATCTGCTCCCTGGCCTTCGAGACCACCGGCGTCATGCTGCTCGGTTCCGAGATCGGCGCGGCCCTCACCGCCCTGGAACCCCTGGGTATCGACCTCATCGGCCTGAACTGCTCCACCGGCCCCGCCGAGATGAGCGAGCACCTGCGCTACCTGGCCCGCCATTCGCGGACCCCGCTGATGTGCATGCCCAACGCCGGCCTGCCCGTCCTGACCAAGGACGGCGCGCACTTCCCGCTCGGCCCCGAGGGCCTGGCCGACGCCCAGCAGGCCTTCGTGCAGGACTACGGCCTCTCCCTGATCGGCGGCTGCTGCGGCACCACCCCCGAGCACCTGCGCCAGGTCGTCGACCGCGCCCGCGCTCTCACGCCCACGGCCCGTGAGCCGCGCCCCGAGCCGGGAGCGGCGTCCCTCTACCAGAGCATCCCGTTCCGCCAGGACACCGCTTACCTGGCGATCGGCGAGCGGACCAACGCCAACGGCTCGAAGAAGTTCCGCGATGCCATGCTGGACGGCCGCTGGGACGACTGCGTGGAGATGGCCCGCGACCAGATCCGCGAGGGCGCCCACATGCTCGACCTGTGCGTCGACTACGTGGGCCGCGACGGCGTCGCGGACATGAAGGAACTCGCCGGCCGCTTCGCGACCGCCTCCACCCTGCCCATCGTCCTGGACTCCACCGAACTGCCGGTCCTGAAGGCCGGGTTGGAGAAGCTCGGCGGGCGCGCGGTCATCAACTCCGTCAACTACGAGGACGGCGACGGCCCCGAGTCCCGCTTCCAGCAGGTCACCGCCCTCGCGGTGGAGCACGGTGCCGCGCTCATCGCGCTGACCATCGACGAGGAGGGCCAGGCCCGCACCGTCGAGCACAAGGTCGCCATCGCCGAACGTTTGATCGCGGACCTGACCGGGAACTGGGGGGTGCAGGAGTCCGACATCCTCATCGATGTCCTCACCTTCACCATCTGCACCGGCCAGGAGGAGTCGCGCAAGGACGGCATCGCCACCATCGGGGCGATCCGCGAGCTGAAGAAGCGCCACCCCGACGTCCAGACCACGCTGGGTCTGTCGAACATCTCCTTCGGCCTCAACCCGGCCGCCCGCGTCATCCTCAACTCCGTCTTCCTCGACGAGTGCGTCAAGGCCGGACTCGACTCCGCCATCGTGCACGCCTCCAAGATCCTGCCCATCGCCCGGCTGGAGGAGGAGCAGGTCAAGGTCGCCCTCGACCTCATTCACGACCGCCGTGCCGAGGGCTACGACCCGCTGCAGAAGCTCATGGAGCTGTTCGAGGGCGTCAGCACGAAGTCGATGAAGGCCGGGCGCGCCGAGGAACTCATGGCGCTGCCTCTCGACGAGCGGCTCCAGCGCCGCATCATCGACGGCGAGAAGAACGGCCTGGAAGCCGACCTCGACGAGGCCCTGACCGCCCGTCCGGCCCTGGACATCGTCAACGACACCCTGCTCGAAGGCATGAAGGTGGTCGGTGAGCTGTTCGGCTCCGGCCAGATGCAGCTGCCGTTCGTGCTCCAGTCCGCCGAGGTCATGAAGACCGCGGTCGCCCACCTGGAGCCGCACATGGAGAAGACGGACGACGACGGCAAGGGCACCATCGTGCTGGCCACCGTCCGCGGAGACGTCCACGACATCGGCAAGAACCTCGTCGACATCATCCTCTCCAACAACGGCTACACCGTCGTCAACCTCGGTATCAAGCAGCCCGTCTCCGCGATCCTCGAAGCCGCCGAGGAACACAGGGCCGACGTCATCGGCATGTCCGGCCTCCTCGTCAAGTCCACGGTGATCATGAAGGAGAACCTCCAGGAGCTCAACCAGCGCAAGATGGCCGCCGACTTCCCCGTCATCCTCGGCGGCGCCGCCCTCACCCGGGCATACGTGGAACAGGACCTCCACGAGATCTACGAGGGCGAAGTGCGCTACGCCCGCGACGCGTTCGAGGGCCTGCGCCTCATGGACGCCCTCATCGGCGTCAAGCGCGGCGTCCCCGGCGCCAAGCTCCCCGAGCTCAAGCAGCGCCGCGTGCCCCGGCGCGAGACCACCGCCGTGCCGGAAGCGGACGAGCCCGAGGGCTCCGTACGCTCCGAGACCGCCACCGACAACCCCGTGCCCACCCCGCCGTTCTGGGGCACCCGCGTCGTCAAGGGCATCCCGCTCAAGGACTACGCGTCCTGGCTCGACGAGGGCGCCCTCTTCAAGGGCCAGTGGGGCCTGAAGGAGGCCCGCAAGGGCGGACCCAGCTACGAGGAGCTGGTGGAGACCGAGGGCCGTCCGCACCTGCGCGGCTGGCTCGACAAGCTGCACACCGACAACCTTCTCGAAGCGGCCGTCGTCTACGGCTACTTCCCCTGCGTCTCCAAGGGCGACGACCTGATCCTGCTGCACGAGGACGGCTCCGAGCGGACGCGCTTCACCTTCCCGCGCCAGCGCCGCGGCCGTCGCCTGTGCCTCGCGGACTTCTTCCGTCCCGAGGAGTCCGGCGAGAAGGACGTGGTCGGCCTCCAGGTCGTCACCGTCGGTTCGAGGATCGGTGAGGAGACCGCCAAGCTCTTCGAGGCCAACGCCTACCGCGACTACCTCGAACTGCACGGCCTGTCCGTCCAGCTCGCCGAGGCCATGGCCGAGTACTGGCACGCGCGGGTCCGCTCCGAGCTCGGCTTCGCCGGTGAGGACCCCTCCGACGTCCAGGACATGTTCGACCTGAAGTACCGGGGCGCACGCTTCTCGCTCGGTTACGGCGCCTGCCCCAACCTGGAGGACCGCGCCAAGATCGCCGAACTGCTCCAGCCGGAGCGGATCGGCGTCCACCTCTCCGAGGAGTTCCAGCTCCACCCGGAGCAGTCCACCGACGCGATCGTCATCCACCACCCGGAGGCGAAGTACTTCAACGCGCGCTGACCACCGGCGGGAAATCCACAGCGCGCGTTCACCGGGCCCGACGTACACTGGTCGGCCCAGTGCAGGCCGGTCGTCCTTCCCTCCGGGGGAGGAGCGGCCGGCCTTCTCGTCCCTCCAGGAGGTGTGCCCGGATGACCAGTACCGTCCCCGCGCCCAGTACACGCACGGCCGAAGGCGCGACGCTCCAGGCGGTCTTCCTCGACATGGACGGCACTCTCGTCGACACCGAAGGCCTCTGGTGGGACGTCGAGAAGGAGGTCTTCGCCGGCCTCGGGCACCAGCTCGACGAATCCTGGCGGGACGTGGTCGTCGGCGGCCCGATGACCCGCAGCGCCGGCTTCCTCATCGACTCCACCGGCGCCGACATCCCCCTCCCCGAACTGACGGTGCTGCTCAACGACCGTTTCGAGGCACGCATCAGAAACGGCGTGCCGCTGATGCCGGGCGCCGCGAAGCTGCTGGCCGAACTGCGGGCGCACGACGTGCCCACCGCTCTCGTCTCCGCCTCGCACCGGCGCATCATCGACCGCGTCCTGGAGTCCTTCGGCCCCGACGACTTCCGCTTCACCGTGGCCGGTGACGAGGTGGCCCGTACGAAACCCCACCCCGACCCCTACCTCCACGCGGCGGCCAGGGTCGGTGCCGACCCTGCGAGGTGCGCGGTCGTCGAGGACACCGCGACCGGTGTCGCGGCAGCGGAGTCGGCGGGGTGCCGGGTGGTGGCCGTACCATCCGTGGCGCCGATCGCCCCCGCACCCGGTCGCCCGGTCGTCGCCTCCCTCGAAGAAGTCGACCTCGCATTTCTTCGCACACTCATGACGGGAATGCACTGACCCGGACACCCAGTGTGGTTTTGCAGGGCCGTGGAAACGCAGCGGAACGGTTCATGCGGGCTGCGTAATTTCCGCTATTAGGAATTCACTCCTCCGTAAATGTATTCATGGGGTGAGCTTGGTCACCAGGTGGCCCGCCGACGCGGGGGCAGCAGCACGGGAACTCCGGTCGGCGGGCCGATTTGCCTGCCCTTGTGTCCTGGTTCGTGAATCCGTGTACGAAAAATTCCCCTTCGGGGGGCGCCGCCGGGAGCGGGGGACAGCGGTCGGAACGCGCGCACATTCCCACTAATCTCAACGCGAGAACTTCGCCGGACCCCTGCGGCTCGGTAACCGGCCCGAGTTGCATCCCCAACTGGCGGACAACGGCGAAGTGTTCGCAGACCGCTGCAATGCAGCCGCCGGTTGAGGGAGAACGTCCAGGATGAACCGCAAGACATTGGTACTGCCGGCAGTCGTCGGCCTGCTCGCCCCGGCACTCGCCGCATGCGGCGGCGCGTCCGACAAGGGCGAGGGCAGCAAGGCCATTGTCGTCGGCACCACGGACCACTTCGTCGCCACGAAGGAGGCCCCGGCCCCCTTCGACCCGGCACACGCCTACGACGTCGGCGCCTGGAACGTCCTGCGGCAGTCCCTGCAGACCCTGATGCGCGTCCCGCGCGGCGGCGGCGAACCCGTGCCGGAAGCCGCCCAGCAGTGCGGCTTCACCGACACCCAGAACACCAGCTACCGCTGCACCCTGCGCAGCGGCCTGAAGTTCTCCGACGGCAAGCCGCTGGACGCCACCGACGTCAAGTTCTCCATCGACCGCGTCCTGAAGATCCAGGACAAGAACGGCCCGGTCACCCTCCTCGCCAACATCGACACCGTCGAGACCAAGGGCGAGAACGAGGTCGTCTTCCACCTCAAGAACCCCGACGCCACCTTCCCGTACAAGCTGGCGACCCCGGCCGCCTCTCTCGTGGACAACGCCGTGTACGCCCCGGACAAGGTGCGCGCCGGCTTCCGGGTGGACGGCTCCGGCCCGTACACCGTCGAAGTCGAAACCAAGGGCCAGACCGTCACCAGGACGGTCTTCACGAAGAACCCGCATTACAAGGGCGACGTCAAGTTCCAGAACGACAAGGTCGAAATCCGTTCCTTCGACGACTCCGCCGCCATGGAGAAGGCCCTGCGCGGCGGCAAAATCGACACGGTCTCACGCACCCTGGCGCCCCAGCAGGTCAACAGCATGTCCGCGAGCGACGACCAGTCCCTCAAGCTCACCGAACTGCCCGGCCTGGAAATCCGCTACCTCGGCTTCAACACCGCCGACCCGGTGATGAAGAAGAAGGCGGTACGCCAGGCACTGGCCTCCGTCATCGACCGCACCAAGCTCACCAGCGAGGTGTACGGAGCCACCGCCGAGCCGCTCTACTCTGTGGTGCCGACGACCATCACCGGCCACAAGAACTCCTTCTTCAACAAGTACCCCGCCGCGGACCCGAAGAAGGCCGCCGACCTGCTGCGCGGCGCGGGAGTCCGCACGCCCCTCAAGCTGACCCTCCACTACACGACCGACCACTACGGCTCCGTCACGAAGAAGGAGTTCGAGGTGCTCCAGCAGCAGCTGAACTCCTCCAAGCTCTTCGACGTCACCCTCAAGGGCGCCTCGTGGAGCGAGTTCTCACCTCAGCAGAAGGCCGGCAAGTACGCCGTCTACGGCATGGGCTGGTTCCCCGACTTCACGGACGGCGACAACTATGTCGCCCCGTTCCTGGACAAGGACAACTTCCTCAACAGCCCCTACGCCAACCCCGAGATCCGGGACGCCCTCATCCCGCAGTCCCGCCGCGAAGCCGAACGCGGCTCGGCCGTCCCCGCCTTCGAGCGGATCCAGGACATCGTCGCCGACGACGTACCGATCCTCCCGCTCTGGCAGGGCAAGCAGTACCTCGTCTCCCGCACCGACATCACCGGCACCGAGTGGGCGGTCAACTTCGCCGCCGACCTCCAGCTGTGGGAACTCGGCCGCGGCGTCGCCTGACCCACACCCCTCACCCCCCAACACGCCCACCTCGTACGCCACCCCTCGTACGACGTACAGACCCGGAAAGTGTGAATCGCGCGGTGCAGATACGTAAGCCATGGCTGACCGCCCCCCTCGCGGCAGGACTCTCAGCAGGCCTCCTCGTCGGATGCGGCACCTCCGACGGCTCAGACGCCGGACAGAACGCCGGAACCGGCAAGGGCATCGTCATGGGCATGTCCGACGAGATCAAGGCCATCGACCCGGCCTCCGGATACGACCCCGGCTCCTGGCTCCTGTTCAACAACGTCTTCCAGTCGCTGATGGCCTTCCCCAAGGGCAACTCGGAACCCGTACCGGAAGCGGCGCGCAGCTGCTCCCTCGACAAGGGCAGCACCGTCTACCGCTGCACCCTGCGTGACGGCCTCACCTTCAGCAACGGCAACGCGCTCACCTCCAAGGACGTCAAGCACTCCTTCGAGCGCACCCTGAAGATCAACGACCCCGCCGGACCGGCCGTCATGCTCTCCTCCATCAAGAGCATCGAGACCCCCGACGACAAGCAGGTCGTCTTCCACCTCAAGGTCCCCGACGCCACCTTCCCCAGCAAGATCGCCTCCGGCGCCGGTTCCATCGTCGACCACCGCGAATACCCTGCCGACAAGCTGCGCACGGACGACAAGGCCATCGGCTCGGGACCGTACCGCCTGGACTCCTACGAAAAGGACCAGGCCGTCTTCGCCGTCAACGCCAACTACCGCGGCACCGCCGAGGCGCAGAACACCGGCATGACCCTCAAGCTCTTCCACGGCGACCAGAAGGCGCTGGGGGAGGCCCTCAAGGACGGCAGCATCGACCTCGCCTACCGAGGACTCGACGCCAAGGAACTCGCCGAGACCGAGACCGCCGCACTCGACGGGAAGCACCCCGTCCAGCCCATCGAAGGCAGCAGCGCCGAGGTCCACCACCTGGTCTTCAACATGAAGGACCCGGTCGCCGGAAACGTCGCCGTCCGCCGCGCCATCGCCCACCTCGTCGACCGCGACGCACTCGTCCACGACGTCTACCGCTCCACCGCGACCCCTCTCTACTCGATCATCCCCGCGGGCATCACCGGCCACAACACCGCCTTCTTCAACCGGTACGGCGGCACCCCCCAGCCCGACAAGGCCAGGAAGGTCCTGCGCGCGGCAGGCATCAAGGACAAGGTCAAGCTGACCCTCTGGGCCACCCCCAGCCGCTACGGCCCCGCCACCGTGGACGAGTTCAAGGCCCTCGCCGCCCAGCTCAACAGCAGCGGCCTCTTCGCCGCCGACGTCAAGTCCGTCGAGCACGAGCAGTACGAGAAGGACATCGCGGCCGGGAAGTACGGCGTGTACGTCAAGGGCTGGATCCCGGACTACCCCGACCCCGAGAACTTCACCCAGCCGTTCTTCGGCAAGGGCAACGTCCTCTCCAACAACTACGAGAACTCCGAGATCACCGGCAAGATCCTCCCCGCCACCGCGGCGGCCGCCGGCCGCGGCGCCACCGCGGACGACTTCGGCCGCCTCCAGAACGTGGTCGCCGAGGACGTCCCGGTCCTCCCGCTGTGGCAGGGCAAGCAGTACGCCGTCGCCCGGGACGGCATCACCGGACTCGAATGGACCCTCGACTCCTCGACGGTCTTCCGCTTCTGGGAGATCAGCAAGAACTGAGCCGACGGCCGGACCCCACTCGCCGTACGGCAACCCCGTACGGCGAACCGGGCCCGCACCTCGTACCCCGCATGACGAAGGGGCCCCATCGGACACGATCCGGTGGGGCCCCCTTCGTCATGCGGTGACCGTAACCGCTACTGGGCGCCCGGACGCACCAGACCGCTCTCGTACGCGTACACCGCCGCCTGCACCCGGTCACGCAGACCCAGCTTCGTCAGCACGTGCCCGACATGCGTCTTGACCGTCGTCTCGCTCACGAACAGGTCTGCCGCGATCTCGGCGTTCGACAATCCGCGCGCCACCAGCTTCAGCACCTCGACCTCACGCTCGGTCAGCGTGTGCAAGGTGTCCGGCGCCTCGTCCTCACCGGACGGCAGATGATCCGCGTACTTGTCCAGCAACCGGCGCGTGATGCTCGGCGCGAGCATCGCCTCGCCGGCGGCCACCACTCGGATCGCCTGCACCAGCTCATGCGCGGGAGCGTCCTTCAGCAGGAACCCGCTGGCGCCCGCACGCAGCGCCTCCACCACGTACTCGTCCAGATCGAACGTCGTCAGCACCAGCACCTTCGCCGGGCCGTCCCGCCCGGGACCCGTGATCTGCCGCGTCGCCTCGACACCGTCCATCCGCGGCATCCGGATGTCCATCAACACCACATCGGGCTGCAACGCCCGCACCTGGTCGAGCGCCTGCAGACCGTCACCGGCCTCGCCGACGACCGCGAGGTCCTGCTCGGCCTCCAGAATCATCCGGAACCCGGTGCGCAGCAGCGGCTGGTCGTCAACCAACAGGACGCGGATAGCCACGTGTACTCCTTCTCTAGACGGCCCCATTCTGCCCTGCCGTCCGACCGCCGCACCCGCCCGGGGGACAACCCCGAAGCTGCCGCCGGAAAGAACCCGGCACCTACTCCGCGGTCTCCCGCGGCCGGACCTCCGGGGGCTCTGCGGCCACGGGAGCAGCCTCCGGGCCCCCGGCCGGTACCTCGGCCGCCAGTTCCCGGGACTCCCGGGGCCGCATGGTGCCGGGGGCAACCCCCAGAGCCCCAGCCGGTACTGCTGCCGTCGCCTGTTCCCGGGTCTCCAGCGGCTGTGCTGTCCCGGGAGCGGCCCCCGGACTCCCGGCCGGTACTTCCGCCGCCGCCTGTCCCCGGATCTCCAGGGGGTAGACCGGTGGTGTCCCGCCGAACTCCGGGCACACCGCACGGTGGTCGCACCACCCGCACAGCTTCGTCGGCCGCGGGCGCCACTCGCCCGTCGCCGTCGCCTCCTTGATCGACTCCCACAGCGCGTGCAGCTTCCGCTCCATCCGCTCCAGGTCCGCCTCGTTCGGGTCGTACGTCATCACGTCGCCGCTGCCCAGATACACCAGCTGCAGCCTGCGCGGCACGATCCGCTTCCACCGCCAGATCACCAGCGCGTAGAACTTCATCTGGAACAGCGCGCCCTCCGCGTACTCCGGACGCGGCGCCTTCCCCGTCTTGTAGTCGACGATCCGCACCTCGCCCGTCGGCGCCACGTCCACCCGGTCGATCACGCCGCGCAGCCGCAGCCCCGACTCCAGCTCCGTCTCCACGAACAGCTCCCGCTCGGCCGGCTCCAACCGTGTCGGATCCTCCAGCGTGAACCACTTCTCGACCAGGTCCTCCGCCTGCCCCAGCCACCGCGTCAGCCGCTCGCCCTGCGCGTCGTCCGCGAACAACTCCGACAGCTCCGGTTTCGACTCCAGCAACCGGTCCCACTGCCCCGGCACCATCGCCCGCGCCTTCGGGGCCGTACGCTCCACCGCCGGATCGTCGAACAGCCGCTCCAGCACGGCATGCACCAGCGTCCCCCGGGTGGCCGCCTCACTCGGCTTCTCAGGAAGCTTGTCGATCACCCTGAACCGGTACAGCAGCGGGCACTGCATGAAATCGCTCGCCCTTGAGGGTGACAGCGAAGTGGGCCGCGTCGCCGCAGCCGCCGGACCGGAACTCGTATTCATGACTCCGACCCTACGGCCCGCCACTGACAACGCCCCCCTACCATCGACGACAAGCCCTCCCGCACTGCATGATCAGGGCATTGCCCCGCACAACGGCAACAGGGCGGCAGAGAGCGTACGCAGACGAAGGGACCCCGTGGACGAGCGCGACGAGAGCGGCGAGACCGGCGACGGCCGACGCCGCAGGCCCGGCACGGCCGACCCCACCACCCCCGCCGGCCCCACGGACACGACCGACCCCACGGACACGACCGACCCCACCACTCCCACCGAGGGTGGCACCACGGCTACGCCCACCGCCCCGGCCGCCCCGGCTCCGCCCCTCGCCCCGGACGCCCCCGGCACCGGCAGCACGCAGGGCGCGGCCACGGGCACCCCCTCGGCGCCCCGCACCCTCGCCCCCGCCCCCGACGGCGACACCGGCCCCGCGTCCGGCGGTACCGCTACGGACGGCGGCTCCGAGCCCGGCCCGCCCCCGAGCCGTCCCGACGGCGGCGCCCCCGCCGCCCACCACGGGCCAAAGCCGGACACCCCCGCCGACACCGACACCCCCGCCGACACCGACACCCCCGCCGACACCGACACCCCCGCCGACACGGGCGCCGGCACCGGCAACACCCTCGCCACCGGCAGCACCGGCAGCACCGGCAGCACCGGCAGCACCGGCAGCACCGGCAGCACCGGCAGCACCGGCAGCACCGGCAGCACCGGCAGCACCGGCAGCGCGCCGGGCAAGACCCCCAAGCGGCCCAGCGAGCCCGGAGGCGGCCTCCTCATGGGGCGGCCCTTCGGAGTGCCCGTCTACGTCGCTCCCAGCTGGTTCCTCGTCGCCGCCCTCATCACCTGGGTCTTCGGCGGACAGATCGACATCGTCCTGCCCGAACTCGGCGCCGCCCGCTACCTCGTCTCCCTCTTCTTCGCCGTCGCCTTCTACGCGTCCGTGCTCGTGCACGAACTCGCCCACACCGTCGCCGCCCTCCGCTTCAAGCTCCCCGTCCGCCGCATCCAGCTCCAGTTCTTCGGCGGCGTCTCCGAGATCGAGAAGGAGACCGAGACCCCCGGGCGGGAATTCGTCCTCGCCTTCGTCGGCCCCCTCCTCTCCCTCCTCCTCGGCGGCCTCTTCTACCTCGCCATGGACCTCGTCGAAGCGAGTACCGTCCCCGGCGTCCTGCTCGCGGGCCTGATGATCTCCAACCTCATCGTGGCGGCCTTCAACCTGCTCCCCGGCCTGCCCCTCGACGGCGGCCGGATGCTCCGCGCCGTCGTCTGGAAGATCACCGGCAACCCCATGACCGGCACCGTCGCCGCCGCCTGGATCGGCCGCGCACTCGCCGTCGCCGTCCTCATCGGCCTCCCCCTCCTCACCCACACCGGGGCCCTCGGCAACGACACCGAGGACATCACCGGCATGGACACCGTGCTCGACGCCCTCCTCGCCGCGATCCTCGCCGCCATCATCTGGACCGGCGCCGGCAACAGCCTCCGCATGGCCCGCCTGCGCGAGCACCTCCCCGCCCTGCGCGCCCGCACCCTCACCCGGCGCGCGGTCCCCGTCGAATCCGCCACCCCCCTCTCCGAAGCGCTCCGCCGCGCCAACGAAGCGGGCGCCCGCGCCCTCGTCGTCGTCGACGCGCAGGGCCGGCCCACCGCCCTCGTACGGGAAGCCGCCATCGTCGGCGTACCCGAACACCGCCGCCCCTGGGTCGCCGTCAGCGGCCTCGCCCAGGACCTCACCGACGACATGCGCATCCCCGCCGGACTCGACGGCCAGGACCTCCTCGACCGGCTCCAGACGGCCCCCGCCACCGAATACCTCGTCGTCGAGGACACCGGCGAGATCTACGGCGTCCTGTCCACCGCCGACGTCGAGCGCGCCTTCGTCAACGCCATGGCCCGCCCCCAGTGACGCTCCGGCGGGAACGGACCCGGCGCGAGGGCACTCAAACAGCCGGTAGGCTGGTCACATGTCCGAACCGACCGGTGCCGCCCGCCGACGCGGGCCCTTCAAGGTCGGGGACCAGGTCCAGCTGACTGACCCCAAGGGCCGCCACTACACGTTCACGCTCGAAGCCGGGAAGCAGTTCCACACCCACAAGGGTGCCTTCTCGCACGACGAGCTGATCGGGGCGTCCGAGGGCAGTGTTGTCCGTACCACGGGGAACGTCGCCTACCTGGCACTCCGCCCCCTGCTCCCCGACTACGTCCTGTCCATGCCCCGCGGCGCAGCCGTGGTCTACCCCAAGGACGCGGGGCAGATCCTGGCCTTCGCCGACATCTTCGCCGGCGCCCGCGTCGTCGAAGCCGGAGTGGGCTCCGGCGCACTGAGCGCCTTCCTGCTGCGCGCCGTCGGCGACCACGGAATGCTGCACTCCTACGAGCGCCGCCAGGACTTCGCGGACATCGCCCAGGGCAACGTGGAGCGCTACTTCGGCGGCCCCCACCCGGCGTGGACCCTCACCGTCGGAGACCTCCAGGACAACCTGTCCGACACCGAGGTCGACCGCGTCGTCCTCGACATGCTCGCCCCCTGGGAAACCCTCGAAGCCGTCTCCAAGGCGCTCGTCCCCGGCGGCATCATGTGCGCGTACGTCGCCACCACCACCCAGCTCGCCAGGACCGTCGAGTCCATCCGCGAGATCGGCTGCTTCGCCGAACCCCAGCCGTGGGAATCCATGGTCCGCAACTGGCACGTCGAGGGCCTCGCCGTGCGCCCGGACCACCGCATGATCGGCCACACGGGCTTCCTCGTCACCGCCCGCCGCCTCGCCGACGGCGTCGAGCCCCCCATGCGCCGCCGCCGCCCCTCCAAGGGCGCCTACGGCGAGGACTACGAGGGCCCCAACAAGGAGCGCGGCAGCGGCCAGGCGTAACCGCCCGGCACACCGCCCCCACAGACCGGCGCCGCCGTCCAGTTCCCGGACCGACACGAGAACTGGACGGCGGCGCCTTTTCCTCGCCCACCCGCTCTCACCACCACGTCGGGCAGCTCCCGCACGGCACACGCCGAGCGGGGCTCCCGGACGCGCACGGGAAACGACCGGCCGTGCACCCGCAGGCGGAGACCGCCCACGTACACGCGCGCGGAGCGGGCTCGGCACACGCGCGCGCGTGGAGCCCCGGGGGCCGCGCCACGGCCCTCCGCGACGGCACGCGCACGCCGCCCCGGCATTCCGCTGCGCCGCACCGTGTGGCACGATGCTGGCCACCCTCCCGTCGCCGACGCCCCTGGCGCCACAGCCCCACAGGAGACACTCCGCGTGCACACCCCCGCGCCCACGGCCCCCGCACACGCCCGGCCCCGCGCGGTGCACTGGCTGACCACCGCCGCAGCCACCGCAGCCGTCATAGCGGGCGCCGCGCTCCTCCAGCCCGCCGCCGCCACCGCCTCCCCGGACACTGCTGCCGCAGCCCAGGCACGCCCCGCCCCGGACGCGCAGGCGGCCACGTACCCCCTGGAGTGCCGGGGCGGCGCACCCCGCGTCGTGAACCGGGCCACCGGCGACCTCGACGGCGACGGCCACCTTGAAACCGTCGCCGTCGTCCGCTGCGATGCCGGCATCGGCACACCGCCGAGCGGGGTCTACGTACTCACCTCACCCCACCGCGTCGTCGCCACCCTCCTCGACCCGGGCGACGGAGAGAACGTCACCGAGATCGCCGTCGCCGAAGGCGCGGTCGCCGCCACCCTCCTCGGATACTCCTCCGACGCGGTCGCCCGCTGCTGCCCCGACCGGATGCAGAAGGTCAAATGGCAGTGGCGGAACGGGAAGTTCACCCGCTCCGCCACCCCCGACGCCCGCGGCGTCTGAAACACGCGCCCCAGCTACTGGGCGTCCGGCCCGTACACCTCGACGCTGTCCGAAACGCGACGTACATGAATACAGTCGCCCGGGCACTCCTTCGCCGAGTCCACGACATCGTTCAGCAGCGTCAGCGGCACCGGCGTCGTCGCACCAGGTGTCTGCAGCAACTCGTCGTCACCGCTCTTCACGTACGCCAGCCCGTCGATGTCGAGCTCGAAGACCTCCGGCGCGTACTGCGCACAGATGCCGTCACCGGTGCAGAGGTCCTGGTCGATCCACACCTCGAGAGGGTCGCCTGCCTGGGCGCCCTCTGCGGTGGGGGCCTTCTCCTCCACGGTCATATCTCCTGCCGTTCCCTGCGCGGTATGCACCAATTGAAGCCAGCCCTGACGGGTGTTGAACACTTCGACGATACAACCGCCCGCTTTCCGATGTTGCTGGGTGGGTATCCCCCCTCTGTGAGGGAGTACGCAAGGGTGAAGATCAGACACTCCTCGATCCTGTTTGTGATCTAGGGGTTTCAACCAGCACCCACCCAGGTAGGGTCAGGAAGCGTCCAGCTCCCCTTGGAGGAGGTGAGGACCGTGGCAGCCCACGACGACGACATCAACCGCGGCATCCGGCCCGCGCGAGGGTCCGAGGACCCCGCCGGACAGGTTGCCTATCTAGAGCAGGAAATCGCCGTCCTGCGACGCAAGCTCGCCGACTCTCCGCGTCATACGAGGATTCTCGAAGAGCGGATCGTCGAGCTGCAGACCAACCTGGCAGGCGTGTCCGCCCAGAACGAGCGGCTCGCCAACACACTCCGCGAGGCGCGCGACCAGATCGTGGCCCTCAAGGAAGAAGTGGACCGGCTCGCACAGCCGCCGGCCGGCTTCGGTGTGTTCCTGGAGGCCAACGAGGACGGCACGGCCGACATCTTCACCGGAGGACGCAAACTCCGGGTGAACGTCAGCCCGAGCGTCGAGCTCGAAGAGCTCCGGCGCGGCCAGGAAGTCATGCTGAACGAAGCGCTCAACGTGGTCGAGGCCATGGAATTCGAGCGTGCAGGGGACATCGTCACCCTCAAGGAGATCCTTGAGGACGGCGAGCGGGCCCTGGTGGTCGGGCACACCGACGAAGAGCGGGTGGTGAGGCTCGCCGAGCCACTGCTGGACATCACCATCCGTCCCGGCGACGCCCTGCTGCTGGAGCCCAGGTCCGGCTACGTCTACGAGATCATCCCGAAGAGCGAGGTCGAGGACCTGGTCCTCGAAGAGGTCCCGGACGTCGACTACGAGAAGATCGGCGGCCTGGGCAACCAGATCGAACTGATCCGCGACGCGGTCGAACTCCCCTACCTCTACCCCGACCTCTTCAAAGAGCACGAACTGCGGCCCCCGAAGGGCATCCTGCTCTACGGACCGCCGGGCTGCGGCAAGACGCTCATCGCCAAAGCCGTCGCCAACTCCCTCGCCAAGAAGGTCGCCGAAGTCACCGGCCGACCCCAGGGCAAGTCCTACTTCCTCAACATCAAGGGCCCCGAACTCCTCAACAAGTACGTCGGCGAGACCGAGCGCCACATCCGCCTGGTCTTCCAGCGTGCACGGGAAAAGGCGAGCGAAGGCACCCCCGTCATCGTCTTCTTCGACGAGATGGAATCCCTCTTCCGCACCCGCGGGTCAGGCGTCAGCTCGGACGTGGAGAACACCATCGTCCCCCAGCTGCTCGCCGAGATCGACGGCGTGGAAGGCCTGGAGAACGTCATCGTCATCGGCGCCTCCAACCGCGAAGACATGATCGACCCCGCGATCCTGCGACCCGGACGACTCGACGTCAAGATCAAGATCGAGCGCCCGGACGCCGAGGCCGCGAAGGACATCTTCGCCAAGTACCTCAAGGCGACCCTGCCACTGCACTCCGACGACCTCGCCGAGCACACCGGCTCCAAGGACGCCGCAGTACACGGCATGATCCAGACCGTCGTCGAGCAGATGTACGCGGAATCCGAGGAGAACCGCTTCCTGGAGGTCACGTACGCCAACGGCGACAAGGAAGTCCTCTACTTCAAGGACTTCAACTCCGGCGCGATGATCCAGAACATCGTCGACCGGGCCAAGAAGATGGCCATCAAGGCCTTCCTCGACCAGAACCAGAAGGGCCTGAGGATCGCACACCTCATCCAGGCCTGCGTGGACGAGTTCAAGGAGAACGAGGACCTCCCCAACACCACCAACCCGGACGACTGGGCCCGCATCTCTGGCAAGAAGGGCGAACGGATCGTCTTCATCCGTACGCTCGTCACCGGAAAACAGGGTGCAGACACCGGACGCTCCATCGACACGGTGGCCAACACGGGCCAGTACCTCTAAAGCGCAGCCCGGCTGCGGATACCCCCGGGTATCCGCAGCCGGTTGCTTTCCCCCGCAACCCCGGCCATCCGAGCGGGACTTCCGCACACAACAGGGCAATGACGGATTTGATCTCCCCACCAGCGCAAAGGCGCTCTAGGCTCTTCCGTACCGCCACCGCCGGGCCGCACAGTGCGGGGACGGGCACCGCACACGCACCCGAAAACCAGCGGTACTTGAGCGCCGCCCCAGGACGGGGGCGACGCCGGGCAAGGAGGGCCGCATGACCGTACGGCGAGTAATGGGCATCGAGACGGAATACGGAATCTCCGTCCCCGGCCACCCCAACGCCAATGCCATGCTCACCTCGTCCCAGATCGTCAACGCCTACGCGGCGGCGATGCACCGGGCGCGCCGCGCCCGCTGGGACTTCGAGGAAGAGAACCCGCTGCGAGACGCCCGAGGCTTCGACCTCGCCCGCGAAGCAGCCGACTCCAGCCAGCTCACCGACGAGGACATCGGCCTGGCCAACGTCATCCTGACCAACGGCGCCAGGCTCTACGTCGACCACGCACACCCCGAGTTCAGCTCCCCGGAAATCACCAACCCCATGGACGCGGTCCTCTGGGACAAGGCCGGCGAGCGCATCATGGCCGAAGCCGCCGAACGCGCCGCCCAGCTCCCCGGCGCCCAGCCGATCCTGCTCTACAAGAACAACACCGACAACAAGGGCGCCTCCTACGGCACGCACGAGAACTACCTGATGAAGCGGGAGACCCCCTTCTCGGACATCGTGCGCCACCTCACCCCCTTCTTCGTCTCCCGTCAGGTCATCACCGGAGCCGGCCGGGTCGGCATCGGCCAGGACGGCCACGAACACGGCTTCCAGATCAGCCAGCGCGCCGACTACTTCGAAGTCGAGGTCGGCCTGGAAACCACCCTCAAACGCCCCATCATCAACACCCGCGACGAACCCCACTCCGACGCCGAGAAGTACCGCCGCCTGCACGTCATCATCGGCGACGCCAACCTCTCGGAGATCTCGACATACCTGAAGCTCGGCACCACCGCACTGGTCCTGTCGATGATCGAGGACGGCTTCATCAACGTGGACCTGGCCGTGGACCAGCCGGTGCGCACGCTGCACCAGGTCTCCCACGACCCCTCGCTCCAGCATCTGATCACCCTGCGCAGCGGACGCTCACTGACCGCTGTCCAGCTCCAGATGGAGTACTTCGAGCTGGCCAGGAAGTACGTCGAGGACCGGTACGGGGCGGACGCGGACGACCAGACCAAGGACGTCCTCACCCGCTGGGAGGACGTGCTCAACCGGCTGGAGAACGACCCGATGAGTCTGTCCGGGGAACTGGACTGGATCGCCAAGCGGGAGCTCCTGGAGGGCTACCGCCGCCGCGACAACCTCGAATGGGACGCACCCAGGCTTCACCTGGTCGACCTCCAGTACGCGGACGTACGGCCCGACAAGGGGCTCTACAACCGGCTGGCGGCCCGCGGCAAGATGAAGCGCCTGCTGGACGAGAGCGCCGTCCAGCGGGCCGAGAACAAGCCACCGGAGGACACCAGGGCGTACTTCCGCGGCCGCTGCCTGGAGCAGTACGCGGACGATGTCGCGGCGGCCTCCTGGGACTCCGTGATCTTCGACCTGCCGGGCCGGGACTCGCTCCAGCGGGTGCCGACGCTGGAGCCGCTGCGGGGCACCAGGAACCACGTCAAGGAGCTTCTGGACCGGTGCCGCACCGCGGACGAACTGGTCCGCGTACTCTCCGGCGGCTGAAGCGCGGCTGAAATGCGCGGCAAGTGGGAATCACAGAAGTACGGAGCGAATGTCGGAGCCTGGTTATAGGGTCTGATCAACGGTCCGGTGAGCGACCGGCTGCAAAAGCATCCAACCGAGCGGGGTGAGGTAGAGATGGCGAGCAAGGACACCGGCGGCGGACAGCAGAAGGCGACGCGTTCCACCGAGGAGACCGAAGAGCAGACTGCGGAGGCGCAGGGCTCGGAAGACCTCAAGGAACGCCAGGAAAAGCTTTCGGACGACGTGGACTCGGTTCTCGACGAAATCGACGACGTACTCGAGGAAAATGCCGAGGAGTTCGTGCGGGGATTCGTGCAAAAGGGTGGGGAGTAGGGCAAAACGGGCAGTGGCTAAGTCTTTGCCACTCACGTGCCCGTTGCCGTTCTTCACTGTCGTGCGATCAATTCGGGCGACATTCCGCCAGGGCTGACGGACTGTTCAACGCGACGAAATGATCGCCCCGCAAGCCGGGGCCGGCACGATCCGCCCGAAGGCCCCCGCCGTGCATGTGGATCACTGCCACGAGACGGGTAGGGTCCGGGGCGTACTGTGCTTCAACTGCAACGCGGCCGTCGGACAGTTGGGAGACGATCCCGGCAGTCTGCGTCGGGCCATCGCATACCTGGAGGGAAACGCGTGGAAGCCAACACTCGTAGCACCGGGCGTCTACCAGCTGCCTTCCTGACGCCGGGGTCGTCCTCGTTCATGGACTTCCTCGGAGAGCACTCGCCCGAGATGCTCCCCGGCAACCGGGTGCTGCCGCCCGTGCAGGGCGTCATCGAAGCGCCGCACGGGACGACCATTGTGGCCGCCGCCTTCCCCGGCGGCGTCGTTCTCGCCGGCGACCGCCGCGCGACCATGGGGAACATGATCGCCCAGCGCGACATCGAGAAGGTCTTTCCGGCGGACGAGTACTCGGCGGTCGGGATCGCGGGCACGGCCGGGCTCGCCGTCGAGATGGTGAAGCTCTTCCAGCTGGAGCTTGAGCACTTCGAGAAGGTGGAGGGTGCTCAGCTCTCGCTCGAAGGCAAGGCGAACCGCCTGTCGACGATGATCCGGTCGAATCTCGGAATGGCCATGCAGGGCCTTGCGGTGGTGCCGCTGTTTGCCGGTTACGACGTCGACCGTGCGAAGGGGCGCATCTTCTCCTACGACGTCACGGGCGGCCGCTCGGAGGAGAACGGATACGCCGCCACCGGGTCGGGTTCCGTGTTCGCCCGCGGTTCGATGAAGAAGCTCTACCGGAACGACCTGACGGAGCAGGAGACCACCACCCTGGTCATCCAGGCACTCTACGACGCGGCCGACGACGATTCGGCGACCGGCGGGCCCGATGTGGCGCGGCGGATCTATCCGATCGTGACGGTCATCACGGAGGAGGGTTTCCGGCGGCTTTCGGACGACGAGTCCGCCGAACTGGCGCGGGCGATTCTGGAGAAGCGGCTGGAGCAGCCCGACGGGCCGCGTGCCGCGCTTCTGTGAAGTTCCGCGCGTATTCTCCTGGGCTTCTTCGATGTTTTTGCCTCTGACAGAAAGGGACGGATAGCCGGTGTCGACGCCGTTCTATGTCTCACCCCAGCAGGCCATGGCCGACCGGGCGGAATACGCCCGGAAGGGCATCGCCCGTGGACGCAGCCTGGTTGTGCTGCAGTTCGCCGACGGCATCGTCTTCGTCGGCGAGAACCCGTCCCGTGCGCTGCACAAGTTCAGCGAGATCTACGACCGGATCGGTTTCGCGGCCGCCGGGAAGTACAACGAGTACGAGAATCTGCGGATCGGTGGTGTCCGGTACGCGGATCTTCGTGGGTACACCTACGACCGGGACGACGTGACGGCGCGCGGCCTGGCGAACGTCTACGCGCAGACGCTCGGCACGATCTTCTCCAGCAACGCGGAGAAGCCGTACGAGGTGGAGCTGGTGGTCGCCGAGGTCGGTACGGAGCGTGAGGGCGACCAGATCTACCGCCTTCCGCACGACGGGTCGATCGTGGACGAGCACGGCTCGGTCGCGGTGGGTGGCAACGCGGAGCAGATCAGTAGTTATCTGGATCAGCGGCACCGGGACGACATGTCCTTGGCGGAGGCGCTGAAGCTGGCCGTGCAGGCGTTGTCGCGGGACACCAACGGTACGGAGCGGGAGATTCCGGCGGAGCGGCTCGAAGTGGCGGTGCTGGACCGTACACGGCCGCAGCAGCGGAAGTTCAAGCGGATCGTGGGGCGTCAGCTGGCGCGGTTGCTGGAGGCCGACGGTGACGCGTCGGCGCCGACGGACGTGCCGTCGGACGTCGAGGAGGAGTAGATCCTCGAAGGTGTGGTGTGTGGCCCCGGATCGCGTCGAGCGGTCCGGGGCCACACGTGTGTCAGGGCGGCGGCGGTGCGGTGGAGCCGCGTACGACGAGTTCGACGGGGAGGTCGCCGCCGATGGGGGTGCGGTTTTCCAGGACGGCGAGGAGGGCTGCCATGCCGCGTTCGCCGACCTGCTCGGCGGGGAGGCGGACGGTGGTGAGTTCTGGTTCGACGGCGGTGGCGAGGGCGAGGTCGTCGAAGCCGGTGACGGAGACGTCCTCGGGGACGCGCAGGCCCAGACGGCGCAGGGCCTTGCAGGCGCCGGCGGCGAGGATGTCGTCGTCACAGATCAGCGCGGTGGGGCGGGTGGTGCTCCGGGTGAGGGCGCGGGTGGTGGCTTCGCGGGCGCGTTGGACGTCGAGGGCGGAGCGCGCGGTGTGCAGAGTGGCGTCCGGGACCGTGGCCAGGGTGTGGGCAACGGTGTGGGCGCGGACGTCGAAGGTCCAGGTGTCGACGGCGGCGGCGAGGTGGAGGAAGCGGCGGTGGCCGAGGTCCAGGAGGTGGCGGGCGACCTGGTGCATGCCGTCGGCGACGGCGAGGTTGACGTGGGCGGCGGCGTCGCCTTCGGGGTCGCTGTCGAGCATGACGAGGGGGAGTCCGGTGCTGCGGAGTGCGCCGAGTGCGCCGGTGGCCATGGAGGAGGCGATGACGCCGTCGAGGGCGGTGCGGGCCGAGGCGAAGGGGTCGCGGGCGGGGCCGGTGCCGTCGGGGGAGGGGTAGAGGACGACGCCGAAGCCGTGGGTGGCGGCGGTGGCGGCGGCTCCGGCGTAGACGCGGGCGAAGAATTCGTTGGTGAGGGCGGGGACGACGAGGAGTGCGGTGCGGGTGTTGCCGAGGCGGAGGCTGCGGGCGGCCTGGTTGGGGCGGTAGCCGAGGTCGGCGGCGGTGGTGCGGACGAGGGCGGCGGTGCGTTCGGAGACGCGTCCGCGCCATTTGTCGCCGAGGACGAGGGAGACGGTGGCCTGGGAGACGCCGGCGGCCCGTGCGACGTCGCGGCTGGTGGGTGTGGGGCGGGCGGGGTGTGCGGGGGTGGGCACGGGGGTCTCCGTGGGTGGGGGCCGTGGGGTGGACCTCGGGTCCGGGGTCATGGTACGTATGACGGCGGAAGTTATACGTAAAACGTGCGTCGTCCGTGCGGGCGGCGTCCTCTGGGAGAGGCGGCACGATGGCCGCGGGATATGCCGAACTGCTCAGGACGCGGCATGCCGCGCGCCTGCTGGCCGGGACCCTGGTCGGGCGGTTGCCGAACGCCACGGCGCCGATCGCGATCATGCTGTTCACGCGGGCGGAGGGCGGGAGTTACACGCTGGGTGGCGCGCTGGCCGCGGTGTACGGGGTGACCAACGCGATCGGGCAGCCACTGCTGGGACGGGCGGTGGATCTGCACGGGCAGCCCCGGGTGCAGCTGCCGGCGGTGCTGGTGTCGGCGCTGGGCATGGTGGCGCTCTGCCTGGCGGGGATCGATCCGCTGGTGCTCACGTACGCCGCGGTGGCGGTGGCGGGGCTGTTCACGCCGCCGCTGGAGGGCGGACTGCGGGCGCTGTGGCCGAGTGTGCTGGGGGAAGGGGACAAGGTGCACCGGGCGTACGCGATGGACGCGGTCGCCCAGGAGATCATGTTCACGGTCGGGCCGTTGCTGGTGACGCTGCTGGTGTCGCTGTGGTCGCCCGCGGCGGCGCTGCTGGTGATCAACGGCGTGGGGGTGCTGGGTGCGCTGTCGGTGGTGCTGTCCGAGCCGTCGAGGGGGTGGCGGTCGGCACCGCGCGAGGCGCACTGGCTGGGTGCGCTGCGTTCGCCGGGGCTGTTGGCGCTGCTGGGGTCGTTCTTCTTCGTGGGGACGGCGCTGGGATCGATCACGGTCGCGGGGGTGGCGTACGGGGACGACCACGGGAAGACGTGGGTGTACGGGGTGCTGATGGCGGCGCTGGGACTGGGTGCGCTCCTGGGCGGGCTGGTGTACGGGGCGCGGCGGTGGGCGGGGGAACCGGAGGCGCGGCTGCTGGTGATCGTGGCGCTGCTGGCGGCGGGGTACCTGCCGTTGATGCTGACGCCGGGTGTGGTGGCGATGACGGTGCTGGCGGGGGTGTCGGGGGTGTTTCTGGCGCCGGCGCTGGCGTGCGCGTTCATCGTGGTGGACCGGCATGCGCCGCGGGGGACGGTGACGGAGGCGTTCTCGTGGCTGGTGACGACGTTCGGGGTGGGTTCGGCGGTGGGTACGGGCGTGGCGGGGCCCGCGGTGGAGTTCGGGGGGACCTCGGTGAGTTTCGCGGTGGCGGGGGCCGGCGGGGTGGCGGCGTTGCTGGTGCTGCTGGCGACGCGCCGGGTGCTGAGGGTGCCTCAGGTCGGGGAGGGCGGCGTAAACCTCGCGGGGGCTTGCGAAAATGATCGAATCGGTGCCGTCGAACCCGGTTTCAGCTCCGGTCATCAGGCGTAATGTTCAGACATGGACCGCCGCATTTTCGGGCTGGAGAACGAGTACGGCGTCACGTGCACGTTCAGGGGACAGCGCCGACTGTCTCCTGACGAAGTGGCGCGCTACCTCTTCCGCCGTGTTGTGTCATGGGGCCGCAGCAGCAATGTCTTCCTGCGGAACGGCGCCCGCCTGTACCTCGACGTGGGTTCGCATCCGGAGTACGCGACACCCGAGTGCGACAACCTGACCGAGCTGGTCACCCACGACAAGGCAGGCGAGCGCATTCTCGAAGGTCTGCTCGTCGATGCCGAGCGCCGCCTGCACGAGGAGGGGATCGCGGGCGACGTCTATCTGTTCAAGAACAACACCGACTCCGCGGGGAACTCCTACGGGTGTCACGAGAATTATCTGGTGGCGCGGCACGGTGAGTTCTCCCGGCTGGCGGACATCCTCATTCCGTTCCTGGTGACGCGTCAGCTGATCTGTGGTGCGGGGAAGGTGTTGCAGACGCCGCGTGGTGCGGTGTACTGCGTGAGTCAGCGGGCGGAGCACATCTGGGAGGGCGTCAGTTCGGCGACGACCCGTTCCCGGCCGATCATCAACACCCGTGACGAGCCGCACGCGGATGCGGAGCGTTATCGGCGTCTGCACGTGATCGTGGGCGACTCGAACATGTCCGAGACGACGATGCTGCTGAAGGTCGGCGCGACGGATCTGGTACTGCGCATGATCGAGGCGGGCACGGTGATGCGGGATCTGACGCTGGAGAACCCGATCCGGGCGATCCGTGAGGTCAGCCATGACATCACGGGTCAGCGCAAGGTGCGTCTGGCCAACGGGCGGGAGGCGTCGGCGCTGGAGGTGCAGCGGGAGTACTACGAGAAGGCGGTGGACTTCGTCGACCGGCGTGGTATCCGCACGGGGACCGTGGCGCAGGTGCTTGAGCTGTGGGGCCGGACGCTGGACGCGATCGAGGCGGAGGACCTGGACCGGGTCGGTACGGAGATCGACTGGGTCATGAAGTACAAGCTGATCGAGCGGTACCGGGCCAAGCACAACATGACGATGTCGCATCCGCGGGTCGCGCAGTTGGACCTGGCGTACCACGACATCCATCGGCGCCGTGGTCTGTACTACCTGTTGGAGCGGAAGGGCCAGGCCGCCCGGATCTGCAACGACCTGAAGATCTTCGAGGGGAAGTCCGTTCCTCCGCAGACGACCAGGGCCAGGCTGCGGGGTGACTTCATCCGGCGGGCGCAGGAGCAGCGGCGGGACTTCACCGTGGACTGGGTGCATCTGAAGCTCAATGACCAGGCGCAGCGCACGGTGTTGTGCAAGGACCCGTTCCGGTCGGTGGACGACCGGGTGGAGAAGCTGATCGCGGGTATGTAGTCGGGTTTCCGGCGGCATGTGGGGGAGCGTGCGTCGCTTCCCGGGGCCCCATGGACGTGCTGTCCGTGGGGCCTTGCGTATGCCCTCCGGCGTGCGGGGCCGGGTGGGCCGTAGAGTGGCGGCACTGAACCAGCCCCCCCAATCCCCGAGGACACTCGTGCGACGCCGACTTGCAGCCTTGTTGATCGTTCCGGCCCTGGCGCTGACCGCGTGCGGGGGCGGTGAGTCCAAGGAGCCGACCGACGCGAAGAGCGCGTCGTCGTCTCCGGACAAGCCTGCGGATCAGCCGGAGGCGCCGAAGCCGGTGGACTCCGCCGACCCGATGCCCACGGTGAAGGGTGAGGTGGGGAAGCAGCCCGAGGTGACCATTCCCAAGGGTGAGCCGAGCGGCAAGTTCGTGGTGAACACCGTGAAGGCGGGTGACGGCGCGGAGGTCAAGAAGGGCGATCTGGTGGTCGCCGGGTACGAGGCGAAGGTCTGGAAGGGCAGCAAGTCGCTGGGTGGTTCGTACGGCGAGAAGGGTGCCCCGCAGGTCATTTCGGCGGGTTCGCCGACGGTGATTCCGGCGTTCTCGCAGGCGGTGCTGGGCAAGAAGCTGGGCAGCCGGCTCCTGGTCGTTGCTCCGCCGGCCGCGGCGTTCGGTGCGCAGGGCCAGCCGCAGATGGGAGTGGGTCCGACGGACAACCTGGTCTTCGTGCTGGATCTCCAGAAGGTGATGCCGAAGAAGGCGGAGGGCGAGCAGAAGGACACCGCCGCCGACCAGCCGAAGATCGAGGCGGACAAGGAGGAGCCGGCGACGATCGTGATTCCGAAGAACGATCCGCCGAAGAAGCTGGTCTCGGAGACGCTGATCGAGGGCGACGGTCCGGCGGTGAAGAAGGGCCAGACCGTGTACATGCAGTACAGCGGTGCGGCCTGGGAGCTGAACAAGGGCAAGCCGAAGGCGGAGCTGTTCGACTCCAGTTGGAAGACCGGGTCGCCGTTCGTCACGCCGATCGGTGAGGGCCGGGTCATCAAGGGCTGGGACGAGGGTCTGGTCGGCAAGAAGGCCGGCAGCCGCGTCATGCTGGTGATCCCGCCGGACATGGCGTACGGCAAGGAGGCCAAGGGGGAGACCCTGCCGGCGAACTCCACCCTGGTCTTTGTGGTGGACATTCTCTCGGCAGTGTAAGACTGTCCCCTTGTCCGACATGTACGAAGTAGGAGCGCAGTGGTGAGCATCGAGAAGCCCGAGATCGACTTCCCCGGTGGCGAGGCCCCGAAGGACCTGGAGATCAAGGAGATCTGGGAGGGCGACGGCGCCGTTGCCAAGGCCGGGGACTACGTCAAGGTCCACTACGTGGGCGTGGCCTTCTCCACCGGTGAGGAGTTCGACGCCTCCTGGAACCGCGGTACGCCGCTGGAGTTCCAGCTGGGTGCCGGTCAGGTCATCGCGGGCTGGGACCAGGGCGTGCAGGGCATGAAGGTCGGCGGCCGTCGTCAGCTGACCATTCCGGCGCACCTCGCGTACGGCGACCGCGGCGCGGGCGCCGGTGTGATCGCTCCGGGCGAGACGCTGATCTTCGTCTGCGACCTGGTCTCCGTCTGATCGCGGCACGTGTGTGAGGAGGGCCCCCGCCCGACGGCGGGGGCCCTCCGTTCGTTCCGCTCGTGTTCGCTGTCCGCTTTCTCCCTCGGCTTTTGCCGCGACACCCCGGGGCGGTACGGTCGACGGTCGTAGCGCCGGGACGGTACGCGGTGCACTTCGGATGAGAGGGCGTCGATGGCGATTGCCAAGGCCGAGCGTTTGATGAACCTGGCTCTGTGCCTGTTGGGGACCCGGCGCCCGCTCAGCAAGCGTGAGTTGAAGGAGTCCATCGAGGCCTACCTGGAGGCCGGCAACGAGGAGTCCTTCAACCGGATGTTCGAGCGCGACAAGGATGATCTGCGCGAGCTCGGTCTGGTCATCGAGACGGTGGAGAACCTGGACGGCGACGCGGGTTATCTGGCCCGCCGGGACAGCAACCGGCTGCCCGCGATCCAGTTGGACGCCGAGGAGGCCGCCGCGCTGGGTCTGGCGGCGAAGGTGTGGCAGCAGGCGCGGCTGGCGGGTGCGGCCAGCGGTGCGCTGCAGAAGCTGCGCGCGGCGGGGATGCCGGAGGCGGAGGACCCCTACGCCGGGGGGCAGCACAGTGCGCTGGAGCCACGGATCCCGGTGCACGAGGCGGCGTTCGAGCCGTTGATGCTGGCGTGCCGGGACCGCCGGCCGGTGGTCTTCGAATACCGCAAGGCGACCGCTGCCCGTCCCGAGACCCGGCAGGTGGAGCCGTGGACGCTGGAGTGCTGGCGCGGCCACTGGTATCTGGCGGGCTGGGACCGGGACCGGGGTGCGGAGCGGGTCTTCCGGCTGTCGCGCATCACGGGCAAGGTGCGGTCACGGGCGGGCGCGTTCACCGTCGAGGTGCCGGACGTGGTGACGGTGCGGGAGACGGTGGAGAGCTGGGCGGGGGAGACCGCGACCCGCAGTGCGCTGATCAAGCTGCGCGCGGGGGCGGGCTATCCGTTGCGTTCGCGGGCGAGCGCGGTGCGTGACCTGGGCGACGGGTGGGACGAGTTGGCCATTCCGTACGGTCATGGGCTGGATGCCTGGCTGGTGGAGTTCGGGCCTGACGTGGTGGTGCTGGAGCCCGCGGATCTGCGGGCGGATGTCGTGGACCGGCTGCGCGCCGTGGCCCAGGGCTGAGGGGCGGGACGGATCGTGGCGACCAATGCCATCGACCAGACACGGCGGATGCTGTCGCTGGTGACGTATTTGCGGGAGCGGCCCGGGGCGCACGTCGACGACGTGGCGCGGGCCTTCGGTATCACCCAGGACGAGCTGATCTCGGACCTGGACGTGCTGCCGATGTGCGGGACGAGTTTCCGGGGCGGTGACCTGCTCGACATCGACACCGACGGCGAGCGGATCTGGTGGCACAACCCGGACGACGTGGCGTCCCCGCTGCGGCTGGCCGCCGACGAGGCGACGGCGCTGCTGGTGGCGGCGCGCGCGGTCTCGACGTTGCCCGGTCTGCGCGAGGGCGACCGGCAGGCACTGCTGCGGGCGACCGCCAAGCTGGAGGCGGCGGCCGGCGAGGCGGCGGGCGCCAGCTCGCGGCTCTCGGTCACGTTCGAGTCGGAGGGCGGGGTCTTCGCGGACGTCGACCGGGCGATCTCGGAGCGCCGCCGGCTGTGGCTGCGCTACTACTCCCCGGCGCGCGACGAGCTGACCGAGCGGGAGGTGGACCCGATCCGGCTGTTCGCGGTGGGGCACACGTACATGGAGGCGTGGTGCCGGACGTCCGAGGCGCGGCGCACGTTCCGCCTGGACCGGGTCGCGGAGATCAAGTTGCTCGACGAGCCGTCCGAGCCGCCGCAGATCGAGCTGCGGGACCTGTCCGAGGGGCTGGTGCAGCCTGCCGCCGAGGACCCGGAAGTGGTGGTCGAGGTGGGGCCCGGGGGCCGCTGGGTCGCCGAGTACTACCCGCACGACAGCGCGGAGGAGCTGCCCGGCGGCGGGCTGCGAGTGACCCTGCGCACGCCGGATCCCACGTCGCTGCGGCGGCTCGCGCTGCGCCTGGGCCGGGACGGGCGGATCGTCTCGCCGGCCGGGCTGGCGGTCAGTGCGCGGGAGGCGGCGCGGGAGGCGCTGGCCGCGTACGGACCGCACGACGGGCGGGGCCCGGACCCGGTCGCCTGAAACCGGGGTACGGGCGATCCCGGAGTCACGCCGGGACGGCGGTCGCACCGGCACGGGGAGCGCGTCCCTGCCCGACCGGACAGCGGTTCCGGGCGCCTGCGAGGCGCCGGGTCCGTTCCGGGGGCGGCGTCGCTCGCGTAACACCTGGCGCGCCGCGGCCGCAGTAAGGAGCAGCCGTGCAGACGGAACACCCGCCGCGCCGGGCGGGAAGAACAAGGCACGAGGAGAGCTGGGGACATGACCGTGATGTCTGGTATTGCCGCTCGGGGGGAGTCGGTCCTCTTCATGGCCGCCTGCCCCGACTGCCGGGCCCGCATCGAGCTGGCCGCGGGGGCGCTGCGGCTGGCGATCGGCGGCAGCCGCCGTACGACGTTCTACTCCTTCACCTGCCCGGAGTGCGGGGCGGCGGTGCGCAAGCCGGCAGGCGAGCGCATCGTGGAACTGCTCACCGGCGGTGGGGTGCGGACGCTGCGTTTGCATTCCGCACTGTGATGCGCGTCCGTCCCGCGACCCCGTAGGCTCGGCCCATGTTCTGGCCCATGCTCGCCATCGCGCTCGGTTTCCTCGGTCTCGCCGTACTCGGCGTGCTGGCGGTCCGGGTGTTCGCCGAAGTCCGCAGGCTCGGCCGGCAGGTCGCGCAGAGTTCGCAGCGCATCAACGTCGCCGCGGGGGAGCTGGAGCGGTCGGCGGAGAGCCTGGCGCGGACGGGTGACGCGCTGCGCTAGCCGACCGGCGCCCGTGCGGGTCTGCACTCCCACTCGTACCGGCGGTACGCTCGGTGAACGCGGTCCCGGAGCGAGGCGGCGGGCCGCTACCCGGGCGACGCACGGGCATTGCCCCGCGTTTACCCCCTCGGGTTACGATCGCTGTCAGCGCGGCGACCGGACAGACGTCCGGCCGGTCGAGTGCCAGACCCCCCTGTCGCCTCGGTGAAGAAGGTAATCAGCATGAACCTCGGTGCCCCCGAAATCATCCTCATCGTCCTGGTCATCATCCTGCTGTTCGGCGCCAAGAAGCTGCCGGACATGGCCCGCTCGCTGGGCAAGTCCGCCCGCATCCTCAAGAGCGAGGCCAAGGCGATGAAGAAGGACGACGCCCCCGAGCAGGCCTCCGCGACCCCGCAGGGCCCGGTCACCGAGGCTCCCCGCACCATCAAGGCGGCGCCCGGTGACGTGACCAGCTCGCGCCCGGTGACCGAACCCACCGACACCCAGCGCTGACCCAGGTCCGCCGCAGGCACCGCAAACGGTGAATACCTGCCGCACGAGATGAGGACGTGGGTTGCTCAAGTCTGCCCGCAAGACGGAGAAGGACCCCGAGGGCCGGATGCCCCTCGTGGAGCACCTGCGTGAGCTCCGCAACCGGCTCGCGAAGGGTGTGCTCGCCATCCTGGCGGCGACCATCGTGGCTCTCGTCTTCAGCGAGAAGCTGCTCGGCTTCATCACGGATCCGGTGCCCAAGTGCGACCCGGACGTCACGAGCAGCGGCGGCAACTGCGCCATCGTCGCCTTCAACTCGCTGATGGCGCCGATCAGCGTGACCATCCAGGTGAGCCTCACCGTCGGGCTCGTGGTGTCCAGCCCGGTCTGGCTGTACCAGCTGTGGGCGTTCGTCGCGCCGGGCCTGCACCGCAACGAGAAGAAGTACACGTACGCCTTCGTCGGCGCTGCCGTGCCGCTGTTCGCGGGCGGCGCCTACCTCGCGTACCTGATCCTCCCCATCAGCGTGAAGGTGCTCATCAGCTTCACGCCCGACGGATCCGCGAACATCCTCTCGCTCGGTGACGTCCTGGACTTCACACTGCGCATGGTGCTCGTCTTCGGCATCTCCTTCGAGCTGCCCCTGATTCTGATCATGCTGAACATGACGGGGGTCCTGTCCGGCAAGCGCATGGTCAAGTGGTGGCGCGCCGTCATCATGGGCGTCTTCGTCTTCGGTGCGGTGATCACGCCGACGACCGACCCGGTCGGCATGCTCGCCCTGGCCGGCCCGATCGCCGTCCTGTACTTCGTCGCGGTCGGCTTCTCGCTGCTCAACGACAAGCGGCGCGAGCGCAAGAACCCGGACGCGCACCTGAGCGACGACGAGGCATCCCCCCTCGACCTGACGCCCGACCCGCTGGACTACGAGGTCGAGCCCGTCGCGGCCTCCCGGATGCTTCCCGAACAGCCCCGGCCCACGGCGGTCAAGCAGCTCAACGGGTACGACGACATCACCTGAGCCCGAACCGTGCCCCGGGACGGCGGAGCGTTCCGTTCCGGGAGCCCGGTCCGCGGGCTGAACAAAGATCGGGCTGAGTGTCGGAGGTGCCGGGTAGGCTCGAAGACAAGATGACAGAGGACCTCTCACCAGCCGAGCGATACGCCGCCTCCCGGATCCGCGCCGCCGAGGAGGCCACCGCGCTCCACCCGTTCCGTGCCATGTACGACTTCGATCTGGATCCCTTCCAGATCGAGGCCTGCGAGGCGCTGGAGGCGGGCAAGGGCGTACTGGTCGCGGCACCCACCGGCTCGGGCAAGACGATCGTCGGCGAATTCGCCGTGCACCTCGCCCTCACGCAGGGCGGCAAATGCTTCTACACCACGCCCATCAAGGCGCTGTCCAACCAGAAGTACCAGGACCTCGTGAAGCGCTACGGCGCGTCCAAGGTCGGACTGCTCACCGGTGACAACAGCGTCAACGCGGACGCACCCGTGGTCGTGATGACCACCGAGGTGCTGCGGAACATGCTGTACGCGGGCTCGCAGTCGCTGCGCGGCCTGGCCTACGTGGTCATGGACGAGGTGCACTACCTCTCCGACCGCTTCCGCGGAGCCGTCTGGGAAGAGGTGATCATCCACCTTCCCGAGTCGGTGACGCTGGTCTCCCTGTCGGCGACCGTCTCCAACGCCGAGGAGTTCGGCGACTGGCTGGACACCGTCCGCGGCGACACCGACGTGATCGTCTCCGAGCACCGGCCGGTCCCCCTGTGGCAGCACGTGCTGGCCGGGCGGAAGATGTACGACCTCTTCGAGGAGTCCGACGACGGACGCGGCGGGCGCCGCGAGGTCAACCCGGACCTGCTGCGGATGGCCCGGCTGGAGAACCAGAAGACGTACAACCCGCGCGACCGCCGCAAGGGCAAGACGGTGCGCGAGGCCGACCGGGAGCGCGAGCGCCGCTCCCGCACCAGGATCTGGACGCCCAGTCGGGCGGAAGTGATCGAGCGGCTCGACTCGGCGGGCCTGCTGCCCGCGATCACGTTCATCTTCAGCCGGGCCGGCTGCGAGGCCGCCGTGCAGCAGTGCATGTACGCCGGGCTGCGGCTCAACGACGAGGACGCCCGGCAGCGGGTGCGCGAGATCGTCGAGGAGCGCACCGCGTCCATCCCCGGCGAGGACCTGCACGTCCTCGGGTACTACGAGTGGCTGGAGGGCCTGGAACGGGGCATCGCCGCGCACCACGCGGGCATGCTGCCGACGTTCAAGGAGGTCGTGGAGGAGCTGTTCGTACGGGGGCTGGTGAAGGCCGTCTTCGCGACGGAGACCCTCGCGCTCGGTATCAACATGCCCGCCCGGTCGGTGGTGCTGGAGAAGCTCGTCAAGTGGAACGGCGAGCAGCACGCCGACATCACCCCCGGCGAGTACACACAGCTCACCGGGCGGGCCGGGCGCCGCGGCATCGACGTCGAGGGACACGCGGCGGTGCTCTGGCAGCGCGGCATGGACCCGACGGCACTGGCGGGACTGGCCGGGACGCGGACGTATCCGCTGCGCTCCAGCTTCAGGCCGTCGTACAACATGGCGGTGAACCTGGTCCAGCAGTTCGGCCGGCACCGTTCGCGGGAGCTCCTGGAGACCTCGTTCGCGCAGTTCCAGGCGGACAGGTCCGTGGTGGGGATCTCCAAGCAGGTCCAGCGCAACGAGGAGGGCCTGGAGGGCTACAAGGAAGGCATGACCTGCCACCTCGGGGACTTCGAGGAGTACGCGGCGATGCGCCGGGACCTCAAGGACCGGGAGACGGAACTCGCCAAGCAGGGCGCCGCCCAGCGGCGGGCGGCCGCGGCGGACTCGCTGGAGAAGCTCAGGACCGGCGACGTCATCCACGTGCCGACGGGCAAGTTCGCGGGCCTGGCCCTGGTACTGGACCCGGGCGTACCGGCGGGCCGCACCAACGGGCACGGGCGCGGCTTCGAGCACCACGACGGACCCCGCCCCCTGGTGCTCACGGCGGAGCGGCAGGTCAAGCGGCTCGCGGAGATCGACTTCCCGGTGCCGGTGGAGGCGCTGGAGCGGATGCGGATCCCGAAGTCCTTCAACCCGAGGTCCCCGCAGTCCCGCCGGGACCTCGCCTCGCAGCTGCGCACCAAGGCCGGGCACCTCGCCCCGGAACGGCACCGCAGGGGGCGTGCCGCGGCCGCCGACGACCGGGAGATCGCCCGGCTGCGGGCCGCGCTGCGCGCCCACCCCTGCCACGGCTGCGACGAGCGCGAGGACCACGCGCGCTGGGCGGAGCGCTACCACCGGCTCCGGCGAGACACCCGGCAGCTGGAGAACCGGATCGAGGGCCGGACCAACACCATCGCCCGCACCTTCGACCGGATCTACGGCCTTCTGACGGAGCTGGACTACCTGCGCGGCGACGAGGCCACCGAGCACGGGAAGCGCCTGGCGCGGCTCTACGGCGAGCTGGACCTGCTGGCGTCCGAGTGCCTGCGCGAAGGGGTCTGGGAGGGCCTGGGGCCGGCCGAGCTGGCCTCCTGCGTCTCCGCGCTGGTGTACGAGGCCCGGCAGTCCGACGACGCGGTGGCGCCGAAGGTCCCCGGCGGTGCGGCGAAGGCGGCCCTCGGCGAGATGGTGCGGATCTGGGGCCGACTGGACGCCCTGGAGGAGGACCACAGGATCCATCAGGCGGAGGGTGTCGGCCAGCGCGAGCCGGACCTCGGGTTCGCGTGGGCCGTCTACATGTGGGCCTCCGGCAAGGGCCTCGACGAAGTGCTGCGGGAGGCGGAGATGCCTGCCGGTGACTTCGTGCGCTGGTGCAAGCAGGTCATCGACGTCCTGGGGCAGGTGGCCGCGGCGGCTCCCCGGGAGGGCAGCACCGTCACCAAGAACGCCCGCAAGGCGGTCGACGCCGTGCTGCGGGGAGTGGTGGCCTACAGCTCGGTGGGGTGATACCGAAGCCGTGATGCCGCGTGCCGCGGCAGCGGTTCGGGTGGGCCCTCGTCGGACGCTTCGGTGTCCGGCGGGGGCCTTTTGCCTGTGCAAGGGCCCTACGAGGCCTGAGCCGGGTGGCGCGGGGGTCAGGGGGTGCGGCCCGTCGTCCAGCCGTCCTGGTCGGCCCAGGCCTGGAGGGTGCGGCGGGACTCGAAGCGGTGCCGGACCCCGGTCAGGGGGTCGGTGAACTCCAGGACGCGGGCCAGGAGTTGCAGCGGGCGGCGGAAATCGGTGGGTGACGGGTCGGTGAGCTGGGGGAAGTAGGGGTCGCCGAGGATCGGGAGGCCGAGGGAGTTCATGTGGACGCGGAGCTGGTGCGTGCGGCCGGTGCGCGGGACGAGGCGGTAACACCCCAAGTCGCCCTTGTGGTCGACGAGTTCGATGCCCGTCTCGCTGTTGGGCTCGCCCGGGACCTCGCGGGCGGCGACGATGCCGCGCGTCTTCTCGATGCGGCTGCGCAGAGTGCGGGGAAGGGCGACGGCGGGGTCGTACCGGGCCAACGCGGCGTACTCCTTGTGGACTTGACGGTCACGGAACAGGGTTTGGTACGCGCCGCGTACGTCCGGGCGGACCGTGAACAGGACCAGGCCTGCGGTCAGGCGGTCGAGGCGGTGTGCCGGGCTGAGAGCGGGGAGGTCGAGGTCGCGGCGCAGGCGGGCCAGCGCGGTCTCGGTGACGTGGCTGCCGCGGGGGGTGGTGGCGAGGAAGTGCGGCTTGTCGACGACGAGGAGGCGGTCGTCGCGGTGCAGGACGGCGACGGGGAACGGAACGGAGGGCTCCGGGGCGAGGTCGCGGTGGAACCAGACGCTCAGGCCGGGGACGTACGGGGCATCCGGAGCGAGAGCGGTGCCGTCGGCGGTGACGAACGCACCGGACCGGAGCATGCGGTCGACGGTGTCGTGCCCCGCGACGGCGCCGAGACGGCTGAGGAGGTACGCGCGGGCGGTGACCGGCGGAGAGCCGGGGACGCGCTGGGCGGCCGGAGCGCGTGGGGTGCCTGCTTCGTCCGCGTTGCCCGGTGCAGGTGGGGTGCCCGCGCCGCCCGGAGTATCCGCGAAGCCGGGCGCGAAGGGCGGAAACCTCAGGTGGACGGGGTCGATGCCCTGTCGCTGGGGGAGCGGGGCGGTGGTGGGGCGGCGGCGGGGTCTGCGGTTCATGTCGAGGACAAGGGTACGGAGCGATGGGGCGGGGCCGCGGCGCGTGGGTGACGCGCAAGGACGGAGCGGGACGGCTGTCCCCGGTGGCGGACCTGCGTTCCACCAGCCCCGCCCCGCGCACCCCGCCCCGCGCACCCCGCCCCGCGCGCGAGTGAGCCGTGTCCGTACGCGTCACAGGGTGGGCGTACGGACACGGCGGAACTGCTCGGTGCGGCGGGTCAGCTCTTCGGCATCAGGACCGTGTCGACGATGTAGACCGTCGCGTTGGCGGTCGGGACGTTGCCGCAGACGACGTTGGAGCTGTCGTTGACCTTGTAGGACTCACCGGATCCGGCGGTGGTCAGGGTGGACTTCTGGAGGGTCGGGTAGGTGCCCGACTCCAGCTGCTTGGGCGTCAGCTTCTCGCCCACCACGTGGTAGGTGAGGATGCTGGTGAGCTTGTCCTTGTCGGCGAGGACCGCGTCCAGGTCGGCCTTCGGAAGCTTGGCGAAGGCGTCGTTGGTGGGGGCGAAGACGGTGATGTTCTGGGCGTTGTTGAGGGTGTCGACCAGGCCCGCCTTCTTCACCGCGGTGACGAGGGTGGACAGGGCCGGGTTGTTGGAGGCGGCGGTGGCGACGGGGTCCTTGGCCATGCCGTCGAAGCTGCCCGCGCCTTCCTTCGGGACGCCGGCACAGCCCGGGCCGAACGGGGCGGCCATCGGGTCGGCGGAGGCGGGCCCGGCGGGCGTCTCCGGCGCCTGGCTCTGCGAGGACTCGGACTTGGCGGGCGCGTCCTTGTCCGTGCCGCCGTCGGAGCAGCCGGTCAGGGCGAGGGGGAAGAGGGCCACCGCGGAGACGGTGAGGGCGGCACGGCGGGCGAGGGTACGGGTGGTGCGCATGGTGTTCTCCTAGAACAGGGGGTGGGCTTGCTGTATGGGGCGGTGGTCCGGGGCGTGCCCGGTGGGTCAGGTCACGGCGACCACCACCGAATGGAGGCCGGTGGCACCGTCGGGGACGGTGCCGACCCGGCGCTCGGTCTGGGTGTCCCCCTCGCGGTCCGTCGCGCGGACTTCGAGGGTGTGGTTCCCGGGGGTGGCCGTCCACGGCCATGTCCACTGGCGCCAGGTGTCGCGGCCCGCCTCGGCGGCGAGCCGCGCGTCCTGCCAGGGGCCGCCGTCGACCCGTACCTGCACCCGGGCGATGCCCCGGTGCTGGGCCCAGGCGACGCCGGCCACGGTGACCGGGCCCGCCTTCGGCGAGGCGAGCGGGCGCGGGGTGTCGATGCGTGACTGCGTCTTGATCGGCGCCTCACGAGCCCACTTGCGGCGCACCCAGTACGCGTCGAAGTCGTCGAACGTGGTCAGTTCCAGGTCCTGGAGCCACTTGCACGCCGAGACGTACCCGTACAGGCCGGGGACGACCATGCGGACGGGGAAGCCGTGGTCGAAGGGGAGCGGCTCGCCGTTCATGCCGAGGGCGAGGAGGGCGTCGCGGCCGTCCATCACCGTCTCGACGGGTGAGCCGAGCGTCATGCCGTCGACCGAACGGGCGACCAGCTGGTCGGCGGGGCCGCCGCGCGAGGGCGGTCGCACACCCGCGTCGCGCAGGACGTCGGCCAGCCGTACGCCGATCCAGCGCGCGTTGCCCACGTACGGGCCGCCCACCTGGTTCGACACGCAGGTGAGGGTGATGTCCCGCTCGATCAGCGGAAGCTTGAGGAGGTCGTCGAAGGAGAGGGACAGCGGGCTGCGTACGCCCCGGCCGTGCACCTTCAGCCGCCAGCGGGTGGCGTCGACGCGCGGCACGACGAGGGCGGTGTCCACCCGGTAGAAGTCCCGGTTGGGCGTGGTGAACGGAGCGACGCCGGGGATCGAGAGTTCCGTGCCCCCAGGGAGCGGGCGGGCCCGTTCGGCGGGGGCGGGCAGGTCGATCCGGGACCGGGCGGCGGAGGCGTCGGCCTGACGTCCGGAGTTGAGGTGGCGGCCGAGCAGTCCGGCGCCCGCGGACGCGGCGACGGAGGCGGAGGCGGCGACGACGAACGCGCGGCGGTCGAAGCCCGGCGATCCGGCGGGGCGGGGGCGGTCCGTGTCCTGGCTTCCGGAGGTTCCGTGGGTGGAGTACGCGTCCGGGCGCATCGTCGGCTTTCCGGCGGAGTGCTCGGGCACCGTCTCCGGGGAGCCCGCCGGGTGGGAAGGGGCAGCCCCCGCAGTGGGCGGCCCCTCCCTCCCGCTCGGGGCGGCGGGGGGCGCGGAGGCCGCACTCCCCGCGCCCCCGGGGCGGGCCGGGTCCGAGGGGGAGCCCACGTTCCCCGTACCGGAACCTGCGTGCCCGCCCCCGGGCGCCGCCGTCTTCCCCTCAGCCGCGGGGGACGGGCGTGCGCCCAGCTTCGAGGTGAGTACGAGAAGCACCGCGCACCCGGCGAGTCCTCCGGCCAGCGAGGGCAGCGCGTCCAGGAGCCGGCCGTCCGGCCGTCCCACGGCGATCCACGCGCCCAGAACACCGAAGCCCGCCACAAGGAGCGCGGCCGTGCGCCGGTGCCGGGCCGACAGCAGACCGACGGCCAGCGCGAACACGGCCAGTACGGTCAGGATGCCGATCTGGAGCACCAGCTTGTCGGCGGTGCCGAAGGTGCGGATGGCGAAGTCCTTCACGACGGCCGGGGTGCGGTCCACGACCGCGCCGCCCACCGCTGCCACCGGTCCCGCCTCGGGGCGTACCGCGGCCGCCACCAGCTCCGCCACGCACAGCGCGGCGAATGCGGCGATCGGTCCGCTGACCGCTGCCGCGAGGGTGCGTCGACTTCCGGTTTTTTCGCTCACGCAATGCATTCGGGGCCGAGGCCCGTTCCGGATTGGTCCGGATGCGTGATTCATCCGTGCGGGTATTTCTCGGGCCTTCGGCCAATCCGGCCGGCCCGCGGCTCCGAATGTGCTGGTCGCCGGAGCAGGTCGGGCAGGCGGGCACCTGGAACGGCCCGTCGCGCGGGGCGCGGTCCCCGGTACGGGCGGCGGCCGCTATCCCCGTGCCCGCTCGAACCGGGCCCGGCTCTCCGCCAGGTCGACGATCGGGTCCGGGTAGTCGAAGCGGGCCCGCGCCGGGCCCTCCAGACGCCACGGCTGGTGCACGGCGGAGCCGGCGAAGTCCGCCAGTTCCGGCACCCAGCGGCGCACGTAGTCGCCGTGCGGGTCGAAGCGTTTGGCCTGTGCGAGCGGGTTGAGGATGCGGTTGGGGCGGGTGTCGGTGCCGGTGCCCGCCGCCCACTGCCAGTTCATCTGGTTGTTGGCGAGGTCTCCGTCGACCAGGAGCGACAGGAAGTGGGCGGCCCCCAGCCGCCAGTCCACGTACAGCGTCTTGGTGAGGAAACTGGCGACCAGCAGCCTGCCCCGGTTGTGCATCCACCCCTCGTGCGCGAGTTGTCGCATCGCCGCGTCGACCACCGGGAAACCGGTCAGGCCCGCCTTCCAGGCGTCGATCTCGGCCGGGTCCGAGCGCCAGGCGTCGTGCCGCGGACGGTAGTCGGCGTGCGCGGCCGCGGGGCGGGCGGCGAGGACCTGGTGGTGGAAGTCCCGCCAGGCCAGCTGGCGTACGAATGCCTCCGCACCCGGGCCGCCCCTCTGCCGGGCCCGGTGCACCGCCTCCACGGGCGACAGGCACCCGAAGTGGAAGTACGGGGAGAGGCGGGACGTGGCGTCGCCGGGGAGGTCGTCGTGCTGGTCCTCGTAGCCGGCGATGCCCGAGACGCCGTCCGCGAGCCAGGCCGTGAAGCGTTTACGGGCGGTGCGCTCGCCGCCCGTAGCCAGCCCCGGCGAGGTGTTCTGAACGGACGTGCGGGCGGGGAGGGGGTCGCTCGCGACCCGATCCGGCACCCGCACCGTCCTCGGCGCCCCGAGCACCGCACGCGTCCCCGCCGTTTCCCAACGGCGGAGGTACGGCGTGAACACGGCGAAGTGGTCGCTGCCGGCACCCGTCGGAGTCACCGCGCCGGGCGGCAGCACGGTGATCACCGCGTCATGCACCGCCAGCTCGCAGCCGTGAGCGGCCAGCGCGGTACGCAACCGCTGCTCGCGTCCGGTGGCGTACCCGCTGACCCCGCCCGCGACGTGCACCGTCAGTGCGCCGGTCTCGGCCACCACCCGGGCGACCTCGTCCACCACCCGTCCGGTACGGACGACCAGCCGGCCGCCCCTCGCGCGCAGTTCCGCGTCCAGCCCGGCCAGGCAGTCGGCGAGGAAGGCGCGCCGGTTGGGTACGGCGAAACCCGCCTCCCGCACCCCGTCGTCGAGCACGAACAGCGGGACCACCTCGTCGGCCCCGCGCAGTGCGGCCCGCAGTACCGGCTGGTCGTGGACGCGCAGGTCGGAGGTGAAGAGGACGACGGCGACCCGGCCGCCGGACGTGGCGGACGGCGGGGCGGGGGGAGTCGTTCGGCTCATGCGGGAAAGTCCATCACTGCGAGCGGGTCCGACGTGGGAGCGGCGGAACCTCCGGCGGGTTCGACCGTGAGACCCATGCCGGACGCACTGCCGACCGGGCCGTCGAGGAGCACCGCGTCGGTGCGCGCCTTGGGGTCCATCAGTCCGGCCGCACGCATGGTGCCGCCGTCGTTGAACCACAGCTGGTAGACCTTGCCGGGCGGCGGCTGCGGAAGCCCGGCCGCCACGAACGCCGCCCGGTTCCGGCTGCGGGACACCACGACCGTGGCCGACGCGCCGTCCCCGACCCGGCCCGTCGCGGCCTTCGCGTCCGGTGCGGCCAGTACCGACGCCAGGGCCTCGGCCTGCGTCTGGGCGGCCTGCGCCTGCTGACGGGCGTTCTGGGCCTCGTCGTACTGCCACAGGGCGACACCGCCGAACGCGGCCGCCGCCGCGACGCACGCGGCCAGCACGAACCGGGAAGCGGCCCGCCCGTATCTGCCCGGCACCCGGGCCTGACGGCCCGCCAGTGGGCCTTCCTGGCGTTCGGCCGCGATGCGCCGCAGGACCTCGTCCTTCATGCGGGCCGGCGGGTTCTCCGTCATGGCGCGGCCCAGCCGGGCCGCCGTGGAGGCCAGTTCGCGTACCTCCTGCGTGCAGGAGGGGCAGTCCGCGAGGTGCCGCTCGAAGGCGGCGCGTTCGTCGTCGGGCAGTGCGTGCAGCGCGTACGCGCCGGTCAGCGTGTGCAGTTCGGCCGTGCTCATGCGCCCACTCCCAGGCAGTCGCGCAGCCGGATCAGTCCGTCGCGCATACGGGTCTTGACGGTCCCCAGTGGTACGGAGAGGAGCTCCGCGACCTCGCGGTACGCGAGACCGCGGTAGTACGCCAGGGTCACCGACTGGCGTTGCAGCTCGGTGAGCGTGCGCAGGCAGCGGCGCACCTGCTCGCGCTCCAGCCGGGCCTCCACCTGTTCGGTGACCTCGTCGAACGCGGGGGTACGGTCGAGCAGCGCGGCCCGCTGCTCCCGGTCCGTCGATGCCTGCGCCGAACGCACCCGGTCGACGGCCCTGCGGTGCGCCAGGGTCAGCACCCAGGTCATCCCGCTGCCGCGGGCCGGCTGGAAGCGGGCGGCGGTGCGCCACACCTCCACCAGAACCTCCTGGGCGACCTCCTCGGACTGCGCCGGATCGCGCAGCACGCTGCGGATCAACCCCAGGACCGGGCCGCTGACCAGGTCGTACACCCGGCCGAAGGCGTCCTGGTCGCCCCTGGCCACTCGCCCGATGAGCTCCTGGAGGTCCGGCCCCGAGGGGGCTGCTCCACTGAACTGGACGGCTTCTTCCACGCGGGTTTTTCCTTCGCTCTCGCTCTGCGGACACTGGCTCCCACAGGGTGTTCGGAGCGGGCGCCCGCCCGGATTGGTCAGCTTGCCCCGCCGGACGCGTGCGCGGGGCTGCGACTCACTGGGGCAGGCGGAGGAGCAGGGCGCGGGGCGAGGGGCGACGGCAGGAGGGCGCGGCGCCTGCTGGCTCCGCGCCCTCCTGTGCCGGATGTGCCGGGTGTCCCGGATGTGGTCGGACCATGCCCGTCCCCTCGGTTGCGCTACTGCTCCTGCTCGCGCTCCACCTGCTCGTTCCACTCCCGCTTGACCGCGCGCCACGTGTCGTCGTCCTGGCCCAGACGCCAGTAGCCCGAGATGGAGAGCCGTTCGCGGGGGATCTGGCGGTCGATGCGCAGGTGGCGGCGCAGCTCCTTCACGAAGCCCGCCTCACCGTGCACGAACGCGTGGACGTCGCCGGAGGGGAAGTCCAGCTCGCGCACGGCCGTCACCAGTTGCTCGCCGACCGGGCGGCCCTCGCGGTGCAGCCAGGTCACCGAGACGCCGTCCGGCGGGTCGATCTTCTGCTCCTCGGCCGCGTCCTGGACCTCGATGAAGGCGTGCACCACCGCGCCCGGAGGCATCCGCTCCAGGGAGGCGGCGATCGCCGGCAGCGCGCTCTCGTCGCCGACGAGCAGGTGCCAGTCCGCGGCCGGGTCCGGCACGTAACCGCCGCCCGGCCCCAGGAAGCGCACCGTTTCGCCGGGCTGGACGCGGGCCGCCCACGGGCCGGCCAGGCCCTCGTCGCCGTGCACCACGAAGTCGATGGCCAGCTCGCGGGCCCCGGCGTCCCAGCTGCGCACCGTGTACGTCCGGTTGACCGGCCACTGCTCGGCCGGGAACTCCTCGCGGATGCGGGCCATGTCGAAGGGCTCCGGGTAGGTCACCCCGGGCACGGGGAAGAGCACTTTCACGTAGTGGTCGGTGAACTCGTCGGCGCCGAGGGTCGCGAGAGCCTCGCCGCCGAGGACGACGCGCACCATGTGCGGGGTGATCCGCTCGGTGCGCACCACCGTCGCTTCGTGGGCTCGCGGTGCCTTACGGGCCGGTCGTTCTGCCACGGTGCTCTCCCCAAAACGCTCTGCTGCATTGCTTAGGCTTACCTAAGCTAACAGCTCAGTCCGGGAGTACGGAGAGAAGTCGCTGCAAAGAGCCGCCCAAGCCGTACCGCTGTGCCAGAGCCTCCAGTGCCGCCGGGTCGCGGGGGGCTGAGGGCAGTGCCGGGTCGAAGGACGGGAGGGGGACGTCGTCGGCGACCCGTACGACCTTCGGCGCGACCGCGAGGTAGGGGCGGGCCTCGTCCAGTTTCCGGCGCTGGGAGGGGGTGAGCTTGGAGGCGGGGTCGTCGACGGCCGCCATGATCCCGGCCAGGTTCCCGTACGCGTCGAGCAGCTTGGCGGCGGTCTTCTCGCCGACACCGGGTACGCCCGGCAGGCCGTCGCTCGGGTCGCCGCGCAGCAGGGCCAGGTCGACGTAACCGGGGCCGTCCACCCCGTACCGTTCCCGCAGCCATGCCTCGTCGGTGACCTGGAGCGTGCCGACGCCCTTGATCGGATAGAGGATGCGGCGCCCGCGGGCGTCGTCGACGAGCTGGAAGAGGTCCCGGTCGCCGGTGACGACGTCGACCGGTCCCTCTGCCCGGGCGGTCAGGGTGCCGATCACGTCGTCCGCCTCGTACCCGTCCGAGCCGACCCGGGCGATGCCCAGTGCGGCGAGGACCTCTTCGATGACCGGGACCTGCGGGGAGAGGGTGTCGGGGGTCTCCTCGGCGTCCGGTGCGCCCTCGATCTCCTCGGCGACGCGGTGCGCCTTGTAGGACGGGATCAGGTCGACCCGCCACTGGGGGCGCCAGTCGTTGTCCCAGCAGGCGACCAGGTCGTCCGGTTTGTGGTCGTGGACCAAGCGGGCGATGAAGTCCAGCAGCCCGCGCACCGCGTTGACGGGGGTGCCGTCGGGTGCGCGGACCGAGTCCGGGACCCCGAAGTAGGCCCGGTAGTAGAGGGAAGCGGTGTCGAGGAGCATCAGGCGTCGGGTCACGTTCCCGATGATGCCGCACACCAGTGACAGCGGCCCGGGACCGGGCCGGGGGGCAGGATTCGGGCGTCGCACGCAGGACGGCATGCGCGAGAGCTGATCGGTCCTCAAGTCCCCTGCGCTGTCACACCGTTCAGGAAGAGAGGGTGTGGTGCGGCGGGACGCCGGGGACCGTTCCGGCCGCGGTGTCCCGTAGGGGTTCTGGACGCGGGCGAGTGACTTCGCGGCGGAAGCAGTTGTGTCACCCAGGTGTGACGTGTGTGGGAAACCGTGGGGTGAAATTGCGTAGGCTGCTGTGCGTCGGTGGAAGAACGGGACGGGGCGGGGAGGAGGGCCGGAGCGATGCCGAGGGACGACAAGGACGACAAGAAGGACGACAAGGCGATCGTCCGGGTCGGTACGGCAGTGCGCAGGCGCCGCCGCGCCCTGGGGCTGACCCTCGCCGTGGTCGCCGAGCGCAGCGGACTGTCCGTGCCCTTCCTCAGTCAGATAGAGAACGAGCGGGCCAGACCCAGCATGCGTTCGCTCCAGCGGGTCGCGGACGCCCTGGAGACGACCGCGCCGCAGCTCCTCGCCGCCGCGGACTCCGCGCTGTCGGTGGACCTCGTACGGGCCGGCGAGGACCCCGGCCTGGAACCGGGTGCGGGGGTACGGCCGTTGGTGCGCGGACACCATCAGCTGCACGCCCTGGAATTCACCGGGATGCAGGACGCGGGGCGGGAGTACCAGCACCGCAACGACGAGCTGATGTACGTCGCCGACGGCGCGGTGGAGGTCGAGGCGGAGGGCCGCGCCTACCGGCTGTCCAGGGGCGACGCGCTGCACCTGTCCGGCGGCGTCCGGCACCGCTGGCGGGCCACCGAACCCGGCACGCGACTCGTGGTCGTGGCGGTCGCCGAGCACATCGACGCGGCGGACGGGTCCCGGCGGTGAGCACGGAACCGCCGCGGAAACGGGTCGTCTCGCTGGTCCCCTCGCTGACCGAGGCCGTCGCCGTCACCGTGCCCGGGGCGCTCGTCGGCGCCACGGACTGGTGCACGCACCCGGCGGACCTCGGGCCCGGCGTCGTGCGCGTCGGCGGTACCAAGAACCCGGACGTCCCGGCGGTCCTCGCGCTGCGCCCCGATCTCGTGCTCGCCAACGAGGAGGAGAACCGCGCACCGGACGTGGCCGCCCTGCGGGAGGCGGGCGTCGAGGTCCTCGTCACCGAGGTGCGCACCCTTCAGCAGGCCTTCGCCGAACTGGCCAGGACACTGCGCGCCTGCGGGGCCGCCGGGCGCGTGACCTGGATGGACGACGCGCGGGCGGCTTGGGACGCGGTGCCGGTGCTGGCCGCGCCGTGCCGGGCGGTCGTGCCGGTCTGGCGGCGGCCGTGGATGGTGCTGGGCCGGGACACCTTCGCCGGGGACCTGCTGCGCCGGCTCGGCGTGGCGAACGCGTACGCCTCGCACGAGGACCGCTACCCGAGGATCGGAATCGACGAACTCCACGTCTGCGAAGCCGAGTTGGTGGTCCTGCCGGACGAGCCCTACCGGTTCACCGCCGAGGACGGGCCGGAGGCTTTCCCCGGCCGTGCGGCGGCCCTCGTCGACGGGCGGATGCTCACCTGGTACGGGCCCTCGCTCACCCGAGCGCCGGCCGTGCTGGGCGCGGCCCTGCGAGCAGCGCGCCGCTGAGCAGGCCCCGTACGGTACGGAAGGCCGTCACCGCCCAGGCGGCGACGAGCAGCACGAACAGTGCCGTCGCGAGCCAGAGCAGGGCGTCGAGCCCGGTGTGCCGGGCCAGTCCCGCCGCCCCCGTCACGCACGTGCCCACGGGGAAGGTGAAACCCCACCACGTCATCGCGAACGGCATCCCGGCGCGGGCTCCCCGTACGACCATCGCCACCGCCAGTGCCAGCCACAGCAGCGCGAAGCCCAGCACGGGGACGCCGTAGACGACGGCGAAGGCCTGGAAGCCGTGCGCGTACGTCGCGCCTATCGCGCCCGGAGCCACGTCGGCGAGCTGATTGACGGCGGTCGTGGACTGGCCGAGCGGTCCCAGCACCAGGAACAGTGTCGGCGTGAGCGGCAGCGGCAGCGGACCGTGCACGAGCAGCCGCGCCAGCACCAGCGGCAGGATCAGCAGCGTCGCCAGCAGACTCAGCCCGAACAGGGCGTAACAGGCGAGCAGCATCGCCGTACGGGGCTGGCCCTGCGGCAGATGCGGCATCAGCTGCGGGCCCAGCGCGGCCGACACCATTGGCGCGACCAGCGGCAGCAGCCACACGGGAGAGGCGGCGGCCACCCCCTCGATGCGGTGCCGCACCACCATCAGGTACGGGACGACCGCCGCCGCCAGCAGCGCGAGCACGGTCCCCGCACTCCACAGCACCGACGCCACCCCCAGCGCCGTCGCAGGACCCAGCACGTCCTGCCCCACGGTCGCGGCACCCCCGCCGACGGCGAGCACCGCCATGGCGAGGCAGCCGTAGAACGGGGCGACCGCCGGATCGAGGAGATGGGCGCGGGCCTGGTCGCGGTGGTGGTGCCAGTGCGCGCCGCGGGCCGTCACCAGGACGAACAGAACGAGCGCGGCCAGCACCCAGGACGCGGTCAGCGCGGCGTGCAGGACGGGCGAACGGTACGGGAGGGCGCTGCCGGCGGTGGCCAGGACGGCGGTGCCCATCACGGTGGCGTACCAGTGGGGGCCGAGGTGACGCAGCTGCGGGGACGGCGCGACGGGAGCGGCGCGTTCGGGGGTGCGGGGGAGGAGCTGCTGCGTGGTGAGGGCCATGGCACCAGGGTCCGCCGCGGCTGTCCCTCCCACCAGGGACAACGCCTCTATGAGGACATAAGCTGGGGTTATGAGCCCCGGCGAACCGTCCCTCCCGTCCCCTCTCTCGCATCGCGTCCCGGACCTGGCCGCCATGGAACTGCTGCTCGCCGTGGCCCGGCTCGGCAGCCTGGGGCGCGCCGCCAAGGAGCTGGGCGTCTCGCAGCCCGCCGCGAGCGGCCGGATCCGGTCGATGGAGCGGCAGCTCGGCGTGACCCTGGTCGAGCGTTCGCCGCGGGGTTCGCGGCTGACGGAGGCCGGAGTCCTCGTCACCGACTGGTCGCGGCGGATCGTGGAGGCCGCCGAGGCGTTCGACGCGGGGGCGCGGGCGCTGCGCGGACAGCGGGATTCGCGGCTGCGTGTCGCCGCGAGCATGACGATCGCCGAGTACCTGCTGCCGGGCTGGCTCGTCGCCCTCCAGGCGGAACGGCCCGGCACGGCGGTCTCGCTCCAGGCCGGCAACTCCGCGGCCGTGGCCCGGAGCCTGCTCGACGGATCCGCGGACCTGGGGTTCGTGGAGGGCACGGCGATGCCGGAGGGGCTGGACGGGGTGGTCATCAGGCGCGACCGGCTGGTGGTCGTCACGGCACCGGGCCACCCGTGGGCGCGGCGCCGGCGACCGGTGGGCGCGGCCGAGCTGGCGTCCACGCCGCTGATCCTGCGCGAGGAGGGGTCGGGAACCCGGCAGGTCCTCGATGCGGCCCTCGCCCCGTACGGCGGCCTCGCGCTGCCCCTCCTCGAACTGTCCTCCACGACGGCCGTGAAGGCCGCGGCCGTGAGCGGGGCGGGACCGAGCGTGCTGAGCGAACTGGCCGTGGGGGAGGAAGTGGGCGCGCGCCGGCTGGTGCCGGTCGAGGTGGACGGGGTGGAACTGCGCCGCGACCTGCGCGCGGTCTGGCCCGTGGGGCCGGCGCCGGTGGGCCCGGGAAGGGACCTGCTGGGGCTGACGCGGGAGCGATGACGCGGAGCGGCGGGCAACAACGGCTCCCGGCCCACGTCCTGATGAACCGTCACGTGGACCGGGACCCGTTGCCGGAACCCGACCGGGGCGAACCGGTCGCCCTCTTGGGCCGCGTGTTGTTGTTTGCGGTGTGGACGAGCGGATACCCGGTGTTCATGACTGCACAGAATTCGAACGCCAAGTCCACTGCCACCGATGCCAAGTCCCATGCCACCGGTGCCGCGAAGTCCACCGCCACCGATGCCAAGAAGGCCGCGACCGACACCAAGGCCACTGCCCAGGACACCACTTCGCAGGCCAAGGGCGCCGCCGACAAGGCCAAGGACGCCACCACACCCGTGAAGGACGTCGCCGGGAAGGCGACGAGCGCCGCGCAGAGCGCGACGGCCGCAGGGCTCAAGGGGGTCCAGGCCGGGAAGCAGGCCCTGGAGTCCGCTTCCGGGAAGGTCGCGTCGAAGGCCACCACGGCGTGGACGCTCATCAACAACCGCAAGGCGATCGTCGCCGGGGCGGGCGCGGGAGTCGTCGCGCTGGGCGCCGCGTCCTTCGCGGCGGGCCGCCGGGTCGAGCAGCACAGCCGCGGGCCGCTGACAAAACTTCTCGCCGGTACGAAGCTCTGAGTCCGGGCGCGTCCGCGCGGACTCACGACGGGCTGCCGCGACCGCGGCCGACGCGACGTCACCCGCCCACTAGGCGGAGACGTGCCGTCACGCGGTCGCGGCTGCCGCGATGTTGCGCACCATCCCGCCGAACACCACGCCGTGGAACGGTGCCACGCTCCACCAGTACGCGTGCCCGGCCAGCCCGTGCGGGTGGAAGACCGCCCGCTGCCGGTAGACCGTCCGGCCCCGCTCGTCCCGTTCGACGGCCAGCTCCAGCCAGGCGAGCCCCGGCACCCGCATCTCGGCCCGCAGCCGCAGCAGCTTCCCCGGCTCGATCTCCTCGACCCGCCAGAAGTCGAGCGAGTCCCCGACCCGCAGCCGCGCCGCGTCCCGCCGTCCGCGCCGCAGGCCCACGCCGCCCACCAGGCGGTCCATCCACCCCCGTACCGCCCAGGCCAGCGGGAACGAGTACCAGCCGTTCTCTCCGCCGATGCCTTCGATCACCCGCCACAGCCGTTCCGGCGTGGCGTCCACCACCGCTTCCCGCAGGTCGGTGTAGAGGCTGCCGCCCGCCCAGGCGGGGTCGGTGGGCAGCGGGTCGCTCGGCGTTCCCGGCACGGACGCGTTCGACCAGCGGGTGGTGACGTCGGCCTCCTGGACCCGGCGCAACGCCAGCTCCACGGCCCGTTCGAAGCCGATCGGCCCGCCGTCCTGGTCCTGGGCCGCGCGGGGTACGTACTGCTCGATGTCGTGCTCCGCGCACACCACCTCGTGCCGCAGCGACTCCGCGAGCGGCCGGGCGATCGACGCGGGAACCGGCGTGATCAGCCCCACCCAGTGGCTGGACAGTCCCGGGGTGAGCACCGGCAGGGGCAGGATCAGCCGCCGGGGGAGCCCGGCCACCCGGGCGTACCGCTGCATCATGTCCCGGTAGGTGAGGACGTCCGGCCCGCCGACGTCGAAGGTCCGGTTCACGTCCTCCGGGAGCCGGGCGCAGCCGACGAGCAGCCGCAGCACGTCCCGCACCGCGACCGGCTGGATCCGGGTGCGCACCCAGCTGGGCGTCACCATCAGCGGCAGCCGCTCCGTCAGGTACCGCAGCATCTCGAACGACGCCGAGCCCGAACCGATGATCACCGCCGCGCGCAGGGCCGCCGTCGGGACCCCGGAGTCCATCAGGATCCGCCCGACCTCGGCACGCGAACGCAGATGCGGCGACAGCTCGTGCTCCGCGACTCCGGCCGGGGTGAGTCCGCCCAGGTAGACGATGCGCCCGACGCCGGCCCGGTTCGCCTGCTCGCCGAAGTTCCGCGCGGCTTCCCGGTCGGTCCTCTCGAAGCCCTTGCCGGTGCCGAGGGCGTGCACCAGGTAGTACGCGACATCCACCCCCTCCATGGCCCGGCGCGTCGACTCCGGGTCCGTCACGTCACCCCGTACCGTCTCCACCTGCCCGGCCCAGGGGAAGTCCCGCAGCTTGGCGGGGGTGCGCGCCAGACAGCGCACTTCGTACCCGGCGGCCAGCAGTTCGGGCACCAGCCTTCCGCCGATGTAGCCGCTCGCCCCGGTCACCAGACACCGCACGCCGTCGCCTCCTCGCTCCTGTGACTTCCGTCTTCCCGCCCCTCCACTGTGAACCCCCGCGGGTGATTCGGAGCGGCGGGGCGGGCGGATGGGTGCGCGGACGGGTGAACGGAGCCTTCGGTGCGCCGTTGCAGCCGGGGCGTGTCCCTACGGGCGTCCGGCGGTCAGGACGCCGTCGGCTCCCGCCGTCCCTGCCTCGTGGGGGACGCCGAGGGCGGCCGACACCAGTGCCTGTGACAGCCGCAGGTCGGTGCCCATCTCCGGGTGCCACTGGACGCCCAACGCCCAGCTCTCGCCCGGGAGTTCGATCGCCTCCACGGTGCCGTCCGCCGCGTACGCGGAGACCACCAGGCCCTCGCCCACCCGCAGGACGGCCTGGTGGTGGTAGGCCGGTACGTCGCTGCTGCCCGGCAGGATCTCCGCGCAGCGCGTGCCGGGCACCGTCCGTACCGGGTGGGTCCCGAAGGCGCCGACCGTCACGGCGTGCCCGTCGAGGTGCTGGACGAGGGTCCCGCCGAGCGCCACGTTCAGCAGCTGCATGCCCCGGCACACGCCGAGCAGCGGGGTCCGGGAGTCCAACGCCGCCCGGATCAGGGCCAGTTCCCACGCGTCGCGCGCCGTGGCGGGCGGCCCGGTGCGCGGCTCGCGCTCGGCTGCGTACCGTACGGGATCCACGTCGGGGCCTCCCGCGATCACCAGCGCGTCGAGCCGGGCGACGACCTGGGCCGCGTACGCCGGATCGTCGGGCGGCAGCAGGAGGGCGCTGCCGCCCGACGCCTGGACGAGCTGCGGGTAGCCCGCGGGGACCAGGGCGGCGGGAAGGTCCCAGACGCCCCATCGCACGGACGACTCCAGGTAGGTGCTGATGCCGACGAGGGGCTTGACGGACACGTGCGGTTCCTCCCACTGAAGCGGTACGGGGGTTACTTGCGTTCCAGTTCGGCCTCGGCGGCGGCCAGTGCCGCGAACTCCTCCTCGGGCGCCGAGGCGACCAGCCGGTGCCGAGAATAGAGGGCGAAGTAGGCCAGCGCGACGACGTACACGACCAGTGCGATCAGCGCCGCGTCCTTGTCCACCAGGAACGTCGCCACCAGCGCGAACAGTGCCAGCACGAACGCCGTCGACGAGGTGATCACGCCGCCGGGCGTGCGGTACGGCCGGGGCAGGTCCGGCTCACGGCGGCGCAGGACAATGTGCGACAGGGCCATCAGGGCGTACGAGATGGTCGCGCCGAAGACGGCGATGTTGAGCATCCGGGCCCCGTTGCCGGTGGACGCGGCGAGCGCGAAGCCGATCGCGCCGGGTATCAGCAGCCCGAGGTAGGGGGCCTTGCGCCGGCTGGTGAGCGAGAGGAACCGGGGGAGGTAGCCGGCCCGGGACAGGGCGAAGAGCTGGCGGGAGCCCGCGTAGATGAGGGAGAAGAACGACGCGACGAGCCCGGCCAGCCCGGCGTAGTTCACGAAGCGGCTCAGCCCGGTGGCCGGGCCGTCGCCCTGCAGCGCCACGACCAGCGGATTGCCCGCGTCCTGCACGGCCGCCGAACCGCGGGCACCCGTCGCGGCGAAGAAGGTCAGCATGGCGAGCAGGACCAGGATGCCCATGGAGATCGACAGCGCGCGCGGCATCGACCGCACCGGGTCCTTCGCCTCCTCGGCGGCAAGCGGCACCCCCTCCACCCCCAGGAAGAACCACATGCCGAACGGGAACGCCGCCCAGATGCCGAGCAGGCCGAACGGCAGCCAGGAGTTCGCCCCGAGCGCGTCCTCGTCGACCGGGATGTCGTTCAGGCCGTCCGCGTTGAACTCGGTGAACGCGCCCACCGCGAAGATCAGCAGCGCGGCCACCGCGATGGCCGTGACGACCAGACTGAAGCGCAGCGCCTCGCCGACGCCCCACAGGTGGATGCCGATGAAGACGGCGAAGCAGGCGAGATACACCGGCCAGCCGGAGGTCAGGCCGAACAGGTTCAGCGACTCGACGTAGTCGCCGATGAAGATGGAGATCGCGGCCGGGGCGAGGATGTACTCGATGAGGATCGCCGTGCCGGTCAGGAAGCCGCCCCAGGTGCCCAGCGCCCGGCGGGCGAAGCCGTAGCCGCCGCCCGCCGTGGGCAGGATGGCGGACAGTTCCGCGAGGGCGAAGACCAGGCAGGCGTACATCGCGCCCATCAGGAGGGTGGCGATCGCGAGGCCGCCGAAGCCGCCCTTGGAGAGGCCGACGTTCCAGCCGGAGAAGTCCCCGGAGACCACGTAGGCGACGCCGAGCCCGGTGAGCAGCAGCCAGCCCGCGCTGCCCCGGCGCAGAGTGCGCCGTTTCAGGTAGTCGTCCGTGACGTCGGGTCCGCCGCCGCTCCCCGGTCCGCCGGTGGATCCGGCCGTGTCCGTGGAACCCTGTCCGTCCGTGGCCATGGGCCGCTCCCGCCGTCGCCTGACAATGGTGTGGGACCACACCATTGCGGCCGGAACGGCTCCCGCGCAACCCCCTCGCGTGACGCGGGAGTTACGAGAGGAAGCCCCGGAGGAGGGCGGCCGTCCCCGAGCAGTGCTCGCGCATCACCTCGCGCGCCGCCTCCGCGTCCCCTTCGATGACGGCCTCCACGAGTGCCGTGTGCTGCTGCTGGGAGTGCTCCAGGTTGCGCACCAGCAGGGGTATGCAGTCCAGGAGTCCGTTCACCTCGGCCCGTACGGCGGCGTACTGCGCGCTGAGCCGCGGCGAGCCGGCCAGCCCGGCCAGCGTCAGGTGCAGCAGCGTGTCCGCCCGCCGGTAGTCGGCGAGGGGGGCGTCGTGCGTGGCGGCCAGCGCGGCCCGCAGCCGGTCCGCCCCGGGGCCGTCCAGTCCCCGGTCCGCGCAGAGCCCGGCCGCCCCCACCTCCAGCACCTCGCGGAAGCGCAGCGCGTCCTCCACGTCCAGCGAGGCGACCCTGCGCCGGAGTTCGTCACCCCCGGGGTTCTCCGGGCGGCGGCACACGAACGTGCCCCCGTACCTCCCGCGCCTGCTCTCCACCAGCCCCTGGTCCTGGAGCACCTTGAGCACCTCGCGCAGGGTGACCCGGCTGATGCGCAGCCGCTCCGCCAGGTCCCGCTCCGCGGGCAGCCGTCCACCGGCCGGTACCAGGCCGAGCCGCAGTACCTGCAGCACCTGCTCCAAGGCCTCCTCGAAGCCGTTCCCGGCCCGCACCGGACGCAGTACGGCCGTCAACCGGTCGCCGTTCACATCACCCGCCCCGCCCTTCGCCATGTTCCCGAACCCTCTTCCCAAGCAATGGTCTTGGGGAATACCTTAAGGGCTCCGGCCGACCCTGGAGGGCTTTCCCGTGGCAGTTCCCGAGGCAGACCGCACACCCCCGCTCCCGCTGGAGGAGCTGCGCGCGCTGGTGGCGAGCGGTGAGATCGACACCGTGGTGCTGGCCTTCCCCGACATGCAGGGACGACTCACCGGCAAACGGTTCGCCGCCCCGTTCTTCCTCGACGACGTGCTGACCGACGGAGCGGAGGGCTGCAACTACCTCTTGGCCGTCGACGTCGACCTCAACACCGTCGACGGCTACGCCATGTCCTCCTGGGACAGCGGCTACGGCGACTTCGCCATGCGACCCGACCTCGCCACCCTGCGCCGCGTCCCCTGGAACGAGGGCACCGCCCTGCTGATGGCCGACCTGATGTGGCACGACGACACCCCGGTCGTCGCCGCGCCCCGCCAGATCCTGCGCCACCAGATGGCGCGCCTCGCCGAACTCGGCTACACCGCGCACGCCGGCACCGAACTCGAGTTCCTCGTCTTCAAGGACACCTACGAACAGGCCTGGGACGCCAACTACCGGGACCTTGAGCCGGTCAACCAGTACAACGTCGACTACTCCATCCTCGGCACCGGCCGCGTCGAACCCCTGCTGCGCCGCATCCGCAACGAGATGGCCGCCGCGGGTCTGACCGTGGAGTCCGCCAAGGGCGAGTGCAACCCCGGCCAGCACGAGATCGCCTTCAAGTACGACGAGGCCCTCACCACCTGCGACCAGCACGCCATCTACAAGAACGGCGCCAAGGAGATCGCCGCCCAGGAAGGCGTCTCGCTCACCTTCATGGCGAAGTACAACGAGCGCGAGGGCAACTCCTGCCACATCCACCTCTCGCTGCGCGACGCGGACAACCGGAGCGCGATGGCCGGTGACGGCCCCGACGGCATGTCCCCCCTGATGCGCCACTTCCTCGCCGGACAGCTCGCCGCGCTGCGCGACTTCTCCCTCCTCTACGCGCCCAACATCAACTCGTACAAACGCTTCCAGCCCGGCTCGTTCGCCCCGACCGCCGTCGCCTGGGGCCACGACAACCGCACGTGCTCGCTGCGCGTCGTCGGCCACGGCCCCTCGATGCGCTTCGAGAACCGGCTCCCCGGCGGCGACGTCAACCCCTACCTCGCCGTCGCGGGCCTGATAGCCGCAGGCCTGTACGGCGTCGAGCACAAGCTGGAACTCCCCGAACCCTGTACGGGCAACGCGTACACCGCCGACTACGAGCGCGTCCCCACCACGCTGCGCGAGGCTGCGGAGCTGTGGGAGGCCAGCCCGATCGCGCGGGCGGCCTTCGGCGACGAGGTGGTGGCGCACTACGCGAACATGGCCCGCGTCGAGTTGCGGGCCTTCGACGCCGCGGTCACGGACTGGGAGCTGCGGCGTTCCTTCGAACGCATGTGAGCCGGAGCCGCGCCCCGGGGTGCGCGACGGGCCGATGCCCTGCGGCGACCACCCGGGGCGGCTCTTCGGCGAGCCCCTCGTCGAGTCCGCGCGTGCCCGCGTACCCCTCGGTTCCGCTGCCCTCGGTTCCGCTGCCCGGGGCCGCACCCCGGCCCTCCTGTCCGGCCCCTGCTGCGCCCTTCACCCGTTGGCCGGACCGCCAGTGTGACGGGGGCCCGCGCGGGCGGGCCCCGCAGAGCCCCACCCGACCCACCCCGTAAGGAAACCCCTTGCAGATCCTCAACCCCGCCACCGAAGAAGTGATCGCCACCGTCCCCGCCGCGACGGCGGCGGACGTCGACGCGGCCGTCGCCCGCGCCACGCGCGTCCAGCGCGCCTGGGCCGCCACCCCTCCGGCCGCCCGCGCCCGCCACCTCCGGCGCTTCGCCGTCACCGTCGAGGAGCACATCGAGGAACTCGCCCGGCTGGAGGTGCGGGAAGCGGGCCACACCCTCGGCAATGCCCGCTGGGAAGCGGGCAACGTCCGCGACCTCCTCGACTACGCCGCCGGTGGAGCCGAACGCCTCCACGGCCGCCAGATCCCGGTGCCCGACGGACTCGACGTCACCCTCCTGGAACCGCTCGGCGTCGTCGGCGTCATCGCCCCGTGGAACTTCCCCATGCCGATCGCCGCGTGGGCGACGGCCCCCGCCCTCGCCGCGGGCAACGCGGTGCTCCTCAAGCCTGCCGAGACCACCCCTCTCACCGCGCTGCGCCTCGCCGAACTCGCCCTGGAGGCAGGGCTGCCCGAGCACCTCTTCCAGGTACTCCCGGGAGAGGGCCCGGTCGCCGGGAACGCTCTCGTCGAGCACCCCGGTGTCGCCAAGATCGTCTTCACCGGCTCCGCCCGTGTCGGCAAGGCGGTCATGGCCAAGTGCGCGGACCGGGTGAAGCGCGTCACCCTCGAACTCGGCGGCAAGAGCCCCAACATCGTCTTCGCCGACGCCGACCTCGAAGCCGCTGTCGCCGCCACCCCCATGTCCTTCCTGGACAACGCCGGCCAGGACTGCTGCGCCCGCACCCGCATCCTCGTCGAGCGCTCCGTCCACGACCGCTTCCTCGAACTCCTGGCCCCTGCCGTCGAGTCGGTCGTCGTCGGCGATCCCTTGGACGAGAAGACCCAGATGGGCCCGCTGATCTCCCGGACGCAGCGGGACCGGGTCCGCTCGTACGTCGACGAGCACGCCCCCGGTATCCGCGGAACGGCCCCCACCGGCCCCGGCTTCTGGTTCCCGCCGACGGTTCTCACGGGCCTCGCCCCCGACGCGCCCGCCGCCACCGAAGAGATCTTCGGCCCCGTCGCCGTCGTCCTCCCCTTCGACGACGAGGCCGACGCGATCCGCCTGGCCAACGCCACCGACTACGGGCTGTCCGGTTCGATCTGGACCCGCGACGTGGGCCGCGCCCTGCGCGTCTCCCAGGCCGTACGGGCGGGCAACCTCTCCGTCAACTCCCACAGCAGCGTGCGCTACTGGACCCCCTTCGGCGGTTACGGCCAGTCCGGCCTCGGCCGCGAACTCGGCCCCGACGCCCTCGCGGCCTTCACCGAAACCAAGAACGTCTTCATCAGCACGAGCCACGGCACGGAGGCCTGAGAACACCATGAGCACCGACAACGACATCATCTGCCGCCGCCTCGTCGGCCGCACCGCCGTCATCACCGGCGCCGGCAGTGGCATCGGCCTCGCCGCCGCCCGCCGCCTTGCCTCCGAGGGCGCCCACGTCGTCTGCGGCGACATCGACGAAACGGCGGGGAAGGCCGCCGCCGAAGCCGTCGGCGGCCTCTTCGTCCGGGTCGACGTCACCGACGCCGACCAGGTCGACGCGCTCTACCGGGCCGCGCACGACACCTACGGCAGCGTCGACATCGCGTTCAACAACGCCGGTATCAGCCCGCCCGACGACGACTCCATCCTCACCACGGGCCTGGAGGCCTGGAAACGCGTCCAGGACGTCAACCTCACCTCCGTCTACCTGTGCTGCAAGGCGGCCCTGCCGTACATGCGGCGCCAGGGCCGGGGCTCGATCATCAACACCGCGTCCTTCGTGGCGGTCATGGGCGCCGCCACCTCCCAGATCTCGTACACCGCCTCCAAGGGCGGCGTCCTGGCGATGTCGCGCGAGCTGGGCGTGCAGTTCGCCCGCGAGGGCATCCGCGTCAACGCGCTCTGCCCTGGCCCGGTCAACACCCCCCTGCTGCAGGAGCTGTTCGCCTCCGACCCGGAGCGCGCCGCCCGCCGGCTCGTCCACATCCCGCTCGGCCGGTTCGCCGAGGCGACGGAGATCGCGGCGGCCGTCGCCTTCCTGGCCAGCGACGACTCGTCGTTCGTCAACGCCACGGACTTTCTGGTCGACGGCGGCATCTCGGGCGCATACGTCACTCCGCTCTAGGCCCGCCCTTTAAGGTGAGCCGCATGAGCATGACGACCCCGCCCGGCTGGTACCAGGACCCCAGCGCCCCCACCCAGGAACGCTGGTGGGACGGTTCGGCATGGAGCGCGCACACCCGCCCTCCCGGCCAGACCGCGCAGGCCCCGCAGTTCGGCCCGCCGCAGTCCCAGCCGCCGCAGGGTGGTTACGGCTACCCGCAGACCGCGGCACCGGCGCAGGGTTACGGATACCCGCAGGCCCCGCAGGCCCCGCAGCCGTACGGCACGCCGCCGCCCCCGCCCGCACCCCCGGGCGGGGGGCAGGGCGGCTCCGGCGGCCTGAGCAAGGGCGCGCTGATCGCGGTCGTCGTCGCCGGGGTCGCCGTCGTCGCCGCGATCATCACGGGCGTCGTCGTCCTCGGCAAGGACGACGACGCCCCCGTACCTCCCGTCGCGGCGCCCACGTCGGTGACCACCCCGGGGGCGGGCCAGAGCGCCCCTGCCGCGCCGGAGACCCCCGGCTCCTCCGGCCCGTCCGCAGACCCCACCACGCTCGCCGACCAGCTCAACGGGATCACGCTGCCGATCCCCGAGGGCTGGGAGATCCCGGAGTACGGCGGCGACCGCGAGGCCGCCACCCTGCAGACCGACGAGACGTACGACTGCCCCGCCGAGGGCGGCTTCTGCCGCCACGGCACGGTCACCTCCCGTACGGCGCCCTCCGGGCCGACCACTCCCGAGGCCGTGGCCAAGGCCGACATCGCCAAGGCCACCGAACTCGCCTACGGCAAGGACTTCCTCGACCGCGAGAAGCACGGCGGCGTCACGTCCCACACCCAGGTCAAGGCGGAGGCCGTCACCGTCGCGGGCAAGCAGGGCTACCTGGTCCGCTGGAAGGTCGTCACGGGCAAGGGGCCGGGCGGCTACGTGCAGTCCCTCGCCTTCCCGAGCAGCATCGGCCCCGGCTCGATCGTCCTGGTCCGCTTCAACGTCGACGCGGGACCCGGCGCCCCGTCGGTCGACGTCATGGACACCATCACCCAGGGCATCCGCAGCACGACCTGAGACACACGTGGGGGCCGTGGAACCCGCCCGGCGGGGCCGCACCTGTCACAGGAAGGTGTGCCCCTCGCCCCGGTACGTCGGGACGGACTCGGTCACCCGCTCATCCTCGATCAGGTGCAACCGCGCGAAGCGCTCGCACAGCTCACCCGCCTTCGCGTGCCGGAACCACACCTTGTCGCCGATGAGCAGATCGTCCGCCGCCGAACCCAGCAGCGGCGTCTGCACCTCGCCCGCCCCCTCCTGCGCGTCGTACCGCAGCCCCTCCGGCAGGTACGGCACGGGCGAGCGGTCCGCACCGGCCACACCGGAGGCGGGGTAACCGCCGCCGAGCACCGTCACGACGCCCACCCCCGGCCGCCGCACCACCGGCATCGCGTACAGCGCCGCCGGACGCCCGCTGAACGACCGGTAGTTGTCGAACAGGCGCGGTACGTACAGCCCCGACCCGGCGGCCACCTCCGTCACCGCGTCCTCGGCGACCGTGCTCTCCACGCTCCCCGTCCCGCCGCCGTTCACGAACTCCAGATCCGGTACGACGCTCCGCACCGCCCGTACCACCTCCGCCCGCCGCGCCGCCAGTTCCCGGCGCGCCGCCGCCTGCATCAGCCGCACCGCACGGGACCGCAACGGCCGCCCCCGGACGAGGTCACCGACGCCGGCGACGTGCCCCTCGTACGCCATGATCCCGACCAGCCGGAAGCCCGGACGACGGGCCACGGAGCGTGCCAGCTCGGCGAGTTGGGCGGGCTCGCGCAGCGGGGAGCGCAGCGCGCCCACCCGGATCCGGCCGCCCAGCATCCGCAGCGAGGTGTCCAGCTCCAGGCATACCCGGATCTCCTCGGCCCCGCCGCCGCGCGAGCGCTCGATCAGCTCCAGCTGCGCCGGGTCGTCCACCATCACCGTCACCGCGGCTGCCAGCTTCGGATCGGCGGCCAGCTCCGCGTACCCGCCCCGGTCGACGGACGGATAGGCCAGCAGCACGTCCTCGAAACCGGACCTCGCCAGCCACAGCGACTCGGCCAGGGTGTAGGACATCACCCCGCAGAACCCGTCCCGAGCCAGCACCCGCTCCAACAGTGCCCGGCACCGCACCGACTTGCTCGCCACGCGTACGGGCTTGCCGCCCGCCCGGCGCACCAGATCGGCGGCGTTGTCGTCGAACGCCTCCAGATCGACCACGGCCAGCGGCCCGTCCAGGTGTGCCGTCGCCCGGTCGTAGCGAGCCCGGTCGGCGGCGCGCGGCACCGCACCGGACACGACGGAGGGGGCGGTACGGGCAAGTGCACGGCGCGTCACACGGGGAGTCATGGCCGCAGCTTGCCAGAGTCGATTACCCCTCGGTAGGGGGACGATCCGGTCAGATGCACTCCATGCCCGGCTCGGGTTCCCCGGGCGCCGGAGCCACCCCGTAGAGTGACCGGAATTCCACGGGAATCCCGGGTGGGCCCGGGTGACGGGGCTGCCACGGGGCAGAAGCCGGGAACACGAGAAGAGACGGACCTGGGGGCCGGATGACCACCGAACCGCACGGCCCCGCCGTCCCGCCCCGGCCCCCCTTCCCACCGCCCCCGGCGGTCCCCCGCACCCCGGCCCCCGAGCCGTCGCCCGGACCGGCGTACGCCCATTCCGGCGCGTCCCTCGCCCAGGCGCCGACGCGCGCGCCTCGCCCCGCCGCGGTGCCGCACGCCCCGCGCCACGCACCGCACGAAGCCCTCGGCGACCCCCGTACGGACACGGCCCGCCCCGCCGCCTTCGCCCCGCCGCAGCACTGGGCCCAGGACGACCAGCAGTCCCCCGTCCGGCAGCGGCCCTCCGGGGCCCGCATCGCCGCCGCCACCGTCTGCGCGGTGCTCGGCGGCGGCCTCGTCGGCGGGGCCGCCGCCGGAAGCTGGCTGGCCGACAGCGCTGCCGCCCCTACCGTGAACAGCGCCTTCGCCGAGGCCCGTTCGACATGGCGCAGCACCCCCGTCGACACCCTCTTCCCCCGCGCACTCGCGGGCACGGGCGCGGGTCCCGGCGGCGCCGACCGGACCTGGACGCGGGTCGCCGTCGCCCCGGACGGCGACTGCGCGCACGCCCTGGACCCGCTCCTGCTCAAGGCGCTCGGCCCGGTCGGCTGCGAACGCCTGCTGCGTGCGACCTACACCGACGCCACCACCAGCAGCGTCACCACCGTCGGCATGGTCTTCACCAAGGCGGACGAGAACGCGACGCACGCCCTGCGCGCACGCTTCGCCCGCGAGAAACTCGACCGGCGCCGGGATCTGATGCCCCGTACCCTCCCCGTGCCCGGCACCGTCGCCGCCGGGTTCGGCGACGGGCAACGGGCCAGCTGGACCGTCAGCGTCCTGAAGGACGCACCCGTCGTCGTGTACGCGGTCTCGGGCTTCGCCGACGGACGCACCGTGTCCGACCCGCAGCCCGCCGCCCTCGCCACCGTCGCGGGAACGGCCACCACCCCCGCCCAGGCCGGCCTCGGCCACGAGGCGAAGGGCATCGCGGACCGCATCGAGCGCGCCCTGCGCAGAACCGTCGACTCGGCCACGGAGAAGCCACAATGAGCACCCGTCGGACGCGTGGCGCGGAATGGGCTGCGCTCCGGCCGCCGCGCCGCACGCGTCCCGCCGTCGCCTTCGTGTCCGCGGCCACCGCCGCGCTGCTCGCCGTGCTGCCGCTCTCCGCCGCCCACGCCGACAGCATCCGCGACCGGCAGTGGGGACTCGCCGCACTCCACACGCAGGAGGCGTGGCGCACCACGAAGGGCGCGGGCATCACCGTCGCCGTCCTCGACACCGGCGTCGACGACCAGCACCCCGACCTGCGCGGCAACGTGCTCACGGGCCATGACCTCGTCGGCTTCGGCGCGAAGCGCGGCAACCGGTCGTGGGCCCGGCACGGTACGGCCATGGCCTCGATCATCGCGGGCCACGGACACGGCCCCGGGCGGGCCGAGGGGGTGCTCGGGATCGCCCCCGAGGCGAAGATCCTGCCCGTACGGGTCATCCTCGAAGGCGGTGACCCCGCCCGTGACAGGGCCCGCGAATCGCGCGGCAACGCCCTCGCCCAGGGCATCCGTTGGGCCGTCGACCACGGAGCGGACGTCATCAACCTGTCCCTCGGCGACGACAGCGAGTCCGCGCACCCGCAGGCCGAGGAGGACGCGGCCGTCCAGTACGCGCTGAGCAAGGGCGCCGTGGTCGTCGCCTCCGCGGGCAACGGCGGCGAGAAGGGCGACCACGTCTCCTACCCGGCCGCCTACCCCGGCGTCATCGCCGTCACCGCCGTCAACCCGGCCGGCACCCACGCCTCCTTCTCCACCCGGCGCTGGTACGCGACCGTGGCCGCGCCCGGCGTCGACGTCGTGATCGCCGACCCCGACCGGAGCTACTACGAGGGGTGGGGGACGAGCGCGGCGGCCGCGTTCGTCTCCGGGGCGGTGGCGCTGGTGCGCTCCGCGCATCCCGAACTGCCGCCCGCCCAGGTCAAGCGGCTGCTGGCGAAGACCGCACGGAACGCGCCGAGCGGAGGGCGGGACGACTCGCGGGGCCACGGAATGGTCGACCCGGCGGCGGCGATCGCGGCGGGGGGACGGGACACGGCGATCCGGTCCACCTCGGGGGAGGGGTACGCGAAGCGGTACTTCGGGCCGGGCCCGCAGGCGGCGGAGAAGGTTGCCGCGGGCCCCGGGGCGTGGGCACTGGCGGCGGGCTCGGCGGGTGTGCTGGTGCTGGCGGCGGGTGTGCTGATCTGGCGCAGGGGCGCGAGGAGCTGAGGGGTACGGTCCCGTTAGGCTCGGTCCGTGCTCAAGAACATTCCCGATTCCGGTTTCGGCGACGACGACGGCACCGCCGACCCCGCACTCGCCGCCGCCCTTGCGGCCTGGGCCGGCGGGCCGCAGGACGACGCGCCGGCCCAGCAGCGCATCCTCGACGCGCTCCCCGCCGCCCGCCTCCTGGTGCCCGTCGTCGCCGTCCTCGGCGAGGTCGAGACCGACCCGGACACCGGGCTGAAGCGGGAGAAGACGAGCGACATGGCAGTGCCGACCCTCCGCGCGGGGGACCGCAAGGCGCTGCCCGCGTTCACCTCCGTCGAGGCGCTCGCGCGGTGGGACCCGGCCGCACGCCCCGTTGCCGTACCTCTGCACCAGGCACTGCAGGCCGCCGCCCACGAGCAGGCGGACACCGTGGTGCTGGACCTCGCGGGGCCGGTGCCCTATCAGCTCACCGGGCCCGCCCTGCGCGCCCTCGCCGAGGGCCGCACCAGTACCCGGCCGCTCGACGACCCCGCCGTGACGCAGGCGCTGCACGCGCTCGTCGCCGCCGAGCCCGCCGTGCTCCGCGCCCATCTCGGGCCCGGCGAGGCCGACGGGGTACTGGCCCTGGTGCTGACCGCGGACGCGGTCCCGGCCGAGGCCGTCCGCCGGATCGCGCAGGCGCTGGCGGCCGACGAGGTGCTCAGGGCCCGTCTCGTACGGGGGCTGGACCTGGCGCTGCTGCCCGCCGACGCCACCCCGCCTCCCGGCGAGCCGCTCTTCACGCGCTGCTGACTCCGCACGGGTGACGCGCGGGAGCGCGGGGACGGGAGGCACCTCGGGCCGGAGCCCGGGGTCGCGGCCCGCGGGAGTGGGGGGTACCTCGGCCCGGAGCGCTCAGCCGTAGACCGGGCCGGTGTACTTCTCGCCCGGCCCCTGGCCCGGCTCGTCGGGAACCACGGAGGCCTCGCGGAACGCCAGCTGGAGGGACTTCAGTCCGTCCCGCAACGGCGCCGCGTGGAAGGAGCTGATCTCCGTGGCGCTGGCCGTGATCAGGCCGGCCAGTGCCTGGATCAGCTTCCGGGCCTCGTCCAGGTCCTTCTGCTCCTCGCCGCCCTCGGCGAGGCCGAGGTTCACGGCGGCGGCGCTCATCAGGTGCACGGCGACCGTGGTGATGACCTCGACGGCGGGAACGTCCGCGATGTCGCGGGTCAGGTCGTCGAAGCCGGGGTTGTTCTCGTCAGTGGTGCCGGTGGTGCCGGTCGCGTCGCTCATGGCGTCAACGATAGGTCCCGTGTCGCGGCGGACTTCCCCGGGACGGGTGGTTTACGCAGGGTTCGCGGCGATGGGGAAAGTGCAGTACTGTTTTCTCACGACCGGCTGGGCACTCCTGTGCCCGGCCCACAAGTGGAGGCTCCGATCTCCCACCTGACCGTCCCCCGGGACGGCGGGTCACCGGTCAGAAGACGGTACCCATCGTTCCGTACGGACGATGGAACTGTCCGATGTGCGCGCCCCGCGGTTTTAGACGCGGCGGTGCTCCGGTATTTCCAGGAGCCCTGCCTGTGTCCCGTCCGGGGCATTTTTTGTATCCCGGTGCGGTTGGTCCGAAGAAATAAGACGTTGCGCGGCTGTCTGCCAGACAGCCGTGTGGTGCTACTGAGGAGGATCCATCAGCGCCGAGCCCCGCATTAACGACCGGATTCGCGTTCCCGAGGTCCGGCTTGTAGGCCCCAGCGGCGAACAGGTCGGCATCGTTCCCCTCGCCAAGGCCCTTGAGCTGGCGCAGGAGTACGACCTCGACCTGGTCGAGGTCGCGGCGACCGCCCGTCCGCCCGTGTGCAAGCTCATGGACTACGGGAAGTTCAAGTACGAGTCGGCCATGAAGGCCCGTGAGGCGCGCAAGAACCAGGCGCACACGGTCATCAAGGAAATGAAGCTCCGCCCGAAGATCGACCCGCACGACTACGACACCAAAAAGGGTCACGTCGTCCGATTCCTCAAGCAGGGTGACAAGGTCAAGATCACGATCATGTTCCGTGGTCGTGAGCAGTCCCGTCCCGAGCTTGGCTTCCGGCTGCTTCAGCGACTCGCCTCCGACGTGGAGGACCTGGGCTTCATCGAGTCCAACCCGAAGCAGGACGGCCGGAACATGATCATGGTTCTCGGCCCCCACAAGAAGAAGACCGAAGCGATGGCCGAGGCCCGTGAGGCCCAGGCCGCCCGCAAGGCGGAGCGTCAGGGCACCACTGCCCACGACGACGAGCCCGCGGGCGAGGTCGCCGAGGCCACTGCCGAGGCTCCGGCCGAGGCACCCTCCGAGGCGTGATCCACGGGGCCGCCATCCAGGCGGCCCCCCGGGTCCCCGACCGGAACCCCCAACCAAAGATCTGACGCTCCCGCAGTCCGGTGCCCGCACCGGGGGCCGGGGGAGCGGCACTGACGAGGAGATACGGCGCGATGCCGAAGAACAAGACGCACAGCGGTTCCAAGAAGCGCTTCAAGATCACCGGCTCCGGCAAGGTGCTCCGTGAGCGTGCCGGCAAGCGCCACCTGCTCGAACACAAGTCGTCCCGCGTGACGCGCCGCCTCACCGGCACCGCCGAGATGGCCCCGGGCGACGCCGCGAAGATCAAGAAGCTTCTCGGCAAGTGATCCGCCTGCCCCGGGTGCACCCGCCCGAGGCACTGGATCGAGACCGGGACCAATTCGTTTTCGGGTCGTGTGAACATCCCCACGACCCCGCTACAAGGAGTCAAAAGTGGCACGCGTCAAGCGCGCAGTAAACGCCCACAAGAAGCGCCGGGCAATCCTCGAGGCGGCCAAGGGCTACCGCGGACAGCGTTCGCGCCTGTACCGCAAGGCCAAGGAGCAGGTCACCCACTCCCTGGTCTACAACTACAACGACCGCAAGAAGCGCAAGGGCGACTTCCGCCGTCTGTGGATCCAGCGCATCAACGCCGCTGCCCGCGAGAACGGCATGACGTACAACCGCCTCATCCAGGGTCTGAACGCCGCCAGCATCGAGGTGGACCGCAAGATCCTCGCCGAGCTGGCCGTCAACGACCCGAACGCGTTCGCCGCGCTCGTCGAGGTCGCCCAGAAGGCGCTTCCGAGCGACGTCAACGCCCCGAAGGCCGCCGCCTAGTCCTCACGGCAGGCACGAGCTCTTCCTGGCTTGAAGCCGGACCCGCAGGCGCACAGTGCGCCTGCGGGTCCGTGCGTTGTGCGCCTGCCAGTCCCGTCACGCCCCTACGAAGAAGTGAGCCGCACACCCATGGGCAGCACCCCCGAGCCGATCTCCCCGCGTTCCCCCCGCGTCGTCGCCGCCAGACGGCTGGCCAAGCGCAGCTTCCGGGGCAAGGAACGCCGGTTCATCGCCGAGGGGCCGCAGGCCGTGCGGGAGGCGGTCGGCCACCGGGGGCCGGACGGAACGCCCACGCTGATCGAACTGTTCGCGACCGTGGAGGCCGCCGAACGGTACGCCGACATCGTGGACGCGGCGCAGGCCGCCGGGGCACGGGTGCACCTCGCCGGGGACGACGTCCTCGCGGACATCTCGCAGACCATCACGCCGCAGGGCATCGTCGGCGTGTGCCACTTCCTGGACTCCCCCTTCGCGGACATCCTGGCCGCCGGGCCCCGGCTGGTCGCCGTCCTCGCGCACGTGCGCGACCCCGGCAACGCCGGCACGGTGCTGCGCTGCGCCGACGCGGCGGGCGCGGACGCGGTGGTCCTCACCGACGCCTCCGTCGACCTCTACAACCCCAAGTCGGTGCGCGCGTCGGTCGGTTCGCACTTCCACCTGCCGGTCGCCGTGGGCGTTCCCGTCGAACAGGCGGTCGCCGAGCTCCGGGCGGCGGGAGTGCGCATCCTGGCGGCCGACGGCGCGGGTGACCGCGACCTCGACGACGAGCTCGACGCGGGCACCATGGGCGGCCCCACCGCCTGGGTGTTCGGCAACGAGGCCTGGGGGCTCCCCGAGGAGACCCGCGCGCTGGCGGACGCCGTCGTACGCGTACCCATCCACGGAAAGGCCGAGAGCCTCAACCTCGCCACGGCGGCCGCAGTCTGCCTCTACGCATCCGCGCGCGCACAGCGGGTACGCAGCACTCCCTGACAGGCCTCCGTCCCGGATAAGGTGACGGGCTCGGGGGCTCCTGCGCGCGTCGGATGGGTGGGGTACGGGGAATGGTTGCGCAAGTGCCTGAACGGGCGTCCGCGGCGCGGGAGACGATGGGGCCCGGAATCGGGGCCGACGATCTCCCGGACGGCCTGGTCGTCGCCGACGAAACGGGCGCGGTCGTCTGCTTCAACGCCGCCGCAGCCCGTCTCACCGCCGTCCCGGCCGGTCGCGCGCTGGGCCGCGCGCTGGACGACGTACTTCCGCTGGAGGACCTCAAGGGCCGGCGTTGGTGGGCGCTGACGGACCCCTACGGCGGTCTCGCCATCCGGGTGGGACAGCCCGAGCGGAACCTGCTGCTGCCCGGCGGGCGCGAGGTGCTGGTCTCCGCGCGCTACGTACGGGAGCGGCCGTGCGGTCCGGTGCGCCGCGTGGTGGTGACGCTGCGCGGGACCGAGGCGCGGCGGCGCACCGAACGCAGCCACGCCGAGCTGATCGCGACGGTCGCCCACGAGCTGCGCTCGCCGCTGACGTCGGTGAAGGGGTTCACCCGGACCCTGCTGCGGAAGTGGGAGCGTTTCACCGACGACCAGAAACTGATGATGCTGGAGACCGTCGACAACGACGCCGAGCGGCTCACCCGGCTGATCGCCGAACTGCTCGACATCGCGCGCATCGACTCCGGCCGCCTGGAGCTGCGCAGGCAGCCGGTGGACGTCGTGGCGGCCGTCGGACGCCATGTGCACGCCCGGGTCTCCGCCGGGCAGGCCGCAGATCGCTTCCTCGTACGGATCGAGCACCCGCTGCCCGGCCTGTGGGCGGACCCCGACAAGATCGACCAGGTGCTCGACAACCTGCTGGAAAATGCGGTGCGGCACGGCGCGGGAATGGTGACCATTGAAGTGGCGCCCGCCACCGCCAAGGACGACGAGAAGGGAACGGCCGTGACCGTCAGCGACGAGGGCCCGGGGATTCCCGAGGAGTCGCTGAGCCGTGTCTTCACCCGCTTCTGGCGGGGCAGCAAGCGCGGCGGCACCGGTCTCGGGCTGTACATCGTCAAGGGCATCGTTGAGGCGCACGGCGGCACGATCGCGGTCGGCCGCGGACCCGGCGGCGGCGCCGAGTTCCGATTTATCCTGCCCGTGGGGGCCCCGGCCTACCTGGCCTGACCCCGCCCACGGGCTTCGTCGCGTCCCGCGTCCCTTTAGACTCGACTTTTGGCACCTTTGCGTCCTCACGTGTCGAGCGGGGCCGCCCACCAGCCATCGGAAGTACGGGAAGAGATGTCCGCACCCAATAAGTCGTACGACCCTGTCGAGGTCGAGGCGCTGAAACCCGAAGAGATCGAGCGCATGCGGGACGAGGCGCTCGCCGCCTTCGAGTCCGCCGCCGACCTCGACGCGCTGACGCACGCCAAGACCGCGCACACCGGTCCCACCTCGCCGCTGTCCCTCGCCAACCGCGAGATCGGCGCGCTCCCGCCCCAGGCCAAGGCCGAGGCGGGCAAGCGCGTCGGCATGGCACGCGGCGCCGTCAACAAGGCCCTCGCGGCCCGGCTGGCGGTGCTGGAGGCCGAGCGCGACGAGCGCGTGCTGGTCGAGGAGGCGGTGGACGTCACGCTGCCGTACGACCGCACCCCGGCAGGCGCCCGGCACCCGCTGACCACCTTCATGGAGCGCGTCGCCGACGTCTTCGTGGCGATGGGTTACGAGGTCGCGGAGGGCCCCGAGGCCGAGGCCGAGTGGTTCAACTTCGACGCCCTGAACTTCGTACCGGACCACCCGGCCCGGCAGATGCAGGACACCTTCTTCGTCCAGGACGCCGACGGCGCGAAATCCGACGAGTCCGGTGTCGTGCTGCGGACGCACACCTCGCCCGTGCAGGCCCGCGCGCTGCTGGAGCGCCGCGAGCCGCCCGTGTACGTCGTGTGCCCCGGCCGCGTCTACCGCACCGACGAGCTCGACGCCACGCACACCCCGGTCTTCCACCAGATCGAGCTGCTGGCCGTCGACGAGGGCCTCACCATGGCCGACCTCAAGGGCACCCTCGACCACATGGTCCAGGCGCTCTTCGGGGCGGGCATGAAGACCCGGCTGCGCCCGAACTACTTCCCCTTCACCGAGCCGTCCGCCGAGATGGACATGGTCTGCTACGTCTGCCGCGGCGAGTCCGTCGGCAACCCGGACCGTCCCTGCCGCACCTGCGGCAGCGAGGGCTGGATCGAGCTCGGCGGCTGCGGCATGGTCAACCCCAAGGTCCTCGTGGCCTGCGGCGTCGACCCCCAGAAGTACAGCGGCTTCGCCTTCGGCTTCGGCATCGAGCGGATGCTGATGTTCCGGCACAACGTGGAAGACATGCGAGACATGGTCGAGGGTGACGTGCGTTTCACTCGGCCCTTCGGGATGGAGATCTGATGCGGGTCCCGCTTTCCTGGCTGCGGGAGTACGTCGATCTCCCCGCCACCGAGACCGGCCGTGACGTACAGGCCAAGCTCGTGTCCGCCGGTCTGGAGGTCGAGACGGTCGAGCAGACCGGCGCCGGCCTCAAGGGCCCCCTGGTCGTCGGCCAGGTGCTCACCATCGAGGAACTGGAGGGCTTCAAGAAGCCCATCCGCTTCTGCACGGTGAACGTGGGCCGGGCGAACGGCACGGGCGAGCCGCAGGAGATCGTCTGCGGCGCCCGCAACTTCGCCGTCGGCGACAAGGTCGTCGTGGTCCTCCCCGGCGCGGTGCTCCCCGGCGACTTCACGATCGCCGCCCGCAAGACGTACGGCAGGACCTCGCACGGCATGATCTGCTCCGGCGACGAGCTGGGCATGGGCGACGACGGCACCGGCGGCATCATCGTGCTGCCGCCCGAGTACGAGCCCGGTACGGATGCCATCGAGCTGCTGGAGCTGGTGGACGAGGTCCTCGACATCGCCGTCACCCCCGACCGCGGCTACGCGCTGTCCCTGCGCGGCATCGCCCGCGAGGCGGCCACCGCGTACGGGCTGCCGCTGCGCGACCCCGCGCTCCTCGACGTGCCCGCGCCGAACTCGTACGGCTACCCGGTGAAGATCAGCGACCCGCAGGGCTGCGACCGCTTCACCGTACGCACCGTGACCGGTGTCGCCCCCGAGGCCCGCTCGCCGATCTGGATGCAGCGCCGCCTGCAGAAGGCCGGCATGCGTCCGATCTCGCTCGCCGTGGACGTCACCAACTACGTGATGCTGGAACTGGGCCAGCCCCTGCACGCGTACGACCGCTCCCGGGTGCAGGGCACCATCGGCGTCCGCCGCGCCGAACCGGGCGAGAAGTTCACGACGCTCGACGGCACCAAGCGGGTGCTCGACGGCGAGGACCTCGTCATCACCGACGACCGCGGGCCGATCGGCCTCGCGGGCGTCATGGGCGGCGCGGACACCGAGGTCGCCGACGTACGGACGGACGCGGAGACCGGCGAGGCGACCGGGACGACCGACCTCGTCATCGAGGCCGCGCACTTCGACGCGCTGACCGTCGCCCGCGCCTCGCGCCGTCACAAGCTGACCTCCGAGGCGTCCAGGCGCTTCGAGCGCGGCGTGGACCCGCAGGCCGGCCCGGCCGCCGCCCAGCGGTGCGTCGACCTGCTCGTGCTGCTCGCCGGCGGCACCGCCGAGGCCGGGGTCACCGAGGTCCTCGCGCCCTCCGCGCCCCGTTCCATCGCCATGAAGGCGGACCACCCGGACCGGGTCGCGGGCGTCGCCTACGGTCGCGAGACCGTCGTGCGCCGCCTCCAGGAGGTCGGCTGCGACGTCTACGGCTCCGACGAACTCGTCGTCACCGTGCCGTCCTGGCGGCCCGACCTGGCGTTCCCCAACGACCTGGCCGAAGAGGTCATCCGGCTGGAGGGCTACGAGAACCTGCCCTCCACGCTGCCCACCCCGCCGTCCGGGCGCGGACTCACCGAGCGCCAGCGGCTGCACCGCCGCGTCGGCCGCTCGCTGGCCGGCGCGGGTTACGTCGAGGCGCTGAACTACCCGTTCGTCGGCGACGCCGTCCTCGACCAGCTCCAGCTCGACGCCGACGACGCCCGACGCCGTACGGTCAAGCTGGTCAACCCGCTCGCCGACACGGAGCCCGCGCTCCGCACAACGCTGCTGCCCGGCCTGCTGGGGGCGCTGCGCCGCAACGACGGACGCGGCGCGCACGACCTGGCGCTGTTCGAGACGGGCCTGGTCTTCCGGCCGACCGGCCAGGAGCGGAAGGCGGTACGTCTCCCTGTCGACCGCCGTCCGACGGACGAGGAGATCGCGGGGCTCAACGCCTCGCTGCCCGCCCAGCCCCGGCACGCCGCCGTCGTCCTCGCGGGCGCCCGCGAGCAGGCCGGCTGGTGGGGCAGGGGCCGCCCGGCGACCTGGGCCGACGCGGTCGAGGCCGCCCGCGGTCTGGCCCGCGAGGCCGGTGCCGACCTGCGCGTGGGCCGTGCCGTCCACGCGCCCTGGCACCCGGGCCGGTGCGCCGCGCTGTCCGTCGTCGTCGACGGCGAGGAGCAGATCATCGGGTACGCCGGTGAACTGCACCCGCGCGTCGTGAAGGCGATGCACCTCCCGGAGCGCACCTGCGCGATGGAACTCGACCTGGACGTCCTGGAGAGGGCCGGCCGGGGTGCGCTGGGCGCGCCCCGGATCTCCACCTTCCCGGTCGCCACCCAGGACGTCGCGCTGGTCGTCGACACGGACGTCACGTCCGCCGCCGTCGAGGACCTGCTGCGCGAGGGGGCGGGCGAACTCCTGGAGGGCATCCGGCTGTTCGACGTCTTCGAGGGCGAGCAGCTCGGTGCGGGCAAGAAGTCCCTGGCGTACGCGCTGCGCTTCCGCGCAGCCGACCGCACGCTGACCGTCGAGGAGGCCACGGCGGCCCGCGACGCGGCGGTGGCACACGCCGCCGAGCACGTGGGCGCGGTGCTGCGCGGGGCGTAACTCCGCGCGGCCGCCACGGTCGTTGCACGCGTGGCAGAGGGGCACATCCGGGACACGGGTGTGCCCCTCACTCATTCGGGTGAGTTGTGCGGGCGATGTACGCATGGCGGCACGAACGGTAGACACAATCGTTGCGGCCGACCGGCCGCACCGCTGTGGAGCGCTCCGAGGGGGCCGTCCGGATGAACACTCCGAAGCCGGGCCCACCGTCCGGGGCGGAGGGCCGCGCCCGCCGCTTACCGCGCGCCGTCGTCGCCGTGGTCCTCGGACTCTGGCTCGCCTTCGTCATCTGCTGGGAGCTGGCGTGCCCGCTGTCGGACGCGGGTGTCGTCCCGGACCTCGCCACCTGTACGGGATTCCTGCTGGCGGTCCTCGTACTGGTCGGGTGGCTGCGGAGCGGGCTGCTGCGGGAGCTGCGCCGGGCCAAGGAGGTCGCGCGCGCCGCCCAGGACGTGCTGCTGCGCCCGTTGCCCGCCCGGCTCGACGGACTGGCCCTCGCCGCGGGGCGGTTGTCGGCCAGCCGGGGCGCGTCCGTCGGCGGCGACCTGTACGAGGCGGTGGCCACGGGGGACGGGGTACGGGTGGTGATCGGCGACGTACGGGGGCACGGCCTGCCCGCGATCGGAGTGGTGGCCGCCCTGCTCGGCAGCTTCCGTGAGGCCGCTCACGACGAACCCGAACTCGGCGGCGTGCTGCGGAGGCTGGAACGCGCTCTGCAGCGGAACCTGAGGGAGCGGGCCCGCGACGAGCGCCCGGCGTCGGGCGGGGCGGACCCGGACAGCCCGCTGACCGAGGAGTTCGTCACCGTCCTGCTGCTGGAGATCCGGCAGGACGGCGAGGTGCTTGCCCTCAACTGCGGTCATCCGTGGCCCCACCGGCTGGGCGGGACGGCGGAGGAGGTGGCCGCGGGGGAGCCGCTGCCGCCGCTCGGCCCCTTCCCGCTCCCGGCCGAACTGCCCGCACGCCGTTGCCTGCGGCTGCTGCCGGGCGAACTGCTCGTCCTGCACACGGACGGGGCCGAGGACGCCCGGAACGCGAACGGGGAGTTCTTCCCGCTGCGGGAAGTACTCGGCCGGACCGCCGCGGCGCGTCCCGCGTCACCCGCCTCGGTCGTCGAAAGGGTGCAGGACGAACTGCTGCGGCACACCGGGGGGCGGGTGTGCGACGACGTGGCGCTGGTGGTGCTGCGCAACGACCGTCTGCGGGTGCCCGCGCAGCCCGGTGCGCAGGCGGTCGCCGCCCGTCGGCCGTGTCCCGAACCCTCCCGCCGGTAGGCCCGTCCGCCGGGCCGGGCACGGTGGGTGGAGGTGCGGGCGGCGACTGCGGCTGCGGCTGCCGTCCGCCCCGCCCGGGGATGCCGGGCGGACAGGGCGGGGCGGACGGGGGTGGGAACGGGCCGCCGCACTGATGGAGGGGGGAGCCGGCGGCCCGGCCGCCTCTTGCGAGGCAGTTCAGTCAACCGACTCCCGGGGCGCGAGGGGAGTGGGTGAAGGGGGTGGATGTGGGCATTCCGTTCACCCCCCGTGTGAATCGCCCCGTACTACGCTGGACGGGACCGAGTCAGCCGGAGGCGCTCTCATGCAGCCCAATGCACTCCTCGACGCTCTGCTGGACGAGGCGGGGATCTCCCAGGCCGGACTGGCCGCGCACGTCAACCTGGCGGGGAGGAAACGCGGGTTGGCGCTGCGCTACGACCACACGGCGGTCCGCCGGTGGCTCAAGGGGCAGCGTCCCCGCGGCCAGGCACCGGACCTCATCTGCGAGGTGCTCAGCGCACGGCTGCACCGGCAGGTCGCGCTGGTCGACATCGGACTGAGCGGAATCCAGGGCGAGCTGATCTCGCCCAGCAGCAGTTCCAGCAGCTCCACCCTGTCCGGGTTCGTGGAGCGGGCCACCGCGCTGTGGCGCTCGGACGAACAGCAGCGCCCGCACGTCATCGGCGCTCCCGCCGTCACCGGGACACCCGCCGTGATGCCGGTCTGGGAGTGGGAGAACCCGCCCGAGGACAGCGACGTGTCCCGGTCCGGGCCGACCCATGTGAACCTCTCGGACATCGAGACCCTCAAGGGGGCCCGGGCGCACTACGAGCAGATGTACCGCAAGGCCGGCGGCATCGCGACCCGCTCGCGCATCGTCGGCTTCCTCAACTCCGAGACCGCACCCCTGCTGCGCGGCGGCTACAACGACGCGACCGGCCGCCAACTCCATCGTGCCACCGGCGGGTTGGTGGCCATCGCGGGGATCTGCGCCTACGACTCGGACGCCCAGGGACTCGCCCAGCGCTACTTCCACCAGGCCCTGCGACTGGCCAAGGCCAGCTGCGACCGGGGGCTCGGCGCGTACGTCATCGCCCTGCTCGTCAACCAGTCGCTGTTCATGCGGGAGTACCGCCAGGCCGTCGCCTTCGCGGAGGCCGCCCTGCGCACCGCCGGACGCGAGATCAGCCCGGCGCTGGCAGCCGACCTGTACGCGATGCAGGCCAAGTCGTACGCGCATCTCGGCGACGGGACGAGCGCGCTGGCCTGCATCAGGCGCGCCGAGAAGGCCGCCGACCGCATCCGCCCCGGCCGCGAGCCCGACGAGACCGGCTACGTACAACCGGGGCTGGTCAACGTGCAGGTGGCGGAGGCGCTGCTCAGCATGGGTGATCTGCCGGCCGCGCGGGAGCACGCGGCGACGGCTGTCGACACCCGCGCACACGACCGCGGCCGGGTGCACCGGCTCGCCATCCTCACCCATGTCGAGCTGAGGCAGGGGGAGGCCGACCTGGCGGTTGCCACCGCGGTCGAGATGGCCGAGCAGGCGCGGGGCATGGAGTCCCACCGGCTGAGAGACCGGTTACGGGCCGTCCGCGAACATCTTGCGGCCAGCGGCTGCGCCCAGGCCGACGAGGCGGCCGAAATGATCGACGGGGCGCTGCGGATTCCGCTGTAGCGCTCCGCGTCCGACCGGACGACCGCTGTTTCCCCCGGCGTGCCCCTCCTGCGATGTTGCCATCTACGTGCATCTAATTGCCGGAAGGTGGCAGAACCGTGCAGTGGACGAACCTGAACGAACAAACTGTGTATGAGAACCCGTGGTTCCGGGTGAATCTCGCGGACGTCGAACTCCCCAACGGCCGTCATCTGGACCACTTCCTCATCCGTCTGCGCGCGGTCGCCGTGGCGACCGCGGTCAACGAGGCGGACGAGGTGCTGATGCTCTGGCGCCACCGCTTCATCACCGACAGCTGGGGCTGGGAGCTGGCCGCTGGCGTCGTCGAGGACGGCGAGGACGTCGAAGCCGCGGCGGCACGCGAGATGGAGGAGGAGACGGGGTGGCGGCCGGGGCCGCTGCGCCACCTCCTCACCGTCGAGCCGTCCAACGGCCTCACCGACGCCCGCCACCACCTCTACTGGGCGGAGGGCGCGACGTACACCGGCTATCCCGAGGACGACTTCGAGTCCTCGCGCCGTGAGTGGGTACCGCTGAAGCTGATCCCCGACATGATCGCCCGGGGCGAGGTCCCGGCCGCCAACATGGCGGCCGGGCTGCTGATGCTGTATCACCTGCGGCTCGGCCAGCAGGAGTTGCGGCAGTCGTGAGCCGTGGCTGTCGTAGGTCGTGGGGGCTGTCGGCCGCGGCCGTCGCACGTCGCGGGCGGCGTACGGCGTAGGCGTGGCCTCAACGACCGAGGGCCTGCCACACGGTGACGGCGAGTGCGCCGATCGCGGTGAGCGCCGCCACCGCGGGCAACGGCCAGCGGGAGTGCTCAAGGGCGCTGACGCGGACGATCAGATCGGCGAGCTCCTTGTCGTTCTGGTCGTCCCGCAGCGTCTGTACGGCCAGCCGTCCCTCGATGTGGGCCAGCCCCACGTCGAGGCGACGGCGGACCTCCGCGAGTTCCTCTACGACCACGCTCTGCTCGGGGTCGGTGGTCACGATGTGCGCTCCTTCGGGAGAGTTGTCTCTGCATCTCGTGACGGTGAGTCAACTCCCTTTGCGGGCACAGCGGGAGCGTGTGTTCCGGGCATATGCGAGCACGCCTCGCACACCGCGCGCGCCCCCGCACACACCGTGTGAATCAGGCGTGTGCGGGGGCACGGGTGACGCTCCGTCAGAAATGGGGGGCGGCCAGGAACGGCGCACTGTCCGGGCGCGCGGCGGCTCAGCCGTACGGGTAGAAACCCGAGCCCGTTTTGCGGCCGAGCCGCCCGGCGTCCACCATCCGCTGGAGCAGCGGCGGAGCGGCGTACAGCGGCTCCTTGTACTCCATGTACATCGAGTCCGCCACGGACGCGACCGTGTCCAGGCCGATGAGGTCCGCGAGCTTCAGCGGTCCCATCGGGTGGGCGCAGCCCAGCTCCATGCCGTTGTCGATGTCCTCGCGGGACGCGATGCCCGACTCGAACATCCGGATCGCGGAGAGCAGGTACGGGATGAGCAGCGCGTTCACCACGAAGCCCGACCGGTCCTGGGCGCGGATCGCGTGCTTGCCGAGAACCTTCTCCACCATGGCGTGCGCCCGGCTGATGGTGCCCTCGGAGGTGGTGAGGGCCGGAATCAGCTCGACGAGCTTCTGCACGGGGGCCGGGTTGAAGAAGTGGATACCGATGACGGCGTCCGGGCGGGACGTGGCGACGGCCAGCTTCACCAGCGGGATGGAAGAGGTGTTCGAGGCCAGGATCGCGTCCGGGCGGGTCACCACCTGGTCCAGAACCTGGAAGATCTCCGTCTTGACCTGCTCGTTCTCCACCACGGCCTCGATGACGAGGTCGCGGTCGGCGAACTCGCCGAGGTCGGTGGTGAAGCTCAGGCGCTCCAGCGTCGCGTCGCGCTCCTCCTCGGTGATCTTGCCGCGTTCGGCGGCCTTCGAGAGGGAGTTGTAGAGGCGCGTGCGGCCGATCTCCAGGGCCTCGCCCGTGGTCTCGGCGACCTTGACCTCAAGGCCGCTGCGGGCGCACACCTCCGCGATACCCGCGCCCATCTGGCCGCAGCCCACCACTCCGACGCGTTCGATGTCGGTCACATCGTGCCTTTCGCTCTACGTTCACGCTCTACGGTTCGGCGGGCCCCCCGGTGTCTCCGTCGGCCCGCCCCGACCCCCTGACGTTACTCCGCGCCCGGGCGGCAGTGCGGCGGTGGGGCGGGCATGCTGTGCGGGAACGAGCAGCGGAACCGGCACGGTGAGGAGCTTTTTTGTGGGACATGTCGCACGAAGGCAGATTCTGGTGGGCGCACTCGGAGCGCTGTCCGCACTGGCCCTGACGGGCTCCTCGGCGGCGGCTCCCCGCCGGCCCGGAAGGGGGGACATGCGAGGGGTCTGGCTGGCCACCGTGGCCAACCGGGACTGGCCGTCCCGCAAGGGCCTCACCGCCGCCGAGCAACGCGCTGAGCTGCTGGTTCACCTCGACACGGCGGTGCGGCGGAAGCTGAACGCGGTGATCCTCCAGGTGCGCCCGACCGCCGACGCGCTGTGGCCCTCCCCGTACGAACCCTGGGCCGAATGCCTCACCGGCCGACAGGGCCGGCACCCCGGCTGGGACCCCCTCGGCACAGCGGTAAAAGAGGCCCACCGGCGGGGCCTGGAACTGCACGCCTGGTGCAATCCCTACCGGGTGGCGAATCACACAGAGCTCACCCGGCTCTCACCGTCCCATCCGGCTCGCGCGAACCCGGGGTGGGTGCTCCCGTACGGCGGCAAGCTCTACTACAACCCCGGACTGCCCGAGGTCCGCCGCTTCGTGCAGGACGCGATGCTCGACGCGGTACGGCGCTACGACGTGGACGCCCTCCACTGGGACGACTACTTCTACCCGTACCCGGTGAAGGGCGAGACCTTCGACGACTCCGCGGCCTACGCGGCGTACGGCGCGGGGTTCGCCACGCTGGGGGACTGGCGCCGTCACAACACGGACCTGCTCGTACGGGAGATGGGCGAGCGGATCCGGCAGGTGCGGCCCGGGGTGCGCTTCGGGATCAGCCCGTTCGGCGTGTGGCGCAACGAGGCGGCGGACCCGCAGGGATCGCGGACCCGGGCGGGCGTGGGCACGTACGACGACCTGTACGCGGACACGCGGAAGTGGGTGCGGGAGGGATGGCTCGACTACGTCTGCCCGCAGCTGTACTGGAACGTGGGATTCGAGGCGGCGGACTACGCGGAGCTGGTGCGCTGGTGGGCGGCCACGGTACGGGGAACCTCGGTCGACCTCTACGCGGGGGAGGCGCTCTACAAGGCGGGGAACCCGGCGCAGGGCACGGCGTGGCAGGACCCGGCGGAACTGTCCCGCCACCTGACGCTGGCCAAATCCCACCCGGAGGTGCGGGGACACGTGTTCTTCGCGGGACGCGAGATGCGGGAGGACCGAATCGGCGCCATGCGACGCGTAGTCCAGGACCACTACCACTAGCCCCCTCGCCGGGCGGGGCCGCCCTCACGTCAGCCCCTTGGTCGGCGCCGCCGCCCCCGTAGCACTCTTGGGCGGCGGGGCCGCCGCCCCCCGGGGGCGGAACGGGCGGGCAAGGCGGCGGCCCCCCACCGGAGGTGCACCCGCCACCCCACGCCCCGCCACCCCACGTATGCCCCGCCCCCTCCCGCGCGCCCCACCCTCCACGCCGCGCCTCCCCCGCCCCCTCCCCATACACAGACCACCCCCCGCCCCCACCCGCAGAAGGCCCCCATGAGCGACCACCCCCCACACCTCCCCAGCGCCCCCGACGCCAAGGTCCCAGGCGTCCCTGACGCCCCCGAGATTCCGGACCTCCGCACCCTCACCCGCTCCAGCGCCTGGGCCCCCCTCGACGCCGAAGGGCGTCACCGCTGGCTCGTCGCCGTCCGGGAGCAGTACTTCTCCCGGACGGACGTCGCCCCGGACACCCCGGCCGGCGCCGTTCACACCCTCGCCGGCCGGTACATCACCGACCGGTCCGCCCTCTTCCTCGCCCTCGGCGAGGCGGTGAACGGCCCCGGCGGCTACTTCGGGGCCGATCTGGACGCCCTCAACGACTGCCTGCGCGGTGGCTTCGGCGCCGCCACCCCGTTCACGCTCGACTGGCCGGACTCCGATACCGCCCGCACCCACCTGATGGCGTACTTCGACTCCGCGCTCGACGTGCTCCGCGACCACGGAGTGGACGTACGCCTGCGGTGAGTGCGCGGCTCACCCGGCCGGTCCGTCGAAGGCGGTGCGCAGCCTCCGTATCCCCTCGGTGATCTCCGCGGTGCTCGCCACCGCGGCGAAGCTGAGGCGCAGATGCCCGGCGGGGGGCTCCGCGCTGAAGTAGGGGCGGCCGGGAGCGACGGCGACCCCGGCGCGCAGCGCGGCGGCGACCACGGCGGTCTCGTCCGTGCCGTCGGGCAGCCGCAGCCACAGGTGGTAGCCGCCGGACGGGACGTGAGGCAGGGCCAGTTGGGGGAGGTGCAGGCGCAGGGCCGCCGTCGCGGTGTCGCGTCGCAGCTTCAACTCGCTTGCCACGGTACGGAGATGGCGTGCCCAGGCGACCGTGCCGACGAGCTCCGTGGCGGCTTCCTGGAGGGGGCGCGGTACGAAGAAGTTCTCGACGACCTGGATGGCGCGGAGTCGTTCGAGGGCCGGTCCGCGCGCGGCCAGGGCGCAGACGCGGAAGCTCGGCGAGGTGGCTTTGGTGAGCGAGCAGACGTGGACGACGACCCCGTCGTGGTCGTCGGCGGCCAGCGGGCGCGGCAACGGGCCCGCGTCCTCGTGGGCGAGGCGGCGCACGAAGTCGTCCTCGACGACGAAGGCCCCGGCGGCGCGGGCGATCCGCAGCACTTCGGGACGCCGTCCGGCGGAGAGGACCGCGCCGGTGGGGTTCTGGAAGAGGGGCTGGCAGACGAAGACGCGGGCGCCGGTCGCCCGGAACGCGGCTTCGAGGAGTTCCGGGCGCACCCCGTCACGGTCCACCGGCACGGGTACCGGCCGCAGCCCCGCGGCACGGGCGATGGCGAGCAATCCCGGGTACGTAGGCGACTCGACCAGCACCGGGGCGCCGGGCGGGGCGAGTGCGCGCAGGGTGGTCGTCAGCGCGCTCTGCCCGCCCGAGGCGATCAGCACGTCGGCGGCGGTGATCGCCCCGCCGATGCCCCGGGCGAACCATTCGCGCAGCTCGGGAATGCCGTCGGTGGGCGGCCGGCCCCACGCCCCGGGCCGCCTGCCCGCACGGGCCAGGGCGGCGGCCATCGCCCGCTCCGGCTGGAGCGAGGCGTGCAGGTAGCCGCCGTTGAACTCGACGACTCCGGCGGCAGGGGCGGTCAGGGTCGCCAGCAGGCCGGACGCGTCGACGGAGCGCGGGACGAGGTCGGTCGCCCCGTCGGCGCTCAGGGACACCTCCTGCCAGGACGTGTCCCCGGGGGCCGGGGCGGACGTACGGGGCTCCGCCCGGAAGGCCCCCGCCCCTGGCCGGGTCACCACCAGCCCCTCGGCGGCGAGCTTGGCCAGCGCCCGGGAAACGGTGACGGGGCTGACGCGGTACCGCTCGACCAGGGCGCGGCTCGACGGCAGCTTTCCTCCGGGGGAGTAGCGGTCGAGATCCGCACGGAGGACTTCTGCCAGTTCGGAGACGCTGCTACGCTCGTGCATGACAGCACAGAATAGCGCTACTACTGCTCCCTCGATAGCAGTTGAGGGTTCGGCGTCAGCGGAGAGAACTCCACCGAGCGGCCCGGCGCCGGCCGGCGGTGCCTCCCGGACCCGCGAGGGCACCCTGCTCGCCGCGCTCGGCATCCTCTGCTTCTCCCTCACCTTCCCGGCGACCGCGTGGGGGCTCGAAGGGTTCGGGCCGTGGTCCCTGGTCGCCGTGCGGAGCGTGCTCGCCGCGCTCATCGCGGGCGGTGCGCTGCTCGCCCTGCGGGTGCCGGTGCCGGACCGGCGGCACTGGGGCGCACTGGCGGTCGTCGGGCTCGGCGTCGTCCTCGGCTTCCCGATGCTGACCACGCTGGCCCTCCAGACGTCCACCACCGCCCACTCGGCCGTGGTGGTGGGACTGCTGCCGTTGACCACGGCCGTCTTCTCCGCCGTACGTACGGGAAACCGGCCCTCGCGCGCCTTCTGGGCGGCCGCGCTCGCCGGGGCGGCGGTCGTCATCGGTTTCACGGTGCAGCAGAGCGGCGGCGTCCTCTCGGCGGCCGACCTCTGCCTGTTCGGCGCGCTGGTGGTGTGTGCGGCCGGTTACACCGAGGGCGGCCGGCTGGCGCGCGAGATGCCGGGCTGGCAGGTCATCGGGTGGGCGCTCGTCATGTGTCTCCCGGTGGCCGTACCCGCGGCGGCCGTGGCGCTGACCTCCGAGCCGGTGCGGTGGACGGTGCACGGGGTGGTCGGGCTGCTATGGGTGGCGGTGGGCTCGCAGTTCCTGGGGCTGCTGGTCTGGTACCGGGGGATGGCGGCGATCGGAGTGGCGCGGGCCAGTCAACTCCAACTGGCACAGCCCCTGTTGACGCTGGTGTGGTCGGTGCTCCTGCTGGGTGAGGTGCTGCCGGTGGCGGCCCCGGTGGCGGCGGTGGCGGTGCTGGTGTGCATCGCGGTCACCCAGCGCGCCCGGAGCTGAGGACGGACGTCCCGGAAGGGGTCAACTCCCTTGCTGCGCCCTAGACTTGTACCGGCAGGAGTGGCCTTGGGGCGACCTCGGGAGGTTCAGTCGCGATGCGAGCGAACGTGGGCGACCAGTTGCTGACGCACGGCCGGGTCGTGGGCCGGGGGGCCCGTGTCGCAGTGATCGTCGAGGTACTGGGCCCCAACGGGGCGCCGCCGTACCGGGTGCGGTTCGAGGACGGGCACGAGACGGTGATGTCGCCGGGGCCGGACACGGTGGTACGGGGACGGCAGGGGCCGGGACAGTAGCGGCGCGCCTTGGGTGGCCGTGGTGCGGGACCGGTCGCCGACCGCGCCCACCGGCCGGAGCAGACACTCGCAGGTGCCGTGCCCCTCCTCGGCCGGAACGCAGCGCCCGGAGCCTACTCCCCGTCCAGCATCCTGCGGAACAACCCCCGGATCTCCTCCTCCAGCTCCGGCGCCGGCCCCTCCACCACGATGCCCGGCACCACCCGGTGCACGGGGAGAATCGTCACGGGCGGCTTCTCCGCGCCCCACTCGCCCAGCCACCCCATCAGCTGCTCGGAGGAGCTGGCGTACGAGATACGGCCCAGCCCGACCCAGCCGTGGGCGGCGGCGCACATGGTGCAGTGCTCGCTGGACGTGTAGACGGTCGCGGCCCGCCGCTCCTCGGGCGTCAGGTGCGCGGCCGCCCAGCGGGCGAGCGCGAACTCGGGGTGCTGGGTGGCATCGCCGCCGCCGACCCGGTTGTGATCCTCGGCGAGCACGGTGCCATCGCCGCCGACGAGCACCGAACCGAACGGCTGGTGGCCCGCCGCCAGGGCCTCCGACGCGAGCTGTACGCAGCGACGCAGGTGGACGAGTTCGCTCTGTTCCGTCATGAGGTCTCCGGGTGCGCGGTGCCGCAGTGATCAACTCAGTGGATGGTAGCCGCCCTTGAGGCTACGGTGGCCGCACCCCACCCCGACGTACGGAGCCCCCTCGACATGCCCCAACCGCCGCCCGACGTGCCGCACCCCGAGGTCATCAGGACCGACCGGCTCGACCTCCTCCCGCTCGCCGTCGAGCACGCCACCGAGATGACCGGGGTCCTCGCCGACCCCGCCCTGCACGCCTTCATCGGCGGCGAACCGCTCTCCGCCGACGCCCTGCGCGCACGCTACGAGCGCCTGGTGCGCGGCACACCGGACCCGTCCGCGGGCCGGTTCAACTGGGTGGTCCGGCTGCGCGACGAAGGGTGCCTGGCGGGCACGGTGCAAGCGACGACCGCGGACGGACACGCGGAAGTCTCGTGGGTGCTCGGGACGGCATGGCAGGGACGCGGCCTCGCAGCGGAGGCCGCGCGCGGGCTGGTGGGGTGGCTGTCCGCACATACCGGCATCATCGAGGTGCGCGCACACATCCACCCGGACCACCACGCCTCGGCGGCCGTCGCCGGGTCGGCGGGTCTGTCGCCCTCGGGGCAGTGGCAGAACGGCGAGCGACGCTGGACACGGAACACCCGTTCCGACGCCGTGTCCCCCGCGGCGTCCGAGGCGACTGCCCGCGCGGTGGCCGCAACCCTGTCCGCGACCGCCACCTCCCCCGAAGCCACGCCCGACGCGAGTGCCCGCGCGGTGGTTGCAGCCCCCTCGGGTTCCGTCGCCCCCGCCCTGCCCGAGACCGTCGTGAGCACCGGCCGGATTGGCGGGCTGCGCCCCGCCCCCGGTGTGCGCGCCTTCCTCGGGATCCCGTACGCCGCTCCTCCGTTCGGCCCGCGCCGCTTCCGGTCGCCGCAGCCGCCCGAGCCCTGGGACGGCGTGCGGGACTGCACCGCCTTCGGGCCCGTCTGCCCGCAGTCGGCGGAGCTGCCCGGCGCGCCCTCCTGGTCACTGGGCGAGGAGGACGTACTGAGTCTCAACGTCTGGGCGCCGGAGAGGAGGTCCCGGGACGGGCGGCAGCCGGAGACGCTCCCCGTGCTCGTCTGGATCCACGGCGGCGCCTACACCTTCGGCTCCTCCGCCCAGCCCGACTTCGACGGCACGGCACTGGCCCGTGCCGGGCTGGTGGTGGTCACGGTCAACTACCGGCTCGGCTTCGAAGGCTTCGGGCACATCCCCGGGGGAGGGGCCGCTCACCCGGACAACCGCGGCCTCCTCGACCAGGCCGCCGCCCTGCGCTGGGTCCGTGCGAACATCGCGTCCTTCGGCGGCGACCCGCAGCGCGTCACCGTCGCCGGCCAGTCCGCCGGGGCCACCTCCGCGACCTGTCTGATGCTGATGGACGAGGCCCGCGGGCTCTTCCGGCGGGCCGTCGCGCACAGCGCCGTGGGACCGTGCTTCTCGCCCGGCACGGCGACCGAGTACACCCGGCGGATCGCCGCCGCGGCCGGCGTCCCCGCCACCGCCGAAGGGCTGCTCGCCGCCTCCGCGCAGGACCTGGTCGCCGCCTCGGACGCGGTCGTCGAGTCCCTCCGCAGGGATCCCGGCTCCGGTGCGGCGCACTACGACCCCGTCCTGTACGGGCCGGTCGCCGACGGCACGGTCCTGCCCGCCGACCCTTTGGCGGCCCTGGCCTCGCCCGCCGCCGCGGAGATCGACCTGCTGGTCTGCCACACCACCGAGGAATTCTGGCTGATGGACGCCGTCGACGGCTGCGCGAAAGTCACCACCGAAGCCGAACTCGCGACCTTCCAGGCCGATTTCCGCCTCCCGGACGCGCTCGTCGACGCATACCGCTGCCGCCTGCCGGACGCGCCCGTCCTCGACGTCTACCTGGCCCTCCTCGGCGACCTGACGTTTGCCGAGTACAGCAACCGGGTCGCCGACGCCCACACCCGCGCCGGAGGGCGCACCCACCTCTCCCGCTTCGCCCGCACCCGCAGCGACGCCGCGGGCCGTCCCCTCGTGCGCGCCTGGCACTGCGCCGACGTCCCCTTCGCCTTCGGCACCCACCGCGACCCGCGTCTGGAGTTCCTCGTGGGCGGTCCGCCCACCCGCGCCGACGACGAGCTGTCCGCCCGGCTCATCCGCACCTGGGCGGACTTCGCGGCCACCGGGGATCCGGGCTGGCAGCTCCATGACGGTACGGACGCGGGGCCGGTACGGATCTGGGGCGCCCCCACGGCGAGCGCCCCGCCGCGCGCCCTGTGGCGCGAGGTGGACTACGCGCCCGTCACGTGGGACCTGGTGTCCCGTACCGGCGGCTCGGCGTCCGTCGCGGGCTCCGACGTGATCGCGCCCGCCGAGGACGGGCGCAGCGCCCCGGTCAGCGGCTTCCCGGACCGCGTACCGGGAGCCTGACCGCCGGTACGCCCGCCGGTCGGCGACGGAGTCCGCGGTGGGGCGGGGACGAAGGTCCAGGGCCGTCCCCGTGCCCGTACGCAGGCACATCGACCGCCCCGCACCCCGCTGCCCGCCCCCGCTCCCACCCGACCCCCTGCACGAGATATCTTGACGTCAAGCAATGTTGCAGACGTGGAGCGGAGTACCCGGTGACTGACTCGACCATCATCTATACGCACACCGACGAGGCCCCGGCCCTCGCGACGTATTCGTTCCTGCCCGTCGTGAAGGCCTACGCCTCCACGGCCGGTGTCACGGTGGAGCGCCGTGACATCTCCCTGGCGGGCCGCATCATCGCGAGCTTCCCCGAGCGCCTCAAGGAGGAGCAGCGTATCGATGACGCGCTCGCCGAGCTCGGCGCGCTGGCCAAGACGCCCGGCGCCAACATCATCAAGCTGCCCAACATCTCGGCCTCGATCCCGCAGCTGAAGGCCGCGATCGCGGAGCTCCAGGAGCAGGGCTACGCCCTCCCGGACTACCCGGACGACCCGCGGACCGACGAGGACAAGGACGTCCGCGCCCGGTACGACAAGGTCAAGGGCAGTGCCGTCAACCCGGTCCTGCGCGAGGGCAACTCCGACCGCCGCGCCCCCGCCTCGGTCAAGAACTACGCCAAGGCCCACCCGCACCGCATGGGCAAGTGGACCCCGGACTCGAAGACGAACGTCGCCACCATGGGCGCCGACGACTTCCGCTCCACCGAGAAGTCCGCCGTGATCGCCGAAGAGGGCTCGCTCCGCATCGAGCTGATCGGCAACGACGGCGTCACCACCGTCCTGCGCGAGTCGGTCCCCGTCCTCGCGGGCGAGGTCGTCGACGCCTCGGTCATGCGCGTCGCCGCGCTGCGCGAGTTCTTCACCGCACAGCTGGCCCGCGCCAAGTCCGAGGGTGTGTTGTTCTCCGTACACCTCAAGGCCACGATGATGAAGGTCTCCGACCCGATCATCTTCGGCCACGCCGTCCGCGCCTTCTTCCCGAAGACCTTCGCGAAGTACGGCGAGGCGCTCATCGCGGCCGGTCTCACCCCGAACGACGGCCTCGGCGGCATCTACAAGGGCCTGGAGTCCATCCCGCACATCGGCGAGGAGATCAAGGCCTCCTTCGACGCCGAGCTCGCCGAGGGCCCGGCCCTCGCGATGGTCGACTCCGACAAGGGCATCAGCAACCTGCACGTGCCGTCCGACGTCATCGTCGACGCCTCCATGCCGGCCATGATCCGCACCTCCGGCCACATGTGGGGCCCGGACGGCAACGAGGCCGACACCCTCGCCGTCCTTCCGGACTCCTCCTACGCGGGCATCTACCAGGTCGTCATCGACGACTGCCGCGCCAACGGCGCCTTCGACCCGGCGACCATGGGCTCCGTCCCGAACGTCGGTCTGATGGCGCAGAAGGCCGAGGAGTACGGCAGCCACGACAAGACCTTCGAGATCCCGGCCGCCGGCACCGTGCGCGTCGTCGACGCCGAGGGCAACGCCGTCCTGGAGCAGGCCGTCGGCGCCGGCGACATCTTCCGGATGTGCCAGACCAAGGACCTCCCGATCCAGGACTGGGTCAAGCTGGCCGTCACCCGCGCCCGTGCCACCGGTGTCCCGGCGATCTTCTGGCTGGACGAGACCCGCGCCCACGACGCGCAGCTCATCACCAAGGTCGAGAAGTACCTCGCCGACCACGACACGGACGGCCTGACGATCGAGATCATGGCGCCGGAGAAGGCCATCGCCTACTCCCTGGAGCGCATCCGCCGCGGCGAGGACACCATCTCGGTGACCGGCAACGTGCTCCGCGACTACCTCACGGACCTCTTCCCGATCCTGGAGCTGGGCACCAGCGCCAAGATGCTGTCCGTGGTCCCGCTGATGAACGGCGGCGGCCTCTTCGAGACGGGCGCCGGCGGCTCCGCCCCGAAGCACGTCCAGCAGCTCGTGAAGGAAAACTACCTCCGCTGGGACTCGCTCGGCGAGTTCCTGGCGCTGGCCGTCTCCTTCGAGCACCTCGCCACCACGACGGGCAACGCGCGCGCCCAGGTGCTCGCCGACACCCTGGACCGCGCCACGGGCACCTTCCTGAACGAGGACAAGTCCCCGAGCCGCAAGCTCGGCGGCATCGACAACCGCGGCAGTCACTTCTACCTCGCCCTGTACTGGGCGCAGGAGCTGGCCCGGCAGACGTCCGACACCCAGTTGGCGGAGGCCTTCGGCCCGGTCGCCAAGGCGCTCGCCGAGCAGGAGGAGACCATCGTCGCCGAGCTCGTCGCGGTGCAGGGCTCCCCGGCCGACATCGGCGGCTACTACCAGCCGGACGCCGCGAAGTCCGAGGCGATCATGCGTCCGTCGAAGACGCTGAACCAGACGCTTTCGCTCCTCGCCTGACGCATCGTCAGTCGTAGACGCAACTGTGGGACGGGGCTGCCCCGGCCGGTATTCCACCGGCCGGGGCAGCCCTTTTTTCGTTGCGGGGTGGCGGCGAGGCGGGCGGGGGACGGCGGGGCGTGGGGCGGGGTGGAGGGTGCACCGTCCGGTGGGCCGCCCCCTTGCCCGCCCGTTCCGCCCCCGGGGGCGGCCCCGCCGCCCAAAAGGGGGGCTATGGGGGGTGGGGAGGTCCCGCCGCCCAAGGGGGCTACGGGGGCCCTGCCGGCCAGGGGCTACGAAGGTACGGGGCGCGGCCCCGCCCGCCGACTGCGCCAGCGGCCGGGATGCAGTGCGGGCGCTCTCAGCGGGCGCCCCGGGGCAGCACGAGCGCGTCGAGCACCCGGCGCATCGTCCGCCGGAACACCGCCGCCCCGACGCCGGCGGCCTCCGTCGTCGCCTGCGCGGCGTCGGCCTGCCCGGCCTGCCCGATCTGCCCGGCCAGTGCGGCCGCCAGGTGCGGGTGCTCCCCTCCGGCGGCTGCACTGCTGAGGTACGCCGCCTGTGCCGCCCGCCGTCCGGCGTCCGGTACGGGGTCCTGCTGTTCCGTACGCGCGAACTGCGCGACCAGCGCGTTCATCACGGCGACCACCTCCAGCTGAACCGGCCCCGGCAGCCCGGCCGGCGCGAGGGCCCGCAGCGCGTACTCCAGGTACGCCAGCCCGCACGGCCCGAGCCGGAGCGGCTCCGGTGGCACGTCGGCCAGCCAGCGGTGCCGCAGCAGGACGGCCCTGGTGCGGTCCGCCAGGCCCAGCAGATCCTCGGCGGGGTCACCGGACAGAGGGACACTCAGGTCGGTTTCGCCTGTCACCCGGTCCGTCATGAGGTCGAGCAGATCGTCGCGCCCGGCGAGATAGCGGTAGAGGGACGACTGCCCCACACCCAACTCGCGGGCGATCCGGCGCATCGACACCGCCGCGAGTCCCTCCCGGTCCGCGAGGGCGACGGCCGCCGCCGCCAGTTCCGTACGGCTGTGCCCGGCGGCCGGGCCCCGCGCTCCGCGCTCGGGGCGCATCCACACACTGACCGGCTGCTGCGTCACCTCGTCCACCCGCCCGTTCCGCCCTTCCGGCCTTCCCCGTTCAGGGTGCGCGCCCCTACTATAAAACTGCGAACACCGATCGCAGTAACAGGGAGGTCCCGATGTCCACGTCCCCCGCCCCCCTCTGGGGTCCCACCCGCTTCGCCGAGAACGGCCCCGTCCGGGTCGCGTTCGACGCCCTGGCCGAAGGCGCGGACGGCGAGCCGCTGCTCATCGCCACCGGCCTCGGCGCCAACCGCCACTGGGTACCGGACGGGTTGTGCCGGATGCTCGCCGCGGAGGGCTTCGCCGTCGCCCGGTACGACCAGCGCGACGGCGGCGAGTCGACCCACCTGCCGCCATCGCCGACCGCCGCCCGCAACCCGATCTCCGCACTGCTCGCCAAAGGCTCCGGCCGCGGCCTTGCCCCGTACACGGCCGAGGACATGGCGGACGACGCGGTCGCCGTCATGAACGACCTGGGCTGGAGGTCCGCGCACCTGGTGGGCGTCTCGCTCGGCGGCGCCGTCGTCCAACGCGTCGCTCTGCGGCACCCGGACCGCGTCCGTACGCTCACCACCGTGAGTGCCGTCCCCGGCGACGTCGCCGGGCTGCGGGCGCTGCGGTACGTACGGCTGGGCACCCTGGCGAAGTTCGCCCGCCTGAAGTTTCCCGACACGCGCGAAGGGACGATCGAGGCGGGCGTCGCCGTGTCCCGCCTCCTCGCCTCCCCGCACCGCCCCTTCGACGAGCGGGCGGCCCGCGCCGCCGCCGAGGGCAACGCGGACCGGGGCATCCACGACCAACAGGCCCAGAGCCGGCAGATCGGCGCGCGCTGGCACGGCCCGCCGATCAGCGCCGTCGCCCGGCCGACCCTCGTGCTCCACGGCGCGGACGACCCGCTCATCAAGCTCCGTGCGGGCAGGGTCGTCGCCGCCCGCATCCCGGGCGCTCGCCTGCTCGTGCTGCCCGACGTCGGCCACGAACTGCCCGAACCCGCCTGGCCCGTCCTCGCTGCGGAAATCCGCAAGCACGCCGCCGACAGCGCACCCCGGACGCCCGGGGCCACGCCGGGAGGGCGGGAGAGGTGAGTTCCGCGCGCGGACCTCGCCGGCTTCGATCCCGGACCGGTCGGGAGCCGGACGTCCGACGCGCACGTCCGGGAACCCGTCCACCGGCCCGCTCTGCCCGCCCGCGCCCGGGACCCGTGCCGTGCGGCCTGCCGCGGAGAGCGGTACCGGGCGGTCAGTGCGCGTCGCGCAGTCGCAGGAGGTACGTCGCGGTCAGCGCGACGGCACGGTCCTCGTCGTACGTCAGCTCCACAAGGGCACGTGACGCCGTCGGCCCCGGGACGTCCGCCAGCGCCTGGGTCAGGCGTCCGCGCGAGGACGCGTCCGTGGCCCGGTGGGACAGGCGGCCGACGAGATCGCCCGCGATGCGCTCCGCCGTCGCCGCGTCGCGCGCCGCGAGCATGCTCAGCGCGTCGGCGGCATCGGTGTCGTTCCTGCCCGCCACGACCATGTCGACCAGCGTCGGCACCGCGTCGGCGACCCCCCGTGCCGCGAGGGCGGGCGCCGCGTGTCCGCGCACCACCGGGTCGGGGTGCGCCAGCGCGTCCCGCAGTCGCGCGGCGGCCTCGGCGCCGGGCAGTGCGGCGAGGGCCCGGACGGCGCGTTCGCGCACGGGCGCCACCGGCGAACCGAGAGCCTCCGCCAGCAGCGCCGGACCGTCTCCGGCCGCACGTGCGAGCGCCCAGCGCAGGGCCCCGGCGACGCTCGGGTCCTTCTCCGCCAGGGCGGCCTCGACCAGGGCCTCCACCGGTGCGGCGCCGGCCGGCGCGGCGGAGGACGCCGAGGACAGGGCCGCACGCTGGCGCGCGGCGGGACTCGTCGAACCCAGCGCCCGCAGGAGCGACACCACCTTCAGGACGTCCTCCCAGCCGGCAGGCTCCGCACTGTCGATCCGGTGCAGCCGCGTCAGCAGCTCCGTCTCCGCAGCGATGCGTTCGCGGGTCCGGCGGACGAGGTCGCCGACGAGTGCCGAGGGCGTGAAACCGGGGTCGTCGAGGGCGCGCCCGACCTCCCGCAGCGACAGGCCCAGCGATCGCAGGCTCTCGACGTGCAGGATCCGGCGGATGTCCGCGTCCGCGTACTCCCGGTACCCGGAAACCGTGCGCCCCGAGGGCCGCACCAGCCCGAGCGACTCGTAGTGCCGGAGCATGCGGGCACTGACCCCGGACCGCCGCGCCACCTCACCGATCAACACACCCTCATCGTCCCCTCTCGCCGTCCCCGGCGTTCCCGCGGAGAACCCCGCACCCACCGTCCCCGCCGAGACACCCCCGACTTCGCTCCGGCCGCGCCCCTCGGCCCCCACCGCTTCGGCCGATAACCTCAGCCTTCCTCCTCCCCGTCGGGATCCCCCGTCCCGCCCGGCGCCATGAACCTCAGCGCCTCCGCGACCGCGCTCTCGAATCCCGCCTCCGGGTCACGCAGCAGGCGCTGCGTGGCGAGTGCGTGCGCGCGCACGTCCGGGTCGGCGGTCGTCCTCGCCGCCGTACGCACCGCCGGAACCATCGCTTCGCCGAGCGCGACCAGTGCCCGGCTGAGGCTCAGCCGCGTGTCCCGCCCGCCCCGGCCGAGCTGCGTCGCCAGCACCGCGGCGAGGCCTGTCTCCCCGCCTTCCGGTACGAGCACGACCGCGGCCCGCCAGGCGCTGCGTGCCACCTCGTCGTCGGCGTCGCACAGAAGCTCCCGCGTGAGGGCCGGCCAGGCGCGCCGGTCCCCGATCTTGGACAGCGTGTGCAGCGCCTGACTCCGTGCCTGCCCACGCTCCGACGCCACCTCGGCCACCAGCGCGGGCAGCGTCACGGAGACCGGATGCCGGGTGAGGGCCCAGGTCAGCATGTCCCGTACGAGAAACTCGGGCTCGCTCGCGCACCGCTCGACGAGCGGTTCGACGAAGCGCGGGTCGGGCGTCGAACCGATCGCCAGGGCCGCCCGCAGCCTTACGGACGCACGCTCGTCGTCCAGTGCCCGGAGCGCTCGCGCCGCCGGCGTGTCCTCTTCCGTGGCCGTCATCGTGACCACCTCCTCGCCGAGCAGTGAAAACCTTGTCATCGTGTCAAGGTCAACCGGAGCGCCTCAGCCCCCCCAAGTCTTTGCATAAACCTGCGTGGATACGTATAGTCATGCCATCGGCGAGGAGGGTTTTCGATGGTGGTACGGGCAGCAGTGGCAGGCGCGAGCGGATATGCGGGAGGTGAACTCCTGCGCTTCCTCCTCGCGCACCCCGGCGTACGGATCGGCGCGCTGACCGGGCACTCCAACGCGGGCCAGCGGCTCGGGGCCCTGCAGCCGCACCTCGGGCCGCTCGCGGACCGTGTCCTGGAGCCGACCACGGCCGACGTGCTCGCCGGCCACGACGTCGTCTTCCTCGCGCTGCCGCACGGCCAGTCCGCCGCGGTGGCCGAGCAGCTCGGCGAAGAGGTACTGGTCGTGGACATGGGTGCCGACTTCCGGCTGACGGACGCGGCGGACTGGGAGGCGTTCTACGGTTCCCCGCACGCCGGGACGTGGCCGTACGGTCTGCCCGAACTGCCCGGTGCGCGCGCCGCGCTGGAAGGGACCAGGCGCATCGCGGTGCCCGGCTGCTACCCGACGGCCGTCACCCTCGGTCTCTTCCCCGCGTACGCGGCCCGTCTCGCGGAGCCGGAAGCGGTGATCGTCGCCGCGTCCGGCACGTCCGGCGCGGGCAAGGCGGTCAAGCCGCACCTGCTGGGCTCCGAGGTCATGGGTTCCATGTCCCCGTACGGCGTGGGCGGCAGCCACCGGCACACCCCCGAGATGATCCAGAACCTCAGCGCCGTCGCGGGGGAGCGGGTCACCGTCTCCTTCACGCCGACGCTGGCCCCCATGCCCCGCGGCATCCTCGCCACCAGCAGCGCGAAGGCGAGGCCCGGAGCGACGTACGAGGCCGTCCGGGCCGCCTACGAGAAGGCCTACGCGGGCGAGCCGTTCGTCACGCTGCTGCCCGAGGGGCAGTGGCCGGCGACCGCCTCCGTGTACGGGTCCAACGCCGTACAGATCCAGGTCGCACACGACACCGCCGCACACCGCATCGTGGTCGTCAGCGCGATCGACAACCTCGCCAAAGGCACCGCCGGCGGCGCGGTGCAGAGCATGAACATCGCCCTCGGACTGGACGAGTCCGCAGGACTTTCCTCGATTGGAGTCGCACCGTGAGCGTCACGGCAGCACAGGGATTCACCGCGGCGGGCATCGCCGCGGGAATCAAGGCCAACGGCAACCCGGACCTGGCCCTCGTGGTCAACACCGGGCCGCGCCGAGCCGCCGCGGGCGTCTTCACCTCCAACCGCGTCAAGGCCGCCCCGGTCCTCTGGTCCGAACAGGTCGTCAAGGGCGGCGAGATCTCCGCCGTCGTCCTCAACTCCGGCGGCGCCAACGCCTGTACGGGCCCCCAGGGTTTCCAGGACACCCATGCGACCGCCGAGAAGGTCGCCGAGGTCCTCAGCGCGGCCGGCACGGAGACCGGCGCGGGCGAGGTCGCCGTCGCGTCCACCGGACTCATCGGCATCCTGCTCCCCATGGACAAGCTGCTCCCCGGCATCGGGACGGCCGCCGCCGAACTCTCCGCGCACGGCGGCGAGAAGGCCGCCATCGCCATCAAGACCACGGACTCCGTCCACAAGACCGCGGTCGCGGAGGGCACCGGCTGGACCGTCGGCGGCATGGCCAAGGGCGCGGGCATGCTCGCCCCCGGCCTGGCCACCATGCTCGTCGTGCTGACCACCGACGCGGACGTGGAGGCCTCCGTGCTCGACCGCGCGCTGCGCGACGCCACCCGGCAGACCTTCGACCGGGTCGACTCCGACGGCTGCATGTCGACCAACGACACCGTGCTGCTGCTCGCCTCCGGTGCGTCCCACATCACGCCCGGCTACGACGAGTTCGCCGCGGCCGTCCGTACCGTCTGCGACGACCTCGCCCGTCAGCTCATCGGCGACGCCGAGGGCGCCAGCAAGGACATCCGGATCGAGGTGATCAACGCGGCCAGCGAGGACGACGCCGTCGAGGTCGGCCGGTCCATCGCCCGCAACAACCTCCTCAAGTGCGCCCTGCACGGCGAGGACCCCAACTGGGGCCGGGTGCTCTCCGCCATCGGCACCACGAAGGCCGCCTTCGACCCGGACGCGCTCAACGTCGCCATCAACGGCGTGTGGGTCTGCAAGAAGGGCTCCGTCGGGGACGACCGTGACCTCGTCGACATGCGCTACCGCGAGATCAGGATCACCGCGGACCTCGCCGAGGGCTCCGAGTCCGCCGTCATCTGGGCGAACGACCTCACCGCCGACTACGTCCACGAGAACAGCGCGTACTCCTCATGAGCACCGGACCGAGCAACCCCGCCGCGAGCAGCACGCGCAAGCACACCGCCCTGCCCAAGGCGCAGATCCTCATCGAGGCCCTGCCCTGGCTCACCCGCCACCAGGGCAAGACCGTCGTCATCAAGTTCGGCGGCAACGCCATGGTCGACGAGGACCTCAAGGCGGCCTTCGCCCAGGACGTCGTCTTTCTGCACCACGCCGGCCTCAAGCCCGTCGTCGTGCACGGCGGCGGCCCCCAGATCAGCAGGCAGCTCGACGCCGCGGGCATCGTCAGCGAGTTCAAGGCCGGCCTGCGCGTCACCACGCCGGAGGCCATGGACGTCGTACGGATGGTCCTCGCGGGCCAGGTGCAGCGCGAACTGGTCGGGCTGCTCAACCAGCACGGCCCGCTCGCCGTCGGCCTCACCGGCGAGGACGCCCACACCATCACCGCCACCCAGCACTTCCCGCAGATCGACGGCACGGCCGTGGACATCGGCCGGGTCGGCGAAATCACCGCGATCGACACGGGCGCCATCGAGGCGCTCCTGGCCGACGGCCGCATCCCGGTCGTCTCCTCGATCGCCCGCTCCCAGGACGACGGACATGTCTACAACGTCAATGCTGATACGGCGGCTGCGGCACTCGCTGCGGCGCTGGACGCCGAAACGCTGATGGTCCTCACCGACGTCGAGGGCCTCTACGAGGACTGGCCGAACAGCGACGACGTCATCAGCCGCCTCACCGCCACCGAGCTGGAGAAACTCCTGCCCGAGCTGGCCAGCGGCATGGTGCCCAAGATGCAGGGCTGCCTGCACGCGGTACGCAACGGAGTCACCACCGCCCGCGTCATCGACGGACGGGTCCCGCACTCCATCCTGCTGGAGATCTTCACGGACGAGGGCATCGGCACGATGGTCGTGCCGGACGCGCAGCACGCACAGGGGGAATCATGAGCAACGCCGACCTCACCGGGCGGTGGCAGAACGCACTGACCGACAACTACGGCACTCCGCAGCTCGCCCTCGTCCACGGCGAGGGCTCCCGGGTCCGGGACGCCGACGGTAGGCAATACGTCGATTTCGTCGGCGGCATCGCGGTCAACGCCCTCGGCCACGCGCACCCCGCGATCGTCGAAGCGGTCTCCCGCCAGATCGCCTCCCTCGGACACGTCTCCAACCTCTACGTCGCCGAGCCGCCCGTGGAGCTCGCCGAGAAGCTCGTCCAGGGCTCCGGACGCCCCGGCCGCGTCTACTTCTGCAACTCCGGCGCCGAAGCCAACGAAGCCGCCTTCAAGATCGGCAGGCTCACCGGCCGCGGCCACATGGTCGCCACCACCGGCGGCTTCCACGGCCGGACGATGGGCGCCCTCGCCCTCACCGGACAGCAGGGCAAGCGGGAACCCTTCCTCCCGCTTCCCGGCGACGTCACCCACGTACCGTACGGAGACGTCGACGCGCTCCGCGCGGCGGTCACCGAGGACACGGCGCTGCTGATCGTCGAGCCCATCCAGGGAGAGCTCGGTGTCGTCGTCCCGCCCCCCGGCTACCTGTTGGCCGCCCGCGAGATCACCCGCGCCACCGGCACCCTCCTGGTCCTCGACGAGGTCCAGACCGGCATCGGCCGCACCGGCCACTTCCTCGCCCACCAGGCAGAGGACGGCATCGACCCGGACGTCGTCACCCTCGCCAAGGGCCTCGGCGGCGGTCTCCCGCTCGGCGCGACGATCGCGTACGGCGAGGCCGCCGACCTCCTCAAGCCGGGCCACCACGGCTCCACCTTCGGCGGCAACCCCGTCGCCTGCGCCGCCGGAATCGCCGTCCTCGACACCCTGGCCGCCGACGGGCTCCTCGACGGGACCAAGCGCAAGGGCGAGAAACTCCGCGACGGAATCCAGTCACTCGGACACCCGTTGGTCTCCCACGTCAGGGGGGCGGGGCTGCTCCTGGGTATCGTCTTGACCGAGCCCCTCGCTCCCCAAGTGCAGCAGGCGGCTCAGGACGCCGGTTTCCTGGTGAACGCGCCCGCCCCCGATGTCGTACGGCTGATGCCCGCTCTGACCATCGAGGACGGCGTGCTGGACACCTTCCTGACGACCCTCCCCGGCATCCTCGACGAGGCGTACGCCGCAGCACACGGGGACCAACGATCCGGAGAATGACGCAGATGACCGAGGCCCAGGCGCGGGACAACGAACACGGCGGCAACGGCGGCCCCGCGGTACCGCAGACCCGGACCGCACGCCACCGCCGGATCGTGGACATCCTCAACCGGCAGCCGGTGCGCTCGCAGAGCCAGCTCGCCAAGCTCCTCAGCGACGACGGGCTGAGCGTCACCCAGGCGACGCTCAGCCGCGACCTCGACGAGCTCGGTGCGGTGAAGATCCGCAACACCGGCGGCGAACTGATCTACGCGGTTCCCAGCGAGGGCGGCTTCCGCACCCCGCAGGCCCCCCTCGGCGAGTCCGCCAAGGAGGAGCGGATGAGCCGCCTCGCCGCCGAACTCCTGATCTCGGCGGAGGCCTCGGCCAACCTCGTCGTCCTGCGCACCCCGCCGGGCGCCGCCCAGTTCCTGGCCTCCGCCATCGACCAGGCGGAACTGCGCGCCATCCTCGGCACCATCGCGGGCGACGACACGCTGATGCTGATCAGCCGCGACCCGGCGGGCGGCCAGGCCCTGGCCGACCACCTGCTGAGGCTGGCGCAGAAGGAGCGCTGAGCACCCGGAGGGGCGGGCGAGCGGTGCGGCGGGGGAGGCTCGCAGCACGGGGCGGCGGCAGGACCGTCGCAGGCCAGCCGCCGGCGACCGGGTCAGGGTCGGGCGAGCGCGGTCGTCCCGCCCTCGGTCCCGATCGCGAGGTGCGGCCGACGGGCCGGATCGGCCCAGGCCAGGATCCGCCGCATGGCCTCCCTCGGCACGGACACGCAACCGGCCGTCGCCCCGCGTCCGTTCACATGCAGGAAGATGCCCGCACCCCGGCCCCGTACCGGCTGCGCGTAGTTGAAGCCGACGACCAGCGCGTAGGCGTACTGCGTCCCGTAGGAGTCCAGTTTCTCGGCATCGCCCGGACGGCAGTCCTCCGGCAGCCCCTCCACCCACCGGTTGTACGAGAGGGAACCGTTGTCCTGGCACCACCAGGACTGCGGCCCGACCCGCCGGTAGCCGATCCGCGTCCCCTCCGGAGCCGCCTGCGTGCCGAATCCGTACGGCAGGTCGTACAGCCCGGTCGGCGTCGTGTCCGTGCCCTGCACCCGCCGGGCGCCCTCCACCAGCCCCTTCGCGCCGAACCGCGCCGGCGCGCGCCCCGCCTCGACCCAGTGCCCGCGCCGCCGGTCCCACCAGGTCACCGTGCCCGTGGTCGCGCGGAGGTCGGCGGCGACGGCGGTGATCAGCTGGCGCCCGCCGCCGGTGTCCGTCATCCGCGAGGGCAGCGGATCGGTGCCCGTACCGCCTCCGGCGAGAGCGACAACGGCCAGCAGAACGGAAGCGGCGGCGGTGCGCAGAAGGGTCACCCCCCGACGTTAAGCACTCTCACGCCCGCAACGGCGGAAGCGGCAACGGCAAGCCGGGCAGGCCGTCGATGCTCGTCGCGATGTCCTCCTTCTTCTCGAAGTACGCGGACAGCGACTCGTCGTCCTCACGTGCGAACCGGGAGCCGTGCAGCGTCCGGTCCTCGTCGTACGTCATGAACGGCACGGCGTACCCGCACGTGTCCCGGACCAGCTCCGCCGTGACCACGACGATCGCCCGCAGTCCGTTCTGCGAGACATCGAACCCGTCGAACCGAGCCAGCAGCTCCGTGAAGCGCGGGTCGTCCCGGAAGACAGCCTCCCCCTTCCCGTGCACCCGCACGATGTTCGGCGGCCCCTCGAAGGCGCACCACATGAGGGTGATCCGCCCGTTCTCCCGCAGGTGCGCAACCGTTTCGGCGTTGGAGCCCGCGAAGTCCAGGTACGCGACCGTGAGTTCGTCGAGCACCGCCCAGGAGCCCTTGAGGCCCTTGGGTGAGAGGTTGATGGTCCCGTCACCGGCGAGCGGCGCGGTGGCCGTGAAGAAGACCGGCTGCGCCTCGATGAAGCTGCGCAGCCGGCCCTCTATGCGTGCGTGAGTTTTTCCCATGGGCAGGATTATCCGCCCGCGACGATCTACAGGCAGGGGTTTTCGCCTGCCTCAGTGCCTCAGTGCCTCAGCGCCCGGGTGGCCGCGCGAGGGCGGTCCGGGGCTTTCTCCTCGGGCGCGGCGTTCTGTCCCTGCGGTGCCTCTTCCTCGGGCGCGGCGCTCTGCGGTGCTTCGCCGCAGGCGCGGCGCCCAGCGGCGACGCGCCCTGCCGCGCGATCGGCACGGACCCGCCGGCCGCGCCCGCGGACAGGCGCGCCGGAGCTCCGTGCAGGAGCCGGGCCAGGCGCCTCTTGAGGTTCACCCGGCGGAGCCTACGGTCGCCGCCCCGGCCGCCGAAAGCCGATCAGGCCCGTACGTTGAGCGTCTCGCTGTGCTTCTTCACCTCGTCGGGCGACAGGTACGCCTTCGTCCGCTCGAAGTCCTGGAGGGTTTTGGGCCGGTTGTCCTGGAAGTCCGTGCGGACGAAGTCGTCGCCGGCCACCGCGTTGAGGCCCCAGTTGACGAGTACCCGGGTGCGGGCCGTGAAGGTCGGCAGGGCCATGACGTGGTAGCCGCGGGCCACGACCTGGGCGGGCAGGCCGTGGAGTTCGACACCGAGGGGCTTGGAGACGGCGTCCGCGCCACCGAGGTCGACGACCAGGCCGAGGTCCTTGTGGATGTACGGCTTCAGCGGGGTGGCGGACATGCTCGCCACGATGTTGTCCGCGAGGACCTTGCCCTGGCGCTGCGCGTGCTGGGCGGTCGGCGGGCAGATCGCATCGCCGCCCTTGGCGACGTCCGGGACCGCCGCCACGTCGCCCGCCGCGTACAGGCCGGCGCAGCCGGGGACGGTCAGCTGGTTCGAGGTGATGATGCGACCGCGTACCGTCTCCGCCCCGAGCGTGGTGACCAGCGGCGACGCGGCGACGCCCGCGGTCCAGATGAGGGTGCGGGAGGGGAGGGTGCGCCCGTCGGTCAGCTTGACGGTGCTCTCGTCGACGGAGGCGACGGAGGTGCCGAGGGAGAACTCGATGCCGCGCTCGCGGAGCATCGCCATGGCTTTGACGCCGAGGCGGTCGCCGAGTTCGGGGAGGAGCCGGGGAGCGACGTCGACCAGGTGCCAGCGGAGTAGCGCGGGGTCCAGGCGGGGGTAGCGCTTGAGAGCGTTGGTGGTGAGGCGCTGCAGGCAGGCCGCCGTCTCCACGCCCGCGTAGCCGCCCCCCACGACCACGAACTGAAGCCGCGCCCGGCGCTCCTCCTCGTCGGTGGCGGCCGCCGCGAGGTCGAGCTGGGCGATCACGTGGTCGCGGATGTACGCGGCCTGGGCGAGCGTCTTCACGCCGAGCGCGTGATCCGTGAGGCCCGGGATGTCGAAGGTGCGGGTGGTGGAACCGGCGGCGATGACCAGATGGTCGTACGGCTTCACCGTCACCTCGCCCGTCGTCCGGCGCACGATGCAGACCTTGGCGGCCGCGTCGATGCCGATCGCCACCCCGGGCACGATCTTCGTACGGCGCAGGCGGCGGCGGAGCGAGACGGCGACCGACTGCGGGGTGAGGACGCCCGCCGCCACGTGGGGGAGGAGGGGCAGGTAGAGCTGGTAGTCCTGCGGGGACACCAGGATCAGTTCGGCATCGCGCGCGGAGAGCTTGCGCTCCAGCCGGTGCAGGCACTCGATCCCGACGAAGCCTGCGCCGACCACCACAATCCTCGGTCGCGTCATCGTGTCCACTGCTCCTTCGGTCCGGCGGGAAAACTCAGACGGCAATCTCAGAAATCGACTCCAGCTTCAGCTCTCCCTCGGCTGCCCGCTCGTTGGCGGACGATTCACCGGGCATCCGGGGGAGTCGGGAAAGCACTTTGACAAAACATACGGAGCTCTGCATAGTTATGCCTATCGCAGCTCGGGCGCGACCTGGCTCGATCGTCGTTCGTTACCCGTAAGGCCCGCCGCCTCCCCGGCCCTCCGTGCGAGGAGGCGGCGGCGCACCTACCACCCCCGAGGCTCTGAGGAGTTCCCGCTGTGAGCAGCAATACCGGTGATGTACGGCTCTGGGGCGGCCGTTTCGCAGACGGCCCGGCCGAGGCCCTGGCCAAGCTGTCCGCGTCCGTCCACTTCGACTGGCGCCTCGCCCCGTACGACATCGCCGGGTCCCGCGCCCATGCCCGCGTCCTGCACGGGGCGAACCTCCTCACCGCCGACGAGCTGACCCGGATGCTCGCGGGGCTCGACCGGCTCGAAGCCGATGTCGCGTCCGGCGAGTTCGTCGGCACGGTCGCCGACGAGGACGTGCACACCGCCCTGGAGCGGGGTCTGCTGGAACGCCTCGGCGGCGACCTCGGCGGCAAGCTGCGCGCCGGGCGGTCCCGCAACGACCAGGTCGCCACCCTCTTCCGGATGTACCTCCGGGACCACGCCCGGATCATCGGCGGCCTGATCGCCGGACTCCAGGACGCGCTGATCGGTCTCGCCGAGGCCCACCCGGACGTGGCGATGCCCGGCCGCACCCATCTCCAGCACGCCCAGCCCGTCCTCTTCGCCCATCACGTCCTGGCCCACGTGCAGTCCTTGTCCCGGGACGCGGAGCGGCTGCGCCAGTGGGACGCCCGTACGGCCGTGTCCCCCTACGGCTCGGGCGCCCTGGCGGGCTCCTCGCTCGGCCTCGACCCGGAGGCGGTCGCCGCCGACCTCGGCTTCGAGAACGGGTCCGTCGGCAACTCCATCGACGGCACGGCCTCCCGCGACTTCGTCGCGGAGTTCGCGTTCATCACCGCGATGATCGGCGTGAACCTCTCCCGGATCGCCGAGGAGATCATCATCTGGAACACGAAGGAGTTCTCCTTCGTCACCCTCCACGACGCCTTCTCGACCGGCTCCTCGATCATGCCGCAGAAGAAGAACCCGGACATCGCGGAACTTGCGCGCGGCAAGTCGGGGCGGCTCATCGGCAACCTGACCGGGCTGATGGCGACTCTGAAGGCCCTGCCGCTCGCCTACAACCGGGACCTCCAGGAGGACAAGGAGCCGGTCTTCGACTCCTGCGACACGCTCGAAGTCCTGCTGCCCGCCTTCACCGGCATGATGGCGACGCTCACCGTCAACCGCGAGCGGATGGAGGAGCTGGCCCCGGCGGGCTTCTCGCTCGCCACCGACATCGCGGAGTGGCTGGTCAAGCAGGGCGTGCCGTTCCGGGTGGCCCACGAGGTGGCGGGCGAGTGCGTGAAGGTGTGCGAGCGCGAGGGGATCGAACTGGACGAGCTGACGGACGATCAGTTCGCCGCCATCTCGGCGCACCTGACGCCGGAGGTGCGGACCGTCCTCAACGTCGCCGGCGCGCTGGCCTCCCGCGACGGCCGTGGCGGCACGGCGCCGTCGGCGGTGGCCGTCCAGCTGGCCGAACTGAAGGCGGACCTGGCGGAACAGTGGGCGTGGGCGGAGGCGAAGAAGGCGTAGGAGGCACCCGGGCGCGGGGGTGAGGGGCGTGCCGGGCCCCCGTCTCACCGGCCGTACGCCCGCCCCCGCCCCCGGGGTGTGCGCCCGCCCTCGCCTCCCTCGGGCCACACGCCTTCGTCCGTGAGACGTCTTCGTCTCACTCGGGCTATCCTCGTCTCATGACAGTCGACCGCGAGCGCGTCCTGCGCTCCGCCGCCGCCCTCCTCACCCGCAAGGCCACCTCCACCATGGACGAGGTCGCCAGAGCCGCGGGGATCGGGCGCGCCACCCTGCACCGCCACTTCGCCGGCCGTGACGCGCTCATCAAGGCCCTGGAGGAGTTCGGCCTCCGTGAACTGGACGCCGCCCTCGACGCCGCCGCCCTGGACGAGGGCCGCGCCGCCGACGCCCTGCGCCGCCTGGTCCGCGAGGTCGAGCCGGTCGCGGGACTCTTCGCGTTCCTCATCACGGAGAATCAGCTCTTCGAAGCGGGCCAGAACCCCGGCTGGGACCGGGTGGACGCCCGTCTGGCCGCCCTCTTCCGGCGCGGTCAGGAAAGCGGCGAGTTCCGCATCGACCTCAGCCCCGCCTGGCTGACGGACGCCCTGTACGGGCTCGTCAGCTCCGCTGCCTGGTCGGTCCATGACGGGCGGACCGCTGCCAAGGACTTCCAGCACATGATCGTCGAGTTGCTGCTCGGCGGTGCACGGCGGAGCGTGGAGAAATGACAAGCACAGAGCGGCGCCTGTCCGCGGATCAGCCGGATCCCCCGGGAGCGACCTCCCGCCCCGGCCGCTGGCTCGCGCTCGCCGTACTCGTCCTCGCGGTGCTCCTGGTGGCGGTCGACGCCACCGTGCTCGGTCTCGCGACCCCGTTCCTGAGCGAGGACCTCAAGCCGTCCGGAACGCAGCTCCTGTGGATCGGTGACGTCTACTCGTTCGTCATCGCCGGTCTGCTCGTCTCCATGGGCAGCCTCGGGGACCGCATCGGACGCAAGAAGCTGCTGCTCACCGGCGCGGTCGCGTTCGGCGCCGTGTCCGTGCTGAACGCGTACGCCACCAGCCCCGAGATGATGATCGTCGCCCGCGCCCTGCTGGGCGTCGCCGGCGCGACCCTGATGCCGTCCACGCTCGCCCTGATCCGCAACATCTTCCACGACGCCAAGGAACGCAGCCTCGCGGTCGGCATCTGGGGCGCCGCCGCCTCGGCCGGCGCGGCGGTCGGACCCGTCGTCGGCGGGTTCCTCCTGGAGAACTTCTGGTGGGGTTCGGTCTTCCTCATCAACCTGCCCGTGATGGCGGTTCTGGTCGTCGTCGGCATCAAGCTGCTGCCGGAGTCGAAGAACCCCCGCCCCGGCCCGTGGGACCTGCTCAGCGTGGCGCTCTCGCTCGTCGGCATGGTCGCCGTCGTGTACGCCGTCAAGGAAGCGGCGGTGCACGGCTTCCGCTGGGACATCGCCGCCGCGGCCGTCGTCGGTGTGGCCGCGCTGTACTGGTTCGTACGACGCCAGCGCACGCTGCCCTCGCCGCTGCTGGACATGCGGCTCTTCCAGCACCGTGGCTTCTCGGGGGCGGTGCTCGCCGACCTGCTGACCATCCTCGGCCTCGCCGGGCTGGTCTTCTTCCTCTCCCAGTTCCTCCAGCTGGTGCAGGGCCGCACGCCGCTGAACGCCGGACTCATCGAACTGCCGGCGGCGGTGGGCGCGGTCGGGGCCGGGCTGTCCGCCGGCTACCTCGCCCGGAAGGTGTCCGTACGGAGCGCGGTCTCCGTCGGCCTCCTCGCCGTCGGCCTCGCCCTGGCCGCCTGCACGCTGATGACCGCCGACACCGGTGAGGTGGCGCTCGGGCTCGCGCTCTTCCTCGGCGGACTCGGCGCGGGACTCGCCTTCACGGTCACCGCCGACGTCATCCTCTCCAGCGTCCCCAAAGAACAGGCCGGCGCCGCCTCCGCCGTCTCCGAGACCGCCTACGAACTCGGCGCGGCCCTCGGCATCGCCCTGCTCGGCTCCATCGTCACCGGCATCTACCGGGGCTTCCCGGTCCCGGCCGGGGTACCCGCCGATGTGTCCGCCGCCGCGCACGACTCACTCGGCGGAGCCGTCGAGTCGGCGACCGAACTCCCGCAGGAACAGGCGGCCGCCCTGCTCGCCTCCGCCCGCGACTCCTTCACCGACGGCTTCCAGACGGCCGCCCTGGTCGGCGCACTGGTGCTGTTCGCGACGGCGGTCGCGGCCTGGTTCATGCTCAAGGGCCAGAAGCTCGAAGAGGGCATCGAACACTGAGGGGCGCGGGTACGGGTGGGGCCCGCCGGATCTTTCCGGCGGGCCCCACCCGTACCCGCAGGAAGAACTCAGGCGGCCTTCGCCTTGGTCGCGTACATGTCCACGTACTCCTGCCCCGACAACTGCATGACCTCGGACATCACCGAGTCCGTCACCGCCCGCAGCACGTAGCGGTCGCGGTCCATGCCCTCGTACCGGGAGAACTCCATCGGCTCGCCGAAGCGCACCGTCACCTTGCCGGGACGCGGCAGGCCCGCGCCGCCCGGCTGGATCTTGTCGGTGCCGATCATCGCGAACGGGACCACGGGTGCGCCCGTCATCAGCGTCAGCCGCGCGATACCGGTACGGCCCCGGTACAGCCGACCGTCGGGGGAGCGGGTGCCCTCGGGGTAGATGGAGAACATCTTCCCCTCCTCCAGCACCCGGCGTCCCGTCATCAGGGCCGCGACGCCGCCGCGCCCGCCGTCCCGGTCGACCGGGATCATGCCGCAGCTGGTGAAGAACCAGGCCATCAGACGGCCCTTGAGGCCCTTGCCCGTGACGTACTCGTCCTTGCCGATGTAGTGCACCGGCCGGTCCAGGCAGATCGGCATGATCATGGAGTCGATGAAGGTGAGATGGTTGCCGGCGAGAATGACGGGCCCCGTTCCCGGGATGTTCTCGGCGCCCTCCACCTGTGGGCGGAACATCAGGCGCAGGATCGGTCCGAGCACTGCCTTGATGAGCGCGAGACGGGACAACGGTTCCTCCGAAGTCGTGTTTCTTCTGATGGCCATTCGAGGTTTACGAGGGTCGGTGCAGGTGAGGACGATACTCGCGGGTCGCCGCTGATCGCACATCGGGTTCACCGATTGGATACGCAGTGTTGACGTGTGTTTCCGGTGCGTACCGTCCAGAGGCTCCACTCTTTACGTCGTAGCCCTCCGCGGGCCTTCTCCCCACCTCAAGGAGTACTTCATGACGCACGGTGCGCAATTCGGTCCCGGTCGCAGGTCGTTGCTGGCAGCAGCGGTCCTCGGTGCGGGCGGTACCGCCCTGGGGCTGTCCGGTACGGCGTCCGCGGCCGAGCGCGGCAGGGGCGCGACCTCGTACAAGCGCCTGCCCGTGCCGACCGTGGTCGCCCACCGGGGCGCCAGCGGATACCGCCCCGAGCACACCCTCGGCGCCTACCAGCTCGCCCTCGACATGGGTGCGCACGTCATCGAGCAGGACGTCGTCCCGACCAAGGACGGCCACCTGGTCTGCCGCCACGAGAACGACATCACCGGCACCACGGACGTGGCGGCGCACCCCGAGTTCGCCTCCCGCAAGACCACCAAGAAGATCGACGGCGTCGAACTCACCGGCTGGTTCACCGAGGACTTCACCCTCGCCGAGCTGAGGACGCTGCGCACCAAGGAGCGCATACCCGCACTTCGCCAGCACAACACCGTCTACGACGGCCGCTGGCCGATACCCACCCTCGACGAGGTGCTCCGCTGGGCGGACAAGGAGGGCCGCAGGCGCGGCCGTCCGGTCTGGCTGCACATCGAGACCAAGCACCCCACCTACTTCCGCGGCCTCGGTCTGGGAACGGAGGAGCCACTGGCCGAGCTCCTGCGCAAGTACGGCCGTCACAAGCGGAACTCCCCGACGTTCCTCCAGTCCTTCGAGCCCAGCAGCATGCAGCGGCTCGCCCGGCTCGTGGAGGCGCCGCGCGTGGTTCTGCTGGACGGCCCGAAGACCCGCCCCTGGGACTTCGTGCAGACGGGCGACCCGCGCACCGTCGCCGACCTGATCAAGCCCGAGGGCCTGAAGTGGATCGCCGGATTCGCCCAGGGCATCGGCCCGTCCCTCAACGAGATCATCCCCAGGGACGCCGCCGGCAAGCTCGGCAGGCCCACCACCCTCGTCCGGGACGCACACGCCAAGGGTCTGGTCCTGCACCCGTACACGATGCGCAACGAGAACAACTTCCTGCCGGCCGACTTCCGCCGCGGCACCGACCCGGCCGCCCACGGCGACGCCTTCGGCGCCCTGAAGGCGTACTTCGCGACCGGCATCGACGGCATCTTCTCCGACCACCCCGACACCGCGCTGCTGGCGGCGGCCGACTTCACCTCGTAGCCCGCCCACGCGCCCGTACGGGTGAGACGCGGCCGCGACGGCAACCACAGCCGCCCCCGGCCGCGTCCCGCCCGGCATGGATCTACTGCTGCAAGAGGTGCAGGCCCTCACCCCGCTGCTGGCCGCCGAGGCCGCCGCGGAGGCGCCGGGGGCGGGGGTCGAGGCTGCCGACCTCGAACAGGCCGTCTGGGTCAGGCTGTTGGAACACCCGGACGGCGTGCCCGAGGAACCCGCCGGGTGGCTGCGCACGGCCGTACGGGCCGAAGCGCGGCTCGCCAGACGCCGGGCGCTGCACGAGCAGCCGTACACCGTCGAGCCGCCGGCCGCGTACGACGCGGGCCCCGAACCGGCCGTCCTGGCCGCCGAACGACGCCGCGTACTGCGGGCCGCCGTCCGCCGCCTGCCCGCACGCTGCCGTCCCCTGCTCGCCCTCCTCCTCTCGCCCTCCGACCCCACCTACCGGGAAATCGCAGGGAAGTTGGGAATGTCACAAGGGAGTTTGGGGCCCATGCGTTCCCGATGCCTGGGATGCCTGCGCAGAATGCTGGCGGCGGAGGTTGCGCCCCCCGAACGCAGGGGAATGGAGCCGTAGACCGGCCGGTGGAGCGGGCGAGCAGGAGGCAGCACATGGGCACGAGCGTGATCATCTCTGCGGTGGCGGACGAACGGGACGCCGAGCAGATCCTCAAACTCCAGTACCTCTGCTACCAGAGCGAGGCGGCGCTCTACGACGACTACGGCATGGAGCCGCTCACCCAGACCCTCGCGGAACTGACCGCCGAACTCGGCCGGGGCCGCGCCCTGGTGGCCCGCCTGGGCGACGAGGTGGTCGGGTCCGTACGGGCGACGGTCGACGAAGCCGGCACCGCGCGGATCGCGAAGCTCATCGTGCATCCGAGGATGCGGCGGCACGGGCTGGGCGGGCGGCTGCTGGCCGCCATCGAGGCCCAGTTGACGGCGGAACACTCCGCCAGGCGCTTCCGGCTCTTCACCGGTCACCGCAGCGAGACGAACCTGCGGCTGTACCGCAGCAGGGGCTACGAAACCGTCTCCCGCGAACCGTCGGGGCCGAACCCGAAGCTGACGGTGATCACGCTGGAGAAGGCCGCGGGGGCGGGGGAGTTCGCCGCGAGCGCGTAGGTGTGGGGGTGGGGGTGGTTGGGTGAGCGGGGGTGGCGGGGTGTACGGGCGGGGGTGCACCTCCGACGGAGGGCCGCCCCCTTGCCCGCCCGTTCCGCCCCCGGGTGCGGCCCCGCCACCCAGGACGGCTCACCGGGGGGCGGCTCCGTCGTCCAAGGGGGGCGCCCGGGGTGGCTAGCGGCGGTGGCGCAGCCAGAGGAGGCCGGTGAGGGGCAGGACGACCGGGATCAGCAGGTATCCGGCTCCGAACTTCGACCACACCGTCGCGTCGGGGAACGACCCCGGCGACACGAGCGTCCACGTTCCGACCACCAGCACCCCCACCAGCTCCACCGCGCAGCACCCCAGTGCCACCCGCCGGGCCGTCTCCCCGCCCCGCACCAGCGTGTACGTGATGAACGCGTAGACCACCGCCGCGACCGCCGACAGCGTGTACGCCAGCGGCGCCCGGCCGAACTCCGTCGCGATCTGGTACGCCGAGCGCGACACCGCGCCGACGGACATCACTCCGTACAGCCACACCAGCAGCAGCCCAGGACCCTTGACGAGCCGCTTGCGCTCGCCCGTGCCGGTACCGGAAACCACGTCAGCCACCCCAGATGTCGTTCAGCCGGACTTCCAGCACGGCCAGGACGACCGCCCCCGCCGCCACGGTGATCGAACCCCACTTGGTCCGCTCGGCCAGCGACATGAATCCCGCGGTCGGGACCGCCGCGACGGCCCCGACCAGGTACGACACGAAGATCACGTTGCCTTCGGCGGGCTGCTCGCCGCGTGCCAGCTGCACGATGCCGATCACCAGCTGGGCGAGTGCGAGGACCGTCACCACGGCCATGCCGATGAAGTGCCAGTCCTTGGTGGGCTGATCGCGGAAGGCGGCATAGCCGCACCACGCGGCGAGGGCGAGCGCGGCCACGGAGACCGCGACCGTCAGGGCGTCAAGCATGGAAGGGAGCGTACTGGGCGCTTCCGGACGCCGTCCGACGGCCCCCGGGCGGACGGCGTCGCGTGGCGTCCACCACACCGCCCGCGGGAATGGTGGCGGGGAAGCCGTACCGGAGCGGCTGTCCTGCGGGTTTCCATATCCGTCCGTGGACGTTTCGTGTCCGCTATTCGGACGCGCGAGGTCGCCCCGTACGCCCGTCTGGTTTACTCGTTCCCATGACCACGACGAGCAGCCGCACCCTTGCGACCGAGGCGATGATGACGCCCGGTGCTCGTTGTATGTGTCGAATGTGCGACTTCTGAGGGCCCCCGTCTGAGCTCGCGCCCCGAAGCGAGCCCCGGTCCGGCCGCGTGCGTACCGCAATCCCTGCCCGTACGCGACGCGCCGCCCACCCCGCGTGCACCCGGCTTCCCGCAGCACCCCGAGCCGAGCCGTGCCGCGCCCCGGACACCTGCCCCGTGCGCCCGGCGCAAGAGCCGCCGCGCACTCGACAACAGTGATGGAAACCCCTGTGATCACCACTACTGGCCTGACCAAGGTCTACCAGTCGCGCGGCCGTGAGGTCACCGCCCTCGACGGCGTCGACCTGCATGTCCGCGAGGGCGAGGTGTTCGGCGTCATCGGTCAGAGCGGCGCCGGCAAGTCCTCGCTCATCCGCTGCGTCAACCTCCTGGAGCGCCCCACCACCGGCACCGTGACCGTCGACGGCGTGGACCTCACCGCTCTCGCCGGCCGTGGCAACCGGGCCGGCCGGGAGCTGCGCGAGGCCCGCTCCCGCATCGGCATGGTCTTCCAGCATTTCAACCTGCTCTCCTCGCGCACCGTGCAGGGCAACATCGAACTGCCGCTGGAGATCCTCGGCGTCTCCGGCAGGGAGCGCAGCCGCAAGGCGCTGGAGCTGCTCGACCTGGTGGGTCTCGCCGACAAGGCGAAGTCGTACCCCGGCCAGCTCTCCGGCGGGCAGAAGCAGCGCGTCGGCATCGCCCGCGCCCTCGCCGGCGACCCCAAGGTGCTGCTCTCCGACGAGGCCACCAGCGCCCTCGACCCGGAGACCACCCGCTCCATCCTCCAGCTCCTGCGCGACCTCAACCGGCAGCTCGGCCTGACCGTCCTGCTCATCACGCACGAGATGGACGTCGTCAAGACGGTCTGCGACTCGGCCGCCCTGATGAGGCGCGGCCGGGTCGTGGAGACCGGAACCGTCGGCGAACTGCTCGCCACTCCCGGCTCCGAGCTCGCGGCCGAGCTGTTCCCGGTGACCGGCCAGGCGACCGGCCCCCGCCGCACGGTCGTCGACGTCACCTTCCACGGCGAGGCGGCGACCCGGCCGGTCATCTCCCAGCTCTCCCGCACGTACAACATCGACATATCGATCCTGGGTGCCGCCATGGACACCGTCGGCGGCAAGCAGATCGGCCGGATGCGCATCGAGCTGCCCGGCCAGTACGAGGAGAACGTCGTCCCCGTCGGATTCCTGCGCGAGCAGGGCCTGCAGGTCGACGTCGTCGACGACGAGGACGCTCCGCTCGACACCCAGGACCCGACGCCCGCCCTGGTCAAGGAGACTGCCAAGTGACCTGGTCAGAGATGCAGCCACTGCTGTCGCAGGGCATCATCGACACGCTTTACATGGTGCTGTGGTCGACCCTCGTCTCGGTGGCCGTCGGCCTGCCGCTCGGCGTGCTGCTCGTCCTCACCGACAAGGGCGGACTCCTCCGGAACGTCGCCGTCAACAAGGTCGTCGGCGTTGTCGTGAACATCGGCCGGTCGCTGCCGTTCATCGTGCTGCTGATCGCCCTGATCCCCTTCACGACGCTTGTGGTCGGCACCTTCATCGGGCCCAGCGCGATGATCGTTCCGCTCGCCATCGGCGCCATCCCCTTCTTCGCGCGCTTGGTCGAGACCGCCGTGCGCGAGGTCGACCACGGGCTCGTCGAGGCCGCGCAGGCGATGGGGGGCGGAGTGCCCACCGTGGTCTTCAAGGTGCTGCTGCCGCAGGCGCTGCCCTCGCTGATCTCGTCCGTCACCACCACGTTCATCGTGCTGATCGGCTACTCGGCGATGGCCGGAGCCGTCGGCGGCGGCGGTCTCGGCAGCGTTGCCATCAGCTACGGCTACCAGCGCTTCGAGACGCAGTTCATGCTCGCGACCGTCGTGATCCTGGTGCTGCTGGTCACGGTCGTCCAGCTGCTCGGCGACGCCGCCGTACGCCTCCTCGCCCGTCGCGGACGCACCTCCTAGAACTTTCTCCCCCGAGCCCGCACTCCTTGTCCGGGCGTACCACCCGCAAGATCAAGAAAGAGGCACTTTTCGTGCGCAAGAACATCAAGATCTCCGCCGCAGCCGCCGCCGTCACCGCGCTCGCCCTGGGCGCCACCGCCTGCGGCACCGCGTCCGACCCGGCCAAGAAGTCCGAGGGCGGAAAGGCTGACGAGTCCAGGGCGCTCGTCGTCGCCGCGTCCCCGACGCCGCACGCCGACATCCTCGACTACGTCAAGAAGAACCTTGCGGAGAAGGCCGGCCTCAAGCTGGAGGTGAAGGAGTTCACGGACTACGTCCTGCCGAACACCGCCACCCAGTCCGGCGAGGTCGACGCCAACTTCTTCCAGCACAAGCCCTACCTCGACGACTTCAACAAGAAGCAGAAGACGGACATCGTGCCGGTCGTCAACGTCGAGCTGGAACCGCTGGCCCTCTACTCCAAGAAGGTCAAGGACCTCAAGGACCTGAAGGCCGGCCAGACGGTCGCCGTGCCCAACGACACCACCAACGAGGGCCGCGCGCTCCACCTGCTCGCCGACAACGGCGTGATCGTCCTCAAGGACGGCGTCGGCACCGACGCCAAGCTCTCCGACATCAAGGACACCAAGGGCCTGGAGTTCAAGGAGCTGGAGGCGGCCACCCTGCCCCGCGCCCTGAACGACGTGGACGCCGCCGTCATCAACGGCAACTACGCCATCGAGGCCGACCTCAAGCCCGTTGAGGACTCCCTGGCCATCGAGAAGGCCGACGGCAACCCGTACGCCAACTTCCTCGCCGTCAAGAGGGGCAGCGAGAAGGACCCCCGCGTGGAGAAGCTCGCCGGGCTGCTCAACTCCGACGAGGTCAAGACCTTCATCGAGAAGCAGTACGCCGGCGCCGTTGTCCCGGCCTTCGGCCCGGTCGAGTAGTCCGAGCGCGCCCCTCGGGCGGACGATTCCGTACGACAGCCGGCGTGCGGCACCTACCGACGGCCCCGTACTCCCGTGCGGAGTACGGGGCTTCGGCCCCTCCGCACCCGTCACCCGCACCGCGGACCCGGTCATGCGCACCGCTCGCCGCATGCTGCATGCTGTGCGTTCACGCCCCTTCGGTATGGAGCAGCGCATGACTACCACCTTCCCGGACGTCTCGATCAGCACGGACCGGCTGGTGCTTCGCCCGTACGAGGAGGCGGACGTGCCCGCGCACATCGAGATGATGAACGACGAGGCCGTCACGGCCTGGACCAACGCCCCGCACCCCTATACCGAGCGTGACGCCGAACGCTGGGTGCGCCGCATCGCGCCCACCGAGCGCACCCAGGGCCGTGGCATCGTCCTCGCCGTCACCGAGTTCCTCACCCAGCGCCTCGTCGGCCTCGTCCATCTCTCCCGCACCGACTGGCACATCCGGGCCGCTGAGGTCTCGTACATCACCGCCCCCTGGGCCCGCGGCGAGGGATACGCCACCGAGGCCGTGCTCGCGGTCGCCCAGTGGCTCTTCCGCGACCAGCGCTTCGAGCGGATCGAACTGCGCACCCCGGCCGACAACACCGCCGCCCAGCAGGTCGCCCAGAAGATCGGCTGCATCAGCGAGGGCGTGCTGCGCAACGCCTGGATAGCGCGTACCCGCACGGAGAACGGCAGTCCCGACGGCTGGACGAACATCCGCACCGATCTCCTCGTGTGGAGCCTGCTCCCCGAGGACCTCGAAGGCGCCGGCGACGAGATGGCCGACGCGGGCGGCTACGCCTCCGCGTACAACGACTGGAACTGAGCCGCCACGCCCGGGGCGGGGGCAGTCCGCAGCAGGTACGCTCAGCCTGCCTCGACCGCGGTGATCACCTCACCGGGACTCGACCGCGGTGATCACCGCACCGGGAACAGCTGCGGCTCCCCGCACGCCCACCAGTGACACCTTCCGCTCGACCTCGACTGCCTCAGGAGACAGACCACGATGGCCGACCGCGTCACGGTGATCGGCTGGGACGGCTCCCCCCTCACGGCGGCCGGCAGGTCCGCCCTCCGGGCCGCGACCCTCGTCGCGGGAGCCGCACACCACCTCGCGCTCCCCGAGGTGCCGCCCCGGGCCGAACGCATCCGGCTCGGCAGCGTCGACCTGGCCGCCCGCCGGATCGCGGCCCACCGCGGCACGGCCGTCGTGCTGGCCGACGGCGACCCCGGCTTCTTCGGCGTCGTACGGGCCCTGCGCGCCCCGGACCACGGGCTCGAAGTGGAGGTCGTGCCCGCCGTGTCGGCCGTCGCCACCGCCTTCGCCCGCGCCGGCATGCCGTGGGACGACGCCCAGGTGGTCGTCGCCCACCGCCGCACCCTGCGCCGCGCCGTCAACGTCGTCCGCGCCCACACCAAGGTCGCCGTCCTCACCTCCCCGGGTGCGGGCCCCGCCGAACTCGCCCTGCTCCTGGACGGAGTGCACCGCACCTTCGTCATCTGCGAGGAACTCGGCACCGACCGCGAACGCATCACCGTCCTCACCTCCGACAAGGCCGCCGACCACGCCTGGCGCGACCCCAACGTCGTCATCGCCGTCGGGGGCACCCAGCCCCCCGCCCAGGGCGGCGGCTGGCTGGCCGGGCGCGAATCAGGCCACCCCCACGACCCGCGCGGGTGGGCGCTGACGCCGGGGGAGTACGGGGAGGACCTGGCGGAGGGCGAGGCGCCGGGCCTGCGCGCCGCACAGCTCGCCCGCCTGGGCCCCCGTACCGGCGACCTCGTGTGGGACATCGGTGCGGGCAGCGGTGCGCTCGCTGTGGAGGCGGCCCGGTTCGGGGCGGCGGTCATCGCCGTCGACGCGAGCGCGGACGCGTGCGTACGGAACGCCGCCGCCGCGCGCAGGTTCGGCGTGCAGCTCCAAGTGGTGCACGGCCGTGCACCGCACGTCCTGGAGGACCTGCCCGAGCCGGACGTCGTACGCATCGGGGGCGGCGGAGCGCCCGTCGTCCAGGCGTGCGTGGACCGGCGGCCCGAGCGGATCGTCACGCACGCCCAGAACCGCGACGACGCCGAGGAGATGGTCCGTACCCTCGCCGAGGGCGACTACGACGTCGAGTGCGCGCTCTTCCAGACCGTCGACCTGGACACGGCGGGGGACTGGGCGGAGCGGACCCGTTCGGTGGTCTTCCTGGTGACGGGCCGTCGGCGCGAGCGGGCGACCCGGGACGCCCGCCACTGAGCCGCGCGGTCCCCAACGGGCTCCCTCTACCGCATCTGCGCCGCCCGCGCGGCGCTTCGGGACCCTCGTACTCGATCCGGCGGGACCATGTCCCCTTCTTCGCGCGGATGTTCCATCGGTCGCTCCCCAGGGCGAACGCTGTCGGCGGCGCGAGGTAGGCTGACCGATCGTTGTACCGCAGACGGACGCTCGGCAAAACGGTCGCCGATGTCCCGGAAAGTGGCCTTCTTCGGGGTCGTGGGCGGTGCGGCGGACCCGGGACGTGCGCGACGTGGCGCAGCCCACAGAGGGTCGTGGCTGTTCTTCCTGCCCCGGCCCCCGAGGGCCGCGACAATGCTTGATGTCCGCGGAACCTTTCGTGCCGCGCGACACCCCCGCTCGTTCAACCACTGACGGGCGCGGGCGTGTCGAGCGGTCGTCCCGGGCGACGGGGTCCTGCCGGCGAGAGGCGGCGGGGCCGAAGAAGCGCTGGCGCTACAGATGGGCGAGGGGTACGCATGACTGACACCGGCCAGGTCCCGGGCGAGGGACTGCCGGAGAACGCAGGCATGGTGGAGCAGCCGGGCGTCCCCGCCCCAGGCACCTACACCTTCCTCGACCCCTCCGACCCTTCGGGGCACAGCACCGACCCCTCCATGGAGGACGACGACCTCCTCCTCATGCCCGCCTCGCAGGGCGCGTGGAGCGACCCCCAGGTCGTCCCCGCCCCCGCGCCGTACGTCGCCGAGGCGGTCCGCCCCGCGGAGACCGGTGCGCACGAGGCCGGTGGCAGGGACTCCGGTTCCGTCGACCTGTCGGGCGTACGCATGCCCGCGCCGTCCGCGCAGCCCCTCGCGCCCTCCGGAGCCCCGACGCCGCCGCCGTCCCGTAGGCCGCTGCACATGGGCCCGCCCGTCCCGGACGCCTCGGGCGGAGTCGTACGGTCGCTGGCGGACCGCGGTCCGGCGGCGCAGGGCCGCCCGGCGGGAAGCCAGAGCACGACGCAGACGCCTCCTCCCGCGCCCGCTGCCGTCCCCGGTCCGTACCCGACGCCGACGCGTCATGCGGGGCCGCCGACGGTGGGCCTCGAATACCTCGACATCCCGGCCGAAGAGGCCGCGCTGCTGCCCGGACCGCAGCTGGGCGAAATCCCGTCGCAGGGCCCTTCGCCCTGGGCGCACCACCCCCGGACCGCCCCGGTGCAACCGGCGGCGCCGGCGGCTCCGCCCGTAGAGCCGACCGGGTCCGGGCAGGTGCACGAGCCGCAGCCGACCGCCCCGCAGACCGGTGTCCAGACCGCCGCGGGCGTCCAGCAGATGCAGGTAGCGCCGGTTCCGGCGCAGGCCCAGCCGCAGGACCGGTCGCAGGGCGGCGCGGAGGGCGCGGTCGCGCAGGCGACCTCCGACCAGGCCGCCCCCGCGCAGGCGGAGACGCACCTGCAGAACGGGATGCAGCCCGGTGCCGTGCCGCCGCAGGCCCAGCCGCCTCAGAACTCGCAGGGCTCCCCGGCCCCACAGGACGCGCAGAGCCCTCAGGGTGCCGCAGCAGAAACGGTCGTTCCGGAGGTAGGCATTCCGGATCAGGGTGTTCCGGGGCAGGTTGCGCCGGAATACGCCGCTCCGGATGCGGGCGCGTCGGCAGCGCTCCCGGCTGAGGCCGTGCCGGATACGGGAACGGCCGAGGTGCCGGAAGCTGCCCACCAGGCGGTTGCTCACCACGCGGTTGCCCACCAGGCGCCGACGGCCCCGGTGGGCACGGCTCCGAAGGCTCACAGCTCGGAGGAGGCCGCTTCGGACGCTCACGCTCCGGTAGCCGAGATTCCGGAAGCCGTCGCAGCAGGAGCGCCCGCGTCGGCAGCCCCGGCAGTGGAATCCCCGCTGGCAGGGGCTGCTGCGCCAACGGTGGTCCCGGCCGGTGCGGACACGGAGGCTGTCGCCACCGAGGGCGCTGCTCAGCAGGACGCGGCCCCGGAGGCCGTGGTGACGGAGGCCGTGGTTGCGGAGGCCGTGGTGACGGACTCTGCGGGGCCGGAGGCCGCAGCGACGGAAGCCGAGACGCCGCACGCCCAGGCCCCTGGCGACGTGACTGCCGAAGCGGAGACTCCCGGTGCCGGACGTTCGGAAGCCGGGGCCCCCGTGACCGTGGCTCCGGAGTCCGAGGGTCCGGTTGTCGCCTCGGGAGGAGTCACCGAGCAGGGCGAGGTGGCGGCACACGCCGCGCCGGAGGCCGCAGTCCCGGCAGAGGCCGGCGCGGAGGCGGCAGTCCCGGCAGAGGCCGGCGCAGAGGCGGCAGTCCCGGCAGAGCCTGTCGCGGACGCCGCTGTTCCGGCGGACATCGCTCCGCAGGGCGTCACGCCCGCGGGCGGCGTCCCGCAGGCGACTGTTCCGGCGGGTGGCGCGCCCGGCATCGCCTCTCCCGGGCATCACGCCCCGGGAGGCGCTGCCGCGACCGCTCCCGTTCCCGAAAGCTCTCCCGAGTCCGCTCCGGGGAGCGCGGCCCCGAGCGCCGCCCCCTGGGCGGGTGCTCCCGCCACTCAGCCCGCCACTCAGCCCGGTCCCGCGCACGTCACCCCGCCCGTGCCGGTACCGGACCCGGCGGCGGCGCCGCTCCAGGGGCAGTCCGTCATGGTGGAGAGGACGGTTCCGGACGGTCCGGTACCGGCGCCGACGGCCGCCGCACCCGCGGTCGAGTCGGCGGCCGCCCCGGCCGAGGCCGTACCCGTACAGCAGGCGGTTCCCGAGCAGGCCGCCGTGTCGGCCAGTGCCGCCGGTGAGGTGCCGGTGGACGACGCTCCTACGGCCGCCGTGCCCGCCTCGCAGCCCCTCGTCACTGTCGAACAGCCGGAACCGGTACAGAACGTGCAGCCCACCCCCCTTCCCGCCGTTGCTCCCGCCACCGGGACGATCGAGCCCGCCGACGTACGGCAGGAGGCGGCGCAGCCCGCTGCTGTCGCGGCCGCGGCTGCCCCGGCCGAGCCGGCAGCCGCTCCGGCCGAACCCGTGGCCACCCCCGCGGAGGCCGAGGGAGCCCACGCCGGGCAGTCCGGCGGCGTACCCCTGGAGCAGTCCGTGCCGGTGCCCGCACCGCGCGACGGGGGCCCGGCCGCACAGCAGGCGCCGTCCCACCCGGAGTCCGAGACCGCCGAGGTCATCGAGACGCCCGCGGAGCCGGAAGCCGCCTCGGACGCCCCCGCGCCCGAGGAGTCCGCCCCGACGGCGGCCGACGGGCCGGCGACCCCCGCGGCAGCCGGGAGGGCGCAGCACACAGGCCCCGCGGCCCCCGGCTACGACGACGCCGAGCGCGAAGCGGTCCTCCGCGTCATGCGTGAACGCCGCGACATCCGCAACGGCTTCCGCAGCGACCCCATCCCGCACGAGGTCCTGCTCCGCGTCCTGGAGGCCGCCCACCACGCCCCGAGCGTCGGCCACTCCCAGCCGTGGGACTTCGTCGTCATCCGCTCGGCCGAGACCCGTCGCGCGATGCACGAACTCGCCGTCCGCCAGCGCGAGGCATACGCCAAGTCGCTGCCCAAGGCCCGCGCGAAGCAGTTCAAGGAACTGAAGATCGAGGCCATCCTCGACACCCCCGTCAACATCGTCGTCACCGCCGACCCGACGCGCGGCGGCCGTCACACCCTCGGCCGCCACACCCAGCCGCAGATGGCGCCGTACTCCTCGGCGCTCGCCGTCGAGAACCTGTGGCTCGCCGCCCGCGCCGAGGGCCTGGGCGTCGGCTGGGTCAGCTTCTTCGACGAGCGCGAGATGGTACGGGCCCTCGGTCTTCCCGAGCACCTCGAAGTCGTCGCGTACCTGTGCGTGGGATACGTCGACGAGTTCCCCGAGGAGCCCGAACTCCTCCAGGCGGGCTGGTCCAAGCGCCGCCCGCTGTCCTGGGTCGTCCACGAGGAGACGTACGGCCGACGCGCCCTGCCCGGCGAGGAGCCGCACGACCTCCTCCAGGAGACGGTCCGGAACATCCGTCCGCTGGACGCCAAGGCGCTCGGCGAGGCGTGGGAGCGCCAGAAGCGGATGACCAAGCCGGCCGGCGCCCTCGGCATGCTGGAGATCATCTCCGCGCAGCTCAGCGGGCTCTCGCGGGCCTGTCCGCCGCCGATCCCGGAGCCCGCGGCCGTCGCGATCTTCGCGGGCGACCACGGCGTCCACGCCCAGGGGGTCACCGCCTGGCCGCAGGAAGTGACCTCTCAGATGGTCGCCAACTTCCTCGGCGGGGGAGCGGTCTGCAACGCGTTCGCCAACCAGGTGGGCGCCGAGGTCTGCGTGATCGACGTCGGCGTCGCGGGCGAACTCCCGGCCACCCCGGGCCTGTTGCCCCGCAAGGTGCGGCCGGGCACGGCCGACTTCACGACCGGCCCCGCGCTCTCCCGGGAAGAGGTCCTGGCCGCGATCGAGGTGGGCATCGAGACCGCCCGCGATCTCGTCGCCGCCGGCAACAAGGCTCTTCTCACGGGCGAGATGGGTATCGCCAACACCACCGTGTCGGCCGCTCTGATCTGCGTGTACACCGGCCAGGACCCGGCCGAGGTCACCGGCCGCGGCACCGGCATCAACGACGAGATGCACGCCCGCAAGGTCGACGTGGTCCGCCGCGCCCTGGACCTCCACAAGCCGGACCCGGCCGACCCCATCGGGGTGCTCTCCGCGGTCGGCGGCCTGGAGCACGCGGCGCTGGTCGGCTTCCTGCTCGGCGGGGCGTCCCTGCGTACGCCGGTGATTCTGGACGGGGTCAGCGCCGGTGCCGCCGCGCTGGTCGCCCGTGCGGTCGCCCCGGAATCCCTCGCGGCCTGCATCGCGGGCCACCGCAGCGCGGAACCGGGCCACGTGGCCGCCCTCAACAAGCTGGGCCTGCGTCCGCTGGTCGACCTGGACCTCCGCCTCGGCGAGGGCACGGGCGCACTGCTCGCCCTGCCGGTGGTGCAGAGCGCGGCACGGGCGATGCACGAGGTGGCGACGTTCGACTCGGCAGGCGTCACCGAGAAGTAAGGCGGAGCGGCCCGCGAGGGAGAAAGCGGAACCTCCCCGCGGCCACCCTGCCCGTAGCCTTCTCGCCCCCCGGCGTCAGCACCCTTGGGCGGCGGACCGGCCCCCCGGGGGGCGAGCGCGGGGTTCCCCTGCACGAGCGAAGCCGAGTGCTCGGGGGAGGGGCGGGCAAGGGGGCGGCCCCCACGCGGAGCGTCCTTGTCCTCCGGCCGTACGCCCCGCCCCGGTCCCGCTCCCGTCCCCCGCCGCACGCCCCTGCCGCGTCCCGCCTCCGCGCCCCCGCCGAACGAAGCCCAGCCCCCCGCACCCCGCCCCGCTCCCTCCCGGCGCCCCCGAGCCGGGGACCCCGAGCGCCCCCCTTGCCACGCCCCGTAAGGTAGCCCCCAGGGCTGAAACACCGCCCCACCAGCGCCGCTCCACCGCCGAAGCGGCCGGCCCCGGCACCCGGCCCGCCCGGTTCGAGACCCTCGGTCCCGAAAACCGGGCCAGGTCCCGCCCGCCCCGGTACGTACATCCCGTAACCGAGGCGGACCCAGGGCCACCCCCGGACAGACGACCCAGCTCGCCCCTCCCGAGGAGCCGCACCCCATGACCGCGCACGCCGCAGGCGACCCGCAAGCCACCGGGACCCCCCCTCCCGCCACCGGGGCCCCCGCACCCGCCGCCCCCGCCACCGGCGGCCCGGACACCCCCGCCTACCCCGTCGGGCTCCGCCTCTCCGGCCGCCGCACCGTGGTCGTCGGCGGCGGCCAGGTCGCCCAGCGCCGCCTCCCCGCCCTCGTCGCGGCCGGCGCGCGCGTCACCCTGATCTCGCCCTCCGCGACGCCCTCCGTGGAGGCCATGGCCGAAGCGGGCGAGATCACCTGGCACCGGCGCCGCTACCAGGACGGCGACCTCGCCGACACCTGGTACGCCCTGATCGCCTCCAGCGACCTCGCCGCCAACGAGGCCGCCTCCGCCGAGGCCGAACGCACCCGCACCTGGTGCGTCCGCTCCGACGACGCCGAGGCCGCCACCGCGTGGACCCCCGCCACCGGCCGCTCCGACGGCGTCACCGTCGCGATTCTGACCGGCCACGACCCCCGTCGCAGCGCCGCCGTCCGTGACGCCGTCGTCGAGGGTCTGCGCGACGGCAGCCTCGCCGCCCCGCGCCACCGTGCGGCAGGCGACGGCACCCCCCGGGTCTCGCTCGTCGGCGGAGGGCCCGGCGATCCCGACCTGATCACCGTCCGCGGCCGCCGTCTCCTCGCCGAGGCCGACGTCGTCATCGCCGACCGCCTCGGCCCGCGCGACCTCCTGGACGAACTCCCGCCGCACGTCGAGGTGATCGACGCCGCGAAGATCCCGTACGGCCGCTTCATGGCCCAGGAGGCCATCAACCAGGCCCTGATCGACCACGCCAAGCAGGGCAAGGCCGTCGTCCGCCTCAAGGGCGGCGACCCGTTCGTCTTCGGCCGCGGCATGGAGGAGGCCCAGGCGCTGGCCGCCGAGGGAATCCCCTGCACGATCGTGCCCGGCATCTCCAGCACCATCAGCGTCCCCGGCGCGGCCGGTATCCCGGTCACGCACCGCGGCGTGGCCCACGAGTTCACGGTGGTGAGCGGCCACGTCGCGCCCGACGACCCGCGTTCCCTCGTCGACTGGGAAGCCCTTGCCAGGCTCCGCGGCACGCTGGTCCTGCTGATGGCCGTCGAGCGGATAGCCCCGATCGCCGAGGCCCTCGTCGCGCACGGGCGCTCTCCCGAGACCCCGGTCGCCATCATCCAGGAGGGCACGATGGCCACCCAGCGCCGCGTCGACGCCACCCTCGCCACGGTCGGCGCGACGGCGAAGGCGGAGAACGTACGACCGCCCGCGGTCATCGTCATCGGCGACGTGGTCGCCGTGAACGCCGGACCGGTCGTCCCCAGCACCGAGCAACCCACCGCGTAACCCGGGGTAACCCGCCCCCGTACTCCCGTTGGCACCGCACCCACGACAAGGCAGTATCACCCTGTGGCCGAACTCATCACGATCGACGACCCCGACGACCCGCGGCTGCGCGACTACACGGGCCTGACCGACGTCGAGCTCAGGCGCCGCCGCGAGCCCGCCGAGGGCCTGTTCATCGCGGAGGGCGAGAAGGTCATCCGGCGCGCCCGGCAGGCCGGCTACGACATGCGGTCGATGCTGCTCTCCGCGAAGTGGGTGGACGCCATGCGTGACGTCATCGACGAGGTCCCGGCCCCGGTGTACGCCGTGAGCCCGGACCTCGCCGAGCGGGTCACCGGCTACCACGTGCACCGCGGCGCCCTCGCCTCCATGCAGCGCAAGCCGTTGCCGGAGGCGGCCGAACTCCTCACCACCGCCCGCCGGGTGGTCGTCATGGAAGCCGTCAACGACCACACGAACATCGGGGCGATCTTCCGCAGCGCGGCCGCCCTCGGCATGGACGCCGTCCTGCTCTCCCCGGACTGCGCCGACCCGCTGTACCGCCGCTCGGTCAAGGTCTCCATGGGCGCGGTCTTCTCCGTACCGTACGCACGCCTCGCCGCCTGGCCCACGGACCTCGCAACGGTTCGCGAAGCCGGGTTCAAGGTCCTCGCCCTCACCCCGGCCGGCCGGGCCCGCTCCATCGACGAGGTGGCCCCGCACGCGATGGAGCGGGTGGCGCTGATGCTCGGCGCGGAGGGCGACGGCCTGTCCGCCCGGGCGCTCAGGGCCGCCGACGAATGGGTCCGCATCCCCATGGCCCACGGCGTCGACTCGCTCAACGTGGGCGCGGCGGCCGCCGTCTCCTTCTACGCGGTGACCACGGGCCGCCCCCGGGTCTGACCCGGGGGCTCACCGGCCGCCACGCCCGCCCGCGTCCCTCGGACCGGCCCCCATGCCGCCCCGCACGCTCCTGCCCGACGGGCACGCCCGCACACCCAGGACCGACCCGCCCGCCCGCACCCCCCGTTCGCACGTACGAGGGCGCGCGGGCACCTGAGCGAGTGAGGTGCCCGCGCGCCCTCGTACGTTGCGCCCCGTTCAGATCCCCGGCTGCCGCATCTTCTCCACCGCCGGTGCCGAGACGCCGGGCGAGGTGCCGTTCCCCAGCCCCCGGGACGGCCCCTGACACCCCTGTGCCGCGGCGATTCCCAGGGCGACCAGCAGCGTCACCACCACGAACACCACCAACCTCTGCCGCAGCAGCCGGGGGTTCGCCGGTCGCAGCCTGCCCCCCGAGGTCGGGCGCGCCCCCGGCCGGGTGCCCTTGCGGGCAGCCGACGAACGGGTGGTGTTGCGCGCCCCGGAAGGCGCTCCGCTGCGGGCGGACGACGCTCCGGTACGGGAGGGACCGCCGCGTGCCGCCTGCGGGGCGGATCCCCGCGCCTCGTGCGAGGACGCGTGCCCCTCCGCCCGCGGTTCACCGGGGCGCCGGGGCTGGGTGGTGCGCTGGGTCCGCTGGTCGACGTACCCGTCGTTCTCCGCGCCGCGCTGGGCGGGCGGACGCTTGTCGGAACCGCCCCCCTGGGCCTCGCGTGCCGCGATCTCCTTGAGTCGCATCGACAGCTGGAGCGTGCTGGGACGTTCCTCCTGGTCCTTGGCGAGGCAGGCCCGCACCAGCGGGGCCAGCGCGTCCGGCACCCCGCCCAGCAGCGGCTCCTCGTGCACGACCCGGTACAGCATGACCTCGGAGCTGCCCTGCCCGAACGGCGAGTCGGCGGTCGCCGCGTACGCCAGCGTCGCCCCCAGCGCGAACACGTCCGTCGCCGGGGTGACGGTTGCGCCCCGCACCTGCTCGGGAGCCAGGAACCCCGGGGAGCCGACCGCCGTGCCCACGTGGGTCAGCGTGCTCGCCCCGGTCGCCCACGCGATTCCGAAGTCGATGATCCGCGGGCCCTTGGGGGAGAGGAGGATGTTGGACGGCTTGAGGTCCCGGTGCACCACGCCCGCCTCGTGGACCGCCACCAGGCCCTCCGCGAGCGCGGCTCCGATCGAGGCGACCTCCGCCGCGATCAGCGGACCCTCCTCGGCCACCCGGTCGTGGAGCGAGGGCCCGGGCACGTACTGCGTCGCGAACCACGGCCGCTCCGCGTCCAGGTCGGCGGCCACCAGGCGGGCCGTGCAACCGCCCCTGATCCGCCGTGCCGCCGACACCTCGCGCGCGAAGCGTGACCTGAACTCCTGATCCTCCGCCAGGTCCGGCCGGATCACCTTGAGCGCGACCCGCTGGCCCCGCCGGTCGGAGCCCAGGTACACGACGCCCATGCCGCCCGCGCCCAGCCGTCGGTGAATCCTGAACGAGCCGACGACACGCGGGTCCTCGCGCCGGAGCCGCATCATCGCCATGTCCGTCCCCTACCTCCGGTGGGGCCTCCCCCACCCCACTGCTGACCGGTCCGTTCGACGTGGCCCAGCTTACGTACCCGCGGCGCGGTGTGCTCATAGGCCACACCCGCTCGAAGCGACGCGTTGCCGGCGCCGGGCGGGAAACGTGAAGGACGGTCAGGGACAGCACGCTCCGGCCTCCCTGACACGTGCTCATTCCCAACGGGCCGACGCAGCAGGGCCTTTGGATCACCGCAGGGCCGTCGGGTCGGGAGAGAGGCGGACGCCCGGGGCACCACCCGGACGCACGAAAGCGTGGCCGACAGGGCCGACCGGAGGGCCTGGACGGCGGTGCGCAGAGCGGCGGCCGAAGTGAGTGAAGTCACCCTGTCCCGTACCCGAACGGCCTCGAACGGCGCCCCGCCGGGGAGCGGCCCCCGGGACCCCGCCCCGGCTACCCGCCGTGCGACCCCTCCGGGAAGTCCCCCAGCCCTCCAGCCGCCTCTCCACCCAGGGGAGTACACCGTCACCCGGTGGCTCATCCTCGGGGAGGCCGGGCAATAGGTACGAGGGCATGACGACCGGGCGCGCACCCGCCCCTAATCTTGAAATCAAGCGGTGGGTGCAGCACTCGTCCCCCGAGGTCAGACACCCACCGCTTACCAGACGACAGGAGAGGGACCATGGCGGACACGGCATCGAGGACGATGATCCGCACGCACGCGATCCGTATCCACGGGCGCCGTGCGCTCGCGGTGTTCGGCGGACGCAACTCCGGGCCGCGCCACCCACTGGTGGCGACGGCCATGGTCCTCCCCCTGGCGGCCCTGCTCCTCTTCCTCTTCGGAGGATGGGAAGCGGTGGTCACGCAAGCGTCGTCCGTGGGCGTGGTGCTGGGGCGCTGAGCGGCGCCGCCGGCCCGGAAGAGCGGTCCGGACCGGAACAGCACCAGGCCCCTCAGCCCCGTGGGGACGGGGGTGCGGCGGACGGCTGAGTTTGCCCGGACAGCTGGGGAGCTGTCCGGGCAAACGTGCGTCCGAAGCCCACCCGCGTCCGAGCCCGCGCACGACTGCGGTCCGCGCACGAGGGAGGCCCGCGCACGACCGCGGCCCGCGCACGAGGCAGGCGCACACGACCGGGGCACGCATACGAACCGGAGCGCACGAACGACGAAGCCCCCGGCCGAGAACGGCCGGGGGCTCAACTGCGGTGCGCGATACTGGGATTGAACCAGTGACCTCTTCCGTGTCAGGGAAGCGCTCTCCCGCTGAGCTAATCGCGCGGGACGGTCCATACGAACCGGATCTTGCCTCTTACTGCGTGCGCGATACTGGGATTGAACCAGTGACCTCTTCCGTGTCAGGGAAGCGCTCTCCCGCTGAGCTAATCGCGCGGGTCGATCCATGCGGACCGGATCTGTTCAGTTGTTCTGCGTGCGCGATACTGGGATTGAACCAGTGACCTCTTCCGTGTCAGGGAAGCGCTCTCCCGCTGAGCTAATCGCGCTTGGAGGTGGAGACGGGATTTGAACCCGTGTAGACGGCTTTGCAGGCCGTTGCCTCGCCTCTCGGCCACTCCACCAGGAGTGTGCAGCAAGGGTACCGGGAAGATTCCCCCACTATCGAGCGGACGACGAGATTCGAACTCGCGACATCCACCTTGGCAAGGTGGTGCTCTACCAGCTGAGCTACGTCCGCTTGTCTGTTCCGCTCCACTTGCGTGCCGCGGCGACGTGTTGAACTCTAGCGGATTCCTGGGCCAGTACAAAAACGCGTTTGTGCAGCGTGCTGCGCTGTCCTCGGCGCCCACGCGTGCCCAGGTGGCGGCGCTGTCCCCGCCATAGACTCGACGGTGTGTCCGACCTCCCCTCCCTGGCCCGCTTCGGCGGCCTGCTCGCCTCCGATCTGCGCGACGTGACCAGCGATCCCGCGGCCCTCGACTCCGCCGGCTTCTGGGCCGTCGCCGCCGACTTCGAGGGCCGCCTCGTCTGCGCACGCTTCGGCGACGTCCGAAGGCAGCCGGTGCCCGCCCCCGTCCCCGGCGCCTGGCGGGGGCCCGCCGCCGGCGACTGGACGTCCTCGCTGGACCGCGCCGCGTACACGGCAGGGGTACGCCGCATCCGTGAGCACATCGCGCGGGGCGAGGTCTACCAGGCCAACCTCTGCCGCGTGCTGAGCGCTCCCGTGGACCGTGCCGCCGACGTCGACGCCCTCACCGCGCTCCTGGCCCGCGGCAACCCCGCTCCGTACGCAGGAACGATCCGGCTGCCCGCGCACGGCGTGGAGATAGCCACCGCTTCCCCCGAGCTGTACCTGCGCCGCGCGGGACGCACCGTCGAGTCGGGGCCCATCAAGGGCACCGGGAGGACGGCCGAGGACCTCCTCGACAAGGACCACGCCGAGAACGTGATGATCGTGGACCTGGTCCGCAACGACCTCGGCCGCGTCGCCGTCACCGGCTCCGTGACCGTCCCGGAGCTGTGCGCCGTCGAGCAGCACCCCGGCCTGGTCCACCTCGTTTCCACCGTGCGCGCCGAACTGGCCCCCGGCGCCGGCTGGGCCGGCCTCCTCGCGGCGACCTTCCCGCCCGGCTCCGTCACCGGCGCCCCGAAGCCGAGCGCACTGAAGATCATCGAAGCGCTGGAGGCCTCCCCGCGCGGCCCGTACTGCGGAGGCATCGGCTGGGTGGACGCCGACCGGGGTACGGGGGAGCTGGCCGTCGGCATCCGCACGTTCTGGATCGACCGCACGGCGGCGGGCGGCCCCGTCCTGCGCTTCGGCACGGGAGCGGGCATCACCTGGGGCTCCGACCCCGAGCGGGAATGGGCGGAGACCGAACTGAAGGCGTCCCGGCTGCTCGCGGTAGCGTCGGGCGCCTACGAAGCGACAGTGAGAGAGAGGGCCGTGTCATGAAGCTCTGGGTCAACGGGGAACTGCTCGACGCCGACGCGGCCCGGGTCTCCGTCCTCGACCACGGAATCACCGTGGGCGACGGCGTCTTCGAGACGATGAAGGCCGTGCACGGACGGGCCTTCGCCGTCACCCGCCACCTCGACCGGCTCACCTCCTCGGCCCGCGGCCTCGGCCTCCCGGCGCCCGACCTCGACGAGGTGCGCCACGCCTGCGCCACCGTGCTCGACGCCAACCCGATGCCGTTGGGCCGCCTGCGGATCACCTACACCGGTGGGGTCTCTCCGCTCGGCTCGGACCGCGGCGACGCCGCCCCCACCCTGATCGTCGGCCTCGGCGAGACCACCCGCCGCCCCGACTCCACCGCCGTCGTCACCGTCCCCTGGACGCGCAACGAGCGCGGCGCGCTCACCGGACTGAAGACCACCTCGTACGCCGAGAACGTCGTGGCGCTCGCCCGGGCACGCGAACACGGCGCCACCGAAGCCCTGTTCGCAAACACGGTGGGACAGCTCTGCGAAGGCACCGGCTCCAACGTCTTCGTCGTCCTCGACGGAGAACTCCTCACCCCGCCCGTCGCCTCCGGCTGCCTGGCCGGAATCACCCGGGCGCTCACCGTCGAGTGGACCGGCGCCCGGGAGAGGGAGCTGCCACTGGACGTGCTGGAGCGGGCCGACGAGGTCTTCCTGACCTCCACCCTGCGCGACGTGCAGGCGGTCCACCGGGTGGACGGGTGCGACCTGCCCGCCGTGCCGGGGCCCGTCACGGCGAAGGCCATGCGCGTCTTCGACGAGCGCTCCGGGGACGACCTGGACCCCTAGGACCGGCCCCGCGGGACCCGTCGCGGCCCGCGCGCATGATGACGGGAGGGTCCGGGGCGGGTACAACTCCCTTGATGACAACGACTCTGCGGCCGACCGCGCCGCTCCGGACCAGCGCCGACGGCGCGCGCTCGCGCACGTACGAAGTGTGCGTGAACAGCCGTCCCGTCGGCACCGCCGAGATCGAGACCGTGTCCGACTTCGGGAACCGGGCGGGCCGGATCCGCTCGCTGCGGATCGATGAGGCGGACCGCCGCCGGGGGCGCGGCACGGTCGCCGCCCTCGCCGCCGAGGAGGTGCTGCGCGGCTGGGGCTGCGACCATGTCACCGTCTCCGTGCCGGCGGACGCCGGGCCCGCGCTGCGCATGGTGACCGCCCTCGGGTACGTCGAACGCAGCCGCAACATGGCCAAGGACCTGCCGACGGAGCCGCCCGCCCTCCCCGCGCACGTCTCGGCCCGCCCGATGACCCAGCGGGAGTACGAGGCCTGGCGACGCCATTCCGCCGAGACGTACGCACAGAGCTGGATCGACCAGGGCGTGACGCCCGAGCAGGCGCGGGCCAAGGCGGAGGCGAGCCACCGCACGTTCCTGCCCGAGGGGCTCGCCACCCCGCACACCTGGATCAACCACCTGGTCCACGACGGCGCACCGGTCGGCTTTCTGTGGGTCGGCCGGCACGAGGTCGAACCCGGCGTGCCGGTCGCCTTCGTGTACGACGTCGAGGTCGCCGAGGAACAGCGCGGCAGGGGGTACGGGCGCGCGCTGATGACGTTCGCCGAACGCGTCGCCCTGCGGGCCGGCGAGAGCCGGATCGCCCTGCACGTCTTCACCGGGAACACCCCGGCGCTGCGGCTGTACGAGTCGCTGGGCTACCGCACCACGCACCTCAACAGCTACAAGCAGCTGCTCTAGCGGCGCGCGCTCCCGTGCCTCAGCCCTGTGCGGCGAGAAGGCGGTCGGCGATCTCCTCGATGCGCGCCCGCAGGCCGCTCTGGTCCTTGCTGCCGTCGAGGAGCTGCCCGCCGATCTCGTACGTCGGCGTGCCCGTCACCTTGATCGCCCTGCCCTCCGCCTGGTCGGCGTCCACGATCAGCAGGTGCCGGCCGTCGATCAGGGCGGTGTCGAACTCCTCGACGTCCAGGCCCAGTTCACGCGCCACGTCCAGCAGCAGCGGCTGTCCGCGCTCGCCCAGTTCCGCGGTACGGCCGAGCACGGCCTCCACGTACGCCCAGCCGTTGCCCTGCTGGAACGCCTCCTCGGCGGCCTGCGCCGCGTCGTAGGCGTGACGGTGCTTCTCCAGCGGGAAGTGCCGCAGTCGCACGTCCAGCCTGTCGCCGTAGCGGGCGCGCAGTGCGGCGAGGTCGGTGAGGGCCGTGTGGCAGTCGGGGCACTGGAGCTCGCACCAGACGTCCAGGACGACGGGGGAGACGGGGGAGGGGTTGCTCATGGGGCCAGTCTCCCAGTCGTAGGCGCGCGGCCCCAACCGGGACCTGGGGAGGAGCCGGACCCCGGAGTTCTCCCTGAGACGGGGGCCGGGGATGGCCGGGCCGGGGGTGGGGGGTGCAGGATGGGAGGGAACCGCACTTCCCACCGCTGGAGGACCGATGCTGCTGGTAGAGACCGTCTGCTCCGCGGTGTCCGCGGCCGGCCTGGGCATCGCCGCCATCACCGCGTACCGGAAGCGCTTCCTCACCGCGACGCGGCTGGCCGCCTACTCGCTGATCCCGGTCGGCCTGGTGATGATCGGGGCGGTGGGCTGGCTGTCCGACATCGTCTTCAAGCCGATGGTCTGGGCGGGCTTCGGCGTGCTCGGCCTCGCCTGGCTGCTGTTCGTGACGACCCGGGCCGTCGAACGGCGTACCGGCGGCGCCCGCAAGGAACGCAGGGCCGCGAAGGCCGCCCGGCGCGAGGTGGTCGCCCCGGGGGCCTCGGCACCCTCGCTGGGGCGCGGACGCACCGCGGCGGAGCCCGCCGCGGCGTCGGCCCCCGCTCCCGCACAGCCGAAAAAGGCCCAGCCGGACGAGGACTTCTCCGACATCGAGGCCATTCTGAAAAAGCACGGCATCTGAGCGCCGCGTTCCGCCGTCCGTACCCCGAAAGCCTGGGGACTCGGACAGCCAAACGATTGTGCATTTGCACGGAATTCGGCGAACTACGCCCGACAGTGGGCGTGTTGGTCATTCCGTACCACCGGACTGCGTCATCATCAGCCGGAGATGCTGCAGACCTCCTCGGACGAAGTCCCGGTGCCCGCCCCCGCCGAAGAAGCGCGCGGGTGCCTCTTCGCGCTTTCCCAGCCGCCCCTGATGATCTTCCTCGGGCTGATCGGCACGCTGCTCATGATGGGAGCGATCCATGACCTGTACCTGGACTGACACGGCCCGGGGCGACAGGGGCCGGATCCCTGTGGTCACGGCCGGCGGGTCCCGGCCGGGTGCTCAGCCCGAGGCTTCCTTGCGCCGGGCCCGGTACGCCGCCACGTGCAACCGGTTCCCGCAGGTACGGCTGTCGCAGTAACGGCGCGAACGGTTCCGGGACAGGTCGACGAACGCGTGCCGGCAGTCCGGCGCCTCGCAGCGCCGCAGCCGCTCCTGCTCGCCCGAGGTCACGATGAACGCCAGCGCCATCCCGCAGTCCGCGGCCAGATGCTCCGCCATGGAGGCGCCGGGCGCGAAGTAGTGCACGTGCCAGTCGAAGCCGTCGTGGTTGGTGAGGCGGGGCGTGGTTCCGGCGGCGGCCACCAGCCGGTTGATCAGTTCGGCCGCGGCCTCGGCGTCGGGTGCCGCGAACACGTCCGCGAAGCGCGCCCGTACGGCCCGTACGGCCCGCAGATCGGCCTCGCCGAGCGTGCCCACGTCGCTCACGTCGTGGATCCGTGCGAAGGCGCTCAGCGCTTCGACGTCCGCGAGACGGTCGTGGGGCTCGCTCTCCGGCGCCGTGTTCACCAGATCGACGACGACATCGAGGGCTTTCCGGGTGTCGTGGGGGATCAGCACGCTTTCGCTCCCTGGCCTGCTGCGGGCCGGTGCCCGCGCTGCTGGCCGACTCTAGCCCCTGGTGGTCACGGGACTTCGGACCGTGTCCGCCGGGCGCCGGGGCGCCCGGTCGCGGAACGCGCAACGGCGCCGTCGCCGCGGTGGTTTCCGCGACGACGGCGCCGTTGACGGGCTTATGAAGTTGTCCCTATGGGGGTGTCCGTCCCGCGCCGTCGCCCCGAGTCGGACGGCGATGAACGACTCTCGACCTGGCTCAGTTCTCCGCCAGGATGTGAGAGAGCTCCGTGTCGAGGTCGAAGTGCCGGTGTTCAGTGCCGGGTGGCACTGCGGCATCCGTCCTCTTCAGGAACGACTCAAGCGCCCGCGCCGGGGCTTCGAGCAGGGCCTCGCCCTCCGGTGAGCTCAGGGCGATGCAGACAACGCCCTGACCGTGGCTCCGGGACGGCCAGACTCGGACGTCGCCGGTTCCGGTGGGCCGGTGCAGGCCCTCGGCGAGGAGATCGCGGGCGAAGACCCACTCGACCGTTTCCTCGGCTCCGGTGTGGAAGGTGGCATGCACGGCATAGGGATCGGCCGTGTCGTACCGCAGGCCCGCGGGTACAGGCAGTGATGACTCGCTCGACACAACGAGGCGCAGGTGCAGCTCGCAGCTGACCGTGGTGTTCATAAGCGCCAGGGCCTTTCGCTCAGTGTGCGCTCGGGGATTCGCACGTCGGCGAATTCGACATGCCACCTACAGTGCCGTTGTAAACCCTTATGAGTGTTTTGAGTCTCTTGATGTCGCTCGTACGGCCGAGTCGGGGGTTGACCCTTGCGGCTATTCCGGTGAAGGGCCGCGCTCGGGTAAGTTGGCGCCCATGAACGCGGAGAGTGACGGACGGGACGAGGTTGTCGCCACGACGACGGCCGACCCCGCCACGGGGGGCGCAGACGACGAGCGAGAGCTCGGATCGCGGGCGCCGCAGTACATCCAGGCACGCAGAACGCTCCACCTCAGCTGGCAGGTCGGTGTCTTCGTCGTCGGCCTCGCGGTGGTGATCACGGGCATCATCATGCTGCCGCTGCCGGGGCCCGGCTGGGTCGTGATCTTCGGCGGCATGGCGATCTGGGCGACCGAGTTCGTGTGGGCGCAGCTGGTGCTGCGCTGGACGAAGCGCAAGCTCACCGAGGCCGCGCAGCGGGCACTCGACCCCAAGGTGCGCCGACGGAACCTCATCCTGACCACGGTCGGGGTCGTGATCGTCGCCGTCCTGCTGGGGATCTACCTCTGGAAGTTCGGCCTCGTGATGCCGTGGAAGATCACCGAGTGAGTGCCGGGCGATGACCTCGCGGCGACCGGAAAAGTGGTCGGGGGCACGCGCTGACATGCGGTAATGTTCTGCGTGTGCCCGGGCGATTAGCTCAGTGGGAGAGCACTTCGTTCACACCGAAGGGGTCACTGGTTCGAACCCAGTATCGCCCACCCGGGATCAGAGGCCCGAGAGACTGCGACAGTCTCTCGGGCCTCTGTCGTTCCCCGGGATCCGCGGGGTGCGGCGGACGCCCTCACCCGAGGCGGGTCAGCCGCTCCCGCAGCCTGCGGGCCTCATGCAGCCGCCGCTCGTACGTCGCTCCGACGGCGAGCAGGAACAGTCCGGCCAGCGCCGGGGGCAGCCAGCGCGGCAGCACGCCCACCACCTGGACGACGTACGGGGCCAGCTCGTGCAGCGCGACCAGGGACAGGACCACGGAGCCGAGCAGCAGCGGCGCGCCGAGCCGGTACCGGGCGCCCAGCAGCGTCACCACGAGCGACGCGCAGCCCAGCAGGAGCGGCCGCGGCCAGTACGGGTCCGCCCAGACGGCGACCAGGCTCGGCAGCAGCGTCACGGCCAGCCCCGCGCCGTACGCCGTCCAGGACGACGTCCCGGGTGCGCCGCGGCGGCGCAGGTGACCGGCGGCGAGCGCCAGGACGGTCACGGGCAGCGTGTAGGCCTCGGGCTCCTCGACCTGCCAGGCCGCCAGCCGCACCCAGGCGGCCAGCAGGAACAGCACCGCGGCCGCCCAGCCCGCGTGCCGGCGGTCGGGGCGCGCGGCGGTACCGGCGACGATCGCCGCGCACAGACCGAGGACCGTGGCCAGTGCCGGGAGGTCTCCCACGACGAGGCCGACGGCGAGGAGCGCGGCCCCGGCGGCGGCGATCTCGGCGGGGAGAACCGTGGAACCCGGGAGACGCGGGACGAGAGCCGCGAGCAGGGCGACAGAGACGGGAACCGTGAGGACCAGCGCGGCGGCCTGCAGCGGCGTCGCGTCGAGGACCGCGGCGGACGCGCCGGCGAGACCGGTGGCACAGCCGACGGCGGCGACCGCGCCCACCACCCGCAGGACCGGAGCCGGGCCGCGCGCGCCGAGGACGCCGAAGACGGCCAGCAGCGCACCGAGGACCCCGAACGTGGAGCTCCGCGAAGCGAGCGCGAGGCAGGACACCGCGCCGGCGGCGACCAGCCCGGCGGCGAGGGCGGAGTGCGCCGCGGCGGTGCGGGAGCGCGCGGACGGCGAGCCCGCCGGTGCCGTCGACGCGACGGCCGGGGAGGCCGGGGACGCGAAGGCAGCCGGGAGGGTGGGCGGGAAGGCGCGGGCTGCCAGGAGCAGGGCGGCGGTCGCCGTGGCGACGTGGAGGGCCAGTGCGGCGACGTACGGGAGGTTCAGGGCGGCCGGGACCAGGAGGAGGGCGGCGCTGCCCGTCAGGACCGCACCGGCGGCCGCGGCGGGGTGCGGCGACCTGCGGTGAACGGCGACGAATACCGAGGCGACGGTGAGCAGGACCAACGGAGCCGTCGACATCGTCTGCCAGGGCACGTCCGAGCCGCTGCCGACCGTCTCGCGGACCGTCGCGGGCAGGCCGTGCCACGGAGCGACGGCTCGGGACAGCGGGCCCGCGAGCACCGACAGCGCCAGCGCGGGCAGCGTCGTCAGGACCGCCCCGCCGCCGACGGCCGCGGCCGCCCCGCGCAGGCCGTGCCGGACGGCACGGGGAAGGCGCGGACCGGGTACGGACGCCGACACCAGCACCGCCAGCGCGCACAGCAGGTACGCGGGGACCACCCACGCGACGGGCAGCGCCGGGCGTACCGCTCCGGCCGTCGCGGCGACGAGTGCCAGTCCCGCCACCACGGCGGTCGCGGTCTGCGGGCGGCGCAGGGAGACCGCCAGGGCGAGAGCGGCACCCGCCAGGAGGATCCCGGAGGGCCGGACGGCCTCGGCGGTGGTCGACGAGGCCACGGAGAACGCGAGGCCTGCCAGGAGGGCGAGGCCGCCCGTGGCCCAGGCGCAGAACGCGGCGAGGGCGCCCACGGGGGCGAGGGAGTGGCCGGACCCGGCGGCACGGGGTGTGTGCGGCCCGGCGTCCGGGAGCGCGGCGCCGGGCGTCAGCGGCGCGCTGGATCCGGACCTACCGGACGTGCCGGCGGGCGACCCGGGACCGGTGGACGCGTTGGCGGGAACGGCAGGGTCGGCTGCGGGGCCGGTTGAGGCGGAAGTGCCCGCCGGGGAGGTGCTGTCCGTGGAGGCGGCGGCGGGGCGGGCGCCGGACGCGGACCCGGTGGCAGCGGCCGGGCGGCGCAGCAGCCGGACGGCCACGGCGGCGTTCAGGGCGGCGGTGGCCAGCAGGGCCCAGAGGAACGGGAGTTCGGTCGTGGAGTGGGTGGCGGCCCAGAGGGGGAGGGGAAGCTGGGCGGCGAGGAGAGCCGCCGGGAGCGGACTGCGCAGGCGCGGCAGGAGGAGACCGTACGCGGCCCAGAGCGGGGCGAGGACGGCCGCGGCGAGCGCCGTGTACGCCGTGCCGTCGACCGCCGGGAAGGCGACCTCGTACAGCGCATAGGCGTCCAGGGTGGTCAGGATCAGGCCCACCACGCCCACCGATTCGGCGGTGGCGGTCAGGCCGCGCCGTACCAGAAGTGCGGGGGCCGCCAGTGCGCCGAGCGTCACCACGGCCAGGACGGCGGCCCGGCCCGCGATGCCCAACTGACCCCAGCCGACCAGCGTGAAGGCCAGGGCCGCGACCGCGAGCAGGATCCCGCCGAGGGTCAACAGCACGTTCTGCGCACCGGGGGCGGACGAGGCGGAAGGAACCGCAGCCGGTTGCCACGAGGGGTGCGGCGGGGTGACCCGCGGGCCCAGGACGGTCAGCAGCCAGGCGCGGCGGAGCAGCAACTGGTGTCTGCGAGCGTCGAGTCGGGCCAGCTCGCCGTCGATGACGACCAGCTCTTCGGCCGGGGCGAGTGGTGGAGTGTCGCTCATGAGAGGCAGTCTGGGGGCGGGGGACGCGGCCCGGGATGGGCGTGCGTACTCAAAGCCGTACTCAGGGTGGGGATGAGTACCGGCGTGTACAGGCAGACTTGGCTCATGGACTGGTGCCACTACCGCTTCCGCAGCATCTGGGAACTGCCCGCCCCGCCCTCCGTCGTCTACGCAGCCCTGGAACGCGCCGAGGACTATCCGCGCTGGTGGCCACAGGTGCGCGAGCTGGCCGCCGAGGACGGGCGGAGCGGAACCGCGCGCTTCCGGTCCTTCCTCCCGTACGACCTGGTGGTCGACGCGCGCGAGCGACGGCGCGACCCGGACGCCGGAGTCCTGGAGATCGGCATGACCGGGGACCTGGACGGCTGGATGCGCTGGACGGTCCGGCCGCACGGCACGGCCGGCACCCGGGTGTTCTACGAGCAGGTGGTGGACGTGCGCAAGCCGCTGCTGCGGTACTTGGCGGTCCCCGGACGGCCGGTCTTCCGCGCCAACCACGCGTGGATGATGCGGTCCGGCCGGCGCGGGCTGGCCGCCGCGCTCGCGGGCCCGTGCCCCGCGGACTGACACGGCGGGTTTGAACCACACGCGAAAAGCCCTGTATGGTTCAACCCGTTCCCGGGCGATTAGCTCAGTGGGAGAGCACTTCGTTCACACCGAAGGGGTCACTGGTTCGAACCCAGTATCGCCCACCCCGGGAAAAGCCGGTCCGTCACCGACGGACCGGCTTTTCCGTGCCCGGATCGCGCGCACGGCGGTGCCGTCGGGTGTACCTGGCACCACCTTCGTCCGGGGGCGGGGACCCTCGTCCCTGACCCGGGAACTCCTTAGCGTGGTCGGCGTACGGAAATCCGTACGTGACGCGAGCGAGGGGAACCGTCCCGATGGACACCATGGTCAAAGCGATGCTGTGGATGCTGCTGGCCGTCGCCGTGGCCGCCAACGTCCTCCTCGGACTCGGGTCGGTGGGGGACGGCGCCCTGCGGATCGTGCTCAGTGCGCTGACCGGGGCCGTAGCCCTGGCGGCGGTGACCGGCCTGGTGGTCGTGCGACGGGCGGCCAGGACCTCCTGAGGACCTCGGCCACGGGTACGCGCGGCGGTGCTGCCCGTGCTCAGGCGGCCTGGGCCCGCAGCTCCGGGCGCAGCGGCCAGGCCGGATCGACTGCCTCGTCCGAGCCGTTGCGGGCGAACCACGCCTGGAGACCGCGTGCCTGCGCCGCGTGCCACACCGCTTGCAGCGTGTGCAGTTCGGCGGGGGACAGGTGCGCCAGGCGGGCCGGGAAACGCTTGCCCACCGCCCGTACGAGCTGCAGCGAAGCCGTCGCGTCGGCCACCGCGTCGTGCGCCCCGTCCAGCTCCACGCCGTAGTGCGCGCACAGGTCGGTGAGGGTGCGACGGCCCTTGCGGTACCGGTCCAGGTGTTTGTCCAGCACCCTCGGGTCGACGACGTGCAGCGGCCTGGCCTCCAGGTAGCGGGAGAGCGACGAGGCGCGGTGCCGCCTCAACTCCCGGTCCAGCATGGTCAGATCGAACGGCGCGTTCATGATGACCAGCGGCCGGTGCGCCGCGCACTGCTCGGCGAGCGCCCGCGCGACCTCCTCCATCACCGGTGCCGGCCAACGCCCGTAGCGCTGCAGGTGCTCGTCGGTCAGGCCGTGCACCTCCGTGGCCCCGGCCGGCACCGGGACGCCCGGGTTGACCAGCCAGCGGGTGGCCCGGAACCGTCCTCCCGCCGCGTCCTGCACCACGAGGGCCGCCGACACTATTCGGTCGCCCTCCACGTCCACGCCCGTGGTCTCCGTGTCGAAGGCCGCCAACGGTCCTTCGTACCAGCACGTCATAGGTCCCCACTCCTCTTGCTCGAAACGGCAGATGGCGTGCTTCACGGAACGTCCGGTGCGCTTTCTGCCCGAAGCGGTGATACCCGGGCCGTTTACGGCATAAGCCGTACGGAGACAACACAAGGGACAGCCGCGGAAGTTGACGGCCCGTCGAGCACTTCGCACAGCAACCGACCGACACAGCCGCAGAGCAACTGATCGGCACAGCCCGGAAGGCACACGTCAGCCATGGCGCTCGCCCAGCCCGAACCGGGCGGGCTGCTGCCCCAACGGTCCTCCCCACCCGATCCACCGGACCGTCCGCTGCGGGGCGCACTCGCCACCACCGCCTGCATGGAGACACTCCAGGTGGGCTATCTCCACGCCGTCGCGGCAGCCGCCGGCTGCTCGCTCTCCCAGCCCTTCCCGGACAACGGCATCGACTGGCACGTCAGCCACGGTTCCCCCGCGCACACCATCGACGACGAGATCACGATCAAGGTGCAGCTCAAGTGCACCTACCAGGTCGCCCCGCGCCCGCCGGGCTCCGCGTTCTCCTTCACCCTCGACAACGACCACCTGGTGAAACTGGCCCGCACTCCCGTGGCGGTGCACAAGATCCTGGTGGTCATGCTGGTTCCCAGGAGCCGCGACGACTGGCTGCGCGCCGACCACGACCGGCTCGGCCTGCGGCACTGCTGCTACTGGCTCAACCTGGCCGGACACCCGGTGACCGGCAGGCACCGGACCAATGTGCGGGTACCCACCGCGCGGATCTTCGACGACCGAGCCCTCTGCGAGATCATGACCCGCGTCGGCGCGGGAGGGAGGCCCTGATGCACCGGTACCGGCCCATCGACGAGTCCGGACGGGAGCACCCGAGCGAGATCCCGGGCAGCTGGGGCGGCGGGGGACCCCAGACGGACCAGGTGGACCCGGCGGTCCTGGGCGCGCTGCTCGCCAGGCACGGGTGGCGGCGGCGCGGGGGTGCGGCCGGGCGGTACGCACGGTGGACGCCGCCGGGGAGCGGCGGAACCAGCCTCCTGGTACCGGAATCACGGGCGTTCCCCGACAGCGAGGACCTGCTGGGGGAGGCGCTGGGAGCGCTGGAACGGTGCCCGGCGCCGTCGGCGCGCGAAGTGCTGGTCCAGCTCGCGGTGCCGAGCGACGAGGTGCGGTGGTGGCGGGACGTGCCCGAAGCGGTGACGGGCGCGGCGGCCTGGCCCGCCGAGGAGCAGCTGCGGTCGGCGGCCCGGCGGATGCTCCTCGCGGCGGCCCTCGCGGCGCGCGGACGGGCCGGGTACTACGGCGGACGGCACCGGCGGCAGGCCCGGTCGGCGCTGGACGGCGTGCTCGTGGGCACCGGGGCCGGTGGACGCAGGCTGACTGCTTTCGTGCCGGTGGCAGGTGGGCGGAGCACCGTCGTGCGGCTGCACCATGCCCTGCACGCGGCCCGGGAAGCCGTCGACTACCGGCGGGCCACGGGCGGCATGGAGGCCTTCGACACGGCGGTCGAGGCCGGGGTGAGTCATGAACTGGCCGCAGCGGTGGTGGCGTTGGTGCAGGGGACCGAGGGGGCGCGGATCGCGCTCGACTGGGCCCCGTCGACCGGCGCGCCGCCCGGGTGCGCGGTGCGGCCGGAGACGGTGGAGTTCTCCCCCGGGGACCTGCCCGCGCTGCGGGAGGCGGCGGAGAGGTACCTGCGGGAGGAGCCGGCGGTGCCGGTGCGGATCACCGGCGCTGTCGTACGGATGCGCAGGTCGGCGCCGCGCGGCGGGGGAACGGTGCGGCTGCGGGTCCTGACGGGGGCGGAGGTGCCGTACGTACGGATGACGCTGGGAGAGGAGGCGTACCGGATCGCGGGCCACGCCCATCTGGTGGGCCTGCCGATCCGGGTCGGGGGACGGCTGGAGCGCAGGGGCGGCTTCCGGCGGCTGACGGGGGCGTGGGGGGTGGTGCCCGTACAGGTCGACGAAGCGGAACGGGACCGGCTGATGAAGGCGCTGCACGAGAACCTGGACTTCTTCGAGGAGGCGTGCAGCGGGGAGGAGTGAGGGGGAGTGCCGGGGGAGGCCTTAACCGTTTCGCGTGCGGGGCCGGTCGCTCGGTACGATTCGGGATGCGCGCCGCTTCCAGGCGCGTACCCCCTCAGTCAGGAGAGACCGGTGTCAGATGTCCGTGTGTTCATCCAACGCGATTCCGAGCGGGAAGAGCGCGTGGTGACGACGGGCACTACGGCAGCCGAGCTCTTCGCCGGTGAGCGCTCGATCGTCGCCGCCCGGGTCGCGGGCGAGCTGAAGGACCTCAGCCACGAGGTTCAGGACGGCGAGGAGGTCGAGCCCGTCGAGATCACCTCCGAGGACGGCCTGAACATCCTCCGCCATTCCACCGCGCACGTCATGGCACAGGCCGTGCAGGAGCTGTTCCCGGACGCCAAGCTGGGCATCGGCCCGCCGGTCAAGGACGGGTTCTACTACGACTTCGACGTCGAGAAGCCCTTCACCCCGGAGGACCTCAAGGCGATCGAGAAGCAGATGCAGGTCATCCAGAAGCGGGGGCAGAAGTTCTCCCGCCGGGTGGTCAGCGACGAGGCCGCCCGGGAGGAGCTGGCCGACGAGCCGTACAAGCTGGAGCTCATCGGCATCAAGGGCTCCGCGTCCAGCGACGACGGCGCGGACGTGGAGGTGGGCGGCGGCGAGCTGACCATCTACGACAACCTCGACGCGAAGACCGGCGAGCTGTGCTGGAAGGACCTCTGCCGGGGCCCGCACCTTCCCAGCACCCGCAACATCCCGGCCTTCAAGCTGATGCGCAACGCCGCCGCCTACTGGCGCGGCAGCGAGAAGAACCCCATGCTCCAGCGCATCTACGGCACCGCGTGGCCTTCGAAGGACGAGCTGAAGGCGCACCTGGAGTTCCTCGCCGAGGCGGAGAAGCGCGACCACAGGAAGCTCGGCAGCGAGCTGGACCTGTTCTCCATCCCGGAGCAGATCGGCTCGGGCCTCGCGGTCTTCCACCCCAAGGGCGGCATCATCCGCCGGGTCATGGAGGACTACTCGCGCCGCCGGCACGAGGAGGAGGGGTACGAGTTCGTCTACACCCCGCACGCCACCAAGGGGAAGCTCTTCGAGCAGTCGGGCCACCTGGACTGGTACGCCGACGGCATGTACCCGCCCATGCAGCTCGACGAGGGCACGGACTACTACCTCAAGCCCATGAACTGCCCGATGCACAACCTGATCTTCGACGCGCGGGGGCGCTCGTACCGTGAACTTCCCTTGCGGCTGTTCGAGTTCGGGACCGTGTACCGGTACGAGAAGTCGGGCGTGGTGCACGGACTGACCCGTGCCCGGGGCTTCACGCAGGACGACGCGCACATCTACTGCACCAAGGAGCAGATGGCGGAGGAGCTCGACAAGACGCTCACCTTCGTCCTGGGGCTGCTGCGCGACTACGGTCTGACCGACTTCTACCTGGAACTGTCCACCAAGGACCCGGAGAAGTTCGTCGGCAGCGACGAGATTTGGGAAGAGGCGACCGCGACGCTTCAGCAGGTCGCCGAGAAGCAGGGTCTGCCGCTGGTTCCCGACCCGGGTGGGGCCGCCTTCTACGGGCCGAAGATCTCCGTGCAGTGCAAGGACGCGATCGGCCGTACCTGGCAGATGTCGACCGTGCAGCTGGACTTCAACCTTCCGGAGCGCTTCAACCTGGAGTACACCGGCCCTGACGGCTCGAAGCAGCGTCCCGTCATGATCCACCGTGCGCTGTTCGGGTCGATCGAGCGGTTCTTCGCGGTGCTCCTGGAGCACTACGCGGGTGCGTTCCCGGCGTGGCTGGCGCCTGTGCAGGCGGTCGGCATCCCGATCGGTGACTCGCACATTCCGTACCTCCAGGAGTTCGCCGCGGAGGCGAAGAAGAAGGGGCTGCGGGTCGAGGTGGACGCTTCGTCCGACCGGATGCAGAAGAAGATCCGCAACCACCAGAAGATGAAGACGCCGTTCATGATCATCGTGGGCGACGAGGACATGGCGGCGGGCACGGTGTCGTTCCGCTACCGCGACGGATCGCAGGAGAACGGGATTCCGCGTGACCAGGCGATCGCCAAGCTGGTGGACGTCGTGGAACGTCGCGTGCAGGTCTAGCGCCTGAGTGCGACCGGGGAGGACGGTTCCGTCGAGGAGCCGCCCTCCCCGCTGTCCCCGCAGTTCGTCCGCCTATGCTTTCCGCATGACGACTGAGCCGGAGCAGCAGAGTGGACCGGTGGGTGAACCCGACGGGTTCGGGCGGCTGTGGACGCCCCACCGGATCGCGTACATCCAGGGTGAGAACAAGCCGACCGGGCCCGGTTCCGGCGACGGCTGCCCCTTCTGCGTGGCTCCCGCGCACAGCGACGAGGAGTCGCTCATCGTCGCACGCGGTACGAGTGTTTTCGCGATCATGAACCTGTACCCGTACAACGGCGGCCACATGATGGTCATGCCCTACCGGCACGTCGCCGACTACACCGAGCTGGACGGCCCGGAGACCGCCGAGCTGGCCGACTTCACCAAGCGGGCGATGACCGCGCTGCGCAAGGCGTCCGGCGCGCACGGGTTCAACATCGGGCTCAACCAGGGTGCCGCCGCCGGTGCCGGGATCGCCGCCCACCTGCACCAGCACGTCGTGCCCCGCTGGGGCGGCGACACCAACTTCATGCCCGTCGTCGGGCACACCAAGGTGCTGCCGCAGCTCCTCGCGGACACCCGCAAGATGCTCGCGGACGTGTGGCCCGAGACCCCGTAACGGCCTACGCGTCGTACAGGTCGGCCTTGCGCGGGGCCGGATCCTGGATCATGCCGCTGAGGAACGTGGAGCGGCCGCTGAAGCGGTCGGTGTCGACGCCGTGGTCCTCCAGCACCTTGATGGCGGCCGTGTGCACCACCCGCAGCACCGGCGCGGCCGCACGCATCGCGTCGTCGGCCATGAAGCGGTGCCGCCAGGGCTTCTGCGCCCAGACGTGCCGCAGCCCGAAGGGTTCGGGGAGCGTGAGCTTGCCGCCGAGGAAGTCCAGGACGTTGGGGAACCAGGTCAGGGGTGCGCGGGCGCTGAGTCGCACCACCTCGGTGGTGTCCGTCAGTGGCAGTGCGCGGTCCTTGGTCTCCCAGAACCTGACCGTCTTGTTGACCGTCACGGTCTTCGGGCTCGGCTTCGTGGTGAACAGGGGGTGGACCGGGCCCAGTGCGTGGCCGGTGACCTCGATGCGCAGGGTTTCGTGCAGGACGGTGACCGTGATGAGCATGGTGATGACCAGCTGGCCGTCCCACAGGGTGAACTGGACGCCCAGGTAGTGCCGGTTGCCCGCACCGAACTGCTGCTCGTTGCAGATCCGCTGTATCTCGTGGTTCTTGATCTGGTACGCCTCCACGTCCTGGCCCTCGGGGCGGCTGATCTCGCCCGCGTTCTCGCCGACGGGGGCGACGATCCAGTGCTTGACCGAGGGGGTGGGGAAGCCGCCGGTGTGCAGCGGGCCGCGCTCCAGCATGCGGAGCTGGTCGTGGATGGCGCGGATGACGTCCCAGCTGCGGAAACCGTGGATCTCCTTGCCGGGGTCGGCGCGGTCGAGCACCTCGGCGAGCTGCCAGCTTCCCCAGCGGGTGCCCATGCCGAGTATGCCCTTGGGGCCGGCGTAGAAGACCGAGTTGGACTGCTGCTCGGCGCTGAGCCTGGCGAGGCCCTGGCGGAGGCTCTCGGCGGCGATCTCCCCGGGGCTGCGGGGCACGGCCTCGGGGATCTTGGGGCCGATGCCGCCTCCGGAGAGCAGGGCGGACCAGCGGTCCCGCAGGTCCCTGGCGGCGGCTTCGCAGATCTGCTTGGCCCAGAGCCAGCCGATCACGGGGGCGATGAGCATGGCACGCAGGTAGATGCCGAGGATGCCGTCGAAGGGGAGTTTGACCAGGAAGATGACCAGCAGGCCGCCGACGGCGACCAGCAGGACCGTGCCCAGTGCGCCGGCCCGCTTGTCCTTGGCGCCCGCTATGGTCCGGCGGAGCTGGAAGACGGCCAGCCAGAGCAGGAGTCCGGGGAGGAAGAGCACGCCGAAGACGCCCATCACCAGGGTGAGTCTGGTGTCGCGGGCCTTGCGGATGTTGGTGGCCGCCAGGCAGTGCTCCACCACGGTCTGCGGATCGGTGCCGAAGGACTGGACGAGCGCCTTGCGGGCGCCGCCGAGCATGCGGACCTGGACGGCGCGCGAGAAGGCCTCGCCGAGGTTCGGCTCGAAGAGGGAGAGCTTGCCCTTCTTCACGGCCGACTTGTGCCACTCGCCGTTCGCGTCGAGGATCGCGGTCACCGGGCTGTCGCGGTACGCCGCCGAGGCGAGCGCGTGCGTGGCCGCGGTCTGTCCGGCCGCTCCGGTGAGCGGTACCTGTGCACCGGGTGAGAAGTCGAATCCCGAGTCCGCCACTACCGCCCCCATCGACCGCCACCGTACGACATTGCCTTGCGGCCCTTGCCCAACTGCCGCGTTCCGCACACCTTCTGAGCTGGGATCACATGGTATCGACTGGCACCCTGCTCGTCATGGGAGCGCGGAATGCCGTCCACCGCAAGCGATTTGGGTGAACGGCACCGCCGCATTTCGGTCAACTCAGCTCAACGCGCAATGCGTTGAGTCCGGTTACGAGACCTTTTGTTCGCGTTCACGGAATTTGCCCGCGAGAGGGAGCGGCATGGCCTCGTGTCGGGCGTACGTACGACTGAAGCGGCCGGTGCCGTGCGACACGGAACGCAGGTCGATCGCGTACCGGCCGATCTCGCTCTCGGGGACCTCCGCGCGGATCAGCGTGCGGCCGTGCCCCGTCTGTTCGGTGCCCATGACGCGGCCGCGCCGCCCGGAGAGGTCGCTCATCACCGGGCCGACGTAGTCGTCGGGTACCAGGACGGTGACGGCGGCCACCGGTTCCAGCAGGTCGATGCGGGCGCCCGCGGCGGCCTCGCGCAGCGCCAGCGCCCCCGCGGTCTGGAACGCGGCGTCGGAGGAGTCCACCGAGTGGGCCTTGCCGTCGCGCAGGGTGATCCGTACGTCCACGAGCGGGTGGCCCGCGGCCAGACCCCGGGCGGCCTGCGCGCGTACACCCTTCTCCACGGACGGGATGAACTGGCGTGGCACCGCGCCGCCGACCACCTTGTCCACGAACTCGATGCCCGTTCCCGGCGGCAGCGGCTCCACGTCGATCTCACAGATGGCGTACTGGCCGTGGCCGCCCGACTGCTTGACGTGGCGGCCCCGCCCGGTGGCCCTTTCGCCGAAGGTCTCGCGCAGCGACACCTTGTGGTCGACCGCGTCGACCTGGACGCCGTACCGCGAGCGCAGCCGCTCCAGGGCGACGTCCCGGTGCGCCTCGCCCAGGCACCACAGGACCAACTGCCGGGTGGACGGGTTCTGTTCGAGGCGCATGGTCGGGTCCTCGGCGACCAGCCGGGCCAGGCCCTGGGACAGCTTGTCCTCATCGGCCTTGCTGTGCGCCTGGATGGCGAGGGGGAGCAGCGGGTCGGGCATCGACCAGCCCTCCATGAGCAGCGGGTTGTCCCTGTCGGAGAGGGTGTCGCCGGTCTCGGCGCGGGTGAGCTTGGCCACGCAGACGAGGTCGCCGGCGGCGGCGTGGGTGAGGGGGCGCTGCTGCTTGCCGAAGGGTGAGGAGAGGGTGCCGATCCGCTCGTCGAGGTCGTGGTCCTCGTGGCCGCGGCCGGCGCGGCCGTGGCCGGAGACGTGGACGGTCTCATCGGGGCGCAGGGTGCCCGAGAAGACCCGTACCAGGGAGAGGCGGCCGACGTACGGGTCGGAGGAGGTCTTGACGATCTCGGCGACCAGCGGGCCCGCAGGGTCGCAGCCGATCGGCGGGCAGGGCCTGCCCCGGGGGGTGGTGACGGCCGGCAGTTCGTGTTCGGCCGGGGTGGGGAAGCCGCCGGTGATCAGCTCCAGGATCTCCAGCGTGCCCAGGCCCTGGCGGCTGCCCTCGGGGGCGGGGGCGGCCGCCAGGACGGGGTGGAAGGTGCCGCGGGCGACGGCGCGTTCGAGATCGCCGACAAGGGTCTTGACGTCGATCTCCTCGCCGGCGAGGTAGCGGTCCATGAGGGACTCGTCCTCGCTCTCGGCGATGATCCCCTCGATGAGCCGGTTGCGGGCCTCCTCGATGCGCGGCAACTGGGTGGGATCGGGGAGGAGCTCCCTGCGCTCCCCGGAGGAGTAGTCGTAGATCTTCTGCGAGAGCAGGCCGAGGAGTCCGGCGACCGGCGCGTTCCCGTCCGGACCGTGCTCGCCGTAGAGCGGGAGGTACAGCGGCAGTACGGCGTCCGGGTCGTCGCGGCCGAAGGCCTCGGCGCAGAAGTCGGTCATGGACTCGAAGTCGGCGCGGGCCGCCTCCAGGTGCGTGACGACGATCGCGCGCGGCATCCCGACGGCCGCGCACTCCTCCCACACCATGCGGGTCGCGCCGTCCACGCCGTCCGACGCGGAGACGACGAAGAGAGCGGCGTCCGCGGCGCGCAGACCGGCCCGCAGCTCGCCGACGAAATCCGCGTAGCCGGGAGTGTCCAGAAGGTTGATCTTGATGCCGTCGTGCGTGACGGGGACGAGGGAGAGCTGTACCGAGCGATGCTGCCGGTGCTCGATGTCGTCGTGGTCGGAGACGGTGGTGCCGTCCTCGACGCGGCCCGCCCGGTTCACCGCCCCCGCCGCCAGCGCGAGGGCCTCCACCAGGGTGGTCTTGCCCGATCCGCTGTGGCCGACCAGCACCACGTTCCGTACGGACGAGGGCCGGTCGGCCGTCGCCGCCCTGCCGGCGGCTCCGGGGTGTGTGCTCGTGCGTGTCTTGTCGCCCATGATGTCGCGGCCTCCCGGTCTTCGTGCACGGTGAGGGACGGGCGCGGACATGAGGAGCCGCAACGGCGTGGCGGCACCGGTGACGCCCGCGGTCATTCGAGCTTTCCACTCGGGTCACCGCGCGTCCATACCCCGGCCCGCTGCGGCTCCGGCGGCCGGTGCGGGCGCTCGGGCCACGGCGTGCGCCGGCCGCGCCGCGCCGGGCGGGTGCCGCCATCCGTCGTACGCGAGCCGCGCCCGGCCGGGTGCCCGGCGGTGCGGCCCGGAGGTCGTGGCTACGATGGGCCAGCCGGTGGCCGTAGGGGCCGCTCGGCCCACCGACCCCTCGGGAAGGCCATGCTGAACAAGTACGCGCGTGCATTCTTCACGCGTGTCCTCACACCGTTCGCCGCGTTTCTGCTCCGTCGAGGAGTCAGCCCGGATGCGGTCACGCTCATCGGCACGGCCGGAGTGATGGCGGGTGCGCTGGTCTTCTTCCCTCGCGGGGAGTTCTTCTGGGGCACCATCGTCATCACCCTCTTCGTCTTCTCCGACCTCGTCGACGGCAACATGGCGCGGCAGGCGGGGGTGTCCAGCCGCTGGGGCGCGTTCCTCGACTCGACGCTGGACCGCGTCGCCGACGCGGGCATCTTCGGCGGGCTCGCCCTCTGGTACGCCGGGCACGGCGACGACAACGTGCTGTGCGCTGTCGCCCTGTTCTGCCTCGCGAGCGGCCAGGTCGTGTCGTACACGAAGGCGCGCGGCGAGGCGATCGGGCTGCCGGTGGCCGTCAACGGGCTCGTGGAACGCGCGGAGCGGCTGGTCATCACGCTGGTCGCGGCCGGTCTCGCCGGGCTGCACGCCTTCGGTGTGCCGGGCGTCGACGTGCTGCTGCCCGTCGCCCTGTGGGTGGTGGCCGTCGGCTCCCTGGTGACGCTGGGACAGCGGGTGGTGACGGTGCGCCGGGAATCGGCCGAGGCCGACGCCGCGACCGGGAACGGAGCCGCGTCGTGAGCACGTCCGCCGCAAAAGGGCGGCCGGCCGCGAAGGACAAGCTGGTGGACGGGCTGTACGGGCTCGGCTGGGCGGGCGTCAAGAAGCTTCCCGAGCCGGTGGCCAACGGACTGGGACGTGTCATCGCCGACCGGGTCTGGAAGCGGCGCGGCAAGAGTGTGCTGCAGTTGGAGGCCAACCTCGCGCGGGTCGTGCCGGACGCGGACCCGGCACGGCTGCGGGCGCTGTCCCGCGCGGGCATGCGCTCGTACATGCGGTACTGGATGGAGTCCTTCCGGCTGCCCGCGTGGAGCCGGGAGCGGATCGCGACCGGTGTGGAGATCCAGGACATCCAGCGGTTGACGAAAACCCTGGAAGCGGGGCGTGGCGTGGTCCTCGCCCTGCCGCACATGGCCAACTGGGACCTGGCCGGCGCGTACGCCACCACGCATCTCGGGCATCCCTTCACGACGGTCGCCGAACGCCTCAGACCGGAGTCGCTGTTCGACAGGTTCGTCGCCTACCGCGAGGGCCTCGGTATGGAGGTGGTGCCGCACACCGGCGGCTCCGCCTTCGGAACCCTCGCCAGGCGGCTGCGCGCCGGAGGCCTGGTCTGCCTGGTCGCCGACCGGGACCTCTCCTCGTCCGGCGTCGAGGTCAAGTTCTTCGGCGAGAGCACCCGGATGCCGGCCGGACCGGCGATCCTGGCGCAGCAGACGGGGGCGCTGCTGCTGCCCGCCACGCTCTGGTTCGACGGCACGATGCTGCGGGGGAGGGTGCACCCGCCCGTGGACGTGCCCGAGACGGGCACCCGCGCCGAGAAGTCCGTCGTCATGACGCAGGCGCTGGCGGACGCCTTCGCCGGCGGGATCGCCGAGCACCCGGAGGACTGGCACATGCTGCAACGATTGTGGCTCGCGGACCTGGAGACGCGACCGGGGGAGGGCGCGTGAGGATCGGCATCGTCTGCCCCTACGCGTGGGACGTGCCCGGAGGCGTCCAGTTCCACATCCGGGACCTCGCCGAGCACCTGATCGGGCTCGGGCACGAGGTGTCGGTGCTGGCCCCGGCGGAGGAGGACACGCCGCTGCCGCCGTACGTCGTCTCGGCGGGACGGGCGGTGCCGGTGCGTTACAACGGGTCGGTGGCCCGGCTGAGCTTCGGCGTCCTGTCGGCGGCGCGGGTTCGCAGGTGGCTGCACGACGGCACCTTCGACGTCGTCCACATCCACGAACCCGCAGCCCCCTCCCTGGGCCTGCTGACCTGCTGGGCCGCGCAGGGACCGATCGTCGCGACGTTCCACACGTCGACGGCGCGCTCCCGGGTCATGCTCGCCGCGTACCCGATCCTCCAGCCCGCGCTGGAGAAGATCAGCGCGCGCATCGCGGTCAGCGAGTACGCGCGCCGCACGCTCGTCGAGCACCTGGGCGGCGACGCGGTGACCATCCCCAACGGCGTCGACGTCGACTTCTTCGCCAAGGCCGAACCCAAGGCCGAGTGGCAGGGCCAGACCCTCGGCTTCATCGGCCGCATCGACGAACCCCGCAAGGGGCTGCCGGTCCTGATGCGGGCGCTGCCGAAGATCCTGGCCGAGCGCCCGGACACCCGGCTGCTCGTCGCCGGCCGCGGCGACGAGCAGGAAGCGGTCGCCTCGCTGCCCCAGGAGATGCGCGCGCGGGTGGAGTTCCTCGGCATGGTCAGCGACGAGGACAAGGCGCGGCTGCTGCGCAGTGTCGACGTGTACGTGGCGCCGAACACCGGCGGGGAGAGCTTCGGGATCATCCTCGTCGAGGCGCTGTCGGCGGGCGCGCCGGTGCTCGCCAGCGACCTGGACGCGTTCGCGCAGGTGCTGGACCAGGGCGGGGTGGGCGACCTGTTCGCGAACGAGGACGCGGACGCGCTGGCGGCGGCCGCCCTGCGTCTCCTCGGCGACCCCTCGCGGCGAGCGGGCCTGAGCGAGCGGGGCGCACTGCACGTGCGGCGGTTCGACTGGTCGACGGTCGCCGCGGACATCCTCGCGGTGTACGAGACGGTGATGGACGGGGCGGCGTCGGTGGTCGCGGCGGAGGACGCGCGGCCCGGGAGGGTGGCGCGGGTGCGGGCGCGGATGGGGCGGGAGCAGTAGGGGGTAACGGGGGAGGCGGGCGTGGGGGTACGGGGTACGGACGGGGCGTCGTGGCCGTGGGGGTACGGGCGGTGGCGGGCGGGGCGTAGGGCGGGGGCCGGTAGCCTCGGCGGGTGACCGTAACCCTCATCTGGATCGTCGTCGCCCTCCTCGCCATCGGCCTCTACCTCAGCTGGACCGCAGGCCGCCTCGACCGCCTGCACGCCCGTATCGACGCCTCCCGCGCCGGCCTGGACGCGCAGCTCCTGCGACGGGCTTCCGTCACCCAGGAGTTGGCGACGTCCGGCGTGCTCGACCCGGCGTCGTCGATCGTGCTGTACCAGGCCGCGCACGACGCGCGGCAGGCCGAGGAGGAGCAGCGGGAGGTCGCGGAGAGCGAACTCAGCCAGGCGCTCCGGGCGGTGTTCGGCGAACCTGAGCAGGTGGAGGCGCTGAAGGAGGCCCCGGGGGGCGAAGAGGCCGCGGGAGAACTGGCCGCCGCGGTGCGCCGGGTGCCCATGGCCCGTCGCTTCCACAACGACTCCGTACGCGCGGCCCGCGCCCTGCGCCGGCACCGCAAGGTGCGCTGGTTCCGGCTGGCGGGGCACGCCCCCTTCCCGATGGCGTTCGAGATGGACGACGAGCCGCCGGTGGCCCTCGCCGACCGCCCCGGCACGTAACGCCACTCCAGGAAAACGAGCCACCGGCTCCTCATTGGCCCTTGCAGTGGACTGGTCCCAGGCTGTTCTCTCGGAAGTGCCAGAACTTTCAGCACCGAGTGAGGTCCCCGTGTCCAGCAAGTCCTCGAAGTCCTCGAAGTCCTCCAAGGCAGGCAAGTCCGCCGAGAAGACCGAGGTTCGGCAGTCCGCGCCTGCCACCGGCACCGACCGCGTCAAGCGCGGCATGGCCGAGCAGCTCAAGGGCGGCGTGATCATGGACGTCGTCAACGCCGAGCAGGCGAAGATCGCCGAGGACGCGGGCGCCGTCGCCGTCATGGCGCTGGAGCGGGTGCCCGCCGACATCCGCAAGGACGGCGGCGTGGCCCGGATGTCCGACCCCAACATGATCGAAGAGATCATCGAGGCCGTCTCCATCCCGGTCATGGCCAAGTCCCGCATCGGTCACTTCGTCGAGGCCCAGGTCCTCCAGTCGCTCGGTGTCGACTACATCGACGAGTCCGAGGTGCTGACCCCGGCCGACGAGGTCAACCACTCCGACAAGTGGGCGTTCACCACCCCCTTCGTCTGCGGTGCCACCAACCTCGGCGAGGCCCTGCGCCGCATCGCCGAGGGCGCGGCGATGATCCGCTCCAAGGGCGAGGCCGGCACCGGCAACGTCGTCGAGGCAGTCCGGCACCTGCGCCAGATCAAGAACGAGATCGCCAGGCTGCGCGGCTACGACAACAACGAGCTGTTCGCCGCCGCCAAGGAGCTCCGCGCCCCGTACGAGCTGGTCAAGGAGGTCGCCGAACTCGGCAAGCTCCCGGTGGTGCTGTTCTCCGCCGGTGGTGTCGCCACCCCGGCCGACGCCGCGCTCATGCGCCAGCTCGGCGCCGAGGGCGTCTTCGTCGGCTCCGGCATCTTCAAGTCCGGCGACCCGGCCAAGCGTGCCGCCGCCATCGTCCGCGCCACCACCTTCTTCGACGACCCGAAGATCATCGCGGACGCCTCCCGGAACCTGGGCGAGGCCATGGTCGGCATCAACTGCGACACCCTCCCCGAGTCCGAGCGCTACGCCAACCGGGGCTGGTAACTCCGATGAAGAGCAACCCCGTTGTCGGCGTCCTGGCTCTCCAGGGCGACGTACGGGAGCACCTGATCGCCCTGGCCGTGGCCGACGCCACGGCCAGGGAGGTCCGGCGTCCCGAGGAGCTCGCCGAGGTCGACGGGCTGGTCATCCCCGGCGGCGAGTCCACCACCATCTCCAAGCTGGCCTCCCTCTTCGGCCTGCTGGAGCCGCTGCGCACCCGCATCGCCGACGGCATGCCCGTGTACGGCACCTGCGCCGGGCTGATCCTGCTCGCCGACAAGATCCTCGACCCGCGTTCGGGCCAGGAGACCCTCGGCGGCATCGACATGATCGTCCGCCGCAACGCCTTCGGCAGGCAGAACGAGTCCTTCGAGACCGGCGTCGACATCGAGGGCGTCGAGGGCGGCCCGGTCGAGGGCGTCTTCATCCGCGCACCGTGGGTGGAGTCGGTCGGGGCCCAGGTCGAGGTGCTCGCCGAGCACGGCGGCCACATCGTCGCCGTTCGGCAGGACAACGCGCTCGCCACGTCGTTCCACCCCGAACTCACGGGCGACCACCGCGTGCACGCGATGTTCGTGGACATGGTGCGGGCCGCAAGCTGACGCGCTCCCGGTAGGATCTCTGCCGAACGCAGCAGAATTGGTTACGCGAAGGAGACAGGCAGATGTCCGGCCACTCTAAATGGGCTACGACGAAGCACAAGAAGGCCGTGATTGACGCCAAGCGCGGCAAGCTCTTCGCGAAGATGATCAAGAACATCGAGGTCGCGGCGCGCACGGGCGGCGCGGACGTCGCGGGCAACCCGACCCTCTTCGACGCCATTCAGAAGGCCAAGAAGAGCTCGGTCCCGAACAAGAACATCGACTCGGCCGTCAAGCGCGGCGCCGGCCTGGAAGCCGGTGGCGCCGACTACGAGACGATCATGTACGAGGGCTACGGTCCCAACGGTGTCGCCGTGCTCATCGAGTGCCTCACCGACAACCGCAACCGCGCCGCCTCCGACGTGCGCGTCGCGATGACCCGCAACGGCGGTTCGATGGCCGACCCGGGCAGCGTCTCGTACCTTTTCCACCGCAAGGGCGTCGTCATCGTCCCCAAGGGCGAGCTCACCGAGGACGACGTGCTGGGCGCGGTCCTCGACGCCGGTGCCGAAGAGGTCAACGATCTCGGCGACACCTTCGAGGTGCTCAGCGAGGCCACCGACCTGGTCGCCGTCCGCACCGCGCTCCAGGAGGCGGGCATCGACTACGACTCGGCCGACGCCAACTTCGTGCCGACCATGCAGGTCGAGCTGGAGGAAGAGGGCGCGCGCAAGATCTTCAAGCTGATCGACGCGCTGGAGGACAGCGACGACGTGCAGAACGTCTTCGCCAACTTCGACGTCAGCGACAAGGTGATGGCCGCGCTCGACGCGGAGTAGCCGGCAGTGGCGGTACGACGGCGGGCCGGTAGGGGACACACCCCTACCGGCCCGACGCGTTGTCAGAGGTGGCCGTTAGCCTGTGGGCCTCAGCCAGCGAACGAGAAAACACGACGGTGACCGGCCACCTCCGCGCGAGCGGAGGCGCTTCAGCCGCACAGAGGGGCAGGGGGCACGGTGCGTGTACTGGGAGTGGACCCGGGGCTGACCCGGTGCGGCGTCGGGGTGGTCGAGGGAGTGGCCGGAAGGCCGCTGACCATGTGCGGGGTGGGCGTCGTCCGCACGCCCGCCGACGCAGAGCTGGGAATGCGCCTGCTCGCCATCGAGCGGGGCATCGAGCAGTGGCTCGACGACTACCGCCCCGAAGTCCTCGCCGTGGAGCGCGTGTTCAGCCAGCACAACGTGAGCACGGTGATGGGCACCGCCCAGGCGAGCGCGGTGGCCATGCTGTGCGCCTCCCGCCGCGGCATCCCCGTCGCCCTGCACACCCCCAGCGAGGTCAAGGCCGCCGTCAGCGGCAGCGGGCGCGCCGACAAGGCACAGGTCGGGGCGATGGTGACCCGGCTGCTGCGGCTCGACGCCCCGCCGAAACCGGCGGACGCGGCCGACGCCCTCGCCCTCGCCATCTGCCACATCTGGCGGGCCCCCGCGCAGAACCGGCTCCAGCAGGCGGTAGCCGCCCACAAGTCCCGTACCACCCGAGCAAGCGCTCCGAGCGCGTCGCGTACCGCTCGTCCCGCAGGGAAAGGCCGCACCTCATGATCGCCTTCGTCAGCGGCCCGGTGGCCGCACTCGCCCCGACCACCGCCGTCATCGAGGTCGGCGGCATCGGCATGGCCGTGCAGTGCACGCCGAACACGCTCTCCACGCTCCGCATGGGCCAGGACGCCAAGCTCGCCACCTCCCTGGTCGTACGGGAGGACTCGCTCACCCTCTACGGGTTCGCGGACGACGACGAACGCCAGGTCTTCGAACTGCTCCAGACCGCGAGCGGCGTCGGCCCCCGCCTCGCCCAGGCCATGCTCGCCGTGCACAGCCCCGACGCGCTGCGCCTCGCGGTGTCCACAGGGGACGAGAAGTCCCTCACCGCCGTCCCCGGCATCGGCAAGAAGGGGGCGCAGAAGCTCCTCCTCGAACTGAAGGACCGGCTCGGTGAACCGCTCGGCACCGGCGGTCTCGCCGGCACCCGGCGCAGCACCGCGTCCGGCCCCGCCCCGTGGACCGAGCAGCTCAGCGCGGCACTGATCGGACTCGGCTACGCCTCCCGCGAGGCGGAGGAAGCGGTCGCGGCCGTCACCCCGCAGGCCGAGGCCGCCCTGGCCGGCGGCACCCAGCCGCCCGTACCGCAACTGCTGCGTGCCGCGCTCCAGACCCTCAACCGCACCCGCTGACCCGCCCCCGCTGACCCGCCCCCGCCGACCCGGCCTCCTGACGTACCGCAGCCGACCCGAGAGATCCGCACATGAACTGGGACGAGACCGGACCCGACACCGCCGCCGACCCGAGGCTGGTGGACTCCTCCGCCGACGGCGAGGACCAAGCCGTCGAGGCCGCGCTGCGCCCCAAGGACCTGGAGGAGTTCGTCGGCCAGGAGAAGGTGCGCGAGCAGCTCGACCTCGTCCTGCGCGCGGCCCGCGCCCGCGGTGCGACCGCCGACCACGTCCTGCTCTCCGGTGCGCCGGGACTCGGCAAGACCACCCTCTCCATGATCATCGCCGCGGAGATGGGTGCCCCGATCCGCATCACCAGCGGCCCGGCCATCCAGCACGCCGGTGACCTCGCCGCGATCCTCTCGTCCCTCCAGGAGGGTGAAGTCCTCTTCCTCGACGAGATCCACCGGATGTCCCGTCCGGCGGAGGAGATGCTCTACATGGCGATGGAGGACTTCCGCGTCGACGTCATCGTCGGCAAGGGCCCCGGCGCCACCGCCATCCCGCTGGAGCTGCCGCCCTTCACCCTCGTCGGCGCGACCACCAGGGCAGGGCTGCTGCCGCCGCCCCTGCGCGACCGCTTCGGGTTCACCGGACACATGGAGTTCTACGAACCCTCCGAACTGGAGCGCGTCATCCACCGCTCGGCCCGCCTCCTGGACGTCGAGATCGGCGCCGACGGAGCAGCCGAGATCGCCGGACGCTCCCGCGGCACCCCCCGCATCGCCAACCGGCTGCTGCGCCGGGTCCGGGACTACGCCCAGGTCAAGACCGACGGCGGGATCATCGACAAGGACGTCGCCAACGCCGCCCTCAAGGTCTACGAGGTGGACCCGCGCGGACTGGACCGGCTCGACCGGGCCGTGCTCGGCGCCCTCCTCAAGCTCTTCGGCGGCGGGCCGGTCGGCCTGTCGACGCTCGCGGTCGCCGTGGGGGAGGAGCGGGAGACCGTCGAGGAGGTCGCCGAACCGTTCCTCGTACGGGAGGGCCTGCTGGCCAGAACACCGCGTGGCCGGGTCGCCACCCCCGCCGCGTGGGCGCATCTGGGACTCGTACCGCCGCAGCAGGGTTCGGGGAAAGCCGGACAACCGGGTCTGTTCGGGACGTGACGGTGCGGGAAGCTCGCCGGGCCAGGAACCACGGTGCGATGCTGGGCGTTGTTCCATTGACGCGGACTCGCTTAGACTCCGCCGATGCCGACCTCTCCGGCCGGCATACCCGCCCCCGTATATATGAGGCCGCTGCTGAGCGGTCGTGCGAAGGAAGTTCCGTCCCGTGAGTATCGTGACCCTCCTCCCCTTCATCGTGCTCATCGGGGCCATGTTCCTGATGACCCGGTCCGCCAAGAAGAAGCAGCAGGCCGCTGCGCAGATGCGCAACGAGATGCAGCCCGGCACCGGTGTGCGCACCATCGGCGGCATGTACGCCACGGTCAAGGAGGTGCACGACGACACGGTCCTTCTTGAGGTCGCCCCCGGCGTCCACGCCGTGTACGCGAAGAACGCCATCGGTGCGGTCCTCTCCGACGAGGAGTACAACCGCATCGTCCACGGCGAGGAGATCGCCGGTGACCTGGACTCCGACGCCCCCGTCGTCCCGGACGACGCCTCGTCGCTGACCGGTTCGGACGACCCGGACGTGGCCCGCATCGACCTCGGCAAGAAGCCCGAGACGGACGAGCCGGCCACCGACGCCGACGCAGCGCCGAAGGACAAGAAGGCCGACGGCGAGAGCGACGCGAAGTAGCCACTGCCACGGTCCGCGGTGACGCCCACCGGCGCACCGTGGTCCGTGGACCGTGCCGAGGTCCTCGGGGGCAGGCCCCCACAACACTTCGTGGCCGCATCGGCGCACATCCCGCGCGTGCGGTTGGACAGGGAGAAACGAGAAGGTGGCAGCACCGAAGAAGGGCCGCAAGGCCCCGGGGGCCCCGGGCAGGCCAGGGCGCGCCCTGGCCCTGATGACCATCGTCATCCTCGCCCTCGTGGGCGGGATGTTCGCGTCGGGGCACACCACCCCGCGCCTGGGCATCGACCTCGCCGGCGGTACGAGCATCACGCTCAAGGCGCAGAACGAGCCGGGTCAGCCCAACGCGATCAACAAGACCAACATGGACACCGCGGTCGGCATCATGGAGCGCCGTGTCAACGGCATGGGCGTCTCCGAGTCCGAGGTTCAGACCCAGGGCAACGACAACATCATTGTCAACATCCCCAAGGGCACGAACTCCCAGCAGGCCCGTGACCAGGTCGGTACCACCGCCAAGCTCTACTTCCGGCCCGTCCTGGCGGTGACGCAGGGGGCACCGCTGCCCGACCCGGGCAAGACGCCCGCGCCGAACCCGTCCGCCACGGGCAAAGACCAGCCCGCGGCCAAGGACCCGAAGGACAAGGGAACCGCGTCCCCGACGGCCCCTCCGACGTCGACCGCCACCTCGCAGGGCCGCGCCGTCACCGACGCGCTGAAGGCCCCGACGCCGACCCCGAACCCGACGGGCGGCACGAGCGGCACCCCGGACCCGCAGAAGACGCCGCCGCCCGCACAGGACCCGGCCACCGCCAAGCTGGAGAAGGCGTTCGCCGCCCTCGACTGCAACGACCCCAAGCAGCGTGAGAAGGCCGGCGACGGCTTCAAGCCCAGCGAGACCACGATCGGCTGCGGCCAGTCCCCGGACGGCAAGAGCTGGGACAAGTACATCCTCGGCCCGGCCGAGCTCGAAGGCACCGACGTCAAGAAGGCCAGTGGAACGTTCGACACCCAGCGCGCGCTGTGGAAGGTCGACATGGAGTTCACCAAGGCCGGCTCCGACAAGTTCGCCAAGACGACCGCCAAGCTGATGAAGCAGCAGTCGCCGATGAACCAGTTCGGCATCGTCCTCGACGGCAACGTCGTCTCCGCGCCCTCGGTCAGCTCCGTCCTCAGCGGCAACGCCGAGATCACCGGCAGCTTCAACCAGGAGTCCGCGCAGGAGCTCGGCAACATCCTGTCCTACGGCTCGCTGCCGCTGACGTTCAAGGAGGAGACCGTCACCACGGTCACCCCCGCGCTCGGCAGCGACCAGCTCGAAGCCGGTCTCATCGCGGGCGCGATCGGCCTCGTACTCGTCGTGATCTACCTGGTGGTCTACTACCGCGGACTCTCGTTCGTCGCGCTGCTGAGCCTCCTGGTGTCCGGCATCATGACGTACACGATCATGGCGTTGCTCGGCCCGGCCATCGGCTTCGCGCTGAACCTGCCCGCGGTCTGCGGTGCCATCGTCGCCATCGGCATCACAGCCGACTCGTTCATCGTGTACTTCGAACGGATCCGGGACGAGATCCGCGAGGGACGCACGCTGCGGCCCGCCGTGGAACGTGCCTGGCCGCGTGCCCGGCGCACCATCCTGGTGTCGGACTTCGTGTCGCTGCTCTCCGCCGTCGTGCTGTACATCGTGACCGTCGGCAAGGTGCAGGGCTTCGCGTTCACGCTCGGCCTCACCACGCTGCTCGACGTCGTCGTGGTGTTCCTCTTCACCAAGCCCCTGATGACGCTGCTCGCCTCGAAGACGAAGTTCTTCGGCAACGGCCACAAGTGGTCCGGCCTCGACCCGAAGCGGCTGGGCGTGCAGCCCCCGCTGCGCCGCACCCGCCGCGTGTCCACTCCGACCGAACCCAAGGAGGCGTGAGATGTCGCGACTCGGCAACATCGGCGCCAAGCTCTACCGCGGCGAGGTCGGCTACGACTTCGTCAAGAACCGGATGATCTGGTACGGAATCTCCGTCCTGATCACCGTCCTCGCTCTCGCGGGCCTCGGGTTCAAGGGCCTGAACATGGGCATCGAGTTCCAGGGCGGCGCCCTCTTCACCACGCCTCCCACCTCGGTCTCCGTCCAGCAGGCGAAGGAGGACGCGGAAGAGGCCTCCGGGCACGACGCGATCGTCCAGAAGCTCGGCAACGGCACCCTGCGCATCCAGGTCGGCGGGCTGGACACCTCCACCGCCTCCCCGGTCACCAAGAAGCTCGCCGAGGACCTGAACGTCCCCGCCGACAAGATCAACACCGAGCTGGTGGGCCCCAGCTGGGGTGCGCAGATCGCCAACAAGGCATGGACCGGCCTCGCGGTCTTCATGGTCCTGGTGGTGGTCTACCTGGCCCTCGCCTTCGAGTGGCGGATGGCCGTCGCCGCCCTCATCGCCCTCATCCACGACCTCACGATCACCGTGGGCGTCTACGCCCTGGTGGGCTTCGAGGTCACCCCGGGCACCGTGATCGGTCTGCTGACCATCCTCGGCTACTCCCTCTACGACACCGTCGTCGTCTTCGACGGTCTCAAGGAGGGCGGCAAGGACATCACCAAGCAGTCCCGCTACACCTACAGCGAGATCGCCAACCGAAGCCTCAACGCGACGCTGGTGCGCTCCATCAACACCACCGTCGTCGCCCTGCTGCCGGTCGCCGGTCTGCTGTTCATCGGCGGCGGCGTGCTCGGCGCGGGCATGCTCAACGACATCTCGCTGTCGCTGTTCGTCGGCCTCGCGGCCGGTGCGTACTCCTCGATCTTCATCGCCACTCCGCTGGTCGCCGACCTGAAGGAGCGCGAACCGCAGATGAAGGCCCTGAAGAAGCGCATTCTCGCCAAGCGGGCTGCCGAGGCCAAGAGTGAGTCGGGCGACGGTTCCGACGACCCGCAGGACGCCGTGCCGGCGGCCGCCGGAGTCGTCGGCCAGCGCCCCGGCCGTGGCCGCCCGACCCAGGGGAAGCGCCGATGACCACCGTGGACACCACCCGTGAGCTGCTGCTCAGCCGCATCAGGGACGTGCGGGACTACCCGAAGCCGGGCGTCGTCTTCAAGGACATCACGCCCCTGCTGGCCGACCCCCGGGCCTTCGGCGCCCTCACCGACGCCCTCGCGGACCTGTGCGTGAAGCACGGCGCCACGAAGGTCGTCGGCCTGGAGGCGCGCGGCTTCATCCTGGCCGCCCCGGTCGCGATCCGCGCGGGTCTCGGGTTCATCCCGGTCCGCAAGGCCGGCAAGCTCCCCGGCGCGACGCTCTCGCAGGCGTACGAGCTGGAGTACGGCACCGCCGAGATCGAGGTGCACGCCGAGGACCTGAACGCGGGAGACCGCGTCATGGTCATTGACGACGTCCTCGCCACCGGCGGCACGGCGGAAGCCTCCCTGGAGCTGATCCGGCGGGCCGGCGCCGAGGTCGCGGGCGTCGCGGTCCTCATGGAGCTCGGCTTCCTGGACGGCCGTGCCAAGCTGCAGCCGTCGCTCGCGGGCGCTCCGCTGGAGGCCCTGATCACCGTCTGACCGTGGCCCCGAACCGACAGCCCGGCCCATCCGCCGCGCACCGTCGGACCAGGCACGGAACACCGGCACGAGGCGGGTCCCGGGAACACCCCGGGGCCCGCCTTTCCCACGTATCGACTTCTCTCCCAGGGAGAACGTGGGGCCAAGGCTCGATACCATGGGCTTTCCGGACCCGTACGAGGAGCGCTCTTGCCTGACGAGGCCCAGCCAGTCGCCACCCCGCAGCCGGACGAGGCCGCAGCGGGTGGCGCCACGCCCCCGAAAGCCCCGGTCGCCCCGGCTGACAAGCCCAAGCCGCCGGTGGCTGTGGAGCGCGCCAACGGTCCCGCGCCCGCCTCCGCCGTGCGCCCCGCCGCCCCGGCCGGCGCCACGGCCCGCACCGGAGGCTCCTCCAACCGGGTCCGCGCCCGGCTCGCCCGGCTCGGCGTGCAGCGCCAGTCCCCGTACAACCCGGTCCTCGAACCGCTGCTGCGGATCGTGCGCAGCAACGACCCCAAGATCGAGACGGCGACGCTGCGCACCATCGAGCGCGCCTACCAGGTCGCCGAGCGCTGGCACCGCGGGCAGAAGCGCAAGAGCGGCGACCCGTACATCACGCACCCGCTGGCCGTGACGACGATCCTCGCGGAACTGGGCATGGACCCGGCGACGCTGATGGCGGGCCTGCTGCACGACACCGTCGAGGACACCGAGTACGGCCTGGACACCCTGCGCCGCGACTTCGGGGACCAGGTGGCGCTGCTGGTCGACGGCGTGACCAAGCTCGACAAGGTCAAGTTCGGCGAGGCCGCGCAGGCGGAGACCGTGCGCAAGATGGTCGTCGCCATGGCCAAGGACCCACGGGTGCTGGTCATCAAGCTCGCCGACCGCCTGCACAACATGCGCACCATGCGCTACCTCAAGCGGGAGAAGCAGGAGAAGAAGGCCCGCGAGACCCTGGAGATCTACGCGCCGCTCGCCCACCGCCTGGGCATGAACACCATCAAGTGGGAGCTGGAGGACCTCGCCTTCGCGATCCTCTACCCCAAGATGTACGACGAGATCGTGCGCCTGGTCGCCGAGCGCGCCCCCAAGCGCGACGAGTACCTGGCCATAGTGACCGACGAGGTGCAGAGCGACCTGCGGGCCGCGCGCATCAAGGCGACCGTCACCGGGCGGCCCAAGCACTACTACAGCGTCTACCAGAAGATGATCGTCCGCGGCCGGGACTTCGCGGAGATCTACGACCTGGTGGGCATTCGCGTACTCGTCGACACCGTCCGGGACTGCTACGCCGCCCTCGGCACCGTGCACGCGCGATGGAATCCGGTCCCCGGCCGGTTCAAGGACTACATCGCGATGCCGAAGTTCAACATGTACCAGTCCCTGCACACGACGGTCATCGGACCCAACGGCAAGCCCGTCGAGCTGCAGATCCGCACCTTCGACATGCACCGCCGCGCCGAGTACGGCATCGCCGCGCACTGGAAGTACAAGCAGGAGGCCGTCGCCGGGGCCTCCAAGGTCCGTACCGACGTGCCCCGGCACAAGGACGACGCCGTCAACGACATGGCGTGGCTCCGGCAGTTGCTGGACTGGCAGAAGGAGACCGAGGACCCCAGCGAGTTCCTGGAGTCGCTGCGTTTCGACCTCTCCCGCAACGAGGTCTTCGTCTTCACCCCCAAGGGCGACGTCATAGCGCTCCCGGCAGGGGCGACGCCGGTCGACTTCTCGTACGCCGTGCACACCGAGGTCGGGCACCGGACCATAGGAGCGCGGGTCAACGGGCGGCTCGTCCCGCTCGAATCGACCCTGGACAACGGCGACCTGGTCGAGGTCTTCACCTCCAAGGCGGACGGCGCGGGGCCCTCCCGCGACTGGCTCGGCTTCGTGAAGTCGCCGCGCGCCCGTAACAAGATCCGTGCCTGGTTCTCCAAGGAGCGCCGCGACGAGGCCATCGAGCAGGGCAAGGACGCCATCGCGCGCGCCATGCGCAAGCAGAACCTGCCCATCCAGCGCATCCTCACCGGGGACTCGCTGGTCACCCTCGCGCACGAGATGCGCTACCCGGACATCTCGTCCCTGTACGCGGCGATCGGCGAGAACCACGTCACCGCGCAGTCCGTCGTGCAGAAGCTGGTCCAGGCGCTCGGCGGCGAGGACGCCGCCAACGAGGACATCGCGGAGAGCTCGCCGCCCTCGCAGAGCCGCAGCAAGCGCCGGGCCAACGCCGATCCCGGCGTGGTCGTCAAGGGCGTCGACGACGTGTGGGTCAAGCTGGCGCGGTGCTGCACACCCGTGCCGGGCGACCCGATCATCGGCTTCGTGACGCGCGGCAGCGGCGTCTCCGTCCACCGCGCGGACTGCGTCAACGTCGATTCGCTCTCGCAGCAGCCCGAGCGGATCCTGGAAGTCGAGTGGGCGCCCACCCAGTCGTCGGTCTTCCTGGTCGCCATCCAGGTCGAGGCCCTCGACCGGTCCCGGCTGCTCTCCGACGTCACCCGTGTCCTGTCCGACCAGCACGTCAACATCCTGTCGGCGGCCGTCCAGACCTCCCGCGACCGGGTGGCCACCTCCCGCTTCACCTTCGAGATGGGCGACCCGAAGCACCTGGGGCACGTGCTCAAGGCGGTACGAGGGGTCGAGGGGGTGTACGACGTCTACCGCGTGACGTCGGCACGCAGGCCGTAACGCCGGACCGGAGCCGTCACGCCCACACGCAGGCGTCACGCCCGCACGCGAACGGGGCCCCGGACTTCACGTCCGGGGCCCCGTTGGTACGCACCGGCCGCCGACGGCCGTGGCGGCCTGTCTCAGCCCCCGAACTCCTCCAGGCCCTTCATCGCCTGGTCGAGCAGCGCCTGACGGCCCTCCAGCTCACGCGCCAGCTTGTCGGCCTTGGCGTTGTTGCCCGCCGCGCGTGCCGCGTCGATCTGCTTGCCGAGCTTCTCGACGGCGTCCTGGAGCTGGCCCGTCAGACCCGCGGCTCGGGCCCGCGCCTCCGGGTTGCTGCGCCGCCACTCGGCCTCCTCGGCCTCCTGGATCGCCCGCTCGACGGCCTGCATCCGGCCCTCGACCTTGGGACGCGCGTCCCGGGGCACGTGACCGACGGCCTCCCAGCGCTCGTTGAGCGACCGGAACGCGGCGCGCGCGCTCCTGAGGTCCTTGACCGGCACCAGCTTCTCGGCCTCGGCGGCGAGTTCCTCCTTCAGCTTGAGGTTCTCGCCCTGCTCCGCGTCCCGCTCGGCGAAGGTCTCGCCCCGCGCCGCGAAGAAGACGTCCTGGGCGCCGCGGAAGCGGTTCCACAGGTCGTCCTCGAACTCGCGCTGCGCGCGGCCCGCGGCCTTCCACTCCGTCATCAGCTCGCGGTAGCGCGCCGCCGTGCCGCCCCAGTCGGTCGACTTCGACAGCGACTCGGCCTCCGCGACCAGCTTCTCCTTGGCCTTGCGGGCCTCCTCGCGCTGCGCGTCCAGCGACGCGAAGTGCGCCTTGCGGCGCTTGGAGAACGCCGAGCGGGCGTGCGAGAACCGGTGCCACAGCTCGTCGTCGGCCTTGCGGTCGAGGCGGGGGAGACCCTTCCAGGTGTCCACCAGCGCCCGCAGCCGCTCGCCGGCCGAGCGCCACTGGTCGCTCTGCGCCAGCTCCTCGGCCTCGGCGACCAGCTTCTCCTTGGCCGCCTTCGCCTCGTCGGCCTGCTTGGCCTTCTCCGCCTTGCGCTCCTCGCGGCGCTTGTCGACCGTCGTCACCAGGGCGTCGAGACGCTTGCCCAGTGCGTCGAGGTCACCCACCGCGTGGTGCTCGTCCACCTGGGTCCGCAGGTGCTCGATCGCGGTCTGCGCGTCCTTGGCCGACAGATCGGTGGTCTTCACCCGCTTTTCGAGGAGGCCGATCTCGACCACCAGGCCCTCGTACTTGCGCTCGAAGTAGGCCAGGGCCTCCTCGGGAGAGCCCGCCTGCCAGGAACCGACGACCTTCTCGCCCTCGGCCGTACGCACGTACACGGTGCCCGTCTCATCGACGCGGCCCCACGGGTCGCTGCTCACAGCGCCTCCTCCACATGATGTCCGCAAGAGGTCGTGACCCCCGGGGCATCGTCCACACGTTTTTCAACGTCCACAGTCTGATCGCGGGGCGGAAGACGCCCTGCACACCGCCAACATAGGCGACGTGCGGGGCGGCTGTCCGCATCCCGCACTTCCCGGTTTACTTGGTGACGGTCGCCTTGTCGATGACCACGGTGGCGTTCGGCGCCCCGTCGCCCTGCCCGCTCGACTCACCCGCACCGGCGATCTTCTCCAGTACGTCCTGGCCGCCCGTGATGGTGCCGAACGGCGTGTAGTTGGGCGGCAGCGGGCTGTCCTTGTAGACCAGGAAGAACTGGCTGCCGCCGGTCCCCGGGCCCGCGTTGGCCATCGCCACCGTGCCCGCCGGGTACGTGCCGCCCGCCACCTTCGGGTCCTTGAGGTTCTCGTCGGGGAGCTTGTACCCGGGAGTGCCGCTTCCGGCCGCCGTCGGGTCGCCGCACTGCAGGACGTGGATGCCCTGCGTGGTGAGCCGGTGGCACTTGGTGTGGTCGAAGTACCCCTTGCCCGCCAGGAAGTGGAAGGAGTTGACCGTGCGCGGGGCCTTCTGCGCGTCCAGCTGCAGATCGATGTCGCCACACGTGGTCCGCAGCTTCATCGCGTACTTCGCCGACTTGTCGACAGTGAGCGGCGGCTCCTTGTCGAAGGACAGCTTTGCCGGCTGCCCCGGCGCGGGCGCCTTGCACGGGTCGGCCTTCTTCGACGGAGCGCCGGGGGCCGCGTCGACGACCTTGCCGTCCTCGCCGTTCTTGGACTCGAAGAGCCCCGTCGCGCAGGCGCTCGCGGTACCTGCGACGACAACGGCAAGGGCCGCGCCGATTACCGCGGTGCGCCGCCGGTTCCTGCGCTGCCGCTCGGCACGCCGCTGCTGCTGACGCTCGAACTTTTCCCTGGCGAGCTGGCGCCGCCGCTGATCGTTGTTGACCACCGGGTCTTCTCCTCGTACGTGTCGACTGCTGCCGGACGCCCGTCCGGCCGGGCCCGAGCTAGCCGTACCGTATATGGGTTCGCTGTGGAACGAAGAGCGCCGGTAGGCTCTCTTTCCATTGCAGGCGCAATGCAAAGCGCTGCGACAAGCCGCTGACGGACGACACACACCGAGGACCATCGTGCTTATTGCCGGGTTCCCCGCCGGAGCCTGGGGGACCAACTGCTACCTGGTCGCCCCCGCCGCAGGCGAGGAGTGCGTGATCATCGACCCGGGCCACGAGGCCACCCAGGGTGTCGAGGAAACGCTGAAGAAGCATCGGCTGAAGCCCGTCGCCGTCGTGCTCACCCACGGACACATCGACCACGTGGCCTCCGTCGTACCCGTCTGCGGGGCCAAGGACGTACCCGCGTGGATCCACCCCGAGGACCGCTTCATGCTCAGCGACCCGGAGAAGGCCCTCGGCCGTTCCCTGGGCGCACAGCTCATGGGCGAGCTGACGGTGGGCGAACCGGACGACCTCAAGGAGCTGCACGACGGGGCGGAGCTGCAACTCGCCGGTCTGGACCTCACCGTGTCGCACGCGCCCGGCCATACCAGGGGGTCGGTGACCTTCAGGCTGCCCGAGGCCGCGGACATTCCGCAGATCCTCTTCTCGGGCGACCTGCTGTTCGCCGGCTCCGTCGGACGCACCGACTTCCCCGGTGGCTCCCACGACGAACTCCTCGCCTCGCTGGCCCGTGTGTGCCTGCCGCTGGAGGACTCGACCGTGGTGCTGTCCGGGCACGGCCCCCAGACCACCATCGGCCAGGAGCGCGCGACCAACCCGTACCTGCGGGACCTGGGCGCCGCGCCCGCCCCTCGACGAGGAATGTGAACCACCTCCCGTGAGCACTTTTCAGGCCCCCAAGGGCACGTACGACCTGCTTCCGCCCGTCTCCGCGACGTATCTCGCCGTGCGTGAGGCCATCGCCGCACCGCTGCGGAACTCCGGCTACGGCTACATCGAGACGCCCGGCTTCGAGAACGTCGAGCTGTTCGCGCGCGGCGTCGGCGAGTCCACCGACATCGTCACCAAGGAGATGTACGCCTTCGAGACCAAGGGCGGCGACCAGCTCGCGCTGCGCCCCGAAGGCACCGCCTCCGTTCTGCGCGCCGCCCTCGAAGCCAACCTGCACAAGGCCGGCAACCTGCCCGTCAAGCTCTGGTACTCCGGCTCCTACTACCGCTACGAGCGCCCGCAGAAGGGCCGCTACCGCCACTTCTCGCAGGTCGGTGCGGAGGCCATCGGCGCGGAGGACCCCGCCCTCGACGCCGAGCTGATCATCCTGGCGGACCAGGCGTACCGCTCGCTCGGCCTGCGCAACTTCCGCATTCTGCTCAACTCGCTCGGCGACAAGGAGTGCCGTCCCGTCTACCGGGAGGCCCTCCAGTCGTTCCTGCGCGGCCTCGACCTCGACGCGGAGACCGTCCGCCGCGCCGAGATCAACCCGCTGCGGGTCCTCGACGACAAGCGCGCCGACGTGCAGAAGCAGCTGGCCGGCGCGCCCGCCCTGCGCGACTACCTGTGCGACGCGTGCAAGGCGTACCACGAAGAGGTGCGCGCGCTGATCACGGCGGCCGGCGTCGCCTTCGAGGACAACGAGAAGCTGGTCCGCGGGCTGGACTACTACACCCGCACCACCTTCGAGTTCGTCCACGACGGTCTCGGCTCGCAGTCCGCGGTGGGCGGCGGCGGCCGTTACGACGGCCTGTCCGAGATGATCGGGGGCCCCGCGCTGCCGTCCGTCGGCTGGGCGCTCGGCGTCGACCGCACGGTCCTCGCGCTGGAGGCCGAGGGTGTCGCCCTCGACATCCCGGCCGTCACCGCCGTGTACGCGGTGCCGCTGGGCGAGGAGGCCCGGCGGGTGCTCTTCGCCAAGGTCGTCGAGCTGCGGAAGGCCGGGGTCGCCACGGACTTCTCGTACGGCGGCAAGGGCCTCAAGGGCGCCATGAAGAACGCCAACCGCAGCGGCGCGCGCTACGTCGTCGTCGCGGGCGAACGCGACCTGGCCGACGGTCAGGTCCAGCTCAAGGACATGGAGACCGGCGAGCAGGAGCCGGTCGCCCTGGACGCGATCGTCGCCGAGATCCGGCGCCGGCTGGCCTGACCGGTTCCGCACGTGCGTACGTGCCGTCCCGCTCAGGGAGGGCGTGCGCGCGCGGGGCGGGTGTGAGCAGCGGGCAAGGGCCCGGAACCCCCGGGTTCCGGGCCTTTCCTTATGTCCGGCGAACGCCCTTTGGCCATCCCCCGTACGGCACAATGAGCCTCCCAAGCCAAGGCCACAGCAGCGACGGAACGGCGATATGACGACGACAGCGGTTGACGAGGTGTCGGGGGAGCGGGAAGCCCCGGACGGAGCGGGCGGGTTCGGAGCCGGCCGGGCGTTCGCCTGGATGCTGATCATCACCGGGGCGGCCGGCCTGCTCGCCGCCTGGGTGATCACGCTCGACAAGTTCAAGCTGCTCGAAGACCCGAACTTCACCCCGGGATGCAGCCTCAACCCGGTCGTCGCCTGCGGCAACATCATGAAGAGCGACCAGGCGTCCTTCTTCGGGTTCCCCAACCCGATGCTCGGCCTCGTCACCTACGGCATGGTGATCGCCATCGGCGTCGCCCTCCTCGCCGGCGCCCGCTACAAGCGCTGGTACTGGCTGGGCCTCAACGCCGGCACCCTCTTCGGCGTCGCCTTCTGCACGTACCTCCAGTACCAGTCCCTCTACACGATCCGCTCGCTGTGCCTCTGGTGCTGCCTGGCCTGGGTCGCCACCATCGTGATGTTCTGCTACGTCACGGTCCACAACCTCAAGCACCGCATCCTGCCGTCCCCCCGCTGGCTCCGCAGCGGCCTCGTCGAGTTCCACTGGGTGCCGCCGGTGCTCTGGATCGGCATCATCGGCATCCTCATCCTCACCAACTGGTGGAGCTTCTGGACCAGCTGAGCCCGGCCCCGAAGCGCTCGCCGGACGGCATTGTCGGTGGCCTGACCTAGGCTTCGGGTTGTGGAGCCCGATCTCTTTACCGCAGCCGCAGAAGAACGCCAGGCCACCGACCCGTCCAGCAGCCCCCTGGCCGTCCGGATGCGCCCGCGCACCCTCGACGAGGTCTTCGGACAGAAGCACCTCCTCAAGCAGGGCTCACCGCTGCGCCGCCTGGTGGGAGAGGGTGCCGGCGGGCCCGCCGGGGCATCCTCGGTGATCCTGTGGGGTCCGCCCGGCACCGGCAAGACGACCCTGGCGTACGTCGTCAGCCAGGCCACCCAGAAGCGGTTCGTCGAACTTTCCGCCATCACCGCCGGAGTGAAGGAGGTGCGGGCGGTCATCGAGGGCGCCCGCCGCGCCTCGGGGGGCTACGGCAAGGAGACCGTCCTCTTCCTCGACGAGATCCACCGCTTCAGCAAGGCCCAGCAGGACTCCCTGCTGCCCGCCGTGGAGAACCGCTGGGTCACCCTGATCGCGGCGACCACCGAGAACCCGTACTTCTCGATCATCTCCCCGCTCCTCTCGCGCTCCCTGCTCCTCACCCTCGAATCCCTCACCGACGACGACCTGCGCGGACTGCTGCACCGCGCGCTCACCGAGGAACGCGGGCTCGGCGGCGCGGTCACCCTGCCGCAGGACGCCGAGGACCACCTGCTGCGCATCGCGGGCGGCGACGCCCGGCGCGCGCTGACCGCCCTGGAGGCGGCGGCCGGAGCGGCGATCGCCAAGGGGGAGGAGGAGATCACCCTGGAGACGGTCGAGGAGACCGTCGACCGGGCGGCCGTGAAGTACGACCGGGACGGCGACCAGCACTACGACGTCGCCAGCGCCCTCATCAAGTCCATCCGCGGCTCGGACGTGGACGCCGCCCTGCATTACCTGGCCCGGATGATCGAGGCCGGTGAGGACCCCCGGTTCATCGCCCGGCGGCTGATGATCTCCGCCAGCGAGGACATCGGCCTCGCGGACCCGACCGCCCTGCCCACCGCCGTCGCCGCCGCGCAGGCCGTCGCCATGATCGGCTTCCCGGAGGCGGCGCTCACCCTGAGCCACGCCACCATCGCACTGGCCCTCGCCCCGAAGTCCAACGCCGCCACCCTCGCGATCACCGCCGCGCGGGCGGACGTCCAGAAGGGCCTGGCGGGAGCCGTCCCCGCGCACCTGCGCGACGGTCACTACAAGGGCGCCGCCAAGCTCGGGCACGCCCAGGGGTACGTCTACCCGCACGACGTCCCCGGCGGGATCGCCGCCCAGCAGTACGCCCCGGACGAGGTGCACGGCAGGCAGTACTACACACCCACCCGGTACGGCGCGGAAGCGCGGTACGCGGACGTGGTGGAGAAGGTGCGCGAGCGGCTGAACGGTCAGGGCTGAGCGCCGGAGCCGCGTCCCGGAGGCCCGGTCCGCACCATCGTGCCGGGCCTAGTACAATCGACCGAAGCGCTGCGTCCCGTGTCCGGTCCCGTACCGGCACCACCAGATCGGGACATCCAGCCGGGACCCCCTCCGGGGGCGTTCCAGGAGCGTCGCGCACCGTTGAAGGTGTCGCGGGCAGCCCATCATCCTGCACGGATTGATGGGCCACTCGCGTGCTGCACATAGTGCCCAGACCAGGGAGCGGCTGCCCGTCCAGCGATGGAGGGGTTTCCCAGGCTGCGGATGCGACCTCCCTTAACCCTGGTGAAGCCGTATCCATTCAGATAGAGAGGTTGGTTCGTGCCGAACCAGTCCCGCCCCAAGGTCAAGAAGAGCCGCGCGCTCGGCATTGCGCTGACGCCGAAGGCCGTCAAGTACTTCGAGTCGCGCCCCTACCCGCCGGGCGAGCACGGCCGTGGCCGCAAGCAGAACTCGGACTACAAGGTCCGTCTGCTCGAGAAGCAGCGTCTGCGCGCCCAGTACGACATCAGCGAGCGCCAGATGGCGCGCGCCTACGACCGCGCCAAGAAGGCCGAAGGCAAGACGGGTGAGGCGCTGGTCGTCGAGCTCGAGCGTCGCCTCGACGCCCTGGTCCTGCGTTCGGGCATCGCCCGCACCATCTACCAGGCCCGCCAGATGGTCGTGCACGGTCACATCGAGGTCAACGGCGGCAAGGTCGACAAGCCGTCGTTCCGCGTCCGTCCCGACGACGTCGTGATGGTCCGCGAGCGCAGCCGCGAGAAGGTCCCGTTCCAGGTCGCCCGCGAGGGTGGCTACGACACGGACGGCGAGACCCCGCGCTACCTCCAGGTGAACCTGAAGGCCCTGGCCTTCCGCCTGGACCGCGACCCGAACCGCAAGGAAATCCCGGTCATCTGCGACGAGCAGCTGGTCGTCGAGTACTACGCCCGCTGATCAGGCCGTAGTCCTCACGCACGCGCGTGCACTGCCCGCCGTCCTCCCGCTCTCTCATGGAGCGGGAGGACGGCGGGTTTGCGCGTTGCGGGACGGGGGACCCGGCGCGGGATATGCGGTACGGAGTCCCGGCCCCGGCGCGATAGGCTCGCGGGACGACTTTGACGTAACGAAGATTTTCTCACGCAGGGAGCGCAACGTGTCCGGTGGAGAGGTGGCCGGCATCCTGGTGGCGGTCTTCTGGGCGATCCTCGTCTCCTTCCTCGCCGTGGTGCTGGTGAGGCTGGCGCAGACGCTCAGGGCGACGACCCGGATGGTGGCCGAAGTGACGGAGCAGGCCGTTCCGCTGCTGTCCGACGCCTCCGCGACCGTGCGCTCGGCGCAGACCCAGCTCGACCGGGTCGACGCGATCGCCTCCGACGTGCAGGAAGTCACCTCCAACGCTTCGGCGCTCTCCTCCACCGTCGCCTCCACCTTCGGCGGCCCGCTGGTCAAGGTGGCCGCCTTCGGGTACGGCGTACGGCAGGCGATCGGCCGCAAGAAGACCCCGGAGCCGCCGGTTCCGGACCGCCGAACCGTGATCGTCGGCCGGACGCTGCCCTCCGCGCGGCGGACGAAGCGGAACGGCCGGAGTTCCCGCGGAAATAAGGACTGACGCTGCGATGTTCCGCCGTACGTTCTGGTTCACCGCAGGCGCCGCAGCCGGCGTGTGGGCCACTCAGAAGGTCAACCGCAAGATCAAGGCGCTGACGCCCGAGAGCCTCGCCGCGCAGGCCGCCGACAAGGCGGTCGAAGCGGGCCACCGGCTCAAGGAGTTCGCGCTCGACGTGCGGGCCGGCATGGTCCAGCGCGAGGCCGAACTCGGCGACGCGCTCGGTCTCGACGCGGCCCCCGACGACGCGCGGGCGCTTCCCCCGCAGCGCCACGTCGCCGCGCTCGACAACCAAACCAAGCCCCCGCACGGCAATTCGTACAACCGGAATGAGGACCACTGATGGAGTCGGCAGAAATTCGTCGCCGCTGGCTGAGCTTCTTCGAGGAGCGCGGTCACACCGTTGTCCCTTCGGCGTCGCTCATCGCGGACGACCCGACTCTGCTCCTGGTCCCGGCCGGCATGGTGCCCTTCAAGCCCTACTTCCTGGGTGAAGTGAAGCCGCCGTGGCAGCGCGCCACCAGCGTCCAAAAGTGCGTCCGCACCCCGGACATCGAAGAGGTCGGCAAGACCACCAGGCACGGCACGTTCTTCCAGATGTGCGGCAACTTCTCCTTCGGGGACTACTTCAAGGAAGGGGCCATCCGCTTCGCCTGGGAGATCCTGACCAAGTCCCTGGACGAGGGCGGCTACGGTCTCGACCCGGAGAAGCTCTGGATCACCGTCTACCTCGACGACGACGAGGCCGAGGAGATCTGGCGGGAGAAGATCGGCGTCCCCGCCGAACGCATCCAGCGCCTGGGCATGGGCCCCAACTTCTGGTCGATGGGCGTCCCCGGCCCCTGCGGCCCGTGCTCGGAGATCAACTACGACCGCGGCCCCGAGTTCGGTGTCGAGGGCGGTCCGGCCGTCAACGACGAGCGCTACGTGGAGATCTGGAACCTGGTCTTCATGCAGTACGAGCGCGGCGCCGGCACCGGCAAGGAGGACTTCGAGATCCTCGGCGACCTCCCGTCGAAGAACATCGACACGGGTCTGGGTCTTGAGCGTCTCGCCATGATCCTCCAGGGCGTACAGAACATGTACGAGACCGACACCCTGCGCGTCGTCATGGACAAGGCCACCGAGCTGACCGGTGTCCGCTACGGCGCGGCCCAGGGCAGCGACGTCTCGATGCGCGTGGTCGCCGACCACATGCGCACCTCCGTCATGCTCATCGGCGACGGTGTCACCCCCGGCAACGAGGGCCGCGGCTACGTCCTGCGCCGCATCATGCGCCGCGCCATCCGCAACATGCGTCTCATGGGCGCCAACGGCCCCGTCGTCCAGGAACTGGTCGACACTGTCGTCGACACGATGGGCCAGCAGTACCCCGAGCTCATCACCGACCGCCAGCGCATCCTGGGCGTGGCCCTCGCCGAGGAGGCCGCCTTCCTCAAGGCCCTCAAGGGTGGCACCAACATCCTGGACACCGCCGTCAGCGAGACCAAGGCCGCCGGCGGCCAGATGCTCTCCGGCGACAAGGCGTTCCTGCTGCACGACACCTGGGGCTTCCCGATCGACCTCACCCTCGAAATGGCCGCCGAACAGGGCCTTTCGGTGGACGAGGACGGCTTCCGCCGCCTGATGAAGGAGCAGCGGGACCGCGCCAAGGCCGACGCCCAGGCCAAGAAGCACGGCCACGCCGACATGTCCGGCTACCGCGAGATCGCGGACGCCGCCGGCGAGACCGACTTCATCGGCTACACCTCCACCACCGGCGAGTCCCGCGTCGTCGGCATCCTCGTGGACGGCGTGCCCTCGCCCGTCGCCACCGAGGGCGACGACGTCGAGATCGTCCTGGACCGCACCCCGTTCTACGCCGAAGGCGGCGGCCAGATCGGCGACACCGGCCGCATCAGGCTCGACAGCGGCGCCATCATCGAAATCCGCGACTGCCAGAAGCCCGTACCCGGTGTGTACGTCCACAAGGGCGTCGTCCAGGTCGGCGAGGTCACCGTCGGTGCCCAGGCCCAGGCGATCATCGACGTGCACCGTCGCAACGCCATCGCCCGCGCCCACTCCGCCACGCACCTCACCCACCAGGCGCTGCGCGACGCCCTCGGCCCGACGGCCGCCCAGGCAGGATCCGAGAACCAGCCCGGCCGCTTCCGCTTCGACTTCGGCTCCCCGGCCGCCGTGCCCGGCGCCGTCCTGACCGACGTCGAGCAGCGGATCAACGAGGTCCTCTCGCACGAGATGGACGTCCGCGCCGAGGTCATGTCGATCGACGAGGCCAAGAAGCAGGGTGCCATCGCCGAGTTCGGCGAGAAGTACGGCGAGCGCGTCCGCGTCGTCACCATCGGCGACTTCTCCAAGGAGCTGTGCGGCGGCACGCACGTCCACAACACCGCCCAGCTCGGCCTGGTCAAGCTGCTCGGCGAGTCGTCCATCGGCTCGGGCGTGCGGCGCATCGAGGCCCTGGTCGGCGTCGACGCGTACAAGTTCCTGGCCCGTGAGCACACGGTCGTCGCCCAGCTCCAGGAGCTGGTCAAGGGCCGCCCCGAAGAGCTCCCGGAGAAGATCTCCGCCATGCTCGGCAAGCTGAAGGACGCCGAGAAGGAGATCGAGAAGTTCCGCGGCGAGAAGGTCCTCCAGGCCGCCGCCGGACTCGTCCAGGAAGCCAAGGACGTCAAGGGCGTCGCTCTGGTCACCGGTCAGGTGCCGGACGGCACGTCCGCCGACGACCTGCGCAAGCTGGTCCTCGACGTGCGCGGCCGCATCCAGGGCGACCGGGCCGCCGTGGTGGCCCTGTTCACCACCGCCAACGGCCGCCCGCTGACCGTCATCGCCACCAACGAGGCCGCACGTCAGCGCGGACTCAAGGCCGGTGACCTGGTCCGTACCGCCGCCAAGACCCTCGGTGGCGGTGGCGGCGGCAAGCCGGACGTCGCCCAGGGCGGCGGCACCAGCGTCGAGGCCATCGGCGACGCCATCGACGCCGTTGAGCGCCTCGTCGGGGAAACCGCCTGATGCGACGCGGACGCCGGCTCGCGATCGACGTCGGGGACGCCCGGATCGGGGTCGCCTCGTGCGACCCCGACGGGGTCCTCGCCACGCCGGTGGAAACCGTCCCGGGACGCGACGTCCCGGCCGCCCACCGGCGGTTGCGCCAGCTGGTCGAGGAGTACGAACCCCTCGAAGTAGTCGTCGGTCTCCCTCGCTCCCTCAACGGGGGCGAGGGGCCGGCCGCGGCCAAAGTGCGAGTCTTCGCACAGGAGTTGGCGCGTGGCATCGCCCCGGTCGGTGTCCGGCTCGTCGACGAGCGGATGACGACGGTGACGGCCACTCAGGGGCTGCGCGCCTCCGGAGTGAAGTCCAAGAAGGGGCGTTCCGTCATCGATCAAGCCGCTGCGATCGTCATTCTTCAGAACGCGCTTGAGGCCGAACGGGTGTCGGCAGAGCCCCCCGGCGAGAACGTCGAAGTGGTTGTCTGATCGCGATACGGTAACGTTCCGCGCGACGTGGCGGCTATTCGAACAGTCGCCGCACAGGAATTGAGGCGGGACGGATGCCGTGCCCCACGCGCGTCACACCCGTCGCCTCGCGGCTCTAGGGGACCGATGACTGAGTATGGCCGGGGTCAGGGCTCCGAACCGTGGCACCCCCAGTACCCCGATCAGCAGCAGTACGGGGACCAGGGCGACCAGGGTTGGGGCGGGCAGCAGGCCGGACAGGGGCAGGTCCCGTACGACCAGACCTACGCCGGCCAGCAGCAGTACGGACACCAGGGGCAGCCCCAGCAGCCGTACTACGACAGCGGTCAGCATCCGCAGGCTCAGCAGAACGGGCAGTACCCCCAGGGCCACGACGGCGGCCGGCACCCGCAGGCGCACGACAGTGGTCAGTACCCGCAGACGCACGACGACAGCGGTCAGTACGCGCGGGTGCACGACGGCGGCCAGTACCAGCAGGCTCAGCAGCATCAGCAGTACCCGCAGCAGAATGGTTACGGCCAGCAGCACGACGACTGGGACACCGGCCAGGGCCAGGCGATTCCGTACGGCATGAACCCGGCCGACCCCTACAGCGGTCAGCAGCCCGGTTACGGCACCGGCGGCCAGGACCACTACGGCACCCCCGAGGCCTACCCGCCGCCGCAGCCCCCCGGCCAGCGGAAGGCGCCGCCGGAACCCGCCCCCGACTGGGACCCGGACGCGCCCGTCGAGGAGGAACACCCCTTCTTCACGGGCACCGACGACGGCCGTACCCCTCCCCGTGGCGACGGTGGCGACGAGGACTACGACGACGACCCGCGTGCCTCGCGGCGCGGCAAGGGCGGCAAGCCCGGCAAGGGCAAGAAGAAGAACCGCAACGGCTGCGCGTGCCTGGTGGTGGCGCTGGTCCTGGCCGGGGGACTCGGCGGGGTCGCCTACGTCGGCTACGACTTCTGGAAGGAGCGTTTCGGCCCCGCGGAGGACTACTCGGGCGCGGGCACCGGCTCGGTGGAGATCGAGGTCAAAAAGGGTGCCGGCGGCAACGAGATCGCCAACACGCTGAAGAAGGCGGGCGTGGTCAAGAGCGTCTCGGCGTTCACGGCCGCCTTGAAGAAGGACAAGCGGGGCGACAAGCTTCAGGTGGGCTTCTACACCTTGAAGAAGGAGATGTCCGCGAAGGCCGCTCTGGAGATGATGCTCGACCCCGCGAGCCGCAACGCTCTGATCATTCCCGAGGGCACGCGCAACGCGGCGGTCTACGCCAAGATCGACGACCGTCTGGGTCTCGACAAGGGCAGCACGGCGAAGGCGGCAAAGGAGCGGCTCGCCGCTCTCGGACTGCCGAAGTGGGCCACCGGGCACCCGAACCTCAAGGACCCCCTCGAAGGTTTCCTGTACCCGGCGAGCTACCCGGTGGCCAAGGGCTCCAAGCCGGAAGAAGTCCTCAAGCGGATGGTGGCCAGGGCCAACGAGGAGTACGAGAAGAAGGACCTCGCGGGAGAGGCGGCCAAGCTCAACCTCAAGTCGCCCTTCGAACTGCTCACCGTCGCCAGCCTCGTACAGGCCGAGGGCAAGACGCATACGGACTTCCGCCAGATGTCCGAGGTGGTCTACAACCGCCTCAAGAAGGACAACAAGGAGTCGTACGGAAAGCTGCAGTTCGACTCGACGTACAACTACGCCAAGGGTCAGAGCAAGATCCGCATCAGTCTCGCCGAGATCTACAAGGACCCGCACCCGTACAACACGTACTACCACACGGATCTGCCGCCGGGGCCGATCGGCAACCCGGGGGACGAGGCGCTGAGCGCAGCGGCGAGCCCGACGACGGACGGGTGGTACTACTTCGTGGCGACCGACGGCATGCACAAGACGGAGTTCGCCAAGACGCACGCCGAGTTCGAAAAGCTGAGGGACAAGTTCAATGCCAGTCAGCAAGGCCGCTGAATCGCGCCGGGCCGCCGTCCTCGGCAAGCCCATCGCCCATTCCCTCTCCCCGGTCCTGCACCGCGCCGCCTACGCGGAACTGGGTTTGGACGACTGGACATACGACAGGTTCGAGGTCGACGAGGCCCAGCTCCCCGCCTTCATCGGGGAGCTGGGGGAGGACTGGGCGGGCCTCTCGCTGACCATGCCGCTCAAGCGGGCGGTCATCCCGCTGCTCGACGAGGTCACCGACACGGCGGCCTCGGTGGAGGCGGTGAACACCGTCGTCCTCACCGACGACGGGCGCAGGCTCGGCGACAACACCGACATCCCGGGCATGGTCTCCGCCCTGCGCGAGCGCGGGGTCGAGAAGGTCGAGTCCGCCGCGATCCTCGGAGCCGGCGCCACGGCGTCCTCCGCGCTCGCCGCCCTGGCGCGGATCTGCGCCGGCCCGGTCACCGCCTACGTACGCAGCGAAGCACGCGCCGACGAGATGCGGACCTGGGGCGAGCGTCTCGGCGTCGACGTGCGGACCGTCGACTGGGCCGACGCCCGGGAGGCCTTCGCAGCGCCGCTGGTGATCGCGACCACGCCCGCCGGAACCACCGACGCGCTGGCCGAGGACGTGCCCGACACCACGGGAACGCTCTTCGACGTGCTGTACGACCCCTGGCCGACCGCTCTCGCCGCCGCCTGGTCCGCGCACGGGGGCTCGGTGGTCGGAGGGCTCGATCTCCTCGTCCACCAGGCGGTGTTGCAGGTCCAGCAGATGACGGGAGCGGCCGTCGCGCCGCTCGCGGTCATGCGCGCCGCGGGCGAACGTGCGTTGTCCGGCGGGTAGCCCGGCCTGTCCGGCGGGCGGGCGGGCGGTCCGAGTGCTGGACCGGGGGCAAGGTGGTGCGTCCGGACGTGGGAGGATCGGGGTTGGCGGGTCCGGGCCGCGCATCCGGGCTGCGTCGTTGCAGTTCAGGGCGCGAGCATGAGGAGCACCGTTGAGCAGGTTGCGCTGGCTGACCGCGGGGGAGTCCCACGGCCCCGCACTCGTCGCGACGCTGGAGGGTCTTCCCGCCGGCGTGCCGATCACCACGGAGATGGTGGCGGACGCGCTGGCGCGACGGCGGCTCGGTTACGGGCGCGGCGCCCGGATGAAGTTCGAGCAGGACGAGGTCACCTTTCTCGGCGGCGTACGGCACGGCCTGACCATGGGCGGGCCCGTCGCGATCATGGTGGGCAACACCGAGTGGCCCAAGTGGGAGAAGGTCATGTCGGCCGACCCCGTGGACCCCGAGGAACTGGCCAAGCTGGCGCGCAACGCGCCGCTGACCCGCCCCCGTCCCGGCCACGCGGACCTCGCGGGCATGCAGAAGTACGCACTGGACGAGGCCCGTCCGGTTCTCGAGCGGGCCAGTGCGCGGGAAACCGCGGCGCGTGTCGCCCTGGGCACGGTCGCCCGTTCGTACCTGAAGCAGACGACCGGCATCGAGATCGTCTCGCACGTCGTCGAACTGGCCGCCGCCAAGGCCCCGTACGGGGTGCTGCCCCAGCCCTCCGACGAGGCGAAGCTGGACGAGGACCCGGTGCGCTGCCTGGACGCGGACGCGTCGAAGGCGATGATCGCGGAGATCGACCAGGCCCACAAGGACGGCGACACCCTCGGCGGTGTGGTCGAGGTGCTGGCATACAACGTTCCCGTCGGTCTCGGCTCGTTCACCCACTGGGACCGCCGTCTCGACTCCCGTCTCGCGGGGGCGCTCATGGGCATCCAGGCCATCAAGGGCGTCGAGGTCGGCGATGGCTTCGATCTGGCGCGGGTGCCGGGCTCCCAGGCGCACGACGAGATCGTGCCGACGGCGGACGGAGTGAAGCGCACCACCGGACGGGCGGGCGGTACCGAGGGCGGCATGTCCACGGGCGAGCTGCTGCGTGTGCGGGCGGCGATGAAGCCGATCGCGACGGTGCCGCGTGCGCTGGCGACGATCGACGTGGCCACCGGCGAGGTCGCCGCGGCCCACCACCAGCGCTCCGACGTGTGCGCCGTCCCGGCGGCGGGCATCGTGGCCGAGGCCATGGTGGCGCTGGTGCTCGCGGACGCCGTCGCGGAAAAGTTCGGCGGGGACAGCGTCGGCGAGACGCGGCGCAACGTGCAGTCCTACCTCGACAACCTCCAGATCCGGTGACCGGCACACCGGACGGGCCCAGGATCGTCCTGATCGGCCCGATGGGGGTCGGCAAGACCACAGTCGGCGCGCTGCTCGCCGAGCGGCTCGGCGTGGCGCACCGCGACACCGACGCGGACATCGTCGCGGCTCAGGGGCGCGAGATCGCCGACATCTTCGTGGACGAGGGCGAGGCGTACTTCCGTGAGCTGGAGCGGGAGGCCGTGCGTGCGGCCGTCGCGCAGCACACGGGCGTGCTCGCGCTCGGCGGCGGCGCGATCCTCGACGCGTCCACCCGCGAGCTGCTCGCCGCGCACCCGGTCGTCTATTTGTCGATGGACGTCGAAGAGGCGGTCAGGCGCACCGGGCTCAACCAGGCCCGCCCGCTGCTCGCCGTCAACCCGCGCAAGCAGTGGCGCGAGCTGATGGACGCCCGCCGCAGTCTGTACACCGAAGTCGCCCGGGTGGTCGTCGCCACCGACGGGCGCACCCCCGATGAGGTCGCCCAGGCGGTCCTCGACGCACTGGAGTTGAAGGACGCATGACGGAGCAGGCAACAGCGCCCACCCGGATCACCGTCGGCGGCACGGACGGCACGGACGCCTACGACGTGCTGGTGGGACGGCAGCTGCTCGGCGAACTCCCCGGACTGATCGGGAAGAAGGCCAAGCGGGTCGCCGTACTGCACCCCGAGGCGCTCGCCGAGACCGGTGAGGCCGTACGGGAGGATCTCGCGTCCCAGGGCTACGACGTCATCGCCGTCCAGCTGCCCAACGCCGAGGAGTCCAAGACCGTCGAGGTCGCGGCGTACTGCTGGAAGGCGCTCGGACAGACCAACTTCACCCGCACCGACGTGATCGTCGGCGTCGGCGGAGGGGCCACCACCGACGTGGCCGGATTCGTGGCGGCGACCTGGCTGCGCGGGGTGCGCTGGATCGCCGTGCCGACGACCGTGCTGGGCATGGTGGACGCAGCGGTCGGCGGCAAGACCGGCATCAACACCGCCGAGGGCAAGAACCTGGTCGGCGCGTTCCACCCGCCGGCCGGGGTGCTGTGCGACCTGGCCGCGCTCGACTCGCTGCCCGTCAACGACTACGTCTCCGGGCTCGCCGAGGTCATCAAGGCCGGTTTCATCGCCGACCCGGTGATCCTCGACCTCATCGAGGAGGACCCGCAGGCAGCCCGCACGCCCGCCGGACCGCACACGGCCGAGCTGATCGTACGGTCGATCCGCGTCAAGGCCGACGTGGTGACCGGCGACCTCAAGGAGGCCGGCCGCCGGGAGATCCTCAACTACGGCCACACCCTCGGTCACGCCATCGAGAAGAACGAGCGCTACAACTGGCGGCACGGGGCGGCCGTCTCCGTGGGCATGGTCTTCGCCGCCGAACTCGGCCGGATCGCCGGGCGCCTGGACGACGCCACCGCCGACCGGCACCGTACCGTCCTGGAATCGGTCGGGCTGCCGCTCACCTACCGCGGCGACCAGTGGCCGAAGCTGGTGGAGAACATGAAGGTCGACAAGAAGTCCCGTGGCGACCTGCTGCGCTTCATCGTCCTGGACGGCCTCGGCAAGCCGACCGTGCTGGAGGGCCCCGACCCGGCGATGCTGCTGGCCGCCCACGCGGAGATCGCCGCGTGAGCGCCGTGAGCCGGGTGTTCGTCCTGAACGGGCCCAACCTCGGGCGGCTCGGCTCGCGCGAGCCCGACGTGTACGGAGCGACCTCGTACGCCGGACTCGTCCAGGCCTGCCAGGAACTCGGCAAGGAGCTCGGCTTCGACGTCGAGGTCCGCGAGACCAACGACGAGGGCGAGCTGATCCGCTGGCTCCACGAGGCGGCGGACGGGTCGATCCCGGTCGTTCTCAACCCCGGTGCCTTCACGCACTACTCCTACGGGATGCGGGACGCCGCGGCCCAGCGCACCGCCCCGCTGATCGAGGTGCACATCTCGAACCCGTACACCCGGGAGGAGTTCCGGCACACCTCGGTGGTGGCCGCCGTCGCCAGCGGCACGATCGCGGGCTTCGGTATCGGCTCGTACCTGTTGGCGCTTCGCGCGCTCGCGGAGGAACGGGACGCCTGACAAAGACGTCTGTCAGGACAGGGCACTTAGGATCGCTTCCGTCCGTTCATCGGGTGAACGGACGGAAGCGGTACCGTGCGAGGGTTCGAGAGGGCCCCCGCGGGTCAGGTACCTCACGGTTCGGTTCTGCCGCCGGGTGGGACCGACGGGCCCGGCAACAGTCGCCTGTACGAGACGGAGTGGCACCGGATGCAGCACGTAGTGGGGGCTCCGCTGCCGCTTCCCCACGGGACCGGCGCGGCGGGCCGGACGGGAGACGGCGCCGCGTACCTGCCGCAGGGCGCTCCGCCGCCGCCGGCGTCCGGCCTCCCGCCGGCACATCTGCCCGCGGGACCGCCGGCACCCCGGACCCTTCCCCCGGCGCCGCACGCGCCGCAGTCCCCGCCCCCGGTCCATGCCCAGCAGGAGCACGCGCGCCAGGACCCGGCGCCGCGACCGCCCGCCGCCGGCCGCGAAGGGCCGCAGGCGCCCCAGCCGCACACCCCCGAGGCCCAGCAGGGATCCGCCCCACAGCCTCCTGTTTCTCTGCCGTCCGCCGTCCCCGAGCCGCCGCACGCCCGCCAGGACCCGGCGCCGCAGCCGCCGTCCCACGCACCCCGCACGCACGCCCCCGGTTTCGCGACGCCCGCGCAGCACACCGGCAACGGCAACAGCGGTCACGCTCCCGTCGCCCCTGCCCACGCGACCCCGCCGCAGCAACCTCATCAGCCCCCGGCGCACCCGCAGCAGCCCCAAGCCCAGCACCCCCAGCTCCACCCACCACAGCACCACCAGCCCCCGTCGCCCCACCACGCGCCCGTTCCGCCCGGCGCGCGGGACACCACCGGGCACATCCAGTTGCCACCGGGCGGCCCCGTTGCCCTGCCCGCGCCTCCGCCCTCCGCGGCGCACGCCGGCACCGGCAGCACCACCCTCGCCGTGCTGCTCATAGGGCCCGCAGGGGCGGGCAAGACGACGGTCGCCAAGTACTGGGCGCAGAGTCGCCAAGTGCCGACCGCCCACATCAGCCTCGACGACGTCCGCGAGTGGGTCTGCTCCGGCTTCGCCGACCCGCAGGCCGGGTGGAACGACCACTCCGAGGCGCAGTACCGGCTCGCCCGCCGCACGTGCGGCTTCGCCGCGCGCAACTTCCTCGCCAACAACATCTCCTGCATCGTCGACGACGCCGTCTTCCCCGACCGCCCCGTGGTCGGTCTCGGTGGCTGGAAGCGGCACGTGGGCCCCGGGCTGCTCCCCGTGGTTCTGCTGCCCGGCCTGGAGGTCGTCCTGGAACGCAACGCCAAGCGCAGCGGCAACAGGCGGCTCAGCGACGAGGAAGTGGCCCGCATCCACGGGCGGATGGCCGGCTGGTACGGGTCCGGACTGCCGATCATCGACAACTCGCAGTACGACGTGGCCACCACCGCCCAGCTGCTCGACGAGACCCTCGCGCGGGCGGTCGCGAGCCCGCCCACCTGGTAGTCCCTGGCGCCGGCCGGCCCACCGTCCGTCGGCCGACCCCCGGTCGGACGCGCAGAAACGGCACGCGACCGCCCCGGTACCTACGCTCGGGGCATGTCCGATGCCCATGGAATCCGCCGCGGGCGGCTGCGCGACCGCGTCGCCGCCGCGGGCAGCGAGGCCGTGCTGGTCTCCCGGCCCGCCAACGTCCGCTACCTCGCGGGCAGCGCCCCGTCCGGCGCCGTACTGCTCATCGGCCCCGGCGGCCCGGAGAGCGACGCGCTGCTGTGCCCCCGTACCCCCGAGGGCGCGCCCGGCGAGGGGCGTTGCGACGAAGCCCTGCGCGTGCACGTCCTGCCCGCCCCGGGCGCGGACGCGGCCGTGGCGGCCGCGGGGATGGCGCAGGCCCAGGGGGCGCGTTCGCTGGCCGTCGAGGAGCACCACCTGACCGTCGCCCGCCACCGGGCACTCGGTTCGGTCGCACCGCGGCTGCGGCTCACCGGGCTCGGCTCCGCCGTCGAGCAGCAGCGCATCGTCAAGGACCAGGAGGAGATCTCCTGCCTGCGCACCGCCGCCGAGATCGCCGACCAGGCACTCGGTGAACTCCTCGAATCCATCCTCGTGGGACGTACCGAGCGGCACCTCGCGCTGGAACTGGAGCGCCGCCTCGTCGACCATGGCGCCGACGCCCCCGCCTTCGCGACGTCCGTCGGTACGGGACCCGATTCGGGCCGTGCGGGTCACCGGCCCACCGACCGCCGGGTCGAGGAGGGCGACTTCCTGTCCGTCTGCCTCGGCGCGGACTACCGGGGCTACCGCTGCGAGATCGGCCGCACCTTCGTCATCGGCTCCAGCCCCGCGGACTGGCAGATCGAGCTGTACGACCTGGTGTTCGCCGCTCAGCGGGCGGGCCGGGAGGCGCTCGCACCAGGCGTGGAGTACCGCGAAGTCGACCGCACCGCACGGCAGCCACTGGAGGCGGCAGGGTACGGCGAGGGCCTCCCCGCGTCCACCGGACACGGCGTCGGGCTCGAAATCGTGGAGGACCCGCAGTTCGCACCGTCGGCCATGGGTAAACTGGACGCTTGTGTGCCGGTCACCGTCGAACCGGGGGTTCACCTCCCTGGCCGGGGCGGAGTCCGGATCGATGACACTCTCGTCGTGCGCCCCGAGGCGGACGGCGGACCCGAGCTACTCACCATTACGACCAAGGAACTGCTCGCGCTGTAGCTTCCTGCTCGCCGAGGGCGTTCTTTCGGTCGTTCCACCAGTCCAGGAGATTCCGCAACCGTGGCTTCCACGAACGACCTCAAGAACGGCATGGTGCTCAAGCTCGACGGAGGCCAGCTCTGGTCCGTCGTCGAGTTCCAGCACGTCAAGCCCGGCAAGGGCCCCGCCTTCGTGCGCACCAAGCTCAAGAGCGTGATGTCCGGCAAGGTCGTCGACAAGACGTTCAACGCCGGCACGAAGGTCGAGACGGCCACCATCGACCGCCGCGACATGCAGTTCTCGTACATGGACGGCGACTACTTCGTCTTCATGGACATGGACACGTACGACCAGCTCATGGTCGACCGCAAGGCCGTCGGCAACACCGCCAATTTCCTGATCGAGGGCTTCACCGCCTCCGTCGCCCAGCACGAGGGCGAGGTGCTCTACGTCGAGCTGCCGGCCGCCGTCGAGCTGACGATCCAGCACACCGACCCCGGTGTCCAGGGTGACCGCTCCACCGGTGGCACCAAGCCCGCCACCCTGGAGACCGGTTACGAGATCGGCGTCCCGCTGTTCATCACGACCGGCGAGAAGATCAAGGTCGACACCCGCACGGGCGACTACCTCGGCCGGGTGAACAGCTAACCGTGGCTGCTCGCAACAACGCCCGCAAGCGCGCGTTCCAGATCCTCTTCGAGGCCGATCAGCGCGGCACGTCCGTGCAGAATGTCCTCGCGGACTGGGTCCGGCACTCGCGGAGCGACGAGCGCCAGCCGCCGGTGACCGAATACACGATGGAACTCGTCGAGGGGTACGCGCAGTACGCGCCGCGCATCGACGAGCTCATCGAGACCTATGCCGAGGGCTGGGACCTCGACCGCATGCCGGTCGTGGACCGCAACATCGTCCGGCTCAGTACGTACGAGCTGGTGTGGGTGGACGGGACCCCGGACGCGGTGGTGATCGACGAGGCGGTACAGCTCGCCAAGGAGTTCTCCACCGACGACTCCCCGTCGTTCGTGAACGGCCTGCTGGGCCGGTTCAAGGACCTGAAGCCGAAGCTCCGCCGCGAGGAGAGCTGACGCTCGCCGCCGGTGGGCTCTGATGCCACCGAAGGGCCCGCGGTGCGGATCATCCGTACCGCGGGCCCTTCGTCGTACCACGGACCGTTCACCCCGGAACGGAAAAACCGCCGGGGGCGGTGGGAACCAGCTGGTTCCCACCGCCCCCGGCGGGACGTTTCTTCTCTTGCGGCGCACGGGCCGAGAGCCGTGGATCAGACCTCTTCGTGGCCCACGGCGCGACGCGCGTCCGCGTCCAGTACGCCCCAGCTGATGAGCTGTTCGGTCAGGACCGAGGGGGACTGGTCGTAGATCACGGCGAGGGTGCGCAGGTCGTCCTGACGGATCGACAGCACCTTGCCGTTGTAGTCGCCGCGCTGCGACTGGATGGTGGCCGCGTACCGCTGGAGCGGGCCGGCCTTCTCCGCCGGAACGTGCGCGAGACGCTCCAGGTCGAGACGGAGCTTGGGCGGCGGCTCGGCGGCACCGCCGGGCGTGGTCCCCGGCAGCAGCTCCTGCACCGGAACCCCGTAGAAGTCCGCCAGCTCGGCAAGACGCTGCACGGTCACTGCGCGGTCGCCGCGCTCGTACGAACCCACCACGACCGCCTTCCAGCGGCCCTGGGACTTCTCCTCGACACCGTGGAGGGAAAGGCCCTGCTGGGTGCGGATCGCACGGAGCTTGGCTCCGAGCTGCTTGGCGTATTCGCTGGACATAAAGCTCCCCGGACGCTGGAACATTGCGGCTCCGCCGCGTGGCTGGTAACTCACTGTGAGGTTACGCAGCGTTACTTGGTTGCGTCAAGCCGAACGGGTGGGACCCCCGGGAATGAAGGGATCCGGGGCCCCTGCTACCGTGGAACGCGTACATCCGACGTCCTTTAAGAACCGTCCCGTGAGGCGGAGAAGGAGGTCCGTTTCATTATGGACACCAGCAGTACAGGCGTTACCGGCAGCAAAAGCGATGCAGATGCCGCGCGGGCCGTTCTCGAAGGCCCCGACATCGCCCGCATGCTGACCCGTATCGCGCACGAAATCGTCGAACGCGCCAAGGGCGCCGACGACTGCGTCCTTCTCGGCATTCCGACCCGCGGTGTCTTCCTCGCCCGCCGGCTCGGCGCCAAGCTCGAAGAGATCACCGGCCGCCCGGTGCCGGTCGGCTCCCTCGACATCACCATGTACCGCGACGACCTGCGGATGCGGCCCGCCCGCGCCCTCGCCCGGACCGAGATCCCCGGCGACGGCCTCGACGGCCGCCTCGTGGTCCTCGTCGACGACGTGCTCTTCTCCGGCCGGACCATCCGCGCCGCCCTCGACGCCCTCGGCGACCTGGGCCGCCCGCGCGCCGTCCAGCTGGCCGTCCTCGTCGACCGCGGCCACCGCGAACTGCCGATCCGCGCCGACTACGTCGGCAAGAACCTCCCCACGTCGCTGCGGGAGACGGTCAAGGTCCAGCTCGCCGAGGAGGACGGCCGCGACACCGTGCTGCTCGGCGTCAAGCAGACCTCCCCGGCCGACAAGTAGCAGTCCGCCTCCCCGTACGGCCCGCGATCCGGGTCGTACGGACGCTGCTGCCTGCTCGTACGCCTCCTCCCCGCCTCCGTACACCTGGAGAGAACCCAAGATGATGCGCCACCTCATCTCGGCCGCCGACCTCACCCGCGACGACGCCGTCCTGATCCTCGACACGGCCGAGGAGATGGCCCGGGTCGCCGACCGGCCGATCAAGAAGCTGCCCACCCTGCGCGGGCGCACCGTCGTCAACCTCTTCTTCGAGGACTCGACGCGCACCCGGATCTCCTTCGAGGCCGCCGAGAAGCGCCTGTCGGCGGACGTCATCAACTTCACCGCCAAGGGCTCGTCGGTCTCCAAGGGCGAATCGCTGAAGGACACCGCGCAGACCCTGGAGGCGATGGGCGTCGACGCCGTCGTCATCCGGCACGGCGCGAGCGGGGCCCCCTACCGCCTCGCGACCTCCGACTGGATCGACGCGACCGTCATCAACGCCGGCGACGGCACGCACCAGCACCCCACGCAGGCCCTGCTCGACGCCTTCACCATGCGCCGCCGCCTGGTCGGCCGGGACGCCGGACTCGGCCAGGACCTGGAGGGCAAGCGGATCACGCTCGTCGGCGACGTCCTGCACAGCCGGGTCGCCCGCTCCAACGTGGACCTGCTGCACACCCTGGGCGCCGAGGTCACCCTCGTAGCGCCGCCCACCCTGCTGCCGATCGGCGTCGAGCACTGGCCCGCGCACGTCTCGTACGACATCGACAGCGTCCTCGCGAAGTCCGACGCGGTGATGATGCTGCGCGTCCAGCGCGAGCGCATGAACGCCGCCTTCTTCCCGACCGAGCGCGAGTACTCGCGGCGGTACGGGCTCAACGGCGAGCGCATGGCGAAGATGCCCGAGCACGCCATCGTCATGCACCCCGGCCCCATGGTCCGTGGCATGGAGATCACCGCCGACGTCGCCGACTCCGACCGCTGCACGGTCGTCGAGCAGGTCGCCAACGGGGTGTCCGTCCGCATGGCCGTCCTCTATCTGCTCCTGGGCGGCAACGAGTCCGCCACCCCCGCCCCTGCCGCCCGTACCGAGGAGAGCAAGTAATCATGAGCAAGACCCTGATCCGTGGTGCGAAGGTGCTGGGCGGCGAGGCCCAGGACGTACTGATCGACGGCGAGACGATCGCTCAGGTCGGTACCGGGCTCGAAGCCGGGGACGCGACCGTCGTCGAGGCCGAGGGCAAGATCCTGCTGCCGGGCCTCGTCGACCTGCACACCCATCTGCGCGAGCCGGGCCGCGAGGACTCCGAGACCGTCCTCACCGGCACCCGCGCCGCCGCCTCCGGCGGCTACACCGCCGTGTTCGCCATGGCCAACACCTTCCCCGTCGCCGACACCGCCGGCGTCGTCGAGCAGGTCTGGCGGCTCGGCCAGGAGTCCGGCTACTGCGACGTGCAGCCCATCGGCGCGGTTACCGTCGGCCTGGAGGGCAAGCAGCTCGCCGAGCTCGGCGCGATGCACGACTCCGCCGCCGGCGTGAAGGTCTTCTCCGACGACGGCAAGTGCGTCGACGACGCCGTGATCATGCGCCGTGCCCTGGAGTACGTGAAGGCCTTCGGCGGCGTCGTCGCCCAGCACGCCCAGGAGCCCCGCCTCACTGAGGGCGCCCAGATGAACGAGGGCGTCGTCTCCGCGGAACTCGGACTCGGCGGCTGGCCCGCCGTCGCCGAGGAGTCGATCATCGCGCGCGACGTGCTGCTCGCCGAGCACGTCGGCTCGCGGGTGCACATCTGCCACCTGTCGACCGCCGGTTCGGTCGAGATCGTCCGGTGGGCGAAGTCGCGCGGTATCGACGTGACGGCCGAGGTCACCCCGCACCACCTGCTGCTCACCGACGAGCTGGTCCGCTCGTACAACCCCGTCTACAAGGTCAACCCGCCGCTGCGCACCGAGAAGGACGTCATGGCGCTGCGCGAGGCGCTGGCCGACGGCACGATCGACATCGTCGCCACCGACCACGCCCCGCACCCGCACGAGGACAAGGACTGCGAGTGGGCCGCCGCCGCCATGGGCATGGTGGGCCTGGAGACCGCGCTGTCCGTCGTCCAGCAGACGATGGTGGAGACCGGGCTGCTCGACTGGGCCGGTGTCGCCGAGCGCATGTCGTACGCCCCGGCCGTCATCGGACGGCTGGAGGGCCACGGCCGCCCCGTCGCGGCGGGCGAACCCGCGAACCTCACCCTCGTCGACGCCGCTTACCGTGGACAGGTGGACCCCGCGGGCTTCGCCTCCCGCAGCCGCAACACCCCCTACCAGGGGCGCGAGCTGCCGGGACGCGTCACCCACACCTTCCTGCGGGGCCGGGCAACGGTCGTGGACGGGAAACTCGCGTGACAACTCTCACTGTGCTGGCAATCGAAGCCGAGAAGAAGTCGGCGGAGGTGACCGACTGGGGCGCACGCATCGCCTGGGTGGTCGGCCTGCTGCTCTTCGTGGCCTTCGTGTACTGGCTGATGCGCCAGGGCTGGAAGTGGCGGGGCACCCTCCAGTCGGACCTGCCGCCCCTCCCCGAATCGCCGACCGGGCCCGGTGCGGCGAAGCTGAGCACAAGTGGCCGGTACCACGGGTCCACGACCGCCGGGCAGTGGCTCGACCGGATCGTGGCACGGGGTCTGGGCACCCGCAGCAGGGTCGAGCTGACGCTCACCGACCAGGGCATGGACGTCGTACGGCCCGGGGCGGACGACTTCTTCGTACCCCGCGCCCAGCTCGTCGGGGCCCGCCTCGACAAGGGCATCGCCGGAAAGGTCCTGGCGGAGGGCGGCCTCCTGGTCGTCACCTGGGAACACGGCGGCAGGCAGATCGACTCCGGCTTCCGCTCCGACAGGGCCGCCGAGCACAGGGCCTGGGTCGAGGCCATCAACTCCATGACCGTCAGCTCCACGACAGACAGTTCCACGACAGACAGCTCCATGAAGACCGCAGGCACTACGGAAGGCACCGCACGATGACGATCTCCACCCGGGGAGCCGGCCAGGCTCCCGCCGTACTCGTCCTGGAGGACGGCCGCAGCTTCCGCGGCCGCGCCTACGGGGCCGTGGGGGAGACCTTCGGCGAGGCGGTGTTCAACACCGGCATGACCGGCTACCAGGAAACCCTCACCGACCCCTCCTACCACCGTCAGGTCGTCGTGATGACCGCCCCGCACGTGGGCAACACCGGCGTCAACGACGAGGACGACGAGTCGAAGAAGATCTGGGTCGCGGGCTACGTCGTACGGGACCCCGCCCGCGTCCCGTCCAACTGGCGCGCGCGACGCACCCTGGACGACGAGCTGAGCGCCCAGGGCGTCGTCGGGATCTCCGGCATCGACACCCGCGCCCTCACCCGCCACCTGCGCGAGCGCGGCGCCATGCGCGTCGGCATCTTCTCCGGCGAGGCGCTGGCCGACGAGGCCACGCTCCTCGCGCGGGTCCAGCAGGCCCCGCAGATGAAGGGCGCCGACCTCTCCGCGGAGGTCGCCACCGAGGAGACCTACGTCGTCCCCGCGATCGGTGAGAAGCGCTTCACCGTCGCCGCCATCGACCTCGGCATCAAGGGCATGACCCCGCACCGGATGGCCGAGCGCGGCATCGAGGTGCACGTGATGCCCGCGAGCGCCACGGCCGAGGAGCTGTACGCCGTCGACCCCGACGGCGTCTTCCTCTCCAACGGCCCCGGCGACCCGTCGACCGTCGACCTCACCGTCATCAAGGCGGCGCTGGCGAGGAAGACCCCGCTGTTCGGCATCTGCTTCGGCAACCAGATCCTCGGCCGGGCGCTCGGCTTCGGCACGTACAAGCTCAAGTACGGCCACCGCGGCATCAACCAGCCGGTCCAGGACCGCACCACCGGCAAGGTGGAGATCACCGCGCACAACCACGGGTTCGCCGTCGACGCACCCCTCGACAAGGTCTCCGACACCCCCTACGGCCGGGCGGAGGTCTCCCACGTCTGCCTGAACGACAACGTGGTGGAGGGCCTGCGGCTCCTCGACCAGCCGGCCTTCAGCGTCCAGTACCACCCCGAGGCAGCAGCGGGTCCGCACGACGCCGCGTACCTGTTCGACCGCTTCGTAGAGCTCATGGAGGGCCAGCGTGCCTAAGCGCACCGATATCCAGTCCGTCCTGGTCATCGGCTCCGGCCCGATCGTCATCGGCCAGGCCGCGGAGTTCGACTACTCCGGCACCCAGGCCTGCCGCATCCTCAAGGCCGAGGGCCTGCGGGTCGTCCTGGTCAACTCGAACCCCGCGACGATCATGACCGACCCGGAGATCGCCGACGCCACGTACGTCGAGCCGATCACCCCGGAGTACGTCGAGAAGATCATCGCCAAGGAGCGCCCCGACGCCCTCCTGCCGACCCTCGGCGGCCAGACCGCGCTCAACACCGCGATCTCCATGCACGAGCAGGGCGTGCTGGAGAAGTACGGCGTGGAGCTGATCGGCGCCAACGTCGAGGCCATCAACAAGGGCGAGGACCGCGACCTCTTCAAGGGCGTCGTCGAGGCCGTCAAGGCGAAGATCGGGTACGGCGAGTCCGCCCGCTCGGTCATCTGCCACACCATGGACGAGGTCGTCGCGGGCGTCGACACGCTCGGCGGCTACCCCGTCGTCGTCCGCCCCTCCTTCACCATGGGCGGCGCCGGCTCCGGCTTCGCCCACAACGAGGAGGAACTGCGCCGCATCGCAGGACAGGGCCTGACGCTCTCCCCGACCACCGAGGTGCTCCTGGAGGAGTCCATCCTCGGCTGGAAGGAGTACGAGCTGGAGCTGATGCGCGACAAGAACGACAACGTCGTGGTCGTCTGCTCCATCGAGAACTTCGACCCGATGGGCGTGCACACCGGCGACTCCATCACCGTCGCCCCGGCGATGACGCTGACCGACCGCGAGTACCAGCGGCTGCGCGACATCGGCATCGCCATCATCCGCGAGGTCGGCGTCGACACCGGCGGCTGCAACATCCAGTTCGCGGTCAACCCCGACGACGGCCGCATCATCGTCATCGAGATGAACCCGCGCGTCTCCCGCTCCTCGGCGCTCGCCTCCAAGGCCACCGGCTTCCCGATCGCCAAGATCGCCGCCCGCCTGGCCGTCGGCTACACGCTGGACGAGATCCCCAACGACATCACCGAGAAGACCCCGGCCTCCTTCGAGCCGACCCTCGACTACGTCGTCGTCAAGGTCCCGCGGTTCGCGTTCGAGAAGTTCCCGGCCGCCGACGCCACCCTCACCACCACCATGAAGTCGGTGGGCGAGGCCATGGCCATCGGCCGCAACTTCACCGAGGCGCTCAACAAGGCGCTGCGCTCCCTGGAGAAGAAGGGCAGCCAGTTCAGCTTCGTCGGCGAGCCCGGCGACAAGGCCGAACTGCTCGAAATCTCCAAGGTCCCCACCGACGGCCGCATCAACACCGTCATGCAGGCCATCCGGGCCGGCGCCACCCAGGAGGAGGTCTTCGACGCCACGAAGATCGACCCCTGGTTCGTCGACCAGCTGTTCCTGATCAACGAGTACGCGGTCGAGCTCGCCGCCGCCGACAAGCTCGACCCCGAGCTGCTCGCCGACGCCAAGCGGCACGGCTTCTCCGACGTCCAGATCGCCGAGATCCGCGGCCTGCGCGAGGACGTCGTCCGCGAGGTCCGCCACGCGCTGGGCGTGCGCCCGGTCTACAAGACGGTCGACACCTGCGCCGCCGAGTTCGCCGCGAAGACGCCGTACTTCTACTCCTCGTACGACGAGGAGTCCGAGGTCGCGCCCCGCGAGAAGCCCGCCGTGATCATCCTGGGCTCCGGCCCGAACCGCATCGGCCAGGGCATCGAGTTCGACTACTCCTGCGTCCACGCCTCCTTCGCGCTCAGCGACGCGGGGTACGAGACCGTGATGGTCAACTGCAACCCGGAGACCGTCTCCACCGACTACGACACCTCCGACCGCCTGTACTTCGAGCCGCTCACCCTCGAAGACGTGCTGGAGATCGTCCACGCGGAGTCCCTCGCGGGCCCGATCGCCGGCGTCATCGTCCAGCTCGGCGGCCAGACCCCCCTCGGCCTCGCCCAGGCGCTCAAGGACAACGGCGTCCCCGTCGTCGGCACCCCGCCGGAGGCCATCCACGCCGCCGAGGACCGCGGCGCGTTCGGCCGCGTGCTCGCCGAGGCCGGTCTGCCCGCCCCCAAGCACGGCACCGCGACCACGTTCGACGAGGCCAAGGCCATCGCCGACGAGATCGGCTACCCCGTGCTGGTGCGCCCGTCGTACGTGCTCGGCGGCCGCGGCATGGAGATCGTCTACGACGAGACCCGGCTCTCCTCGTACATCGAGGAGTCCACCGAGATCGGCCCGGACCGCCCGGTCCTGGTCGACCGCTTCCTCGACGACGCCATCGAGATCGACGTCGACGCCCTCTACGACGGCCACGAGCTCTACCTCGGCGGCGTCATGGAGCACATCGAGGAAGCCGGCATCCACTCCGGCGACTCGGCCTGCGCACTGCCCCCGATCACCCTCGGCGGCTTCGACATCAAGCGGCTGCGGATCTCCACGGAGGCCATCGCCAAGGGCGTCGGGGTGCGCGGGCTGATCAACATCCAGTTCGCCATGGCCGGGGACATCCTCTACGTCCTGGAAGCCAACCCGCGCGCCTCCCGCACCGTCCCCTTCACCTCGAAGGCGACCGCGGTGCCGCTGGCGAAGGCCGCCGCCCGCATCTCGCTGGGCGCCACCGTCGCCGAGCTGCGCGCCGAGGGCATGCTGCCGAAGACCGGCGACGGCGGCACGCTGCCGCCCGACGCGCCGATCTCCGTCAAGGAGGCCGTGATGCCGTGGAGCCGCTTCCGCGACATGCACGGACGCGGCGTCGACACCGTGCTCGGCCCGGAGATGCGCTCCACCGGCGAGGTCATGGGCATCGACTCCGTCTTCGGCACCGCCTACGCCAAGTCGCAGGCCGGCGCGTACGGCCCGCTGCCCACCAAGGGCCGCACCTTCATCTCGGTCGCCAACCGGGACAAGCGCTCGATGATCTTCCCGGCGCGCGAACTCGTCGCCCACGGCTTCGAGCTGCTCGCCACCTCCGGCACCGCCGAGGTCCTCAAGCGCAACGGCATCAACGCCACCGTCGTGCGCAAGCAGTCCGAGGGCGAGGGCCCGAACGGCGAGAAGACCATCGTCCAGCTCATCCACGACGGCGAGGTCGACCTCATCATCAACACCCCGTACGGCACGGGCGGCCGACTCGACGGCTACGAGATCCGCACTGCCGCCGTGGCCCGCTCCGTGCCCTGCCTCACCACGGTCCAGGCGCTCGCCGCCGCCGTGCAGGGCATCGACGCGCTCAACCGCGGCGACGTGGGGGTCCGCTCCCTCCAGGAACACGCGGAACGGCTGACCGCGGCCCGCGAGGACTGAGTCGCTGGCGAGGGGGACACCGGGAGCATCCGGTGTCCCCCTCTTCGCGAGCCCTCTTCTCCCCACCACGCGCCCGGAGGCGTCCCGTGTACAAGTTCTTCTTCCAGCTCGTCTTCCAGCGGATGGACCCCGAGAAGGCCCACTACCTGGCCTTCCGCTGGATCCGCCTGGCGGCCCGCGTCCCGGTCCTGCGCACCTTCGTCGCCGCAGCCCTCGCGCCCCGGTACAAGGAGCTGCGCACCGAGGCCCTGGGCCTGCGCATGCACGGCCCCTTCGGCCTGGCCGCCGGCTTCGACAAGAACGCCGTCGCCATCGACGGCATGACGATGCTCGGCTTCGACCACATCGAGATCGGCACCGTCACCGCCCAGCCGCAGCCCGGCAACCCCAGGAAGCGTCTCTTCCGTCTGGTCGCCGACCGCGCGCTGATCAACCGCATGGGCTTCAACAACGAGGGCTCCGAGGCGGTCGCCGCCCGCCTGGCCGCCCGCAACCCCGTCTTCAGGGCCACCGTGGGCGTCAACATCGGCAAGACGAAGGCCGTACCGGAGAAGGAGACGGTCGCCGACTACGTGACCTCCACCGAGCGCCTCGCGGCCCACGCCGACTACCTCGTCGTGAACGTGTCGTCCCCGAACACCCCCGGCCTGCGCAACCTCCAGGCCGCCGAGTCGCTGCGCCCGCTGCTGACCGCCGTACGGGAGGCAGCCGACCGCACCGTCACCGACCGCCGCGTCCCGCTCCTGGTCAAGATCGCCCCCGACCTCGCGGACGAGGACGTCGACGCCGTCGCCGACCTGGCCCTGGAGCTCGGCCTGGACGGAATCATCGCCACCAACACCACCATCGCCCGCGAAACCCTCGGCCTGAAGTCCTCCCCGGAGCTGTACCAGGAGACCGGCGGTCTCTCGGGGGCGCCCGTCAAGGCCCGCTCCCTGGAGGTCCTGCGCCGCCTGTACGCCCGCGTGGGCGACGACCTCGTGCTCGTCGGGGTGGGCGGCATCGAGGACGCCGAGGACGCCTGGCAGCGCATCCTCGCGGGCGCGACCCTCGTCCAGGGCTACAGCGCCTTCGTCTACGAGGGTCCGTTCTACGCCCGCGCGATCCACAAGGGCCTGGCCGCGCGCCTGGCCAACAGCCCGTACACGACCCTCGCCGAGGCCGTCGGCGCCGATGTGAAGAAGGCCGCCGCATGATTCCCTTCGGTACCCGTCTGCGCGCCGCCATGGACACCCGTGGCCCCCTCTGCGTCGGCATCGACCCGCACGCCTCCCTCCTGGACGCCTGGGGCCTGGCCGACGACATCAAGGGCCTGGAGACCTTCACCCGCAGCGCCGTGGAGGCGCTCGCCGACCGGGTCGCCGTCCTCAAGCCGCAGTCCGCGTTCTTCGAGCGGTTCGGTTCGCGCGGCATCGCCGTCCTGGAGAAGGCCGTCGAAGAGGCCCGCGCGGCCGGGGCACTGGTCCTGATGGACGCCAAACGCGGCGACATCGGCTCCACGATGGGCGCGTACGCCGCCACCTACCTCGACCCCGGGTCCCCGCTGTTCTCGGACGCGGTCACCGTCTCCCCGTACCTGGGCTTCGGTTCGCTGCGTCCGGCGCTCGACCTGGCCGCCGCGAACGGCGCGGGCGTCTTCGTCCTCGCCCTCACCTCCAATCCGGAGGGCGCCGAGGTGCAGCGCGCCACCGCGGCCGACGGCCGCTCGCTGGCCCAGCTGATGCTGGACCACATGGCCGCCGAGAACGCGGGCGCCGACCCGATGGGCTCCGTCGGCGCGGTCGTCGGCGCGACGCTGGGCGACGCGGGCGCGAACCTCGCGATCAACGGCCCGCTGCTCGCCCCGGGCATCGGCGCGCAGGGCGCGACCCCCGCCGATCTGCCCGGAGTCTTCGGTTCCGCGGTCGGCAACGTCGTGCCGAGTGTGAGCCGGGGGGTTCTGCGCCACGGACCCGGCGCGAGCGGACTGCGGGACGCCGCCCAGCGGTTCGCGGACGAGGTGCGCGAGGCCGTTTCGGCGGCCTGACCACCCGGCCGGGAGTGCTTCGAGTGCCAAGTTGACGAATTCATAGGCAAAAACTCGGTCGGTATCGGCGGAAATGTCCAGCTCGTCTGAGGCTGACCAGGACTTTTGGTCCGTTCTCACTGACGGGAGCGGCCATCCCCGCTAGTCTCCGACGAGAGCAAACACACAGCTCCACCGTGTGTTTGGTCACCGAGTGCGGGGTTACTAGCTCCACACCGGTCCGTATCCGACAGTTCGACATCCGAGGTGACGTAGGCGTGGCTCTTCCGCCCCTTACCCCTGAACAGCGCGCAGCCGCGCTCGAAAAGGCCGCCGCGGCTCGCCGGGAGCGGGCCGAGGTCAAGAATCGACTCAAGCACTCCGGCGCTTCCCTCCACGAGGTCATCAAGCAGGGCCAGGAGAACGACGTCATCGGGAAGATGAAGGTCTCCGCGCTCCTGGAGTCCCTGCCCGGCGTCGGCAAGGTCCGCGCGAAGCAGATCATGGAGCGGCTCGGCATCTCCGAGAGCCGCCGGGTGCGCGGTCTGGGCTCCAATCAGATCGCATCCCTGGAGCGGGAGTTCGGCGGCAGCGCCGCCTGAGCGTCCCCCGTGGACGCCCCGGCGGTTCTCCCCGTCCTCGCGCAAGGCGGTTGACTCGCGGTCCGGGCATGCCCGGGAAGCTGGAATAATCGCTCCATGGCTGCAACATCCCGGGGGACGACCCCCGCACCCCCGGACGCACGTCCGCGGCTGACCGTGCTCTCCGGCCCCTCCGGGGTCGGCAAGAGCACGGTCGTCGCGCACATGCGCAAGGTCCACCCCGAGGTCTGGCTCTCCGTCTCGGCCACGACCCGCAAGCCGCGTCCCGGCGAGCGGCACGGCGTCCAGTACTTCTTCGTCTCCGACGAGGAGTTCGACAAGCTGGTCGCCAACGGGGAACTGCTGGAGTGGGCCGAGTTCGCGGGCAATCGTTACGGCACCCCGCGCGCCGCCGTCTCCGAGCGCCTGGAGGCCGGCGAGCCCGTACTCCTGGAGATCGACCTCCAGGGGGCACGCCAGGTCAAGGAGTCGCTCGCCGACTCCCAGCTGGTCTTCCTCGCTCCGCCGAGCTGGGACGAACTGGTCCGCCGCCTGACCGGCCGCGGCACCGAGTCGTCCGAGGTCATCGAGCGCCGACTGGCCGCCGCCAAGATCGAACTCGCCGCCGAGGCGGAGTTCGACACCACCCTTGTCAACACCTCCGTCGAGGACGTAGCACGTGAGCTGCTAGCCTTGATGGAAGTTGTTTGATCTTTGTCCACTTTTTTCGGGCGGCCCAGAAGACCGGTTCTCCGGAAGCCGGGTGTCCCGGAAGTTTTCGGAAGGTAGAGCGTGTCCTCTTCCATCACCACGCCCGAGGGCATCATCAACCCGCCGATCGATGAGCTGCTTGAGGCCACGGACTCCAAGTACAGCCTCGTGATCTACGCGGCCAAGCGCGCGCGCCAGATCAACGCGTACTACTCCCAGCTCGGCGAAGGCCTGCTGGAGTACGTCGGTCCGCTGGTGGACACCCACGTCCACGAGAAGCCCCTCTCGATCGCCCTGCGTGAGATCAACGCGGGTCTGCTGACGTCCGAGGCCATCGAGGGCCCCGCGCAGTAGGCATAACAGAGCGTCTTCACCACAGGCCCGACGGCACGCCCGTCGGGCCTGTGGTGTGTGATGGGTCCAGTACGTACGTGTGCCGATGCGGGGAGCTGTGACTGTGGAGAAGCCGAAGGTCGTCCTGGGGGTCAGCGGGGGCATCGCCGCCTACAAGGCGTGCGAGCTGCTGCGCCGGCTGACGGAGTCGGGCCACGACGTACGGGTCGTGCCGACGGAGGCCTCCCTGCACTTCGTGGGCGCGGCCACCTGGTCGGCGCTGTCCGGCAACCCGGTCTCCGCCGAGGTCTGGGACTCCGTCCACGAGGTCCCGCACGTCCGCATCGGCCAGCACGCGGACCTCGTCGTCGTCGCCCCCGCCACCGCGGACATGCTCGCCAAGGCCGCCCACGGCCTCGCCGACGACCTCCTCACCAACACCCTCCTCACCGCCCGCTGCCCGGTCCTCTTCGCCCCGGCCATGCACACCGAGATGTGGGAGCACCCAGCGACCCAGGAGAACGTGGCGACGCTGCGCCGCCGCGGCGCGGTCGTCCTGGAACCGGCCGTCGGCCGACTGACCGGCGTCGACACCGGCAAGGGGCGCTTCCCGGACCCGGCCGAGATCTTCGAGACGTGTCGCCGGGTACTGGCCCGCGGGGTCGCCGCGCCCGACCTCTCCGGCCGTCACGTCGTCGTCAGCGCGGGCGGCACCCGCGAGCCCCTGGACCCGGTGCGCTTTCTGGGGAACCGTTCCTCCGGCAAGCAGGGGTACGCCCTCGCGCGCACCGCCCTCGCCCGTGGTGCCCGGGTCACGCTCATCGAGGCGAACACCGGGCTGCCCGACCCGGCCGGCGCCGACATCGTCCGCGTAGGAACGGCGGTGCAGCTCCGCGAGGCGGTTCTGAAGGCCGCGGCGGACGCCGACGCGGTGGTGATGGCCGCGGCCGTCGCCGACTTCCGTCCCGAGACCTACGCCACGGGCAAGATCAAGAAGCGGGACGGCCACGAGCCCGAGCCGATCGCCCTGGTCCGCAACCCGGACATCCTCGCCGAGATCGCCGGTGGCGGCACCGGAGAGCGGCCGCGTCCCGGACAGGTCGTCGTCGGATTCGCCGCCGAGACCGACGACGTCCTCGCCAACGGGCGCAGGAAGCTCCGGCGCAAGGGCTGCGATCTGCTCGTCGTCAATGAGGTGGGGGAGCGCAAGACCTTCGGCTCGGAGGAGAACGAGGCCGTGGTGCTCGGAGCGGACGGGACCCAGACCCCGGTGCCGCACGGCCCCAAGGACACTCTCGCGGACCTCGTGTGGGACTTGGTCGTCCCTCGGCTCGACCCGAGCCGCCGGTAGAGCCGCGAGATCTCCGCTCACCCCGGACGCCCCAAAACCCGTAATAGCGGGATTTTCGGCCCCTGGCGGAGATCGCTCGCCGTGCTGCACAATGCAGTGCCGCCGATCACATGACTCCCATTCGGTGAGACACGTGGTCCGGCGGGCAGGCACGACCGATAAAGTGATGGCGGACCGATGCCGGGCGCAGCTCCCGTGCCGGTCCGCCAATGATCAGCCAGCAGCCGCTGCAACCCCAGGGAGCGTTGTGTCCCGTCGTCTGTTCACCTCGGAGTCTGTGACCGAGGGCCACCCCGACAAGATCGCTGACCAGATCAGCGACACGATCCTCGACGCGCTCCTGCGGGAGGACCCGACATCCCGGGTCGCCGTGGAGACCCTGATCACGACGGGCCTCGTGCACGTCGCCGGCGAGGTCACCACGAAGGCGTACGCGCCGATCGCACAGCTCGTGCGCGAGAAGATCCTCGACATCGGCTACGACTCCTCGAAGAAGGGCTTCGACGGCGCCTCCTGCGGCGTGTCGGTGTCCATCGGCGCCCAGTCCCCGGACATCGCGCAGGGCGTCGACACCGCGTACGAGAAGCGGGTCGAGGGCGACGAGGACGAGCTCGACAAGCAGGGCGCGGGCGACCAGGGCCTGATGTTCGGCTACGCCTGCGACGAGACCCCGGAGCTGATGCCGCTCCCGATCCACCTCGCGCACCGGCTGTCGCGCCGCCTCTCGGAGGTCCGCAAGAACGGGACGATCCCCTACCTGCGCCCCGACGGCAAGACCCAGGTCACCATCGAGTACGACGGTGACAAGGCCGTCCGCCTCGACACGGTCGTCGTCTCCTCGCAGCACGCCTCGGACATCGACCTGGAGTCCCTGCTCGCCCCGGACATCCGCGAGTTCGTCGTCGAGCACGTCCTCAAGCAGCTCGTCGAGGACGGCATCAAGCTCGACACCGAGGGCTACCGCCTCCTGGTCAACCCGACCGGCCGCTTCGAGATCGGCGGCCCGATGGGTGACGCCGGCCTGACCGGCCGCAAGATCATCATCGACACGTACGGCGGCATGGCCCGCCACGGCGGCGGCGCCTTCTCGGGCAAGGACCCGTCCAAGGTCGACCGCTCGGCCGCGTACGCGATGCGCTGGGTCGCCAAGAACGTCGTCGCGGCCGGCCTCGCAGCCCGCTGCGAGGTCCAGGTCGCGTACGCGATCGGCAAGGCCGAGCCGGTCGGTCTGTTCGTCGAGACCTTCGGCACCGCCACCGTCGACACCGACAAGATCGAGCACGCCATCGCGGAGGTCTTCGACCTGCGCCCGGCCGCGATCATCCGCGACCTGGACCTGCTGCGCCCGATCTACTCCCAGACCGCCGCCTACGGCCACTTCGGCCGCGAGCTGCCGGACTTCACCTGGGAGCGCACCGACCGCGTGGACGCGCTGAAGCAGGCCGCGGGCGTCTGAGTCCCGCCCGGCCCGGTCACTTCCCGGGCTTGCGGGTCCCGTACGGCTGAGGGTCGCCGCCGGTTCCGTTTCGCGAGGGCCCCGGACCGCTGGATGCGGTCCGGGGCCCTCGCGTCTTCCCGTACGGTGCGGAGAATGCCACCGCCGGGCCCCGCCGCCCGTCGTCCGGGGCCGGTGCGGCCGGGGGCCTGCCGCGGTCCGAGCATGCGTCGGGTGCCGACGGCGCCCCCGGCCCGGGGCGCCGTTCCGGGCCCCCGGCGCGGCGGGTCTCGCCGCGCTGGACGACGATCACCGCCGCGAGACCCATCGCCAGTCCGGCGGCGGTCTGCGGACCGAAGTGATCACCGAAGGCGGCGGCTCCCCAGAGCGCGGTGACCGGAGCCATCAGAAACATCAGAGTGTTGACCCGGGTGATGCCGGAGCGCCGCAGGATCAGCCAGTACAGGCCGTAGCCGCCGAAGGTGGAGAGCAGGACGAGCCAGGCGGTCGCCAGCCAGAACGACGATTCCGCGGGCGGCACGGCCGCACCCGTTGCCACCGCGAGCGTCGTGAAGACGACGGCGCTCACGGTGCAGTGGACCGTCATCGACACCAGCGCAGACACCGTGCGCCGGGAGCGGCCCTGCAGGAAGGTGGCCGCCACCAGCGAGAGCATGCCGAGGAACGGGATGCCGTAGGCCCACCAGACGACGGTGCCGCCCGTCGCGTCGGCGTCGGCGAGGGTGACCAGCACGACGCCGCCCGCCCCCAGCGCGAGCCCCAGCCACTGGCTGCGGGAGACGTACGCCCCGAGCAGCGGGCCCGCGAGTGCGCCGGCCACGAGGGGCTGCACCCCGTCGATGAGGGCGGTGGCCCCACTGGAGACTCCCAGCTGGATCGCGTAGTACACGGTGAGGAGGTACCCGCTCTGGGAGAGGACGCCGATGAGCGCCTGCCGGGCGAGGGTGCGGGCGTCCAGGCCGCGCCAGGCCCTTCCGGTGACGGCGGCGGCGCACAGCAGCACCACCGCCAGCGGCAGGAAGCGCCACATCAGGACGGTGACCGCCGATGCGCTGCCCGCGTCGAGCGCGGCACCGATGAACCCCGAACTCCAGCAGAGCACGAAGGCGGCCGAGAGCAGGAGGTTCGCTCCAGGGCCTCGCAGTAAACCGATCGGTATAGTCATGTGAGACGACTATACCGATCGGTTTAAAGTGGGGGCATGGGCGCTGACGCTGCGGGAACACCGCGCCGGATCGTGATGACACCCGCCTCCCGGCGCGTACTGGAGGCCGCGGGGCGGCTCTTCTACGCGCACGGGATCCACGCGGTGGGGGTGGACCGGATCGCCGCCGAGGCGGGAGTCACCAAGAAGACGCTGTACGACAGGTACGGCTCCAAGGAACAGCTGGTCGTGGAGTACCTCGCGGACCGGGACGAGCGCTGGCGGGACTTCCTGGGCCGGCGGCTGGAAGCGGTGGGCGAGGAACCCGCGGCGCGCGTCCTGGCGGTGTTCGACGCCTCGCACGCCTGGGCCCTGGAACGCGGGGGCAAGGGGTGCGGCATGGTCAACGCGCATGCCGAGCTCAGCGGTCCCGATCACCTCGCGCACCCGGTCGTGACCGGTCAGAAGGCGTGGATGCTCGACCTGTTCACCACGCTCGCCGCCGGACTCGCCCCCGAGCGGCGTGAGGAACTCGGCCGGGCCCTCCTGCTGCTGCACGAGGGAGGGCTCGTCGCACACGGAATGGGCGTGTTCCCTGAGCCGTTGCTGTGTGCGCGGGAGCAGGCACGCGCACTGCTCGCGAGCGTCTGAGCGGCAGGACGCCGACGGTGGCGACGGAGGCCGACTGTCAGTGGCGTCTGGTAGGTATGGGGCTGTGAGCAGCGAGAACGAGGGGCAGCGTGGTGGGCAGGGCGGTCCGCAGGACGGGCCGCCCGAGCAGCTCGCGCTGATGCGGGAGTTCCTGCGGCACGAGAAGCAGGTGCCGAAGGCGAAGCCGCGGACCTGGCGGGGAGCGCCGCTGGCCAAGGAGCTGCCCGTCGCGCGGGTCATGGTCAACAAGGGCGTGCTGCATCTCGACCGGTACTTCGACTACGCGGTGACCGAGGAACTCGACGCGGACGCGCAGCCGGGGGTGCGGGTGCGCGTGCGGTTCGGGGCGGGCGCGCACCGGGTGCGGGACGGGAGGCGGGAGGGCGGCGGGCTGATCGACGGGTTCCTGGTCGAGCGGGTCGCCGAGTCGGACTACCACGGGCCGCTGGCGGCGCTGGCCCAGGTGGTGTCGCCGGAGCCGGTGCTGAGCCCCGAGTTGCTGGGGCTGGCCCGGTCGGTGGCCGACCGGTACGCGGGCAGCCTGGCGGACGTGCTGCAACTCGCGATCCCGCCGCGGAACGCGAAGGCGGAGAAGAAGGAGTTCCCGGCCGCCCTCCCCGCCCCGGAGCCTCCCGGCACGGGGAGCTGGGGCCGGTACGAGCAGGGGGCGGCGTTCCTGGAATCGCTGGCCCGGGGCGGGGCTCCGCGTGCCGTGTGGACCGCGCTGCCGGGGCCTTCCTGGGCCGAGGAGATCGCGCGGGCGGTCACGGCGACGCTCGCGTCCGGGCGGGGGGCGCTCGTCGTGGTGCCCGACGGGCGGAGCGTGGAGCGGGTGCACTCGGCGCTCGGCGAGGTTCTGGGGGAGGGACGGCACGCGGTGCTGACCGCCGACGCCGGGCCCGAGAAACGCTACCGGGAGTGGCTGGCCGTGCGGCGGGGGGCGGTGCGCGCCGTGGTGGGGACCAGGTCGGCGATGTTCGCGCCGGTCAGGGACCTCGGTCTGGTCGTGGTGTGGGACGACGGGGACGGGAACCTCAGCGAACAGCACGCCCCGCTGCCGCATGCGCGGGAGGTGCTGGAACTGCGGGCCACGCAGGACAGGTGCGCCTTCCTGCTGGGAAGCACGAGCTGCACGGTCGAGGCCGCGCAACTGGTGGCGAGCGGCTGGGCCCGGCCGTTGACGGCCTCGCGCGAGGTGGTTCGGCAGACGGCCCCGCTGGTACGGACCGTGGGGGACCTGGAGCTGGCCCGGGACGGTGCGGCGCGGGCCGCACGGCTGCCGAGCCTCGCCTGGCAGGCCGTACGGGACGGGCTGAAGTCCGGGCCGGTGCTGGTGCAGGTGCCGCGCCGGGGGTACGTGCCGCGGCTGGCGTGCGAGCGGTGCCGGACGCCCGCTCGGTGCACGCACTGTGCGGGGCCGCTGGAAGCGGCCGACGCGCGGGAACTGCACTGCGGCTGGTGCGGACAGGGGGAGGCGGAGTGGCGGTGCGCGGAGTGCGCGTTCCAACGGCTGCGGGCGCAGATCGTGGGAGCGCGGCGGACCGCCGAGGAGCTGGGGCGGGCGTTCCCGGCCGTGCCGGTGCGGACCTCGGGGCGGGACCATGTGCTCGACGTGGTGCCGGGGGTGCCCGCGCTGGTGGTGAGTACGCCGGGGGCCGAGCCGGTCGCCGAGGGCGGATACGCGGCGGCGCTGCTGCTGGACGGATGGGCCATGCTCGGACGGCCCGACCTGCGTGCCGGGGAGGAGGCGCTGCGGCGGTGGATCGCGGCGGCCTCGCTCGTCCGCGGACAGGCCCAGGGCGGCACGGTCGTGATCATGGCGGAGCCGACGTTGCGGCCCGTCCAGGCGCTGGTGCGCTGGGACCCGGTGGGCAGTGCCCAGCGCGAGCTGGCCGAGCGCGCGGAGCTGGGCTTCCCGCCGGTGTCGCGGATGGCGGCGGTGAGCGGAAAGCCCGAGGAGGTCGCGGAGTTCCTGCGGGTCGCCGAACTCCCGCAGGACGCCGAGGTGCTGGGGCCCATTCCGCTGCCGGTGACCGACGCGGGACGGCCCCGCCGTCCGCAGGACCCACCGGTGGGGGAGCGGTGGGACCGGGCGCTGGTACGGGTGCCGCCCGGGCGGGGAGCGGGGCTGGCGGCGGCGCTGAAGGCGGCACAGGCGGCACGGCTGGCACGGGGCGGGAGCGCAGGGCCGGGGGAAGGGGTGCGGATCCGGGTGGACCCGCCGGACATCGGGTGAGGGTGCGGGGCACGGGCCCCCGCCGTGGGGCAGGGGCCCGGGGTGCGACGCGGTGGGGTCAGCCGTTGCGGGGAGCCGGGAAGGGGCGGGACTCGTCGCGGAGGGACTGGCCGCCCGCCGTCGGCTGAGGCGGCATGGAGCGTGCGGCGGGGACCGCGGGCAGGACTCCGGGCACGGTCCGCTTCGCGATCGGGGCGGCGGGTGCCATGGTTCCGGTCCCCGTGCTCCCGGCGGTGAGCGGGCCGGCCGACGTGCTCGCGGCGGACGGGCCCGCCACAGGGGCGGCGAGCGGCGCGGACCCGGGGTCCGCGCCGTGCAGGTCCGGGGTGGGGGCCTGGGCGGACTGGGGCGCGGTCCGGCGTGCGCCGTAACGGCGGTGCACGGCCTGCTTGGTGACCCCCAGCGCCGAGCCCACCGCGTCCCACGAGAATCCGAGTGAGCGGTCGAAGTCCACGGCGGCGGTCACCAGTGTCTCGACGCTGTCGCGCAGTTCCTGCGCGAGGCGGACGGTCGGGGCGGGCGCCCGCCCGTACACGACGAAGCCCGTGGAGGGGCCGGAGCGACGCGGGCGGTAGACATTGCCCAGCTGGGCGGTGAGGGTACGCAGCGCGTCCACCTGCCGGCGGACCCGCTCGATGTCCCGTACCAACAGGTGCAGGCTGGCCCGCGCTTGGGCGTCGTGGGTTGCGTGGTCGGCCATGAAAAAGCCTCTCGAACCGGCGTTGATGAAGAAGGACGAAGAAGGACGGGGCCGCCGCTGCGGCGACCCGTTTCGGTCAATCTCTTTTGACCAACGCGCCACCGGGTGTTGGGGTCACGCTCCAGGGGCGTGTCCGCATATGCGCGGGGCGCACGGACGTGCGTACGCCCCCTCGGGCGGGTGCCGTGCCGCGCCCATAGACTGGTGCGCTGCCCGATTCCGTACCACCGTCGGCCGCCCGGCAGTGCCGTCGGCGGCCCTCCCGGCCGCCCGAACGAGAGGCTCGTACACCTATGAAGCTCGTCTTCGCCGGTACCCCCGAGGTCGCCGTGCCCGCCCTGGACGCCCTGATCGACTCCCGGCACGAGGTCGTCGCCGTCGTCACGCGGCCTGACGCCCCGGCCGGCCGCGGCCGGCGACTGGTCGCCAGCCCCGTCGCGGAGCGGGCGGAGGAGGCCGGGATCGAGGTGCTCAAGCCGGTGAAGCCGCGCGACGAGGAGTTCCTGGCACGACTGCGCGAGATCGGACCGGACTGCTGCCCGGTCGTCGCGTACGGGGCGCTGCTGCCGAAGGCCGCGCTGGAGGTGCCTCGGCAGGGGTGGGTCAACCTGCACTTCTCGCTGCTGCCCGCCTGGCGCGGCGCCGCTCCCGTACAGCACTCCCTGATGGCGGGCGACGAGGTGACCGGTGCGTCGACCTTCCAGATCGAGCAGGGACTCGACTCGGGGCCGGTGTACGGCGTGATCACCGAGGACGTACGGCCGACCGACACGAGCGGCGACCTGCTGACCCGCCTGGCCTTCGCCGGCGCCGGGTTGCTGGTCGCCACGATGGACGGCATCGAGGACGGCACGCTCAAGCCCGTGCCGCAGCCCGCCGACGGCATCACCCTCGCCCCGAAGATCACCGTCGAGGACGCCAGGATCGACTGGCACGCGCCCGCACTGCGCGTGGACCGGGTCGTGCGGGGCTGCACGCCCGCCCCCGGCGCGTGGACCGTCTTCCGCGGCGAGCGGCTCAAGCTGGTGCAGGCGGCGCTGGCGGCCGACCGGACCGGCCTCGCACCCGGCGAGATCGCGGCCGGCAAGAACAACGTCTGGGTCGGGACCGGTTCGCACGCCGTCGAGCTGCTCTGGGTGCAGCCGCAGGGCAAGAAGCCGATGCGGGCCGCCGACTGGGCGCGCGGCGTGCGGATCGCCCCCGGGGAGACGCTGACCACGGCGGAAGTACGCTGAGGGGGTTCGACCCTGACGACACGCGGAGCACCTTGTGAGCGACCAGAAACCCCGGCAGTCCCATGCGAAGGCCGGTAACAGCGGGCCCCGCAAGCCGTACAAGCCGCACCGCAAGCCCCAGAAGGACCCCGTCCGTTTCCTCGCGTTCGAGGCCCTGCGCGCCGTCGACGAGCGGGACGCCTACGCCAACCTGGTGCTGCCGCCGCTGCTGAGGAAGGCGCGCGAGAAGAACGAGGGCTTCGACGGGCGCGACGCCGCGCTCGCCACCGAGCTGGTCTACGGGACGCTGCGCAGGCAGGGCACGTACGACTCGGTCATCGCGGCCTGCATCGACCGGCCGCTGCGCGAGGTCGACCCGCCCGTTCTCGACGTGCTGGCGCTGGGCGCGCACCAGCTGCTCGGCACCCGCATCCCCACCCACGCCGCCGTCTCGGCGAGCGTGGAGCTGGCGCGGGTGGTGCTCGGCGAGGGACGGGCCAAGTTCGTCAACGCGGTGCTCCGCAAGATCTCCAAGCAGGACCTGGACACCTGGGTGCAACAGGTCGCTCCGCCGTACGAGGACGATGCCGAGCAGCACCTCGCCGTCGTCCACTCGCACCCCCGCTGGATCGTTTCCGCCCTGTGGGACGCGCTGGGCGGCGGCCGGGCGGGCATCGAGGACCTCCTGGAGGCGGACAACGAGCGGCCCGAGGTGACCCTGGTGGCCCGGCCGGGCCGCTCCACCACCGAAGAGCTGCTGGACGTACTGGGCGAGGAGTCCGGTCTGCCGGGCCGCTGGTCGCCGTACGCGGTACGGATGGCCGAGGGCGGCGAGCCGGGGGCGCTGGACGCCGTGCGGGACGGGCGCGCGGGCGTGCAGGACGAGGGCAGCCAGCTCGTCGCGGCGGCGCTCGCCAACGCGCCGGTCGAGGGGCGCGACGAGCGGTGGCTCGACGGGTGCGCCGGCCCCGGCGGCAAGGCCGCCCTGCTGGCCGCGCTCGCGTCCGAGCGGGGCGCGGTGCTGCTGGCCTCCGAGAAGCAGCCGCACCGGGCCCGGCTCGTCGAGCAGGCGCTCGCCGGGAACCCGGGCCCCTACCAGGTCATCACGGCGGACGGAACCCGGCCGCCGTGGCTGCCGGGGACCTTCGACCGGGTGCTGATGGACGTGCCTTGCTCGGGTCTCGGCGCGCTGCGCCGCCGCCCGGAGTCGCGGTGGCGTCGCCGTCCGGAGGACCTGGAGGGCTTCGCGCCCCTGCAGCGGGAACTGCTGCGGCAGGCGCTGAAGGCGGTACGGATCGGGGGTGTCGTCGGGTACGCGACGTGCTCGCCGCACCTCGCGGAGACGCGCGTCGTGGTGGACGACGTGATCCGGGGCAAGGGGGCGGGCAACGAGCCCTTCGAGGTGGAGTGGGTGGACGCGCGGCCGCTGATGCCGGGGGTTTCGGTGCTGGGTGAGGGACCGGATGTGCAGTTGTGGCCGCATGTGCATGGGACGGATGCGATGTATCTGGCGGTGTTGAGGCGGGTGGGGTAGGGGGTGCGCGGGGTGTGAGCGTGCGGGGGCGTGGGCGTACGTCGGGGTGGCGGGGCGTGGGGTGGGGGCGCCGTCCGGTGGAGGCCGCCCCCTTGCCCGCCCTTTCCGCCCCCGGGGGGCGGCTCCGCCGCCCAAGGGGGCTGACGTAGGGCGGCCCGCCGCTCCGGGGGGATACGGCGTGCGGCCCCGCCGTCCGAGGGGGCGCTTCGTGGCCAGAGGGGGCTACCGGGGGCGGGGGCGGGGGTGGGGCATGGCACGCTTGGGGCATGGCAGCGCAGATCAATCCCAGCATCCTGTCCGCGGACTTCGCCCGGCTCGCCGAGGAGGCAAAGGCCGTCGAAGGGGCCGACTGGCTCCATGTCGACGTCATGGACAACCACTTCGTGCCGAACCTCACCCTGGGCGTTCCCATCGTCGAGTCGCTGAGCAGGGCCACGGACATTCCGCTGGACTGCCACCTGATGATCGAGGACCCGGACCGCTGGGCCCCGCAGTACGTGGAGGCGGGTGCGGGATCGGTGACCTTCCACGCCGAGGCCGCCGCGGCCCCCGTCCGTACCGCCCGCGAGATCAGGGCCAAGGGTGCCCGTGCCTCCATGGCGCTCAAGCCCGCGACGCCGATCGAGCCGTACGAGGACCTGCTTCCCGAGCTGGACATGCTGCTGATCATGACCGTCGAGCCCGGCTTCGGCGGCCAGTCCTTCCTCGACATCATGCTGCCGAAGATCCGCCGCACCCGGCAGCTCATCGCCAAGCACGGCCTCCAGCTGTGGCTCCAGGTGGACGGCGGGGTCTCCGCGGCCACGATCGAGCGGTGCGCGGAGGCGGGAGCGGACGTGTTCGTCGCGGGTTCGGCCGTCTACAACACCGATGACCCGGCCGCCGCCGTACGCATGCTCCGCCACCAGGCCGACGAGGCCACCGCGAAGGCTCCCTGGGCCTGCGCCCACTGAGTGGCACCGCGTCGGCGAAACGGCCACGGTAATAAGAAGGCAAAATGAACGTGGCCCGCAGGGCTGATCAAGGTCCGTCGCATCTGACAGGATGAACGACGAACCATTGTGTGAACCTGAAGCAGAGGTAAGGAGATCGCGGTGTCTGCGATGTCAGCGGGCCGGTCGGCCATGCGGATGGGACCCGCTGAGCTGGTGCAGGCGGCGGCCATGGCCCGCCGTTTCTACTTGGAGGGAAAGTCCAAGATCCAGATCGCCGAGGAGTTCGGCGTGAGCCGCTTCAAGGTGGCCCGGGTCCTGGAGACCGCCCTGGAGCGCGATCTCGTGCGGATCGAGATCCGGGTCCCGGCCGAACTGGACGCGGAGCGCTCCGACGCTCTGCGCGCCCGGTACGGTCTGCGGCACGCGGTGGTCGTCGAGTCCCCGGCGGACGCCGCCGACGACGCCCCCGATCCGGAGAACCTGGGCGAGGTCGCGGCCGACCTGCTCGGCGAACTCGTCAACGAGGGCGACGTACTCGGTCTGGCCTGGGGCCGGTCCACCATTCACATGGCCGCGGCCCTGCACCACCTCCCGCCGTGCACGGTCGTGCAGCTGACCGGCGTGTACGACGCGGGGACGGCCGAGCGCGGCTCCGTCGAAGCGGTCCGGCGGGCCGCGCAGGTCTCCGGCGGCGAGGCGCACCCCATCTACGCGCCGATGCTGCTGCCGGACCCCGCCACCGCCGCCGCCCTGCGCAACCAGACCGGCATCGCGCGCGCCTTCGACTACTTCGACAAGGTGACCGTCGCGTGCGTGTCCATCGGCTCCTGGGAGCGGGGAATCTCCACCGTCCACGACATGCTCACCGACGAGGAGCGCGCCCACTACGCGTCCCTCGGTGTCGCGGCCGAGACCTCCGCGCACCTCTTCGACGCGGAGGGCCGCCGGGTCGGCCGGGACCTCGGCGAGCGCTGCATCACCGTCGAGGCGGACCGGCTCCGGCGCATACCGGAGGTGGTGGCCATCGCGGGCGGGCTCCGCAAGGCGGCCGCGATCGACGCCGTGCTCCGTTCCGGTCTCGTCACCAGCCTGGTCACGGACACCGCGGCCGCGGACTACCTGCTCGGTGCGGGCGGCCCGCCACCGCGTCCCGCCCTGGACAGGTCCGACCCGGACGACTGAACCGGCCGCGCCCCGTACGCGCGTGAGGTGCTCGGGGGACGCGCGAAGGGCCGTACGTACACGGGCCGTACGCAGGAAAGAGGGGGGCGACCGGCGGCAGACCGGGCGTCCCCGTCGGAGCATCCGCCCACGTGGCGCTCCCCGGCCTGGAGGATCCCCCGGGTCGCGAACCCGGACAGTCGTGGGAGAATCAAGTACGTGCGTTTTCCCCCGGGCTGAAATGCCCCGGGGCCAACACCGAACGACTGGATGTTCCGCGCGTGCGTTTCCTCAACGATCTCAAGCCGCCGTACGACCTCACGTACGACGACGTCTTCATGGTGCCGAGCCGCTCCGCGGTCGGTTCCCGCCAGGGTGTGGACCTGTCCTCGCCCGACGGCACCGGCACCACGATCCCGCTGGTCGTCGCCAACATGACCGCCATCGCCGGCCGCCGCATGGCGGAGACGCTGGCCCGCCGCGGCGGGCTCGTCGTCATCCCGCAGGACATTCCGATGGAGGTCGTCACCGAGGTCGTCTCCTGGGTGAAGACCCGGCACCTCGTGCTCGACACCCCGATCGTGCTGGCCCCCACCCAGACCGTCGCCGAGGCGCTGTCCCTGCTGACCAAGCGGGCGCACAACGCGGGCGTCGTCGTGGACGACGACCAGAAGCCCGTCGGCGTCGTCACCGACCAGGACCTGACCGGCGTCGACCGCTTCACGCAGCTCTCCGAGGTCATGTCCAAGGACCTGCTGCTGCTGGACGCGGACATCGACCCGCGCCAGGCGTTCCACACCCTCGACGCGGCCAATCGCCGCTACGCCCCGGCCGTCGACGAGGACGGCCGCCTCGCCGGCATCCTGACGCGCAAGGGCGCCCTGCGCGCCACCCTCTACACGCCCGCCGTCGACGCGCAGGGCAAGCTGCGCATCGCCGCCGCCGTCGGCATCAACGGCGACGTCGCGGGCAAGGCCAAGCAGCTCCTCGACGCGGGCGTGGACACGCTCGTCGTGGACACCGCGCACGGCCACCAGGAGTCGATGATCGCCGCGGTGAAGGCCGTGCGCGCGCTCGACCCCCAGGTGCCGATCGTGGCGGGCAACATCGTCGCCGCCGAGGGAGTCCGGGACCTGATCGAGGCGGGCGCCGACATCATCAAGGTCGGTGTGGGTCCGGGCGCGATGTGTACGACGCGCATGATGACCGGCGTCGGCCGGCCGCAGTTCTCCGCGGTGATGGAGTGCGCCGCCGAGGCCAAGAAGCACGGCAAGCACGTATGGGCCGACGGCGGCGTACGGCACCCCCGCGACGTGGCCATGGCGCTCGCCGCCGGTGCGTCCAACGTGATGATCGGTTCCTGGTTCGCCGGAACGTACGAGTCCCCGGGCGACCTTCAGCAGACCGCCGACGGACGCTGGTACAAGGAGTCCTTCGGCATGGCCTCCGCGCGCGCGGTGAAGAACCGTACGAGCGAGGAGTCGGCGTACGACCGGGCCCGCAAGGCGCTCTTCGAGGAGGGCATCTCCACCTCGCGCATGTTCCTCGACCCGGCCCGGCCGGGCGTCGAGGACCTGATCGACTCGATCATCGCGGGCGTCCGGTCCTCCTGCACGTACGCGGGAGCGGCCTCCCTGGAGGAGTTCGCCGAGAAGGCGATCGTGGGCGTGCAGAGCGCGGCCGGCTACGCGGAGGGCAAGCCCCTGCACGCGAGCTGGAGCTAGGCGCCGGCCCGGGCGGTCCGGCGCGGGCCGTTCCCCGGATGGGGGAGAACGGCCCGCGTCCGCCCGGCCACGCCGCACGTCACGGACGGCTCCGCGGTTCCGGAAGAGGCCCGTCCCCGCCGGGGGACGGGCCTCTTCGTGTGGGCGCCCGGTAGCCTGCGGGGGAGACCGGGGCGGGGCCACCGCCCCGAGGTCTGCCTCCTGGACATCCGGATGCCCAAACTGGACGGGCTCGGGGCCGCCGAGGAACTGCGGCGGGTGCTGCCGCAGACCGCCGTCATGATGCTCACGACGTTCTCCGAGGACGAGTACATCGCGAGCGCGCTCGGTTCGGGGGCCGCCGGATTCGTCCTTAAGTCCGGCGACCCCCGCGAGCTGATCGCCGGAGTGCAGGCGGTCGCCGGGGGCGGCGCGTACCTCTCGCCGAGCGTCGCGCGGCGCGTCATTTCCCACCTCGGGACGGGACAGTTGGGCAAGCGGGCGACGGCCCGCGCCCGGATCGAGGGACTGACCGTACGGGAACGCGAGGTGCTCGCACTGGTCGGCGAGGGCCTCTCCAACGCGGAGATCGCACGGCGGCTGCACGTGGTGGAGGGGACGGTGAAGGCGTACGTCAGCCAGATCCTGGCCCGGCTCGACTTCCGGAACCGGGTGCAGGCGGCGATCCTGGCGTACGAGGCGGGGCTCGTCCCGCAGACGTGAGGGCCGGCGCCTCGGAGCGCCCGTACCGCAGCGGTGCCCCCAACAGGCCCGGCCGGAGGCTGCTTTGGTGGGCTGCGGCGGGCCGGAGGATCAGCAAAGCTGGGGCGCATGGACGACAGAGTGCGAGCCCGCTGGTACGACCTGGGGCTGTGGCTCGCGGTGAGCGCGCCGCCGGTCATGGCCGCCGACGCCCTGCGCGGCAGGGCGGCCCTGATGGCGGCCGTCGGCGTTCCGCTGCTCGCCCTTGCGGTGGCGGCGGCCAGGCGGTGGCCGCTGGGCGTACTGGTCGTGCCGTTGGCGCTGAACCTCGCCCACGACGTCGAGCTGCTCACGCTGCCGTTCCTGCCCGCGCTGACCGCTTTCGCCTTCCTCGCCGGGGTGCGGGCGGGGGAGGTCCGGGCGGCGGCGCGATTCTTCGGGGCGACGGCGGCAGCCGGCCTGCCGGTGTGCGTGCTGGGGCGTGACCTGTGGTCCTGGCCCTCGCAGCTGCTCATGCTGTTGCTCACGGTGGGACTGCCGTGGCTGCTGGGCCGCTGGTGGCGGCAGTACGCCGAACTCGTCCGGTCCGGCTGGCGGCTCGCCGACCGCATGGAGCGCGAGCAGCGGGCAGTCGCCGACCGGACGCGGATGCGTGAGCGGGCCCGCATCGCGAGCGACATGCACGACTCCCTCGGCCACGACCTGACCCTGCTCGCCGTACGGGCGGCGGCCCTTGAGGTGGACCGCTCCCTGGACGCCCGGCAACAGGCAGCCGTCGGGGAACTGCGCGAGGCCGCCGCCGACGCGACGGGGCGGCTGCGCGAGATCATCGGCGTCCTGCGCACGGACGAGGCTGTGGACGGCACGGTGCAGGGCGCGGCGGAGACCCCGGAGGCGGTGGTCGAACGGGCCCGGTCCTCGGGTCTCGACGTCGCACTGGAGCAACGGGGCGAGTGGGACGGGCTGCCGCCCATGGTGGGGCCCGCCGTGCACCGGGTCCTGCAGGAGGCCCTGACCAACGCCGCGAAGCACGCGCCGGGGGCGCCGATCCGGGTCGAGGCCGCGCGGGACGGCGACACCCTGCGGGTCACGGTCGCCAACGGGCCCGCGGGCAGCGGCGCCCCGTCCCCCGGGCTCGCCTCCGGGGGCGCCGGCCTCGTCGGGCTGGACGAGCGGGTACGGCTCGCGGGCGGCACCCTGCGGGCCGGCGCCGTGGCGGACGGCGGGTTCGAGGTGCACGCCCGGCTGCCGGCGGTGGAGGGGGCCGTGGCGCGGGAGCGGGGGGCCGTCGAGGACTCACTGTCCGTACGGGAGTTGCAGCGGGCCCGGAAGCGGGTGCGGCGCAGCGGCAGGCAGGCCGTGCTCGCCCCGCTCGCGGTGCTGGCCGGGATCTGCGTCGTGCTCCTCCCCGTCTCGTTGACCAGCTCCGCCCTGTCGGTTCTGGACCGGGAGGGGTTCGACGGGCTGCGGGTGGGGGAGACGAGGGAAGAAGTGGCCGAGCGGCTACCGGTGTTCGACCGGGACGGGGCGCCCGAAGGCGCGCCGGAGGAGCCACCGGGTGCGCAGTGCGCGTACTTCCACACGCGATTGATGTCGGACGAGGCGTACCGATTGTGCTTTTCCGGTGGGAGACTGGTGTCCCGGGGGGTTGTGCCGGATTTGTGATGATCGAGGAAGGGGAGAGCCGGTAAGCCGCGCAGCGAAACCGGTGTGGAATAAATTCGCGGTGCGTGAACACGAATGTCCTGCGGCCTTGCGGGTACACGCGCCCTTGCGCTGATATGTCAATGAAGGGGAGGACACCGTGTCCATGGCGACCGCAGTCCCGACTGGAGCCACGCTGGAGACGTCCGCGGCCGAACAGGCCGAGCTGGGACTTCCGGTGGTGGAGAACCCGTCGGAGGTAGCCCCGAAGGACGCGAGGGAGCTGTCGAGGCTTTTCTTCGCCCGGCTCGCCGTCCTTGAGGAGGGCACGCACGAGTACCAGTACGCCCGCAACACGCTGATCGAGCTGAACCTGGCGCTCGTGAAGTACGCGGCCACCCGCTTCCGCAACCGCTCCGACCAGATGGAGGACATCGTCCAGGTCGGCACGATCGGCCTGATCAAGGCCATCGACCGGTTCGAGCTGACCCGCGAGGTGGAGTTCGCCACCTTCGCGATGCCGTGCATCGTCGGTGAGATCAAGCGGTTCTTCCGCGACACCAGCTGGTCGGTGCACGTGCCGCGTCGGCTCCAGGAGCTGCGGATAGACCTCGCGAAGGCGTCCGACGTGCTGTTCCAGCAGTTCGACCGCTCGCCGACCACCGCCGAGCTGGCCGCCTACCTCGACATGGAGGAGGAGGAGATCGTCGAAGGTCTCGTCGCCTCCAACGGGTACACGGCGGGCTCGATCGACATCCCGCTCGACGACGGCTCGGAGTCCGGCTCGCAGACCCTCGCCGACCGGCTCGGCGACACCGACGCCGACCTGGAGATCGTCGAGAACGTGCAGGCGCTGAAGCCGCTCATCGAGGAACTCGACGAGCGCGACAAGCAGATCCTGAGCATGCGCTACGGCGCGGAGATGACGCAGTCGCAGATCGGGGCCGAGCTGGGAGTCTCCCAGATGCAGGTCTCCCGGCTGCTGACGCGCATCACCAAGCGGCTGCGGGAAGGCCTCCTCACCCAGGAGTGAGACGTCACAGGCTTCCACGTACGAGAGTCCGGCCACCCCCTCGGGGGGGCCGGACTCTCGTACGTGCGGTCCCGGGCACCTCAGCACTGGCCGACGGCCGAGCGCAGCCAGGTGGCTCGTACCCGCTTGCCCTCCGGCAGCGGTCGCACCTCCACCTGACCGGCCAGCCGTTGCACCATGTGCCAGCCGAAGCCTCCGCCGCCGGCGAAGTCCGGTTCGCGGGGCACCGGCGGCTGAGGGCTGGAGTCGTCCATCTCGACCACCAGGCGCTCGTGCCCGGCACGCAGTCTCAGCCGCCACCAGCCGGAGGTGTGCCGGACGGCATTGGTGACCAGCTCGCTCACCACCAGCAGTACGGCGTCGAGATCGGCCCAGGCGCAGTGCTGGGTCAGATAGGCGGCAGCGGTCTCCCTCGCGGAGGCGCTGTCTTCGTTTGCTCCCTGCGGAGAATCCAGGACAACCACGGGCGGCTCCTCAGTCATCAATCACCCGCGTACCCCGAGTTCACCGTCCCACCGGCCTCCCACCCGTTCAGTTCTGCGCGGCGGCCGCGAACGCCGCCGAGGGGTCGGGATAGGACCGGAAGACCATGTCGAGCCCGGTGATGTGGAATATCTTCGCCACCATCGGCCCCACCCCGCTCACCGCGACGTCCGCCCCCGCCGCCAGCGCCACCTTCCGGGCGATGACCAGCATCGTGATCCCGCTGGAGTCGAAGAAGGTCAGTCCGGACAGGTCGAGCACCAGCAGCCGTCCGGGGGACAGGGCGAGCCGGCCGATCACGCTGCGCAGCTCGGGCGAGTTGTCGAAGTCGAGATCGCCGCCGATGGCGAGCACCACCCCGGCGGGCCCCTCGGTCACGTCCACGGTGAGTTCGTTGTCGAGGCCTCGGTCGCGGCTCATGAGACGTCCTCGTGTGTTCTGCGTACGGTCAGTGCCACGGTGTCGTCCGGGTGCAGGATGACGGTGTGCATGTCGGCGGCGATGGCGCCGGGGATCTTCTCTATCGGCAGGTGCCGGTGACGGCGGGCCGCCTCCAGAAGCCGCTGCTCGCCCTCGCGGGGGTCGCGTCTGCTCTCGGTCAGCCCGTCGGTGTACAGCACCAGCAGGTCTCCCGGGGCCAGCTGGTCGTACAGCACTTGCTCACTGCCCGGCAGCGGGTAGCCGATGCCGCGGCCACGCACCTCCAGGTACTCCGCCTCGCCGTTCTCCCGCACCAGCAGGGCCGGCGGGTGGGAGCCGTTCGCGAGCTTGAGGGCGCCGCTCCGCGGGTTGATCCGGGCGAGCAGCACGGTCGCCATCAGCTCGCGGTCGAAGGGCAGCAGGATCTCGTCTGTGCGCTCCACGATCGAGTCCATCGGGTGGCCCTCCAGGGCCAGGGTCCGTACGGCGTGCGTGACGTTGAGAGCGCTGCGGGTACTGGTCACACCGTGCCCCAGGGCGTCCACCAGCGTGATGTGGACCCGGCCGTCGGGCAGCAGGAACCAGTCGTAGAGGTCGCCGCCGGTCGGGGCGTCGGTCCCGGCCGGCTCGTAGTGCACCGCCATCTCCAGGCCGGGCACACGCACCGGGGCAGGGCGCAGGGCGTCCTCCAGCTCGCGCAGCATCTGACCGTGCGCGCGCCGCAACTGCTCGTCGCGCTCGTCGAGTTGGACGTACAGGGCGAGGACGCCGCTGTTGGTCTCGGCCAGTTCGTCCTTGAGCCGCTCGCGGTCCTGGGCGAGTGCGTCGGCGCGGGCGACGGCGGCGCGCAGCTCCTCCTCCAGGAGGTCGGCCACGTCGGGGCCCCGGCCGTTGTCCGCCACCGTGGGCGTCTGCACGTGCACGTCGTTCTGCTCCTGGTCCGGTGGGGGGAGGCGCCAGAGAGCCGCCGCGCCCGGGGTCCGCTCGGCGGGCAGCGGGAGGTTCCTGAGCGCGGGCGGGCGCGGGGCGAGGGGGGTGCGCAGTCTTATGGCCAGCACGGGCCGCCCGGTGTCGGGATCGGTCTCCCGGCAGGCGTGCAGGGACACCGCCCGGCCCGCGCCCAGTTCCCCGGCGGCCACCTGGGACACCGCGAGAGCGAGCCGGGCCCGCAGCTCGACCGGCAGCCGCAGCTGGTGCGCGAGACGCCGCAGGGCGTTGCGCAACCCGGGGAGGGTGTGGTGGGTGGTGCTGTGGGGGATCATGCGTCTCTCTTCGGGCTGCTCGGCTCAGGGCTGCCCGGCAGCGGGGAGCCGGTGCGGCTGCCCCCGCCCGGCCGCGCGTCCGGCGGCGGAACCAGGGCGCCGGTGGCGAGCACGGTCGCGTCGTCGCGGCTGCGCCGGAAGTCGTGCGCCAGCGACGCCACCAGCAGGGGCGGCGGCAGCCGCAGCAGGAAGCGGGTCGGATCGTGCGTCCACCGGGGGTCGACACCGTCGCTGTGCAGGACGAGCAGGGAGCCGGGCGGGACGGGGATCCGCTGCACGCGGGGCAGCGGCATGTTCCAGCCGACCACCCCCGGCTGGCCGGAGAGGCGCGAGCGCACCCCGTCGAACCCGACCGCCTGGGCCCGCACGTTGCCCACCGAGCAGTGGTCGGCGTGCCCGTCGGGCCGCAGCCGCAGCAGTCCCACGGCCGCCCCGCGGGTGCGCCGCAGCGACTTGTGCAGGGAGGTCATCAGGGCGGGCAGCGGAAGGTCCGGGTCGCGGCGGAACGCGCGCAGCGCCGTGTCGGCGGCCTCCGCGGCGGGCGGGCCGTGCCCGAGGCCGTCCACCACCACCACGGTGCGCTGCGGCAGGTCCGTGGCAACGTCGCCGGTGTCGGAGACGGCCCAGCCGTCGCCGCAGCTGTCCTCGCTCTCCCGGGGCAGGCACAGGGCGGCCAGATCCGGGCCCCGGGCGGCCGGCGCCCCGGGCGCGGTGAGCCGGGCGCAGATCACGGTGCCCGTGCCCGGATTCGTCCGGAGGGTGAACTCGGACGCGATGCGGCGGACCGCGCCGAGCCCCGAACCGAGGGTGTTCGTGGTCGTCCAGCCGTCGGTGAAGGCCGCCTCCAGGTCCGGGATGCCCGGACCCCGGTCGGACGCCAGGATCTCCACTCCCGGCCGCAGTGGCAGCGACTGGACGAACACCGAGCCCTCCTGCGCGTGCTTGGCGATGTTGCTGGCCAGTTCGCTCGCCAGGACCGCGGCCCGGTCCGGCAGGGCTCCGGGCAGGCCGCTGTCCAACGCGATCTGCCGGGCCGTCGCCGCCGCCAGGTGGACCGCGCTGTAGTGGTCGATCCGGATGCGCGCGGCGACCGTCGGCGGAGGGCCCGGCGGGCTGCCGGCCGGCTGCGGGGTGACGGACATCAGCGGCCGTTCCACCGGGTGACGACGACCGTGGTCCCCTCGCCCGTGGTGCTGTGCACCGAGAACTCGTGCATCAGCCGCTGCGCACCGCCGAGGCCGTGCCCGAGTCCGGCACCGGTCGTGAAACCGTCCGTGAGGGCCGACTCCAGGTCCGGGATGCCGGGCCCCTCGTCGCGCACGGTCAGCCGCAGCCCGCGCCGGCCGCCCTGCTGCGGCGGCTGGCGCAGCTGCTCGATGGTCAGGCTGCCGCCACCGCCGTGGATGTAGGCGTTGCGGGCCAGCTCGCTCGCCGCGGTGACGATGCGGGTCTGGTCCACCAGGCCGAAACCGGCCTCCACGGTGGCCGCCCGCACCGCGTGACGGACCGTCAGCAGATCCTCCTCGGAGGAGACGGAGTACGTCGCGGAGCCGGCCCGGACCGGGCTTCGTTGCGGGCCCAGTCCCGCGCTGCGGGTCAGCTGTTCATCGTAGAGAGTCACGTGGGGCCTCCCCGGAAGGCCGGGGCATCTGCTGCCAGCCCAGCGCGAGAAGGCCCGCTTCCGCGTTGAGCGCCGTCTCCACTCCGGTCAGCTGGAGGCCGAGTTCGACCAGTGTGATCGCCACCGCGGGCCGCATGCCCGCCACGATCACCCGGGCGCCCAACAGCCTTGCCATGGTGGTGAGTTCCATCAGCGTGCGGGCCACGAACGAGTCGATGACCTCCAGCCGCGAGATGTCGATCAGGACGCCACGAGCCGCGTCGCCCACGATCCGTGTCGTCAGCTCCTCGGTGAAGGCGACGGCCGACTTGTCGTCCAGCTCGTTGAGAAGCCCGGTGACCAGGACGTCGCCGAGCCGCAGGATCGGCACGCCGGCCGGTTGCGGGACCGGCGGCGGGGGCGATGATCCGGCGGGGGCGCCCGGCGCGCTCAGGGGGCCGTTCATGGGCCCGCCGGTGAGTACGAGCCGGAGACCGAGGGCTGGTCGGTGAGGTGTACCGCGGCGGCCAGCGCGTCGGCGAGCGTCGCCCGGGTCAGGATGGTGGACAGGTCGATGCCGAGCTGGGCGATGGTCTGCGCGATGGGCGGCCGGATGCCGGAGATCACACAGTCCGCGCCCATCAGCCGTACCGCGTTCACCGTGTGCATCAGGTGCTGCGCGACGGCGGTGTCCACGGCCGGGACGCCGGTGATGTCGATGATGGCGACCTTCGCCTCGTGGTCCTGGATGCCCTGGAGCAGGTTCTCCATCACCACCTGGGTGCGGGCGGTGTCCAGCGTGCCGATCAGCGGCACGGCCAGGACGTGGTGCCACAGCCGTACGACCGGGGTGGAGAGTTCCATCAGCTGCCGCGACTGCCGCTGGATGATCTCCTCGCGGCCCTCGACGTACGTCTCGAAGGACAGCGCCCCCGCCGCGTCCAGCAGCCGGTTCACCAGCACGGCGGCGGAGAACAGCTCGGCGGTGTCCCGGGTGGTGTGCTGCATCGCCTCCAGGAGCACCTCCTTGAGGGAGAGGACGGCCAGGGAGGTGGCCGTCGGCGTCGCACCCGCGCGGGCCCGGCGCAGGGACAGTTCTATGACCGTCCTGCGCAGCTCGTGCTGAGAGGTCACCAGCCGCTCCACGGGCACGTCGCTGGCGAGTCCCGTGCGGAGCGCGGAGATCAGCAGGTCCGCCTCCTCACGCAGCTCGTGCTCGTTCATGTCGGTGTCGAGGGTCGACTGCTCCAGCTGGAGCCGGACCCAGCGGTCCGCGATCTCCTGCTCCCGCTCGCGCAAAGCCTCCAGAAGGCCGTCCCGCACGCTTGTCTCGCTGGTACTCACACACACCTCTCGCGGTTGGCGTTGGCTTGCCGGGTCCGGCAGCGCGCCGGGCCGCCCGGCCGTCCGGCCGCGTAGCCCACGGGGCCCCGGTTACCCCGCGGAAAACGAACCATGCCTCCGTCCTTGGAAGCCGTGAGCCACGTCACCGCGGACGGCTTCACGCCATCAGTTTCCCCAGCGCCGTCGCGACCGCCCCGGCGAGGGCCGCGTGCCCCGCGTCGTTGGGATGCAGGCCGTCCGCGAGGTGCTCGGGGCCGAGCAGCCCGAGGCCGGGCAGCAGCGCCAGCCTCCCGTCCCCGGCGGCGATCTCCTTGCGCACGGCGTCCTCCAGTGCCGTTCGCAGTGCGGCGAGCGTCGCGCCGAGGGCGTTCGGGGTGTGCTCGGCGTCGGGGCGCAGTACGGGGGAGAGGACCAGCAGAGGGGCGTGCGGATGTCCCTGCCGTACGAGGGCGACACAGGCCCGCAGCGTCTCGCCCAGCAGGGCCGGGGTGAAGGGGGTGCGGCCCCAGCAGTTGGTGCCGAAGGCCAGGGTGAGCGCGTCCGCGGGCAGGGTGGCCAGCTGCTGGGCGGTCGCCAGTTCGCCGCGGGCGGCGCCCGCGTACCCGAGGTTCACGGTGTCCAGGCCGAGGAGCCGGCCGGCCGCGGCGGGCCAGGCGTGCGCGGGCCGGGTGGACCACCAGCCCTCGGTGACGGAATCGCCGTGCACCACCCAGCGCGGGCGGGGCCCGGCCGGCTCGATGCGGCCGCCGACGGCGCGGATCCCGAGGAAGCGCGGCGACTGCGACTCGGGCGGGTAGACGGTGAACGGGCCCTCCCGGGGCGGCAGCCGCAGCCGTACGACCGCCTCGTCGGCCGGGTCGGCCAGCGTCTCCGAGACCTGCCGTCCGTCCGTCCAGAGCCCGAATGCGTGCGGAACCTCGCCCGCTTCGGCCCGGTAGTGCAACTCGACGGCCTCCGCCCCGTACGCCGCGAACTCCAGCCGCACCCCGACAGGGACCCGGGCCCGCTCCAGTACGTCCCACGGCAACCGGCCCAGGTCGTCGGGGTCCGCGCGCACGGGTCGTCCGTCCGCGTCCCGCCACGCGACTCCGCGCAGAAAGAGCCCCGCATCCAGCCAGTTCATCGGCGCCTCCTCCTCGGTCGTGCCGCCCGTGCGGCAGGTCTCCGACACCCTGCCCGCCAGCGGCCGGGCCATGAGCGGACGGGCTGTGGGGTCCGCCTCGCGTACCGGGCATAAGGGATATCGAAAACTGGGGCGCAACAAAATCCCATCGGTGGCGATTGCGCGCAAGGATCATCCGCCCATGCGCAAGGTTGCTGCATTACGAGCGGGAAGACACCCCCATAGGCTTCACGGCTGTACGTGGAGTGGCGGGGACCGCCTGCTCGGCGGTTCCCGGGCTTTCGGCTGCTTCGCCGCGCCCTCGGAACCTGTGCCGCGGGGGTCGCCGCCGTCCGATCGGAAGTGAGCAAGGAGCCCCCTCGTGTTGGACCAAGGCGCAGCACCTCCCGTCGCCACCCCACCCCCTTCGCCGGGCCGCAACGGCGGCACCGGCGTGATGCGCCGGAAGCCGGTCGAGCTGCTGGTCAGCGAGGGAGGAAAGGGCGAGGGCGGCTCGCTGCGGCGTACCCTCTCGATGTGGCAGCTGACGATGATCAGCATCGGCGCCACCCTCGGCACCGGCATCTTCGTCGTCCTCGGCGAGGCAGTGCCCAAGGCCGGCCCCGCCGTCACGATCTCGTTCGTGATCGCCGGTCTCACCGCTCTCTTCTCGGCCCTCTCGTACGCCGAACTCGCGGGCAGCATCCCGGTCGCCGGGTCCTCGTACTCGTATGCGTACGCAACAATGGGTGAACTCATCGCCTGGGTCTGCGGCTGGTGCCTGGTCCTGGAGTACGGCGTCTCGGTCGCGGCGGTGGCCGTCGGCTGGGGCGAGTACCTCAACGAACTCCTCGACGGGACGTTCGGCTTCACCATCCCCGACGCGCTGTCCGCGCCGCCCGGCGACGGCGGGATCTTCAACCTGCCCGCGCTGATCGTCGTCCTGCTGGCGATGGTCTTCCTGCTCGGTGGGGCGCGTGAGTCCGCCCGCATCAACACGATCATGGTCGCCATCAAGATCGGCGCCCTGCTGCTCTTCTGCGTGATCGGCTTCATGGGCTTCAAGTCCGGCAACTACGAGGACTTCATGCCGCTCGGCATGGCGGGCGTCAGCGCCGCGGGCGCCACCCTCTTCTTCTCGTACATCGGCTTCGACGCCGCCTCCACGGCCGGCGAGGAGGCGAAGAACCCGCAGCGCGACCTGCCGCGCGCGATCATGCTGTCGCTGATCATCGTCACCGCCCTGTACGTGCTGGTCGCGGCCGTCGCCGTCGGCGCGCAGGACTGGGAGGCCTTCGAGGGCTCCGAAGCCGCCCTCGCCGGGATCATGAAGGACGTCACCGGGCAGGCCTTCTGGGGCACCCTCCTCGCGGCGGGCGCGGTCATCGCCATCGCGAGCGTCGTCCTGACCGTCCTGTACGGACAGACCCGCATCCTCTTCGCGATGTCCCGCGACGGGCTCGTGCCGAAGGCCTTCTCGAAGGTCAGCCCGCGCACCGGCACGCCCCGCGTGAACACCGTCATCGTCTCGCTCTTCTGCGGCGTCCTGGCTGCCGCGATCCCGCTCGGCAAGCTCGTCGAAGCCACCAGCATCGGCACGCTCTTCGCGTTCGCGCTGGTCAACGTCGCGGTCGTCATCCTGCGGGTGCGGCGTCCCGACATGAACCGGACGTTCCGGGTGCCGCTGGGTCCCGTTTTCCCGGTGCTCGGCTTCGCTTTCTGCGCGTACAACATGTTCAGCCTCGACACCGCGACCTGGGTGGTCTTCGGGGTCTGGATGGCGGCAGGACTCGTGTTCTACTTCGGATACGGCTTCCGCCGTTCCCGCCTGGCGAAGAACCCGGGCGCAGGAGCATCCGTGACCGCAGAAAAGTGACCCACCCGCAGTGCGACTCAACGATCTCGACGAGCGAATCGTCCACGCCCTGGCGGAGGACGCCCGGCGTTCGTACGCCGACATCGGCTCCCTCGTAGGCCTCTCCGCCCCCGCCGTGAAGCGCCGGGTCGACCGGCTGCGGGCGGAAGGCGCCATCACCGGGTTCACCGTGCGGGTGGACCCGGCGGCGCTGGGCTGGGAGACCGAGGGGTTCATCGAGATCTACTGCCGCCGCAACACCTCGCCCGAGGCGATCAACCGGGGTCTTGAGCGGTACCCGGAGGTCGCGTCCGCGTCCACCGTCACGGGGGACGCGGACGCGATCGTCCAGGTCTTCGCCTCGGACATGCGGCACTTCGAAAGGGTGCTGGAGCGGATCGCGGGGGAGCCGTTCGTGGAGCGCACGAAGTCGGTGCTGGTCCTGTCCCCCCTCCTGCGCCGCTTCTCCTCCGGCTCCCCGGCCTGACCCCCCGGTGGCCCTCTTGAGCAAGGGGTCCGCTTCCCCCCGCGATCTCCCGTAGGCGGCGAGCCCGGTCTCCCCCTCCGTGAGCCGCCCCGGCCACCGGGCCCCGGCCCTCACCCCAGGTGAGCCTCCTTCGGCGGCGGGACAGCCCTCCGGGGGGCGGAACGGGCGGGCTAGGGGGCGGCCCCCAGCGGACGGTGCCCCCCCGCTCCGTACCTGCACCACCCCGTACGCGCCCCTTCGCTTCCCACGCGTACACGCGCCCGCCCTCACGCAACAAATCACCCCCGTACCCCCCTCGCACGCAACAGATCGACGGTCAGCGCGCAACGGTCGCGCCTTGTCCGCCCCGCACACCGCCCCGTACCGTCAATACGTCTTCCACCCCGCCCTCCCCACCCGCCCGAGGTCCGCCATGCCGTCGTCCCCTGCGTCGCCGCAGCCGCTCCGTATCGCCCTCCTCCAGAGCTCCGGGCGGCCCGGTTCCGTGGCCGCGAACCTCAAGGTGCTGGACGAGGCCGCGGGACGGGCGGCCGCCGCCGGGGCCGCGCTGCTGGTCTGCTCCGAGATGTTCCTCACCGGTTACGCCATCGGCGAGGACGTCCGCCGCCTCGCGGAGAGCGCGGACGGGGACGCCGCCGACGCGGTCGCCGACATCGCCGCACGGCACGGCCTCGCGATCGTCTACGGCTACCCGGAACGGGACGGCGCGGGCGGCGAGCGGGTCTTCAACTCGGCGCAGCTGATCGACTCGTCCGGCACGCGCCTCGCCAACTACCGCAAGACCCACCTCTTCGGCGGCTTCGAGCAGGACCACTTCACCCCGGGCGAACAGTCCGTCGTCCAGGCCGACCTGGGCGGCCTGCGGGTCGGCCTGATGATCTGCTACGACGTGGAGTTCCCGGAGAACGTCCGCGCCCACGCCCTCGCCGGCACCGACCTCCTGCTGGTGCCCACCGCCCAGATGCACCCCTTCCAGTTCGTCGCCGAGTCCCTCGTCCCGGTGCGCGCCTTCGAGAACCAGATGTACGTCGCGTACGTCAACCGCACGGGCCCCGAGGGCGAGGGCGCGGAGGCCTTCGACTTCGTCGGGCTGAGCTGCCTCGCGAGCCCCGACGGCGCCACCCGGCTGCGTGCCGGACGCGGCGAGGAACTCGTCGTGGGCGAGGTGGATCCCGAGCTGCTCCGCAGCTCGCGGGAGACGAACCCGTACCTGCGCGACCGCCGCCCCGGCCTCTACGCGTCGCTGGTCTGATCCGGCTTCCGCGCACGCCGCGCCGGCCCGAACAGACCGGGCCGCTTCCCCCCAACTTCTCACCGCCCAGCTAGGAGTCCGTACCCCATGACGTCCACGGTGCCCACCGCTGTCCAGCACACCGACGCGCAGCCGCCGATCACCATGTTCGGGCCGGACTTCCCGTACGCCTACGACGACTTCCTCGCCCACCCGGCGGGCCTCGGCCAGATACCCGCGACCGCGCACGGCACCGAGGTCGCCGTCATCGGCGGCGGGCTGTCCGGCATCGTCGCCGCGTACGAGCTGATGAAGATGGGCCTCAAGCCCGTCGTGTACGAGGCCGACCAGATCGGCGGCCGGCTGCGCACCGTGGGTTTCGACGGGCCCAGCACCGAGGGCCTGACCGCGGAGATGGGCGCGATGCGCTTCCCGCCGTCGTCGACCGCGCTCCAGCACTACATCGACCTGGTGGGCCTGCAGACCCGGCCGTTCCCGAACCCGCTCGCCCCGGAGACCCCCTCCACGGTCGTCGACCTCAAGGGCGAGTCGCACTACGCGGAGACCGTCGAGGACCTTCCGCAGGTCTACCGCGACGTCGCCGCCGCCTGGGCCGCCTGCCTGGAAGAGGGCGCCGACTTCTCCGACATGAACCAGGCCATGCGCGAGCGCGACGTACCGCGCATCCGCGAGATCTGGGCGAAGCTCGTCGAGAAGCTCGACAACCAGACCTTCTACGGCTTCCTCTGCGAATCGGAGGCCTTCAAGTCCTTCCGGCACCGCGAGATCTTCGGACAGGTCGGCTTCGGCACCGGCGGCTGGGACACCGACTTCCCGAACTCCATCCTGGAGATCCTGCGCGTCGTCTACACCGAGGCCGACGACCACCACCGCGGCATCGTCGGCGGCAGCCAGCAGCTCCCGCTGCGGCTGTGGGAGCGCGAGCCGCAGAAGCTGGTGCACTGGCCGCTGGGCACCTCGCTGAAGTCCCTGCACGAGGGCGACCCGAAGCCGGCCGTCACCCGGCTGAACCGCACCGCGGGCAACCGCATCACCGTGACGGACTCCTCCGGTGACATCCGCACGTACCAGGCGGCGATCTTCACCGCCCAGTCCTGGCTCCTCCTGTCGAAGATCGACTGCGACGACTCGCTCTTCCCCATCGACCACTGGACGGCGATGGAGCGCACCCACTACATGGAGTCCTCGAAGCTCTTCGTGCCCGTGGACCGGCCGTTCTGGCTGGACAAGGACGAGGAGACCGGGCGCGACGTGATGTCGATGACGCTCACCGACCGGATGACGCGCGGCACGTACCTGCTGGACGACGGACCGGACAAGCCCGCCGTGATCTGCCTCTCGTACACCTGGTGCGACGACAGCCTCAAGTGGCTGCCGCTGTCCGCGCAGGAGCGCATGGAGGTCATGCTCAAGTCGCTCGGCGAGATCTACCCGAAGGTCGACATCCGCAGTCACATCATCGGCAACCCGGTGACCGTGTCGTGGGAGAACGAGCCGTACTTCATGGGCGCCTTCAAGGCGAACCTGCCCGGCCACTACCGTTACCAGCGCCGCCTGTTCACCCACTTCATGCAGGACCGCCTGCCCGAGGACAAGCGCGGCATCTTCCTCGCGGGCGACGACATCTCGTGGACGGCCGGCTGGGCCGAGGGCGCGATCCAGACGGCGCTCAACGCGGTCTGGGGCGTCATGCACCACTTCGGCGGCACCACGGACACCACCAACCCGGGCCCCGGCGACGTCTACGACGAGATCGCCCCTCTGGAGCTCCCGGAGGACTGAGGGCCCGCCCTCCGTCGCCCCGCAGCCCCCTCCGGGCCGCGGGGCGGCAGCACGTCGGCCCCGCCCCTAGCGCAACGGCGTCAGCAGGCACCTGCCCACCAGGCCCGCCCCGGCGTCCATCCGCTCCACGAACTCCTCCGCCAGGTCGGGCAGCGCGCGCAGCCCCCACATCACCCGCGCCGCCGCCCACGCCGCCTCGCGCGCCCGCTCCAGACTCCACGTCCCCAGCAGATGCGTCAGCGGGTCCGCGATCTCCAGCAGGTCGGGGCCCGGCATCAGGTCCTCCCTGATCCGTTCCTCCAGGGCGACCAGCGTGTCCCCGACCCGGTCGAAGTCCCCTTCCACGTCGGCCGGTTCGCACCCCAGCACCTCGCACGTGTCGACGACCGCCCGCGCCAGGTCGTGCCCGATGTGCGCGTTGATCCCCGCGAGCGCGAACTGGAGCGGCCGTACGCCCGGATGGCGCCGGTACTGGAACAGCGGCCGCCAGCAGGCGGGCGTACGGAGCCCCGCGGCGGCGGCGTCGACGGCGGCCAGATATCTTTCCGCGAACAGCACATCGAGCGTGGCCGCGGCGTGCGGGTCGGCGAAGCGGCCGGTGTCGATCTGCCGGACGATCTCCTCGGTGACCGTCAGATAGACGCGGTTGAAGACCGCGACCCCGTCGCTGGGGTGCCAGCCGGCGCGGAAGGCACGCATCCGCCGCACCACACCGTGCACGGGGCCCGCACCGCCGGTGCGTTCCGTGCCGTCCACGGGCGGCCGAGGAGTGAGCAGTCCGGAGAGCCGTGTACGGTCCCTCTCAACTGTGAAGTGCTCGATCTGTGCCATGGGGGCAGCGTCCCAGTCATAGGCTTCCTGCGACGCAGCCGGGCCGGGGCTTCCCCAGAACGAGGGAATCCGGAGCCCCCGGTACCCGGGGGGAAGGGGGGAGTGACAGGGTGTCAGGCATACGAGGCCAACGCCGGAAGAACCGCGTCGAGGGCCGGCGCGGCGACAGCCGGAGCGACCACGGCGGAGACAACGGCCGACGCGACGACGGCGGAGCCTTCCCCCTGGCCGCCGAACAGGTGCTGACCGGCCCCCTCGCGGGCGAGGGACGCGCGGCGCGACGGGGCCGCGGCCGCGGCCGCAAGCGGGTGAACGGCGGCGCCCTGCGCGGCGCGATGGCCGTCGTCGCCTCGGCCGTGGTCGCCGTCGGCACGGTCACCGGCGTGGTCTCGGCCACCTCCGGTGAGCGGGAGCGCGCCACGGCGGCCCCGGAGATCACGAAGACCCCCGACATGCCGCCGCTGCCCGGGGCGCCGACCCCGTCGGCGACCACGGCGTCTCCCTCCGCCTCCATTTCGGCGTCCGCCACTGCGACGAAGCGGCCCGCACCCACGAAGACGCCGCCGCCCGCGGCGAAGAAGCCGCCGGCCCGGCAGCAGAGCGCACCGGTCTCGGCGAACCTCTACCTGCACCCGCAGTCCCAGGTACTGGACTGGGTGCGTGCCCACCGCGGCGACCCGCGGCACGCCCTGATCCAAGCGAAGATCGCCGCCCAGCCGGCCGCCGTCTGGTTCGCCGAGTACAAGCCCTCCACCATCACCAACGAGGTCCGCAAGGTCACCGCCGGGGCGGCGGCCGCGGGCCGGGTGCCGGTCGTCGTGCCGTACGCGATCCCCGAACGGGACTGCGGCGGCGCCTCGCAGGGCGGCGCGCCGGACTTCGGGTCCTACGACAGCTGGATACGCAGCTTCGGGGCGGGCCTCGGCAAGGGCGACGTCATCGTCATCCTGGAGCCCGACGCCATCGCCCAGACCGACTGCCTGAACGACGCGCAGCGCGCCACCCGCTTCGCCGCGCTCTCCCGCGCGGGCAAGGCCCTGCGCGCGGCGAACCCGAACGCCCGCGTCTACTTCGACGCCGGCCACTCGGGCTGGCACGCGGCCTCGAAGATGGCGGGCTATCTGCGCCAGGCAGGCGCGGCCACCAACAGCGACGGCATCTTCACCAATGTCTCGAACTTCCACCGGACCGCGGACGAGGTGGCGTACGCCCGCCAGGTCCTGTCGGCCCTCGGCGGGCCGTCCTCCCTGGGCGCGGTCATCGACACCAGTCGCAACGGGAACGGCGCCCCGGCGGCAGGCCAGTGGTGCGACCCCGCGGGACGCGCCCTGGGCCGCCCCCCGACGACGCGGACGGGCACATCCCGCATCGACGCGTACCTGTGGGTCAAGCTGCCGGGCGAGTCGGACGGCTGCAAGGGAGCGGCGGGCAGCTTCACACCGGACTACGCGGTGGACCTGGCGAACGGGTAGGGCAGGCAGCGGGTCCGGCGGTCCGGCGAAGGGGCGGGACGCGCCGATACGGGGCAGGTGCGGGACGCGCGGGATGCGGCGAACGAGGACGCCGACGGCCGGGGCGTCGGGCAGGACGGCACGGGGCCGGCGTGCGGGGCCGACCGCTGGGGCGAGGGGCCCGGCGGCGGAGCGGGAGCGCTCGTCTCCGCTTCGTACAGCCGCACCGCGCAGGGCTCGCCCCGACCGTTCCGCCCGTCCCGCGGGGCGGGCCGCGTGGCCTCCCTCAGTCCTTCCCCGGCCTCTCCTGGCCCGCCGGCTCCTCGTCGTACGAGGAGGTCCCCGCGTCGAGCAGCGGCTCGCGCTCCTTCATGTGCGCCGGCGCCAGTGCCCGCAGTACGTGGTACCCGGTGATGACCACGATCGTTCCCAGCGCGATCCCGCTCAGCTCGAAGCTGTCGGTGAACTTCAGGCTCACCCCGCCCACTCCGATGATGATCCCCGCCGCCGCCGGCACCAGATTCAGAGGATTGCGCAGATCGACCTTCGCGTTGATCCAGATCTGCGCGCCGAGCAGCCCGATCATGCCGTACAGGATGACCGTGATGCCGCCGAGCACCCCGCCCGGGATCGCCGCCACCACGGCGCCGAACTTCGGGCACAGTCCGAACAGCAGCGCGAAGAACGCCGCGGCCCAATAGGCGGCGGTGGAGTACACCCGGGTGGCCGCCATCACTCCGATGTTCTCGGAGTAGGTCGTGTTGGGCGGCCCACCGACCGCCGTGGACAGCATCGACGCGGCACCGTCCGCCGCGATCGCGGTGCCCAGCTTGTCGTCGAGGTCGTCACCGGTCATCTCGCCGACAGCCTTCACGTGCCCGGCGTTCTCGGCGATGAGCGCGATGACGACCGGCAGGGCGACCAGGATCGCCGACCACTGGAAGCTCGGCGCATGGAACGAGGGCAGCCCGATCCAGTCCGCCTCGGCGACCCCGGACAGGTCCAGCCGCCAGTGGTCCGCCGGGGCACCGCCGCCCACCGGCGAGTGAATTTTGCCGAAGACCAGGTCGAAGACCCACGAGATCCCGTACCCGAAGAGCAGCCCGAGGAAGATCGCGATGCGTGAGAGGAAGCCGCGCAGTGCCACCACGGCCAGTCCGGTGAAGAGCATGACCAGCAGCGCCGTCCACTGGTCCTGCGGCCAGTACGTGGACGCCGTCACCGGCGCCAGGTTGAAACCGATCAGCATGACCACGGCGCCGGTCACCACCGGGGGCATCGCCGCATGGATGATCCGCGCGCCGAACCTCTGCACCGCGAGCCCCGACAGGAACAGCGCCCCGCCCACCACGAACACCGCGCCGGTGACCGTCGCGCTGTCGCCGCCGCTCGCCCGGATCGCGGCGGCCACGCCCACGAAGGACAGGGAACAGCCCAGGTAGGAGGGGACGCGGCCCTTGGTCGCGAGCAGGAAGATGGCGGTCGCGACACCGGACATCATGATGGCGAGGTTCGGATCGAGACCCATCAGGACGGGCGCGACGAACGACGCGCCGAACATCGCCACCACGTGCTGCGCACCCAGCCCCGCCGTCCGGGGCCACGACAGCCGCTCGTCGGGTCGGACGACGGCTCCGGGCGCGGGGGTGCGCCCGTCCCCGTGCAAGGTCCAGCGGACACCGAGGCCCATGGGTGCTCCCGTTCAGCTCTGTTCAGTCTGCTTCTGATCCGAATTGATCGGATCCGAATGGATCGAAGCAAATGCTAGAGCCGAAAAGGGACGCTCACTTCCCGGTGGGCGCCGCTTCCGCTGCCGCCGCCGCGCCCTCCCGGCCCGCACCCCGCAGCACGTGCGCCCCTACCACGAGACCGAACGCCAGCACCGTCACCAGACCGAACGACACCACCAGTGATGTCACGTCCGCGACCGCGCCGATGGCGGAGGGTGCGATCAGGCCCGAGGTGTACGTGATGGTCGCCACGCCGGCGATGGCCTGGCTGGGGTTCGGCCCGCTGCGCCCGGCCGCGGCGAAGGCCAGCGGGACGACGACCGCGATCCCGAGGCCGATGAGCGCGAACCCCGTCAGGGCCAGCGGCACGTTCGGTGCCACGACCACCAGCGCGCCGCCCAGGGTCGCCGCCACACCGCCGACGCGCACGGTGGGTACCGGACCGAACCGGTCCACCACCCGGTCGCCGGTCAGCCGGGCCGCCGCCATGGTCGCCGCGAACGCCGTGGTGGACGCCGCCGCCAGGCCGGGGTCGGTGTTCAGGACGTCCCGCAGGTACACCGCCGACCAGTCCAGACTGGCCCCCTCCGCGAACACCGCGCAGAATCCCACCGCGCCGATGACCAGCGCCGACTTGGGCGGCAGGGCGAAGCGCGGCGGCGCCTCCGCTTCCGGAGCGCTGCGCAGGTCCAGTACGCCCTGGCAGGCGGCCAGGCCCAGCGCGGTCAGCACGAGCGCGGCGAGCAGGTGGTGCAGCCGCGCGTCGCTGCCCAGGTGCGCGGCGAGGGTGCCGGCGGCCGAACCGATCAGCGCGCCCACGCTCCACATGCCGTGCAGCCCCGACATGATCGACCTGTTGAGCCGGTTCTCGACGTCCACGCCGAGTGCGTTCATCGCCACGTCCGACATCCCGGCGGTGGCTCCGTACACGAAGAGCGCCGCGCACAGCGTCCAGATGTTCGGCGCGAGGGAGGGCAGGATCAGCGCGAGCGTCCACAGCGTCAGCAGGCCGCGCAGCGCGTTGCGGGCCCCGAAGCGGTGCGAGACCGCTCCTGCCAGCGGCATCGCCAGCGACGCGCCGATCGCGGGGAAGGCCAGCGCCAGGCCGAGCTGCCCCGCGCCGACCGAGGCGTGGTCCTGGATCCACGGGATGCGGGTGGCGAAGCTGCCGGTCACCGCCCCGTGGACGCAGAACACGGCCGCGACGGCGTACCGCGCCCGCTTCAACCGCTCTGTACCGAGTTCCATGCTTCCCCTCACGCCCGCTTCGGTCCCGTGTCGCGCCGTAAACTATCAGGAAGCCTGCCTGATAAATAGATCTGAAAGGATCCGGCCCATGCCCGCCTCTCCGAGCACCGCCCGCGCCCTGAACGACCGGCGCGCCCTGCAACTGCTCCAGGAGGAGGGTCCGTTGACGGCAGGACAGCTCAAGAACCTCACCGGCCTCTCCCGTCCCTCGGTCGCCGATCTCGTCGAACGCCTTCAGGACGGCGGCCTGATCACCGTCGTGGGGGAGAGCGGAGCCCAACGGCGGGGCCCCAACGCCCGGGTGTACGGAATCGTCGCCGACCGCGCCTACCTCGCGGCCCTGGACGTACGGACCGACAGCGTCGGCGTCGGCGTCGCCGACCTGCTCGGCCGTACCCTCGCCGAAGCGACCCTCTCCGTGGAGGAGGACGTACCCACCGAACAGGCGGTGGAAGCGGCCGTCGCGCTGCTGGAGCGCACCGCCCGCGAAGCGGGAGCCGCCCCCCTGCACACCGTCGGCATCGGCGCCCCCGGGCTCGTCGATCCGGCCACCGGAGAACTGCGCGACTCCACGGGACTGCCCGCCTGGCACCGCGGCCTGGTCCGGGTGCTCCAGGAGCGGCTGCCCGCGACCGTGCTCGTCGAGAACGAGACCAATCTCGCCGCCGTCGCCGAACAGCGTCGGGGCGGGGCGCGTGCCCACGGCACCTTCGTCCTGCTGTGGCTGGGGGCGGGCGTCGGGGCGGCCTTGGTGCTGGACGGGAAACTCCGCAGAGGGGCGTCCGGCGGCGCCGGCGAGATCGGCTTCCTGCCGATGCCGGGCACCCGCGGGCTGCCGTCGGCCATCCACTGCGACGGCGGCTTCCACTCACTGGCCGGCGGTGCGGCGGTCCAGGAACTGGCCGCCGCACACGGCGTGACGACCGGTCCGGACGCACCCGCCACGCTCGCCGCGGCCCTGGGGGCGGGCGAACGTGCGGAGCCGTTCCTGGACGCCCTCACCGAACGGCTGGCGCTGGGCGCCGCGTCGGTGGCCGCCGTCCTCGACCCGGGATGCGTGGTGCTGGGCGGCGAGCTGGGGCTGGCGGGCGGCAAGGTCCTCGCGGCGCGGGTCGAGGCGCGTCTCGCGCAGCTCTCCCCGCTGCGCACCGAGGTGCGGGCCGGGGAACTGGGCGGCGGCGCCGTGCTGGGCGGCGCGCTGCTCGTCGCCCGCGAGGCGGCCCAGGACGAACTGTTCGCCCCCGCACGCTAGCCGGGCGCGAAAGGCTCCCGGGCCCGGCCGGCCGGGGCGCGAAAGACTTCCTTCCCGACTCCCCACCCCCGGCGGGGGCACGGGAAACACCTCCGCCCCGGCTCCCTCCGCGAGAGGGGGGAACCGGGGCGGAGCGGGTGGGCGCGGTGCGTCAGCAGGCGCCGAGGTCCTGCCACACCCCCCATTCACCGGTGGTGCCGGGTTCCGCGCCTTGCGTCCACCACTTGGCCTTCCACTGGCGGCCCTTGTGCGACACGGTCGCCCCGCCGCCGTACGCGGTGGCCGCGACGTAGGCGGGCGCGGCGCACGCACCCGGGGTGGGCGTGGGGGTGGGAGTGGGCGTCGGGTCGGGGCCCGGACCCGGGCCCGGGCCCGGCTCCACCTGCTCCGTGCCGCGCGCCAGGTCACCGGCGAGGGCGTACGACGTGCCGCCGATGTTCACCGTCCAGTTCCACGGCGTGGACACCGGCAGGTAGTAGTTGAAGGACAGCTCGACGGATGCGCCGGGCGCCAGCGACTGCCAGGCCGGGAGCTTCAACGAGGCCCGGTGGAAGTCACCCTTCAGACCGCCGATGTTGCTGCCGGTGTGATCGCTGCTGATCACCTTGGTGCCGAAGCCCGACTGGTCGGACGCGTTGGCCGGGGCCGACGTCGAGTAGTCGAACTGGAACTCCGTGCCGCCCGGGAGGGCCGTCTTCGTACGGTTGGTGATCTTCAGCTTCGGAGTGATCGGGTAGTTGGAGTCGCCCAGCTTGAAGTCGCCGAACTCCACACCGATGTCGACGGTCTTCTTCGGCAGCGGCTTGTTCGACACGGCCGCGCCGTACGGCTTCGCCGCCTTGAACTTGTCGTACATCAGCGAGGTCAGCGTGGAACCGGGGTCGTACTGGCCCTTGGCCGCGTTCCAGCCGTAGTCGCCCGCCAGCTCCCAGATCATGGTGCCGCCGATGCCCCGGTCCACCACGTAGTCGGCCTTGGCGCCCACCGACTGCTCGTCCTCCGTCGACAGGAAGACCTTCTTCTCCGCGTTCCACAGCCACGGCGCGACCAGCGTCGAGTCGTACTTGCGGACGTAGGCGCCCGTCAGCCTGGTGCCGGTCGGGAAGCCGTAGGTGGTGACGTAGTCGCCGACGATCCCCTTCTCCAGGTTCTTCGCGTGCCACATCGGGTTGGAGCCCGCCGGGGACTCCTGGCCGTTGTCGTCCTTGTCGTGCCACAGGTTGTCGATGCCGACCGCGCCGTCGCCGCACTTGGTGAGGCCCGACCCGGCCGGACAGGAGGTGGCGGCGGCCTTGCCCCACAGCCCGTCCGTACCGCCCTGCACGTTCTTGTGTCCCCGGGTGTAGTACGGCAGGCCCACGTTGATGCGTCCCGCGGGCATCGAGCCGCGGAAGTAGTGGTACGCCCAGTCGGTGTTCAGGTAACCGATCCCGCCGTACTGCGCGCTGCCGTAGACGTTGGCGGCGGCCAGTTCGCCGTCCTTGCCGTTGTCGAAGAGCGCGGCGTTCGGGCCGACGTGCTCGTTCCAGGCGCCGTGCAGGTCGTACGACATGATGTTGACGTAGTCCAGGTACTTCTGGACCTGGAAGGTCTCCATGCCGCGCAGCAGGTAGCCGGAGGAGGGGGCGGCGACGGTGAGCAGGTAGTGCTTGCCGTCGGCGGCGCCCGCCCGGTCGAGCTTCTCGCGCAGCGACTTCATCAGCACCGCGTAGCCCTTGACCAGACCGCCGCGCCGCGCGTTGGAGATCGGGAAGTCCGCCGGGTGTCCCGCGTCCTTCATCGACGTGGGGTATTCGTAGTCGATGTCGAGGCCGTTGAAGCCGTACTTCTTGATGAAGGCGACGGCGGAGTCGGCGAAGGTGTTGATGCCGGCCTGGTTCACCGATCCGTCGGCGTTGGTGGCCATCGTGTAGAAGCCGCCGGAGCCGACGCGCTTGCCGTCCTCGCCGAAGTAGCCCCCGGACTCCGCCCAGCCGCCCACCGAGACGAGGGTCTTGACGTCCGGGTGCTTCTTCTTGAACTTGTTCAGCTGGTTGAAGTGGCCCTTGTACGGAAGCGCGGGGTCCATCTCGGAGCCCGCCACGCCGGGCCAGGTCATGCCGGTGGCGGCGTTCTTCTCGCCGTCCGCGCCGACCGAGATCCTGTTGTCGCCGCCGATGTGCGCGAACGCGTAGTTGAGGTGGGTGACCTTGTCCCAGGGGATGTCGGACGCCAGGTAGGACGGCAGGCCGTCCTTGCCGGTGCGCCAGCCGGTGAAGTAGCCGATGATGCGGCGCTGGTGGTCGGCGCCCATCTTCTCGCGGCCCTCGGTGTCGTAGACCGAGCAGTACGGGACGTCCACGCCCGGTGTCCTGTGGAGCCCGTCGGGCCTGCAGGTCTCGTGGTCCACGGCGGCGGGGGCGGCCGGTGCGGCGTGCGCGGCGAGGGTGCCGGCGAGCAGCGCGGCGACGGCCGCGGTCGCGGTGCCCGCGGCGATCAGGGAGCCCCGGGCGCGCGGGGCGCGGGAGCGGCGGGTGGGTCTTGTGGGGGACAGCACGTCAGGTCCTCCTGGGGAGGCTCGGCGTCACACGAGGGGACGGGGGATGGTCCGTGTTGCGTGCCCGGGGTGTGCGCACACCGGCGGGCTGTCTCCGGGAGGTGACGCAGACGTTAAGAGGACTAGACCAGCGCGTCAATAGGTCTGGACCTTTAAATGTGATCCGGCCCACAGGTGCTGTGAGTCAATCCACAGGTCCCTCCGGCCCACGCCGCGGCCGGGCGTGGCACACTTGCCGTGTACCAGCAGCAGCGCACTCCGGGGTCGGTGTAATTCCGAACCGGCGGTTATAGTCCGCGACCCGGTCACCTCCAGTGACCGGTTGACCAGGTGTAATTCCTGGACCGACGGTGAAAGTCCGGATGGGAGGCAGTGCGCGGCGGGCCGTCACAGGTCGTTTGGTACGCCGCCGTCGGCGGGTGGTCCGTGCAGGCACATGACGTGCGCGCGCGGAACGACCCTCTGTTCCGGCCCGGCGTGGCCGTGCTTCCGCATCCCGTGACGTGTGCCCGCTTCCTCTGTCGTCATCGACAGGCCCCGGAGTCCGTGCCCGAAGAGGCAGGAGACCCGGTGGCAACCGCCGCAGCAGACCGGACCGCGATGCGCCGAGCGATCACGCTCGCAGCGCGCGGCCTCGGCGCCACCAGCCCCAACCCGGTCGTCGGATGCGTTCTCACGGACGCCTCGGGCCGGATCGTCGGCGAAGGCTTTCACCAGCGGGCCGGCGGCCCGCACGCCGAGGTCCACGCCCTGCGGGACGCGGGGGACAGGGCACGGGGCGCCACCGCCTTCGTCACCCTGGAGCCCTGCAACCACACCGGCCGCACCGGCCCCTGCGCGCAGGCCCTCCTGGACGCCGGAGTCGCCCGCGTCGTCTACGCCGTCGCCGACCCGAACCCGCAGGCCACCGGCGGAGCGGACACCCTCCGCGCCGCCGGGATCCAGGTCGAGCAGGGACTCCTCGAAGCGGAGGCCGCCGAAGGGAACGCCGCCTGGCTCACCTCGGTGCACCGGGGCCGCCCGTACGTCCTGTGGAAGTACGCGGCCACGCTCGACGGCCGGATCGCCGCCGCCGACGGCACCAGCCGCTGGATCTCCTGCGCCGAGTCCCGCGCCGATGTCCACCGGCTGCGCGCCGAGGCCGACGCCGTGGTGGTCGGTTCCGGGACGATGCGTGCGGACGATCCGCACCTCGCCGTACGCGGCGTCGACGGCGCCGTTCAGCCGTTGCGCGTGGTCCTCGACACGGACGCGCGGGCGGTCGGGCCCGGTGCGCGGGTCCTGGACGACGCCGCACCGACCCTCGTCGCGGTCGCCGAGGACGCGCGGACCGACCTCGCCGACGTCGTACGCGTGCCCCGCGCCGACGGCGGACTCGACGTCCGCGCCCTGCTCGCCGAGCTGTACGCGCGCGGCGTGCGCTCCGTACTGCTGGAGGGCGGACCGACCCTCGCGGGCGCGTTCGTCGCTGCCGGAGCCGTCGACAAGGTGGTCGGCTACCTCGCCCCCGTCCTGCTGGGCGCCGGCCCCGCCGCCCTCGGCGACGCCGGAATCAGCACCCTCTCCGACGCGTTGCGCCTCGATGTGACCGAGACGGTCCGCATCGGTTCCGACCTCCGCATCACCGCCGTCCCCACCGTCACCCCCGCCGCAACGAAGGAGCGCTGAGCGTGTTCACCGGAATCGTCGAAGAACTGGGTGAGGTCACCGCCGTCGAGAACCTCGGCGACTCCTCCCGCTTCCGTCTGCGCGGCCCCCTCGTCACCGAGGACGCCAAGCACGGCGACTCGATCGCCGTCAACGGCGTCTGCCTGACCGTCGTCGACACCGCGGACGGCGAGTTCACCGCCGACGTGATGGCCGAGACCCTCAACCGCTCCAGCCTCGGCGCCCTCGTCGTCGGCTCGCGCGTCAACCTGGAGCGCCCCATGGCGCTCGGCGGACGCCTCGGCGGCCACCTCGTCCAGGGCCACGTCGACGGCACCGGCACCATCGTCGACCGCAAGCCCTCCGAGCACTGGGAGATCGTCAAGGTCGCCCTCCCCGAGGGGCTGTCCCGGTACGTCGTAGAGAAGGGCTCGATCACGGTCGACGGCGTGAGCCTCACCGTCGTCGACGCGGGCGACGACCACTTCACCATCAGCCTCATCCCCACCACCCTCGCGCTGACCACGCTCGGCATCAAGCAGGCCGGAGACCCGGTCAACCTCGAAGTCGACGTCCTCGCCAAGTACGTCGAGCGCCTGCTCGGCACCCGCGCCGCCACCCCCGAGGAGACCGTGAAGTGAGCGCCTTCGCCTGGCTCAACGCCGAAGCCTTCACGGCCTTCGGGCAGCACATCCTGTGGTCCGACATGATCGGCAACACCGTCGGTCTGCTGGCCCTCGCCCTCGGCTGGCGGCGCTCCATATGGACCTGGCCCGCCCAGCTCGCCTCCGGTGTCATCCTGGTCGCCGCCTACGCGTCCGTGCAGCTCAGCGGCGGGGTCGGGAAGCAGCTGCTGGTCATCGGCGTCGCCCTGTGGGGCTGGCGGCAGTGGCAGCGCGGCAAGCAGCAGGCCCAGGACGGGACGATCGCCGTCCGCTTCGCCACCTGGCGCGAACGCGGCCTGCTGATCGGCGGCGCGGTGCTCGGCACCCTCGCCGTCGGCGGCCTCTTCACCCTCTACCCGAACCTGTCCTGGAGCCCGTGGGCCGACGCGTACATCTTCGTCGGCACGCTCGCCGCGATGGTGGCCCAGGCACGCGGTCTGGTCGAGTTCTGGTTCGCCTGGCTGCTGGTCGACCTCGTCGGTGTCCCGCTCGCCTTCAGCAGCGGACTCGCCTTCTCCGGATTCGTGTACGTCATCTACCTCGTCCTCGTCCTGTGGGGGATGCGGGACTGGTGGCTGCGCTCCCGCGCCGCCGTCGCCCCGCCCGCACTCGAAGGAGCCTCGGCATGACCACCGCTCTGACCCCCGTCGACACCGTCCCGACCCCCGCCCCCTACGACAGCCGGGAGGCACTCGTGAGCCACGACAGCCACGAAGACCTGCGCCTCGACCCGGTCGAGCAGGCGATCCGCGACATCGCGGCCGGCCGCCCGATCGTCGTCGTCGACGACGAGGACCGCGAGAACGAGGGCGATCTGATCGTCGCCGCCGAGAAGATCACACCCGAGATCGTCGCGTTCATGATGAGCGAGTGCCGCGGCCTGATCTGCGCCCCCATGGAGGGCCCGGAGCTGGACCGGCTCGCCCTGCCGCAGATGGTCGAGCACAACACCGAGTTGATGCGCACCGCCTTCACCGTCTCCGTCGACGCCTCCGGCGCACACGGCGTCACCACCGGAATCTCCGCCTCCGACCGCGCCACCACGCTGCGGCTGCTGGCCTCCGGCGACAGCACCCCGGTCGACTTCGTCCGGCCCGGCCACATCTTCCCGCTGCGCGCCCGTCCCGGCGGCGTCCTGGTCCGCAACGGCCACACCGAGGCCGCCGTCGACCTGGCACGCCTCGCGGGACTGCGGCCGGCCGGGGCCATCGTGGAGATCGCGGACGAGGACGGCGTCATGCTGCGGCTGCCCGAACTGGTCCCGTTCGCCCGCAAGCACGGCCTGACGATCATCTCCATCGAGGACCTGGCCGCCCACCGCCGCGCCACCGAGTTCGCTCCGGCCCCGACGGTCGCCGAGGAGACGGACGCACCCGTCGTCCGCCGCGAGGCCGAAGTGCACCTGCCCACCACGTTCGGCGAGTTCACCGCGTACGGCTACCGCGCGCTCGCCGACGGCGTCGAGCACGTCGCGCTCGTCCACGGCGACCTCGGCGACGGCGAGGACGTCCTGGTCCGCGTCCACTCCGAGTGCCTCACCGGCGACATCTTCCACTCCCAGCGCTGCGACTGCGGCCCCCAGCTGGACGCCTCCATGCGCCGCGTCACCGAGGAGGGCCGCGGCGTCGTCGTCTACCTGCGCGGACACGAGGGGCGCGGCATCGGCCTGCTGTCCAAGCTCAGGGCCTACGAACTCCAGGAGCGCGGCGTCGACACCCTCGACGCCAACCTCGAACTGGGCCTGCCCGCCGACGCCCGGGACTACGCGGCCGGTGCGCGGATCCTCGCCGACCTCGGCGTGCGCAGTCTGCGTCTGATGACGAACAACCCGGACAAGATCACCGCGCTCGTCCGGCACGGACTCGTCGTCGGCGGACGCGAGGCCATGCCCGTACAGGCCGGCGAGCACAACCTCCGGTACCTGCGCACCAAGCGGGACCGGATGGGCCACGACCTGCCCTGGCTGGACGGCGCCGCCGCCCCCACCTGCGGCAACCAGTAACACCTCCGGACCACCACACAGACGTACACCACCACACAGAGGAGAGAGCGCGTGAGCGGCAAGGGTGCACCCGAACTGAGCGTGAAGAACTGCAACGACCTGCGGGTGGCGGTCATCGCGGCCCAGTGGCACGAGAAGATCATGGACGGCCTCGTCGACGGCGCCCTGCGCGCCCTGCACGAGCTCGGCATCGACGAGCCGACGCTGCTCAGGGTCCCCGGCAGCTACGAGCTGCCCGTCGTCGCCAAGGTCCTCGCGGGCCGCGGCTACGACGCGATCGTCGCCCTCGGGGTCGTCATCCGCGGCGGCACCCCCCACTTCGAGTACGTGTGCCAGGGCGTCACCCACGGCCTCACCCAGGTCTCCGTCGACACCGGCGTCCCCATCGGCTTCGGCGTACTGACCTGCGACACCGAGGAGCAGGCCCTGGACCGGGCCGGGCTGGACGGCTCCACCGAGGACAAGGGGCACGAGGCCGTCACCGCCGCCGTCGCCACCGCCACGACGCTGCGCACGGTCGCCGAACCCTGGCGCTGAGTGCCGGAGCGGCACCCCGTACTCTAAGGACCATCATGGCCAACAAGACTTTCGAAGAGCTCTTCACCGAGCTCCAGCTCAAGGCCGCCAACGGCGACCCCACCACCTCCCGCACCGCCGAGCTGGTGGAAAAGGGCGTCCATGCCATCGGCAAGAAGGTCGTCGAGGAGGCCGCCGAAGTCTGGATGGCCGCCGAGTACGAGGGCAAGGAAGCCGCCGCCGAGGAGATCTCGCAGCTGCTGTACCACGTCCAGGTGATGATGGTCGCGCGCGGGATCTCGCTCGACGACGTCTACGCACACCTCTGAGCCCACGCCCCACCCCACCCTCCGCTGTTCCCTTCGCACCAAAGGAAGCTGACCTCATGCTGCGCATCGCCATCCCGAACAAGGGCTCCCTCTCCGGACCTGCGTCGGCGATGCTCCATGAGGCCGGCTACCAGCAGCGCAAGGAGTCCAAGGAACTCGTCCTGGTCGACCCGGAGAACGAGGTCGAGTTCTTCTACCTCCGCCCCCGCGACATCGCCATCTACGTCAGCTCCGGCAAGCTCGACATCGGCATCACCGGGCGCGACCTGCTGCTCGACTCCGGGGCCAGCGCCGAGGAGATCCTCCAGCTCGGCTTCGCCCGCTCCACCTTCCGCTACGCGACGCGCCCGGGCACCGCGACCGGCGTCCAGGACTTCGGCGGGATGACGGTGGCCACCTCGTACGAGGGCATCGTCGCCAAGCACCTCGCCGACGAGGGCATCGACGCCTCCGTCGTCCACCTCGACGGCGCGGTGGAGACCGCCATCGAGCTGGGCGTCGCCCAGATCATCGCGGACGTCGTCGAGACCGGGACCTCGCTGCGCAACGCGGGCCTGGAAGTCATCGGCGAACCCATCATGAAGTCCGAGGCCGTCGTCATCCGCCGCACCGGCGCCCCCGCGGACGACCCCAAGGTGCAGCAGTTCCTGCGCCGCCTGCAGGGCGTCCTGGTGGCCCGCTCGTACGTGATGATGGACTACGACTGCCGGGTCGAGCACCTGGAGAAGGCCGTCGCGCTGACCCCCGGCCTGGAGTCCCCGACGATCTCCCCGCTGCACCACGAGGGCTGGGTCGCGGTCCGCTCCATGGTCGCCGCCAAGGAGGCCCAGCGGATCATGGACGACCTGTACGCGCTGGGCGCCCGGGCCATCCTCACCACGGCCATCCACGCCTGCCGTCTCTGACTCCGTCCGGACCCGTCCGGTCCGTTCAGTTCCCCGTACGTACGCAGAAGGATGCAGTCCGCCGTGTCGCAGCCCGAACTCCCCGCCCTGCCGGTCACCTTCAGGCCCAACCGCACCCGTGCGGTCCTGCTGACCATAGGGGTGCTGATGTTCGCCGTGATCTCGGCGGTCGGCCTCCTGCTGGAGACGCTCAGCCCGGGGGAGCGCGCCAGCTTCGTCTTCACCGGCGCGCTCATGTTCGGTGTGCTGCTGCTGCTCAGCCGGCCCAAGGTGGTCGCCGAGGAGTCCGGTGTCACGGTGGTGAACCTCACCACCAGGCGCCGGCTCGCCTGGGCGGAGATCCTCCAGGTGAACCTGCGACCCGGCGACGCCTGGGTCTTCCTGGACCTCAGCGACGGCACCAGCCTGCCCGCCCTCGGCATCCAGCCCGGCATCGCCAAGGAGAAGGCCATCCGCGACGCCCGCGCCCTGCGCGCCCTCGTCGAGGCCCACGGCACGCACGCCGACTGACGCCTGCCCCGCCCGCGCCGGGGGGCCGGGCCCCGGCCCGCCGACGGGCCGTCCTGTCTACTCTGTGGGGCGGAGGGCCCGTGCCCTCCGCCCCGCACGTACAGCCCTCGTGGCCCGCGGGGTCGCACCTTCGACCCAAGGAGTGACTCCCTCCAGCAATGGACGGATCGTCCGGCAGTACCCGCGCCGCCCTCTTCCTCCACGAGGCGGCGGCATGACCGTTCCGCTTCTGCTGCTCGCCGCAGCGTTCCTCCTCATCCTCGCCAACGGCTTCTTCGTGGCGGCCGAGTTCGGCCTCGTCACCGTGGAGCGCCCCGACGCCGAACGAGCCGCCGCCACCGGCGACAAGCGCGCCGGCCGGGTCGTGCAGTCCCTGCGCGAGCTGTCCTTCCAGCTCTCCGGCACCCAGCTCGGCATCACTGTCACCTCGCTCGTCGTCGGCATGCTCGCCCAGCCCGCGCTCGCACAGCTCCTGCACGGGCCGCTGACCGCGACGGGCATACCGGCGGGCGCCGTCCCGGGCGTCGGCGTCGTCACCGGCATGCTGCTCGCCTCCGCCGTGCAGATGGTGATCGGCGAACTGGTGCCCAAGAACTGGGCGGTGTCCAGGCCGCTCCAGGTCGCCCGCTTCGTGGCGGGCCCGCAGCACCTCTTCGCGACCGCCCTGCGCCCGGTGATCATCTTTCTCAACCGGGTGGCCAACCGTCTCGTGCGGGCCCTGGGCGTGGAACCGACGGACGAACTCGCCTCCGCCCGCACCCCCGTCGAACTCGTCTCACTGGCCCGGCACTCGGCGCGGGCGGGGACACTGGAACAGGACACCGCCGACCTGTTCGTACGGACGCTGTCGCTGGGCCACCTCACGGCCCAGCACGTGATGACGCCGCGCGTGAAGGTCATCTCCCTCCAGTCGTCGGCGACCGCCGCCGACGTGATCAACCTGACCCGGGCGACCGGGTTCTCGCGCTTCCCCGTCCACCGGGAGCGCATCGACGAGATCGTCGGCGTGGTGCACCTCAAGGCCGCGCTGGCGGTGCCCGCGCACGAACGCATCCGGGTGCCCGTGGGCCGGATCGCCGTTCCGCCGCTCCTGGTGCCCGGGACGCTGCCGGTACAGCCGCTGCTGGAGCGGCTGCGCGGCGAACAGCCGATGGCCGTCGTGGTCGACGAGTACGGGGGCACCGCGGGCGTCGTCACTCTGGAGGACATCGTCGAGGAGCTCGTCGGCGAGGTCCGCGACGAGCACGACGCCGTCGGCGCCGACCGGCCCGAACTGCTCCCGCTCGCCCCCGAGGACGGCAGCCCCGCCTGGGAGGCCGACGGCAGCTGCCGGGTACTCACCCTGCACCGGATAGGACTCGACGTCCCGGACGGCCCGTACGAGACGGTGGCGGGCCTGGTGGCCGATCTGCTGGGCCGCATCCCCGCCCCCGGTGACCGAGCCGAACTGCCCGGCTGGAAGCTGACCGTACGGCAGGTCGACCACTACCGCGCGGAGCGCGTGCGGCTGGTGCACGTAGCCGGTGCGGGAACCGTCGGCCGGCCCGTCGAGGACGCCCGGCGCACAAGGGACGTGCACCGCACCCAGCAGCTCGTGGAGGCGGCCCGATGAGCGCCCTGCAACTCCTCGTCGCCCTCCTGCTGGTTCTGGCCAACGGCTTCTTCGTCGGTGCCGAGTTCGCCCTGGTGTCCGTACGGCGCAGCCAGATCGAGCCCCTCGCGGCAGCCGGTTCGGCCCGCGCCGGGCAGGTCGTGCACGGGCTCGAACACCTCCCGCAGATGATGGCGGCGGCCCAGCTCGGCATCACTGTCTGCTCGTTGACGCTGGGCGCGGTCGCGGAACCGACCGTCGCACGCCTCCTGGAGCCCGTCTTCCAGGCGGCGCGCGTTCCCGACGGCCTGATCCATCCCCTCGGCTATGCGATCGCCCTCGCCGTCGTGGTCTTCCTGCACCTCGTCGTCGGCGAGATGGTGCCCAAGAACCTGGCGATGGCCGCCCCGGAGAAGACTGCCCTGTGGTTCGGCCCCGGCCTCGTGGCCTTCGCACGGCTGTCCCGGCCCGTCACGGCGGCGCTGGGCTGGTGCGCACGTCTCGTGCTGGGACTCTTCCGGGTCGAGTCCCGTGAGGAGGTCGCGTCCGTCTTCACGAGCGAACAGCTCAACCGGCTGGTCGGGGACTCCGGCCAGGCGGGTCTGCTGGAACCCGGCGAGCAGGAACGGCTCGAAGACGCACTGGGGCTGGGCAGCCGTCCCCTCACCGACGTCCTGCTCGGCAGGTCGGCACTGGTGACCGTCGACCCGTCGGTCACCCCCCGCCGGATCGAGGAGCTGACGGTACGCACCGGCTTCTCGCGCTTCCCGGTCTGCGCCCCCGGCCCCGCTGGGGCCTTCATGGGATACATCCACGTCAAGGACGTGCTGGACCTGGACGACGCCGAGGGGGCGGTGCCGCATCAGGTGTGGCGCCCGATGACGACGCTGCGGGCCGAACTGGCCCTCGACGACGCCCTGTCGGTGATGCGGCGGGCGGGAACGCACCTGGCGCAGGTGGCGGACGGATCGGGGCGGGTGCTGGGGCTGGTCGCGCTGGAGGACGTGCTGGAGATGCTGGTGGGCGAGGTGCGCGACCCCGCGCACCGGGTCGTCCCGCTCGTCGCGGTACGAACCCGCCCGACCCGCCCCCGCCCCGAAACCCACCCCCAGGCCCTCACCGGCTGACCCCCGTCGGCCACCGGGGCGGGACGGGGCGGAAGGGCGCGGTGCACGTCCGGCGGGGGCCGCCCCCTTGCCCGCCCGTTCCGCCCCCGGGGGCCCCGCCGCCCAGGAAGGTTGACGTGGGGACGTCCCGCCGCCCCAAGGGCTGACGTAGGGGCGGCCCTGCCGCCCGAGCGAACGCGGCCCCCACCGGACGCCGCCTCCTACATCCCTCCCCCCACCGGCCCCCGCCCCGACAGCACCTCCCCGTACGCCTGCATCAGATCCGGCAACCGCAACGTCGCCAACTCGTCCCGCGTCGGCGTCGACGCGTACCCCGACAGCCGCAGATCGCGGTACGCGCAGCTCTTCTCGTACAGCGTCCGCAGGAACCGCCCGTTGCCCAGCTCGTCGATCCATCCCTGCTCGACGACGTGCGCGCTGATGCTCCGCAGCTCCTCCAGCGCCTCCTCGTCCCAGGCGTCCCCGTTGTCCCCGGCCAGTACCTCGCCGATGCTCGTCAGTTCGAGCGGGCGGTAGCTCGGGAAGTCGACCCGGGTGGTGAACCTCGACGAGAGCCCCGGGTTGACGGCCAGCAGCCGGTCCATCCCCTCCGGGTACCCTGCGAGGATCACCACCAGGTGGTCCCGGTTGTCCTCGGCCCGTTTCAGCAGGACCTGAAGGGCCTCGTCGCCGTACGCGTCGCCCTTGCTGTAGCCGGAGTTGGCGAGACTGTAGGCCTCGTCGACGAAGAGGACACCGCCCATCGCCGAGTCGATCAGCTCGTTCGCCTTCACGGCGGTCTGGCCGAGGAACTCACCGACCAGATCCGCCCGTTGCGCCTCCACCAGGTGGTCCCCGCCCAGCAGCCCCAGGGCGTAGAAGACCCGCCCCAGGATCCGGGCGACCGTGGTCTTCCCCGTCCCGGAGGGGCCCGAGAAGACAAAGTGACGTTTCGGCGGCTGGACGGGCAGTCCCTGGCCGGCCCGCAGCCGGGCCATGTTCAACTGCGCGGACAGCGCGCGCACCTGGCGCTTCACCGGTTCCATGCCGACCATCCGGTCCAGTTCCCCGAGCGCCTGCTCCAGGAGCGCCGGATCGGACGGCCCGGCCGGGAAGGGCGGCAGCCCGGCGGGCAGCGGCGGTCCCGGCTTCTCCCGTACCCCGGTGGGTGGCCCCGGCGGTACGGCCCCGCCGAACGGGAGCTGTCCGTCTCCCCCCAGCCGCAGATCACCGCCGTCCGGCGGATCCGCGTCGCCCTGGGCTTCGGCCGCCTCCTGACTGTTCCCGGCGCCCGCCCTCGACACCGCGGCGAGTCCGGCCGCCGTCTCGTCGTAGCCGTCCAGACCGTCGCCCTCGGAGATCGCCGCCAGCCGCGCGGCGGTGTCCATGAAAGCCGGGTCCACCCGGTGCACCGACCGGTACAGGGGGAGTGCTGCGGCGCTGCGGCCCGTGCCCTCGTGCGCCCGCGCCAGCCAGTAGCGCAGCTCCTTGCGCTGCGGCTGCTCACTTCGGCAGCGCATCAGGGAGGCCGCGAGCAGCGGCTCGGCCTGCCCGAACATCTCCAGCCTCACCCGTGCCATCCCGCCGAAGAGACCGGACTCGATGCCCAGGAGCGGGTCGTCGACGAGGGGGTCCGTGTGCCGGACCAGCTGCTCCCAGTCCTTGACCAGATACGCCCGGCACGCGTAGAGGAACCTGACGTGGCTGTCGGTGTCCACCGGCGGCAGTCCCGCCAACGCCCGGTCCAGCTCCGGGACATGACGCCCGTCCAGCCAGTGCGAGGCGTGGGCGAGCAGCAGGTCGCGGGGGCTCTCCAGCACCGGCTGCACCCACCAGCCGAGCCAGTACCAGGAGTTGAGCGTCCTGCGGTGCCTGGCACGCTGCTCGCCGAACCGGTCCCGGTGACGGTGCATGCGCAGGAGAGCCGTCGTCGTGTCGATGCGCAGGGCGTGCAGGCCGAGCCAGCCGTCCGCCATGCCGGGGTCCAGCCGTACCGCCGTCCGGAATTCCTCCTCGGCCTGTGGGTACGCCCCCATCGTGTAGGCGTCCACGCCGCGCAGCCAGGCGAGGTCGGCCGGGGCGTGCGTGCCCTGCGTGCCGAAGTCCATCACGTCCCCCACAGACCGTGCCCCCCGCGATGTGCTGTCGGGCGTGCACCGAAGGCCTGATGCCGTTGGCACTTGCCTGAACCGCTCTGTCCCGGACGGGAATTGACCGCACCGAAGAGCATCGTACCTGGGCATGTGGCAGGTGAATAAGGGTGCAACGAGTCCCGCACGGATGGTGACCCTGGGTGAGCGAACCGGGTTGCCGTGCGGTCGGGGGAGGTGGCTGAGGGCAGAACGAAGCCCCCGATCACGGGGGAACAACCGGGGGCTTCGTGTCTGCGGGCGGCTTCGAAAAGCCGCACATTGAGAACGTAAGACCTGTACGCCCCCTGGGTCAAGCACAGTTGAGGCACTCGCGTGCGCGGTTTTCGCCGTCCTGCGCGACACTCGCCGGGCGGTCACACAGGGTGATGGATCGGTTCGCTCACGCGGTCGTGCGGAGTCCCGGGCGCCACTCGTACCCCTCCCGTCCCTGCCGTACCAGAGTGTCGGCGAACGGACGGGAAGGATCCGACGAGAAATGCCGGGCCTCCGCCGCAGTCCAGCCGTCCCAGAAAGCGGACTGCTCCGTTCCGTCCCGTTCCCGGCCGCGCCGCCAGGATCGTGCGGCCGACAGATCCATCCAGAAGAGGTGGGCAAGGAAGGGGCGCAGTGCGCGCCGGCCCGCACCCACGCCCTCCATGAGCACGACCGGGGCGGGCGGCAGCTCGTACAGGGCCGGCCCGAACCGGCGGCGCGTCCAGTCGTACGGCGCGAACCGCGCGCACTCGCCGCGGGACAGCGGGCCGGTCACCCCCGAGCGCAGCCGGCCGGTCCAGTCGAACAGCTCCTCGTGACTGGCCAGGTCGTCCAGATGCAGTACGGGGGCCGCGCCCAGCGCGTCGGACAGGCGCGCGGCGAAGGTGCTCTTGCCGGAACCCGCGTGCCCGTCCACGGCGACCAGACGCACCGGACCGCAGGACGGTGGCAGGGCGCGGAGCCGGGCGGCGAGGGGATCGAGGCTGTTCACCCGCGCCACCCTACGAGGGATGGCTCGCGGCCGGATCGGCGCACGGTTCCCGCGTGCCGTCGCGGGCGCGGGGGCGGGCCGGTCGCAGTATGGGCGGTCCGGGGTGCCGGGAAGTTCCGCCGGGACAGGCACAGCGCCTGCCCGGACCGCGCTCGCCGGACCGCCTTCACGGGCTCGCACGCTCGGCCCGTGCCGATCCGCAACGACAGGGGGTCCCCGACCTTGACCAGCCCCGACCACACCCCGCCGGACCCGGCGGCACCCGCTTCGACGCACGGCGACCCGGCGGGCCCAGCCCAGACGGGTCCGGAACCGGCACCCTCCGCCCCGGCGCGCCGCGACGCGGAAGGTCCCGCCCCGGGAGGACCCGCTCCCACGTGCTCCGTCCCGACGGCTGCGGACCCGGCATCCCGCGCCCCGGCGGACCCCGGCCTCCCGTCCGCCGCGCGCAGAACCGTCCTGGCCGCCGCGCTCGCCGCCACCGTGCCGTTGCTTCCCGCCGCCCCTGCGGCGGCGGCACGCGCCGCCGCAGGACAACGGGAGCCCCGCATGTCTCCATCGCCCCGGCAGCCCCGCCCGGTCGACAACCATTTCTGGACCACGTACGCCGACTGGCGCTCCGGCACCGGGGACGGGACCCGCGCCGTCGGTGGCGGCCGCCCCGGCCTGGTCATCGGCGCACCGGACGGGCTGACGGCCCACCGCGACCCGCACACCGGGCGTACCGGGACCTACGAGTACGCGGTGTGGACCTCGCCCCTGTACCGCACCGGCGTCCCCGCCACCGAGATCGTCGCCTCCTGGAACGCCGACACCCCGCCCGGCACCTGGCTCGCCGTCGAGCTGTGCGCCCTGTACACCGACGGGTCCCGCAGCCCCTGGTACGTGATGGGCCGCTGGGCCGCCGCCGACACCGACATCCGGCGCAGCTCCGTCGACGGCCAGTCCGACGGCCGCAGCAGCGTCTCCACCGACACCCTCGCCGTCGCCGACCCGGCGTCCGGCATCCGCCTCACCGGACACCGGCTGCGCGTCACCCTCCACCGGCTGCCGGGCTCGGGGCACACACCGACGCTGTGGCGGCTCGGGGCGATGGCCTCCGACGTGCCGGACAGGTTCACCGTCCCGGCGTCCGCGCCGCGCCGTACGGGGGAGCTGCGGGTGCCGTGCCTCTCGCAGGAGATCCACGTGGGCCAGTATCCGGAGTACGACAACGGGGGAGAGGCGTGGTGCAGCCCCACCTCCACGACCATGGTCCTGGAGTACTGGGGGCGCGGGCCGGCCCCCCAGGAGCTGGCCTGGGTGGACCCTTCGTACGCCGACCCCCAGGTGTGCCACGCGGCCCGCCACACCTACGACCACCAGTACAAGGGCTGCGGCAACTGGCCGTTCAACGCCGCGTACGCCGCCTCGTACCCGGACATGAACGCGGTGGTCACCCGCCTGGGGTCGCTGGAGGACCTGGCGGTCCTCATCCGTGCCGGCATCCCCGTCACGACCTCGCAGTCCTTTCGCAAGGAGGAGCTGTCGGGCGCGGGCTACGGCACCTCGGGCCATCTGCTGACGGTCGTCGGCTTCACCGACGCGGGCGACGTGATCGCGAACGACCCGGCCGCGCCCACGAACGAGGCCGTCCGCCGCGTCTACCGCAGGCGGGAGTTCGAGAACGTCTGGCTGCGCACCAAGCGGTACGACGCGCGCGGAAACGTGGCGTCCGGCACAGGGGGCATCTGCTACCTCTACTGGCCCCTGGACGCCACGCCCGCCCAGCGCAAGGCTCTCGCGGCGGTCGGAGTGCGCTGAGGCCGCCCGCCGGCTCCGGGACAGTGACCAACGTCATCTGTCCCGGAGCCGGACCCGCTGGCAATGTGGAAGCGACCGTTCCGCATGTTCCCCACGTACTGCGAGCTTCCGATGACTGCAGCCTCCGCCGCCCTCTCCGCCCGCCTCCGCACCCGTACGGGCGGCCCCGACGACCTCGACGGGCCGACGCTTTTCGAGCACGTGCTCGGCTGGACCCTGGTGATCGTCGTCGCCATGTTCGTGACGGGCGCGGGCCTGCTGTAGTCCGGCTCCCGGCGCCTTCCGCGCGCCCACCGGGACTGGGCGGTGCGCAGCGCAGGAGCGCGGAGAGCGGTCCGCGCCATACTGCGGCCAACCTTCCGGTGACACACGGCACCGCCGAGGGCCTGATCCACTACCACTGCACGAACGAGCGGGGCTGTCGCCCGGCCGCCGTGGAGGGCTCCCTCGCGGACCTCGTCGCGTGCGCCGCCGGCCGCCCCGAACTCCCGTGCGCCCAACGGGTCCTGCGCACCGCGACTGCCCTCCGCTGCGCGCAGCAGCACCGGGCCGTGTACCGCACCGTCGTGACCGGCGGCGGACAGATGCAGACGATCCGAGACGGCGTCCGCGCACAACTGCTCGCCACCCCGGCCGAGAGCGCGTACGGCCGTACGGACATCCCACGGCGGCCGGACCCGCCCTGCTCGGCCGGCCGGCGGGCTTCGAAGGCATCATCCCCGACTGGCTCAAGCACCCTGTGCCGTCCCGGGAGGAGGTGGCGGACCTCGTCGTGGCGCTGCCGCACGGGACTCCGGAAGCCATCGCCGGACTCGTTCCCCGGTGCCCCGCCCCGCCGCTGGACGACGCAGTCGCCCAACACCGCCCCGCCCGGCCCGGCCTGCGCATTTCCGACGCGTGACGGAACGGGGGTGATCGGGCATACTCAGCCGCCACAGCCCCGGACAGTCCACTTCCGTAACCCGGAGGGGTCCTTCAGGCTGGCAGTAGTGAGACCCGGCGGCGCCGCCACACCCTGCGCGTGCGCCTGCCGCCGCGCCCGACAGGGAGGACGCCGCAATGCCCGACCGCGCTCCGCAGCCGGTGGAACGACAGCTGCCCACCGAGGAGTCCCGTGACCTTCTCGCGCTCGTGCGCGACATGGTCCAGCGGGAGATCGCTGCGCAGGCCGCAGCCGAGGAGGACAGCGGGCGCTTCCCCCGCGAGGTCTTCTCGCTCCTCTCCGAGTCCGGCCTGCTCGGCCTGCCCTACGACTCGGAACACGGGGGCGGTGACCAGCCGTACGAGGTCTACCTCCAGGTGCTCGAAGAACTCGCGGCGGCCCGGCTGACCGTCGGCCTCGGCGTGAGCGTGCACAGCCTCGCCTGCCACGCACTGGCCGGATACGGCACCAAGGAGCAGCAGGCCGCCCACCTGCCGGCCATGCTCGGCGGCGGTCTCCTCGGCGCGTACTGCCTCTCCGAGCCGGCCTCCGGCTCCGACGCGGCCTCGCTCCGCACCAAGGCCGTCCGCGAGGGCGATGACTGGATCGTCACCGGCACCAAGGCGTGGATCACCCACGGCGGCATCGCCGACTTCTACACGGTCCTCGCCCGGACGGGAGGCGAAGGCGCCCGCGGCATCACGGCGTTCCTCGTGCCCGGCGACGCGCCCGGCCTGAGCGCCGCCGCACCCGAGAGGAAGATGGGCATGAAGGGTTCGCCCACCGCCCAGCTCCACTTCGACGGCGTACGCGTCCCCGACACGCGCCGCATCGGCGAGGAGGGTCAGGGCTTCGCCATCGCCCTTTCCGCCCTCGACTCCGGGCGGCTGGGCATCGCCGCGTGCGCGATCGGCGTCGCCCAGGCGGCCCTCGACGAAGCGCTCGCCTACGCCACCGGGCGCCGGCAGTTCGGCCGCCCCATCGCCGACTTCCAGGGTCTGCGCTTCATGCTCGCCGACATGGCCACCCAGATCGAGGCGGGCCGCGCGCTCTACCTCTCGGCGGCCCGGCTGCGCGACGCCGGCCGTCCCTTCTCCCGTCAGGCGGCCATGGCGAAGCTCTTCTGCACCGACGCCGCGATGAAGGTCACCACGGACGCCGTACAGGTGCTCGGCGGCTACGGCTACACGGCCGACTTCCCGGTCGAACGCTTCATGCGCGAGGCGAAGGTCCTGCAGATCGTCGAAGGCACGAATCAGATCCAACGCATGGTCATCGCCCGCCACTTGGTGGGCCCGGAGTCCCGCTGAGCCGTGCCGGACCCCGCACGGCCCCGTTTCCCGTCAGGGAACGGGGCCGCCGCAGGGGCCTGTCAGGCGGCCCGCTGCCGCGGCACCTTCAGCGGCCGCGAGCCCGGGCCCCCGACGTGCGAGAACGGCTGCGTCCGCCAGTCGAGTCCCTGAGGGAGCGTCAGCAGCAGTGCGGTGTCCTGCTCCTGGACCGCCAGGCTCTCGTCGGCCGGCTTCGCGTCGGCGGCCGGCCGCCCGGTACCGGCGCAGGCGGTCAGCCCGAAGGGGTTCCACGGGGTGGGGCACTTCGCGTGCTCCGGGAGGACGTCCTCGTCCGCGAGCAGAGCGATCGGCTGCGCACAGTCCGGGCAGACCACCCGGTACATCTCGAAGGTGTCGTACGAGTCGTCGCCGGCGTCCCCGGCGGAAGGGAAGGAAGCGACATCGGTGACGTCGGCGACGTCCGCGATGTCAGGGAGCTCCGGCTCGGTGCGTCCGGTGCGCTTCAGGTTCTGCATGGAGACTCTCCCCCTAAAGGTGGGCCGACAAGGCGCTGCGGCCTCGACCACACCAAGCACTTCCCTCTGCGCCTGCGCGATAACCCCACAACGGGGAAGGACACGGCCACAGGTGTGTGGCCTTCGTCACATGGTCGCCGCAGTGTGTCCGGTCCACCCGTCCGGAACGGTTTCCCGGGGGCGGTTCGTGAAGATGCGCGCGCCCTCCGCGGCCCCCTGCGTTCCAGCAGGCAAGACGCAGGCCGCACAGGTGCCGCACGAGCCCCCGGCCCTGTAGGTTCTCCGTCCATGGAGGAGTTGGATCGTCACATCGTGGACCTGCTCGTCAAGGACGGGCGGATGAGCTACACCGACCTGGGAAAGGCCACCGGCCTGTCCACCTCGGCGGTGCACCAGCGCGTCCGCAGGCTGGAACAGCGCGGAGTGATCCGCGGGTACGCCGCGGTCGTGGACCCCGAGGCGGTCGGGCTGCCGCTCACCGCGTTCATCTCGGTGGCGCCCTTCGACCCCAGTGCTCCGGACGACATCGCGGAACGCCTGGCCGGCATCGACGAGATCGAGGCCTGCCACAGCGTCGCCGGCGACGAGAACTACATCCTCAAGGTCCGGGTGGCCACCCCCCTGGAACTCGAGCACCTGCTCACCAGGATCCGCACCCTGGCCGGCGTCTCCACCCGTACGACCGTCGTCCTGTCCACCCCGTACGAGGCCCGCCCGCCCCGCATCTAGGCCTCGCCCTCCCTGTCCGGGCCCCGTCCGGCAGCCGGTACCGGGCCCCCTGGTCATCCGGGTCCCGGGGGCTGCGCGAGACTGTTGCCATGACCGAGCGCACCGCCCCCTCCTCCCCTTCTTCTCCCGCCTCCGCGGACCGCACCGTGCTGCTGCGCGGCGGTGAGGTCCACAGTCCCGCCGACCCCTTCGCCACCGCGATGGTCGTCGAGCGCGGGCACGTCGCCTGGGTGGGCTCGGAGGGAGCGGCCGACGCCTTCGCGAGCGGCGTCGACGAGGTGCTCGACCTGGACGGCGCGCTCGTCACCCCGGCGTTCACGGATGCACACGTGCACACCACCGCGACCGGTCTCGCCCTCACCGGTCTTGACCTGGCCGCCGCCCGCACCCTGGACGAGGCGCTCGTGCTCGTACGCGAGCACGCCGCCGCCCGCCCGGCCGGCGAGGTCCTCCTCGGCGGCGGCTGGGACAGCTCCCGCTGGCCCGGGCAGCGCCACCCCTCGCGCGCCGAACTCGACGCCGCGGCCGGCGGGCGCCCGCTCTACCTGCCCCGTGTCGACGTGCACTCGGCGGTCGTCAGCACCGCCCTCCTCGCTCTCGTGCCCGGTGTCACGGGCCTGAAGGGTTACGCCCCGGACGCCCCCCTCACCGGGGCCGCCCACCACGCGGTGCGCGCCGCCGCGCACCGGGCCGTCAGCCCCGCGCAGCGCCGTGCCGCCCAGCGCGCCGCCCTCGCACGGGCCGCCTCGCTCGGCATCGGCACCGTCCACGAGTGCGCCGGACCCGACATCTCCGACGAGGAGGACCTGACCGGTCTGCTGGAACTGGCCGCCGAGCGGCCCGGCCCGCGGGTCTTCGGCTACTGGGCCCAACAGGTCGCGCATGCGAAGGATGCCAGGCGCATCCGCGAACTCGGCGCGATCGGCGCCGCGGGAGACCTTTTCGTCGACGGCTCGCTCGGCTCGCACACCGCCTGCCTGCACCAGCCGTACACCGACGCCCCGCACACCGGCACCGCGCACCTCGACGCCGCGGCGATCGCCGCCCACGTCGCCGCGTGCACCGAGGAAGGCCTCCAGGCGGGGTTCCACGCCATCGGCGACGCCGCCCTGACCGCCGTCGTCGACGGGGTCCGGGCCGCCGCCGAGAAGGTCGGCCTGGCCCGCGTGCGCGCCGCCCGCCACCGGGTGGAGCACGCCGAGATGCTCACCCCGCAGACCATCGCCGCCTTCGCGGACCTCGGCCTCACCGCCTCCGTACAGCCCGCCTTCGACGCCGCCTGGGGCGGCGACGACGGCATGTACGCCCAGCGTCTCGGCACCGAGCGCGCCCGCACCCTCAACCCGTACGCCGCCATGCTCAAGGCCGGCGTCCCGCTCGCCTTCGGCTCCGACAGCCCCGTCACCCCGCTCGACCCGTGGGGCACCGTCCGGGCCGCCGCCTTCCACCGCACCCCCGCACACCGGGTCTCCGTACGCGCCGCCTTCACCGCCCACACCCGCGGCGGCTGGCGGGCGGTCGGCCGCGACGACGCGGGCGTCCTGGTGCCCGGCGCGCCCGCCGACTACGCGATCTGGCGCACCGGCGACCTCGTGGTCCAGGCCCCCGACGACCGGGTGGCCCGCTGGTCCACCGACCCGCGCTCCGGCACGCCCGGACTCCCCGACCTCGCGCCGGGCGCGCAGCTCCCGGTGTGCCTGCGCACCGTGGTGGCCGGGCAGACCGTCCACGTACGGCCGAACGCGTGACGCCCGGTGGGCCGCGTACCGCCGATCGGTGAGCCCCTGGCGGCCGGCGGGTTCTTCGCGCCGTCGGCACTGACCTGCTGATTCGGCGAATCGCCGCAGGTCGCACAGGTGTTGACAGAAAGCGGCCACCGGCGGGTAGGTTCGGCCGGGTCCACCACGAAACGTCCGGCCGGAAATCCTCCACGCAGTCGTCGAACGCCGCTGGGTCATGGGGGCGGAAGTGCCGCACCGGCACCGCCGCCCCGGGAACCAGGTTCAGCGCCCGCGCCTCGGGGGCGAGGGAAGGTTTTTTCGGCCGCCGGTGCGACACGGGTAGGGCCCCGGCGTTCAGTAGACAACGGCGAGGATGTCCGCAGCCGGCGGGCACCTGGTCGGCCCGAAGGACGCCGGGCCCCCATCCGTAGCCCCTCAACCCCTCGCCCGCGCGCGCTCGCTATGGTGGGTCCTCTGTGTTCGGGCATGAAAAGGGGCAGCAGTGAACGACGGCGGACAGAAGCGTTATGGCCCGCTCGGCAGTGCTTTGGTGATCATCCCGACCTACAACGAGGCCGAGAACATCAAGCCGATCGTCGCGCGAGTCCGGGAATCCGTTCCCGAGGCGCACGTTCTCGTCGCCGACGACAACAGCCCCGACGGCACCGGCAAGCTCGCCGACGAGCTCGCGGCGGCCGACGACCAGGTCCACGTCCTGCACCGCAAGGGCAAGGAGGGCCTCGGCGCCGCCTACATGGCGGGCTTCCGCTGGGGCATCGACCACGGGTACGGCGTCCTCGTCGAGATGGACGCCGACGGCTCCCACCAGCCCGAGGAACTGCCCCGCCTGCTGACCGCCCTCAAGGGCGCCGACCTCGTCCTCGGCTCGCGCTGGGTGCCCGGCGGCCGCGTCGTGAACTGGCCGAAGTCCCGCGAGTTCCTCTCCCGCGGCGGCAGCCTCTACTCCCGTACGCTGCTGGGCGTGCCGATCCGCGACATCACCGGCGGCTACCGCGCCTTCCGCGTCGAGACGCTGCAGGGGCTGGGCCTGGACGAGGTCGCCTCGCAGGGCTACTGCTTCCAGGTCGACCTGGCCCGGCGCGCGGTCGAGGCCGGCTTCCGCGTCGTGGAGGTCCCGATCACCTTCGTCGAGCGGGAGATCGGCGAGTCGAAGATGAGCAACGACATCGTCGTCGAGGCCCTGTGGCGGGTCACCGCGTGGGGTGTCGGCTCACGCACCGGCAAGATCCTGGGCCGCAAGCCCTCCTGACTTCGGCCCGCTGACCTCTGCGGCCCTGACAACCCGCCTGCCGCGCTTGAAGGGTCACCGGCCTCCTCACGTCCTCTTTACGCCGTTCAGGCACCCTGCCAGGCACACTGGGAACATGACGACCGGCACCCCGCCCCCGCCCGCTGCCACGAGCGCCCGCAAGCGCTCCCGTGCCCGCACGTTCGTACCTCTCGGCCTCGCCGTCTGGCTGGTGCTGGAGATCTGGCTGCTGACCCTCGTGGCCGACGCGGCCGGAGGGCTCACCGTCTTCCTGCTGCTGGTCGGCGGCGCGGTGCTCGGCGGCGCCGTGATCAAGCGGGCCGGCCGCCGCGCGTTCAAGAACCTCAGCGAGACGATCCAGCGCCAGCAGCAGAGCGGCGGCGCCTACGACCCGGCCGCCGAACGGCAGGGCCGCAAGGGTTCCGGCAACGGCTTCGTGATGCTTGCCGGGCTCCTGCTGATCCTGCCCGGTCTGCTCTCCGACGCCCTCGGCCTGCTGGTCCTGCTGCCGCCGGTGCGCGCGGCTCTCGGCAAGTACACGGAGACGTCGCTGGAGCGGCGCATGAACGCCGCGCAGCAGCCCGGCAGCCTCGGCGACGCGTTCCAGCAGGCGCGCATGCACCGTCCGGACGGCAAGGTCGTGCAGGGAGAGGTCATCCGCGACGACGGCCCGTCGTCGGCCCACCCGCCGCGCCGCGAAGACGGACCCCGGACGCCACTGACGCCCTGACCGCCCCGGCACTGATCACAAGAGCCGCGCACGACAAGAGCCGCGGGGCTCCGGCACACACTCGGTGTGCCGGAACCCCGCGGCTCTTGCGCTGTACTTCTCCAGTGCCTGGATGCCCGAGGGCGTCAGGCGGACTTGCGGCTGTCCCGCGGATGCACCGCGATGTTCATGGCGCCGGAACGCAGTACCGCGAGCCTTTCGGCCAGGACCTCTTCGAGTTCCTCGCGGGTGCGCCGTTCCATGAGCATGTCCCAGTGCGTGCGCGCGGGCTTGCCCTTCTTCTCCTCCGGCCCATCGCCGTCCACCAGAAGTGCCTGGGTCCCACAGACCTTGCACTCCCACTCCGGCGGAATTTCCGCTTCCACGGAGAAGGGCATCTCAAAGCGATGTCCCTTCTCGCATGCGTACTCCACCGCCTGGCGCGGGGCCAGATCGATGCCGCGGTCCGTCTCGTAGCTGGTCACCACGAGCCGCGTACCGCGGAGAGCTCGCTCACTCATGAATCGTGCCTCCCGGGCTTGTCGCCCACAGGACAGGTATTTGTCGCTGTCGTCGTCATCCGGTCAACGTCCGGTCGGCGGTAAAGATTCCCGTTGCGGGTCAGTGCGTCGCCCGTCGTGCCGCCCTTGTTGTACCCACCAGTGACCGCTTTGTCACATCTGTCAGTAGATGTCACCCAAGCATTTTCCTGCGCAAGCACGCAGTAACGGTCCGCCCGGCAGGCCAAAGGCGTACACTACCGGCCTTTTACTTCAAGGTCTAAATTCTTTCCGGTACGGAGTTTCCTGCCGCCTCACCGGCCTTCCGCACGGGTACCCGCGCGACCGGAATGAATCCCCCCGCGGAGAACACCGGCCCGGGGCACGTCCTTCTCGTGGGTGCCGACCGTTCCCGGCGCGAGGCGCGAAGGGGAGGCGCGGAATCAGGCCCAAACGCCCCGTTCGGTCAGCACCGACCGCAGCGTCGCGATCCGGTCCGTCATGATGCCATCCACCCCCAGGTCGACGAGCGCGGCCATCCGGTCGGCGTCGTTGACCGTCCACACGTGCACCTTGAGGCCCCGTGCGTGCGCCGCCGCGACGAAGCGGCGGTCGACCACCCGTACGCCGTTCCGGGCCTCCGGCACCTGGACGCACACCGCGCCCCGGCGCAGCGGAGCCCAGACGCCCAGGGAGCGCAGCCGCAGAGCCAGTACGCCCCGCACTCCGTACGACGTCGCCAGGCGGGGTCCGGCGAGACGCTGCGCCCTGGCCACGCGGCTCTCGTTGAACGATCCGACACAGACGCGGTCCCAGGAGCGGGTGCGGCGGATCAGGTCGACCAGGGGCAGCAGGGCGGCCTCCGCCTTGAGGTCCACGTTCCGGCGGGCCTCGGGAAACTCCTCCAGCAGCTCCTCGAAGAGCGGGAGCGGCACGGAACCCGCCACCCGGGCCTCGCGCACCCGGCTCCAGGGCAGTTCGGCGATCCGGCCGCCGGAGTCCGTCACCCGGTCCAGGGTCGCGTCGTGGAAGGCGATCAGCCTGCCGTCGGCCGTGGCGTGCATGTCCGTCTCGAAGTAGCGGTAGCCCTCATCGGCGGCCCGGCGGAAGGCGGCCGCGGTGTTCTCCAGGCCGTCGGCCGCCCCGCCGCGGTGGGCGAACGGAACAACCGGTGCCGGATGTCCAGATAGCTGTGCTGAAGAGCGCGGTTCACCCGGGCAGTATCGCCCGCCCCTGCTCCGGATCGCGCGGGACGTCCCGGGCGGCGGACCCGGCCGGGGCGGGCGCGGGCGTGGCGAACACGCGGAGGAAGAACTGTGCGAGCGGACCGATGGCCAGGGCGTACAGCACCGTGCCCGCGCCCACGGTCCCGCCGAGCACGAACCCGGTGACGACGACCGCGACCTCGACGCAGGTACGGGAGAGCCGCACCGATCGCCCGGTCGCCGCGTGCAGGCCGGTCATCAGGCCGTCGCGCGGCCCGGGACCGAACCGGGCAGCGATGTAGAGCCCGGTCGCCGCCCCGTTGACCACGATCCCGCCGACCAGCAGTGCGATCCTTCCGGCCGGCCCGTGCACCTCCGGCACGAGGGCCAGTGTGCCGTCCATCGCGAGGCCGACGACGACGACGTTGGAGACCGTGCCCAGGCCGGGCCGCTGCCGCAGCGGTATCCAGAGCAGCAGCACCACCGCCCCGACGATGATCGAGACGACCCCAATGGTGAGCCCGGTGCGTTCCGCAAGCCCCTGATGCAGCACCCCCCAGGGTTCGAGGCCCAGCCCCGCGCGTACCAGCGCCGCCGAACTCGCCCCGTACAGGGCGAGGCCGACGTACAGCTGTGCCAGCCGCCGGTAGAGATCCGTGGACCGTGATGACCCGGACAAGTGGTGCCCCCCTGGGGTGGTGATGGTGGACTGATGCATGACACTCTGTGGCCCGAAAGGATGAGCCATCCATGGCCAATCCGGGGAAGGTGGACTGAAATCATGGCGCAGTGGACTTCGGCGGTGGGTGCGGCGCAGCTCGCCCGACAGCTCGGCTCCCAGCAGTCCCGGTCGGCGGGCCCCCAGTCGCGCAAGCCGCCCGCCTACCGCGCGCTCGCCGACGGGGTGCGGCTGCTCGTCCTGGAAGGCCGTGTTCCGGTCGCGGCCCGGCTGCCCGCCGAGCGGGAACTCGCCATGGCGCTCTCCGTCAGCCGCACCACCGTGGCCGCCGCCTACGAAGCGCTGCGCGCGGAGGGTTTCCTGGAGTCCCGCAGGGGAGCGGGGAGCTGGACCGCCGTACCGGCGGGGAACCCGCTGCCCGCCCGCGGTCTGGAGCCGCTGCCGCCCGAGGCCCTGGGCTCCGTCATCGACCTCGGCACGGCCGCCCTGCCCGCCCCCGAACCGTGGCTCACCCGGGCCGTGCAGGGGGCACTCGAAGAGCTGCCGCCGTACGCCCACACGCACGGCGACTACCCGGCGGGGCTGCCCGCCCTGCGCCAGATGCTCGCCGACCGCTACACCGCGCAGGGCATCCCCACGATGCCCGAACAGATCATGGTCACCACCGGCGCGATGGGCGCCATGGACGCCATCTGCCACCTCTTCGCGGGACGCGGCGAACGCATCGCCGTCGAGTCCCCCTCGTACGCGAACATCCTCCAGCTCATGCGCGAGGCCGGAGCCCGTCTGGTGCCCGTCGCCATGGCGGAGGGGCTGACCGGCTGGGACCTGCCGCGCTGGCGCCAGGTGCTGCGTGACGCGGCCCCGCGGCTCGCGTACGTCGTGGCGGACTTCCACAACCCCACCGGCGCCCTGGCGAGCGAGGACCAGCGCCGCGCGCTGGTCGAGGCGGCCCGCTCGGCGGGCACCGTCCTGGTCGTCGACGAGACCATGACGGAACTGCCTCTGGACGAAGGGCTGGAGATGCCGCGCCAGGTCTGCTCCTTCGACCCGTCGGGCAGCACCGTCCTGACGGTCGGCTCGGCCAGCAAGGCGTTCTGGGCGGGCATGCGCATCGGCTGGGTCAGGGCCGCCCCGGAGGTCGTCCGCAGCCTGGTCTCGGCACGCGCGTACGCCGACCTCGGCACCCCCGTACTGGAGCAGCTCGCCATCAACTGGCTGATGAGCACGGGGGGCTGGGAGCAGGCGGTGGAGGTCCGGCGCGGCCAGGCGCGGGAGAACCGGGACGCGCTTGTGGCCGCCGTGCGCCGGGAGCTGCCGGACTGGGAGTTCGACGTACCGGGCGGCGGGCTCACCCTGTGGGTGCGCACCGGCGGTCTCTCCGGGTCGCGGATCGCGGCGGTGGGGGAGCGGGTCGGCGTACGGGTGCCGTCCGGGCCGAGGTTCGGGGTCGACGGGGCCTTCGAGGGTTACGTGCGGCTGCCGTTCACCGTGGGCGGGCCGGTGGCGGAGGAGGCCGCGGTGCGCCTGGCCGCGGCGGCACGGCTCGTCGAGACCGGCGCGGGGTCGGGGGCGGAAGGGCCGCGGACGTCCGTGGCGTGATCACCCGGGCGTCCGCACCGGATCGGCATCCCGGTCGGCATCGCGGCGGGGGGCGTGTGCCGGGTCGCGGGCGGGATCGGGCTCCGGGGCGGGCTCGGGGCGAAGGACGGGGCCGGGATCGGGGTCGGTGTCCTCCAGCGGAACGGCGCGCTCCGGCAGCAGTTCCAGTACGGCCTGCCGGTGCGCCTCGCTCGTGGCGTCGTCGTACGGGTCGGGGGTGGCCGGTACCTGGAGGCGCATCACCGGACCCGCACCGAGCCGCGCGTAGCCCCGCCCCGGCGGGACGTCGGGCGTGGGCGTGGTGTGCGGCGGGGCACCCAGCACGGACGCCACCTCCTGCGCGGACGCGGGCCCGAGGACGGCACGCGCGCGGGTGTGCGCGCGTACCGAATCGCTGAGGGTGTCCAGGGCGTCGAACTGTTCGGCCACCACCACCGTGACGTGGGCCGCCCTGCCGTGCCGCAGCGGCACCTGGAGCAGCTGTTGGGGGTCGACGCGGCCGTCGGCCGCCGCCAGGTGTCCGAGGACGCTCGGCCGGTCGAGCAGGATCCACAGCGGACGCCGGGTGTCCTCGGGCGCGGGGCGGCCCGCCTGCCTGGCCCGGTTGGCGGAGAGCAACCGCCGCTCGGTTTCCGCCGCGGCCCACTCCAGACTCGCCAGCGCGCCGGTCACGCCGCACTCGACGGCCAGCACGCCGCTGCGGCCGGCGAGGCAGGCGTACTCGCCGGTGCCGCTGCCCTCGGCGATCAGTACGTCGCCGTTCTGGAGCGCCTGGAGGGCGACGGAGCGCAGCAGACTCGTCGTCCCGCTGCCGGGCTGGCCCACGACCAGCAGGTGAGGCTCGGTGGAGCGCGGTCCGGTCCGCCAGATCACCGGGGTGGCGTCGTAGGACTCGTCGCCGGCCCGGACGGGGACCGTGCGGGGCGCCGCGTCCTCGTCGGTGAAGCCGAGGACCGTCTCGCCGGGCGCGGTGACGAAGTGCTGGGCCGCGATCGTCGTCGGAAGCGCGTCGAGCACCGCCATGACGAGCTCGTTGCCCTCCTGGTCCCAGTCGAAGCGGTACTCCCGGCCACGCCCCGACTTGGCGTGCAGCAACTGTTCGATGCGGGCCCGGGAGGAGGCCTCGCCGTCGGGGAAGTAGGCGGGGTAGTGGATCAGCAGCCGCGACAGCCGGCCGGTGTCGTCGAACTCGTGGTCGCCGAAGGCCCTGTCCCACGCGCCGCCGTGCGCGAAGAGCGGATCGGGGTCGTCGGGCACGGAGAAGTACGGCACCAGCGCCTCGTAGAGGGACTGGAGCCGCTCCGTCTCCGCCGGGGATGGACCGGTCTGAACGGGGGCACGTTCATGACCCTTCCAGGCGGCCGCGGCCATCACCGTGACGAGGACGAGCAGCGGTCCGTACGGGATGAGCGCGACCACCAGGACGACGGAACCCACCAGGAACAGCGCGGGACCGCGCCTCTCCTTGGGGGTGGCGCACCATCTGTCCCGGCCGGCCGCGGCGAGCTTGCGCAGGCCGCGGCCGATCGTGATGAGCGGATGGAGCACGTCCGTGGCGCTGTCGGCGGCAGTGCGCGCCAGTTCGCGGCTGCGGGCCAGCGACACACTGCTGCTGCTCAGAATGCGGGGGAGGGGACGCCGGGCCACGTCGGGACTCCTGAAGTGAGAGTGGATGGACGCGGGGTCAGAACTTGATCCCGCCCAAAAGGCTGGCGAGGCTCGCGCCTCCGGCCTTGATGCTCGGGGCGATGGCGGTGCCCGCGAGGTAGAAGCCGAAGAGCGCGCAGACCAGGGCGTGGGACGCCTTGAGTCCGTCCTTGCGGAAGAACAGGAAGACGATGATGCCGAGCAGCACGACACCCGAGATGGACAGGATCATGTGGGTTCTCCTGGTCGATGGGGACAGTCACCATGAGTTCTTCCAGGCTCACAGAAAGTACCAATACCGCAAATCGTGCAATCGAGTTACTTTTCATCTTTTTCACCGGACTGGCCGATCCCGCCGCACACGTGATGATCTTTGCCGCCGGGAGGCCGGGTCATGTCGCCCGGCGGGCAGTACCCTGACGATTCACTCGTACGGCCCCCGCGCCGTGCGCTCCTGGTCACGGCATGTGTGTGAAAGGCAGGCTGCCCGCGATGAGCGAAGCTCCCGACCCCGAGGTCGTCGAACTCGCGACCAAGATCTTCGACCTCGCCCGGCAGGGTGACGCCGAGGCGCTCGCCGCGTACGTCGACGCGGGCGTCTCGCCGAACCTCACCAACGAGCAGGGGCAGACCCTGGTGATGCTCGCCGCCTATCACGGGCACGCGGGTGCGGTGGAGGCCCTCCTGAAGCGCGGGGCGGACGCGAACCGGGCCAACGACCGCGGGCAGACGCCGCTCGCCGGCGCCGTCTTCAAGGGTGAGGACGAGGTGGTCCGGGTACTGGTCGCCGGCGGGGCGGACCCCGCCGCGGGCACGCCCTCCGCCGTGGACACCGCCCGGATGTTCGACAAGAAGGAGCTGCTGGAGCTGTTCGGCGCCCACTGAGGGCCCGCAGCGGGGAGTCCCGGGGGGACGTCGTAAATGTGGTCGCGGTGGCGAAATGCCTGGGCCATCATGACGTCGGATTCACAAACACCAGGTGCGGGCAGGAGTCGCCGCATTACGGATATGTGGAACGGGCCCACTCCGGGCCACCGATGAGAGGCAGAGGAAGATGGTCTACAGCAAGCAGAAGACTGTGACGGGCGGCCGAGCAAGTTGTCGCACGGCGTAGGCACGGCATGAATCCCGGATGCGTCGACAGCTTGATGTGAGGCTTTTCCCCATGTTTGAACCAGTCATAGCGCCGAGCGGCACCCTGCTCGGCCTCCTGCAAAGGGGCAGGGGTGACGGCACGCTGCACGCGCTCGCCGCACCCCGCCCCGAAGCCCTTGCGGCCCTCGACCACTGCGTGCTCCACGACCCCCGCCACGACTGGCAGGTCGAGAACCGCTCGCTCTACTACGCACGCCTTTACCTCGACCTCGACGGCGGCCTCGACGCGATCGAACACCACCTCTTCGACGTCGAGGACGTCCTCGACACGGACGAGAACCGGACCGGGCTCGCGCTCGCCGTACTCGGCCACCTCGCCTCGTACGGCAGGGACGACGCCCTCATCCTGCTGCGCCGGTACGCCAGGACCGGCACCAACTGGACCTGGGCGCTCGACGAACTCGCCCTGCGCGACGACGACGCCGGCCTGCGCGCGCTGTCCGGCCCGGTGCTCGCGCGCTTCGCGAACACACCCGAGGGCGACGCCGAACTCGCCGCCGCCGTGCGCGACGCCTTCGAGCCCAGGCCCTGGCGGCTGTGGGCGGAGGATCCGCGCGACACGGTCGGCGGCCGGGTGCGCGCGGCCCGCGAACAGGGATCCTTCGACCGCTGGCAGCGCCAGATGCGACCCGCCGGGCCCCGGCCCGGGTGGAGCGTGGAAGCCGTCCTCGACTGGGCGCAGGACGGGCTGGAACGGGGCGCCGCCCTGCACGTGCCCGCCGCCCGGTGCCTGACCGCGGTCGCCGGACCGGAAGACCGCCCCACCATCCTCCGGGCGGCCCACGAGGGCTCCGACGGGGCGCGCTGCACGGCGCTGCACTACCTCGCCGAGTCGCGCGACCCCGCCGTCCTCGGCCTGATAGAGGCAGCGGCGGCGAGTCCGTCGCGGTCGGTCGCGGACGCCGCCGTCGCCGCGTTCGAGCGGATGTGCGGCCCGGAAGCGGTCGACTCCGCCCGCGGCTGGGTCCACCGCCCCGACGCCCTCGGGGCCTCCGCCGCGGGCGTGCTGGCCTGCCGCGGAGGGGCACAGGACGCGCCCCTGGTCCTCGGAGCGCTGCGCGAGACCGTGCGCACCGAAGGCCCCGACGCCCCGCTGCTGTGGACGCTGGTGGACGGCGCGGGCCGTCTCGGGATCTGTGCGGCGGCACCCGTACTGCGGCACGTCTACCGCGAGACCACCTCCTCCCACCTGCGGCAGCGCGCGGCAGGCGCCCTCGCCGCCACCGATCCGTCCTTCGCCTCCGGCTTCGCCGTCGAGTGCCTGTGGGACTGCGAGGAGACGACGCGGGAAGTCGCCGCCCGGCACGCCGAGACCGCCGACGCACGGGTCGCCGACCGGCTGCGGCGACTGGCCGCCGACCCGGCCGAGGAGGCCGAGGTGCAGACCGCCGTACGCAGCAGGTTCGGGCCGGACGCGACCGCTGCCTGAACCCCTCGGGCGGCGCGCACCGGAACGCTCCGGGGCGCGCCGCCCGCCCGCGGTTCCACGGGCGGCGTCCGCCGCGGCAAGCGTTCCCATCTGGGCCGTTTCGACCGTTGTCAGTGCGAGGACCTAATCTGTGCCACGTGACTTCGCCTGCCTCGACGGAATTCGTTCCGCCCCAGCTCAGCGCGGGGCCGCGGCCCGCCCAGGGCCCGGCCGCCGACGAAGGGCTCGCGCGGCGCCTTCGGGCGCTCGCCTGCACCGCCCCGCTCCACGACCTCGACGTGCGCAAGGCCAACCTGGCCGGCGAATACACGGTCTACGCGATGGCCGAGGTCGCCCTCGCCGCGATCGACCTCATCACGCTCAACATGGACTTCGACACCGGCGCCGACCACGAGCAGATCGTCTCCCGGCTGCTGCCGCGCGTCGCCGCCCAGGCCCCGAGCCGCCCCGCCGCCGAGCACGAACGGGTCGCCCGCTGGGTGCTGGAGAACCTGGTCAACGTCGGCAGCGTCGACCGCGGCTTCCGCGCCGTCTACGGCACCTTCTCCGCCGACGGCGTGTACACCCGCCGCGACTACGACTTCAAACTCGTCGAAGAAGTCGCCGGATACGGCGGCGGAGTCTTCCTGCGCACCACCGACGAGGCCGTCAACGTCCTGGTCGGCGCCCTCGACACCGACGTCACCAGCGCCCAGATCGCCGCCGAGGTCAAACTCGAGGTCCTGATCAACCGCGGCCGCCTCGCCGACGCCCAGCTCGCCGCCGAACAGGCCCGCTACCGGACCGTCCAGTACGCCGAGACGCTGCGCCGCACCCTGGAGGCCACCCGGCGCAACGTCCGCGCGGTCGACTGGCTCAACGCCGTCCCCGACATGATCGCCGAGGCCCTCGACCACGTCGCCGACCGCTACCGGCACGAGAACGCGATCCTCACCAACATCCGCAAGGCCCGCGACGAGTCCGAGGAACCCGAGCAGAAGCGCCGCGCCGCCGAACTCGTGGACATCGTCAAGGACTGCATCCGCCGCCACACCCAGCTCCAGTCCCGCCTCCTGGAGGCCGGACCGCTGTTCCGCGCCGAGCAGGACCGGCAGGCCTTCGCACCCGTCAGCGCCCATGCGGGGCTCGACCTGTACGGGCAGCTGGTCGCCCCCGTGCTTCCGCTGCCCCTGGAGAAGGCGATCCGTGTCACCGACGCCTTCTTCGCCCACGGCGCGGGGCTGCGCACCCCCACCTCCGTACGGGTCGGCGACCTGGTCGACATACTGCTCAGCCCACCGGTGGAACGCGAACACCTGGGCGTCGAGATGCCCGAACCCGACCTGATCGCCACCCCCGACGACAGCCGCTTCAGCGAGGAGCAGCTCGCCGACGCCCAAGACCTGCTCGACCTCCCGCACGACGCCCCCCGCCGGCTCTCCGGGCTGCTCGCCGAGGCCCGCCGCCGGGCCCCCGGCACCGAACTGCCCTACCTCGTCGCCCTGCTCGCGGTGCACGCCGCCAGCCCGCCCGTCGGTACGGCGTACCGCCAGGGCGAGGAACGCCTGCTGTTCGCCGTCGACGACGGCACGCCGCTGCACGACCCCGAGTTCGGCGGCGCCGACCTCGTCGTGGGCACCGCCCTGCTCGACGCCGCCGGCATGGCGACCGGCCGGGCGGAGGCCTCGTGACCCAGGCCCGCCCCACCACCCGCGTACCCCTGGACACCCCCACCGAGGAGCAGCAGCCGTGAGCGAGACCCACGCAGAGCACAGCGCGTGGAGCAGCGACGCCGTCGACGCGCCCGCCGCCCCCGCAGCGGTCACCCCCGCCGACGCGGCCGACGCCGCCCGCCTCGTCTCCTTCGGCCTCCAGCCCAAGCTGCTGCCCGCCCGCGACGCCGAGTACGCCGAACTGCTGCGCCGCTACCGCGAGGAGAGCGCTTTCGCACGGCTCGCCGACGCCGTCGCCACCGGCCTCGGGCTCGTCGTCCTGGAGGTGTCCACGCGCGCCGGGATGGCCGTCTCGGCGGGGGAGGACTCGGTCTTCGCCGTACGGATGGGGGACTACGCCCGCCGCGCCTCGGCCGAGTCCGCCGACCGCTTCCTGCACGGACTCGCCCATCTCGCCGTCGCCGCCATGGCCTTTCCCCGCCCCGAGGACCTCGCCGACGACGGCTACATCGGCCGCCTCACCGTCAACGGCGTGGACGCCTTCGTGCGGCAGGCCTGCCGACGGCTGGAGGAGCGAGCCGAGGAGGCGGGAGAGAACACCGACCCCGCCACCGAGGCCCCCGGCCTGGAGTCCGCCTGGCGGATCTACTCCCGGCGCAGCGCCACCGGCGCCACCAAGGACGCCCGGCGCCTGGCCGGCTCCACCACCGGCATCGTCGGCAAGGCCGTCGCCTTCCTCACCGACTCCGGTTTCCTCCAGCGCACCGGGGACGACGCGGGCGGCTCCTACCGCACCACCGCCCGCTACCAGTTGCAGGTCCGCGACATGGCGGGCAGTGCCGCCCTGACCGAACTCCTGGAACTGGGCGTCGTCCCCGTCACGGACGGCACGGCCACTCTCGTCCCGCCGTCCGGGACCGACGACCTCGAACTGGCCGCCGACGCCGGCCTGCCCTTTCACGCGTAATTCCGCCGAGACGACTTAAGACTGAGAGTCCGCCGCCATGTACGAGTTGTCCCGGGTCCGCCTCTACTCCATCGGGCCCGCCGGAGCGCGCTACGCCGACACCGTCCTCGACCTGCGCGGAGTGGGCGCACCGGTACCCCGGCCGGCGCCCACCCAGGCGGAGTTCTTCGAGGACGAGCCGGCCGGGCCGCCCCGCCGCCCGGCGCCCGCAGGCGTGCTCTTCCTGGAGAACGGCGGCGGCAAGTCCGTCCTCCTCAAGCTGATCTTCTCGGTCATGCTGCCCGGTCACCGCAACACCCTGGGCGGCGCCAGCTCCGGTGTGCTCCGCAAGTTCCTGCTCGCCGACGACTGCGGGCACGTCGCCCTGGAGTGGCAGCACACCCTGACCGGCGAGTGCGTCGTCGTCGGCAAGGTCAGCGAGTGGCGCGGCCGACAGGTCTCCCACGACCCCCGCAAGTTCGCCGAGGCTTGGTACTCCTTCCGCCCGGGCCCCGGGCTGAGCCTGGACTCCCTGCCGGTCGCCGAGTCCACCGCGGTACGACGCCCGCTTGAGGGCGCGTCGGGCGCGCACGGCCGCCGCCGCACCATGAAGGGGTTCCGCGACGCACTCACCGAGGCGGGCAAGTCCTACCCCCACCTCGACATCCACTGGGAAGAGATCCACGACCGCTGGAACGAGCACCTCACCGAGCTCGGCCTCGACCCGGAACTCTTCCGCTACCAGCGTGAGATGAACGCCGACGAGGGCGAGGCGGCGGGCCTCTTCGCGGTCAAGAAGGACTCGGACTTCACCGACCTGCTGCTGCGCGCCGTCACCGACACCCGGGACACCGACGGCCTCGCCGACCTGGTGCACGGCTTCGGCAGCAAACTGGGCCGCCGTGCCGAACTGATGGCCGAACGCGAGTTCACCGCCGGATCCGTCGACCTCCTCGGCCGGATCGTCGACGCCGCCGACACCCGCGCCCGCGCCCGCGACATCCACACCGGCGCCGAGCGCCGCACCCGTACCCTCTCCCGGCGGCTCTCCGCCCGCGCCGCCCAGGAGCGGGGCCGCACCGCGGAACTCGCCCAGCGGGTCGCCACCGCCGCGCACACCGTCACCGAGGCGGAGACCGCCCGCGGCCACAGTGCCCTGATCTCCGCCGAACTCGCCTACCGGCACGCCTCCCTGGCCCTCGCAGCCGCCGAGAAGAGCGCCGCCGCCCAGCGCCGCGAGCTGGCCGACGCCCGCACCCTGCACTCGGCGTGGCAGGCCGCCGAGGTCGTGCTGCGCCACCGCGCCGCCGCCGACCGCTCCGCGCGCGTGGCCGTCGCCATCCGTGAGGCGGAACGGGACGCGGCCCCGGCGCTCGCCGCCCGCGCCACGGCCGCCACCGACCTCGTACGTGCCCTGCACAGCGCCGCCGAGGACGGCGAGCGCGTCGCGGCCGAACAGGAGGAGCGTTCCGCCGCCCTTCAGGAGACGGGCGAGGCCGCGCACCGTGACGCCACCGTCGCCGCCACCGAGGCACAGCGCGCCCGCAGCGAGATCGGCCACCTCCGCCAGCGCCTGGCCGAGGTCGAAGCCGAAACGGCCGAAGCGGTACGGGCGGGCTGGCTCGACGACACCGCCCCCGACGCCGACCCGGCCCGCGCCGCGCTGGCGGCCTCCGACGCCGAGAAGACCGCCGTCGCCGCCTGGGACACCGCCCGCGAAGCCGCCCGAACGACAGCGGACAGAGCACGCGAAGCGGCCGCGGCAGACGCCCGCGCCGAACTGGGCGCCGCCCGCGCGGCAGACGCGGCACGCGCCGCCACCGCCGCCCACGAGGCGGAGCACCGCGCGGCGGCCTCGATCGCCGCCGAGGAACGTCTCGCGGAGCTGCTGAGCCTGCCGACGGCCGCCACGTCCGGCCTCCCGCAACCCCGCAGCGGCGAAGGACCGGCCGCGTACGGAACCGACGCCGGCGGCCCGGAACACGGCGAGCAGTCCGCACGGCGCACCGCGATCCCCGGCGCGCACGGCACGGCCGGCACAGGCAGCGGAGACGCCCCGCACACCGGCGGTGCGCAGACCACGCAGGGTCCGGAGCAGGCCCGTACCCCCGGCACCGTCGGCCCCCCGCGCCACTCTGACACCCCCGCGGCATCCGACGGCCACCGCCGTACGGGCAGCACCGCCACCGTCGCCCACGCCCGCCGCGGCCCCCGCTCCGGCACCGACGGCCCGCTCAGCGTCGAGGAGCTGGACCGCAACGCCGAGGACCTCCTCGCCCTCCTGGAACAGGGCGTCGCCTCCGCCGAGCGCCAGCTCTTCGACCTGCGCACCGCAGCCGCCGACGACTCGCGCATCCTCGGCGCCCTCGGCGACGGCGGCCTCCTGCCGCCCAGCCCCGACGTCCTGACCACCGTGGAGTACCTGGGCGAGCACGGCATCCCGGCCCTCCCCGGCTGGCGCTACCTCGCCCAGGCCGTCGACCCCGCCGACCACGCCGCGGTCCTCGCCGCCCGGCCCGAACTCGTCGACGGCGTCGTCATCACCGACCCCGACTCGCACGCACGCGCACGTGACGTCCTCGCGGGCGCCGCACTGCTGCCGCGTTCCGCCGTCGCGGTCGGCACCGCCGCCGCGCTCCTCGCGCCCGTTCCCGGACCGGGCGGCGGCGACGGCACCGGCCAGGGCGCCGTCTTCCTCGTACCGCCGAACCCCGCCATGCACGACGAGCACGCCGCCGACGAGGAACGGCAGGCACTGCGCGCCCGCGCCACCGCCCGCGACGAGGAGATCCGCGCCCTCTCCGCGCGGCTCACCGGGGACCGCACCCTCGCCGCCAGGCTGGGCTCCTGGCGCGCGGACTGCCCGCCCGGCAGGCTCGCCGAACTGGCCGAGGCCGCCGCAATCGCACGCGAGGCGGCCGAAGCGGCCGAAGCCGTGCACGCGGAGGCCCGTACGGTACGCGCCGAGGCCGACGAGGCGGCGGCCGACGCCGCCCGGGTGCGCGACGAACGACAGGAAGCCGCCCAGCGCGCCCGCCGGGCCGCCGACGTCCTCGCCGGACTCGCCCACCGGCTGCGCGAACGCGCCGGCTGGCAGGCCCGGCTCCGCGAACTCGCCGACGAGGCGGCCGAGTCGGAGGCCCGCGCCGCCACCCTTCTGGAACGTGCCAAGGCCGCCGACGAGGACCGCCGCACCGCCCAGCGCACCGCCGACGACGCCCACCGCACCTCGCGCACCCTGCGTGCCGAGCGGGCCGAGATCGCGGGCGCGCCCGAGACGGTTCCCGACCTCCCCGAAGGCGCGCCGCGCCAGGCGCTGCCCACCCTGCGCGAGGCCTACCGAGCCGCCTCCCAGCTCTACGAGAAGGTCGGCGTCGGCGCGGACCTGCGTGCCGAACAGGCCCGCGCCGAGAGCGACGAGAGCGCTGCCCTCGCCGAGCTGAACCGCCTCAGCAACAAGGTCCGCAACCGGGCGGGCCAGCTCCTGGAGAGCAACGACGGTGCCGACGGCCCGTCCCGCCAGGCAGCCGCCGCCCGCGCCGAGTCGCTCGTACAGACGCTGGAGACCAGGGCGTCGGCCGCGAGCGAGCAACTGGGCCGTCTGCGCGGCGAGGCGGAGCGCCTGGCACCCGAGGACGGCGAGGCGCACACCGTCCTGGCCGAGGACCTGGTGCCCGCCGACGCCGAGCACGCCCAGACCCTGCTGCGCACCGCCACCGCCGAACTCGGCTCCCGCACCGAGGCGCTGGAGACGGCCCGCGCCGCGCACGCCGAACTGCTGCTCGCACACCGCGCCGCCGAGGACGCGGCCGGAGGCTTCGATGAGACGGCCGCGCTGCTGCGAGACCTGCTGCGCGACCACCAGGACGAGGACCAGGAGGTCCACGAGCCCTACCCCGGCACGCTGATGGAGGCCCGCAACTCGGCGGCGGAGGCCCGCCGTTCACTGCGCGGCTGCGCGGGCGACCTGTCGTCGGCGGAAGCGGCGGTGCGCGAGGCGAGCGATGTGCTCGTACGCCACGCCAACTCCACCCGGTACGAACAGGTACGCACCCCCGCCCGGCAGCAGATCCGGGAGCTGCCCGCCGCTTCGCTTCCCGAGCACGCGGCGGCCTGGGCGGCGGCCTTCGCGCCCCGACTGCGCGTTCTCACCGATGAGTTGGCGCAGCTTGAGCGCAATCGCGACAGCATCGTCGACCGGCTGCGCGGGCTCGTGGAGTCCGCGCTGGCCACCCTGCGTTCCGCGCAGCGCCTGTCCCGGCTGCCGGAGGGGCTGGGGGAGTGGTCGGGGCAGGAGTTCCTGCGGATCCGTTTCGAGGAACCCGACCAGGCCACCCTCGTCGAACGGCTCGGCGAAGTCGTCGACGAGGCGACCCGGGCCGCCGTGAAGAAGAACACCGACATGCGCCGCGACGGAATGTCCCTGCTGCTGCACGGGGTGCAGGCGGCACTGGAACCCAGGGGCATCGCGGTGGAGATCCTCAAGCCGGACGCGGTGCTGCGTGCCGAGCGGGTGCCGGTCGGGCAGATGGGCGACGTCTTCTCCGGCGGCCAACTGCTCACCGCTGCGATCGCCCTGTACTGCACGATGGCCGCCCTGCGCAGCAACGACCGGGGCCGCGACAAGCACCGGCACGCGGGCACGCTGTTCCTGGACAACCCGATCGGTCGCGCCAACGCGACGTACCTGCTCGAACTCCAGCGGGCGGTCTCCGATGCGCTCGGCGTCCAGCTTCTCTACACGACCGGTCTGTTCGACACGACCGCGCTCGCCGAGTTCCCGCTCGTCATCCGGCTGCGCAACGACGCGGACCTGAGGGCGGGCCTGAAGTACATCAGCGTCGAGGAGCACCTGCGCCCCGGACTGCCGCAGCAGAGCACCGGGGGCGAGACGATCCACGGCGAGATCACCGCGACCCGCATGTTCCGCCGGGCGGCGGACGAGGCGCCAGGATCCCCGGCGGCGGACGGGAGCACAGGTGCCCCGGCGGCGGACGTGACGGAAGAGTCGCCGACGACGGATACGTCGCAGGCTGCGCATGCGGCACCCGAGGTCCGGCCGGCCCGTACCGGCTTGCCCGGGGCCACCGGGTAACCGCCGGCACCGGCGCGTGTGAGGGCTTCCGTACTTCCCGTACAGCGGTCTCGCGTGGGGAGCCCGTGTGCAGCGGCCCCCAGTACGGAAGGGGTACGGAAGCACTCGCGCCGCTCGCACGGAAGCTCTCAGGCCTGCGAGAGCCGGCCCGGCCCCGGGCGGCTCTGCCGCCGGCCCTGTATTCGCGCGTCCTTGTGCGCCTCGCGCCGCGCCTGACGGCGTTCGCGCCGCAACTGCCGTGCCGTGCTGCTCGGTACGGACACCACGCCGTTGCGCTGGTTCCATACCTGCCGGGTGATCCACACGTCCAGTACGCCCCAGGTCGCCGCGACCGTGCTCGCCACGCTGCTGAGCACCATCGGAAAGGCCAGCCAGGACCCGGCCAGCGTGCACAGGTAGGCCACCACCGCCTGAATCAGCGTCAGCGCCAGTATGAGCACCGCCCGTACCGCGGACGTGCGCACCGGATCCGGCAGCCGCCGTCGCACGGCCGGCTCTTCCACCCACAGCTGCCTCGGCGGTGCCGCGTCCGCCGAAAACTCCTCCGTCGTCATGTTCCCACTCCCCACTCCCCACCACTCAGCCAAGGCCCGTTGCGAGGGGCCTCTCAGCTGTGCCTGCCCGTCCTGTGCCGCCCTACGCAGACACCGCTTCGCCGTTCGTCCACTCGGCGTGTCCCCCGGATCTCCCCGTACAAAAGGACGAACGGCGGATCCGAAAGATTCCCGTGCCTCGGAGGGGGAGCGAACAGTTCCAGCCATCCCCCCGGGTGCCGTACTTTGCCCCCGGGCGGGTTTCCTGTACCGCGGGTACGATTATCAACTCCCGTGATTCCGGGACAAGTCATGATCGGCTCCCGGCCCGTCGGCCGAAAATCGACCGGACGTGTCTTCGAGTTGCCGGTGGGGCAGTAGTAGGCTCACGCCGCTTGTCGACGAAATGCGTTGACGGCTCAACGAGACGGAACATCACCGCCGCCGAGCGGGGGCGAGCTGGGGGAGGCCATGCGCTTTCGCGGGAAGTCCATCCGCCGGAAGATCGTGGCGTTGCTGCTGGTGCCGCTCGTCTCCCTCACCGCACTGTGGGGTTTCGCGACCGTACTGACCGGCCGCGAGGCAAGCGAGCTCCTGGACATCGCCCACGTCGTCGAAAAGATCGGCTCGCCGGTCGAGGACGCCGTGCAGGTGGTCCAGAAGGAGCGCCGCCAGACCCTGGTCTACCTCGCGGACCAGCGAAGTTCCGAGGCCTTTCCCGAGCTTCGCAAACACCGCGGCGCCACCGACGCGGCAGTGGCCAAGATCCGCAGGCACTCCCAGGACCCCGATGTCACGGACGAGCTGAAACCGGCGGCCAACCAGCGTCTGGCCTCACTCCTCAAGGAGTTCGACGGCCTCTCCGCGCTGCGCCGTTCCGTCGACCAGAACACGATCACCCGCAGCGACGCCCTCGCCCACTACAGCCGGCTCGTCGACCCCTGCCACACCTTCCTGGCGAACCTGCACGTGCTGCGCGACGTCGAGATGGACAAGCAGGGCCGCGCCCTCGTCGGTGTCACCAGGGCCCGCGAACTCCTGGCGCGTGAGGACGCGTTGGTTGCCTCCGCACTGGTCGCTCGTCAGTTCACCGGCGACGAACTGCGCTCCCTCACGGGTCTGATCGCGAGCCGCAAGGTCCTCTACGACACCAGCCTGGAACAGCTCCCGGCCGCCGACCGGCAGCGCTACGGGCAACTCCTGAGCGGCCCCGAGGCCGCGGCCCTGCGCGTCGCCGAGGACAAGATCCTCGACCAGGGACCCACGCGCCGCCCGACCGCCGTCAGCGCCGAAGCCTGGCAGGAGATCGCCCCCCCGGCCCTCGACCGGCTCGCCACGCAGGGCGCCGAGGCCGGCGACAACTACCAGGCCCGCGTCGAACCCGTCGCCTTCGGCGTTCTCCTCGAAGCGGGAGCGGCCGGCGTCCTCGGCTTCCTCGCCCTGATCGTGTCCGTCGTCGTCTCCGTACGGATCGGGCGTGAACTCGTCCGCGACCTGAACCGGCTCCGCAAAGAGGCGCACGAGGCCTCCGGCGTACGCCTCCCCGGCGTGATGCGCCGCCTCGCCGCGGGCGAGAACCTCGACGTGGAGACCGAGGCCCCGCGCCTGGAATACCCCAAGGACGAGATGGGCCAGGTGGGCCAGGCCCTCAACACCCTCCAACGGGCCGCCGTCGAGTCCGCCGTACGCCAGGCCGACATGCGGCGCGGCGTCTCCGAGGTCTTCGTCAACCTCGCCCGCCGCAACCAGGTGCTGCTGCACCGCCAGTTGACGCTCCTGGACGCCATGGAGCGCCGCACCGAGGACACCGACGAACTCGCCGACCTCTTCCGGCTCGACCACCTCACCACCCGCATGCGACGGCACGCCGAAGGCCTGGTGATCCTTTCCGGAGCAGCCCCCTCCCGGCAGTGGCGCAAGCCGGTCCAGCTGATGGACGTCGTGCGGGCTGCCGTCGCCGAGGTCGAGGACTACGAGCGCATCGAGGTGCGCCGACTGCCGCGCATCGGCGTCGGCGGACCCGCCGTCGCCGACCTCACCCACCTGATCGCGGAACTCCTGGAGAACGCCACGGTGTTCTCGCCCCCGCACACCGCGGTGCAGGTGCTCGGCGAACGCGTCGCCAACGGCTTCACCCTGGAGATCCACGACCGCGGCCTCGGCATGGCCCCCGACGTCCTCCTCGACGCCAACCTCCGGCTCGCGGAGACCCCCGAGTTCGAACTCTCCGACACCGACCGTCTCGGCCTCTTCGTGGTGAGCCGGCTCGCCCAGCGGCAGAACGTGCGGGTCTCCCTCCAGCAGTCCCCCTACGGCGGCACCACGGCCGTCGTCTTCATCCCGGCGGCCCTCCTCACCGAGGCCCCCGACACCGACGGCAGCGGCTTCCGCGTGGAGCACGAGAGCGCCCGGGGCCGGGGGCTCACGGGCGAACCCGCCCCCACCGGCCCCGGCGGGCGCCGGCACAACCTCACCGCCCTCGGCCGTACGACGCCGGGACGGTCGGTACTGGACGGCCCCGTCGAGCTCGAACCGCCGCTGGGCACCCTCGGGCTGGAGCCCGCGCCCGCCCTGGGGACCGCCCCGGGGGGCCTCGTCGGCGACCTGGAGGAGACCGAGAGCGAGCGCGGCGCCATCTTCCGCGCTCGCGGGGTGGACAAGCCCCGCAGAGTGGACAAACCCCGCGGCCGGGACGCCCTGCGCGGCCCGGGCGACCTGCGGCGCGGCCCGAACGACGGCGCGGGCGCAGGCCGTGCGGGCAGTGCCAGGGGCCGCGTCTCCGACGCCGCCCGCGTACAGCACCAGCAGGCCGCCGACCTCGCACGGGACGACACCGACGTCGCCCGCCCCGGCGGCCCCGTGCCGCTGCCCCGGCGCAAGCCGGCCCTGGTGGCCGAGCACGGTCGCCGCATCGGCCAGCAGCCCCGGCAGACCCAGGAGCCCCAGCGGTCCCGCCGGTTCGACCCGTCCCACGGCCAGGACGAGCCGCAGGACGCACCGACCGCCTCCGGCCAGGGACCCGGCGACGCGGCCGGGGACGGAATCCCCGCGCTCGGCGGTCTCCCGCGCCGAGTGCGTCAGGCGAGCCTCGCCCCGCAGCTGAAGAAGGAAGCCGAGGCGGCCCGTGCCGCCGAGACCGTGCGCCCGGCACCCGTGGCGGAGCCGGACCGGGACGCCGACGAGGTACGCAGCCGGATGGCCTCCCTCCAGCGCGGCTGGCAACGCGGACGCCGCGAGAACGAGGACGGCGCCCCCCGGCCCGCCCCCACCGCCGGCCGGGCATCCGGCACCGCGACCACCGACGAATCAGCTGCCGACACCACCGGGCCACGCCCGGGGAACGACGCCACGACGGCCGAGACAGCACCAGGAACGACAGCAGAGGGGGACGGTCGATGACCGCACCGAACGCCGCATCACACAATGCCACGGGCCGGGGGTCCGGCGAACTCAACTGGCTTCTCGACGAGTTGGTCGAGCGGGTCGGCAGTATCCGCAAGGCGCTGGTGCTCTCCAGCGACGGGCTCCCCACCGGGGCCTCGCGCAGCCTCACCCGGGAGGACGGAGAGCACCTCGCCGCCGTCGCCTCCGGATTCCACAGCCTTGCCAAGGGCGTCGGGCGCCACTTCGAGGCGGGCAACGTCCGGCAGACCGTCGTCGAGCTCGACGAGGCGTTCCTCTTCGTCACCGCGGCGGGCGACGGCAGCTGCCTGGCCGTGCTGTCCGACGCCGACTCCGACGTGGGGCAGGTGGCGTACGAGATGACGCTCATGGTCAAGCGCGTCGGCGCCCACCTCAGGACGGCGCCGCGGACCGGCCTGACCGCCGGAGGGTGAACGGGGACGGCATGAGCGACGCAGGTACGGAGGCCACGGGCACGGACGCCGGCCGGGCCGCGGGCGGGGAACCGCAGCCCACCCCGTGGACGCCGCGGGACACCTGGCCGAGGACCGCCGCCGCGCCGCGGCAGGACGACGGTCCACGCGTGCCCGCCGCACCGCACGCGGCCGCCGCCCGGCCGCAGCCGCCCCCGCACTGGTTCGACGACGACGCGGGCCCCGTCGTACGCCCGTACGCGATGACCAGGGGCCGTACGAGCAGCGCGACCCGGCACCGGCTCGACCTGATCGCCATCGTCATCCCGGAACCGGCGGCGGACGAGCCGGACCGCGACCACACGCTCGCGCCCGAGCATGTCGAGATCGTCGAGCTCTGCCACGAGAGCCCGCAGTCGATCGCCGAACTGGCCGCGACCCTCGACCTCCCCGTGGGCGTCGTCCGCGTCCTGGTCGGAGACCTGGTCGACGAGCAACTCGTGCACGTCACACGCCCGGTGGAGCCGGCCGAGCTGCCGGACGAAAGCCTGCTGCGCGAAGTGATCGACGGCCTCAGAGCCCTCTGATCCCCGCCCGCGCCGGCGCCCGCCCACACCCCCGCCCCACGAGCATCACACCCTCCAGCACCGCCCAGTACCGAGCGGAAGACAGCCCTCCGCGCAGCGAGATCGGGAGAACCCAAACGATGGTCTTCGGGCGTTCCAGCCGCAAGAAGCGGCCCGTGGAGCCGGTGACGCTGAAGATTCTGGTCGCCGGCGGATTCGGGGTGGGCAAGACGACCCTGGTCGGCGCGGTCAGCGAGATCAGGCCGCTGCGCACCGAGGAGACCCTCAGCGAGGCGGGCCGTCCGGTCGACGACACCCACGGGGTCGAGGCCAAGACCACCACCACCGTCGCCATGGACTTCGGCCGCATCACCCTCAGAGAGGACCTGGTGCTCTACCTCTTCGGCACCCCCGGCCAGGACCGCTTCTGGTTCCTCTGGGACGAGCTGGCGCAGGGCGCGCTCGGCGCGGTCGTCCTCGCCGACACCCGGCGCCTGGAGGACTGCTTCGCCGCCGTCGACTACTTCGAGCGCCGCAACATTCCCTTCACGGTCGCCGTCAACTGCTTCGACGGCGCTCCGCGGCACCCCGTCGAGACGATCGCCGCCGCCCTCGATCTCGACCCGGACGTGCCGGTCCTGCTGTGCGACGCCCGGGGCCGGGAGTCGGTGAAGGAGGTTCTGATCGCGGTGGTGGAACACGCGCTGGCGCTCTCCGAGAGCCGCCGCAGGGCAGCCACCGCCGCCGCCACCTGACGGGCTCCCGCCCCGGCGAAGCGGCCCGCACCCCCGCCGACTGGGGTGCGGGCCGCGGCCGTTGCCCCTCCCGCGCGACGCGTGCGGCACGGCCTGCCGACGGCGTGAGCCGACGACGCGGGCGCACCGGGCAACGCGACGCCTGACGATCGTAGTGCCGTTACTCCTCCCCGTCCCCCTGCCAGCCGAAGCTGCGTTCCACGGCCTTGCGCCAGTTCCGGTACTCGCGGTCGCGCTCCGGCGCGCCCATCCGCGGCGTCCACTCCGCGTCCCGCTGCCAGTGTGCCTTCAGCTCGTCCAGGTCCGACCACACACCCGTCGCCAGCCCTGCCGCGTACGCCGCGCCCAGGCACGTCGTCTCGGCGACCCTCGGCCGGATCACCGGCACGTCCAGCACGTCCGCCTGATGCTGCATCAGGAGGTTGTTGCCGGTCATCCCGCCGTCGACCTTGAGGGTGCTGATCCGCACGCCGGAGTCCTGGTACATGGCGTCGACGACCTCACGCGTCTGCCAGCTCGTCGCCTCCAGCACCGCCCGTGCCAGATGCGCCTTGGTGACGTAGCGGGTCAGCCCGGTGATGACGCCGCGCGCGTCCGCACGCCAGTAGGGCGCGTACAGGCCGGAGAAGGCCGGCACGATGTACGCGCCGCCGTTGTCCTCCACGCTCGCCGCGAGCGGTTCGATCTCGTCCGCGCTGCGGATGATCCCCAGCTGGTCGCGGAACCACTGCACCAGCGCGCCCGTGATCGCGATCGACCCCTCCAGGCAGTAGACGGGGGCCTCGCCGCCGATCTTGTAGCCCACCGTGGTGATCAGGCCGTTCTTCGACGGGACCGGCCGGGTGCCGGTGTTCAGCAGCAGGAAACTGCCCGTCCCGTACGTGTTCTTGGCCGTACCCGTCTCGTAGCACGCCTGCCCGAACACGGCCGCCTGCTGGTCGCCCAGCGCGGACGCGACCGGCACCCCGGCGAGCTGCCCGACAGCGGTGCCGTACACCTCCGCCGACGACTTGATCTCCGGCAGCACGGCCTCCGGCACCCGCATCGCGGAGAGGATCGCCGGATCCCACTCCAGCGTCTCCAGATTCATCAGCATGGTCCGCCCGGCATTGGTCACGTCCGTCACGTGCACGCCGCCCTGGGTGCCGCCGGTGAGGTTCCAGATCAGCCAGGAGTCGATCGTGCCGAAGGCGATCTCGCCGCGTTCGGCCCGGGTCCGCAACCCGGGGACGTTGTCGAGCAGCCAGGCCGCCTTGGGCCCGGAGAAGTAGCTCGCCAGCGGCAGTCCCGTCCGGTCGCGGAAACGGTCCTGCCCGTCGGTTCCGCCGAGTTCCGTGCACAGGGCGGAGGTGCGGGTGTCCTGCCAGACGATCGCGTTGTGCACCGGCTTGCCCGTCGCCCGGTCCCACAGAACGGTCGTCTCGCGCTGGTTGGTGATGCCGAGCGCGCTGAGCTGGTCGGCGCGCATGCCCGCCTTGGCGAGCGCCCCCGCGACGACCGCCTGAACCTTCGACCAGATCTCCGTGGCGTCGTGCTCCACCCAGCCCGGCTTCGGGAAGATCTGCCGGTGCTCCCGCTGATCTACGGCCACGATCGCACCGCCGTGGTCGAAGATGATGCAGCGGCTGGACGTGGTGCCCTGGTCGATCGCCGCGACGAACTTCTCGCTGTGGTCGCTCATGGAATCCCCTCGCTGTGAGAGCTGCTGGCGGAACGGGCCCGGAAGCGGGACCCGGGAGGGCCGGGACTAGAAGGCCATGGTGTAGACGAGGCCGCCGAGGGCACCGCCGACGAGCGGGCCGACCACCGGAACCCAGGCGTAACCCCAGTCGGACGTCCCCTTGTGGGGGATGGGCAGTACGGCGTGCACCAGGCGCGGACCGAGGTCGCGGGCGGGGTTGATGGCGTAACCGGTGGGCCCGCCGAGGGACAGACCGATGCCGACCACCAGGAACGCCACGATGAGGGTCTGGGTACCGGAGGTCCCCAGGCCCTTCGTCAGCCCGAACGCCAGGATGGGCAGGACCAGGGCGAAGGTGGCGATCACTTCGGTGAGGAGGTTGGCTACCGGGTTCCTGATCTCGGGGATCGTGGAGAAGACGCCCAGCGTGGCGACGGCGGTCTCCTTCTCCCGGTTGGCGTCGAACTGGGCGTAGTAGACGAGCCAGGCGAGCACGGCACCGGCCATCGCCCCCACCAGCTGTCCGAGCACGTACACCCAGACCTGGCTCCACACGCCGGTGTCGACCGCGATGCCGAGGGTGACCGCCGGATTGAGGTGGCCGCTGGAGAGCGGCGCGGCGGTGTACGCCCCGGCCAGCACCCCGAAGCCCCAGCCGAAGGCGATGACGACCCACCCGGCCGCCTTCGCCTTGGAGAACCTCAGGGTCACGGCGGCGCACACGCCCACCCCGAAGAGGACGAGGATCGAGGTACCGATCAACTCACCGCGGAAGACTTCCCAGTTGCTCCAAGTGCTCATGAGAGGGCGGCTCCTAGGGCCTCGCCGGGGCGGGTCCCGGTCCTTGACTGGGCAGGGCGGGGCGACCTCAACGGCCGTACATTGCAGGCCAGTTGACATGGCGGCGCGGACCGACACCGGGAAGTGTTCACCGGCCGAGATCGGGCGTCAAGGAGCTGGACGGCAACGGCGGCAGGGGCTCCGCCAGGGCGCCCCGGGACCGGGGCGCCCGACCCCTCAGCGGTTCTCCGCGAGCCACTTCTCGGTGGTCTCCGCGAGCTCACGGTCGCGTCCCGCCAGCATCGTCCGGATCATCTGGACGTCTCCGCGCAGCGACCAGGCGGGGTGGCCGAAGGTGGCGGGATTGTTCTTCTCGATCAGGAAGTGGGCGGGCCACGCCGTCCCGTAGCCGATGAGCGGCAGCGCCGCCGCGTAGCGCCGGCGGCCACGAGCCAGACCGTACGCGCTGACGGCGAGACCGGTGAGGGTGCCGGTCAGATGCAGCCAGCGGGTGGCGGCGCGGGAGTGCATCGCGACGTAGTAGGGCCAGAACTCCTCGTACGAATCAAACGTCTGCTCCATGAGGGCACGGTAGGCGCTCGCCGGCGAACGGAACACGGAGCCGACCGCAAAAAACCACACACGAAGAACGGGATACGGAGAACCGTACGCGGAGATTCGGCGTCCGGTAGGAGAGAACGGGCTGCCGGGGCCGACGGGGGTGGTCCTGGCAGCCCGTTCGGTTGCCCGCCCCGGGAAGGGCCCTCAGCGACCGGCGACGGACCGGCGCGCCACGGGGAAATCGAAGTACGTGTCCGGGAAGAGCTCGGGCTTGTACGTGAAGTGCCACCATTCCTCGGGCAGATTCGTGAAACCCTGGGCGGCGAGCGTGTTCTTCAACAGCTGCCGGTTCGACCGCTGCACGCCCCGGATCCGTGGGTCGTCGGTGTGCGAGAGGGTGTCGAAACAGTCGTAACCCGTCCCCATGTCCACGGAATTGTCCCTGAACCGCTCATCCTGCGGGGCGTAGCACGGTACGAGCTTTTCACCCGGTACGTACGGCCTGGTCGGCCACGCCGGGAGCTTCACGAGCGTCAGGTCCACGGTGCTGCCCCTGCTGTGCCCGGACTTCTCGGCGATGTAACCGTCCGTGAACAGCCGCGACTTGTCGACGCGCGGATAGAACGCAGGCTTCATCGCCGTGTCGCCGAGGTCCTTCGCCCAGCGTACGAAGTGGTCGACCGCCCGCTGCGGCCGGTAGCAGTCGTACACCTTGAGCGTGTACCCCGAGCGGAGCAGCACGCGCTGCGCCCTCGCCAGCGCCTGCGCCGCGGGCCGGGTGAGCAGGCAGACGGGCTCCCGATAGCCGTCCACGCGCTCGCCGACGAAATTGTGGGCCGTGGTGTACCGCATGTCCTGAAGGACCGTCGGCGCGACCGACCGCAACGGAACGAAGGCGTCCGGAGCCGGGGGCGCCTCAGGGCGGCCCGGGCCGGGGGAGGGGGCAGCGGCCACGGAAAGAAGCGCGAGGACAACGGCCGCACATGCGCCGTACGACCGAAGATCTCTACCCAAACGTCGTCTCATGCGCCCCGTCTACCACCCACCCACCCCAGAAGGAACCCCACCGTCCCATCCCCGGCTCCGGCTTCTGTCAAGAACGGGCCGGTGGCCGGCCGCCGCGGCAGCCGCGGTGGTGGCGGTGCCGCTGCTGGTCATGTCGGAAACGAAGCGCTGGTGCACGCCGGGGTGGCCCCCGCTCCACCGCCCCGACGTCGGCCCCAGCGCTTGCCCCGAACCGGTCCACGATCCACCACCGGTGGGCCGGTCGCCCGACCGAACGTCCCGAGACCGGGCCCGCTCGGCCGTCCCCACGCCGGGCCCCCGACCAACCGCGCGCCGCTCGGGCTCCTTGCCACCTACGGGCTGCGCGTCGAGCATCCCCGCTCCGCCGGACCCGTGTCAGGCGTCTTGCCGCCCCGTTCCCGCGTCGGGCCCCTCCCCATCCGCCCGCGTCGGACTGGCTGCCACCCACCCTCCCCACATCGCTTCCCAACCACCGTCCCCATGCCGGCCCCCACCTCGCCACCGACCCCACGCCGGGACTCCGTCCAAACGCCCCCGCGTCCAGCTCCTGTCCACCCGCGCCGTGACGGGCTTCCTGCCACCCACCGGTTCCGCCCCGCTCCCTCCCCGCCCACCGAACCTAGGCTTACAGTCGGCGCCGTGACGTACACCCACTGTCCCCACTGCGGCACGCCGTATGCCGACGCCCACGGCTGGCCCCGCACCTGCGCCGCCTGCCACGAGAGCGTCTATCGCAATCCGCTGCCGGTGGCCGTCGCGCTGTTGCCCGTAAGGACGGCCGACGGCGTCGGGCTGCTCGTGATCACCCGTGCCATTGAGCCCCGATGCGGCGGCGTCGCGCTGCCGGGCGGCTTCATCGACCACGGTGAGGACTGGCGGGAGGCGACGGTCCGCGAACTCCGGGAGGAGACCGGCATCGTGGCCGCGGCCCGGGACGTCCGGCTGGCCGACGCGCTGAGCTCCCCGGCCGACCACCTACTCCTCTTCGGCCTGCTCCCCACCGTCGCCGCCACGTCCCTGCCCGTCGCGGCGCCCACCGCCGAAACCACGGGCTGGCACCTCCTGCACACACCGGCCGAACTGGCCTTCCCCCTGCACACCGAAGCGGCACGCGCCTGGTTCAACGGCTTCTACACCTGACCCGCCCCGACCACCCGAACCACAGGCCCACCGGGGCGCCCGTACGCCCGCCCCGTTCGCCGCCCTCGTACGCCGGTGCCCGACTCACTCGTCGGCGGGCGGGGGACAGTCGCCGCCACTCGTCGACGTACATCTGCCGCCCTTCACCCCCGGACGCGTACCTGTCACCGGCACCCCTGTGAGTCCCCGGAGCCACATCCACGCCCCTCCCGCCGCTCCGCGTCCATGTGTGCGCTCCCGGCCCACACGCGGCACGCGTTTGCGTTGGTCACCGCGAGGCCGGGCGGCTCACGCACACCACGAGTCGTCCCCGTCATCCCGCCGCCCCCGGGCCGGGCAGGGTCAGGGGCACGGGCTCTCGGCGTTGAGACACGACGGCGGCCGTAGCCCGTACCCATGAGCAACGCGGACGGCAGCACGGCGAGCCTCCTGTTCTCCCGTCCCCTGCCGCCCCGCGTCCGCGCCCACACGTCCACCCCACGCACCACAGGCCGAGCGCCGGATCCGTGGCAGTGCGGCAGGCCAAACGCTCGGCACCCCGCGGTACACGACCGCCTCCAGGCACCGCGACCGACCGCACACCCCCCAGACCGGGGAGCGGAAGGCCCAGCCCCGCACACCGACCGCTGAACCCGACCGGCAGCCGGTCACCCTGGTGTGGAAGTCGATCACGTGGCATCGTCCCCCTCAGCCCTGTTCGCGGCACCGCGCGCCGCGACGGGTCGGCCGGACACCGAGCCGAATTCCGACCTGCCAACCACGCCCGACGCCAGCCGGAGCCACGAGGACCTGCACGACCCGTACCAGCCCGCCCAGTGCCTTCCCCGCGGGACCGTCGAACGACGCAGCCGCACCACAGAACCCGCAGAGCCGCAGAACCCGGGAGCCCCCATGACCTCGACCGCAGCGACGAACTCCGCGTCCCAGCCCGAGCCGCCCCTCTGGCAGCCGGGCCCCGACCGCATCGCCGAGGCGGCGGTCACCCGCTTCCAGTCCTGGGCCGCAGAACTCCACGGCGCCCCCGCGGACGGCGGTTACGATGCCCTCCACCGCTGGTCGGTCACCGAGCTCGACACGTTCTGGAAGGCCGTCGCCGAGTGGTTCGACGTCCGCTTCTCCACCCCGTACGAGACGGTACTCGGCGACCGCACGATGCCCGGTGCGCAGTGGTTCCCAGGGGCCACGCTCAACTACGCCGAACATGCCCTGCGCACCGCGGAAGACCCCTCCCGCGCCGACGAGCCCGCCCTGCTGCACGTCGACGAGAGCCAACAGCCCGAGTCCGTCACCTGGGCCGGGCTCCGCCGTCAGGTCGGTTCCCTGGCCGCCGAACTACGCGCACTCGGTGTACGCCCAGGAGACCGCGTCAGCGGCTATCTCCCCAACATCCCCCAAGCCGTCACCGCCCTCCTCGCCACCGCCGCCGTCGGCGCCGTATGGACCTCCTGCGCCCCCGACTTCGGCGCCCGCAGCGTCCTCGACCGCTTCCAGCAGGTCGATCCCGTCGTCCTCTTCGCCGTCGACGGCTACCGCTACGGCGGCAAGACCCACGACCGCACGGACACCGTCGCCGAACTCCGCCGCGAACTCCCGACCCTCCGCGCGGTGATCCACATCCCGCTGCTCAACACACCCGCCCCCTCCGGCACCCTCGAATGGTCATCCCTCACTGAGAGTGACAACGAGCCGGTCTTCGAGCAAGTTCCCTTCGACCACCCCCTGTGGGTTCTCTACTCGTCGGGAACCACCGGCCTTCCGAAAGCAATCGTCCAGTCCCAGGGCGGCATCCTGCTCGAACACTTCAAGCAGCTCGGCCTGCACTGCGACCTCGGCCCCGAAGACCGCTTCTTCTGGTACACCTCCACCGGCTGGATGATGTGGAACTTCCTCGTCTCCGGTCTCCTCACGGGCACCACGGTCGTGCTGTACGACGGCAGTCCTGGCTTCCCCGACACGGGCGCCCAGTGGGCCGTCGCGGAGCGTACCGGCGCCACCCTCTTCGGCACCTCGGCCGCCTACGTCATGGCCTGCCGCAAAGCAGGGGTCCACCCCGCGGCCGGACACGACCTCTCCCGCGTCAGGTGCGTCGCCACGACCGGTTCCCCGCTCCCGCCCGACGGCTTCCGCTGGCTGCACGACGAATTCGCCGAAGCCGGCCACGACCTCTGGATCGCCTCCGTCAGCGGCGGCACCGACGTGTGCAGCTGCTTCGCAGGAGCCGTCCCCACCCTCCCGGTCCACATCGGCGAACTCCAGGCAGCCTGCCTCGGCACCGATCTCCAGGCATGGGACCCCCAGGGCAGACCCCTCACCGGAGAAGTCGGCGAACTCGTCGTCACCAACCCGATGCCGTCCATGCCCACCCGCTTCTGGAACGACCCCGACGGTGCCCGCTACCACGACAGCTACTTCGACACCTACCCCGACGTGTGGCGGCACGGTGACTGGATCACGATCACCGCACGCAACTCCGTGATCATCCACGGCCGCTCGGACTCCACCCTCAACCGCCAGGGCGTCCGCATGGGCTCCGCCGACATCTACGAGGCGGTCGAACGCCTCCCCGAGATCCGCGAGTCCCTCGTCATCGGCCTCGAAGAGCCGAACGGCGGCTACTGGATGCCGCTCTTCGTCCACCTCGCCGACGGCGCCGTGCTCGACGACGCGCTGCGCGCCCGCATCAAGAACACCATCAGGACCTCACTGTCACCCCGCCACGTCCCCGACGAGGTCATCGAGATCCCCGCCGTCCCCCACACCCTCACCGGCAAGCGCATCGAAGTTCCGGTAAAGCGCCTCCTCCAGGGAACCCCGCTGGCCAAGGCGGTCAACCCGGGCTCGGTCGACAACATCGACCTCCTCCACTTCTACGAGGAGCTGGCCCGTACCCGCCGCTGACCCGGCCCGTCCCACCCCCATTGTCAGTGCTCCCGGTTACTGTGAGTGAGCAATGATCGACAGCGCTCAGGGGGAGCCATGGAGCAGGCGCACAACCAACGGAAGCGGACCAGCCACACCCAGAACCGTCAGCACACGAAGGCGAGGCGCCGCGCTCTGCGTCGCGAAGTCCCCAGCACAGTGGGCCTTTTGGCCGACGAGCAGGACTTCGCGGCCATGACCGGCTACCGCACCTTCGCCTTCGACGACCACCCGACCTACCTCCAGCAGATCGACGACCTGCTCAAGACCCTGGCGGCCCAGGGCCTGCACACGAGCGTCACTCTCTTCGACCCGGAAGAATTCGGAGAGTTCTGCACGGCGGCGGGCCTGGACCCCGACAGGCCGGAAACCCGGGCCCGATTCACCGCGCACACCGCGGCCCGCGGCGTCTGCGTCCCTTACACGGGCCAGCGCGTCGACGCCCTGGTGCCCGTTCTCATCAACGAGGCGGTCCGCCAGGCCACCTGGGACTGCGCGACCCTCCTCCTCACCGACCTCGGCAACTGCGCCGAATGCGGCGAGGACATCGGCCGCGAAGCCTTCGAACGGTCCTCGCACCTACTGGTGGGCCTGCTGAAGGGAGCGGGCACCGGGATCCACCACCTCGTGTGCAGCGTCCCCGCCGACGAGGAACAACTGCTCGCCGTACTCCACGCCGAAACGGGCGATGACGCTGCCCCCGAACTGCAGGACGACGAGGGCGCGGAGTTCGTGACGGTCCTCGCCGCAGGTATCGCCCTGGGAAGCCCCGGGGGAGTGGTGCTGCGCACGAGCCGGGAAGGCGAACCCGACCGTGTGCACGGCTGGCGTCTCGACCACGGCGGCCTCGCCGCCCTGACCGCGGCCGAAGTCTTCAACGCCTACTGCACCGACGCCGAGACCGGGGAACCCGTCGCCCCGGAACCGGGCGTCGACTACTGCGCGGGCTACCCGATCACCGACATCTCTGGCGGCCCCGGACACTGAAAAGGTCCTGGGGGCCGCCGAAGGATCCGGCGGCCCCCAGGACCGGCAAGTACGTTCAACGCCGCCGGGTCACTCCCCGGACAGCACCGCCTGCGCTGCCAGGCGAGCCTCGTCGGCCGTGTCCACGGCACGCGCCGCGGCAGCCGCCCGCTCGCACTGCGCCAGCGTGTACTTCGCCAGCGTCGCCCGCACGTACGGGATCGCCTTGGCGCCCATCGACAGGGAGGTGACACCCAGACCGGTCAGCACACAGGCGAGCAGGGGATCGGCCGCGGCCTCGCCACACACCCCACAGCTCTTCCCCTCGGCCTTGGCCGCCTCGGCGGAGGCCGCCACCAGGTCGAGCAGCGCGGGCTGCCACGGGTCCTGCAGCCGCGACACCGCACCCACCTGACGGTCCGCCGCGAAGGTGTACTGCGCCAGGTCATTGGTACCCAGCGAGAGGAACTCGACCTCCTGGAGGATCGATCGGGCCCGCAGTGCGGCGGACGGAATCTCCACCATCGCGCCGAACTTCGCCTCCAGGCCGGCCTCACGGCACGCGTCCGCGAACGCCTTGGCGTCCGTACGGTCCGCGACCATGGGCGCCATGACCTCCAGATACACCGGCAGGCCCTCGGCAGCCCTCGCCAGCGAGGTCAACTGGGTGCGCAGCACCTCGGGGTGGTCCAGCAGCGAACGCAGTCCCCGTACGCCGAGCGCCGGGTTCGGCTCCTCGGCCGGAGTGAGGAAGTCGAGCGGCTTGTCCGCACCGGCATCCAGCACACGGACGACCACACGGCTCTCCGGGAAGGCCTCCAGCACCTGACGGTAGGCCTCGACCTGCGACTCCTCGGACGGCGCCTGCTTGCTGTCGTCCAGGAAGAGGAACTCGGTACGGAACAGCCCGACGCCCTCGGCACCGGCCTCCACCGCCGCCGGAACGTCCGCCGGCCCACCGATGTTGGCGAGCAGCGGCATCTTGTGCCCGTCCGACGTCGCACCCGGACCGGTCGACGCGGCCAGCGCCGCCTTGCGCGCAGCTGCCGCGGCCTCCAGCTCAGCCTGCTTCTCAAGACTCGGCTCGATGAAGACTTGGCCGGTGCTGCCGTCCACGGCCACCACGGTGCCCTCGGCCAGCTCACCTGCGCCCGGCAGCGCGACCACGGCGGGAACACCCAGCGCCCGCGCCAGGATCGCGCTGTGGCTGGTCGGCCCGCCCTCTTCGGTAACGAACCCGAGCACCAGAGCCGGGTCGAGCAGAGCGGTATCGGCGGGCGCCAGATCCCGCGCGATGAGTACGTACGGCTCGTCGCTGTCCGGTACTCCCGGCATCGGAACGCCCAGCAGGCGGGCGACGATACGATTCCGCACGTCATCGAGGTCTGCCACTCGCCCGGCCAGGTACTCGCCGGCACCGGCCAGCAGCGCCCGGTACGCGGCGAAGGCGTCGTACACGCCGCGCTCGGCCGTGCTCCCCACGGCGATCCGACGGTCCACGTCAGCCATCAGCTCAGGGTCCTGAGCCATGAGGGCCTGGGCCTCGAGTACGTCCTGGGCCTCGCCGCCCGCAAGATTGCCCCGAGCGATGAGGTCGGCCGCCACGGCTTCCACGGCCTGCCGGGCGCGCCCCTGTTCGCGCTCGGCGTCCTCCGCCGGAATCTGCTTGGCCGGCGGCTCCAGTACCGCTGTGCCCATGTGCCTGACCTCGCCGATCGCCACACCGTGGCTCACACCGACGCCTCGCAGCGTTGTCTCCATTTCACCGTCTCCGCTAGTTGCGACGGACTCCGCCGCCGCGATGGATGTGCTACCCGCCGTCGTCACGGCGCCGAGCTCTACTTCCAGGTGAAGAGAGCGTCGCCGGCCTTCACGTCGCCGTCCTCGACCAGGCCGGAGAGTGCGTCGGGGATGGCTTCCAGCGCCACCACGGGACAGATGGGCGACTTGCCGGCGGCCTCGACCGCGGCCGGGTTCCAGCGCACGACCTCCTGGCCGCGCGTCACGGTGTCCCCCTTGTTGACGAGCAGCTCGAAGCCCTCGCCGTTCAGCTGGACGGTGTCGATTCCCAGATGCGTCAGCACGCCGTGCCCTTCGCCGTCGACGACGACGAACGCGTGCGGGTGCAGGGAGACGACAACGCCGTCGACCGGTGCCACGGCCACGGACGGCTCGCGCACGGGGTCGATGGCGGTGCCGGGACCGACCATCGCGCCGGAGAACACGGGATCGGGGACTGCGGCGAGTCCGATGGCACGACCTTCAAGAGGGGACATCACGCTGGTCATGGGGCCTCCCAGGGGCGGAGTATGTGCGGCGCCGTCACTACCTGTCCTGGACGGCATACCTGGTTCAGAGGGTAAGTCATAAGAAGTCCCGGTTCCGCACGAGAGGTGCCACTTGGACGACCTTGAGATGCACCAGAAACGATTTGCCTCGACTAGCGGCGCCCTGTACTGTCGTACTCCTGCCTGACCCCAGCACGTACCCACTTCTCTTGTGGGCCGTGCGTCGGCAGCGTCTCGTTAATGTTGATCCTAACTCGAATTGCTGTTCCCGTATGCCGTGGAAACAGTGGTCACTGAGCCGGAAAAGCACTGATAGAGTCGGCACCGCTGGAAAGAGGAGAACGCGAGAGCGGGAAACCTGGAAAGCACCGAGGAAATCGGCACTGGAAACGGTCTGATAGAGTCGGAAACGCAACAACATAAAAGAAATACCGAACGAAAACGTCCGGAGGAAAACCCGCAGGGGTGAGTACGAAGGAAGCGTCCGTTCCTTGAGAACTCAACAGCGTGCCAAAAGTCAACGCCAAATATGTTGATACCCCGGCCACTTC
>NZ_JACHEM010000005.1 GCF_014207445.1 Streptomyces candidus | reverse complement strand
CGACGGCAGTTTCAGCGTCCTCAGCCGGTCCCAGACCGACTCCGGCAGCGCACTGAAGGACGTGGGCAAGCCACTTCGAGCACAGCCGGACAGTTAATGCGTTGACGACCAGCGCCTCCCGGCCGTCGGCCTGCCACTTCGCGCGGTAGGCATGAGGGGCTCGCTGATCGCGGGGGCGCCGGCGGCATCGGCGGCGGAGCAGGCGATCTGCGGCCACGTCGTACGCGGCGTGATCCTTGACAAGTACCGGGAAGGCGACAACGCCCAGAAGCTGGGCTGCCCCGGAACTCGGAGACGCCCACCCCGAACGGCAAAGGGCCTACAACCACTTCGAACGCGACTCGATCTACTGGTCGGATCCGACCGGCGGAAACCTGGCGGCACGATATCTCCTGGGACAGCGCCACCACTGCCGGTGCCGTCGCCCTGCCCACTGCAACTGGTAACACCGCACCGCGAAGAGCCCGCCAGCGTCATGCTGGCGGGCTCCGTCGCGCTCAAGACGGCGCCTTGACCCCGCATGGCCACCCTGTGGTTCGCCCTCGCCGGATTCGCCTTCCTGCATCTTCGGCGGCCCACACGTCCCCACGTGCGCCATCGTGGCCGGTTATTGATGGGGCCGCCAGATGACGGAAGTCCCATAAGGCGACCATGAAGCGGTACTTGCTATCGCCATCCACTGCTGCAGCTTCGGGATGTCGCAGACGAGGACGTGGAGGCTGTCGCTGGGACGATCAGCGTCGCCGCAGTGACGGGTCGAGCAGCGCGGGCGGAGTGTCGTTCTTCTCGTGCGCGGCGAGATCGGTGCCGGGGGCGACGATGCCGTCGATCGCGTCGAGTATGTCGGCGGAGAGCGTGATGTCTGCGGCGGCGAGCTGCGAGTGCAGGTGGTCCAGCGTGCGAGGGCCGACGAGGGCGCTGGTCACGCCGGGGTGCGCGGTCACGAAGCCGAGTGCGAGCTGGATCATCGTCAGGCCGGCCTCGTCGGCGACCTTGGCCAGTTGTTCGACGGCGTCGAGCCTGGCCCGGTTGGAGGGGATGGTGGTGTCGAAGCGTTGCGGCATGAAGGTTGAGCGGCTGGTGGTGATCTCACGGCCCTCGCGGACCGCGCCCGACAGCCAGCCCGAGGCCAGCGGGCTCCACACCATCACTCCGAGCCCGTACTGCTTGGTCACGGGCAGGACGTGGGTCTCGATGCCGCGCTGCAGGATCGAGTAGCTGGGCTGTTCGGTGACGTAGCGGCTCAAGTGATGTTCTCGGGCGGCCCACTGGGCTTGCACGATGCGGTAGGCCGGAAAGGTCGAGGAGCCGAAGTAGCGGATCTTTCCCTCGCGCTGCAGGTCGGTCAACGCCGACAGGGTCTCCTCGTCGCTGGTCTTCGGGTCCCACCGGTGGATCTGGTAGAGGTCGACGTGGTCGACGCCGAGCCGACGCAGGCTGTCCTCCAGCGCGGTGACCAGCCAGCGGCGCGAACTGCCCTGGCGATTGCGTTCGTCGCCCATCGGCATGGTCGCCTTCGTGGCCAGCACGATGTCGTCGCGGCGCCCGGCGATGGCCTTGCCGACCATCTCCTCCGACTCGCCGCCGCCGTACACGTCGGCAGTGTCGATCAGGTTGATCCCCGCTTCCAGCGCGGCGCCGACGAGGGCTGTGGCCTCGTCCTGGCTGGTGCGGCCGATCTTTCCGAAGTTCATCGCGCCGAGCGCGAGGGCACTGACCTGCACACCGGTGCGGCCCAAGATGCGGTACTGCATGGCTGTGTCTCCTCATGAGGGGTGAAAGGCGGCGCATTACATGACTTGGTCACCGGGCCCTGCTCTGACATCATGAGCAAAACGGAACCCCGTTCCGGAACGATACGGAACATCGTTCCGTTTTGGCAAGCGGCGAGTGGACGGAGCGTACGGTGAGCGACAGCGACGAGGGCGCAAGACGGGTGGCCCCGTCCGGGCGGAAGGACGCCCGACGTAACAAGGAAACCCTGCTCGATGCGGCCGCCACGGTCTTCGTCACGTCAGGCGTGGACGCGCCGGTACGCGACATCGCGGCCAAGGCCGGCGTCGGGCTGGGCACGATCTACCGCCACTTCCCGACGCGGGCAGACCTCATCGTCGGCGTCTACCGGCACCAGGTCGACGCCTGCGCCGATGCCGGCCCGGCCCTGCTGGCGACTGGCTCTCCGTACACAGCCCTAGGGCAGTGGATCAACCTCTTCGTCGATTTCCTCGTGACCAAACACGGACTCGCCGCCGCGCTGCAGGCCGACAACGCCGACTTCGAAGCGCTGCATGCCTACTTCCTCGACCGTCTCCTTCCCGTCTGCACCGAACTGCTCGAAGCCGCAGCCGTCGCCGGCGAGATCCGCCCCGAAATCGACGCATACCAGCTCATGCGCGGCGTCGGTAACCTCTGCATCGGCGCGGAGAGCGATCCCCGCTACGACGCACGCCGCATGGCCGCACTCCTCGTCGCAGGGCTACGCCGCTCACACCACTGACCTCGGCGACCTCGCGCGTGCGGCTCTGCGAAGAGGTCGCGCGATCGCCGCCCCGGATCGACCGCTTCCCCCGGCCGCTTCGGCACCGCCGAGGAAGCCGCCGCCTCGGCCCTTCTCCTGATGGCCAACAGCTACGCCACCGGCCAGAAAAGCACCCTCGATGGCGGCGAAACACGCAGCTGACACCGACCCCCACCACCCGGCTCGGACCTGAGCATGACCGCAACCCATGCGCAGGTCTGACAAGTGATCACAGAGCGCTGCAACTCCGTGATCACCAGGATCTGTGCCCGCCCTGCCGCCAGGGTCTTCCCACGCCGCCTGTACGACGAAACCGGAGTTCCGGGGTCCCGGCATGACGACGGTCCGGTGCGGAGACCGGCCGGTGCCCGCACCGGGCCGTACACGTCGGCTCAGCCCACCTGCTTCACCTTGATGACCTTGTACTCCTCGCCGCCGATGACCTTCGTCGTCTCGCCGACCTTCTCGAACCGGCCGCCACGCGGGATGAGAACCTCCCACTCCTTGCCGAACTACCACGTCTCTGATCCCTGACTGAGGGTCTGGTTCCGGACGGCTTATGGGCGTTTGCCCGGGTGGGTGGGCAGGGCGCCTGGTGCCGTGAGGCCGGACCGGCCAGACGCAATCGCCCCCGTCAGGCGTCGAAGCGGCGGCGGGCGGCCTCATGTGACCGAAGTATTCGTGGGTCCAATCGCACATTCTGTGGACTGTCTCCCGCAGGGCTTGGCCGGACACGGTGAGGGTGTTCTCGACCCGCGGCGGCACAGTGGGGTGCACGTTCCGCTCGATCAGGCCGTTTGCGCTCCAGCATGCACAGGTTCTGGGTGAGCATCTTGTGGCTGGTCCCCTCGACTTCATTGCGCACCTCGCCGGAGCGCAGGGTGCCTTCACCCGGAACGTCGATGCCCAGGAGCGCCCACTTATTGGCGACGTCCGAGTTCCTCGTCCCGCCTCCGGTCCCTTGCCAGGAGGTTCGACCGACGCTGAGGCGCACAGAGTGGTCCCCGCTCGCCTCGCGCCACACACTTGTCCCCGAGAAGGCGGCACACGGCACGGGTCCACCCGGCTCGCCCGTCGTCTGCCATGTGGCGAAGTAACCTGCGCGGATGATTACTTGTGTGGTCGAGTACGTGATTGATCCGGCACAGATCGCGTCGTTCGAGCGGTTCGGGCGTCGCTGGATGGAACTGGTCAACCAGCACGGCGGGACACACCACGGATACTTCCTGCCAGGAGAGGGCGCCAGCGACAAGGCGCTCGCGCTCTTCAGTTTTCCCAGCCTCGCCGCCTACGAGGACTACCGCACTCTCTTCGGCACGGACCCGGATTTCGTGGAGGCAGACCGCATCCGGGACGAAAGCGGCTGCGTGCTCCGGTACGACCGCAGTTTCATGCGTCCGATGCTTCCCGAATCCCCCTGACCTCCGTTGCCTGCGCCCGCCGCACCGAGAACGGCCAGCGCCTCGCCGGAGCGATGCGAACCGTGGGCAGCCTTGCGGGGGGTGGCCGTCGAGGGGAACGTCCTAGAAGAACCGTGACCGACGTCGCGGCGTCCACCGTGGCTCGGATCACAGAGGTGCGGGACATCAATCATGGAATGCCACGGCGGTCGGCACGGTTGAAGCACGCGAATTCAATTTCTTATGCGTGCCTTTCGGTACTTGAGGAGGAACACTTCCGTGACTGACTCCGCGTCGCCCGCGACCCGCGCAGCCGATATTCTGTCCCGCCCCATCGCGTTGAACGGCCTGACCGTTCCGAACCGCATCGCGATGGCCCCCATGACCCGTCAGTTCTCGCCCGGCGGCGTCCCCGGCGAGGACGTCCGGTCGTACTACGCGCGCCGGGCCGCCGCAGGCGTGGGTCTGATCATCACCGAGGGCACCTACGTCGGCCACGAGTCGGCCGGCGACAGCGACAGGGTGCCGCGGTTCCACGGCGAGGAGCAGCTGGCCGGCTGGGAGCGGGTCGCCGCGGACGTGCACGCGGTCGGCGGCACGATCGTGCCGCAACTGTGGCACATCGGAATGGTCCGCACGGCGGGCAGCCCGCCCTTCGCGGACGCCCCTGCGGTCGGCCCCTCCGGCATCGCGGCCGACGGCACCGAAGGCGCGGGCAGGGCGATGACGCAGGGCGACCTGGACGACGTCGTCGGTGCGTACGCGCAGGCGGCCAAGGATGCTGAGCGCATCGGCTTCGACGGCATCGAGGTGCACGGCGCCCACGGCTACCTGCTCGACCAGTTCCTGTGGGAGGGCACGAACCGCCGCACCGACGGTTACGGCGGTGACCTTGTCGCCCGGACGAAGTTCGCCGCCGAGATCGTCGCCGCGATCCGGGGGAACGTATCAGCCGACTTCCCGGTGATCTTCCGCTACTCGCAGTGGAAGCAGCAGGCGTACGACGCCCGCCTCGCCGAGACTCCGCAGGAGCTGGCGGCCATCCTCGAACCGCTGACCGCGGCCGGCGTCGACGCCTTCCACGCCTCCACCCGCCGCTATTGGACCGGCGAGTTCGACGGTTCGGACCTGAACCTGGCGGGCTGGACGAAGAAGCTGACCGGGAAGCCGACCCTCACGGTCGGGTCCGTCGGTCTCGACGGCGACTTCATCCGTGCCTTCGCGGGCGAGGGATCGCGGACCAAGGGCATCGACGACCTGCTGGACCGCATGGAGCGCGAGGAGTTCGACATGGTCGCCGTCGGAAGGGCCCTGCTTCAGGACCCGCTGTGGGCCGAGAAGGTCCTCGCGGGCCGCTTCGACGAGCTCGCTCCGTACGACGCGGCGGCGCTGAAGACCCTCAGCTAGGGCGCTTTCTCCTGCCGGCGAAAGACGAGCCGATGAGCGCCGTCATGCGTCACGGCGCTCGTCGGGGCAACGATCCGCCGTCCGGTCGCGGGGGCCTGCGAGGAGATGCTGTCCAAATAGAAGGTCGGACAGGGCGCGGCGTGCGGCGTTGTGCACAGCGTTGGCGGTCCCATCCGAGGGTGCTGCGGGCCCATGCGGGGGTCCCTACTCGGACCGTGAACAGCTCATCATCCAGTGGCAGGGACGCCGGTCCCTTCGATACGAGAGGGCGCGTCGCACGGCTGGCCCGACAAAGGCAAGGCCGAAACCGCCGCTGCCGTCTGTGGGTGTGCCCGGCACAGGCAAGGTTTCCTTGGGACACCGGGTGCGCCCGGGCCGAGGTGGCGGCACAGCCGGGCCGCGGCGATGTCGGCCGTGAGGCGCGCTGCGTCCTCCAGGTCACGTCGTGGGCCCGTCCTGCGCCGGGGGCGGCTGCCGGATGTCGACGTACACCCGGGCCTGCACCCCGTGCTGCCCCGGGACCGGCCGGGCCTGCACCGTGGTGGTGGCCGCCCACCACTCCCCCAGGACACGGCACACCTCGGAGAAGGGTGTCCTCTTCCAGGGCGTGGACGGTCAGTACGGCAAGACCCGGCTCGGGCAGGTGGGCGCTCAGGGCATCGTCGGTGAGCTCCATGCCCGCAGGAACGCGGCCGCCCCGCCGCCGGTTGCCGGCGGGCCCGGGGTTCACCCGGTCGGGAACACACCCCACGGGCACCGCGTCAGCGGACGCCTTGAGTTCTTCGCCGAGGGTGGCGAGGTCGATGCCGCAGCCGAGGTGCTTGTGCTCGCGTTCCATGCCGGACCACCTGTGAAACGACGCCAGTCAAGATCGTTCCTTAGCGCTCAACCCAGCAGCATTCCCGGCGAGGCCCCGAATCGACCAGGACGACGAGCTGACGACCGGGTCCGACGTTGCGGTGGGGACCGCTCGTCGGCTGCTTGCGCACGACCACCACTGACCTGATTCCTCGGTTCTGTCCCACAGCGAAGCTCAGGAGGGGGCAGAGGCGTGATCGTGCACGTAATCTGCTGTGCGATTGGGCCTGAACCAACGGCGGATGGTCGCGATCAGGGAAAATCCTCCGCGGAAGCACCACAGGGCGATGACCGGATCGCAGATGGCGCAACCCAGGGATGAGTCGTGGGCGAACGGCAGGATGGGGTTGCCCTTGAGGTGGTGGGCTGTGTCCCATGCGGTGTGGAGGAGCCAGCCGATGCCGATAAAGGTCCAGGAGTCCGCCGCGGTAGGCGACGTAGGCCGTGAGTGCGACGAACGGGAGCTCCCACGGGCCGAATCCGCCGCCGCTCAGATAGGCGGCTCCGGCTCCGCCCACCAGGATCGCGTTGAAGCGGCGACGGTGTGGTTCTCTGATCAAGGACATCAGCAGGCAGTAGATGATGCCGACGATCAGCGGTGACACAAGGGTCATGAGGGGATGACTCCTTCCACCTGAGTGCGAGCTGAAGCAGGGCGGTCGAGCCGACGCAGCGCGAGCAGTCCGCCGGCGCCCGGAACGAGGGCCAGGACCTTGGCAGCGGCCGGGGACCGCCGGAGGCGCCAGGTCGCGATCACAACAAAGAGGTAGGCGCAGCCGTGGGTGGGGCCCATCAAGGACGAGATGGGCTTCAGGTGGATGGTGAACACATTGGCCAGCATCACGATCAGCGAAATCAGCTCGGCGTGAGCCGCGATGCGCAGGTGGGCGGGAGGCTGCAGGTGCACGGTCATGCCCCTGTGGTGGAGCCGGGACGGATGATCATCAGTACGGTGACAGTGTCCCAGAGCAGGTTGAAGAGGCCGGTGAGCATGGCGAGTCGGCGCGGTGCCACGGGGATTGGCGTCGGCGCGGCGGAGCCTGTCGCCTCGTTCAGGGCGCGGTTCTGGGCGGGCAAGATCAGCAGGACCAGTACACCGGCGGCCGCCGTGGTCAGCAGGATCGAGGTGAGCAGCCAGGCGTCGCCGAGGACACCGAGGCTGCTGGCCGTGGCGAAGCCGAAGAGGGGAACCGCGATGCCGATGCCCGCGTAGACGCGGCAGATGCGGTGCAGCGTCCGCAGGACGGTGGAGGGGTCGCCGTCACCGGGGGCGCCGAGGGCGCGGCGCAGCGTCGCGGGAAACATGCTCGCGGCGACGGTAACCGGGCCGACGGCGATGATGGCAGCCAGGACGTGCAGGGACAGAAAGAACTTGGTCACGCCTGGTGCTCCGCGGAGGACTGCCGCTCGCCGGTGACCGTCGATGAGGGGAGGCGGCCGGCCTTGGAGGTACCCCGGAGGGTGTCACCGTAGACCGTCACATCGAATGCCAGGTTCAGCCGCATGGGCTTGGTGATGGCCTGCTTCCAGGTGAGCCGGTCGCCGTCGAGGGACATGTCGGTGAGTGGTACGTCCTCGCCGGCTCCGGATGCGACGCCGGTCAGGGCGCCGTCCTGTTCACGGAGTTCGATCACGGGCTTGAGCTTGCCGATGGGGGTGGAGATGGACAGGTTCCAGATGCCGTCGACGGACATGGTGATGTTCTTCCTGACTGTGCAAGGGGTGGTGAGCGACTGATCGGAGAAGCAGGCGAGTGCTCAGAGGGTGAGGGGCGTCGGCCCCTGGGCGCGCCAGACGGTGCCGCGCCGCTCGTGGGCGAAGAGTTCTTCGACGGCGTGCGCGATGCGGGGGCCCACCTCGCGCTCCAGCAGGTACAGGCCCAGATCGAGCCCGGAGGTGACGCCGGCGCCGGTGATCAGGTCGCCGTCGTCCACGATGCGGGCGTGGACCGCGTGGGCGCCGGTGGCGTCCAGCATGTCCAGTCCCATGTGGTGGGTGGTGGCGTGACGCCCCTCCAGCAGGCCGGCCATGGCCAGGACCAGCGAGCCGCCGCAGACAGTGGCGACCGTGATGTGCGGGTCGTCCATCGCCTGTTTGAGGAGTGCGGGCAGGTCGGTGGTCAGCGTCCGGCCCAGCAGCACCGGGATGAACTCGTCCTGCTTCCACTCGCCGGCGGCCACTTCCTCTTCCGGGACCTCGCTGGGCTCGCCTACGCGGCCGGAGGCGCCGGGCACAACAAGGAAGTCGGCGCGCTCAAGGTCGAGGGCGCCAGCGGCGTGCAACGCCAGTCCCCCGGTGCCGCTGACCACCTCGCGAGGGCCCTCCGCGGTGACCAGTTCGACGCTGACCGCGCCGTCTGACGCCGAGCCGCCGGCGTACAGCACCTCATACGGGGCGATGACATCAAGCGGGTCGAAGCCGTCGAACAGGACGATCTGGATATGCATGGGCGATCCCTTCGGGGTGTTCTTCATCAACGCTCCGAAGTCAACAGGTTGTCGCCGCGGCCGCCCAGTGGCACTAGTGACATGTTTCAACGGAATAATGACAACACGTTGCTGAATGCCGTGAGCTGCGGGGATACGGAACTTCTAGGGGAATTTCCTGACTCAGCCAGTCCGACGACAGGGTATTTTCTGGCCATGCATACCGTTGCCGTTCTCGCACTGGATCAGGTGATCCCGTTCGACCTGTCCACTCCCCTCGAGGTGTTCTCCCGGACCCGCCTGCCCGATGGGCGGCCCGGCTACCAAGTTCGGGTGTGCGCCGTGCACGACGAGATCGACGCCGGAGCGTTCACCCTGCGCGCGCCCTGGGGCCTTGAAGGACTGCAGGATGCGGACACGATCATCGTTCCGGGCGTCACCGACCCCACGGCCGCGCTCCCGCCGGCCGTACGCGACGCGCTGCGTTCGGCCGCCACCGACGGCACCCGGATCGCCTCCATCTGCGTGGGCACCTTCCCCCTGGCTGCCACCGGGCTCCTCGACGGGCTACGCGCCACGACCCACTGGCGCGCGGCCGGCCTGCTGGCCGCCACCTACCCCGACATCGACGTCGACCCTGATGTCCTCTACGTCGACAACGGCCAGCTTCTCACCTCGGCCGGCGCCGCCGCGGGGATGGACCTGTGCCTACACATGATCCGCCGTGACTACGGCTCGGCCGTAGCCGCCGACGCCGCCCGCCTGTCGGTGATGCCCCTCGAACGGGAGGGCGGACAGGCGCAGTTCATCGTCCACGACCACACCCCCACACCGCAGGGCGCCGAACTCGAGGCGCTGCTCGCCTGGCTACAGGACAACCTGTCCCGCGAACTCACGCTCGCCGATATCGCCTCGCGCGCCGGGACCAGCACCCGAACCCTGATCCGGCGCTTCCGCGACCAGACCGGCACCACTCCGCTCCAATGGCTCCACCGAGCCCGCATCCGACAGGCACAACACCTTCTCGAAACCACAAAGCACTCCGTCGAACGCATCGGCAGCCAAGTCGGCTTCGGCTCATCCACTACCTTCCGTGACCGCTTCAAACGCGCCACGGGCGTCAGCCCGCAGACCTACCGCCGCACCTTCAGCTGACCCAGGCAGACATGGCAGGCTCCGGGTTCAGGCGGCGGTGCAGCCGACCACGGCGGGTTCCTCGCCGCCCAGCGGGGTGAAGTCGATGTCCAGGCGGGTCGTAGGCGGCCGGTTCGTCGCCGAGTTCGTGGGTGGAGTATTCGCCGAAGCGGCGGGTGTGCTCGGTCAGGGTACGGCGAGACCTGCGCCAAGTCCTCCGAATCGATGTCCATCCCCTCGGCCTGCAGCCGGCGCACGATCTCGGCGATGTCGAGCGCGTTATGGAAGATCACCGTTCGAGAGCAGTGCGTTGAACTTCGCCGTCTTCTCCTGCTCGCCCGGGTCGTTGTCGGCGATCCCCCCGCCGTTGCCGAAGGCCGAACAGGGCGTCGATGTGCACGTACTCGGCGCTGCGGGTGGGCCGTAGAAGGTCAGGTCCTTCCAGTTGCGGGTGTGGCTGCGGACCGGCTGAACGGACACGCCGCAAGCAGCGGCGTCTCGTTTCCGGGCGACCGGCCCCGGCCTGCTGTCCGTCGCCGTGTCCCTGTCGCGCTTTGCCGCGCCGAGGCCGGGAAGCGGACGTATGCGGCGGCGGCAGCGGATCTCGGCGTCACCGCGTCACCGCCGAGTCTCTGGGGACGCGGGTGCGCCTGGCGAGGCTCCGGCGGTGCCGGGACGCTGTGCCGCGGGCCGGAGCGAGCTGGAGGAGCCGGCCAGGCTGCCGAGCCGAGGGCGGAGGACGAGTGGCACTTGAAGCGCGAGATGGGTGACACGGTTTGTCGCCGCGCTGAACCTTTCCGGTCCCATCGGCGTGGCAGGCCACGACATCGGCGGCGCCATCGCCCAGCACCTCCTCGCCCACGACCGGCTCGACGTGTCCCGCCTCGCCCTGGTCAACTCAGTCCTCTACGACTCCTGGCCCGCCCCCCACGTGGCGCACTTCCGGAACTCCGACACGGCCGACGGGGTGCTCGCCGCCCGTCGGCAGGCGGTCACGAGGGCGCTGGCCGGTTCCGCCACCGAGCCGTTGATCGCCGAGTACGTCCATCCGTGGACCACCAGGCGGGTTCGCCACTCCTGGACGGCCCTGGCAGGCGCGGCCGACAACCGCTACACCCTCGACCTCGTCCCCGCGCTGCAGCGGTCCACCACGCCCAAGCTGCTGATCTGGGGCGAGGACGACCCCCACGAGACAGTGGAATACGCCCATCGCTTCGCCTCGGAGATCCCTCACGCCACCCTCATCCGCATCCCGAACGCGGAGCACATCCCCACGGAAAACGCCCCCGACCGGATCGGCTCCGCGCTCGCCCACTTCTTCACAGCGTAGAGGCCTTCGAACTTGTGTGAGCTGACAAACCGTCCGCATCGCCGCTCACGTCTGTCCGACAGCTCTCCGAAGGCGGGTCCCGCGACCGGCTGATACACCGAAGCGGCACGCATCCCTCGCTGTCTGGTGAAGCCCGGCGGCGCGGTAGTTCGGTCCGCGGGCCCGGTTGGGCAGTCCCGTACACGGCGTCCGTTTCCTTCCGCGATGACGTCCCCGGAGGACTTCCGCTGTCGATCGCCAGCAGCCCGGTCGTCCACAGCTGGTTGGTGCGGATCGAATCCTCGAGCTCCGCGAGTGTGGGGTGCCCCTCCGCGTCGATGCGACGGTGCGGCGGTGCGGCGGTGCGGCGGTGCGGCGGCACTCGTGGGTCACGTTCGTCCATAACTCACGCATGGCCGCCGACGGGTGACTGTCGGCTGGCCTGTCCGGGCTGACCGGTGGCTGGCCGGTGGCCAAGCACGGTGCTGTCCGGTCACCGGCCTGTGACGCCGTCCCTGATGGCCGGTCACTTACCCGGCCCTGGCCGGTTATCGCCTGTCGTGGCCAACCGGCGTCCTCGCTGATGAGGGCAGGGCCGTCGTCCACGGGATCACGAGTGGTGCCGAACGAGCGTTTCGGGCGTCACGAGCAGTCGCTATGGTCAGGATGCGGGGCGGACCCCGGTGACCGCGCTCGTTACGGTGTGCAGGAGAAATGCCGCGGGGAGCGCAGACCGAGAGTGGGCGCGGTGGCCTCCGCCGCCACGCTCGACTCACCGACCGGCCGACCTTGATGCTGCACGTCGACGGAAAGAGGGATGTCACCCGTGACCAGAACGTCCTCCTCACCTCTCGCCGAGGGCTCGCCTCGCACCTGCGGCCTGGGGCCGCGCGTGGCTGCGGTGCTGGTATTCGGCTCCTCGGCCGCGGTCCTTGTCGTCGAAATCGTCGCCCTCCGCCTGCTGGCCCCGTACCTCGGCCTCACCCTTGAGACCAGCACGATGGTGATCGGCATCGCACTCACCGCCATCGCCCTCGGTTCCTGGCTGGGCGGGCTCATCGCTGACCGGGTCGAGCCACGTCGGCTCATCGGGCCCGCACTCGGGGTGTCGGGCGCGGGCGTGGCGCTCACCCCGGCCGCACTGCGAGCCACCGCGGAGTGGGCACCGGCGATGCTCTTCCTGATCGCGTCGCTGACCATCCTGGTGCCCGGCGCACTGCTCGCCGCGGTGACGCCGATCGTGACGAAGCTGCGCCTCACCAGCCTCGCCGAGACCGGCACAGTGGTCGGACGCCTGTCCGGCGTCGGAACCGTCGGCGCCATCGTCGGCACCGTTCTCACCGGCTTCGTGTTCGTGTCCCGGTGGCCCGTCAGCGGGATCCTCATCGGCCTCGGAACCCTGCTGCTGGCCGGCTCGGCGCTGATCGAGTGGCGCACGCGAGGATGGAGCGGCACCCCCGCCCTTTCCATGGTGGTCGTCGCCGGCGGTCTTGCCACGACGGTCGTGCCGGGCAGTTGCGACACAGAGACCAGATACCACTGCGTCCAGGTGGTCGCGGACCCCGTCCGGGACGGCGGCCGCACGCTCGTGCTGGACGGTGTGCGGCACTCCTACGTCGACACCGACGATCCCACCTTCCTGAAGTTCGCCTATGTGCGCGCCATGGCGTCGGTAATCGACAGCTCCTTCCCCGAAGGCGCCCCCCTCGCTGCCCACCACCTGGGCGGCGGCGGGCTCACTCTTCCCCGCTACCTGGCGGCAACGAGGTCCGGCACGCGCAGCACGGTGTCCGAGATCGATGGCGGAGTCGTGCGCCTGGACCGCAACCAACTCGGGCTGCGGTCGGTTCCCGGTACGGAGGTACGCGTCGAGGACGGCAGGCTCGGCCTGCGGCGCTTGGAGGCCGGCAGCCGTGACCTCATCGTCGGCGACGCCTTCGGGGGTGTCAGCGTGCCGTGGCACCTCACCACCGCGGAAGCGATGGCTGACGTGCGACGCGTCCTCAACGAGGACGGGCTGTACATCGCCAACCTCATCGACCACGGTGACCTGGCCTTCGCACGTGCCGAAGTGGCTACCCTCCGCAGAACTTTCAAGCACGTCTCCCTCATCGGTCGACCCGCCGATATCGGCGTCGCCCCGAGCGGCACCCCCGTAGGGGGCAACATGGTGGTGCTTGCCTCCAGCCGGCCAGTTGATCTACGCAAGATTCAGGAAGCGCTGGACGCCCGGCAGATCGGATGGAGGATCGCGACCGGCGAGACCCTCACCTCATGGATCGGCGACGCCCAGCTACTCACCGACGACTACGCGCCCGTCGACCAGCTCCTCCAACCCAGAGCGCAGCTCGCCCGGTAACAGGACACGCCTCAGTCCCACCCTGCCCCGTGGTCGAATGCCACGACCGAGCACCGTGTGGAGACAACCGCCACTGGTCGCGCCGGTTCCACGTGTCTCCGCCCGGCTCGCCCGACACGACACCCGGCGACGGCAGAGCTTTCCCGCCGCCGCCCACCTGCCTCCCACGCCGACCCCACCCCGGCAACCCGGCAGTCCGCACGTCGCTCCCGGCGAGCACGCTCCGAGAGGCGGCAACCGGCAACTGAAACGAACGATGTTCCTCTCCGCGTTCGCAGCCCTTCGCGGTCCCACCTCTCGCACGTACCTATCGCCTCCCGCATGCGCCTATCACGGCCGCGGCCGAGCCCGTGGCAAAACCCACCGCCGGGCCCTCCTCCGCCTCAGCCGCCACCGCATCAGCGTCCTGTTCGCCATGCTCCGCGACGGAAGCCTCTACCGACCGAGAAGCCCTCTGCTTGATTGACGATGGGCATAGAGGTCCCTTGGCACGGCTGCTGCTGAGCGAAGAGCCGGCCGCTCCCCGTTCGGCAGCGGCCGGCCCGACGTTCCTACTGGGCGTAGAACGTCGCGTCCGCCTTGGCGGTCGTCGTCGCCACGGGCTGTGTCACGAGCAGATTGGCGTAGTGGCGGAGGTAGCGGCCGGGGAAGTTGTACGACTCGAAGGAGACACCGGCGACCGTGTCCGACAGGCCCGGACGACGGTGGAAACTGGAGTCGTTCCTGAAGGTGGTGCTGCCGTCGTTCTTCTCGACCCACACCTCATGGTTCTTGTGGCGGAGGTAGTAGCCGGGGAAGTTGGCCGATTCGAGGGAGACGGTGCCGCTGCCGGCGAGGCCCGTGACCACACGGAACTGGGAGTCCGCGAGGTTGGTGACGTCTGCTGCGAGCGTGGCGCGGAATTCCCGGTGCCGGATGTACCGGTCGGGGAAGTTGAAGGAGGAGAAGCGGACGGGAGTGGCCCCGTCGGCGACCGGGATGCCGAAGTTCGGGGTGCCGTCGGCGTTCCAGTAGAGCTTCTGGTACCGGGTGCGGCGGTTGGGGTCGTTGAGCGGGTCGCCGCTGATGTCCTTGTAGTTGCGGTCGTGGTAGACGAGGACGTCCGACTTCCCGTCCTCGGACGTGGTGAAGGTGTTGTGCCCCGGGCCGTACTGGCCGGTCGCGGTGTTGCTGGTGAAGACCGGGTTCGGGTTCTTCGTCCAGGACGCCGGGTTCATCAGGTCGGCGCCGGCGGTCGCGGTCAGCAGGCCGAGGCAGTAGTTGCTGTCGGTGGCGCTGGCCGAGAAGCTCATGAAGACCTTGCCGCCCCGCTGGATGACCGCCGGGCCCTCGTTGACCCTGTGTCCGACGGTCTCCCAAGCGTGAGTGGGCGTCGAGATTCGGACCGGGGCGCCGCTGATGGTCCACGGGTTGGACATCTTGGCGAGGTAGAGGTTCGTGCCGCTGCCGACCGCCGGGTCGTTCTGCGCCCACGAGAGGTAGCGCGTCGAGCCGACGACGAAGGTGGTCGCGTCGAGGGAGAAGGTGTCGAGTGGCAGGGCGATGCGGCCCTTCTCGGTCCAGGTGCCCGTCAGCGGGTTGGCCGCACCGCTCTCCAAGACGTATGGCCTGATCTTCCAGACGTCGCTGGTGGACCCGGCGGCGAAGTAGACGTACCACTTGCCGTCGATGAAGTGGATCTCCGGCGCCCAGATGTGCGCGCCCATGTCACCACTGGCGTGTTTGCTCCAGATGGTGGTCTCGGCGGCCGTGGACAGTCCCTGGAGGGTGGTGGCCCTCCGCATGACGATCCGGTCGTACGCGGGCACGGTCGCGGTGAAGTAGTAGTAGCCGTCCGTGTGCTTGAAGATGTGCGGATCGGCGCGCTGCTCGGCGACCGGGTTGGTGAACGTCACCGCCGGTGAGGCGGGCGCCGCGGCGTGTGCGGGGGTCGCGGTGGTCAGCATGGCCAGGGTGGCGAACAGAGCCATGATCACCTTCGTGGTGTCGCGTCGTTTCACTGTCTCTCTCTCCTTGACGGCCGTCATGCCGCCGGCTTGAGCTGCCACTGCTGGCAGGTGTTGTTCAGCCAGGTCCACTGGCGTACGTCGGTGCCATTGGCCGTGCCGCAGTCCGCGACGTCGGCCACCTTGCCGCTGCTCTCGTTGACAATCCGCACGTAGTCGTCCGAGGCCGTGTACACGATCCGGAACTTCTGGCAGTTGTTGTTCAGCCATGACCACTGCCTCAGATCGGCACCGTCGGCGGCGGAACAGTCGGCCGTGTCCATGACCTTGCCCGTCGCCACGTTGACGAGGCGGCTGGTGTCGTTGCCGAGGTCCTCGATCCGCCACTTCTGGTTGGCCCCGCCTCCGCAGGTCCACTGTGCGATATCCGTTCCGTCCGCGGCGCTGCCGCCGGAGACCTCCAGGCACTTGCCGCTGTTCCGGTTCACCAGCGTGTACGCCGTCGGCGTGGCCGCGGTCTCCCCGGACGGACCGGGCCGGGTGGCGCCCAGGGCGAGCGGCGCACCGAAGTTCGGGGTGCCGTCGGCGTTCCAGGTGAACTTCTGAGCGCGCGTGGTACGGCCGTTGTCGCAGCCGTCGGAGGCCGAGTCGTTGGCGTGATAGACGATCCAGTTCTCGGTGCCGTCGGGTGAGGTGAAGAAGCCGTTGTGGCCGGGGCCGTAGACCCCCGCGGAGTCGTTCCGCGAGAAGACGGGTGTGGACTTCTTGGTCCAGGCGGAGGCCAACAGCGGGTTGCTGCCCGTCAGTTCCAGTTGACCGAGCTTGTAGTCGGGGCCCCAGCAGGCGCTCGCGGAGTAGACGACGAACGTCTTGCCGTTGCGATAGAGCGGTTCCGGTCCCTCGTTGACCATGCCGCCTTGGGTCTCCCAGCCCAGTGTGGGGCTGGAGATGACGGTGAAGGTGGAGCCGCTGACTGTGTACGCGTTGCTCATCGGCGCGATGACCAGGCTCTGCTTGCTGCCGTTGATGGACCCGCTGCCGAGGAGGTACAGCTTGCCGCCGTGGCGCAGCACACTGGCGTCGATGAGCCAGCCGGCCGGATTCAGGTTCGAGCCGGTGAGCTGATTCTTGTAGGTGTAGGGGCCCATGGGATCGCTGCCGACGCTCTCCAGGACATGGGTGCGTTGGGAGTCGCAGCAGGCCACGCCGCTCTGCCCGGCGGAGTAGTAGAGGTACCAGCGGCCGTCGACGAAGTGCAGCTCGGGCGCCCAGAAGTTGGTGTTGCGGGTGGAGGTGGTGTCGCTCCAGACCTGGACGCTGGGGGCCGTCGACAGACCGGCCAGGGTGGGTGACTTCCGCATGGTCAGCACGCCGGTGAAGGAGGTGGTGACCAGGTAGTAGTGGCCGTTGTAGTACTCCAGCCAAGGATCGGCGCCCTTCTCCGACTTGACGGGGTTGGTGTACGGACGCCCCTCGGCGGCCGCGGCGGGCTGCGTGGTCACTGGTGACAGCATCACGAGCAGCGCCGCCATGAAGGCGAACCAGTAGCGGGTGCGGAACACAGAGAGTCCCTTTCGACAGCGGCAGCTGACAGTCACCGGCTACGTCATGTTCGACATACCGGACGGTGTGCGTAACTTCGACCAAAACATAGGTACCCGACTGGTACGCGTCAACGGTTCGGACAGCTTTCTTTCCTGCGGGTCCCTGACACCCGACACACCACTCGCGAGGTGCCGCCACGGAGTCCGCGAGAGCACCGACCAGCTCGTCCGGCACCTCGAACAGTCCGTCTGCAATTCGTGCCCCGCCCACGGCTTTTGGCCGAATGCACGCCACGCCGTTCGGCCCTCGCGCACCCGGCCCTCCTCTTGGTACTGCGCTCCGCCCCGATCAACACTCGCGCAGCGCGACGTCACGCAGCCGAAACGGCTGCCATCGGTGGTTGTCACCGTGCGGACCCGAAGTCGGTCACGTGGTGGTGTTTTGGATCCAGTTTTTCTGCGGCTGAAGCTGGAGTACCGCGGTGAGGCGGGCCTGCGGCCCACGTGCGGGCGGCTCAGGACTCGGAGGACCGACGGAAAACGGCGAAGACGCGAGCGTCCACGACCCACCGACCACGCCCGAAAGAAAGCCGCCCAGGCGAAGAAGCCCACCGCGAAGGAGACCTCCAAGACGGCTCCAGCGAAGAAGGCCCCTCGTAAGACAAGTGCTTGAGGCGCGGTACTCTCCCCCGCCACCGCACCTGGCTTCTCTGGCGACCACCTCCATACAGAGCTTGACCCGGCACCGGCAGTGCAGTGAGCACGTCAGGGTACGGGGCCCCAACCGGGCCGCTCCGGCATCCGCTCGCCGCGCAGCCGAACATGATTCATCAACCGTCGACACATAGGCCTGACGCGCTGGTTTGCGGCAGGGGCAAACCGCGGACGCCACTGCGGCGGGGAAGAGGATCAGCCGTACCGCGGCTGCCGCGGCACGGCACGGCACGGCAGATCAGTGGCTGTTGCCCGGGCGGTAGGTGCTGAGGTCGCCGTAATCCGACAGGACGGTGCTCAGATCGCCGGGTTTGTGCCGCAGGGTGGTGTTCAGGAAGGCGAGAGTGGTTGCGGCGACACGGTGCGGGCTCTCGGTGCGGCCCAGGGACCCGACCATCGAGGGCACGGGCGGCAGGTACAGGGGGGCGTCCATGAAGGTGAGGTGTGCGGTGCCGGGGATGGTGAGCCGGTAGCTCGTCGCGGTGCTGAGCTCGAGGACCTGGGTGAGGCGGGGGATGTAGCGCGGGTCGGTGTCCGGGGTGATGGCCTGGGTGAGCGCGAGCACCGGCTGGCGGTAGGGGCGCAGCTGGGGGTCGCGGGGGTAGCCGTCCAGATTGATGACGGCGTCGAACCGGCGGTCCTGGCGGGCTGCTTGCAGGGCGGCGCCGCCCCCCAGGGAGTGGCCGGTCACCGCAGCCCGGTCGGTGTCCAGACGTCCGGTCAGCGGGCCCGCTGTCTCGCCTCGGTCCAGGCGGCCCAGTTGCGTGAGGGCGTAGCTGAGGTCCGCGGCCCGGATACCCGTTGTTGCGGCGGCCCGTTTGTTGTCTTCCTCGTCGTCGCCGGTGGCGGCGATTTTGGTGTTGACGGTTCGGCCGTCGGCGAGGACAACGGCGGCGGAGTCGTACGGGTGGTCAAGGGCGGCGACCACGTAGCCGTTGCTGGCCAGTTCCTCCGCCCAGGCGGTGTTCTGGGTACGCACTCCGCCCAGCCCGGGAGAGAACAGCACGACCGGGAACCGTCCGCCCGTGTCGGCCACCGGAGCGTTGAAGACCGCATGGGTGCGGGCACGCGGGACACCGTCGACCAGGAACCCGGGCAGGCCGGCATAGCGTGCGAGGGCGTCGGAGACGGTGCGCGCCTCCTGCTTCGTGCGTCCGGCGTACTGGGCCCGCTGCACGCCTGCGGGGCTCTGCTGCGCGGGGTACCAGAGCTGGGCTACGACTGTGCGCCGGTCGTGCGGGTCGGCGGTGGCGGTCTCAGGGCGGTTCGGGTCGGTCCACTGCACCACGTGGGTACCGACCGCGAAGTGGCCCGAGGGTTCGGGGAAGACGGGGACAGGGAAGGCCCAAACGGCCGACGGGCCCGAGGCGATCAGGCCGGCGCAAGCCAGTGATCCCGGCAACGCCAGCCACCAACGGGCCCGCCACGCAGGCCGACCGGTACGCCGTCGCAGCAGAGGCGAGACGGCGAAGGGCAATGCGAAGGCGGCGCCCGCCAGTACCGGCAGCATCTGCCAGCGGATCCCCACCACACCCAGCACGATCGCGGACAGCACGAGAACCGCCCCCGCCGCGATCGTGACGCGCGGGCGGGCAGCGGGAGGAAGCCAGCGCGCCACGACCAGCGCGGCGGCACCCAGCGAGGTAAGGATTTCCAGGGGGGACATGTACAGTCCCGCGATGATCTCGGTCACCCGGCCATCCTCGGCGTGGGAGGCGCGCTGCCACATCGGTCCCAGGTCGCCATCGTGTGCTACCTCAGTCGTAAACGAACACGCCGGGGCAACGGCCGCTCTGCGACCGCGGGAGGTAGGGGGACTCATCCTGCGGTCGTACGTCGTCGCCGTGTTCTCGGACGGTGGGCTCATGTGCATCGCGGGCCCGCGGCCTACCGTGACAAGGCCGCCGTACACGCCGGGGAACACAGGGCGTTGCGTTCCTTGTGCTCGTAACAAGGATGCCCCCGGGCTGGTGGACGCCCCTCGGCCCTGCGCTCCGTCGCGGTGTGACTTCTGACGTCGTCGCACGATCGGGGCCGTCCCGGCCTTTCGCCGAGCCTGCCACGCCGACTCCCCACCGGGCCCGCGTCACGCCGTCAGCGGCGCAGTGTCAGCAGACCCGGACGGTAGGGCCATTGGCCGTAGTCGCCGCCGATCCTGGGATCGCGTCCCTGGTACAGGAATTGCAGGTTGCACGGATCGACGGTGAACGTCTGATCCGCGCTGACGCGGATCAGTTCGCCATGGCTGATGTCGTCGGTCCAGGTGGCTCCACTGTTGGCTCTGCCGGCGAAGGGGTTGCCCTCGGTCGCGGCCTGGGGTGTCCATGAGCCGTTCAGACTGGTGGCCGTGAACGAGCGGAAGTAGCGGCCCTGCGTACCGATCGCCTCGACGATCATGAGGTAGCGGTCCTGGCCCTGGAGCTTGTAGACCTGCGGCGCTTCGAACAGGTTGTTCGTCGTATCGCTCATCATCGTTGTGTAGGCCGAGCCGAAACTGCCCGGAAAGTTCCCGATCGGCATGCTGGCCCGGTAGATCTTGCCGTTGTCACCGGCGAAGAACAGGTACATGTTCGTGCCGTCCGCGATGAGCGTCTGATCGATGGGGCCGGTCCCGGAGCCGGTGATGCTTCCGGTGAAAAGCACCTGCTGTGATGACCAGCCGTCGGGATTGGACGGGTCGCTCGACGTCCGGTAGGAGAAGGCGCCTCCACCTCCCCACTGATAGGCGAGCACCCAGATGTTCTTCGGCGCGAAGTAGAAGAGTGTGGGCGCGACAACGGAGTGCGCCATCGCGTTCTGGCTGACTGAACCCATCTCCGGCCAGTGGGAGAAGAGGCCGAAGTTCATCGATTCCCAGCCCGTTCCCGGGCCCGCGCCGTGCGTCGTCGCATAGACGAGATGCTTGCCGTTGTACGGGACCACGGTGAAGTCCTTGAGCGAGGCCCACCCGGGCTTGGGCTGCGCCAGCGCGCCCGTTGACGTCCAGCGGTATGTCGACGGAAGAACGCACGTCCCGGCGTTGCTGGTGCCGACCTTGACGAGCTGCCACTGCTGGTTGGTGCCGCCCCAGTCGTCGTACTGGACGATGTTCGCGTTGTCGAGGGTGGAGGCGCCTTGTACTTCGAGGGCCTTGTTGCTGTGGCGCGAGACCAGCCGTACGTAGCCGCCCGGGCTGTCCGCCAGCTGCCACTGCTGGTGGGTGGCGTTCAGGTCGGCCCACTGAACGATGGGGCCGCCGTTGGCGGTGGACCGGCCCTGCACGTCCAGCACCTTGCCGGAGTGGCGGGATGTGATGCGGTAGCTGCCGCCGCCCGAATCGACGAACTGCCACTGCTGCTGGTTCTGGTCGTTCCTGGTCCACTGGGTGAGGCGCGCGCCGTCGTTGGTGGCCAGATTGTGGACGTCCAGGGCCTTCCCGCTGTTGCGGTTGACCAGTACGTACCAGGCGTTGGTGTCGACGGTCGCCGCGGCTGCGGGCTGGGCGGAGAGGAAGGTGGCCGCGAGCAGCACGGGCGCGAGGATGGCGAGTAAGCGTCTCAGGTTGACCAGGGGCGGATGACGAAACCACATCATGGAGAGCTCCCGTCGGGGACGAGGTGCGCGGGAAGAGGTGCCCGGGGCGGGGCGAGCGGGCGGGGTGCGAGTGGGTGGGGGTGCGGCGACCCCGACGGGCCGGGAACGGACTTTCCGAAGGGGAGGGGACGGGGTTGGAATTTCCGGTTACCTACCGAAAATTTTTCGGAAATATCTCGAACGCTTGTGACGCCACAAGCTAGGAAGGCCGAGCCTTCCGGTCAAGACCTCGCGCCGATTGAACCTTGGGAAGCGCCTCTCCCCCGGCTCTCCCTCCGGGATGAACAGCAGGTCGGGACATCCGGAAGCACTTCGGAAACTTTCGGAACGAGTAGCGAACCGAGGGCGCCTGTGCGAGGGGCGAGGCACAGCACGCAGCGTCCACTTGGCCACCACCACGTCAACTTCCCTAGCGCCCGGACCTGTTGACGGGCCGACCGCACGTCATTACTGTCCGACTGGCATCACCGGCACACCGATCATTGTTCGACATGTCGAATGAGGGTGCTTCCTGCCTCCGGTCGGCCCAAGCGCCCACGGTGCACCGTCCCGGGCTGTCCCGTGTCCCAGGACGACGGCCGCGTTCAGACGTTCCGTGCAGACAACCGCACAGCCCGATCGTCAATCCGTGTCGCCTTCTACCCGTCCCCGGGACCGGGACCCCAGCGCCCGAGGCGACCCCCGTCGGCCGTCGCTTCCGGACGTCGGCCCCCACCCGCGGCAACGCAACCCGCTGCACCGCACGGACACATGAGCCGCTCATGCCCCGCCCCTTCGACCCGCACGCTCAACGGGAACGCCTGTACCTGATCCGCGGCTGGTCGCGCGTACGGGGCTCCAAAGGCCTCGTACGGCACCGGGCAGCCGCTTCCCATTCCTTCCGCCGTGCAATTCTGGAGGCACAGTCATGTCATCGCATGCCCTTCCCCCACGCGCCCTGCGCCGCAGGTCCGGCAGTCTGGTGACCGCGCTGATCGTCGGCGTCCTGGGTGCGTTCGCTGCACCGGCCACCACCCCCTCCGCCCAGGCCGCCGAGAGTGCGACCGAGAGCACGCTGGGCGCCGCCGCGGCGCAGAGCGGCCGCTACTTCGGTACCGCCATCGCCTCGGGCAGGCTCAACGACTCGGCCTACACGGCGATCGCGGGCCGCGAGTTCAATTCGGTGACGGCCGAGAACGAGATGAAGATCGATGCCACCGAACCCCAACCGGGCCGGTTCGACTTCACCGCAGGTGACCGCGTCTACAACTGGGCGGTGCAGAACGGCAAGCAGGTACGCGGACACACCCTCGCCTGGCACTCGCAGCAGCCCGGCTGGATGCAGAGCCTCAGCGGCAGCAACCTGCGGCAGGCGATGGTCGGCCACATCAACGGCGTGATGACGCACTACAAGGGCAAGATCAGCCAGTGGGACGTCGTGAATGAGGCCTTCGAGGACGGCAGTTCGGGAGCCCGGCGCGATTCCAACCTGCAGCGCACCGGCAACGACTGGATCGAGGCCGCCTTCCGCGCCGCGCGAGCGGCCGACCCGGCCGCCAAGCTCTGCTACAACGACTACAACGTCGAGAACTGGACCTGGGCCAAGACCCAGGCCGTGTACGCCATGGTCAAGGACTTCACGCAGCGCGGAGTGCCGATCGACTGTGTCGGCTTCCAGTCGCACTTCAACAACGACAGCCCGTACCACAGCAACTTCCGCACCACCCTGCAAAACTTCGCGGCACTCGGCGTCGACGTGGCCATCACCGAACTCGACATCCAGGGTGCCTCGGCCGCGACCTACGCGCAGGTGACCAACGACTGCCTGGCCGTCCCGCGCTGCCTCGGCATCACCGTCTGGGGCGTGCGCGACACCGACTCCTGGCGGCCGGAGCACTCGCCGCTGCTGTTCAACGGAAACGGCAGCAGGAAACCGGCCTACGGCGCCGTCCTCGACGCGCTCAACGCCGCCTCCCCCACGCCCCCCGGCAACTCCGGACAGATCGAGGGCGTTGCCTCCGGCCGCTGCCTGGACGTGCCCGGTGCCGGCACCACCGACGGCACGCAACTCCAGCTGTGGGACTGCAACAACCGCACCAACCAGCAGTGGACCCACACCGCCGCCGGCGAGCTCCGGGTCTACGGCAACAAGTGCCTGGACGCCGCGGGCACCAGCAACGGCAGCAAGGTCCAGATCTACAGCTGCTGGGGTGGCGACAACCAGAAATGGCGCCTCAACTCCGACGGATCCGTCGTCGACGTCCGGTCCGGCCTCTGCCTCGACGCCACCGCGGGCGGCACCGCCAACGGCACCACGATCCAGCTCTACTCCTGCTCCAACGGCAGCAACCAGCGCTGGACCCGCGCCTGAGGCTCTGGCACGGCTGCTGCAAACGATCTGCCACGCCTGCTGCAAACGAAGGGACGGGTCCAGGGAACGGTGAACACTGCCCCGCCACGGCGGCAGCGGTGGACGGCAAGCCCTGGCGTGCCCCCGGGAATCGGCACCAGCGGGAAGGCGGTGGAGGCGCGGGACGCCTCCACCGTCGACGCCGGTCAGCACACCGGCCGGCGGCGGGGATGCGCGGTCCGCCGACAGAGGGAACCAGGGCGGCAACCCGCTCTGTCGCGGCTTCCTCCTCGGCGCAGGCACGGCGACCGGTGGCTGACCCCGCGGGACGGGCCCTACTTGACCCGCATCTCGCACCGCATCCGGCGAGTGTGCCCGACCTCCCGCACCGGGCCTGTCAGGGTGAGCGGGACGGTGTGGTGCACGTGCTCACTGGACGCGGAGATGCGCAGTTCGAGGGCGCCGGGCTCGACGGCACGACGGCCGTCGGCGCCGGTGTACCCGGCGAGGTCCGCCGGGAAGGTGGCACGGACTTCGGCCGATGCGCCCGGGCCGAGCGGAACGCGGGCGTAGCCCACGAGCCGGACCTCGGGCCGGGTGACGGTGCCGACGGGGTCGTGCAGGTAGAGCTGGACGACCTCGGTGCCGGGCCGTTCGCCGGTGTTGCGGACGGTCAGGCGCACGGTCGTCTCCCCGTCGGTGGGAAGTTCGGGGGCCTCGCAGTGCGGGGCTTCCCAGACGAAGGTGGTGGTGGACAGGCCGTGCCCGAACGGGTACAGCGGTGTCGGGTCCACGGTGCTGGGGAAGCCGTGCCGGCCGAGTGGCGGGGCGAGGTACGGGGCGGGCTGGCCGCCGGGGTTGCGGGGCACGGCCACGGGCAGGCGGCCGGACGGAGCGACGCGTCCGGACAGCACGCCCGCGACGGCACCGCCGCCTTCCTGCCCGGGGAAGAAGGCCTGGACGACCGCCGCGGCCCGGTCGGCCCAACGGCCGAGTGCGTAGGGCCGCCCGCTGAGTACGACGATGACGGTCGGTGTCCCGGAGTCCAGCACGGCGTCCAACAGGTCGCCCTGGCCGTAGGGCAGTGCGAGGTCCTCGGCGTCGCAGCCCTCGCCCGACGAGCCGCGTCCGAACAGGCCGGACCGGTCCCCGACCACGGCCAGGCAGACATCGGCGCCGGCCGGATCGTCGACGAACACGGCGCCCGGCAGCTCGGTGCGCAGTGCCTCGGCAAGCGTCGGTACCTCGATTCCGGTCGGCAGGCCGGGGTGGTGAACGCCGACGTGCCGGGGGAAGGTGTAGCAGCCGAGCATGGCGGCCTGCTCATGGGCGAGCGGGCCGAGGAGCGCGATGCGCGCATCGCCGCGCAACGGCACGCCCTCGTAGTCGTTCGCGAGCAGGACGACGGACTCCTCGGCGACCGCCCGCGCCAGTTCCCGCATGTGCGGGGGATTGAGGTCGACGGGCCCGGCACCGACGGCGGGCTCCTGCTGCGGGTCTAGCAGACCCAGTTCGCACTTCTGGGTGAGGACCCGCAGCACGGATCGCTCCAGCAGGTCCGCGGGGAGCGGGTCGGCGGGGTCGAAGCAGCGGGCTGCGGGGAGTTCGACGTCGACGCCGGCCGCGAGGGCGAGCCGTGCGGCGGCCCTCTCCCCGTCGGCGATCCGGTGCGCTTCCTCCAGCAGTGAGACGCCGTAGTAGTCCGAGACCACGGTGCCGGTGAATCCCCACTCCTCACGCAGGAGTCGGCTCAGCAGTCCGGGGTGGGCATGGGCGGGCAGACCGTCGATGTCGTTGTAGGCGGGCATCACGGACCGGGCGCCTCCGTCCCGTACCGCCATCTCGAACGGCGGCAGGATCACGTCGGCGAGTTCGCGCGGGCCGAGCGGGGCGGGCGCGTGGTTGCGGGCGGCGCGGGAGGCGGAGTACCCGGCGAAGTGCTTGAGGGTGGCGACGACCCCGGCGGCCTCGAGTCCGCGCACGTATGCGGTGCCGATGGTGCCCACCAGGTACGGGTCCTCGCCGATGGCTTCCTCGGTGCGGCCCCAGCGTGCGTCGCGTACGACGTCCAGGACCGGGGCCAGCCCCTGGTGGATGCCCACCGCTCGCATCGACGTACCGATGGCCCGTGCCATCTCCGTCACCAGTGCGGGGTCGAAGGTGGCACCCCAGGCGAGCGGTGTCGGGAAGACGGTGGCCTGCCAGGCGGTGAACCCGGTCAGGCATTCCTCGTGGGCGATGGCGGGCAGGGAGAACCGGTTGCCCGTACGGATTGCGCGTTGCAGTTCGGCGAGGCGGGCAGCGCCTTCGGAGGGTTCGACCGGGACCGTGCCGAAGGGGCGTGTGAGGTGGCCGACTCCGTACGGCAGGAGCGCGTCGAGCGCGGCGCTGCGGGCCGCGTACGTGTGCTGACCGGGAGCGACGTCGGCGCCTTCGGTGTCCGCACCGATCCATACGCTGGTGATCTGGGCGGTCTTCTCCTCCGTGGTCATCCGGGCGAGCAGGTCCGCCGCCCGGACGGCGGCGGGCAGGGTGGTGTCCTGCCAGGGCTTGACCATGGAACTCCTCAGGTTCTCGGCGTGAAGGGGATATCTGAGTGGGGGCGGCTGCCGGGGCTCAGCCCTTGGTCGCACCCATCGTGATGCCGCCGATCAGCTGCCGTTCGGCGACCGCGTAGAAGCCGAGTGCCGGGATCATGGCGAGGACGAGGTAGGCGAAGACCCGGGCGATGTCGGCGGCGTACTGGCCCTGGAACTGCTGGACTCCGACGGGGATGGTCCACCAGCCGGGTTCGCTGAAGACGAGCAGCGGGAGCAGGAAGTTGTTCCAGCTGCCGACGACGGCGAGGACGCAGACGGTGCCGAGCGCGGGCCGGGCCATGGGAAGCAGGATTCGCCAGAAGAAGCCGAACGGGGAACAGCCGTCGAGGGTGGCCGCCTCCTCCACCTCTGCGGGAATCTCCCGGAAGAAGCCGCGCAGGACGACGAGGGTCATGGGCAGGCCGAACGCGGCCTGCGGCAGGATCACCCCCCACGGGTTGTCGAGCAGTCCGAAGGTGCGCAGCAGGATGAACAGGGGAAGGATCGCTACCGCGAACGGGAACATCAGCCCCGCCGTGAACAGAGTGAAGAGCAACTCACGTCCGCGGAAGGCGAATCGGGCAAGAGCGAACGCGGCGAGCGCGGCGGCGCCGACGGTGAGGAGGGTGGTGCCGATGGCGATCAGGGTCGAGGAGGCGAGCATGCGCCAGAACGAGCCGGAGGCCAGGATGTCCGTGTAGTTGGACACGACCCATGGGGAGGGCGGGCCGAAGGCGTTGTCCGAGAGCTGATCGGTGGTCTTGAATCCGGACACCACCGCGTACAGCAGCGGGGTGACCATGACGACGCCGATCGCCCACACGATGACGTACAGCGGCGCCGAGCGCAGCCGGCGGCGTGCGGTGAAGGTCAGGCCGCTCATCGGGCGCCTCGCATGGTGGTGATGGCTCCTTCGGTGTCGCGGCGCAGCACGTAGCGCTGGTAGAGCAGGGCGAAGACGAGGCTGATGAGGAACATGGCGATGCTGATCGCGCTGGCGTAACCGATCTGGTAACGCCTGAAGCCGAACTGGAAGAGCGTGACGGCCATCGTCTCGGAGTGGTGGTCGGGGCCGCCCTGGGTCACCACCCACACCAGGTCGAAGAGCTGAATGGCGCCGATCACGGAGAGGAAGACGCTGATGCGGATCGTCGGCCCGAGCAGCGGCAGCGTGATGTGGCGAAAGCGCTGCCAGGGTCCCGCGCCGTCGATGCGGGCCGCCTCGTGGAGCTCGTCGGGGACGCTCTGCAGGCCGGCCAGATAGAGCATCATGTGGAAGCCGAAGTACTTCCACATCATGACGAGGAACAGGGTGGGCAGGACCCAGTCCTGGTCGGCGAACCAGAGGCCGCCCACGTGGTCGAGGCCGATCGCGCCGAGCACCTTGTCGGCGAGCCCGTCGTCCGGCGAGAAAATCATCGAGAACAGCACCCCGGTGATGACTTCGGACAGGACGTACGGGGCGAAGAAAAGCATCCGGTAGAAGGCCCGGCCGCGCAGCTTCTGGTTGAGCAGGACGGCCATGGCGAGCGCGAACGGCAGCTGGACACCGACGGACATCAGGACGAGCAGCAGACCCCGCCACAGGTCGCCGAGGAAGACCGGGTCGCCGAGAAGGCGGACATAGTTGTCGGCGCCGGTGAAGTCCGAAGGGGCCCCGAATCCGCCCCAGTTGAAAAAGCTGACGTACAGGGCGTAGAGGATCGGCATGAGCACGAAGAGGCCGAACAGGACGAGCGCGGGCACCGTGAAGGCGAACGCGGTGCACCAGTCGCGCACCCGCTGTGCCAAGGGGCGGCGGTTCTCGAAGGTGCGGGGCGGTCCTTCGACGGGTCCCCCGGCGGGGCCGCTGACCGGGGACTCGTCGCTGATCCGGGTCGGAGTCGTCTTCATCTACTGGCTCTTGGCGACCTGAGTGATGGAACGCGTCACCTGTTGGGGCGACTTGGCCCCGGCGACGAGTCCGGCGACCGAGTCGTTGATCTCCTGCCCGACGGCCGGCGGATACGCCTGGTCGAGGTAGAGCTGGAAGCCGGTGGCCTTGTCGAGGGTGTCGGAGACGAGCTTGAGGTTGGGGTCGCTCAGGGCCGAGACGGCTTCCTTGACGACCGGCATCATCCCGCCCTTCGACACGAGGATCGTGTCGGACTCGGGGCTCATGAAGAACTTCAGGAAGTCGGCAGCCGCCTTCGGTGCGCCTTTGCGCACGGCGTACCCGCCGCCGCCCCCGAACACGTCGGTCGCCGCGCCCTTGCCGCCCTCGACGGTGGGGAAGGGGAAGAAGCCGAGGTCCTTGCCGATGCCCCTGCCGGAGTCGGCCTGCACAATGGGCGCCCATTGTCCCATCAGTTCCAGCGCGGCTTTGCCGTTGCCCATGAGTGCGGCCTCTCCTCCCGGCGTGGAGTAGGCGGCGCCGAGGAAGCCCTTCTGGAAGGGCTGGAGGGCGACGAGCTCCGCGAGGTGTTCGCCGGCCTTGACGAAGTCGGCACCGGTTAAGTCCTTGGCGTCGGCGGCCTTCTGCATGCCGTCGACACCGGCGATGCGCATCGCCAGGTAGGCCCAGTAGTACATGCCGGGCCACTTCTCCTTGCCGGCGAGGGCAATGGGGGTGATCCCGGCGGCCTTCAGCTTCTTGACCGCGTCGAGGCAACCGGCCCAGGTGGTGGGTGGTGCCTCGATGCCCGCGTCGGCGAAGAGCGCCTTGTTGTACCAGAACCCGACAGCGCCGATGTCGATGGGCATCGCGTATGCCGCGCCGTCGAACTCGTAGGGCTTCACGGCCGCTCCGATGAAGGTGTCGGCCATCGGCTTCACGGTGTCGGTGAGGTCCTCGACGAGGCCGGCGTCGATCTGCTGCCGGAGTACACCGCCACCCCAGGTGTGGTAGATGTCCGGAAGCTTTCCGGAACTCGTCAGGGCGGTCATCTTCGCCTTGTACGCGTCGTTCTCCAGCGTGACGAGCTTGACGCGGACCTCTGGATTCTCGGCCTCGAACGCCTTGACCCGCTCCGGCCAGACGGTCTTCGACGGCTCCGTGGTCTGGATGTTCCAGAGTTCCACGACGGTGCGGCCCTCGCTGTCGGTAGTGCTCGCACCGGAGTCCGAGCAGGCGGACAGGCCGACCGCCCCCAGACCGAACGCCGACGCGGCCCCCAGGAATCGGCGGCGAGGGAGGGCCGGGGTGACGGTGGACACGGGCACGGCTGAGCGGTCGAACGCTGACATGGCACACCTTCCGGAAGCCAACCGAAAATTATCGGGAGATGGCAACGGAAGTTACGGAAACGCCAAGGGGGTGTCAACGGCCCTGACAGAAAAGGCCGTTGACACCCCCTCAGGGCACCCCGTCACACCTCGCGCGGCGCACCCGTACTGGCCCGGACCACCAGCTCCGTCGCCAGCTCGATCCGCAGGGCCGCGGGCTCCACCGACCGGGCGAGGTCGAGAACCACCCGCGCCGCCAACTTCCCCATGTCGGACAACGGTTGGCGCACCGTCGTGAGCGGCGGCGCCGACCAGCGCACCTCGGGCAGGTCGTCGAAGCCGACGACACTCATGTCCTCCGGTACACGCAGGCCCCGACGGCGCAGCGCCTCGATCGCGCCGAGCGCCATCTGGTCGCTGGACGCGAAGATCGCGGTGGGCGGCTGTGCGAGATCCAGCAGCCGGTTGCAGCCGGTGAAACCGGATTCGTGGTAGAAGTCTCCGGGCACGATCAGCTCGCGCTCGACCGGGACGCCCGCGACGTCCAGGGCCGCCCGGTAGCCGTCGAGCCTGGCCCGCGAGCACAGCAGACGGGAGGGCCCCTCGACGAAACCGATCCGCAGGTGCCCGAGGCCGAGCAGGTGCTCGGTCGCTGCCATCCCGCCCGCCCAGTTGGTGGCGCCCACGGTCGGTGCTTCGGTGGCGGGTGCTCCGGCCGGATCGATCACCACCAACGGCACGCCCAGGAGCCGCAATTCGTCATGGAGACCCGGTGCGAGAGCCGAGGTCACCAGGATCACGCCGTCCGATGCCCGGGACCGCAGGTTGGTCATCCACTGCCGCGCCGCCCCTGCCCGGCCGTGGATCGCGGAGACCACGGTTCCCACGTCGGACTCGTGAGCGACCTCCTCCACACCACGGATGATCTCCACGGCCCAGGGGCTGTCCAGGTCGTTGAAGACCAGGTCCAGCAGGGCAGCCGGAGCTCTGAGCGCGCCGGGCCGGCGCTGGTAGCCGTACCGGTCCAGCAGGTCCTTGACCCGGGCCCGGGTGGCGGGCGAGACGTCGGAGCGTCCGTTGACGACCCGCGAGACGGTCGGCACGGACACCCCGGCCTCCCGCGCGATCTCGGTGATCGTCACCTTGGCCGGCCCGTCCGGACCCTGCACGACTCCCCTGCGCTGAGCGCTTTCCCCCGCCACCGCCCCCACCTCCGTAGCTGTACGCCCGGAAAGCATCCGGGCACCCACCGGAAACCGTAAAACACGCCGTCGGTCGCCCGTCGCCCGCCCCGCACCCCTGTCCGGTTCCCCGAACATACAGCGCACCGTTGGGTCTGCCACTGATCGTGGCGACTGCTCTGGGACCGCATCGGTTCCGGGTACACGTCGCGGGCAGAGGGCCCCGGCCACGTCATGGCCGGGGCCCTCTGCGTGTGCAGGTGTCGTTTCCGCCGCGGCAGCGCAGCCGGGGCGGCAGCCGCACGCGACTGGCTCGGTCTCACCGGAGGGGACCGCCGCGGCGACGGGTGTCGCGCAGCAGCCGTTGCCCTGCCAGGCGTCGCGGCCTTCCTTCACTGCGATGCCGGCGATGACCAGGGCGGCGACGGGGTCGGCCCAGGGCCAGTTCTCAGCGTGTCTTGATGTGCGTTCCGTGCGTCGCGAACCGTTCGTCGCGGTCCGCGTCCGGTGGGGGCCGGCCCCGAGCCGCGTCGGCGGTGGACGGGGTCGGCCCCGGTTCCGGTGGGTGTCAGGAGTGGGCGCTCAACGCGGTGGCGTCACCGCGCAGGACTTGTCGTTCAGCCGGAAGACCCGGGGGTCGTGCACGAGTCCGGTGGATCGTCCGTTGAAGCCGAAGCGGGCAGTCCCTCCGGCCGGCAGAGTCGCGTTCCAGCTCAGCGCCTCAGCGGAGATCCCCGGCCCGTTCTGCTCAACCGTCGCCCCCCAGGGGTCGGACACGCGCTGCCGGTCGGCGAAGGTCCACCGCAACGACCAGGGTCGGATGGCCTGGTCGCCGGTGTTCTTCACCACGACCTGGGTGGTGAAACCGCCGCCCCAGCGCTGGGAGGTGTAGGTGACCTCGCACCGCGCCTTCTCCGTCCGGCCGCTTCCGAGGTCGTCGACGTAGGAGGCCACCCAGGCGAGCGGGGCGTTCCAGTTGATGGTGATCTCGTTGGTGGCCCAGGACTCGATGTCGTCGATGTAGCACATCGACGGCGCGCAGCCCTTCAGCTTGGCCTGCGCGACCGGGTCCTGGATGGCGTCGTTCGGACCGCCGGCCAGGGAGCCGGGCGGCGGGTTCGGCAGGGAGGGGTCGAGCTGGTTGGCCCAGAACCGGTGGTGCTGGTTGCGTGCGTCCCGCTCGCCGTATCCGGTGATGTAGGACTGGTTCAGGGGGTTGCGGCCCAGCAGGTAGTCGAGGCCGCGGAGTACCGCGTCGCGGTAGACGGTCCTTCCGGTGAGGTCGTGCGCCGAACCGAGGACGACCATGTTGTTGGCGACCTGACTGTTCGAGCCCCACACGTAGTGGCCGCCGTCCGGTGCGTAGGGAAGGCCGTAGGCGGCGTCGGCCGAGTCGGCCGCGTATCCGTCGGCGGCCTCCGTCACCATGTTGCGTACCGCGGCGAGCTGGCCGGCGGAGAGCTTGTTCGGCACGGTCGCCAGGTTGAGCGCGCCCAGGCCCGCGACCGATCCCCAGGACATGCCGCCGCGCGGGAACACCGCGTCGGTGTCGCCGTGCAGGGGGGAGTCGAGGACCGCCTGGCGGAAGCCGTCCTCACCGGTGGTGAGGAAGAGTTCCGCTGCGGCCCAGTAGAACTCGTCCCGTACGTCGTTGTCGGCGTAGGTTCCGCCGCCCGTGCCGTCGTCGGGGTCCGCGAGGACTTCCGGGTGGGCCTTGGCGGCCTTCCACGCGGTTCGCGCGGTCCTGCGACACTCGTCGGCGAAGTCCGCGTCGTAGACCTGGAAGAGGCGGGCGCACTGGGCGGCGGTGGCCGCCAGGTTGAGGGTGGCCGCGGTGGTCGGCGGGTGCAGTTCCCTGGGCTGCGGGTCACGATCGGGCCGGGTGGGCAGTCCGGTCCACGCCTTGTCGTGCAGCTTGTGGTGGGCCATGCCGGCCAGCGGCTCGCCGGCGGGCACCTGCATCCGCATCAGGAACTCCATCTCCCAGCGGGCCTCGTCCAGGATGTCGGGAGTGTCGTTGCCGTGTTCGGGCAGCCGGAGCCGGCCGTCGCCGAGGGGGCCGGCTTCGGCGGTCTCCTCGTACAGGGTGCGCTCGAAGGCCGCCATCAACTGGGCCACGGATATACCTCCGTTGACCACGTACTTGCCGTGGTCGCCGGCGTCGTACCAGCCGCCCGCGGCATCGAGACGGTAGTCGCAGACCCCGGGCTGGCACGGTACGTCGTTGTCGCCCTGGTTGGGGCTCACGTTCACGTGCCCGGCGGGGCGGGCGTACTTCTCCCCGACGATGTCGGCGTCGATCTCGATGCCGCTACGGTTGTGGTAGAAGTACGCGAGCGCGTCGGTGCGCAGGGACGCATAGAGGTCGTCGCCGATGGCGAACGGCTCGCTCTTCTCGCCCGCGACGGTGACGGTGTAGTCCTCTCCCGGGGCGGTCACGGCGCTGAAGTCGAAGACGTGGGTGTTCTGGCGCGAGGCGGCGTCCGTGCCCACCGGGACGGTGGTGCCGCCGGCTCGGCGCGTCCCGTCGGCCGCGTTGAGCGTCCAGGGTTGCGGGGTGGTCTCCTCGGTGACGAAGGTGCCGCCCTTGGGACCGTCGGTGAGGTAGCCGACCTGGTTGACGCGGACGGGGGAACCCGTGTCCGGCTGGTAGGGCGGGGGTGTGCTCCCCCCGGTCAGGGAGACGTCGTCAAGACAGAAGGTGAGTGCCTGCGCACTGCCGCCGATCTGGAAGGCGAGCTGCGCGGCGTCGTGGTCGGCTCCGGCCGTGAAGTTCTCGGTGACGCGCACGGCGGTCCCGCCGACCCGCTGGGTGACGCCCAGTTCGGTGGTCCACGGCTCGGTCGGCATCTGCACGTTGGTGCGGATCGTGATCGGCACGGTGGACGTCGCCGTATAGCTGAAGGTGTACCCCTCTCCGGCATCGAGGACGAGGCCGTTCTGACCGATGATGGCGTCCCAGGCGTTCTCGGTACCCGCGGGGACATCGGCGCACAGCCGGCCGTCCACGACGGTGACGGGGCTGTTGGCGGTGGACCACCAGGGGGCGGTGCCCGCCGAGAAGTCCCCGTTGACGATGAGTTCGGGGCCTTCGACGGCTGCGGAACCCGCACCGGCGGACTCGTCCGCGACGCCGGGCGCCGCGAGAGCGACGGCCAGCAGCCAGGCGAGGGTCGTGCTGCCCAGGAGGGCGCCCACGCGTCGGGACCGGCCCACGCGGCGCGGTTTCGGGGAGGGGCGGGGTCCGCCGGGGTCGGGGAAGCGGTGTCGCGGCACGCTGAAGTCCTTACGGGTCGGGGAGAGACACGGGTGACCGGGAGGTGTGCGGTGACGAGGAGCCGCCGGCCACCTGGGAACTGAGCGATGGCAAAGGACGTGCGGGGCCTGTGACTCGGCGGCGCTCGGGCGACAAGCGTGGGAGCGCTCCCAATGTGATGGCCCTACGGGATTCCGTCAAGACGTCGGGCAGGTTTCGCTGCCGAGAGCCGCGTCATCAAGCACGCCGCCGCCGACCCGGCCCTCACGGGCCCTCGCATGCGCCGCGACGACCCAGCCCGGCGACGGCCGCCGCCGGCCCCCGGACGCGTCGCCGGCCCGCCCGCCGGAGCCCCGTCGTTCTTCCGCGGCCGGGGCCACGGTGTCGGAGGCAGCCCGGTCGGCGGCTCAAACACACCTCGGCCTCCTGTCCGGTGGTGACTGGTCCACCGCATGGCACCGGTGGAGCGGTGAGGCCAGGCGTCAGGTGCCGCACGACACCTTCGTCCGTACTCACCGGACCTGCCACCCGCTGCTCGGCGTCCCGCTCCAGGTCGTCCTGGGCCCGGCCTACACGTGCCCCAGCCCCCGGGTCACGCTCAACTCGGATGTTCCACGGGAGAGTTGTGGCTTCCCAGGTCTTGCCGCCGCATCACCGCGTCCCTACAGTCCTGATCGGTACACCTATTGGGAGCGCTCCCACCGAACTGGCCCCCATGCACTCCCGGGCTCCGTTCCGTCTCGACGGGGTGTTCCAGCCCGTTGGGTGCGCGTTCCGCAACCTCTTGGGTCCTGTGCGATCCATTCCGCCTACATCAGGAGGAACGCCTTGAGACGTCTCATAGCTTTACTGGCGGCCTGCGTGACGGCCCTCGGGCTCGTGGCACTGGCCAGCCCCACGGCGAGCGCCGCCGTCGGCTGCCGAGTCGACTACACAGTCACCAATCAGTGGCAAGGCGGTTTCCAGGCCAACGTGAAGGTCACCAACCTGGGTGATCCCGTCAGCGGATGGGCGCTGAAGTTCACGATGCCGGACGCGGGCCAGAAGGTCGTCCAGGGATGGAGCGCCACCTGGTCGCAGACCGGGTCCGCGGTCACTGTCACCGGCGCCGACTGGAACCGCACCCTGGCAACCGGCGCGACCGCCGACATGGGCTTCGTGGGTTCGACAACCGGGGCCAACCCGAAGCCCAGCGCTTTTGCCCTCAACGGCGTGACCTGCACGGGCGCGACCGGCGAGCCCAGCCCCGACCCCACCGATCCCCCCGGCCCCACCGACCCGCCGGGCCCGACCGACCCGCCCGCCACCGGCACTCCCGTCGCCGTCAACGGTCAGCTCCGCGTCTGCGGCGTACGACTGTGCAACCAGTACGACCGCCCGATCCAGCTGCGCGGCATGAGCACGCACGGCATCCAGTGGTTCGACCAGTGCTACAACGGCGCGTCGTTGGACGCCCTGGCGAAGGACTGGAAGTCGGACCTGTTCCGCGTTGCCATGTACGTGCAGGAGAACGGTTACGAAACCGATCCGGCGAGATTCACCAGCCGCGTGAACAGTCTCGTCGACATGGCCGAGGCCCGGGGCATGTACGCCATGATCGATTTCCACACGCTGACGCCGGGTGACCCGAACTACAACCTCAGCCGCGCGAAGACCTTCTTCGCCTCCGTCGCAGCCCGCAACGCCGACAAGAAGAACGTCATCTACGAGATCGCCAACGAACCAAACGGAGTGAGCTGGGCGGCCATCAAGACCTACGCCGAGCAGGTCATCCCGGTGATCCGGGCAGCCGACCCCGATGCCGTCATCATCGTCGGCACCCGGGGCTGGTCCTCCCTCGGCGTCTCCGACGGTTCCAGCGAGAGCGAGATCATCGCCAACCCGGTGAACGCCACCAACATCATGTACGCGTTCCACTTCTATGCCGCCAGCCACAAGGACAACTACCGCGCCACGCTGAGCCGGGCGGCCTCGAAGCTGCCGCTCTTCGTCACCGAGTTCGGCACGGTGAGCGCCACCGGCGGCGGCGCGATGGACCGGGCGAGCAGCACGGCCTGGCTGGACCTGCTCGATCAGCTGGGCATCGGCTACGCGAACTGGACCTTCTCCGACGCGAACGAGGGCAGCGCGGCGCTCAAGCCGGGAACCTGCCGTGGCAGCGACTACAGCAGCAGTGGCGTGCTGACCGAGTCGGGAGCGTTCATAAAGAGCCGGGTCAGCACCCCGGACAGCTTCCCCACCAGCTGACCGCCTCGTGGTCGGCGGGGCTCGGGCCGGTCCAGAGCCCCGCCGGCCGCGAGTGCCTGTGGCCGGCCCGGGAGTGCCTGTGGCCGGCTCAGAGGTATCGGTGGCCGGCCCCGGAGTGCCCTCGGCCGGCCAGCGTGCACGGACAGCTCGGCGATCATGAGACTGATAAGGCGTCGTGTGCTCAGGGCCGCCCGACGTGGTCGGCCCACCCAGAGAGCCTGGTCCCCCACCGGTGCGGACACGGCGGCAGGTGAGGGACGGCATACGGTGGCGGATCCGGACCGGAGCCTCGTGGCAGGACGTGCCCAACAGGTGCGACCCGCGGGATCGCGCCTACCACGCCTACCGGCGTTTACGGGATCTGAAAGGGTGCCGCCCGGCGGCTTTGCTCTCGAGTCGGGCGGCCACGGCCTCGGACAGTCCCGAGGCGGCCTGGCGGCCGGTTTCCACCTCGCCGTTACAGCGGGCTGTTGAAGGCCCAAGCCGGAACGGACGTCGCCGGAGGGTTCACGTCCGAGCCGGGGAGCGGATCGGCGTGGGGCCGCCCGCGGAATGATCTTTCGATCGGTCCGCGGGCGGCCCGCCGTGCAGTTCCGCCGGCAGAACGCGGATCAGCCGGTGCAACCGATCGTGCCGACCGGGAAGTTGTTGCCGGTCGAGGTCGCGGTGAAGCCGAAGGTGACACTGCCGTCGGCCGGGATGGTCCGGTTGTGATCGACGTTCTTGACCGAGACCGTGCCGTCGGGCGGCGTGCTCAGCGTGCCGTTCCAGACCTGGTTGAGCTTGGTGCCGCTGCCCGGCTTCCACGCCACGGTCCATCCGTTGCGCGGTGTCGTGCCATGGTTCATGACCTCCACGTTCCCCTGGAAACCGCCGTTCCAGGAGTTCGTCACGTTGTAGACGGCCATGCACGTCCCGGTGTGCGGAGGGTCCGTCGGGGGAGGCGTCGGGGTCGGGGTGGGCGTCGGAGTGGGCGTCGGGTTCGGGGTACCGCCGGAGCCCCGGATGCCGGTCACCTCGCCGTTGCCGCCGTCGAAGACGATGTCGGAGCAGGAGAAGAAGTTCTCCTGGCTGTCCGACCGCACCCACTGGATGAACAGCACCGCGTCGCCCGAGCGGCCCGAGGGCAGCCTCAAGTCCCAGGTGTACGCGCCTCCGTCGGTGCCCACAGCGCCGGACTGCACGGGATTGGTGACCGTCTGGATCAGCTCGAGGTCTCCCCAGCCCAGCGCGGTGGTGGGCGAGTAACCGGGCTTGGACAGGTACACCCGGAAGTCACCCGGGTGCGCGGCCCAGTTGCTGTACCGGACCTTCATCGTCGCCCCGGACGTGAGGTGCGTGCGCGGCCAGTCGGCCCGGGTGGCGTTGTAGCCGGTGAAGTTGTACGGGGAACGGTCGCCGGCACTGCAGAGCTTGCCGTCCGGCACGTAACCCTCGCCGCGTCCGCCGGCGTTGGAGTCGAGCACCGCGAACCAGTTGTACAGCGCGGAGGCGCCGCTCTCGGCGAGTGCGGCCTTGCACGCCGGGTTCGTCGGGTCCATCCCGCCGGTGGCGGTGCGTCCGTCCACGTAGCAGAGATACGTACGCGAACCGGGCATCATCGCCACACCGTGAGCTTCCGCCTCGTCCTGTCCGAGCAGGGTGAGGCCGAGGCCGCCCAGCAGGGTCGCCAGCACAGCCGCCAGGGTAATCAGCCGGCTTCTTCTTCCGATCACGTTTCGGACCATCGCGTCTCCTGTGCCTTCTTCGTAGGGGTCGTGCCGGGAAGGGGTGGAGCCCCCGCCCGTCCGGGTGCGGATGCGTCGCCGGACGGGAGGGGAGGTGAGGGGCGGGGTGCCGCGCGGGTCAGGCGGGCGGGGCGCCCCAGGCCAGGGTGGTGCCGAGTGGCCAGGGACCGCCGGGGCGTCCGTGTAGGAGGTGACGGTGGAGCGGCTGTGGTCGCCGACCTCGTTGAACGCCGCAGAGCGGCCGTGGTGACGAGAGTGGTGAGCAGTGCGCCCAACAGGGCACGGACGCCGCGGGGGTGATGCGATGTCGGTCGCATGCGGGGACCTCTTTCGGAGGATCAACCGGACTCGCGAACGGGATGTGGGAACGCTCCTACAACGGGGGGAAGTGGGAGCGCTCCCACATCACTGACTTGGTCCGGACTGTAGGAGTCGGCCCATGTCCCTGACAACCCCGGTGAACGGATAATGTCGAAGCGCTTTCAAAATGCCTGCTCAGCCGCGTCGCGCTCCTTCTTGATTGAATTCCCCTTGCACGAAAGGGAGTTGGGAGCGGCCCGCAATGGCGTCGCCCTCGGCCGAGTGGTGCCGGGACGCGCGGGGCCCCCGACACCGGCCGCCGCTTCGTCGCAGCCGGTGGTCCTGGGCGGCACCCACGGGCTGCCGGGCTGCGAAGGATCGAGCCGTTTGGGTGCCGTCCCGCCCGCAACCGCCCGCTCGGCCCTCGGCCCCGGGAAACCCGCAACTTCCGCCATCTGCCACGCATCCGCGACACGCGGCTTCTGCCCACTTCCCCTCCCGCGTCCCCGCCCGCCGCCCGTTGTACATGGGCACGTCGGGCCGGGGGTCACCGTGGTTGTGGAGGTCGCACTCAGCGCCGCAAAAGAGCACGGGAAATCGCTCCATAGGCGGCCCCGCGACCGTCGTACCCGCCGCAGGCAGGCCCCGTCGACCGTGATACTTCGCGCCATCCGCGGCGTGAAAGTGGCGTGAACAGACGTTGCCGCCTCGTTTCGTGACGAGCAATCTGGAATCGCGGGAGCGCTCCCACGCCACCACATCCCCCTCCAGAAGATCCACCATTCCCCCCACGAAAGAAGGAGATCATGGATTGTCATGCGCACGATCATGGCGTGCGGCGTCGTCTGACGCTCGTCCTGACCGCTCTGGTCACGGTGCTGCTCAGCCTGTTCACCTGGAGCAATACCGCCGCCGCCCACGGGTCGGTCGTAGACCCGTCATCGCGCAGTTACGGCTGCTGGCAGCGCTGGGGCAGCGACTTCCAGAACCCGGCCATGGCACAGCAGGACCCCATGTGCTGGCAGGCGTGGCAGGCCAACCCGAACGCCATGTGGAACTGGAACGGTCTGTATCGCAACGGCTCCGGCGGCAACTTCCAGGGCGTCGTGCCGGACGGGCAGCTGTGCAGCGGCGGCCGGACCGAGGGCGGTCGCTACAACGCCATGGACAGCGTGGGCCCGTGGAAGACCACGGACATCGGCGCCAACTTCAGTGTCAAGCTGTACGACCAGGCCAGCCACGGCGCGGACTACTTCCTGGTCTACGTGACCCGGCAGGGCTTCGACCCCGCCACCCAGGTGATGCGCTGGAGCGACCTCGAGCTGGTGGCGCGCACCGGCCGGTACGCGCCCAGCCAGAACTACTCGATCCCCGTGAGTACGTCCGACTACAGCGGTCGCCACGTCGTCTACACGATCTGGCAGGCCTCGCACATGGACCAGACGTACTTCCTCTGCAGCGACGTCAACTTCCGCTGACCTGACCGGTCGTCGGACTGCTTCCCTTCCCGGACGTACCGCCCCAGGGCAGGCCGCCATGTCATCAGGCGGTCTGCCCGTCGGCCGGAACGCCACTGCCCGTGGCATCCGCCGCGACGTACGCGCCCGTACGCGCCCGTACGCGCCCGTACGCGAGCATGCCCGTACGGGGCGAGGGGAGTTCGCCGGCAGGCGGACTGCGGTCGGGTCGCGCCCCGCCGCCCCCGAGAGGCGCTGCCGCCTGAGCGCTCCACCAAGAGCAGGTGTCCCCCGCCGTGCACGTTCCTCACTGTGCCAACGCATCACCTCCGGAGCCGATATGTCACGACGCCGCTGGGCCCGACTCCTTCTGCCGGCCCTTTTCCTGACTACCCTCGCCTCGCCGCCCGTCACGTCCCCGTCCTTGGCGGCCACACCCCCTGCAACGTCGGACAGCGTGCCGACCCGGACGCCGGGGGCCGCGCGGGACGCCCCGCAGGTCCCTCTGTCGTCACTCAGTGCTACCACCACGCAGGTGGCCTCCGGGTTGAGACGACCGACCGCCCTCGTCGCCCCCGATGACTCCACGGGGCGGATGTTCATCGCCGAGAAGTCCGGCACCGTGCGCGTCTACCACCCCGATACCGGTCTGGGCCGGGCCCCCCTCATCGACATCACCTCTGTCGTGGACGAATCCGGCAACGAGCGCGGCCTACTCGGAATCGCCGTCCCGTCCGACTTCGCCGACAGCCAGGATCTGTACCTGGCGTACACGGCACTGCCGGACGGCGCGGTCACGCTCGCCCGTTACCGGCTCGACGAGTCCCGCCTCGAGGTCCTGCTCTCCGAGGAGCACGCCGAGCACAGCAACCACAACGGCGGTCAGCTCGCGTTCGGTCCCGACGGCCACCTGTACTGGAGCATCGGGGACGGCGGCGGTTCCGCGGACCCCCTGCGCGCGGGCCAGCGGCTGGACACCCTGCTGGGCAAGATTCTGCGCGTCGACGTGAGCCGCAGCTGCGGCCCGCTCGCCTATTGCGTGCCCGAGGACAATCCCTTCGTGGACACACCCGGCGCCCGCGAGGAAATATGGCTGTACGGACTGCGCAACCCGTGGCGGTTCTCCTTCGACCGCGCCGACGGCTCGATGTGGATCGGCGACGTCGGCCAGGGACGCTGGGAGGAAGTGAACCACCTCGCCCCCGGGCAGGGAGGGCTGAACCTCGGCTGGTCGTGCTACGAGGGCCTGGAGGAATTCGCCGGTGGCAGGTGCCTGCCCGGCGAGAAGTACACCGAGCCGGTCTTCACGTACTCCCCCTACACCGGCGGGTGCTCGGTCATAGGCGGCCAGGTCTACCGGGGCCGCACGTACGCGGACCTGGTCGGCGGGACGTACATCGCGACCGACTACTGCTCGGCCACGGTCTGGGCACTGCGCCCGGACGGCAAGGGCGGCTACGAGCAGGCCGAGATCGGGGAGATGCCCACCCAGGTGACGTCGATCGGCACGACCGTCGACGGAGAGTTCTACGTGGTCAACGACCTGCCGGGCGGCCTGCACCGGGTGTCGTTCGCCCGGCAGGAGCCGACGTGTCGCGTGGACCGCACCGTGCGAACCTGGGGCACCGGTACGACGGTCGACCTCACCGTCACCAACACCGGGACCACCCCGGTGAACGGCTGGACACTCGAATTCCCACTGGCGCTGGGACAGACCGTCATCTCTGACTGGAACACCGACCTGACCCAGAGAAGCAACACGATCGAGGCGGCCGACGCATCGCACAACGCCACGATCGCTCCCGGTGCGAGCGTCACCCTCGGCTATCTCGCCGATCACACCGGCAACTCGTCGTCACCGTCGCGATTCATGCTCAACGGGGACGCCTGCGCCGTCGGCCGCTGAGGCGCCGAACCGCCGAACCGCCGAACCGCCGAACCGCCGAACCGGGAACGAATGCCCGGGGAGCGCGGACCCGCACCGGTCGGGAAGGTTCCCGCCGACCGAGGTGGTGACGGGCGAGTCCCTGCGGGCAGGTCGGAAGGGCAACCACGAGGCAGCATCGTGGTTGCCCTTCGGCTTGCCCTGCCCCCGGAGCCGCGCCTCCGAAGTTGTGAGGCTCCGCCTGGGCACGTCCCCTCCCGATGATCATCCGTGCCGGCGGCTCCTCCGGCAGCAGAGGTCGCGACCCACGCCACCGCGAACGCCGGTACGTCCCGTGCGCGGGCAGTGCGGCTGCACGCGGCCGAGGGGGCGGGGCCGCTGGTGGTGCTGGTATCCGTGGTGATGCGGGTGCCGGTGCCGATTCCTGTCACCGGGCCGCCGCGCGTTTCGTCGGAGCGGGGGGGTCGCCGGGCACCGTGGCGCGGCCGGAACACGTGGGGGACGAGGTCCCATCGGAACCGTCGAGTCCCGCCAATTCGGTGAGGACAAGGGCTCTCCGGTGATTCGATGTGCACGTCTGCGAGCCGACGGGTGGTTCGGAGACTGGACCCGTTCCCCTGGAGGTCGCACACGATGGTGACGCACGGACGCACCGGCCCGCCCACCCTGGAGGAGGTGGCCGCGCACGCGGGCGTCGGGCGGGGCACGGTGTCCCGCGTCGTCAACCGCGCGCCCGGTGTGAAGGAGGCCACCCGGCTTCTGGTCGAACAGGCGATCTCCGAGCTGGGCTACGTCCCCAACCACGCCGCGCGTGCCCTGGCCGGCAACCGCACAGGGGCCGTCGCGCTGATCATCACGGACACCGAGCGGCGCTTCTTCGCGGAGCCCTTCTACTCCGAGATCGTCCGCGCGATCAGCGCAGAACTCGCCGACAGTGAGACCCAGTTACTCCTCACCCTGATCCGGAACGACAAGGAGCGGACACGCTTCACTCAGTACGCGCGGGCGGGCGGGGTGGACGGCGTGCTGCTGGTCTCCGTCCACGACCGTGACCCCCTGCCGGACATGCTCACCGAGCTGGAACTGCCGCTCCTCCTCAGTGGCCGCCGCTGGGCCGAGGAGTCCGTCTCCTACGTCGACTCGGACAACGTGGGCGGAGCACGAGCAGCCGTCCGGCACCTGGTGGAAACCGGGCGGAAGGCCATCGCCACCATCACCGGACCGCTGGACATGTACGTCGCGCAGAGCCGCCTGCGCGGGTACCGGGAGGCGATGGTCCAGGCGTTCGGCGGCGTCGAGCCGTCCTGGATCGCCGAGGGCGACTTCTCCGAGGAGAGCGGACAGCGGGCGGCCACCGAGCTGCTCCGCCGCCATCCCGATCTCGACGCGGTGTTCGCCGCGTCCGATCTGATGGCCGCCGGCGTCCTGCACACGCTGCGCGCGGCAGGCCGTCGGGTGCCCGAGGACGTGGCCGTCGTGGGGTTCGACGACACCCCCTTCGCCCGGCACACGGATCCGCAACTCACCAGCGTCCATCAGCCGGTGGAGGAGATGGGCCGCACCATGGTCCGGATGCTCCTGCAGGACATCGACGGCCGGGACGCCGCCTGGCGCCACGTCGTGCTGCGCACGACGCTGGTGCGAAGGGCCTCGACCTGAGACACCGCCGGACGTCGGCCCGTTCGGGCATGGACGGCGGCGGTCGGCCGCCGCCCGGGCCGCCCCGTCAGCATCACCCCGTGCAATCGCATACGGCAGCCGCCCCGCAGCGAAGGCGGCCGCCGGGAGGCGGGTCAGGCCGTCGCAGACGGGCCCTCCGAACTCTTTTCGCGCTGGTGCAGATGCGGGTGCTCGGGAGTCCCGGTCTCCGGGGGCCGACGCGTTCGGCGTGCACGTCGGCCCCCGCCCTCAGAAGCGCAGACCCGCCTGCCGCAGGCCAATTGCCGCCAGGTCGGCGATGACCTGTTCGTCACCGCGCCGCCAGGCTTCCGCGAAGCCCCCGGGCGGCGTGGGCAGCGCGGCGAGTGCGAGCTGCGAACCGGTGAGCACGCGCAGGGCGATGAGGTCCACGCCGCCGGGGGCGGAGGCGAGACGCCGGGTGGCGTCGCCGTGACGGATCCAGCGCAGGCGCGGCGGCAGCCACAGCAGGAGGACGCACACGACCGGGATGGCGATCAGTGCGATCGTCGCGAGTGTCGCCACATCACCCACGGTGTCCTGGAGGGCCCGGCCCGCGTCGGCCAGACCGGTGCCGGCCTCGGCGGCGGAGGAGAGCGGCTTCTTCAACTGGTCCCCGACGAGCGGCACATTCGAGGCGGCGTCACCCGCGTCGCCGAGCGCGTCGGCGAGGCCGTTGCCCGAACGCTCCGCCGCGCGGCCCGGCTCTGCCAGTCGCATGATCGCGTCGTGCACGGCGAGAGCCAGCCTGACCGCGGCGTAGATCAGCGCTACGGCGGCGAGGTCCGCGATGACCTGGCGGACCCGGCGTGCGGGCGTCTGGGCGTAGAGGCGCATGGCGCGTGCTCCTGTTCTGCTAAGCCCGGGCGGGCGCGGCACCGGGGACCGCCGGTACGGCCTCCGGCACGGCAGGGCCGGGGGAGGGAAACATGCCCTTGCTACGGTCGTCCTACCTGGCGGGACAGGCCGGACCCTGAACCCTGCCCGCGTGCCGGTCCTCGCATTCTTCTCCCCTCCCACGCCTGACCTGGCGTCACCGCCCGGTCTCCATCCGTGGCGGATTTCCAGCGCAAAGAGGCTCAGACCACCGACTGTATGCTCAATGAGCGCGGCGACCAGCGGGCCGGTGCGCATCGTCCACCAGATCCAGTCGAGCCGTGTCCGCAGGAGCCGGCCGACGGGCCCGCGAACGAGGCACGATGCGTGGACACGCGCGGGCGTTGGCGGCCGAAGTACTCGTCAGCTGTCCCGAAGACCGACGGCCAGCGTCAGTTCAAGGACCCGGTGCGGCGAGCCGAGATCCGGAAACAGCTCCCGCAGCTGCGCCATCCGGTACCGGACTGTCTGGGGATGGACGAACAACGCCGCCGCAACCTCTGCCCGCCTGCCCTGGTGCAGCAGCCACGCCCGCAACGTCTCCTCCAGCCGCCGCGCGGTCGCGTCAGGCAGGGTGCGCAACGGTGCGAGGGCTCGGGCACGCAGGTCTGCGAACGCGTCCGTGTCGGCGCTCAGCACCAGCTCGGGCAGGTGCTCCTCGGTGTCGCGAATATCGGAGGAGAGGGAGCGCGCGCGCATGGCTCGTGCGTACGACGCGGACGCGCGAGTCCATGGCCGGGCCGGGCCGACCACTGCGGTGCGGTCGGTCAGCTGCCGCAAGAGTTGTGCTCGGTCGGTATCGGGGACGAGCAGCACACCGGTGGCATCCGGCAGATCGTCCAGGACGAGGGTGCTCGGGTCGAGCGTGCGGCAGGCAGGCCGGGCCTGGGCGGCGGGCAGCAGGACCGCGGTCAGCGAAGCCGGAGGCTGCCACCCGGCCCGTTGCACAGAGGCCAGCAGCACATCCGGGCTCGCGCCGGCGAGGAGGTCGCGGGCCAGGTGTTCCAGGTGCCGCTCGTGGGCCCTGCCTCGGGCGGCCAGTTCGTCGGCGTGGCCCGCGGCGCTGGCGGCGGAGAGCTCGTCGATGTAGGCGAACGTCAGCTCGGCGAACTTGGCGACGTCGGCGGCGGGCAGACCTGCGGGTACGGCACCCGCTGCCAGGCAGCGCCAGGCCACGCGGGCGCCGACGCGGTAGGCGCTGAGCAGGGCGTCCATCGAACGGCCGTCGCGCACCTCGCCGCGGCCCAGCTCGTACGCTGCGTCACCGGCGTCGCCGCCTGTGACGTTCCCGCCCGCGAGGTCCAGGTAGTGCCCCAGGGCAGTGCGGACGGCTCGGCGGATGGTGCCGCCCATGCGGCCCGAGAGGGCGTTGGCGTAGGAAGGGACCTCGTCGATGATCGCCAGAACGACCTCGTCGGCGGTGGTCTTCAGCGCGGCCCGAAGTGCGGTGACCGTCGTCTCATCCAGGGCCAGTTCGCTGGCCCTCCGGATTGCATGGCTCACGTTTCATTCCTTGCGAACAATACAGCCGATCAGATTCACGTCCTGCGGTCAGGACTTTACGCGTTGAGGCGCAGCAAGCTGGAGTCATGACGAGTTCAGCCCTCCGCAGCAAGGCTTGGAAAATGCTGGAGATGGTCACGACGCCGCTGCTGCCGTCGGACTACCTCGACCTGGTCAGCCCGTTGCGTACGGGCGCTGACCTGCGTGGGCGCATCGAGGCCGTGCACCCCGAGACGGATGACGCGGCGACCATCGTGATCAGGCCGGGACGGGGCTGGCGCGGCCACACAGCCGGTCAGTACGTGCGGATCGGGGTCGACGTCGACGGGGTGCGCCTGTGGCGTGCCTACTCCCTCACCTCGCCGACGAACCGCCAGGACGGACGCATCACGATCACCGTCAAGGCGATCTCTGACGGCAAGGTCAGCAACCACTTGGTCCGCAGAGCGAAACCCGGCATGCTCCTCCAGCTCGACCAGGCGACCGGTGACTTCGTGCTGCCGCAGGCCAAGCCCGCCAAGGTGCTCTACCTGACGGCCGGCAGCGGCATCACGCCCGTGATGGGCATGCTGCGCGACATCGAGTTCGACGACGTCGTCATGGTCCACTGCGCGCCACGGCCGCAAGACGTGATCTTCCGCGACGAACTGCACGACCTGGTCGCGGACGGCAAGCTGCGGCTCACCGAGGTGCACACCGACACGGACGGCACGCTCGACATCGCCCGCCTCGACGAACTCGTGCCCGACTGGGCCGAACGCGAGACCTGGGCCTGCGGGCCCGCGGGCCTGCTCGCCGCCGCCGAAGAGCACTGGGCCAGACACGGCGTACAACAGCGCCTGCACATCGAACGCTTCCGCCCCAGCATCGTCGTCGCCGGCGACGGCGGCGAGGTCACGTTCAGCGCCACCGGTAGGACCGTCGACGCGGACGGTGCCACGCCGTTGCTGGACATCGGCGAGGAGGCCGGCGTGCTCATGCCCTCCGGGTGCCGCATGGGCATCTGCTTCGGCTGCATCACGCCGCTCAAAGCGGGCGCCGTCCGTGACCTGCGCACCGGCGAGATCACCGAGGCCGAGCCGGGCGTCCTCATCCAGACCTGCGTGTCCGCCGCGGCGGGCCCCTGTGACATCGAACGGTAGGAGTACCTTGACCGCCATCGACCCCACCGCCCACCTGACCGCGGAGCAGATCGAGGAGCTCGGCCGCGAGCTGGACGCGATCCGCGACGAGGTGATCGCCGGCCGCGGCGAGAAGGACGCCGCGTACATCCGTAAGGTCATCTCGGCACAGCGCAAGCTCGAACTGGTCAGCAGGGGTGTGCTGCTGTTCTCGGCCTTCCCGCCCGCGTGGCTGCTCGGCACCGCCGGTCTGTCCGTGGCGAAAATCATGGACAACATGGAAATCGGCCACAACGTCCTGCACGGCCAGTGGGACTGGATGCGAGACCCGAAGATTCACTCCACCACCTGGGAGTGGGACCACGTCTCGCCGTCCGAACAGTGGAAGCACTCGCACAACGAGCTGCACCACACGTACACCAATGTGATCGGCAAGGACAACGACCTCGGCTACGGCATCATGCGCGTCGACGAGGACCAGAAGTGGCACCCGTTCCACCTCGGCCAGCCACTGTGGAACTTCATCAACGCCTGCTTCTTCGAGTACGGCATCGCAGCGTACGACCTGGAGCTCGGCAAGAACCTGCACAAGCGCCGCCGTACGAACCCGGAGTTCCGTGCGCGGGCCAAGGCCGTGGGCCGCAAGATCCGCAAGCAGGTGCTCAAGGACTACGTGCTCCACCCGCTGCTGTCGGGCCCGTCGTTCTTCACCACGCTCGCCGCCACGTTCACCGCGAATCTGGTCCGCAACGTCTGGTCCCACTCGGTGATCATGTGCGGGCACTTCCCCGAGGGTGTGCAGGTCTTCGAGCGCCGGTCGATCAGGGGCGAGACGCGCGGCCAGTGGTACCTGCGCCAGATGATGGGCTCGGCGAACATCAGCGGCAGCAGGGCCATGCACTTCATGACCGGCAACCTGTCGCACCAGATCGAGCACCACTTGTTCCCGGACCTTCCGAGCAACCGGTACGCCGAGGTCGCGGTGAAGGTGCGCGCGCTGTTCGAGAAGTACGAGCTGGAGTACGTCACCGGGCCGCTGCCCAAGCAGGTGTTCTCCGCGTGGCACAAGGTCTTCCGGCTCTCGCTGCCGAACAAGACGCCCAAGGTCGAGGCGCCGGACCGCGAGCAGGAGCTCGTCGCGGTCTGATGCCCGATATTGGTTCAGCTTCCGGCCGTGCGGGCGGCGCCGTCGGGTTCAGTGCGATCCGTTGCGGACGGCCGGCGGCCTCGACATCCGACCGTAGGACACCGGATCCGGGCAGCCCGGTCCCGGACAGGGTCGCGGCGTACGTACCTCAGCCGGGTCCTTCCGCAGTCAGCCGGCGTTGAGCGAGCCGGTGCCACCAGTGCAGGCGTCGGCGATGCACTGCTCGGCTGATCAGCAGGTACCCGGAGGGCACTGTGATGGAGCAGTACATCGTGGCCCCAGGACAGCGGTCATCTACTGGTTGAGGCACACCCTCCGGTGCATGCCGCGCTCACGCTCTGAGGGCGGTACCGAGTCCGCCGTGTATGGCGTGGACGTGATGGAAGCTGACAGATCCGCCCCACTCATCGCTGCAGAGAAGCTCTTTGCGGGAAGGCTCGTCGGAAGGTCATCTGGCCCCGCCGACTCCCCGACCCGCTGCCCCTGAACCCCAAGCGAGTTTGGCTCCGCCGCTGGCGCGGCAGGTCCTTTTTCGCCGCGTGAGGAGGTGGATGGTGCCCCAGTAGGTCAGCAGGATCGCGCGTAGAAGAAGTGCGGCGGTGACGTGACGCGCCCGGGCGAGCGAAGCGTGCAGCCGGGTGTGGAAAATCTTGTTCGGTGCGGGCTGTCGCATGTCTTCATGTACTCCGTTGATGCTGTTGTTTCCGGATTCTTGCTCGATTGGCGGGGCCCTTTTTCGGGTTGCCGGTGCCCGCTACCCGATCTCGGTGGCCGATTCAGCTCGTCGGTCCGGTGGGCGGTTCGTGCCCTCTCTGCGCAATGAGACACGAGGGCTCCACCAATTGGCCGGCCCGAGCAGGGTCATGACGGCGGGGACCAAGACGCCGCGTACGAGGACGGCGTCGAGGATTGCGGCAGAGGCAATACCGGCGCCGACGAGTTTGAGCATGGTGACCTCTGCTGTCGTCATGGCGGCGGTGGAAAGAGCAAGAGCGGCTGCGGCGGAGGTCATAAGTCTTCCGGTGTGGGCGATGCCCTCCACGACGGAGTCACGGTTGGTGCGGCCTTGGTCGAACTCCTCCTTGATGCGTCCGAGAAGGAACACCTCGTAGTCGATGGCGAGAGCAAATGCCACGGCCAGGGTGAACACCAGCAGGCATCCGTCGAGGGTCCCGGTGAGGGTGAAGTGCCCCAGGAGGCCATTGGCGTGGCCACCCTGGAATGCCCAGGCGATCATCCCCGCGCTGGCGGCCAGGCTGAGAGTGGCAACCGCCAGCGCTTTTAGCGGTGCGATGACACTGCGGGTGAAGAGGGTGAGAGATACGAGGAGGGCCATGGCCGTGGCTGCGGCAGCCCACGGTAGTGACCTGCGGAGAGTGGTTACCGTGTCGAGGTTTTGTGCGGTCTGCCCCCCGATCAGGGTCGCGCCTGGGGCGGGAAGAGAACGCATCGCCTGCACCAGCCGGGCGCCTTCTTGGCTGTCCGGGGCTACGTCGGCGGCTACTACCAGCACGCTGTCCTGGTCTTCGGTGGGCATGCGCTCGCCGGGGCGGGTGGAGGAGGACGGAAGCACGCGTACGTCGTGAACGTGCGGCTGGCGGGCGAGCGCGGCGGCATAGCGGGAGACGGCGGCTGCAGACCCTTGGGTGACGACGATGTGCAGACGTTCGGGCGGGGCGGTAAACCGCTGCCGTAGGTCGGCCGCAGCCTGGGCGACAGGCGCCGACTGTGGCAATCCGCGTTCGTCGGGGACTCCGAGGCGTGTTTCGAAGGCCGGCCATGCCAGGACGCCCAGCACCACCAGTGCTCCTGCGGCCGCGGCCAGAGGGCGGTTGGTGACACCGCGCGCGACAGTCCGCCAGAACGTGCTCACTTCACCGATGGCGGAGCGGCGTAGGCGGCGCAAGGGGTCGCCGCTGTCGATGCGGTCGCCCAGCAGCGTCAGGGCCGCGGGCACCGTGGTGAGCGCCGCTAGTGCCGCCAGGAGCGTCACCGTGATGCCCGCCACCGACAGGGACCGTAGAAGCGGGACGGGTACGGCACTCACGGCAGCGAGACAAGACGTGATGACGGCGGCCGAGCAGAGCACCGAGCGTCCGGAGGTCCGCAGAGCCACCTCCAGGGCCTGGGTGCGGGGTGTGCCTCTGGCGTTCTCCTCCCGGTAGCGGGCCAGGATGAAGAGGGTGAAGTCGACCGACAGCCCGAAGCCGATGGCTGCTGCGGCATTGACGGCGAATGTCGAGATGTCGGTGTACTGGGCGAGGATGCCCAGCACAGGGACGGCACAGAGAACGACCAGTGCGGCGACCAGGACGGGCAGCATGGCGGCACTGAGCGAGCCGTAGGTAAGGACGAGGAGCAAGAGGACGAGGGGGGCCGCGAGCAGCTCGGCCCGTAGCAGGTCGATCTTGATGCGCTGATCGGACCGGCTTGTCGCCCAGGCGGTGCCGCTCGCCTCGACCCGCAGGGGGGCGAGCGCGGCGCGGGCCTGTGGCACGAGCCGCTCGGCGCTGTCCCTGCGCTCCTTGGCGCTGCCGATCAGCGACACTGTCACCAGCCCGGTGCGACCGTCACGTGAGCGCAACCAGGGGTCGTCCGACAGGGCGAAGGACCGCACAGTGCCTACTTCGGGGTCGGAGCTCAGCCTGGAGGTGAGCGTGCGCACCCGGGTCCGCACCTGCTTCTGCCACGGGCCGGGCCCCCCTCTGTCCGCCACGGCGAGGATCAGGTCCGGGGACGCGGTCTGCAACTGCTCTGCGCGCGACTGGGCCCGGTCGGACTCGGTTCCCGTGGCGAAGAGCCCTCCGGTTCCTAGGGCCCCGAGGGCGGCGGGCAGGGCCACGAGGGCGATCAATGCGGCCACCGCCGTCGCGACGAGGGCACTGACGGAGCGGCGCGGTGTCCAGAACATGGTCATGCGTTACTCCGCTTGGACATGCCGGCTTGGCCTGTCGCATGCTCGGCAGGCAAGGCAACGAGCGATGCGTGGGGCTAGGTCCTCGGACTTATGGGCCGGGGCGAGGATGGGGGAATGGCTCTGCGCGGCGGCGGGTCAGGGGGCGGTGAAGGTGAGAGCGACGTTGTGTCCGCCGAAGCCGAAGGAGTGGCTGACTGCGGCGCGTACGTCTTGATGCCGTGCCTGTTTGGTGACGCAGTCGATGTCGAACTCCGGTGCTGGAGCTTGGAGGTTGGTGATCGGCGGGACAAGCCGGTGCTGGACGGACAGGACGGTCAGGGCGGCTTCGATGGCTCCCGCCGCGCCCAGTGTGTGGCCGAGTGCGCCTTTGGGGGCGGTGACGCTGGGGCGATGCGGCAGCAGGCGGGTGATCAGCGCCGCCTCGGTGGCGTCGTTGAGAACGGTCGAGGTGCCGTGCGCGTTGACGTGGTCGATGTCGTCGGGAACGAGGGCCGCCTGGTCGAGTGCGAGGCGCAGGGCCGCTTCCGCGCCACTGGCGCCTGGTGCCGGGGACGTGGGGTGCCAGGCGTCGGAGGTGCTGCCGCATCCCGCCAGCATGGCCAGGGGGCGGGCACCGCGCGCCGCGGCGTCCGCTGCCCGCTCGAGGACGAGTACTCCAGCGCCTTCGGCCATGACGAAGCCGTCGCGGTCGGACGCGAAGGGACGGGAGGCCCCTGCGATGTCGTCCGTGCGCCGCGACAGTGCGCCCATGCGGTAGAAGCCGACGCTCGATGTCCGGCTGATTGCGGCTTCTGTTCCGCCGGCTACGACGATGTCACAGCGATCGAGGGCGAGCAGGTCGTAGGCCAGGGCCAGCGCAGTGGCACCGGAGGCGCAGGCGGTTGCGGGAGCGAGGCTGAGGCCGCGGGCATGGAGGTCGATGGACACCTCGCCGGCGGCGAGATTAGGAATGATCATGGGGATGGCGAGGGGCGACGTCATGTCAGCTCCCTGCCGTTCCAGGCGCTGGTGCTGCTCTTCCCACTTCTCGGTGCCCCCCAGCCCGCAGCCGATGACGACGGCGACGCGGGCGCCGTCCCAGCCGCTGGGGTCGAGGCCGGCATGGCGTACGGCTTCACGGCCTGCCACGAGGGCGAGCTTCGCCGGCCGCCCCATGCGCCAGGCTTTGCGCCCGATACGGGCGTCCAGATCGTCGTCCAGGATAGGGACGCGGCAGGAGAAATCGACCGGCAGGCCGCTCAGCACGGTGTCGCGGGCAGCGGTGGGGCGGCCATCGCGCACCGCCTTCCAAGTGGCCTCGACGCCTACCCCGGCCGGGCTGACCAGTCCCAGACCCGTGACGGCGACTCGCCGTCGCATCACGAGGCGACCTTCGGTGCGGCCATCAGGGCCTCGATGTGGTCGGCGACCTCGGCGAGCGTCGTGTTCGCGTTGGCGTGCTCGGTCTCGAGTTTCACCCCCAGGCGTTCTTCCAGCACGAGGGCGAATTCCGCCAGTGCCAGGGAGTCCATCTCCAATTCCTGCAAGGTGGCCTGCGGGCTCAGTTCGTCCTCCGGAACGCGGAAGGTGTCAATCAGGGCGGAACGGATGTTCTCGTACATACCAGTCACAGCAGTCTTCCTGTCGTTTTCGGCGCTTCATCGGCATAAGGGTGGAAGTGGCTCACCACTCCATGAGGACAAGCCCGGCGGAGGCCCCGCTGGCCAGACCGAACAGCGCCACCAGGTCTCCTCGCCGCAGGCGTCCATGTTCAACAGCTTTGGCCAGTTGCAGCGGGAGACTCGCGGTGGTGGCGTTGCCGTAGCGGGAGAAAGTGGCGATGACCTTGTCGGGAGGGATGTCCAGCGCTCTGCAGATGGTGCTGGTGAATGCCACGGATGGCTGGTGGACGCAGAAGAGATCGATGTCGCCCATCTTGCGGCCCATTGTGCGCAGCGCGTCCGGCACGGCCTTCTCCATGCCCGCAAAGGAAGCGGCCAAAGCGGTCGGGGCGAAGCGGACAGACATCGTGCCCAGGTGGGGCGGCATGTAGGGGTTGGTGATCACAGCGCTGTGCCAGCCTGCGGAGTTGGCGGTGAAATGGCTCCCGAGCAGCCCCGGACGGTCACTGGCCTCCATGATCAGCGCCGCACCGATGTCTCCGACGGTGAGCACGGGGAGCAGTCGGGCGAGTTCCGCACGATCGCGTACGGGCAGGCGGGACAGGGCGCTGCCGCATTCCCCTGTGACGATCAGGACGCGGGTGTACTGGCCGGCGCGGATGAGTGCGTCGGCGAGCTCCATGGCATTGAGGACTCCGTTGCACGCGTTCATCACATCGAACACCGGTGCCGTGATGCCTAGTTTGTCCGCCACGATATGGGCCGTGGCCGGCTCCTGCACCTCTCCGAAGACAGCGGCGAAGATGAGCAGGTCGATTTCGTCGGGGGAAAGTTCGGCGTCGGCGAGCACACGTGTTCCTGCTGCGGCGGCAAGATCGGAGGGTCCGGCGCCCGCAGGGGCCACACGGCGCTCCGAGAAGCCGTACATCTTCTCAAGGGTGCCGGGCCGCAGTTGCACCCCTGGGTTCTGCGCGCAGAAGTCACTCTCGATCTCCTCACCGGACTGTCGCCGGGAAGGCTCGTGAACGGCGACATGGCTGAGAGCGCTGTACCGCTTCATAGCTGAGCCGAGAAGGTCGTCAAAGCGAAGTCTCCTGTCGTGAGGGAGACGTAGGGTCTCCGACGGCTGGCGGACGCGTCGCCGGGGCCGGTCGGCGAGCGCATATTTTGGGCCGGCCCGATGGCGGGCTGGGGCGGGGTGCCGGGCCGCAGATCGCAGCCGACGCGGACCGGGGCTGTCAAGGAACGAGTTGGCGGGCGCCAAACTGCGTGCGCAGCAGTGCGGAGTCTCGGACACGCGGCATCTGAACCGCGTGGACCGCTGATTCGAAGAGTCATCAGCACCGTCACCTCTCCGTCAGGGCGCCGAGCCCCTTATTGAAGGTGGCCTGACCTCAAGTCCACGCGCGACGAGCTACGTTCGCAACGTGAAACGCCCAATATTCCTACAAATTGGTCCTTTTGCCCCTCTTGCGACATGATGACAGCAAATCCACTGAGACTTCGTCAGGACGTCCGGCATGTTCACACCCCTACGGCATCGGGTAGGCGGCCCCCTCCGCAGACAACAGACGGAGACAAGCCCCGAGGATCTGCGCGTCGTCCCGCATGCCCCCTGGCAGGTCCAACGTCTGAACCGTGGAACCCGGCGGTGAACCGAGACGCCGTGGCCTGAGCGCGCGCAGACACCGCGCCGTGCGGCAGCCGACGAGAGGCCCGGGCGACCGAAATACCAGCCGGACAGTCACAGCAATGGAACGTGCCGGTCAGGAGCGAGCCCCTGAGCACGGCACCCGAAGATCAGCACGGGGACGCCTCAGTACCCGGAGCACCACTTCACTCACGTCGAGGGAGACCAGATGAAGACTGTCGTCGTCACCGGAGCCACCAGCGGCATCGGCAAGGCTGTCGCGCTGGACCTGGCCGCGCACGGCTACCAAGTCGTCGCCACGGCCCGTAGCTCCGACAAGGCGGAGAAACTCCTCGCCGACGCGGCCGAACACGGTCTTGTGCTGCACACCGTCCTGCTGGAGGTCACCGACCCGCACTCCTGCCAGGAGGCCGTGACCGAAATCGCGGAGCAGACCGGCGGCGGCCCCTGGGCGCTGGTGAACAACGCCGGCCTCGCCCACGCCGGTGCCTTCGAAGACGTCAGCGAAGACGCGGCGCGCGCCGTGCTGGAGGTGAACCTCCTGGGGGCAGCACGCATGACCCGGCTGATGCTGCCCGCCATGCGACGGCGAGGCAGCGGCCGGATCGTCAACATGAGCTCCGTAGGCGGCAAGGTTCCCGTACCCCTCAACGGATGGTACTGCGCCAGCAAGCACGCGCTGGAGGCCTTGACCGATGCGCTGAGGATGGAAACAGCATCCAGCGGGATCCGCTGCTGTCTCATCGAACCAGGATTCATCGACACCCCCATGCTCAGAGCAGGGCTCGCCGGCATGCCGGCCGGCTCCCACTTCTCCGACGGCTATGACGCAGCGCGCCGTCTCGTCGCTCGGTCCTCCCCGCCCGGGCCCGAGCTCGTAGCCCGGACTGTGCGCCGGGCCCTCGCCGCACGGACGCCACGGCGCCGTTACCGCGTGGGGAGGGAAGCCGCCCTCGTGCCCCTTACCCGCTGCCTCCCCTCTGCCGTCACCGACCACCTGGCTCGACGCGCCACCGGACTGCTCACGAGGGGCCAGCGGTGAGCTCTCCCACCGGCGTGCGGGCACAGACGCCCGACGCGGTCGCCAAACGACTACTGCGGGCTTCCGCCTCGCACTCGTTCGACCCCGACACGGACATCGACTGGGACGCCCCGCTAGAGAACGGCAAATGGTTCTGGCCCCCCGAGCGGCTCTCCCTATATGCGACTCCCATGTGGGACCGGATGGACGAGCGCCAGCGCATCGAGCTCTCCCGCCAGGAGATGGCGAGCTACATGAGTATGTCGATCTGGAACGAACTGCACGTGCTGCGCATGTTCAGCCACTACGTGGGAACCCAGGACCCGACCGATTCGCGTACGCACTACGCACTGACCGAACTCGCGGACGAGACGCGCCACATGAAAATGATGGCCCGGCTGCTCGCCACCTACAACTGCCCCGTCTACCGCTACCCGCCGCTGTTGCGACGACTGCTGCCTCTCACACCGTTCGCCTTCCAGGACCTCACCACCTTCGCTCTCGTCCTGGTGATCGAGGAACTGCAGGACCCGGTGCAGCGGGAAAGCATGCGCGACGAGCGGCTTCAGTCCGTGATGCGGCAGGTATGCCGTATCCACGTGACGGAGGAGGCTCGGCATGTCAGCTTCGCTCGCGCGGAGCTGCGCGCGGCGGTCGAACGAGCATCACGGCGACGGCTCGCGGTTCACCGGGAGTTGACCGCAATCTCCGCGGGCCTGGGTGTGTCGGCCCTCCTCGATCCCCGGGTGTACAGGGCCGCTGGCCTGGATACCGCCGCAGCGCTGCGTCAAAGACGCGACAACCCATACTTCCGGAAAAGCATGCTGGACAGCGGCAAGAAGGTGGTCGATTTTCTCACCGAAGTCGGGATGATCACCCCTCTGCAACACCATTGGTGGCGCCGCGCCAACCTCATCGCCTGATATACCGGCCGTATTTCTCCATTGGCGCTGCTCAGCAGCTTGGATGTGGGAATTGTAGCGCGGTGGGCCGGGGGCGAGGCGGCCTTGGCGGGCCGTCCCCCGCAAGTGTGACCACCGCCGACCTTCTCCTTTCGGAGCGCCCAGCACAACCGGTCGTGTCCGTCTTCGACCGGCGCCAGGTCTGCTTCGCGTCTCCTGGCCCACGGAGAGCTAGCCGCCTGAACCATGGTGGCTCTGACCCTCAGGGTGCGGGCAGTCAGCGCACGCTTCCGTCCCACTGCCAGTCCGCACGCCGGGGCAGGCCGGGAAGCGGGATGCGGCCCGTGCACCACAGCAGAGTGTCGAACGGGCCGTGTCCGGAGGGAGCGTCGGGGTAGAGACGGTTGAGAACGGGGGTGCTGAGCTCGTCGGGCGGGGCCCAGGACAGGCTGAGTGCGCGGGTGATGTCGTAGGTGTGGACGGTCAGTTCGGTGATTCCCATGGCGGCGAAGCCGGCGGCGTCGGAGTGGCCCCAGGGGTGCCAGGCGCGTGCTTCGGGAGCCGTGTCGCGGACGGTGGACGTGAGGAGGGACGTGGCGATCCGGAGGCCGTCCAAGCAGTCGGGGACGGGGGCCTGGGGGTCGAGTGAGGCGAAGAGGGTGACGTAGCGGTCATCGGGGCGGGCGATGAGCAGGCCGGTGTAGCCGGTCAGGCCGAGGGCGAGGTGGTCGAGGGTCTGGCGGCAGGTCCAGTCGAGGGCGTGGGCGGGGCCTGACCAGTCCTGGTCGGCTCCCTGGAAGAGGGCGGCCAAGCAGTCGTCGGCGGCAAGGGCCAGAAGGTCCGTCCAGGGCGCGGTGGTAGCGGGAGCCGGCGGGTGCGGCGCGGGATGAGTGGTGGCTGTCGGTGTCACGGTCATTTGTCGCCCGCCCGATTCTTCAGGACCTCGATCACGCTCGCGTAGCTGTCGGAGCCGTGGCCCGCGGCCTTGGCCCGTTCCATGGCGGACTTCAGGAGTTCCGGCAGGGCGTTGTCGATGCCGCGGGCCGCGGCGGCGTGGATGAGATGGTCGATGGTCGCGATCTGCACGTCGACCGTGGCGTCGTCGCCCGGGTAGCGGCCAGCGTCCACTTGGGGCGCGTAGGTGGTCAGGAAACCGGTCACGGCGGTCAGCCAGCGGATCGCAACTGAGGTGAAGGCCGTGGCCGGTATCTTTTCCGCGCCGACCAGCGCGGTGCCGTGCAGCCAGCCGGTCATGGTGGACCACATCAGGCCGAGCAGGGCGACGTCGTAAAGGGCGGCCAGGCCCGGGTCGGTGCCTAGGTGCAGGGGGTCGCCCAGGGACCCCAGGGTCGGACGATGGGCTTCGAAGGTGGCGTGGGAGCCGCTGTACAGAAACATCATCTCGGGGCTGCCGACCCCCGGCGGGGTGGTCAAGATCGCGCCGTCGAGGTAGTCGGCGGCGTGCGACCGCGCCCAGGCGGCGGCCTCATTGGCCTGCTCAGGGGAACCGGAGGTGAGGTTGACCAGGACCTTGCCGGCGAGGGAGCCGGCGACGGGGTCAAGGACGGCGTGCAGCACCTCGTAGTCCAGTACGCAAGCGATGGTCACAGGGCTCGCCGCGATCGCCTCCTCGGGTGTCATGGCCAGTCGGGCACCCCGGTCGATCAGCGGTTGGGCCTTGTGCGCGGAGCGGTTCCACACGGTGGTCTCGTGGCCTCGCTCCAACAGTACGGTGGCCAGGGCTGAGCCCATCGAGCCCAGTCCGATGACGGTTACTGGCGGGTGATCAGAATGCATGTCACGACTCTCTGTTCGTCCGCCTGCGGCGGTTGGTCTCGTGAGGACCAAGATCGCAGCCCACGGAGGTCGGGAACAGTGACGCTGGTGACGGCAACCGCCAAATTCCTGCCGTACCCTTCGAGACATGAATCCTGGTTCCGTCGCCTTGGTCGTGACCGAGGACATCGGATTCCCCTCATGGGATCTTTACGAGTTGAGCATCCCCTGCACCGTCTTCGGGAAGCCGCAGCCCGACCTGGCCGACCCCTGGTACGACCTGCGGCTGTGCAGTACGGGCGAGCGTCAGCAGGACAGCTCTCCGACCGAGAGCGGGCTGTCCCTGCGGACCCGCTACGGACTCGATGACCTTGTCGGTGCCGACACGGTCATCGTGCCTTCGGTGCCCGACCCCTGTGTCGACGAGGGCAGGCCGCTTCCGCAGGAACTGATCACGGCGCTGCGCCACGCCTACGATGCAGGCGCCCGCATGGTCTCCCTGTGCACCGGCGCCTTCGCACTCGCCGAGGCGGGTCTGCTCGACGGACGACGCGCCACCGCCCACTGGATGCATACCGCTCAACTGGCCGAGCGCTACCCGAAGGTACAGGTCGACGACTCGGTGCTGTATGTGGACGACGGCGATGTGCTCACCAGCGCCGGGCTGACCGCCGGACTCGACCTCTGCCTCCACCTGGTCCGCCGTGACCTGGGCGCGCACGTCGCCAATCAGCTGGCCCGCCGGATGGTGGTGCCCGCCCACCGGCCCGGCGGCCAGGCGCAGTTCATCGACCTGTCGGTACCCACCACCGACGACGGGAGCCTGGGGCCCGTCCTGGACTGGGCCCGTACACACCTGGACCAACCCCTCACGGTCGAGGATCTGGCACAGCGCGCAGCGATGAGCCCGCGGACCCTCTACCGGCGACTCCAGGCGGCCACCGGGACCACCCCACTGCAATGGCTCCTCAACCAGCGCCTGGGACGGGCCCAAAGTCTGCTGGAATCGACGGACCTGCCCATCGAGAAGATCGGGGAACTGAGCGGCCTCGGCACGGCGAACAACCTCCGCCACCACTTCCTCAAACAGATCGGGGTGTCGCCAAGCAACTACCGACGGGCCTTCCCCCGGACCACGCCCTGGTCAGCCTCCTCCCCGCTGGAGAGCCAGCCGGGCGGAGAGGGCCGACAGCGGATGGACCGCGGCGCATCCGACCCCCCGGTGATGCCAAGGGCTACGGGGCCAAAAGATTGATGCCAGGGGTGCCTCTGCAGATCTCTGCGACGCAACTCCGAGCGCCCCCAGCCTGTTCACTCGGGTGCGGCTGGGGGGCTGTCGCCCCCGCCCGCGTCGCAGCCTCTCCGAATTGCCCGGAACGATGGCGAGCTCAAGTGGTCAGCTCACCACCGCTGCTCAGCAGGTCAGCGTAGACCTCTGCCGGAGTCCGGTAATCGTCATTCTTCCGTGGGCGGCGGTTGAGCTTGTGTGCGACGGCGTCCAGGTCGGCCCGGCTGAACGTACGCATGCCGGCGCCCCTGGGGAGGTGCTGCCCAGCAGTCGGTTGTTGTTCACATGCTGCCAGGGACAGCATCCTGCAGCCGACCTGCTCGAGGCGGCGACACCACGGTGACCAAGGTCGGCGTCGGACTCCGGCAAGGCATTTTGCTGTTGAGACGTGATCACGGCAGATCGTCCCGGGTCACTGCTTCGCCGCGCCAGGAGCCGTGGGTCCTGTCACGGAGTTGCTCCTCGGAGGCCTCCTGAGACGCCTCGGACGTTCCAGACGTCGCTCGTGTGCCGGAAGGCGGTGCTGCCGATCCAGCCGTCGAAGCGCACCCGCGGGCGTCGCGTGACGGCGCCGGGATCCCGGCGAGGGGGGTCAGGAAAGCTGGGCGCGCTCCGGAAAGCACGGCCTGGAGGGCCCGAGTCGCACATACCTGACTCCTTCCGAGAAGTGCACCAGAGGCTCACCGAGGGGGGCTTCCCGCAGGCCCGCCGCGGCGGTCAGCGTCTCTTCCAGTACGCAGATGTCGGCGTCGGCCAGCGGCCACGGCTCGTGCTCGACTGGCGTCTCCCACAGTATGCCGAGCCTGCGGGTGTACGCCCGCCAGCGCGAGGTCAGCCACACGTCCCGCTCCGTCGGCTCGATCGGGCCGCCAGGACGGACGACCAGGCGGTAGGAGGCGTCACCGATCCATCGGAAACCCGAGTACGAGACGGTGTCCCCCTCCGTGGACACGTGGAGGGTGCCCGGGTTGTACGGTGCGCCGACGACGCGGGCCGCCAGCATCGGAGGGAAGGCGACCTCCAGGGACAGGAACCAGAGCCCGTCCCGGCCGTCACGGTGCCGTACGTACGTGCGCAGATTCGTCTCCGCGAACGTCAGCACACCGGCGGCTAGCGAGGCGGGAACACAGGGTGGTCGCACGTCCGACATGACAAAGGGCGTGAGCCCTACCCACGCGGCCCCCTCGTACTCGTCCACGACCAGTCCCCCGGGCAGGAGCGCCTGGACCGCCTCCGGCCGGAACGGCCAGTGGACGAACGTCTGCGTCAGCCAGTCGGCCCGCAGCGCCGGCAGGCGCACCCGCTGCTCTGCTCCGTATGCCACCACGAGTGTCGGGTCGCCCGCGCACGATCGAAGGAAACCTACGAGGCACGGCACGGATGCAACAGAGTGTTTCGCGCTACGTCACTTCCGGCTCCGGCAGCCGCCGACCCGTTGCGGGCCACGACACCGTGGAACCGTCGCCCAACGACCAGCCGATCGCGGTGACCGTCGCCGCGGTCAACCCCTACATCAGCTCCCACAGCTACAGCGCAAGGTCGAACCACTTGCTCGTATCGAGGCGGAAGGTCCGTACGGCACCTTCCGCCTCGATATGGCCAAGCGCCCCGACCTGGCATCCACCCACGGCGCCCCGCACCCGCACCTCGTCAGTGCCCTCGGCTCCATCGGCCACCCTGGCCGACCGCGCCCGCCTGCGGGCGGCCAGGAACCTGGCCAGGATGGAGGAAGACCGGGCCGAGGGCACCGACGATGGAGATATCCCTGAGGGATCGTCAATACGAGTTCACCGAGTCCCCCAGCAGACAGGGCTTCGGAGGAGCCACGGCGCGCTCTTCCCCGCGTGCGCAGAACACCGCCCGCCGTCGGGCCCCTTGTCGCAGGCTTCGTCGTCACCTAGGAGCACACACCCCTGCGACCCCGAAACTTTGACACAGCATTACTCACGCATCGGCCAGAGACCAGAGAGCGGACGCAGCCGCGGGCTGCGGTCTTGGCTACCATCAGCGCCAGACCGCCGGTAATCAGCGGATGGTCGCCGGTGAGCAAACGACACGAAATGGTGCGGCGAACGTGGACTTTCGGGAGCCGCCGCGAGATACAAGTCGCACGCCGGGTCGCGCAGGCCGACAAGCGGTCAACCGGTGCCGCACGGCGCGTTCCAGCCATAGATCCCGCCTTCGGACATTACTTTCCGGTCCTGATGCGGTCCCGGCTTCGCCCCCACCTTTTCCCGGCCCCGTCAATCGTTGAAGACAGCCTTGCTGACGTCATTGGGCCCGTCGAAGCTGTCCTCTTCGAGGCTGTCCAGACGCTCCACCAGCGCTTGGTCCGCCTTGTTGGTGCGTGCGCAATCCACCAGTGCTTTCCGGTCGGCCGGGTAGTCCATGCCGCTGAGGGCCTTTTGCACGTCGACGGGGCTGAACTCGGCCATGGGGAGCCTCCTGAAGTGAGATCTATCGTCAACTCTGTCTATCCCTGATACGTGAGCCCGGCAAGACGAGTCATCCATCGGAGCGAGGCCCGGTCGCCGACGGAAAAGGACCCCTTCCGTCGCTACTGCGCTGTGTGACCGGGCCGCGGTGTCCGGCGGCGCGGCTCGGTCGCCCCGACCTGATCGAACGCGCGACGGAGGCCGCCGACCTGCTCGTACGCGTGCTCCGGGAAGTCGTCCCTCGCCGCACGTGCCGGCGCGCCGTGCCCTCGTCCGCCACCACCGAAGAGGAGCAGCGGGCGGGCAGCCTTGCGCCTGGCGCGTCTGCGGACACCGAGCCTCGCCGCCTCCCGCGCCTCGACAGCGACCAACTCGCCGGCGCGGCCAGAGGGTCGCCAACGTGGCGGCAGTTCGGGCGCGGCACGCGCACAGGGGGGACCATAGGGGTTGTATATGACCCCCGTGTTCCCCGGGACTGCTTTGCGATCAGCGGGGTACTCCGTGCAGCAGAGTGTGGTCGGGGCCCGTGGCGGGTGGGACCCGATGGAAGGGCAAGGGAGGTACGAATGTGCGGTCTGAGCGGTGAGATCCGCTTCGACGGCCGACGGCCGGATGTGGCCGCCGTGGAGCGCATGACGGACCGCATGGCGGCCCGCGGGCCCGACGGTCGGGGCATCTGGTCGCAGGGGCGGGTGGCGCTTGGCCATCGGCGGCTGAAGATCATTGACCTGTCCGAGCGGGGGGCGCAGCCCATGGTGGACAACGAGGCCCGGCTGACCTGCGTCTTCAACGGCTGCGTGTACAACTACCGGGAGCTGCGGGAAGAGCTGCAGACGTGCGGGCACCGGTTCTTCTCCACCTCTGACACCGAAGTGGTACTGAAGGCGTACCAGCAATGGGGCACGGACTGCGTCGACCACTTCATGGGGATGTTCGCGTTCGCCCTCGTGGAGAACGACACCGGACGCGTGGTCCTCGCCCGCGACCGGCTCGGCATCAAACCGCTGTATCTGGCGCACGGGCCGGGGCGGCTGCGGTTCGCCTCCACCCTGCCCGCCCTGCTCGCGGGCGGCGGCGTCGACACGTCGCTGGACCCCGTCGCACTGCACCAGTACCTGAGCTGGCACGCCACCGTGGCCGCCCCGCGCACCGTGCTCAACGGGGTGCGCAAACTGCCGCCCGCCACGGTGCGCGTGATCGAGCCGGACGGGTCCTGCCGTGACCGGTGTTACTGGCAGCCGTCGTACAGCCGGCGGGCGGAGTACGCGGGCATGGACGCGGAGGACTGGCGTGACGCGGTGCTGGATTCCCTGCGGACCGCAGTGCGCCGCCGTATGATCGCCGACGTGCCGGTCGGTGTGCTGCTCTCGGGCGGCCTCGACTCGTCCCTGATCGTCTCACTGCTGGCCGAGGAGGGCCAGAGGAACCTCGCGACGTTCAGTGTGGGGTTCGAGTCGGAGGGCGGCGAGGAGGGCGACGAGTTCGCGTACTCGGACCTGATGGCCCGGCGCCACGGGACCGACCATCACCGGTTGCTGGTGCCCTCGGACCGGCTGCCGACCGCCCTGGACGGGGCAGTGGCCGCCATGAGCGAGCCGATGATCAGTCATGACGTGGTCGCGTTCCATCTGCTGTCGGAGCAGGTCTCCAAGGAACTGAGCGTCGTCCAGAGCGGCCAGGGCGCCGATGAGGTCTTCGCCGGCTACCGCTGGTATCCGGAGATGGCCGCTGCCGAGCGCGAGCGGGAACCGGAGACGTATGCGGAGGTGTACTTCGACCGGCCGCACTCCGATGTCGCCCGCGTTCTCCAGCCGCATCTGCTCACCGGCCACGACGAGTCCGGCCGGTTCGTCCGCGAGCACATGGCCTCGCCCGGGGCCGAGACAGCGCTCGATGCCGCGCTTCGGCTCGACACGCACGTCATGCTCGTCGACGACCCGGTCAAACGCGTGGACAACATGACCATGGACTGGGGCCTGGAGGCCCGCACCCCCTTCCTGGACCACGAGCTGGTCGAGCTGGCCGCGGCCTGCCCGCCGGAACTGAAGCTGGCGCAGGACGGCAAGGGCGTTCTGAAGGACGTGGGCCGCAAGGTACTGCCCCGCGAGATCGTCGACCGGCCCAAGGGGTACTTCCCGGTGCCGGCGATCCGCCACATGGCGGGTCCCGTCCTCGAGCGGGTGCGTTCGGCACTAGCCGCCCCGGAAGCCCGGGCACGCGGCGTCTTCCGTGAGGAGTATCTCGCCGAACTCCTCGCCGCCCCCGACGACCATCGCACGAAGCGCGGGGCGAACGCCCTGTGGCACGTAGCGTTGCTGGAGATATGGCTGCAGACACACGGGATCGACTGACCGTACTCACGTCGGCGGCGCCCGTGCCGGTGCCGCTGGCCGACGCGGCCGGGCTGCGGGACACGCCCCAGCCGCTGGTTCCGCACGGCTGCTGGTACCCGTCCGCCGACCCCACGGGCGAGTACGTGGCGTTCATCTGCGACCGCTCAGGCGTCCCCCAGCTGTGGAAGGGACCCGTGAACGGCACGGAGATCCACCTGCTCGACGCGGATCCCGACCCGGTCACGGAGGTCGCCTGGTCCCCCGACGGGCGGTGGATCGCCTATACGGTGGCTCCGGGGGGCGGCGAGCACACACGGGTGCTGTGCGTACGCCCCGACGGCACCGACCGCCGGATACTGGCGGGTGCGGACGTGGGCAGCTCGGCGTATCTGGGCTGCTGGGCGCGCGACGGTTCGGCCGTGGCGGTGACAGTGGCCGAACCGCCGGCGTCGGTCGGCCGCGGCACTCATCGGGGCGCACCGTACGCGCCGGACCGCGGAGCGGTCCTCGCACAGCTGCCCGCGGGCTGGGCGGAACGCGACGGTCCGGCCACGCTGCTCGGCGAGCTGGGCGAAGCGGGCGAGTTGGGCAGTCCGAGGAACAGGCAGACCCCGGTAGGCGGGCCGGTCGGGCCCGGCGACGGGCTCACCCTGGTGGGCGGGCCGGGAGGGGAGTGGGACGGGCGCGCGGCGACGGGCGGCCCGGAGGCGACGCGGGACCGGCTCGGGGCGTACCTCGTCGATCCGGAGGGGACGCGGGCGCCGGTGCTCGTCGCCGCGGAGGCCGGGGCTGCGACGCTGCGGGTGTGCGACCTCAGCGAGGACGGGCGGTTCGCCCTGGTGCGTCGAGGGCCCCGGGGCCGACGGGAGGCCGTGGTGAGCCGCATCGCCGACCTTGGGACGGGGTGCGTTTTTCGGGTCGCCGATGGTGATCCGTGGATCGGCCGGTTCTCACCCGACCACCGCACGTTGTGGCTGCGCAGCGACCACGAGCGTGAGTTCGCCGCCCTGCTGGCGGTCCGGCTGGACACCGACGGCGAGCGTCTCGGCGCGTCCGTGGAGATCGAGCGCGAGGGCAGCGACCTGGAACTCCTCGCCTTCTCCGACGACGGGCGCACGGCCGCGGTCGCCTGGAACGCACGCGGCGCCAGTGAGCTGCAGACGCTGAGCCTCCCGGCGCGCCGGGCCGGGATCAGCGGTGCGGTCATCGCGACCGCCGTGCCCCGGGACGTACCACTGCCGCACGAGGTGGTCACACGGATCTCCCGGACCGGGCCGGGCGGGATGGTGCTGGCCCTGTCCGGTTCGCAGCGTCGGCCGGGAGTGTGGTGGGCGCCCCCGGAGGCGCCGTCGGTGCGCACGCCGTGGTCGTCCCGGGACGAGGACGCCGTACCGGCGGGCAGGCCGCCCGTGCGGCCCGTTCCGCTGCGGCCGATTGCCCGGGACGGACTGCCACTCGGCGGCTGGTACTACCGTGCGCCCGGCCGCACCGCCGGCCGGCCGGCGCCGTGCGTGATCCATCTGCACGGCGGTCCCGAAGAACAGGAGCGGCCCGTGTTCGACCCGCTCTACCATGAACTGCTGGGCCGGGGCGTGGACGTCTTCGCACCCGACGTCCGCGGCTCGTCCGGATGGGGCCGGTCGTTCGTGGACGCCGACCTCGGCGGGGGGCGGTTCGCCGCCATCGACGATGTCGCCGACTGCGCGGCACACGTGGTCCTCACCGGCCGCGCCGACCCGACACGGCTCGCCGTGATGGGGCGCTCCTACGGCGGCTACCTGACGCTGGCGTCCCTCGTGTGGCACCCGGAACTGTTCCGTACGGGCGTCGCGGTGTGCGGGATGTCCGACCTCGGGACGTTCTTCGCGGGAACCGAGCCGTGGATCGCAGAGTCCGCGGCACACAAGTACGGCCATCCGGAGCACGACCGGGAGCTGCTGCGCTCGCTCTCCCCGATGAGCCGCATCGACGAACTGCGTGTCCCTCTTCTCGCGGTGCACGGCGAACACGACACCAACGTTCCGCTGAGCGAGTCCACGCAGGTGGTGCATGCCGCGCAGGAACGCGGACTGGCGGCCGAACTGCTGACGCTCCACGACGAGGGCCACGAGTTCCGCCGGGCCGACAACCGGCGGCTGTTCCGCCGCACCGCGGCCGACTGGGTGGAGCGTCACCTGAGCGGTTGAGCGGATCAGCCGCCGGGGCGCTCCCGACGGCGAGGGCTCGCGGAGCGATCTCCGTCATACCGATTCATTCCACCCCTTCGCGGGTATTCGGTACGCCATGATCACCATTGGGGTCGAGGAAGAGTACTTGCTGCTCGATCCGGACACGTGCCTGCCGGTGCCGCTCAGTGACCAGGTGCGGGCGGCGGCCGGGCTCGGACCGGTCGTCGAGGATGCCGAGGTCCAGCCGGAGCTGCTGCAGGCGCAGGTGGAGATTGCCACGCCGGTCTGCACCGGCCTGGACGAGGTGGGCGGCCACCTGCTGCGGCTGCGGCACGCGCTCGGCGCGGCGGCGGAGCTCAATGGCTGCCGGATCGCCGCGTGCGCGGCGGCTCCGTACCGTGCAGTGGCACCCGTTCCGGTGACTCCCAGCGCCCGTTACCTAGCGCTGCACTCCCAGGCCCCGCAGCTCGTGGACGAGCAACTCATCAACGGGATGCACGTGCACGCGGCCGTGCCGGACCAGGAGATGGGCGTCGCCGTGCTGAACCGTATCGGCGTCTGGCTACCGGTCCTGGTGGCGATGTCCGCGAACTCGCCTCTGTGGGACGGCAACGACACCGGCTTCGCGAGCTGGCGCACAGTGGTCTTCGACCGCTGGCCGGTCAGCGGCCCGCCGCCCCGCTTCGCCTCGCTCGTCGACCACGAAGAAAGGGTTCGCTCCCTGCTGGACGCCGGCGTCGTCACCGACACCGGCCAGCTGTACTGGCAGGCCCGTCTCTCCGACCGCTACCCCACGGTCGAGGTGCGCTGCGCCGATGTGCAATTGCGCGCCGACTCCGCGGTCATGTTCGCCGGGATTGTACGGGCACTGGTCGCCTCGTCGATGCGGGACGAGAAGGCGGGCGCCCCGCTCCCGGGCTTCACGCCGGAGATGGCGCAGGCTGCCAACTGGCATGCCGCCCGGCACGGGCTGAGCGGCACGCTGCTTGATCCGGCCGGACAGCCGCGACGGGCCGGGGACGTGCTGTGCATGCTGCTCGACCACCTCACGCCGGCTCTGGACGAGGCGGGGGACACGCGCCAGGTGACCGCGCTGATGCATCGGCTGCTTCGGGAGGGCACCTCGGCGGACCGGCAGCGCCGCGCCCTCCGCCAGGGCGGTCGGCGGGCCCTCGTGGAGCTGATCACCACGGAGACGACCGCCACCTGAACCCGGCTTGCGGCCCACCATCCGGCCTGTCCGTACAGAAAGCCGCCCTCTCCGTACGAAAGTCCTGGCCACTCGGGGCAGGCCGACACCGCGCAGCACGGGCTGGCTGTTGGCCCCTCACCCCCTCAGCGCCTCGTTGACGGCCGCACCCTGCTTGCGCTGGAAGACGTCGGCCACCGCCTCGTCGCACATCGGGTCGGCAACCCGGGTCAGCTGCTCCGAGTACGCCTTCTTCTGCGGGTCGACCAGGCCGGCCGAAGCGCCAGTGGCCGTGGGCTGCTCCGCAGGCACTGCCCGGACGCAGAAAACCCGTGGGAGCCAAAAAGAACACGGCGCCGACTGCCGCGGTAGCATCGAGGGCATGACGGCGGGTCAGATGATCGCTCAGGGGCCTCATCTCAGTGATCACTGCCATTGATCGGTCGGCGGATCGCCCGAGCTCCCTGGTACTCCGCCAGAGTTTCGCTGTATGGCCTGGTCAGGGGTGCCGTCGGGAGTGTGATTGGCTGTTGGCGTGTCAGGGGTGGTCTTGGCGGACCGCCCCTCCAACGAGACGGAGGGCATCAGTCATCCGGACCGCGATGCCCAGTCACCCACGCGAACATCACCGCCGCAGCCTTTCTCAAGGACGCCCAGCCAACAGCGTCGATAGCAAGGCCAAGGAATGGCTCGGCAACCGCGACCGCCCCGGCCGCACCTGACGGCCGGGCAAGGACGCGGTCAAGGTGGGCTGCCACACGTTCACCACCACCGATCAGCCGATGGCGATCCCCTACGGGATCCACGACATCGCCAACAACACCGTATGGGTCAACGTCGGCACCAACCGCCAACTGCGTCCCACGCCCTGGCCCCTGATGCGCCGCCCCGTCCGCCGTCTTCGCCCGGGCAGCTACCTCTCGCTGAGTCACTCCACCGCCTCGGACGCGGAGCTCCGCCGAGTTCAGGACGAATGCAACAACAGCGGGGGCGCTTCTCCTACGTCTTCCGCGAGCCCTAGATCACGCGGGCCCTTCTTCCACGGTCTTGGGCTGGTTGCTCCGGGCATGGTGTCGTGGCCCAACTGCTCGCGTGCCGCGAGCGCGCACAGCCGTGCTGCGATGCGAGAAGTCCCTGAGGCCGGATTACGGGAGACGGCTCTGCGGTAAGGGGCACAGGGGTGAAGGGCGCTACTCGTGCCGCGTCACGGTCCTGCGACGAAGCGGTGGCGTTGTATTGCTGGAGGATGGTGACACTGCCGGGCAGTCGTGCTCCTCGCGCCGAGGGATCCAGGGGGCCTTTGTGGCTGTGGCCCACCGTGGGCGCGGTGGCCGCGTTCGCCGCCGCGCTGCTGCTGGCGCGCGTCCGGCCCGCGCCGGGAAGCATCGGAGCGGCTTTGTGGCCGGGCGATGTGGCTTCCGCCGCCACAGCCCTGCAGGCCGTCGCCACCACCTCGGTGACCGTCACCACCCTCACCTTCAGCCTCACAGTGGTGACGCTGCAACTGGCCTCCCAGCAGTTCTCCCCGCGGCTCCTGCGCCGTTACGCCCGTGACAGCGCCACGAAAACGGTGCTCACCGTGCTGACGTCCACCTTCGTCTTCACCATCACCACGCTGTCGTTCCTCGACACGAAGAACCGGGTTCCTACCCCGGCGCTCCTCATCGCCATGGTCCTGGGTGTCGCATCGATGGCCGCGGTGCTGGCCTTTCTCACGCACATCGTGCGCGAGGTGCGCGTGGATTCCATGATGCAGGCCGTTCATGACGAGACAGCCACCGCGATCGGCATGTTCTACCCCGATGGCGACGATCCCCGCCCCCGTTCACCCGACGAGCTGGAACTCGATGAAGCGGCCGGGACGACGGTGTACGCGACGGGCAGCGGGTTCGTGCGGCTGGTCGACGTGCCCGCTCTCGTGGAGTGCGCCCGGCGCCGCAGCGCACTGGTGCGCCTGAACGCACGGCCCGGCGACCTGGTGGTCGCCCGTAGCCCGCTGGCCACCGTCTGGACGACTGCACATGGAGCGGAGTCTTTGGAGCCCGAGCCGGATGTGCCGGCCGCGGCAATCAATGCGGCCGTCACGCTCGGGTACGAGCGGACCCTCGACCAGGACGCGGCGTTCGGCTTCCGTCAACTGCAGGACATCGCTGTCAAGGCCATGTCACCGGGTATCAACGACCCGGTCACCGCCGCCACCGCCGTGGGACACATGGCCGACCTCCTGGTGCGGCTCGCCGGCCGCCGACTCGGTCCCACCGTGCATCTGGATCACGACGGTGAGCCGCGTGCCATCGTGCCCGACCGGGACATGCGCTACTACCTCGATCTGGCCTGCGACCAGCTCAAACGCTTCGCCGCCGAGGAGCCCACTGTCCTCGCCGCCCTCTTGCGGATGCTCCGGGACCTGGCGGTCGTCGTACACGACCGCGAGCACGCGGGTGAAGTACACCGCGCGGCCGACGCCGTGCAGGCCGCCCTGTCCCCCACCGTGTCGCAGGCCGATGCGGAACAGGTGCACGACCTGCACCGTAGAGTCCGTATCGCCCTGGCGGGCGACTGCACGCGGGCGTATGCGGACCGCAGCGGTGAGACCCGCTCCGTATGACAGCCGTCCGTTCTCCTGCGCCGGGCGGGGGGTCGGCGCAACTGCCCTCCGGGCTGCTGATGAGGACCGGGGCCGACCAACCCCGGCATCGGCCAGGCCCTCTTCGGTGCGGACACGGGCGGCATCTTCGGCTACTCGCACGCCATGGGCGGGCTGCGTGGCAGCCATGCGGAGTACGTGCGTGTCCCGTTCGCGGACTACGGCGCGTTCACCGTCCCGGACGGCGTCGACGACATGAGCGCACTGTTCGTGTCGGACTCGGTGCCGACCGGCTGGATGGGGGCGGACCTGGGCGGGGTGCAGCCCGGTGACGTGGTCGCCGGGCTGTCAAGTCGGGGAGGTGCTCGCTGGGAAGGCGGGGACCCCGGGACGGTGACGGAACTGATATCGGTCTGGAGGCCGGCGGGGGCCGAACTGCAGGCCGGGATCGATGGCGTGGCGGCAACCAGACGCGGCGAGGATGCCCTCACGGGAATCGCCGCGTGGTCGCTCGCCCACGGCCGGCAGGGCGGAGGTGCAGGACGGCGTTCACGTCTTGGGTGCGGACGAGCGCCTTCCCGTTGTGGTCGGGGGGTCGAAGCAGGTGCAGAAGTCGGCGAGGGCCTCGGACCATGGCGGCAGACCGCCACCCCAGTGACACAGCACCGTCCTCTGCCTCGCGTCGCTGACGAGCCGGTGAGCACGGAGCTACTGCAATCCCGCCACACCCGAGGCACGGGGCTACGCGGTCCGGCCACAGCTGAGCCGTCCTCGCCGCCGTCGGCCGCGCCCGGCCCGTTCTCCGCTAGCTCGGTTCGCGCTTGCGGATGTTCGGAGCGATGCCCTCGCACCGGACGGGTTCTGCCACCGCCGCGCCGCCGTGCCACTCGCACAGCAGGACGGTGGCATCGTCATTGAGGTGACCGTCGTGATGATCAAGTACGGCGCGTACGAGCCGGCGCAGGGTTTCGGGGGCGGCCAGCCCGTCGGCCTGGTGGCGGATGACGAAGTCGACGAAGCGGTCGCGGCCGAACTCGTGCCCCGTGGCATCGCGCGCTTCGACGACGCCGTCGGTGTAAAGCAGCAGCTGGTCGCCGGGCTCCAGCTGTTCCCGGCACAGCGTCACAGGAAGGCCCAGGCCGGTTCCTACGGGGTGAGTGGGGGTGCAGTCCAGATGGGCGGTCCAGCGTCGGCCGCGGATGAGGACCGGCGGGTGGTGCCCGCAATTGATCCAGGTCAGCACACCGGTGACCAGGTCAAGGTCGGCGAGTACGGCGGTTGCGTAGCGGGACTGCGCGAACTGCTCGATCAAGGTGGCTTCGATGGCCTCGCGCGCTTCGGCCAGGCTGTTGCCCTGGCGTCGCTGGCTGCGGCAGGTGGCCATGGCCAGGTTTGCGGTCAGCCCGGCGGCGGTGTCGTGCCCCATGGCGTCGAAGACTGCCAGGTGGGCGGTGTCGCCGGCCAGGGCGTAGTCGAAGGCGTCGCCTGCGGTGGTATAGGCGGGTTCCATCGCCGCGGCGATGGTCACCCGCTTGTTGGCGAACGTCCGCGGCGGCATCAGCGTCCACTGCATCTCCGCGGAGACCGACATCGGGCTGACACGGGTGAGACGGGCATGGGAGTCGCTGTGATGACGTTTGGAGACCAGCAACAGACCTACTAGCGACGCCAAACCCTCCATGGTCGCCCGTGTGTGCTCGTCCGGCTCGGTGTCGGTTGCGACGCGAAGCACGCCGAGGCGTTCGGTGCCGTCCAGCACCGGGAGCCAGTGCTGCATCAGGCCGCCGACAGGTGCCGAGTGCGGCCTCCCGTCCCGAAAGGCCCGGCCTGCCAGCGTGGCGTCGATTCGCAGCTCCTGCCCGCCGTCCCCCGCGTCCAGACCCTGCCCGGTCGTTTCACGCAACACCAGCTCCTGCACGTCTGCGACGTAGATACGCGCCTCGCGCAGCCCGGCGTCGTCGGCGTGCCGGTCCACCAGGGCGGGCAGCTCCTCGAAGGCGGCAAGGTGACTCCCGCGCAGCAAGGCGTGGAGCATGCGGGCGGTGTGCTCAAGCGAAGACATGGTAGTCAACCTGTCAGGCGGGGGGCGACCCGCCATGCGCCCTCCGACCCCACCGCCCCGAAGGGCCCTTAGGGAGTCGGCGGACGCACGGAGGAGCCCGCGATGGACGTCACTGGCACGATTGTCCCCGGCGCACACCTTTACACCCGTCCGACGTGCACCGGTGGGTACAGGAAGTGCCGCCGGGTCCGACGCCTTCAGGCCGAGGCGGCCGAGCGCGTTCCACCACTCGTCACCCCCGTCGCATGACGACCCAGCAGCGGTTTCCGGCACCGAACTCGCCGGGCTCGCGTCGCGTCCTGGGCCGCCCTCGCCGACGCAGCGCTCATGGCGCACGGGGAGGACTACGCCAGGGCTGCCGGAGATCATGCCCTTGTGACTCCGCCCCGAGGAGATTTCGCGGCGGAGGCCGACCTTCATGGCGTGCGTCGGGAAAAGAGGCGGGAAGACGCCACCTTTCCGCTCTCCCGCCGGTCCTATGCCTCAGAGTCCGGGGCGGATGACCGCGCGTACGCAGCCGTCGGACTTGTGCTTGAACATGTCGTACGCGGTGGGCGCCTCGTCAAGGGAGACGCTGTGCGTCGCCAAATGGGCCGTGTTCAGCTCGCCGGCGGCGACGCGCTCCAGCAGCATCGGGATGTAGCGCTGGCCGTGCACCTGGGCGCCCCGCAGGGTCAGCCCCTTGTTGATCACCGCACCGAGGGGGAACTTGTCGACGGCGCCGGCGAACACGCCGAGGACGAAGACGGTGCCGCCCTTGCGGCAGGCGTGGATTGCCTGCCGGACTGCGGTGGGGCGGTCCGTCTGGAGCCGCAGCTGCTGTTTGACCTGGTCGTAGAGGTGCATCGGGCCGTCGCTGTGCGCCTCCATGCCAACCGCTTCGATGCACACGTCCGGGCCGCGACCGCCGGTGCGCTCCCGCAGTTCGGCCCCCACGTCGGTGGCCGTGTAGTCGATCACCTCGCTGCCGACGAACCGCCGGGTCATCTCCAGCCGTTCGGGGATCCGGTCGATGGAGATGACCCGCTCCGCGCCGAGCAGGATCGCGGCGCGGGCCGCCATCTGTCCCACGGCGCCGCACCCCCACACGGCGACCACGTCACCGGGCTGCACCCCGCCCAGGTCGGCGCCCATCCAGCCGGTCGGCACCGAGTCGGAAACGAACAGTGCGCTCGTGTCGTCGACGCCGTCGGGGACGGTGAACGCGCCGTAGTCGGCGAACGGGACGCGTACGTACTCGGCGTGGCTGCCGCGCAGCCCGCCCATGGCGTGCGAGTAGCCGAAGATGCCGCCCGTGTCCGCACCGAAAAGGGCCTGGCCGATGCCGGGGTTGGTATTGGTGTTGTCGCACAAGGACCACAGGTCGTTGGTGCAGTACCAGCAGCGGCCGCAGCCGACGAACGAGCAGACGACCACCCGGTCGCCCACGGCGTGTCGCCGGACCGCGGACCCGACCTCGACGACCTCACCCACGAACTCATGGCCGATGACGTCGCCCGCCCGCATGAACGGGATGTACCCGCCGATGAGATGGAGGTCGGAACCGCAGGTGGTACCTGCGACAAGGCGGACGATCACGTCCTGGTCGTTGCGCAGCACCGGATCGGGCACCTGCTCGACGGACAGCTTGTTCACGCCTTCCCAGCACAGCGCCTTCACAGCACTCCCTCCCCGTCGGCACGCCGACTCATCAGACCGATCAGCTTTCCGCCCGGAGTGCTGCGTGTGGTGGACGGTGCGTCGGCCCGCATGATCTCGCCTGTCTCCAGCAACGACTTGGCCTCTCGCAGCGCGAGGCGCAGTCCCTGCCGAGGATCGTCGCCGGTGATCCGGGCACCGACCGAAGCGGACTGTGCGGGCGGTGGCTGCCGGAAACGGACGGCGATCTCGGTGCCGCGGTCGCCGGGAGCGGGGCTGAGCCGCGTCTCGATGCGGTCGCCGTAGTCCTGAAGAGGCGTCGGCAGTTTGTCGGGCTGGAGGTCGCCGGGACCGCGCTGGACGGTCACCACCAACCAGCGGTGCACGTCGTCGGGTTCGGCACCCCGGGCGGCCATGGTACGAAGGACGAACACTGCCGCGGTGAATCCCGCGGCGGTGGCGAACAATTTCTTTGTGGGTGGCACAGCCATCACTTCCCAGGTTCGGCGGTGCGGCGACGGGTCGCCGTGGCCCCGGTGCAGTAGTCCTGATGCCGGAGCGGATGCGGCCGGTCGTCGATGGTGTTCCGGCGCGGGGCGGATCCGCCGGCCGTACGGCCACCGAGTGGTCGCGTGCCGGGCGGGACCGTCCGCGCTGGTGCGCCCCGAGTACCCCGCAGATCTCGACGATATCGCCAGAAACGAGAGAGCTGCGACCGGGATCCGGCCCCGTGACGGCTCGTGTCGACGGTCACGGTGCCCCGGGTGAACCACTGGGTGCGGGGCACGCTCGTTGCGTGGAGGCAGCCACCCTGGCGGTGTGGGCACGGTGGGCAAGCGCGCCACCTCCTCGCTAGCTGTGCGGCGGGATGCCACCCGGTCGGCGGGCCGCACCGCGCCTGCCACGCTCCAGCGACACCTGCCGCATGAGGAGTGAGACACCGGCGAGCACGACCAGTACCACTCCCACCGCGACGTCGATCACCTGTGCACCGTCGAAGACTTCGGTGTTCTGCCCACTGAGCACCCAGGGCGCGGCGATCATCCAGCCTCCCGCGACCAGTACGACCACGTCGGGCCACTTCCCGGGACGGCGGGTGAACCGGTAGATGGCGGTCAGCAGCACCACCAGTCCTACGCCGAGCTCATTGCGGTGAGCGTCCTTGGCCGTGTCCGGGAATCCGGCGATCCAGGGAGCGACGAAGAGCACGACCGCGCTGACGGCCATGAGCAGACCGATGATCTGCTGCCTCTGCGCCTCCAGAAGCGGCTGGCGGGACGTACCCGGCTCCGGCAGGTCCGCATTCGGATCGGACCGTCCTGTGTCCTGTTCGGACTGGTTCGCACGCGGCTCCGCACGGAGGGCGTCGGGTCCGTTACGGGTGGTGCGCGGTTCCTTGGCGGCGGTCATGTCGTCTCCTCTCGTCCCGCACCGGTCAGCGCGGATTCCAAGGTCCGTGTACCGCTTCTCCGCCGCGCCAACCGCATGGCCTTCCGGTGCGCGGCGGGCGGCCCACGGAAGAGGGATGGGGCTTGTGCCTCCCAGTATCCAACGAGGCGGCGCAACGTTTCGGGTACGGGCAGGCCGTCGGCGTGGTGGCGGATGAGAAAGTCGATGAACCTCTTCAGGCCGAATATCCCGTTGCCCCGGCCCCGGGCTTCGGTGATCCCGTCGGTGTAGAACACGATCCTGTCGACGGGCTCCAACTGCTCACGGCACAGGGTTGTCTTCAGTCCCAGGCCGGTGCCCATGGGGTGGGCCGGGGGGCACCGCAGTTCACTGACCCAGCGCCCCCCACGGATGATCACCGGAGGGTGGTGGCCGCGGTTGATCCAGGTGAACACACCGGTGCTGGTGTCGAGGTCGGCGACGATCCCGGTCGTGCAGCGGGTCGGCCCGTACTGCTCGATCAAGGCCTGCTCGACCGCTCGGTGATCTCCACCAGGTCCGCATCCTGCCGACGGGAGTTGCGGCAGGTGGCCATGGCAAGGTTCGCGGTCAGTCCGGCAGCGGTGTCGTGCCCCGTCGCGTCGAAGATCGACAGGTGCACGACCGGACCGGCCATCGCATGGTCGAACGCGTCCCCGCTGACGCGGTGAACAGGCTCCATCGCGGCAGAGATCACCACCCGATTACCGCACGGCCCGGAGGGCGCGAGGCGTCACCGAATGGCCCCACCGCGTGAAGGTTCCGCTGCACCCCATTGGTTGAAGGCCTCTGAGCCGTGGGGGCTCGGCGACGAGCCGACCGGGCCGTTCACGGCCCTCGGCCGACCCGCCCTCGCGTGTTCACGGACGAGGATTGACGCGCTGCCACTGTGGACGTGCATCGCCGCCTCTGCGGCCCGCCACCGAGCCGCAGCGGGGACACTGGCGCTGTACCCGGTCCGCCGCACCCCCTGACTCCGGGAAGGTGTCGAGCCACGTGATGTGCGGGAAGCGCGAGAGTTGCGAGCGGCTGAGGGACAGCCCGCAAACCGTCTGATTGAGTCCCGGCTCCCAGGCGTGGACCTCGCCCGCGGGAAGACGACGGCGGCCTTCCTCCTCGTCCGTCCAGGACCCGGAGGCTGCGACGGCGTACTGCTTGACTCGTGCCACAGCGTCCTCACTTCCCGCTCAGCCGACCACAGTGCGACCACGCCACGGCGGGGGATCGGGCATCGAGCCTGGCAGAGTGCACCTGATCAGGAAACTCACGGTAGTCGTCCCAGCCTTCCGTCACATGTTGGACTCGCTCGTCGGGGCGGGCCCCCGGGTCGGTGCACGCGCGACGAGGCTGTTGGTGCAAGCCGGGTACCCGGTACCCCGATCATGAATCGGCACCTCCGGGCCCGTGCATGGTGGCTCCGCAGGTTTGCAGGAACCGCAGGGTGCGAAGATGTTCTGCCCGCGGCATCCACCCCTGCACGAGCCACCGCCTCCCCCGCCCCGAGGCATGAGCGAGCTGACCGGCATCTGCATCCGCGCCGCGGCCGGCGAGCTGTGCCTGCCTCGTCTGGGGGCGCGGGCCGGTCGAGTCGTCGTTGCAGTGTCCTTTCAGGACAGCAGATGCTGCAGAGAGCGGTCGGGGTCCTCCGTGACTTCGTGCAGGAGTTCGGTGAATCCGTTGCCCCACTTCTCGACGGTCGTACGGGAGAAGAGGTCCGTGGAGTACTCGAAGGTGACGGTGATGGCGTCCTCCCCGGGCACCACGACGGCATACAGCTCGTTGCGTGCCACACCCGAGGAGGGGAGGCTCCGCACGGATGCCGACACCGACCGCAGGTCCAGAGCGGGTGGCGGTGTGGTGACCACGGTGAACAGCACGGTCGGGAACAGGGAGTCCCCGGTACCGGGCGCGACCAGCTCGACGACGTCGGTCAGCGGCAGGTCCTGGTGGTCGAGGACGGTGAAGAGCGTCGGCCCGAGCCCGGTCACGAGGTCGGCGAAGGTCGTGGCCTCACCGAGCCGGGCCCGCAGGAGGACCGCGTCGCCCAGCAGCCCGACCACGTCCGCCCGCTCCCGTCGTGCGCGGTTCGCGCTCGACGCGGCCAGCACCACGTCCGCCGGGCCGCCGCACAGTCCGCCCAGCCAGGTGGCGAACGTGGCGGCCAGCACGATGTACGGCGTCGTGCCCAGGCGCGTGGCAGTCTCCGCGACGCGCCCGGGAACCGGCCCGTCGATGACCCAGGTGTGCAGCGCGCCCCGGCCTGACAGGGTGTCGGGGCGTGGCCGGTCGTACGGCAGCGCCGGGCGCAGCGGTACGCCGTCGAGTTCGGTGTGCCAGAACCGTTCGAGCTCGGCCCGGCGTCCGCCGTCCAGTTCGTGTTCCGCACGCGCGCAGTCCGTGAACTGCACGGCGGGCGCGGCCGGTGCGTTCACGGTGCCGTGGTGCCGGGCGTTGTAGAGCTCCTGCAGTTCGCGCCAGATGACGCCCATGGACCAGCCGTCGCAGACGGCGTGGTGGAACACGGTGACCAGGACCCAGCGGCCCGGTGCGAGCCGCGCCAGCCGGAATCGGAACAGCGGTGCGCGGTCCATCGCCAGCGCGCGGGCGGCCTGATCCGTGCACCATCGCGCGACGGCCTCTTGTGCGTCGGCGTGAGCGGTCAGGTCGTCGACGGGGAGTTCCACCGGTACGTCCGCCAGCACTTCGACGACGAGCCGTCCCTCGCGCCGTACGGCCCTGCTGCGCAGTGCGTGGTGGCGTCCCACCAGCTCCTTGAGGGCCCACGTGAGCGTCCGGGGGTCGAGGCCACCGTGCAGGTCGATGCGGTGCGCGACGTTGTAGACGCCCGGGTCGGCATGCTCGTGGTGCCGGTGCCACAGCCTGCGCAGGGTGGAGGTCACCGGCGCCGTGTCCGCCACCCGCTCGGCGGGCGCGGGGCGTTCGCCGTGTGCCGCGACACCTCGGATGGTGGGGTCGAGGAAGAACCGGGCCATGGACAACTCGACGTCCAGCTCGTCCGCCATGCGGTTCAGTAGCCTCATCGCGCTCAGCGAGTGACCGCCGAGTTCGAAGAAGGAACGGGTCACCGGCGTTTTGGAGGTGCCCAGTTCGTCGCACCACAGCTCGTGCAGCGCCTTCTCCAGGTGGGTGGTGGGCGGTGCGTCGGGGTGCCCGCTGTCGGCGTCGGCCCCGGGGCCGGGCTCGGGCAGCCGGTCTCTGTCCAGTTTGCCCGAGGCGTTCACCGGGAGCCGGTCCAGGCGCACCCAGTGGCGGGGCACCAGGTGGTCGGGGAGCCGCACGGCCAGGGCGGCGCGGAGCTCGCGGAGGTCGTCCGTCGGCGGGGCGGGAACGACGTAGGCGACGAGTTCCCTGTCGCCGTAACGGTCGCGGCGTGACACCACGGCCGCATCGCGTACCCCCGGTAGCGCGCTGAGCGCTCCTTGCACCTCGGCCGGTTCGACGCGGTGACCTCGGATTTTGACCTGCTCGTCGACGCGGCCGCAGTACTGGAGCGAGCCGTCCGTACGCCAGCGCCCGAGGTCTCCCGTCCGGTACAGCGGCGAGTCCGCGTCGCGGCGGAACGCTGCGGCCGTCTCCGCGGGCCGTGCGTGGTAGCCGTGCGCGACCGGCGTGCCGCCCACGTGGATCTCGCCGACGGCTCCCGGGGGCACTTGTCTCCCGGCTGCGTCCAGCAACAGGATCCGGGCTCCCGGTATGGGCGTGCCGATCGGCGGCAGTTCCTCGCCGTGGGGGTCGACACGGTGGGAGGTGACGATGACGGACGTCTCCGTGGGGCCGTACTGGTTGTACAGCGCGCACCGCGGGTGCCCGGCGAGGAAGCGGCGGAAGGCGTCGGTCAGTCGCAGTGCCTCGCCGGCCGAGAACAGCTCGCGCAGGGCGGGCAGTTCGGGCCCGGTCTCGATCAGGTACCGCAACGGAGTGCTGGGCATGAAGATCCGCTCCACCCCGTGGCGGCGGGCCGTCTGCGTGACGGCCATGGGGTCGTGCCGGACGTGGTCGTCGATCAGTACGAGCGCCGCTCCGGAGCCCAGCGTGGTGAAGATTTCCTGCACGCTGACGTCGAAGGCGGCCGAGGTCCACTGCAGGGTACGCAGTGGGGGGTGGCGGTCCAGGTGCCCGCGTACGAGGTTGACGGGGCCGCGGTGCGGTACGACGACGCCCTTGGGAAGGCCGGTGGAGCCCGAGGTGTAGATGCAGTACGCGGGGTCCTCGGGGCCCGGTCCGTCGGCCGGGGGATCCTCCGCGAGGGCGGTGTCCGCGTCGTCGAGGAGCTGGCGGGGCAGCCCGGTCGCGAGCTGTGGATGCCCGGCGAGAGCGGCCTCGGAGGTGAGCAGCAGCACGGGCGCGCCGTCGTCGACGAGTGCCGCGAGCCGAGGGGTGGGAACGGAGGGGTCGAGGGGCAGATAGGCGGCTCCGCTCTTGAGCACGCCCAGCAGGGCGGTGATCAGCTGCGGGCCGCGCGGCAGCAGCAGTGCCACGCGTTCGCCGCGTGCGGCTCCCCGTTCGCGCAGACGTCGGGCGAGTGCGTTGGCGCGCATGTCCAGCTCGCGGTAGCTCACGCTCTGCGCGTCGCTCATCAGGGCGACGGCGTCCGGTGTGCGCCGCGTCTGCTGCTCGAACAGGCCGTGCAGGGTGTCGGTGACGGCGGGCGGCGGCTCGTCCAGATGTCCCAGCCCGGCCAGGAGCGTGCGGTCGGCGTCGGTCACGGCGGTCAGCTCGTGCAGCGGTGCGCCGGGGTCGTCGAGCGCGCGCCGCAGCACCTGTTCCACGGAGTGGACCAGGCGGCGTACGAACGGCTCGTCGAAGAGGGCCGTGTCGTACTCGACCATGCACCGCACGCCGGCGCGGTGGTGCGTCAGGTAGATGCTGAGGTCGAACGGGGCGCGTGCACTGGGCACGTCGAGGAGCGTGGCCGTCAGCCGGGGCGGGTCGAAGGTCACCTCGCTTTCGTTCTCGTACTCGACCATCACCTGGAAGAGCGGGTTCCGTCCCGGGTCACGTCGTGGGTTGAGCGCTCCTACCAGTTCGTCGAACGGCACGTCACGGTGTTCGTACGCCGCGGTGCTGGCGGCCCGCACCCGGTGCAGCAGCGTCGGGAAGTCCGGGTCGCCCGTGAGGTCGAGCCGCAGGGGCACAGTGCTGAGGAACAGGCCGACGGCATGTTCGGCGCCGGTGGGCCGGTCGGCTACCGCGGTGCCGACGACCACGTCGTCCTGTCCGCCGAACCGGCTGAGCACCGCTGCGACGGCGCTGGTCAGCGCCATGAAGGGGGTGGCCCGGTGCGCGGCGGCGAACGCCTTCACTCCGCGTACGAGTCCGGCGTCGAATTCGTAGGTGAGGGCGGCTCCCGCACCGGTTCTGACCTCGGGACGTGGCCGGTCGGTGGGCAGGGAGAGGTCCGCGGCCCCGCTGAGTTCCTGCCGCCAGAAGTCGAGGGATCCGGTGTGGTCCGAGGGACGGGCGGGGAGCACCTCGGGCAGGGGCGGCATCTGCGGTTCGCCGTGCGGGAAGTCGCGGTAGAAGGCGGCGAGGTCGCGGACCAGCACCGCTGTGGAGGAGGAGTCGAAGGCGATGTGGTGGACCAGCAGGAAGAGCAGGTGCCGCTCCTCCGACAGACACAGCAGCCGGGCGGTGATCAGCGGCCCGTCGCGCAGGTCGAGGTTCCCGTTCGTTTCGTCGTCGAGGGCGGCGCGCAGGGCCTCTTCCTCCGTGGCTCCGGTGCGGTCGACGACCGGACACTCGATCGGTATGTGGTCGTGGGTCTCCTGGTAGGGGATTCCGTCGGTGTCGCGGAAGACGCTCCGCAGGGCCGGGTGCCGGGCGGCGACCCGCTGCAGTGCCCACTGGAGCGCCGGCACGTTCAGCCGGCCGTCCAGGCGGATCGCCTTGGGCTCGTGGTACATGGCGGTCCCGGGGTGCAGCTGCTCCAGGAACCAGATGCGGCGTTGTGCGGGAGAGAGCGGCGACCGCGTGGGTGCGGGCGCCGCTTCCTTCCCGGCTCGGGGGGGCGTCTGTGACCGGTGGCGGACCCGGTCGAGCACCGGCAGAGCGGCGAGGACCTGTTCCTTGGGCACGCCGAAGTCCACGAAGCAGGCGATCTCATCCGCTCCCGCGTCCACCAGTCGGCGCACCGTCTCGGCTGCCGTGTGCTCGTCGCCGATCAGGGCGCGTGAGGCGCAGTAGCGTGCGTAGGCGCGCTCCAGCAGGAACTCCACGTCCTCCTCGGGCGTGTTGTCGAGGTCGGCGCTGAAGCCGAGGCTGTTGGTGACCTGGTCGAAGAGGGACAGCGAGGAACGCAGGTACGACACGAACGGCCGGAACGCCTCGGCGCGTGCGCGGGCCGGGTCGTCGGTGAGGTAGGTGTGCACCAGTACCACGACCCGGCCCGTGGCGGGATCGAGTCCGTGCTCGGCGCGTGTGCGCCGGTACAGCGCGATGTTCTCCGCGAGCTGCTCGACCGTCTGCGTCATCAGGTTGGTGACGACGCCCAGGCCTTCGGCGGCTGCGCGGCGGTAGCTGTCGGGGTTGCCCACCACAGCCACGTACAGGGGCAGCTGTTGCTGCACGGGGCGTGGATGCAGGCGTATCTCCACGGGTTCGCCGTCTCCCGCGGTCGTCCGCAGGGGTTGCCCCGACCACAGGTGCCGTACGGTCTCCAGCTGCTCGTACATCACTTCGCGGTGCCGGCCGAAGTGCTGGGGTGCCAGCGCGAAGTCGGTGGCGTGCCAGCCGCTCGCGACGCACAGGCCCGCTCGTCCCCCGGAGATGTTGTCCACCACGGACCAGTCCTCGGCGACCCGGACCGGGTGGTGCAGCGGGAGGACGACCGAACCCGCGTGCAGCCGGACACGGCTGGTACGGGAGGCGAGGGCGGCGGCGAGCACGGAGGGGTTGGGGAAGAGCGCGCCGAAGGAGTTGAAGTGCCGTTCCGGGAGCCACAGGGCGTGGAAGTCGTGCTCGTCCGCGAACGTCGCGGCCTCCATGATGAGCGCGTACTTGTCGTGGTCGGTGTCCTGGGGGTAGTCACCGAAGAAGTACAGGCTGAAGTCGGTCCCGGTCCCGGTCTCTGTCCCGGTCCTGATGGCGGACGCCGGATCGGCAGGGGCCGCGCGGGGGGCCGGTACGGAGAGCGGAGCCGCGGTGCGCGGCGGGTGAGCCGGTGCCGGAACCGCCGCGGGTGCCGGGGCGGACGGGGGTACCGGGGCGGGTTCGGCTGCGGGGGCGGGAGGGGTGGTGGGCTGGAGGATGTCGAGTTGGCGGGAGATCACACCGGCCACCTGGTCGATGAGCTGTTCCGTCAGTTGCAGCTGCCTGTTGAACAGCTCGTGCAGCTCCGCGGGTGCTGCTGCCTGAGCAGGTGCGGGAGCTGCGGGCTCCAGAGGGGGCACGGGCCCCGCGGGCCCATAAGCGGGCGCCGAAGCCGCGGGCTCAGGAGCTGGCGCCGAAGCCGGGGGCTCAGGAGCGGGCGCGGGTTCCTGTGCCAAGTGCGGCTGCTGCCGGTCCTCCCCCTGGTGCGGCTCCGCGGGGCCGGCCATCTCCCCGCGCAACCGCGCCAGGTGTTCGGTCAGGCGGCGTGGAGTGTCGGCCGAGGAGAACAGCTCCCGTACGGGGATGCGTACTCCGTACCGTTGCTGCAGTTCCGTCGTCAGTCCCATCAGGGAGAGCGAGTCCGCGCCCAGGTCGAAGAACGAGCTGTCGGGTGTGACATCGGCTGCGTCGCTGCCGAGCTGGTCGGCGGTCAGCCTCCGCACTTCGGCGAGCAGGTCGTCCGGGGCTCCGGGCTCCTGGGGGGCGGCCGGTCGCTGCGGTGCGCCCTCCGGTGCCTTCGTCGGCGGCGCGGCCCGGTAGGGCACCTGGCGCCGCCGCAGCGGGTGCCCGGGCAGGGGCACCCTGCCTCCGCCGCGATTGACCGCTCGCCAGTCCAGTTCGGTTCCCCGGCAGTACAGCGAGCCCAGGGCCGTGAGCAGCCCGGCCAGTTGGTCAGCCGCCCCCGTGCCCGATCCCTGGCCGCTGAGCCAGCGGCTGTCCGGCCGGCAATGCCGGCCGATGCCGGTGAGGACGTGTGCGGCACCGATTTCCAGGAAGTCCTCGCACCCCTCCCCCACCGCGGTGGCCATCGCCAGGTCGAAGCGGACCGGCTCCCGCGCCTGGCGACAGAGGTACGCCGTGTCGGGCGACCAGCCCGCCGGGCGGAGCCGGCCGTCGAGCGCGGTCACCAGGGGGGTGTGCAGCGGGCCGAACGCCACACGTTCGGCATGGGCGCGGAAGTCCCCCAGCGCGAGTTCGACCGAGGCCGAGTGGAAGGGCTTGTCGACGGGCAACGCCTGCCATCGCACGCCCTCCCGGTCGAGCAGCCGCACCGTCTCCGCGATGGCGTGCGGCGGCCCGGAGATCACCTGGGCGCGTGGGCCGTTGACCGCGGCCAGTTCGGCTCCGGCCGCTTGGGCCAGGGCCTGCGCCCGGGCCGGGTCGGCGACGACCGCGAGCATTCCGCCCGGTGGGCACGCCGAGTGCATGATCCGCCCGCGCCACGCCGTGAGCCGCAATCCGTCGTCGAGCGTCAGGGCGCCGCCCGCGTACAGGGCCGCGAATTCGCCCACGCTGTGGCCGAGCAGCAGTGCGGGGCGGACCCCGGTGGCGCGCCACACCTCGACCAGCGCGGCCTGGTGGGCGAACAGGGCGGCCTGTGCGGTCTCGGTGGGCCAGACGTCGTCCTCGGCGCCGGACTCGTCGAGCAGCAGTGGAAGGAGGGAGTCGCCGAACTCGGCGGTGTAGATCTCCTCGCACCGGTCGAGGGTCCGCCGGGCCGCCGGAGAGGCCGCGTAGATGCCGCTCGCCATGCCCCGGCGTGCGCTTCCCTGTCCGGAGAACGCGAAGGCGAGCGGGCGGGGTTCCGCTGCCCGCGACGGGGCGTCCCGCACGTGGCCGGGCTCGGACGGCTGCGCGTGGGCGTCGAGCGCGTGGGCGAGTTCCGCCGCCGTCCGGCCGACGGCCGTAATCCGTACCCGGTGGTGCGGTCTGCCGAGTGCCATGGTGGCCGCCACATCCGCGGCCCCGAGTTCCGGCTGCCGCCGCAACCGGTCACGGAGCCTGCCGGTGAGTTCGGCCAGGGCGTGTGCGTCGCGGGCCGACACCGGTACCAGTACGGGCAGTTCGGCACCGTCCGCCAAGTTCGCGGCCGGTGCGGGGGCCTCCTCCAGCACCACGTGGGCGTTGGTGCCGCCGACGCCGAGCGCGCTGACTCCGGCCCGGCGCGGCACGCCCTGCCGGGCGGGCCACGGCTGCAGTTCGGTGGCCAGGACCAGTGGGCCGCCTTCCAGGCGGAGTTCCGGGTTGGGGCGGGTCAGGTGCAGCGTCGGGACGAGGGTGCGGTGCCGCAGCATGAGGACCGTCTTGATCAGACCGGCCATCCCCGCGCAGCTGTCCAGGTGGCCGATGTTCGGCTTCACCGATCCGACGGTGCAGAACGCCGTGCGCGGCGTGCCTTCGCCGAGAGCTCTGCCGAGTGCCTCCAGTTCCACCGGATCGCCGAGACGTGTGCCCGTCCCGTGCGCCTCCACATAGGTGATCGTGTCGGCAGGGACGTCAGCCCTGCGCAACGCCCGGCGTACGACCTCGACCTGCCCGGCGACACCGGGCGCGGTGAATCCGACCTTGCCCGCGCCGTCGTTGTTGACCGCGGAGCCCAGGATGACCGCGTGCACGGTGTCGCCGTCGGCCAGGGCACGGTCGAGCCTCTTGAGCAGGACGACCGCCACACCGTTGCCGCCCACGGTGCCGTCGGCCTCCGCGTCGAAGGCTCGGCAGCGTCCGGTGGGCGAGAGGATGGAGCCCGGGTGACTGCGGTAACCGGTCTCCTGGGGGAGGTGCACGGCCGCGGCTCCTGCCAGGGCCAGGTCGGCGTCGCCGCTCAGCAGCGCCTGAACCGCGAGGTGCACGGCCACCAGCGACGTGGAGCAGGCGGTCTGGACGCCGATGGCGGGGCCGGTGAGCCCGAGCCGGTAGGCGGCCCGGGTGGCCAGGAAGTCGGGCTGCTGTCCGATCGCGGCCTGCATTCCGGTGGCCGGGTCGGCGTCGTCGTCCGCCACACCGGTCATGGGCGGGTGCTGGTGGTCGTAGAGGTTCATGCCCGTTCCCGCGAACACCCCGACCCGGGTGCCCGGTTCGGTGGCCGCGTAGCCGCCGTCCTCGAGCGCCTCGTGGCAGCACTCCAGAAACAGCCGGTGGGCGGGATGGGTGAGCCCGGTCTCCTTGGGGCTCATTCCGAAGTGGTCCGTGTCGAAGTCCTCGACGCCGTCGAGGACGCCGGCGACCGGCACCAGGCCGGCGCGGTGCTGCCGCGAGGAAGGGCCCGCCGGTGCGGAGTCAGCCAGGTCGAAGACGCGGACGCTGTCCACGCCGTCGCGCAGGTTGGCCCAGAACTGCTCCGCCGAGTTCGCTCCCGGGAAGCGCAGCGACAGTCCGACGACGGCGATGCGCTGCTCCGCGGCACCCGCCGGGGCGGTGCCCGTGGCCGCGGGCCCGGTCGCCTCCGGGGCGGCCGCGGTCAGATGCGCGGCGAGCGCGTCGGCCGTGGGGTGTTCGAAGAACGCGGTCTGGGCGATGGTCCTCGCGAGCCGTTGCTCCAAGCGGGACCGCAGGCGTACGAGGAGCAGCGAGGTCAGGCCGAGTTCGTAGAACGGCACGCGCGCGTCCACCGGGCGCCCCAGTACGGCGGCGACCTCCTCCTGGACGATCCGGGCCGTGCCGACGCGGTCGGCGCCGGCGGTGAGGGCGGCGACGCTCGGGGTGTCCGGAGTGCCCCCGGCGACCAGACGGTCACGGAGCTCGGCGCGGCGCACCTTTCCCGCGGGGGTCCTCGGGAACTCACTCCGTGGGACGGGGAGGACGTGGCCTGCGGTGAGGCGCAGGCGGGCGAACAGCACTGCTCTCACCTCCCGTGCGATACGCGCGTCGTCATCCGCGTCGCCGTGGCTCGCGAAGAACACGGCGAGTTCTTCGGTGCCGCTGTCCGCGTGCGGGATGCCGCAGGCGGCCACTTCCCCCTGCCGGACGCCGGCGACGGCAGTCGCGGCCTCTTCGACCTCGTGGCAGTAGACGTTGTGCCCGTTGAGAATGATCATGTCTTTGCGCCGGCCGGTGATCACGACCTGTCCGCCGTCGAGGAAGGCGAGGTCGCCGGTGTCAAGCCACTCCCGCCCGGCGGGGAAGGCCTCGGCGTCCGCCTCCGGGTTGTTCACGTAGCCGGGGGTGAGCCGAACCGCGGAATGCACCTGGAGGCGGCCGATCCTGCCCGCGGGCGCGGGCTCACCGCGGTCGTCCACGACACGCAGGGTGACCCCGTGCGCGGGCGAGCCGGCCGCGACGAAGGTGACACAGTCGTCCTCCGGGGTCTGTTCGCCGGCCCGGACCAGGTCGCCGCCGAGGCTGCTCTTGAGCAGGCGGTGTACGCTGCCCTGCTGATCGAGCCGCCCGTAGGTGACGGCCGTGACCGTCTCGGCCATCCCCCACACCGGCACGATGTGCCGGTCCCGGATCCCGGACGCGGCGGTGGCGTCGAGGAAACGGCGCAGCACCGGAAGCACGACCTGTTCACCCCCGCACACCAGGGTCTTGACGCCGCTGAGGTCCCGGTGGCCCTCCGGGCGCTCGGCGAGCGCGTCCGCGACGAGCCCGTAGGCGAAGGTGGGCGCCCAGCTGTGCTGCGCCCCGTGCTCCTCGATGAGGTCCAGCCAGCGCAGCGGCTGGGCCAGAACCCTCTCAGTGGGCGCGTGAACGTTGGTGCACCCCACGAAAACCGCGAGCAGGTGGTAGAGCAGGAACGCGCCGCTGTGGTCGACCGGAAGCCAGTTCACCATGGTGTCGTCCGGGCGTACGTCCAGAATGCGCCTGCTGCTGGCGGCGAAGTCCGCCAGGCCGGCGTGGGTGAGCTGAGCGGCCTTGGGCACACCGGTGCTGCCCGAGGACAGCATCAGCAACGCGACGTCGGAGCCCGCCGGATCGATGTGGTCGTCCGCGGGTGACGCCTTGGCGCAGTCCCCCGCGACCACCACCCGCAGTGGAGGAGCAGCGTGCGCCAGGACCTCCGCTCCGGCCGCATCGCTGACCACCATCGGCCGGTCCAGCGTCACGGAGGCGTGGAGAAGGCGTTCCAGCGCCGGGGAACCCGGCGTGGCACGGTCGGCGATGGCGACGGGCCGGGCACCGCCGAGCAGGCAGGCCCAGAAAACGGTGAAGAACTCCGCGAGGGGCAGGCCGCACAGCACCACCGTGTCTCCGGCCCGCACCCCATGCTCCCGCAGCCCGGTGAGCGTCCGACGGGCCTGCGAGAGCAGGGCGGGGTACGGCAGGGAGGTCGTGGAACCGTCGGGGGCGACGGTAACGACACCCGCGCCGGAGGCCGAGTGCGCGGCACGCCGCAGCGCGTCCAACGCGTTCCGCGGGTCGCCCTCGGTGTGTTCCGGCTCAGGCCCCCGGCAGAGCGCCTGTCCCCGTACGCGTTCCATGCGTGTCCCCTTCTTCTTCACTTGTGAACGGCGGCCGGGCCCTGGAGGGGCGGCGGAGCGTGAACAGCAGCAGTACCAGTGACCCGCACATCGCCGCACCGTGGAAAGCGCCGACGACCGTGAGAGCGGGCAGCGCTTCGAGGGCCGCCGCGGCCAGCACGGCGCCCAGCGCGAATCCGGCGGTCTCCGCCGTGGCGGACAGCCCGAACAGGCGGCTGCGCTGCCGGTCGGGCGCGGTCTGCAGGCGTGAGGTGTAGACGATCTCGGTCCAGCCGTCCGCGAACCCGGCCGCCGCCGCGGCCAGCATCAGCGTCGGCGCGGCCGGAGCGGCGAACGCCGCCAGGAACGCGAGCGACATCGCGAACGTACCCACCGCGAAGGCCCGTTCGCCCCACGCCGACCCGTGCCGGCTGCGCCTGAGCACGAAGTGGGCGGTGAGGGTGCCAACGGCCCATGCGACCCAGAACTTGGTCATGAACACGGCCGGTTCGGACGGAGCCGTGGAGTGCGCGACCAGGGGCAGCGCGACGTTGTGCGACGAGGAGGCCAAGGCGTCGACGCCTCGGAGCATGATCATGCCGAGCAACAGGGCGGGCAGACCGGCCATCGCGCGCCACCGTCGTGAACCGCGATCGTCGCGCTCCCGCTCGGCGCTTTCTTGAACGTCATCGCCGTGGTCGCCGTCCGTACGCGGCCGGAGCACCAGCAAAGCGACCGCCGATACCACGAAGCTCACGGCGTTGACGGCGAAGGCGGTGGCGAAACCGCCTGCTGCGATGACCGGGGCCGCCGAGGCGAAGCCCAGTACGGTGGCTATGGACCGTGCCGTGACCAGCAGCCCGTTCGCCCGCGTGCGGCTCTCCTGACCGACCATCGCGGGTACCGCGCTGCGCAACGCGACAGTGAAGAAGACGTTCCCCGCGCCCAGGACGACGGCAGCACAGCCGAGCAGCCACGCCGGCGTACTGAAGGCGCACAGGGCCAGCACGGCCATGACGGCGGCCTGCGCCACATCGGCGCCGATCATCACCGGCCGACGCGAGGTCCTGGCCAGCAGTGCCCCGGCGGCGAGGCCGGCGAGCGAGCCGGCGAACAGGCGTAACGCCAGTAACATGCCCACGCCGAAAGCGGAGCCGGTGACCTCGTAGGAGAACAGACTGAGAGCGATCAGGTTCAGGTAGTTGCCGTAACCGGACACCGCGTAAGCGCACACGAGCGCACGGAACCGCCGGTCCGGACCAGCCACATTACGCCCCCGCCACGTACGCACTCGATCACCAGTTCTGATCGAGGATCATATCAAGCACCTTGGATCCTGTGTGGCGGCCCGTACAGCCGACCCCACGGGTCCGAAACCACACCGGGAAGAGCGGCCGGAAGCAGGATGGGGCGCACTGCGACGGCTCCCGTCGCCCCCATCGAGCGGCCTGCCCGCATCAGGAGTGGCGGCACCCGGTCCAGCGCGCCCAGGACTCCGGTCGCCACGGAGGGAACAGCGCCGAGAAGCACCACCATGTCGACCGCGCCGCGCGAGGTGCCCAAGCAGATCACGGCGATGGGCACCAGGACCGCGGTCGGCAGCGAACTGGAACGCGCTCAGTACGGGGGCGACGGGCACCCGCGGGAACCCGAACCGGTGGACCTCGTCACCGTCCTCGGGTACATACAGGACCACGGAAGGACTGCACTCCCCGGCCTGGACCGCTGGTTCGACAAAGTACCGGCCTCGCCCGCGCCTCACGCGGGCAGGGAACCGGTGTCCACGGTCCCGGTGGGGAGCGGCGTGGCAACGAAGACGGAGTCCGGGTCGACCGCAGCCTTCACGGCGAGCAGGCGTTCGGTGTTCGGTCCGTAGGAGTTCGCGACCTGGTCGGGGGTCTCCGGCCCCAGGAAGTTCACGTAGCCGCCCGGCAACGAGAACGGCTCGAGTGCCGCGTGCACATCTTCCAGCCAGCGCAGGTGCGGGGACCTGCCGTCGCCGGCGTCTGCGTTGTCCTCGGCGCCGTTGTCTTCCCACAAGGAGATGAGCTCGACCATCAGGTGCGGTTCGCGTCGGCCGAAAGCCGTCGAGCCGAGAGCAGGACGGGTGGCAGCACCGTGGAACTGATGCCACACGATCGCGGAGAACGGTGAGGTGAACTCCCGGGCTGCCCCGTCCAGGACGGCCGCGATGGGGCCGGAGATGCTCTGGACGGTCCGCGTGCGGAGCGCGCCCCTCCGCCCGGGTGGGAACATGGCGTCCGTCGCGGCCAACGCCGCGGAACGTGCGACCGGTCCCACCTCGGCGAACACGGGTGTACCGAGCTTGGCCAGGGCACGCACCGGTCCGTTCTCGGCGTTTCCCACCGTGAGGTCCCCCGACCAGGTCGGTGCGACGTACACCGTCGGCCGACCGTCCGGGCCAGGAACGAACACCACGTCCACCGTCAGTTCGTCCGGACCGCCCTGAAGGATCTCACCGAGGCCGGCCAGGATGTCGGCACTCCGGAACATCGGGTACAGGATGGTTCCCGACACCACTGTCGGTACGGGGTGCAGACGGATCCGCGCCGAGGTCACGACACCGAAGTTGCCGCCGCCCCCGCGCAACGCCCAGAAGAGGTCGGGGTGATGTTCGGCGTCGGTGATCACCCGTGAGCCGTCGGCCAACACGACTTCGGCGCCGAGCAGGTTGTCGGCTGCGAGCCCGAACCGGCCTATCAGGGGACCGTACCCGCCGCCGAGTGTGAGGCCGACCATGCCGACGGCGCCCGCCGTGCCGGTGACGGCAGTCAGGCCCACCTTCTCGGCGGCGGATACGACGTCGGACGAGAGCGCCCCGCCACCCAACGTCGCGCAACTGTTGTTGCTGTCGATTCGGACTTCCCGCATGTCGGTCAGATCGAGAACCAGCCCGCGTCTCCACGAGCTCCTGTCCGATTCGGGCGACCCACGGTGACCGACCGCTCCGACAGCTCCACCGGTCACCTGAGGTGATGCCTGCGAGAGGGAGCCGAACTTCGTCGGGCTGCCCATGGCCATCGGGGCCCCGGCTGTCCCTGTCGTCTGCCCCTCGCACAGGATCACCGGCACCTTCCTGTGACGATCCTTCCTGTTGCAGCCGGAGATCCGGGTGGCCTCGGTGTCCGGGGTGAGCCGCTGTGCCGGGGTGCCGGGCTCTCACCCATCTCGACCCGCCCATATGGGCCACGGACGCAGTGATCCCGCGGCCCTCGCCCTACTCGACCCAAGCCGGATGGGCACAGCGATACGAGTGGTGGCCCATGCTCAAGCGAGCACGACCTCCTCGGGCAGATCGCGGTCGGGTCGGCCGCTCCCCCGGCATCCACGGTCTGCCGACCGTGACGCTCGTCCGACGCTCCGGGCGCCCACGCGCGCGGCACACAGAAAGCCGCCATGCCGCGTCCGCCAAACCTTAGGGAACTTTCGATTTGCCTATAGCTTGTAGGTATACCTATATTGCCCGTAGGCATATTAAGGACAGGTGATGGTTATGGTTCGGGCAGGACTGAACCCGGAGCGGCTGACGCTCGCTGGTGCGGAACTCGCCGATGAGGGCGGTTTCGACCAGGTGACCCTGTCCGCGCTCGCCCGGCGTTTCGACGTGAAGCCGGCGAGCCTGTACGCGCATGTGAAGAACTCCCACGACCTCAAGACCCGGATCGCGCTCTTCGCCCTGGAAGAACTCGCCGACCGGGTCGCCGACGCCGTGGCCGGGCGCGCGGGCAAGGATGCCCTGACGGCCTTCGCGAACGCCTACCGGGACTACGCCCGGGTGCACCCCGGCCGGTACGAGGCTGCGCGGTACCGGCTCGACCCGCAGACCGCCGCGGCCAGCGCCGGCGTCCGGCACGCGCAGATGACACGGGCGATCCTGCGTGGCTACGACCTGGCCGAGCCGGACCAGACGCACGCGGTCCGCATGCTGGGCAGCGTCTTCCACGGCTACGCCTCCCTGGAGGCAGCCGGCGCCTTCGACCACACCGACATCGCCGCGCAGCAGTCCTGGGCCTGGGCCCTGGACTGCCTCGACACCGCGTTGCGGAGCCGGACCACCCCCTGACCGGCCACGTCACCCGCGCCGGGCCTGCCCGTGCCGGCCCGGCACCCACCCCTGAACGTGAAGGCTTGAGGCAATGAGCACCGAACAGGAACTGATCACCATTCCCCTCACCGCCGACTTCCTGCGCGGTCACCTCGACGTGGAAGAAACTGCCCACGGCCTGCTGCCGCACAGACTGCCTGCCTGGGCGCGCCGCCGGATCCCCGACGACCTGCTGGCCATGGCCGAGGTCCAGCCCTCCGGCGTCCGGCTGGCGTTCCGTACCAGCGCCACCACCATCCTCCTGGACACCCTGCCGACCAAACGCGCCTACCGGGGCTTCCCGCCCCCGCCGGACGGCGTCTACGACCTCCTGGTCGACGGCCACCTCACCGCCCAGGCCACTGTGGACGGCGGGAACCTGCGCACCGTCACCGACATGCGCACCCAGACCGCGGAATTCACCCCGGGCCCCGCCGGCACCGCCCACTTCACCGACCTCCCCGCCGGCGAGAAGGACATCGAGATCTGGCTCCCGCACGCGGAGATCACCGAGGTCATCGCCCTACGCTCCGACGCCCCCGTCGAGCCGTCCCCGAAGACCGGGCGCCGGGTGTGGCTGCACCACGGCAGCTCCATCAGCCACGGATCCAACGCCGTCTTCCCCAGCACCATCTGGCCCGCGCTGGCAGCCTCCGCAGGCGATGTGGAGCTGGTCAACCTCGGATTCGGCGGCAGCGCACTGGTCGACCCGTTCATCGCCCGCGCCATACGCGACACCCGCGCAGACCTGATCAGCCTCAAGCTCGGCATCAATGTCGTCAACAGCGACGCCATGCGCCTGCGCGCCTTCGCCCCCGCCATCCACGGCTTCCTCGACACCATCCGCGAGGGCCACCCCACCACCCCCCTGCTCCTGGTCTCCCCTGTCCTGTGCCCGACCCAAGAGAACACCCCCGGACCTCTCATGCCGGGCCTCTCCGATGGAACTCTGAAATTCAAGGCCACCGGTGACCCGGCCGAGACCGCCGCCGGACGGCTGACGCTCACGATCGTCCGCGACGTCCTGGCCGACATCGTCGAGCAGCGGTCCACCGAGGACCCCAACCTCCACTACCTCGACGGACTCGACCTCTACGGCGAGAGCGACCACGACGAGTTCCCCCTGCCGGACGCGATCCACCCCAGCCCCGAAGGACACCGCCGCATCGGCGAGAACTTCGCCAAGCACGTCTTCGCAGACAACGGGCCCTTCGCCCTCACACCTGGCTGACCCGTATACCCGCGGCCGGCGGGGTGAGCGCGATGGCCGGCTCCCCCGTACCGCACCACTCCGCAGGCGCCGAGGCAGCCGGTCCGGGACCGGAAGGCGGTTCCCGGCAGGTCTATCGCCAGGCCGTCACCTGATTCACGCGGTGTGGGGGCCTCGCTCTACCGGGACGACCGGCACGTGCAGGGCTCCGACATGCCGGTCCGGTTCCCGCTCGGAGCGGACAGCATCGAGGTCGCCGCGAGCAGGTACGGCATGCGGCGGATCCACCTGATCAGCGCGGACGGCAGCCAGCGGCGCCTCGATCCCACGTCGGGGACGCCCGAGCACTGGCGCGCCCAGTTCTCCCGCCGACACCCCCGGGGCGGGCGCGCCCTCGCCGCCTGCGCCGTCATCGTGCTGATGACGAATCTGATCCTTTTCGCCCCGCAGCTGCTCGACCTGGTCACCCACCTGCCGCTCTGGGCTGATCGCTGCACCCCCTTCGCCTCGCCCGTCGACCTGCCTGCATGGGCGAACACGGTCCTCACCGTCACGGCCGGCCTCGCGGGGATCGAACGAGCCCTCACCTTCCGCCATCACCGGCTCCTGGACGCCGAGACCGACGGGAACGAGAGCTGACACCCCGCACCGACCGGTCACGCTGACGCCCTGCCGACCACCTCAGCGCCCCGGCCGAGAACGGTCCGTCAACCACCGCCGCTCCCCCGCGCACGACCGCGGCCCGAGGAGAAACGCATGCGCCCAGACCCTCGATCCCGATACCGCGAGACCGTGCTCAGCGCGGCCGGCGCGGCTCTCCTTCTCCCGCCTGAGCGTCTGGGACGTCTGCCTCGGCATCAGCGGCGGACTGTACTCCGAAAAGAACTGGCCCGACGTCATCTCCGCCCTGACCGCGCTCGAAGCGGGCAACGCCGACCAGATGCTCGCCCTGCGCGACACCTTCTACGCCCGCACGGCGGGCGGCTCCTACGGCCATGACTTCGACACGAACATCGCTGTGCGCTGCATGGACTCATCCCGTCCGACACCGGAGGAACAGACCGCGCTCGCACGCAAGATCGGGAAGGCCGCCCCGATGTTCGACCTCGACGTGTTCACGGCGGGCACTCACCACAGCGAATGCGAGGCGTGGCCCGCGGCGCCGACACGCGACGAACCCTGGCTCGCCGATGTCGGAGACCTCCCCGAGACCCTCGTCCTATCGGTTACCGGCGATCCTGCGACACCGCACGAGGGCGGCATCGCGATGGCGCGAGCCCTCGGCGGAAGCCTGCTCACAGTCGACGGCAAGCAGCACGGCGCCTACCTCCTCGGCGGCAGCAAGTGCGTCGACGACGCGGTCAACGGATATCTCCTCGACCTCAAAACTCCGCCCAGGGGCACTCGTTGCAGCCTGTGACCCGCTCGACTCCGGCGGCAGCTGCCCCGGGTGGTACTGGTGACTCGCGGGACTGACCCGGCAGGTGACGGCGTACGGATCGAAAGTCACGCGTACGCCGACAGGCTCACAGCCACCACCCGGGTCGGTCTCCTGGCCGGAACGGTCTTTGGAGGAGCGGCTGCCCGATCCAGTGATCAGCCGCGCCGGTTTCGACGGGGCCGGCCCCGAGCAGGAGGCACTGCTCGCGGACTCGGTGGGACTGGCTCTCTGCTGGTGATGCCGGAGGCGTTCGAGGACTGACTCCTCGATGGCTCGCCCCGCTCCGACGACCGCGTCCTCGGGGCGGGGGAAGACCTCACCGGTCGACCACCGCGTACAGGCTGGATACCGTGGCACCGCGACGCCGCTTGGCCTCGATTGCCGTCATGCCCGCGTGCAGGGCGGTCGCGCCGTGGGCGTAGGCGTCTTCGATGGGCAGGTAGTACATGAGGTTGAAGTACAGGTGGGGGGCTGGGTGCTGCCGGTCGACGGCGACTGCACGGATCCACGTCGTGGCCCCGTAGTGGTAGTACAGGCAGACCCCGATCATCCGCTGCCCGGCGTAGGCGGCCACCACACGTGCTGCGCTGCCCATCGCCGACGCCTGCCGCTTCAGCAGTGCGGTCATCGCGTCGATACCGTCCCGGTCGTGTCCGTGCTTCTCCTGATGTCCGGCGAGGAGAACCCCGGTGTCGTGGAAGCAGTCCGCGAGCACCTGATGGCGGACATCGAGTCCGGCCGCGGCGAAGGCACGGCGTTCGCGGCGTATGCCGACGCGGCGCTGCGAGGGCAAGGAGGCGATGTAGTCGTCGATGCCCGTGCCGGGTAGGGGGATGAGAGCGTCATCCTCCAGGCAGACGGGCTGTTCGGGGTAGAAGGGGGCGAGCTGGGTGGTGGCCGGGGTGGTGAGGTAGGGCCACCAGTGTGTGGTGTGGTGCCGGTGCGAGAAGTGGCGTGCGGCGTTTCGCAGGAGGATGAGGCAGGCGTCGCGTTGTCCGGCCCCGAGGTCCGGGGCGGTGAGCGGGGTGTTGTGGTAGCCGCGCCGCGCCCCGGCGATCACGCGGGGACGCAGGTGTTCGGGCAGAACGGTGCCGGGCTGGTAGTAGTCGTTCGGTTCGTCCCGCACCAGGTAGAGGGGTGCGGCGGCGAGCAGGCTGCCTTCGTGGTCCCGTACGAGCGCATACGCGCACGTGGCGGTGGGGTCTTCTTCCTCGCCGGAGAGCCACCGGTGGGAGAGGTAGAAGCTGGCCGGCCGGGCGAGGTGCTCCCACTCGGCGGCGGGAACAGCATGGATGGATTCGACGATGCTCGTGATCAACGGGGCTTCCTCCGGCGATGGCGGTTGGGGGCTTTCAGAGCGGGCGCGGCGAACACGGCGATCAGGCAGGCGGCGGCTTCGACACCCCACGGCAGGAGGGGCCCGGCTTCCAGCAGCAGAGCGAACAGGGCGGGAGCTGCGACCATGCCGATCGCCCACGAGAACTGGTACAGGCCCTGCGTGAATCCCCCGGCAGCCTCGGGTGTCAGGCTCACCGACAGTTCACTCAACGCAGGGCCGAGGAGAATTTCCGCCACGCTGAACAGTGCGATCGCGACCACGAGAGCCGCCCAGGCGGTGAAGGCGAGGCGGGGCAGCGCGGGCAGCGCGAACGCCCCCATTGCCATGGTCATGATCAGGTATCCGGCCACCACGGCGCGGCGTGGCACCTTCGGCGCCACGTGCGCGGTGACGACTGTCGAACACCCGGAGATGATGACGGTGTTGATGACGAACAGCACACTCGCCGCCGACGCGGGAAGCCCCAGGGCGCGAGTGGTGTAGAGGGCGATGAGCACGGCGAGGATGGCCTGAGCGAGGACATAGGGGATGTTCACGGCCACGAGCAGCAGGTAGCGGCGCGAGTTGTCCGCCCGGGTCACCAGTGCACTCGGCGATGCGTCCTTCGGTTCCGGTGGAGTGGTGGTAAGGGCGGCGAAGCAGGCGGCGGCCAGCAGGTAGGTGGCGGCATCGACCGCGATCATCCACCACAGGGAGCCCTTCCCGAACACCGTCAGGGCCCCCGCCGCGGCGGCGGACCCCGCGGCCAGGCCGATGTTGCGCAGCGAGCCGGTGAACGCGAACCACGACCGGCGTTCCTCGGGCTCGGTGACGTGGATGATCAGGGTGCGCTGCGCGGTGAAGTACATGTTGATCCCTGCCTGCACCAGCAGGTACACGCCGACGACGTGCCAGAGCTCGCCCGCGAGCAAGAACAGGGCGAACCCTGCGGCGGAGAGGATGTTCGCCCACACGACGACCCGTTTCGGTCCCACACGGTCCATGAGGCGTCCGGCGAGGAACGTGACCGGCAGCGCGATGGCCTGCCCCGCTGACATCGCCACGCCCACCTGCCCCAGTGGCAGGCCTTGCACGTCGGTGAAGTACAGCAGCCCCAGCGGCAGGAGCATGCCGTTGCCGACGGAGTCGATCAGGTTGCCGGTGATGAAGAGGCCGTGACCGCGCAGTACGGGAACGCCAAGGCGGCTTGCGGTGCGGGAGCGGCGGCGAGCCTCGGTGGCCACGCTCATGGGCTCAGCAGCGAAGCGATCTTGCCCACGGCATCGGCCGCGGGGAAGCCGGTCGAATCGTGCAGCTCGGTCAGGGCCTTCACGGTCTTGTCTTCGTCGCCTTCGGCGAAGGTGACCACGACGATGTCGCCGTGCGAAGCACCGTCGATGACCAGCTCGTGCGCGGTGACCACCTCGACGTGTTCCCGAAGCCCGGCCACCACCGCCGGGGAGATGCGGCCGTCGGCGAGGAACTCGATCGCCCACCCGGTCCGTTGCACCATGCCGCCGGCAAGGGGAAGGCCGCGGGCCATGCGGGCGAGGGAGGCAAAGGTGTTCGTGCCCGACGCGGCGCACGACAGGGTGGTGGCGCCTCCGATGCGCGGGTTGATCTCCAGGATCACGAACTGGCCGCCGGTGTAGACCATATCGACGTTGACCGACCCGGTGACCCCCAGGTGGGCGCACAGGGTGACCAGGGTGCGGGCCACTCCGGCGAACGCGGCGTCTGCCTCCACGCGGGGTCCGCACCAGCGCAGATCGGCGAAGGTGAACACCGGCTCCGCTCCGGCTCTTCCCGTCCAGCACAGTGGTAAGACCTGGTAGGAACCGGGCCGTCCCACGATGTCCACACTGCACAGGTCACCCTCGACGACCTGTTCCACCACCGCCGACGCCTCCGGCCAAGACGCGAGGTAGGAGTCAAGATCGGCGGGTGAACGCAGGGTACGGATGCCCATGCTGGTCGAGTCCCACACGGGCTTCGCCATCAGCGGATAGCCGATCTGTTCGGCCTGCACCCGTAGCGCGTCCCGGTAGCCGGGCACGAGCAGACCCCGTCCCGCCAGCAGATCGGAGTCGGCACGGAACCCGTCCGGTACCTTCAGCCCGGCCTGCTTGCAGATCTGCTTGGTCTCCCACTTGTCCACCAGCAGTATCGTCGCCGCGAGCGGTGTCATGATCGTCGGGATGCCCGAGGCGTCCAGGAAGGCCTTGGCTGCGGCGTCACGCAGCGCGTTCTCGCATGGCAGCGAGATCGACACCGCCGCATCCGCTTCCCAGGCGGCGACCGCGTCCGCGAGCTCCCGCGGGGTCACTCCCCGATCAAGCCGTTCCCGGTACCCGGGGAAGTCGTCGTCACCCGCGCTGCCACTGGTGTAGAACAGGCCGGCCTCGACCCCGTCGGCCGCGAGCCGGCCTATGGCTTGCTGGATGTAGGGGTCGGCGCGCTGGATGCCCACCGACCGCATGAACGCTATCTTCCGCACCTTCTCAGCTCACTTCCACTCGGGAATGGGCGGCGACCTGATCGGCCAGCTCGCGTGCATGATCGACCGTTGCCGCGCGGGCCACCACATGCCCGATCCGGCAGGCCGAATCCGCCGGCTCAGGCACCGTTTCGCCGGGTCGAAGGTGCAACTCGCTGTGCGTACCTGGCGTTTCGGGGATGTCCACCCGGCGCAGCACGCCGCCGCGCTCGGGCAGCAGGAACCGGATCGTCGCCGCGTCGGTACGGGAGGCGACGGTGTCGGGAACCCGGCCGAGTACGGCCTGAAGGTAGGCCACGGCTTCCCTCACGCCCGTCGCGGCCTCGACGATCTCGCAGAGGTTGTCCCCCGGCAGGCGGGCGCCGGTTTCGATCACGTACGGGGTCTCCGCGCCTGGGGGGATCTTCACCTCCGTGTGCGCGATCCCGTTGCGCACGCCGACGGCGAGCGCTGCCCGCGCCGCGGTGTGCTGCACCGTCCTGGCGAGCGGCGAAGCCAAACCGGAGGGGCAGGTGTGCCCGGTCTCGATGCGGTACCGGCCCTCGGTGGTGTCCTTCCTGACGATCGGCAGAGGGTAGGCGACCCCGGCCGCGACCACGGTTTCGCACGAGTACTCCTCCCCCGGGATGTACTCCTGCACCAGAGCCCGCGTGTCGAGTTTCAGGCCGTGCGGGAAGGCGTGCGTGTACTGCTGGGCCGCGCCGACCGCGCAGGTGAGCTGATCCGGGCCGTCCACCACGGACACACCCCATGAGCCGCCCTGCTCCGCGGGCTTCACCACCAGCGGCCAGCCCAGCTCGTGTGACCGCGCGACCTGATGCGCCTCGGCCGCATCGTGTACGACCGCCCAGCGGGGGGCGGTGATCCGGGCGGCGGCGAACGCCTCGCCCATCAGGATCTTGTTCCTGGCCGCCCACGCCAGCAGAGGGTCGTTGCCGGGCAGGCCGACCCGCTCAGCGAGTAGTGCGGCAAGCGGGGTGAACAGCTCGAAGCAGGCGGCGACACCCGCAACAGCGCGGTGCCGGCAGAAGACTTCCATGTCTCTCAGCGCCCTTTGGGTATCCGTGAGATCCGTCGCACACACCTCTGCGAAGGCGGACCGCAACCAGCCCGGGTAGCCGTCGTAGATGTCCTTGTGAGTGGCCGCGTACAAGCGCAATCCCAACTGGTCAGCGGCCTCGACGAGGAAACGCCCCGCGTTCCCCATCGGTTCGATCACCAGCACTCCCGGCCCGCGCGGGCCCGCTCCGAATGTCATTCCACCAGCAAAGCCGCGGGGGGAAGGCAGGGGCTATGGGCCTGACCGACGAAAACAACTAGCCGCTCAGCAAGCGGTTTTGGAGAAAGGTCCAGTCAACTGGCCAGTAGGCACAGGGCATTTGGTGCGCATGGCCCATGGAAGCGCACAAGCATTCCGTGGTCGGATCACCACGCCAGGTAACCGCACCCTCGATCCGAACGGGAACGCCGCATCGTGACCAGCCTGAACCAGCAGCTCGCCGACTACATCGACCAGGGCGTCGTCCCGCCCTACCAGTACTCCTACCCGCCCCGCTCCACCTACCGCCCCCTCCCGGAGGGCAAGTGGGCCATCCCCGATGTGTGGGCCATGGACCTCGCCAACTACCAGGTCCCCGAGCTCAATCTCTACCTGCACGTCCCTTTCTGTGACCGCAAATGCGGCTTCTGCAACCTCTACACCATCATCAGCACCGACGAGGACGTCTTCGACGCCTACACCGACGCCCTGTGCACCCAGATCCGGGATCACGCCGAAATCATCCAGGCCCGGCGCCTGCGAACCCTCTACATCGGCGGCGGCACCCCTGCCCTGCTCAAGCCCCGCCACTTCGAGCAGATCTTCACCACCCTCGGCGACATCTACCCCAACTGGCGCTCCACTGTGGAGGAAGTCGCCGTCGAAGCCACCCCGTCCTCCATCGCCGACGAACCCGAAGAGTTCAAGGCCCTCATCGACATGGGCCTCACCCGCGCCAACGTCGGCATCCAGTCCCTCGTCCCCGGCGAGATCCGCGAAGCCGGCCGCGGCGGCGAAGACGAGGACGTCATCCGCCGCGCCATCCACACCGCGCACGAACTCGGCCTGCCGGACCTCTCCACCGACCTGATCATGGGCTTCGCCGGACAGACCCCCGAAACCTGGCGCCACAGCGTGAACGAACTGGCCAAACTCCAGCCCACCACTATCAGCACCTACTTCCTCACGGTGCGGCCGGACGCCTGGTTCTCCAGGACCGGCGCCTACCAGTACATGTGGCAGCCCGAGCTGTACGACCGCTACGACTACGCCCGCAAGGTCTTCCTCGACCACGGCTACGTCCAGGAAGGCTCCGTCCGCTACAAGAGGCCCGGCCGTGGCGGCTACGTCCAGAAGGTACTCACCTTCCACGGCGTCCCCCTGCTCGGCCTCGGCGTCGGCGCCCGCTCCTACACCAGCGTGCTCGACTACATGACCGGCAGCGTGAAGCCCTCAACCGCCGAGGTCGCCGACTACATCAAGAGGGCCAAGAACCACGAGCTGGCCGCCGTCACCGGCTTCGAACTGACCGGCGAAGAACTCGTCCGCAAGCGCCTCGTCCTCGACGCCTTCGACCTCGACCTCGCAGAACTCGACCGCTTCGGCTACCAGCAGCACGCCGCCGAGTTCGAACCCATCCTCGACGCTGCCGAAGCCAACGGACTCATCCACCGCCTCGGCCGCCGCATCCAGCTCTCCCCCAAGGGCTTCAAGTACCGCGACATCCTCTCCTGGATGTTCTACTCCGAGACCGTCAAGACCCTCGACCGCGAGTACTACGAAAACCTCCACGCGGCGAACAAACGCGCCCGGAAGAACATGGGAGCCACTCCCGTACGCATCACCGGCATCGACCTGGACGAGGGCACCGCATGACCGACCTGTACCTCGCCGCGGGCGGCGGAGGAGACCCCATCGGCACCCTCATCGCCGCCCGCACCATCACCGTCGACCCGGCCCCGCCGCTGATCGCCACCTACGCATGGGAACGCCCCGAAGTCGACCCCACCCACCGCCCCCTCGGGGAACGGGACTTCGCCGGGCTCGCCCGCGAAGCCGGCGGCGCCCCAGCGTTCACGCCTGCCACCCGGGCCCGCTTACCCGCCGGGTCCACCATGCCCGGCCTCGCCAGGGACCTGCCTGCCCGACTGCTGCTGCTCGACCCCACGCATGGACTCTCCTCCCTGTCACGACAGATCGCCTCCATGGCCGAAGCCGCAGGCGGCCGCCGGATCCGCATCGTCGACATCGGCGGCGACATTCTCACCCACGGCGACGAGCCCACCCTGTGCAGCCCGTTCGGGGATGCCTACACCCTCGCCGCCTGCCACCTCACCGGTATCCCCACCACCGTCTACCTCGCAGGTCCCGGCCTCGACGGAGAAATCGGCGAACAACCCCTCCTCGAACGTCTCGCCGGACACCTCCCTCTCACCCCCGGCCGGGGCGCGGCCTCGGCAGCCGCGCCCGCACTGGCCTGGCACCCCTCCGAGGCATCCGCCTTGTGGGCGGCCGCCATCCATGGCACCCGCGGCACCGTCCGCACCGCCCGGGACACCATCCACCTCACCGATGTCTCCCCACGCCTGTACCACCTGCCGCTTCAGGAAGCCCTCGGCCACAACCCGGTCGCACAGGCCCTCCTCGACGAGCGCCCAGCAACCCTGGACGCCGCAGCCGGCCTCTCCCACCGGCTCACCGGCATTCACGGGCTGGAACCCGAACGCAACCCAACTCCGCAGCAGGACCCGTCCGCTGCGAACGCCGCCTTCCGCAACCAGGACGAGGCCATGAAGACCCTCCGCGAAGCGGCCCGCGGAGCCGATCACATCACCTTCCGGTACGCCGCCCGCACCCTCGGCCTCACCTGGACGGACATCCCGGCCCTCCGAGAGATCCTCAACACCGGCACCCCACTGCTCCAGCTCACCTGAGCCACACCAGAGGGCCCGGCGCACGTAGGGCTGGGTTCCAGCGGTCGTCGCCATACCTCGGTTCAGGGGATGCGAGGAACCTCAAGGTCCGGGGCCGGCCCGTTGTCCAGGGGCGCCGTGCCTCGTCCGAGGAACGGCGCCTCCACCTTCGCCTCATGCAGCGGGGCGCGAGCAAAAAGCGTGCCGGATCGTCGGCATCAACGAGAAGACCAAGCAGCGCCGGCGTAACGGCCGTGCCCCGTCCGGCGGACACGTCGGGGCGTCACCGGCCAGCGCACTGGCGTCCCCGCCCGGCCCCCTGCGGTATCCGCGTTCTCGCTCAGACTCTGCGTCTCCAGATCTCGTTCCAGCGCTCGGCTCCAGTAAGGAGCGCTATCTGGTCCGGGGCGGTCTCGTGCGCGCTATGGGCCAGGAGCGGGTGCGGCTCACGCACGGGTGGTCACCTGTGTGGTGAGGAAGTCCAGCAGAGCGGCGTTGAAGGACTCGGGCTGCTCGGCGCCGGGCAGGTGCCCGGCCTTGTCGATGACAGCCATGGTCGCGTGGGGGACGAGGTCGTGCATCGCCTCGGCGTCCGTGACCGGGGTGTAGACGTCGTCCGCGCCGACAACGATCAGTACCGGCTTCTGGACGGCTGCCAGGGTGTCCCGGTAGTCGGGGCGTTCGGCCCGCCCGCGCAGTGCCGCCGCAGCGCCGTATGGGTCTGTGGCGCGCATCATTTCCAGCACTCGCTCAGCGACCTCCGGCATCGCGGTGACGTTGTACGCCGCGAGCATCTTGCCGATCACCTCACTCGCGTAGCCGTCCATGCCCTCGGCGAGGAGACGGTCGGCCAGGCGGTTCCGGAACTCTTTGCCCTCATCGGTGTCGGCGGGAGCGGAGGTGTCGGACAGGACCAGGGCGTGCACCCGCTGCGGGTGACGGCGCTGGAGCTCCATGGCGATCTGACCGCCCATCGAGACGCCACCGACCACTGCCCGCTCGACGCCCAGGTGGTCGAGAAGCGCGGCGAGGTCATCGGCGAAGTCGGAGAGGAAGACCTTTCCGTGGGTGACGCTGCTGAGGCCGTAACCACGCAGATCAGGAGTGATGACCCGGTGTCCGGCTTCGGTCAGGGCCTTGCCCTGGGGTTCCCACAGAGTGCGGTTGAACGGGTGGCCGTGGATCAACAGGACCGGCAGCCCGGCCGAAGGACCGAAGTCGTCGTAGTTGATCGTGGCACCGCGCAGGGCTATGGCGTTCATGCAGAGCACCGTAACCCGGTGATCGACAGGTCTGCAGACGTATTCTGCCCAGTCGTCCAAGAAAGCGTGCACGGCTTGCCTGGGGGGTCGGCGCTTGCCCTGCCAGGGCTTGCCGAGTGGAGGTCACCGCCGGGCAGTTGCTGCCGTGCTTTCGATCCCAACAACCGATCCCAGGCGTGAGCAGCATACGAAGGACGGCGGCGGCGATCATCCCCGAGAACGGACTCGGTAGGAGAACCAGCTCGGGCAGCGGCGGCCCGCCCCTCGCCGGTGCCGCAGCGCCGTTCTGCGCACTGAGCGAGCCTCAAGCCCTGCGGTACAGGCGTGCCGGGCGGCTTCAGCGTGCCACAGGGGGCGGGGCAGTGGCGCACTGGGAGGTGCGCCAGCCGGCGAAGCGGTCGGCGACGTTGGTGATGATGCCGTCGACCTGCCAGGAGGCCGCCGCCTTCCAGTCACGTTCCTTGTCGACCGTCCAGACGTACACCTCGACCCCTGCCTTGTGCAGCCGTGCGACTTCCCGCGGTCTGGCCGACAGGCCTTGGAAGTTGACGGAGTACGCGGCAAGGGAGAACTTCTTCGCCGTGGCGGCGGGGTCGGGGTCCAGGGCGGATCTCAGCAGGGCCACGTCGGTGCGGTGGGGTGAGGTGTGTGCGTCCTTCACCACCTGTTCGTCGAAGGACTGGAGGACGGTGCGGCGGGTCATTCCGGCGTCCGCGACCTGCTGCACAGCCCGATGGACGGCGATTGCCGTCTGCGGGCCCTTGATCTCCAGCAACAGCCGGGCAGGGCCCGCCTGCAGAGGCTTCAACGCCTCCTTCAGGGTGGGGATGCGGCTTCCTCCGGTGACCGTCAGCCGGGAGAGCTGCACATCGGTCAGCCGGTCGACGCGCCCGGTGCCGTCGGTCGTCCTGTCGACGGTGTCGTCATGCATGAGCACCGGCGTGCCGTCCCTGGTGAACTGCACGTCCGTCTCCACCACGTCCGCCCCCTGGCGCACCGCTGCCTGCAAAGACGCGAGGGTGTTCTCCGGTACGGCCCGGGGTGCGCCCCGGTGGCCGATGGCCTGCACGCGCGGACAGACGCCCCAGTACCTCTTCACCGTCGGGGCCCTGTTCGCGGAATCGATTGGTGCGGTACCGACGGAGCCGCCGCAAGCAGTGAGCACACACACCAGCAACGCTGTGGCCGCCGCGGTGAACGGCTCCCGCACACACTTCATGCCGGCCCCTGGGTTACGGGACGGCGGTGTAAATGACGGAGGTGTCCTTGCACTGGCCGGACGCGAGGACGGCCAGGGCGTCGAGCTCGGCGGGGCCGGCGGCCAGGTCCCCGCGCAGCTTGGTGGCCGTCGACCCCGCGAGGTAGCGGCAGTGCGCGGTGGGCAGCGGGGGCAGCCACTGGGCAGGATCCTGGCAGACTGAGCGCGGCAACACCGCGAACATGGTTCTTGATCACCCCGGCACCATTACCGCCCGCCCGAAGAGCCTCACCCCGGAACCCGCAGCTACTCAGCCACTTGGGGCAACAGGTTCACCGGAGAAACGTTGCTGCCCAGCGACCCGCAACAACACGCGCTGCACTGGATCCGGGGGCCGCCCTGCACCGGGCCCGTGCGACCTCCCCCCTGCGGAGTGAGACCACCACCCCTGCGTATGTCTCATGCCCAGGGGGTGCGGGATCTGCCCCAGGTCTGCCCCGACAGCCGAACGGGTCCAGGGCCGGGGCGGAGGCCACCTGAACCCGGGACGGTTCCGGTCAGCGCACCGTGAACTCCGTGACCACCGCGCCGTGGTCGGAGTAGAACGGGCCGCTCTCGTGCTGCGGGAGACGCTGGTCGATCACGTACGACGTGTTGACCCTCAGCCGCGGGCCCCGGGCAAAGATGAAGTCGATCCGGTCCTTGGTGATCATGCTGGCGTACTCGGGCAGGGGGCTCCAGGTGCGTCCGGGGTCCGCGCACACGTTCGGGTTCGCCACCCGATAGGTGTCCTTGAAGCCCGCTTCGGTGACAACGTCCGTGGCGGCCAGGTCGTAGGAGAGCCCGAAGTGGTGGGCGCACCTCGCCCACCGCGCGGTCCAGTCGGCGGCCGGGACCGTATTGAGGTCACCGGCGAGCAACACGGGGTCGGTGTTGCCGCCGAGCATGGCGGGCACCTGCTTGGTCACGATGTCCGTGATCTGCGGGATCTGCCGGTCCTTCTCGGCATCCTCCACCTGCTGGGGGGCGTATGTCGGTGCGCGGCCCGCCTGGAGGTCCTTGGCGTTGGCATCGATCATGTCGCCGATCCACGGTTCGGTGTACGACGTCCACGTGTTGAAGAGATTCACCTGTCGGCCGCCGGGCAACTGCACGCGGGCGCCGCCGATGTTGAAGTCGGTAACGGAGGAGCCGGAAGGGTTCGGGAAGCCCTTCACGACGTCGTAGCGTGTGAAGATCCACAGGTTGTCGTTGCTGGCGTCGGTGATGCGTACGGCGCGGTAGTCGCCCTTGCCCGCACGCTCGCTCAGTGCCGCCCTGATCTCCTCGGCGGAACCGTAGGTCTCAAGGGCGAAGAACACATCGGGGGCGATGTCGGCCAGCTGGTCGAGCAGCAGCGGGAAGTTCTTCTCGCCGCCCAGGCCCACGTTCTTGCCGCCGTGGAAGATGTTCCACGACAGCACCCTCATGGCCTCGCTCCGAGCGGGGCGCGCGTGTGCGGGAGCCGAGAGCGTGGCCGCGGCGAGAGCCAGGGCCAACACAGCAGCTCCGCCTCCGAGTCGGCGCGCTCGCGTCGGTTGCGGTCCTGGCATGGTTCCTCCTGGCCGGTGGATCGGTGCGTGTCGCGTGATCTCAGCACTCCGGGCCGTACAGGACGAGAACGCACGGTGACGAGGTGGTGGTGTTGCCGGTCCAAACGTCATGTTCGTACGCGGATTCCGGCGGCGGGCTCCAACAGCGCGGTACGCAGGAGCGCCAGGGGCCGGACCAATGCGGGCCCTCCGAGTCGGGCTGTGGGGCTTTTGCTTGGTCGGTTCGGTGGCCCCGGCCGGGTTCTTGCAGCCGCGCATCTGGAATCCACTGTCGACCGAACAGCAGGAGCGGCTGTCGAACGCTGGACGTCCAGCGCCATGGGTCGAACGGGAAGGCACGGGTCGGCCGGTGCCGCACGGCCGCAGCGAAGAAATCCCGGTCGACGGGAAGACGGAACGGATGGTCGTCTGAAGCTGGGCGTACGGATCTCCCACACGAAACCGAGAAGGGACCGGCTGGACGCCGACCAGCTCGCCGCCCTCGCCTAACCCGGCTGCACCTGGGCTGCAGAACAGTCCCGTCGCAGCTGACGTTCGCTTCGCCGAACCGTTAGCTTGCGGAGGGCACCAATGACGTGACGTCGTTGACGGTCTCCCCCACGATGCCGGGCTGCTGCACCTGGGTACCTGCGGCTCCGGCGGCACAGGCGTTGGGGTAGGTCTTCCCGTCGGTTCCTACCACCGGGTTGTACTCGTGCGTGCAGTACACAGGGCCCGACTGCGCCGGATCGGCATGGGCGGCACCGGCAGGGGCCAGGGCCACCAGGGCAGCGGTGAAGGCGAAGGAAGCGGCCGCACGTGTGCGGGCCAGGGTGTTCTGGTGAGTCATACCAGGAAGACTCGCACCCCGACTTGGCCCGCACCCGCCGCCGAGCCCGACGACCACTCGGACGAGGGACCGAACACCGGCCCCGGCCCGCTCGCGCGGCCGTAGGGCGTCCGGCAGCGGCCTTGCATGATGATTTACTGCGCAGAGTGACCATGCGCCGGGCTGGTCTGGACGAAGGCTCCCGGCGGCAAGCGAATGAGACTGCGATGAGTGAACCGACCAAGCCCGAGATCGACTTGACCGGTCTTCGGGAGACCAACGCTCCCACCGAGCTGGCAATCCGCGACCTCGTCGTGGGGGACGGGCTTGAGGCGAAGCCGGGCAGGGTTGTCCGGGTTCACTACGTCGGGGTCACCTTCCAGTCCGGAGAAGAATTCGACTCCTCCTGGGACCGGGACCAGCCGTACAAGTTCGCCGTGGGCGGTGGCAAGGTCGTCAAGGGGTGGGACCGCGGAGTCAGAGGCATGAAGGTCGGGGGCCGGCGCGAGATCATCGTTCCTGCGCGCCTCGGTTACGGCAACCAGTCCCCCTCGCCGTTGATCCCGGCGGGCTCGACACTCGTCTTTGTGGTGGACCTGATCTCCGTCGCGGTCTGAGGCTCGCTGCCACCCGGCCCCCGTCTGCCGGAAACCATTCCCCGCCGACTTCTACTGTGCCGCACTGGGCCCGCGGGGCGTCCTTGCACACGGCCGGACCATCTCAGCGAGGCGTACAGCTCCCGCCGCAACCGCTGTTGTCGGCGCCGACGGCAGACGACAGAGACCATCGCTGTCACCAGCGCCGCCCCCACCGCGACCGTGCCCCCACCGCCCGGCCCGCTGCCCTGCGCTGCGCCGATTCCCTTCGTCCTCGCGGACGCGGCCCGCGACGGCCTCCGGCCCGGCGCGGCGTGCTGGTGACCTCCTTCGGTGCGGAGCTCACCTCGGGCCCGGCCGCCCCGATGTCGCCGGAGCTGGGCAGAGTGGCGCCGGTGCCGGACGCCGGATGACCGGGGCCCCGTAGCGCCGCGGCGGCGGCCAAGGCCCCGTCACAACGCCGTGAGCCGGTCGTCAGCGGAGCTCAAGCATCCAGTGACCGCCCGTGCTCCAGCCGAGGAAGCGGCGCGCACGGCCACCGTCCGCCGTGCCGTCCTCGTCGAACTCGCCGCCGTTCGCGAGGAGCCGGAGGCCTTCGACGGCCGGGCGGACACGGTCGGCGACGTGCTGTGGGAAGCGTCCGGTCTCGTCCTCCAGGGCCGCGAGCACGCGGTCGCGCGCCCCGGGCTCGCACAGCGACAGGTGGAAGAGCATCTGTCGCCAGGCGTATGCCGCGTCCTTGACCGTGGCCAGTGGCCGGGGGTTGCCCCGCACCTGGGCCGTCCGACGGCACACCTCCGCGTAGCAGCGCAGGGCGAGGGCGTCCCAGCCCGCACCGGGGTCGATCGACACCCGGTGCACGAGCGTGGCGAGGTTGTGGGTGGTGAGGATCTGGGCCTGCTCGATCACCTTGCCGTTGGCCGCCACCGACCAGGAGTGCGCGCTGTCGCCGCCGGCGCGTGCCGCGCACAGGGCGGCGAAGTCGGGGGCGGTGCGCGGTGCGTTCCGGCCCGGCCCGTCGGCGTCCGGGGCGCGCAGGGCCGCGTAGTCGATGCCGTAGTAGCGCGCGTACAGCGTGCCCTCCAGCACCTCGGCGGCGACTTGTGCGGCCTTGAGGAACTTCGGGCTGAACGTGCCCATGAAGATGTCCGCCGCCAGCTCCTCCACGAACGGGGCGTCCAGCTCCGCCTGACGGGCCAGCACTGAGAGCTCCCGTACGAGCGGATTGGGCGGGAGCGTGCCGGGGAAGGCGCGCACGGCGGTCCCGCCCAGCTCGCGCAGCGCGTCGCGGGCAGAGTCGGCGTTCGGCCTTTTGTGCGCGGAGACGGCCCGCACCCAGGGCAGCTCGTCCGCCCGTACCTGGTGCACCAGGTGGAACAGGAGGAGCGAGCGACGGTTGCGGAAAGCGCGGTAGGTGGCCGCGGCGAGGGTGCGCAGTGGCCCGTCCTCGTAGGTCCGGGCCGTCGTCGAGGCCACCAACTGCGGGACCAGTCCGGCCAGCACCTCGGCGGACGGCACCAGCCTCCGCTCGACCAGCGTGGCGAGCGGCGCGCTGAGCGTGCCCTCGACCACGCGGCGTACCGGAGCGGGAAGGGCGCTGCCCGCGGGCAGGCCGGACTCCTCGGCCTCTCGCGCGCTCACCTCCGTGACCAGCGGGCCGGTGTCCTCGACGCCGGTCTCCTGGGGGAGCACGGCGAGCCGGCGCGCGGCCAGGTGGGCGAGCGCGTGGTGCCCGGGCAGCGCCGCCTGGGCGGACTGGGCGCCGCGCAGGGCGGTGTGCCGCTCGGAGCCGGGCAGGCCGCGCTTGCGCACCATCGACCCGACGGCCGTACGGACGAGGCCCGCGCGGCGCGCGTCGAGCGAACGGCGGGCGCAGACCTCCGTGAGCGCGCCGACAAGGATGCCGACGTTCCCCTTCGGGTCGCGGTGCTTGGTGCAGAGCGTGTGCTCGGCGGCGAGCGCGCGGTAGCGCCGGAGGAGCGTGTCGCCGTGGGCGTACCAGGCGTCGTCGGGGTCCGTCAGCCAGTGGGCGAGGAGTTCGTCGGAGAACGGGTTCCAGACCGTGAGGGCTTCGCGCTGCGTCTCCACCGCCGTGTGGGGCAGGCGCGCCTCCAGGGACGCGCGCGCGTCGCCGGCCGTGCGCCGGTGCACCAGGTCGGCGCGGCCCGCGGGGGCGGTGGAGGGGCGTGGCAGGAACCGCAGAGTGTCGATGTGCGGGGAAAGCGCCTCGACCAGGTCGGCCGCCGCGGCGACGTCGCCCGCCCGCACCAGCCAGGCCACCGTGAGCAGAGCGGCCTCCTCGGGCACGGTCACCTCGTAGCGGCCGCTGTCGAGCAGCGCGAAGAGCGCGTCGAGGCCCGGCCCGGTGAGGGCGTGTGCGAAGAGCGCACCGCGCGTCGCCGGGATGCCGAACCGCTGGGCGGCCTGCGTCTCGTGCGGCAGGAAGGGGCCCGAAGCGCTTGCCGTGCCCGTCGCGAATCCGCCACGGACGACTTCCGGGGTCACCCAGGCGGGAAGGCCGCGGACAGGGGTGCGCGAGCCGATCGACAGGCGGCCCTCGGCGATGCCCGACAGCACGGCCCGCCAGCGCTCGCCGCGTGCGGCGGCGCGCTCGCGGGTGGCGGCGTGGGGGTGGGAGCCCGCGGTGGCCAGGGCCTTGGCCAGCCGGTCGGCGGCGTAGGCGGGGTTGACGGCTACGGGCTGCGAGGGCTGCTGGTCAGCGTGGGTGTCCATGGCCGACGTGGCGGGTTCTGCCCCCGCGTCCTCCGGGTCCGGAGCCCGGCGCTCTCGCTGCTGAGCTACACGTCGTTGTGCAGTGACCGTAGGGGAGCTTCGCGGCCGCCTCAACCGGATTTGGGGCGGGAGCGCCACTATGTGGACTGCCGCGAGCGCCCTTGACGTGCACTGGAACAATCATCCGTCAGATGCATCCGCGTGCCCGTGCACGCGGACGAGGAATTCCGGAGTCGGTATGCGGCCGACGGGGCCCCGGGCAGTCTCTCCGGTGGGCGCCGTACCGGGTGCCGACCAGCATGGAAAGGATGTGACCGATGTCTGCGACCCCCCAGAACGGTGCCGTCAGGAACGGTGCCTTCGACGACCGCGTCATCGAGAAGCTGTACGCCGAGGTGCTGCGCCGCAATCACGGCGAGAGCGAATTCCACCAGGCAGTGCGCGAGGTCCTGGAGACGCTCGGCCCGCTGCTGCACGCGCGCCCCGAATTCATGGACGCCCGCGTCGTGGAGCGCCTCTGCGAGCCCGAACGGCAACTGATCTTCCGTGTTCCGTGGTCCGACGACAAGGGCGACATCCACGTCAATCGGGGCTTCCGCGTGGAGTTCTCCAGTTCGCTCGGCCCGTACAAGGGCGGACTGCGCTTCCACCCGTCGGTCAATCTCGGCATCGTCAAGTTCCTCGGCTTCGAGCAGATCTTCAAGAACGCCCTGACCGGCATGCCGATCGGCGGCGGCAAGGGCGGTGCCGATTTCGACCCCAAGGGTCGCTCGGACGCCGAGGTGATGCGTTTTTGTCAGTCCTTCATGACGGAGCTGCACCGTCACATCGGCGAATACACGGATGTTCCGGCCGGTGACATCGGCGTCGGTGGGCGCGAGATCGGCTATCTCTTCGGCCAGTACAAGCGGATCACGAATCGTTACGAGTCCGGAGTGCTCACCGGCAAGGGCCTTGGCTGGGGCGGCGCGCAGGCGCGCACGGAGGCCACGGGCTACGGCTGTGTGATGTTCACGGCGGAGATGCTGCGCGCCAGGGGCGAGAGCCTGGAGGGCCGGCGGGTCGCCGTGTCCGGATCCGGCAATGTGGCGATCTACGCGATCGAGAAGGCCCAGCAGCTCGGCGCCACCGTCGTGACCTGCTCGGACTCCAGCGGCTACGTCGTCGACGACAAGGGCATCGACCTCGCGCTCCTGAAGGAGATCAAGGAGGCCGGTCGCGGCCGCGTCTCGGAGTACGCGGAACGCCGGGGCGTCCACGCGCAGTTCGTCGCGGGCCGCGGCGTGTGGAACGTGACGTGCGACGTGGCGCTGCCGTGTGCCACGCAGAACGAGCTGGACGAGGACGACGCGCGGACCCTGGTGGCGAACGGTGTCCGTGCGGTCGCCGAGGGCGCGAACATGCCGACCACGCCGGGGGCGGTGAAGGTCTTCCAGGAGGCGGGTGTCGCATTCGCACCGGGGAAGGCGGCGAACGCGGGCGGGGTGGCCACCAGCGCCCTGGAGATGCAGCAGAACGCCTCGCGTGACTCGTGGACCTTTGCCCACACCGAGGAGCGGCTGGAGGAGATCATGCGGCACATCCACGAGGCCTGCTACACCACCGCTGAGCGGTACGGGGTACCGGGCAACTACGTGGTCGGCGCGAACATCGCCGGTTTCGAACTGGTCGCGGACGCGATGCTGGCGCAGGGGCTGATCTGAGGGAACCCTTGCTGCCGGGGGCGGTTGCGGGTCTGGGTGAGTGCCTGCCGGGTGGGGAGTTGGGCGGCCTGCGACGTATGAAGCAGGGGCGATCCCCTCAGCGACCTGGGTTGTCGTCTGTCTTCGCCCTGGTGACAACCCTCCGGGCCGCTCACCCGTCGTGCGACGTATGAGAAACCGCAGCCTCCCCCTGCCGGGCCTGCTTTCGCTGCTCCTCGCCGCTGCCGCCTGCACGGCCGACAAGCCCGGCCGCCCCGCCCCGTCGTCCGCCCCCACCGTCCGCCCGTTCCCCTGCGCGTCCCGAGCACCCACTCCGTCCCTTCCGCCGAGGACAGCGGGAAGTACACCAGAGGCTTCGAGACCGACTTCGTCGGCGACGCGAACCTGATCAAGGCCGACGACAGGGTCACGTTCGACACCCCCACGCACGGCTTCCTCAGGTACTCGGCCTGGCCGACCGGCACCCCCGACGAGCACGAGGGCCTGCCGGACGACGCCCCGCACGGCACCGGCCCCCCGCTCACCCTGGCGCCGCCGGCCGACGAGGCCCCCCGTACGGCCGGCACCGCCCCCGGCGGCTTGACCTTCACCACCTCCTACCAGCAGGCGAAGACCGACTGGGAAGCCCCGCACGTCACACTCCGCGGCAGGCCGGGCCAGCGGGTGGAGCTGGAGATCCCGCCGATGAAGGCCCACCTGCTGGACCGCCCCGGGCAGGCCCCCCGCGCCCTGCGCCTGGTCCTCCCGGAAGGGACCACCGCCCACCTCAGCCCGCCGCCCAGGCACGGCACGCGGGGCGTTCCTCGGGGTGTGGGCGGGGTGGCAGGAAGCGTGGGGTGCGGAGGACGCCCCATCTGTGATCATGAGCAGGACGATGGCGCCGTTCTCGCTCCCGTCCGTTGGCGGGGCGAGTTGGACAGAAGTGGATGCCGACATGCCTGAACAACGGGACCGCTGGGCGGAACTGACCTCCGGACAAGCCGGAGAGGACTACGCCCGGCGCTTCGCGCAGCTCGCCGACGCGGGTCACGACGTCCACGGCGAGGCCGCCTTCTGCACCACCTTGCTGGAGCCCGGCGCGCGCGTGCTCGACGCCGGCTGCGGCACCGGCCGGATCGCGATCCGGCTCACCGAGCTGGGCCACCACTGTACCGGCGTCGACATCGACTCCTCGATGCTCGCCGTCGCCCGTCGAGAAGCTCCCACGCAGGAGTGGTACCTCGCCGACCTGGCCCGCCTCGACTCCCTCGGTCTGGAGCCGGAGTTCGATCTCGTACTCGCCGCCGGAAACGTCATCCCCCTGCTGGCCCCCGGCACCGAATCGACTGTCGTCCGACAGCTGGCTTCCGCCCTGCGTCCCGGCGGCCTGCTGGTCACAGGCATGGGGCTGGACGCGGCACACCTCCCCCTGCCGGAGCCGCCACTGACCCTGGCGGGGTTCGACCACTGGTGCACCCAGGCCGGACTCGCTCTCCGACAGCGCTATGCCACCTGGCACGGCGACCCCTACGAGGACGGCTGCGGCTATGCCGTCAGCGTGCACTCCCGTCCCGCTGCCTGAAACGGCGCCCTCTCCCCGGCCCGGTGCGCCCGCTCATCCGCGCGCACGCTCCCAGCGGTGACAGGCCTTTTCGGACGGCGTGCGGTGTCTCCACCCGGCGGGTACGAACGCGGGTCTACTCTGAGCAACGGCCCAAGTCCGGATGCGCGGGAGGCACTTGTGGAAGCACCCCACCGTCCCGCCTATCCGCCGCGGACCGAACCGCCGCCCAGGCGGCCCCTGCCTCCACCGGACCCGCCGCCGACACCACCGACGTCGGGGATGCAGACCCGGATCGCCGGCCGGCGCGGCCGGAACTGGCCTCTGGAGTCGCGGGCGTGGACCCCGAACAGCGCCGGCCGACGAGTCGTGGAAGCGCTCCACGCCTGGGGTTACGAACGCTTCGACGAGGAAGCAGTGCGCGCAGTCGTGAAGCTCCTTGTGACAGCGGCCGTGGACGACGGCGGCGCCCACCTGAGCCTCCACCTGACCGACCACCAGGACCACGCCCTGGTGCTCGTCCTCGGCAGCGGCCCCCGCACCGGACGCCCCGACGACGGCTCGCTCCTGCACGCCGTCGCCGCCCAGGGCGCCGCGGACTGCGGGACAGAGTCCGCCCAGGACGGCCGTCGCCGGTGGGCACTGCTCAGCCTCACATCCTCCGTTCCGGCCGATCTGCCGAAAGCCCTGCCCCAAAACGCGACCCCTTGACGGGAGGAGACGGCGAAGGCCCCACCAGTCGGATGGCGTGGCACCTGCCGCGCACGACGTCCGCGGCCCGGAGCCGGTGCGACCGGGCTTATGCGGCGTCGCGGCGCAGCGTGAACCAGAAGGTGGGGACCGGGTTCGTGCCGGGCGTCACGTCGGTCAGCTGCCATCCGGCGAATGTGGCGCTGAGTTCGTCCGCAGTGGTGCCGGACCAGGAGTCGTCAAAGGCCCCGGGCCCGTAGCCGAACATCAGCAGTCGTGCACCGGGGGCGGCGCGCTTGGTGAGGCCGGCCGCGTAGGCGGCGCGGCGGTGGGGTGGTATCCCGCAGTAGCAGCTCAGGTCGAAGAACAGGTCGTACGGACCGGGCACGCACGCCTCGTCGAGTCGGGTGGCGTCTCCGCACAGCACCGTGACGTCCGCTCCGGCCGCGTCGGCCTTCTCTCTCGCTTGCCGGACCGCGCGGTCGACCAGGTCGAGGGCCGTCACCCGCCAGCCGTGCCGGGCCAGGTACACCGCGTTGGTCCCGGTGCCGCAGCCGAGTTCGAGCGCTCGGCCGGCCGTCAGTGCGCCGGGCCCCTCGATCAGGGCCATCAGCTCGGGCGGCGTGATGCCGCTGTCCCACGGCGGTTTGCCGTCCCGGTAGAAGTCCTCCAACACGCGGCGCACAAAGGCCTCTTGGTCGAGTTCCGCAGCCGTCCGGGTCTCACGCATCGCTACCCCTCCAAGAATTTAGAGTCCGTCTCTAATGTCTGACTCTAGAGATAGACTCCCGGCATGGATGCGGTCAAGGGATCCGACGGACAGAACGCCAAGCGCCCCGACAAGCGGGCCGAACGCTCGCGGCGTACCCGCGAGAAGGTCGTGGCGGCGGCGCGGGAGCTGTTCGTCGCACAGGGATACGGCGCGACAAGCCTTCAGGAGATCGCGGACCGTGCGGGTGTGGCCGTCCAGACCGTGTACTTCGTCTTCCGCAACAAGCGCGCACTGTTCAAGGACGTCGTCGACGCCTCCATCGCGGGCGACGTCGAACCGGTCGCCACGATGGACCGCGACTGGTTCCGCGCCGCCTGCGCCGAGCCCACGGCCGCCGGGCAACTGCGCGCCCACGTACGGGGGGTACGCGAGATCCTCGGCCGCGTCGCGCCGATCATGCCGTTGATCGCGGCTGCCGCAGCCACGGACCCGGAGATCGCCGCACAGTGGCCCGCCGGCCCCGACCCGCGCTATACCGTTCAGCACGCCGCAGCGAAGGCCCTGACCTCCAAGCCTGACGCCCGCCCCGACGTCGGCACCGCCCGCGCCGCGGACCTGCTCTACGGGCTTCTCAGCCCGGAGCTGTACCTGGTCTTTGTCCGTGACCGGGGATGGTCCCCCGGCGCCTGGGAGGAGTGGGCCTGCGCGGCCCTGATCGCCGACCTCTGCACCGACCACGAGTAGGCGGCCCACCCTGCGGCAACTGCCGCGCGAGCACGGTCGCCCCGGAGGCCGGGCCGCTGCCGGGTCCACGGGGCGCGGGAACTACTCCGACTCACAGCCGTCCCACACCCGGCTTTACCACCCCTTTACCCTGCAGTTGGAGACACTGGTTCGCCGCAGCTTCGTCGAACCGAGCAGAGAATGGAGTGAGCGACCCGTCATGGGCGAGCCTCCCAGTACGAACCGTGCCACCGCCCGCGCACACCACCATGTGAGCCAGGAACCGGGGGTGGCACGGTGACCGGAGTGCTGCTGCTCCTCCCGGCCCTTGCGCTCACCCTGGCGTGTGCCGTCTACGTCGCCGCTGAGCACTCGCGGTGAGCTTGAGCGAGTTGCCGAGGCGCAGGAGCGGAGTGCCGAGAAAGGCCTCCCATCGCCCGTATGGTCCGCGACTCCAGCGACGCCGACCTTCTTTCACCGGCGGGCGGCGAGCGGCCGCGCGACGCTCTGGAGCTGGGCACACGGCCGGTCGGCGGGATCTTCGTCCCCGCGCCTGACATGGTTGCCGTCGACCGCACCGTCACCCCGGCCCGGCTGGAGCGCATCGACGCGGCGGCCGGATTCTCCCGCTTTCCCACCCGTCCCACCCGTCCCACCGGCGCCGACCTGGGCCATTTCCACATCAAGGACGCTCTCGACGTCGTCGAACGCCACCCGCCCTCTCGCATCGCCCCGCACGAGGTGACCCGCGAAACAGCTCGGCCCGACCGCCTGACGCCGGAGCGACGCGCCGCAGATCCACGGTTACTCGGCCCAGGACCTTCGGTCCCAGCAGGCCCGTCGTCCTCACCCACACCCCTTTGAAGGAGCACGTCTTGTCCGCCAGTCCGACGGACCCCGAAGGTCCGGGGCACAGTCCCCGGGTTGTCCGATGAACGCCGTACTCGGCCTGCTGGCCGTCCTCGTCCTGACCGCAGGCACCGGCTACTTCGTCGCACAGGAATTCGCCTACGTCGCCGCCGACCGGCTCGCGCTCGCCCGTGAGGCCGAAGCAGGCGACAGACGGGCCGCGCGCGCCGTGCAGGTGCTTGAGCGGCTTTCGTTCATGCTCTCGGGCGCCCAGCTGGGCATCACCGTGACCGGCCTGGTCGTCGGCTTCCTCGCCGAACCGTCCGTCTCCGCGCTGCTGCGGCCCGCGCTCGGGGGCACCGGCCTCCCCGACGGCGCGGTCTCCGCCATCTCGGTGACGCTCGCCTTCGTGATGGCCACCGTCGTGCAGATGGTGCTGGGCGAGCTGGCCCCCAAGAACCTCGCCCTGGCCGTTCCCGAACGGCTCGCCAAGTCCCTGTCGGCCTCCACCCTGGCGTATCTCAAGGTCGTCGGACCGGTGGTCCACCTCTTCGACGCCACCGCCAACAAGCTCCTGCGCAAGGTCGGCATCGAGCCGGTCGAAGAACTGCACCACGGCGCCACCCTGGAGGAGCTCAGCCACCTGATCGGCGAGTCCCGCGACCAGGGACAGCTGCCCCGCGCCAACGCCGAGCTCCTCGACCACGCCCTGGAGTTCTCCGAGCGCACCCTTGACGAAGTCATGGTGCCGAGCGTCGACGTGGCCTACGTGCGCGCCGACGCACCCGCCACCGAAGTCGTGCAGCTGATCGCCAAGCACGGCCACTCCAACTACCCCGTCACGGGCGAACGCTACGACGACATCAAGGGCGTCATCGGCGTACGCGAACTGATGCGGCTGCCGGTCCCCGACCTCGCGGGCACCACTGCCGGCGAGCTGGCCCGGCGCCCGCTGCTGCTGCCCGACACGCTGGCGCTGCCCGGCGCCGTCGCGCAGATGCGCGGGCGCAAGCAGAAATTCGCGGTCGTCCTCGACGAACACGGCGGGTTCGCCGGGATCGTCACCTTCGAGGACATCGCCGAGGAACTGGTCGGTGAGATCACCGACGAGTCCGACCAAGTGATCGAGATCGCAGCCGCCGACGGAACGGGATGGCTGGTCGACGCAGGCCGCCGCCTCGACGAGATCGCCGACGCCACCGGCATCGAACTCCCCGAAGAAGAGGACTACGACACCGCCGCGGGCCTGATCGTGGACCGGCTCGGCCGCTTCCCCACCATCGGCGACCGCCTCATCGTCGCCGACGTCCTCATCGAGGTCCGCACCCTCGACCGCCACGTCCCCGACCGCATCCGCCTCGAACGCCTGCCGAACACCACCCGCCCCGACGCGGACCCGTCGGCCGCCGTGACCGATGAGGAGCCGACCCGATGAGCTTCCCCCTGGCTCTCGCCCTCACCCTCCTCCTGCTCATCGGCAGCGGCTTCTTCGTCGCCGCCGAGTTCGCCCTGGTAGCAGCCAAGCGCCACCGCATGGAACGCGCCGCAGCCCAAGGACAGCGCGGCGCCAAATCGGCTCTCGCCGGGATGCGCGAACTGTCCTTGATGCTCGCCGGCGCCCAGCTCGGCATCACCATCTGCACCCTGGGCCTCGGCTCGATCTCCAAACCGGCCATCTCCCACGAACTCGACCCCCTACTGGAGAAGCTCGGCCTGCCCAGCGGACTGAGCTACGGCATCGCCTTCGCCGTCGCGATGACCGTGGTGGTCTTCCTGCACATGGTCCTCGGCGAGATGGCCCCCAAGTCCTGGGCCATCGCCCACCCCGAACGCTCCGCCATGCTCCTCACCCCGCCCTTCCGCGCCCTCATCCGTCTCGTACGGCCACTCATCCAGGTGCTCAACAAGGTCAGCAACGCCCTCGTACGGCTGTGCCGCGTCACCCCCCGTGATGAACTCACCTCCGTGCACAACCGTGAACAGCTCACCCACCTGGTCGCCGAGTCCGAACGCCTCGGACTGATCAGCGAGACCGACTCCGGCCTGATCACCCGCTCCCTGAGCGAACCCCAGACCCCGGTCGCACAGCTCCAGGTACCCGCCGCGCAGATCAGCTGCATCGACGCCAACGCGGCCACCGAAATGATCCTCAACGCCGCGGCAGTGGCCGACCACACCCGCCTGCTCGTACGCGACGGCGACACCATCATCGGATCCGTACACGCGCGCGACGCCCTCATCGCCCGCGCCCAGGGCCGGACCCCCACGGCCCACGAACTGGCCCGCCCCGTCCCGGAACTGGCCCCGCACCACACCGTCGCCCACGCCGTCGAGCAACTACAGCACCGCAGGGCCTCGCTCGCCGTCATCCGCGACACCGACGGCCAACTGACCGGCCTGGTAAGCCTCGACGACCTCATCATCCGGCTCATGGGGGCGCCCACGGTGTGACAGCAGACGGTGCGGCCGGTCATCCCGGAGAAAGGCCCGGTGGGACCGGTTCCCGGGGGTGCTCGCACTGGTCGTGAGTGGCTGACGAGCGAGACCCTGCGATCGTTGCCGCCCGGCACCTGTTCAGCCAGGTGCCGGGCGGTGTGGGACTCTGCACCGGCTGGTGTGTGGTCAGGGGCCGGGGACGGCCTTGGCGCGGGGATTGCGCTCGAAGACCGACCAGGACGAGGACGAGCAGTAGGTGCAGTCGGGGCCGAAGTACAGGCCCCGGGCCTGTTCGTCGCGCATGAGGTGGAAGCGGAACCACGCGGTGACGGGGCCGTGCAGACCAGGGATGCCGTAGTGGTCGGCGCCGCGTTGTTCGGCATAGACGGCCGGCACCTGGGTGGCCTGGCTGTACGTCCGGCGGACTGTCGAGGGCGGCACGATGGTGTCGTTCTGTCCGGCGAAGAACACCGCGGGGCCTCGGACACGGCTGCCGCTGCTGAATGCGAGGGGATAGATCGGCGCGATGGTGTCCACCCGGGCATCCGCGCCGGCATCGACCGCCGCTCCGCCGCCGAAGGAGTGGCCGGTGGCGCCCACGTTGGTCAGATCGACCTTGCCCCGGTAAGGGCTGCCTGTCCTGCTGTTCTCGGTCGTCAGGTGGTCGAGCCCTTGCAGCATGGGCCCTCCGGTGCCCGCGTTGCCCTCCGCCGCGGCCACCACGAAGCCGTGTGAGGCGAGGTGGTTCAGCAGGGGGACGTACCGGTCGAGCCCGGAGCGGGCTCCGTTGTTCCACAGGACGACCGGGTGCGTGGTGCAGCCCAGTGCACCGAGCTCGACCGGCCGGAAGACGGTCGTGCCCCGGCCGTTGGACGCGGAGCTGACGGTGTACGGGCCGGGGGCGTTCCATCGGCCGTCGACCGAGGGGCAGGAGGCGGCCGTCGCACCGGCCGCGGGGGTGCCCGCGATGCCGCCCGTCACCAGCAGGGCCAGTGCTGCGAGTACCGTGCCGATGGAACGGCGCCCGCGACGGGGTATCGGGGCGCAGGGTAGTGAAGCCATGATGCTCCTCGGGTCGAAGACGTACGGGTCTGTGCGGCGTAGGGAGAGATCTGCGCGTGCTGCGGGTCGGTCGGCCGCGTCCGCTCGTCGTCAGCAGGCGGCGTGGAGGTGGTTGAGGAGGACGGGCGCGGCGGTGCTGTCGGTGATGTCCTCGATGGTGGTACCGGGGGCGGTCTCCACCAGGGCGAGGCCCTTTTCCGTCACGTCGAGGACGGCGAGGTCGGTGACGATGCGGTGGACGCATCGTTCGCCGGTGAGGGGCAGCTCGCACGTATCGCGGATTTTGGGGCTGCCGTCCTTGGCCGTGTGGTCCATGAGGACGATGACGCGGCGGGCGCCGTGCACCAGGTCCATGGCGCCGCCCATGCCTTTGACCATCTTGCCGGGGATCATCCAGTTGGCGAGGTCGCCGTGTTGGGAGACCTGCATGGCGCCGAGGACGGCGGTGTCGATGTGGCTGCCGCGGATCATGCCGAAGGACAGGGCCGAGTCGAAGAAGGAGGCCCCCGGAAGGGCGGTGACGGTTTCTTTGCCTGCGTTGATCAGGTCGGGGTCGACCTGGTCTTCGTGCGGGTAGGGGCCGGTGCCCAGGATGCCGTTCTCGGAGTGCAGGACGACGTGCACGCCGGGCGGGAGGTGGCTGGGGATGAGGGTGGGCAGGCCGATGCCGAGGTTGACGTAGGAGCCGTCGGTGAGTTCGGCGGCGGCTCGGGCTGCCATCTGCGCGCGGGTCCAGGTCATCGGGAACGTACCGTCCGCTTCTCGATCGGTTTGTCCGCCGCCTGGGCCGGGCTGAGTTGGACGACGCGCTGGACGAAGATGCCGGGCACCTGTACGTGGCCGGCGGCCAGTTCGCCGGGTTCGACCAGATCCTCGACCTCGGCGACCGTGATCCGGCCGGCCATGGCCGCGAGCGGGTTGAAGTTGGCGGCGGCCCGGTGGAAGACGAGGTTGCCGTGGTGGTCGCCGCGCCAGGCCCGGACGAGGGCGTAGTCGGTGGTGATGGCGTGTTCCAGAACGTGCGTGCGCCCGTCGAAGTCCCGGGTTTCCTTGGGCGGGGAGGCGAGGGCGATCGTGCCGTCGGGAGCGTAGCGCCAGGGCAGTCCGCCGGTGGCGACCTGCGTGCCCACCCCGGCCGGGGTGTAGAAGGCCGGAATGCCCGTGCCCCCGGACCGCAGCCGTTCGGCGGGGGTTCCCTGAGGCACCAGTTCCACCTCCAGTTCGCCGCTCAGGTACTGGCGGGCGAACTCCTTGTTCTCACCGACGTAGGAGCCGGTGACGCGGGATATGCGGCCCGAGGCCAGCAGGATTCCCAGGCCGCGCCCGTCCACGCCGCAGTTGTTGGAGACCACTTCGAGGTCGTCGGCGCCCTGTTCGTGGAGCGCCTGGATGAGGGTGTCGGGGACGCCGCTGAGGCCGAACCCGCCGACAGCCAGAGTCGCTCCGGCAGGGATGTCGGCCACTGCGTGCGTGGCCGAAGCCATCGTCTTGTTCATGGAGGTGGAGAGGCCCTTCGGGTGCGGTGCGCCGTGGACCGGTTGCAGAAAGGTTCGCTGCACGGGCCACCTGGGGGGCGCGCAAGTGAGGGACGGTTGCGGACCGGGGCGGGGACGGCTGCACCGGGTGCCGCCAAGTGCGGTGCCCGACAGTCCTGTTGCGCACTGCCGTCCCCGCCGGAGAGGTCAGTCGTTCTCGTGCGCGGTGATGAAGGAACGCATCTTGGCCAGCGCCGTGGCGTTCGAGATGATCATGAAGTGGCTGGGTGCGGTCGGCCCGCTCATGAGGTAGTTCTCGTCCGCGCCCGCCAGCTTCGCGGTATCGACGGGCGTGGCGTTGTAGTCCGCGGTCGACCTGATCGTGAGGTAGTCGATCCGGTCGTCGTAGGGCACCTCGGTGGGACTGTTCAGCGCCTTGAGGAAGGGGGTGTTCGGGGAGGCGAACTGCTGGCAGGACACGTACCACTGGCAGCCGTTGTTGGCGGTGCCGTGCTGGGGTCCGGCGAAGCCGATGTACTGGGAGACCTTGTCGGCGCCGTCCAGGTCCTTGATGTAGTACCGGGCGGCGAGGGTGGAGGCGGACCAGGTGGCGAGGACGACCTTGTCGGCCCCTGTCTGGCTGCGGACCTGGTCGACCTTGACCGAGAGCTGCTGGGCCGCCTTGGCCAGGTCCTGCGTCATGGAGCTGCTGTCGGTCCAGGTGAACAGCCGGTCCGCCGGCCAGCCGTTGGACTGCAGGTTGGACTTCATCGGGTTCATGCTGGACGGGGTGCCGGTCATGCCCGGGATCATGATCACGGGATCGTGTCCGGCGGCGGGCGCCGACTGGGGTGCTGCGCCGGACGCCTGGGCAGCCAGGCCCAGCAGGCTCGTCGTCAGCAGGGCCGCGAGTGAGGCGCTGAGCAGCCGCCGCGCGCGGACCGGTCGCCGGTTGTCCGTCGGTGTCGATGACGCCCCGCGGGGCGTCGTGGAGGCGAACAGCATGTGGGGCTCCTTACCCGCCGTACGGTCGTCGAGCGCTGTGCGGCTCGTGCTCGGCGGACGCCGGCAGGGGTGGTGGGGGGTGTGACACAGAGCACGCTAGGGCGCCTGCCCGCGCAGTCAGATGGGCACAGCGCACGTCTTTCGGCCCCATCGGTGTCCGCTCCAGCCATTACGTCCCGCCCATGCGAGCGCGTCACGCGCGACCGCTCACGCGGGGGCCGCGAGGGCGCCGAGTATGCGTGGTGCACACCCCTGGCGTTCCGCGCATGTGGGCTGCACCTCTCGTAGCGCGTGGCGGGGCGCCATACCGTCATGGCGAATCGGCGGGGCTGCCCATCGACCGAGCCTGCGGACGGTGTGCCGCAGCAGCTTCGGCCTTCACCTGCGTGTGCCTCGCCATGCATCTCCAGCTCTCCGAGCCGCGAAGGTGCACGTCACCGCGCATACCCGCTCAGCCATGGGAGGACAAGCATGAACCGATTCGGAATCATCGGCGGAGGACTCATGGGGCACGGAATCGCTGTTGCTCTGGCCCAGGCGGGGCACCGTGTCACGGTGTACGACGCGGACCCCGCGACCCTGGCATCGCTCGATGAGCGCGTCGGGCGGGCGCTGGCACGCTGCGGCACGCCGCCGGGCGATGTCGGGGTGATCACCGCACGCATCACCTCGGCCAAAAACCTGGCAGATCTGGTGCCCCGCGTGGATGCGGTGATCGAAGCCGTCCCCGAGCGCCTCGACGTCAAGCATCTGGTCCTGGCAGCGCTGGAAGCGAAGGTCCCGGCCGTGCTGCCCATATGGTCCAACACGTCGGTGCTTCCGCTCACCGAGGTGGCCCAGGGCATGCAGTACCCACAGCGCCTGGTCGGGGTGCACTGGTGGAATCCGCCCTATCTCATCCCGCTGGTCGAGGTCGCGCCGGGCGCGGAGACGGACGCCCGGTTCGTGCAGGAAGCGTGCGACATGCTGGACGGGATGGGCAAGGCGACAGTGCGCCTGCACCGGGATGTCCCGGGATTCATCGGCAACCGGCTCCAGTTCGCCCTCGTACGGGAGGCACTGCACCTGTTGGAGCAGGGAGTCTGCGATCCGGGGACGATCGACACGGTCGTGCGGGCGAGCCTGGGTCTGCGTTGGTCGGCCGTGGGCCCCATGGAGAACGCAGACTTCATCGGACTGGACCTGACCAAGGACATTCTCGACAGCCTGGCACCTCACTTGTCGGCTGCGGGCACGTTTCCCGCGCTCGACAAACACCTCAGCGCCGGGCATCGAGGCCGCGCCTCCGGTGGCGGGCTGCTGGACTGGCCGGCCGGACGGGGAGAAGAAGTGGCAGAGCGCCTGGACAACGGCATCCGCCGCAACCTCCTCGATCCGTGAAAAGGGCCCCTGGCCCGCGGGTTGAGACCGGCAGAAGGGAAGCGATGACGGCAAGCAGACGGCCGGCTCGCCGAGATCACTGCGGTACCCGGGCAGGCAGCGCCATACTTGCCGGGCGCCGGGAGGACTGCTCGACGGAGGATCAATGACACACGAGTACGGATCGTCTTTCCTGAAGCTGCTCGTCGATGACACCGACATCGAAGCCTTCGACGAGGTACTGGCACGGGCCCGCGCCGCAGGGGAGCCGGCCGGCCGGCTCGACACGCTGGAGGAGGAGCGGGCGATCGCGCTGCGTCTGCGGGAAAGACTGCTGCGCCACCGCCGCAACGAGGCGGAGCTCCAGTTGCTCAACGACACCGCGAACGACCTGGCCTCCCTGCGGGACTTGGACCCCATCCTGCAGGCGATCGCGGACCGGGCACGGCGGCTGCTGGACTGCGATCTCGCCTACATCAGCCTCAGCGACCGCGGCCGCGGCGACAGCTACATCAAGGCCGCCGCCGGCAACATCTCCGGCCTGCTGCGCGAACTGCGACTGCCCATCGGTACCGGCGTCGGAGGAATCGTCGCGCGGACGGGCGAACCCTACGCCGTCGCCGCCTACCTCTCCGACGATTCCTTCGCCCACACCGCCGAGATCGACAAGACCGTGGCCGCCGAGCGGATCGAATCCTTGCTGGGGGTGCCGGTCAAACTCAACCAGGAGGTGATCGGAGTCCTGTTGGCCGCACACCGCAGCCGGCAGGACTTCAGCAGCAGGGACATCAGTGTGCTGATGATGCTCGGCTCCCACGCCGCCGTGGCCATCGAGAACAACCGCCTGCTGAGCGCCGCCCAACAGGCGGTGTCGGAACTGCGCGTCGCCAACGACACGATCAGCTCCCACATGGCGGACCTGGAACGCACCGCGGAGGTCCATGAACGCCTCACCCGCCTGGTCATCCAGGGCAACGGCGTCGATGAAGTCGTGCAGGCCACCGCAACCGCGGTGTCCGGCACGGTCATCGTCCTCGACGAGGAGGGCAGCGCCGTGGCCCAGTCCTGCGGCCACGGCACGGTGCTGGCCGACGAGCTCCGCCGGCTCAGCGCGGACGCCTGGCGGGCCGGACACACCGTGATCAACACCACGCAGTGCGCCGTTCCTCTGATCACCGAGTCCGAGCCCCTGGGCACGATCATCCTGAGTGCCACCACACAGGTCGACGCCACCGACCGCCGGATCCTGGAAAGGGCCGCGCTGGTGGCCTCCCTGGTGCTCGTCACCCGCAGACGCATGGCGGAGGCCGAAGCCCGCACACGGGGCGAGCTGCTGGGCGACCTGATGGCCACCCACCACAAGGACTACGACCTCCTGCAGCACCGGGCCACCCTGCTCGGCGTCGACCTCACCCTCTGCCGCATCGTCGTGGTGGCCCGGGTCGACGACGAACCGCGCGAGCGGGTCCACGCCGCCGCCGCAGCCATCGCCCGGCGCTCCCACGGCCTGGCAACCTACCGGCGCAGCACCGTCGTTCTGCTGCTGCCAGGAGATGACCCCCAAGCCGTGGCGCGCCCCGCCGTCGACGAACTGGCACGGATCTCACGCCACCCCGTCACCGCCGGCACCGCGCAAGCCGCAGACATCACCCGCATCCCCGCCGCCTTCCGCGAGGCGGACAACTGCCTGCACGCCCTGATCGCACTCGGCAGGACCGGTGAGATCGCCGGCACCCGCGGACTCGGCTTCGTCGGAGCCCTCTTCAGCGGCGAGCCCACCACTGCCTCCTTCATCGAATCCGTCATCGGCCCGGTCATCGCCTACGACCGCATCCACCACTCCGACCTGGTCCACACCCTCGACACGTACTGCCGCAGCGGCCAGCACGCCCGCAACACCGCACACCAGCTGCATCTGCACGTGAACACGGTCACCCAACGCCTGAGCCGGATCAGCCAACTCCTCGGCGCCACCTGGCGCGACCCGGAACGGCTCCTGGAAATCCAGGTCGCCCTGCGGCTGCTGAGAGTCAGCAAGCCCTGACACGGCCCCCGCGCCCAGCACATCTCACCTGCAGCGCATGTGTGCGCCCAGCCCATACCCTCACCGGCGGCGCCCTCCGTAACCTTTGCGCCCCGCGACACGAGGCACAAGCCACGGAGACCCCATGAAGACAACCCTCACCACAGCAGGCCTCGCCTGTGCTCTGCTCGGCGGCACCCTCCTGCTCCCGGCACACGGCACCCAGAAACCGGCCGATTGCAGTGACCTGCGCGGCCTGCAGATACCCGCCTCAGAGATCGGACTGCACACCACGGGCGGCGAAGTGAGCGCAGCGAGCACCATTGCGCCCACCGGAAGCGGAGCCTCGGCGACCGGCACCTACTGCCGTGTCGACGCCGTCATCCACCCCGTGGACCCCCAGGCTCCCGACATCACCCTGCGCGTCGCCCTGCCTCAGCGGTGGAACAACAAGACGATGATGTTCGGCGGCGGAGGCTACGACGGCACCATCCCCGATGTCACGGGCAACGTCCCCTTCGGCCCGGCCCATCACCCGCGCCCGCTCAGCCGCGGCTACGCCACCTACGCCAGCGACTCCGGTCACCAGGCGGCGCCGGACTTCAAACCGGTCACTTCCCTCGACGGCTCTTTCGGAGTCAACGACGAAGCCGTCCGCAACTTCGCCGGCGATGCACTGAAAAAGGCCCACGACACCGCGCACTTCGTCATCCGCACGCATTACCGGGGCGCCAGCCCCGCCCACCGATACTTCGCCGGCGGCTCCAGCGGTGGACGCGAAGCCCTCGCCGTCGCCCAGCGATGGCCGACCGACTTCGACGGCGTCATCGCCGCCTACCCGGCCTGGAACGCGGCGAGCCTCAACCTCTTCTTCGGCTACGAAGCCCAGGTTCTCTCCCGTCCCGGAGCCTTCCTCAACCCGGCCGAACAGGACCTGCTGTACCGCGCCGTCATCCGTTCCTGCGACGGCAAGGACGGCCTGCGGGACGGCGTCATCTCCGACGAAGCAGGATGCCGCTTCCGGCCCCGCACCCTGCGCTGCCCGGGTGGCAAGGACACCGCGGACAGCTGCCTGTCCGATCACCAGATCCACGCCGTACAGGCCCTCTCCTCGCCACTGCGATGGACATACCGCCTGGCCGGCGGCGAACGCGGCTACCCGGGCTTCCCCTTCCTCTCCGGCGCCGACATGACCACCCCGCTGCTGGGCATGGGGTCCCGCCTCCCCGGCCATCCGATGCCGAAGGACAGCGGCTACGGCGTCCAGTTCTGGGACCAGTGGGTGCGGTACTTCGTCACCCGCAACCCGGCACAGGACCCGCTGGCCGTGGACCCCCGCCGCCCCGGCATCTGGCAGCAGCGCATCAGCCGTCTCTCCGCCCTGCAGGACGTCAACGACCCCGACCTGCGCCGCTTTGCCAAGGCAGGCGGAAAGCTCCTTGTCCTGCACGGCACCGCCGACGAGCTCGTCAGCCACCGGTCCACCGTCGAATACTTCCAGCGCGTCCAGAAGGTCGTGGGCCGCCATGCCACCCGGGCCTTTGCCCGGCTCTACCTCATCCCCGGCGCCAACCACGTCAACGTCGACGCGGCCTTCGCGGCAAGCTACGACTCGCTGAGCGCCCTGGAAAGTTGGACCGAGGGGGGCAAGGCGCCCACACGGCCCGTCGTCACCGACGCGAGTCCCGCCGGCAACGCCCGTACCCGGCCGCTGTGCGCCTACCCCTCCTGGCCGAGGTACCGCGGCCACGGCGGCCCCGCCTCCGCCCACAGCTTCACCTGCCACAGCGCACCACCACGGACCTGATCCGCCGCAGGCTTCCCCCGCCCCGGCTCTCAGACACAGACACACACCGCCCGGTCCGGTATGGCTGCGCTGAGGACATCGGCGCAGGATCAGTGTCCGCTCCGCACATAACGGATCGCCGTCGCCGGATCTCATCCTGGTGGAAGATCCTCAGCCACCGTCACGAAAGCGGTACTCCCACATGTCTTCGCCACCTCCAGCCCCACCCCGGACCCCCAGCAGTCTGAAGAAGATCGTGGCCGCCAGCGTGATCGGCACCACCATCGAGTGGTACGACTTCTTCCTCTACGGTGCCGCCGCCGCCCTGGTCTTCAACAAACTCTTCTTCCCCGACTCCGACCCCCTCGTCGGCACACTCCTGTCCTTCCTGACCTACGCCGTCGGCTTCGCCGCCCGCCCCCTCGGTGCACTCGTCTTCGGCCACTACGGCGACCGGCTGGGCCGCAAGCAACTCCTCGTCTACAGCCTGCTCATGATGGGCGGCGCGACCTTCCTGATCGGCCTGCTTCCCACTCACGCCACCATCGGTTCCGCCGCCCCGCTCCTGCTCACCGTGCTGCGCCTCGTCCAGGGCTTCGCCCTGGGCGGCGAGTGGGGCGGCGCGGTGCTGCTGGTCGCGGAGCACGGAGACGCCAGTCGCCGCGGCTTCTACGCCTCGTGGCCGCAAACCGGAGCACCCGCCGGACAGTTGCTGGCCACGGGCGTCCTTGCCACGCTGACGGCCACGCTGTCGGAGGCCGCGTTCAACTCGTGGGGCTGGCGGGTGCCGTTCCTGCTCTCCGGCGTGCTGGTGCTCGTCGGACTGTGGATCCGGCTGTCCGTCGACGAATCGCCCGTGTTCAAGGCCGCCCTGGCAGCAGCCGAACGCCGCAGGACCGAACACGGCGTCCCCGAGAAGCCGCCCGTACTCGCCGTCCTGCGCGACCACTGGCGCGACGTCCTCATCGCCATGGGCACCCGCATGGCGGAGAACATCTCCTACTACGTCGTCACCGCATTCATCCTCGTCTACGCAACCGAGCACGCCGACGCGAGCAGACAGGCCGCACTCAATTCCGTCCTGATCGCATCCGCCGTCCACTTCCTGACCATCCCCCTGTGGGGCGCCCTCTCGGACAGGATCGGACGCCGCCCCGTCTACCTCATCGGCGCCCTCGGCATGGGAATCTGGATATACCCCTTCTTCGCCCTGGTCGACCGGCAGTCCTTCGGGGCGATGGTCACAGCCGTCACCGTGGCCCTGCTCTTCCACGGCGCGATGTACGCCCCCCAAGCGGCCTTCTTCTCCGAACTGTTCGCCACCCGCATGCGTTACTCCGGAGCATCGATCGGCGCCCAGTTCTCCTCCGTGGCCGCCGGCGCCCCAGCCCCGCTCATCGCCACCGCCCTGCTCGCCACATACGACAGCGCCACACCCATCGTCCTCTACGTCGTGGCCGCCGTACTGCTCACCGTCATCGCACTCGGGTGCGCCAAAGAGACCCGCCACCGAGACCTGGCGGACACGGAAGCCTACGAAACCGATCCAGCATCGGCCGACGGCCAACCGGCACACACGCCCTGAAGCACCCGCCGAGTCCGTTCGCCCCTCGGTGAAGCTGACCTCGTCGCCGCAAAGTCTCCGCCGGGGACAGGACAAGCGGACCGTCAACGGAATCCCCCTGCTCCAGGGACCTCGGAAAGGAACGGGTTCATCTGAGGAAGTCACCCCTGATCCACGCTCGCGAAAACTTCGCAATCCTGGGGGGACAGATCACATGAGCTTCATGACTGGCCGATTCCGGCAATTGAATGGACCGCTCGGTGATCACAATTTTGTCCCTGAGCCGGGTGAGCATGGCGACGGATACGGGAAACCCCGAGCGGGGAAGTGAAATGCACCCCTGGAAGCAAGGGTGCATTTCGCTTGCCGGAGGGGTCACGGGGAGCAGTCAGTGATCGTCCCAGTGGCCATTGTGGGAGGCATGCCTGTGACCGTCGTGCACGTAGTCCATGTGGTCGCCGTGGGGTACCGCCACATGACCACAGCCCTCGCCGTGCGCATGTGAGTGCACGCCGTGCTCCTGATGCCCGTCGGCCTCGCACTCGTCGGCGTGGTTGTCGTGCTCACGGTGCAGGTGCCCGTCGTGTACGTAGTCGATGTGATCGTCGTGGGGGACTGCCACGTGTCCGCACCCCTCGCCGTGCGCGTGGTCGTGTCCGGGATGTGGCTGATGCCGCAGGGATGTCGCCACTTCGCTCATCTCCATGAATTCGGACCACCGCACGGTTGCGACGGCGGCTCGGCCGTTCCTGAATTCCACCTTCGCCTACAAAGGCTGCCACGGGGAACACCTGTCGGCAAAAAATCCCACGACGCAGCATCGTGTCGACAATGATTTTCGGTGCTGCATCGAAGAATTGCGCTCATCGATTCCGTGTTCGCGAGCGATTTCGTACCGACACCTGAGCGCCGGTCTGCCGTGGCAGCCGCAGCGGTCAGAACCTTCTCCATCCAGAACATCCGCGGCCGGCCCCAAACAAACCTGGGCGACAGCACGTGGCTGCGCGCGGGCGCGGGAGTCACCGCGCAGGTCAGCCCCGAACGCGAGAGCGAGGAGAGACCTGCGAGAAGCTGCGGAGAGTCTCACGGTCACCGCCCCGCGGCCGGGCCCACCCGCGCAGCCGGAAATGGGGACCCGCCCGCGCGCCCAGCGCTTTCTAGGAGCCCCCTTCACGGGTCACCACGTGCGGTGCATCCATCGGAGGAGCACCGCGCAGGTGGTGTCGTCCAATGCGGACCGCACCTCAATGGGCTCCGCGTCACCGGGCGCCGGTGCGATGCCCGCGCCCGTCAGGGCGGCGTGCAGGTCGAGGCGCCTGTGGTCCGAGGACTCGAGCCGCGCAAGAGGACGCCCCGCGGTATTCGGTGGGGACAGGAGGGAGTCCTCGGGCGCGATCAGGTCGCATGCGGTCTCCGGCAGCAGGTCGTCATCGGCAGTGACGGCACCCGGGTATCGGTACGGGTCCGCGTGCAGCCACCCGTCCACCGAAGGAACAGAAGAAATCTTCCAGAGGGTCATGCGCATCTCCCCACACGTTGTACGAGTGTTGGGAGCGGGGACGACGTCAGGCACGCCAACAGTTTCGTCGACGCCCGTATCCCACCCGGACGCCCCCTTCGCCATCTCGTCACACCGGCGGCTGGACTCGGGAGAGCCCGGACGCCGGACATCGGCCGCCCGGTCAGTTCCTGCCCTGTATCAACAACGGCACCAGCCCCTGCGAGGCGACGACGAGCCAGAAAGACAGGCTCTGCCGGTGGCCGGATTCGCTACGCGAGGCGGGTTCCCAGCCGACGACCTGCCCTGGCGGGCGATTCTGCTGTCCGTTGGGCCCGGCCGAGCAGGGTGACGACTATCAGCCCGGAATGCCGACCGGTCCTGTCACCACGTCCCCCGCCACGGGCGAACGACAGTGCTAGTCAGGGGTGTCCTGGTCATCTTCGAGGCGAAGCCGCCCGGCGAGGATGTCACGAGCGACGTCCTTGAGGAGCTGCTGGTGGCTGAACGCGTGGGCGCGCATGCGTGCCAGGGCCTCGGCGACGGTGACATTTCCGTCCTCGGCGGCGGTGCCTGCCGCTTGGTGCACGACGGGCGGGTATCCCACCGGGCCCGTCTCCGGCGCCGCCTGTTCCCAGCCGATCAGTGCAGGCTGGAAGTCCAGGGTCAAAAGAGCGAGAATCCTGGCGTAGGCGACGAGCAGTTTTCGAGCCGCCGGGCCGAGGGGAACGGAGGTGGTGTGGTACACGTCCACGGCACCGACCGGGACACCGCCACCCACCAGCAGCGGCACAGCCACCACGCGCCGAATGCCGAGTTCACCGGCCGTCCGCGTGAAGACCGGCCACTGCCCGGAAGCGGACTGCACGTCCGCTTCCACCATCCTGCGCTTCCGGTACGCGTCCGTACAGGGGCCCTCCCCCGACACCAGCTGCGCATCCTCCAGACGGTGACTGCGCTCATCGGCCGCATAGACCACCGTTCGGATCTCACCCAAGGTGATACCGCTGATTCCCAGGCCGTCCGCCCCCACGTGTTCCATGCACGCCGTCACAGCCGACGGCAACGCCACCACCTGGCCGGAAACTCGCGCAACCGCGACAACGCGCTCCCAGGCCGCCATGCTCGACCGCACATCCATACCCACTCCCATGCCCTCCTGGAGCCCCGTCAACCCACTGCCCCCTCACTGACCAGCGCAAAGAAAGAAAGGCGGCGGTCCGGGGCGTTCTCGTGGACGCGGTGGGTCAGCCGGTTCGCCCGATCTGGACGACCACGATGGTGACCGTCTCGCCCGTGATCTCCACAGGATCCGGCAGCGGCCCACGCACGTCCGGCGCAGGTCCGGCGAGCCGTACTCGGCGGTGCCTGCGGGCCGCCCCTTCGTCCGTCGGCCCAGCCGTGCGGTCTGCCGCGCGCACGACCCGTTCGGTGATTCGGACCTCCGTGGTCGCGCTCATCTCCGTGCTGGCCAAGTCCACGAGGAACGTCGGCCTTCCCGCTCTCCTCGCCCCGCGTCGGCTTTCGAGACCGACCGGCAACGCACCGGAGCCAGGGTTCCGGCCGCCGCCGGGTTCGCTGCGGCGGCGGCCGGGCGCGAGGACCCTTCCGTGAAGCTGTCCCTCGCGCGTTGCCCTCAAGGGCGGGCACGGGACAGCGGGAGGTGCCCCGGCCCGCGGGTGAGGGCGGGGCTGGGTCCGCATGCTCGGTGACAGCGGCTCCAGCTGGCCTCAGCGCGATGACGCGGCCCGGGGCTGGGAGCCGTGGTGTGCACCCAGGTTAGAAAACACTGGGCGGCAGCGGAAGCGAAGCGACGGGCTTGGCCGGTTCCCGTCCACGCGGCACGGCACGTGCTGCGCCCCGTCGTCCCCCGAGTCCGCGTACGCGTCACACCGCGTGACGTACGCGAGTAGGCTCGGTAGACATGACAGCGAGCACGCCCGTCAGGGTCTCCGTGGAAGGCGGCCCCGCACACAGGGAGAGGGGTGGGGGCGGTGATCAGTGACGCCATGGCCGCCGTCCTTCAGCGCCTGAGTGCCTCCGATCCCGCCCTCGTCGAGGACTGTGCCCGGATCCTGGGGGCCGACGGTCTCGGAGTGTCGGCGCTGCTGGAGGGCGGCGCCCGCGAAGTCGTCTGGGCCAGTACCGGCCCAGGGGTCCGGTTCGAGGAACTGCAGTTCACCCTGGGCGAGGGTCCGGGACCCGACGCCGCCCGCACCGGCACCGCGGTCCTGATCAGTGACATGCGCGCGGTGCGCCAGGACCGGTGGCCGGCCCTGCTGCCCGCGCTGGCCGAGGACCGGGTCGAGGCGGTGTTCTGCTTCCCGCTCAACCTCGGCGCGATCACCGTGGGAGTCCTGACCCTGGTCCGTGAAACCCGCGGGGTGCTGACCGATCCGGAAATCGACGACGCCCTCGCCCTGTCCTCGGCCCTTACCGCATTCCTCCTCGGCGGCGACCGGAGCCCGCTGGAATCCCTCAACACCGGATCCGAGCAGGCCGTGCTGCGGCAAGCCGTGGTCCACCAGGCCACCGGCATGGTCAGCGTCCAGCTCGGCATGCCGCTCAACGCAGCACTCCTTCACCTGCGGGCCCACGCCTACAGCCACAACACCCCCCTCGGCGACGTGGCCGAGGACGTCGTCGCCCGCAGACTGCGCTTCGCCCCGCCCGCACCCGCCACCACCCCCGGGCCCACCGCGCCCGAAGACCCCGAGGATGATGTCTCATGACCGCGGCACGTGAACAACGCCTGACAGAGGTCTTCGTAGAGGTGGCCGACACCCTCGTCGAGGACTTCGACGTCCTCGACTTCCTCCACCGGCTCTCCCGGCGGTGCGTGGAACTCCTCGACGTGTCCGCCGCAGGCATCCTCCTCGTCGACGCCCACGGCGAACTGAGGCTGGTCGCTGCCTCCGACGAGGACACCCGCCTCCTGGAACTCTTCGCACTCCAGCACGACCAGGGTCCCTGCGTGGACTGCTTCCGCACCGGAACCCACGCCGTCAACATCGACCTCACCCATGCCGCCACCACCCAGGGCTGGGACCGGTTCGCCGCACGCGCCCGCCAGAGCGGCTTCACCACCACCCACGCCGTACCGCTCCGCCTGCGCCACCGCGTCGTCGGCGCCCTCAACCTCTTCCACACCCAGCCCACCCACCTCTGCGACAAGGACCTCACCCTCGCCCAGGCCCTCGCCGACATCGCCACCATCGCGATCCTCCAGCAACGCACCCTGGAAGCCGCCCAGACCGAAGCAAGCCAGCTCCAAGCCGCCCTCACCAGCCGCATCATCCTCGAACAGGCCAAAGGCATCCTCGCCGAACGCCTCAACCTCACCCCCGACCAGGCCTTCAACGTCTTCCGCGCCCACGCACGCTCCCGCGGACAGCGCCTCTCCGACACCGCACGCCAGATCATGGACGGCACCCTCACCCCCACCACCAACCCCTGAGAGGCGCGCCGACATGGGTGCGTCAAGGACCCACGCCATGGCTCTGCCCAGCACGGCCAGGCCGTGCTGGGCAGAGCAAAATGTTCGGGAAGCGCCCGCAGCCCCGTAGTTCGGCCCCGTGGCGCCTTGGACACCCGGGTCGTTCTTCGGCCCTGGGCACCACGCCGCGATCTGGACTGTCCCGCGGATTCCTCCTGCGGGACCGATCCGGGCCGTGCGGCCCGGCGGCCGTAACCCACCTCGTCGCATGCCGCGGGGCGCAAGGAAGGGGACACGGCGTGCGGCGCCGACAGCTCGCAACAGGCCGCCCGTGCACAGGCAACGAAGCCCAGGAGCAGGCGCCGTGGGCACGCCGTGAGGGGGGTAAGGCTGTGCTCGTGCTGACATCGCCGTTACACCTCCAGCCGCTGAACGCCCATTCCGGTTCAGCACAACGCCAGTACGGCTGACCAGTAGCTGGCTGTCCCGATGCCCCGCGGGCGCAGTCTGCCCCACTTGAGCCGGCTCCTTCGCGTCGCCCAGAAATGGCGTGGATCAGAGGTTCGGGTGAAGTGCCCGCCCCGAAATACTGTGGCTATGGGCTTATCCCCGGTTGTCGGTCATCCCGCTGTTGCTGTCTTCCGCGAGCCCCGGGGCGGGCAGCGCTCTCCGGTGCTGGGCCCGCGCATCGACACCGCGGCGCAGCAGGCCCTGCGCGAACTGGCGGAGGTGGCGACGCATGCGCGCCCTGTCGGGCGGGCCCTGGGCAGGGGCGTCGCTGGAAGAGATGTGGAGCGCCCGGTGGCTCATCGGCCACCAGGTCCATGTCCTGTTCAACGTCTGCGCCACGGTCGCCGTGGCCGACGCTGCCGGCCACTTGCGGCACGGCGACAGCGACCCGGCGCGGGGTCTTCCGGCGGCGATGACCCACGCCACGATCCCGGCCGACTACTACATGGCGTCCATACGCCACACCATGGCTCCCCCGGCTGTGGATGTTCCCCTGCGCGGGCGGCAGCACCGCGGATACAAGCTGTTCCGGGCGGCGATGAAGGACCGGCTGTCCGTGGTTCCCGACTCCTACGAGCGTCTGCCGGCCCGGTCACCGGAGTTGGCCGAGGCGCGGGGAGCTCTCCTGGAAGCCGACATCATCGACGGATCCGGTCCTGGCGAGCTGTGGCTCCGGCGGGGTCGCCGGTCGGGTCACCGACCACCTGTCGACCGGGGTCTTGAGTCCCACTGGTCGCAGTACTCGATGTGGATCTCGCGCGCGTCGCCGAGACCACGAGCCACAGGGCGAGGAGGCGGTCGTGACCCTGAGGGGGGGAGCAGGGCGCCGAAGTCGCCCACCAGCGTGTCGAGTTCGGCCGGCTCTGTCTTCGGGCGGGCCGCGGCAACCTTCTCCAGCAGGGCGTCGTCCTCAAGTGCAGACGCTCAGCTTCCACTTCCACACCTGTGCGTGTGCTTCGCGCACGCGTGTACGAGACTGCCTGCTTACATCGGCCGGACTGCAAGGCCGGCCATTCTCAGAAGGACTTCGATGCCAGGTCTTCACACCAACCGTCGCACTCTCCTCTCCACCCTCACCGCGGCCGTCGTGGGCGCCCCGCTGCTGAGCACCCTCGCCACGCGTCCCGCCGTCGCTGCGGTGGGCGACGACGTGTACGCCTCGAACACCGAGCTGTACCGGGGAGTTGTCGAGGGCAAGGACTTCGCCCGGCGCTTCAAGCGCCACGAGATGTCGGACAACGTCAAGACAACCACCCCGGGACCGCGCCTGACAACGATCATGGCTCTCCACGGCGGCGGCATCGAGATGGGCACCTCGGAACTGTGCCTGGGCACCGCGGGGTACCGCCCGGACACCCTCGCACCGCTCGACCCGGGGGCCCCGCTGTTCGACTATTGGATGCTCGAAGGGCTGCGTACCTCGAACAACGGTGAGCTGCACGTCACCGCCTCGCACTGCGACGACCCCACCGCACGCTCCATGGCAGCCGCCAGCGCCAACGTCCTCAGCTTCCACGGTTGCACGGCCGCCCAGGCGGGCGCACCCGCCTCCCGGCCCGAGGCCGTCGTCGTCGGCGGACTCAACGCCCGCCTGCGAACCCTCCTGTCCGAGAACCTGCGCGGGGCGGGTTTTCAGATCATCACGAGCAACCCCGAAGACCTCAACGGCGACCTGCCGCACAACATCTGCAACCGCACCCTGACCGGAGAAGGAGGCGGCCAGCTGGAGCTGACGACCGAGCTGCGCGCGAGCCTCTTCGACAACTTCTCCGGAGCGGCCAACCGGGCCTCGACGTTCAACGCCCAATTCCTGAAGTTCACCACCGCGTGCCGGACCGCACTCACGAGGATGGAAACGGAACAGCTGGCCCGTCCCAGCCTCTTCGCCCACTGACCAGTCCCCGGGGGCCGGACCGCGTCGTACGCGAGGGCACTTCCATCGATGCCGCCGACGCCGGGGGCCACTCCCCCACCGACACCCACTCCCGCACCCGGGCACCGCACCCTCACCCATCGAAAGAGGCTCTGAAATGACCGACCCCAGCAACCTGCCGCCCGGGATCGACACCTCCGTAGCGCACTCCGCGAGGGTCTGGAACTACTGGCTCGGCGGCAAGGACTGGTTCGACGCGGACAAGCAGGCCGGCGACGCCTACCGCGACAAGTACCCCCTGATAGAGACGTTCGCCCAGGAGTCCCGCGGGTTCCTCGTGCGCACGGTCACCTACCTGGCCGAAGAAGCCGGCATCCGCCAGCTCCTCGATCTCGGCGCAGGCCTTCCCACGGCCGACAACACGCACGAGGTCGCCCAGCGCATCGCCCCCGAAAGCAGGGTCGTCTATGTGGACCACGACCCTCTCGTCCTGCTGCACGTCCACGCCCTGCGCTCCAGCACCGCTGAGGGTGCCACCGACTACGTCCTGGCCGACATGGTCGACACCGACGCCGTACTCGAAGGCGCCGCCAGGACGCTCGACATGACCCGGCCCATCGCCCTGGTCATCAACGACGTCCTGGGCCACATCGTCGACTGGGACCAGGCCCTGGCCCTGGTGCGCCGCCTCGTCGACCGTCTTCCCCCCGGCAGCTATCTCTCACTGAGCCACTCCACCGCCTCGGACGCGGAGCACCGCCGGGTGCAGGACGAATACAACAACAGCGGGGCGATTCCCTACATCTTCCGTGCGCCCGAGGTCACGGAGGCCTTCTTCGACGGCCTGGAGCTGATCGAACCCGGCATGGTGTCGTGGCCCAACTGGCGTCCCACCGCGAACACCGGCACCACCACAGCGCGGGCGGGCTGGGGCGGAGTCGCTCGGATCCGATGACCGGACACCGCACAGGGTGCACCCGGCACGAACGTCCTCGTGCTCGGTCGGCGCCCCCTTGGGAGGAAACAGGGGGCACCGGCCCAGGACGCCCGCTTGACGGCACACATTTCTCTAGGGCGCTGTCCGCTGCGGCACTCCCTACGGGTTGGAGGTCTGCAGGGCTTGCGGCAACAGGGCTTCGGGCATGTTCTGGTAGGCGATCGGGCGCAGCCAGCGGGGGACGGCCGTACCGCCGACACTGGTGCGCAGTGGGCTGGTTGTGGAAGGCCAGGGGCCGCCGTGGTGCATGGCGCGGGTGACGGCCACTCCGGTGGGCCAGTCGTTCCAGATCAGACGGCCTGCCCGCAGCACGGACCAGATGTGGCGCGCGAGTTCCGCGTCCGTGCTGTCCTGGCCGAACCCGGCTCGCTCAACCCCGTGATCGTCACCCCCGCCGCCCTCGCCGCACGCGGTGCGGACCTCATGGACGAGTACATCGGGACTGTCACCCGCAGCCAGTGCCTTGACGACGACGGGGCAGCCGGCCCCGATCGCGCTGACTGTGTCGCCGCCGAGGACGGAGAAGGCGAAGGGGGAAGTTGGATGCGGTGAAGACAGATGTCTGCCGCGCGGGCGGGCGTGGCCGGTCGCCCGTACTCCTCACCGGAACGGGCGGCCGTCCGGTTACTCCTCGATGGTGGCCACCGCGTCGAAGCCGGCCTGCCGCAGGGTTCGCAGCACATGACGGCGGGCGCCGCGAACGGTGAGGGCGGCCGGCTCCGGTGCACCGGTCGCTGTCCGGAGCAGGGCGTAGGCGCACGAGAGGTCGATGCGCTCCAGAGCGCTCATCTCCAGCACCAGAACGCAGGCCTGCCGCAGACGCTGGTCGAGGAGTCGTTCCTCCAGCTCACACAACGCGTGGGCGTCCAGCACCCCTGCGAAGGCCAGCACCGCGCGCTTGCCGTCAACCTCGGCGATCCTCACCGTCCCCGAAGGGGGCCGTATCGGACGTTCGTCTGTCACGGAAACCTCCTGAGCGAGCAGGGTCCACATCCCCATTGTCTCCCGCCGGGTCCTCGCGGCGATGCTGCGGACTGTGCAGGATTTCTCGATGATCGAGCAGATCGCGGCCAACTCTCCGCACGCCGGTCAGCAACGCCACGGCGGGTCGCCCCAGAGCCTGGCGCAGTACCGGAAGGTGGGTGGCGGCTACATCGATCTCGCCGGCGGACAATCCGTCCCCGAGGCCCGTGGGAGTGACCGGTTTGCCGGTGCGGGTGGGGACCGGCTCCTGGGGCGGGCAGCGGCACGTTCCTCGTCCGTGATCCGCTGCTGGTCTCGCCGCAGGGCATCCGCTCGGGCTCCGGAGGTGACGGCTGGGACGAGGATGACCGCCTCGGTGCAGCCCACCGGGGCCGGCGATCACCTCAGGCCGCCTTGGTGGGCCGCGTGGCAGCTTGGAGTCGACCCACAGTGCACGCGGCAAGACAGCCCCATGACTGATCACGAACTGCCCGCCGCCGTGGACACGGAAGCGCTGCTCGCCCTGGCCCGAGACCACCATGAACGCACCGCAGTCCCGAACTCGCCGCCCAGCACGCCCTCTACGAACGCGCCGCTCCGCCCGCCTCCGACCTCGAACAGCGGCTCACCGCGCTGCTCTTCGACACCTCACCACCACGGCTCCGGTGCCTGGTGCGGAGCAGCCCGACGGAGGAATAGTCGGCTATGCCACCTGTGCACCGGAGATCTCCACCTGGCAGGGCCGCGAGTACCTGCACATGGACTGCCTCTTCCTGACGGCCGACAGCCGCAGTTCGGGCCTCGGCGGGCACCTCATGAACGCCGTGAAGGCCGAGGCCCGAGCCCTCGGACTCACCGAGGTCCAGTGGCAGACCCCCACCTGGAACCTCGGAGCAGCCCGCTTCTACGACCGCCTCGGCGCACACGCCCACGAGAAGCTCCGCTACAGCCTGCCGACGTCAGGCTGACTCCGGTCCTCCAGCGACGGAAGTTTGCAACGAACTCGGAAATCGTGGGGCGACAGCAAGAGCGTCATGCCGGTCAGAAAGCCGAGCCCGTACCCTCCGGTCTGCTCGGTCACTTCCATGAGCACGCGGGCGAAGTGAACTTCCAGCCAATCGAGTTGGCCTGCGCACTCGCCACCGGCCGCAAAGGGTCGACCTGTGCTGACCTCCGGTGCCAGCATGATGACCATGACGAGTACAGGGCGTACACCTGCTGGTTCCCAAGGGCCCACAGGCCGTGGCCGCAGCCGGACCGTCGGGGGTGTGCCCATCCCGTTGACAGTCGGCGCGGAAGAGGAATTTCTCCTGGTCGACCCCGTGTCACGCGCGGTGAGCGCGGAAGGTGCGAAGGTGGTGGCCGAGGCTGCGGATGATCTCGGTGACCGTGTGGGAACGGAGTTGACGGCCTATCAGGTAGAGGTGCGCACCGACGCGCACACCAGCCTGACGGAGTTCGCCGGGCAGGTCCGGGCCACGCGTGCGACCGTCGCGCGGGCGGCCGCGCGGCAGGGGCTGCGGATCATCTCCAGCGGCACTCCGATCCTCGGCCAGGCCACCCCGCCGCCTCTGACAGTGGGCGCCCGTTACGCCCGGAGTTCCGCGATGTTCCGTGCCCTGGACGACGAACAGACGGCCTGCGCCTGCCACGTTCACGTCGGCGTTCCCGACCTCGCCACGGCTGTGCAGGTGAGCAACCACCTGCGCCCCTGGATCCCGGTCCTGATCGCCCTCACCGGCAACTCGCCCTACTGGGCCGGCCGGGACACCGGTTACGCCAGCTGGCGTGCGACGACTTGGGGGCGGTGGCCGGTGGCCGGGCCGCCGCCGTACTTCGAATCCCTCTCCCATTTCGAGGACCTCGTCGCTGTGTTCATCGCCACCGGCACCGTAATGGACCGGGGCGGCCTGTACTGGGACATCCGGCCCTCCCATCACGTGCCCACGCTGGAGTTCCGGTTCGCCGACGCGGCTACCTCTCCGGATGAGACCGTGCTGCTCGCCGGCATCCTCAGGGCGATGACCGCTACTGCGCTGGAGGCCATTGCCGCCGACGAGCCGGCGTTCCGGCCGCGGCCGGAGATGCTGCGCGCCGCCTGCTGGCACGCGGCCCGCCATGGTCTGGCCGGACAGGGCATCGACCTGGCCACCGGCGGCCTGTCCCCCGCCATCGGCCAGGTGGACCGGCTCCTGTCCCGGGTGCAGCCGGCCCTGCTGGGCCACGGTGACGTCGGACTCGTCCGTACCCTCTGGTCGCACCGGCGCGCCCACGGCAACGGCGCCGAGCGGCAACGTGCCGCCCATCGAACCCGAGGCAGCCTCACCGACGTCGTCGATCACCTGATCGCCGCCGTCTGATCGCCTCCGTCGACGCGTGGCCGACGACGGCCGCACCTTCGGACCGCTCGGGTCGGCGACAACGAGCGGGGCGACGGCTGCCTCTCCGACGCCAAGCGGGCCGGACGGGCCAGCAGCTCCCAGGTTCGGGTCGCGCATGGATCGCCGGCCCCGAGGTGCTCGGTTCGGGAACCGGCCGAGGTCCCGCGACTCACCGAAACGCAAGGTTCGCCACCCGGGCCGAACGGCAGGATCCCGGTCATCGGCGCGGCAATGCTGCGGACCTCCCGAATTGCAGGCCAGTGTTGTCGAGGAGCAGGCTCCGCGCAGGCGGTGCTGGAGACCTGGCCGCCCCTCCGGTGCAGTGGCGGTTCACGTGGTCTGAGTGGCTGCGTCGTCCAGACGATCCAGACGTTCGTAGAGGGCGCGGACGAGTCGGGCGCGGTTCTGGACGCAGCACACCGTTCCCTCGATTGTCGCGGAGAGCTGCTGGTCCGCCTCGCGCAGGACGACGTCGGCGAGCGCCCGGGGCCCGTTGTTCGTCGGGAGGTGTTTCGCGCGGCGCTGGACGTCGGAGGCGACCGCGCGGGCGTGGGCGGTCAGTTGGAGGGCGATCTGTTCGTAGTCTCGCGGTGCGAGAGCGTCCTTGTCGGTCCACGCGAGGACGGCCTTGGCGAGGCTCTCGTACGGTTCGCGGTCGAGTGGAAGCTGGGCCTCGATCAGGCCGTCGGGGTCGTGCAGAACGGTGTGGCTGCTGGTGTGCATGGCGGGCCTCACTGCCGGGAGCGTCGCGGGCGGGTAGTCGGCGGCGGTCACCGTGGGAGGTCCCCGTGACCATCGGCCCGGTCGTCCTTCTCTCCGGTCTGCCGGGCGGGTCCCCGGCCCGCGCGGGCGACCAGGACCGGAGAAGACCGGCCGAAGTCGGCGCGCTGCGGGCCGGGACCTTCCGGCTCGGGGCCGGTGGGTGCAGGTGCGCTCACGAGTACCACCTCCGTTGCTGGGTGCGTCGGTGTCATTCGACGCTACGGAGCAAGCGGATTGGTCCTCCACGCGATTGCGGCGGAAGTTCACTTCGGGGCATCGGTCGCAGGCCGATCTTGGTGGCTCGCGATGAGTTTCCGTGCCCGCAGCCGTCCCCGGTATCCGTGGTCGACAGGCCGTTCACCGCGACCCTGCAGAAAAGCCCGGACAAGGGGCGGCCGGACCTATGTCGTATGGCCCGAGTCGGCCGCGTTCTTCGGTACCCGCGGCCTGGCGGGAGGGCGCACCGTCCGGACTGGTCTCCGGTCGGGCGCCGAAGACTGCGCTCCGCCACGGCTACCGGCAGCAGCTACGGACCGCACGCAAGGACGGTCGCCGCCGCCGGTGGCGCACCGGTAGGCCCACGGACCTTCACTCCCATGGCGGCGCCCCGCTGTCGCCGCCGCGGGCCGCATCAGAACATGGCCCCACGCCGTTTTCCGGCGCACCGCCCGACGAACGAGTAAAGGGGCCTCTCGTGGCGCACTCAACGACCTCCGCAGGAAACCCGGCCGGGCCGGGCAGCCCCAGGGCCGACAGCCCGTGGGCAGCGGGCGGGGCCATGTTCGCCGGCGTCCTGCTGCTGGTGGACGGCATCCTCGACATCATCAAGGGCATCGTCGGCATCGCCGAGGACGACGTCTACTCGCGTTTGGGCAACTACGTCTTCAAGTTCGACGTCACCGCCTGGGGCTGGATCCACCTCGTCCTGGGCATCGTGCTCGCCCTCGTGGGCGCCGGCATCCTCAAGAACGCCCTGTGGGCCAGGACCACCGGCGTGATGCTCGCCTCGCTGAGCATCGTCATCAACTTCCTGTGGCTGCCGTACGTTCCGGTGTGGGCGCTGGTCTCCATCGGCATCGGCGTCTTCGTCATCTGGGCCCTGTGCACCGCCCGCACGGACACCACCGCAGCCTGACCAACACGCTCGCCAACCCTGGCTCGCGGCCTCGGCCCCACACACGCGAGCCTACGGCTCCCCCAGGCCGCACCAGCCCTCGCCCCTGTTCGACGAGCTCCACGGCCACGGCGACGCCGATCCCCGGCTCGCTCCTACGGCGGGGCGGCTCCTCGCTCGCTTCCGGCTGCCACTCCTGTGCGGTCCTGGAGTGGCGTCGTACACCTGCTCACTCCTGCACCGGGCCGTCGCGCGCGGTTACCGCTCTCGAACTCGGTTCCAGCGACTTACGTGCAGGGCGTAGACGACGTTCCCGAGCCCGGCCGTGAACAGGAGCAGCCAGAAGTGAACCATCGCCGACTGCCGCCGACGGCGCCGCCCACCGTGGCCGCCGACAGTTGCCGACGCGGCAGCAGAAGCCGACACGTGGTTGTTGATGATCACCGTGGGGGCCTGGCCCGCACAGGGAGGCGGTTGCTGATTCGGTGCACTCGTCATACTCGGTGTCCTCCTGGTTGCACTGGTGTTGCAGCGACCACAACATAGGACCATCCGCCTGATCACCGACTGGAAATCGCGCCACGTCACCCGGACCTGGACGCACCGGTCCGGTCGCCCCGCACCACACCACCAGCCGTCAAGCGCTCGGCACGCGGATCAGCAGCGCATCGCCTTGTCCCGCACCACCGCACAGGGCGGCGGCACCGAGACCGCCGCCGCGGCGCCGTCGGAGATCTGCGAGGCCGACCCGGCGGTGATGGTCCCGTCGGCCACGTACGCGGGACGCAGCTTCGCCAGGGCCGCCACCGTGCTGTCGGGGCGTACACCCTCGTCGGCCTCGTCGGCGTCAAACACCACCGGGGCGCCCTTGGGCTGCGGAACGCTCGCGGGCACGATCTCCTCGGCGAACCGCCCCGCGGCCATGGCGGCGGCCACCTTCTGGTGCGAGGCGGCGGCGAACGCGTCCTGCCGCTCGCGGGTCAGCCCCTCGTAGCGGCTGTTGTACTTCTCCGTCGAGACGCCCATGCCGACCTGGTCGAACGGGCAGAACAGACCGTCGTGGATCATGTGGTCGATCAGCGGTACGTCGCCGCTCCTGAACCCCGCACGCGACTTGCCCAGCAGGTGCGGCGCCTGCGTCATGGACTCCTGACCACCCGCCACCACCAGATCGAAAGCACCGGCGAGGCGTGGGCGCACCAGGCCCGCAGATTCGGAGGACGCCTCTGCACACCCGTCACGCCGCTCGTGGCGGGTGCCGGGTCCCTCACAGATCGATGACCACCTTGACGTCGTCCGGCTGCGGCTGGAACGCCTCAACGGCGCGTTCCAGCGGCACCCGCCTGGAGATCAGGCGCTCCAGCCAGGCCGGGTCGGCCTTCCCCAGTGCGTCGGCGGCTTGCCGGTAGTGCCGGAGGTTCGCGTTGACGGATCCGACCACGGCGTCGTTCTCCAGCACGATGTCCCGGTTGATCAGACCGGCGTCCACGCTGATGCGGCGGCCGGCGGGTGACACTCCGGTCAGGCACACCACTCCGTACGAGGCGGTCCCGGTCAGCGCGGCGAAGACCAGGCTCCCGGCTCCGGTGGCTTCGATGATGACGTCGGGGCACACCTTGTCGATCACCTGTGTGACGTCCCCGCTGTGGTAGGTGGCGCCCAGATCCCGTACGAGCCGGGGCTTCGGCCCGTCGGTCACGCGGTCCAGGACATGTACGTCCAGGCCGCGCTGCGTACCGAGCAGAGCGGCCAGCAGGCCGATCGGCCCGGCGCCGGTGACCAGAACCCGCCGCGGCTCGAACCAGGAGCGTCCCCCGACACGCTCCACCTGCTCCCACGCTTTCGCCACGACCGAGGTCGGTTCCATCAGCACGCCGACGCGCTCAAGAGACGGTTGCAGCTTCACCGCGTAACCGGGCTCCACGCACCAGAGCTGGGCGCCGTAGCCGTCGATCTCCTTGATGCCGCGCTCGGTGTAGCGGCCGTTGCGGCACATGTCGAACTCACCGTGGGCGCACGCGCCGCAGGGGACAGGATCCGGTCGGCGTACTACCCCGGCCACCAGCTCACCGGCCGAGAACCCGCTGCCCGGAGCGGCCTGCTCCACCCGGCCCAGGGACTCGTGTCCCAGGATGAGCCAGTCGCGGCCCGGCGGCGCCCAGCCGTACTCAGCGTTCGCGATCTCGCGGTCGGTCCCGCACACACCCACCGTCAGGCCGCGCACCAGCAGTTCCCCGTTCGCCGGGGACGGATCGGGCAGTTCTCGTGCTTCCAGGGAGTTCTTCCGGCCGGGGCTTACGGTCAGTGCGCGCATGGGTGGCTCGCCCTTCTCCTCGCTCGTTCGTCATGCCTGCCGTTTCCTCGACACGGGCATCCTGACCCGGGTACCCGTCCGACGGGCCGACTCACACCCCGTACGAGCGTCCCACCCGCACGGCGCACGGCCCCCCTCGGTCCGGCGAACCCTCCGCTGGACGGGGCCCCGGCCGACACTGCGGCCCAGGAGTTTCCATCCGTCGGCCAGACGGTGTCCGGACAGCGTCTAACCAGTCAGTCGCCGCTCCGTGGCGGCCAGGTGATCCCGCAGTGTCCGGCGGGACCGGATGAGCGTGTCGATCTGTTCGTCCAGTCCGGCAATGCGTGCCCGAAGCAGGTCCAGGGTCTCCGGGCAGGGCTTCAGATCGGGGGCCGAGCCGGTGACGCACGGTTGGAGGTACCCGATCTCCTGGGTCGACAGCCCGGCGTCGAGCAGCTTCCTGATCTGGACCACGGTCAGTACGGCGTCGTCGCCGTACTCGCGGTAGCCGTTGTCACCGCGGGCGGGCACCAGCAGCCCCTGCGCCTCGTAGTACCGCAGTTGGTGCGGGTTCACTCCGGTCCTTCGGCTCAACTCCCCGATCAGCATGTCGCGTTCCCTCTTGACCTTCATACCGGTGTGAACGTTGACGATTGTGCCACCGATCAGCGAAGGAGCACATGATGCACACCGGCACTCCCGTCACTGTTCTGGGCCTCGGGCTGATGGGCGGCGCCCTCGCCGGGGCGTTCCTGCGCGCGGGACACCCGACGACCGTGTGGAACCGCACCACGGCCAAGGCCGACGACCTCGTGGCCCGGGGCGCGGAGCTCGCCGCGTCCCCGGCGGCCGCGATTGCCTCCGCGCCGCTTGTGGTGGTCTGTATGTCGGACTACGACGCTGTGGCGGACGTCCTCGGCGGACCGCTCGACGGTCGGGTTGTGGTGAACCTGACCTCGGGCACGCCCTCCCGCGCCAGAGCCCTCGCCCAGGAGGTGGCGCACCGCGGCGGCGGCTATCTCGACGGCGGGATCATGGCCGTACCGGAGGCCGTCGGCACCACCGACGCCGTGCTCGTCTACAGCGGGCCGCGGCCGTTGTACGACGCCCACGAGTCCACCTTGGGCACTCTCGGCACCGGCCTGTATCTGGGGGATGACGCCGGACTGTCTGCCACCCACGAGATGGCCACGCTCGTCCTCATATGGGGCATGCTCGACGGATTCCTCAACGGCGCCGCGATACTCGGCACAGCCGGTGTGTCCGCCACGGCATATCTCCCCCTCGCACAGACGGCGATCGGCACGGTGGCCGGCTGGCTGCCGGGGTACGCGCGGCAGGCCGACAACGGCGTCTACCCGGCCGACGACGGCACGATCGACACCCACCTGACAGCGATGGCGCAGGTGATCCAGGAGAGCGAGTCGCTCGGCGTCAACGCCGAGCTGCCGAGGCTCGTCAAGTCGCTGGCCGAGCGAGCGGCGGCCGCCGGTCACGGCGCCAGCGGATACGTGGCGCTGGTGGAGCGGTTCCGCGAGCCATGAGTCGTGCGGTCCCAGCCGGGTCACGCACACGGCGGGCGCTTGGGTTCGAGGCCGTGCAGCTTGGACGGACCGGAGCGTGACTGCGTCCGGTCGACCGCCGTACCCCGCACCCTTGCACCGGGCACGGCCGGAAAGCCCGCCGCCCAGGTTGTGCCGGGCGACATCGGCGCGCCGCTCGTACCCGCGCCCGGCCCGCTCCGTCGGGGAAGCGGGCCGGGCGCAGGAGGGGGCACACGGTGGCGGCTGCTAGAACGGCATGCGGCCTCGGGTGCGGCGGCCGGCCGATCCGCTCTTGCCGACCGCCTTCGAGCTGCTGCGGAACGGCTTGCTGAAAATTCGGCCCAGGACACCCGGCGCCTTCCCGCCCGCACGCGATCCCATACCGAGCGTCTTCTGCGTGCCGCGTTCGGGGTGCCGGGACATGCGGGGGACGAAGAAGGCCAGAACGGCCAGGACGACACAGACAACGACGATACCGATGATCACGGAAAGCTCCAGACTGGTGAGGGACCCACCGCGTGCCCGGCCCCGCCCGACCCATGCGCCCACCGCGGACCACACCGACCGTCCGTTGACCTCCTCGATGCCGCACGGCGTCCCGCTGGAGCAGACAGCGCGGCCGACGCTGGGCCTCCGGAGGAGCGCCGTATCCGCCCCCGGCGTCCGCGACCTGGCCGGAGACCGGGCCGTCGCCCTGGTCACACACCACCTTGTCCATGCGTCCGTCGCCGACCGTGTCATGGGCAAAGGGCGTGCAGTGCGGAACAGCACCCTCCATGAACTGGACAGCCGGCGCGGACTGTACGCCGGACATGCGGGGAACGTGCGGCTCGGTACGCGTGCCCGGCGCGGTTCCGGGCGGGCGCTTCGCCCAAGGGCGGGTTCTGGTCGGAACCGATGGGGTGGCTGAGGGCTTCGGTGAGACGGCGGTCACCCCTGATCGCTCGCCGCGGTCAGGGGTGACCGCCGTCCTCGGCCTCGAACCGCAGCAGCTCCCCCGGCTGACATTCCAGTACGTCGCAGAGGGCGGCGAGGGTGGTGAACCGGACCGCCTTGGCGCGGCCGTTCTTGAGTACGGCCAGGTTGGCTGGGGTGATGCCGACGCGGTCAGCGAGCTCACCCACGGACATCTTCCGCCTGGCCAGCATGACGTCGATGTCGACCACGATCGGCATCAGATCACCTCGTCCAGCTCCGCCTTCATCCGCGATGCCTGCACCTCACGCGCCACAGCCTGCGCGAGCAGCATCCGCAGAACGAGCACGACCAGCGCGACCCCAAGGATCGCCAGCCCGACTCCGCCCAGCAGCAGTACCACCCCCGGCGCGACCGCCTCCCCGGGCGCCAGCAGCGCGCCCAGTACGAAGACGAGCAGTGCGGCTGCCACGAACGCGCCGATCACCACATGGACGTAACGGAACGCCTGCTGCGAGAACACTGTTCCGCTCCGCACCATCGATACCAGCCGCCACACGCACACCAAGGTCACCTGAGCGGTGACCACCCCCAGCACGATGATCACCAGGACCGGTGTACGCAGGTGCACCAAGTCCCCGGTGCGACCGTTCATGTCGGCGGCCAGCAGTGGCACCATCACCGCCTGCACGAACAGCGAACCCCCCAGCAGCAGCACCAGTACGCCGCGCAGCGCGAGCACCGTCAATTTGCCCATGACTCATCCTCCTATCGAACAACGATGAGAATCTATCGTTATTCGATAGCTGTGGCAACCTCCCCCCACAGGCCTTCGACGAGAGGAGGCACGTGCGTCCTGCGGGCTGTCGAGGGCGGCACGATGGTGTCGTTCTGTCCGGCGCAGAACACCGGGGGACCTCGGGGGCGGCTGCCGCCGCGGAAGCGAGGGGGCGGATCCGGGGCCGCACGCTGCCCGGGACTGCTCGGGGGTGCGGTGCTGCTCGCTGCCGCATGAGTGCTCGTCGAACGCCGCGTGCGTCAACCCCTGGTGGACATGCGGATGTTCGTCTGCGGCCGGTGGCCGCCGGGCTGCTCACCGGCATCGCGGTCAGCTTCGGCTTCGCGACCCTGCCCGCGTTCATCGTGGCGGGCGTGCCCGCCCATCAGAGCGGCATCGCGAACGGCATCAACTCGATCGCCCGGTCGCTGGACAGTTCGCTGGGCAGCGCCGTGATCACCGCGGTACTGGGCGTCCGCCTGCTCACCGGCCGCCGAACCGTCCGCCGTCGGTCGGCACGCCCGCCGGCCCACCCGTCCGGAACAGCGTTCCGACCGGCCTTTTCGTACTCTGGGGAGCATGCGTATGCGCCCCACCCTGAACTGGTTCCCCGACGGTGACCTGCCGCCCGGCACCTCTGACTGGGAGCCCGTCGCCGAAGCGCTGGCCCGCGGCGGTGCACTGGTGCTCACCGGGGCGGGGATCTCCACCGAATCGGGGATTCCCGACTACCGGGGCGCGGGCGGAAGCCTCAGCCGGCACACCCCGATGACGTACCAGGAGTTCACCGCCGACCCGCAGGCCCGACGCCGCTACTGGGCACGCAGCCACCTGGGCTGGCGCGTCTTCCGCCGGGCGCGGCCCAACTCCGGCCACCTGGCCGTGGCGGCCTTCGCGCGGCAAGGTCTCGTTTCGGGCCTGATCACACAGAACGTCGACGGGCTCCACCAGGCCGCGGGCAGCGAGAACGTCGTGGAACTGCACGGAAGCCTGGACCGGGTCGTCTGCCTGACCTGCGGCGCTCTCGCAGCCCGCAGCGAACTCGCCGTCCGCCTGACCGAGGCCAATCCGCACTTCGCACCGGTGGCAGCCGGAATCAATCCGGACGGCGACGCCGACCTCACCGACGAGCAGGTGGGGGACTTCCACGTGGTGCCCTGCGCGGTCTGCGGCGGTGTACTCAAACCGGACGTGGTGTTCTTCGGAGAGGCCGTCCCGCCACAACGGGTCGAACAGTGCCGCGCACTGGTCCGGGACGCGGCCTCGCTGCTGGTTCTCGGCTCCTCGCTGACCGTGATGTCCGGGCTCCGGTTCGTCCGGGAGGCGGCGCGGGCACAGAAGCCGGTACTGATCGTCAACCGGGACCCGACGCGCGGTGACCGGGAGGCCACGGTCCGGGTGGCGCTGCCGCTGGGACAGGTCCTCACCGACGTCGCCGACCGGCTCGGCGTCCGCGTCGACGACACGCGGCGGCCTGAGAGGCCGGCCGGCGCCCCGCCAGGGTCCGGCTGAAGCTCTCAACACCCCAGTGGTCAACGCCCCGTGACCCCCGGCCGCCTTTTGCGGCGTTCGTCAAGCTGCGCGTCCTTGCCACTCGAACCCGCGCACCGGCAGCGCGGCGCGGCGGGCAAGCGGCGGTGTGTACCGGCTTTCACCGTGCGTGACGTGTCAGGTCACCAGTCCGTGGCGGTAGGCGTAGACAACCGCTTGAACGCGGTCGCGCAGGCCCAGTTTGGCGAGGATGCGGGACACGAAGGTCTTGACGGTCTCGGGGCTGATCACGAGCGCGGCGGCGATCTCGCTGTTGGAGAAGCCGTCCGCGATGAGCCGGAGGACCTCTGTCTCCCGGGGGGTCAGCGGGAGGTCGTGCGGGGTGCCCCCGGTGGGCCGGATCCGGGCGGCGTACCGGCCCACGAGGCGCCGCGTCACCTCGGGGTCCAGCAGAGCCGCACCCGTGGCCACGGTCCGGATGCCGTGCAGCAGCCGGTCCGGCGGCGCATCCTTGAGCAGGAAGCCGCTGGCTCCGGCGCGCAGCGCCTCGTAGACGTACTCGTCCAGGTTGAACGTCGTCACGACCAGCACCTTGACGGGATGTGCCACCCCGGCACCGGCCAGCAGACGGGTGGCCTCGATGCCGTCGAGCACCGGCATGCGTATGTCCATCACCACGACGTCCGGGCGCAGTTCGGCGGCGAGGTCGACCGCGCTCCGCCCGTCCCCGCACTCGCCCGCCACCTCCAGGTCGGGCTGGGCGTCAATGATCGTCGCCAGACCCGTGCGGATCAGGACCTGGTCGTCACAGACCAGGACCCGTACCGGCGTCATGACCGGCCCCCCGCGGGGATCCGGGCCCGGACGACGAAGCCGCCGCCCTCCCGCTGGACCGCGCTGAAGTCACCGCCCAGGACGTCGACCCGCTCGCGCAGGCCCGCCAGGCCCCGCCCGCTGCCGCCGGGGGACCCGGTCCGCGCACCCGAGCCGTCCGTGCCGACCTCCACGGTGATCTCCCGTTCGCCGTGGTGCACCAGGACCGCGGTGCGGCTTCCGCGGTCGTGCTTGAGGACATTGGTCAGAGCCTCCTGCACCACGCGGTAGGCCACGAGGTCGGCGCTGCCGGTCGACGACGCCGGTGTTCCCTCCTCGGTGAACTCCACCGGCTGCCCGGCCCGCCGCGTCTGCTCGACCAGTGTGAGCAGTCTGCCGACGGGTGGCGTCCTGCCCTCGGTGCGGCGGCCGGTGCCGTCGTCCGGGTCGAGCAGGTCGAGCAGGTGCCGCAGGTCGGTGATGGCCCGTCGGCCGGTGTCGCTGACGGCGGTCAGGGTCTGGTCCAGTCGGTCGGGCACGGCTGTCAAGTAGCGTGCCGCCTCGGCCTGGACGACCATCGCCGTCACGTGGTGGGTCACCACGTCGTGCAACTCACGTGCGATGCGTGCTCGTTCGGCATTGCGGGCGTCCTCGGCGACGCGGTCCCGGCGTTCGGCCTCCGCCGTCCGGGCCGAGCGCAGCCACACGCCGACGCCCCACGCGAGGGCCAGGACCAGGTAGAACGACACGAACTCGCCCGGCGGTTCGCCCGGACCGCGCCGGTGCAGCACGACCGCCAGTGGCACGTACGCCGCGGACAGGGCGAGCAGGGTGACGCGCCGGTACCGCTCCAGGTGGGAGCCCGCGCTCATCAGCGCCAGGGGCAGCGCGGTGCCCGCGAGCAGGTGGTAGCCGTTGAGTTGGTCGACGGCGAACCCGACCGGGACCAGGGCGAGGCAGGCGAGCGGCCACCGCCGGCGCAGCGCGAGCGGCAGGCACTGAAGCGCGAGCGCCACGCCGCCCAGCGCGTCCAGGGGCTGGGTGGGCAGGCCGCCGATCTCCGTCCCGTTGCCGCGGAGCGCCGGCAGGAGCGACGCGATGAGGAGCAGCACCCCGAGCGGGAGGTCCCGGACCGTGACGTCGAGCCGGTGCCACAGCTCCGTAACCCGCCGGCGATCCATCACCGGGGAAGTGTAGCTACGGAGTCGGCATGTGCGGCACGCCGGGAGCGGGGCACGATGTTTCCGCGCCGGCGGGCCAGCCACAGGAACGCGATGGTCAGCAGCACCCCGAAGCCCACCGCGTACACGCTGCCCTCCGGTCCGAACCCGCCGCCGGTGAGCAGTTCGGGTCCCGAGGCCGAGGTGTCCAGCAGCCCCCGGTTGGCGCCGCTGCCGGACACCTCGGTGCTGAAGATGCCGGCCGCGGCGAAGTTCCAGCCGAAGTGCAGGCCGATCGGGAACCACAGGGTGCGGGTGGCGGCGTACGCCGCGGCGAGCATGAAGCCGGCCTCGATGGCGATGGCGGCGGCGCCCCAGAGGGTCGCGTTCTCGTTCAGCAGATGCGAGAGGCCGAACACGACGCCGGTCAGCGCCAGGGCGGGATACGTACCGGTCCGCTCCTCGATGATCCGGAACAGGACGCCGCGGTAGACCACTTCCTCCGCCACGGAGACGGCGGCCATGAATCCGATCAGGCCCATCGCCCCGGACGGCGAGCCCAGGCCGTCGATCTCGTAGTGCCCGGCGGTGCGGAGGATCGCGATGACGGCCGCGAACATCCCGAGGCCGATCAGCATTCCCCGGCCGGTCCCGGCGGCGGCGCCTTCCCGGGCCACGTCCAGGGCCGGCCGGTGCTCGGTGCGCCGTACCACCCACCCGTACACGAGCACCGCGAACGCGGCCGCCGCAAGGCCGACGACGAGCGTGAGCCAGTCGTTGTCCTTCACCGCGTTGACCGCACCTCCGCCGATGGCGTACACCGCTATGACGGCGAGCAACTGCCGGACAAACCGCACGAGGGAACTCCTTGGTCGGGGCCGTGGCCGGAGTGCCGCGGACTGCACCGGACGCTACGGATCCGACGGCCGAAGATCGTCACCTCACGGTGGACACCTCGCCGTAGCTCGCACGGGGGACGAAGCCTGGGTTCCGGAGCCCTCGGGCCTGCCGACGGGCCCGCCGCCGGTCCTCTGCACGACCGGCAGCTCCCGGTGGCGCAGGCGGGGCCGAATGGACGGCACCCGCGGACGATACGTGTGAACGGGGCGGCGGCGGGCCAGGGCTGGAGCATGGTCACCCTGCCGCGGATCGCCCCGATGCTCGCCACCCCCGGTACGCTTCCCGCCCCGTCCGCGGAGCATCTGTGGAGTGCGGAGACCAAGTACGACGGGCAGCGTGCGGTGGTGTACCTGCCGGGCGACGGCACGCTGGTGCTGCGCTCCCGCTCGGGGGCCGCGGTCACGGCCGCGTATCCCGAACTCCGCCCCCTGGGCGGGGCACTGGGTGGAGTGCCGGCGGTGCTGGACGGCGAGCTCATCGCCCTCGACGAGCAGGGCCGTCCGGACTTCGAGCGCCTGCAGTCCCGTATGGGCCTGTCCGCAGCTCCGGCGAAGGCGGCCCGCCTCGCCGCCCGGATCCCCGCACACCTGGTCCTCTTCGACGCCCTGCACCTGGACGGCCGCGACCTGACCCACCTCCCCCATGCCGAGCGACGCCGGCTCCTGGAGGCGCTCGCCCTGCACGCGGCCCACTGGTCGACTCCGGCCGCGGTGACCGGGCACGCCCGGGAGGCCTTCGCGCTGACCCGCGAACACGGCCTGGAAGGGGTCGTCCTCAAACGGACCGACTCACGGTACGAGCCCGGTGTCCGCTCCCGTGCGTGGATCAAGCTGCGGCACCTGCGGACCGCGGACTGCATGATCGGCGGCTGGGTGCCGGTACGGGGCTCCGCCTCACCACTGCCGGGCGCGGTGCTGGTCGGGGAACGCCTGGAGGACGGCGGGCTGCGGTACGCGGGGAGCGTGGGCACCGGCTGGTCGGAACGCGAGCGCGCCGAACTGGCGCGCCTGCTGACGGTCGCCGCCGTCGACGACTGCCCCTTCACCACGCTCCCGCCCGTGCCCGCGGCCCGCTGGGTCCTGCCGCGCCTGGTCGGGGAGGTCCGTTACGCCACCCGCACCCGCGCCGGCCTTTTGCGCCAGCCGGTCTGGCACCGCCTGCGGCCGGACCTGGCCCCCGAGCACCTGTGACGCCCGGCCCCGGCGAGGGGCTGCGCCGCTACGGGTCTACGGGTGCCCCTCCTGCAAGGCGGGTGGGCTGGTCCCGGTCACGGTCACGGTCCCGGTCACGGTCACGGTCACGGTCACGGGAGAGTGATGCGCAGCCGGCAGGGGGCGCCGGAGCTGATGGCCTGTGCCTGCTCCTGGAGATCGGCGGGCGCGAAGCCCAACAGCGCCCGGTCGGCCGCACGGCGCAGCAGCGGCACGATGTCAGTGGTGGGGCGGCCCCGGTGGGAGGCTGCGAGGGCGGCGAACTCCGCCTCGTAGCGGGTGCCGTAGGTGGCACCGTCGTGGCGGGCGTGCGGGAGGGTATGCGCACGGATGCGGCTTCTGCTCATCTCCGTTGCTCCTTTTTCCTGGCGTCGGCCCGTAGGCGGGGCGACGTGGTGCGGTCGGGTCGTGCCAGTGCGGCGGGTACTGCGGCGGTGGGTCCGAAGCGGGCGCGGACGCGGTCGGCGGCGGCCTCCGCCGCGCGGGTCCGGTCGTCGTCCGGGTCCAGTGACAGTTGGCGGGTTGCGTCCTGTGCCGTGAGCAGGCCCTCTGCGCGGAGGGTGAGGGCGCGGACGCGGGCGCGTTGGAGTCCCAGGCGGGTGTAGAGGTCGTGGGCGGCGGCGGCGAGGGCCGGGCTGTGGTGGGTGGGTTCGGTGAGGGTGCGGCTGCGGGTGGTGGTCGTGCGGTCGGCGTAGCGCACGGTCAGAACGAGGGTCGTGGCGATCTGCCCGGTGGTGCGCAGGCGCAGCCCGAGGTCTTCGGTCAGGGCCAGCAACGTCCTCCGGTGGGCGGCGGGGTCGAGTTCGTCGTGGTCGTACGGGTGGGTGGCGCTGAGGGACGGGGCGGGGGCCTGGACGGTGACGGGGCGCGGGTCCTGGCCGTGGGCGCGTTCGTGGAGCTGGCGTCCTTGGGCGGTGCCCAGGAGGCGTTGGAGGGTGAGGAGGGGGGTGTCGGCGAGGGTGCCGAGGTGGTGGATGCCGTGCTTGTTCAAGGTGCGGGCGGTTGCCGGGCCGATGCCCGGCAGGGCGGCGACCGGGCGCGGGCGCAGGAAGCGGGTGAGGGCGTCGGGTTCGGCGGGGAGGGTGGTGAGGTCGCCTGGCGGGGTGGCGTCGGCGGCCATGGCGGCGAGCATCCGGTTGGGTGCCGCGCCGATGCTGGTGGTCACGCCGTGCAGGGCCATCACCCTGACCTGCAGCAGTCGGCCCAAGGCGGCCGCGTCGCAGTCGAACAGCCGCAACGAGCCGGTCACGTCGAGGTCGGCGGCCGACGGAGGGAGCCGCTGGACGAGCGGGGTGAGGGTGGTCAGGACATCGAGGAGTGCGTCGTAGAGGTCGGGGTCCTCGGTGGCCAGGTGGAAGTGGACGCGCAGGATGTGCCGTTCGCGGACGGCAGTCGTCGTGGTGGTCATCCTGGGCTCCCGGGGCTGCGGTGGCCGTAGGCGGTCAGGTCTGCGGAGCGGGTGCCGGCGGGCTGGAGGTCCGCCCAGGGGTGGAGGCGCGCGCCGGCGGTGCCGTTGGGAAGGGTGCGGTGCGGCTGGGCGGGGGTGGGGCTGGTCCCCCGGCGGCCGAGGAGGTGGAGGACGGCCTCGGGGCCGCCGTCGCGGCGGGCGTCGGCGAGGGTGTCGAGGTCCCAGACCATCGAGCCGACCACGGTGCGCCGTGGTCCGCGTTCCTGAATGGTGCCGCGTACGAGGAGGAGCCCGGAGTGGAAGACGGTATGGGCGCAGGCCTCGTGGGAGTCCTCGAAGAAGGCGAGGTCGACGAGGCCGGAGCCGTCTTCGAGGGTGACGAAGATGATGCGCTTGCCGGAGGGGATGGGCGGTGTCTGGGTCGAGGCGCGGACCCCGGCGACGAGGACGTGTTGGCCGGTGCGCAATGCCTTGAGATGGGCGGCGTCGGTGGCGCCGACTTCGCGCAGGAGGCGGTGGTGGTGGTCCATCAGGTGCTGGGTGACGTCGACCTTGAGGACCTCCAGCTCGGCGCCGAGGGCCTCGCGGGCGGTCATCTCCGGCAGCCCGGAGGGATCGGTGGCCGTGGTCAGGCCGTCGAGGGGGAGCTGGCCTTCGGCCTGCCGGGTGCGGGTCTGGTGGTGGAGCTCGCCGACCTGGAGCAGCAGGTCGCGTCGGGACTGGGATCCGCGCACGCTGTCCAGCGCGCCGACCTCCACGAGGCGTTCCGTGGTGGGGCGGGCGGGGCGGGCACGCTCCCACAGATCGGGGAGCCCCGCGTAGGGCTGCCCGGCGACGATGCGGTGGACGTCGTCCTCGGTGATCCCCTTCACCGACGACAGCGACATCCGTACCCCCCAGGTGCCGTCGGCGACCTGCTCCAGCTGGTGGGCGGCTGCGGAGCGGTTGATGTCCACGTTGAGGACGGGGACGTTGTGGCGGCGGGCGTCCGAGACGATGACCCGCATCGGCCACATCCCCGGGTCGTGCTCCAGGAGTCCGGCGTAGAGGGCGGCGGGGTAGTGGGCCTTGAGCCAGGCGGACTGGAGGGCGGGGACGGCGAAGGCGACCGCGTGGGCGCGGCAGAACCCGTACGCGCCGAACCCCTCGATCACCGCCCACACCTCCTCCAGCACTCCGCGGGCGTAGCCGTTCTCGCTCGCTCGGTCGAAGAACCAGGTGCGGACGTGGGGAAGCCGGTTCTTGTCGACGAGGGCGCGGCGGGCGATTTCGGCCAGGGCGCGGTCGCAGCCGGTCAGTACGGCGAACATGTCGATGACCTGCTCGTGCCAGATCGTGACGCCGTAGGTGTCGGCGAGGACGGGTTCGAGGTCGGGGTGGGGGTATGCGGGGGCGGCGCCGTGGCGGGCGGCGATGTAGGCGGCGGGCATGCCGCCGGCCATCGGGCCGGGGCGGAAGAGGCTGATGTCGGCGATGACGTCCTGCGGGTCGCGGGGCTGGAGCCGGCCCAGGAGGTCCTGCTGGCCGGGTGATTCGAGCTGGAACATGCCGACGGTGTCGGAGGCCTGGATCATCTTGAACGCGAAGAAGTCGTCCAGGGGCACCTGGGCGGGGTCGTCGAGGTCGATGCGGCGGCCGGTGGTGCGGGCGATCTCGTTCACGGCGTGGGCCATGGAGGACTGCATCCGCACGCCGAGGACGTCCAGCTTGATCAGGCCGAGGTCTTCGACGTCGTGCTTGTCGGCCTGGACCATCGGGTACTGCCCGCCCGGGGTCGGCTGGACGGGGAGCCGGTCCAGCAGGGTGGCGTCGGTGATGATGACGCCGCAGGGGTGCATGGCCATGCCGCGCGGCAGCCTGTCCAGGCCCTCCGCGACGTCGAAGAGCGGCCCGAACCGGCCCGACGCCGCCTCCTCCCGCAATTCACGCAGCTCGGGGAGTTCCGCGAGGGCGCCGGTGATGTCGCAGGCGCGGATGTGAGGGAAGGACTTGGCGATCCGGTCGACCTGTTGCGGGGCGATCCCCAGGGCGAGGCCGGTGTCGCGGAGGGCGTGGCGGGCGCGGTAGGTCTCGGGCATGCCGGTGACCGCGACCCGCTCGGGGCCGAAGCGTTCGAAGATGCGGTCGTAGACCTCCAGGCGGCGGGCGGACTCCACGTCGACGTCGATGTCGGGCAGCGAGGTGCGCCGCTCGGAGAGGAACCGTTCGAAGAGCAGGTTGTGTTCGAGGGGGTTGGCGGTGGCGAGGTGCAGGGCATGGCAGGCCATCGACCCCGCACCGGAGCCGCGGGCGGCGACCCGGATTCCCATCTCCCGCACGTCCGCGACGACTTGGGCGACGGCAAGGAAGTAGGGCTCGAAGCCCAGCTTGGTGATGACCCGCAGCTCCTCCGCAAGACGCTCCACCGCGGCCGGGACGCGGTCGAGGCCCCGGCGGGCGAGACCGGCTTCCGCGCGCTCGCGCAGCAGCGCGGCCGCCGCACCCGGCCCGGTGCCGGCGCCGACCACCTGGGGCTCGGGGAAATGCGGCTTGCCGAGCCCCAGGTCGGCGACCGGGTCCAGGGCACAGCTGTCGGCGACCGCGGCGGTCTCTGCCAGCAGCCGGTCCGCCCGCTCGGCGCCCTCGCCTGCCGCCTCGGCGATCCGGGCAGCGATGGCGGCCATGTCGGCGGAGCCCTTGAGCCACCGCTCCCCCGTATCCAGGCGGCGCCGGTCGATGGGCCGCAGCAGCCGGGCAGCGTCCAGGACATCGGCGAGCCGGTGCTGGGCGGGATCGGCGTACCGGGCCGCATTGGTCAGCACGGCGGGTACCCGGAGGTGGTCGGCGAGCTGCACCGTACGAGCCGCCAGGCGCACCGAACCGGGCCCGGTGCCCTGTACCCCGTACGACAGGACCTCCAGGCGCAGGTTCGCGCCGAACAGTGCCCGCCACGGGGCAAGCAACTGCTGCGCCCGGTCCGGACGCCCGCCCGACAGCGCACGCACCGGCTCCGAGACCGGGCCGAACAACGCCACCAGGCCCCCGACACCGTGTTCGGCGAACGCCTCGTGCGTGACCACCGGCGGACCACTGGGGAGGGCGTGCGCGGCCGACACCAGGCGGCACAGCCGGGCCCACCCGCCGGCGTTCCGCGCGAGCAGGGTGATGCGCAGCGGGGCCTCGGCCACGTGCGCGCCGCCGCGCACCGGCGTACGGCGCCGGGGCCCGGAGCCACGGGTGGCGGGGGTGTGGGGCTGTACGGCGACGTCGACACCGAACAGCGGGCGCACCCCGGACGCGGCCGCGGCTTTGGCGAAGCGCACCGCGCCGGTGACGGTGTCGCGGTCGGTCAGCGCCAGGGCACCCATACCGCGGTCGGCAGCCGCACGGACCAGCGCTTCGGGGTGGGCGGCGCCGTAGCGGGCCGAGAACCCGGAGGCGGCATGCAGGTGGGTAAAACCGGCCATGACCTGCCACCCATCTCCACCCCTCCGCTCGCCTCGTCTCCGCCCGATCCATTTATCGAACGTATGTACGACTGTAGCGGCAGACCGCACTCCCGGCATGCCGGGAGACCGGCACCCCGGCCGTCGCGCCCTCGATATTCCGTACCGCACAAGGGGTGAGTGGACGCAAAGAAATAGAATGCGTGTTCCTGATCGGCGCGGGGACGAGGTACGGTCGCGGCACCGGACGATCACAAACGGGGAGATTCATGCGCACGACGACCACCGCCGGGCCCGGACGGCCCGCCGGCATCCGCACCCGTGCCGACGGGCTCACCGACCGCCAGGCCAAGATCGTCGCGACCATCCGCCGGCACGTCACCGAGCGCGGCTATCCGCCGTCCATGCGCGAGATCGGCCAGGCGGCCGGCCTCGCCTCCACCTCCTCCGTCGCCCACCAGCTGTCCGCGCTGGAGCGCAAGGGAATCCTGGAACGCGACCCGTGCCGCCCGCGCGCCTACCGCATCCGCGCCGACCGCCACCACGGCACCACCCCCAACGACGGCCCGCCCTCCCCCGGTACCGCGTACGTGCCGCTCGTCGGCCGCATCGCCGCCGGCACACCCATCCTGGCCGAACAGCACGTGGAGGACGTACTGCCGCTGCCGCGCCAACTGGTCGGCGAGGGCGACCTGTTCGTCCTGACCGTCGTCGGTGAATCCATGATCGACGCGCACATCGCGGACGGCGACCAGGTCGTCGTCCGCGCCCAGCCCGAGGCCAGCAACGGTGACATCGTCGCCGCGATGATCGACGGCGACGCCACCGTCAAGCGCTTCAAGCGCCAGGGGTCCGACGTGTGGCTGCTCCCGGAGAACGAGCGCTTCGCCCCGATCCGGGGCAACGAGGCCACCATCCTCGGCAAGGTCACCGCCGTCCTGCGCGCGCTGTAGAGCCCACGCGCACCGAGCCCCGCGTCGCCCCGGTACGCGGCGCCGGACGTCAGGGCCGTGGTCATTCCCGGCGAGGTGCTCCGGCCGGAAACAGCGGCGTCCTGGAGTGGCCCTGTCCGCACAGGGTGTTCCGGATCGCCGTATCGGTGGCCTTCTCCACCGGCTCCCAGGCCCTCACCCGGGAGGACAGGGACAGCACGATGACCCGCCGGCCGTCTCCGGTGACGCCGACGCGGGTGGCGTAGCCGGGGACGCTGCCCGGGTGCGTCCAGTACCACCCTCCACAGGGCAGGGGGAGCCGGACGATGCCCAGGCCGTACCGTCCGCCGAGACGCGTGTCCACGGTGGTCGTCATCTCCGCCATTTGCGTGGGCCGCAGCAGTCGGCCGCCCATGAGCGCCTGCCAGAAACGGGTCAGGTCCTCGGTGGTGGTGATCAGTTCAGCGGCTGGGCCGGCCCAGCTGTGGTTGAGCCTGGTGGTGTCGATCAGCGGTCCGCCCTCGGTGAACTGCTCGTAGCCGGAGGCGTGCGGACTCGGCAGGTCTGCTCGCCGCCGGGGCGCGAGGGTGTGGGGTGCGAAGGTGTGCGTCAGGCGTAGCGGCCGCAGAATACGGTCGGTCACCTCCGTGGCCCAGTCACGGCCGGTCACCCTATTGATGATCATGCCGAGCAGGACGTAGTTGGTGTTGGAGTACGACCAGCTCCCGTCACCCGGCCCGTGTCGCATCGCCATCGCCACCAGCCGTTCCGGCGGGATGTCGTCGTTCCAGTGGCGGCGGTACCCCTGGGCGGAATTGAGGACCGGCAGGTCGTTGGCGTAGTCGTACAGGCCGCTGGTGTGTTGGAGCAGCTGCCGCAGAGTGATCCGGGCGCCGTTGTTCCCGTTGCCCCGCACCACGCCGGGCAGCCATGTGTGGACAGTGTCGTCCAGGGACAGCCGCCGCTGCCCGGCCAGTTGCAACACCACCGTGGCGACGAACGTCTTGGTGTTGCTGCCCATCCGGAAGTACCCGCCCTTGGGCACGGGTCGGCCGGTCCCCAGGTCGGCCACTCCGCTGCGGGCGGACCACTGGCCGCGCGGGGTGCGTACCTCTGCCTGCACTCCGGTGACGCCGGCGGAGCGGATCGCGTCCACGTCGCGCTGCAACACCTGCCCGCTCTGCTCGTGCACGGCCGCGGTCGACGCGGCCGGGAGCGTCCCCGCGCCCAGAAGGGCGAGAACGACCACCAGAGCCGCGCACCCTCCCCGGCGCCGCACAGCGCGGGCGCCGGGCCCGCTCCACCTCACGGCATTCACCTGTAGCTCCCCCCTCCTCGCCGCCTCGCCGCCTCGCCGCCTCGCGCCATGAGGCCCCGGGACGCGCTGGCGGGTCATGGAGAGGGCGGGCGCCCGGGATTATCCTTCGGATGTGGCGGATACTCGATGGGATCGGGCTGCCAGTACCAGTCCTCTCCCCGGTGGACCGCCCGGCCGGGCCGGGGGTTCGGACCGCCGTTTCGACCTGCGTCCCGATGGATGAAGACCACCACCGCGACGAAGAAGAGGACCATACCGAGGGCGGTCCACGCCTTCGGATCGCCCTCGGCGAGCCGTGGCCCGCCCGTGGTCCAGAGGAAACGCCCGAACCGCCAGGCCCCCACCACCAGCACGTACCCGAGCCCCAGGCCGAAGGGAAGGAAGACCAGTCCGAGCCCCAGACAGCCCTTGTCCACGTTCCCACGTCTCATCACTGCCCCCCGTTGCCCCGCCCCGTGTCCCCGGGGCGGGGCATACCCCGTCCCGGCGTCCCCACACCGTCGTCCTTGAGGGCCGTGCTGTTCACGCCAGGGCCAGGAGCCTTCCGGTGCTGATCAGAGTGCTGCTGCCCCGGCGGTCCCGGCCGGCGAGGCCAAAGGGGTTCCCCGGATCCCCCGGACTGCCCAACTCGCCCTACGGGCGGCCGGCGACAGCTCCCGCACCGCTCAGGGCGCTGTGCACTCCCGCCGATGCCCCGTCGCTTGCTGACGATCGCTGCCGGCCTCACGTTCCCCACCCCTTTGGTGGGCCACGGGGAGGATGGGGACGGAAAGGGGCCGCACACCGCCGGGAACCGACGCCGTATTGACCCGTGGGGCCACCCGCGTCCTCGCCGCCGAACTGGGCGTCTCCCGCGGCGTGATCACGGAGGCCTACCGCAGGCTCACCGAGGACGGCCACGTCGAGGGCCGTCGGCGCGGCGGCACGACGGTGGTCGCCGTTCCGCCCGCGCCGTCACCGCCGCCGTCCGTCCCCGGGCTGCCTCGGGGCCAGAACCAGCACTTCGGCACCGCCGCTCCGTGCTCCGTGTTCACGGGGGAACCGGGGCCGGATGCCTTCGACGCGCTGCGGGCCGCCGCCGCCCGCATCGACCTCACCCCCGGGCGCCCGACCTCTCGGCCTTTCCCCGCGCCGCCTGGCTGCGCGCCGAACGGGACGTACTCGCCGAGCTCTCCGCCGAGGACCTCGGGTACGGAGACCCACGGGGAGCACCTCGCCTGCGCCGCGCCGTCGCCGACTGGCTGGCGCGCAGCCGCGACATCCGGGTCGGACCGGACGACATACTGATCGTCGCCGGCACGGCTCAGGCGCTCACGCTCCTGCATCCGGTCCTGCGGGCGCACGGCGTCGACAGTGTCGCGGTCGAGGATCCCGGATCGCTCGGCACCCGCCAGCACCTCCTCAACGGAGGTTTCACCACCCCGCCGGTTCCGGTCGACGAGGACGGCCTGCGCGTCGACGCGCTGCGCGCCACCGGCGCATCCGCCGTCCTGGTCACCCCCGCCCACCAGTTCCCCACCGGGGCGGTGACCAGCGGCGAACGGCGGCGCGAGCTGCTGCGCTGGGCGTCGGACGGCGGGCTGATCGTGGAGGACGACTACGACGCCGAACACCGTTACGACCGGCCGCCGGTGCCCGCGCTCCACTCGGTGTTCGCCGACCGGGTGTGCTACCTGGGCAGCGTGTCCAAACTGCTCGCCCCGGCACTGCGCATCGGCTGGATGGTGCCGCCGCCCCGCTATCGCAAGGAACTGACCGACGCCAAACGGTTCACCGACCTCGGCAACGCCCTGCTGCCTCAGCTGGTGCTCGCCCGGCTGATGGAGTCCGGCCGACTGGAACGGCATCTGCGGCTGCTGCGGGGCCGGCATGTGCGCCGACGCGACGCGATGATCGACGCGCTGGCCGCCCATCTGCCGGGCGCGGTCGTGCACGGAGCCGCGGCAGGCCTGCACCTGACGGTGACCTACCCGCAGGAGGTCCCCGACACCGAGCTGGCCGCCGCCGCGCTCGCCCGCGGGGTGAAGTGCCAGCCCCTCTCCTGGCATCGCCAGCTCCCCGGCCGCCCCGGCCTGGTCCTCGGTTACGCGGCGGGCCCGTCCGGCGCTGTCGCGGAAGGTGCGGAACTGCTCGGCCGCACCCTCCGCGAGCTGACACGTGCCCCTTCGCGTCCCGCTGCCATCGGCACCGGGGCGGGTGCCGGCACCGGGCAGACCGTCTCCGGTGGAACCGGCTGAACCGGCAGGTCCGCGAGGATCTGGGGTGGTTCGCTACGTCGTTGCATTCGCAGGCGGTCCCCACCCGGGAGGAGGTCTTCGCCGCGCCGACGGGCGCAGGAGGGCGGACACCTCCCATGTCTCCGCCGACGGTCCTTTGCGATCCAGGCCGGCCGGGCCGAGGGCGCGCAGAGGTCCAACGCCCTCCGCGTCACGCGTCGTCGCCCCCGATGCCCAGCCGGATCCGGGTCGCGTGGAAGTGCTCCCAGTCCATGACCAGGCGGAAGCGCTGGTGTGCCTCCAGGCGTTCCGCGTCGGCCAACTCGCGGCCGCGGTACACCTGGGCGTCCCCGGACTGCGCGAACTCCGCGAGGGCGAGGCGGACGTTGTCGGCGTCCTGGCCGGTGGCCGTCGCCAGTCGGTCCAGGGAGGTGAGGATCTCCTGCGGTTCACCCAGATCGTCGACCAGGTGGTTGACGAGGGTGTTGACGAGCGGGCCGGTGCGCATCGTCCAGCGGTTCCTGTCGAGCCGTTTGGTCAGCTCGGGGTCCAGGGCCAACAGGTCGCCGGGCAGCGGTAGTACGGCGGGCATCGTCCACCGGGTGCCCTCCGGCGTCTCCTCGCGGCCGGCCAGGCCCCACGTCAGGTAGAGCTCGGACAGGTCCCGCACCGTTTTGGGTACCGGGAAGCCTGCGGCCGTCAGCATGGCGCCGAACTGCTCCCAACGACGCGCCTCGCATGCCTCTCGGCCTTCCGGCTCGTCCTCGTAGTCCCACTCCCCATCGGGCCAGAAGAACGTGAGAGCACCGTCGAGATCGCCACCGATCATGTCCCAGTGGCCCCCGCAGATCTCTTGAAGCAGGTCGTCCAGCGAGCCGGTGCAGCCGTGCTGGCTCGCGGTCCCGATCAGCATGGTCAGTGCGAACCCCTGGCGGGGCACGACATGTTCCCATCCCGAGAAGAACCAGTCGTTGTGCAGGGCCAGGTCCTCGCGCGGACCGGGTACAGAGGGGTTCTCAGTCATTCGCGGCTCCTCCTGGAAAACGGCCGGACGCTCGCAGCGTACGCACTGCGGCACGGCATGCTTGCCCGGACGGCCGACTCGGGCTGGATGGTCCGGCCGGCCCGGATCGCCGACGAGCATGCCCCCCGGTCGCCTCTCGTACGAGACGGGGTGGCGCCGGTGCAGACGTCTTTGCCGCCCTCACACGTCCCGGCCAGCGCGAGGTCGGCCGTGCCTGCCGTCCCGGTATGGTCGCCGTCCTGTACCTGGCGGGGATGCCCTCCTCGCGCTCGGTACTGACCGAGCGTGGTCACGCCGACGACGTCGGTCGAGTCGCTCGTCCTCCCGACGAGCCGCCCTCGCCCGCGCCGTGAGTGCCTGCGTCGGGTGGCCGGGGAGCGGGTACGCAGTGGTCAGGTGTTGAGGACGAGCAGGGCCGCGAGGGCGGGGCCGAACGCGCCGCCGAGGCGGTAGCCCAGGTTGCCCCTGATCACGGAGACGGGCTGCGCCAGGTGCTGGAGGCCCTGGGCGACACGGACATCAAGTGAGCCCCGCCCGACCAGAAGTGGCGGTGGGCCGCCGGAGGAAGGGAGGCCCGGTGGCCGCGGCGGTCACCGGGAAGTCCCTGTGTGCCCCGGACCTCGCGGCTTGATCTCGTCAAGGGTCGGTGTCGCGCACGCGCTGTCAGGTGGCGGGACGCGGTCGGCTGCGTCATCGCACCCGATAAAACAGGCGACTTCGTCGCTCACTTCCCGGGATAGTGATCGCCCATGGATGAGGTCGAAGTCGTGGTCGCCCACTCCGAACGCGCGACCCTGCGCGTCGGCGACGTGTTCCTTAAGGTGGACGCCGATCAGGCGCGTATGGACGTCGAGGTCGAAGTGATGTCCCTCGCGCCGGTCCCGACCCCCAAGGTCCTGTGGCGCAGACCGCCCGTGCTGGCGCTCGCCGCACTTGAGGGAACGACGCTCGGGCGCCTCGGCGGACCGTCGACCGGCTCGTCGGCGGCGTGGGCCGCTGCGGGCGCCGCCATCCGGAAGCTGCACGAAGCACCGCTGCCGCCCCTGCCGGGCCGGGCCGGCCAGAGCACTGCTGCGCTGGCGGCGAAGCTCGACGCCGAATGCGAGTTGCTCGGGACGAACGGTCTCCTGCCCGCCGACCTGGTGACCCGCAACCGCCGGGTCGCCGAGGCCGCGCTCCGGCCGTGGACTCCGGCGTTCACGCACGGCGATCTGCAGATTGCGCACGTCTTCGTCGACGGCGACGAGGTGACCGGCATCATCGACTGGTCCGAGGCGGGCCGGGGTGATGCTCTGTACGACCTCGCCACCTTCACGCTCGGACACGAGGAGCACCTCGCCGACGTCCTCGCGGGCTACGGCACCGACATCGACCTCGACGTGATCCATGCCTGGTGGTCGTTGCGAAGCCTGCTGTCAGTTCGCTGGCTGGTCGCGCACGGCTTCGACCCGTTCGCGCCGGGCTGTGAGGTCGACGTGCTGAGATCCCGGGCGTGAGGCACGGCGGTCACCTCGCCCGCACCCCCAAACCCGCCGCGTAGAAGGGACGGGCTGCGTCGACAGCGGCGAGCAGGTCGATCCGCTGCTGGGCGTCGCGGAACCGGCCGTGCTTCTGCACGAAGTCCGCCAGCAGGTCGAGCCACCGACGGCAGAAGGCGAGGTCGGACTCGCGCCGTACGCTGGCTCCGTCCACGTCCAGCCACGTGGCACCCGTGTGCGACCACGCCCGCTCGGCCAGCACGTCGGGGTGCGCTCCGCCCGTACAGCGGGCCGCCACCCAGGTCGGCTCCCGCACCTCCACGTCGAGCGACACCGCGAGCGGCCCGTCGCCCTCGGCGGAGCCGAGCACACGCCCGCCTGCCGTGACCAGTTCGAGCCGGCGTGCCTGGGGCCCGTACGCGGCTGCCGACAGGGGCACGCTCCGGCCCCGTCCGACCGACGTTCGCCGACTCGCCACGGCGGCGGGCATCGCTGCCCCTCGGTCCTCGAAGAACACGGGCAGACCGTGCGTTGGCTGTCGCGAACTGAGCAACAGGAGCGCCCGGGCATACGGACTATTCCCCAGGACGCGGGCCTGGTTCGCGGGCCCAGGGGCCGCGAGGCCCCGCACGAGGCGCAGCTGATCCTCGATCGTCCTCCCTGACAAACAGTCTGCTCTGCTACCGCTCCCACCCCGCAACGTTCTTCGGACGGTGCGGGACCGGGTCACAGGCCCTCCGGGACGTGCTTGCGAGTGCCGGGGGTGGTCGCCCCGCTACCTCGGAGGTCGGAGCGCCGACCGAGGGACGGCGCGGCGCGCGAGGCAACCCCGACGCCGGATGGTGCCCGACCTGTCGGTGACGTGCTTCAGTTGGTCCCTGCCGCATCGTCGAAGAACTCGATGATGCGGGGCAGAGCTTTGCGCACCGATCCGTTGTGGTCGTAGTCACCGACGTCGATCAGCCGGTGGGCGGCGCCGTTGCTCGTCAACTGGGCTGCGCAGTAGGCCGAGTGGCTGGGGAGGACGTCCTTGTCGCCACCGCCGTAGAAGATCTGCACCGGTACTTTCGGTCGCCAGTTGCACGTGTTGTCCATCGGGTACAGCCTGTCCTTCAGGACACCGTCCGGCTTGCGGATCTTGCTCAGGAAGTCCTCGGTGAACAGGTCCTTGGAGGCAGCCGGGAGCGCGCCGAGGATCTCGTCGGTGGTGTGATGACCGTCGAAGAGGCTCTCGACGCTGCTGTCGTAGGGGGAGCGGAAGGCTTCGGCGGGCGAGGTGTAGAGGCCGTACATCTTGTTCCAGGCGGTGACGAAGTAGGCGAGGTAGATGGCGGATTTGTCCATCTTGTCGTCGGCTGCTGCGGCCTCGAAGGCCGAGAGATTGTAGGGGCCGCCGACCGGGGCGAGTGCCCCGAGCCTGAAGTAGCGGTCGGCGCCCTCCTGCTGGAGCGCCCGGCCCACCAGCATGGTCGCGGGGCCGCCCTGCGAGAACCCGCTGACCTGCACCTTGCGTTTCAGCTCCCGGCCGCTGCGGTGGACGAAGGTCCGGGCCGCGCGCAGGCCGTCCACCGAGGCCGCGACGGTGGCTCCTGGGTCACCGTACGGGTGGAAGCCTTCGCCCGAGCCGAGGCCCACGTAGTCGGGCGCCGAAACGGCCCGCCCGGTCGAGGCGAGCAGCAGGGCGACGAGCCGGTCGTTCGACTTCGGGTTCTCCGAGGCGACGTCCTTGCGGTGGACGGTGGTGCCGTGCAGCCAGGAGACGGTGGACAGGTGGCGCGCCCTGTTCTTGGGCAGGACGACGAGCTGGCTTGCGGTCGTGGGCGCGCCCGCGCTGTCAGTGGTGCGGTAGGTGACCCGATAGGCGGTCACGCCATAGCGCACCCGGGACGAGTCGATCTTTTCCCGGAGCTCCTCGGCCACCTCCTCCGCCGTAAGGTCGGCCGCTTGCTCGACGGAGACCAGGGCCCCACCTCGTACCCGCTCACCGTGGGAGCCGGTCGCCGCCGAGACCGGAGCCACCAGGGCGGACACACTGCCGAGAACCGCCGCACCAGCCACAATGCGGATGCTTGTTCGCTGTAAAGTCATGGCCGAATCGTGCCCGTCGGCCGCGCCACTCGGACATGGGGCAACCACCCGGGCCGCAACGGGGGGTACCCCCCGCGGGGTCGTAGGGCATGACCGCAGCCCTACGGCGCGGACACCACCGTGGGCAGTACGGTCACCGCGCGGAGGACCTCGGTATGCCCGCGCCGGTGAGCTACCGGTCGCCCCGCCTCGGCGCACGACGCCGGAACGGCGGACATGCGCACGACGCGGGCAGCGAGTTCCGTCACTCCTCGACCGTCAGGTCCGCTCCGCCGTCCCCGTGCTACCGCGGCAGATGCCTGCACCTCGCCTCTACGGCCGGAATCGCCCACCTCATAGCTGTGTGAGAACGGGGCCGTCGCAGGCGACTCGCGGAGTGCTTGACCTCAAGGGGAGTTGAGGAAACAGAGTGTGGGTTGTCCATAGGAGCCACGCCGGAAGGAACAGTCATGCGAGCCGTCGTCCTGCACGAGTTCGGACCCGCCGAGAACCTCCGCTACGAGACCGTGCCCGACCCGGTGCCGGGGCCGGGCCAGGTCCGGGTGTCGGTGCGCGCCGCGGGGGTCCACCAGATCGAGACGGCGATGCGACAGGGGCTGGACATCGGCCCGCCGCTCCCCGCGCTTCCTGCCGTCTTCGGCGGAGAGGTGGCCGGTGTCGTCGACGCGGTCGGTCCTGACGTGGACGAGGGTTGGATCGGCACCGGCGTGACGACCCGTCACGGCATGCCAGGAGGCTACGCCGAACTCGCCGTCGCCGACGTGGCCTCCCTGCACCGGATCCCGGCCGGACTGGGCTACGAGGCCGCCGTCACCATGGTCGTGACCGGCACCACCGCGATCGGCCTGCTCGACATCGCGGAACTCACCCCCGACGACCTCGTCCTGGTCACCTCCGCCGCCGGCGGGATCGGCCGCCTTGTGGTGCAGTACGCCCACCGCCTCGGCGCCACGGTCGTCGGCGCGGCGGGTGGACCGGCCAAGACGGTGGCCGTACGGGAACTGGGAGCCGATGTTGCCGTCGACTACAACGAGGCGGACTGGACGGACACCGTCCGCGACGCCCTGGGCGGGCGCGGTGTCACGGTCGTCCTGGACGGCGTCGAGGGCGACAAGGGCCGGGCCGCGTTCGGGCTGCTCGCCGAAGGCGGGCGCTACCTCAGCATAGGCGCGGCCTCGCGGGAGGAGTTCCGGCCCGACGAGACGGAACTCAAGGCGCGCGGCGTGAGTTTCACCGACGCGCTGGATCTGCTGCTGCGGGGGCAGGACGCCTCCGCCGACGAAGCACGCGCGCTCGCGGCGGCCGCCGACGGCAGCCTGGTACCGGCCTTCCAGGCCTTCCCGCTGTCGCGGGCCGCCGAGGCGCACACTGCCCTGAAGGCGCGGGCCACGACGGGGAAGGTCGTTCTCGTCCCCGAATCCCGCTGAGCCAGTGCGTCCGGGGCGGGGCGCCCCCACTGTGTGCGCGCGTCCGGGGCGGGGCGCGCGCCCGTATCGAGGTGGTGCCCGAGTGCGCCCGCAGGTAGATCTTCTGTGCCGGGAGGCCCCCTCGCGGTGGGGCTCCCCTCGAACGAATCGCTCATCCTCGGGACCTCTTCGGTCGTCGGCAGAGACCTGTCAGGAGGACGGGAAGCAGCGGGCGCCGTCTCTCCCAGTGCCGTCATGTGCGCCACCCCGGCCACCGCCTCCGGCGGGGCACCGGCACGCAGCATGTCCGTATCGGTGGGGCGCGGCGATACCGCGTGGGCCGTGATCCCGCGCCGCCCCAGTTCCCGGGACGCATGTCTCCGAGCAGTAGACACCGCAGCGTCCCGGACGCCATCGGATCCGGGGCGCTGCCGCCATGTTCAGGCTTCGACGTACGCCACGATCGTGACCGTCCGCAGAGCCGTCACATAGAAGATCACGCGAACACCGTCGACCTCGTCGACGTAGTCGCGCAGCAGGGTCCCGGGCACCTCGGTGCCCAGCTCCGGGTTGACGCTGATCGCGACGATCGCGCGGTCCAGTCGGTGCGTCTCGCTCGCGGTGAGCTTCGCCAGCTGGGTGAGCGCGGGCTCCACCATGACGACGCGCGAACGGCGCGCCCCGTGCTCAGGCGACACGGGGCTGCTCGTCCGCGAGGCGCGCGAGGTGAGCGTCACGGGCGGCCTCCCACGGCACGCCGGACTCGGGCGAGGGGTAGCCGTTGGCGGCGATGTCCTCCAGGACCGAGGCAAGGACGTCCGTCTTGGCGCGCTCCGCGGCCGCGTACGCACGGGCCGATGCAGCGGCGTGCTCATCGAGGGGCTGACGGTCGGGCACGGGCGCGGGTGCCGGCTGCTGGCTCATCCGGGGCTCCTGGGCTTCTCTCTGGCGTGTGCCACCACGGTATCGCTGGTGCGGTTCGCCGAAGCCCGGTACGTACGATCCGGCCCCCTGTCTCGTCTGCGTGCTGGGGAGCGGTCGACTCCTCCGGACAGCCGCAGTCCTCTCTTCCTCCCATTGCCCTGACCCCGATCACGCGCGCTGAGACCGGCGCCGACATCCCCGCCATCCGCGACATCAGCAGAGCCCGCCGTGCAGTGGCGGCGGCACGACGCCGGGTGTCTCGGTGGCGGCACGTTGGATCATGCGGTCGACCCCGGGCGGGGGCGGTGCCGCGAGCGGAGTCACCGGAGAAGGACGGGAGCGGTGCGCGGGCGGCTGGGGATCCGGAACGGGCGCACGACCTGCGGTGTCACGGTGTGAAGTAGGGTGGCGAGCCGTACCGAGGGAGCGTGCGCGTTGGCAGTGCGGGTCACCATGGCCGATGTCGCCCGGGCGGCCGGAGTGTCGACGGCGACCGTCTCCTACGTCCTCTCCGGCAAGCGGGCCGTCGCCGGGGGGACCCGGAAGGCGGTGGAGGCGGCCATCGCCGAGCTGGGCTTCACCGTGAACACGGCGGCGCGGAGCCTGCGGACCGGGCGTTCGAGCATCGTGGCGCTGGTGGTGCCCGATCTGGCCAACCCCTTCTACGCACAGCTCGCGGCCTCTCTCCGGGAGGAACTGCGGCCCCTGGGTCTGCACGTCATGGTCTGCGACACGAAGGCGGACCGGGACGAGGAGCGGGCGTACCTGCGGGAGGCCGTCCAGCAGCGGTTCGCGGGCGTCGTGATCACGCCGTTCCGGCTGACGGCGAAGGACTTCCTGCTGCTGTCGGAGGCGGGCATCCCGGCGGTGGTCAGCGCCGATCTGCCCTTCGGCGAGACAGACTTGGTGACCCCTGACGCGCGGGCCGCCATGCGTGCGGCGCTGACGGAGGTGACGGGCGCCGGACGCCGGCGCATCGCCATGATCGCCGGTCCCCGGGACGCCACCGGCGGCGATCCCCGGCTGGAGCTGCTGCGGGCCCTGGCCGTCCAGTTCGGTCTCTCGTTGCCCGGACGGCTGGTCGTGCGGGGCGAGCACACCCGGGAGGCCGGCGCCGCGGGTTTCGCGCACCTGATGGGGGTGAAGCACCGGCCGGACGCCGTGTTCTGTGCGAACGACGCCGTCGCGATCGGTGCGATGGACAAGGCGGAGGAACTCGGGGTCGGTATTCCCGGCGATGTCGCGCTGATCGGCCACGACGACGCGTCGTTCGCGTCGTTGGTGCGTCCGCGGCTGACCACGGTCCGGTACTCGGCCGTCGATGTGGGGAGGGCCGCGGCGCGGCTCCTCGTCGAGCGCCTCGACGGACGTGTGACGCGCAGGACCGTGCGGGTGAAGGCGGAGTTCGTCCCGCGCGAAACCGTGTGAAGCGGGCCGCGAAACCGTGTGACCCCGCGCCACCAGCCCGCCAGCCCGCCCGGCGGTGACCCGGCGTCCCTCTGCGCGGCGCGCGGGGGGTGCCGGGCAGCCTGCCGTACCTGTTCCCCGCGGGTGCCGAGCTGTGGCATCCGGCCCGGACTGACGCGTAATCGATTACGTCTGTTTCCGGCGTTGACTGGAAGGGCTTGACCCGCGGAGTGTTCGTGCAGCTCAGAGTGGATTTTCGCCGCATCGGGTGCCTACTTGCACGCATTACGAATCGGTCGCACACGCCATGAAGAACAGAAGAACTGTTGACTTTCGTTGATCTCTGTTGTGAAGGTAGCCGCCATCGCCCTGCTCAGGCGTACCCCCCGGCTCGAAGGAGAGCAGACTCATGGCAGTTCGCAATCGCGGTTCGGTCGCCCGACGCGGCTCCGCCGGGGGCGTGGTCCTCATCCTCGCGGCGCTGAGCGCCTGCGGCGGCGGGCAGGACGAGGACGACCGGACGGCGTCCGCCGCGTGCGAACCGGCGTCGGGCAAGGTCACCCTCGACTACTGGTCCTGGGTTCCCGGCATGCAGAAGGCCGTCGACCTCTGGAACAGCCAGAACCCCGACGTGCAGGTCAAGCTCAAGTCGACGCCGGCCGGCAACGTCGGTACATACCAGAACCTGTCCAACGCGCTGAAGGCCGCCAAGGCCCCCGACCTCAGCCAGATCGAGTACGACTCGCTGGCCAGCTTCCGCCTCAAGGGCGGGCTCAAGGACATCGCCCAGTGCGCCGGCATCCCGGACGCCGCACCGAAGTTCGCCGACTGGACCTGGTCGCAGGTGGACTTCGGCGCCGGCGGCAAGGACGGCGTGTGGGCGGTGCCGCAGGACACCGGCCCGATGGCGCTCTACTACCGCAAGGACGTCTTCGACAAGCTCGGCCTGGCCGCGCCGACGACGTGGGAGGAGTACGAGGCCGCCGCCCGGAAGATACAGGCGGCGAAGAAGGGGCAGTACATCACCCACTTCTCGCAGACCGACCCCAACTGGTTCACCGGCCTGCTGTGGCAGAACAAGGCCCCCATGTTCGAGCGCGAGGGCGACAGGTGGAAGGTGACCGTCGACCGGCCCGAGAGCCGCAAGGTGGCCGACTACTGGCAGAAGCTCATCGACGACAAGCTCGTCGCCACCGACCTCCAGGGCTTCTCCCCCGCCCTGTACAAGGCGTGGAACGACGGTGAGGTCGTCACCTGGATCAGTGCCGCCTGGGGCTACAGCACCATCCGCGACAACGCGAAGTCCACGTCCGGGAAGTGGGCCGTCGCGCCCATGCCGCAGTGGGAGAAGGGCGGGCAGCAGGCGGGCAACTGGGGCGGCTCCACCACCGCGGTCCTCACCGGCAGCAAGTACCCGGCCGAGGCCGCGAAGTTCGCCCTGTGGCTGAACACCGACGCCAAGGCGCTGGAGATCCTCAACCGCGAGGGCGGCCTCTACCCCGCCGCCAGGACCGGGGCCGACCTGCCCGCACTGAAGCAGCCGGTCGACTTCTACGGCAAGCAGAAGATCTTCGACGTGTTCGCCGAGGCGTCGCAGAACGTCGACACCGACTTCACGTGGGGCCCGACGATGACCGACACCTACCGCTTCCTCAGCGACGGCACCGCGAAGGCCACCGGCGGCGGCAGCACCCTCGCCGAGGTCCTGAAGGCCACCGCCTCCCAGAGCGTGGAATCGCTGCGCAAGCAGTCGCTGGACGTGACGGACTGACCCTCCGGCCGGTCTCCCCCTCGTCCCCGCTCCGCCGGTACGGCCCAACCCGAAGGTCACCCGTGACGACCACCCGCACCCCGGCGACGACACCCCGCCGCCGCACGCTCGCACCGTTCGCGTTCCTCGCCCCGTTCCTCATCCCCTTCGTGCTCTTCACCCTTGTGCCGGTCGGCTACGCGTTCTGGCAGAGCCTGCACAGGACCGAGCGCACGGGGGGCACCTTCGGCCGCACCGAGACGGTCTTCGCCGGGTTCGAGCAGTACGCCGACGTCGTCTCCGAGCCATTCTTCGTGGACAGCCTGGTGCGCGTGGCGCTCTTCGGCCTGGTGCAGATCCCCGTGATGCTCGCCCTCGCGCTGGCACTCGCGCTCCTGCTCGACTCGGCGGTCGCCCGTCTCAAGCGGTTCTTCCGCCTGGTCTACTTCGTGCCGTACGGCATCCCCGGCGTCGTGGCCGCACTGATGTGGGCCTTCCTCTACGACCCGCAGCTCTCCCCCGTCGTCGGCCTGCTCCGCTCGGCGCACCTGGACGTCGACCTGCTGGGGCCCGGCGCCGTCCTGTTCTCCATCGGCAACGTCGTGACCTGGACGTACACCGGCTACAACATGCTGATCATGTACGCGGCCCTGCAGGCGGTGCCCGCCGACCTCAGCGAGGCCGCGCGGGTGGACGGGGCCGGGGCGTGGACGATCGCCCTGCGCATCAAGGTGCCGGTCATCCGGCCGGCCCTCGTACTGACCGGCGTGTTCTCGCTGATCGGCACCTTCCAACTGTTCACCGAACCACAGGTGTTCCGGGCCATCTCCACCAGCGTGACCAGTACCTACACCCCCAACCTGGCCGCCTACTCACTCGCCTCGAGCGACCGCTACAGCGAGGCCGCCGCGCTCTCGGTACTGCTCGCCGTGGCCACCTTCGCACTGTCCTTCCTGTTCCTTCGCTTCACTGCCAGGAGGCAGGGATGACCCTCCTCACCCGTACCGAGGGCGCACACGCCCCGGTCCCCGGCCGCCCGCGGCGCGGCCCCGGCCTGTCGGCCGTGCCGGCGTTCGTGTTCATGGCGCTCGTCGCCGGCTACATGCTGCTGCCCGTCTACTGGCTGCTCGTCTCCGCCACCAAGAGCCAGGGCGACCTCGTCAGCACGCCCGGTCTGCTCCTCGCCGACTGGCACCTGGGCGAGAACCTGAGCGCGCTCTTCGCCCAGCAGGACGGCGTGTACGCGCGCTGGCTGCTCAACAGCCTCGCCTACGCCGGAGCCGGTGCGGCGATCGGCACGCTGCTCGCCGCCATGGCCGGATACGCGCTGGCCGTCTACCGGTTCAAGGGACGCGAAGCCGTCTTCTCGGTGATCCTCGGCGGTGTGCTGGTGCCCGCCACCGCGCTCGCGCTGCCGCTGTTCCTGCTCTTCGCCGAAGTCGACGCCACCAACACCTTCTGGTCGGTGTTCCTGCCCAGCGTCGTCAGCCCGTTCAGCGTCTACCTGGCGCGGATCTTCGCCGCCGCCTCCATACCCGAGGAGGTCATCGAGGCGGCCCGCATCGACGGCGCGGGCGAGTGGACCATCTTCCGCACCATCGCGCTGCGGATGATGTCGCCGGCCCTGGTCACCGTCTTCCTCTTCCAGTTCGTCGTGATCTGGAACAACTTCCTGCTGCCGCTGATCATGCTCCAGGACGAGCGGCTCTACCCGGTCACCCTGGGGCTGTTCACCTGGCAGTCGCAGACCAGCCGGGTGCCCGAGCTCCAGACGCTGACCCTGGTCGGCGCCCTCGTCTCGGTCGTACCGATCGTGCTCACCTTCCTTCTGCTCCAGCGCTACTGGCGCGCGGGCCTGGCCGCCGGGGCGGTGAAGTCATGACCTCCCCTTTCCGGGCTTCGGCGGACACCCCTGCCGACCCCCTGGACGCGCTCGCCGAGCGGCTCGGCGGGATCGCCTACGGGGGCGACTACAACCCCGAGCAGTGGCCGAGCGAGGTCTGGCAGCAGGACGTACGCCTCATGCGCGAGGCGGGCGTCAACCTCGTCACGCTCGGGGTGTTCTCCTGGTCCCGCCTCGAACCCCGGCCCGGCGTCCACGACTGGGATCTGCTGGACACCGTCCTGGACCTGCTGCACGAGAACGGCATCGCGGTCGACCTCGCCACCCCCACCGCCGCTCCCCCGCCCTGGTTCACCAGGGCGCACCCCGCCTCGCTCCCGCAGAACGCCTCGGGCACCCGCCTGGCGCACGGCAGCCGGCAGGCGTTCTGCCCCAGCAGTCCGGACTACGCACGGGCCGCCGACGCCGTCGTCACCGCGCTGGCGCAGCGGTACGCCACGCATCCGGCCGTGGTCCTGTGGCACGTGCACAACGAGTGGGGCAACCACAACGCCCTCTGCTACTGCGACACCAGCGCCGCCGCCTTCCGCGACTGGCTCCGCCGCCGGTACACCACCCTGGACCGGGTCAACGACGTCTGGGGCACCGACTTCTGGGGTCAGCGGTACGGCGACTGGGAGGAGATCGGCCCGCCGCGCGAAACCACCGCCTTCCGCAACCCAGGGCTGGAACTCGACTACCGGCGCTTCTCCTCCGACGCCCTGCTCGACCGGCACCGGGCGGAGAGCGCGCTGCTGCGCGACCTGGCGCCCGGCATCCCGCTCACCACCAACCTGCTGGGCACCCTGGAGAAGAAGGTCGACGGACACGCCTTCGCCCGGCACTGCGACATCGTCTCCGTCGACCACTACCTCGTCGCGGCCGATCCCGGCAACCACGTCGACCTGGCTCTCAACGCCGACCTCGCCCGCGGCATGGCCGGCGGCCGCCCCTGGCTGCTCATGGAGCACTCGACGTCCGCGGTCAACTGGCAACCCGTCAACGTGCCCAAGGCGCCCGGTGAGATGCGCCGCAACAGCCTCACCCACCTGGCCCGCGGCGCCGACGGCATCCTGTTCTTCCAGTGGCGGCAGTCGCGGGCGGGCGCGGAGAAATGGCACTCCGCGATGCTCCCGCACGGCGGCACCGACACCCGTACCTGGGCCGAGGTCACCGCCCTCGGCGCCGAACTCGCCTCGCTGGCCGAGGTGCGGGGCACCCGGGTGCGGGCGGACGTGGCGCTGCTCTTCGACTGGCACGCCTGGTGGGCCCTGGAACTCGACGCCCGGCCCTCGGAGCGGTTGCGCCACCTGGACACGGTCAGGGACTGGTACGGCGCCCTGTGGGACCTCGGCATCACCTGCGACCTCGTGGCCCCGGACGCCGACCTCACCCCGTACCGGGCCGTCGTCGCCCCCAGCCTCTACCTGGTGTCCGACTCGGACGCCGACGCCCTGCACACCTTCGTACGGGGCGGCGGCCACGCCGTGTTCGGCCCGTTCAGCGGGGCCGTCGACGCCCACGACCGGGTACGGACCGGCGGGCACCCCGGCGCCTTCCGCGACCTGCTGGGTCTCGTCGTCGACGAGTACCTCCCCCTGCGGGAGGGCGAGTCGGCGCTGCTGTCCGACGGGTCCCGCGCCGGGCTGTGGACCGAGCGCATCGAGGCGCGCGGCTGCACCGCCCGCCTGCGGTTCGCGGACGGACCCGACGGGGGCCCCGCCCGGGGCGGCCCCGCCGCCACCCGCCACTCCTACGGCGCCGGCGCCGCCTGGTACGCCGGGGCGGCCCTGCCCGCGCGGTCCCTGCGCGACCTCCTCGACGCGGTGTGCCGGGAGGCGGGGGCAGCCCCGGCGGCGGCCGTCCCCGCCGGGGTCGAGGCGGTGCGCCGCAGCGCCGGCGACCGCGCGTACCTTTTCCTCGTCAACCACACGGACCAGGAGGCGACCGTGCCCCTCGAAGGTCACACACGGCTCGACGGTACGGCGCTGCCGGGAGGCGCGAGCGTCCCGCCGGGCGGAGTCGTCGTCCTGCGGGAGCAGGCCGCACCGGGCCGGGAAGCGGATCGCCGATGACGCTCGCCGAGACCGACCGTCGTTCGGGGACCGTGCTCCTGCGCGCCGGCGGCACCTGTTACGTGCTGCGCGTCGACACGGCCGCCGGCACGGTACGTCTGCTGCACTGGGGAGCGCCCGTCGGCCTGGCGGACGCCGTCGCGTCGGCGGAACCGGACGCCGGGGGCAGCAGCTTCCACAGTCCGCTCGACGGCACGGAGGAACTGGCCGTCGACGGCCAGGTGCGGTTCGCCCCGCCCGCCCTGGAGGTGCGGTACGCGGACGGCACCGGCGCGACCGAGCCCGTCGTGGACGGCTACGGGATCCGTGCGGACGCCGGGGGCGCGGAGCTGTCCGTGCGGCTGCGCGACGCGGACCGCCCGCTCGGGTGGGACCTGCACTACCGGGTGCGCCGCGACTGCCCCGTGATCGAGCGCTGCACCGTACTGCGGCACACGGGTGCGCCCGCGGAACGGCCGCTGACCCTGCTGCGGCACTCGGCCGCGCAGTGGAACCTGCCCGTCCTGCCCGCCTACCGGCTGAGCTCCGTGCACGGGCAGTGGGCGGGCGAGTTCCAGCTGCGGCGGACCCCGCTCGCCGTCGGCGAGACGACCCTCACCAGCAGACGCGGCCACACCGGCCACCAGAGCAACCCCTGGCTCACCCTCGACGCGGGGGACGCCACCGAGGAGAGCGGCGAGGTGTGGACCGTCGCCCTCGCCACCGCCGGGAGCTGGCGCATGACGGCGGTGCGTTCCGCCGAGGGCCGGTGCAGCGTGCTGGGCGGCAGCGGTCACGAGGGCGTGGAGCTCTCCCTCGCGCCGGGCGAGAGCTGGACGACCCCGGTGAGTACGGGGCTGTACGCGGCCGACGGGTTCGGGGCCGCGTCACGGGCGTACCACGCGTACGTACGGGAGCACGTGCTGCCCGCGCCCGGGGAGATGCGGCCGGTGCTCTACAACTCCTGGGAGGCGACGGCCTTCGACGTCACCTTCGAGGGGCAGCGGGAACTGGCCGCTCTGGCCGCACGGGCCGGTGCCGAGCTGTTCGTCGTCGACGACGGCTGGTTCGGGGACCGCGACAGCGACCGGGCGGGGCTCGGCGACTGGAACCCCCGGCCGGCCGCCTTCCCCGAGGGACTGCGTCCGCTGTCCGACCACGTCCATGCGCTCGGCATGCGCTTCGGGCTGTGGGTGGAGCCGGAAATGGTCAACCCGGACAGCGATCTGTTCCGCGCACGGCCGGACTGGGTGCTGCACCTGCCCGACCGCACCGCGCACCCCCTGCGCCACCAGTTGGTGCTGGACTTCTCCCGGCCGGAGGTCACCGACTGGGCCTTCGCATGGCTGCTGCGCACGGTCGACGCGTTCGACGTGGACTTCCTCAAGTGGGACTTCAACCGGTCCTTCACCGAGGCGGGCTCCACCGGTCGCCGCTCCGACGGGCGCAGGGTCTTCGTGGAGCACGCCCTGGGCACCCACCGCGTCCTGGACCGGCTGCGCGCGGCACGGCCGGACCTGCGGATCGAGACCTGTTCGGGCGGCGGCGGACGCGTCGACCTGGCGAGTCTGGCCCGTAGCGACCAGGCGTGGGTCTCGGACAACACCGACGCGGTGGACCGGCTGGGCATCCAGTACGGCTTCTCGCAGCTCTATCCCGCGCAGGTGATGGGCGCCTGGGTGACCGACAGCCCGAACCCGTACACCCGCAGGGCGGTGCCCCTGCGTTTCCGCCTGCACAGTGCGATGGCCGGGGCGCTCGGCCTCGGCGGCGACCTGACGCGCTGGACCGAGGCCGATCTGGCCGAGACGGCCGCGTACGTGGCCCGCTACAAGGAGGTGCGGTCCACGGTCCAGACCGGTGACCTGTACCGGCTGGGCTCCCCGGCGGACGGCTCCCACGCCGTGCAGTACGTGGCACGCGACGGCGGCGAGTGCGTGGTCCTCCAGTGGCGGGCGGGACCGCCGCAGCGCGGGGCGGTGCCCCGGTTGAGGCTGCGCGGACTGGCTCCGGAGGCGGCGTACCGCGTCGACGACGACAGCGGGGCACTGCCGGCGGGGACGGAGCGCACGGGCGCCGCCCTCGCGGCGTACGGGTGGAGCGCGGAGCTGCCGCCCGCGGAATACGCCAGCAGGATGCTGGTGGTGCGCCGGACGCGGTGACCGTACGGGACGCATGCGCGTGCCCACGGGCAGGAGTGCGCCCCGTACGGACGTGACGCGGCAGGGGGTTCGGGGTCCGGCAGGTGGCTCGGGGCCGGCGGGTTCCCGGCGCCCGGTGTCCGGCGGGCTCTCAGTGTCCGGTGGGCGCTCAGTGTCCGGTGGGCGCCGTGGGCCAGGCGAGGCCCGCGTCGCGCACGCCCGCGGTGAGGGCCGCCGCGTATGCGTCGACGTCGCCGCCCGTACGGTCCAGGGCGGTCCGGTCGAGGACGAGCCGCAGCCCCTCGTCCGTGTGGGCCAGGACGCACGGCGTCAGGGCGTCGCTCGCCGCGCGCACTTCGGCACTGCGCTCGTTGCGGTGGACGAGGTCGAACGGGACCGGCAGCGACTCCACCCAGGCGCTCCACTCGGGCTTCGCCCGGACCCCTCGGTGCGTGACGTCACAGAGCCCGCAGTGGCCGCGGCCGGTCAACTTCCGCGCCGCATAAGAGAGTTCGCCGATGAGGCCGCCGTCGGCATGGTAGACGCCCGTCAGGCGCAGGATCACGGTCATCGTCACACTGTCGGTGACGGCGTGCGTTCCGGCAACGCACCGGCCCGGATGTCGGCGGGCCGACGTGTCCCGCCCCTCCGTGTACAAGGAGTTCGGCAGTCGCGCCGGCCTCGGCCGTGCTCTGGTGACCAGCGAGACACAGGAGTTCTTCGCCCGTCTCGCCGACATCCTGTACCCGGGCCTGCCCGACACGCAGGCCTCTCTCGAAGCCGCCATCCTCCACCTTTTGCTCCAGACGGACGAGCATCCCCTCCTGCGCGCGGTCGTCGAGGCCGCCCGGGAAGGCTCGGACAGCCTGCTCCCCTACCTCACGGCCCGCGCGGACCCCGTTTTCGACACGAGTCAGGCTCTGCTGCGGGACTGGCTGAGCGAGCGCTGCCCCCTGCAGGAAGCACAGATCATCGAGGACGCGGCGGACATCACGGTGCGCATGACCATCAGCCACCTGATCCTGCCGGGCCGGCCACCGCACCACACCGCCCGCCGGTCGGCGGCAGCGGTGGCGGTGGCGAAGCTGCTGGACCGCCCCCGGCACCCCGCATCCGGCTGACCGGCAGGCGCGCGGACCCCGGTGGGCCGCGCCCGCGCACCAGGGGTGCCTGAGCTCGGCCGGGCGGCTCCACGGCATGCTCCGTACCGCCGCCACGCTGTCGCGTGCCTTCAGGTGTTGGACAGCCAGATCGACAGGTTCAGCGCGGCGGCGAACGTCACCCAGGCCGCGTAGGGAACGAGCAGAAGGGCCGCGCTCCTGCGGTGCCGCGCGAACATCACCATCGTGACCGCGAGAGCCACCAGCAGGAGGCAGATGTCGAGGAAGGCAAGGCCGTACTCGCCGGCCGCGAAGAAGAGCGGGGTCCAGGCGAGGTTGAGGGCCAGTTGGACGGACCACCACGTCATGGCCGGACGGACGGACCCGGCAGGACGGCGCAGCACCAGCCACGCGGCGACCGCGATCGTGGCGTACAGAACGGTCCACACCGGACCGAAGAGCCACCCCGGCGGCGCCCAGTCGGGCCGGTCCAGCGATCGGTACACCGAACCCGCGTCGGCCGATGCCCAGGCTCCGATGCCGGCCACCGCGAAGCAGACGGCGAGAAGCCCGAGCAGCATCAGTACGCCGGACGCAGGACGGCTGTCGTGGCTGTGCACGCCGCCGCCACCGTGTTCGTCACGGACCGGATTCGGCATCATGCTCCCGTCGTCGTGCAATGGTTCCGGTGCGTGTGCCCGCTGTCGCCGCCGTTACGCGGCCCGCCGCGGGCCCCCGGTACGGCCGAGTGTGCCGCGCCCGCCGCCGCGTAAGCCGCAGGCGCGCGTACACGGCCAACGGGCAGTGTGCGCGCACCGCATGCGTACGGGGATGCCCCTACCGCGGCATCCCGGTGCCGCGGTGGAGGCAGGGAACACGCTCGGGCCGGCCCCGCTGTGTCCGTCGCCCTGCTGCGAGTCAGGGCTTGCGGGGACGGCGGCCGGTGCCTCCGCCGGAACCGTTCAACGGCAGCAAGGACTGCAGGGTGGCCCCCTTCACCCAGGAACCGAGCAGGTCGCGGTGGATCGCGACGATGTCGTTGCGCAGCGCGAGGCCCTGCGCGTCGCGGGTGAAGGCCCGCCCCGTCGTCACGTACAGGGCCACGTCCGCACGGTGCTCCGGTCTCGCGGTGCCCACGAACTTCTGCATGTCCCCCGAGCCCACCGAACGTCCGGGAGCATAGTGCTTGCACTGCACGACCAGGCGTCTCCCGTCGGGGAGGCAGCCGATGACGTCCGCGCCGAGGTCACCTGTCCTGCCGCTCACCAGCACCTCGGTGCAGCCGTCGCGCACGCACAGCTGCGCGACGTAGGTCTCGAACTCCTGCCACGACATCGCGTCCACGGCCGCCATCGACAGCTCCCGCGCCCTGTGCTCCTCCGCCACCCGCCAGGCCGCATCCCCTGCCCGCTCCCGCCGGTGCGCCCGCCACAGCCACCACCCCCCACCCCCGAGGAGCGCGAGCGCCCCTGCGCCGGCAAGGTAGGGCCATACGGCGTTCCAGTTCGCCACCAGGAGCACCGACAGGACCGCGCCGGCCAGCGCACCCCAGCGCGTGACCTGCTGCCGCTGCCTCTTCGAGCGCCTGCGGCGCTTGCGACGAGCTGCCATGCCCACCCCCGGATCGGATCCACTGACCGCAGTGTCGGGAACAGGGCCCGGCAGGCACAAGACCACCCGCCCCGCGGCAGAGCCGCGCTCAGCGCCGTATCAGCAACGTTCGCCCTGACAGTGCTTCGATAGCGGGGGCGCGGGTCCGGCGAGGGCGACGTCTGAAATCCGCCAGTACGCCCGCGGCCGGGAGGGCGAGAATCCGTACATGAGCGAGGAAGCGCAGGGAATTCGCATCCGGCACCGCGGACACGCACCGCAGGTCCATCCCACCGCCTATGTCGCCCCGACGGCCACGCTCGTCGGTGATGTGCGCGTGGGGCCGAGGGCGCGGGTGATGTACGGGGCGGTGCTCGATGCCGAGGGGTCGCGGATCGAGGTCGGGGAGGCGGCGGTGATCTGCGAGAACGCGGTACTGCGCGGGTCTGCCGTCGCCGGCGATCAGCCGGTGCTTGTCGGCGATCACGTCTTCGTGGGGCCGCACGCCACGCTGCTCGGCTGCGAGGTGGACAGGTGCGTCTACGTGGCGACCGGGGCGACGGTCCTGCAGCGCGCACGGTTGGGAGCCGGCTCGGTTGTCGCCGTCGGCGCACTCGTCCACGCGCGCACCGTGGTGCCGGAGGAGTACTTCGTGCCGCCCTGCACGGTGGCGCTCGACGCGCCGGTGCGGCTGCTGGCACCTGACGATCCGGGTCTGGCCCAGGCCGTCGGACGGGTGGGCTTCGCACAAGTGGCGTTCAGTGTCGACGCGGAGTGGACCGACCGGATCAGCCGCAACGAGCACATCGCGGAGGTACGCGCCGCCGAGTTCGGCACGCACGCGGACGACGAGGTTCTTGGTTTCGGCTGGCGCAGCAGCAACGCCCCGTGCACTCCGCGAGAGGATTCCGACCGGATCGATGACGCCGGGGAAGCACACGATGACAGCGTCACGGTCGATGATCCGCGGGTGGCCCAAGGAGCCGTCGAGCGGCACGCCTCCGAAGGGTCCGCCCAGGACTCGCCCGCCGACGCCCACATGAAGGGCCGTCCGTGAGCTGACGGCCCTTCATCAACGGTCGACGCTGTCCGGTCACCACTTGTCGGTGCACCACTTGTTTGTTTCCGGCCTCCGGTAGCAGGCACGCATCACGAAGCTGCCGGCCGACCCCTACGACGGAGTCCCCTTGTCCGTTCGCCTCACCGCACTGACCGAGCCCGACACCAGCCTGTCCAGCTACCGCTTGGCGTGGCTGGCCTCCGACACCGACGGAATCCCCGTCGGGTCAGCGTTCCTGCGTCTGTACACCCGGCCCGAGCAGAACCACCTCGCCGCTCTGGAGCTCCACGTGCATCCGGCCGAGCGGCGCAACCGTACCGGCTCCCGGCTCCTGGACGCGGCCATCGCCGCCGCACGTCAGGACGGCCGGCGCTCTGTCATCACCCAGGCGGAAGCCGGCTCACCCGGTGACCTGTTCCTGTCGGCCCGGGGCTTCCGCAGGGTCCTGACTCTGACGTTCACCCGACTGCCGTTGGCCGGGGCGGACATGGCCGCCCTCACCGAGATCACAGACCAGCCGCATCCAGGCTATCGGCTGGCGTCCTGGGAGGGCACGGTCCCCGACGACCTCGCCGAGACGTTTGTCGCGTCGCGTCGTGCCATGGACGACATGCCCATGGGCGGCACCGACTTCGGCACAGTGACCTGGGACCTGGACCGGGTCCGGGCCGCGGCGGCGGCCGTCGAGAAGCGTGGCGACCTACTGACCACCGTTGTTGCCCTCGACGAGTCGGACGGCTCGATCGCGGGGTTCACCGAACTGGTCGTCCCCGGCGACGGCAGGGGTGAGGGCCAGCATTACAGCACCGGCGTCCTGCCCGAGCACCGCGGGTACGGCCTCGCCCGCTGGATGAAGGCCGCCTCGATCCGCCAGGCCCACGACCGCCACCCGGACCTCAACGGCCTGCGCACCGACACCGCCGACAACAACCCGTACATGCGCCGCATCAACGACGCGCTCGGCTATGTGCCGGTGCACACGGCATTCGAGTACCAACTCGACCTGTAAGAGCGTGAGTTCCCGGGCCGGGACGGCGTAGCAGGGTGAGGAGCCCGGCACGCCGTGCGGACGGCGCGGCGGACGGGCTGCGGGCGGCGAGCGCACCGCCGGGGATCCGGCGGTCGGTCCGCCGGGGTTGCGGCGGTCGGTCCGCCGGGGTTCCGGCGGTCGGCCCGCCAAGGTTCCGGTCGTCAGTCCGCGTGGCAGGACACGTCCTTCGCGGGCAGCTCGCCCTCGACGAGGTAGCGCGTGGTGGTGTTCAGCGCGCAGGAGTTGCTGCCCAGGACGTAGACGCCGTGCCCGCTGTCGTCCACGCTGACCAGCCGGGCCCGGTCGCCGAATTTCTCGCGCAGCATCTTCCCGCCCCGGTGCGGGGTCGACGCGTCGCGCCGGTTCTGCAGGAGCAGAACGTTGCGCGGGCCTTCGGTGTCGACCTTCACCGGTGGTTCGGCGGGGGCGTACGGCCAGAAGACGCACGGGGTGACGTTGGCGGTGGCGGCGCCGTACAGCGGGTAGCGCGCGCGGTCCTCGGCGACGCCCCGCCGGTAGGTGTGGACGTCCTCGGGCCAGTCGACGTCGTTGCAGGTGACGGAGAGGAAGACAGTCAGGGCGTTGTCGGTCGGCGACGGCGCCCCGGCCGCTGTTTCCTCCCGTGGGGTCGGCAGGTCGCGGGCCGCCGCCTCGTTGTTCTGGAGCATCGCCTGCCAGGTCTGTGCCAGCTTGGGGTACTGCGTCCGCTTGAACAGTTGACCGAACGTCAGGAGCCGGAAGAGGCTGCCGTCGATGCCGGCGACCGGCGCCCTGTCGAGTGTGCCGGCGATGGTGAGGTGGGAGGCGCGGACCTGTTGGGGTGTGCGGCCCAGGCCGTAGCTGTCGTGCCGGCGGGCGGCCCACTTCGCGAAGTCCGGCAGAGTCTGTTCCATGCCGAGCGCGTAGCGGCGCAAGCCGTCGCGGTCGAGGTGGGTGTCTCCGATGTTGCTGTCGAGCACGATTCGGTCGGTGCGCTCGGGGAACATCGACGCGTAGGCGGCGCCGAGTGCCGTGCCGTAGGAGTAGCCCAGGTAGCTGGTCTTTTCCTCGCCGAGCGCGGCCCGGATCCGGTCCAGGTCGCGGGCGGTGTTCGCGGTGGTGAGGTGGCGCAGCCGGCCGCCGCGGTCGTTGCGCGCGCACTGCTCGGCCGCCTGTTCGGCGATCTCCGCCTGTGCGGTGACCGCGGCGTCGTCGACCGCGTAGGGCGGGATGTTGGCGTAGTAGGGGCCGTTCTGGGTGAAGCCGCAGCCGACCGGTGTGGAGTGCCCGATCCCGCGGGTGTCCATGCCGATGAGGTCGTAGCGGTCGGTGACGCTGCTGGGCAGGCCCCGGGCCACCAGTAGCGCGGACAGTGCCAGCCCGGATCCGCCGGGGCCGCCCGGGTTGAGCATGAGGACGCCGCGCCTCTTGGACGGGGCGGCGGCGGCCAGCCGGGAGATGGTGAGGTCGATCTGCTCCCTCTCCGGGTCGGCGTGGTCCAGCGGCACGGGCACGGTGGCGCACTGCAGCGCGGACGGGGCGGCTGCCGCCATGACGTCGTCGGGGCATTGACCCCATTTCAGCCGCGGCTTCTTCGGCTCCTCGGCGGCGGCGGGCACGGTGGTCAGCGAGGCGCCCAGGGCGAGGACCGCCAAGAGGGCCAGGCTCTGAGCGACACTGCCTTGTCGTTTCATGTCCAGTCTCCGAAACCGGTTCGTGGTGGTGGTCGCGGCCATCCCACTCCGTGCCCCTGGGGCAGGGTCACCAACGGGCGGGGCGGCAGCGGCCCGTGGTTGACCGTGCCCCGGGGGCAGGGTTTTGTATGGCCGCCGGGGCACGATCCGGAAGAAGGGGCGACTGGTGGCGTGGAGTACGCGTCAGCTGGCGGAACTCGCGGGCACGACGACCAAGACCGTCCGGCACTACCACGAGATCGGCCTGCTGGAGGAGCCGGAGCGGGCGTCCAACGGCTACAAGCGGTACGGCGTCAGCCATCTGGTCCGCCTGCTGCGCATCCGCAGACTGACCGGCCTCGGCGTGGCTCTCGCGGACGTCACCTCGGTCGAGAGCAGGGACGAGAGGGCGCAGCAGATTCTCAGGGATCTGGACGCCGAACTCGCCGCGGACATCGAACACCGGCAGCGGATGCGGCGGGACCTGGCGGCCGTCATGGAGAACCGGGCCGCACTCGACATGCCCTCGGACTTCCGGACACTCGCCGACGACCTGCCCCAGGCCCAGCGGTCCCTGCTGCTGGCCTACTCCAGCATCCTCACGCCCGCAGCGATGGCCGCTCTCCAGGAGCAGCTCTCGGGGCCGCGCGGGGATCTCGACGCGGAGTTCGCAGCGCTCGACGAGGACGCTCCCGACGAGGTGCGGCAGCGGCTCGCCGAGCGGATGGTGCCCGAGGTCCGCCAACAGCAGAAGGACCACCCGTGTCTGGGCGACCTCGGGCTGGCCTCGCGCCGGGAGAGGGCAGTCGCCGAGTCGGTCGTCGTGCACGCGCTGGTCGAGTTCCACCACCGCGCCCACCTCGACGTACTGCGACGCGTCCACGCACTCCTCCTCGCGGACGTCGCCACGGGGGGCCGAATCAACGGCACCTGAGCAGCGACAGGACCGGACGTACCGTGCGGTGCCGGGTGCCCGGCGACCGCCGCATCTCCGCCTCGGCCTCGTCGTCCCGGGCCCGGTCGGCCCCGGGTCACTCAGTGGTCATGCTCCGGCGGGTGGTGCGGCTCGTACCCGGGGATCGTGCCGTCGGCCTTGGCCACCAGGAAGAGTCCGGCCATGCCCATGTCGGAGTGGCTCTGGACGTGGCAGTGGTACATCCACGCGCCCGCGCCGACGTGTTCGCCCGCGATGATCTGGAAGCCGAAGGAGTCGGCCGGGCCGGTGATCTTGTTGTCGACGATGCGGCTGGGGTCGTCGGGGCCGGTCAGCAGACCGGTCCTGTTGTCGGCCCAGCGGTGACCGTGCATGTGGAACGTGTGGTAGAACTCCCCGTGCGTGATCATGACGATCTCCACGCGCTCCCCGACCGTGGCTTCGAAGTCGGGACTCTGGTGTCCCGGCCTGTTGTTGATGGTCATGTCGTTGAAGACGATCGTGAAGGTCTTGTCGGGGAGGATGTCGCCCTGGCGGCGCACGATCAGACCGCCGTAGAGCCCTTTGCGGATGCCGCCCGTGCCGTGGTCGGTGCCCACGACGTGGTCGTGGTAGTGCCAGTAGCCGGCGCTGCCGGATCGCCAGGTGCCGTCCTTGCGGCGGCCGGGGGTGTGCGTGCGCCAGGTGTACGTGCGGGTCCCGCCGGGCTCGACGTGGCTCTTGCTGAGTTTGGTGCCGTCGCTGGTGATCTCGTAGTCCACGCCGTGCACATGGAGGCTGACCGGTACGTCCAGGGTGTTCTCGAACTCGATGTGAGCCGTGTCGCCCTCGATGAGTTCGATCAGTGGGCCGGGCACGGAGGCCTTGCCCTTCTCGAAGCCGTAGCCGAGTTGTCCGTCGGGCAGCTTCTCGGCGTACATCTTCAGCCGGTGGATCCGGCCGCCCGCCGGAGCGGTTTCCGGCGGGATGTCGGCCGAGGGGGCCGCCACGGCCCGGGGCGCGGTTTCCGCGGCGAGTGACAACGATGTCGCCCCTGTCGCGGCGACCGCACCGCCTGCCAGGAGGCGCCGGTTGAAGCTGCGTCTGTCCATGCCGAACTCCCCAACGTGATACGGAGGTTGACGGCCACACCGTAGCCGGACGAGCCCAGTTCATCCACACCGAGGACAAAGTTCGCGGTATTCCGGTCATACCCCTTGGCGGGCGCGCCAAAGAGGTCTAGCTTCATCGGCTGATCCTGCGACCACTGAGGGACGGGTGAACACATGCAGCGCACACCACATCGCCGGTCAAGACGCCGACGCGGACTCATCGCCGCTCTGACGGCCGGAGTTGTCGCATCCGGCCTGCTCGGCGGCACTGCGGCCTCTGCCCGGCCGTATCCCGATCCTCCGCCTCCGACAACGTTGTCCCTTCCCGCGCTCCCTTCTCCGCCCGGCGGCGCCACCGTCCGGGTGCTCGTCTTCCACGGTTCCGCGGGTGCCGAGGAGCCGCCGACCGTCAACGCCGGTATCGAGGCCATCGAGAGGATCGGCCAGACCGGTCCCGTCGCCCAGCGCTTCAGGGTGGAGGCCACCGACGACGCGGCCGTCTTCACCACGGCCAGGCTCGGCAGGTTCAACGCCGTCGTCTTCCTGACCGGGAGCGGCGACGTGCTGGATCCCGCGCAGGAGGCGGGACTTGAGGCGTACATGGAGGCCGGCGGCGGTTTCCTCGGCATCCACGACGCGGCGCGGACCGAACCGTACTCGGACTGGTTCGGCGGCCTGATCGGCGCCCGGCCCACCGCGGGCGGTCCCGCGACCGTGCAGCGCGCGACCGTGGAGGTCGGCGACCGGCAGCACCCCGCCACCAAGAACCTGCCGCTCCAGTGGAAGCGGCCCGACAAGTGGCTGAACTGGGCGAAGAATCCGTCCGGTGAGGTGCACACCGTGGCGCGCGTACGGGAGGCCACGTACCGGCCGGGAACGGGCGCGAACGGCTGGGACCACCCGGTCTCCTGGTGCCGCGACTACGACGGCGGCCGCTCCTTCTACACCGGCATGGGCGGCACCGCCGAGTCCTTCCAGGAGACGGACTTCCGCGACCACCTGCGCGGCGCCCTCCAGTGGACGACGCGCATCGCCCGCGCCGACTGCAAGGCGAGCATCAACGCCCACTACAAGGCCGAGCGGATCACCGCGCCCAACCAGCCGGGCCAGTCGGACCAGATCGGTGAACCGCACGGTCTGGTGACCGCGAAGGACGGCCGGGTCCTCTACATCGGCCGGGGCGGCGCCGACGGCAACGCGCCCGTCGTCACCGACTGGAACAACCCGGACATCGGCAAGGGCCAGGGCCAGATCCACGTCTACGACCCGAAGACCGGCAAGGTGACGCTCGCGGGCGCGCTGACGGTCTTCGGCAACAAGGGCGGCGGAGACGAGCTGGTCAAGAACGAGGAGGGCCTGCTCGGCGTCGAGACCGACCCGGACTTCCTGACCAACGGATGGGTGTACCTGCACTACACACCTCACTCGCAGATCAACCGGGACACGCACATGGCCGAGCGCCGCGTCTCCCGTTTCACCCTCGACCTCACCACCAACAAGCTGGACCTCTCCTCCGAGAAGGTCCTGCTCAAGTGGCCGGTCCAGATCCACAGTTGCTGCCACGCGGGCGGCGGCCTGGCCTGGGATTCGAAGCAGAACCTGTACATCGCGACGGGCGACAACAACTCGTCCGGGTTCAGCGGTGGTTACTCCGGCAACAACCCGGAGCCGAACTTCAAGGGCGTGTCCTTCGCGGACGCCCGCCGCACCGCGGGCAACACCAACAACCTCAACGGCAAGATCCTGCGCATCCACCCCGAGGACGACGGAACGTACACGCTTCCCGCGGGCAACCTGTTCACCGGCAAGGAGCCCGACGAGGGCGGCGGCAGGACGCGCGGCGAGATCTACGTGATGGGCGTGCGCAACCCGGCCCGGATCGCCGTCGACCCGCGGACCGACATCCTGTACGCCGGGTGGGTCGGCCCCGACGCGGGCGCGCCGAGCACCACCTGGGGCCCGGCGAAGTACGACACGTTCGCCGCGATCACCAAGCCGGGCAACCACGGCTGGCCGTACTGCATGGGCAACAACCAGCCCTACCGCGACCGCAATCTCCCCGACCCGGCCAAGCCGCTGGGCTGGTACGACTGCAAGGCCCCGAAGAACGAGTCGCCGCACAACGACGGCCTGGTGAACCTGCCGGCCGTCACGCCCAACACCATCTGGTACTCCCCGCAGGGCGGCGGCGTCGACTATCCGCGCGACGCGAACGGCGTGCCCAGCTACCAGCAGGAGGAGCAGAAGCTGCTGCTGCCATGGCTCAAGGGCGGCGGCCAGGCCACCATGAACGGTCCCGTGTACCGGTACGACGCGACGAGCGCCGGCAAGGACAAGTGGCCCTCGTACTGGGACGGCAAGTGGTTCGTCGGTGACTTCTACGACGGCGACCAGCCCCGGCACGCGGTGCTGACCGATCCGAGGACGGTGGGCAACGGCGGGCTGCCCACGCACGCCGAATCGCTCAAGAAGATCATCCCGGTGGGCGCGGACGGCATCCGCAACCTCATGGACTGGAAGTTCGCGCCGGACGGTTCCCTCTACGTCCTCGACTACGGGCGCGGCTTCTTCACCTCGGACGCCAGGTCGGCGCTGTGGCGCGTGACGTACAAGGGCGGCGAGCCGACCCCGGCCGCCGGGGACCTGGCCAGGAAGGCGGAATAGGCAGTGAAGCAGAAACGGAGAACTCCCCCGCTGTGGACGGCGCTGGCGGCCGCCCTGCTGATGGTCCTCGGACTGACGTCCACGGCGGCGTACGGCCGCGAGGACGACGGGCCCGGATCAACGGCGGCCGCGCCCGTCCAGACGCTCACCTGGACCGCGGGCGATCCGATCGACCGCTACCTGTCGTTCCCGAGGACGGCGGTGGCGGGCGAGACGACCATCGTCTTCGAGAACAGCACGGCGACCGGGAACACGACCGGAATGCCGCACACCCTGACCTTCGGCGTGTCCGACCCCGAGTACAACAACGACGTGCAGCTGAACATCCTCGCCAATCCCACCGACGACAAGGGCGGCAAGCACACCGCCACGGTCACCCTCACCCCCGGCCGGTACTTCTACCACTGCACCATCCCCGGCCACGGCGCCATGCAGGGTGTCCTGACCGTCACGGAACCGGGCGGCGAGGACACCGCTGCCCCGGAGACCTCGGCGAAGGTGGAGGGCGAGAAGAACGCCGACGGCGCCTACATCGGGCACGCCTCGGTGACCGTCGCGGCCACCGACGCGGGCTCCGGCGTGGACAGGATCGAGTACGCACTCGGCACGGACGGCGCCTGGACGCCGTACACCGCGCCCGTCGTGGTGCACCAGGTCGGCGCGCACACCGTCCGCTACCGGGCCACCGACAAGGCGGGCAACAGCGCGGCCGAGAAGACCATCGGCTTCACCGTCGTCGCACCACCGACGGACGACAGGACCCCGCCGGAAACGTCGGCGACGGTCAGCGGTGAGAAGAACGCCGAGGGCCAGTACCTGGGCATGGCGACGGTCACGGTGACCGCCTCCGACACCGGCTCGGGCGTCAACACCATCGAGTACGCGGTCGGAGCGGGCGGCGCCTGGACGGCGTACGCGGGTCCGGTCATGGTGCACGCCGTGGGCACGCACACGGTCCGCTACCGTGCCACCGACCGGGCCGGGAACGTCGCCGCCGAGAAGGCCGTCGAGTTCACGGTCGTCGCACCGCCCACCCAGGACAAGACCCCGCCGGAGACCACTGCGACGGTGACCGGCGACAAGAACGCCGACGGCGCGTACATCACCAGTGCCAAGGTGACGTTGACCGCGACGGATGCCGGGGGTTCGGGCGTCGACAAGGTCGAGTACTCGCTCGACGGCGGCCCCTACCTGGCGTACACGACGCCGGTGATCATCGACAGGGTGGGCCGGCACACGGTCGGCCACCGTGCCACCGACAAGGCGGGCAACACGTCCGTGGCCGGACAGGTGGTGCTCACCGTCGCGGAGGGCGGCGGCGTACCCGCGCCGAACTGCCCCGAGCACGACGAGCGCCTGACGGTCATCGTCGGCACGGTCGACACCGGCGTACCCAACCGCATCACGCGCAACCGCTGCACCGTCAACGAGCTGATCGAGGACGAGCGGGAGTGGACCTCCCAGGCCCTCTTCCTCAAGCACGTCGACCAGGTCCTCGACAAGCTCCTGTACGACGGCGTCATCGACGCGCGCGAGCACCGCAAGATCTACCGCGCGGCAAGGCAGTCCGCCATCGGCACGCCGGGCCAGACGGACGGCTACCGCGACCTGTTCGACGGTACGCAGTCCTCCTTCGCCAAGTGGCAGCAGGTGGGCGGCGGTTCCTTCGGCCTGAACGCGGACGGCTCGATGACCAGCTCGGCCACGACGCCGGGCATGGGCATGCTGTGGTTCCCCGAGCGCAAGTACGAGAACTTCTCGCTCAAGCTGCGGTGGCGCGACGACGCGCCGGGCACGGGCAACGCCAACGCCGGCGTCTTCGTACGCTTCCCGCAGGTCCACGACCATCCGGAGGAGCCGCGCCCGGAATGGGTGGCCATCAAGTACGGGCACGAGGTGCAGATCCTCGACCGCCCGGACGGCGACATGTACAAGACGGGCTCGGTCTACGGCTTCGACCGCGTGGGCCTGGGCGGCGCGGGCGTCACGCCCAAGGGCACCTGGAACGACTACGAGATCCGGGTGGAGGGCCAGCACTACTCGGTCTTCCGCAACGGTGTTCTGATCAACGAGTTCGACAACTTCGGCGGGCAGGACTTCTCCCCGCCGCGCGGCGACGACCCGGGGACCGACGGGCGTCGGTACGCCTCCGGCTACGTCGGCCTCCAGGTGCACGGGACCACGGATGTGATCTCGTACCGCGACATCCGCATCAAGCAGCTGTAGGCAGGAGTTGACGGGCCCGAAGGGGCCCGGCGGGTGCGGCCCGCGTGCTGAGGCGCGCGGGCCGCACCCGTCCTGCCGCATGAACACGATCAATGGACTGTGCGCTTCGACCGGCTTCATTCGAGCCCGGCCGGTTCAGGTTATGACTTCACGGGCACGAGGGTTTCGCTGGGACGAGCGGCTTGCCGTAAGCGGCCTGGATATCTCGAACCAATCGCTCGGTGAGCGGCTTTGGCTGATCGATGGGATAGGTGTGGTTGCCCGGGAACAGTGTCGGGTCGGCGGCGTTGGTGAACAGGTCGTTCCAGGTGGCCAGGTCGTCCGGGGTGGCGACCGGGTCGTGGCAACCGCCGTACAGCGCGACGGCGGACTCCACCGGGGGTTCCTCGTGATGACGATGTTGCAGTAAGAGGGTCAGGTCCGCCAGCAAGGGAACTCCGAATGCTGCCGCGGATTCCGGATGGTCGCAGAGCTCTTGCGGCAGTGGTCCGATGAGATCGGTCAGGACAAGATCACCGGTGATCAGGCAGTGGGGAATGATCGCGCGGAATCTGGCGGTGTGGGGCGCGGGCAGGGCGGACAGTGCGAGCAGTACTGGGGGTGCGCTTCTCGCACGGCGGAGGCGACGGGATGTCTCGAAGGCCGCGAGGGCGCCGAGCGAGTGCCCGAATAGGGCGTACGGGCGAGAGTCGTTTTCCTGGTCGAGGACATGGGCCAGGGAGGTGGCCAGATGCCGGGAGTCGGTGAAGGACGGTTCGCTGCTTCGGCGTCCGCGACCGGGGAGTTGCACGCAACCCAGCTCCACCGTCTCGGGGAGGTGCTCCGCCCAGGGAGCGTAGTAACCGGCCCCCGCCGTGCTGGGCGGAATGCAGTAGAGACGCACGTCCGCCGAAGGGCGCGGGTCTGGGTAATACAAGGTGGGAGCGGGAGCGGCCGGGTGTGATGCCGAGGTCATGAGAGAGGCTTTCGGCTGGATTTACGGTCGGAGATCGGCTGCTGTCAGGCACTCGCCCGGGTGAGCATGCGTCGCGCGAGCGGGGCCAGGCCCTGGGCGCTGGTCAGTTCGACGGTGAGAATGTTGCGGCCGAAGCGTTGCTTGACCAGGGTGGTGATCTCGGCTGCCATGAGCGAATCGACGCCGAGTTGGTCCAGCCGCCGGGTGCGGTCGATGTGTTCGGCGCTGGTCTGCAGAACGTGGGCGAGAATGTCGGTGAGAGCGTCTTCGGCCAGGCCGAGGGCTTCTTCTTCGGTCTCGGCTGCGGCCAGAGCCCGGCGCAGGTGGTCGTCCGCTGCGCTTTGTTCCACGGCCGGGAGGACGTCCTGATACCGCGGCCCGTTCAGGGTGGGCAGGAACGTCCGCATCTTGCCCCACTGGATGTTGCCCACGGAAACCGTGCCGCTGTCCGGGTCGGCCAGAATCACATCCAGAGCGTCGAGAGCCTCCTGGGCCGTGAGGGGCGTCAGCCCGATGGTGTCCGTGTGACTCTGGATCTGGTTGCGCTGGACATAGCCGGCGTCCGAGATCGCCCCGAACCGGACAGCCTGGCCGCGCCGACCGCGCTGCACCCGGTCCGCGACGAGTGCTTCCAGGGCGAGATTGGCGGCGACGTACGGAGCCTGCTGGCTGTTGCCGACCAGGACGGACATGGAGCTGTAGACGACGAAGAAGTCCAGATCCCGGTGACGCGTGGCTGCATCGAGCACGAGCCCTGCCCCGAGCTTGGGGTGAAGGACGGCCTGGAACTGCTCGTCGGTCAGGGAGGTGAAGGGAGCGTCGTTGAGGACCATGGCAGCGTGGATGACACCGCCCAGACGCCGACCGGAGAGGTCGATCTGCTCGAAGATGCTCCCCATGGCTTTCGGATCGGCGGCGTCCGCCGAGTGAACCGCCACCTGGGCTCCGAGGCGGCGCAGGTCGGCGAGCAGCTCATCGATGCCTTGAGTGTCCTGGCCGCGGCGGCTGACGAGAGTGAGGTGGCGGGCTCCGCGAACGGCGAGGTGACGAGCAGTGGCCGCGCCGAATCCTCCCGTGCCTCCGGTCACCAGATAGGTGGCATCCGGGTCGAGCGGGACGGCGGCGGTGGCGGGGAGGGCGGGGACGGGACGGTCGAAGGTGACGACGACTTTGCCGAGGTGCCGGGAGTGCTGCAGGCAGGTGAAGGCGTCCTCGATCCTGGCTGCCGGGTAGGTGAGGTGAGGCAGCGGAGTGAAGGTGCCTGCCGCGACGTTCTTCTGCAACTCCGCGACGAGGGCGTCGCCCTCGGCCGAGGGCTTGAGAAGGAAGGTTGTGACGTCCACCCCGTGGAACGTGAGGTTGTTGACGAACGGAGCCAGGGGCAGAGCGCTGTCCGCGAGGAAGTCGCGCTTGCCCAGTTCCACGAAGCGGCCACCGGGCTTGAGGAGCTCCAGGCTGCGTACGAGCGCCTGACCGGCCAGGGAATTGAGAACGACATCGACGCCGGCACCGTCGGTGAGGTCACGGACCTGATCGGCGAAGTGCAGGCTCCGCGAGTCCAGTACGTGGTCGGCGCCCATCAGACGCAGGAGCTGACGTTTGGCCGGAGTGCCGGCGGTGGCGATGACACGGGCTCCGACATGGCGGGAGTACTGGAGGGCGGCCATGCCGACTCCGCCGGCCGCTCCGTGGATCAGGATGGTCTCGCCTGCCGTGAGGCGAGCCAACTGCTGGAGGCTGTGCAGAACGGTGACGAAAACGGTGGGAACGGTGGCGGCTTCGGCGAAGGTCCACCCCTCGGGGATGGGCAGCACCCGGTCAGCACGGGTGACGGCGTGGGAACCGAAACAGCCCAGCGAGACCCCGGTCACGCGGTCCCCGGGGGCCAGGGTGCTGACCCCGGGTCCCACGGCGGTCACGGTGCCGGAGCATTCCAGGCCAAGTCCGGTGATGTCGGGGCGGCTTTCGTCCTGTGCGGGGGGAACCAGCCCGGTGGCGGCCATGATGTCCCGGTAATTGAGCGCGGCGGCCCTCACCCGCACGACCACCTGTCCGGGCCCTGGCGCGGGTACCTCCATGGGCTTCCAGGCGAGGCGGTAGTGCAGGCCGGGCGCGGAGAGGCCCAGCGTGTAGGCCTGTTCGGATGAGACCTCGGTGGGACACGGAGCAGCTTTCCGGACCCGGGGCACGAACCGGCCGCCCCCGGACAGGACGACTTCGTCCTCGTCCGTGCGGGAGGTCAGTTCGAGCAGCAGATCGTCCAAGGCGCGCGGTGTTTCGGGCGCGCAGCTCACCGCGATCTTCCGCACGGTCAGGTGGGACATCTCATTGGCCAGGGTCCGGGCCGCGCCCCACAGGACAGTGCCGGCACGGGGCCCGGCCGGGGGAAAGCGCAGAGGTCCTTCCGGCGTACGGACGACGATCCACACAGTGGGCCGGATGCGGTCCTCGGCCGCGTCGCAGGCCGCGGCGAGGGCACGCAGCACGGCGCAGTAGCGGACATTTTCCGAGGCGGACTGCGGGGCGCTGCTCTCAAGCTCCCCGGCGATCAGCACGATGTCCGCGGGGCCGTCGATGCTCGCGAGCCGGGACGTCCAATGGGAGGTTTCCGTGCTCGCCGGGACCACGACCGCAGGATCCTCGGTGCGTCCTGTCAGTGCGGTGAGCAGGTCCTGGCCGGTGAAGGCTGCTGACGGTGCATCCTCGTGGAGGTCGGCCACCAGCCAGTGCCGGGATTCGGCGGCAGGAGCGACCTGGGTTCGGCCGGGAGGGCTGTCGCGGGGAGCTCGCGAGGCGAGGATGACGGAGAAGTCGCTGTGACCGGGTTCGGTGGTGTCGCCCACCTGTGCACTCTCGGCGAAGCCGCATGAGGTGAGGAGCGCGGGCCAGTCGGCCCGGGAGAGGAGCGGGCCGTGTGGGCGCAGGACCGTGTCGGCGGCACGCCAGAAACTGTTGAGCAGCCCGAAGACCGGGGTGAGGAAATCGTTGCTGTGGCACTCCAGCGCGATCAGGTGTCCGTTGTCGGCGAGCAGGTGGGCCAGGCGGCGAACGGTGGTGTCCAGCTCACTGGTGGCGTGCAATACGTTGGAGGCCACGACGATGTCGAAGGACCCGCTTTCGAACCCCTGTCCCGAGGGATCGGATTCCAGGTCCAGGCACCGGTAGTCCAGAAAGTCGTACGCGGCGAACCGGGCCCGGGCCTTGGGCAGGAAGACCGAGGAGACATCCGTGTAGGTGTAGGTGGTGCGCTCGGGCGGCACATGGGGCAGCAGGTGTGCGGTGGTCCCGCCGGTTCCGGCACCGACCTCCAGGATGCGCAACGGCCGGTCCTCGGGCCAGTCGCGCACCGCTGCCCGCAGCAGCTCGGTGGCGGCTCGGTTGGAGTACTGCAGGAAGCGAGCGTGGTCGTAGAACCGGGCGGCGAGTGCGTCGGTGTCGCTGAACAGGATGTCGAGGGGGTCCTCGTCGCCGCGCAGCACCGCCGGGAGAGCTTGTGCGCAGATGCCGTAGACATGGGTGATGGCCCCCCAGTCCGGGAAGTTCCGCAGCAGGTCCTGAAAGGCACGCGTGCCGGTCGGGTGCTCACCGATGGCCGGCACGTCCCACCTGTCGGTGCCTTGCGCTGCGAGAGCCCCGCACCGTTCGGCGATGCCGGTCAGGGACAGCAGCAGTTGCGTGTGCTTGCGATGGACACCTGCCGCGATCAGGCTGGGGATGTCGAAGCTTGTGCGGCCGGGCAGAAGTGCGGTGAGTGCCTCGGAGAAGAAGAGCGAGACCATGTCCATCAGCGCTGTGCGGTAGGTGCCGTAATCGATGGTCTGCCAGTCGGTGAGCAGCGCGTCCAGGGTGGCGGCGCATGAGGCGACGAGCTGGGCGGGCGGCGGCAAGGGGGCGGGGCGGGCGGGAGCTCCTGCTAGGGGGGCGGCCCGGAGTGCTTCGGTCAGGCGGTCGTCCTGCGCCGGACGTACCGTGTCGAAGCGGTTGAGGTGACAGCCCAGCAGTTCCAGGGACACGGTCCCCTCAGCGTCCAGAACCGTCACGTCCCAGATGGCTTCCCGGGCAGACAGTGTCCGGGCTTTCACATGGATGAAACCGTCGTTGGCAGGGGTTGACCAGGAGCGGATCACGTCGATCCGTGCCGGCAGATACGGAGCGGGTTGCCCGTCCAGGGAAGTCAGCAAGGGCATGCCGGCCTGTAGCGCACCGTCGAGGATCGTGGGGTGCGCCGCGTGCCCGTCGGGCGTACTCCGGCTGTTGTACCGGGCCAGCACCTCGGACTCGCCCACGGACACCTCGGACAGGACCTGGAAGGCGGGCCCGTAGGGCAATCCGGCACTCGCGCACGCCGAGTACAGCTCTTCCGACGTAAGGGTCCGGGCGATACGGGCACGTACGGCGTCCAGCTCCAGCGCTGCGGGCGGAACACGGAGCAGTGGCCGGGTGCGGGCCTCGGCATGGATGGTCCACTCGGTACTGTCCGAGGTGCGGCTGGCGACGGTGAACTTGCCGTCCCGCGCCACCTGGCTGTGCAGGTGGATGTCCATGTCCGGGTCGTCCAGCGGAAGTGGCAGAGCCCGGGGGATGTCCAAGCCGACGACTTCTACAGCAGAATCCTCACCTGTTGCGGCGGATGCGAGGGCCATGTCCACATAGGCGGCGGCCGGCATGACAACGGTTTCACCGACCTTGTGGTCGGCCAGCCACGGCAGCACGGCTCCGTCCAGCCGGCGGTGCCATGTCGGGTGGGGGGCCGATTGCCGGGTTCCCAGCAGCGGGTGCTGCATGACCGGCGGGTTCTCCTCCTCGGCGCTGTCCTGCAACCACCAGCTGGGCTCGCCGGTCCAGTGCCGTTCGCGCTGCCAGGGGTACGCCGGAAGGGCCACGACGTGGCCGGGGCGCGGAAAGTAGACATCCCAGTCGATGTCCGCTCCAGTCGCGACGACATGGGCCAGCGTGGTGTCCAGCGCCCGGGAGCCGGTGGCGCTGCGGCTGAGGCTCGGAACAACGGCGACGGATGTGGAGTGCTCGGCGGTGATCCGGCGCAGGTACGTGCCCAGCACCGGATGCGGCCCGACCTCCACCAGCACATCGCACCCCGCGACGTCGGTCAGGGACCGGACAGCTTCGGCGAACAGAACCGGTTCCCGAACGTTGCGCCACCAGTACTCGGCGTCCGCTTCGGGACCGGCGATGCTTGCGCCGGTAACGGTCGACGCCATCGCGATGCGGCCCGGCCGGGGCTGCAGGCCCGCCAGTGCCTTGAGCAATGGTGTGCGTACCGCGTCCATGGCGGGCGTGTGAAAGGCGTAGTTGAGCCCCAGTTCGCGGTAGTACCAGCCCTCGCTCCCGGCGCGGGCGGCAAGGACGGCCATGGCTGCGCTCTCGCCGGCGACGGTGACGTCGCGGTCGCTGTTGATTCCCGCTACCGACAGACGGCCCCTGAAGGCGGGTTCGGTCAGCAGGCGCTGAGCGGCCTCCTGGCCCAGACCCAGAGCAGCCATCGAGCCGGTTCCTGCCGTAAGGCCCTGGGCCCGGCTGCGTTCGGCGATCACCCGGCAGGCGGAAGCGCGGTCCAGGATGCCGGCCGCGTACGCGGCGGCGACTTCTCCGACGCTGTGCCCCACCGTCGCGGCCGGGTTGATGCCCCGCGCGGCCAGTGACGCAGTGAGCCCCGCCTGCAGGGCGAACAGCATGGGTTGCGCGACCTCGGTGAGCTGCCAGCGATCCTCCTGAGGTGTGCGCATCTCGGCCAGCACGGACCAGCCCAGCAAAGGCTCCAACTCGTCGCTGACCGCCCTGACTTCATTGCCGAAGTCCTGATCGCTACCGAGAAGGTCGCGGCCCATGCCCGGCCGCTGCGAGGCGTTGCCGGCGAAGACGAAGCCGACCACCCCCCGGCTGACCGAGGCGGCGGACGCCGACGAAGGAGCGGCGTCACCGACGGCCACGGCGCGCAGGGCAGCCGACGCCTGCCGGGCGTCGGACGCGAGGACCGCGACACGGTTGTCCTCCCGGCCCCGACGGCGCGTGGCTGTATAGGCGATGTCGTACAGGTCCTCGGTCCGGCTCTCCACCGCATCCGCCATGCCGGCCGCGGCGGCGCTCAGCGCTGCCTGGGTATGGCCGGACACCATCAGCAACGTCTGCCTCGGGCGAGGTTTTCCGGCATCCTTGGCGGGCTGCGGAGCAGGAGCCAACACCACATGGGCGTTGGCTCCGCCGAAGCCAAAGGAATTGACCCCGACCATCGGCCGCGACAAAGCCGCGAGAGGCCGTGCTGCCACGACCGGCTCCAGCCCCATCTCCGCGAAGTCGATGTTCCCGTTGGCCGGTTCGGCATGCAAGGTTGCGGGAATTCTCCTTTCGCGCAGAACCAGCATGGCCTTCAGCACACTCGGGATGCCCGAGGCGGCCTCCAGGTGCCCGAGGTTGGACTTCACCGATCCGATGGGCAGCAGCTCGCCGTCCCGGCGGCTGCCCAGAGCTTTCCCCAGAGCCATGCACTCGACGGGGTCTCCCGCTTGCGTTCCCGTGCCGTGTGCTTCCAGATAGGCAAGGTGCCGAGGGTCGATGTGGGCCTGCTCGTACACCTGCGAGAGCAGGTGCGCCTGTGCCTCGGGGTTGGGCAGAGAAAGCCCGGCAGTCCGTCCGTCCGAGTTCACCCCACTGGCCTCGATGACAGCGTGTACGCGGTCGCCGTCCGCGATCGCTGCCGCCAGTGGCTTCAGTACCAGAACGCCGGCGCCCTCCGAGCGCACAAAGCCATCGGCAGACGCCGAGAAGGGTCGGCATCGCCCCGTCGGGGAAAGCATCGACGCCTGGGAGAACCCGACATAGTTCCCCGGAGCCAGAAGGACGTTCACCCCACCGGCCAGGACCAGGGAGCTCTGGCCGGAGCGCAGAATTTCACACCCCTGGTGAATCGCGGTCAACGCTGAAGCGCAGGCGGTGTCCACCGCCGTGGAGGGACCGTGCAAGTCGAAGAAGTACGACACACGGTTGGCCGCGTTGCAAGCGGCCCCGCCCGACATCGTGTAGGCATTCATCGACCGGGGCCGCCGATGTCCGAGATCGGCGTAATCATGCGCGGACAGCCCCATGACCACGGCGCAGTCCCCGCCGGCGATGGTCGACGGTGCGATCGCGGCATCGTTCAGAGCTTCCACCGAGCATTCGAGCAGCAGCCGTTGCTGGGGATCGATTTTCCCGGCCTCCTTCGGCGAAATTCCGAAGTAGTCGGCGTCGAAGCTCGCCACGTCGGTGAGGAAACCGCCGGCCGCGGTGTAGGACTTACCGGCCCGGTCCGGAGCAGAATCGGTGAACCGATCCGGGTCGAAGCGGTCAGCAGGGACTTCGCTCACGACGTCGAGGCCCTTGTCCAGTACTCGCCACAGGCCGTTCATGCTCACAATGCCACCCGGCAGCCGCAGGCCGATCCCCACCACGGCCACGGAGTTTTCTACGGGCGGACAGGATTTCCCGGGAGAGAGTCCTTCGGTGTTCAAGGTGCCACACACTCCAGTCTTGAATGCGAGGAACTGATGACCGTGCACCTGGCATCGGACAAGAAGGAATGTATCCGTAAGTGATTTGGCTGTCCTCTGCCCGAGTAAGTAAACAGGTACTGGTTTAGCCGTGTGTGACCGGGACTTTCGTCATGCGTGCCCTGATCGAGCTTCTGTGACTGCCTTGCGTTACAGCCGGAAAGGGGACTTTTGACGGTTCGGCTCCGTCCCGTAAATCGGTGGCACCGAAGGACCGGACCGGCGGACGCCGCGGCGAGGTTGCAAGCCGAAGTGTGTCCCCTGCCGTGCGGAAACCAGCTGCGCCGGGTGAACCGTGAGGGCGGTCGGTCCCTCGGCGCCCAAACAGCTTCCTTCGTACCCGTAAGAAGGTACTCGTTGCCACCTGCAAGGAACAGCTCCTACGCTGAATTGCATCAGCGACTCCGCTTTCTCCTCGATGGGACACCATGCGGCTGCATCGAAAATTTTCCTCGCATTTTTTTTCGCCCGCCGAAGGCAAGAATTTCTCCCTGTCGCCCTTCACGGGGAGGGGTGGCCAGAAGCACTGGGTGCTCACCGAGGACGGGGTTTCGCTCGACGTCGAGGTCCGGGGCGCGGGGAATACAGAGGAAGTCGGTCGGCCACTCGTCATTCTGCCCGCGAGTTGGGCCGCTTCCGCAAGCAGCTTCGGATGGTTTCTGGACTGGCTTGCCGAATCGGGTTACATAGTGGCCGCCTACTCACCCCGTGGTTTCCGCGGGTCCGGTGGCCGCGTCGAAGCCGCATCGCATTCGGACGTGCAGGATTTGAGCACACTGATCGACTGGGTGGAACAGCACTACCCGTGCGCCGACACCGAGCGAGTGGCCGCCGTGGGACTCTCCTACGGCGCCGGCATCAGTCTGCTCGCGGCGGCGTTCGAGCCGCGCATCGCCACCGTGGTCGCGGTCGACGGGTGGGCCGATCTCGGTTCTGCCCTCCTGGCGGGGGACACTCCACGACTGAGCACGGCCCTCCTGGTGGCGGGTGCGCTCGGGGGACACTTCTCCCCCGACGTCGCCCTGAAGTCCCTCTTGCTCTACAGCGGTTTGGGGCGCGCCCAACTCCGTGACTGGGCGGCTCAGCGTTCTGCCGCTCAGCACATCGAGCGCTTCGACCGGCCGGGACTGTCCGTCCTGCTCGCTGCGGGCTGGAACGACACGGTCCTCCGTGCCGAGCAAGCACATGCTTTTCACCAGCAGTTGCCCTGCCGGTCGCGGCTTCTGCTGCACCCCGACGAGCATCCCGTACTGCCCTGGGCCCAGCTGACCAGTGAATCGGGACGCGAAATCTGGCGTCGCGCGGGCGACTGGCTGGACCAGGAACTGCGCGGGCTGCCCCGTGGGGTTCCCACGGAGGGAGTCGAGGTGCTGGGGAGTCCCGCGAAGCAACGCCCGTTGCCGAGCCGAACAACGTCCCACCCGGTGGTTCCCGCGCGCACCCAGGTCTATGGACTGGGGCCTCCGCGTCGTCTCGGCCCTGGCCGCATGGGCGCCGAGGGGTCCGCCTGGCAGGCCCGGTTGCGGGGGGCTCTTCCGTCCGGAGCGACCGACCGCTTTCCCGCCCTGTCCCGGCTGGTCGAGCGGGTCACCGGATACCCCCCGTCTGTTTATTTTCCCCTCGTCCCCGGTCCGGCGGCAGCGTCGTGGACCACAGCCGTGTTCGACCGGCCCAGGAAGCTGCGGGGCTCCCCCGTCCTGGAGGGTTCGGTCAGCTGCCACGCCCGACGGGTGACGGTGACCGCGCACCTCTACGCGGTGGGGCCTTCAGGTGTCGGCCGTTTGTGCAGCCAGGGTGCGGTGACGCTGGCCACCGGCGGCAAGGGACCCGCTCCGTTCTCCGTCACCCTGCGCACCGCCGTGTGCGACGTGCCCACGGGCCACCGGTTGGGTCTGATCGTCGGCACCTGGGACCCCACATGCCGGGGAGCCACACGCCCCCTGAGCAGGGTGGTCCTCCACTCTTCGGAAGAGCACCAGGCCGCACTCACGGTGCCCCTGAGCTGAACACACCCCCTCCCACACCGAATCGAAGGAGGAATCCGATGGGCACAGCCGCCGGCGAAGGATCGCGTGCACTCAGCACGTCCGAAGCGCTCCTGTGGCAGGTCGAGAACTCAGGACTTCGGCTACCGGTCATCGGCGTCGCCGAACTGGACGGCACCCCGGAGCTGACCGCCCTGACCGCCGCGATGCAGCGCGCCATCCGCCACAACGCACTGCTGAGCTCACGGGTGACGGGTCCGCGTCTGTTCATCGGCGGCCCCCGGTGGGAGGCGCTGGACGAAGTCACCCTCTCCCACCACATTCGTCGCGCGGCTCTGCCGGGTGCGGCGGGCCAGACGGAACTGCTCGAGTTGGCGCAAGCAGCGGCGACCGCCCCCTTCGACAAGGACCGACCGCTCTGGGATGTGCTGTTGGTGGAAAGGGGGCCGGGGGAAAACGCCGCGCTGATCATACGTCTGCACCACGCCATGGTGGACGGCCTTCGCGCGCTGGAACTGTTTTCTTCGCTGTGCGACGAGTTGGCGCCGCGGCCCAGCCCGAACCGGCTGAGTCTGATCACCCAGGAGCAGGAAGCGGCGGACAGTCCCCCTCCGGACGGCCGCCTCTCATGGCACGGCCTCGGCGCGGGCGCGGTCGGCGCGGGACGTCGACTCCTGGAAAGTGGCTTGCGACACGTGGCGACGGCGGGAGCCGGACTGCAGGCATCCCAGTCCGCGCTCTGCCTGCCGGCCGAACACTCCCCCGCTCTCGTCGGCCGCTCTCAGGACCGCAGGCTCCTGACGCTCACCGCTCCCAAGGAGCAGCTGCGCCGGGCGGGACGCACTGTCGGCGGGACGACTCACGACGCGTTCCTGACGGCAGTGGTGGGTGGGCTGCACCACTATCACCGCGCGGTCGGCCTCGGTTGGGACCGCGTTCCGATGGCGGTCGCCGTCGCACTGCCCGCGCGGCCGGGCGAGCCGCGCAACCGTTTCACGGGCGTACGCCTCGCGGGAGCAACCGGCGAGGAGGACGTGCGGCGGCGCCTGGAAAAGACATACAGATCGGTTCGTGCGGCCCGCGCCCTGCCCTCCATCGACCCCGACCGGCTCGGTCCCCTCTCCCCCGTGCTGGCGGCCGCCCCGGCGAAGGCGGTACGCGTGTTGACAGACCTCGTCACCGAGAGCGACGTCCACTGCACCTACGTACCAGGCCCCGAAGAACGCAGAAGTATTGCCGGAAAGGGCCTCATCAAACTTTTCGGGTTCGCGCCGGTGGTGAACTGTGCACTCTCCGTAGCGATGTGCTCATACGACGGAACGTGCGCCATCGGCATGAATCTCGACCCGACAGCAGTAAAGGACGCCGAACTGTTACACAGTTCCTTTCGGGCGGGTTTGGACGAAATCCTGTCCCTCGGTGGTCAGTAGCCGATCCAGCACCTCCGTGCCCCTTTCCGCGCCCCTACCGCGAACACACGCCGAGTCTGTTCCAGTATGAAAGGAATACCATCTGTGGAGACACGTGGAGCTCACTCCCCGGAGAAGCGCACGCAACATGCCGATCTGCACCGGCACAACCTGCGCGATCTCTTGACCGCCGTCGGCAGGCTCAGCGAGACCGTGCAGCAACTGCATTCCAATCTGGCCCACTTGCTGCCCCACGGGGCTCAGCTCGCCGAGCGGGTGCCCGCGCCGGCCACCGCGCCGGACAACCGGCGAGACCCCTCACCGGTCGCCTCCGAAACCCCGGAGTCCGCGCTCAGTCCGCAGGAGATCCGCGTGCTCCAGCTCACCAGCCGCGGGTTCTCCAACCGGCAGATCGCACGCGCACTGACGTTGTCCGAGCAAACGGTCAAGAATTACATGTCCACCGTATTCCGCAAGATCGGGGTGCAGAGCAGAACGGAAGCCGCCTACTACTGGACCCACCGGGGTGGACAAACCCCCAACGAGTGCTCGTAGCACACGACATTCCAGGACTTTCGATGCAGGCACAAGTACCTAAGTACTCGACTGACACCACTGATTTCCAGGAAGAACTGAAGAGCCGAGAGAAAGGAGAAGAAATGGAAGTGCCGGTCGACGCCTCTCCGACTGCGTCTCTCTCACTGCAGGACACAAAGAAGGCTTCCGAGGCCGCAGAGCTGGCGGTTCGCGCAGTCGAGTCCCCGCGTTCGGATGTGTGGGTACTGGGCCACCGAAAGGACGGAAGGCGTCAGGCTTTTCTTCCCGACAGCGACTCGCTGGAAGCCCTCGACACCAGCGAATGGAGCGTGGAAGGAATTCTGCCCGGAATTTTTCCCGAGTGGCTGGGCGACCCCGGGTTCGCCGACCGGCACGGAGTCCGATTCCCCTACGTGGTCGGTGAGATGGCGAACGGCATCGCCACGACGGACATGGTCGTCGCGGCGGCGCGGGGCGGATTTCTCGGCGTGTTCGGTGCCGCGGGACTGACCGCGCAGCAGGTGGAGGAAGCGCTGGGGCGCATCCGGCGGGAGCTCGGGCCAGGTCCCGGGTGGGCGGTCAATCTCATCCACAGCCCGACCGAACCCGCCGTGGAACGTGCCGTCGTGGAACTGCTGTTGAAGGAGCGCGTGCCAAGCGTGTCGGTGTCCGCCTTCATGGAGCTCACCCCGTCAGTGCTGCGCCTGGCACTCTCCGGAATCAGTGAGCGCCCCGACGGTTCGGTACACCGGCCCGTACGCGTCCTGGCCAAGGTCTCGCGTCCTGAGACCGCCAAGGCCTTCATGACGCCCGCGCCGGCCGCCCTGCTGGAACAGCTGGTGGGCGAGGGGCTGCTGAACAAGGAGGAGGCGCGTCTCGCCGCACGGATCCCGGTGGCCGAGGACATCACCGCGGAAGCCGACAGCGGGGGACATACCGACAACCGGCCCCTCACCGCGCTGCTGCCCAGGCTGCTGGCGCTTCGCGACAGCGTCGCCCGCGTCCACGGGTACACCGTGCGCGTGGGAGCGGCCGGTGGACTCGGCACGCCGCAGGCCCTTGCTGCTGCCTTCGCCGCCGGCGCGGCCTATGCGGTCACCGGCTCCGTCAATCAAACGACGTGCGAGTCCGGCATCTCCGACCAGGCCCGCACGCTGCTGGCCGCCGCGGACCTCCCCGACATGGTCATGGCACCGGCCGCGGACATGTTCGAGCTGGGGGTCAAGGTACAAGTCCTCGGCAAGGGGACGATGTTCGCCCAGCGGGCGCGACTGCTCCACCGGCTCTACGAGCGGTACGACAGCCTGGACCAGCTCGACGAGAAGACACGTGACCGGCTCGAACGCGACGTCTTCCGGGCTCCCCTCGCGAAGATCTGGGCAGAGACCGAGAAATTCTGGTCCTTCCGCGACCGGGGCGAGATCGAGCGGGCCGCCTCCGACCCCAAACACCGCATGGCCTTGCTGTTCCGCTGGTACCTGGGCCAGTCGAGTCACTGGGCCATCCGCGGCGAGCAGGGCCGGGCAGTGGACTACCAACTGTGGTGCGGTCCCGCCCTGGGCGCGTTCAATCACTGGGTCGCGGGGAGTTTCCTCGAAGACCCCCAGCAACGTTCCGTGGTCCAGGTGGGACTCAATCTGCTGGAAGGGGCCGCCTGCCTCGCCCGCGCCCAGCAACTGCGTTGTCACGGTGTTCAGTTGCCGTCCCGCGGATGGACGTTCCGGCCGCGGCCCCTGCGCCAGGCGGCATAACCGAAGCGACACCGGAGCGACAGACGTCGCACCGATATCTGACCGGGCGAGAGACCGGCCGACCGACCCGAAGGACCCGACCACCGGACGGGCAGACAAGCGCCGCGAAGCCCACAGCCGGCGCCCCGTCCTCCCGGCCCTGATGCCCGCCGGCGCCTTCCGGGCGCCCAGCCAGCGGCATCGGGAGCGCCCTCTCACTTCGTCCCGGCGCGTGAGAACCCCCGACGCCCAGCCAGAGCGGCCAGTCGTCCGCCCAGCGCCGCCGGCACTCCCGCGCCTCCCCGCGCCGCTCCGGAGCACCGTGCCGGCTCCGCCCGCGGGTGCGCCGGACGCCGTCCCACACCCGAGGCGCGCCCCATCCCGTACCAGGCGTCGCCCCCACCGGCACGTGACAATCCGGCCCCTCAGGGCCCTTCACCCCCTACGGAGCCCCTATGGCCGCCCCGTCAGTCCCCGCTGCCCCCGCGCAGGTTCCCCCCTCACCCGCCTCCCCCTTGGACATCGCCGTCGTAGGCGTCAGCGCACTGGTCCCCGGCTCACAGTCGGCGACCGGCTTCTGGCGCACCGTCTCCTCGGGCCGCGACCTCATGCAGGAGGTTCCCGCGTCCCATTGGCTCGTCGACGACTACTACGACTCGGATCCCAGCGCCCCCGACCGCACCTATGCCACCCGGGGAGCCTTCTTGGACCCCGTGGACTTCAACCCCTTGGCGTACGGAATCCCGCCGAAGATGATCCCGGCGACCGACACCACACAGCTCCTGGCGTTGATGACCGCCGAACTGGCACTGTCCGACGCCTTCGGAAACGACCTGTCCTCGCTCGACAAGACGCGCACCGGGGTCATCCTGGGGGCTTCTGGCCTGGAACAGCTCACCGAGATGGGCTACCGGCTGCAACGGCCCGTCTGGCGCAAAGCGATGCGTGAGCGCGGAATCGACGACGAGCAGGCCGACCGGCTCTGCGACGCCATCGCCGACCATTACACCCCGTGGCAGGAAGCGACCTTTCCCGGCCTGCTGAGCAACGTCGTCGCGGGACGCATCGCCAACCGGTTCGATCTCAACGGCCCCAACTGCACCGTGGACGCGGCGTGCGCCGGATCGCTCGCCGCCCTGTCCATGGCGGTGAGCGAACTCCAACTGGGCAGGTGCGACACGGTACTCACCGGCGGGGTGGACACGTTCAACGGCATCGCCATGTACATGTGCTTCAGCAAGACCCCGGCACTGTCCCCCTCGGGGGACTGCCGGCCCTTCTCCGACGAAGCCGACGGCACGATGCTCGGCGAAGGGCTCGCCATGTTCGCCCTGCGGAGGCTGGCCGACGCGGAACGCGACGGCAACCCCGTCTACGCCGTCCTCAAGGGAATCGGCTCCTCGTCCGACGGAGGAGGCGGCGCCATCTACGCGCCGGTCCCCCGCGGGCAGCGAATCGCCCTGGAACGTGCCTACCAGCAAGCCGGATACGGTCCCTCCACCGTGGAACTCGTCGAGGCGCACGGCACGGGCACAAAGGCCGGCGACACCGCCGAACTCACCGCGCTGTCCGACGTGTTCGACAAGGACCGGCCCGGCGACACCACCGACGGGCCGTGGTGCGCCGTCGGGTCCGTCAAGTCTCAGCTCGGCCACACCAAGTCCGCGGCCGGCGCGGTGGGTCTCCTCAAGGCGGTGCTCGCACTGCACCAGCGGGCGATCCCGCCCAGCATCAAGGTGTCCGCGCCGAACCCCCTCCTCGCGGACCGCACCAGCCCGCTGTATGTCAACACGGAACTGCGCCCCTGGGTACGGGACGGCCGCCACCCCCGGCGGGCATCGGTGTCCAGCTTCGGATTCGGCGGCAGCAACTTCCACGTCACGGCGGAGGAGTACCGGCCGGGGCGGACACCCCTGCTGCGCAACGTGACGAGCGAGCTGCTGCTGCTCGGCGCCGACTCACCCGCGGAACTGGCCGGCGCAGCCCTGCGGCTCTCCGGTTCCACCGCGCCCCTCGACGAGGACGCGCGGTCCACCCAGCTCTCGTTCGACGCCGGCCGGCCCTACCGCTTGGCCGTCCTGGCGGGGGACCGCGCCCAGGCCACCGAACGTCTGCGCTCGCTGGCCGACCACCTCCGCGACGAGCCCTCTCGCAGCGTCTCGCACCCCGGCCGGGCGCACTACGCGGGCCCGGTCGGCGTACCCGGCAAACTCGCCTTCCTCTTCTCGGGCCAGGGGAGCCAGTACGTCGGCATGGGCGCGGCGCTCGCCCTGCACAGTCCACAGGCACTCGAGGTCTGGGACCGCGCAGCGGACTGGGGTGGCGAACTCGGGTGCACCCCGCACCGGCTGGTGTTCCCGCCGCCCGCCCTCAACAGGGCCGCCCGGCGTGGGCAGGCCCAGGCGCTGGCGCGAACCGAACACGCCCAGCCCGCGCTCGCCGTGCAGTGCCTCGCCCAGTTGTCCGTACTGACGTCCATGGGCCTGCGCCCCGACTGCGCCGGGGGACACAGTTTCGGTGAACTCGTCGCCCTCCATGTCGCCGGTGTCTACGACGCGCCCACCCTGTTCCGGCTGGCCGCGCGACGCGGCGAACTCATGGCCGGCGCCGGGGCAGCACAACCGGGCGGGATGCTCGCCGTCGAATGCTCGGCCGGCCGGCTGCGGGACCTCCTCGGCCCCCAGCTTCCCGAGGGGCTCTGGCTTGCGGGCCGCAACGCTCCCGAGCAGACGGTACTGGCCGGGGAACACGCGGCGATCCAGGACGCGGCGGACGCTCTCAGCAGGTGCGGAGTTCCCTCCACCAAACTCTCCACCGGTGCCGCGTTCCACAGTCCCGCCGTCGCCGCGGCCGCCGCGCCCTTCGACGCGTTCCTCGACGTCACCGCCCTGCGTACGCCCCGCATCGACGTGTGGTCCAACGTGACCGCGGAACCCTATCCGCAGGAACCGGCCGCCGTACGACGTCTCCTCGGGACGCAGATGGTATCGCCGGTGCGCTTCGCGGAGCAGGTGGACGCCATGCGGCGCAGCGGGGTGCACGACTTCGTCGAACTCGGGGCGGGCAGCACGCTCACCCGTCTCGTTTCCCGCAACCTCGGCGACCGTTCGCACCTCGCCGTCGCGGTCGACCACCGGGGAACCGATGCTTTCGCCGGTCTCCAGGACACCCTGGCGCGCCTCACCGTGCACCGCGCCCGGCCTCTCGACTTCGCGCCGCTGTGGGCTCCGTTCGCGGCCACCGACGCGCCGCCCAAGAAGCCCGGCAGGCACGCCATGACCGTACCCATCCGCGGCAGCAATTACGGGCGGCCCTACCCGCCCGACGCCGCCGACGCCCACCGGACGGCACATCCCGCACGCCGGCACGCGGCTGCGGCCGGGGACTCGCGCACGTCCGTGGTCTGATCCTCGCCCGCCCGTCCTCGCGCCGACCCGACAAGGCCCGACAGGCCCGACAGGCCCGACAGGCCCGACAGAAGGGGAACAGCCATGCCGCCCTGACGCACACCGGTACCGAGCCCATCAGCCCACGCCCCACGCACCACACCTCACGGAGCACTCATGACCTCCCTTTCGCACCGCAGCGCCTCCTCCTTCGCCCACGGCAACGACGCCCCGGGTGCCGCTCCCGAGGGCCACGAGGACTTGTCTGCCGTACTGCGCAGCCTGATCGGCCCCCTCACGCAGCTCCAGGAACACCACCGGACTTCTCTGACCGCCCTGGACCGGTTGCACACCCTCCTGGCGGAGGCCTCTGCCAGGAGCACGGCCTCTGCCCCGGTTTCCCCGGGCCGCGGTTCCCCGGCGGACACTCCGGATGCCACCCGTACCGCTTCAGCTGCGGATTCCCCGTCGGTGGGGCAGCCGCTGCCCGAGCCCGCGACCGCCTCCGCCGGATCCGGCGAACAATCCATGACACCGCCTCCCGGGTCCGCCTTCACCAATCCCGTGGCGCGCGCCGTCCCCGAGTCCCCCGCAGTGTCCGAAGCATCCACCCCGTCCGGACGAGCGAGCGGTGGCACGGATTTCACTCCGCTGCTCCTGTCGGTGATCGCCGATGTCACGGGCTACCCCGAAGAAGCACTCAGTCCGGACATGTCCCTGGAGGAGGAACTGGGCATCGACTCCATCAAGCGTGTACAGATCCTCGCGGTCGTCCGTGACCAGGTTCCCGGGCTGGACGACGCCAACGGGGCCGAGATGGCCCGGCTGCGTACCATCGCCGACGTCGCCCAGCGGCTCGGTGAGCTCGCCGGGGCTGCGAACGGGCAGGATTCGTGACCGACGACGGGGGGCGCGCCGCCCCGCACGCGTTGACGCGACTGGTTCTCGCGGCCCGTCCCCGGCAGTCGCCCGGTTTCGCTCTGCCGGGTCTGTCGCGTCGGGTGCTCGTCACCGACGACGGACGCGGGATCGCCGCGGAGGTCGTCGCCGCCCTCGTCGCCCGCGGTGTGCGGGCCGAGACGATGTGCGCCGGCCTGCCGTTCGACGAGGTGCCCCGGGACACCGGCTGTCTGATTCTGCTCCATGCTCTGCGTGGTCCGCGGCAGCCCGCCGAGGCCTCTCCCGAGCTGCACGGTGAGCTGCTGCGGCAACTGGGGCTGCTCACCCGCAGTCCGGCGGCGGTCGACTCCGTGGTGCTGGTCCACGACGGCGGCGGTGACTTCGGACTCTCGGGCCGTCAGGGCGAGGGCGCCTGGTTGAACGGTGCGGCGGCCCTCGCCAGGACCGCCGACCGGGAATGGCCGGACATCACGGTAAAGGCGGTCGACCTGCAGTGTGCCGGGCGCCCGCTCACCGAAGTGGGCCAGGCGCTCTGTCAGGAACTCCTCCTCGGCGGCACCGAGACGGAGGTGGCACTCGCCGCCGACGGCGAGAGGTACACGAGGGAATTCGTTCCGGCTCCGCCCGTCCCGGTGGACTCCGCAACGTCCGTCGACTCCCGTTCCTTCCTGGTGGTGACGGGCGGGGCACGGGGCATCACCGCGGACTGCCTCGCCGCACTGGCGGCGGGGCGTTCGCCCCGGTTGCTGCTCCTGGGCCGTACCGGTCTGGTGTCCGAGAACTCCCGACTCGCCGCACTGGATGACGAGCCTTCGCTCATCAGGGCCCTGCTGGAGTACGACAAGGCCGCGGGGACGTCCAGGCCGCTGCCGCAGGTTCGGGCCGCGGCCGCGCGCCTGCTCGCCTCGCGGGAGATCCGCGCCACGCTGCAGCGGCTGGAACGCGCCGGCGCGACCGTGCGGTACCGGACGGTGGACGTGCGCGACTTGGACGCGGTACGGGTGTGTCTGCGCGAGGCCAGGGGCGAATGGGGGCCGGTGACAGGTCTCGTCCACGCCGCCGGAGTGATCGCGGACAAGACGGTGGCGGAGAAGACTCCCGAACAGTTCGATCAGGTCTTCACCACCAAAGTGGCCGGACTGCGCAACCTCCTCGACGCCACCGCCAACGATCCGCTCAGGACCGTATGCCTCTTCTCGTCGGTCAGCGCCGTGGTGGGCAACACCGGGCAGAGCGACTACGCGATGGCCAACGCGGTCATGGACCATCTGGCCCCCCACCTCGCCAGGGAACACCCCGACGCCCATGTGGTGTCCATGGCCTGGGGGGCCTGGCGCGGCGGCATGGTGGGGCCTCGGCTGCAGGAGCACTTCACCGAGCAGGGAGTGGCGCTGATCCCCGTGCAGGAGGGGGCGCGTGCGTTCGCGGCCGAACTGGCCGCCGGGTCGGGTCCCGCGCACGTGGTGCTGGTCCCCGACGAACAGCAGGTGCGGTGCTGGGGCGAGAAGGCGCCCGCACACGATTCCGGGCCGGACCAGGGGGAGTTGACCGCCACCCTGCTGACTCATGGCACTCTGCAGCCCGAGTTGGCGGATCACTCCATCATGGGCCGGGTCATCGTTTCGGTGGCCACCGCCGTCGAGTGGATGGCACGCGCGGTGGTTCCGCCCGGAGATGCCGGCGGCCCCTTCGTTCTCAGCGACATCAAGGTGCAGAGCAAACTCGCGCTCGACCACTACCCCGGCGCCGAGTGGCTCAGTGTCCAGCGCTCGCCTGGCCCGGACGGGACGATCGCGCTGCGGCTCGGACGGCCCGACAGTCACCCCCAGTTCAGCGCGGTGGGTTCGGTCCGCGCCTCTGTGCCACGGGCGGCTCCGCGGGAGGCGCCCCCGCCCCCGGTGGGACCCACGCCCACGAACCGGCGCTTCCGGTACGACGGCACGAGCCGCTTCCACGGGCCCATGCACCAGGTACTGCAAGAGGTCGTGCACTGCGACCCGACCGGAGCAGAGGGCATTGTGCACGGGCTGCGGGAGATGGGCTGGGACGCCGCAGCGCCGTGGCGGACCGATCCCGCGCTGGTGGACGGCGCAGTGCAGCTGGCCGTGGTGTGGGGCGAGGAGGTCACGGGCCAACCCAACCTGCCCATGGCTGTGGACCGCTACGAGATGCACCGTCCGGGCCCGGCGCCCGGCCCGGTCACCTGTCGCGTGACCGCCCGCCGGGCCGATCGGATACGCGCCATCTGCGACGCCGTCCTGGTCGACGCCGACGGCGGACTGCGGGCGGCCCTGAGCGGAATCCAGCTCATCGTCCGGCCGCGGTGAGCGCGGGCCGGGGCTGAAAGTGCGCGCGGCAGGTCACGCACTCCTGCCGCCCTGCGACACGGCGAAAAGGGCGCCACGGGTTCCCCGTCAGTACGGCTCTGACGACGTCCCGCTACAGCTTCACCGGCTTCCCCGACTCCGCTCGACGAACGAGGCTTTTCATGCGCTTTTCACCGATCGCCATCGTAGGTCGCGGCTGTGTCCTGCCCGGCGCGCTGGATCCCGGCGCACTGTGGAGGACGGTGGTCTCCGGCGCTTCCGAGATCTCCCCACTCCCGCCAGGACACTGGGGCCTGGACCCCGATGTGCTGCTCTCCCCGGTCCGGCCGTCCCAGGACCGCGTCTGCAACCACGCGGGCGGTTACGTCCGGGACTTCGAGGAGGTCTTCCGCCCCGGCGAACTCGGGTGGAGCAACGACGAGGCGTCCCGTTTCTCTCCGCTGTTCCGGTGGACCGCGCATGCCGTCGGTGAGGCGCTGCGCGCCGTCCCAGGAGCGAGGGACAGCCCCCGAAGCGGGCTTGTCATGGGAAACCTCTCCTATCCGACCCTCGAATTCGCCCAGTTGGTCATGGACCGGCAGCGAACAGGACAGACCTTCGTGCGCACCCACGGCGTGCCCGTCGTCGATCCTCGCAATGCCTTCTGTTTCGGCCAGCCGGCCGTGCAGACGGCACGGTTGTTCGGGCTCGGCGCGGGAGCCCTCACGCTCGATGCCGCGTGTGCCTCCTCGCTGTATGCCCTCAAGATCGCCTGCGACCGGTTGCAGGACGACGAGGCGGACGTCATGGTCGCGGGTGGCGCGAGCGGCGCGGACAGCCTTTTCATCCACATGGGCTTCACCGCGCTCTCCGCGCTCAGCGTGCAGGGACAGAGCCGCCCGCTCGACCAGGCGGCGGACGGTCTGGTTCCCGCCGAAGGGGCCGCCTTCGTCACTCTGGTGCGATTGGCGGACGCCCTCGCCGGCAACCTTCCCGTACTCGGCATCGTCCGGGGTATCGGGTGGGCGAACAACGGCCGTCGTGGCAGTTTCGTCGCACCCAACGAAGATGTCCAGGCCTTCGTCATGCGCCAGGCCTATCAGCGCGCGGAGCTGGTTCCCGAGGACGTCGGGCTCCTGGAGTTCCACGCCACGGGCACCCCGCTGGGGGACAGCACGGAAATCCACAGCACGGCCCGCGTGTTCGCCGGCGCCACCGGCCTCCCCATCGGGGCGGCGAAAGCCAACTTCGGCCACACTCTGACAGCTGCGGGCCTGGTCGGACTGCTCAAACTGGCCGCTGCGCTGGAGGAGGGCGTCATCCCGCCGGTGTGCGGGGTGCGGACACCGTCCCGGGCTCTGCGCAACAGTCCCTTTCGCTTGCCGACCTCGCCCGAACCATGGAAAGGGCCGCGGTTCGCGGGGCTGAGCGCCTTCGGATTCGGCGGCAACAACGCACACCTCGTCCTCGAAGGCCCGCCCGCCCACCCGCCCGCGACTCCCACCGGAATCCCAGCGCGGACCCGCCCTCCGAGTACGGCGCACCGCACGGTCCCCGACGCGACCGACCACCCGCGCTTGCCCCAGCAGACAGGACCCTCCATGCCCACAGAGCCGGGCGATGCCATGCACACCGACCCTGAACACCCCACCGGCCGCACCCCGAACCCCTCCCCCACACGCTCGCACGTGACCCATGAGAAGCCGACGACCGGTGGCCGCCCGCAGGAGTTCGGGATCGCGGTGGTGGGCCTGGGCGCCCGTCTGGCGGGCGGCCGGTCCGTCGAGGACCTGGTACGCCGACTCGCCACCGGCGACCAACAGCGCACCACCCTCGCCGAACAGGTCGAACTCTCCCCCCAGGAACTCCACTTCCCGCCGGCCGACTACACCGGGGCCCTCCCCCATCAGGCACTGCTGATGGGCGCCTGTCAGGAGGCGACAGCCGGTCTGCGACTGCCCCGCGAGCGCACATTCGTCCTCGTGGGTGCGGAGGCTGCACCGGAAACCGCGAGTTTTCGGCAACGCTGGAACACGCTCTACGGAGACGACTCCGTCGTTGACAGCAGCGCGACCGCCGACACCGCCACCGACGCCGCAAAGGCAGACGCCCCGACGCCGGACCCGCTGACCGCCAATGCCGTGCTGCGGCATTCCGCGGCTACGCTCGCGAATCAGATCAACGTCTCACTGGACCTCACCGGGTGCGGTTTCGCGATGTCCGACCGGGAGGCATCGGGTCTGACGGCACTGCGTCTGGCCGCGCGTTCCATCCGTACGGGCGAGAGCGACGCGGCGGTCGTCGGGGCTGTGGCAATCCCCGACGAGCCGGTCCACCGCGATGTCCTCGCAGCACAGGGCCGACCGGCGCGCCCCGTCGACGCGGCCGTCGTACTCGTCCTGAAGCGCGCCGACCACGCCGCGCGGGACGGGGACCACGTACTCGCCCTGCTCTCCGACACTCCTTCGGCAGCCTCCCCGTCCCCGTTGACAGTGGGTGATGTCGCCGCACAGCAGGGTTCCGGGCGCACCGGCCTGAACGTGTCCGAGCTCGTCGGTCACGCGGACTGCGCGCACGGCCTGGTGTCGGTCGCGATCGCAGTGGTCTGCCTCGATCGCGCCACCCTGCCGCGGCCCGGCGCTCCGGCCTGCCCGTGGCTGGGGGAACGGGCGGCGGAGGTCGTGGTGCGGCCCGCTGAAGCGGCCGAGGCCCAGCGGCTGCGGTTGCGGGCCACGCCGTCCCCGCCGCGCGCCTGTCTCGTCGAGCAACCTCCTCGTCTGCACGTCTACCGCGGGTCCGGGCCGGCCTCGCTCGCGGACAACGCCTCCGCCTACCACGAGGGCGGGGACGGCCCCGCGCGTCTCGTCGTCCAGGCCCACGGGGAGGACCAACTGCGCGAGCGCGTGGGGGCGGCGTCCCGCTGGCTGCGCGAGGGCGGCGTGCGCCCGGTGGGAGTGCACTACCGGGAAAGGCCGTTGGAGGGCTCGGTCGCGTTCGTCTACACCGGAGGCGCGGCTTCGTACCCCGAGATGGGCCGCTCGCTGATGCTGGCCATGCCCCACTCCCTGCATCTGCTCGCGCAGCGCTGCGGCCGGCCGCTGGGGTCTTTGGTGCAGTGGCCGTTCGACCGGGTCGACACGGCGGAACTGTCCGCCATGCAACGGATCTGGGCAGCGACCACCCTGAGCGTGGTCCACACCTCCCTCACCCGGGACACCCTGGGTCTTCGCCCGCAGAGTGTCATCGGCTACTCCTCAGGGGCCACCAGCGCGCTGATCTCGCTCGGGTACTGGCAGCAACTGGGCCCGCTGATCGCCGATTCCGTCGCGGACCCCCTGTTCGCGGGTGCCCTCACCGGTCCTTGCAGCGCGGTACGCACCCAGTGGGGAAGGAAAGGGATCGCCGGTGAGCGCTGGGCCACCCACGTGGTGGGCGCCCCCCGCGAGCAGGTCGAAGAGGCGCTGGCAGGCGAGAAGGCCGTTCATCTCACCGCGGTCAACAGCCCGCAGAGCTGCACCATCGGTGGTGAGGAGGCGGGCTGCGACCGGGTGCTCGAACGGCTGCGGCCCCCGTACGCCTTCCGGCTGGAGTACGACATCGTCGCGCACGCCCCCGAGGTGAAGGAGGTCGCCGCCGAGTGGCGGACCTTCCACCACCGGCCGCTCAGCCCGTTGCCCGGCGTCTCCTTCTACGCATGCGCCACGGACACTCCCCAGATCCCGACCGCGGACTCCCTCGCCGACGCGCTGACCGCACAGGCCACCGGCACCGTGGAGTTCGCCGGCTCCGTGCTCGGCGCCTACGCGCGCGGAGCGCGTGTCTTCGTGGAGCACGGCCCCAAGCAGGTCTGTACGAACTGGATCGGCGAGACGCTGCGCGGCAAGGAGCACCTGGCGGTGGCGATGGACTCCTCCCCCGAGAACGCCGTCCCACAGGTCTTCGATGTCGCTGCGCAGTTGGTCGCGGCCGGCGTCGAGGTCGACCACGAAGCTCTGACACAACAGCTCTCCCCGCCGCCCACGCATCTCGCCGCGGCGGCCAGGACCATCCTCGTCTCGTCACGGACGACGCGTTCCCAGGTGCGGGAACGGGAGTCGTCGCGAGAGACGCGTTCCCAGGTACGGGAACGGAGGGAGGACCCCGGCCCGGAACAGAGCCACGCCCACGCCTCATCCGCCCCCCGCCCCCGGGAGGCCGTCCTCCGTCCCGCCTCGGCCACGGCCGGACCTGCTGCCGCGGCCGGGACCGTGCCGACCGTCGCTCCCGCGGCCCCGGTACCGCAGGCAACGCACTCCGCTGCACCGGACGCCACCTCGGCCGCACCAGACCGCCCGCCGACCGTCCTGTTCGACCGTGCCCAGCTCGAATACCTCTCCGAGAAGCCGGTGTCCCACCTGTTCGGGCCGCGTTTCCGTGCTCAGGACGGGCGGCGTCGGCAGACCAGGCTGCCCGCGCCACCCATGCTGCTGGTCGACCGCGTCACCTCCATCGAGGCGGAGCCCGCGTCCATGGGCACAGGGGTGATCTGGACGCAGACGGATGTCACCCACGACTCGTGGTACCTGGACCCCGCCGGGCGGATGTCTCCGGCACTGATGGTCGAAGCGGGTCAGGCGGACCTTCTGCTGATCAGCTGGCTCGGCGCCGACCTGGGCCCGGACGACGGCCGCGTCTACCGTCTGCTCGGCTGCGACCTCAGCTTCCACGGGCCGCTGCCCCGGCCCGGCGAAACCCTCACGTACCGCATCGAGATCACCGGGCACGCGGAGCACGCGGGCGTTCGCCTCTTCTTCTTCCACTACGACTGCTGGGTGGACGGCGAATTGCGCATCAGCGTGCGCAACGGGCAGGCGGGCTACTTCACCGACGCGGAACTGGAGCAGTCGACGGGGGTGCTGTGGCAGCCGTCGGAGCTGCCCCGCGCCGCACGGACAGGTCCGCTGCCGCCGACCGGGGACGCGGCACGGAGCTTCACGGCGAAGCAGGTGCGGGCCTTCGCCCAGGGCAGCCCCGCCGACTGCTTCGGCTCCGAATGGGACATCACGCGTACCCACCTGCGGACTCCGCGCATCAGCGGAGGCGGTCTGCAACTGCTCGGCGAGGTAACGGACTTCGCCCCGCGCGGCGGGCCCACCGGGGCCGGCTACCTGCGCGCGGAACTGGACCTGACAGAGGCCGACTGGTTCTTCGACGGGCACTTCCACGAAGACCCGTGCATGCCGGGCACCCTGATGCTGGAGGGCGGCTACCAGGCCATGGCCTTCCATCTGGCGGCCCTCGGCCTGACGATGTCGCGGGACGGCTGGCGCTTCGAGCCCGTCCAGGAAGAGACCGCGCGGATGCGATGCCGGGGCCAGGCGGTGCCCGCCAACTCGCTCCTGGTCTACGAGCTGTTCGTCACCGACTTCGACGAGGGGCCGGAACCAGTACTGCGCGCGGACCTGCTGTGCAGCGTCGACGGAAAGGCGTCCTTCCACGCGGCCGGCCTGGCACTGCGGCTGGTTTCCGACACGCCTCTCGACCACTGGCGCGGCCAGGCGCGCGCCCTGCCTTCCGCGCAGTGTCCTGCCATGCCGGTCGACCCGAACGAGCTCGCCCGGGTGGAGCCGGAAGGGGCGGCGTACGTACTGGACGGCACGCCCCTGGACCGCGAGTACATGCTGGGACTGGTCTGGGGATCGCCACGTCAGTACCTGGGGCCGGCCTTCGTCGGAGAGGACGACGGACGCAGGATCCCCCGCCTCCCCGGGCCGCCCTATCTGTGCATGGACCGCGTCGTCGCGCTGGGGGCGCAGGCCGCGCGACCGGTCGAGGGCAGTTGGGCGGAGGCCGAATTCGATGTGCGCGCCGACGCCTGGTACGGAAAGGAGAGCGGCGCGGCACTCCCCACCGCGATCCTCATGGAGGCCGCTCTGCAACCCTGCGGCTGGCTGGCCCAGTTCACGGGCTGTGCCCCCGACAACGGTCACGGTCTGTACTTCCGCAACCTGGACGGCGCCACCACCCTTCTCGAAGCCGTGCCCGAAGGCACACGGACACTGCGCACACGGGTCGAGCTCACCGGCCGCACCGTGGCCGATGAGATGGTGCTCACCTTCTTCACCGTCGAGTGCCTCGCCGACGGGGTGCCGGTGCTCAACTGCACCACCAGTTTCGGTTTCTTCCCGCCCGGCGCCTTCGAGTCGGCGGGTGGTCTGCCCGCTCCCCCCGCCCTGGACGGCGCGGAGTCACAGCCCGCGGAAGCACGTTCCGTGCCGGCCCCCGTTGACCTCACCACCCGCCCCGAGCAGTACTGCGGAGGCCCCCTGACGATCGGGCACAGCCGCCTGGTCATGCCCCAGCGAGTCACCCACCGCGACACGGCGGGCGGCGCAGCCGGGCTGGGCAGTATCCGTGGTGAGAAGGACGTCAGGGCCGACGACTGGTACTTCAGGGCGCACTTCTTCCAGGACCCTGTGCAACCGGGCTCACTCGGAGTGGAAGGCCTGTACCAGCTGCTCCGCGTCCTGCTGATCGACAAGGATTTCGGTGCCGGGATGCGCGCCCCGCGCTTCGAGGCGGCGGACATGGGCAAACCGCTGACCTGGAAGTACCGCGGGCAGGTGACTCCCGCGTCGCGTCGCGTCGTCTTCCGGCTGGACATCACCGAAACCGGTGAGACCGCCGGGGGACGGTACGCCGTCGCCAACGGCTGGCTCGGCGTGGACGGCGTGTGGGCCTACCGTGTGGACAACATCGCCCTGCGCGTGACGGACACCGACCCCCAGGCGCTGCCCCGCCACTTCAGCGCCCGGACACTCGACCCGGCCGTCGACACCTGGCTGGGCGACCACCGTCCCACCTGTGCCGACCCCGCCCTGCCCGCCACTGTGATCGCCGACATGCTGGCCTCGGCGGCCGAGAGGCACACCGGTCGCACCTGTCACTCCGTTGAATCCCTGGCGCTCGAACGCTGGGTGGTGCTCGACGGTCCGGTCCACCTGATGACGGAGGTGCGGGCCCGCCAGGACGGCACGACAGCGGAACTACTGGTGTGGCGTGACGCGGGGCGCCCCGCGCTCTCCCGGTACGAGCGGGTCGCCCGGGCCGGGATCCGGCACGAACCGCCTTCCCCTCCCGCAGCGCCGCCCCACCTGTCCGGCAGCCGACCGGTGCTCGGCTCCCCCTACACGGAAGGGCACCTCTTCCACGGTCCCGCGTTCCGCTCCCTGGTCGGACTGCGGTGGGGCGACACGGGAAGCAGCGGTGTGCTCGACACCCGCCGGTGCGAGGTGCCTGCGCGAACCCTGCATCCCGGCCTCCTGGACGGTGCGCTCCACGTCGTCCCCTTCCAGAAGCTGGAACTGTGGGACCCCCGGATCCCGCCCGGTCACGTCGGCTACCCCCGACACTTCCACCACCTGCGCCGTCACGCGCCCGTCCCGTCGCACGGCCCCCTGCGCACCGAGGCCCGGTACGCCGGGCTCGTCGACGACGACCCGCTGCGTCCGCTGCTCGACTTCTGGCTCTGCCAAGGCCGGAAGCCGCTGGTCACCATGCGACTGGAGCTACGGATGATGGGCCTGGGAAGGCTGGCCCCGCACGCCCCCGAGGACCGGCTGTCCTTCCTGCGCGGGGACGCCAACCTGCCCGGCGAGGGCATCAGCGAGGTGCGCGGCACCCACACCGTGCTGGCCGAGGACGACCTGCGGGCCCTCAACTGGTTTCCCCGTACGCTGACGCACGCCTTCGGCCTGGCGGACGACACCGACGACGGGGAACTGCCCTTCGCCATCGCCGTACGCGAACATGTCGCACGCCGCAGCGGAATCCATCCCCGGCTGGTGCACAGCGCCGCCCGCGCCCAGGCCCAGGCTCCGAACCTGCCCCTGACCACCCACCACCTCTCCGTACGGCGGCACGGCGCAGAGGTACGCGTGCGAGACGCGGCGCCCCCCAGCCTCGACCTGGCGCGACCGACCACCTGGTGGGCGGCGCAGAACGGCCCGGACTGGCCGGCCCTGGACCTCCTCTCGGCCCTGATCCACGGCTTCCTCGGCGGCATCTGCCTCTCGGACGAGGCGGCCCGGGTACCGCGGCCTCCGCACGGGCCCCCGGCGCCCGGCCGTATCTACGCCTGCGGACCGGACCACGAACCCGCGGCGTTGGTCCTGGCGGCGGCCAACTCCGCCCTGCGCGGACAGCAGACGCTCCTCCCCGCTCCTTCCCGCACCACTCGCGGGCTGCTGCGTCTGCTCTTCGACGGCCCGGGCACCCGCACCGATCTCCGCCGTTGTCCTTGCACGTCCCACACGGCCCCCCTGGAACGGCGGGCGCTGACCCACCTCGCGCACGGCGGCGACCTCGTGCTCCCCGCAGGCCTGGGACGGACCGGCCATGACGAGTGCGAAGCAGTGCTCACCGCTGCCGTCCGCGCCGGCGTCCCCGTGCACCCCGTGCACTTCCGGCCCGTGCACTCCGCCGACGGGGTGGAGGAACACGTCGCCGTGGGCGCCCTGCGGGTGACCGCCACGCATCACGTGGCCGCGGCCTGTCCCGCCGGTACGGTCCAGGACCTCCGGACGGGTCTGGCAGCCGCACTGTCGGCGCTCGCCCTCGTCCCCCCGCCTCCGGCCCTCGTCGTTTCCGCCGCGCTGGACGACGCCCGGGCCCGCGCCACCCGACATCCGGCGTACACCGGCATGGATCCGGACGACGCACTGCTGCTGGCGCTGGTCCGAGGGCTGCCGAGGCCGCGCGGAACCTTCGAGACCCTGCTCACCGCCGACACGCCCGTCTCCGACACGGCATGGGCGCGCGACGTCCGCAAGCGCTTCTCGTCGGCAGCGCGAACCGCTCGCGAGAGGTGCCGGCACGTACATCGCCGAACCGTCACGGAACCGGTGTGACGCGCACCGGCCACACCCCCCTGACCGCACGCCGGAGGGGTCTCACGACCTCACCCGGCAGACAGGAGAAGCAGCACATGTTCCGACGCCGCCGCTCGACCGAGGTAGCCACCGTTCTGCGTCATCCTCACGCACCCCGCGAGATCCTCGCATTGGCACAGCGCACCGGCGTCGACGCCGCGATGGCACGCCGTCGCGTGCGCCGGTGTCTGCGCGAGATGGTCGCCGTTCGCGGGACACCCTGGACCGGCCTCTTCACACGCGTCATGTGCCGTGCGCTCATCCCCTCCTGGAAGGTGAACATCCTTGAGGAGGACCGGCGGATGCTGCTGGGGCCGGCGACGACGGACACCTGTCTGATCTTCCTCCCGCAGCACCGCGCGTACACCGATCCGCTCTTCGTGTCGCTGGCTCTGCGCGACATCGGCAGGCCCCGGCCCCTCTGGTTCGCGGGTGACAACCTGCGGCTTCCCCTCATCGCCTCGCTCGCCGCGCGCGCCGGCGTGGTGTTCCTGCGCCGCTCCTCCCCCGGCGACGAGGACTACCGCAGCGCGCTCCGGCTGTATCTGCGGCACCTCATCGACAGGGGCGAGACCCTGGAGTGGTACCAGGAGGGCGGCAGATCGCGGACGGGGCTGCCGGGTCCTCCCCGGCACGGGCTGCTGGAGCACACCCTGGCCGCGGTCCGCGACATGCCGGGGAGCAAGGTCCGGCTCGTTCCTGTCGCCCTGTCCTTCTCCTCCCTGCCGGACGCGACCGCCCTCGCGAGGGAGGGAAGCGGCCACGCCAAACAGCCCGAGTCCTGGCGCTGGTTCCTGGGCTATCTGCGGGCACAGCGGCGCACCCGGGGCGTGGTGCACGTGCGGTTCTCGGCCCCGCTGTCGGTCGACGACTTCGTCAAGCACGGAAGAGGGTCCCATTCCGGGCCGACGGCCGCCCGCATCATGGCGCGCGAGGTGAGCCGTGCGCACTGCCGGGTCACTCCCGTCAGCGGGCAGACCGTGGTCGCTCTCGCCGTGTCGGCGGCGGGGCACTGGCCCACGACGGCACAGGTGCACCAGCGGGCGCAACCCCTCCTGGACAGCCTGGAACGGTCGGGTGCACCGACTCTCGGCACCGAGGACCTGCGCACCGAACAGGGAGTACGCAGGGCCCTCCTGTGTCTGCGGGACGTCGGAGCGGTCTCGCTGATGGGAACCGGCGCATCCTGTGCAGAGAACAGAGAGGAAACGGAGAACTGGCGAGGGCTGCCCCCGGTGCTCCGCGCTCACGTCCGCGAGCACCGCGCGGTGGCCACTCTGTACCGCAACCAGGGCATCCACTGGCTGTGGCCGCGGGCGGCGGCCGAGGTCGCCGCCCTCCGGGCCGCCCGCGTGACACCGTCGGACGCCTGGGACACAGCCGTGCAGGAATTGCGCAGCGTCCTGACGGCGGCCGCACGCGGTACCGGACTGGGCGTCGAGCCGAGCCTGCTGGCGACCGGGGTGGTCGAGCTGAAGCGGCTCGCCACACCCGTGGACGGCACCGATGAGGGCCCGTGGACGTTCCCGACGCCCCTCGCTCCCGCGGAAACACTCATCGCCCCCGACGTCCTGTCCGACGCGTCGGCGGGTCAACTCGTGGCCTTCCGGGAACTGGCCCGAGAACCGGACAGCCGGGCGGTGGACCCAGACGTCGTGCTTCCGCGCATACTGGCTCGCGTCCGCAGCACGGGCAGCGCCCTCGGAGGCTCGTCCCTCGTCCCCCCGCACGCGCCGGGCTTCTACCAGTCCCTGCTCCTGGACGCCCGCCGTTCGGATCTGCTGGAGCCGGGCATCGAAGCGGCGCGCAGGCGCCGGCACTTGCACACCGAGGCCGGACAACTCCATGCCGACCTGGTGACGCTCGCGCTGATCCGCCGGACCTCGAAGCCGCCCCAGGTTCCCGAGCAGCCCGACGGCGGTCGGCCGTGACGACCGGGACGCCCGCTCTGGCCATGCGTGAACTGCTGGCCGACATCGACAACTCGCCGCCCGGGCCGGCGACCGGAGCCTACTTCGACTTCGACGGCACTCTGATCCGCGGCCACTCCTCCATGGCGTTCTGCGTCAACCGTCTGCGCCACGCGGAATGGCCCGCCGAAGCCTGGCACGCCCTCACCTCGGCGCCGCCGCACCGTATCGCCGCCGACCTGTGGCGGGCCCGGTCCGGGGTCGAGACCTGCGCTGCGGCCCGGTTGGCAGCTGCGGCGGCTGCGTGCTGGCACGGACGCACCGAGGACGAACTGGGCATGCTGAGCGAGCGCGTCTACCGGGAGGAGATCGCGCCGAAGATCGACCGCGACATGTGGGCCCTGGTACGCGCCCACCAGGCCAAGGGGCACTCGGTGTGCGTGGCGACCGCGGCGAGCTCCGCGCAAGTGGCGCCGCTGGCGCACGCGTTGGGCGTCTCCGAGCTTCTCTGCACACCGGTTCCCGTGGTCGACGGACGGGTGGTCACCGACACCCTGCCCACCATGTGCTCCGGGGCGGACAAGCTGGCCGCCGTACGTGCGCACGCCCGGCGCCACGGCATCGCGCTGTCGGACAGCTACGCGTACTGCGACGGTTACGAGGACATCCCCCTGCTTCAGGCGGTCGGCAGGCCCAGAGTGGTGCGTGCCAGGGCAGCTCTGGCCGCCGAGGCCGGCAGACAGGGCTGGCCTTCCGCTCTGGTCGGGCGGCCCCGTGACTCGGTTCTCGACAAACTGAGAGCGACGGCGGGGGCCGCCGGCGCGGCAACGGTCTCTCTCGCAGGGGCCCTTGCCGCCGCAGGCGCGGGCTGCGAGCCGCGTGCCGTCGTTTCGAGGGCCGTCCGCCTGGGCAGCGCCCTGATCCTTCGGGCCGCCGGGGTCGAGGTAGCGGTCCGGGGCGGACATCGACCCGCCCCGGTGGGGCCCGCCGTCTACGTCGCCAACCACACCAGTCCACTGGATGCGGTCGTCCTGGCACGTCTCATCGACGGGGACTGGTGCGCCGTGGTGAAACGGGAGCTGGGCGACGTCCCCGTGCTGGGTTCCTGTCTGAGATTCGCGGACACCCTGTTCGTCGACCGGAGCAGACCGCTTCAATCGGTCGACCTCCTGGACCGAGCTGTCGAGCGCCTTTCCTCGGGCCGCTCCGTGCTCGTACTACCGGAAGGGACCAGGGCGTTGACCCCGGATGTCGGGCCCTTCCGGAGCGGCGCCTTTCACATGGCGGCCCGTGCCGGTGTTCCAGTGGTTCCCATCGCGATCCACAACGCCACCGATGTGATGGCGAGATCGGGACTGACCCTGCGGCCGGGCACGATCGAGGTCACCGTCCTGCCTCCGGTCGACACCCGGGGCTGGGATCCGGCGAAGATCCGCACCGAGGCGGACCGTGTGCGTCAGTCGCTCGTAGAGGCCCTGCGCGCCTGACGACGCTCGACGGGATCGGGAGCCAAAGAGCCGCTCCGCTCCGCCTTTCCCACCTCCCTCTCGCGTACCGCATGGGGAGCCCGTTGGACCACACAGGAGGCACAGGTGTTCATGCGCGGCCGCAGCCCTCTTTTCTGGCTACTCACTCTCACCAGTCTCTACCTCATTCTCACCGTCCCGGAAGCATTCGCCGAGGCCACCCAGAACCTCTTCAGGGGCTTCGTCGATTTCCTTCGATCCGCCCGGCGCTTCTTCGAACACCTCAGCTCTTGAGACGAGTTTCTGAGACCACCCCGAACAGAGGGACACCCATGTCCGTACGACAGATGCTCACCGCTTTCGTGGTTTCCCTGGCCGGTCTGCTCACCGCTGTGGGTTATCGGATTCAGCACTCGCCGCCGCCCGCCCCGCACGGCGTCACCGTGCTTCTTCCCACGGTGGCGAGTACGCAGGGCCCGCCCCTGTGGCTCCCAGTGCCCCCTGAGCAGCCGTCGGAACAAGCGCCGTCTCCCACCGGGGGCCCTGTCACCTCGGCCGCTCCGCCCTCACCGACGGCCCTCCCCCTCCCGCGGGGCTCCTCGCCCACCGCACCCTCCCTCCCGGCTTCAGAGTCCGCCGTGCCCGGCGGGCCGACGCCCGATGGCGACTGTGAGCCGGCGAGCGTGCGCACCCCCGCACACACCGAGGATCCGGGACGGACATCCGCGTCCGCCGAGGATCCGTCGGAAGCAGCACCGAGGCCCTCCGGGTCGCCGCGGGAGAACATCGGGGACGCGTTCACAGCGGAGTCCGACCTCACCGGAGCGCGCCGGGGCTCCGCGACGGCCTGTCCCGAAGGCTCCGAGGTCGGCGTCCTGACGCCGTCTGCCTGCCGAACGCCACCCCCCTGCCCGTCCGCCCCCTCCGCTCCTGTCGCATACCCCGTCGGCGAAACGGCCCAGTCCCACTCGGAGTTGCCCCGCAAGCGCCCCCTCCGGGGCCTGCAGGGGAAGACCGGTTCACCTGCGAGTGGGGGGTTGCCGTCCGACGACCACCATCAGTAGCCGTCCAGGACGACCGCGACGCGGACCCGGTGGGCACGGCTGGCGGCGGCAGGCGGCGCGCTCGCGCTCGTTCTGGCCCTGGCGGGATGCGGGGGAGACGGCGGCGCTCCGGCGGCGAGGACGCCGTTGATGGCCGTGTTCAGCGGCGCGGCCACGTGCCCCGCCCCCTCCCCGTCGTCCTCCGGAAGCGTTCCGGACACCGTCCGGCAACCCCCCACCCGGACAGTGCACATGAGGCGTCCCGACCGCGGTGCCGCGATCGACGGGTCATGTTCTCCCGCGCGCGCGGGTGCGCCAAGGAGGGGCGGGCCGGTCCGCGGCTCCCCCTGTTCCACGGATCCGTCCACGGAGGACCACGTGCACATCTATCCGTCCCGCTCCGCGCGTCGCAGTGCCCTCACGGTGGCCGTCGCCGCGGGCGCGCTGCTGGCGGGCACCGTCCATGCGGGCGCGGCCCCGACCTCGGCGACCGCAGCAGCCTCCGGTGCCGCCAACTCCCCTGCCGCGGAAGCGGACAGGAACAAGGTTCTGGTCATCGGCCTCGACGGCGTCGTCCTCGACCGGCTGAAGGCAGCCCGCGCACCGCACCTCCAGGGGATCATGAGCCAGGGTCTCACCGCCCGCAGCTCGCTCTACGCCCAGCCGATGGCCGCCACCTCCTCGGGCCCCGGCTGGTCGACGATCGCAACCGGTGTGTGGCCCGACAAGCACGGAGTGCGGGACAACTCCTTCACCGGCAAGCAGTACGGCACCCATCCCGACTTCCTCACCCGGATCGAGACCGCGAACCCGGCGCTCAACACCTACGCGGCCGCCGACTGGGAGCCCATCACCTCCAGCTCGCAGAACGGCCCGATCTTCTCCGCTCAGGTCGACAAGCGGCTCAACCTCAAGGGCGACGCGAACGGCTACCGCTCCGAAGACCCCAAGATCGCCTCCGCCGCGGCCGGCGAGCTGCGGAACGGCAACCCGGATGCCGCCTTCGTCTACCTCGGCGAGGTGGACGAGGCCGGTCACGCCTCGGGGGCCGCCGGTCAGGCCTATCTCGATGCGATCGCACGGGTGGACGCCCTGGTCGGGCAACTGCTCACGGCCGTCACCTCCCGCCCGACGTACGGCCAGGAGAACTGGAAGATCCTCGTCACCACCGACCACGGCCACACCGCCGGTGGCGGCCACGGCGGGTCCTCCGCCGCCGAGCGCGCCACGTTCGTTCTCGCCAAGGGCGCCGGCATCGCGGCGGGTTCGGTACGCACCGACGTGAAGCTCGTCGACGTCGCCGCCACCGCGCTCGACCACGTCGGCATCTCCGCGGCGGCCGTGGACGGCACCCCGCTGAGGGCCGCCGACGCGGACGTGTTCGACACCGTTCGGCCGTCGCTGCGGTCCCGCGTGGACGAGACGGGCATCGGCACGGACGTGAAGGGCTTCACTCACACGGCACCGGCCGGCTGGTCCGTCGACAACTCGCGGATGGGCACGGGCGGTGTCGCCGAGTGGCGCGGCTGGGCGTTCGCGACGGACGAGTTCTGGTCACAGTCCCAGCGCGACCAGTGGCGTGAGCTGAACGTCCGTTCCCGTGACGTCTTCGCCGTCGCGGACTCCGACGAGTGGGCCGACAAGCCCTTCACCGGCTCGTACGATTCGACGCTGATCGGGCCCAAGTGGGCGGTCACCGGCGGCACGAGCCGGACGCTGCGGTTCCAGAGCCACTACCGGCACGAGTCCGGTCAGCGGGCCGAGGTCGGCGTGTCGTACAACGGCGGGCCGCAGACGGTCGTCAAGAGCTACACGGCCGACGCGACGGCCGCGTCGGAGAACATCACGCTCCGGGTTCCGGCCGGCGCGACGGACGTCCAGGTGCGGTTCCGCTACTCGGGCAGCAACAACTGGTACTGGGCGGTGGACGACGTACGACTGGGCTGAGTCCCGTCGGTGGCGCACCCGTAGGGCACGGCGTACGGGGGCCCGGTCCCGGAAGAGGCTTGTCTTCCGGGGCCGGGCCCCTCGGTATGTCCCGGCGCCCGCGCGACCGGCCCGTCGTCCCCGGCGGGAGACGGCGGGGGCCCGCGGAAGCAGCGTGCGGTGGCTCATGGCACGTGCCGGCCTCCGCGGCGCGCGGCGAGCCGGCCGGGCGAGCCGGCCACCGCGGGAGCGGGACGGACGGAGGTGCGCCGCCCCGTGCCGGCGCACCTCCGTCCGCCCAAATCCCCGACGCGGACTCAGGACCAGACGGTGAAGGTCACGGTGACCCGCGAGGACCTGCCCGCGGCGTCGGTGACGGTGAGGACCGCGTTGCGGGAGCCCCAGGTGGTGGGGGTGCCGGAGACGACACCCGTGCCGGTGGCGATGGTCAGGCCGGGAGGCAGGTTGGCGGCCGTGAAGGAGTACGGGGCGGTGCCGCCGGTGACCGTGAGGGGCAGCCGGACCGGGCGGCCGACGTAGACGTTCTGGTTTCCGGGGTGTGCCAGGACCGGGGTGGTGCCGCTCGCCGGGGCGATCGTCCAGCTGAACGAGGCGGTCGCGGTCCTCCCCGCGGAGTCGGTGACCTTGGCGGTCACCTGCGAGGTGCCCGCGGTGGCGGGTGTTCCGCTGACGACGCCGGTGGCGGGGGCCAGGGACAGCCCGGCGGGGAGGCCGGTCGCGGAGTAGGTGTAGGGGGTGCTGCCGCCGTCGGCGCGCAGGATGAGGCCGGTGCCCTTTCCGACGGTCCCGTGCTGGCTGGCCGGTGCGGCGAGCGTGAGTTCCGCGTGGGTCGCGGTGACGGTCCAGGTGAAGGAGGTGCTGCCCTTCCTGCCCGCCGAGTCGGTCGCCGTGACGGTCACATTCGAGGTGCCGACGGCGGTCGGGCCGCCGGTGACGGTGCCGGTGGCCGCGGCGATGGCCGTCCCCGCCGGGAGACCGGTCGCGCTCCAGGTGTAGGGGGCCGTGCCGCCTTCCGCGCTGTTGCGTATCTCGGTGGCCGTGCCGACGACGGTGCTGCGGTCGCTGACCGCGGCGACGGTGACGTTCCCCGGCTGCGGGGTGGACGTCACCAGGCCCGCGCCGAACTTCGTCAGGGCCTCGTTGACCGGCTGGAAGATGGTGTACTTCTCTCCGGTGCCGCCGCTGCACGTGGCGCTGCCGCCGCCCGAGTGCAGGCCCACCGCCTTGCCGCCGGTGCCGGTGACGTAGCTGCCGCCCGAGTCGCCGCCGGCGGAACAGGCGCTGGAGTAGGACAGTCCGTCGATGACGACGTTGCCGTAGTCCACACTCTGGTTGACCTTGGTGACCTCGCCGCAGTGCAGGCCGGTGGTCTGTCCCGACCGGCAGACGGACGCGCCGACGACCGCCTCGGCCGAGCCGGTGACGGGAATGTCGCCCTTGCCCCAGCCGCTGACCACGCCGGAGAGTTCCCATCCCGACTGGTCGACGTCGACGATGCCCATGTCGCCCTCGCGGGCGTTGACGCTGCCTGCGCCGTTCTTGTTGGAGGTTCCGACGCGGGTGCCGTCCCTGCCGTAGGCGGGCTGGTTGAGGTCGTTCGTACAGTGCCCGGCGGTCAGGAAGGCCTTGGCGCCGCCGCTGGTCCGGGTGACGGAGAAGCCGGTCGAGCAGGGGCTTTCACTGCCCGGCACCCACTTCTCGCCGCCGCGCACCTCACCGCCCTGCTGGCGGGGCACGTCGGCGGACTCGGTGACGCGGACGAGGTCGCCGTACGCCGCGAGCCCCGAGAGGAACTCCGACGTCGCCCGGTTGGCGGTGCGCCGGTCGACCTCGACCACGATGCGGCCGGTACGCGCGTCGGGGCCCCAGGACAGGACACCCGGCGCGGCCGCCGCCCCACTGGAGAGGGCGCGGAGCGCCTCGTCGGCGGCGCGGCGGGAGTGGGTGGCGCGGTGGGCGACGGCCCCGGCGGCACGTACCGCGGCGGCGTCGGCCTCGGTACTGACGGCGGCATGCAGTCTGCCGTCCGCCGCGTCGAACCAGAGACCCGCGACCCGGTCGCCCACCCGGACCCGTACCGCGGTCGCGGCACGGGCCGCTCCGGCCTCCCGGTCGATGCGCGCACGCAGCCCCTCCGGGGAGAGGTGCAGGTCGCGCATCATCGCTTCCTGCACGTCGCGCGGTACGGGCAGGGGGTCGGCCGCGGATCGGGCGTGGGCGGGAAAGGAGCCGAGCGCCGCGAGTGCGGCACAGGCCGCGACGGCGGCCGTCACGGCCCGGTGGGGGAATGCACGCATGAGGGGGAGCCCTTCTGCTGGGGAGCGTTGGCCCGGAAGGGGCGGCCGCGGCAGGGGGCCGCGACATCCGTACCCGGGGCCGTGCCGTCACGGCCGGAGCGTGGAAGCCCGGAAGGCCGCTGGGGAGTCGACGGTTCCGGCCCCGGATGGCCACCACAGTGCGGGTCGGGCCGGGCGGCGTACATCGGGGAAATCCCCTGCCGTGGGGGCGAGTCGAGCCCGCGCGTGCGGAGGCGGGGACAGCGGTGGGCGGGCGCGCACGCGGACGGCGTGACTCGCGCCTCCGCACCGGACGCGGCGGACCGCCGCCGGCGACGTCCATGGGTGATACGGCGCGCAGTCGGCGTCAAGGGCGGTGCGGCCCGCCGCCCCCGTGTGCGGCCCCTCCTCCACGGACCCCCACGCCCGCACGCGGGCGCCCTCCCGGACCTCTTGCGCCTCTCGGGCCCCCCACTGCGCCCTGGACCACCACCAGGGATAACCCTTGTCGCCACCCCGCACCCCGTCGCCGGCGTTGTCTCCGCCCCTCCGCACGCCTACCGTGCCCGGATGACCAGCCCTCCCTGGCCGGCGTCGGCCGCCGACGAGCCCGACCACGCCTGGCGGGACGCCCTGTGCGAGGCGCGGAAACTGCTCGACCGGCACGGACGGCTCGCCGTCACCGGTGCCTGGGGCACGGGCAAAAGCACGCTCCTCGACGCTCTCGCCGGTTCTCTGCCCGACCGTCCGTCCCTGCGCATCCGCGCCGTGCCCGGCGACCAGGACCTGCCGTTCGGCGCGCTCACCCAACTCCTGGGCTCCCCTTGCGTCAACGCCCGTGACCTCGTCCCCGACTCCGTCCCGGCCACCTCCTTCGTCACCTCCCCCGCCGTCCCCCCGTGCCCCCTCGTCCCCACCACCTCCTTCGGCCCGGTGACGGATGTCGAGCGGAGCCTCCGCGCCCCCGGCCCCCTCCCCCACCGCGTTCCGGCCACCGACCTCGAACCCGGTGCCCCGGCAGGCCCCGCCAGGACCGGCGATCCGCGGCTCGCGATGCGGCTCGCCCTCACCCGCGTTCTCGGGAGCGCGCGACCGGTGCTCCTGCTCGTCGACGGCGCCGAGTGGCTCGACGCCGCCAGCGCACAGACCCTCGCGCACGTGCTGGGCACGTTGCCCGCCGGGCGGCTCGCCGCGGTCGCCACCGAGCGCACGACCGCGTTCCCGCAGGCCGCGGCCCGGCTGCTCGGAGGCCACCCGCCGGTGTTCCCGCTGCGCCCCCTCACGGTCACGGACACCGCGGAACTGCTGGGGCGGCGTGCGCTGCCCGCCCGGTGGGCCGCCGGTGTGCACGGGCACTGCGGCGGACACCGCGCCCTGACGGAGGAGTACCTGCGGGCCGCGGCGCAGGATCCCGCGCGGTACGGACCGCAGCGGCCGCCCGCCGCGGTGCGGGACCGCGCGGAGGTCTGGCTCTCCCTGCTCCCCGGCGGGGTGCGTACGACGTTGCGTGCGGCGGCCCTGGTGCACCGCCCGAACGTCGCGCTGCTGCGGGACGCGGGGTGTCCGGACGCCGAGGACCACCTCGGGCACGCCGTCGCGGCCGGGGCGGTGAGTGCGCCGGACCCGTACGACCTCGTCCGGTTCACGGCGGGGGCACTCGCCGAGGCCGCTGCCGCCGCCGGCACGTCGGCAGAACGCGCCGGCGTCCACCGGGCCCTGGCGGACGCCGTCCCCGACCCCGTACAGCGGGCCCGTCACCTCGCCCTCGCCCGGCACACCGCTGACACGGGCACCGCCCAGGACACCGACGACGCGTCCGCCGTCGCACGCGCGGACGGCGACCGGCAGCTGGCCGCCGAGCTGCTCCTGCTGGCGGCCCGGCTCACCCCCGCCGACCGGGCGGCTCTGCGCCTGGACCGGCTGGCGCGTGCGGCCGATGACGCGTCGGCCGCCGGACGGCCGGACCTCGCCCGGCAGGCAGCCCGCGCACTCGACTCGGGCCGCGCCGGGCGCGGCCGGCGGGTGCGGGCACTGCTGGCGGTCGTGGACGCGCAGGGGCAGGACCTCTCCGACCTGGAGACCGACCTCGCCGAGGCCAGGCGGCTGGCCGACGGCGACCCCGCTCTGCTCGCCGCCGTGGAACTGCGGGCGGCGATCGGCGCCAACGTCACCCAGGGCGTCGCGGCTGTGGCGCTGCACCACGCGGGCACCGCCGCCGCCCTCGCCGCACAGGCGCGGGACGTGCCGTTGCAGGCCGCCGCCCTCACCATGCGGGCCCGCACGGAACGCCTCTGCGGGCGCCACGACGACGCCGAGCGCACCCTCGTCCGGGCGCTGGCGCTCGCCGTACCGCCCGGCCGCATCGGCATCCGCAACAGCCCCGAGTACCTGGCGGCCCGGCACGCCCTCTTCGACGACCGTCTGCGGGCGGCCCGCGCCCAGTTCCTGGCCCTCCTGCCTCAGGCAGGGCGGACGGGCGGGGCCGAGGACCTGGTGGACCTGTGGCGCAGTCTCGCGGAGGCGGAGGTCCGGCTCGGCTCCTGCGCCGCCGCGCTGCAGTGGGCCCACCGGGCGCTGGAACGCACCGCGGGCGCGGGCCTCTCGCCCGGCCCGGCCTGGTACACGGCCGCTGTCGCGCACAGCCACGGCGGCTCCTTCTCGCAGGCCAGGCAGTACGCGCTCCAGGCCGTCCGCGCGTCCCGCGAGGAGCACGACAGCATCCACACGGCCCGGGGGCTGTGGATCCTGGGGGCGGTGCACCTGCACACCGGCGACGCGGAAAGCGCGGCCGTCGCGCTGGGTGAGGTCGCGGATCTCGAAGCGGCCGGTGACGCGGCCGACCCGGGAAGTCTGCGCTGGCAGGCGGACGCGGTCGAGGCCCTGACCGCGGTCCGCAGGGAGGGGGAGGCCAGGGCGCTGCTGGAGGCCGCGCACGCCGGGGTCGGCACGCACGACCGGCACGCGGGTCTGCGGGCGGCCCTCACCCGGGCCCGGGCCGGCTGTGTGCGCGCGGCGGGCCGTACCGACGAGGCTGCCGAACTCCTCGACGACGCGGCCCGGTCGTTCGCCGCCCTGGACATGCCGGTCGAACAGGGGCGCACCCTGCTGGCGCGCGGGCGGCTGGAACGCGGCCGGCGCAGGCAGGCGGCGGCCCGTACGGCGTGGCAGCAGGCCCGGGAGGTGTTCCGCGAGGCGGAGGCCGCGCCGTGGCTCGCGCTGGCGGAGGCCGCCCTGGAACGGCTCTCCGGTCACCAGCAGGCCGCCGCGCAGAGCCCGGCCGGTCTGCTCACCGAGAACGAACGCAGACTGGCGGCCCTGATAGGGCACGGCGCGACGAACCGGCAGGCGGCGGACCGGATGTACGTCTCGGTCAAGACGGTCGAGTCCATGCTCAGCCGCATCTACCGCAAGGCCGGGGTCCGGTCCAGGACCCAACTGCTGACCCGGCTCACGCAGGGCCCGCCACTGTGATGTTCCGCCAGCACCTGGACCGGGGGTGCACGGCACGCGCGTACGACGCGGCCGCCCGGGGGAGGTCAGCCGAGGGTGACCTGCGCCCGGTGCTGCGCTCCGAGCGTGCCGGGGGTGACGCGCAGGGTCAGGGCCGCGCCGGTGGCCACGGTCTGGATGGTGGGGTCCTTGGACGTGACGGCGGTGACCGGCCGGTTCCATGTGAGGTCGATGGCCGCGCCGTCGCGCAGGGGCCCGGAGACGCAGACGGTGGCCGTGGACCCGTTCGTCCGGATGAGAACGGCGGCGGGAGCGCCCACGGTGAGGTCCCCGATGGTGCCGGGGAGCCAGAAGTTGACGCCGGTGAAGCCGAGGGACGGGACGTGGACGCCCTGGTGCTCGCTGGTGTTGGCCAGGGTGCGGAGCCAGCCGGTGTCGGCGGCCCTGGCCGCGGTGGCGGCGGCGGTCGCGCCGGGCATGAGCAGGTAGGAGTAGGTCTTCCAGGTGGGGTCGATGCCGTGGTCGAACCAGAGCGTCAGATAGCGGCGGGTGACCGGGGTCGTGCTCCCGCCGCCGTTGATGGCGCTCCATGAGCCGGTGCGGGCCTCCCGCACCGCTTTGACCTCTGCGCCTCCGGGAAAGACGTAGCCGGCGTGCCCGGCCAGGTGGGCCCAGCGGGCGGCCGGGAGTGTGGCGCTCCAGCCGGTCGTGGCGGGCCGGACCGTGCCGTCGACGGTGAGGGCGTGGGTGCCGTTCGCGCCCAGGTTGCGGTTGTCGACGACGGACTCGACGGTCGCGCCGTCGCGGCCGTGGATGCCCGCGCCCAGGCAGACCACGGCGTCGTCGAGGAAGAACCAGGACTTCTTGGCCAGCAGCGTGGACGAGAGTCCTCTGAGGTACTGACCGACGGTCGCGTACGTGCCGTCGGTCGCGCCTCCCACCCAGCGCACGTCGGGGCGCGCGACTCCCCAGGCGCCGCCCTCGGCGTCGGCGAGCGGCTTGGCGGACGCGGTGGTGCCGGGGAGTCTGCGTGGGTCGACGGTGGGCCAGAAGCTGTCGCTGTACTGGCCGTTGGCGAAGTCGGAGCCCCACCAGTAGAGCATTCCGGAGCCGCTGTGCCAGCCGCGGAGATGTTCCCCGTTCCCGGTCTCGTAGTAGGTGATGCGCCGTGAGGCCATGGAGACGTTGGCGGCCCAGCCGGGACGGCGGTGGACCGCGCGGTCCATGCCGGGGAAGAGGCGGTGGCCGACGGGTTCGGCGACGGCGGCGGCCGTGCCGTCGCGGACGGCGGTGAGGCGGGCGAGGTGGGCGATCTGGAGTGCCGGGTCGGACGTCACCGGGCTGTGCACGTCACGGGCGATCCACCCCTTGATCATGCCCTCCCAGCGGGTGCGCTCGGCGGCCGAGGCGCTGCGGGCCAGGAGGGCGATGCCGGCGATGATGCCGTGGCCGCGCAGGTGGTCGTCCTGGCGGATGCCACGGGTGTCGGCGGTCTGGACGCCGCGGCTGACCGCGCGCCCCGAGACGCTGTCCATGACGAGGCCGTTGTAGAGGAAGGGGGCGTACGCCTTCTCGACGGAGTCGAGGACGATCTGCCGTGCGGGGTCGGTGACGTCCCAGGCGGTGCCCTTCAGCAGGGCGAACAGGAGCGAGAGCCCGCCGAGCATGACCGCTCCGTAGGAGCCGGCGTAGGGGACGTAGGTGTGCTGGATGAAGGAGCCGTCGGCGAACAGGCCGTCGCCGGACGTGACATAGGGGAAGACCGGGCTCAGTCCGTCGCGGGCCGCGGCGATCTTCGCGGAGTTCTTGCCGACGACGCCGCGCAGGGCGATGACCCGGCACAGGTCCACGCGGTTGGCCCCGGTGCTGGTGCCCGTGTAGGAGGCGAGGACGCTGTCGGGGACGAAGTGGTCGATGGCGGCGGTGCAGTCGGCGATCCGGGCGGCGCCGAGTTCGGTGTGCAGCAGGACGCAGATGTCGAGCAGGGCCTGGGGGATGCCGATCTGCCAGTTGTACCAGTTGCCGTAGCGGGTGCGGCCGGCGGCGAACGCCTCGTCGCGCAGGTGGTCGACGCCGGTGAGGATGCGGGCGGCGAGCGCCGGGTCGCCGGTGAGCCCTGTGCCGGGCTGTGCGTACGCCTCTGCCATCGTGCGCAGGCGCGTGTAACTGATGCCCAGGGCGCCCGAGTAGGCGTACGAAGCGGCGTCGGTGTCGGGCTCGGGGTCGGCGAAGACGAGGTCCGGCCAGAGGGAGCCGGGGGCCGGGGCCATCGAGGTCCTGAGGTCGGCGGCGGTGGAGCCGAGCGCGGTGAGTTTGCCGGCGAAGGGCTCGGCGGCCGGGTCGAAGCCGGTGCCGAGGATCAGGCCGCGCCAGGTGAGGCGCAGGGCGTCGTAGGCGTCGGAGGCCGCGGCCGGGGCTGCGGCGAGTCCGGTGAACGGAGCGGCGAGAGCGGCGGCGGCGATCGCGCGGAGCAGGGCGCGGCGGGAGAGGAAAGTGGGGGCGGGGAGAGCGGAGGACATGACGGGGAACCTCCGGAGGGAGGGTGCGTCATCGCACCGGGGGTGAGCGGGAAGCTCACGGGTGCACGGTTTCTAACACGCTCGAACGCGGCTCAGCAATGTCCTGAACAACAGACCGCTGGAACTGATTGTTTGAACAGAAACGGTCACGAACGATCGATGGGGCGCTACACTGCGGTTCAGGCCGGGGCGGACGAAGGGGACCGGAACATCGTGCATGCCGAAGAACGACACCAGGCGATCCTGCGGAGACTGCGGGAACACGGATCGCTGCGGGTGTCCGAGTTCGCGAACGAGCTGGGGATGTCGCCCATCACCGTCCGCCGTGACGTCGAGACGCTCGCCGGACGCGGACTGCTGGTCCGGGTCCACGGCGGGGCCGTACCGCCGCAGCCGCACGCGGAGACGGCCGGGCCCGGACAGGCCGACGCGGCCGGACCGGAGCGGCCCGCCCCCTCGCTGGTCTTCGGCATGATCGTGCCGACCGCCGACTACTACTATCCGGAGGTCATCAGGGGAGCCCGGGAGGCGGCCGCTTCCCGGGGCATCCGGCTGGTGCTGGGCATCTCGCAGTACGACCCCGCCGAGGAGCACGCCCAGGCGCGCCGGATGCTGGCCGACGGCATCGACGGGCTGCTGATCACTCCCTGCGGAGGCCTGGAGGACCAGCGCTGGCTGGGCGGCCTGACGGTCCCCTTCGCCATGGTCGAGCGCCGTCCCGAGGACGACGCCGTGGGCGCGGAACGGGCGGTGACCGACCACGTCTACGGAGGCCGCCTCGCCGTGCGCCACCTGGTGGACACCGGCCGGCGCCGGATCACCCTGCTGCTGCGCCAGGACAGTCCGCACAGCTCACTGGTCGCGGAGGGATACGAGGAGGGCCTGCGTGCCGCAGGGCTCGAACCGCCCACGCCCGAGGTCTTCAGGCTGCCCGCGCCCGGGGACCGGGGTCCGCGCGAGGTCCGGTTGGAGGCGTTCGTCGACGCGGTGGCCGCCGGGACGGTCGACGCGGCCCTCGTGCACAACGACCACGACGCGATCGTCCTGCTCCAGCGTCTGCGCGCCCGCGGCATCACCGTTCCCGAGGACCTGGCGATCGTCACCTACGACGACGAGGTCGCGGCCCTGGCCGACATCCCGCTGTCCGCGATCGCGCCGCCCAAGCGGGCGGTCGGCGCGGCCGCCGTCGACCTGCTCGCCCTGCGCCTCGCCGACCCCGCACGCCCCCGTCACCGGCTGGCCATCCTGCCCGAGCTGCACGTGCGGGAATCCAGCGGCTGACGACGGCCCCGCCCGCCCCTCTCGCACGCACCCCGGAGAACCCCTCATGTTCCGAACGTCCCCCGAGGGGTTCTCCCTCGACGGCCGCCCGCTGCGCCTGCTCTCGGGCGCCCTGCACTACTTCCGCGTCCTGCCGGAGCAGTGGCCGCACCGGCTGCGCCAGCTCCGTGCCCTGGGCCTGAACACCGTCGAGACGTACGTCCCCTGGAACCTGCACGAGCCGCGCCCCGGGGAGTACGACTTCGAGGGCCTCGCCGACCTCGACGCGTTCCTGCACACGACTCGCGCCGCCGGACTCCACGCGATCGTGCGCCCTTCGCCGTACATCTGCGCCGAATGGGAGAACGGCGGCCTGCCCTGGTGGCTGGGGGCCGACCGCGAGGTGCGGGCCGTGCGCTGCCAGGATCCGGCCTACCTGGCGCACGTCACCCGCTGGTACGACCGGCTGATGCCGGTGATCGCCCCGCACCAGACCACCCGCGGCGGCAACGTCCTGATGCTCCAGATCGAGAACGAGTACGGCTCGTACGGCACGGACACCGGCTACCTGGAGTGGATCGCCGACGCCATGACCCGGCGCGGGATCGACGTGCCGCTGTGCACCTCGGACGGGCCCGACGACTTCTTCCTCACCGGCGGCACGGTCCCCGGCCGGCTCGCCACGGTCAACTTCGGCAGCCGCGCGAGCGAGGCGTTCACCCGCCTGGCACGGGTGCGCCCCGAAGACCCTGTCCTGTGCATGGAGTTCTGGTGCGGCTGGTTCGACCACTGGGGCGACGGCCACACCGTACGTGAGCCCGCCGACGCCGCCGCAGCGCTGGCGGAGATCCTCGACGCCGGCGCCTCGGTCAACCTGTACATGGCGCACGGGGGGACCAACTTCTCCACCTGGGCCGGGGCCAACACCGGCGACCCCGCCACGGGGGCCGTCTACCAGCCGGACGTGACCTCGTACGACTACGACGCGCCGATCGACGAACAGGGCGGGGCGACCGCGAAGTTCCGCGCGTTCCGCGAGGTGCTGGCCCGGTACACGGACGGACCGCTGCCCGAGCCCGAGCCACCCGCGCCCCTGCTGCCCGCCGGCCGTCTCGAACTCGGCGAGTCGGTGCGCCTCTTCGACGTGTGGGACGCCTTGGCCGGGAAGCCGGTGTGCTCCCCGCACCCCCCGTCGTTCGAGGAACTCGGCATCGGACAGGGCCTCGTGCGGTACGCGTCCCGCATCCCGGGCCCCCGCGGGCCCTACCCGCTGTCGGTCCAGGGTCTCGCCGACCGGGCCCACGTCTTCGTGGACGGTGAACCGCGCGGGGTGCTGGAGCGGGACGGTGCGGACCGGGTCGAGGGCGTGGCCGTGGACGGCCCCGGGGCCCGCGTGGAACTGCTGGTGGAGTCGATGGGGCGGGTCAACTACGGCGTCGCCACGGGCGAGTCCAAGGGTGTGCACCGGGTGCTGCACACCCAGCAGCAGCTCCACGGCTGGAGCGCGCGGGCGCTGGAGCTCGGCCACGGCATCCCCGCGGCACTGTCCTGGCCCAGCGGCGTGGCGGGAGCGGCCGGGGGAGCCGGGAACCCCGGAGCCCCGGGTCCGGCCGGGGCGCGCGGCGAGCCCGGCGGCACGGGACCGGTGTTCCACCGCGGCTTCCTCGACCTGGGCGAGGGCCGGCTCGGCCACGACGCCCTCGTCGCGCTGCCGGGCTGGACCAAGGGCTACCTCTGGGTCAACGGGTTCTGCCTGGGCCGCTACTGGGACCGGGGACCGCAGCGGACCCTGTACGTGCCGTGGCCGTTGCTGCGGGCCGGGCGCAACGAGGTCGTCGTGCTGGAACTGGACGGCTGCGCCGAGGCCGCGGTCGAACTGCTGGAGCGGCCCGACCTGGGCTGAGGGGCTGGGCGGAGCTCCGGCCCGGCCACCCGCCCGCAATCATCCGGTCCGGGACGTTTGCCTCCGCCTCTGGCTGATCACTTCCCGCGAAAAGCTCAGTTCCGATCGATCGATACCGTTCCGAGCTGATCGCTTGGTTCTTTTCTATTGACTTCGATCGACTGCGACCGAAGGATGTGCGTCACATCCCACGACCCACGGTCCTTCTCGTAGGAGTCAGTGCAATGAAGCCCCTCTCCCGTACCTCTCCCCTGACCCTGGCGGCCGTCCTCACCACCGTGGCGGTCCTCACCACCGCCTGCGGCGGCACCGACTCCGGCACGGCGGGTGATCCGGGCACCGGCACGGCTGCGAAGCCGGTGGAGATCACCTACTGGTCATGGATGCCCGGCACCAAGGAGACCGCCGAAGCGTTCAACGCCGCGCACGACGACGTCAAGGTCAGATTCTCCGAGGTCCCCGCCGGGCTGGCCGGCGGCTACGACAAACTCGCCAAGGGCGTCAAGGCGGGCAACGGCCCCGACGTGATGAACGTGGAGTACCAGGCCCTGCCCGACCTCGTCACGCAGGGGCTGCTCGCCGACTCCTCGGAGCTGCTCGGCGACACCGTGCGGAAGTCCCCCGAGCAGGTCCGCTCGCTCGTGACGCTCGGCGGCAAGCAGTGGGCCGCCCCGTTCGACGTGGGCCCGCAGATCATGTACTACCGCAAGGACCTCTTCGAGAAGCACAAGATCGACGTCCCCACCACGTGGGAGGAGTACCGATCGGCCGCCGAGAAGATCAAGAAGGTCGACCCCGCGTCCCGTGCGACCTCCTTCTGGAGCGACGACGTCGCCACCTGGGCCGCGCTCGCGCAGCAGGCCGGCGCCCAGTGGTACGCCGCCGAGGGTGACGCCTGGAAGGTCGACATCGACGGCCCGGCGACGAACAAGGTCGCCGACTACTGGGGCGACCTGGTCGAGAAGGACCTGGTCTTCAACCACAAGGCGTGGAGCCCGGCCTCCACCAAGGCCACCACCGACGGCCACGTCTGGACCCGGATAAGCGCCTCCTGGGGCGCCGGCGGCCTCAAGACCGAGCAGCCCGCGCAGGCGGGCAAGTGGGCCTCGGCGCCCATGCCGGGCTGGGGCGACGGCCGGATCGGCATGGCGGGCGGCTCGTCCTTCGCCATCGTCAAGAACAGCGACAAGGCCGCCGCGGCCGCCAAGTTCATCACCTGGGCCACGACCGACGAGGCTGCGGTCCGTGCCCGGCTGAGCCTGGGCACCTCCTCCGCGCTCCCGGCGGACGAGAAGCTGCGTGCCGCCGCCGCGGCCTCCTTCGACACGAAGTTCTACGGCAGCCAGGACATCTACGCCACCGCGTCCGCGCAGGCCGCGAAGATCCGGGACGGCTGGGTCTGGAGCCCCGTCCACAACGCCACGTCCGTGGAGCTGACGGCGGCCCTCGGCAAGGCGAAGACCGGCGACTTCTGGCCCGCCTTCGCCCAGGGCCAGGCCGCCGCGGAGAAGCTCGTCACCGACCGCGGGCTGCGGCTCGCGAAGTGACGTCCCGCCGGGGGCCCGCACGCCACGCCGCGCCCCCGGCGGCCACGCCCCCGCCCCGCTCCGTGCACCCCTCTCCCCCAAGGAGCCCCCCGGTGGCCTCACGGCTCTCCACCTCCGCGGGCGCGACCGCCCGCCGCGGGCAGCGCGGCGCCGCAGCCCTGCTGATCGGCCCGTTCCTGCTGCTGTTCCTGGTCACCCTCGTCGCACCCATCGGGTACGCGGCCTATCTGAGCCTGTTCCGCGAGCAGTCCTCCGGGCTGGGCTTCGGCGGCACCGAGACGGTGTTCAGCGGGCTCGGCAACTACGTCCGCGCCGCCACGAACCCCTCCTTCCAGGAGGGCTTCCTCCACATCGCCCTGTACTGCGCGGTCTACATCCCGGTGATGATCGGCGGGGCGCTCGTCCTGGCCCTGCTCATCGACTCGGCCGCGGCGCGCGCCAAGCGCTTCTTCCAGCTCGCCGCCTTCCTGCCGCACGCCGTGCCGGGCATGATCGCGGCGATCATCTGGGTGTTCCTGTACACCCCCGGTCTCAGCCCGGTGCACCAGGCGCTGAACCTGTTCGGTGCCGAGGCGGACTTCCTGGGACCCGACGCGATCCTCTTCTCCATGGTCAACGCCGCCGCCTGGCAGTGGATCGGCTACAACATGGTGATCTTCTACGCCGCTCTCCAGGCGATCCCGCGCGAGACCCTGGAGGCCGCGACCGTCGACGGCGCCGGCGGCCTCCGTACCGCCTGGGCGGTCAAGCTGCCGATGATCCGGTCGTCCGTGGTGCTGACCACGCTCTTCACGTCCATCGGGGCGATCCAGCTGTTCACCGAACCCGAGACCTTCCGCGCCCACACGGCGGGGCTCTCCGCCGACTGGTCGCCCACGATGTTCATCTACCAGGCGGCCTTCTCCCAGCACGACTTCGGCCTCGCCGCCGCCGCGTCCCTGCTGCTCGCGCTGCTCGGCGTCGTGCTCTCCTTCGTCGTCACCAAGCTCGGCAACCGGTGGAAGGAAGCATGAGCATGCCCACCCTCACCTCCTCCCCTCCCACGGCGCCGCCCCGGCGGACCGGTCCCGGGCCGTCCCCGTCCCCCCGCCGCGCGCGCCGCCCCAGGGCGGGCCTCGGTTCACGGACGGCCGTCAACGGCGTGCTCCTGCTGATGTCGTTCTACATGCTCATGCCCGTCACCTGGCTGCTGCTCGCCGCGACGAAGGACAACGGCGACCTCTTCGGCCGGCCGGGATTCCTGCTGGGCGACTTCAACCTTTTCGCCAACCTCGCGGACCTGTTCGCCTACCACGACGGCGTCTTCGGCCGCTGGCTCGCCAACAGCGCCCTGTACTCCGTCGTCGGCTCGGCCGCCTCGACCCTGCTGTGCCTCGCCGCCGGGTACGCGTTCGACAAGTACGCCTTCGCGGGGCGGGAGAAGCTGTACGGCTTCGTGCTGCTGGGGCTGCTGGTGCCCTCCACGGTGATCTCGCTGCCGATCTACCTGCTCGCCTCGAAGGCCGGCCTGATCGACACCTACTGGGCCGTCCTGATCCCCGCCCTGGCGAACCCGTTCGGCGTCTACCTCTCCCGCGTCTTCTCCGACGGATACGTGCCCGCCGAGACCCTGGAGGCGGCCCGGATGGACGGGGCGGGCGAACTGCGGATCTTCTTCTCGATCGCGCTGCCGATGATGCGGCCCGCCTTCATGACGGTCTTCCTGTTCTCCTTCACCGGCAGCTGGAACAACTTCTTCCTGCCGCTCGTGATGCTGAACGACCACCAGCTCTACCCGGTCGGCCTGGGCCTTTTCACCTGGAACGCCAACCTGTCGCAGTACCCGGAGCAGTACGCCCTGCTCGTCACCGGCTCGCTCGTCTCGGTGCTGCCGCTGGTTCTGGCCTTCGTCTGCCTGCAGCGCTACTGGCGCTCGGGCCTCACCGCAGGAGCCGTCAAATGAGCACCCCCGCACCCGTCCGCCGCCCGCGCACCGTCCTCGCGATGGACCCGCCGGTCATGCAGGCACTGTTCGACGAGGAGTCCCTGGCCCGGCTGACGCGGATCGCGGACACCGACCCCGCGCGGGTCGTGCGGGACTTCCACGACCCCGCCCACGCGGCCGAACTCGGCCGCGCCGAGGCCCTGCTCACGGGCTGGGGCTGTCCGCCCCTGACGTCGGCCGCCCTTGAGCTGATGCCCCGGCTGCGGACCGTGGTGCACGCCGCCGGTTCGGTGAAGCACCACGTCACCGACGCCTGCTGGGAGCGCGGCATCACGGTGGCGTCGGCGGCCCGCGCCAACGCCCTGCCGGTCGCCGAGTACACCGTCGCCGCGATCCTGTTCGCGGGGAAGGGCGTCCTGGGTGCGGCCCTGGCGTACCGGGCGGCGCGGGACCGGGTCAACCCCCTCGACCTGGTCGCCGACCGCGGGAACTACCGTCGCACGGTCGGCGTCGTGGGCGCCTCCCGGATCGGCCGGCGGGTCATCGAGCTGCTGCGCCCCTACGACCTCCGCATCCTGCTGTACGACCCCTACGTGCGGCCCGAGGACGCCGAGGCGATGGGGGCGCGGTCCGTGCCGCTGGACGAACTCGCGGCGGCCTGCGACGTGATCACCCTGCACGCGCCGGAACTCCCGGCCACCCGCCACCTCCTCGATCGCAGGCGGCTCGCGCTGTTGCCGGACGGTGCCACGGTCGTCAACACCGCGCGGGGCAGTCTGATCGACACCGAGGCCCTCACGGCGGAACTGGTGTCGGGGCGGCTGCACGCCGTGCTGGACGTGACCGACCCCGAGGTGCTGCCCGGCAGCTCCCCCCTGTACGACCTGCCGAACGTGCTCCTCACCCCGCACATGGCCGGATCCCTCGGCAACGAACTGGGCCGGATGACCCACACCGCCCTCGACGAGCTGGAACGACACGCGCGCGGACTGCCCTTCGCGGACCCCGTCCGGGCCGAGACGCTTCTCCACTCCGCCTGAAGGTCGAGGTGTCGTTCACCCTTGAACTCGGCTCCGGCCGCTGGGAAGCCCGCCAGGTACGTGTCTGGCCGCGGAACGAGCGGGACGCCGCCCCCACCCTCCGGCTGGCCGGGCCCCGCAACGCACTGTCCCCCCGGCACGTCCCCGCACCGATGGCCGAGGGACGCGAGGGACCCAAGGGACCGAGTTCCCGAACTGGATTGATCCGCGTTGACGGACATTCGAGGACGGGGGCCGGCCCCCGGGACAACGGACCGCGCCGGGGGGATGCGGGCACCAGGGACTGCTGCTCGGGCAGAATCGGCTCCGCCCTGCGCAACGGGCATCCGCCCGCTCCCGCGCCTCGGGGGTGTCCGAGGCGTTCAGGACCAACGCCCGGCCCGCCCTGAGCAGCCTGCCCGGCCGGTGATGGGCGAGAGGGACGCCTGTGCGCACAGCTCAACTCCTGGCTGGGGCAATGGGGTTGTTCATGCAACCAGAAGGTGGGCACGAACGGCTGCGGGGCCGTCCGCCGGCAGCCGACCGCGGCGGTCCCCGGGCCCGGAGAAGCCGGGGCGACTCCCGGGCCCGGGTCCGCGCCGCACTACGGCATGTCCGGGGACACCTTGTGGGTCCACGCGGCACGCAGCGCCTTCTTGTCCACCTTGCCGACGTTGGTCGTCGGCAGGCGGTCCAGCAGGACCGTCCTGCGCGGAGCGTACAGCTCCCCCAGCTCGGCGCTCACCGCGGCCCCGACCGCCTCCGGGTCGACGTCGGCACCCTCCGCCGTGGCAAGGAAGACCTGGACCGCCTCCCCGTACTCCTCGTCGGGTACGCCCACTGCCGCCGCGTCGCGCACACCCGGCATCGTGAGCAGGAAGTCCTCCAGCACGCGGGAGTAGACGTTGTCGCTGGTGCTGCCGGTGACGATGATGTCCTTGGCCCGGTCGACGAGGTAGAGGTATCCCTCGGCGTCGAGGTAGCCCATGTCCCCGGTGCGCAGCCAGCCGTCGTGCAGCGCCTCGGCGGTGCGCTCCGGATCCTCGTAGTAGCCGAGCATCACCGTCCTGCCCCGTACGCAGACCTCGCCGATCCGCCCGACGGGCAGGGATGTCGCGCTGCCCTCGGCACGGATCTCGATCTCGGTGTCCGATATCGCCCGGCCGCAGCTGCGCCAGAGTTCGGGTCGCCGGGCTCCCTCCGAGGAGAGGTCCTCCGCGCCGAACGCGGTGATGCCCAGTGCCTCCGACTGTCCGTAGCCCTGGCTGAGCACGGGGCCGAGGACGTCGACGCCCTGCTGGAGCCGGGTGGGCGAGGTGGCCGCACCCCCGACGACGACGCGCCGCAGCGCGGGGAGGGCTCCCGGCTCGCACCGCGGGTGGTCCAGGAGCGCGTACAGCATCGGCGGGACGAACATGACCGCGGTGATCCGCTCCTCGCGCAGCACCTTCAGCGCGGCCCCGGCGTCGAACTCGGGCAGCACCACGAGGACGGACCCCGTCACCAGCGCCTGAATCGCGGTGAGATGCCCGCTTCCGTGGGTGAGGAGCGTGGCGGCGAGCACCCGGTGCCGGACCGGGTCCGTGGTCGGGTCCAGGACCGCGTCCGTGTCGGCATCGGGGAGTGAGGCCGGAGGCGCGGCCAGGAAGGCTGTCGGGCCGGAGTCCTCGGAGTCGCCCTTCGTCAGGTCCACCAGCGCGTCGTAGAGGCGGTGGCTGTGCGCGGCGAGTTTGGGGCGGCCCAGGGTGCCGCCGGTGTAGAGGACGGTAACGGCCTCGTCCGTTCCCGGTGCGGGCACGTGCTCGGGGCGCACCGCGGGACACTCGGCCTCCAGTGCCAGCAGGTCCGCGCACTGCTCCTCGCAGGGCCCGAGGCCGAGCAGTACGGGCGCGTGAACGCTGCGACCGGCCGCTGCGGCGGCCCGCTGCGCGAAGAGTGGGTCGGTGACCACCACGCGCGCCCCGGACTGTTCGACCAGCGCGGCGAGTTCCCCGGGGCCGGGCTCGGGCGGCAGGAACACCACGCGGCAGCCGATGAGGTGGACGGCGAGCTGTACCAGGACGGAGTCCACCCGGTTGGCCAGGAAGAGCCCCACCCCGTCGCCCGGCGCGAGCCCCTGCCTGCGCAGCGCGTGCCCCAGCCGGAACAACCGCCGACGGGCCTCTCCTCCGGTCAGCCGCTGGGTGCCCTGGACGAGTACCTCCGCGTCCTCGTCCTCGTGCCAGTGCTCCAGGACGTGGTCCAGGTACGTCCGCTGCTCGTAGGTGTGCTGAATGTCAATGATCATTGCTACATACAAGCATCCGCTCAAGTGCCGTGCTTCCGCAGGGAGGTTCCTGCGGTCGCCGGGCCGCGGAGTACCATGCCCCCGCCGTTCGGAGGGGGCCGGCGCACCGCAGAGCGGGAAACGACGGCCGGCCGCTCCACCGGGGCGGCGGGCGTGCACTGTTGGTGATCGCGGGGGTGCGCGGATCCGGCCGACGGTCCCGCCGACGCTGTCCGTGGTGCAGCCGACGGTGACGAACCGAAGGGTTCGGTCGCGGTCGGCACCTGGCACCCCGGCCCAGCCGACGGGGGTGCCGGGGTGTGCGAACCGTCCAGGGAAGGTACGCAACGCACCCCCCATAAGCGGAACTTGCCGACGGGCTGCCGAACTGCCGCGGTTGGGTGCTGTATCCACGGGCGGCGGACCACGGACATCGCTGCCGCGCCCGCTGCCGCCCCGAAGGCCGGCCAGGGGTCAAACCCGTGGTCGGCGCCGAGATCACCGAGTTCGCATCGGTTTCCGGGGTAGGGGTCCGGTTCAGCCGCGCACCATGCACAATGGCTCGTCCACTGTTCAAACATTCGAGGCTCGCCGCCTCGAACGGAATGGGATTTCCTCCTAGGATTGCGAACGTTCTCTTGTCAGCACAACTGCCCAGCCCGGTGACCCCCACGTCGCCCGCGGCACCCGGCTCCCCCCACGCCGTTCCCGCTCACCCGGCGAGGGTGCGCCGCCGCCCCGTACTGACGGGGAGATGGACGTGACGTCCGCGCCGCTCACGGACCGGGAGATCTCGCTCATCCGCACGAGCCTGGCGGTGGTCGCACCACAGGCTCCGGAAATGACCGTCTACTTCTACACCGTCCTCTTCGCCCGTTATCCCGGAGTGCGCGCGCTCTTCCCGGACAACATGGACGTCCAGCGCGACCGCCTGCTGCGTGGGCTGCTGCGCATCATCGATCTCGTCGACGACGTCGACAACCTCGTCCGGTTCTGCTCCCGGCTGGGGCAGGACCACCGCAAGTTCGGTGCACTGGAGGCGCACTATCCGGCGGTCGGCGAATGCCTGCTGGCCTCCCTGGCCCGCTACGCGGGTACCGCGTGGAACGCCGAGGTCGCCGCCGCCTGGACGCACGCCTACACCGTCGCCGCCCAGGTGATGACCGCGGCCGCCGCCGACGACACCCGCCTGCGCCCGGCCACCTGGGAGGCGCAGATCGTCCGCCACGAGCACCGCGGCGACGGCATCGCCGAGATCACCGTACGGCCCGACCTGCCCTACCCCTACGTCGCCGGGCAGTACGTGAGCATGGAGACCCCCTGGTACCCCCGCACGTGGCGGCACTACTCGCCCGCTCACGCGCCTCGCGCGGACCACTCGCTCACCTTCCACGTCCGCGCCGTCCACCGGGGGCAGGTCAGCCACGCGCTGGTCCACCGCGCCGCCCCGGGGCACCGGGTACGGCTGGGGCCGCCGCAGGGGGACATGACGCTCGCCGCTGCGGGCGACCGCGACCTGCTGCTGGTCGCCGGCGGCACCGGCCTCGCACCGGTGCGCGCCCTGCTCGAAGAAGCCGCCGCCTCCGGCATGCGGCGGTACGCCGACCTGTTCGTAGGAGCGCGGACGGCCCGTGAGCTGTACGGCCTCCACGACATGCTGCGCCTGGCCCAGCGCCACCACTGGCTGTCGGTCCGCGCGGCCGTCTCCCACGAGGACATCCCCGGGCAGCAGGGCACGCTCCCGCAGGTCCTGCGCGAGTTCGGGCCGTGGAACCAGCACGAGGCCTTCCTGTGCGGCCCTCCCGGCATGGTCACCGCGGCCGTGCAGGTCCTGCTGCGCCAGGGCACACCCGAGGCCCGCATTCACCACGACCCGCTCGACACCCCCGTCCTCACCGCTCCCCTCACCCCGCCCCGACCCGCTCAGGAGATCGACCAGCTGTGACCCACCCCGACGCCACCCCCTCGCAGGGAGAGCGCCTGCTGCAGGCCCACCTGGGCACCAGCGAGCGCGCCGACGCCTTCTACGACCGTCAGGTCCACCCCCACCTCACCCCGCCCATGCGTGACTTCATCGGCCGGCAGTCCATGGTCTTCCTCTCGACCGCCGACGCCCGCGGCCACTGCGACGCCACCTTCCGCGCCGGCCCTCCGGGCTTTGTCACCGTCCTGGACGAGCACACCCTGGCCTACCCCGAGTACCGCGGCAACGGCGTCATGGCCAGCGCCGGGAACATCACCGAGAACCCGCACATCGGCCTGCTCTTCATGGACTTCACCCGCGACCACATCGGGCTGCACGTCAACGGCTCCGCCCGGCTCCTCGGAGAGGAGGAGATACGCGCCGCCCACCCCTGGATACCCGCCGACCCCGCTCCGGGACGACAGCCCGTGCTGTGGACGTACATCACCCTCCACGAGGCCTACGTCCACTGCTCCAAGCACATCCCCCACCTCGAACCGGCACCCCGCCCCCTGCGACTGACCCGAGCCCGCCCCAGGGACCCCGACTACTTCACCGAACCGGCCCCGGTGCCCACGGCGTACGACGCGCGACCGGCTCCGGCACCCGGCGAGCCCGCGCACGACCGTCCGGCCGGGCACCCCCTGACCGGCGCACGCGAACACTGAACGAAAGCCGGCCACGCAGCGAACCCCGCACGGTCCGCAACCGGAGATCCGGTCCTCACGAGGACGGTGTCGGTGCGCTGCACGCCGCGCTGATGCGCGGCGACATGGCGGAGCGGATGAGCGCGCGTCACGACCCTTGCGTCGCGACGCGCGCATGTCCACGCGCCCGCGGGCCTTGGCCGAGGGGGTGTGCTGCGCCAGGAGAGCCCGCTGGTGCCCCGACCGCGAGCGTGAGCGCGTTGCGGGCGGTGGTGCTGTTGCCCTGGCAGGCGGCGAGCACACCCTCACCCGGCTCAGACCCTGAACTGGACCCGTATTGGCACCTGCGCACGCGAAAGCTTGCCACCTGTGCACGCAAAAGCCGGAAGACGGACATACCCGCGCAGGGATCGGGAAGCTGAACTGGCGACCCTCCGGTTCCGGAAGAGCGAAAGGGAGAGTGCCATGGGCGTCGAACGCAAACCCCTGCCGAGCGAATCCGACCTGAATACCTTGGCCGTGGAACAGACCTGGCATTTCGCGGGTGAACTGAGCAATGTGACCGAGGCGCGTGAGAGCGCGGCCGTCTTTCTCGGCGGCCTGGGGCGCATGCAGCCCCCGTGCTCGCCCGATGCGCACGACGACGTACTGCTGGTCGTCACCGAGCTGGCCTCCAACGCCTTCGCGTACGCACCCGGCCCCTTCGTTCTCCGGCTGCGGGCAGTGGCCGACACCGTACAGATCGCAGTGACCGACACCAACCCCACCGCACCGAAGCCCCGTCCGGCCGATCTGTCCGGACGCGGCGGCATCGGGTGGCACCTGATCAACGCTGTCACCGAGCAGACCATCACCGTGCCGGAGGGCGCGGGAAAGACCGTGCATGCCTTCATGCCATGGTGACCACCGCAGGAACCACCCGCTCGGTCGGACAGCCGTCGAATGCACGCCCGGACCTGGGGCTTGCACGAACAGCGCTACTCCGTAGTACTACCGACCGCGACTACGCGGTCAACCCTTCGGGCGCGCGGCGCGTCACCCGCACCTGCGCTGCCGGGTGACCCGGGGGCGCCCGGTCACTCGGATCATGATCCGCCCGTTTTCTCCCGGGACGGTAGGGTTACTCGATCGCGCGGGTCCCATCCGCGGTCGGCACACGGCAGACGGGCCGGTGTCCCTGCCACTCTCCGTCGCCCCTGCGCCTCCACCCCTCACGGGTGCCGACGCCGCGTGAGGGCGCTCGTGTTCCACCGGAATCGCCCCGGACCTGGGCCGGCGCAAACTGGACGGGCCCAGGTCCCCACCGTCTTCCGGCGGGCGAACCCTCACCGAGGTCCCCGGGAGACGGCCGACGCAGGCAGATCGTGGCCGGCGACAGGACGAGGTCCGACCGGCGCAAGGGCACCGCGTGCACACCGCACCGGCCGATCTACAGGTGTCGGCCGGAGCCGATGGGGTCGCACCGAGGGGTCAGGCCTCCTTCACGTCCGTGAGATGAGCGAACACGACCACGTTGGCGGTGTAGCCGGTCTTGCGATCGAATTTCCCGCCGCACGTGAGGAGTCGAAGCTCCGGGCGGCGGGTTTTGCCGTAGACCTCGGCGTCGGGGAAGGCTTCCTTCTTGTAGGTCCGTACGGCGTCGACGGTGAAGACGGCCGTCCTGCGGTCCGCACGCACGACGTTGACGGTGTCGCCGGGGTCGAGCGCGTTGAGGTTGAGGAAGATCGCGGGACCGGTCCGCGTATCGCGGTGGCCGACGATGAGAGCGGTGCCTGCCTCACCGGGGCTCGGGCCGTCCCGGTACCACCCGGCCAGGCGGGGATTGTCCACCGGCGGGGTGGCCAGGCGTCCGGCCCGGTCGAGCCCGAGGCCGGTGATCGGTGCCTCGATGGTCATGGCAGGCACCGACAGCTTCATCGCGGAGGAACGCGGCAAGGGCGGGTGTGAGGCCCGGACCGGTTTGGGCACCGCGGGGGTACCGGCGTCCGCCCCGTGAGCGGTGGTGACCGGCATGTCCGTGGGCGTGTCACTGCATGCCCGGACGATGCCGGTCACCATCGAAACCGTCACGCTGATCGTGATCGCAAGGCGGCAGGCCCGTGTCGGGCCTCGTCGGCGGCGGGGGCGACGGGCGTTACGCGGCGCCATGGGTGCGGTGACGTGCCCGTCGGACGAGGATCAGGCCCGCCGCTCCCGCGGCACCCAGGACGAGTACGGGGGCCATCATGTCCGACGAGTCGCCGTTCTCGGCCCCGGGCATGCCACCGCCGCCCGCCCCGACCGCGCCGCGCGGCGTGCTGTCCTTGTCGTCGCTGATGGCGCAGTCGACTCGGAAGACCTTCTGCTTGGGAACGCCGCCGGGGAACGTCCAGGTCAGTTGATACAGGCCCTTGGGGAGCGAGTAGTCGGACGTGTGGCCCCGGCCGCCGACCATCGTGATGCCCCCGGTCAGAGTCGGCATGCTGGGCGTCTTCGGCTGCGCGGTGACCGTCCAGTTGACCAAGGGGACCGTCTCGAAATTGGACGCGGCGAGGTTGAACCTGCAGACCTTGGTCTCGTCCCTGCTGTCGTTGAAACTGGTGCCCGCCTTGTGGATCTTGATGTCTCCGGAGTCTCCGGGCGCGGCCTGGGCCGCCGGTGCCCCCCACAAGGCCATGCCTGCGAGGACCAGCGCGGTGAGGGATGCCGGGCCCGTACGGGCAGCGCGGGAGCGAAGAGATGCTGAGACAGTCATGTGGGTGGAACTCCTTCGAGCCAGGATGATTGTCATACCGGACATTTAAGGAGATCTCACATCTCGGCTCCGAAGAAGCGCCGAAGCGCTGATGAACCATCAAATATGACCTGACTGGCCGACAGTCGGTTCCCATGTCGTCATCCGCGGTCGCGCAGGAAAGTGGAAATCTCGTCGCGAGCCGGATAGTTCGGCAGGGGTGCCGACTTGTCCTGAAGGAACGCGGTGATGGTGGCGGCGGCTCGGTCGTTGTTGTCGCGGAGGCCGTTCCACATGTGGTGTCCGACTCCGGGCATGTACTGCGTGCGCCGGACGGCAGGGGCTTGGGCGAGGACGGCGGCCGCCCATTGACGGACCTGGGACGAGCACTCGGCGATCATCAGCATCGCGGGGGTCCGGGAGCGCCTCAGCTGTGGGGCGACGGAGGGTGAGTCCTTGACCGTCTGCTGGATGCGGAGGCTGGCGGCGGGGCTGAAGGAGAAGTCGCTCCGGGCGACTCTGCACGGGCTCGTGACCCTCGAACTGGCCGGGGCGCTCGACGCCGCCACCGCCGAGATGCCGGTTTCGTGAGCGGTGATGCGCAGCCGATCGAGCTCTGCCCGTCACGGCGCACGGCCGACGACCCGCACCGTTCCTCCTCAGGTGAGGCCCGCCTGGGCTGGACCAGGTTCCACGAGTCACGCGAGTACGAACCCTTGGGGGTGCGAGACGACGAGGTGGTGTGGCCGTAAAGTCTCGGCTTCGCCGTGCTTCCGGTGATCCGGGGGACGCGACGGCCTGGCATGGCATCAGGTGCGTGCACGAGTAGGGGCTTTGATGTACGGAGGACGCACGTACCCGGTGGAACGTCCGTCGGCACCTGGTAGTGCGCCGGGTGGGTTCTTCATGTCACCCAAAGCACAGAACCGGGCGTAAGTGGACATTTTCTGCGCTCATGTCGGCAAGGTCTAGTTTCTCGACGCCCCTTTTGCCATCGAACCCGACATCGAGGTCACCTCATGGTCCACAGACACTTCGGCGGAGCCGCCCGCGTCTCCCTCACCGTGCTCGGCGCAGTCGCGCTCACGGGACTGCCTGCCGCCGCGGCCGTCGAACCCCCCGCGCCGTCCTCCGCCCAGACGCTCGGTGCCGGCAGCCCGTCGCCCGCCGTCCTGCACGCGATGAAGCGTGACCTGGGACTGACCGGTACGCAGGCCAGGGCCCGGCTGGTGAACGAGGCGGAGGCAGGCACGCGGGCGGGCAAGCTTCAGAACGCTCTGGGCAAGCGCTTCGCGGGCGCCTGGGTAAAGGGCCCGACCTCCGCCGTGCTGACCGTCGCGACCACGGAGGCCGCGGACGTCCCCACCATCACGGCGGGCGGAGCGAAGGCGGTCGTCGTCAAGAACACGCTGGAGGACCTGGAGTCCGTCAAGGCGAAGGTGGACGCCGCGGCGGGACAGGCACTGGACACGCCGGTCCGCTACGTCGACGTGCGGACCAACCGGGTGATCGTCCAGGCCACGAGCCGGGCGGCCGCCCGCACACTCGTCACGAACGCCGGCGTCAACAGGCAGCAGGTGCAGGTCAAGGTGAGCGCGGACCGGCCTCGCGCCCTGCACGACGTCCGCGGCGGTGACGCGTACTACATCGACGAGAAGGCCCGCTGTTCGGTGGGGTTCTCCGTGACCAAGGGCGAACAGCAGGGCTTCGCCAGCGCCGGGCACTGCGGAAAGAAGGGCGCCAAGACCACCGGCTTCAACAAAGTCGCCCAGGGCTCCTTCGAGGGCTCCGCCTTTCCCGGCAAGGACATGTCCTGGGTGAGCGTCAGCAGCGAGTGGACCGCCACCTCGGCCGTCAAGGGGAAGGACGACAAGGACGTGCAGGTGACCGGATCGGTGGAGGCGCTGGTGGGCGCGGCGATCTGCCGGTCCGGTTCCACCACCGGCTGGCACTGCGGCACGATCGAGCAGCACGGCACCAGCGTGACTTACGCGGAGGGCGTCGTGGAGGGGGTGACGCGCACGACGGTGTGCGCGGAACCCGGTGACTCCGGCGGTCCCTACCTCTCCGGCACCCAGGCGCAGGGCATCACCTCCGGAGGCTCCGGCGACTGCAAGAGCGGCGGCGTCACCTTCCACCAGCCGGTCAACCCGCTGCTCACCGAGTTCGGTCTGACGTTGAAGACCGCCGCGGAGGAGAGCACGCCCGGCGTCCAGGCACGCCCGGCGGGCAAATGGAGCCCGGGCAAGGTCTACGGGACCGGCGTACGGGTGGTCCACAACGGTGTCGCTTACGAGTGCCTGCAGTCGCACCAGGCGCAGGGCGTGTGGCAGCCGGCCCGGACGCCCGCCCTGTGGCAGCGCGTCTGACGCACGGGTGCAGTCACCCTTCCGGTCGCGCCGGATGCCAGGTGGGCGGTCGCCCGCTGTCCGCGGCGTGTCGCGGGGCCGATCCGCTCGCCGGCCGCCGCCTCACGCCTCGGCCAGCAGTGCGTACGCCGTCGCCACGAAGGTTTCGTGCGCACGGAAGCGGCGGGTGCACACGGCGGCCAGCGCCGTCCCGGTGTCGGGTCTGAACCCCAGGAAGGCCTGCTGCCCGAGGGTGGCTCCGGCATGGAAGTACATGGGGCCGTCCTCGGTGGGATGCTGGAACCAGCCCACCGTGTGCACATGCCGGTGCCCCCAGCCGCGCCGCAGGACCGGGCGGCGCACCGCTCGCAGCGCGTCGGCCAGGGGGCGGCTGCGCGACGGGTCCAGATGGGCTTCGAGAAAGGTCAGCAGATCGGCCGGGGTGGCTCGCACCGCCCCGGCCGACCGGAATCCGCCGATGACCAACGGGGGCGTGGGCGTCGAGCCGTCCTTGCGGTGCCCGGTGGCGTCGGTGTCCGGCCCGGCCGGTTCGAGGGCGGTGCCGTGCAGTTGGAGCGGCTCCAGCACCTGCCCGGTGAGCAGGTCGTCCCAGGGCGTCGCGGTGGCGGCGGCCAGGGCGTGTCCGAGCACAGCGACACCGAAGTTGGAGTAGTGCCACCGGGTGCCGGGCCGCCGGGGCGGCCGACGGCGCAGAAAGGCGTCCACCACCCGCCGGTCGGGATACGCCGCGTAGGGGTTGGTGCGCCAGGTGGGCAGCGCCCGGCGGTAGAAGTCGGCGGGCAGCGCGGGCAGCCCGGACGTGTGGGTGATCAGGTGCGCGAGGGTGACGGGGTCCTGGCCGGTTCGCCGGGCCGGGTCCAGGCAGGCAACGGCGGACTCGCCCCCTGACAGGACGCCGGTGTGCGTCAGTTGGGCCATGAGCAGACCGGTGAACGTCTTGGAGGCGGAGCCGATCTCGTAGCGCAGCCGATCGCGGGGAACGGCCGGGGGCGGCGCGGTGCCGCCGCAGCGCACTGTGCGGTGGCCACCCCGGGAGAGCGCGAAGACGGCGTCCGGTGCGTCGGTGGCGCTGATGGCCTCGTCGAGCCGCTCGTACAGCGCCTCGCCGTCCGGGGGCTCCGTCGGTGACGGGCGACCGGTCGGGAGTCCGACGGGGACGCCGGGCGCACCGGCCGGCCAGGCTTCGGGGCGTGGAGTCGTCATGCCGGTGCGTGCGCCAGCTGCGTGAGGGCGCGGGAGGTGGCCAGTACGGAGGCGAAGGCGGCGACGAGCGTCGGGTGGTAGACGACGTCGAACACCTCGTCGGGGTCGCCCTGGGGCATCGTACGCACGGCGGGCATGGCGCCGTCCGGCTGTTGCGCGGCGGCGAAACCCTCCCAGGCGCGCTCGTCCAGGGTGGGGCGCGGCAGACAGGCGTCGACGACGAGCAGTTCGCCGAGCAGGTCCCAGCGTTGCAGGTCGAGCCAGTCGTCCAGCCAGACGGGAAGCCAGACGGCGAGGTAGTCCGCGAGAGGGGCCGGCAGGCCGTCGGGGTTCTCCCCCCAGTCGGTGAGGTGGAAGACGGTGTGCGTGATGTCGTAGGCGATGTGCCCTTCCACGGTCCATGGTTCCGGGGTTCGGCCGAGCCAGGTGCCGGCGACGACCTCGGACTCCGGCGGCCGGGGCGGCAGCCCGTAGCGGCGCTGGACCGCGGACAGTCCCAGTCGGCGCACCGATGGCATCTCCAGGGCGGCGAAGCTCTCCAGGCGCTGGACGCGCCGGAAGGCCCGCTCGATCTCCGGGTTGCTGAAGCCCAGCTCCTTGAACGGCAGATAGACCTCGAAGGGGACGGGCGAGAGCGGCTCGATGCGCTGGCCCCGGACCAGCACCCGGCCACCGTCCAGGACGTGGCCCCAGGCGTGGTCGAGCAGCTGCCGTGCCAGTTGTGCCTGTCGTGAGCCGGCGACCCCTTCGCGGAACAGCACCTTGCAGATGACGGCCAGCTCACCGACCGGCTTGAACCGTTCCAGGAAGCCTACTTCCGGGTCCACGTCCTGCTCCAGACGGAACCCGTCCCGGTGGGCGTGCAGCCATTCCAGGGCGCCGGTCCCCACGGTGTGGATGAGGCGGGTGCTGGTCATCTCGACGCTCCTTTCCCGCTGTGTCCCGGCCGCACCGCTTGAGGGGCCGCGTTCGGCGCCACGCGAGGCGCAGTATGTGCGAATGCGCGCCGGTCCCCCGTCTGCGCACCGTGACCGGCGCTCCGGCCAAGCTGGTGGGCGGTGAGTACGGCGGCATAGGCAGCCATCAGGGTCGAGTGGTAGCAGGCGAAGAAGTCGTCTGCGAGCGGGTGCCCCTCACGCCCCGTGCCGACCTCCGGGAGGGCCCCGGAGGCGTCCTGCGCCCGATTGATCTCCGCCCAGGATTCCCGTAGCAGCACGCCGTCCGGAGGGCCGGGCAGAATGCCCGCCACAGCCAGCAACTCGCAGCCGAGATCCCATCGTTCGTGCTCCAGACAGGTGTCCAGCCACGGCGGCAGCCACTGCCGCAGATACTCCACGACGTCCTGCGGGACACCCTGCGGAGCGAGACCCCAGTCGCTGAGGTGGAAGATCACATGGGTGAGCGTGTAGCCGGCGTCCCGTTCGAACGTCCACGGTTCCGGCAGCGCACCCAGCCAGGTGCGCCGCAGCGCCCGTTCCGTCTCGTCGTGCTGTGGAATGCCGCTGCGTCGTTCGGAGTTGAGGATGCCGAGGCGGCGGTTGGGCTGCTGCTCGGTCATCTGCCAGCTGCGGGTACGGGCCGTCGCCGCGAGGGCGCGCTCGTAGCCGGCGTGGCGCAGCCCCGCCGACGCGAACGCCGCGTAGATCTCCAGGGGGTACGTCGCAAACGGTTCGAGACGCTGCAACTCCAGAAAAAGTGCGCCGTGTCCGGTCTGCTGCCAGGTGAAGTCCAGAAGTTCACCGGCGGTTCTGTGGAGCGGGTCCGTGGGCTCGGTGTACCGGCGGACACTGACGCACACCTGCGCGAGTTCGCCAAGGGGTTTCCACGTACGGTTCACGCTGCCGTGCTCGTCCAGCGCCTCGTCGTCGAGTGCGAACTCGCTGCGGTGGGCGGACAGCCAGGCAACTGCGGCCGCGCCGATGCTTTCCACGTCCCGCACCAGTTGCGCGTCATGCGCCGGTCGACCGTCGCCCGCCGTCGCCTCCGTTCGCATGTCCTGCGCCGTCACGGCCGCGCCCCGGCCTGGAGGTGGCGCGCCGCCTCGACCTGCAGGGCCACCCGTGGGTCGTCGCCGCCCATGTGTGCCACGAACTCCAGCCCGGCCCCCAGGCCGAGGGTTGCCGGCACACCGTCCAATAGAACCAGCCAGCGTCCGGCTCCGGCTGCCTGCAGCCAGTCCCGGCGGCGCACCGCACGGACGAACCCCCGGGCGACGTCGACAGGCCGGTCGCGGGCCACATCGGCCACGGCACAGTCCGCTTCGGGGACCGCGAGCGGGGCCAGGAGGGCGAGTTGATGGGTGAGCACCTGCCACGGAACGTCAGCGAGCCAAGCCACCTGGGGCTCCGCCTCGGGGCCTGCCTCCGCCGCGCGGTCCGACCCGCCGCCGGAGGGCGCGTCCAGCCTCCGCAGGGTTTGTTTCATCGCCCAATGGCTCCACACCGAGACAGGGGAAGCATCCGCGGCGGGTGGGTAGATGTGCACCGCTCTGCCGAACAGGGCGAGATCGTCGGCTTCGGCAGGAGCACGGCGCAGAACGCTCGGCAGAACGGCATCGGCTCCCACCACGCGTACGGCGGCGAGGGCCAGGCCCGCGTTCGCCTCGGCGCCGTGGACATCCGGGATGCCGGCGGCCAACCGGAACCGGCCCCCGCTCCGAAGAGCGGAGGCCAGCTCCGAAGCGAGGCCCTGCACCGCGCCCGTCAAGGGCGTCGAAGTGCTTGACTGCTCCATACGACTGCTCCCGTCAACCCTTCTTCGGCCGCGGCGTCGGAGGCGACAGCAACAGGTTGCCCGCACCGCTCTGCAGAGCGAGGGCCGCGCATTCGCGGGTGTCGCGGTAGAAGCCGACGACCTCGGTCGGGTTCAGAGCCTCCTCTACGTCCGGGATCTCGGTGAGCTCGACGGTCAGAAAATCGGTGGAAGGCATATCCGCCATCCCCTTTCTGTTGAGCACTGTGTCCTGGATGCGCTGGTGGCTCGGTCACGTATTCAGTGCCTGGCCACGTCACTGCGCGATGAACACACGTCCAGCTTGATACGTAATGCCCCATTTGTCCACCAGAGAGCAGAACGCGGCGCCCTCCGTTGCCATTGACGCGTCCCGCCCGGAGGGGAGTTGATAATTGAACTACTGAGGTAGGCCGGGGTTGATGGTTGAACTACTGAGGCAAATGGCCAGAACCAGCCAAAGTACTGGCGTCGAGGTCGCGCACGCCGCGCATTTCGGAGGCTCGGGGCTCAAGTGACCTCTGTGGTCCGTGCGTTGCGGGTGCGTGGCGCCGTGGACGATGGCGGAGACCCGAACGTTGAGGCGAGCAAGGCTTCACGGGTGCCGTCGTGCGTTCCCGGCGATGCGTGACCGGCGGAAGCCGTGCAGCCGGGCACCACCGGGCTGAACGCCCCTGGTACAGGTGACTCCGGTCCTGCAGGGCACGCCACGGTGCGGGATCATCGGCCCGGTACCCATGGTCCGTGCCTGACGGCGACACTCACACACGCCCCAACCGCGGTCACGCGCCCGGCTGTTGCGGCCCCTTGGGGTCGACCGCACGGCCGCGGCACGGCCGCTCGGCGAGGTCCACTTGAGGGACCTCGCCGAACGGTCCCACACGACGCGGGTTGTGGATGCCTGAGATGTCCGCGCGAGACCTGGAGGTCAAGCCGGCCGACCACATACTCGTCGGCGTCAGGGAGGCGGGGGCCGTCGCCCGGAGATGGCACTCGGCTCTGGTCGGTGCGCGTCCGGACGACGTGCGGCCGGCCGAGGGTGTACGCCAGGACCAGAACGTCGGCGACGGGGCGCGCGTAGCCCATGACGCGGCCATGTCCGGGCCGACGGAGTCGGGCGGCAGCAGGAAGCGATACCGCGCTGGGTGCGGCGCTACTGCCCCGCGGTGGGGGCGCGACAAAAGGGAAGGTCGCGCGCTGCTGTACGGCTGCGCGGGCCGGCCGCGCGCAGGACGACCTCCAGGGCCCGGTCGGGGTCTGCGGCGTAACAGTTGCTGAACCAGGCCATGTTCGCCTCGACAACTGCCCACCGGTCGCCGTCCCCGCCGCCGCGCACGGGCGCGCTCAGCACTCCGACGTCGACGACCACCGCACTGGGTAGGCCGTCCCCGCAGCCGGCCAGGAGATCGTGCGCGAACCGGCGTACCGGGCCTTCCTGGCGATGGCCTTCCAGCGGTGCGACATCGAGGCGTCCGAAGGTGGCGTACTGCGATCCCGTGAGTACGGCGCCGTCCAGGACGTACAGGCGGAACTCCGCGGCCCAGGTGACCACGTCGCTGAGCAACACCGGTGTGTCCCCGGGAAGTTCGGGATCGCCGGGAAGGCTGCCCCCGTCGGGGTGCACGGCTGCCGGAAAGCTCTTGTCACGCGGTGGCTTGGCGAACACCGGCCGGGTCACGCGTCGCGCCTCGGCCAGGGTGGCCAGGGTGACGCGACGGCCGGTGCAGGTGGGAGGGAGGGCAGCCAGCCATCCGTCGGACGGTTCCATGAGTGCGACGTCCCAGGCGTCGAGGACCTGGCCGAGGTGCGCCGCGAAGGTGGGGCCACCGTAGTAGTGGACGTCGGTGCGCCCTCGAACGGAAAGACCGTCGCGGGCGGACCACACCTGTACGTCCATTCCTCGCCGAACCGCCGCCCGCGCGAGCAGTTCGCGGGTGCTGGTGCACTGCGGCGCCAACGCCAGGAGACCGTGATCGTTCACGAGCACCGACGATGCCACCCTGCCCGCCCCGCGGTCCACCGTCTTTCTCGTGGCCGGTCCCCTTTCGTGGTCCCGGGAGGGAAGTTCGGGAGCGGAGCCGGCCGGGCACGGGCAACGGCGCACCGGGTGGCCGGCAGAGGTGAGCCCGGTACGACGGCACGGGCGGACGTGCGCGTGCAGACGCGCGGCGTCGGGCGGGGCCGGCAGCCGTGTGGCGCGCGCACCGCTGCGGGAAGCATCGTCCGCACCCCGGGCCGACGCGTCGCCCGTGCCGCAACCGTCGCCGTCTGCCGCGTTTTCTCCTCCGGGCCCGCGGGACCATGGTCACTCGGCCCCACGACCGCCCCCGCCCAACGCCCGGGCCGCGCACGCCATCGCTGTTACCTCATCGACGTACGACCGTCGTACGGGCGAGGCAGGCACAAGGACCTCCTTCTCGTACGGCCGGGACTTGTGCGGCCCGCTCGCGCCCCGGCGGCGTGGTCTGGTGGAGGTACCGGGCGCCCACCGCCGCGCGCCGCACGCATTCCGCACCGGAGGTCCGTTTCCATGAACTCTGCACGTTTCGCCACGTCACGCGGTCGCTGCGCCGCCTCCGTCGTGGCTGGCCTCGTCGTCACGGGGGCGGCCCTCACGGCCGTCACGGCGGCTCCCGCCTTCGCCGCTCCCGCCGCGCCGAAGCCCCCGGCACCCTCCTACGGGTACGACGGTCACTACGGTGACGCCTGGGTCGGCGGCAAGTGGGGTCAGGACTACTACCGGTACCCGAAGCCCACGGTCGCCCACGCCGACCTGAAGGTCACCGCGTCGGGCCCCTCGCACATCGACCACAACCAGGAGCAGGTCTGGCGTGTGAAGGTCACCAACGTCGGCAGGAGCACCGCGCACGCGGTCAACCTGGTCACCACGCTCCCCAACGGCATCGACCACGTCGCCGACCGGGTGAGCCGGGGGACATCGTCGTACACGCCCGGAGGCAGCCTCGTTGCCGGCCTCGGTTCGCTGAAGCCCGGGGCCACGGTCACCCTGGACATCGCCGGAAGGGGCCCCTCGTACGGTGGCGGCACGGTCCACCTGCGTACCGAGGCGGGCACCAGCAGCCGTGAGATCAACACCTCCGACAACTCCGCCACGGTGACCACACGGATCAGCTGACGCCGACCCTTCGAGAAGAACCCCGCACATCCCGGACGCGGGACGTCCACTCAGTGGGCCGGGAGCGACGGCCGCCGTGCGAGAACCTGCCCGCACGGTGGCCGTCGTTCGTTCAGCACCAGTGTCGGTGTTTCCGGCTCGGTCACCCGCAGTGTCATGCCCCTGGCGGAGACACATTCTCGGCAGTCCGGTCCTTTTGCCCCGGCGATGGGGGGCTACCGCGGTTCCTTTCGGGTACCTGCTTGCGGTGGCTTGCCGGTCACGGTCGGTCGGGGGCGTGTGTCCCCTGCATTGAGGGTGGGAGAGGGTATGGGACTTCGTGATTCGGCTCGGGCCGTGGCTTCCCGGTGTTCCACCGAGGTGCTGGGCGGCCGGTACCGTCTGGACGAACCGATCGGCTCGGGCGGGGCCGCCGACGTCCACCGGGGTCTGGACCTGCGGCTGGGGCGGCCTGTGGCGGTCAAGGTCTTCCGTCCCGACTCCGGCGTCGACATCGAGGAGGAGTCCCGGCGCGAGGCGGTGCTCCTGGCCCATCTGCACCATCCCGGCCTCGTCAGCGTCTACGACGCCGGCCAGGACAAGGGGCACGCCTTTCTGGTCCTGGAGCTGATCGAGGGCAGCACGCTGCGCAGCCGCATCGAGCAGGGGGCCCTCCCGGTCGCGGAGACCGCCGCCCTGGGGGCCGATCTCGCCGGAGCGCTTGGGCACGCCCATGCTGCAGGCGTCGTCCACCGGGACGTGAAGCCCTCCAACATCCTCCTGGACGCCTCCGGCCGCCCGCACCTGACCGACTTCGGCATCAGTCGGCTACTGGACACCACCTCCCGCACCGCCACCGGCACCCTCATCGGGACCGCCGCCTACCTCTCCCCCGAGCAGGTCCTCGGCCAGAGAGTCGGCCGAGCAGCCGACATCTACGCCCTGGGTCTGGTCATCCTGGAATGCCTCACCGGCCGCCCCGAGTACGACGGCGGCCCGCTCGAAGCAGCCATCGCGCGACTGCACCGCGCCCCCGCTCTCCCCGGCCACCTGCCCGAACAGCTGCAACGCCTGCTGCGGGACATGACGGCACTGGACGGCCACGACCGCCCCGATGCCCACGAGTGCGCCGACGCCCTGGCAGCCCTGACCGGCAGCGCCGCCCCTGAGGGGGCCACCCCCGACAGCGGCCCGCCGCTACGGGTCACCAGCCTCTGCGCCCCCGCCGAGCCCCCGCGGACGGCCGACCGCACCCACCCGAAACCTCCCGGGGACGCCGGGCGGACCTCTCGGCGTGCCCGGGCCGCGCGCGCACGCCCCCTCGTGGCGGGGGCCGCCGCGCTCACCGCCGTCCTGGCGACCGCCCTCACCCTCACCGACAGCCCGCCGGTACAAAAGGGCCAGGACGCCGCACGCACCCCCGTGGCGACGCCTCCCGCCACGCACCGCACCCCCGCCGGCCCCCCTCCGGGAACCGCACCCGTGCGCAGTACCCGCCCCTCCCCCACCGGCCCGCAACCCTCGGCGCCCGCTCCCGTCTCCATGAACAAGACCGTCAAGGCCCCTTCCGGCAGCCTGAATTCGCCCGCCGCCCCTCCACGGCGTACGGCGTCCGCTCCTCCCGCGAGCCGTCCAGACAGCCGGAAGAAGGAGGCCAAGACGGCCGAGAAGGCGGAGAAGGCCGAGAACAAGGCGGAACGGAAGGAAGCCAAGAAGGCAGCGAAACGCTGACGGCACCCGGCCGGCGGGCGCGACAGCAGGCGGAGTCGCACCACGCGGGCGGCAGTTCTTCGTGCAGCGGCAGGCCGGCGCGCTGGGTGCGCCGGCCTGCCGCGCCTTCCCCCTGACCGGCCGCCCCGCGCTTGCGAGGAATTCCGGCCGAGCACCGGGGGACGGGAGGAGCGGCCCGCTCAGGTCCTGGTCACGGCGCAGTGGTAGGTGCGGCACCGGAGCCGCGGTAGGCCTCCACGTCGAGGTAGTAGGTGCCCGTGCCCGCGGTGGTCCTGGTGAGGGTGTCGTCGTCGTCCGCCTCGGTTTCGGCGAAGGTGGTGGCGGGTGCGGTGCCGCAGTCGGTGTGCGGTGTTCCGTCGTAGAGGTTGGCGTCAGCTCTTCCGTTGGTGATGCTGCGCAGGTAGTAGCCGCAGGTGGGGCGGTTGCGGAAGTCGTAGGTCTGGCCGGCGGTCAGGCGCCAGATCCTGTAGTTCGAAAAGGTCAGCGGACGGCCTGGTACCGCCTGTTCGGGCTGGTGGTCGCCGAGGACGACGTAGGCCTGCTTGCCGTAGAGCGTGGCCTGCCCCGAGCGGTCGAGGTACAGGGAGCTGCCTTCGTCCACTCCCACGCCCCATGCTTTGCCGCCGGTGGTCCGTCCGTCCTTGATGGCCCGGGCGACGAACGCCATGGTGCGGCCCATGCGGTCGCGGGTGACGAAGTGCGAGTCGTTGACGACGCCGCCGTAGTCGGCCCACTCGAACATGCCCGTGGTGAACGAGAGGTAGCGGTCGTACGGGTCGGCGAGCGCTTCGGAGCTGGTGACGCTGCCGTTGCAGGCGTCGTAGACGACAGGGCTGTTGATGTGGTGGCCGGCGCTGCCGCCGCCGGAGCCGCCGCCCTTGGCGACGACGGATTCCACCGATGCCTCCAGGGCCGTGCCCTTCCATGCGGCGTAGCGGCACTGGTCGCCGCCGGCGAAGAAGACGAACTCGGCGTTGCGTATGTCGGAGTTGACCTGGGTGTTGTTGCCGTCGCGGGCCGCGGTGAGCGTCCAGGTCGTGCAGGAGTTGACTCCCGGCAGGGTCATGACGGTGTCGCACTCGGGGGTCCTGCTCCCGGAGGTGGGTGCCGAGCCGCTGAGGACGACGACATCCATGCTGCCGGTGCCCCCGCGGATGGCGTCGACGGCGCGTGCCATCGGAGCGGTGAGGATCTTGCCGTCACCGTTCATGACGTACGCGGGGCCCTGCCAGGAGGCGCGTTTCGCGTCGGTCGCGCTGCCCAGTCGGATGCGCGTGGCAGCCGCCTCGGCGGTTCCTGCCGTGACGACAGTGGCGGTGAGGGTGAGCAGCGCGAGGGTGGCGGGGGCCAGCTTCGCGTGCGGGGACTTGGTTCTCATGGGGGGCTCCGGGGCTCGGGGATGGGTCCCGTCGGCGGACGGGACCCGGTGGCACCGCAGGGGAGGGCCAGGTCGTTGAGTCACAGACTCCGGACCCGGCGGTCACGCGGTAACGGAACTTACAAGCCATGCCGGTTGCGCGATAGGTGTATGGCAGAAGATGTTGGTACAGGCCGATGGGCGCCGCCGAACGCAACACTTCCGGGGCCGAGGGCACAGCGGGCGGCCCCGTTACGCGAACGTAACGGGCGATACATCTAGCCAATTTTCCGGGCGATCTGTAACTTCCCTGTTCGAGTCGACGACCTACGTTTCCGTCGGCCCGACTGGAGAGGTTCGACCCCATGAACGTTCATTTCGCCCGACCGGTGACGGCAGTCCTCGGCGCAGCGGCGTTGGCCGTCCTGACCGCCTGCTCCGGCTCGGAGGCCGGCTCGCCCCCTGGCGGCGGGAGCGACGCGAAGATCGCCGGGGTAGCGGTCGCCAAGGACCGGAAGCTCCACGACATGCTCCCCGCCGCGATCCGGAAGTCGGGAACGGTGCGGGTGGCGACCGACGTGCCGTACGCGCCCTTCGAGATGTTCGTCAGGGAGGGCGCGAGTGCCCTCACCGGGGTGGACTACGACCTCGGCCAGGCGCTGGGGGCCAAGCTGGGAGTGAAGTTCGCCTTTACTCCGCAGAAGTTCGACGGCATCGTGCCCGCCCTGCAGGCGGGAAGGTTCGACGTGGCGTTGTCGGCCATCACCGACAACAAGGAACGGCAGAAGGTGGTCGACTTCGTGGACTACTCGCAGTCCGGTTCCGGCATCATGGTCGCGGAGGGCAACCCGGCGAAAATCGCCACACTGGACGACCTGTGCGGCAAACCGGTGGGTGTCCAGGCCGCCACGAACCAGCTCGACCTCCTCAAGGCGCACCAGAGCCGGTGCAGGGCCGCCGGCAGGAGCGAGATCGCCGTCCAGACCTTCCCCAAGGACTCCGACGCCCAACTCGCCCTGCGCGCGGGGAAGGTCGTCGCGGACGTCCTGACCAAGCCCGCGGCCGGCTGGACGGCCAAGACCGCCGATGACGGCAAGGTGTTCGACCTCGTCGAGGACCCTGCGGCTCCCGGTGGCTACAACGCCTCCCTGAACGGCATCGCCGTCTCCAAGAAGCTGCCGGAACTGACCGGTGCGATCCAGCAGGCGCTGCAACACCTCATCGACGACGGCACCCTGAAGAAGATCTGCGACAAGTACGGCGTCGCTTCGATCGCGGTGAAGGAAGCCACCAGGAACGGGTCGGTGAAGTGACATGGTGACCCTCTCCCCCGCAGACACCCAAGCGCACCGGCCGGTCCCGGACGAGAGTCTGGAGGTCGTGCCGCTGCGCCGGCACGGCCGCTGGATCGCCGCGTCGGCCGCGATCGCCGCTCTTGCCGGGCTGGTCGGGTCCCTGGCGAAGAACGACAACCTGCGCTGGGACGTGGTCGGCGACTACCTCTTCGCCGACCTCATCTTCGACGGCCTGGTGACCACGCTGTGGCTGACCGCCGCGGCGATGGCCCTCGGTCTGGGGCTGGGCACGGTCATCGCCGTCATGCGGCTCTCCAGCAACCCCATCCTCCACGGCATGTCCTCCCTGTTCGTCTGGGCGTTCCGCGGGACTCCCCTCCTGGTCCAGATCATCTTCTGGGGCTATGCCGCCGCCCTCTATGAGCAGATCAAGATAGGTGTTCCGTTCACCGGTATCACCTTCGTCTCGTGGGACACCAACAGTGTCCTGACCCCCGCCGTCGCCGCTCTCCTCGCCCTCGGTCTCAACGAAGCCGCCTATGCGTCGGAAATCGTCCGCGCGGGCATCCAGTCCGTGGACCCGGGCCAGGCGGAGGCCGCCCACTCGCTCGGCATGCGACCCGCTCTCACGACGAGGCGGATCGTCCTGCCGCAGGCCATGCGCGTCATCATCCCGCCCATGGGCAACGAAACCATCAACATGCTCAAAATGACCGCCCTGGTCTCCGTCATCGGGGCCCACGACCTGATGTCCAACATCCAGGAGGTCTACGCCCAGAACTACCAGGTCATCCCCATGCTCGTGGTCGCCAGTCTCTGGTACCTGGCCCTCGTCTCGCTGCTGAGCATTCCGCAGGCCTACCTGGAGCGCCGCTACGGCCGCGGCACCGCCCGCGGCCAGAGCGCCTCCGTGGTGCGGCGCATGCTCGGTGCCCGCGCCTGGCCGACACGACCGACCAAGAAGGAGGCCGGCCGATGACGGCACCCATGGTGCAGGCCAAGGGCGTCATCAAGAACTTCGGCGCGCTCGAAGTCCTCAAGGGCATCGACCTCACCGTCGAACGCGGGCAGGTCTGCTGCCTGTTGGGCCCTTCCGGCTCCGGCAAGTCCACCTTCCTGCGGTGCATCAACCACCTGGAACGCATCGACGCGGGAACGCTGACCGTCGACGGCGACCTCGTCGGATACCGCCGTCACGGCCAGAAGCTCCACGAGCTGCGCGAGAGCGAGATCGCCCTGCGGCGCCGCGACATCGGCATGGTCTTCCAGCGCTTCAACCTCTTCCCGCACATGAGCGCGGTGCAGAACATCATCGAGGCACCCGTCAACGTCGCCGGAATCCCCCGGGCCCGGGCCGCGCAGGAGGCGCTCCGCCTCCTCGAACAGGTCGGTCTCGCCGACCGGGCCGACCACTACCCCGCGCAACTCTCCGGCGGTCAGCAGCAACGCGTCGCGATCGCCCGCGCCCTGGCCATGAAACCCAAACTGATGCTGTTCGACGAACCCACCTCCGCGCTCGACCCCGAACTGGTCGGCGACGTACTCGACGTCATGCGCACCCTGGCGGCAGAAGGGATGACGATGGTCGTCGTCACCCACGAGATCGGGTTCGCCCGAGAGGTCGCCGACACCGCGGTCTTCATGGACGAGGGCGTCGTCGTCGAAGCCGGGGACCCCCGCCAGGTGCTCGTCGAGCCCGAACAGGAACGCACTCGCGCGTTCCTCTCCGCGGTCCTGTGACCGCCACGTTCAGCCGGCAGCTCCAGGCCTCCGCCCTGCACCGCAGGGCAGAGGCCCGCCAACGCCAGTACCTGGCCGATCTCCGTACCCTCGTCGCCATCGACTCCGGGTCCTACAGCCCCGACGGCGTCAACCGCGTGGCCGCCTGGTTCCAGGCCCGGCTGGAACGCATCGGTTACGGCACCGAGCGCATCGCCCTGCCGGGGCACCGCGGCCGCGCCCTGGGCGACGTGCTGATCGCCCGCAGGCAAGGCGCTCTGCCCACCGGTTCCGGCGGACGGCGCATCCTGCTCGCCGGCCACATGGACACGGTGTTCGAAGACGGCACCGCCCTCGCCAGGCCCTTCCAACAGGCCGGGGCACTGGCCCACGGGCCGGGCGTCAGCGACGACAAGGGCGGCCTTCTCGCCGGCCTCACCGCCCTGGAGATCCTCCAGGAGGCCGGGTTCGACCAGTACGCGGAACTGGTGCTGCTCGCCACCCCCGACGAGGAGATCGGCTCCCCGTCCAGCTCCGAGGTCGTCCGGCAGACCGCCCGCGGCACGCACTACGCCCTGGCGCTGGAGTGCGCCCGGGAGAACGGCGACGTGGTCATCGCCCGCAAGGGCGTGGCCGACTTCCTGATCACCGTCCAGGGGCGCGCCGCCCACGCGGGCATCGAACCCGAACGGGGCGCGCACGCGGCCCTGGCGGCAGCCCACCTCACCCTCGCTCTCCAGGCACTGAACGGACAGTGGGCGCAAGCCACCGTCAACGTGGGCGTCGTCCGTGCCGGCACCCGCGCCAACATCGTGCCTCCGCATGCCGAACTCCACATCGAGGTCCGCGCCGCGAGCGCCGCCGCACTGCACCGCATACGCGCGGCCATTCACGCACTGGCAAGCCGCACCGAAGTACCCGGCACCACCGCCCACGTCCAGCAGCTCGACCTCTGCCCGCCGATGGAGGACACCCCCGCGAGCCGGCGCATGTTCCACCTCGCCCGCTGCGAGGGGCGCAGACTCGGCCTGGACCTGGGGGCGGCGGCCACCGGTGGTGTCGGTGACGCCAACACCATCGCCGGCGCCGGTGTACCCGTACTCGACGGGCTCGGACCGGTGGGCGGCGCCGACCACACCCCCGAGGAGTGGCTGGACACCGACTCGGTCGCCCCGCGCATCGCACTGCTCGCCTCGCTGATCGTCGCCCTAGGCGAAGAACGCGAACCACCCTCCGCCACCCCGCAGACCTGACACGCAGGAGAACCCTCATGCGCCATCCCTCCACCCCACCCCGACGCGCCGTCCTCTCCGCAGGCGCCGCCGGTCTCGTCCTGGCACTGACCACCACCCCCGCCGCCCTCTCCGCCCCGAACCCCACGCCACCCGCCAGGGGCTCGCTGGTGCTGGTCGGCGGCGGCCTCAAGGCGGACAACGCCGCCGTGTACGGGGAGATAGTCAAGCGCGCCGGTGGGGCGGGCGCACGTATCGGCGTCCTCACCGCCGCCTCCGTCCCCGCCAGCCAGGACCCGCACGCCCACGATCCCCGGAAGTGCAGCAACTCCTCCTGCAACGGCACCTACTACGCCGGCCTCTTCAAGCACCACGGTGCCGCCGACGCCCAGTGGATACCCGTCGACCTCGATCACATCGATGCCGCGGACTCCGACGAGGTCGTGGCCCAGGTCAACACCATGACCGGCTTCTTCTTCGGCGGCGGCGACCAGTACCGCTACGTCACCACCCTCCTGCACGGTGCGCGGCACACCGACTCCAAGGTGCTGGCGGCCATACGCGCCAAGCTCGCCGCCGGTGCCGTCGTCGCCGGCTCCTCCGCCGGAGCGCAGATCGCCGCCGGCCGCGACATGGTGACCGGAGGTGACTCCTACCGGGGCCTGCGCGACGGCAGCGCACCCGGTTACTTCGACGACCCCACCCGGCTGGCCCATCTGCCCGCCGGCGGCTTCGGCTTCCTCACCTCCGGCCTCATCGACACCCACACCGGGGCATACGGACGCGAGGGACGTGCCCTTCGACTCGCCGCGGACACCGGCCACGACCGCGTGTACGGCCTGGAGGAGAACACGGCCCTCGTCGTCGACCGCCCCGGTACCCCGGCCGAGACGCTCACCGTGCGCGGCACCCGCGGCGTCACCATCCTCGACCTGCGCCACAGCCGCACCGGGGAGAACTCCCAGGGCTGGTCACTGCACGGCGCCCGCTACCACCACCTCGCCGACGGCGACCGCTACGTCCCGCACACCTGGACCGCCCGCCCTGCCGCCACCAAGCACCGCCTGCGGGCACTCGGCCGAACCCCCGTGCCCGTGAACACGGATGTCTTCCACTCCGCCGACAACCCCGAGGGCCGCCCCTACTCGCTGCTCGGCACCGCCCGCGCCCTCGCAGCGACCCGCGCGCAGCGTTCCGCCGCCGCCACCTCGTACGAGGCTGCCCCTCGCTTCACGGTCACCCTCACCAAGACCAACCGGTTCGCCACGTGGACCTCGGACGGCTCCGCCCCGGCCACCCTGACCGGACTGGATCTCTCCGTCACCGCGCAGTAACCGTTGCGCCCCCGGCCGGCCGCGTGCGCCGGGACACCGCATCCGCCGAGCCGGGGGCACTAGGCTCGGCGGATGCGGCCTGCACTTCCCGAGAGGACCCCCACCCGATGAGCAGCACCCTCGCCGACGACATCCGCACCAAACTCGGCGACCTCAGTCCCGCCGAGCGCAAGGTCGCCCGCGTGCTCCTCGCCGGATATCCCTCGGCCGTGTTCGAAACCGTCGCCACCATCGCCGAACGCGCCGCGGTCTCCGCCCCCACCGTCCTGCGCTTCGCCGCCCGCCTCGGCTACCGGGGCTTCCCCGAACTCCAGGCCGCCCTGCGCACCGAACTCGACGCCCGCAACGCCTCGCCCCTCAGCCTGTACGAGGCCAACGACCTGGCCCGCGAGGACGATCCGCCGAGCACGAACCGGCCGAGCCTGCTGATCCGGACGAGCACGGTACTGCCCGCTGCCGTCGTACAGACCTGCGCCGAGATACCGCCCCACGACTTCGAGCGTGCCGTGGCCCTGCTCACGGACCACAAGCGGCACATCACCCTCGTCGGAGGCCGCTTCACCCACCTGCTGGCCCAGTACCTGGGGCTGCACCTGATGCAACTGCGCCAGGACGTGCGCCTCCTCCCCGACCGCCCGGTCGAACGCACCGCCGCCCTGGCCCAGTTGACCAAGCGCGACGTCGTGGTCCTCTTCGACTACCGCCGCTACGAGGACGACAAGACGGCCATCGCGCGTCTCGTGCGTGAAGCCGTCGGCAAAGTGATCGTCTTCACCGACCCGTGGCTCTCCCCCGCCGCCGCCCATGCGGACGTCGTCCTGCCCAGCCAGGTCAGCACCCTCTCGCCCTACGACAGCCTCGTCCCCTCGCTCGCTGTCGTCGAAGCACTCATCGCCGGCGTGGTCGACGCGCTCGGCCCCCAGGCCCACCAACGGATGCGCACCTACGAGGAAGTCGCCCGCCGTTCGGGACTTGTCTGACCAACACCGGTGCGCGACGGGGACGCCGGACGGGGACCTCCGAAGGAACACCCACATGAAGCGCAGTCGTCGTCGGAGCCCCTTGCGGCTGGGGCTCGCCGCCCTGTTCGCACTGCTCCTCACGCTGCTCGCGACCCCGTCGACGTCGGCCGCACCCGCCGTGCGAGCCGACGCGGGCTCTGTCGTGGCGTCGTTCGACGTCACCGCGCACACCAGGTGGGGCCAGCAGGTCGAGGTGCCGAGCGGACGGACCGCTCGGCACTTCCCGTGCTCCGATCCCGATCGGGAGTGACCGCACGTGCCGTCAGGATGCGGGCCCGGCGGTGTGGTGAGGATGGTGACGGGTGCGGCGCTCCTCCTTCATCTCCGCCTCGTACACATGCTCCCTGCCTTCGGCGAGCGCGGTGCGGGCCTCCTCCTCCAGCTTCTGGAAGGGCTTGTAGTACGTGTCGTTGTACGCCTCGACCACCTGGAAGGTCCAGTGCCCGGGGATGACGTTGCGCCCCAGGATCTCCCGCTCGACGCGGTCCGCGTACGCGTCGTGGCCCGCCTTCCGGAGCAGCCGCACCGCATCGTCCAGCGTCAGGTCGGCCGTGCCCGTCAGCTGATGGAACTCGTACAGGGCGCCGCGGGCCCGTTCGGTCGTCTCCAGGGCCTTCGACAGGGCTCCGAGTGCCTCCACCGTGGTGTCGTCAACGCCGGGCGGACGCCGGTGAGCGGGGTTCTGTGGATCTTTGTTCATGCCCAGCCGTGTTCCCCGTCCGGCCGCTCCCTCACCCCGAATCACCCACTCGCGGCAACCGGGGGCGGTACGAGCAGAAGGTGCGTAGCGCCCGTGGTTTCGGGCATGCGCCCCGGAAGAGGCAGACGACGCGTCACGCGCCCTGCGCACGCCCGACCCTCCGGAGGAGGAACCGTGGACAATACACGTATCCCCGCACTCATCAAGCTGAGCGACACGGATCAGACGGTCGCCGCACAGGAGGAGGACATCCGGGGCCGGACGGTGATCGCCGCCGACGGCGAAGAACTCGGCAGGGTCGACGACCTGCTGGTCGACGACACCGAACGCAAGGTCCGTTTCCTGCTCGTCGAGCACGGCGGCTTCCTGGGGATCGGCCAGAAGAAGACGTTCGTCCCCGTGGACGCCGTCACGCGGATCGCCGAGGACCAGGTCTTCATCGACCGGTCCCAGCAGCAGGTGAGCGACGCCCCGGCGTACGACCCCGACCTGGTGGTGGAACAGGAGTACACCGAGGGCGTGTACTCGCACTACGGCTACATGCCGTTCTGGGGCGTGGGCTACACCTACCCGCCGTATCCGCTCGGCCGGGGCATGCAGTAGGAACCGGACGGGCGCATGCTCTTCGACTCCTGGGGCGACATCGTCCGGGTTCTGGTCAGGGGATCGGCGCGTTGGAGGACGTACCGGCCGTGGTGCTGGAGACGGACGGCAGCTTCAGCGTGATCTCCCGCTCCCAGTACGGCTCGGGCACGGCTTTGGACAACGTCCCGCTTCCGGAGGGAAGGGCGAGGTGAGCGGAGCGCGCCGGGGGAATCCGTCCGGCGTTCCGGAGTCGGTGCGCCCGCCGTTTCGCGGTACCGGTGCGTAATGATCACCTCCCGTAGCAGGACACACTCGTTGGCGGTGCCGCCGGTCCGAGGGCCGGGTCAGCTGCTGTACGCCTCCAGCCGTCGCCCCGCAACCGGCGTGTCACGGGAACGTGAGAGTGACAGTGAGTCCGCCGTCTTCGTTGGCGTGTGCGGTGACGTGGGCGTGGTGGGCGTGCGCGATGGAGGCGACGATCGCCAGCCCGAGGCCCGCTCCCTCGCCGGCTGTGTGGGTGCGTTCGGTGAGGCGGCGGAAGGGTTCGAAGAGGTGGGGCGCGAGGTGGGAAGGGACCGGCGCGCCGGTGTTGGAGATGCGTAGTGTCCGGTCGGCGAGGGACACGTGGACGTGGCCGCCGGGGTGGTTGTAGGTGACGGCGTTGGCGAGCAGGTTGCGGACCAGATGGCGCAGCAGGATGGGGTCGCCGGTGACGACGGTCGGCTCCAGGGTGAGGTGGAGGGTGATCTGCTTCTCCCGGGCCCGGTCCGAGAAGCCCGTGGTCACGCCGACGGTGAGTTCGTCTCTACCCCGCCGTCCGCGCCGCCCGCATCTCCCCCACCCTCGCCCTCCACTCCGCATAGAGACGCCACCGGCGCAGCGCGGGACGGGGCTGCGCCGGAGGAAGAGTGTCACAGTTCGCCGGACGCACAAGCCCGCCCCGCTGCCGCTCGCGCCGGCTGCGAGCCGTCACGCACCCCCGAGCGCGACGCCGTCACCACTGCCGGTGCACGGTTGCCTTGCCGCCGGTCACCAAGCTGGCCGGCGGAACGTCCTCAGCCACGACCGCGCCGGCGGCAACCACGGCGTCACGGCCGATGCTGACGCCGGGCAGGATCGTCGCACCGGCACCGATCCACACATTCTCCGCCACGTCGATGGGTGCGCCGGTGAGGTACAGCCGGCGCTCCTCGGGATCAACCGGGTGGCCACCGGTGATGAACGTGACCTTCGGTCCGATCATCACGCGCTCGCCGAGCCGGATACCGGCGTAGTCCAGGAACGTGCAGTTCTGGTTGATGAAGACGCGCTCGGCGAGGTGCAGGTTCAGGCCATGGTCCGTGTAGAAGGGCGGATAGATCGTGACTCCCGGCGGCAGGGGCTTGCCGAGGATCTGCTCGAACAGTTCCGCCTTGCCCGCCTCGTCCTCGAACGGCAGGACGTTCAGGCGGGAGGTGAGTTCGGTGACCCGAAGGACCCTCTCGGCCATCGCCTGGAACTCGGCGCTGTGGATGCGCATGAGACGGTCGCTGGACACGCCACGATCCCTTCTGTGTACCGGTGGCGGGGCAGGACGCGCACCGGTTGATCCATGTCAACGGTGACAGAGGAAACAGCCCTCCCAGTGCGGCAATGCGCTGAGCACTCGATGCCGCGCGCACGAGCCGACATGCTGATCCTGCAGTGTCAGCAGAGCAGCGAATCGGTAGTCCCACGCCTCATCAGCAAGGTCGGACACCGCCAGCATCAGCACATCGATGAACACCTCGGTGCCGCCGTTGGACAATTCCAGACGCTGCCCGACGGCTCTGCACACGTTCATCGGCCCACGATACGTTGGCGGCAACCGGCAGCAAGAGACGTACGCCGCCCTGGGACCGCGTTCCGCGTTCCCCCGCGAACGGTCCGCCAGGGATGCCGTGCTCGTCGCGGACGGCACCCCAGTTGCCCTCCCGCGACCGCGCCCTGGCCGAACCGTCCAGGAACCAGCGGTGGCCCACCGACCGCGAGGTTGGCATCGACGCCCCGCAGCACGAAGCAGGACGAGGTCACAGCCGCTTGAGTCCGACGTACTGGAGCGCGGCGAATCCGCCGACCGTCAGGCTCTGCAGCACGATCCACACCGCGCCGACGCCGGTCGGGGAAAGGGCGCCGGAGATGAGCACCGCCAGGCTGAGTACGGGCCACAGCAGGTTCGCCGCTATCACCGCCGACAGACTCGCGCGGTTGATCTCCCTCCGCGTCCCGATGACGAGCACGCCCAGCGCGTAGAGGAGCAGGAACGCCCCGACCGGATACTGGACCGCCGTCGTGACGCCCAGGAGGGAGTCGAGGACCGGGGCGAGGGCCAGGTAGGCGATGCCGTTGAGGCCGGTGACCACCGCGTCCAGCTTGAGTACCCGTCGGGCGAGACCCTCGGATGCCGTCGGCCTCGCGGATGCGGCCACCCCGTCGTACTGCGTCGAAGCCATTGTCTTCTTCCTCTCGTACGTCAGGAAAGGTGCCCGGTACGGAAGCGGCCCGTCCGTGGGGCCGCCTGCCGTTGCTGCACGGTAGGCGGCACCGGGACGGGCCAACAATTACCTCCGAGGTAATGACCCGGTCGCGGTCAACTGCTTCGCTGCCGGCCGGCAATTCCCGTTCTCCGCCGCCTTCTTCGCCTTCTCCGGCGCCGCTCGACGGAAGAGGTCCTTTGCGGGAACGACCGCCGGGCCGGCCGGCCCTGACGGGGGTCACGGGCCGGGTTCGTCAGCGGCTCAGGTCACGGAACCTCTTGACCGCCAGCGGGAAGAACACCGCGACCAGGGCCACCGGCCAGGCCAGGGCGAGGAACTCCGCGTGGGTCGCGGCCCAGGAGTGGCCGACCGCGCCCGGGTTGCCGAAGAGGTCGCGCACCGCGGTGGCCGTGGCCGACATCGGGTTCCACTCGACGACGGCGCCGAGCCAGGAGGGCATCGACTCGGGCGAGGCGATGGCGTTGGAGAGGAAGGCGACCGGCCAGACCAGGATCTGCACGGCCTGCACCAGTTCGGGCTTGCCCGCGACCATCGCCAGATGGATGCCGATCCACAGCATCGCGAACCGCAGCAGCAGGAGCAGACCCACCGCTCCCATGAAGGAGGCGAAACCGTTGCTCCAGCGCCAGCCGATCGCGTATCCGACACCGATCATCACCGTCAGGCCGACCACGGATTGCAGCATGTCGGCGATGCTGCGGCCGACCAGAACGGCGCCCGAGTTCATCGGCATCGAGCGGAACCTGTCGATGACACCCTTGCCGAGGTCCTGGGTGACCGAGAGCATCGTCGCTTCCAGACCGAAGGCCATCGTCATGGTGAGCATGCCGGGCAGCAGGTAGGACTTGAAGTCTCCCTCGATGCCCTTGCCGCCACCGATCAGGTAGCCGAACATCAGCAGCATCATGACCGGGAAGACCAGCCCGACGACCACCTGCACGGGCTGGCGTGCCCAGTGCGCCAGTTCACGCCTGGTCATCGTCCAGGAGTCGGCTGCCGCCCAGCCCAGTTTCGAACCCGCCCCATCCGCCGGGTTCGCCTCAACCGTGGTCACACTGTGGGTCGCGGTCATGCCGCCTCCTCCTTCGTCAGCTGCATGAAGACCTCGTCGAGGGTCGGCCGGCGCACCGCGATGTCCTCCGCGTCGATACCGGCCGCCTGCAGTGCTTGTACGGTCTCGGTCAGCGCCGCCATCCGGTTGCTGATCGAGGCACTGACCATCCGCCGGTCCCTGTCCTGGTGCACGTCACCGGGCATCACCGACGCGGCGCGGTCCAGTTGCGCCGTGTCGTGCAGGACCACGTCGATGCGGTCGCCGCCGGTCCTGGACTTCAGCTCGTCCGCCGTGCCCTCGGCGATGACCCTCCCGTGGTTGATCACCGCGATCCGGTCGGCGAGTTGATCCGCCTCCTCCAGGTACTGCGTGGTCAGCAGTACGGTCGTTCCGCCGCCGACCAGGGAGCGCACCGCGTTCCACACCTCTGTGCGGCCTCGTGGGTCGAGCCCGGTCGTGGGCTCGTCCAGAAAGAGCACCTGAGGCCGGGAGATGAGGGATGCCGCCAGGTCCAGGCGCCGCCGCATACCGCCGCTGTACTGCTTGATCGCTTTGCTGCCGGTGTCCGTGAGACCGAACTGGGCCAGCAGTTCGTCGGCCCGCGTCCCGGCCCGCCGGGCGCCGAGGTGGTGGAGACGGCCGAACATCTCCAGGTTCTGACGGCCGCTGAGCTCCTCGTCGACGGCGGCGTTCTGGCCGAGGAGCCCGATCCGCGAGCGCACCTCGTCGGCCCGGGTCCGCACGTCGATGCCCGCCACCTCGACGCGCCCCTCGTCGGGGCGCAGCAATGTCGACATGATGCGTACGGCCGTGGTCTTCCCGGCGCCGTTGGGACCGAGGATCCCCAGGACGGTCCCGGCCCGGACCGTCAGGTCGAGGCCGTCGAGAGCCGGTTTGTCCTTGTACCTCTTGCGCAGACCTTCGACGACGATCGCCGGATCGAGGTCAGACAAAACATCCTCCTACAGCCCAGTGGCTAAGTTTGACTAGTACGCCAGGATCCAGCCCCGGCGCCAATTGGTCAAACTTGATCAGACGGTGAGAGTACGGCAGGGCTCGCCACTAGTCAAACTTGTATAGGGATAGTCTGGTCAAGATTGTCCAGAAGGGGGATGTCCATGTCGGCGATCCGACTACTCGTTCTCGGCGCGGTCCGCCAGCACGGACGGGCCCATGGCTACCAAGTACGCAACGACCTGGAGTACTGGGGCGCCCACGAGTGGTCCAATGCCAAACCGGGCTCGATCTACCACGCGCTCAAGCACATGGCGAAACAGGGGCTGCTCATCGCCCACGAGATCGCACCGAGCACCGCCGGCGGCCCGCCCCGCGTCGAGTACGAGATCAACAGCGACGGAACCGAGGAGTACTTCAGACTGCTGCGCGAGGCCCTGCGCTCGCACGAGCAGAAGGCCGACGTCCTCTCGGCGGGCGTCGGCTTTATCGTCGACCTGCCGCGCGACGAGGCGGTCGCACTCCTCAGGGAACGGGTCGCCGGGCTCGAGGAGTGGCGGTCCGCGGTCACCGAGTACTACACACCGGAGGGCGGGCCCGACCAGCTCGGCCACATCGGCGAGATCATGAACCTGTGGGTGCACTCGGCCGACGGCGGGATGCGGTGGACACGCGGCCTGATCGAGCGGATCGAGGGCGGCGCCTACACGTTCGCCGGCGAGGGCGAGCCCTTCGTGGGCGTACTCGCGGACGGCGAGCCGAACCCCTTCGCGACGGACGGGCGGTCGTAGGACGACGAGCGCCGCTGGACCACGGCCCTCCCCGCCGAGATGTCCGCCGGTTCCGGTTCCGTCACCTCCTGGCGCCTCGGTCCAGGCCGGACACGGCTGCGCCGAATACTCCGGGGTGGACCTGCGCGAGGAAGTCGCCGGGGAATCCGGGAGTGAAGTCGGCGCCGGCCTCCAGACGTTGTGCCTGTTCCCCGGACAGGGTCGTGTCGAGCACGCCGAGGTTGTCGGCCAGCTGCTCGGCGCTACTGGCACCCAGGATCGGATGCGCAGCCGCGGAGCGTGACCGGATCCAGGCGAGGGCGACCTGGGCGGGCGTGGCGCCGATCTCATCGGCGACCTCGCGCACGGCAGCGACCTCAACGGCTACCGGTGCTGATCAGCCACCCGCCGTTCGCCGTGCTCACCAGTACGGGCACCCCACCACGGCGCCGTGAGGCCGCATCGAGCCGTCGCAGAGCGGGTTCGAGGGTTGTTGGTCGCGCGGGGCGCGGGCAGCATGGCGCGGGGCCGCGACCGGCCCCCGGGTCCGGTCGCGGCCCCTGTCGTATCGAGGCGTCCCGGGGGCGTCAGCAGCCGCCGGTGGAGGAGGCAGGGTCGCCGGAGCCAATCTGCACGGTGGCCGGTGCGGCGCAGCAACCGCCCCCGTCCTCGGCGCGGGTTGCCTCGTCGGCCTGCGGGTCGTCGAAGAGTCCGGCGCCGCCGCACACCCCGGTCTCCGGAAGGGTCAGCTCGACGCGGTCGGCGGCTTCCCGGTCTCCGGCGAGGGCGGCGGCGATCGAGCGGACCTGCTCGTAGCCGGTCATCGCGAGGAAGGTGGGGGCGCGGCCGTAGGACTTCATGCCCGCCAGGTAAAGGTCCTGCTCGGGGTGGGAGAGCTCGCTCGCGCCGTGCGGGTAGACGGTGCCGCAGGAGTGCTGGTTGGGGTCGATCAGCGGTGCCAGCCCAGTGGGTGCCTGGAGGCGTTCGTCCAGGTCCAGGCGAAGTTCGGCCAGGAAGGAGAGGTCCGGGCGCAGACCGGTCAGGACGATGACTTCGTCGACCGCGTCCAGGCGGCGGCCGTCCTCGGCGACGAGGACGATCCGCTCGCCGTCGCGTTCCAGGGCGGTGGTGCGGAAACCGGTGACCGCGGTGGCGTGGCCGTCGTCGACGGCTGCCTTGGCGGCCAGGCCCAGGGCACCGCGGGCGGGGAGCTGGTCGGCACTGCCGCCGCCGAAGGTCGACCCGCTGATCCCGCGCCGCAGGACCCACACCGAGTGGGTGTCCTCGGTGTCCTTGGCCAGCCGGGCCAGTGTGGCGAGGGCGGTGAACGCGGAGGCGCCGGAGCCGATGACCGCGGTGCGCTTTCCGGCGTAACGCGCCTTGACCGCAGGGTCGTTGAGGTCCGGAATGCGGTAGGAGACGCGGTCCGCGGCGGCGCGTTCCCCGAGGGCGGGCAGGCCGTCGGCGCCGATCGGGCTCGGGGTGGACCAGGTGCCGGAGGCGTCGATGACCGCGGCGGCGAGCAGGCGCTCCTCGCGGCCGTCGGCGTGGGTGACGTGGACGGTGAAGGGCTGGGTGTCCCGGTCCGCGTCGACGATGCGGTCGCGGCCGAGCCGGGAGACTCCGGTCACCGTCGCGTCGTAGCGGACGGTGTCGCCCAGGGCGTCGGCGAGCGGCTGGAGGTACAGCTTCGCCCAGTCGCCGCCGGTCGGGTACGCAGCGCCGTCGGGCTTCACCCAGCCGGTGGGGGCGAGCAGCTTCTCCGCTGCGGGGTCGACGAGTTCGGCCCAGGTGGAGAACAGCCGCACGTGTCCCCACTCCCGCACCGCGGCGCCCGCCGACGTTCCTGCTTCCAGGACGAGGGGGGTGAGGCCGCGTGCGGTGAGGTGGGCGGCGGCGGCCAGGCCGACGGGGCCGGCTCCGATCACCACGGTGGGCAGGGCGGCGGTGGACGCGTTCACGAGGGCTCCCCGGGTCTTGTATCGATGTTTGTCGATGGCTTGCGCCGTCAGCATCACACTTGATTCGATGTTCGTCAACATAGACATCGACCGAATCAGTGGGGGTCGCTGCGGGGTTCACCGCGGTCACGTCCCACCGCGCCGGCGCTTCCGGTGACGCCGCCCCTGGCGGCGGGCACACCCGCCCCTGCCGCTTTGATTCGACATGTGTCAACATAGATGCATGTCGAATAGCCGCGCCCTGCCCCTGCTGGACCCGGATGTGCAGCCGTGCTGTCCGCCGCTGAACGAGCGCCCGCTGACCGCCGAGGAAGCGGTCCGTACGGCGGCGATGTTCAAGGCGCTGGGCGACCCGGTGCGGCTGCGCCTGTTCTCCGCCGTCGCCTCCCACGAGGGCGGCGAGGCATGCGTGTGCGACATCTCCGATGTCGGGGTGTCGCAGCCGACCGTCTCCCACCACCTCAAGAAGCTCAAGGACGCGGGCCTGCTGGCCTCGGAGCGGCGCGGGACGTGGGTCTACTACCGGGTCGAGCCCAGCGTGCTGGCCGCCATGGGCCAGCTGCTGACCTCTGCCGCGCGCTGAACCGACTGACCTCCTGCCCCGAGGATCCCGATGAAGGAGTCATTCGTGCCCCGCCCCGCCGTATCGGTGACCGTCGTGCCGCTGCAGTCCCTGCATGCGACACAGGTGCGGGAGATCTTTCAGGCGGGTATCGACGAGGGCCACGCCACCTTCGAGACCACCGCCCCCGCCTGGGACGTCTTCGACGCCGCCAAGCTGCCGGCGCACCGCTTCGCCGCCCTCGACGAGGAGGGGAGGCTCCTGGGATGGGCCGCGGTGAGCCGGGTCTCCGAGCGGTGCGCGTACGCCGGGGTGGTCGAGCACTCGGTGTACGTCCACCCGGACGCACGAGGGCGCGGCGTGGCATCCGTCCTGCTCAAGGCGCTGGTCAACTCGACGGAGGCGGCCGGGATCTGGACGCTCCAGGCCGGCATCTTCCCGGAGAACGCTGCCAGCCTCGCCGTTCACCGGCGGGCGGGCTTCCGTGTCATCGGCACTCGCGAACGCATCGGCCGACACCACGGGGTCTGGCGGGACGTGGTCCTCCTCGAACGCCGTAGCACTGCCGTGTCCTGACCTTCCACCGGCGGTGATCGAGGGGGCGTCGGCGACGATGACACCCCACACGGGCACCGCCCGGGCCCCAGCTGACGGCTTCGGCGTGCTGACTCGACGCCGCTCCCCCTGGGAACCGCCCGACGGACCGGGCTGCCGTGTTCAGCGCAGCAGGTCCGCCAGGGCGCGGGCCGCGTCCCGGGCCGGGCGGCCGACGCCTATCAGCGTGGCGGACGCAGGGCCGGTCCAGTCGCCGTAGCCCAGCAGGTGCAGCCGGGCCTCCCCCACCGCCTGCGTACCGGTGGTGGGGATGCGTCCCCGCGGCCCGCGCAGACCGAGCGGGGCGAGGTGGGACAGGGCGGGACGGAAGCCGGTGCACCAGATGACCGCGTCCGCGCCCGTGGTGCTGCCGTCGGCCCAGCGGACGCCGTCGGCGGTCAGACGGCTGAACATCCCGGCCGCGCGGAGGAGCCCGGCGTCGCGTGCGGCGCGGACCGGCGGGACGGCGACGACGTCTCCGAGGGAGGCCACCCCGCCGGTGTCTTCGCGGCCCGCTTCCAGGGCGCGGCGGCGTGCGGTGGCCACGTCGAACAGGGCGCGGCCGTCGATGTCGTCGGGCAGGAAGCGCGGCGGGCGCGCCGTGACCCACGTCAGGTCGGCGGCCCGGCCGTCCAGGGCGAGGTCGGCGGCGATCTGCGCGCCGGAGTTTCCTCCGCCGACGACCACCACGCGCTGCCCGGCGAAGTCCGCCGGGGAACGGTAGTGCACGGTGTGCAGCTGACGTCCGGCGAACACCTCGCGGCCCGGGAGGGCGGGGAGGAAGGGCCGCGACCAGGTACCGGTCGCGCTGATCACTGCCCTCGCCCGCCGGACGCCGGTGTCCGACTCGACGAGGAAGTGGTCGCCGTCGCGGCGTACGGCCTCCACCCGGGTGCCGTGCTGGACAGGGAGGTCGTAGCGCTTCTCGTAGTCGGTGAGGTAGCCGACCACGTGCCCGGCGTCCGGGTAGGTCTCGCCGGCCTGGGCGGGCATGAGCCGTCCCGGCAGGGAGGAGTGCTCGGCCGGGGAGAAGAGGTGCAGGGAGTCCCACATGTGCTGCCAGGAGCCGCCCGGTGCCGGATCGGCATCCAGGATCTGGAAGTCGAGGCCCCGGCGGCGCAGGTGGTAGCCGGCGGCGAGCCCTGCCTGGCCGCCGCCGACCACCGCCACTTCCGTGTGCTGGGTCACGGGGCCGTCGTCACAGCGTCGGGAGGGAACTTCTTGCGCCAGGCGAGCGCGACGTGGACCAGGCCGATGAGGACCGGGACTTCGATGAGCGGTCCGACGACGCCCGACAGGGCCTGTCCGGAGGTGACGCCGAAGGTGGCGATGGCGACCGCGATGGCCAGCTCGAAGTTGTTGCCCGCCGCGGTGAACGCCAGGGTCGTGGTGCGGTCGTAGGCCAGGCCCAGGCCCTTGCCCAGGAGGAAGGTGCCGAAGAACATGATCGCGAAGTAGACGAGCAGCGGCAGTGCGATGCGGGCGACGTTGAGCGGCTGCGAGGTGATGGTGCTGCCCTGGAGGGCGAAGAGGACGACGATCGTGAACAGCAGCCCGTACAGCGCCCAGGGGCCGATCTTCGGCAGGAACTTCGCCTCGTATCCCGCACGGCCCATCTTCCGCTCGCCCAGACGGCGGGTCAGGAACCCCGCCAGCAGGGGGATGCCGAGGAAGATGACCACGTTCAGCGCGATGTGCCAGACGGACACGTCCAGGCCCTGGCCGTCGCCCAGGTTCAGCCAGCGCGGCAGCAGGTCGAGATAGAACCAGCCCAGCAGGCCGAACGCGAAGACCTGGAACACCGAGTTGAGGGCGACGAGGACGGCGGCGGCCTCGCGGTCACCGCAGGCGAGGTCGTTCCAGATGATGACCATGGCGATGCAGCGGGCGAGGCCCACGATGATCAGACCGGTGCGGTACTCGGGCAGGTCCGGGAGGAAGATCCACGCCAGCGCGAACATCACGGCGGGCCCCAGGACCCAGTTGATGACCAGCGAGGAGATCAGCAGCTTGCGATCGCCGGTGACGCGGTCGAGCCTGTCGTACCGGACCTTGGCGAGGACCGGGTACATCATGACCAGCAGACCGAGGGCGATGGGCAGGGAGATGCCGCCGATCTCGATCTTCGCGAGCGCGTCGTTCATCCCAGGGATCAGGCGGCCCAGGCCCAGGCCGACGGCCATGGCGAGCAGGATCCACACCGCGAGGTAGCGGTCGAGGGTGGAGAGCTTCTTGACGATCGAGTCGTCCCCGGCCGGGCCGGAGCCCCGGGCGGGGGTGGTGGTCTCGGCGGAGGTCACGGGCAGGCCCTCTTGTTCTCGGCAGCGGTACGGGCGGAGTCGGCCAGGGCGGCGAACTGCTCGGACAGGCCGGCCAGGACCTCGGGCCTGAGCTTGTAGTAGGTGAAGCGGCCGCACGGCTCGGTTTCCACCAGCCCGGTCTCGCGCAGCACCTTCAGGTGGTTGGACAGGTTGGTCTGCTTCGCTCCGGTCTCCTCGACCAGGTGCGTCGTGCAGAGGGTCTCGCGCGCCAGCAGGGTCACGATCCTGAGGCGGAGCGGATCGCCCAGCACCCGGATCACGTCAGGATCGACTGAAGTCAGCATGCGCTGATACTGTCACATCATCACTCGCTGATACCAGCGAGGGCTGAAGTCATGGGCGGCCGGGTGCCGTCATGCGACGAGAGAGAACGATCACCATGGCCGACAAGCCGTCCGTCCTGTTCGTCTGCGTCCACAACGCCGGCCGCTCCCAGATGGCCGCCGCCTGGCTGACACACCTGGCCGGCGACCATGTCGAGGTCCACTCCGCGGGCTCCAGCCCGGGCACGGCCGTCAACCCGGCCGCCGTGGAGGCGATGGCGGAGGTCGGCATCGACATCTCCGCCGAGACGCCGAAGATCCTCACCGTCGACGCGGTCAAGGAGTCGGACGTCTGCATCACCATGGGCTGCGGGGACACCTGCCCCGTCTTCCCCGGCAAGCGCTACCTGGACTGGAAGCTGGAGGACCCCGCGGGCCAGGGCGTTGCGGCCGTGCGCCCCATCCGTGACGAGATCAGGACGCTGGTCGAAGGCTTGATCGCCGAGATCGCCCCGGCGAAGACCATGTGAACCGGAGACGCGGCGTCGCCGTCCTCGGCCCCGCCCGCCGGATACACCGCCGCGCGCACCAGGACCAGGGCCTTGTCGTCCGGCGGCGGACGCGGTCACGCAGGTGGCGTTCCCGGTACCTCTCGTCCCGACGCCGGCGTGCCGCCTGCTGGTGCACCTCGACGGGCCGGCCACCCCTGGGTGGCCGGCCCGTCGAGCTCCACGTGTCCGGGCGGCTCTGCGCGTCAGTGGCGGCGCTCGCGCAGGGAGTGCAGGTGGGCGCTGGACTTGCGGGCGAAGGCGAAGGAATCGGTGGGGTTGTCGTGTTCTGCCTGCCAGTGGTGGTCCCTTCGGCCGCGGTGGGTGCGGTTGACCGCCGAGATGAAGCGCTTGTAGTCGATGTCGCCGTCACCGACGTCGGTCATGCGGTAGCCGTCGCGGGCGGCCGCGTCGTGCTCGCCGTCCTTGACGTGGAAGAGCGGGTAGCGGTCGGGGTGCTTGAGTACGTAGCGGAGCGGATCGAAGGGTGCCGGGGTGCCGTCCGTCCGCCGGGAGAAGCGGAACTGCGCGACGTACGCCCAGTAGACGTCCATCTCCAGGTGGACCAGACCTGGGTCGGTCTCGGCGAGCAGGACGTCGTACAGGCGGACCTTGGGGTTGTCGGTGGCGAAGGAGAACTCCTCCGCGTGGTTGTGCTGGTAGAACTTCATGCCGCGTTTGCGGGCCGCCTCGCCGTACGTGTTGAACTCCTCGGCGCAGCGCTTCCAGCCGTCGACGGTCGTGCCGTAGCGCCAGGGGCCGGAGGCGGTGCCGATGTGCGGCAGACCGAGGGCCTGGGCGTCGTCCAGGACCTTGTCGAGGTTCTGGGCGAAGGTGTACGCGTTCGGATTGCGGTCGTCGTAGTAGCCGACGTGGCTTCCTATGCCGCGCAGGCCGTGGTCACGGGTGAGGCGGCGGAGTTCGGGCAGGGTGATGGGGCCCGCCGAACCCTGGGTGTAGCCGGCGTATTCGACCTCGTCGTAGCCGTAGAGCGCCAGTTCCGCGAAGACCTTGGCGAAGCCGAGGGAGGCGACCTTGTCACGCAGGGAGTAGAGCTGGATGCCGAGGCGTCCTGGCGGCAGTACGGGTTGTCCGCCCCGCCCCTTGCCGCGTGAGGTGTCACGGGCGGAGTCCTGGGCCGCGGCGGGAGTCGCCGCGGCTCCCAGGAGGGCGGCGGCGGTGCTCCCGGCGGCCACGCCGAGCATGTTCCGCCGGGAGAGACGGTGGGCGAGCTCGGGGTCGTCGGTCTTGCTCGGGCGGGTCGTGCGGGGCATGCGGTCTCCTCGGTGAGTGGAGGGAGGCCGGTGGACGGGGTCCGCCGGGGGCCGATTGTCAGTGCTGTCTGCTTCAGTGGAGTCAGTGCAGGCCCGCCAGCCGGAGCAGGAGGGCCTTCACTTCGGTGGCCGCGGTGCGGCCGGGGAGAGCATGGGGGGTGGAGCAGAGGATGAGAGGACCTTCGTCGTCGCTCTCGGGGAGCCGGCCGTGGCTGCCGCGAATAGGCGTCGGGTCCAGGGGGACCACGGCCATCCGGTAGCGCATGCCGAGCTTCTTGCGGGCCACGGCCTTCGCCGCTTTGAGGCGGACGTACGGGTCGAGGGGGTCGAGGAAGAGCTCGACCGGGTCGTAGCCGGGTTTGCGGTGGATCTCGACGAGCTGGGCGAAGTCCGGGGCCCTCGCGTCGTCGAGCCAGTAGTAGTACGTGAACCAGGCGTCCGGAGCGGCGATCGCGACCAGTTCGCCGGCCCGGGGATGGTCGAGGCCGTGGGCCTTCTTGCCCTCGTCGTCGAGGAGTTCGTCGATCCCGTCGAGACCGGCGAGCGCGGTCCGCGTGGCGTCGACGTCCTCCGGTCGGCGTATGTAGACGTGCGCGATCTGGTGGTCGGCGACAGCGAACGCCCGGGAGGTCATGGGGTCGAGGTACTCCATGCCGGCTTGGGTGTGGACCTCGACCAGGCCGGCGCGGCGCAGCGCCCGGTTGATGTCCACGGCGCGTGACACGCGGGTGATGCCGTACTCGGAGAGCGCGACGACCGTCCGGCCCTCGGCCTCCGCCTCGTCCAGCAGCGGAGCCATGACCGCGTCGAGTTCGGCTGCCGCTCGGTGGGCGCGGGGATCGTCGGGACCGTAGCGCTGGAGGTCGTAGTCGAGGTGCGGCAGGTAGCAGAGGGCCAGGTCGGGACGGTTGGTACGGAGGATGTGACGGGTCGCGCCGACGATCCAGCGGGAGGAGACGATGTCGGCGCCCGGACCCCAGAAGTGGAAGAGGGGGAACGTGCCGAGCTCTTCGGTCAGTTCGTCGTGGAGGGACGGGGGGCGGGTGTAGCAGTCGGGTTCCTTGCGGCCGTCGGCGTAGTAGACGGGGCGAGGAGTGACGGTGATGTCGGTGTCCGCCCCCATGGCGTACCACCAGCAGATGTTGGCGACGGTGTAGCCGGGGTGTGCGCGGCGGGCGGCGTCCCAGAGTTTGTCGCCGGAGACGAGGCCGTTGTGCTGGCGCCAGAGGAGGACTTCGCCGAGTTCGCGGAAGTACCAGCCGTTGCCGACGATGCCGTGCTCGGCGGGGGTGGTTCCCGTAAGGAAGGTGGACTGGGCGGCGCAGGTCACGGCGGGCAGGACGGTGCCGAGGGGAGCCTGGGATCCGGAGCGGGCGAGCTGCTTCAGGCGGGGCATGTGGTGGAGGAGGCGGGGCGTGAGGCCTACGACGTCGAGAACGAGGAGGGGGGTGGGGGCGGCGGGCGCGGAGGGTGAGTTGGCGACTGGAGCCGGGGCCGGGGGTGGGGCCGCGTTCGGGGCTGGGGTTGGGTCCGGGGCTGGGGCCGGAGCCGGGGCTGGGGTTGGGTCCGGGGCTGGGGTTGGGGTTGGGTCCGGGGCTGGGGTTGGGTCCGGGGCTGGGGTTGGGTCCGGGGCTGGGGTCATGGGAGCTCCTTCAGGCCCAGGTCGGTCAGGAGGTCGCGCACGAGGGCGAGTTCGGCGGCGATGCCGTCGACGAGTTGAGCGCGGGTACGGGGCCGGAGTTCGGGCGGCAGCGCCTGCCAGGTGTACGTCTCGACCTCCAGGTGGTGGGTGAGGGGTCGTCCGGACGGGGACGCGACGAGGCGGGTGAGGACGTCCTGGAGGACGGAAAGGGTGGAGGTGAGGGGTGGCGCCGGCGGTGCGTGGAGGGGTACGTGGAAGTGGGCTCGCCAGGGGCCCGTGGTGGGCAGGGAGCCGGGGGCAAGGGCTTCGGGGAGGTCGTCGGTGCCGCACAGCGGGGTGGGTGGGGTGCTGGGCGTGGGGGTGGACGCGGGGTGGTGACGGAAGTCGGCGCGCACCTCGGCGGTGGTGCCTCCCCTGTGGGCGTGGACGGCGGCGGGCGGGAGGCGGGGGGTACGGGTCTGGTGGAGGAAGCGGGGTTCGGCGAAGGAGGAGAGTGCGGCGCGGACGTCGGGGCGTTCGGGGTGCTCGGCGTGCAGGGCGGCGGAGAGCTGGGCCTTCACGATGGTGATGTCCGCGGCGGTGAGGGCGTGCAGGGCGGTGGCCGGGTCCTCGAAGGACGTGGCGAGGTGGCAGGTGTCCACGCACACACCGATGCGGGGCTGCGACAGCGCGACGAGGGGGGTGATGGCGTCGGCGGTGGTCTCGACGGTGCAGCCGGGCTCGGGTTCCAGGCCGACCCTGATGGACTTGCCGGTCAGGTCTTCGAGGGCGTCGAAGCGTCCGGCGAGAGTGGTGAGTGCGGTACGGGCCGCGTCGGCGGCGGTGGGGTGCTCGTCGTACGGGGTGCGCCAGGCCAGCGGGAGCGTGGAGATGCTGCCCCGGGTGACGTCGTCGGGCAGGAGCGCGGCGAGCAGGCGGCCGAGCGTGGTGGTGTGGGCCAGGCGTTCCGGATCGGTCCAATCCGGCTTGTAGACCCTGTACTTGACCTCGCGGTCGCCGAACCCTTCGTACGGGAAGCCGTTGAGGCTGACGACTTCCAGCCCGCGGCGTTCGAGTTCCGCCCGCAGGCCGCGCAGGGCGGACGGGTCGGTCGCCAGGGTCTGGGCGGCTGCCCTGGCCAGCCACAGGCCGATGCCGAGGCGGTCCCGGCCGAGGCGTTTGCGTACGGGCTCGCAGTGGTCGCGGAGCTGTGCCAGCACGCCGTCGAGCGTTTCGGCGGGATGGACATTGGTGCAGTACGCCAGGTGGACGGTCGAACCGTCGGGGTGGCGGAAGCGCATGCGGGATGTCCCCTTCCGGTACCGAGGGCGGTGCGGGTGTGAGTACGGGAGGTGTGGCTTCGGACGCGGGGTGTGGCTCTGGGGGAGAGGCTGCGGGCGCGGAGGTGGGTGTACGTGTGGCTACGGGCGTTTGTATGGGTGTGTGGCTGCGGGCATCGCTCGCACGTACGCCGGCTGGGAGGTCACTCGCCGCCGCGGAGGATGGAGTTGCCTTCGTGCAGGGAAGGCGGGGTGGCGGGGGCCGCCAGGTCGAGGCGGCCGCTCAGTCCGTAGAAGGCGACCGGATTGCGCCACACGATCCGGTCCACGTCGTCGGCCGAGAAGCCTGCGGCGAGCAGGGCATCGGCGGCCCTGCGGGTCTTGAGAGGGTCGCTCCTCCCCCAGTCCGCCGCCGAGTTGATCAGGATCCGTTCGGGCCCGTGCTCCTTGACGAGCGCGACCATGCGGTCCTCGTCCATCTTGGTGTCCGGGTAGAGGGAGAAGCCGAGCCAGCAGCCGCTGTCGCGGGCGGCCTTCACGGTTGTCTCGTTGAGGTGGTCGAGAAGGACCCGCTCCGGCGGCAGGTGCGATTCGCGTACGACATCGAGGGTGCGGTGCAGGCCGGCGAGCTTGTCGCGGTGCGGAGTGTGGACGAGGGCGGGCAGGCCGTGGTCCGCGGCGAGTTGGAGCTGCGCGGCGAGGGCGTGGTCCTCGGCGGGAGTCATGCCGTCGTAACCGATTTCGCCTACGGCGACGACGGAGTCCTTGATGAGGTAACGGGGCAGTTCGTCGAGGACGGGAGTGCAGCGGGGGTCGTTCGCCTCCTTGGGGTTGAGGGCGAGAGTGCAGTGATGGGTGATGCCGTACTGGGCGGCCCGGAACGGCTCCCAGCCGAGGAGGGAGTCGAAGTAGTCGAAGAAGCTGGCGGGTGAGGTACGGGGCTGGCCGAGCCAGAAGGACGGCTCGACGACGGCACGGACTCCGGCGGCGTACATGGCCTCGTAGTCGTCCGTCGTGCGCGACGTCATGTGGATGTGCGGGTCGAAGATGCGCATCAGGACTCCTCGGCCGGGACCTTGGGGGCGGGGACAGGGGCGGGGCACGGGGTGGCGTCGGAGTGGGCGGTTGTCGCGGTGAGGGTCAGTGCGTGGGTGAGGTCGTCGGGGACGGGCCGGCCGGCCGCGGTGCGTTCGGCGGCGTAGTCGGCGAGCATCCGGGCGAGTTCGGAGTCGCCTCGGGCCCGGCGGGCCAGCGCATGGACGGAGTCCACGGGGACGCCGGTGAAGAGGCACTTGAGGACGGCGTGCCGCCAGGCGTGCGGGTCCAGGTGTGCCGAGGCGTACGGTCCGACGGCGGCGGCGACCAGCCGGGTGTCGTTCGTACGGAGTGCGTCCTCGACCAGCGGCAGGGCGGACCCCTCGCGCGCGTGGGCGAGGTGGGGCAGGGCCAGCAGAACGGCCCTGCGCTCGGCGGCCGTGCCGTGGGCGTAGAGGCGGTGGAGGGTGGGGGCGTCGACTCCGGCCGTACAGAGCAGGAGAACGCGGGCGGCGGCAGCACCGGGGGCGTCGCAGTGGCGGCCTGCTTCCGCGAAACGGATCTCCCAGGGGGGAAGGGCGGCTCGCGGGCCGGGTGCTCCGGCTTCCGCTCCGGCCCCGGCTTGCGCTTGCGCTTGCGCTTGCGCTTGCGCCAATGCTTCACGCAGCCATGCTCTGCCCGCTTCCCCGAGGCTGGATTCCAGGGCTGTCCGCAGTGCGGCGGGGTCGCCGGTGAGATCGATCGTCACAGCATTCCCTTCGCCGGATCGAGTACGGGCTGCACCGTGTGCGCTTCCGTCGCCTCCGCCGCGGCTGCGCGCAGGAACTCCCTTGAGGTATGGGCGAGTTCGGGGCCCGCATGGGAGTGCCTGGGCAACTCGACCACCGTCAGCCCCTGGTAGCCGGTGGCGGCCAGCGCCGCCAGCACCGGCGGGAAGTCGATCTCGCCGTCACCGAAGGGCAGGTGTTCGTGCACACCGCGACGCATGTCTTCGATCTGTACATGGCGCAGCCATGGCGCCGCCTCCCGGACGCAGTCGGCAGGCGTGGTCGGCTCCAGGCACTGACAGTGGCCGATGTCGAGGGTCAGCCCGAGGTACTCGGGGTCGCCGAGGGCTTTCCGGAGGTGGTGGAAGTCGGCGAGTGTGGCGAGAAGGTGGCCGGGTTCCGGCTCGACTGCCAGAGGGACCTTCGCCGCGGTGGCCGCTTCGAGGACGGGAACCATCGAGTCGGCGAGTCGCCGCCACGCGGTACCGGGAGGAGTGCGGGCGGGCAGCGTCCCACTGAAGCAGTGCACTGCGTGCGCGCCCAGTTCCGCCCCGACCTGGACGGCCGTGCGGAGGAGGTCGGCCCGGCGGGATTTGGCGGCGGAGTCGGGGTCGAGGAGGGAGGGGCTGTGCTTGCGCCGGGGGTCCAGGACGTAGCGGGCACCGGTCTCGACGGTGACGGTGAGGTCGAGACGCGACAGAGCTTTCGCCAACCTTCTTGTCTGTTGCGGCAGTTCGGGTGACAGGGGGTCGAGGTGCATGTGGTCGAGGGTCAGGCCCACCCCGTCGTATCCGAGGTCGGCCAGGAGCGCCAGCGCGTCGTACAGGCGGAGGTCGGTGAGGCCGTTGGTGCCGTAGCCGAAGCGGAGGGACGACGGGAGGAGATGCGGGGGCGCGGTCGGGTGCTTCGTCATGTGGGGCTCACCTTTCGCGCCAGGCGGCGGGCGAGCGGTGCGAGGACCAGCAGGGCCGCCCCCGTCCCGGGGGCTCCTGAGCGGGCCGACAGCGCGGCCTGGAGCGGGATCATGGCGCGGATTCCGCCGCCGACCGCTCGTTGGGTGAGGGGTGGCGAGGGATTGAGTGCGGCGTGCACGAGGGGGCGGGCGGCGGTCCGGAGGTAGGCCGCCGCAAGGACGCGGGGCAGGACGCGATCGAGGTGGGGGACCGGTTTCGGCCCGTGGACAGCCCCTGGCGCGGCCGGTGCACGCCGGGCGGACGTGGCGCTCCTGCGGGAGACAGCGGCGGTCAGCGCGAGCACCCCCGCGAGGGCCGACACCGGCGCAGCCGTCGACCCCCCTTGCGCCTCGTGCCGGGAGACCTGCGTCACCGCGTAGGTGTGCGCACCCAGCAGGGCCGCGGCGGTCAGGGCGTCGACGGCTCCGGGGAGCGGGGCGCCCGGAACGACGGCAGGTTCGGAACACGAGGGGGCCGCGAACCCGGCGAACCCGGAGCGCGCGCCGGACCTCATGCTCCGTGCCGTGCTCGCAGGTGCCGATCCAGTCCCCCTTGCCGCTGCCGTTGCCGTTGCCGTTGCCGTTGCCCCCATCAGGAGGTCGAGCGACCGTGCCGTCGCCATGGCCGCCGGGGCGAGCGCGGTGTGCTTGAGCTTCAGGTCGTACGCCCAGACGGTGGCGGTGAGCGCCGTGGCGGCGGCGAGGGTGGGTCGGCCCGCCCGGGAAGCCAGGGCCAGACCCGAGGCCGACAGGGCGCAGGCGGCGGCGAGGGCGGCGTGCGGGGCGATCCGGCCCGAGGGAATCGGCCGGTGGGGCCGGTCCTGGGCGTCCTCCGCGCGGTCCGCCCAGTCGTTCAGGGCCATGCCCGCCTCGTACAGGCACAGGGAGGACGCGAGCGCCAGGGCCGTCCCCCTGTTGGGGCGCCGGGAGAGGGCCGCCGCTCCGGCGAGGGCGTCGCCCGGCACCGTCAGCAGGGCGGAGACCCGCAGCAGTTCGAGCCACGGCTGCACACGGGCGGACAGGGGCCGGGTCATCGGGCGTCGCCCCCGAGTGTCGCGGCGAAGGCGCACAGGTCCGCGTACTGGTCGGCGAGGGAGGCCGAGCCTGCGCCGTCCGGGTCCTTGAAGTAGAAGGCGAGGGCGGGGAGGGGACCGGAGAGGCCGCGTTCGTGGGCGCGGGCGAGCAGGCGGGCCAGGTCGAGGACCAGGGGGGCGGCGAGGGCGGAGTCGCAGCCCTGCCAGGTGGTCTGGAGGGTCATGCGCGTGCCGAGGAAGCCCTCGAAGGCGATGTGGTCCCAGGCCGTTTTCCAGTCCCCGAGGGCCGGGACCTCGTCTATGTGGACCTCGCCCTGCGGAAGCCCGCCGAGTGTGTCGGCCAGGACGCGGGCCTTGCCCGTGTTCTTGGCCGCCGCCGCTGCGGGGTCGGCGAGGGCGGCCCCGTCGCCGCCGCCCAGCAGGTTCGTGCCCGACCAGGCACGTACGGGCAGGGCGCGTTGGACGAACATGGGGGCGAGGACCGCGCGGAGCAGTGTCTGGCCGGTCTTGCCGTCCCTGCCCGCGTACGGCAGCCCGCCGGCGGCCAGCTCGGCGGCGAGCGCGGGTGCGTGCAGGCCCGTGGAAGGCGTGAAGTTGACGTAGGGGCAGCCGGCGCGGACGGCGGCCGCCGCGTACAGGGAGCTGGGGGCGAGGCTGTCGCCGGAGGGGGCCGGTTCGGTGGAGGAGACGTTGACGACGACGACCCTGGCGAGGCCGTGCCGTACGCGGAAGTCCGTCAGGTCAGCCGCGAAGGAGTCGATGAGTTCGTCCTGCGTACGGGTCTCGCCCGGGAGAGGCCCTCCCGGCAGCAGCGCGGCTTCCGCGGCTGCCAGTTCGGACCGTACGGCGGCGGCCAGGCCGTGCGGGAGCACACCGCCCGCCTCCAGCTCTTCGGCCCGTTTGGGCAGCGGGCAGCTCGCCGTGTCGTGGCCGCCGAAGACCAGGGAGGAGAGAGGCGGCAGGCCGGCCTCCGTGAACGGCGCGGTCTCCGTCACCATCCCGGTCGGCGGGTGCAGGCCCGCCACCGTCGCCGCGCAGCCCGCGACGGCCGTGGTGGCGACCGAGCCTCGCGCGCCGACGAACCAAACGCCGGTACGGGCAGGTCCGGCGGGGCCCTGGTCGGACTCGGACGTGGCGCGTGCCACGACGGGAGTGCCCGGTGGGGCCCCGGCCGGGTCGCGTGCGGCGCCGGGGGGACGGTGCGCGCCCTGTACGGCCACGGCATCCGTGGAGACGACGCCCGTGGGCACAGAATCCACGGGCGTGGCACTCATGGACACGCCCTCTGCCGACGCGGCATCTGTGGGCACGGCATCTGTGGGCACGCGAAGCCTCCCTGCGTTGGAGCACGAAGCACTGAGGTGGGGGGGCGGTGGTGGGAGAGAAGTACCGGCCCCTCTCCCACCACCGCCGGTGATACGGGAGCGCCCGTCAGGAGGGCAGTTCCTTGAGCTGGATGTCACGGAACGACACCTGGTCGCCGGCCCCGTGGTTCTGGAGGCCGATGTGACCGTCCTTGAGGCTGCGTGCCGGGTCCTTGTTGGTGAAGTCGTTGATCTTCGCTCCGTTGAGGAAGACCTGGAGGCGTTCGCCCCGGACCCTGATCTCGTAGCTGTTCCACTGGCCCGGCGGGCGGAGCACCCGGTCGCGTTCCTTCAGGTTCGCGGACTTGAAGGAGTAGACGGACCCGGTGGTGCGGTCGGGTGCGTCGGTGGCGTCGATCTGGATCTCGTACCCCTTGTTGACGGCCGACCACGGGTCGTCGGAGGCGGGGAAGCCGACGAAGACACCGGAGTTGTCGTCGCCGGTCATCTTCCAGTCCAGCTTCAGGGAGTACGACGCGAACTCCTTGGCCTGGTACCACAGGAGGCCCATGCCTCCCTTGGAACGCAGCTTCCCGTCGACGACGTCGAACGTGCCGGGGCCCGCCTGCTTGAAGCCTTCCAGCGTCTTGCCGTTGAAGAGCGGGCGGTAACCGGTCTGCGGCCTGCAGTCGGCCTTGACCTGGCCCGTGGCGTAACGCAGTCCGCCCAACAGGTGCTGACGGAAGCCGGGTTCGGCGTAGGACTCCTTGGTGTGGCCGCCGCCGGTGTAGAAGGAGCGCCCGCCCTCGTAGGTCTGGCACCAGGCGATCGGGTGGTCGCCCTTCATGGTGCCGCCGCTGTACGTCGTCTCGTCGAGGGTGGCCAGGACGCGGGTCTTCGAGCGTGGGTTGGTGCGGTAGTTGTACCACTCGTCGGTGCGCTCGACGGCGTCGTCGAGGTGGGCGGTGGCCGGGTGGTTGTGGTCCTCGACGCGTACGGTCGCCTTCTGGATGTGCGGGTGGGAGGCGAAGTGGGCGCCGACCAGGCCGCCGTAGAAGGGCCATTCGTACTCGGTGTCGGCGGCGGCGTGCACGCCGACGTAGCCGCCGCCCGTGCGGATGTAGTTCTCGAAGGCCTTCTGCTGTTCCGCGTCGAGGACCTCGCCGGTGGTCGACAGGAAGACGACGGCGTCGTAGCGGGCGAGGTTGCTGGTGGTGAACTGGGCTGCCGTCTCGGTGGAGTCGACGGTGATGTTGCTGGTCGTGCCCAGTTCCTTCAGCGCGGCGACGCCCTCGGGGATGGAGTCGTGGCGGAAACCGCCGGTCTTGGAGAAGACCAGGACCCGCTTGGCGGTCTTGTCCACCGCGGTGCTCGACAGTTCGAAGTCGTCGAGGTCGTAGAGCGCGCCGGGGCCGCCCTTGAAGACGAGGAAGAGTTCGGTGGTCTTCTTCGGGACGTTGCGCAGCGGTACGTCGACGTCCTGGAAGGTCTCCCAGCCGCCGGTCACCGGGATCGGCGCCGAGCCGAGGATCGGTCCCTGCGCGGAACCGGTGCGCACCTCCAGGAAGCCGCCCGCCCCACCGGAGGAGATGCGCGCGGTGAGCTTGGTGGTGCCGGTGAGGAGGTAGGGCTTGAAGGAGATCCAGTCGTCGTTGTCGATGTCGCCGACGGTCTTGCCGCCGTGCGCCGCCGCCTTGTCGTGGACCTTGATGCCCGACTGGGTGGAGTAGTGCTCGGCCTGCCGCAGCCGGGGCTGGAGCTGGGCCTGGTCATGGGTGGTCAACGGGGCTTGGCCGCCGCCTCCGGAGTCCGTGTACTCGGCGTCGAAGACGCCGAATATGTTGGCGTTGGGGTCGTGGCCGCCGTCGGACGAGGTCTTGATGGTGCCGGAGCAGCCGGTGGCGGAGGTGATCGGGTGGCCGTGGCTGTCGTGGCCGAGGATGTAGGTGACCTTCACCTTGGTGCAGTCGATCGGTGTGCCGCCCGCACCGTCCTCGGCGTCGGTGACCTTCACCTTGAAGGGGATCTCGTCACCGAAGCTGAACAGCGTTCCTTCGGCGGGGAGTTCGAGTGTCACCTTGGGCGCGGTGTTGCCGACGACGATGTGCGCGCTCGCCGAACCGGTGCGCCCGGTGGGGTCCTTCGCGGTCACGGTGGCGGTGTAGGTGCCGTTCTTCCGGTAGGTGTGGGTGGGGTTCGGTTCGGTCGACGGGGGTGTGCCGTCGCCGAAGTCCCAGCTGTACGTGAGCGTGTCGCCGTCGGCGTCGGTGGTGCCCGCCGAGGAGAACGCGACCTTCAACGGGGCCTGCCCCGACGTCTTGTTCGCGGTGGCGACCGCGGACGGGGAGCGTCCGCCGGTGGCGTTCTCGATGCGGTACAGGCCGGAGTTCTCGTCCCCGCCGAACCAGGCGGTGCCGTAGTCGAGGACGTACAGCGCGCCGTCCGGGCCGAAGGTGCTGTCCATGACCTGGGTGCCGGTCCACGGGAACGGGTTGATCTTCTGGACGGTGCCGTCCTCGGTGTGCTCGATCCGTTTGATCCACCGGCGGCCGAACTCGGTGGCGAAGAAGTCGCCGTCGTACGCCTCGGGGAACTTCACCGGGGAGTCGAGGTCCGGATCGTAGCGGTAGACAGGTCCGCCCATCGGGGACTCCGAGCCGGTGCCGAACTCGGGCACCGACCCGCCGTCGTACGGGATCCACGCGGGCTGGGCCGGCGGGAGGTCGACGAGGCCGGTGTTGTGCGGCGAGGTGTTCCTGGGGGCCGCGCAGTCGAAGGCGGCGCCGGAGGTCTTCGTCGCGAAGTCGTAGTCCACGTAGGGCTGGTTGTCGCCGACGCAGAAGGGCCAGCCGAAGTTGCCGGGCTTGGTCACCCGGGCGAACTCGACCTGTCCGGCGGGTCCGCGTTTGGGGTCGGCGGCGCCCGCGTCGGGACCGTACTCGCCGATGTAGAGGGCGCCGGTCTTCTTGTCGACGCTGAAGCGGAAGGGGTTGCGGAAGCCCATCGCGTAGATCTCGGGGCGGGTCCTGGCGGTGCCCGGCGCGAAGAGGTTGCCCGCGGGGACGGTGTACGACCCGTCGTCGGCGACCTTGATGCGGAGGATCTTGCCGCGCAGGTCGTTGGTGTTGCCCGAGGTGCGGCGCGCGTCGAAGGCCGGGTTGCGTCCCGGGCGGTCGTCGATGGGGGTGAAGCCGTCGGAGGCGAAGGGGTTGGAGTCGTCGCCGGTGGACAGGTAGAGGTTCCCCTGTGCGTCGAAGTCGATGTCCCCGCCGACGTGACAGCAGATGCCGCGGGTCGCGGGGACGTCGATGACCTTCTTCTCGCTGGCGTTGTCGAGCGTGCCGTCGGCCCTGAGGACGAAGCGGGAGAGGCGGTTCACGCCCTCGAACCTGGCGAAGTCGGCGGCGGTGCCGTTCTCGGGGGCGTCGCCGGCCGGAGTGTCGAGCGGGGGCGCGTAGTAGAGGTAGAGCGCGCGGTTCCGGTCGAAGTCGGGGTCGAGGGCGATGCCTTGCAGGCCTTCTTCGTCGTGGGAGTAGACGGGGACCTTGCCGACGACTGTGGTGTTGCCGGCCGCGTCGGTGGCCCGGAGTTCCCCGTTGCGTGAGGTGTGCAGGACGGTGCGGTCGGGGAGGACGGCGAGCGACATGGGCTCGCCGGTCTCGGCGGCCCCCTTCGCGAGCGTGACCTGCTGGAATTCTTCGGCCGCCGCCGGCTCCGGGGCGGCCGGGGGCTGCGCCGCCGCGAGCTGAGGGGCCGTGAAGGCGAAGGAGGTGGCGGCGAGCAGGGAGCCGGTGAGGAGGGCGAGTGATCGCCGGGCATGGTGGGTCCGCTGGTTTCTGGGGCGCTTTCTGTGCACGGGGTCCTCCGGGGAGAAGTGCCGGGCGGAGCGGGTGGGGCCTGGTCGCGGAAGCGTGGTCGGCTCATGTCATGTACACGCAGTTAACGGTAGACCCGTTCCTACGGAGCCGGAAGGGGTTGGGCGGCAGAGAAGTCGCGGTTTGACCCGGGAGTGGACAAAGTGGCGCCGCAGGTCCAGCGGGGCATCGCGCGGGACCTGCCGCAGGCAGGCCCAGCGGGGGCACCTCGCAGGCCCCGGGGGGACCGCCGTGGGCCCGGAGAAGCGCCCGCCATCCGCCCCCGGGCCCTGGGCCCTGGGCCCTGGGCCCGCCGCGGGCTACCCCCCTCCCCCGCCGAACGCCGCGTCGAACGCCGCGCCCGGCGGGTCGAAGTCGAAGCGTTTGAGATGGGTGAGCGCCTCCGGGGCCCCTGCCAGCCGGTCCATTCCCGCGTCCTCCCACTCGACCGAGACGGGACCCTCGTACCCGATGGAGCGAAGCATCCGGAAGACGTCCTCCCAGGGCACGTCTCCGTGCCCGGCCGAAACGAAGTCCCAGCCACGGCGCGGGTCGCCCCAGGGGAGGTGCGAGCCGAGCCGGCCGTTGCGGCCGTCCAGGCGCGTGCGGGCCTCCTTGCAGTCGACGTGGTAGATGCGGTCGCGGAAGTCGTAAAGGAAGCCGACCGGGTCGAGGTCCTGCCAGACGAAGTGCGAGGGGTCGAAGTTGAGGCCGAAGGCGGAGCGGTGGCCGATGGCTTCCAGCGCCCGTTGCGTGGACCAGTAGTCGTAGGCGATCTCGCTCGGATGGACCTCGTGGGCGAAGCGCACGCCTTCCGCGTCGAACACGTCGAGGACCGGGTTCCAGCGTTCGGCGAAGTCCTCGTAGCCCCGTTCGACCATGCGCTCGGGGACCGGCGGGAACATCGCCACCAGATGCCAGATGGAGGATCCGGTGAAACCGACGACCGTACGGACTCCGAAAGCGGCGGCCGCCCGCGCGGTGTCGGCCATCTCCCGGGCGGCCCTGCGGCGGACCCCCTCGGGATCGCCGTCGCCCCAGATGCGGGACGGCAGGATGGCCTGGTGCCGCTCGTCGATGATGCTGTCGCAGACGGCCTGGCCCACCAGGTGGTTGGAGACGGCCCAGCACTTGAGGCCGTACTTGGCGAGCAGGGCGTGCCGGGAAGCGAGGTAGCCGGGGTCGGCGAGCGCCTTGTCCACCTCGAAGTGGTCTCCCCAGCAGGCGAGTTCGAGTCCGTCGTATCCGAAGTCGGCCGCGTAGGAACAGACTTGTTCCAGTGGCAGGTCCGCCCACTGGCCGGTGAACAGGGTGAAGGGGCGTGGCATGGGCCCTCCTAGGTCTGCACGGGGGTGTACACGGCGTTCTTCTCCGCGCTCTCCTCCACGGCGGCCAGCACTCGCTGCACCTGGAGGCCGTCCGCGAACGACGGCCGCGGGTCGGTTCCGGTCGCGATGGCTTCGAGGAGGTCGCGGGCCTGGTGGACGAAGGTGTGCTCGTAGCCGAGGGCGTGGCCCGGTGGCCACCAGGCCTCGAGGTAGGGGTGTTCCGGCTCGGTGACGAGGATGCGGCGGAAGCCCGCGGAGTGCGCCGGCTCGGTGTGGTCGTGGAAGGAGAGTTCGTTGAGGCGTTCCAGGTCGAAGGCCAAGGAGCCGCTTTCGCCGTTGACCTCCAGGCGCAGCGAGTTCTTGCGGCCGGCCGCCATGCGGGTGGCCTCGAAGGAGGCGAGAGCACCGGAGGCGAGGCGGCCGGTGAACAGCGCCGCGTCGTCGACGGTCACTTCGCCCCGGGGGGCCGACGCGCCGGGGTCCGGCCGGGAGCGCACGAACGTCTCGGTGAGGGCGGAGACCCCGACCACCGGCTCGCCCGTGAGGTACTGCGCGAGGTCGACGATGTGCGCTCCCAGGTCACCGAGGGCGCCCGAACCCGCCCGGTCCCGCTGGAGCCGCCAGGTGAGCGGGGCGTCCGGGTCGACGAGCCAGTCCTGGAGGTAGCAGACCCGGACGTGGCGGATCGGCCCGATTCTGCCTTCGGCGACGAGCCTGCGGGCGTACGAGAGGGCGGGAACCCGACGGTAGTTGAAACCCACCATCGCCAACTGGCCGCGCTCACGCGCCCGTCGGGCGGCGAGGACCATCGACTGCGCCTCCTCGACCGTATTGGCGAGGGGCTTCTCGCACAGGACGTGCTTGCCCGCCTCCAGGGCGGCGATCGCTATCTCGGCGTGGCTGTCGCCAGGGGTGCAGATGTCGACGATGTGCACGTCGTCCCGGGCGATCAGGGCCCGCCAGTCCGTTTCGGCCGCCGCCCAGCCGTGCCGCTGGGCCATGGCCTCCACGGCGGTGCGGTCGCGCCCGCAGACCGCGGCGAGCACGGGGGCGGCGGGCAGGTCGAAGACCCGGCCCACGGTGCGCCAGCCCTGGGAGTGGGCGGCCCCCATGAAGGCGTAGCCGACCATGCCGACGCCCAGCGCGGGGACGGGGGGTTCTGCTTCTTCCATCCGGGTCTCTCCTTGTCCGTCGTACGAGATCGGTGCCGTCGCGGGCGGTCCGCCCGGAGGACGGACCGGCGTTCGGCGGGCCTGCTCAGGTGAAGGACTGCGGCAGGTAGTCGTCGACGTTCTCCTTCGTCACGACCGCCGAATAGAGGGTGACCGAGGCGGGGATCTCCAGCTCGGACATGCCGCCGATGCCCTTTCCCTGGCCGAGCGCCCGGGCCAGGTCGATGGCCGACGCGGACATGGTGGGCGGGTAGAGGACGGTCGCCTTCAGCACTCCGTTGTCCGCCTTGATGGCGTCCATGGCGGACTTGGCGCCCGCGCCGCCGACCATCAGGAAGTCCTTGCGGCCGGCCTGCGCGATGGCGCGCAGGGCGCCGACGCCCTGGTCGTCGTCGTGGTTCCACAGGGCGTCGAACTGCGGCTGTGCTTGCAGGAGTTGGGCCATCTTCGCCTGTCCGGACTCGACGGTGAAGTCGGCGGCCTGGCGGGCGACCTTCTTGATGTTCGGGTAGTTCTTGAGGGCGTCGTCGAAGCCCTGGGTGCGGAGCTTGGTCAGCTCCAGGCTGTCGAGTCCGGCGAGCTCGATGACCTTGGCGTTCGGCTTGTCCTTGAGCTTCTCGCCGATGTAGCGGCCGGCGTTGAGTCCCATGCCGTAGTTGTCGCCGCCGATCCAGCAGCGGAACGCCTGGGGGGAGGCGAAGACCCGGTCCAGGTTGACGACGGGAATGCCCGCCTTCATCGCGGCGAGACCGACCTGGGTGAGTGCTTTGCCGTCGGTCGGCAGGATGACCAGGACGTCGACCTTCTTGTTGATGAGGGTCTGGATCTGCCCGATCTGGGCGGCGGTGTCGTTGGAGCCCTCGGTGATGTCGAGGGTGACGTCGGGGTACTTCTTGGCGCGCTCGCGGGCGTTCTCGTTGATCGCGTTGAGCCAGCCGTGGTCGGCCTGGGGACCGGCGAAGCCGATCGTGACCTTCTTGCCGGGTTTGTCGTCGGCGACGGGCTGGTTGTTGGTGGCGGGGGCCTCCTTGCCGGACGGCTCGTTGCTCGTGCAGGCGGTGAGCAGGGCGGTCGCGGAGACGGCGGCGCCGCCGAAGAGGATCCCTCTTCGGGTGGCTCCTTGGCTGTTTGCTGAGTTGTGCGGCATGACGGTCGGACCCTTCGACTCGGGTGGTCAACTGGCTCGGGCGGGGGCGGGCGTCAGGCGTGCTCGTCGCGCACGGTGCGCCGCTGGACCAGAACGGCGGCGACGATGATCGCGCCCTTCGCGATCTGCTGGACGTCGCTCTGGAGGTTGTTGAGGGCGAAGATGTTGGTGATCGTCGTGAAGACGAGTACGCCGAGGACGGAGCCGACGATGGTGCCGCGGCCGCCCGTGAGCAGGGTGCCGCCGATGATCGCGGCGGCGATGGCGTCGAGTTCGTACAGGTTGCCGTTGGTGTTCTGGCCGGAGCCCGACAGGACGATCAGCATGAAGGCGGCGATGCCGCAGCACAGTCCGGAGAGCAGGTAGAGGTAGAGACGCTGACGCCGTACGTCGATGCCGGCGAGCCGGGCGGCTTCCGCGTTGCCGCCGACCGCGACGGTACGTCGGCCGAAGGTTGTGCGGTTGAGGATCAGCCAGCCGACGACGGTCACCAGCGCGAAGACGAGGACCAGCGGCGGGATGCCCAGGACGTAGGCGTCCGGGATGCCGAGGTCGAGCACGGAGTCGACGGTGACGATCTGGGTCGTGCCGCCGGTGATCTGGAGCGCCAGGCCACGGGCGGAGGCGAGCATGGCGAGAGTGGCGATGAAGGGCACCAGCCGGCCGTACGCGATAAGGACTCCGTTGACGAGTCCGCAGGCCGTGCCGACGATCACCGCGGTGAAGAGGATGCCCGCGAAACCGTACTCCTGGGTGGCCACGGTCGTCGCCCACACGGAGGCCAGGGCGACGATCGCGCCGACGGATAGGTCGATGCCGCCGCTGATGATGACGAAGGTCATGCCGACGGTGACGACGCCGATCACCGACGCCTGGGTCAGGACGAGTTGCAGGTTTCCCGTGTCCAGGAACTGGTCGGGTTTGGTGATCCCGCCGACCGCGATCAGGACGGCCAGGACGCCGAGGAGGGAGAGGTTGCGCAGATCGAGCCGGAGCCCGAGCGGCCGCCTGCCGCTCTTGTGCGGGGGTGACGTGATGCCGTCCTGCGGCTTGACTTCGGACGCGTCGGAGACGTCGGAGTGGGTCATGCGGCGGGGCTCCCTTCCATGACGAGGTCGAGCACGCGGTGTTCGTCGAGTTCGTGCGCGGGCGCGGTGTGCACCAGTCGCCCTTCGCGCAGGACCAGCACCCTGTCTGCGAGCCCCAGCACTTCGGGAACCTCACTGGACACGAGGAGCACGGCCAGCCCCTCGTCGGCGAGGCGGCGGATCACCGCGTACAACTCCGCCCGCGCGCCGACGTCGACCCCGCGGGTCGGTTCGTCGAGCAGCAGGACGCGGCAGCCGCGCAGGAGCCAGCGGGCCAGTACGGCCTTCTGCTGGTTGCCGCCGGAGAGGGTACGGATCCGCGCCTCGGGCCGGTCGGGCCGCAACGACAGCTTCCGGGTGGCCTGTTGAGCCGCGGAGCGTTCGGTGCCGCGGTCGATCCAGCCGCCGCGCGAGAAGCGGGACAGGGTCGAGACGGAGACGTTGCGGGTGACGGACTCCAGCATGAGCAGGGCCTGCGCCTTGCGTTCCTCGGGGGCCAGACCGATGCCTGCCCGTACCGCCGCACGGACACTGCCGGTGCGCAGCCGGTTTCCGTCGACGACGACGTGGCCCGAGGTCGGCCGGCGGGCCCCGTAGATGGTTTCCAGGATCTCCGAGCGGCCCGAGCCGACGAGTCCTGCCAGTCCGACGATCTCGCCGGGGCGCACATCCAGGTCGATGGCCTCGAACTCGCCCTGCCGCGCCAGTCCTTGGACGCTCAGTACGGGCGCCGCCGACGTCTGGCCGACCGGCTGCGGGCGCTGCGGGAAGGCGTGCTCCACGTTGCGCCCGGTCATCAGGGACACGATGTCGCGGGTCGGGGTGTCGCGTGCGGGCAGGCCCACGGCCACCGCCCGGCCGTCCTTCAGGACGGTGACGCGGTCGCCGATGCGGCGGATCTCCTCCAGCCGGTGCGAGATGTAGACGACGGCCACGCCGTCGGCGGTCAGGGCGGCCACGATGCGGAAGAGGTTGTCGACCTCGTCGGGGTCGAGGGCGGCGGAGGGTTCGTCCATCACGATGAGGCGCACGTCGTGGGAGAGCGCCCGCGCCATCGAGACGATCTGCTGCTGGGCCGCGGACAGGGAACCGACGAGCCGCCCGGGGTCGACCTCGGGATGGCCGAGGCGGGCGAGGAGCGCCGCGGCTGAGGTGCGGGCGGTCCTGCCGCGTACGACGAACCCGGCGGTGGTCGGCTCGTGGCCGAGGAAGACGTTCTCGGCCACGGACAGGCCCTCCACCAGGTCCAGTTCCTGGTAGATGGTGGCGATGCCCAGGCGCATGGCGGCGATCGGCGACTTGAGGGCCACGGTCTCGCCGCCCCAGGTGATCCGGCCGCCGTCGGGCTGGTGGGCGCCCGCGAGGACCTTTATGAGAGTGGACTTGCCCGCGCCGTTCTGGCCGAGGAGGCAGTGCACTTCGCCGGGCAGTACTTCCAGGTCGACGCCGTCGAGGGCGCGGACGCCGGGGAAGGACTTGGTGATTCCGGACATGGTGAGGAGGGGGCCCGCCGGGGGCGGGGGTGCTGTGGGTGGTGCCGCGTGCTCTGGTGCCATGACGATTCCCCTCGGCGGATACGGCCGTGAGCGGACAGGGCGGTGCCAGGTTCGGGTGTGGTGCGGACTGCGTGGCGGTGGTGCGAAAGGTGCTGGTGGTACGGGTGATACGAACGGTGCTCGGATGATGCAGGTGTCACTAGTGGCGTGAACTTGCCGGTGGTGCGGGTGGTGACAGTGGTGCGGTTTGGGTGGTGCGGGGTGGTGGTGAGCCGTACGAGGGCCCCCGGGTGTGGTGTGCCGGGGGCCGCGCGTCGTGCGGCCGGCCGGGGTCAGGCCGGGGAGAAGACGTGGTCGCTGATCAGTCGGGCAGCGCCGGTGACGCCGGCCGCGGGACCCAGTTCGCCCAGGACGATGGGGAGGTTGCCGGTGGCCAGCGGCAGCGACTGGCGGTAGACCTGGGTGCGGACACTGGCCAGGAGGTTGTGGCCGAGGCCCGTCACGCCACCGCCGATCACCACCAGGCCGGGGTTGAAGAAGCTGACGAGTCCGGCGATGACCTGGCCGACCCGGTTGCCGCCCTCGCGGATGAGGTCCAGGGAGGTGGCGTCCCCGGCCGCCGCTGCCGCCGCCACGTCAGCGCCGCTGAGTCGGCCCGCCGCCTCAAGACGTCCGGCGAGTTCCGCGGAGTGTCCCGCGCGGGCGGCGGTTTCGGCGTCACGGGCCAGGGCGGCACCGCTGAAGTGCGCTTCCAGACAGCCCCTGTTGCCGCACGCACACGGGCGGCCCTCGGGTTCGACCTGGATGTGGCCGATGTCGCCGGCGCTGCCCGTCGTCCCCCGGTAGACCTCGCCGCCGACGACGATGCCGCAGCCGATGCCGGTGCCGATCTTCACGCACAGGAAGTCGTCCACGGAACGGGCGACGCCCGCGTGCTGCTCTCCCATCGCCATCAGGTTCACGTCGTTGTCGACCATCACCGGGCAGCCCAGTTCCTGACTGAGCGCCTCGCGGACCGGGAATCCGTCCCAGCCGGGCATGATCGGCGGGGCCACCGGAACGCCCTCGGGGAAACGGACCGGGCCGGGGACGCCGATGCCCGCCCCGTCGAAACCTTCCGCGATGCCGGACGCCTTGAGTTTGGCGGCCATGGCGAGAGCCTGCTCGAAGACGGCGACCGGGCCCTCGCGGACGTCCATGGGGTGGTTGAGGTGGCCCAGGATCTCCAGCTCGGCGTTGGTGACGGCCACGTCGACGGAAGTGGCCCCGATGTCGACGCCGAGGAACCGGAGTCCGGGGGCGAGGCGGATGTTGTGCGAGCGGCGTCCGCCCCGCGAGGCGGCGAGCCCGTCGGCGACGACCAGTCCCGTTTCGAGCAGGCGGTCGACCTCGACGGCGAGCTTGGAGCGCGAGAGGTCGACCTGATCGCCCAGCCGGGCACGGGAGTTGGGGCCGCCGTCGCGCAGCAGGCGGAGAAGTCGTGCCTGGTGCGCGTTCGCGGGTCGAGCCGTCATGCGCCTCACGTGCCCCTCCTGTCGCATCTTCGGCCGCCCCCGGCTTCACCGGGTGTGCGGGCTTTGGAGGGGAACGTAGCAGCGGGTGCCGGGACTGGGAAGAACTTGCGCCAGAATCCACCGCAACTTTCTCCACCGGAAAGACAAAGAGGCGGGGCAGGCCCGGAAATCCCCCGCGCGGCCGGAAGCACAGCGGCCGTGCGGAGGGCCCGATGGCACCGGCTGGGCGAAACGAGCCGCGACGCCGTGTCCGCGCCGGAGGACCCGGGCCCGAGGCGGGCGGGATCCGCGGCGCAGGCCCGGTCCGCCGCAGAGCACGTGCCGGGAACGCTTGGAGGTACGGCGGCGGGACGCTTCGGCGTCGCGTCCCACCGCCGTCACCGGCCCGATCGTGCGGCCGGTCCCGCCGTCACCGTCCTCCACGGTGACGGCGGTGTCAGGTGGGCCGCTCAGGCGGGGAGGGCCCATTTCTGGTTGGCGCCGGTGTGGCAGGTCCACAGGTGGAGCCTGGTGCCGTCGGCCGAGGACACTCCGGCCGCGTCCAGGCACTTGCCCGACTGCGGGTTCTTCAGCGTGCCGTCGGCCTGGTGCACCCACTTCTGGGCACCGGAGGCGTTGCACCCGTACAGCTGGATCTTCGTCCCGTCCGCCGAGCCGCCGCCGCTGACGTCCATGCACTTGCCGAGCGCGCGCAGGGTGTCGTCGGAGTGCCGGGTCCACTTCTGGGCGGGTGACTGGTTGCACGTCCAGAGCTGGATCTGGGTGCCGTCCGCGCTCGCACCGTTCGCGACGTCGGCGCACTTGCCGCCGATGCCCTTGATCTCGCCCTCGCGCGGGCCGGGGGTGCCGCCGAGTTCCTTGATGCGGATGTTGCGGAAGGACACGTCGTCGCCGTCGCCGTGGTTCTGCAGGCCGATGTGGCCCTGCTGGAGGCTGCGGGCGGGGTCGGTGTTGGTGAAGTCGTTGATTTTGCGGCCGTTGAGGAACAGCTGGAGCCGCTCCCCCTCCACGCGGATCTCGTAGGTGTTCCACTCCCCCGGCGGGTTCAGGGCCGCGTCGCGGGCCGCGAGGTCGGCGGACTTGTAGCCGTAGACGGCACCGGTGGTGCGGTCGGCGGCGTCCGTGGAGTCGATCTGGATCTCGTAGCCGTTGTTGACGGCCGACCAGGGGTCGTCGGAGGCCGGGAAGCCCACGAACACACCCGAGTTGTCGTCACCGGCCTGACGCCAGTCGAGCTTGAGCGAGTACGACGTGTACTCCTTGGCCTGGTGCCAGAGCATTCCCAGGCCGCCCTGGGAGGTGAGAGTGGCGTTGGAGTGCGCGAAGGAGCCGGGGCCGGCCTGTTTCCAGCCGGCGGTGCCCGACGAACCGAACAGCGTGGTGTAGCCGGTCTCCGGGCGGCAGTCGGCCTCGGTCATCTCCGCGGTCCAGCGGATCCCGCCGAGCAGATGGCGCCGGAAGGCCGGATCGGCGTAGGAGGCCTCGGTGTGGCCGCCGCCGGTGTAGAACGCGCGCCCGCCCTGGTAGTCCTTGCACCAGGCGATCGGGTGGTCGCCGCCCATACCGCCGCCGCTGTAGCTGGACTCGTCGAGCGAGGCCAGGACGTGCGCGCTGGTGCGCGGGTTGCTGCGGTAGTCGTACCACTCGTCGGTGCGCTGCCAGGTGGGGCCGAGATGGGCGGTGGCGTCGTGGGCGCGGTCCTCGACCTTGACGGTGGCGGGCTGGATGTGCGGGTGCGACTGGAACAGGGCTCCCGCCAGGCCCGCGTACCAGGCCCAGTCGTACTCGGTGTCGGCCGCCGCGTGGATGCCGACGTAGCCGCCGCCCGCCGCGATGTAGCCCTCGAAGGCGCTCTGCTGGGTGGCGTTGAGGACGTCGCCGGTGGTGGAGAGGAAGACGACGCTCTCGAACCCTGCCAGGTGGGCAGGGGTGAAGGCGGTGGGATCCTCGGTGGCCGTGACGGTGAAGTTGTTCGCGGCGCCCAGTTCGCGCAGGGCGCTGATGCCTTCGTCGATGGAGGAGTGGCGGAAGCCGGTGGTCCGAGAGAAGACGAGCACGTCGTACGCAGGGTCGGCCGCCGCCGCACGGGCGGGCGGGGAGGAGGGCTGGGCCGCCGTGGAGAGGGCGGTGGGCAGGGCGACGGTGCCGAGCAGGCCGCAGAGGGCCCAGCAGGCGACGCGTCGGAGTCGTCGGCTCACGTCAGGCTCCATTTCTGGTTGGCGCCGGTGTGGCAGGTCCACAGGTGGAGCTTGGTGCCGTCGGCCGAGGACACTCCGGCCGCGTCCAGGCACTTGCCCGACTGCGGGTTCTTCAGCGTGCCGTCGGCCTGGTGCACCCACTTCTGGGCACCGGAGGCGTTGCACCCGTACAGCTGGATCTTCGTCCCGTCGGCCGAGCCGCCGCCGCTGACGTCCATGCACTTGCCGAGCGCGCGCAGGGTGTCGTCGGAGTGCCGGGTCCACTTCTGGGCGGGTGACTGGTTGCACGTCCAGAGCTGGATCTGGGTGCCGTCCGCGCTCGCACCGTTCGCGACGTCGGCGCACTTGCCGCCGATGCCCTTGAGTTCACCACCCGGCGCGGGGGTCGCGGAGGTGGTGAGGGTGAAGTCGTCGACGTCGAAGAGGGATCCGGTGCCCCCCTTGAAGACGAGGTGGAGGGTGGTGGCGCCGGCCGGGCGGTTGGTGAGGTTCGCCGCTACGTCCTGGAAGACGTCCCAGCCGCCGGTGGCGGGGACGGCCGTCGAGCCGAGCAGGGTGCCGGTGGGCGAACCGGCCCGTACCTCCAGAGTGCCTCCCGAAGTGCCGGAGGAGACGCGGGCGGTCAGCCGGGTGACGTTCGAGAGGTTGTACGGCGTGAAGGAGATCCAGTCGCCGTTGTCGATGTGGCCGACCGTCTTGCCGCCGTGCGCCGTCGCCTTGTCGACGATCTGCACGCCTGCGGAGCCGCCGAAGTGCTCGGCCTGGCGCTTGCTGCCCTGGCTGATGTTCTGGTCGTGGGTGGTCAGGGCGGGCTGGCCGTTCGCGCCCTTGTCGGTGTACTCGGCGTCCCAGACGCCGAAGATGTTCGCATTGGGGTCGTGCTCGCCGTCTGCCAGTGTCTGCAGGGTGCCGGAGCAGCCGGTGGCGGAGGTCTGCGGGTGGCCGTGGCTGTCGTGGCCGACGATGAAGGTGACCTTGACCTTGGAGCAGTCGATCGTGCCGTCCTCGGGATCGGTGACGGTCACCTTGAAGGGGACGGCCGCACCCGGATCAATGACGGACCCGTCGGAGGGCAGGTCCAGCGTGACGGTGGGCGCGGTGTTGCCGACGGTGACGGTGACCGAGGCGGTGGCGGTGTTGCCGGTGCCGTCGGAGACGGTCAGCTGCGCGGTGTAGCGGCCGTTGGCGGTGTACGTGTGCGAGGGGTTGGCCGCGGTCGAGGTGGCGCCGTCGCCGAACTTCCAGGAGTGGCTGATCGGGTCGCCGTCGGGGTCGGAGCTGCCCGCGGAGGAGAACTGGACGGCGAGCGGGGCGGTGCCCGAGGTGCGGTTGGCGGCCGCCTTGGCGAGCGGGGCGCGTCCGCCGGTGACGCTCTCGATGCGGTAGAGGGCGCTGTTGGCGTCGCCGTTGAAGTATCCGGTGCCGTAGTCCAGGACGTACAGCGCGCCGTCCGGGCCGAAGGCCATGTCCATGACCTGGGTGCCCTGCCAGGGGAAGGCGTTGATCGACTGTACGGTCCCGTCGCCGCCCTGCTCGATGCGTTTGATCCACCGGCGGCCGAACTCACCGGCGAAGAAGTCGCCGTCGAAACTCTGCGGGAACTTTACCGTGGAGGTGGACGCGGCGTCGTAGCGGTAGACCGGTCCGGCCATGGGCGACTCCGAGCCGGAGCCGAACTCGGGGACCGACCCGCCGTCGTAGGGGATCCAGGCGGGCTGCGCCGGGGGGAGGTCGGTCAGGCCGGTGTTGCGCGGCGAGGTGTTCTTGGGCGCGGCACAGGAGAAGGCGGCGCCGGACGTCGAGGTGGCGAAGTCGTAGTCGACGTACGCGCTGTTGTTGCCCGTGCAGTACGGCCAGCCGTAGTTGCCCGCCTTGGTGATCCGGTTGAACTCGACCTGGCCGGCCGGGCCGCGTCCGGGGTTCGCGGTGCCCGCGTCGGGGCCGTAGTCACCGAGGTAGACCGTGCCGGTGGGTTTGTCGACGCTCATCCGGAAGGGGTTGCGGAAGCCCATGGCGTAGATCTCGGGGCGGGTCTTGGCGGTGCCGGGGGCGAAGAGGTTGCCCGAGGGGATGGAGTAACCGCCGTCGGCGTTCACCTTGATGCGCAGCACCTTGCCGCGCAGGTCGTTGGTGTTGCCGGAGGAACGCTGGGCGTCGTAGGCGGGGTTGCGGGAGGACCGCTCGTCGAGGGGGCTGTAGCCGTCCGAGGCGAACGGGTTGGTGTCGTCGCCGGTGGAGAGGTACAGGTTGCCCTGGGCGTCGAAGTCGATGTCGCCGCCGACGTGACAGCACAGTCCGCGGCTGGCGGGCACGTCGAGGACCTTCTTCTCCGAGGCGACGTCCAGGGTGCCGTCCGCCTTCAGCACGAACCGCGACAGCCGGTTGACCCCGTCGAACGGCGCGAAGTCGGCCGCCGAGCCGCTCGCGGGGGCGTCGCCGGTCGGGGTGGTGAGCTTCGGGGCGTAGTAGAGGTAGACGAAGCGGTTGGCGGTGAACCCCGGGTCCGCCGCGACGCCTTGCAGTCCTTCCTCGTCGTGCGCGTACACATCCAGCTTGCCGGAGACCTTGGTGGTGCCGGCGGCGTCCGTGAGGCGCAGGGTGCCGTCCCGCGAGGTGTGCAGGACGGATCTGTCGGGCAGCACGGCGAGCGTCATCGGCTCGCCGGTCTCGGCCACCCCTTTGGCGAGGGTGACCTGCTGGAACACATCGGCCGCCGCGGGTGCCGCCGCGGCCGGCCGCTGCTGAGCGGTGAGGGCGCCCGCGGCGGCGAGCAGGGTGCAGGCGAGCGCCGCGAGGGGTCGGGAGAGTTTCCTGTGCACGCGCATCCTCCGTGTGACAACGGGGTGGGGGTGGAGCACAGGCGCGCGCCGTCGCGCCGGGTGCACGGACGTTCAGCAGGAGGAGGCTGAGCGTCCGGCGTGTTGTCCGGTACAGACCAGGAAGGTAATGGCTTTTCCTTTGGGCAGGAAGTCTTTCGTCGTAGGAGGCGGCAACTTTCTCCGGCGCAGGGACAAAGCGTTCGGACGAGAGACGAGGCGGTGGACGGGTGGCGGGCGGTGACGGCAAGTCCGTTGCGGTGCTGGGGACCTGGGGGCGCGGAGGGGGCAAGCGCGGGGCGGTGACGGTGAGCCCGGGTGTCTCACACACTTCCGGGGCGACGGTGCGTAGGTGCGGACCTGGCCACGCACGCCCGCATCCGGCGCCACCGTGACCATGCGGACTCAGGCCTTCGGCAACGGGCGAAGATACAGCTTCCGGCTCGCTCCAAAGCCCTTGCCCGGGGCCCGCCGGGGCTGTCCTCAGCTGCCACGTGTACGCGAGCGTGCCATGCGGGCAGCGAGGTGGCGGGGGGCGTGACGCACGACGGTGGCGTAGAGCTTGAAGTGCCGGCCCGCGACGCTGACGGGGCGTCGTCGGTGCAGATCCTTCATGGCCTGGTCGACGACCTGGTCGACATCGAGCCAGATCCACTGGGGCACGGAGGGGATGTGCGCCGCGCCGGTCCGGGTGAATCCCGGGCAGACGGCCAGGACGCGTATCCCGTGCGGGGCGAGGTCGATGCGCAGGGATTCGCTGAACCGGATCAGCCATGCCTTGGCCGCTCCGTAGGTGCCGGCGGGCAGGAGGCCCGCCACGGAGGCGATGTTGAGGATGGCTCCGCGCCGGCGTTCGGTCATCCCGGGGATGACGGCGTGGGTGAGCCGCAGCGGGGCGCGTACGAGAAGGTCGAGCATTTCTTCTTCGTCGGCCAGAGTGCTACGGGGGTAAGGCGTGGGAAGGCTGTGGCCCGCGTTGTTGACGAGGATGTCGATGCTGCTGGTGCGCAGCCGATCTTCGACCAGGGCGCAACCGTCGGGCGTGACGAGGTCCGCGGTGAGAGTGTCGACCCGGATGCCGTAGCGGGTCCGGAGGCCGGCGGCGGCCTGCCGCAGACCGTCGGCGCTGCGGGCGACGAGGACGAGGTCGTGGCCGTCCGCGGCGAGGCGCCGGGCGAAGGCCGCGCCGATACCGGACGTGCCACCTGTGATGAGGGCTGTGGTCAAGAGGTGCTGCTTTCTGCCGAGCGGTGTGCGGCTGTGAGAGGAGTCTCCGTCGGGCTGGGGGTGAGGGCCGGTCGGTGTGGGCGACAGGGCTTGCGCATGTAGAGGGCGTACTCCCCGGCCGAGGCGGTGAACTCGTAGAGCGAGGTGTCGAGGCCGCAGAGGACGAAACCCATCCGCCGGTAGGCGCGGACGGCGGGCACGTTGACGTTCGTGACCTCCAGCCAGATGTGCCCGGCACCCCGTTCACGCGCGAATCCTTCGGCCCGGCCCACCAGCGCCCTGCCGACGCCGCGCCCACGGTGCTCGGGGGCGACCTCGATGTCCTCAATGGTGAGGCGGCGGTTCCAGGGGGCGTACGCGACGGAGACGAACCCCGCCAGGGATCCATCGGCGCCGAGGGCGAGGAAGGTGCGGCTGTTCTGGTCGACCCGCCCTCGTTCGTCGTCTCCGTCGCTGTCGCCCTGATCGTCCTCGGGGAACACCTTGGTCAGGGGCGGCTCGATGAGGGACTCGCGCAGTGCGAACCCGTTCTCGCTGGTCTCCACGTGAAAGACAGTGGTCGTGGTGAAGGAACCGTCCAACGCCTTGAGGGCCCCGGCGTCCTCGCGGGCGGCGATACGGATTTCGTAAGGGGTGTCGTCGGCAGTGGTCATGGCGCGACGTTACGACCAGTGCCTGCGCGGTACGCGGAATCCGGCCGCCGCGGCCCTGGCGGTCCGGTGCGATCTGCGCCGCACCTGTGCCGACTGCCGCCAGCCTCCCGCCGCCGGATGATCGGGCCGTCCGGCGGCCGCACCGCCGGCCGGTCGATATCAAGTTCGGATGCCGCCGAGTGGCGAGGATCGAGTAAAGGAGAGATAAAGGGGTACACGGCATTCCCGCCCCGTAAAAGCGGGGCGGCGACTCGCCTTCACGAGGGGAAGTGCTGTCCGATGACTACCGCGCACACTCCGGCTTCGTCCGCGAAAAGCCCCGTACAGAAAGCCGCGCTGCTGGTGGGCGCAGTTTTCCTGCTGGTGGGCGTCCTCGGATTCATTCCGGGCGTCACGACCGACTACGACACGATGAAGTTCGCGGAGCACCACTCCGAGGCGAAACTGCTGGGCATCTTCCAGGTGTCGATCCTGCACAACATCGTCCACCTGCTGTTCGGCATCGCCGGAGTCGCCATGGCACGTGCTGCCTCCACCGCGCGCAGTTACCTGCTGGTGGGCGGAGCCGTCTACCTCGTGCTGTGGCTCTACGGACTGTTCATCGACCACGACAGTGCCGCGAACTTCGTCCCCGTCAACAGCGCGGACAACTGGCTCCATTTCGTCCTGGGTCTGGGCATGATCGCCCTGGGCGTCCTGCTGACCCGGAACGCCCACCGCACCACTCACACACGCTGACGCAGACTCGCGGTCGCCCCTGCACAGCGGACGCACGTGGCTCCTCGCAGGAGAAAGGGTTCCTGCCGGGGGCCACGCGTGCGTCCGGCTCGGTTGCGGGAAGGACGTCGAGCTGCGCCGCCGCACCCGGTACGTGGGGCCGGGGGCCGCGCTTCCGGGGGTATCGCCCGGCGCCCGGACAGCGGCCGAGTGCGAGTGCGAGCCCGGGGTCACGGGTGGACCTCGCGCCGGGGCGTCACGCCGGGGGCGGGGGCCTGAGCTCGGGCGGGTCGTGGGGCGGCTGCCCGGTGACCCGGATGATGAGGTCGGTGCACAGATCGCGGAGCTTGATGTTGCGGTTCTGTGAGGCGCGGCGCAGCACTGCGAACGCCTGCTCGCCGGAACAGCGCTGCTGCGCCATGATGATGCCGGCCGCCTGGTCGATCACCCCGCGGTAGCGCATCGCGTTCTGGAGGTCCGTGGCGAACTCTCGGGTCCTGGTCATCTTGCGGGCCAGCGCGAGAGCGCCGGTGGCCTGTTCCGCCAGGGCCCGCAGGGTGGCCACATCGCTGGAGGCCAGCCCGTCCGGCTGCGGCGAGTACAGGTTCAGGGCACCCGCGATGTCCGTATGCGCGGAGACCGGCAAGGACAGCGACGAGCGGGTCCCCGCTGCCAGCGCGTGGGCGGGATAGGCACCCCACCGCTCCTCATCCAGCAGATCCTTGACGTGGACTTCCTCGCCGGTCCGTACGGCCTGAAGGCACGGGCCGTCGTTCAGGCCGTACTGCTCCTCGTCCAGGGTGGGCGCACTGCCTCCCACGCTGGTGACGGTGACGTACCCGCTGTCCGTCTCCAGGGTGATGCCGCAGCCGTCCGCGTCCGGTGCGTGCGCCAGCGCGGCGGCGGCCAGGCCGTGCAGGAAGTCCTCCACGCTCTCGGAGTTCAACAGCAGGTCGACCACGTGCGGCGGACGCCGTCCGGGGAGATCTTCGGGTGAGGAGTTCACGAGGAGTGTCCGTTCCGCGGGCTCAGCTGTGTGTGCGGCCCGCTGGCAGGAAGCGGTGGGCCACCGAGGACCACGGAACTGCGCCGCCGCAGGAACACATCCCGCACACGCCTGCACCCGGCCTCCGGCGAAGACCTGGAGAAATGAGCCGCGCCCCACACTGCAACCATCGCGCGACCCGGAGCAACCCGCAAACAGGACAGACCTTGCACACATGCGCCGCATCTCGCTGCTCCAGGCCACCATGCGTGCGTCGGTACCGGGCCGAGGGTGCCCGGGCAGGATCGCGCCCCACCTGTGCGACAGGGCGGCAGCCGCACGACACGGGCGGGGACGGGGGCGGGGACGGGGACGGGGACGGGGACGGGGACGGGGACGGGGACGGGGACGGGGACGGGGACGGGGACGGGGACGGGGAACGAACGACTGAACGCCGTACCGCGGCGACCGGCCGCGAAAATCCTCGACTGCCTGTGGAGCGTGCCATGATCATGGCCGTCCGCCAGCCGCCCGGCATGCGCGCGGACACGTTCGAAAGGGTTCTTCTCTTGCACATCAGGTTCCCGTCCCGCCTCTGCGCAATCGCCGCGGCTCTGCTCGCCATCACCCTGCCGGTCTCCGCCGCACCGGCAGGGGCCGAGCCGGCGGAAGTGACGACCCAGGCCGTCTTCAACAACCCGATAGGCACCGCTGCCCAACGATGGGCGATAGTCAACAAGCAGGTGGAGCTGGTCGACGGCGCGCCGGCGGGTTCCCGGATCCGCGTGGCCATGTACTACGCGAAGGAGGGCACGTTCCCTGCCGCGCTGATCAAGGCGCACGCCCGAGGTGTGCACGTCCAGGCGATCTTCGACCACAAGGTCGTCGCCGAGAACCAGGCCCCGTACGCCAACCTCGTGGCCGCGCTCGGCAGCGACACCACCAAGCAGTCCTGGGCCATCAACTGCGGATCCGGACGAGGCTGTGTCGGCACACGGGCCATGAACGACGTGAGCGCCATCCAGCACAACAAGTTCGTGCTGTTCACCGAGACCCGGGGCACGCCCCGCGTCGTCGTCCAGTCGTCCGCCAACCTGAACGACGGCCGGGACGGGACCAAGGGCTGGAACAACGCACTCGTCCTGGCCGGCAACGACGGCATCTACCGCGCCTACGACAGCTACTTCGACGACCTCGCCGCCCGTCGCGCGAACGACAACTACTACGACACCGGCCGACCGCCCCTGGCCTCCGGCAACGCAAAGATCCACTTCTTTCCCCGCGCCGCAACCAGCGACTCCGTCTTCTACGGCGACCCGAGCGAGGACACCGTCAGTACGATCCTCGACAACGTCAAGTGCCACGGAAACTCCGTCGTCGGCACGACCGACTCCCACCGGACCCGCATCCGGGTCAGCATGACCCAGTTCTCCCGCCCCTACCTCGCCGACCAGCTCAATGAGCTCGACGCGCAGGGGTGTTACATCGAGGTCGCCATGACGTACGACGCGGCCAACGGCCTGGCGAAGAGGTCCCTGGAGAAGCTGCTCGCCCGGACGAGCAGCCCGTACGGTGGCGTCATCACCAAGTACTACTGCGCCAAGGACGCCACCTGGATCCACGACAAGTACCTGCTGGTCGAGGGCCACTACTACGGGGCCCCGGACCGCAAGATCGTGTGGGCCGGCAGCCACAACTGGACAACCAACTCGTTGAGGCAGAGCGACGAGACAATGCTCCAGTTCGAGAGCCCCGCCATCCACGACGCCTACGTCGCCAACTTCAACGCGACGCGGGCCGCCACCAGCCACCAGCCGTCCAACGGCGAGGCGCCCGCGGCCTGTTGATCTCACCGTACCGCCGGCGGGCCCACGTGCGGGGCCGGCCGACGGCGGACGGACGGGGTCGCGCCGCACGGGGACGGCGCCCGGGTCGCACGCGGCGCGACCCGCGACCGCGAGGGGCCACTCAGGAGCGCACTTGTCGATGTCCGGCACTCGGGGGAGTTCTGCCCAGCCGCGACCATGGACTCCGCCTCGCGGGTGCCGCCCCGGAGAGCGGACAAGAGACGGCTCAGGTCCGCAGCCACACCGCGGTGTCGTCCGGAAGGTGTCCGTGCGCGTCCAGCGGAGCGCTCGACAGAAGCAGTTGTTCGTACGGGGGCAACTCCACGGGCCCGCCGGAGAGGTTGACCACGCAGACCAGGCCGTACGGGCGGGCAAAGGCGAGGACCCCGTCCGGAGCGGGCAGCCAGGTCATCGGGCCGTCGCCGAAGCCCCGGGTGGCGCGGCGCAGGCGCAGAGCAGTGCGGTAGAGGGTGAGCATCGACGCGGGGTCGGCGCTCTGACGGTCGACGGCGTAGTGCGCCCAGTCGTCGGGCTGCGGCAGCCAGGGTTCGGTGTGGGAGCCGAAGCCGTAGTGGGGGGCGTCGGCGCTCCACGGCAGCGGCACCCGGCAGCCGTCGCGGCCGGGGTCGGTGCCGCCGGAACGCACGTGCATGGGGTCCTCGATGCGGTCGCGCGGGATGTCCGCCTCGGGGAGGCCGAGTTCCTCGCCCTGGTAGAGGTAGACCGACCCGGGCAGGGCGAGGGTGAGGAGGGCGGCGGCGCGGGCGCGGCGGGTGCCGAGGTCGGGGTCGGTGGGGGTGCCGAAGGCTTTCGTCGCGAAGTCGAAACCGGTGTCGGCGCGGCCGTAGCGGGTGACGGTCCGGGTGACGTCGTGGTTGCAGAGCACCCAGGTGGCGGGGGCCCGCACGGGGGCGTGTTCCCCGAGGGTGTCGTCGATGGTGCGGCGCAGCCGGGCGGGCTCCCAGGGGCAGGCGAGGAAGTTGAAGTTGAAGGCGGTGTGCAGTTCGTCGGGCCGCAGATAGCGGGCGAAGCGTTCGGCGTCGGGGAGCCAGACCTCGCCGACGAACACGGCGCCGTACTCGTCGGCGAGTGCACGCCAGGAGCGGTAGATGTCGTGGAGTTCGTCGCGGTCGACGTACGGGTGCGGGCCATCGTCCGGCGCGGGGCCGTCGTCCGGGGACGGGGTGGCGAGGTCGGGGAGGTCGGGGTGCTTGGCGAGGAGGGCGGCGGAGTCGATGCGGACCCCGCTGACGCCGCGTTCGAACCAGAAGCGGAGCACGTCCTCGTGTTCGCGGCGGACGGCGGGGTGGCTCCAGTTGAGGTCGGGCTGCTGCGGGGTGAAGAGATGGAGATACCACTCGCCGTCGGGGACCCGGGTCCAGGTGTCGCCGGCGAACTGCGACGGCCAGTCGTTCGGCGGGAGTTCGCCGTCCTCGCCACGGCCGGGGCGGAAGTGGAACAGCTCGCGCTCGAGGCTGCCCGGTCCGGCCTCCAGTGCGGCGCGGAACCAGGCGTGCTGGTCGGAGACGTGGTTGGGGACGATGTCGACGATGACGCGGATGCCGAGCTCGGCGGCTGCCGCGATGAGCTTTTCGGCGTCGTCGAGAGTGCCGAAGGCCGGGTCGATGGTTCGGTAGTCGGCGACGTCGTACCCGCCGTCGACCATCGGGGAGAGGTACCAGGGGGTGAACCAGACCGCGTCGACGCCGAGTTCGGCGAGGTACGGGAGGGCGGTGAGGGCGCCCGCGAGGTCTCCGGTTCCGTCACCGTCGCCGTCCACGAAACTTCGGGGGTACACCTGGTAGATGACGGCGTCGCGCCACCAGTCTTCGGGCCGGGGTGAGGAAACGGCTGCCACGGGGCGGTCCTTTCGGGCAGGTGGGATTCCGCCGCCGGACCTGTGCGGGGGCAACGACGGGCGGTCCGGCGACGGAGTGCTTGGGGTGGCGGGGAAGGGGGCGGTTCTCGCGGAGGAGACGGGGCGGGAAGGGGGACGCGGACCGCATGAGGGACGCGAACCACCGCGGGGACTGACGGATGGTCAGCCCTTGAGGCTGCCGACGGTGAGACCCGCCATGATGCTGCGCTGGAAGAACAGGAACACGATGATCATCGGGACACTGGCGATCACCAGACCGGCCATGATCTGGTTCTGCGTCACCGCTCCCGCGGTCTGGGACAGACCTACGCTGATCGTCATCTTGCTGCTGTCGGGAAGGACGAGCAGCGGCCAGACGAAGTCCTTGAAGACCAGGACGACGGTGAAGATGGACACCACGCCCAGGATGGGCCGGGAAATGGGCAGGATGATCGACACGAGGACGCGCCACGGAGGTACGCCGTCGATCTCGGCCGCTTCGAGGATTTCGTTGGGAATCGAGTCGAAGAAGCGCTTCAGCAGGAAGATGTTGAAGCCGTTGGCAGCCACGGGGAACCAGATCGCCCAGGGCGAGTTGAGCAGCTGCCAGCCTAAGAGGGGCACGTCCGTCACCGTGATGTACGCGGGGATCATCACGACGATCGGCGGGATCATCAGGGTGGCCAGCATGGCGCCCAGGATCACGCTCCCGAACATGGGTCGGAGCTTGGAGAGCGCGTAGGCGGCGGTGACGTCCACCGCGAGGGCGAACAGCCATGCGCCGAGGGCGTAGTACAGGGTGTTCCGGAGCAGCAGCCCCATGTCGAAGAGTTGCCAGGCGTCGGCGAAGACGGAGAAGTCCGGCGTCTTCGGGAACAGGGACGGCGGCATCCGGGCGATCTCCTCGCCCGTCTTCATCGCGCCGGTGATCATCCAGTAGAGCGGAAAGACGAACACCAGGGTGAACACGATCAGCACGGCAGCGAGCAGCGCCCAGTAGATCTTCCGGCCCCAGCGGGACTTCAGCTCAAGCGGGGACACGATGGTCCGGGCATGCCCTTCGGCCCACCCGCCGCGACGTCTTGTGCTCTTCTCGCTCACGGGTGGCGCGGCGGGTGCAGCCGCCCGCGGCTCATCTTTGCTTGCGGGAGGCGCAGTTGCGTTCAGCACGGGCTACCTCTTCTCGTCGCGGGTCAGTCGGAGCTGGACCGCGGCGACTGTCAGGAGGACGATCATGAGCATCAGGCCGAGCGCGCTGCCGGCCCCGTAATTTCCGCCGTAGACGAAGGCGTACTGGTACATCAGGTAGGCGACGGTGACCGTCGCGTTCTCCGGTCCGCCGCCCGTGAGCATGTACGGCTCGATGAACACCTGCATGGTGGCCACGATCTGGAGCATCAACATCAGCAGCAGGATCAGCCGTGTCTGCGGGATCGTGACGTGCCGGATCCGCTTGAGGATGCCCGCTCCGTCGAGTTCGGCGGCCTCGTACAGGTCGCCGGGGATGTTCTGCAGGGCCGCCAGGTAGATCAGCACCCCGGAGCCGAGGTTCATCCAGGTGGAGACGATCACCAGCGAGATCAGCGCGGTGTCGGTGGAGTCCAGCCAGGCCAGCGCGGGGAGCCCGACGACGTCGAGGACCTGGTTGAAGAGCCCGGGGCCCGGATCGTAGAACCAGCGGAACAGCAGGACGGAAACGATCGGCGGCAGCATCACGGGCAGGTACACCACGAACCGGAGGTACGCCCGTGCGTGCCGCAGTTCGTTGAGCACGATCGCGACGGCGAAGGGCACGACGAAGCCGCACACCAGGGCCAGCAGTGTGAACACCAGGGTGTTCCGCCAGGCCTGTCCGAACGCCGGATCCTCGACCACCGTGCGGAAGTTGTCGAGGCCCACCCAGGTCGGCTCGTCGACGAGGTTGGTCTGCTGGAAGCTGAGGAGGACTTCCTTGACGATCGGCCACCACGCGAACATCGCGAAGCAGAACAGCGCCGCGCACAGAAATCCGTAGGCGCTCAGATTGCTGCGCAGTGCGCGGCCGCGTCTGGACGGTGGCCTGCGACGCGGCGCGGCCTGCCGTCGCGGCTCCATGGTGAGGGTTCCCATCGTGATCTCCAAGTTCCCGGCCGAGTTCCCGGCCCTGGGCTACCGGCTGTGGTTCCGGCCAGGGGTTCAGCGGCTGTCGTGGCGGTGCGGGGGCCGTCCGTCGGGCGGCCCCCGCACCCGCGCCGTCAGCCCTTGGCCAGGATCGAGTTCGCCTTGGCCTCGGCGTCCGCGAGCAGCTTGTCGATGTCGGCGTTCTTCCGCGTCAGTACGGCGGACATGGGCACGTCGAGCACCGCGTACAGCTCCTGCGCCTTCGGCGGCTCCAGCTTCGCCTCGACGCCGGAGGCGGCCTCGACGTAGAACCGGTAGTTCTTGGTCGGCAGTACGGCGTTCTCCTCACGGGCCTTGGCGAGGGCTCTGCCGGTCGGGGAGTCGCCCATGTAGTCGTTGTTGGGGACGCCCACGGCCTCGCCGTTGGCCTTGCCTCGGGCGTAGTCGTGGCGGCCCTTGCCGGGCGTGTTGAACTGGAAGTCGATCCACTGCAGGGCGGCCCTGGTCTGCGCGGCGTCCGCCTTGGGGTTGATCATGTAGGCCTCGCCGCCGGTCAGTGAGGCCTTGCCCCCGGGGACGCCCGCGATGCCGTAGGCGTCGACGCTGCCCTGGAACTTCTGCACCAGGTCGGTGACGACGTCCGGCGCACCGAGCATCATGCCCGTCCGGCCCGCCGCCATCTGCTGCATCAGGGCTTCCCAGCCGATCAGCACCTTGCTGCCGACACTGTTGTCCTGCCAGCGCATGTCGTGCAGGGTCTGCAACACGGCTTTGCCCTCCGGGCTGTTGAAGGCGGCCTTGCCGTCGGCGGTCATCTCGCCGCCGCGGCTGAAGAGGGCCTGCGCGAAGTGCCAGCCGCCGACGTTGCCGCCGCCGTACTCGCCGTAACCGACGTAGCCGGGACCCAGGCCGGCTATCTTCTTCGCCGCGGCGCGGACCTCGTCCCACGTCCTGGGCGGGCTGTCCGGGTCGAGGCCGGCCTGGGTGAAGAGCTTGCGGTTGTACACGAGGCCGACGCTGTAGCTCACGTTGGGGACCCCGTAGACCTTGCCGTCCTTGGTGACCATGTCCCGGACGTCCTGCTTGATGTCGCCGAAGTTCTTCACCAGGCCTGTTTCGCCGGTGATGTCCTTGGCCTGCTTCTTGGCGATCACGTCGGCGTAGTTGGTGACGGGGACCATGAAGACCGTCTCCATCTGCCCGCCCGCCAGCTTCGCGGCGAACGTCTTCGGATCGAAGCACGGCTGCTGATCGGTGCTGTTGACCTTGACGCCCGGGTGCGTCTTCTCGAACGCGGCGATGTCGTCGTCCCACGCCTTGCGCTGCTTCGCGGCCGTCTTCGCCGGCTGGCACGCCACGGTGATGGCCACGTCTCCGGCCTTGGCGTCCGACGAGGTGCCGCCGCAGGCCGAGAGGCTGAGTACGAGACCTGCGGTGAGAAGGATCGGGAGGTTACGGGGCTTCATTACGGCTCCTCGGAGGTGACACCCAAGCACTGCCCTGATTGCTGCGCAACCATAGGACCTCCGACATTGACGCGCAATAAGTCGATCGCAACTTGCAAGATTACGACTGCGTCACGACGGGCCGCTGGGAGACGGCGTTGCCGCGCGAGGGAGGGGACGCCCCCGCGGAGCGCCTCTGCATGTCGTCCGCGGGATCCGTTCGTCCGACCCGGGCGGCCACGCACATTACGCAACTGGCTTGCACCGCTTGCGTTAGGCTTGCGCGCATGACGCGACGACTTGCCCAGGTGGCCAAGAAGGTGGGGGTCAGCGAGGCCACGGTCAGCCGTGTGCTCAACGGTAAACCGGGTGTCTCGGAGATGACCCGCCAGTCCGTGCTGACCGCGCTGGACGTACTGGGTTACGAGCGCCCCACCCAGCTGCGGGGCGAGCGCGCCCGTCTCGTCGGGCTCGTCCTGCCCGAGCTCCAGAACCCCATCTTCCCCGCGTTCGCCGAGGTGATCGGCGGGGCGCTGGCACAACAGGGCCTCACGCCCGTGCTGTGCACCCAGACCAAGGGCGGGGTCTCGGAGGCGGACTACGTGGAGCTGCTGCTGCAGCAACAGGTCTCCGGGGTCGTCTTCGCCGGGGGACTGTTCGCCCAGGCCGACGCGCCGCACGACCACTACCGGCTGCTCGCCGAGCGCCAGGTCCCGGTGGTACTGATCAACGCCCCCATCGAGGGGCTCGACTTCCCCTGCGTCTCCTGCGACGACGCGGTCGCCGTCGAGCAGGCGTGGCGCCACCTGGTATCCCTCGGGCACGAGCGGATCGGCCTGCTCCTGGGACCCTCCGACCACATTCCGTCCCGGCGCAAACTGGACGCCGCGCGCGCGGTGGCGCGTTCGGCGGGCGCGGAACTGCCCGAGGAACTCGTCGAACGGTCGATGTTCTCCCTGGAGGGAGGCCAGGCGTCCGCCGCCCGCCTGCTGGAACGCGGGGTGACGGGCATCGTCTGCGCGAGCGACCCGCTGGCCCTGGGGGCCATCCGGGCCGTCCGCCGACGGGGAATGAACGTTCCCACGGACGTCTCCGTCGTCGGCTTCGACGACTCGGCCTTCATGAACTGCACCGATCCCTCGCTCTCCACCGTTCGCCAGCCCATCGAGGCGATGGGGCGTGCCGCGGTGGAACTGCTGTGCACCCAGATCCAGGGCGCGCAGACGTACCCGGGCGAGCTTCTCTTCGAGCCGGAACTCGTCGTCCGCGGTTCGACGGCGCAGCCGCCCGCGGCGTCGCCCCGGTAACCGCCACCAGCGCGCCCCCGGGCCCCCGGGCCCCGGATCCCCGGTTTCCCGAGGCCGTGGAACTCCGGGAAACCGGGGCGAGTACCGCGCGAACATGACATGCACCTGCCATTCTCGGTGCTCGTCCACGACTGACCTGCGCCGACTCCCCCAGCAACTCGCACCACTGTCACGGCCGTTGACAAAGCGACGCGCCGGTAGAAACCTGTGTCCTCGGCAACGCAAAAACTCGACCGTTTCGCTCAAATTGAGCACACGTCCGTTGCCGGTTTCTCTTGAGCTCTCCGTCACTTCCCGACCGGAGCTCCCGTCATCTCGGAACAGAGGCCATCATGAGATGGAGACAACAGGGCTGGCGGCTGATCACCGGCACGGTGATAGCCGCCCTCATCACAGTCGGGCTGCTGCCCGTCACCGCACAGGCGGCGGAAAGCCCCGATCTCGCATTCGGCAGGACCGCGACAGCCGGTGGCGCCCACGGCGCCCATCCGGCGGGCAACATCACCGACGGCAGCCAGCTGTCGTACTGGGAGGGGCCCGCGGGCGTTTTCCCGCAATGGGTACAGGTCGACCTGGGCAGCAGCGTCCGGGTGAACCGGGTCGCGCTGAAGCTGCCCCAGGCGTGGGAGCCGCGCCGCCAGACACTGAGCGTCCAGGGCAGTACCGACGGCAGCGCCTTCAGCGACCTCGCCGCCTCGGGGGTGCGCACCTTCGACCCGTCCGCCGCGAACACGGTGAGCATCGCCCTCTCCCCCGCCGTCACCCGCTTCGTACGAGTGCGGGTGAGCGCCAACTCCGGCTGGAACGCAGCCCAGTTGTCCGAACTGGAGGTGTACGGGGAAGCCGACCAGGGCCCGGGGGATCCGCCGACGGGCGGCACCAACCTGGCGCGCAACAAGCCGATCGAGGCGACCTCCGCGACGCAGACCTACGTTGCCGCCAACGCCAATGACGACGCGGTCACCTCGTACTGGGAGTCCTCCGGGTTCCCCGCGAGCCTGACGGTGAAGCTGGGGGCCAACGCCGACGTGAACGCCGTCGTCGTGAAGCTGAACCCTGCCCAGGAGTGGGGTGCGCGGACACAGGCGATCCAGGTCCTCGGGCGTGAACAGTCGGCCTCCGGCTTCACCTCCCTCAAGGCGCGGGCCGACTACGCGTTCAGCCCCTCCGCCGGGCAGAACACCGTCACGATCCCGGTGAGCGGGCGCTACGCGGATCTGCGGCTGACCTTCTTCTCCAACACCGGTGCCCCCGGCGCCCAGGTGGCGGAGTTCCAGGTCGTGGGCTCGGCCGCGCCGAACCCGGATCTGGTGGTCACCGACCTGACCTGGACGCCGTCCGCCCCGTCCGAGTCGGACGAGGTGACGGTCAACGCCCTGGTACGCAACACGGGCACCGCCGCGGCTCCCGCCAGCACCGTGAACGTCAGCCTGGAGGGCACGGTGGCCGGTTCGGCCCCGGTGTCCGCGCTGGCGGCCGGTGCCTCGGCAACCGTCCCGGTCAAGGTGGGCAAGCGCCCCGTCGGCTCGTACACCGTGTCCGCGGTGGTCGATCCGACGAACACCGTCGTCGAACAGGACGACACCAACAACAGCCGCACGGCCGCGACCAAGCTGGCGATCGGTCAGAGTCCGGGCGTGGACCTGCGGGTCACGGGCATCACCACCAACCCCGCCGCCCCCGCGGTCGGCGCCCAGGTGGGGTTCACCGTGGCGGTGCACAACCGCGGGACCACGGGTGCACCGGCCGGTACGGTGACGCGGCTGGCCGCCGGCACGACCACGCTCAACGGCACCACCGGTGCGATCGCGCCCGGTTCCACCGTCCAGGTCCCGATGACCGGCACGTGGACGGCCACCAGTGGCGGCGTCACCCTGACGGCGACGGCCGACGCCACGAACACGGTCGCCGAGACCGACGAGAACAACAACGTCTTCGCCCGCTCCGTCGTCGTCGGACGCGGCGCCGCCGTGCCGTACACGGAGTACGAGGCCGAGGACGCCCGCTATCAGGGCACGCTGCTCACCGCCGACCAGAAGCGGACCTTCGGACACACCAACTTCGCCACCGAGTCCTCCGGCCGGAAGTCGGTGCGACTGAACTCCACCGGCCAGTACGTGGAGTTCACCGCCGCCAGTGCCGCGAACTCGATCGTCGTGCGCAACTCGATCCCCGACGCCCCGGGGGGCGGCGGAGCCGAGGCGACGATCAGCCTGTACGCCGACGACACCTTCGTACGGAAACTGACCCTGTCCTCGAAGCACAGCTGGCTGTACGGGCTGACCGATGACCCGGAGGGCCTGACCAACACCCCGAAGGCGGACGCGCGGCGCCTGTTCGACGAGTCCCACGCGCTGCTGTCCCGGACGTACCCGGCGGGCACGAAGTTCCGGCTCCAGCGGGACGCCGGTGACTCCGCCGCGTTCTACATCATCGACCTGGTGGACCTGGAGCAGGTCGCCCCGCCGAGCGCGAGGCCGGCGGAGTGCACCTCGATCACCACGTACGGCGCGGTGCCGAACGACGGCATCGACGACACCGCCGCCCTCCAGCGTGCGGTGACGGCCGACCAGAAGGGCGAGATCGCCTGCGTCTGGATCCCTGCGGGCCAGTGGCGCCAGGAGCAGAAGATCCTCACCGACGACCCGCTGAACCGCGGGCAGTTCAACACGGTGGGCATCCGCGACGTGACGATCCGGGGCGCCGGGATGTGGCACTCCCAGCTGTACACTCTCACCCCGCCGCACGAGGCGGGCGGCATCAACCACCCGCACGAGGGCAACTTCGGCTTCGACATCGACGACAACACCAAGATCTCCGACATCGCGATCTTCGGCTCCGGCACCATCCGCGGCGGCGACGGCAACCACGAGGGCGGCGTCGGGCTCAACGGACGGTTCGGCAAGAACACGAAGATCGACAACGTGTGGATCGAGCACGCGAACGTCGGGGTGTGGGCCGGACGCGACTACTCCAACATTCCGGAGCTCTGGGGGCCGGGCGACGGCGTGCAGTTCACCGGGATGCGGATCCGCAACACGTACGCCGACGGCATCAACTTCGCCAACGGCACCCGTAACTCGACCGTGTACAACTCCTCGTTCCGCAACAACGGCGACGACGCGCTCGCGGTCTGGGCCAGCAAGTACGTGAAGGACACGTCGGTGGACATCGGCCACGACAACCACTTCCGCAACAACACCATCCAGCTGCCCTGGCGGGCCAACGGCATCGCGGTGTACGGCGGTTACGGCAACACCATCGAGAACAACGTCATCGCCGACACCATGAACTACCCCGGCATCATGCTGGCCACCGACCACGACCCGCTGCCGTTCTCGGGGCAGACCCTCATCGCCAACAACGCGCTCCACCGCACCGGCGGCGCCTTCTGGAACGAGGACCAGGAGTTCGGCGCCATCACCCTCTTCGCCCAGGGTCCCGACATCCCCGGCGTCACCATCCGGGACACCGACATCCACGACTCGACCTACGACGGCATCCAGTTCAAGACGGGTGGCGGCACGATGCCGGACGTGAAGATCACCAATGTCCGCATCGACAAGTCGAACAACGGCTCCGGCATCCTTGCGATGAGCGGTGCCCGGGGCAGCGCAACCCTCACGAACGTGACCATCACGAACTCGGCGCAGGGTGATGTACTGATCGAACCCGGCTCGCAGTTCACCATCAACCGGACGCCCTGACCACCCCTGTCCCTTCCCCCCGACCCCCGTGTCCGCGGTTCACCGCCGCGGGCACGGGGACGTGCGGGGTGAACGCGCTCGGGGCGCCGTGCGTTCCCTGCGGGCCGCCCCTCGTGTTCAGTGAACGGTGGGTTCCGGGGCCTGCGTGTTCCCGCCGGTTCACGAGAGCACTACGGGTCCTCCACGACATCGCCCGTGCCCGGCCGCATCCGACGGTTGCACACTTGGGCATGTCCTCGATCACTCTCCGGCGCACCGCCGCCGCGGCCGCGGCCGTACTCGTCCTGAGCAGCACCCTCTCCGGTTCGGCCTTCGCCGTGCCGGACCCGAAGCCCCGGGCCGCGCCCTCCGCGCAGGTCCTGAGGGTGATGTCCTTCAACACCTGGCACGGCGGCAACCGGGTCAGCAACGGCATCGCCAAGATCGCCGACGCGATCACCCAGGCCAAGGCCGACGTCGTCGCCCTCCAGGAACACGACGGCGACTCCGCCCGACGCATCGCCGACCGCCTCGGCTGGTACACCACCGCGACCGGCACCCACGTGGACATCGTCTCCCGTTACCCCTTCGAGAAGACCGACCGGACCAGTACCGGCAACGGCGTGACAGCCGCGAAGATCAAGGGATTCTGGGTCTACTCCGTGCACTTCGACTACACCAAGTACGGCCCGTACAACGCCTGCTGGGACAACGACTCCTATGCCACGATCCATGCCGACGAGGCCAACCGGAGCAAGCAGGCCAAGGAGGTCGTGAGCTGGGCGGGGTCCAGCCCCGCCATCATCGCCGGAGACTTCAACTCGCCCTCGCACCTGGACTGGACCGCCGACACGAAGGCCGCACACTGCGACTCCGTGGTCCAGTGGCCGGCCACCAAGGCGTTCTCGGACAGCGGCTACCGGGACTCCTACCGCGAGGTGCACCCCGACGAAGCAGCCCAGCCCGGCAACACCTGGTCCCCGGTGGTGAAGTCCACCGGCGGCCGCCCGGAGCCGCAGGACCGCATCGACTTCATCAAGTACCGCGGAGGCACCCTTGACGCCGTCTCCTCCACCACGGTCGGCGGCGGTGCGAACTGGCCCAGCGACCACATGGCGGTGCTGACCACCTTCACCTACTGAGGAGGCTGCCCTGCGACCCGGTGACGTGCTGGTGACTGCTGGGGTGGTGGAGCAGGGTAGGGGGTCCGGATCCTGTCGTCAGTCGGAGGCGGGCCCCAGCGCGTCCCACGGGGACGGCGGTTCAGGGGCCTCGGGCGGGTGGCTGTCGCCCGGGCTGCCGTCGGGGTGCTGATTGATCCAGTCCAGGCCGCCGAGGTCGAGCCGGTGGCGGGCGCGGGTGACGGCGACGTAGGCGAGGCGCGCTTCGGCGTCGTCGATGTCGCCGGGCAGCGGGTTGCCCGCCTCGTCCGTCTCCTCCTGGTCCGCCGGTTCGGTGAAGTCCTCCCCGATGCGGACCGAAGCCCACTCGCGGCCCTTGGCCCTGTGCGCGGTGGACACGACGATGTCCGCGCCCTGTTCGGCGGAGAGTTTGTCCACCGCGTGCAGGATGACCTCGACGCCGTGCTCGTCGATGAGGTCCACCAGAGGCAGCAGGTCGCGGCCGGAGGGATCGTATTCGGCGTACTCCTGGAGTTCGCCCCAGGAGTCGAAAAGGATCAGTTCGGGGTGGGTGCAGCGCCTGCCCTCCTTGAGGTCCCGGGCGGCTCGCGCGAGGGCACGCAGGGCCTCGCCGCCACCCACGAGGGCGACGCGGCGGCCGTCCTCCAGCAGCCGCATCACTTCGAGCATCGCGCCGACGTTCGAGCGGCACAGGATCGCGTCCGGCTGCTCGACGCGTTCCAGCCGGGTGCTGATCGCCGGGGTGCCGGTCAGCCGGATGGGCGAGTCCACAATGCGCAGCCACCGGTTCGCCTCCTCGGCGAGCGCGGAGCCGAACCGGAAGGACTGGGACAGGGCCAGTCGGGTGCCGTCGAAGTCGCTCATCACGTCCCGGGCTCCGCGCCAGCCGTAGATCGCCTGGGCGGAGTCGCCGACCATCACCAGCTGTGCGTGGTGCCGCTGCCGGCTGAAGACCTGCTCCACGACGGGGTTGGTGTCCTGCGCTTCGTCGAGCAGCAGGAAGTCCGCCTTGATCACCGGGTCGGTCAGGGCCCAGATTTTCAGGTAGTGGTCGTGGTCGAAGCGGACGACGCCCTCGAACGGGTTCTGCAGGTCCTCCCATGCCTTGGTCGCGTAGGGCAGGACGACGTCGACGAGCTGGGCGTGCAGATGCTCGGCTTCGATGCCGCGCAGGTGCGGGACGTGGTGGCGCTGGATGACCCGGTCCGCCGACTGGCAGAAACGGGTGACTGTTCGCAGCACGGTGTAGGAGAGCGCCTTGTTGGTGACGTTCCGTTCGCCGATGCGCATCCGCAGGTTGCCCGCGATGCCGAGCAGGACGCCGGTCCTCCAGCCGGGGACGCGGGGGGCGTCCATCCGTGAGGCGTACTTGTGGCCCACGGCGCCGAAGGCGAGCGAGTGCGCCGTCCTGCACCGCACGTTGCCCGGGAACTTGCGGGCCGCGTCGGCGGCGATGGCCTTGTTGAAGGCGATGTAGCGGCCACGCCTTTCGGTGGCTTCGGCGAGCATGGTCAGCGTCGTGGTCTTGCCGGTTCCGGCACCTGCCTGCAGGACCACGTGGTCTCCGCGCCGGAAGGCGTCGACGGCTGTGCTCTGCTCATCGGTGGGGGCGGGCATCGTGCTCCTCACGGGGTCGCGACTTCATGGCGCAACCTCACGCTTTCACAGGGGCGTTGCGTGTGTCCGGCGATCACCCACTCCCCCGCTCCCGCGTGGCTGGCCCCGTGCCCCGGCCAGAAGGTTCCGGCGGGGCGTCGGTGGGTGCCGTTGCCCGGGGCCGTTCAGTGCCGTACGAAGGCGGGGCGCCAGACCTACGCCCCGGGCCGCACCTTGCCGTCTTCGAACCACTTTCACTCGTCGGACGCGCCCTCCGGGCCCCGGCCGTCGCTCTTCTTCCCGCGTGAGCCGTTCCGGCCGCGCGTGAAGGCCAGGACGCTTCCCGCGGCGGCGATGACGGCCAGCGCCAAGGCGATGCTGATGCCGCCCTCGGTGTCCCAGTACACGTCCTCCAGGCTGATCAGCAGGGCGGCCTCGTCAATGACCAGGGCGAGCCCCACTCCGTACGCCAGTCCCATCCAGGCCCGGGTGCGCGCCGAGCGGTGGACCAGGCCGACCGCCCCCACCAGCGCGAGCAGCAGGAAGCCCCACACGTAGTGGTGGAGGTGCACTCCCCCGGCCTGTACGTCCCCCACCCCGGCCATGTCGATGTGGATGAGCCAGGTCAGCAGCCGCATGCCGCCGAACGTGACGGTGAACCCCCACCAGGCCAGGACGAGACCCCGGCGCTCCGGTGTGATGCCCGGCAGCAGGCGCTGCCAGCCGGTGCGGTGCTGGTGACCGGACGCGGCCCGGTGCGACGCGGACGAGCCGCTCCCGTCGTACGGTGCCGCAACCCTGTCCTGCGTTGCCGCGGGCTCGTCGTGCGGTGCCGCAGCCCTGTCGTCCGGTGTGGCAGCCCCTTCGCGCGGCGCCGCGGCCTCTTCGTGCGGTGTCACGGTCCTTCTTTCGTGGTGAACGTACGGATCAGCCCGGCGACGGTGTCGGGTGCGCTGTAGTGGGCCGCGTGCGCGACGCCCGGCACGTCGACCACCCGGCCGTCCCGGACCAGCCGTGCCACCCGTCGGGCCCAGCCGGCGGAGGCGACGGTGTCGCCGGCGCCCCGGACGACCAGGGTCGGCGCGTCGAGACGGCGCAGATGCCCCTCGAACGAGGCGTGGGCGTCGTGCGCCGCGCGGCGGAAGGACTGGACGAAGCGGACGGGGCCGGTCGTCAGGTAGTCGGCGGTGGCGAGCGCGAGCAGTGGGAGCGGCTCCCGTGGCGCGTCGGCGATCAGCCGTCCGAGGTGCCGCAGGGCCGGGACGCGCGGTTCGAGCGCCGGACCGATCAGCACGGTCCGGCGCACCGACTGCGGGTGGCGTGCGGCGAAGGCCGCGACAACCTGGCAGCCGACCGAGTTGGCCACCAGCACGGCCGGCCCGGCACCGCTCTCCTCGTGCCAGCGTGCCAGGGCGTCACTGAGCTGTCCGATGCCCGGGGTACGGCGTACGGCCGCCCGTGAGCGTGCGTTGCCCGGGAGATCCGGTACGAGCACGGTCGTACCGTCCGCGGCCAGCCGCCGGGCGAGCGGGACGAAGTACCGCCCCGAGAGGCCGAGTCCGTGCACCAGCACCACGGCCGGGCAATCCGCCCCGGGGGGCCGGCCGAACCGACGGGTGAAGAGGCCGGATCGCCTCAGGTGTTCCATCGGCCCGCCCTCCGAGCGGTACGTGAGCGCTCGCTGCGACGCGCCTCGGTGGCCGGAGCGGCCGGTCGCCCCTGCACGGGCAGGCGGCCCCGGGCCCCGGCTCCCGGATTCACGCCGCCATCGGGAGGTCTTCACGAGACCGCTCCGCTGCGACCGGGGCAGCCGGAAGCTCGGCGCGGGCGAGCAACTGGTCGGCCACCGCGAGCGCCTCCCGGACCTCCCTGGTGCCCGTCAGCACGCACAGGGTGTAGGCGATGTCGCGGAGCTCTTCCTCCGTGCCGGGCCGAACGTGCTGGGTATGTGCGATGCGCGCCTCGGCGAACCGGGCGAGAAGGGTGCGGAGGGTCTTTGCGTCGGGCATCAGCACGTTCGATTCCTTGTCGTGAGAGGGAGGATCGGAGTCCTTCAACGCTGACCGATTGCCCCGCAATACGGATCACAACCCCGACTAAACGACCTTTGTCATGAGATCACATGAAGAAGGGATATGAGGGAGTTTGACCGTTCCGGCGGCTTTGCGCCGAGCGACTGGCGCCGCCAACAAGCCCCTCCCCCACCTCGCCGCCCACATCCTCCCCACGACGAGCGCACCTGGCCCCTGCTCGCCGTGGCGAGCGGGGCCGACTCGCCCACCGAACGCGCTCAGCGGGCCCGGTCGTAGACCATGGCCATCTCGCCCAGTTCGCCGGTCTCCTGGTGGGCGAGCTGCCACTTCGAGCCGGGCAGGCCGTCGTCGAACAGCCGCCGCCCGCCGCCGGCGATCTCGGGGAAGATCATCAAGTACAGCCGGTCGAGCAGGTCTGCGGCAAGGAGCGGCTTGATGACGCTCGGGCTGCTGTTGACGAGGATGTCACCCGCGCCGGTCGCCCTAAGTTCGGCGACGACATCGGCGGCCGGGGCGTTCACCACGCGGGTGCGTTCCCACGGCGCTTCGGTGAGGGTGGTCGAGAGGACCACCTTCTCCGTGTCGACCAGCCACTTCGCGTAACCGCGGTCGCGCGGGTCGGCGTTCTCGTCCTCGGCGACCTTCGGCCAGTAGCCCAGGAATCCCTCGGCATTGATCCGGCCGAGCAGCGCTGTGGTCGCGCCGTCCCAGATGCGGCTGAGCTGGTCCCGCGCGACCTCGGAGGTCACGTACGGCGCGAACATGCTGAAATCGCCGGGTCCGCCGGGGCCGTGGTAACGCCCGTCGAGGGTGAGGCCCAGGTTGGCGGTCACCCTGCGTCCGGTCGAGTCTTTCATGTCGCCCTCCTTGTGTCGGTGCTGTCAGTGCCGTCAGTGCCATCGGCGGCGTGCGGTTCTGCGGCGAGGGCCGCCACGAGCTTGTCGAGGCACTGGCCGAAGCCGAGCTCGATGCCTGCGACGAAGTCGGCGGAGTCGAGGGCGCTGTCGGTGATCCGCCAGTGGACGTCGAGGTCCGTTGCCGTGCCGGTGGGCGTCAGGTCGAGGGCGACGTGGGCGGTGAAGGCCAGGGTGCCGTCGGGAAGCCCCGGGGAGAGCCGGTAGGCAAGGTGCTCACCGGGGCGTACGTCGGCGACGACTCCTTCCGCGCGCCCGGCGACCGGGTCGGAGCCGTCGGTGTCCTCGGCGTCGCGGTACTCGTGGACGATGCGCCCGCCTTCTCGCGCCTCGAAGACGAGTTCGGAGACGTGGAGGTCGTCGGGTGTCCACCATCGGGCGAGCAGACCGGCCTCGGTCAGGTGGCGCCAGACCTGCCCGGGGCGCGCCGTCAGCGAGCGGTGGAAGCTGAACGAGCGGCCGTCGGCCCACCCCGGTTCCTGTGCCGCGAGCCGTTCCGCGCGGAGGTCGGCCCCGTAGCGGTCGTAGGTCTCGTACGGGCGACCAGGCTGGTCCGCGGTGTCGGCGAGGCGACCGAGGGCAGCCGCCAGGTCCCGCAGGGGGCCCGGCCGGAGCGCGTAGACGCGGCGCTGCCCGGCACGCCGAGCGGTGACGATCCCCGCGCGCTCAAGGGTTTGCAGGTGCTTGGTCGTCTGCGGCTGCCGCGCTCCGGCGAGCTGGGCGAGGACACCGACCGGGCGCGGTCGTTCGGCCAGCAGTTGCACAAGCTGCCAGCGGGACGGGTCGGCCAGAGCGGTGAGGAGGGCGTCCATGGTGCGAGTATTCGTTGAGAAGAATATTCGCGTCAAGGAATAATCTGACGAAGATCCGAGTCGGATCGGCCGAACCGCAGCCCTCTCCGTACGGGCGGGCGGTGGGTCCCGGCCGCCGTGGGGTCGCTTCGGGGTTTTTGACTGCTCTTTCAGAACTCGTCCCGAATTGCTTTTGAGTTTTCGCACAAAGCTTGACCCCCGCACCTCCCGCGACGTAATTTCGAATGACAGAGCCCGCGCACCACAGAGCCACGCACCGAAGGGAGGCGACGTCGGATGTCGATCATCTCCGACCTGCAACGCCTCGCCCGGCGTACGGCCTGGTCTCCGGGGCGTGTCGCGCACGGCTGCTGACGCAGCCCCTCTCCCGGTGTGCCCCGTTCGGCAGGGCCCCGGCACGTTGTGAACTCTCTCCGCCCCGGCACCGCATGCGCGCGTCGTAGCGTACCGATCCGCGCATCCTGCCCATGGGGCGCGCCGTCGAAGGCTACGCGTCGCACGCCGCACCACCGAAAGAGGAAACTCCCGAAATGGCCATTACGGCACCTTGGCTGACTGCGCCCAAAAATGAGGTTTTGTCATGGTAAGCGCGCGAATCACGGTCAATGGGAAAGAAACCCCCCTTGCACCGGATGCACCCCACACCACAGTGCTCGACTTCCTGCGTGAGCGCGGCCTGACCGGCACGAAGGAGGGCTGTGCCGAGGGTGAGTGCGGCGCCTGTTCGGTGCTGGTGGCCCGGCCGGGTGTCAACAAGCCCACCGACTGGGTGGCGGTGAACGCCTGCCTGCTCCCGGCCGCGGCACTCGACGGCCAGGAGGTCATCACCTCCGAGGGCCTCGCCACCCCCGGTGCCGACGGCACGCCCGCCACCCTGCACCCGGTGCAGGAGGAGATGGCGGTCCGCGGCGGTTCGCAGTGCGGTTACTGCACCCCCGGGTTCATCTGCAGCATGGCCTCGGAGTACTACCGGCCCGACCGCTGCGCGCACGAGGAGTCGCCCGACACCGCCGACGCCGCGGGCACCGTCGCCGACAAGGGCGACCCCGAGCACGGCCCCAACGGCTTCGACCTGCACTCGCTGAGCGGCAACCTGTGCCGCTGCACGGGCTACCGCCCCATCCGCGACGCCGCGTACGCGGTCGGCCTGCCCACCGGTGACGACCCGCTGGCACAGCGCCGCGACCAGTCCCCGCCGGAGCCGGTGGCCACCTCGTACACACAGGGCGACAGCACGTTCCTGCGCCCGGCGAGTCTCGACGAGGCGGTCCAGCTGCTGCGCGACCGTCCCGAAGCGGTCCTGGTCGCCGGAAGCACCGACTACGGCGTCGAGGTCAACATCCGCTCCCGCCGCGACAATTGCATCGTCGCCATCGACCGGCTGCCCGAACTGCGGGAGCTGCGCGTCGAGTCCGAGTACATCGAGATCGGCGCGGCGGTCACGCTCACCGAGATCGAACGCCGTCTCGACGGCACCGTGCCGCTGCTGGCGGAGCTGTTCCCGCAGTTCGCGTCCCGGCTCATCCGCAACAGCGCCACCCTCGGCGGCAACCTCGGCACCGGCTCCCCCATCGGCGACAGCCCGCCGGTGCTGCTCGCGCTGGACGCCTCGCTGGTGCTCGCCAGTGCGGACGGCGAGCGCGTGGTCCCGCTGGCCGACTACTTCACCGGGTACCGGCAGAGCGTGCGCCGCCCCGACGAGCTGATCCGCGCGGTGCGCATCCCGACGCCCCTGTCGCAGGTCACGGCCTTCCACAAGATCGCCAAGCGGCGTTTCGACGACATCTCCAGTGTCGCGGTCGCCTTCGCGGTCGACATCGAGGGCGGAATCGTACGCAAGGCGCGCATCGGTCTGGGCGGCGTGGCCGCCACCCCGATCCGCTCCCTGGCCACCGAGGCGGCCCTGGAGGGCAGCCCGTGGACGAAGGAGACCGTCGAGGCCGCGGCCCGGGTGCTGCGGGGCGAGGGAACGCCGATGAGCGACCACCGTGCCAGTTCCCTCTACCGTTCCGCGATGCTCGGCCAGAGCCTGCACAAGCTGTACGCGCACACCACCGAGGCGGTTTCGTCATGAGTCAGCTGTCCGAACGCCCCGAGAAGCCGGTCGTCGGCGTCTCCATGCCGCACGAGAGCGCCTTCCAGCACGTCACGGGTGCCGCGCTCTACACCGACGACCTGGTGCACCGCACCAGGGACGTCCTGCACGCCTACCCGGTCCAGGTGATGAAGGCCCACGGCCGCATCACCGCCCTGCGCACGGAGCCCGCGCTGGCCGTGCCCGGCGTGGTCCGGGTACTGACCGGCGCCGACGTGCCCGGCGTCAACGACGCGGGCATGAAGCACGACGAGCCGCTCTTCCCCGAAGAGGTCATGTTCTACGGCCACGCCGTCGCCTGGGTGCTGGGAGAGACCCTGGAGGCGGCCCGCATCGGCGCGGCGGCGGTCGAGGTGGAGCTCGACGAGAAGCCGGCGATCGTCACCGTGCGGGAGGCCATCGAGGCCGAGAGCTTCCACGGCGCCCGCCCGCACATGGAGACCGGTGACGTCGACGCCGGCTTCGCCGACTCCGCGCACGTGTTCACCGGCGAGTTCACCTTCGCCGGACAGGAGCACTTCTACCTGGAGACGCACGCCGCGCTGGCCCTGATCGACGAGAGCGGTCAGCTGTTCATCCAGAGCAGCACCCAGCACCCGTCGGAGACCCAGGAGATCGTCTCGCACGTGCTGGGCATCCCGGCGCACGAGGTGACCGTGCAGTGCCTGCGGATGGGCGGCGGCTTCGGCGGCAAGGAGATGCAGCCGCACGGTTTCGCGGCCGTCGCCGCGCTCGGCGCCAAGCTCACGGGCCGTCCGGTACGGTTCCGGCTCAACCGGACCCAGGACCTCACCATGTCCGGCAAGCGGCACGGTTTCCACGCCTCGTGGAAGATCGGCTTCGACGCCGAGGGCCGCATCCAGGCACTCGACGCCACCCTGACCGCGGACGGCGGCTGGAGCCTGGACCTGTCCGAGCCGGTGCTCGCCCGCGCGCTGTGCCACATCGACAACACGTACTGGATCCCCAACGCCCGGGTCGCCGGGCGCATCGCCAAGACCAACACGGTCTCCAACACGGCCTTCCGCGGCTTCGGCGGCCCCCAGGGCATGCTCGTGATCGAGGACATCCTCGGCCGCGTCGCCCCGCTGCTGGGCCTGGACCCCGTCGAGCTGCGGGAGCGCAACTTCTACCAGCCGGGCCAGGGCCAGACGACGCCGTACGGGCAACCGGTCACCCAGGCCGACCGGATCTCCGCCGTCTGGGAGCAGGTGAAGGAGAACGCCTCCCTCGCCGACCGCAAGCGCGAGATCGCCGCGTTCAACGCCGCGCACCCGCACACCAAGCGGGCGCTCGCGCTGACCGGCGTCAAGTTCGGCATCTCGTTCAACCTCACCGCCTTCAACCAGGGCGGCGCGCTGGTGCTGATCTACAAGGACGGCTCCGTCCTGATCAACCACGGCGGCACCGAGATGGGCCAGGGCCTGCACACCAAGATGATGCAGGTGGCCGCGACGACGCTGGGCATCCCGCTGCACAAGGTGCGCCTCGCGCCGACCCGTACGGACAAGGTGCCCAACACCTCCGCGACCGCCGCCAGCGCGGGTGCGGACCTCAACGGCGGGGCAATCAAGAACGCCTGCGAGCAGCTACGCGAGCGGCTCCACCAGGTGGCCGGTACCCAGCTCGGCGGCAATGCCTCGGACGTACGCATCGTCGAGGGCGTCGCCCGGGTCCTGGGCAGCGACAAGGAACTGGCCTGGGACGACCTGGTGCGCACCGCGTACTTCCAGCGCGTCCAGCTCTCGGCGGCCGGCTTCTACCGCACCGAGGGGCTGCACTGGGACGCGAAGGCTTTCCGCGGTACGCCGTTCAAGTACTTCTCCAACGGGGCCGCCGCGACCGAGGTCGAGGTGGACGGCTTCACCGGCGCGTACAGGATCCGGCGCGTGGACATCGTGCACGACGTCGGCGACAGCCTCTCCCCGATGATCGACATCGGCCAGGTCGAAGGCGGGTTCGTGCAGGGCGCGGGCTGGCTGACGCTGGAGGACCTGCGCTGGGACACCGGTGACGGCCCGCACCGGGGCCGGCTCCAGACGCAGGCGGCGAGCACGTACAAGCTGCCGAGCTTCTCGGAGATGCCGGAGGAGTTCAACGTCGCACTGATGGAGAACGCCACCGAGGAGGGCGCGGTGTACGGCTCCAAGGCGGTCGGCGAGCCTCCGCTCATGCTGGCGTTCTCGGTGCGCGAGGCGCTGCGGCAGGCCGCCGCCGCGTTCGGTCCTTCCGGGGCCAGTGTGGAACTCGCGTCCCCGGCGACTCCCGAAGCGGTGTACTGGGCCATCGAGTCGGTCCGCGAGGGCGACGAGAAGCGCACCGGTATCACCCCTGACACCCACGCGCTCAGCAATGCCTGACATGACCTGGGTGGCCGCGGTCGCGCGGTTGCGGACCCGCCGGGAGACCGGCGTGCTCGTGACCGTCGCGACCGTGCGCGGCCACGCGCCCCGCAAGGCCGGTGCGAAGCTCGTCGTGGGCCCGGCCGGGACGTGGGGTTCCATCGGCGGCGGCAACATCGAGGCCGTCGCGATCGACCGCGCCCGCGAACTGATCGACGCGCCGCGCCCGGAGGCGGAACTGATGGAGTTCGCCCTCAACGACAAGGTGTCCGGTCCGCACGGCGTCCAGTGCTGCGGCGGGGCCGTCACCGTACTGCTCGAACCGCTCCCGGTGGTCCCCGCGGTGGCGGTGTTCGGTGTCGGGCACGTCGGACTGGAGCTCGCGCGCATCCTGGCCCGTCACGACCTCGATCTCCATCTGGTCGACACCCGGGCCGACATGCTGGCCGACGACCGGCTCGACGTCCTCACGGACGCCGTCGCGCAGGTTCACGTGCACCACGTACCGCTGCTGCCGGAGGAGGTGCTGGCGGAGCTGGCGCCGGGCACCCACGTGCTGATCATGACCCATGACCACGCGGAGGACGCGGCACTGTGCGATGCCGCCCTGCGCACCCCCGGCCTGGGCTCGATCGGACTGATCGGCTCCGCCGCCAAGTGGGCCCGGTTCCGCAAGCGCCTCGCCACCGAGGGCGGCCACGACGACGGCACCATCGACCGGATCAAGACTCCGATCGGACTGCCCACGATCAGCGGCAAGGAGCCCGCCACGATCGCGGTGAGCGTCGCCGCCGACCTGCTCCGGGCCTTCGAGGACGACCGGGGCTGAGCCTTCGAGGAGAACCGCGGCCCGACGGCGCCCCGGTACGGCGCGCCGTCGGTGCGCTCCGTCGGATGCACACCCCGGATGCGCACTGCCGGGGCGCCCGTCGGCATGGCGGCGACGGGCGCGGCGGGTGCCAGAGCTCCCCGGCTCCTCATCCGAGCACTGTGAGTAAGGCCATGAAACGGATGTTTGACGCACTTTCGGTGCAAGAGTGGCTTCATTGCCAGCTCGCCTGTCACGCAGGGCACTCGGATCACGTCGAGCGGTCGTCTCTCTGACGCGGTCCGGTCGTCACCGCCGGTGCGGGGCACGATCCACCCAGGAGCACGTTCGTTGACCGCCCTCGCCCGCTGGTGCGTCCGGCACCGGCTCGCCACCGTCGTCCTGTGGCTGTTCGTCCTCGGGGCCACGTCCGCCGCGGCCGTCTCCGCGGGTTCCGCCTACTCCAACGACTACGACGTGCCCGGCACCGAGTCCGGACACGCGAGCGCCCTCCTCGACGCCCACTTCGCGGACGGCGGCGGCGACGTCTCCACCGTCGTCTGGCACGCCGACGGCGGCGGTCGCGCCGCGGCCGACGGCGCGGTGGCCGACCGCATGGCACAGGTGCTCGACCGCATCGCCGGGCTGCCGGGAGTCGGCGCCGTGACCGGGCCCTACCCGGCCGGGGGCGGCTCCGACACGGCGGCACACGCGCCCGTGCGGTACGGCCCCGGTCAGCTCAGCGGGGACGGGCGGACCGCCTACGCCACGGTCACCTTCGACGCCCAGGCCGACGACCTCCCCGTCGAGCAGGCGCAGGCCGTGGTGGACACGGCGCGGGCCGCCGCGGACGACGACGTGCAGGTGGCTCTCGGCGGGAGCGCCATCGCCCTCACCGAGGCCCCGGACGCCCACCTCGCCGAAGCCGTGGGGGTCGTCGTGGCCGCCGTCGTCCTCTTCCTGGCGTTCGGTTCCGTCGCCGCGAGCCTCCTGCCGATCGCCACCGCCCTGGTCGGGGTGGGTACCGCCTACGCCGGTACCACCCTGCTCGGCCACGCGATGACGGTCGCCGACTTCGCCCCCATGCTCGGAACCCTCATCGGGCTCGGCGTGGGCATCGACTACGCCCTGTTCCTGGTGACCCGGCACCGGCGGGGGCTGCGGCGCGGCCTGTCCGTCGAGCACGCGGCGACCGAGGCCGTCGCCACGACCGGACGCGCCGTCGTGTTCGCGGGCGTCACGGTCTGCATCGCTCTGCTGGGCATGCTAATTCTGCGTCTCGGGTTCCTGAACGGGGTGGCCGTCGCCGCGTCGCTCACGGTCGTCCTGACCGTCGTCGCCTCCGTCACCCTCCTGCCGGCGCTCCTGTCCTTCATCGGCATGCGCGCGCTGGGGCGCCGCGAACGGGCACGGCTGGCCGCACACGGCCCGCGCCCCGAGGTCACCGGCGGCCTCGCCACCCGGTGGTCGGCGTTCGTGGAGCGCCGTCCGAAGCTGCTGGGCGCGCTCGCGGCCGTGATCATGGTGGTCCTCGCGATCCCCACGTTCTCCCTCCGGCTCGGCACCTCCGACCAGGGCAACAACCCGGCCTCTTCCACCACCCGCCAGGCGTACACGATGCTCGCCGACGGCTTCGGCCCCGGCGCGAACGGCCCGCTGACGCTCGTCGCCGAGCAGGGCGGTGCCGACGGAGGCGGGGACGACGCGGCCCGCGAGGCCGTGGAACACCTCGCGGCGACGCTGCGCACCACCGAAGGCGTGTCCTCGGTCGGTCGCCCCGCGTTCGGCCACGACGGGGAGACGGCCGCGCTGACGGTGGTTCCCGACTCCGCACCCCAGGCGCGCGAGACGAGCGAACTCGTCGACCGGCTGCGCGCGGACGTGCTGCCCGGCGTGGAACGGGACACCGGTCTCGACGTCTCGGTGGGCGGCATCACGGCGAGCTACGACGACTTCGCCCAGGTGATCGTGGGGAAGCTCCCGCTGTTCGTCGGTGTGATCGTGGCCCTGGGCTGCGTCCTGCTGCTGCTGGCCTTCCGTTCCGTGGGCATCCCGGTGAAGGCGGCCGTCATGAACGTGGCGGCGGTGGCCGCCGCGTTCGGCGTGGTGGTCGCGATCTTGCAGTGGGGCTGGGGCAGCGAGCTGCTGGGACTGGGCAGCGCGGGGCCGATCGAACCCTTCCTGCCGGTGATCATGGTGTCCGTCCTCTTCGGCCTGTCCATGGACTACCAGGTCTTCCTGGTCAGCCGGATGTACGAGGAGTGGCTGGCCACGGGCGACAACCGCCGGGCCGTACGGGTCGGACTCGCGGAGACCGGCCGGGTGATCAACTCGGCGGCCGTCATCATGATCGCGGTCTTCCTGGCCTTCGTGCTGAGCGGCGACCGGGTGATCGCCATGTTCGGCATCGCGCTCGCGTCGGCGGTCGCGCTGGACGCCTTCGTGCTGCGCACCCTGCTCGTGCCGGCGCTCATGCACCTCCTGGGCGGGGCGAACTGGTGGCTCCCCGCCCGCCTGGACCGGCTGCTGCCCCGGATCAGCATCGAGCCCCCGGAGCACACGGACGCCGCGGCCGGCGTCCTGCCGTCGCCGCGCGGTGCCGGTCCAAAGGGGCCCCCGTTCACTGCCGCGGCGGACGACGACAGGACACGCGCCTGACGCCGGAGGGAACGCTCGGGCGCGCGCTGTGGCGTGGGGCACGGCTGACAAGCCCGTGTTCCGCTCGTCGTCCATGTCGGTCATCCTGCCGGGCGTGGCAGGTCACCGCAGGTGCTATCGGCGTGCGGAGCCCGTGCGCACGGTGATCCGGTCCCCTTCGCTGCGGCGCTTCTTCTCGTATGCCGTGACCCGCTTCAGCGGGGAGGGGTCCAGCATCGGCTGGGCGCGTACGTAGGCGATGAAGCTCTCGCAGTCGCGCTCGAAACGGTAGGGCAGGCGGTGGGTGGCGAGTGCGGGAAAGCCGTCGAGGCCGAGCACGGTGCGCGAGGTACAGGCGACCCGGTAGTCGGCGCCGGGCTGCAGCGGTGCACCGTCGATGAACACCTCCGCCGCGTCGACGCGGTCACCCACCGCGCCTGCCGAGTTGAAGGAGTAGCGGACGTTGTGCGAGACAGCCAGCGGGGCGAACCGTACCGCTCCCGAGGAGTCCTTGGTCCACTGCTGTTCGAGGGCGTCGTGGATCTGTTGGCCCGTCACCGTCACGCTGACGGTGGGACTGCTCCGGCCGATCGCCGCCCACGCCTTCCCGAAGGTCACCGTGTCCCCGCCGTCGGCCGACGGGACCAGATCGCCCCGCATGACGGGGCGCCCGTCCTGGGGCGCGAGCGGGACGAGGGCGAGCTGCGCGGGAACGAAGGGATGGATGTTCGAATCGTCGTACGCCGGGACCGGGCTGCTCGCCGCCCACAGTGTCCAGTCGGCGGCGAGGTCGCCCATGGTGCTCTGCCCCGCCGCGTTCCGCACGCGGGTGAAGGGACCGCTCTGTCTGCCGATCGGGCTCCTCGCGCGCTCCAGCGCCCGCTCGGCCCAGTAGTCGGCGATCGCCTTGAGCTTCGGGTGCGGAGTGACGTCCCGGGTGTTGGGGTGGCTGGTGGACACGGTCAGATCGCGGACGACCTTTCCGGTCAGCGGGTCCAGGTAGAGGTTGATCTCGTTGATGACCTGCCCGTGGTACCCGGCTTCGACGAAGGGGCGGGGCACTCCGCGCGGATCGGGCACCATCATGTTGAACCGGCTGTGCCAGTGCCCGCAGACAATGGCGTCGATGTCCGGCGACACCTTCAGCGCGAGGTCGTAGGCCGGTCCGGACGGATTGCTGCCGCTGTTGAAGTCGTCGCCGGCGGTCGCTCCGTCGTGGATGCACAGCACGATCGCGTTCACACCGCGCACCTTGAGCTCCCTCGCGCACCGGTCTGCGGTCGCGAGATCCCCGAGCGTCCGCAGGCCGGGGTGGAAGGAGCCGGGCATGTTCTCCATGCCGACGACCGTGAGGTGGATGAACCCGATCGGCAGCATGCGGTTGCCCAGGCCACCCTGCACGTACTCGACGTGATACGGCCGCAGCACCGTCTGTCCGCTGCCCGAACGCACCACGTTGCCGCTGTAGTACGGGAAATCCGCCCCCTGGAACGGCTCTCCGGTGGAGTCCCTGAACCCGGTGTCCTGCCCCACCACCGGGAACGGCTCACCCTCCATCATGTGGCGGGTCAGGAACGAGGGCGACTTGTCGAACTCGTGATTCCCGGCGGTGGCGAAGTCCAGCCCCAGCGCGTTGAGCGCCTCGATGGTCGGCTCGTCCGCGAACGCCGCCGCACCGAACTCCCACCCGGAGAAGAGGTCGCCCGGCGCGAAGAACAGCGAATTGCGCCGCCCCTTGCGCAACCGCTGCAGATGGGTGCCCATCGCGGCGACGCCCCCCACCGTGTAACTGACGCCGCCTGCGCCCTGGATGACCGCATCCCTGCCGACCGGACCCTGGAGGTACCCGTGCAGGTCGGTGATGTTCAGCAACTGGACATCGACGTACGCATCGTCGCGGACACCCTCACCCGCCCGGTCGGAAGCATAAGCGGGAGCACCCACCGCGGCGCTCACACCCACAGCACCCACCGCGGCGAGGAAGGCCCGCCGCCCCGGGTCCGGTCGGCGGGCACCCGGCGGCGGCGCAAGGAAGGCACTCGGAGGAGCGCTCGGGGTATTCGTCACGCATGGACAGTAAATCCACCAATAGGAATATTAAGGGATTTACGTAGACGACCTGGCATATGTGCCCGTTTGACGCAACGACAGAACGCAGGGCGACACTCCGGCACACGCCCAGCGGGCGGTACGGAGCAGGTGGCGAGTACGGGTGCGGACGCGGGCTCAGACGAACGCGCCGATGCCCGTGACCGCGCGGCCGGTGATCAAAGTGTTGATCTCCCTGGTGCCCTCGTACGAGTAGAGGGCCTCCGCGTCGGCGACGAAACGGCCGATGCCGTAGTCGAGCACGATGCCGTTGCCCGCCAGGAGTTCGCGCCCCCAGCCCACGACCTCCCGCATCCGGGTGGTGCAGTGCGCCTTCGCCATCGCGGAGTGCTCGTCGCGGAAGGTGCCGGCGTCCTCCAGCTGCGCGAGCCGCACGACCATCCCCAGACAGGAGGTGGCATCACTCAGCATCCGTACCAGGAGGTCCTGGACGAGCTGGAACCGGGCGACGGGCCCTCCGAACTGCTCGCGCTCGCGCGTGTAGTCCAGGGCGATCCGGTACGCCGCCAGCATCACTCCCACGGCTTCCCACGCCACACCGCTGCGGGTGTGCCGCAGGACGTCCGCGGTGTCCCGGAAGCCATGGGCCTCCTGGAGCCGGTTCTCCTCGGGCACCCGGCACTCCGTGAGGACGATGTCGGCGTTCTCGACGGTCCGCAGGGCGATCTTGTTCTCGATGAGGGTGGCCTTGAATCCCGGCGTCGACGCCTCGACGACGAAACCGCGCACGCCGCCGCCCTCCCCCTCCTCCCTGGCCCAGACGACCACGAGGTCGGCGAAGGTCGCGTTGCCGATCCACCGCTTCTCGCCGTTGAGGACCCAGGTGTCGCCCTCGCGCCGCGCGGTGGTCCGCAGCCCCAGCGCGACATCGGAACCACCCTGCGGCTCGGTCAGTGCGAACGCCCCGATCTGCTCCATCCGGCCCATGGCCGGCAGCCAGCGGCGGCGCTGTTCCGGCGAGCCGCACCGGGCGATGCTCCCCATGGCCAGCCCCGCGTGCACCCCGTAGAACGTGGCCACCGACGCGTCGACCCGCGCCATCTCCAGCGCGATGAACCCGCTGAGCAGGCTGCTCGCCGGAGCGCCCGCGCACTCCTCGTACCCCATGCCGGCGATGCCCAGCTCCCCGAAGCGCGGGACGAGATGGTGCGGGAACGCCGCCTTCCCCCACCAGGCGTCGGCGTGCGGGGCCACCTCCTCGCGCAGGAACTCGCGTACCCGGTGGAGCGTTGCCCGCTCCGCGTCGTCCAGCAGTTCCTCGAACCGGTACAGGTCCTCTACCAGCATGCCGTCAGCCGTGTCAGCCATCTGTCCGCCCTCGTGCCGCGCGAGTGGGTGAATGATCGTTTACTGCCGGTTCCCGTACCCCTTGAGGCAATGGCAGAACCCCTCCTGACCGGGCGGCGACGTCCGGCCGCCGCTGTCAGTACCGCCCGCAGCGTCGACGTAGGTAAGTCGCCGGCGTGCACGCACCCGGGAACCGCCGCCGTGCCGATGGGGGAGGCACGCGCGCATGTCCCGTACCGCCGGAAGCGGCTGCCGTACGACCCGGGTGGACGAATCGTTTCCCTGCCCGACCCGGCGAGGTACGGGACACGTTTCGCACAGCCCGCATCCCCGTACACGTCGAAGGCGTTGAGCCTGGCATGACGCACGAGGACGATGAAGCGCTGCAGGACGCGGTCGCCCGCTGTCAGGCGGTCGAGCGGGCACTGGAGGACGCGCAGCGGCGCTACCGGCGGGCCCAGGAGGCATCCGCGCTGGCCGAGGCCGAACGGGTGAGGACCGGCCGGGCGGCGGCCCGGGCGGAGTCCACCCTTGCCGCCCTGCTCGCACAGCAGGAGGCGACCGTCGCCACCCTCACGGCGGTTCTGGAACGGCAGGCCCCCCGAAGGCGCCTGGGCGCGCGGCCCTCCGCGACGGGCGGTCGGCAGGAAGGTCCCCTGGCCGGCCCGCCCGGGGACCCGTCGGACACTGATCCCCACGGCACGCCGCACCAGGTCTCGCCACCGCGGTAGCAGCGACCACCGGCGCGCAGAAACGTTCTGCCGTCCCGGCGCGCCCCGGATCCCCGAGCTCTCGGAGCGCCAGGGGTACGCCCGCCGGGCGAGGGCGTGGCGACGCAGGGCCGCCGGGGCGACAGCGCAGCCGGGGAGCACGCACCCCGGGCCGTGAGCGAAGCCGAGGGAGAGATGGGCGTCCCGACGCAGAGCTCGCCGTTCCGTTACGTGCTCCTGGCCGGACCTGGGGACTTCGCTGGGGGCCTGGTGCGTGGGGAGGCGGCCGGACAGGCTAGGTTGCTCGGGTGAGTCTCCTTGATGATGTGGCAGAGCGCGACGGTTGGCGCTGCTGGGTGTGTGACGAGCCGGTCGACCCCGACGAGTCGGTCAACGACCCGCGGGGCCCCAGCGTCGACAGCCGGACCGCCGACCGGAAGGCCAAGGTCGCCGAGCGGCTCGCGCACCGCGGGTGCAACACCCGCAAGGGCGCGGTCAAGGCGGTCATCGCCTGGCCCGAGCACCTGTACGTGGTCGAGCCCGCGCCGCTGATCGCCGTTGCCGCGAGGCTCGAGCGCAAGGGGGGCCGCGAAATGGTGGGCCGCTGTCCGACCGAGCGGGACGCCCAGGAGGCGGCGGACTGGCTGGTGGACCGGTTCTCCCGACTCGTACCGGGCCTGCCGGTGACCGCCCACGTCGAGACGGGCGGCGGCCAGTTCCTCGTCACCCTCGCCACCGGCCGCCGCTGACCCCGCATCACCGGCGCCCGGACGCGACTGAGTTGAGCGGTCGGCCCACATCGCCGCGCCCGGCGCGGTGCGTACGGGCGCCTGGCCTCCCGGCCTCGCGGGGTGTGGTTCCCGTGGGCGTACGGCAGTTGGTGGACCGACAGTGGCGTGTAGCGTCGCCGCCATGGGCAATGACTGGCGGGCGGATCGCATCGGAAGCGCGCTGCGCGGAGAGAACCCGTCCGTCCTCAGGCGTCTCGACGCGGGGTTCGCGGTGATCGGGGACGTGCAGTTCCTGCCCGGATACTCGGTGCTGCTGACGGACGACCCAGCGGTGGAGCGGCTGTCGGACCTTCCGCGGGCGCGGCGCTCGGCCTTCCTGTCCGACATGGATCGGCTCGGGGAAGCCGTGGAGCGTGCGTGCGGGCGCCTGGACCCGGCTTTCCGCCGGGTGAACCTGGAGATCCTCGGCAATACCGACGGCTTCCTGCACGCGCACGTGTGGCCGCGCTTCGACTGGGAGCCCGCTGACGTCGTACGCATGCCTGTCTGGCTGTATCCGCGCGAGAGCTGGAGCGACGACACGTACGCACTCGGTCCGCAGCACGACGAGTTGCGGGAGGCGATCCGCAGGGAGCTGGACCGGTTGTCGGACGTACGGTGACGGTGCGGTTCCTGAAGGCACCCGCGGGCGGACGTTGCCGACTACGCGGCCGACGCCGCCGGCTCACCGAGCCGGGCGGCGGCAGTGCGCCAGGCGGCCGTCACCGCCGCGTGGGCGTGTCCGGTGCGGATGACGCCGTCGGCCGTGGGCTCGATCGCCGGCCCTACGTGCACGTGCAGGTCCGGGCGACGCAACGGCGCCGTGAGCAGTCCCCCGATCTGTTTGGCCCTGCTTCCGGAGGTGACCCGGCGAGCACCGGCCTGGCCCACGGGCACGACTGGAGCACCCGTGCGCCGCACCAGCCGGGACAGTCCGGAACGGAAGGCCCCAGGGGCCGCCTCCGCGACGTCCGCCCTGACCGGGAGACCGCCCTCGGCGTAGATCAGGACCAGGCGTCCGCGCTCCAGCGCCTCCGCGGCCCCGTCCAGGGCGCTTGCCGCGCGTCGGTCACCGCGGTGGACGGGGATGTGTCCCTCGCGGGCGAGCATGCGACCGAGGACCGGCACGCGCCACAGCCCCGCGGTCGCCATGACGACCGGACGGACCCCGAGACGGTGCAGGGCGGCGAGCACGACGGCGGGGTCGGCGAGGGAGGTGTGGTTCGCGGTGAGGATGCTGCCGGGGGCCAGTTCGGCCCCGGGGTCGGCCGTGACCGTAAGGCGTCCCACGGCCGGCACCAGGACGTCGGCGAGGCGGCTGAGCATGTGTCGGTCCCCTGACTCGGATGATGTTGAACTGCATCATCCGACAGCGGAACGCCGCGGACCTGAGTAGCCGTACTCATCCTGCCCGGTAACTCGGCCTGCCCGGTACCTCAACTTGCCCGGTGCCGCGACCTGCCGGCCGTCTCGACGCCACCGTCTTCGGCACCGACTTCTTCAGCTACCTCGCCCAGCACCCCGAGCTGTCCGCGGATTTCCACGCGGCGATGAGCCAGGCCGTCTCGGGGGCCGCCACCGCGCTCCCGTATGCCTTCGACTTCGGCAGGTTCGGCACGGTCACGGACGTCGGCGGGGGCAGCGGGACCCTCCTTGCCGGTGTACTCGACGCGCATCCGGGCCTCACCGGTACGGTCCTCGACACGACGGAGGGCCTCGCGGAGGCGCCGAAGACTCTGGAACGGCACGGGCTGCACGGACGCTGCTCGCTGTCGTCGACACCGGCGCCGAGGTGACCGACGGCGGAATCACGTACTTGAGCGACCGCAACATGTTGGTGAACGTGGGCGGCAGGGAGCGCACCCGCAAGGACTTCGAGGACGTGTGCCACCGCGCGGGCCTGTCCGTCACTTCGGTCACCCCGCTCCAGGAGGCCGCACCGTTCTCCCTGATCGAAGCTGTGGCGAACTGACGGCACGGTGCGGGCCGCAGGTCCCCGTCACCGCCGTGAGCCCGACGGGCCGCGGGCTGAACCGGAGCCCGAGTCGGAGTCGGCCCGCAGCGGCGGTCACGGAGCAGCGTGCACGCAGGTGAACTTCGAACGCCGCTGCATGGTCCGTGTGTTCTCTCGTCCCCAGATCACACCGGTGGCATCAGGTCGCTCTCGCTGATGGTGTACGTCAGCGGAGGGTAGTTGAAGTCCGTTTCCGTGTTCTCGCGGCGCCGTAGCCGGTAGAACTCGTGCCTCCCCTCATCGTCTGCCGACATGAGGCGTGCGCCCTGCGGGAGGTACGCGTGACCGTCCCGAAACCGAAGAAGGGTCTTCGACGCGCGAAACGTAACGCCCAGCCACTGATTCTCCGTTGACCGAACGGCTGTGTCCAAGACGATTTTGTGCCTGAGCAGCCGGTTCAACTTCACCGAGAACGCGACCACACTGTGTTGAGCGAGGGGGATTTCGAACTTCTCACCACCGGGCCCCTTTGCTTCGAATATGATCTTTCTCTGTGGGCTCACTTCGGGACGCTCGTAGCACGAGAATACGGCAATATGGGAATCGTCGGCCAGATCGAGGGCCTGATCGGAATGGCCACCCATCGTTTTGTAGGCGTTCGTATAGTTCTCGACAAGAGCGTTGTTGAAGCCGATCGGGAGTTCCGCACTTTTGCGAATCCGCTGTGCCAGCCGTTCGTGAACCGTCTGGAAACGCTGCGCCGGTCCGCCGTACTGAGTGGTCGTGCGTACCAGCGGCACTACCCCCGCTTCGTCGACCCTCGTGAGTACGGCGGCTCGCCGCCCTTTTCCCACGTCTTCCCAATGCACCGACGCGGACAGCTCTGTGAAGAGATTCCTTTCGGAGGGCAAAATGAATTCGAGGATCTCATCCGCGAGCCTGGACTCGGGGTGCATCGTAGTCTCCCGTGTTCATACTGAAAATAAAGTCGGAACCGTACTCGACGAAGGACGAGTTCCTGTTCTCCTCGGCGTACAGTCGGCGCAGTTCGTCCATGCCTTCCGCGGTGGGGGGCTCCAGTTCCACCCACCCGTCGGACCCCTTGAGGAGCGTGCGTCCGTTCTTGTGCACGGCTTCGGTGCTCGAACAGCGCACCACGTACCCCAGACGGGTCGGGAGCACCTCGGCGTCCAGCGTCGCAGGCCGGATTTCGTGCGTATACAGGCGGTTGGTAGCCAGTGGCATGAAGAAGACGGAGCCGGGACAGAGGGTGAGGCTGAACTGCAACGGGAGCGCCGACCTGGCGGTCTCTTCGGTCTGTTCCTTGAGACGGAAGTGCAGTTTCGTCAGCCCGCTGACACCCCTCACTCCGTAGTCGAAACCATCTTTGGCCAACGGCTGCAGCTTGTCGAGCCGGTCATAGAAGGTGCAGAAGGCCATGATTCCGTTGCGGGGCATGTCCTTGGTCTTGTCGGCGTGGGCCGAGATCCTGGCCTTGGACTGCTTGCGCCCTTCCGTCGCACGGGTGTTGTGGTAGATCTGCGCGAGAACGTGATTGAGCGGTGCGTGGTTCCGGAAGAGGGTGGCGGCCTCGCGGTTCAGCGCCTCGACGATGCGGGTGTCGGTCGGGCCGAAGTTCTCGGTCGGTCCCGAGAGGTTTGTGGAGCAGCGGAGCAGGCGGAAATGCAATGCGTCGCCGTTTCGGGTGACGGGCGTCAGATAGATCCCGCTGCGACGGGCTGTTCCGGGCTTGGTGGACTCCGTCAGGGACTGGAACGTGTGCTCCGCCCGGATCCGTCCGAAATGATCGGCACCGGGTTCGAAGAAACGGCGGTAGTACACGCCGACACCGTGTACGCGAAGGGGAACCCGGCCGAGGCCGACGGAAGTCCACGGTTCGCCGCCGTCCTCGCGGTAACCGTGTGCGAGTTCCCGTACGACGAACACACGCTCAGCCACATCCAGTTGACGACGACTGATCCGGGATATGTCGCCGCACAGGTAGACGGTCCGCCGAGAGAGGTCGGGCGAACCGGACGCGAGAAACTCGGGCGTGATCGTGGCCCCGAAGAAGTTCCTGACCAAGTCATCGCCATGCACCGTCGAAGGGGCGACCAAGAGGTTGTTCGCCTCGTCGACGCAAGCTTCTGGAGACTCAGTTGGGTACATCAAGACGGCACCTGCCATTCGCAGATCCTGACGGACTGCTCAAACCGTGAACATGGCGACGGCCCGCACTCCTTCATGGGCCTGCGAAGCGCGAATGAAGGAGACGGACCTCTGTACCCCGATGCTCTCATGGGGTTCGACAGCGGACAACGGGCTTCCCATGAACCAGCTGCGATCGGGTTGTCCCGCACGGGGTGCGGCGACTTCTACGGGTCTTGTCGCTTGGTCGGCGAGGTCGGCGAGGTCCACGGCGTGCAGATCGAACCCGTCCGAAGAGGCGGGTGGGTCGCCGACAGGCCGGGCGACGTAGGCGGTGCGCATGCCGAGGCCCTGTGCGCCACGCAGGTCCCAGGCATGGGCGGCGACCATCAGCAGCCGCTCCGGTGGCAGCCCGGAGACGGTGACGGCCAGTTGGTAGACCCGCCGGGTCCGGCTTGCAGGTCCGGGCTTCCTCGGCGGACAGGGCCTGGTGCCAGCGCAGTCCGGCGTGGGCGTTGAGTCCCAGCAGCGCTGTGCGGCTCGCGTTGGAGAGGCCGATCAGCGGGAACCGTTCGGCGAGCCGGGCCAGCCCTGCCACGGTGTCGGGCCAAGGCGGGAGCCTGCGGCCCGAGAGTGCCAGCACTGCTACGGCAGCCGGGTCGTCGACTCCAGCGGCCCGGCGACGAGCCGGGCGGCCTCCAGGTCGAGGCTGTCACCGGCAAGGTAGCGGACGCCGGCGAGGATGCGGCGCTGCTCGCGGTCGATGTGCTGCTGCCACAGAGACAGGAGCTGCTCGACCTGGGGAGCGTCGAGAGCGGGGGCGAGTTCTCGAATGCCGGCGCGGATACCGGCAGGTTCGTCGACGAGTGTGCCGAGGACGTCGAAGACGACGGCACCGATCGCTGGCTCTGACATGAGAGAGGTCTCCCGGACGAAGCAGCGGCGTGCGGCCGGCTGTTGGGCGAACGCGGCAGGTGGCCGCTCGTATTCCCCCGGCCGGCGCCGGCTGCGTCGGCAGCGCAGCGAACGCATACACCGCCACGCTCGCCGAGCCGCAACGCGCGACCGGCGTACCGCCTTGGAGCACTCCCAGCGGGCGACCCGGCGGCTCGGTCACGCAGAGTGGCCGTCCACCTCCCGTCCGGCGGCCCCCAGCACGTGGGTTGCGGTGGAGGCAGCCGCGTGATCTTCCCCGCCGGGGCATGTCCGCTGCGCGAGGACGTTCCACCGCGGCGTTCGGGCACTACGCGAGCCAGGCAGCGAAAGCGATCGAGAGCATGCAGGCTGCTCCTGCAGCTTCAGGCGCCTTGCTCCACGACGTCATCCATCGGCCGTCACCGCCGTGCTCGATTCCTGAGCCCTCTGCCACGGACACCGCACCTGCGGAGTGGCCTGCCGTCCCCCACGACCTTGGCCGTCAAGAAGGCAGCGGCGAGCGGTCAGCAGGCCTGGCCCGCTCCTCGGCCCGGATGTACGAACGGCGGAACGGGGCTCCTTCGCGCACGGTCACGCAAGCCGCTCGACGGTCTCAAGGACCTGGCGCGTACCGTCCTCTCCGGCAAGAGCCGCGGCGAGCTCGCCGGCGCGGGCGCGCAGGGCGGGGTTGTGGACGGCTTCGGTGAGCGCCGCGGAAAGGCTCTCCGCGGTGAGTCGCTGAAAGCGCAGCCGGGGTGGCGCGACGCCCAGCGCGTGGAGGCGGGCGGCCCAGAAGTGCTGGTCCAGCTGCACCGGGACGGGGACGGCAGGAACCCCCGCTCGTAGCCCGGCCGCGGTAGTGCCCGCGCCTGCGTGGTGGACGACCGCCGCGGTCCTGGGAAAGAGCCAGGCGTGGGGCACTTCCCGCACCGTGATCAGGTCGTCGTTCTCCATGTGCAGGCCGCTCCAGCCCGCCTGGATGATTCCGCGCACCTTCGCGCGGCGCATGGCATCGGCGAGCAGAGCGCTCAGTGCTGGGGCCTCGGCGGTCACGCAGCTGCCGAACCCGGCGAAGACCGGCGGCGGTCCCGCACCGAGGAAGTCCAGCAGTCGGGGCTCCGGTTCCCATTCCGGGTCGGGCTGGGGCCACCAGTAGCCGCAGACCTTGTGCGCCGACGGCCAGTCCGCCGGGCGGGGCACGACCCGGGGGCTGAACCCGTGCAGGACCGTACGCCCGCGTGGCAATCCCAGCAGCCCGCCGAACCACTGTCGTGGCAGGCCGAGTTCGCGGCGCAGCGCTCTGGCGGCCGGGGCGAGGATGCGGTCGGTACCGGCCTGCAGGGCGTACGCGGCCAGGCGGTTGCCGTGCGGTCCGAACGAGCGGGCGCCGGTGACAAGCGGCGGAAAGGCGGCGGTGGGCCGGACCGGCTGGAGGTAGACCCCGATGCTCGGCAGCCGAAACGCCTCGCCGAGCACCGCACACAGGGGGTCGGTGACCGTGGAACTCAGCACGACATCGGCGCCCTGCCGTACGGCAGCTGCCACGCCGACGGCCAGCGGCGGCATGAAGTCCCGCGCCATACGTGCCACTCGTGCCATGGCCACGGGCGGACTGACCGCTCTGGCCAGCCCTTGACCGGCCTGCGAGGCCAGCTCCTGGCGCGGATCGACGGGCAGCGCCCGGTACCCGAGGCCATGGGCGGTCACCGCCCGCCCGAAACGCTCGTGGGTCGCCACGGTCACGTCGTGTCCCGCGCCGCGCAGCCGCACGCCCAACCCGGTGTACGGGGCCACATCACCCCAGCTCCCCGCCGTCACGATCAGTACGCGCACCGGTACAGCATGTCAGAACCGGAAAGCAGGGGGCGTCCCCGAGCACGTGCGATTCGGATCTGGCACACCCTGGCACACCCTGCCCCTACCGGCTCCGCGCAGCGACACCGCGCGGCGACGAGGCCGGGCCCAATCGCCGGGTCCCACCCATGGGGCGTACCTGGAGGGCGGCTGCCCGGAGCCCTGCGGCGATCATCTGCCCCCGAGGGCGCCACGGCGAGACGGCGCCCCTCGGGTGCACCGTGCGGAGCCCCGCGGCGGGGGCGTTTTCGGCGCATCCGGGCAGGGGGCCGACGTCTTCGGCCCACCCGCCAACGGGACGGTCGGCACTGGGTGGGCTCCGGCGGCACCGCATCGCTGCGAAGGTGCTGCGTCCACACCGCAGTGGCCACGGTGGGGTCCGGGGCCGCTTCCGCATGGAGGGCGTGGGAGGAAGTGGAGCTGCCCTGCCACCAGGCGTGGCCGACCCGATCCCCCTCTGCGCGCGCCGGGACCGGTGACCCGGACAAGCCGAACTCTCAGGTTTCGTAGCGCTTCCAGAACTTCACGGCACCCTTGGGGTTGTTCGCCGAGTTGGACTTGTGCGCCACCAGGCAGAGGTAGTGCTTGCCGTTGAGGGACGTGCGGTCGTTCACCGCGTACTGCTGGTTGACCTTCCACGCCGAATAGCCTGCGGCCATGTGAGGCTCCCTTCCCGTGGTCGGCACGCTGCCGACGTGGGAAATCATCCCACGGACGCGTGGCGCGCGAACCCGACGACCGGTCCGTGGGGTGGACGATGATGCCCGGGTGAGCATCATCGATGGGAATAGGCTGACCGGTAGCAGATTCGAGGACCTCATCGAAGCCGGTGCGCCTCGCCTCGTCGCCGACCAGGACACCGACGACGGTGTCTCTTTCGCGCTCTCGCCTCGCCTGTCCGCTGCGCTCGCGGGCGACGCCCTCCAGGCTGCAAGCCGTCGCCGCCTGGTGGGCCCTGCTGCGCGCGGAGGACGGCGCGGTCATCGACAAAGAAGGCGTGGACGCGATCGTGGGTGATCTGGCCGTCCTCGTCGGCAGCGCCCGGTGGCAGAACCAGGGCGTCTAGTGCCGGGTCGCCCAGCAGTGCCAACAACGCTATTTTCTGGCGGGGTTGGCGGCCAGCACCGCCGCCAGGCCCTCCTGCAGGTCCTTGACGAAATATTCGGGAACCTCGAGCGACGGGAAGTGTCCCCCGGTGTCAGGTGCTCGCCATCGTACGATCTGCCGGTACCGCTCCTGCGCCCATGCGCGCGGATACTTCTCGATGTCGCGGGGATACATCGTGATCGCCGACGGGACGTCGACCCGTAGTCCAGGGTCGAGCGAGTTGTGGCTTTCGTGGTAGATGCGAGCCGATGATGCGCCGGTCCTGGTCAGCCAGTACAAGGTGACGTTGTCGAGAACCCTGTCCCTGGGAATGGTCTCGAACGGGCTGTCCTCGGTGTCCGTCCACTCGGCGAACTTGTCGAGGATCCAGGCGAGAAGTCCGACCGGCGAGTCGACGAGGGAGTAGCCGATGGTTTGCGGCCGGGTTGCCTGCTGCTTCGCGTATGCGGCGCGGTCGCGCCAGAAGGCGCGGGTCTCCTCGGTCCATGTGCGCTCGGCGGCCGTCAACCCGTCGGTGGTCAGACCGGGCGGTGCCTGCGCGAACGTGGTGTGGATGCCGAGCACGTGTTCCGGGAATCTGCCGCCGAGAATGGTGGTGATGACGCCTCCCCAGTCGCCGCCATGGGCTACGAACTTGCTGTACCCGAGCCTTCCCATGAGTTGCACCCAGGCGGCCGCGATCCTCTCGGTTCCCCAGCCGGTGGTGGCCGGTTTGCCGCTGTAACCAAAGCCTGGCAGCGATGGGACGACGACGTGGAACGCCGGTGCGTCCGTGCTTGCCGGCTCCGCCAGTTCGTCCACCACGTGGGTGAACTCAGCGATGCTGCCCGGCCACCCGTGCGTCAGGATCAACGGGGTGGCGTCCGCGCGGGCGGATCGACGGTGCAGGAAGTGGATTTCCAGATCGTCAACCGTCGTACGGAATTGCCCTACCTGGTTGAGGCGCGCCTCGAACGACCGCCAGTTGTACTCCGTACGCCAGTAGTTCACGACGTCCACGAGGTCGGCAAGGGGAACGCCTTGGTCCCATCGGCGCGGGTCGGGCGCGGCGCACTGGACCGTCTCGGCTTCCGGCAGCCGTGCCGCGGCCAGTCGGGCGTGCAGATCGTTCAGGTCGGTGTCGGCCGCGTGTGCTTCGAATGCGCGCACGTCGTCGGCTTGAGGATTCATGTGTTTGCCCTCCCGGGGTGAGCTGGCCGTGGTGACAGCACCACGAACAACGGCGGTCTCAGCGTCGGCGAGAAGCCGACGTGTGGACACGGGGCCTCCTCGTCATCGAACGGTACCGACGGAGATCGCCGGAACCGGCTAAGACGGTTCTAGTCGGTCTCGCCGCGGTGCGCAACCGGCTATGGTGGTTCCATGCCTGCTCAGTTCCCCGATTTCCGTCTCGGCAAAGTGTTGGCGACCAGCTTCACGGCGACCCTGACGGAGCGTTGTGGTGACGCGGTGGAACGTATTCCCACGCCGAACAGACTCGTCGACTGGCTGGCGGTGAGCGGTTTCGCCGTGGAGTCCTGCACCGCTGCGCAACTCGAACGTGCCCGGGAGCTGAGGGAGTCGATTCACACTGCCGCGACGGCGGCCGCGCGCCGAGACCCTCTCCCGATGACTGCTGTCCGGGTCATCAATGACCGCAGCACGCAAGGCCGGGCCGCTGCCGTCCTGACGCCGGAGGGCAATCGGCAGTGGCGACTGGGCTCGGCTTCGTCCGTAGAAGATGCGCTGGGAGTGGTCGCCGCCGACGCGATCAGCGTCATCGCAGGCGAGCGAGACGGAAGACTGGCCTTGTGCGCATCGCCGACCTGCCAGGCAGCCTTCTTCGACACCAGCCGCAGTCGCACCCGTAGATGGTGCGACATGAACACGTGCGGAAATCGGCAGAAGAAGGCCCGCTTCCAGGCCTCCAAGCTCGGAATCCCGGATTGAACCGCCCGGAAGGCGGACACCGCTTCCGTGACAACCGCATGGGACGCGGTAAGCCTGCTCCGTTTTAGTCAACCCTGCGGGCTGTGCGGCGACTTGCACACCGGCACCCTCCGCGCCGGCTCCGCGTCGGAGTCCGGCGGAAGTGGCACATCACGGGTTGGCCGGCGGGATGTCGGCAGGTCCCGGGTTCGGCGGATCGGGGAAAAGAGCAGGATCAGCGCGGCGAGCGGAACGCCCGCAGTCGTGAGGGCCATGGCGGTACGGAGGTCGAACGCGGTCCCGAGCGCGCCGCCCAGCAGCGCTCCGACGGGGATCGTTCCGTAACTGAGGAAGGACGTACTCGCGGTGAGACGGCCGAGGAGGTCCGGCGGGCAGTAGCGCTGCTGGAAGCTCGCCTTGAGGATGTTGCCGGCGACGACGCCCGCGGAGACGCTGAAACCGCCCGTGACGAAGAGCACGATCCCCACTCCGTCGACGGTCAGCGGGATGAGCAGACCCAGCGTGGGGAGTCCCAGTTCGAAGACGAGTGTCGCGCGGGCCGTGCCGATCCTGTGGGCGACTCGGCGTGCGGCGAACGCCCCGGCGACGCCCCCGGCACTGGTGGCCGCGATGAGTGCGCCGACCGCGCCCGGAGTCAGGCCGACGCTCCTGACCAGGAAGACCACTTGGATCGACTGGTACCCCATCAGGGCCAGGTTGGAGGCGGCGCCGAACAGGGTGAACGTGCGGAACCAGGGGTCGATCGCGACCAGGCGCAGGCCCTCGCGGACTTCACCTGTCAAAGAGGGGCGGCGACGTCCGGGTCCGGCGGTGCGGGGTTCTCGATGCCGGATGCCTGCGAGGCACAGGAGGGAGACGAGGAACGTCGCGGCGTTGGCGAACATCCCGTTCACCGCACCTGCCAACTGTGCGATCAGGCCCCCGGAACCGAGCCCGGCGATCTGCGCGGCGGACGCGCTGCCGTGCAGTTTGGCGTTGCCCTCGGGCTGGTCGTCGGGTTCCAGAATGCTCGGGAGGTAGGCGGTGTAGGCGGTCTGGAAGAACACCGCGGCCGTACCGGTCAGCAGGGCCACGGCCAGCAGGAACCCGATGCTCAGGCGCCCCGACCAGGCGGCGAGGGGGACGCCGGCGTAGAGCGCGAGGGAGACCGCGGCGGCGGTCAGCATGATCGTTCTGCGGCGCAGCCGGTCCACCCAGACGCCGACCGGGAGACCGATGATCAACCAGGGAGCCCAGGCCGCGGCGCTCAGCAGACCGACTTCGAGCGTGCTGGCGTGCAGGGTGGAGACGGCGATCAGCGGCATCGTCACGCCGGTGACGGACGCGCCGAACTTCCCGGCGGTCTCGCCGCACCACAGCAGACGGAAATCGCGGTGGCGACGCAGGAGACCACCGCGTACGCCGGCGCGTATGCCCGCACTCATGCCGTGCCGCCCTCCTTGCGGGGAAAGGACTGCAACTGCACGACGACCGGAAGCGCGTCCGGCGCGGGCTCGGCATCCGACGCGGCGGTATGGCGTGCGATGACGGCCATCAACTCCGCGTTGAGTGCCTCCAGTTGCGCCGGGTTCATCCGCAGGTCGCTCCAGTCCGAGACGGTGCCGGCGCTCCGCCACCTGTCGTCCCAGTCCTCGCCGAAGTACTTCACGACCCGGCTGAAGTACTGCTGGGCCACTTCGTGCAGATAGACCGACAGGGCGCCCCGGGTGTCGGGGTCGTCGCGGAAATCGGCGGTGTTCAGCTCGTTCGGGACGTCGACCCGTTTCCACCAGCGCTCGCGTTTGGTACCCCGTCCGGATTCCTCCTCGATGAAGCCGTGTTCAGCGAGGTGACGCAGATGCCAACTGACGGTGCCCGTGTTCTCACCGAGGCGCTCGGCGAGCCTGGTGGCGGTGGCGGGGCCGTCCAGAGCGAGCAGCTCGTAGATGCTCATGCGCAGCGGATGCGCCAGCCCTCGCAGGCTGCGCGCGTCCAGGCGCCGGGCGGGTCTGGCGGGCTCGGGGAGACGTGCGGGTTCTTCGGACATGCCGTCAGAGTAGATCGCAGAGTGTTCTCTGCACAGGAGTCTCTGCAGAGAACACTCTGCCTGTTTTCGCATCGGCCGCGATGACCGGTGCCCTGGTACGCGCAATTGCCTCGCGGATGGGCCGCCCCGCGATCTACCCTCGCGGTCATGACGTCACACGATGCGCGTGAGGACTCCCGGATCGCTTCCGTTGGTGCCGGGGCGGTGATCCGGCGGGAGACCGCTGACGATCACCGAGAGGTACGCGAGGTTCACACGCGCGCCTTCGGTGACGGCGAGCGGGTTCCCGGGCTCGTGGACGCACTTCGCGTCACGGAGGCAGCCCTGGCGCCGATGTCCTTCGTCGCTGTCGTTGATGACCGGGTCGTCGGGCATGTCCTGCTGAGTGCGGCGCGGTTGGACGCGCCGCGCCGGATCGTGGACGTCCTGTCGCTGTCACCGCTGGGCGTGGCACCCGAGTTCCAGCGTCAGGGCATCGGTACGCGACTCCTCGCCCACGCCCTCGATGCGGCCGACAGTCAGGGTGTGCCCCTGGTGTTCCTGGAGGGTTCGCCGCACTACTACGGCTCGCGTGGCTTCGAGGGCGCCGCTCCGGTGGGCTTCCGTTCGCCGTCGCTGCGTATCCCCGAAGCCGCGTTCCAGGTCGCCCGGTTGTCCGCCCACGAACCGTGGATGACGGGCACCTTCGTCTATTCGGAGGTCTTCTGGGCCTTTGACTGCGTCGGCCTGCGCGACCCCGCGGCCTGAGGGGGCCTGGCGGACGGGAACCGACCACGCGGCGGCCGCCCTCGTGATCAGCTGATGCCATGGAAGCCATATGGACAAGCGTCGTAGCCGTCGGGGGCACGCTCATGGGTGCCGTGATCACGCACCTCTTCCAGCGCCTCGCGTCCGGACGCAGCGAGCTGTTCGCGCGGTCCGAAGCGCTCCGGCAGGAGCGCATCGCCACGTACAGCTCGTTCGCAGCGGCGGTGGAGGACTACCGCCACGGCCAGGCGGACCGCTGGTACCGCAAACGGCAGGACCCTGACGGGGAAGCGTTCATCACGGCACGCGATGAAGCGCACCGCCTCCGCACGGCGACCCGGCAAGTGCTCTATCGGGTCGAATTGCTCACTGACGACCAGGAAGTGGTCCACGCCGCCGAGGAGGCCTATCGGTGCACCCGGGACGTGTCGACCGCGCGGGACCAGGACGAGCGGGACACCTTGGACGCCCGCGCGAGAGAGGCGATCGAGGCATTCGTAGCCGGTGCTTCGCCCCTGGTCCGTTGACCTGCTGACAGCGGCCCGAGTCACTCTTCGGGCCACTTCCCTCCCGGCCCGCCTCGCGAGGGGTGACACGGGCCGGGCGGGAACGCTGCCACCCGCCGGTGCGGGCCGGTCGGGCGACGCGCCCTGGGCTCGCCTCCGCTCGCGCCGCAGCACCCGGCATACGTCCCGGCCGAACGGGGTCAGGCGTACACCCGTACCGAGTTCGTCGAGGTGAGGCTCGTCCACAGTCCTGTGCTGCAGTTGTTGACGTTGAGGTTCCACGCCACGCTGCCCGTGCCGTTGTACCCCGTGAGGCCCTGCACTCCGGCCCCGCCCGTCTGGCAGTTCTTCACTGTGTAGTCGCCGATGAGGTTGGCGACGTTGTACGTGCCGTAGCGGTAGAACCGGTACACCACGGGGTGGTGGGAACCGCCGTCGAAAATGTCGCCCTTGTAGATGCAGACATAGCCCGACCCGCAGGTGGGAGTCTGGGCCGCGGCAGCCGGTGCGGCGGAGGCGAGCAGTGCCGTGGGGACGGCCAGGACGAGACTTGCGACAAATGCGCCCAGGGAGCGCCTCTTTGAGCCCGAGGGTCGCGATCGGAGAACGGACTGGATGGTGTTCACGTGTACTCTCCCGGTTTCTTCCAGCGAGGAATCGGTACGTCCGACAGCAGTATGAGCCTCCGCGCCTGCTCCACCCAGGGCGCACTTCCGCGCGCACACGCCTGAGCCGCGGCGTCGCGGCGTGGAGGTCATGATGGGGTCATGCGCACTCGGCCTGTACTCGTCTTCGACGGTGACTGCGGCTTCTGCACCACCTCCGTGCGGTTCGTGGAACGACATGTCCGGCCCCGTTGCGCGATCGTCGCGTGGCAGTTCGCGGACCTGCGGACGCTCGGTATCACCCAGGAGCGGGCCGAGCACGAGGTGCTGTGGGTGACGCCGACGGGAACCGTGTACGGCGGCGCCCTGGCTGTGGCGAAGGCGTTGCTGAGTGCGGGGCGTGCGTGGTCCCTGTGCGGGGCGCTGCTCATGCTGCCGCCGTTGCGCTGGGTTGCCCGCGGTGTCTACCGGTGGGTTGCGGACAACCGTCATCGCATGCCGGGAGGGACGGCGGAGTGCGCCCTGCCCAGCCGTGGAACGCCAAACCCGTAGCGGCCGGACCGGGGGGCGCACGTACGTGGCGGTTACGGGGGCTCGCGGGGCGGCACCCGTACGGAGGAACTCCCCGCCCCGAGCCCCCGTGCACACCAGCCGGACAGGGGTACCGGAGGACATGGTGAGTGTCTCTCCACGACTTTCGGGAGGTACGGGTCTTGTTCGAGGACTTCGAGTCGAGGCGGGTCCAGGTCGACGGGGCGTCGGTTTTCGTTCGCCACGGCGGGCAGGGCCCGCCGGTGGTGCTGCTGCACGGCCACCCGCGGACGTCCGCGACCTGGCACCGCGTCGCCCCGCTCCTGGTCCGGCGCGGTTTCACCGTGGTCTGTCCCGACCTCCGGGGTTACGGCAGGTCAACCGGTCCGGCGCCCACCGCGGACCACACCGGGCACTCCAAGCGGGCCGTCGCCGGTGACGTGGTCGAGGTGATGCGCTCCCTCGGCCACGATCGGTTCGCGCTTGCCGGACACGACCGTGGCGGCAGCGTCGCGCTGCGTCTTGCGCTCGACCACCCCGACGCGGTCTCGCGGGTGGCGCTGCTCGACTGCCTGCCCCTCACCGAGCACCTGTCCCGCATCACGGCCGAGTTCGCCACCCAGTGGTGGCACTGGTTCTTCTTCGCCCAGCCGGACATCCCCGAACGGGTCATCAACGCGGACCCGGACAGCTGGTACCGCGGCGACCCGCAGAGCATGGGGCAGGAGAACTACGACGAGTGGCGCGCGGCGACGCGGAACCCCGACGTGGTGCGGGCGATGCTGGAGGACTACCGGGCCGGCCTCACCGTCGACCGGCGGCACGAGGAGGACGACCGCGCCGCCGGAGTACGGGTCCGGTGCCCGGCGCTGATCCTGTGGTCGCTGCGGGACGATCTCGAGGACCTGTACGGGGACCCGTTGAGGATCTGGCGGCAGTGGGCGCCGGACGCGCGGGGCCACGGCATCGACTCCGGGCACCATGTGGCCGAAGAGGCTCCGGAAGCGCTCGCGTCCTCCCTTGCGCACTTCTTCGCCGAACCGCCTGAGTAGGGGCCCTGCGGGTCGTTTCCGGCATCCGCGGACCGGTGCAACACCCATGCGGGGCCCCGGCCCGCTCGGCAGCCCGCCCGAGGGTGGCGGGCGCCTCCACTGCGGCGGCCCCGATCCCGACCCGATGTTCATTCGCAAACGCCTCGCCGTCCTGGTTGCCACCCTGGCGGTGGGCTCAGGCCTGGCCTTCGCGCCGTCGGCTTCGGCGGCTCCGCAGGCGGCCGCCGGCTGCCCGTACCCGTACGTCTGCTTCTACAAGGGAACGACGAAGACGGGCCAGTACAAGGACGTCACCAGCGGCTGGCAGAACCTCGGTGCCAGCAAGGGCGCCACTTCGATGGTGAACACCCGCCGCGACGACATCGTCTACACCCACTTCACCAACGGCCGGACCTGGTGCACCCCGCCCCACCGCACCACCACGTTCAACTCCTGGCTGGTCGACAAGATCCGCATCAGCTCCGCCTCCGGCTGCTGACACACGATGACAGCGGCGGCCCGCACTCGCGCGAAGGCGAGTGCGGGCCGTCCGTCCGGGGCAGGCCGACCGGGTGGGCGAGTCCCCCTCGGGCGCGTCCCGCGGGGCCACCAGGGAAGCCGGCGATGCGGCTCTCGGGGTGTCGGGGCCCCCGGGGCGTTCCGCCGGTTCCGGCGTCAGATCAGGGCGTCCTTGTACGCGATGTTCACCCGTCGGTCGCCGGACTCGCCCGAGGCGAAACCGAAGGTCAGGCGGGGGCGGAAGGTGCCGGGGCGGGCCGGGTCGGGGACCAGCATGATGTTCATCCCCTCGGGCTCCCGGAACACGAGGCTCTTCAGGGCGCGGGTGAGTCCGCGCTGCGAGGCACCCGTATTGAGATCGATCTTGGTGATGTGGGTGGTGCCCACGTCCGACGTGTTCGTCGGGCCGCCGCCGGTGTAGGCCTCGCCCTCGTACATGTACAGGTAGGAGCCGTAGAGGCAGAACCCCTGTGCGTCGTAGACGGGCCGGGGCAGGTCCGGGAAGTGGTGCAGCGGCGCGCCCAGCGGGGCCGCGACGGCCGTGTCCAGGTCCCAGACGGCGCACTGGAGCCGGCCGTTACGGGTGAAGCGCACCAGCACCCGCCGGTGCTGCATGTCGACGACAGGTCGCGGTGAGCCCAATGTGGTTCCGGCGCCCGGGAGTTCGAGAGGATCCGGGGTCCGGTCCTTGAAGTCCATCGCCGCGCGGTCCGCCGCGTCGTCCCAGTGAAAGCTGCGGGGCGGCTGGCCGGCCGCGGGTCCCATGTACTTGATCCGGCAGAGCCTGGTGCCGAAGCCCGTGTCGGCGGAGTTGGGCTTCGAGTCGTACTCGATCCAGAGGTACGGGGCGGAGCCCACGCCCGTCGCTTCGACACCGATCTGTGCGCCGTGCCCGAATCCTCGCAGGTACATCCGGCCGAGCTTGGTCGAACCGTCCTCGCTCAGCTTGGTGATCGCGATGTCGCCCTCGCTCTTGCGCTGCGCGTAGGACACCCCGTCGTCGGGGTTGTACATGACCTGGGCCACGTACCAGTGCTTGTTGAGGTGGTCGTAGCCCGCGCACTGCATCACGGTCGGGCACCAGGCCTGCTTGTGCATGAACAGGGCGGTCGCCCCGTCGCTGAAGTCGAACGACGGTGAGGAGGGCAGGGCCGTCGCACCCGCCGCGGTCACGGCTCCCCCCGTGGTCTGCGCCGCGGCGGTGGCGGCACCGCCCAGAACCAGACCGGCGGCAGCACCTCCGCCGAGCCGTATGAGCCCTCGCCGGCTGACCGGCTCCGTACCGAATGCGCTCATCATGTCCCCCTCGTCAAAAGGATGTTGGGGGCACAACCTATGGCACTCGGGACGGGCGGTTTCCGCAGGAGGCCGGCCGGCTGGACCGGATGACTTCCTGCGGCAACACCTGCGGGCCGAGTCGCACGGACGGGGCCGGTGGGGCGTGCGGCTACGGCAGCCGAACGCGCGGGTGCGCCCCGGCGTCGGGGCGCACCCGCGGAACTCTCAGCGGGTCACGTCAACTGGTCACGACGCCGAGATCTGCTGGAGCGCCGCACCCTGGTAGCGTGCCCCGGCGTTCCAGAGGATGAACGACTTCATGTTGTTCGCGGCGGCGGCCCTGATCTGGTCGGCCACCTGGGAGGGCCCGTAGGTGCTGCCCATGGAGAAGTCCTGGAGCCACGGGACGACTTCGCTCTGGGTCTCCTTGGTCTGACGGGCGAAGTCGGCCAGGGAGCGGTGCACGATCGCGTACGGCGACGTGTCGGGCGCGGCCACCCCGTACTCGCCCGGCCCCCAGTGGGACGGGTAGACCATCGGCGCGATGTAGTCGCTGACCTTGGCCAGGGCCGGGATGTCCTGGGCGATCTCGGTGGGCCGGGTGGCCGCGATGCCGAATACCGAGACCCCGAGGTACTTGCCGTGCGGACGCATCGCGGTCTGCGTCTCGGCGACGAACGAGGTGATGGACTGCTCCGGGGTGGCGGACCCGATGCCGGGGAAGCGCATGCCGGACAGCGGGCCGTCGGGGCGGCGCACGTAGTCGTACAGGACGTCGTCGAAGCCGAGCCGCGCCGCTTCGACGGCGAGGTCCTGGTTGTACTTGCGGACCGTGGGGTCGGCGAAGTTGGTGAAGGCGAGGGCGCCGTAGTTGCCGCCGCCGTAGGGCTGCCCGGCGGAGGTCAGCACGACCTGCTCGCGCTGCCCCGACTTCCAGGCGGCCGTCGCGAGCATGGGGTCGCGGAAGGCGACGATGCGGCCGATGACCTGGGCTCCGGCCGCATGGATCTCGGCCACCGCCTTGCGGGCGTCGTAGTAGCCCTTGGCCGCGCCGATCTTCCGAGCCAGCGGCACCTGGGAGTTGTACCCGACCTCGCCGTCCTCGTCCTTGACGTCCAGCTGCACGGCGTTGAGCTTGCCGCTGCGCACCAGGTCGAGGATGCCCTTGCGGAGAGTGTCGTCGCCCCAGCCGATGGCGGTGATGTGCGCGGCGCGGATCATCGGGCGGCGGCCCTGGGCGGAGACGGTGCGCGTCGTGGTGTTGCCCGCCCGGTCCACGGCAACCACCTTCACGGCGGGGGTGCCCTTGGCCACGGTGGCGCGGAACGCCCCGCCGTCGTCGACGGGGACCTCCTTGCCGTCAACGGTCACCTTCGCGTCGGTGGCGGCCTTCCCGGTGAGCGTCACTTCTTTGTCGGTCTGCTTCACCTGGGGTACCGCGACGCTGAGGTCGGGTGCGGTGGTGTCCACGGTGAAGTCCACGACCTCGCGGGAGGAGCCGAACGGGAATCCGCCGCCGCCCTCCACCACCAGGGTGTGCCGCCCCTCGGTGAGACGCGGAAGCGCGAGCTTGATCCGGTCGCCCTCGGCCCTGGCGGGCACCGGCGCGCCGTCGAGGGTGGTGCGCAGGTCCTCGGTGCCGTCCCCCCTGGCGTCCAGGTAGGCGCTCACCTGCATGGCGCGCTGCTTGTCCAGTACGTCTCCGTCGGCCAGGCCGCGCACGCCGGACCCGGGGGCGAGAAAGGTCCACGCCCCGACGCCGGCCCCGGCCACGGCGAGTACTCCGGCAGTCGCCAGCAGAGTACGTCTGCCCTTGCGGCCTCGGCGACGGGAGGAGGGGTTCGGTATGTCACGCGTAGCCATCTGGTGTCCTTCGGGAGTGACTGGGGTGTTCCTTTCAGTGATTGCCGCCCGGACGCGTCACTGTTCCTTCTTCGCGCGGATGTCACCCGGCCGGGTGTGTCCCTCCCCGCGTGGCGACTGCGCCATCCAGGGGGCAGTGCGGTACGAGCAATCCCCAGGCCGGTAGGGATGGGCGCGACACGTTCGTCTTGGAGGCACCCATGCGTCACCGGCTACGCCCGCTCTGCGCCCTGACCGGCGCCGCTCTGCTCGCCACCGGCTGCTCCTCGGGGGCGCCACCGGCCGCCGTGGAGCGCCCGGCCGCCGCGTCTCCCGCAGCGGCGAGCCCCGCCGCCGCGGGGAACCCGGCGGAACTCGGCGTGAACGAGCTCGGTCAGGTGCCCGTCCTGATGTACCACCAGCTCACCGAGAAGCCCGCCAGCGTTTACGACCGCACCCCGGCCGACTTCCGGGCCGAGCTCGAACGTCTCGCCCGCGAGAAGTACGTGCCGGTGACCGCCCGGGACTTCCAGGAGGGGCGCATCGCCACCCCGGCCGGGACGCACCCGGTGGTCCTCACCTTCGACGACTCGACCAACAGCCAGGTGCGTCTGGGCCCGGACGGGGCGCCCGCCCCGAACACGGCCGTGGCGATCCTGGCCGAGACGGCGCGGAAGTATCCCGGGTTCAAGCCCGTGGCGACGTTCTTCGTCAACGCGGACGCCTTCTCGGCCACCGGTCCGGACAAGGCGCTGGCGTGGCTGAAGAAGCAGGGTCACGAAATCGGCAACCACACCGACCAGCACCAGAACCTCCGCTCCCTGGACGCGGCGGGCGCGGCCGGGGCCATCGCGGCGGGCCAGCGGGCGATCGAGAAGGCCGCCCCCGGAACCTCCGTCACCTCCCTGGCGCTGCCCTTCGGGGCGATGCCCGAGCCGGCCGGCGTGGCCGCACAGGGCGAGGGGTACCGGTACAGCGGGGTCTACCTGGTGGGCTCCAACCCCTCGCTCTCGCCCTTCGCCAAGGAGTTCGCGCCTGCGGCGATCCCGCGTATCCGTTCGGCCGGGCCCAAGGACGAGGACGCCGAGCTGGGGTCCGCCCGCTGGCTGGACCGGCTCGCCGCCCAGAAGAGCTGGTACGTGTCCGACGGCGACCCGCGCACGGTCGCCTTCCCCCGCGCGGCCCGGGACAAGCTCGCTCCGGCGTTCGCCGGGCAGGCCCGCCCCTACTAGGTCCCCCCTACTCGGCGGGCCGGCCCGGCCACGGGCCGTCCTCGGTGGGGAGGTCCTCGTGCGGCGGTGGGGTGTGGTCCGCGAGCATCCTCGCGAGAGTGGACCGGAGCCGGTCCTGCTGACCGGCGGGGAGCGTGGCCAGGATGCCGGCGAGCGGCCCGGCGGGAAGCTGGGCCATGAGCCGGCAGATGTCGATCTCCATGTGGCTGTCCTGGCCCGACTTCCATTCCGCCTCGTTGTGCAGCGGCAACCCGGCGTCCGGCAGCCTGGCCACCCGGTCGGCGGCCGCGAACCGGACCTCCTGCGGGGCGGCGGTGGCTCCGTGGGCGCTCATCTCCACCGCGACCGCCAGGACCCTGCTCTCGATGACGAGTTCGTCGGGAAGCATGCCGTAAAGAGCGTCGATCTCCTCCTCGGAGAGGGCACGCGAGAAGAGACGAGTCCGTTCGTCCAGCATCAGCGCCTCCAGGTTCTCGGCGCTCAGAGCGGGGAACGCGGTGCTGGGCTGTTCTGCCATGGGAGGTCCTTTCGGGGCGGAACCCGCTGCTGACTGCGCGGTGTGGGCGCCGTGGCGAAAATGTTCCCTCGGTGGGCCGTCCCATCGGGACGGCAGCGACCCGTCACTCGAATGCCGCACAACTGTCTCGACGCGCCGCCGGTTCTCCGTGCGCGCCGGAAAGGAGTGCTGGTCTGGTCCCGATACCGCTCGGTGCCGATGCCCGGCACCATGGAAGCGACGGTGGGACACGGGTGGGAAAGGGGGCCGGTGGCGCGTGGAGCGCGGTCGACCGCTCACAGGACATGGGTGAGGGTCACGGTGCCGTGGCGAAGGAGGACCGATGGTGCGCTTCGACGACCGGCCCCTGGACCCGCGGCGGCCCGGAAACCACCGGACGACCACCTTTTCGTACGTACGCCGCCATCCGGACGGTCCCGCGCGCCGTGCGCGCACCGGAGGTACCCGCACGGGCGAAAGGCGGCATGGTGCGCGTCGGCCCCGGTGGTGGCGGCGTTCGCGGCCGGGATCACCTTCCCCCGTGAACCGCTCCTCGCGTCCGGCATCGTGGCTTCCGGCCGCAGCGGTCGCCTCTGCGGCCCGTCGCGGTGACCGCACGGCGATCGCGCCGATCCGGGCGCGGCCGTGGCGAGGAGCGGCCGGGTGACGCTCCAGGACCTGTACCAGATCCTCCTGGTGGCTGGCGTGGTGCTGCTCGCGAGCATCGCCGCCGCCCGTGCCGCGCACCGTCTCGGTCTGCCCAGCCTGCTGCTCTTCCTCGGCGTCGGCGTGCTGGTCGGCGAGGACGTCTTCGGTCTGCACTTCGACAACGCGGCACTCGCCCAGTCCCTCGGCACGGCCGCTCTCGCCGTCATCCTCGTGGAGGGCGGTCTGACCACGCAGTGGAGCGACGTCCGGCGACTGCTGCTGCCGGCCGGCGTCCTGGCCACCGCGGGTGTGGCGCTGTCGGTCCTGGTCACGGCCGCCGGTGCGCACTGGCTGCTGGGGATGGACTGGCACCTGGCCCTGCTGCTCGGCGCCATCGTCTCCTCCACCGACGCCGCCGCCGTCTTCGCCGTACTGCGTGCCCTGCCGCTCCCGCAGAAGGTCACCGGCCTGCTGGAGGCCGAGTCCGGCTTCAACGACGCACCGACGATCATCCTCGTCCTGGTGTTCAGCACCGCCGCCGCGGACCTTCCCGGCCCGGTCCACATCGTCGGCAACCTCCTTTACCAGCTCGTCGTGGGCGCCCTGCTCGGGCTGGCCATCGGCCGCCTGGGCGCCGCGGCCCTGCGCCACATCGCCCTGCCCGCCACCGGGCTGTACCCGCTCGCGACCGTCGGGTTCGGCATCGTCGCCTTCGCGGCGGGCGGTGCCGCGGGCGCCAGCGGCATCATCGCCGCCTACCTGTCCGGCCTCGTCCTCGGAAACGCCAGGCTTCCCCACCGTGCGGCCACCCGCTCCTTCGCGGAAGGCGCCGGATGGCTGGCGCAGATCGGTCTGTTCGTCATGCTCGGCCTGCTGGTCACGCCCAACGAGCTCCCCGCCGCCGTTCTCCCCGCCGTGATCGTAGGGCTCGTGCTGCTGCTGGCCGCACGGCCCGTCTCCGTCCTGGTGTGCCTGCTGCCGTTCCGGCTCCCGTGGCGCGAGCAGGCCTTCATGTCCTGGGCCGGACTGCGCGGCGCGGTCCCCATCGTCCTGGCCACGTTCCCGATCGTCGCCGGGGTCCAGGACGCGGACCGGCTCCTCAACATCGTTTTCGTACTCGTCGTCCTGTTCACCCTCGTCCAGGGCCCCAGCCTTCCGGCCATGGCCCGGCTGCTGCGCCTCACCCGGGCCGACGCGCTGCGGGACGTCCAGGTGGAGACCGCGCCGCTGGACCTGCTGGACGCCGACCTCCTCACCCTCACCGTCCCGGACAGGTCCCGGCTGCACGGCGTGGCGGTCTTCGAACTCCGCCTTCCGTCCCCGACCGTGCTCACCCTGATCCTGCGTGACGGCACCACCCTCGTCCCCCGCCCGGACACCGTCCTGCGGGCCGGGGACGAACTCCTGCTGATCACGACACCCGAGGTGCGCGACGCGGCCGAACGCCGGCTGCGGGCCGTGGGACGGCGCGGCAAGCTCGCCCGCTGGTTCGGCGAAACCGGCGATCCCTTGCACCGCACACCCGCCGACTGAGGAACCGCACTCCTGCTTGAGGGGCGACCGCGCCGTTCTTCCGTTCCGTCGGCCGGGGCCATCGTGCTCAAGCCCCTCGTCCGTCCCGCGCGTATCTCCCGGCGAAACAATTGGTGCGATTTGTATATTGGCCGGCGACCGATCGCTGCTTGCCGGGACGGCTTCTGGTTGACTGACGTACAGGAGTTCCTGACCGTGCGCACCGGCCACGACGTCACGAGTGGCCGAGGCCGCGGTCGCTGTCCGGGTGCGGCCGAACGCCGTGCCCTGCTGGAGCGCCGTCACTCATGTCGTGCCTCCGTCCGGTCCCGGGCGCATGCTTCCGGGGGAGCGCTGCAGGACACTTCCGGAGAGAGGCCGCGTCGCGTGCGAGTCCATTGTGAGGTGGTTGGGTGTGCTTGAAGTCCCGCTCTGGCTGTGGGTGGCATTCGCCGTGACGGTGGTCGTGTCACTGGCGGTGGACCTGCTGTCCCATCGCAAGGCGCACGTCATCGGTTTCAAGGAGGCGGCCGCCTGGAGCGGCGTGTGGGTGAGCCTCGCCCTGATCTTCGGCGCGGTCGTCTTCCTCGTCCTGGGGACCGGCGCCGGTACGGAGTACACGACTGCGTGGCTGCTGGAGAAGAGCCTGTCGGTCGACAACCTGTTCGTCTTCGCGGTGATCTTCGCGTACTTCAAGGTGCCTCGCGCCTATCAGCACCGCGTGCTCTTCTTCGGCGTCATCGGCGCGCTCGTCTTCCGCGGCATCTTCCTCGCCCTCGGTGTGGCCGTGGTCAGCCGCTTCACCGCCGTGCTGTTCGTCTTCGCGGCGATCCTCTTCTACAGCACCTACAAGCTCCTGAAGGGCGAGGAGGACACCTTCGACCCGGGCCGCAGTTTCGCCGTCCGGCTGCTCCGCAAGATCGTCCCGGTCCAGGACGAGTACGCCGGGGCCAAGTTCTTCGTCAAGGAGGCCGGCAAGCGGGTGGCGACCCCGCTGCTGGCGGTGGTCGCGGCGATCGAGGCGGCCGACCTGATCTTCGCCGTCGACAGCGTTCCGGCCGTCCTCGCCGTCAGCGACGACGCCTTCATCGTCTACACCAGCAACGCGTTCGCCATCCTCGGCCTGCGGGCCCTCTACTTCATGCTCGCCGGACTGCTGGACCGCTTCCACTACCTGAGCAAGGGCTTGGCGATCATCCTCGCCTTCATCGGCGTCAAGCTCATCTTCCAGGCCTCGCACAAGATGATCAGCCCCAGCATCCCGGAGATCCCGTCGCTGGTCAGCCTCGCGGTCATCGTCGTCGTGCTGACGGTTTCCGTGGTGCTCAGCCTCAAGAGGCCCGCTCCGGCGGACCCGGAGGAACCGACGGACGAGCAGCAGGCCGCCCCGGCGCGAGAGGCGACGGAGCCGCCGGACCCACAGCCGTCCGCCGACGTGGACGAGGAGGCGCCGCAGACCGACGGACACCGGCCCGCCTCCGCGACCACCGGACACACCGGCCCACCGCCTGCGAAAGACGCCCCCGAGCCGCCTGCCGGTCCGGCCGGCCGGGACGCCTGACCGGCCACACTCCCGCTCCAGGAACCCCGGCCGTTCCCCAGACGCCCCACCGGCCCCGAATAGGCGCCGCCCACTTCCCGGCCGAAAGAAACAGGCCTATCGTAAAGATATGGTCAAACCGAAGCGAGAACCCGAAGAGTACTCGTGTCCGACCTGCAAGGGATCGGTGCCGGTCGTAGCCCACCGCCACAAGACCCTCGGAGTGTTCGTGCCCGTCTGGGGACCGGGCCCGTGTCCGCACCGCGAATGCCCCGACTTCCGGCTGGACCCCAAGCGCAAGCGCTCCTCGTCGCAGTAGCCACCGCGACCGTACGGCCGGTTCCGGCGCGCCTCGGCGAGGCGGATACGGCGCTCACGTGGGACGGGGCCGGGTGCTGAGCGCCGGATGCCGCGGGCCGAGAAAGACGGCAAGGCCCCCGGGCGCGGGGTCGGTCACCTCCGTCCAGCCGGCACTCGCGTAGCAGTCGACGGCCGGCCGTGCCGCAACGGACGTCAGCAGCCAGCAGCGTCCGTCGGCCCGGTCCTCGGTCACCGCGTGAAGCAACCGCGCGCCCAGGCCGAGGCCGCGGGCCACTTCCGAAACCGCGAGTTCGTCCACCTCACGGCCGCCGCACAGCCACTCAGCCGCCCGCTCATTGCCAAGGGCCGCGGATACGCGGGCATAACTTCGGTCGCCGGGAAACGGGTCCGGGGTCGTCCAAGCGGTCGCCCAGCCCAGCACCCGCTCCGCATCGAGCGCGAGAGCGGCGGTGAAACCGGGCCGGCCCACCTCCCCCGCGAGCCGGCGCAGGTAGGCGTCGGCGTGCTCCGGCCCCTCACCCCAGGGGGGCGCGCCGAACGCCTCCGCGTAGACGTCCCGCACACCTTCCGCGTACCGAAGCAGTCGCCGCCCACTGACGCGCTCATCTGTTGCCACCCTGCTCACACGGCCTTCGACGAAGCGGCGGGCAGCGAGGTCAGGGAGGCGTACGCCTCGGTTTCCAGTACGACCGGCCTACTCACAACGCAACCCCCTATGCATGCAATAAGTACTTGCAATATATGTGCAGCAGGAGTGCGACGAAAGCTCGGCGGACCAGCCCTCACCAAGGACGGGGCAGGACATCCGCGATATGGAGCGCTGAAGCAACGAGCCTCTCGGTGAAGGGGGGTTGGGAATCAGCCGAGGGGATGACGTCATGTGCGTCCTCGCGGCGGTCGCTGACCGTACGCCGCCCGGCAGGCGTTCGCCGCCCGTCGGGGAGAACGGGCGGCGAACGCGTTCGGGAACCTCACGAGGGCTGCCCGTCGACCGGCAGTCGAGCCGGGGCGGGCAGCCGCCCGAGGCCGTCAGAAGGAGTAGAAGGCGCTCTCGGCGGCGTCCTTCATGCAGGTGTTGCCGAAGGTCTTGACGTGGTGGACGCGTTCGCCGCGTAACACCCCCTCAACGGTGACGGTGAGGGGATCCCACTGCTTGGTGCACATGCGGCCGGGCGTGGCCGTGCCCAGCGCGGAGAGGTCGCCCTGTACGGCGTTGAGTTCGGCGCAGGCGGCCTTGGGCGCCGGGTGCGTGCCCGCGACCGGCAGACAGGACAGCGTCACGGCCCGCTGTACGGCGCCGGTCTGGCCGGCGTCGCCGCGGTGGACCGAGAGGACCAGCGCGGTCGGTGCGTAGAGGCTCGTGGCGTTCGGGCGTGCGCCGCTCGTGTCGCTGGCCTGCGCAGCAGGGGCGACAGCCATTCCGGTCAGGACGACGGTGGACGCGAGGGCCATTCCTGCAAGGGTGCGCATGGAAATCACCTTTCCCTTCGTGAGGGTGGGGTCGGCTGGGAACGGCGCCAGTCTTACGGCAGAAGGCCTCCGACCGCACATCGACCGGGCGAAATCCGGAAGTTCGCCCTTTTCCATCACGGGTGAAAGGCGGAGGCCTTCGCCGTGCACCCCCTCCGGGAAGTGCGAAAAGCTCGACGGGAAGAAGCCTACGGATCGGCGTCACAAGAGGTTTGGGTCCAGGACAAGCGGCGAAACGACGCCCTGGCGCTCGTTCCGCTTCCGGGGTTCACCGCACTTGCGGAGCTTGCGGCGCGGTGGATCGGGGGACGACATCGGTCAGCGGGCCGGCCCGAAGGCCGGCCCGCTGAACCGCCCGGCGTGGCGTGCACCGTCCGCGCCGGGGCCCACGATCCGTGTCAGCGGTGCGGACGCTCGGGCAGAGGCCGCTCGCCGACCCTCGTCACTGGCCTGCGGGCACGGTGTCCTCGAAGGTCGTGCCGGCCGTCCGGTAGGCGGCGACCTTCGCGGCGACCTGGGCCGGGGTGAGTACCTGGTCCTTGACGTGCAGCACGTAGTCGACCTTCTGGTCGTAGGCGCGCGGAGTGGTGCTGGTCTGGCCCGCGAGGTCGATGAGCCACTGGTTGAAGTTGATGGACATCGGGCGTTCGGGGAGGTACCGGGCGTCGTGGCGGCCGAACTCCTGGCCGTCGACGTAGTAGGTGATGTTGTTGTTGTCGATCGTGAGGACGAGGTCGTGCCAGCCCGCGTAGCTGGTGCGCGCCTCGGTGTGCTGGTTGACGGCCTCCCAGGGGTCGGGCCGGTAGGTCTCCCACGACGTGGCGTAGAGGATGTTGGCGGGTTCGCCCCAGCCGCCGTTGGGCAGGTACTCGAAGTCGTACTCGGCGTAGTCGTCCGCCATCGGAGCCTTGAGGTCGTTGATGGTGAAGAACGTCTGGACGATGCGGTCGCCGTCGGGGCCCGTGGACTTCGGAGCGTCGGAGAACCGCACCCGGGCCGCGTACGTCCCGTTCTTGAACTTCATCGCCTGGGTGAGGACCTCGGTGTGCTTCGTGGTCTGGGGCGTACCCGCGGTCGAGGTCTCCAGGTTCATGATCGAGTTGGTCCCCTCCTTGGCGAAAGTGACGTTCTGCGGCGCCCAGCTCGCGCCCGGTACGCCCGGTCCGCCGGCGTTGGACCGTACGCTCCAGCCGTGGGCGCCGATCGCCGGGTCGGTGTGCGAGGTGTAGTTGAAGTCGTCGAAGAGCGAGGCTCCGGTGGGCGGCGGATCGGTCGGGTCCGGGTCGGGTCCCGGGCCGCTGCCCTCGGGCGCCGTGCCCCAGACCTGCGTGCCGCCGACGCTGGCGGTGACCTTCGACCAGTTGGCGTACGAGGTCTGGCCGGGCCCGAAGGAGTAGTCGTCGTTCTGGTTCAGCGGCTGCCAGTTGGAGCGGTGGAAGCGCAGCTGCATGTCACCGGTGTTCGCGCCGGGTGCCAGGGTGCCCGCGCCGGCGGTGAAGCCGATCTCCAGGTAACGGTCGGCGGTGGCGGTCGGCTTGGCGAGGGTGCCGAAGGTGCCGGTGATGTTCGCGCAGCCCTTGACGGCCCAGGAACAGGCGAAGGTGTACGAGGCGCCCGCGTCGGCCTTGAAGTAGTACCGGATCTTGACCTGGTTGAGAGCGACGGGGGCGGTGCCGGTGTTGACGGCCTTGAACCAGGGCTCGACCTGGTCGCTGCCCGAGGCGCTCTGCCGGTACTGGACGGTCAGCGGCTCACCGGCGGCGACGGCGGGCGTCGCCGTCAGGGCGGCGCAGCCGAGTCCGGCGACGAGGGCGGCGGCCAGGGCCGCCCGGATCCTGGTGGTGCGCGTTCTGCTGTTCGTGCTGATGGTGGTCACCTGGTGGTCCTCTCAGGACGAAGGATCGCGGAGGGACGGCTCGGCACTCCGAGGGCGTCGAGCCGGGTTCGGTGGTGGTGCAGCCGGGCCTGGAAGCCCGGCCAGTCGCGCCCGCCGGACCAGGCGGTGTCGGCCAGCGCGCACAGCCTCGGGAAGGCGAGGTACTCGGCGTGCGCCGCCGTGCTGACGTACTCGGTCCACAGCTGGGCCTGGGTGCCGAGCACCCGGGCGGCGGCCGCCGGCTCCCAGTGGGCCGGTGCGGGTTCGGTGGCATAGACGGCGTGCAGGTCGACCGCGTCGCCCGGCTGGCCGGGCGGTTCGCCGGGGTCCTCGGACTGGGGGTAGTCGAGGTACGTGGAGCGGTGCGGTGCCATGATCACGGGCTGGCCGCGGCAGGCCGCCGTCCGCCCGTGGTCCGCGTCGCGCCAGGCCAGGGCGGCGAAGGAGGCGGGCAGGTCGCGGCCGGTCTCGGTCCATCCCAGCGGTTGCCTGCCACGCGCGGCCAGGTGGTTCCCGACGCGTTCCATGAACCATCCGTGGAGTGCGTCGGGGCCGTCCAGCCCCGCTTCCGCGACGCGCCACAGGGCGTCGGGCGAGCGGTGCCATTCGGTGGTGGGACACTCGTCGCCGCCGACGTGGACGTAGGGCGAGGGGAAGACGTCCATGACCTCGTCGAGGACCGTGCGGCAGAAGTCGAGAGCCTCGTCGGTGACGCCGAGGACGGTGTCGCACACGCCTCGGCCCTGCCACACCTCCAGTCGCCGTCCGGGGAAGTTGCCGAGGTGCGGGTAGGCGGCCAGGGCGGCCCGCGCGTGGCCCGGCATCTCGATCTCCGGTACGACGGTGACGCCCCGCTCCGCGGCGTGCGCCACCAGCCCGCGCAGCTCCGTACGGCTGTACGCGCCGCCGTACGGCACCCCGGCGGCCTCGGTGAGCCGGGGGTACGCCGCGACCGGCATGCGCCAGCCCTGGTCGTCCGTCAGGTGCAGGTGCAGCACGTTGAGTTTGTGCAGGGCCAGCAGGTCGGTGAAGCGCCGCAGGAAGGAGACGGGCTGGAAGTGGCGGGCCACGTCGAGCATCGCGCCGCGCCAGGCGTACCGGGGTACGTCCGTGATCTCGACGCCTGGGAGCGTCCAGCGCACTCCGCGTACCGGTTCCGAGCCGAGTGCGGCGACCGGCAGGAGTTGCCGGAGGGTCTGTACGCCGTGCCGGAGTCCGGCGGCGCCCGCCGCGCGGAGCAGAACCGTTTCACCGCTGATGGTCAGGCCGTAGCCCTCCGCGCCGAGGCCGGTGAGACCGGTTTCCAGGACGAGGACGACCCGGCCGTCGGGGGCGAGGGGCAGCGGGAGGCCGGTCGCTGGGGCCAGCAGGGTGCGCAGCAGGGCGGCGGCGGGCTCGGCCCCCGGGGTGGCGCGGATCGCCGTCGCCTCGTCGAGGGTGAAGGTCCCGGAGGACCGGCTGAGTTTGGCGGGAACCGGGACGAGCCCGGCGTCGGGGGAAGGTCGTGACACGGGGTCTCCTAGCCCTTGACCGCGCCGCCGGCGAGGCCGGAGGCGACCCGGCGCTGGAGCACCAGGAAGAGGATGAGAACGGGCAGCGCGAAGAGTGTGGAGGCGGCCATGGTGGCGCCCCAGTCGGTGCCGAAGACGTTGGAGAACGAGGAGAGCCAGACCGGGAGGGTGCGGTCGTCCTGGTTCTTGATGATCAGCATGTTGGCGAAAGCGAACTCGTTCCAGGCGGTGATGAATCCGAAGAGCGAGGTGGCGAGCAGGCCGGGGGCGAGCAGCGGGAGGGTGACCCTGCGGAACGCGGCCGCCCGGGTGCAGCCGTCGACCTGGGCGGCTTCCTCCAGCTCTCTCGGTATCCCGGTGAGAAAACTGCGCAGGGTGACGATGGTGAACGGCAGGGTGATCATGAAGTAGACGAGGGTGAGGGTGGGGAGCCGGTCGAGCATGTCGGTGTCGCGGGCGATGACGTACATCGGGATGAGGAGCGCCTCCCAGGGGGCGACCTGCGCGATGAAGACCATCAGGACGAAGCCGCGACGGCCCTTCCACCGCAGCCGCGCCACCGCGAAGGCGGAGCCGAGGGCGACCGCGAGGGCCAGCAGCACGCAACCGGCGGTGACGATGAGGCTGTTGCGCCAGAACAACCAGAACCCGTCGGCGTTCACCGCTGCGGAGAAGTGCTCCAGCGTCAGTGAGGTGGGCAGGAAGAGGGGTGTCTCGGCCTGGATGTCGGCGGTGGGCTTGAATGCGGTAAGGACCATCCAGTACACGGGAAAGGCGCAGACCGCGAAGGTGAGCAACGCACCCATGTGCAGGGGCAGCCGGCGCAGTACGCGGGACGGGGAGGCGGGGACGGGTCTCACAGCTCGGCCTCCTGCCGGAACATCTGGCGGAAGTAGAGGATCAGGGCCGCGATCAGGATGAGTACGGTGACGGTCGCCGCGGCGGCTCCGAGGTCGTAGCGGTGCAATGAGCGGGCCACCTGGTAGGCGTAGACCGGCAGAGTGGTGGTCGCTCCGCCCGGGCCGCCCCCCGTGACGGCCCAGATCTGCGCGAAGCACCGGAAGACCCAGATGACTTCGAGGCTCAGGACGAGCCCGAAGATCGGCCTGAGCAACGGCAGCGTGATCGAGTGGAAGATGCGCCAGCCGCCCGCGCCGTCGATCCTGGCCGATTCGAAGAGTTCGGTGGGAACGGTGGTCAGCGCGGAGTGCAGGGTGATGGCGACGAACGGCACGGACTGCCAGACCACGAGCAGCACCAGGACGGTGAAGGCGGCGGGTCCGTGCGCCAGCCAGGAGTAGTCCTGGAAGGACTCGAACCCCAGTCGCACCAGCAGCCAGTTGACCACTCCCAGCCGGGACGAGAACAGCCACTGGAAGACGGTGGTCGTGGCGATGACGGGGCTGGCCCACGCGAGCACCAGGCCGCTCAGGACCAGGGTCCGCATCCTTCTGCCCAGGCGCTGGAGCATCAGCGCGACGGCCGTGCCGATCACCATGATGAGTACGACGTTGATCGCGGTCCACCACAGCGTGCGGCGGGTGACCCGCCAGAACTCGGCGTCTCCCAGGATCTCCCGGTAGTTCTCCAGACCGGCGAAGTGCGCGCCGCCCCGGATGAGTTCGGCCATCCCGTAGTGCTGGAGGGAGATCAGCAGGTTGCGGGCGAGGGGGTAGGCGAGCAGGGCGGTGATGCCGAGCACGGTGGGTGCGATGAGCAGGTACGGCCACAGGGAGCCGGGGAGCGCCCGTCGCCCACCGGGCGGCACGGGGGCGGGTGCCGGGGAAGGTGCGGGGGCGGCGGTCGTCGCCGTGGGGACGGGCACCTTCGTCGCTCCGGGGCGGGCGGCGGGGGGCGTCATGCCGTCGTTCCCGGCCGGTGCCCGGTCATGAGTTGAGCGTCTTGCTGATGGCGTCGGAGGCGTCCTTCGCGGCCTTCTGCCGGTTGCTGCCGGTCAGTACGGCGGTCATGTACTCCTTGATCGGGTTGGTGGCCTCCACAGCGGCCCACTGCGGGGAGTTGGGGGTCGCGCGCCCTTGTGCGGCGGCCGCGGCCATGGCGGCGGTGCCCGCGTCGTCCTGCAGGGCGTCGGCGAGCGAGGTGCGGTTGGGCACGTAACTCATGGTTTTGGCCAGGTCCCGCTGCCACTTCTCTCCGGCGAGCGACTTGACCACTTGGTAGGCGGCGTCGGGGTGGGCGGAGGCGGCCGGAATGATGAGGTCCGACCCGCCGGTGAAGGTGGCTCCCGGAGTGCCCGCCGTGCGGCCGGGGATCGGGAAGAAGCCCAGCTTGCCCGCCAGCGCCGGGTTGGCCTGCTCCACGATTTTGGCGCCGCCCGGAACGGCGATGACCTGCGCGACGTCCCCCTTGGCGAAGACGTCCGCCTGCGGCGGTTTGGCCTCGTCGGAGTCCTTGGGGCCCTTGCCGAGGGCTTGCAGCCGCTGGTAGAAGTCCATGCCCCGAGTGGCTTCCGGGCTGTCCAGCGCACCCTTCCATTCGTCGCCCTGCTTCTCGGCGAGTTCTCCGCCCTCCTCCCAGATGAAGCCGGCGAGGGTGTACCAGTTCTGGCCGGGGAGGTAAATGCCCTGCGTCTTGCCCCGGTTCAGCTTTTCGGTGATCCGCAGCCACTCGTCGCGGGTCTTGGGCGGAGCCGTGACTCCGGCCCGGGCGAAGAGGTCCTTGTTATAGATCACGACGCGGTTGGCCGCGTACCAGGGGATGCCGTACTGCTTGCCGTCGACCTTCCCGGGCTCGGCGAGGCCGGGCAGCCAGTCGGCGCCCTGCAGTTCCGTGACCTTGTCGCTCAGATCGAGGACGCCGCCGCTCTGCGCGTACTGGGCGACCTGGGTGTTGCCCACCTCGATCACGTCGGGGGCGTCCTTGCTGGCGAGCGCGGCGGTGATCTTCTCGCCGATCCCGTCCCACTCCTGTATCTGAATGTCCAGAACGGTGTCCTTGTGCTGCTGCTCGAAGTCCTTCTCGAACCGCTGGAGATACGCGTCGGAAACGCTGTCCTTCATGATCCATACGGTGAGCGTGTCCGGGCCGCCCGCCTGGCCGGAGCCGGACGGGGCGCTGCTGCAGGCGGTGAGCACACAAGAGGCCGCGAGTACTGCGGCAGTGGGGATGAAGCGGATCTTCACTGGATTCACCTCGCGGGAGAGTTGACCAGTTGGCCAACTGGGCAACGATGTGGCTCGAAGGTGGCATAGACCAATGAGGGCGTCAACCCCTGGGTAAACAAGGGTTTTTGGTGACCCGCCGTACGGAGAGCGTCTAAACTCTCGTTTACCAGCAGACCAGTTGTGGGCAGCACGGCAGAGAGGTCCGAGTCATGGAGAGCAGCTCCTCAGGTGCCGTACTCAAGCGGGAGCGGGTCCGGGAGTTCCTCCTGGGACTGATCGAGGCACGCAGTCCCGGCGACGCCATTCCCTCGGAACGCACGCTCAGCCGCGAACTGGGCGTCTCTCGCCCGACGCTGCGAGCCGCCGTCGACGAACTCGTCGCCACGGGGCAGCTCGTGCGCGAACACGGCCGCGGGATGTTCGTCGCGCCCGCGAAGATCACCCAGGAGCTCGTGTCGGACGACACCGCTTTCGCCGTGCCCCGGGCCGGCGGCACCTGGTCCAGCAGACTACTGAGGCTGGACACCATCCGCGCGGGCGCCCGCATCGGCCGCAAGCTGCGCATTTCACCGGCCGCCGAGGTCATTTACATCGCCCGGCTGCGACTGGTCGACGGCACTCCGATCGCCATAGAGCACCTGCACATCCCGGCCGACCTCGTGCCCTCCCTGACACCACAGGAACTGGAGGCCGGGGACCTCTACGACCACCTGCGCGAGCACCACGAGGTCCATGTCGACCAGGCCGTGCAGTCCATCGAGCCGACCGTCGTCAACGAGGCCGAGGCCGGGGTGCTCGACGTTCCGGTCCTCTCCCCCGCGCTGCTGATCGAACGCCTGACCACCGACACCGCCGGCCACCCGGTCGAGTACGTCCACTCCATCTACCGGGGCGACCGCTACCGCATCGTCTCGCGGCTGGCCCTGGGGGTCACCGCCCCGCACTCGCGCCCCGGCAGCCACCATCCGGGCATCCCGCCGGGCGACTTCGCGCACGGGGACATCATCAGGTCGTCGACGACGGGAGACGCGCGCTGACCGGGCGTTCACCTCCCGGTCGGCGGCCGGAAACTCAGGCCGCCGCGGAACGGAACGTACTGGGACTCAGGCCCCTGTGGCGTTTGAACGCGGCACTGAACCCGAAGGCGTCGGCATAGCCCACGGACCGCCCGATCTGGGCGATGCTGAGGTCGGTGTCGGTCAGCAGCGTCTCGGCCTCGTCCATGCGGCATTCCGTGAGGTAGGCCAGGGGCGGGCGGCCCATCAGCTGGGTGAAGCGCTTGGCGAACAGCGCCCGGGAGACCCCGGACCTGGCCGCCAGCGAAGCCACCGTCCAGGTATCGGCGGGCCGGTCGTGGAAGGCCTGCAGTGCGGGAGCCAGAACCCGGTCGGCCAGGCCCCGGTACCAGCCCGGCGCGTCGGCGCCGGCCTGGTCGAACCAGTTGCGCAAGGTGCACACCAGCGCCCAGTCGAGCAGCCGGTCCATCAACGCCTGCGAACCGGCGGAGAGATGGGCCGCGTCGGCGGCGGCCTTCTCCAGCCAGGCACAGACCTCCACGTCCTCGGCGATCACCAGGACCGGCGGCAGGGCACGCAGGAGCCGCTCGTGGCGGTGGCCCGAAGCACGATAGGCGCCCACGATCAGCGCGGTCGCTTCCGGCGAGTCCCTGCCCCACCGGATGCCGCCGAGTTCCTGGGCGGTGCACTCGGTGTCCGAGGTGAAGCACGCGATCTCGTAGGCGGCGTGGGAGCCGTGGACAGTGCCGGGATGGTCCACGAGATGGAACGGCGCGGGACCGCGCACGATGGCCGTGTCGCCCACACCGACCGCGCGCTCGGTGCCGTCGGGCAGCAGCAGGGTGCCCCCGCCACGCAGCACGCTGATCATGGTGAGAGGTGCTTCGTCGGAGAAGCGGATGGACCAGGGTGCGGTCAGGACGGCGTGGCTGACGACCGAGCCCTCGGCCCGGATGCCACTCAACAACGAACTCAGAGGATCCACGGAACAGATCGTAGACGCTCTCGTATGCTCCGGAGCGTTTCTCCCATGGATCATCCACATCGCTGCGGCTGTACTGAACTCATCGCACCGACCGACACCAGCCGGGAGACACCGTGACGCAGCACGACAGCCATGCCAGGACAGCCCTCGTCGTCTTCGCGCACCACCGCACCGATTCCCTCACCGCGCACACGGCCCGCCGCGCCGCCGCCCGGCTCGAAGCCGCCGGGTACCGCATCGACCTGCTCGACCTGCACGCAGAGGGGTTCGACCCCCGGATGAACGTGTCCGACGAACCGGACTGGGCCGACAGGGAGAAGGTCTACTCCGACGAGACGCAGGCGCACATGCAGCGCATCCTCGACGCCGATGTGGTCGTCGCCGTCTTCCCGGTCTACTGGCAGAGCGTGCCCGCCCTGCTCAAGGGCTGGATCGACCGGGTGTGGAACTACGGGTTCGCCTACGGCCGCAGCAAGGCCCGCCTCGCCGGCAAGCGCATGCTGTGGCTGGGCCTGGCCGGCGCCACCGCCGACGATCCCATCGTCGAGCAGATGCACACCGTCCTCGAAACCAGCCTGAGCGAAGGCATCGCCTACTACTGCGGCATCTCCCAGTCCACGGTCGGTCTGCTCACCGACGCGGAGGACCGCCCGCAGCGCGTCGACGCCGAAGGCAACCTCACGGTCGGCGAAGCGGTAGCGGGCGTCGAACGGGAGGCGCAGTACGCCGATTTCGACCGGCGGGCCGGGGAGTTCGTGGACAGGTTCGCCGCCGGGGAACTCGTCGCAGCCTGACCACAGCGCAGACACGCGCCGCCCTGGACGGCCCGTGGGCGTCGAACGTCGGGGCCGACCTCGTTTGCGGCCCCGACGCTTCGGCGCGCACGGGCAAGGCGCGGACACGTGGGCCCCGGGTTGCCCGCGCGGGAGGCGAAAGCGTGTGCGTCGGAGGGGAAGCCGTAGTACTACTGAGTGGGCCCGGGACGCGGCCGCCCTCGCCGGTGGAGCGTGTCCGGTTCCTTGCCCTTGCTGGTGGCGCGTATGTCCTTCTCCTGGGAGTCGTCGATGGCTGTTCGTCGTGTCGTACCCAACATCCCGTCGGGGTCCGTCCAGGAGAGCCGTGCGTTCTACGGCCTGCTGGGCTTCGAGGAGGTCATGAACCACGGCTGGATCATGACGCTTGCCTCCCCGTCCAGTCCGGCAGCGCAGATCAGCGTCATGACCAGTGACAGGACCGCGCCGGTCGACCCCGACATGAGTGTCGAGGTGGACGATGTGGACGCGGCTTACGCGATCATGCGGGAGAGCGGCGCGGAGATCCTCCACCCCATACAGGACGAGGACTGGGGTGTACGGCGGTTCTTCGTCCGCGATCCCAGTGGACGGGTCGTCAATGTGCTGGCGCACCGCGCTCGTCCGGGACAGTAAGGACGACATGCCCTCGCCCTGCCTCGGTACGGGAGACCGTCGCCGATGCCGCGCAGGAAACCGTCACCGAGTGCCTCTGGCAGGCGTGGCCGTTGTGCGCCGAGCACGGGCTGGGCATGCGTGCGCGGGACGTGGAGGGGCAGTACCCACTCGGTGAGCAGGTGCGCGACGTCTGCCTCGAACCGGTCGTGACCGGGGACGCGTGCGGCCAGCTTGCGCAGGAGGGCGGCGGGGACGTGCGGCTGGGGAGCCAGGTCACCACGAGGACACTGCGGGCCGCGCCGATACGGACGGCGAGCGTGGGCGCGGCGAGCGCCCCCGCGATTCCGGCGGCTCCCGCGACGGCCAGGACCGCCCCGGTGGCGGTGCCGCTGTGCCCGTCGCGCTGCCGGGTGAGCAGGACGCCGAAGTAGAGGGCGGCCAAAGCCCCGTTGACGACGGAGGTCCACAGCAGGACCAGACGGAGGACGGCGGACTCCGCCACAAGCCGCAGGCCCGCGGCGAGTCCGGCACGGAGGGGGGTACGGGAACGTGCGGGGGCGGCGTCGGCCCTGACGCCCGGTCGCGCTGCCGCCGGAACCGGGGGCGGCTGCCCGTCGAGATCCTCCCGGGCCCGAACGCTCCGCGGTCAGCCCGGGGCGAGGACCGGCAGGCCCCCCGCGGCCTCGCCGGGTGGCTGACCGCTCCACCCCCGGCCCGGGGCAGCCACCGGCCGCTCCCCCACCTCCGGTCGGGAGACCGTGCGGGCGTATCCCTCGGGCGGGGTGGGCATGGCGATCGTGCCGCGTGCGGCGGCCTCGTACACGGCGGTGGCGAAACGTTCCACCAGCACCCCGGCCAGCACCAGCGCCAGAGGCGGACGGCCCGTGGCCACCGCGACCGCGACGAGGCCCATGGCCAGGGACGCCGCGCACGCGGACCACACCATCACCGGTTTGCGGGCCCTCCCCGCCAGGACCGCCCCCTTCCGGTTCTCGGCCGCGGCCCGCAGGTGCCGATGCCGGCCCCCGGATTCCGGAGCCGACCACCCTCACGCGTACGCGGCCGGTACGCGACGCCGTGTGCTCGAACTCGTGGGCACGGCGGAGCTGTTCACCATTCGTCCAAGAAATTGCCGAGATGACGAAGGAACTGAAACGAGCCGGAGCCTCACCGCCCTTCTTCGAGCGCCACGAGACGGCTGACTTCCTCGCCGCTAACCTCCCGGCGGCTCAATTCCGTTGGTGCGGACAGGAGTGGTACGAGATCACGACATCGTTCGAGGCTTACCGGCGCAGGGCCTCCTGGCACGCGTCTTCACGCCCGGTGGACCACCTCTGCGCGTGCGAACCGCATTCGCTCGGGCACATACGACGCACGCCCACCTGCACATGACCGGCCCACGGCCGCATTCCCGGCGGCAAACCCCTGCCACTGGCCACCGCGCGGGACGGGCCCGATGAATCCGCCCCGGAGGAAGACGGTGTTGCGGGACAACAGGGCTCGACCGCGCCCCTTTCCGCAAGCCCTTTCGCCTCGCCATTCTGGCCGGAAGAGGCCAGCTACCGGCACGGCAAATGTGAAGCCTTTCCCCGGTTCCGCCGGCCAGCCACCGCGAGTGCCTCACGTGGACGCTCTTGCGTGGGCCGAGGCACTCGGCAGGGAATTTCCGCCCCGGCAGCCTCTGCGTCCAACCGGTGGCCGGTCCCGTTGATCACCTGCCGGGGATGGCACCACCGGCCGGTGTTGCCGGTCGCGTCGTTACCACTGGGCAAAAGCGGTTCCAGCCAACTCGGCTGCGGGCCGGCCTGCCGCAGCCCGGCCCGACTCCCGTGACCGGAAGGAGCCCGTACACGCCGAGCGGGGGTCGCCAAGGAAAGCGCCCGCTCCCCGGCCGTGCGCGGACCGAGCAGCGCAACCGCCCCCGGACCGTGCGCGAACTCTTGACACCCGCATTTCGGCCGCTCTACCTTCCAGGACACGTGAGAGCGCTCTCAGACGCCCCTACCGTCAGGACTTCGAGGTGCTGTCCATGCACTTTCCCCGCTCGCGTCCATCCCCCCACCGCAGACCAACCGCCGCTCTGATACTGGCCGCCGCGCTCACCGCCGTCGGCCTGGGTCCCGCCGCGACACCTGCGGCTGCCGCCAACGTGCCAGTAGGCTCCGGCAGTTACTCCGACACCCGACCCCCGGGAACCTCCGGGCCCACCACGAACACCGGTGCGCCGGTGACGCCCAAGGTCACCGCCGCCGCCAAGGGCAGGCCGGTCCCCACCAACGACTGGTGGTCCTCACTGGCCTTCCAGCGGTACGGCGACAATCCGTACTCCACCCCGATGTACGGGCACCCGCTCACCTACCAGGCGACCGCGGGCGGCCTGGAGGTCGGCTATCCCACGACGCCCGCGATCGTCGGGGAGGGTCGCCAGTACGAGTACGCGCACAAACGGGACCTCACGCTCGGTCTGACCGGTCTCAACTCCCCCGACACGAAGGCCGACGACTGGTCCGACTGGACCGTCACCCCGTACTGGTCGGACGGCGCCCGCACCCTGCGCACCACCATCGGCCACGGCATGCCCTTCGTGTACGCGAAGGGATCGGGCGGCGACGCCCGGATCACCACCGCCGCCGCGCCGACCGTCTTCGCGGACCAGGGCAACGTCCTCGGCATCACGGTCTCCGGCCATCACTACGCCCTGTTCGCCCCGAGCGGCAGCGACTGGACCGTTTCGGGTTCCACGCTCACCGCAGGACTGGGGGGCAAGGACTACTTCTCGCTCGCCGTCCTGCCCTCCGCGGACGCGCTCGCCACGTACAAGAAGTACGCGTACAGCTTCGTCACCGGCTCCAAGGCGACCTGGTCCTCCGCGGCCGGGTCGGTGAAGGCGGCCTACACCCTCACCACCCAGGCGCAGGAGGGCACCGAGACCGGCACGCTCCAGGCCCTCTACCGGCACCAGTGGCGGCATACGTCCGATCCGCTGACCCCCTACACGTACGTGTCGCCGCGCGGCACGATGAAGGTCCGCGAGGGCACGTCCTTCAGCACCACGCAGAAGGCGTCGCCCGTCCTGCCCGCCCTCCCCAAGTCCTCCGGGGTCGACCGGGCGCGTCTGAAGACGTATCTCGACGAGGTGGCGAACGCCGCCGACCCGTTCTCGGGCGCCACCGACACCTATTGGACCGGCAAGGCACTGGGCCGGCTCGCCCAACTCGTGCCGGTCGCCGACCAGATCGGTGAGGCAGCCACCCGGGACAAGCTGCTCGGCCTGCTCAAGGGCCGCCTCCAGGAGTGGTTCACCGCCGGGGGCGCGAGTGAGTTCTCGTACGACAAGGACTGGAAGACGCTGACCGGCTACCCGGCGTCGTACGGCAGCGACACCGAGCTCAACGACCATCACTTCCACTACAGTTACTACGTCTACGCGGCGGCCGTCGTTGCCCAGTACGACCAGGCCTGGGCGGCCGACTCGGCGTGGGGCGGCATGGTCAAGACGCTCATCAAGGACGCGGCCAACCCCGCGCGCGGCGACACCGCCTTCCCCTTCCTGCGCGGTTTCGACGTCTACGCGGGCCACAGCTGGGCCTCCGGGCACCAGGGCTTCGCCGCGGGCAACAACCAGGAGTCGTCGTCCGAGTCGACGAACCTCAGCGCCGCCCTGGTGCTCTGGGGGTCGGCCACCGGGAACGCGGAACTGCGCGATCTGGGCTCCTACTTGCTGACCACCGAGTCGGAGGCGATCGCCCAGTACTGGTTCGACGCCGACGAGCAGGTCTTCCCCGCCGGCTTCGGCCACGACACGGTCGGCATGGTGTGGGGCAGCGGCGGGGCGTACGCGACGTGGTGGACGGCGAACCCGGAGGAGATCCACGGCATCAACGTCCTGCCGGTGACCGGGGGTTCGCTCCACCTGGGCGGGCACAAGGCCGCGATCCGGCGCAACCTCGCCGAACTGGTACGGGAGAACGGCGGCCCCGCCGTCGAGTGGCGGGACATCCTGTGGGAGTTCGAAGCGCTCGCCGACCCGGCCGCGGCCAAGGCCAAGTGGGACGCGGGCCATGCCGGTTACACGCCGGAGCAGGGGGAGTCCAAGGCGCACACCTACCACTGGATCGGCACCCTGGACGCGCTCGGCGCCCCCGACACCTCGGTGACGGGCGACCTCGCGACCTCGTCGGTCTTCGCCAAGGGAACGGTACGCACCTACGCGGCACACAACTACGGCACTTCGCCCCGCACGGTCACCTTCTCCGACGGCGCCACCCTGACGGTCCCGGCCCGCTCCACGGCGACGGGCACCGGAGCGGGCGGCACCCCCGACCCGGACCCGGACCCGCCCACGGGTAACGTCTTCCAGCTCCGCACGGGCGGCACCCTCACCACGGCGACCGGCTCCACGGCCGGCAGCGACACCGTCGCATCGGGGGACGGCGGGAACCATGACGGCACCCCGTACCGCCCGCTGGTCTACGAGGCGAAGCGGGTCAACGGCACCCTCACTGCCGGTAGATCCACCGCCTTCCGCCTCCAGCTGGACGCGGGAACCGCGGTCGGCCTCGGCCAGCAGGCCAGGGTCAGCTACGACCTGACGGGGGACGGCAGCTTCGAACGGACGGAAACCTACCGGTACTTCGCGACCGACCCGGTGGCCGGCTGGGAATCGTACCGTCAGGACAACGGCCTCAAGTCGGCGACAGGCACCCTGGGGGACCTGAAGGGCGGGACCGTACGCCTGGAGGTGTGGTCGGCGATCGGCAACGCACCGGCGAAACTCCGCACCGGGACGGCCGATTCGACGCTGACCATCCCGTTCGGCTGATCCGCACAGGCCGGCCCGCCGCACAGCGGCCACGGGCGCCGGCGGGGCTCTCCAGCCCCGTCGGCGCCCGCGCCTACACCTACGCCGACGCTCTGCGCACCAGTTCGGTGGGCGTGACCACCGACTCGGGCGTCGCCGCCCCCGCACCCCCTTCGGCGAGCATGCGCATCAGCAGCCGGACCATCAGCCGGCCCATCTCCTCGACATTCTGGCGGACCGTCGTCAGCGCGGGGTCGGTCCGGTCGACCACCGAGGCCATGTCGTCGAAGCCGACCACCGCGACGTCCTCGGGAACTCGCAGCCCCCGCTCGCGCAGCGTCCTCAACACGCCGGACGCCATCAGGTCGTTGGCGGCGAACACCGCGTCCAGGTCCGGGCACCTGTCGAGCAGCTCGGCCGCCGCGCGCGCCCCGCTCTCCTCGGTGAAGGCCCCCTCCACGACCAGCTCGGAGCCGGTGGCCGGACGCGCGTCACGGTAGCCGTCGTACCGGTCCACCGCGGAAGCCTGGTCGAGCGGCCCCGCCACGTGCGCGATCCTTCTCCGCCCGAGCGAGACGAGATGACGCACCGCGTCCCGCGCGCCGCCCCGGTTGTCGCAGTCGACGTACGGCACCCCGGGACCGGACGCGGTGCCCGGCCTGCCGCCGTACACGCACGGCACGTTCATCCGGCCGATGACGGCGGGGAGTTGGTCGTCGTGGTGCGGCGAGAACGCCAGTGCCCCGTCGACGTGGCCGCCCCTGAGGTAACGGGCGACCCGGTCGTAGTCGCCCGGCCCCTCCACCCACAGCAGTACGAGCTGGGAATCGTGAGCCGTCAACTCGCGGCTGATACCGCGAAGTTGACGCTCGAAGAAGGGGTCGGAGAAGATCCTGAACTCCGGTTCGGCGATGATCACCGCGACGGCGTCGTTGCGCCGGGTGACCAGGGTGCGGGCCGCCTGGTTCGGGACGTACCCCAGCTCCTCGACCGCCCGGTGCACCTTCTCCACCAGCGCGGGCCGGACACCCGCGCCGCCGTTCACGACACGGGAGACGGTCGCCCGCGAGACCCCGGCACGGGCCGCGACCGCTTCCAGCGTGGGGCGGGCCGCACCCGGCCCAGGGTTCTGCTCGGGCAAGGGGCGCTCCTCGTCTCCGTCACACTGCCGCCGGGCCAGGCTACCCGCTCCGACCTGCATCGCCCCGGCCTACGGCACACCCGGACTCCGGGCCGCACGGCCCACACCTGCTACAGCTCCGCTCACACCGGGGCGCCGCCGGTACCGGGACAGCCGTTGCGCCCGTCCGTTTCGGCAATCCCCCACACGGAGTACCCAGACCCACAGGAGTGATCGAACGCAGCATTACGGCGGGCTGCGCTCAGTCACCTCAAGGACTGCCGGGTCATTCGACATCTCGTTCCATATTTCGTCCCCGTACACCCGTAACGGCGACAGGAACGGCCCCGTTGTCCGAGCACCTGTCCGTATCGCGACCCGGGGAACACTCATGCATCGTCCGCATCACCCTGCTCTCCTTCATCCTGCGTTCGAAATCCCGGCTCCTCCCTCGGCCGTCTTCGAGTTGCTCACCCGGGGCCCGTCGTACCGGGCTCCGAACCGGTTCAGCGCGGGAGGTGTCCGGTGAAGCGGTTCTTCGGGCCCGTGACGATGGCCGAACCGAAGGTCTCGGCGGCCGAACGGGAGCTGTTCGGCGGCCCGTTGCGTTACGACCTGGGCTGGTCCCAGCACGAACACGCCGCCCTGGACCTGACCATGCTGTCCGCACTGCGCTCGATGCCCTCGCTGGTCGGCGCGACCCTGCGCATGGCCTGGAGCGCGGACCGCCGGGGACTGATCGCCGTCATGATCAGTGAGATCGGCCAGGGCATCGCCGCGGCCGTCGGCCTGCTCGCCGTCAACGCCGTGATGCATGCCCTGCTCGACGGCTCCGGCACCCCCGCGGAGCGGGTGCACGCCCTGTTGCCCGCTCTGCTCGCCGTCGCGGCCGTCGCCGTCGTCAACTCCGCACTGGCCGGCTGGTCCACGGCACGGGCGGGCCGCCTGGAGCCGCTCGTGGAGCGGATCGCCACCACCCAGTACCTGGCCGCCGCCGCTTCCGTGGAGCTGGAGGCCATCGACGACCCCGACTTCCGCCGCCTCATCGACGTCGCCCAGCAGGGGCCCGGCTCGGCGCGTCGCATGATCGGGGTCGCGGTCGCCGCGCTGAACAGCACCATCTCGCTGGTGGCCACGGCGGGGGTGCTCACCGTCCTGGACCCCGTGCTGCTGCCGATGCTGATCCTGATCGCCGCACCGCGCGGCTGGGGCGCCATGCGGGTGGCGCAGGAGCGGTACGTGTCCGTGATGAGCTGGATCGAGCACGTACGGGCGAGCCGTCTGATCGGAAACCTGCTGACCGAACGCACCGCCGCCCAGGAGGTGCGCATCCATGCCGTCGGGGCGTTCCTGCTCAGCAGGTACGAGGGCATGGCCCGCAGCGCCGAGTCCGAACAGGAGCGGCTGGCCTCCAGCAAGGCGGTCACCGAGTGGGTCGCCGCCGCGCTGTCTGGTCTGGCGATGGCCGCGACGTACGGGGTGATGTTCTGGCTGATCATGAGCGGCCGGATGAGCCTGGCGGTGGCCGGGACCGCGGTCATCGCGGTGCGCTCCGGGTCGGCCGGCCTGGGCGCCCTGGTGATGAACGTGAACCATCTGCACGAGGAGTCCTTGTACGTCCGTGACCACGGGCGCTTTCTCGTCCAGGCGGCCCGGCGCGCCATCCCGGAGGGCGGTGCGCCCGTCCCCGAGCGGGTCGGGCGGATCGTCCTCGACCAGGTCACCTACCGCTACCCCGACCGCGAGAGCCCGGCGCTGGACCACGTCTCCCTCACCCTGCCGATGGGTTCGGTGACGGCCGTGGTCGGCGAGAACGGCTCCGGCAAGAGCACCCTGATGAAGGTTCTCGCGGGCTTGCTCCTGCCGCAGGAGGGGGTTCTGCGCTGGGGCGCGGCGGACGTCGAGGGCCTCGACCGCGCCCAGGTCTTCGACCGTGTCGCGCTGCTCACCCAGGATTTCCAACGGTGGCCGGTGACCGCCGCGATGAACATCCGGCTCGGCCGGCCCGCCCGCCCCGCGTCGTCGGAGGACTTGCGGCCGTCCGTCGACTACGCCGGAGCGGGCCCGGTCGTCGACAAGCTGCCCGACGGCCTGCAGAGCCTGCTGGCCCGGATGTTCCGCGGGGCGATCGAACTCTCCGGCGGGGAGTGGCAGAAGGTGGGGCTGGCACGGACCCACTGGCGCAGCACCACCTCACGGGCGGACAGCGTGCTGATCGTGGACGAACCGACCTCCGCACTGGATCCGCGCGCCGAGATCGAGGCGTTCGACCGTATCCGCCGGCTCGCCGCTCCGCATCGCGCGGTCGTCCTGGTCACCCACCGGATGTCCGGGGTCCGGCACGCGGACCGGATCTACGTCCTGCACCGCGGACGGCTGGCCGAGCACGGCAGCCACGACGAGCTCATGGCGCTGCGGGGGCGGTACGCCGCCATGTTCGACGCCCAGGCCGCCCAGTACGCGCCTTCCGCCGGTATCCCGAGGCCCGCCTCTCCTCCCGTGACGGATCCGGCGTGACCCCGCCGCGGGACCCGGGCCGGGTGCGCCGGACGGAGGGCCGGACCGGGCCCCCGCGCCGGACGTGGGAGCCGGGCCTCGGGGCGTCATGGCAGGGTGCTCGAAGCGGCAGCACGCGCTCAGGGGGCGTCACCCGAGTAGTGGAGGCGGCAGGTGATACCGGGGCCCATGGTGCGGGGTTCGCCGGGGCGCGGGTCGTACAGGGCGCGGCCGCCGGGGAACTGTCCCAGCTCCGTGGGCAGGGCGACACCCTCGTCGACTTCTCCGGCTCGCCATCCGTGGATGTCGAGCAGCAGACCGTCCAGTGGTCCGCCGACCAGTTCGGCGTAGGCGCGGTGCGGGAGGGGGCCGGGGTTGGGAACGTCGTGGTCGCAGCCGTAGACCCGGCCGCGCAGGAGCTGCTCGTCGTCGTTCATGCCGTTCAGCTTTCCAGCCGCCACTGACAACGGGCCCCGCGACTGCGCGATCCGCTGGTCGGCGGAGGCTGGTCAGCGGGGCGGGAAGGCGGCAAGAGCGTGCTCCCACCGGTCTGCCGCGTGCAGCAGGGCGGTCGTGTCCGTCCGCACGTCCACGGTGTACTGGTGGAGGGCGGGCCGGTCGTCGCCGCGCTGCCACGGAGGCGCTGCCTCCAGGGAGAGGTGGAACCGGATCGCCGCCGCCCCGCCCTCGCTCCGCCCGGCGAGACCGAGGGCCACGAGCGGCTCGATGAACGTCACATCCGGTGACAACGCGCCCTCGGCATCGGGTGGGGTGACGGGTACCGTCCCGGCGGCCACCGCGCGCAGCCACGAGGTCACCTCACGGGCCTCGTCGGTCAGCAGGCACGGTTCGACGAAGGACCAACTGCCCTGCGGAGTCGTCACCGTGCCGTCGATGACCAACCAGTTGTCGTCGTAGGCGTCGCCCCGGGTTGTGGCGAACTGATAGCGCACGGGACGGAGTCCGACGCTGCTTGTGGGATCGCTCAAAAGCATGCGGCCAGGGTGTCACGCGCCGCCGGGCGCCTCGCACTGCGCCCTGCCTGCCGTCGCGCAGGTTGGCGCGCAGGCCGGCGCCGACAGCCGGGGCGAAGCGCCGGCCGGTCGAGGGGCCGGGGATTTCCCTCCCAGGGGCCGCACGCCCCCGCGCGCATCGCCGGCCGGGCTCAGCCCGGGCCCCGGCACGGCCGTCGGGCCCGCAGGCGCAGCAGAGCGGCGACCCCGCCCAGGACAGCGGCCGCACCTGCCAGCACGCGGATAAGCACGTGGTACGTCGGGGAGAGGTGCTCCACTGTCGAGCCGTCGGAGTAGACACAGGCATTGCGGAGAGGCCAGAAAGTCTGCGTCTGGGTTTCGACCCGGGCACCGGCGGCGTTCTCGTCCGCGCACACCACCGGGAACGGGCCGCCCAGGGTGACCGCAAACCAGCCGCAGCAGTACACGAGGACCGCCGACGCGAGGAAGCACAGAGCGAGCAGCGCGCAGAAGCCGGGCCACGGCACCGGACGGATCCGCGACAGGACCGCTGCGACCGTCGCAGCCGCTCCCGCGGTGGCCAGGGCGAGGAACGACAGGATGCCCATCAACGGCAGCAACAGGGCGGCCTCTCTCCTTCGGTCGCCCACGGAACGCGGAGGCCCGGTACGCCGTGCCCGGCGGGCAGGGACGGGCGGCACGGCGACCGGGTCATTGAATCAGCGCACCCGGCACGCCCGGGGACGGGGGCTCGACAGGGCGGCCCGCGGCAGCCACGCGGCCACCGACGCCGGACGCGCGGGCACCCGGCCCGGCACTCGGGTCATTCGGTTGCACGGTGGCGATGGGCGCCATGGCCGCCGAGGCCGACTTCGACACGGCCTCGGCGAAGTCCCAACTCACCGCGTTCGTGACGGCTTTGGTGATTTCGGCGATCGCGATCACGCTGTGCTCCCGGCCCGGCACGAAGGACTACGTCGGCGGCCGTCGCCCCTCCGCCGCCCGCATGCCTCCTCGAATCGGCTGACGCCCTCTCTCTGCGCGTCGCGACCGTTCGGCGTGGCGCAACCGCGGGAACACTGCCCGATGGTCACGGAGAGTAACTGATCGAAGTGCGGAGGGCGTGGGTCCGTGTGAGCCTGGTCGAGGGTTCAGGGGCATCCGCCCCGAACCCTCCCCACACCTCCCTAGGAGTGACATCTCATGGGCATTGGCGACCAGTTCAAGGACAAGGCGCAGGAACTGAAGGAGCGGGCCGAGAAGACCATGGACAGCGCGAAGGACCGGAAGCAGGAGTCCGGCCAGCAGGCTCGCGAGCGCGGTCAGCAGGCCCAGGAGCGCGGCGGTCAGGCCCGGGAGCAGGTCGGGGAGCGGGCCGACAGGGCACGCCGGGCGCGCGACGACGCCGACAAGCGCTACGGCAACTGACGCCTGGTCGCCGACCGTTCCCCGTGTTCCGGATCCGGGACACGGGGAACGGTTCTGTCCGGAACGAACATCGGTGCGTGACCGCGGCCGTACTCCCGACGGCAACCCGCCTGTTGCCCCGCGGCCGTACAGAACTCCGGGACGGGCGCCCGGGGTCAGAGCGATGCCTCCCTCGTGGCGACCCTCACGAAGTCGACGCGCATCGCATGGCCCGGTTGCGTTGCCGGACCCGGCACGGCTCCGTAGACCTCCGGAAGCTTCCCGCCGATGGCCACGTTGAGGATCAGGAACACCCCGTGGTTCACCGCCCTGTCCCAGGTGGTCCGGTCCATGCCGGCCGCGCGCACCCGGTGATGGACGCGGCCGTCCACGTACCAGCGGATCTCCTCGGCGCCCGGGGCGAGGTCCACCTCCACCGCGTAGGTGTGGAAGGCGGTGCGGCAGCCCGGGCAGCAGGTGCCGAGGTCGTACTGCCAGTGGGCGGAACGGGGACGGCTGCGGGCCGGGCCCTCGAAGCCGTCGCGGAACACCTCGGTCCAGCCCGCGGCGTCCGGCTCGGTCCCGGTGCCCGGCATCCCGGCGTCCGGCTTCGTGCCGGCGCCGGGCCTCGCCCCCGCGGGCGTGGCGGGCGGCGGCAGTGCGCCCGTGCTGGTCAGGAGGCGTTCCAGACGGCCGGTGAGGAGCACAGCGGCGACGTTCGTGAGGTGGGCGTCGTCACGGTAGAGGAGGATGCCGTCCCGGACGGCGGGGCACGTGGGCGCGGCGGGCGGGCACAGGACCTCGTTGACGCCGACGCCGTGTACACCGGGCACGGCCCCCGCGGCGATCAGCTGGGGCAGCGGGTCGGGGCGGAGGGCGTCGGAGCGGGGGAAGTCGCACGCCTGCGGGTCGTCGAGGTGGCCGGAGACGCACGCCGGGATGTCCTTGCCCGGTACCGGGGTGTCCTCCAGGCGGACGATCGGCGCGCCCGTCCCCCGCAGCGCGGTGAGGGTGTGCTTCCAGGCCTCCTTGAGCAGCTTGTGGTCGGCGGTGTAGCGGTTGAGCGAGGACACGACGATCAGCCGGGGCCGGGGCCCGCGCTTCAGCCGGTCGAGGGTGTCGGCCCGCCAGGTGTCGCACTCGTGGTAGGTACGTCCCAGCTGCGGGTTGTGGACGGTGAGCCGGGGAAGCGGGCAGCCCTGTTTCACCAACTCCTGAAGGGCCCAGCCGCGTTGGGAGGCGAGGGCGAGCAGCGGGGAGAACCACTGGCCGGCGTGCGAATCGCCGAGCAGGACGATGCGGCCGGGGCTGTCGGCCGCGCCGAACAGGCAGGTGGGGCTGCGGGTTTCGGCCGGCGCCACCTGGCACGCGCCGTCCGGCGGGAAGTCCTTGCGCGCCTGGAGGGGGCTCGGCTCGGGCGGGCCCTGCGGGGGGCGGGTGCCGGGGGTCCTGGCGAGCAGGCCGGGCCCGGTGACTGCGCCCTGCGGCAGGCCCTTCAGGTCCACCGGCTGGGCGGGGCCGAGGTGTTGGAGGGCGGTGGTGCCCATCACCAGGGCGAGCACGACGGGCAGCACCACGGCCGAGACGCCGACCGCGAGGCCGCGCCGTGGCAGTTCGGAAACGGTCCGGCTGCGGCGCAGCGGCTGTTCGACCCAGCGCAGGGTGGCCAGGGCGGGCAGGACGGCCGCCAGCGTCAGGGCGGTCTTCGCGGGCCAGTCCAGGGGGCCCAGGCGGACCTCGGCGAGGACGAGCACGGGCCAGTGCCACAGGTAGAGGTTGTACGAGAGCCTGCCGATGGCTCGGGGCGCGCGGCCCGCGAGGAGCCGTCCGACTCCGTAGGCGCCCTGGACGTTCCGTTCGCCCCGGCCGGGGATGGCGGCCAGGATGACGGCAGCGGTGCCAAGGGTCGGCACGAGGGCCGCGGTGCCCGGGTACGGGGTGGTGGCGTCGTACACCAGGACGCTGCCGACGACGGCCGCCACGCCTGCCCAGCCGCACAGCAGCCTGAGCGGGCGCGGTCCGCGCAGCAGGTGCCACGGGAGCAGTGCGAGCAGTGCGCCGACGCCGAACTGCCAGACTCTGGCGGGGGTCGAGAGGTACGCGAGGGCCGCCGACTCGCCGGTCCAGTACAGGCTCAGCGCGAACGTGCCGAGGACCAGCGGTACCGCGAGGAGGGCCACCGCCCCCCGGACGGCCCGGCCCCTGCGGGCGGCGCGCAGCCCCCGTACCGCGGCGAAGGCGCACAGCGCCAGCAGGGGGGCCCAGAGCAGGTAGAACTGCTCTTCGACGGCCAGGGACCAGAAGTGCAGCAGTGGGCTCTGGTCGTGGCCCGCGGCGAGGTAGTCGGTCTGCTGGGACACGAAGCGCCAGTTGGCCACCGACAGGGCGGCGGCGAGGACGTCGTTCGCCAGGTCGGTGCGGCGCAGCGGCGCGGTGAGCCACGCTCCGGCGACCGCGACGGCGGCGAGCACCACGGCGGCGGAGGGCAGCAGTCGGCGGGCGCGCCGGGAGAAGAAGTCGCCGAGCCGGACGCGGCCGGTGCTGACCGCCTCCCGGGCCAGCAGTCCGGTGATCAGGTAGCCGGAGATGACGAAGAAGACGTCCACGCCGACGAATCCGCCGGCCAGGCCGGGTATGCCGGCGTGGAAGGCGAGGACCGCGAGGACGGCGACGGCGCGCAGGCCCTCGATGTCGGGTCGGAACACGGACCGGTGCGGATGCGGACCGGACTCGCCCGCGGGCCGCGCGGGGCCCTGACGGCGGGTGGTGCCGGTCCGGGCGGGCGGCCGTTCGGGCACGACGGGGAGGTTCACGGCGAGAGGACCTTTCGACTCGGCCGCGGGCGTCAACTCAGCCACGGCAGCATCGGGTTGACCCAGCCGGACGCCAGCAGGGCGGTGAGCAGAAGGAGCGCGGAGGCGGCCAGGGTTTCCGGCCAGCGGCGGGGCAGCACCCGGGCACGCGGTGAGGCGTCCGGTACGTACGTCACCCGCGCGTCGCGCACGGCCGTGCCCCGGAGCACGGTCGCGGCACGCCGTACCCGGTCGGGCAGGGGGCGCCGCGCCTCGGCGGGACGCGGCCGTCCCGCCGCACGGCGTTCGGCCCAGAGGGCGCCGATGAGGGGCACGTTGATGTGGCACTGGACCAGGAAGTAGAGGAGCAGGCCCCAGTTCGGTTCCCACCCGTTGCGGGCGACGGCCAGGGCGAGGCCGGCCGCGGCCGCTCCGTTGGACAGGACGAGCCAGCACAGGGAGACGGCGATGACCCGTCCGGCCATGCCGCCCCCGGACTGCGCCCCGCGTGCTCCGGTGGGGACCCAGGCGGCGCTGCGGCCCCGCACCGTGTGCAGGAACGCGGTCGCGGCGGCGACGCTGGTCAGGACGTTGGCGCGGACGACCTCGACGCGCCAGCGGGTACGGCTGACGCGTGGCAGCAGGACGTGCCACAGCCACAGCGGGGCGAGCAGCGGCAGGACGTGCCAGGGGCGGATGTCGTCGGGGTGGAAGTACAGCATCACCAGGGGCGGCAAGGGTGCGGCGAAAGTGTTGACGGCCGTCGTGAGGTAGCCGACGACGCCCTCGTAGAAGCACAGCCGCATCCGCCAGGGGGCGCGCATCCGGCGCAGCACCGGGTGGGAGAGCAGGTGCAGGTTGCCCATCGCCCAGCGGTACTGCTGGTTGACGTAGGCGCCCAGTTCGTCGGGAGAGGTGCCCTTCGCGACGAGGACCGGGACGTACTGGGTGCGGAAGCCCTGTTCGTGCAGGGCGAGTCCGGTGTACAGGTCCTCGCTGTGGGCGATCCTGGCGAATCCGCCGGCGAGGTCGAGGGCGCGCCGCCGGTAGACGGCGTTGCTGCCGCAGCAGATGGCGGCGTCGCTGGCGTCCCGGGAGGGCTGGATCCAGCGGAAGAACCATTCCTGGGCCGACCCGGCGGCGCGCTGGACCCAGCCCATGGTCTCGTCGGTGTCGAAGCACTGCGGGCTCTGCACGATGCCGACCCGGGGATCGGTGAGGTACGGGACGAGGTGGTGCAGGAAGTCCGCGCGGGGCGCGAAGTCCGCGTCCAGGATGGCGACGAGTTCGGCGTCGCTCAGGGTGAGGGCGTGGTTGAGGTTGCCCGCCTTCTTCAGGTGTCCGCGGTCGGGCCGTACGACGTACCGGTAGCCGTGTGCGGCGGCGAGCCGTGCGACCTCGGGCCGGTCGGCGTCGTCCAGGACCCAGACGGTGAGCGGCCCGTTCCAGTCCATCCCGGCCACCGCGCGGTAGGCGTTGGCGAGGACCGGCAGCGGTTCGCCGCAGGTCGGCAGGTACAGGTCGACGCCCGGCGGATCGGCGGGCGCCCAGGCGCGGACGAGGACCTCGTGCGACTGCCGGGTGAGCCTGCGCTGTCGCAGGCTGTTGACGGACGAGAGCACGAGGGCCACGGCGTTGAGACAGAGGACGGCGAGGAAGGCCCACAGGGCGGGCGTCCGGAGCGCGAAGGTGAACATGGTGGCGGCGAGCACGAAGGCGAGCGAGGTACTGACCAGGACCCAGCGGCGCTGCGGGCCGAAGTACCAGAAGAGCTCGTCGTCGGAGGGAGGCTGCGGAAGATGATGCATCGTCATAAAGCACCCCTTGGCTGCGTATAAGGGTCTTTCTGCTTCCTTCAGCGCCTCACTGTAGTGCCAAAGGTTTAGACCAATAAACAGCGACAGCGACAACTGGCTTGATACGACACGTAATTGACATGGCGCATTGGTCCAGACCTCTACGGGTATTCGATCAAGCGGGAGAGCCGCACCGGGGTGGGCGGAAGACACCCTCGGGTGAACTGCCCGTGAACACCTGCCGTGCCGTCACGGGGCCGTCGGGCCGTCGGCAGTCGTCGAGCGCGACTCCCCGGGCAGGATGGGGACACGCCCCGCCCGGCGCAGTCCTTCCTCCAGAGCCCTGGGAGCCCCGATGACAGTGGACCGGCACCGACTCACCATGAGCGACACGAGCCGTGACGCCGCGGAGCACTACGAACGGGCCCTGGACTCCCTGCTGTTCTTCCGACCCGATGTCTCGGACCGGGCGGCGGACGTCCTGAAGGCTTCCCCCGGTTCCCCGATGGGGCACGCGCTCCACGCCTATCTGGCGGTCCTCGGTACCGAGCAGACGCAGGCCGCCGCGGCCCGCGGCCCCTTCGCCCGCTTCCGCGCCGCGCTCGACCACGCGCGGACCACTCCCCGGGAACGGATGCACCTGGCCGCGGCCGGAGCGTGCCTCGACGGTGACCTCCACGGAGCCGCCCGGCTGCTCGACGAGCTGTCGGTCGGCTGGCCCCGGGACGCGCTGGCACTGGCCGCGGGCCACCAGCTCGACTTCCTCACGGGCGACGCGAACCGACTGCGCGACCGCATCGGCGGGGCGCTGGGGGCCTGGGACGAGACGGACCCGCACTACGGCCCGCTGAAGGGGATGTACGCCTTCGGGCTGGAGGAGTCCGGCCACTACGAGCAGGCGGAGGAAGCAGGCCGGGAGGCCCTTGCCCACAACCCGCGTGACGTCTGGGGCGTGCACGGCGTGGCGCACACCTTCGAGATGCGCGGCCGGTTCGCCGACGGCATCCGGTTCCTCGACGCGCACGTGGCCGACTGGTCCACCGGCAACTTCCTGAACGTTCACAACTGGTGGCACTACGCGCTGTTCGCCATGGAAACGGGCGGCACCGACCGCGTCCTGGACGTGTACGACGCCTCGATCCTTCCCCGCGAGTGCGGCACGGACGCACTCGCCATGCAACTGCTGGACGCGTCGGCCCTGCTGTGGAGGCTGTTCCTCTCGGGCGACGCGCAGCCGGCGCGCTGGAACCGGCTCGCGGACATGTGGGCCGCGCGCGCGGACGCTCCGCACTACGCGTTCAACGACGCCCACACCGTGATGGCGTACGTGGGAGCCGGCCGTTTCGCCGACGCCGAACGGCTGGTCGCCGACCGTCGCCGCTGGCTGGCAGCCCCTCGGGACGCGGCCGGACGCCCGGTGTCGAACCGGGCCATGACCGCCGACGTCGGCCTGCCCGTGTGCGAGGCGCTCCTCGCACACGGAACAGGCCGCTACGAAGCGGTGGTCGAGCTACTGCTCCCGGTCCGCCACCGGCTCGCCGGGTTCGGCGGCAGCCACGCGCAGCGGGACGCCGTGCACAAGACCCTCCTGGAGGCCGCACTGCGCTCGCGTCGAACCGACCTGGCCCGTTCCCTGATCAGCGAGCGTCTCTCCCTGCGCCCGGCCTGCCCGTACAACTGGCTCGCCCAGGCGCGGCTCGCCGACCAGCTGGGCCGTCATGCCGAGGCCGCGACCGCCCGGCACCGCGCCGGCCACCACGCCGGTTCGGCCGACTCCGCCTGACCGTGCCGCTTTTCGACGGGCCGCGTCCCGGTGCCTAGGCGTATGGATCGAAGGGGATTCCGGACGGCTTGGCCTTCGCGAGGTGCGCCGCGAAGCTGCCGTCCTTGAGGCCGAACACGGCGCTGCCGAAGTCGGTCCGGCTGAGCTTGTCGCGCAGCCCCTCGGGGTAGCCGTTCCAGCCCACCAGGGCGGGGAACTGCCAGGCGCGCCTGTGGTTCTCCGGGGGCTCGTCGTTCGCGTTCGCGGCGCGGAAGCAGTGCGTGCCCGCGCCGTCCTTGTGGTAGACGACCTTGGGGTGCGTGCCGTCCCAGCGGATGCGGTCGCGGGAGTGGACGGCGAAGTTCCCGTGCGCCGAAGTGGCCACGTACCGTGCCTCGTTGTTCTGCACCCACACGACGACGTGCTCCCAGTCGTGACGGTGTCCGCCGAGGCCGCTGCCCGCCACCGCCTGGTCCTTCTCGAAGTACAGGCCGTACATGACGGCGCACCAGCCGTTGTTGCACTTCTGACGCGCGTAACCGTTGGTGTTGTCGAGGTCCCAGGCGTCGCGGCACTGGCCGTTGAGGGCGCCGGAGGGCTTCAGGCCGCCGTTCGTCGTCCCGTCCGGGCCGATGGCGGCCGTCGGGTAGCAGCCGTCCGTGTCGTAGTCGAAGGCCGGCTGGTACGTCCGTTCCAGCGCGTCCGCGTTCGCGGGCAGGGCCCGCGGCGGCTCGGCATGGGCGTTGCCGGACGCCGCGACGACCAGCGCGACGGCACTTGCCAGCACGAGCGGGATTCTGCGGGTCCGTGACGTCCTCTTCACTGTGTCCCCTGTCGCGTCGGTCTCCGGCACGCCCTGTCTTGACATGCCCATCGCAGGTTGAGTGAACCTCGTGACCGTTCCGGCGTCCAGGGGTGTCGCCGGGATGAAGCGTCGGCCAACGGTCACCCGCAGGGACCCGCGCCCACGCCCCCCGGCACGCGAAGTCCCGCGCTCCCCGGCGCGCGAAGTGCGGTGCGGGACGGCGGCGTTGTGGACCGGCAGCAGCCATGGAACGATGCGCGGACGCAGGGCGCGACGGGCCCGGCGGCGCATCCGTGACGACGCCGGGCAGGTCCGCGGCGCACCGGGCGGCCGGAGGAGCACGACGAGGGGACGCACGCCATGGACGACGGGCACACGCACCGGGCGGCGGCCGTCTTCGACGCCCTGGGCGCCGAGTACGAGCGCGCCTTCGGCGGCTCCGCCGCGCACCACGAATCCCTGCGCCGACTGCTGGACGCCCTGGCCCCCGGCAGCCGGATTCTCGACGTGGGCAGCGGCACGGGGAGGCCCACCGCGGCCACCCTGGCCGCGGCCGGACACCACGTACTGGGCGTCGACGTCTCTGCCGTCATGGTCGATCTCGCGCGGCGGCAGGTGCCCGAGGCGGAGTTCCGGCACGCGGACATCCACGAAATGCCCTTGCGGGAAGCCTCGTTCGACGCCGTCTGCGTCTACTTCTCGCTGCTCCAGATGTCACGCGACGAACAGTCCGCCCTCCTCCGCCAGCTCACCCGGGCCCTGCGACCGGGCGGGCTCTGCGCGCTGGCGACGGTGCCCCTGGACGTCGAGGACGTTCCGGGCGTCTTCATGGGCCGGGACGTACGGGTGACGAGCTTCGCCGCCGAGGACTTCGCCGCCGCGGTACGGGAGGCGGGGCTGACCGTGACCCACCAGGAGAGCCTTCTGTACACACCCGCGCACCCCGGCGCCGGCCCCGAGCCCCACCTCTTCGTGCACGGCCGCCGGGCACACCCGCAACAGGCGGCCTGAGCCGGCGGCTTCTCCGGAGGCGGAGCGGCGTGCGGGCCGCTCCGCCGGCCGGGCTACGGCTTGCGGCCCACCCCGCCGTAGGCGTCGACGGCCACCGGGGCGCCGGACGGGTCGTCGGAGTCCGGACGCCAGCGCGTGACCTCGACGATGCCGGGCTCGACGAGGTCCAGCCCGTCGAAGAAGTTCGAGATCTCCTCGACCGTGCGTACGTGGTAGGGCACCGCGCCGCTCTTGTTGTAGGCCTCCGACGCCGCGATCATGCCCGGACTGGTCGAGGTGCTGTCGCTGATCACCAGGTGGCTGCCCGACGGCAGACCGGCCATCAGCCGGGACACCAGCGTGCGCGCCTGGCCGTGGTCGGCGACATGGCCGAGCGTGTTGAGGATGACGAGGGCCACCGGCCGCGAGAAGTCAAGCGTCTCCGCCGCCGCCTTGAGAATTGCCTCGGGCTCGTACAGGTTGGCGTCGATGTAGGCGGTCTCTCCCTCCGGCGTGCTCGTGAGCAGAGCACGGGCGTGCGCGAGCACCAGTGGATCGTTGTCCACGTACACGATCTTCGAGTCCGGTGCGGCCCGCTGGGCGACCTGGTGGGTGTTGTCGGCGGTCGGCAGCCCGGTGCCTATGTCCAGGAACTGGCGGATGCCCTCGTTCTCCGCGAGGTGGCGGATCGTACGGCCCAGGAACTGGCGGCTCGTGCGCGCCACGTCGGCCAGGCCGGGGAAGATCTCCCTGATGTGGTCGCCGAGTTCGCGGTCCACTTCGTAGTTGTCCTTGCCGCCCACGAAGTAGTTCCAGAAGCGTGCGGAGTGCGGTGTGGCCGTATCGATCCGCTCGTTCAGTTCGGCGGCCGAGACAACAGGGGGATTACGGTCGGACACGGGGGCCTCCTGCGGCGCGTCTTGAATGATCAGCCCCCAACTTAAGCCGTTTTCCCCCGGACAGGCGGTGGTTGGCCGAGGTGAATACCGGCCGGGGTTCGCCGTGGCACCGGTCACCGTCTTCCGCGCCCGCGCTTCCCGGCCGGCCGGGCGTGTTCGGACCCGGGAGGTACGTGGCCGCCGTACCCCCGACGACCCGGGGGGGAGTGGTTGCGGGAACGCCGGTCCCGTCGACCGGCGTTCCCGCAACTCACACACAGCGCGCGGGGGTTCCTTGGTCCGCCTACAGGTGCGAGGCGATGGCGGGCATCAGGTCCTGGAACGTGCGGCCGTCGGCCGGCGAGCCGAGGGCCGCCATCTGCCAGCCCGTTCCCTGCCGGACCACCTTGGCCATGACCTGCGCGGTGTGACGCCCGCCGCCGGTGAGGGTGTAACGGGCGAGTTCCTGGCCGTTCGTCTCGTCCAGGAGCCGGCAGAAGGCGTTGTCGACCTCCTCGAAGGTCTGTCCCGTGAAGGAGTTCACGGTGAAGACGATCTGGTCGACGTGGACGGGAACCCGGGAGAGGTCGACCACGATGGACTCGTCGTCGCCGCCCTGTCCCGCGCCGCCCACGCGGTTGTCCCCGGTGTGGGTGACGGAGCCGTCGTCACTGACGAGGTGCTGGAAGAAGACCACGTCCACGGGCTGCTTGTCGGCGAACAGGACCGCCGAGGCGTCCAGATCGATCTCGCGGGCGGTCAGCTTGGCGAGGAAACCCTTGCGAGGAGCGGCCTTCCAGCCCAGGCCCATGCGCACGACGGTGAGTGCGCCGCCGTCGGACTTGCTCAGGCTGATCTGCTGGCCCTTGGTCAGGTTCACGGACACGCGGTGTCTCCTTCTTGTGGCGTGCGGGTGGTGCGGGGGGGTACGGACGGACGTCCGGTCGGCAACGGGGCGGAACCCGTCGGCTACGTGTCCGGCCGCATGGCCCGGGTGCGGGCGCACCGCCCGCACCCGCCGGCGCAGCGCAATCAGACCTCGACGCCGAAGTCCGAGGCGATGCCGGCCAGTCCGCTCGCGTAGCCCTGTCCGACCGCGCGGAACTTCCACTCCGCGCCGTTGCGGTACAGCTCGCCGAAGACCATGGCGGTCTCCGTGGCGGCGTCCTCGCTCAGGTCGTACCGGGCGATCTCCGCGCCGCCGGCCTGGTTGACGACGCGGATGAACGCGCCTCGGACCTGGCCGAAGCTGTGCCCGCGGGACTCGGCGTCGTGGATGGAGACCGGGAAGACGATCCGCGACACCTGGGCGGGCACGGAGGCCAGGTCGACCTTGATCGATTCGTCGTCGCCCTCGCCCTCACCGGTGAGGTTGTCACCGGTGTGCTCGACCGAACCGTCCGGGCTCTTCAGGTTGTTGAAGAACACGAAGTGCTCGTTGGACAGCACTTTCCCCGCCTCGTCGACGAGCAGTGCGCTGGCGTCCAGGTCGTAGTCGGTGCCCGTGGTGGTCCGTACGTCCCACCCCAGACCCACCACGACGGCGGTCAGCCCCGGGGCCTCCTTGCTCAGCGATACGTTGCCGCCCTTGGCGAGGCTCACGCCCATGTCGTTTCCCTTCGTCGGTGCCGGGATGCGCGCACACCCCGGCAGCAGGTGTTCCCGGATCAAAAATCTACAGCACTGTAGAAGAGTTGGCGGGTGCGAACTGCGACTGTCACCGGAGGATTTCCGGCCACGCCGGGACCTGCTGCGACGGCGTGCGAGGGGCTTCGATGGCCGGCATGACCCTCCTGCTGCGTTCGGATCCGCGGTGCCGACCGGTCAGCCGGTCAGCCGGTCAGCCGGTCAGCACGATGATCCGGTCCAGGTCTTCGTAACTGACGCGCTCCGTCTTGTCCGGGTTGAGGATGTTCCCGTACCGGGGCGCCAGGTGGGCCCGTGCGTGGATGCGGTGCCCGATGGCGGTCTCGCCCCGGCGCCGGGCCGCGTCGACGACGGCGTAGAAGTCGGTCACCTCCCCCAACGGGACGTAGTCACCGGCCGCTTGCAGCGCGATCCGGCACCCCTCCGGCGAGAACAGCTCCTCGAAGATCACGTCCACCCGGGGGTTCTCGGAGACCTGGGCGAGCCGCAAACTCAGCAGGTTGCCGCTCACCACGAAGTCGTCGGGTTTCGCGGCCTGGGCGAGGGCCCGGTGTCGGTCGTAGGCCATTTCCGTGACCACCGAGTAGGTGTGGGTGTGCAGTTCGGAGAGGTCCCGCAGGTTCAGTAGGACGGTCAGGGTGCGGGCGTCGGCGCGGTGCGGGTCGCAGTCGTCGGGGCTGATGACCAGAACGTGGTCGTAGCTCTCCAGCCCGAGGGCTTCGAGGACGTCCCTGCGGGTGACGTCCGCCCGGCGGAAGCTCACCGTCGTGGGATCGTCCGTGTCGTCCGCCGCGTCGCTGTGCCCGAGGCCCAGGGCTTCGGCCGCGTACGGGAGGCCGCCGTCTTCGTGCGCGGGGGAAAGGTCCCGGCCCCGGTCGGCGACCACGTCGATGCGGGAGCCGACGGGCAGATGGGCGCGGAGCTGTCCGACGACGTCGGGAAGCCTCTGGTTGCTGCCCAGGATCAGCACCGCCCGGCCCCTGCGCACCGCCCCGGCCGGCGTCCGCAGGGGCGCCGAGGCGGGCAGGGCGGGGGCCTGGGCCGTCTCGACGGTGCTGTCGTCCTCGCTGATGACGACGATCTGGTGAGCGGCTCCGATCCGGGTCCCGCCGGGCGGGTTGAGCACGATGCGGCCGTCGCCCTCCAGCAGTCCGATGGCACTGGAGGTCCGGTAGGCGAGCTGGGCGTCCGCGAAGGTCCGGCCCACCAGTTCGGGCTGCGGCCGGATGTAGATCTCGTCGCCCGCGAATTCGAGGAGTTCGGTGTAGACGGAGGAGAGCCCGGTGTGCAGGCTCGTCTGCACCAGCAGCCGGGCGATGAAGCCCTGGACGCTGACGAGGCGGCAGTTCGCGCCGCCCGCCAGCCGTGCCGCGGGCAGGTTTTCCTTGTCCTTGATCCCGGCCACGATGCTGGGCCCGGGCCCGTCCCCGCGCCGGGTGCGGGAGACGGCGAGCAGGGACTTGATGACTGCGAAGTCGGGCCGGTCCTCCTCGGGGGCCACCACGATCACCGACCGGGCACGCTCGGGGCACACCAGCGCGAGATCGAGGACGTCCGCCGGGTCTCCGGTCCGGCAGACGACCCTGGTGCTCGCCAGGTCGCCGGCCCGTTCCCGGATCTCGGTCTCCATCTCGGTGCGGTCCTTCTCGGCCAGGACGACCACGCAGGCGCGCCGCCTGCTCCGGTTGGCCTCCACCAGTTCCGCGACGATCACGTGCACCTGTGACGACCAGCCGAGCAGGACGACGTGCCCCGTCTCGACCACCGGCGACCTGCCCTGCCGCAGCCGTGCCAACTGGTTCTGCAGTCCCGCGCTGATCACCGGAATGAGGGTGCTCATCAGCAGGATGCCGCCGAAGGCCATGACCACGGCCGACGCCAGGAACGGCGCCGGCCCCCGGTCCCGCGCCAGGTGTGTCGGGCTCAGCACACGCAGAAAGCCCGACCAGAGGGAGGAGCCCACGCTCCGGTGGTGGAGGGCCTCCGGGGCCAGCAGCAGCAGGAGTGCTCCGTTGAGCAGGGTGAACAGGCAGCACGCGGCGGCCAGGAGACCGATCAGGGCGGGGGTGCCACGCGCCATGACGTTGTCGAACCTGTAGTGCAGACTCCGCAGCAAGAGCGGCTCCTCCTTCTCCCGGCCGCCCCGCGGCGGGTTCTCAGCGCTGGAGATGGACTTCGAGTGCCGTACGGACGGCGGACTCCAGGGCACCCTCGATCCACGCGGGTTTGACGGAGGTGTGGCAGCCCGCGAAGTGCAGCGGGCCCTCGGCTGCGGGGACGTCCGGCATGAGCTCCAGGTGCTGGCCCGGGGTCAGAACCGCCGCTTCGCCGTAGGCGTAGGGGTCCCGCATCCAGCTCTGGGTGCGGCCGCTGCCGGTGAAGAAGACCTCGATGCGCCGCCCGTACACCTCCTGGAGGCCGCGCAGCGCCATCGGGTAGCGCTCGTTGTCGTCGTAGGAGTCCCAGCGCAGGGCGTCGTCCGCCCAGCTGTAGGAGGCGAGGACCACGCCGCCCTCGCTGCCCTCGATCCGGTGCGAGGGGTGGAACATGAACCGGTTGGAGTTGTCGCTGACGGAACCGCCGCCGGTTGCCCCGGTGGCCTCGCTGACCTCTCGGGTCTCCCAGCCGTGTGCGGCGTACTGCACACGCATGGCCGGCGGGATGCGGCCGTCCGGAACGGAGGGGTGGGCGCCGAGCATCCTGCCGTCGTCGGGCAGCCGGTGCTTGAGGTAGGCGTCGTACGTGCCGGGGCGGACGGCCTCCAGCTCCCGCTTCCAGTCGTCCTCGCTGAACTCCCACCAACGGCGGCTGAACTCGAGCAGCACCTTGGTGGCGGCGTCGTAGTGCATCTCCATGACGGCACGACGCTTGGGGTACGACAACTGCGGGGTGAACTGCACCTGGCGGAGGCCGGAGAAGGGCACCGTGATGATGGCGGCGTCCGCGGTGAACTGCTCCCGTTCGGCCCTGCCGTCCGGGCCGCGGCCCTCGGAGACGGTGTCCACCCACACCTTCGGTCCGCGCGGGCCGGTGTGCGTGTGCACGGCGGAGTCCCGGCCCCCGTTCCAGTACTCGATGCGGGTGACGCGGCGGTTCATCCGGACCACGTCGCCGCCGAGTTCCCTCAGCATGGCGTCGGGCAGCTCGGCCGTGCCGCCGGGCAGTTCCCAGAACGTCATGCCGGGCCGGATCAGGGAGGAGCCGATGAAGCTGTGCAGGAACGACAGCGGCAGCCGCGAGGTGAGGTTCTCCAGGGTGCCGATCAGGTCGACGGTACGGTCGTCGAGTCCGGCGTGCTGGGTCAGGAACTGGTACATGGACTGGTTCCCGAACCGCTGCACGACCCTCGCCCAGCCCTCGACCAGTTCGCGCTGCGGCTTGTTGGTGCGGGTGCCGTCCGGGCCCCGGACGCTGAACTCGTCGCGGACCGGATCGAGGAGATCCCCGAGGATCTTCCCCGCGGTGACGTGGCGGTACTTCCCCGGCACCCCGAAGGACGCGTTCACCCTTGCGGGCGCGCGCAGGTAGTCGGCGCGCCGCACCCGCAGGCCGTTCACCTTGATCCAGGTGCGGTGGGCGGGCTCGGGCATGGCGAAGTCGGTCCGCTCGGGGCCGCGCCGCCACTGGCTGCCGTCGGGCGAACGGTGCACCACCGCCGGCGGTGCGGCCAGCGGATTCCCGGTGCCGTCCACGGCGTCGAGGTAGTGGAACGGCCTCCTGGCGATGCCCAGTTCGTCGATGAGGGCAAGGACGAGCGGGTGCGTCTCGGGAATGCGCATCGCGCCGGCTTCCGCGTACTGCGCCGGGTCGGTGAAGGGCGGGGCCTCGCCGGGCAGGGTACGGAAGGTTTTGATCCTGCCGCCGACCCGGTTGCCGTTGGCCTCCAGCACCGTCACCCGGTGTCCGGCCCGCCGCAGCAGCATCGCCGCCGCCAGGCCGGCCGGTCCCGCCCCGACGACCAGAACGTCCTTGGGGCGGGTCCGGCTCCGCGGCAGTCCGTTGTCGATCAGGACCTCCAGGTACCTGCGCTTGAGGTCGGTGCCGTCGGCGGCGAGCACCAGCACCTGCCGGGCCACTGCCAGGCAGCGCTCCCAGTCGGGGGCCGCGGGGGCGAGGGGCGGTGATGCGTGCGGCGTGGCCGGGGCCGTGGCGTTCGCGGGTCCCGCCGACGCCGTCCCGGCGGCGAGCACGGTCGCACCGGTCACGGCGGTGAAGGTGCGGCGGCTGAGGCCCGCATCGCTCGGGGTGGCGGCGTCGTTCACTGTTTCGTTCACACCCCCAGGGAGCGCCCACCGCGTGCGGGAGTCGGCGCGGCACGCCGACTCCCGCGCAACAAGGCACCCTTCGGCCGAACGGAAACGGTCCGGCCGTGTCGTACGGGTGCCTACGGCAGGCCGTGCACGTGCGGGCCGACCGCGTTCGACCAGACGTTGCCCGCGGTGGCGTCCCAGTTGGTCGACCAGGTCATCGCGCCGCGCAGGGCCGGGTACGTCTTCGCCGGCTTGAAGGCGCCGCAGCCCGTGCCCCTGGTGAGGCAGTCCAGGGCGTTGTTGACGATCGCCGGGGAGACGTAGCCGCTGCCCGCGCCGCGGGTCGAGGCGGGAACTCCGAGGCCGACCTGCGAGGCGTCGAGGCCGCCTTCGAGCTGTATGCAGGCGAGGGCGGTGAGGAAGTCCACCGAGCCCTGGCTGTACACCTTTCCGTCGCAGCCCAGCATGGAACCGCTGTTGTAGTACTGCATGTTGACGACCGTCAGGATGTCCTTCACGGCGAGGGCCGTCTTGAAGTACTCCGTGCCGGTGGACTGCATGTCGATGGTCTGCGGGGCCATGGTGAGGACCATGTCCGGGCCCGCCTTGGCGGACAGCTGCCGCAGCGCCTTCGTCAGGTAGGTCGAATTGATGCCGTGTTCGAGGTCGATGTCGACGCCGTTGAAGCCGTACTCCTGCATCAACTGGTGGGTGCTGTTGGCGAAGGCGGTCGCGGAGGCGTCACTGTTGATGGTGACGTTGCCCTTCTCGCCGCCCACCGAGATGATCACCGACTTGCCGGCCGCCTTCTTCGCGGCGATGTCCGCCTTGAAGTCGGCGACACTGGCGTAGCCCACCGCCGGGTCGAGGTTGAAGACGATCTGGCCCGGGGTGGCCGTGGAGTCCGCGAAGGAGACGGCGATGATGTCGTACTGGGCCTGCACGTCACGCAGCTTCTGCACGGCGGCGCCGTTGTCGAAGTTCTGCCAGTACCCGGTGAGGGCGTGCCTGGGCACGCGGGGGTTCGGGCTGGTGCCGCCCTTGGCGGTACGTCCGCTGGCCACGGCCGACTTGGCGGACTCGCCCGCGGCGTTCACCGCGGAGACCTGGAAGTCGTACGCGGTGTCGGCGGTCAGTCCGGTGACCGTCGTTGAAGTGCCGCTCACCGTCTGCACCTTGGCGGCGCCGCGGTAGACGTGGTACGAGGTGGCGCCCGCGGCGCCGGACCAGGACAGGGTGAGGGAGGAGGGGGTGGGCGAGCCGACGGTCAGCCCGGTGGGGGCGGCCGGGATGCCGGGCTCCGGGTCGGTGCCGCCGCCGCCGTCGGGGCCGAAGACGGAGACGTCGTCGACGTAGTACGCCGCCTGTCCGTACCAGCCGTGGGTGTAGACGGTGACGGACTTGGTGTTCGGGCCGGCCTTGAAGGTGGTGGTCAGCTGCTTCCAGGCGGTCGATCCCGGTGACCAGGTCGACACGTCTGTGGTGCCGGTGCCGCTCGCACCGAGGTAGGCGTATCCGCCCTGGGTCCAGGCGGACAGGCTGTAGGTCGCGCCGGGCTTGACGGCGACGGTCTGTGAGCAGCGTGCGTGGTCCTGGCCGGCCGGGGTGGCCTTGAGGGCCGCGGTGCCGCCGTGCACCGGGGTGGTGACGGAAGTCCCGGCCGTGCAGGTCCAGTTGGCGAGGCCCGATTCGAATCCGGCGTTCTTGGCGACGTTGAGGTCGGCTGCCTGGGCGGCGGGAGCGGTGGCCAGGCCGACGGCGGCCAGGGCGGCTGCGGTCAGGCCGGCGGCGAAGGCCGAACGGCGTCGTGCGGGCAGGCGTTGGCGGTCCACTTGCTTCCTCCGGGGAGAGGTGTGGGGGAGGTGCGGGGATGCGGTGGCCACCGTTGGAGGTACAAGCTGGTCCAGACCATTGCTGTTGTCAAGATGTTCGACAGGAAACGCGGCAGCACTTCACCGGGCGTGCGGGCGCATTCGGTGGCCTCGGCTTCCGCCCTCTCGCGGCGGGGGTCCGGACAGCTGGGGAAACAGGGGGACGGGATGCGCGAGTGCGGAGCCACGCGCTCCATGGACCCGCACACCTGTCCGGGGCGCACGGTGGCGCACAGCGACGGATCATGTGCCCCCTGTGCTTCACGGGGTGGACATCAGTACGTTGGGTCCTGCGCGGCGTGGGAACTGGTGTGGCAGTGTCCCGCCGGATCCCTCCGGCTGCCGGATGAAGGAGCGCAGTGTGATACGCGTCCAAGTCGACCAAGCGGCAGGGCTGTTCAGCTCGGCCCTGGCGTCCCTGCTGCGCGAGGAGGAGGATCTCGACGTCTCCTGCGGAGTCACGGACCCCTGCACGCAGGACCCGGGCTGGGCGGAGGTCTGGGTGACGGACGCGGAGAAGCTGCCACCCCGGTTCACCGCTCCGTGCGTGCCGACCGCGAGAAGAGCCAGGGGCGCGGGAAGGAGGCCGGGCGGAGACCCGCGAGAGGGGCGGGCGTCGGTGGTGGCCCGGCGGCCAGGTGTGGGCCGGACCGTCGGCCCCGTGATGCCCAAGGGTGCCGGGCTGCTGGTCCTGGTCGCCGCCCGCCGGCCGGGGGTGCTGCGGCGTGCCCTGGAGGCCGGAGCGCTCGGCTACGTCGACAAGGAGGGGTCGCCGCAACGATTACTGGAGGGGGTCCGCAGCGTCGCCCGCGGGGAACGGTACGTCGACGGGTCCCTGGCCGCCGACCTGCTGCACGCCACCGACATCCTGTTGACGCCGCGGGAGCTGAACGTGCTGTCCCTCGCCGGGGCCGGGGCCGGGGTCCGCGAGATCGCTCTCGCCCTGCACCTGTCCCCGGGGACGGTCCGCAACTACCTCGCGGCCGCCATCCGCAAGACGGGCGCCCGCAATCGCGTGGACGCCATCCGCATCGCGCACGGCGCGGGCTGGGTGTGACCGGACGCACCCGGCACCCGGCCCGGCACCCGGCCCGGCGCCCTCCCGCGCTCCTTCCTCCTGCCAGTGCCCCGTCAGGTCCCGGTAGAGGGCGGAACGTTCCAGCAGCTCCGCGTGGGTCCCGCAGTCCACCCGGGTGCCGTCCAGCACGAGGACCCGGTCGGCGCGCAGGGCGGAGGACATCCTGTGCGCCACCACGACAAGCGCCCCGGGCCTGGCTGCCAGAGCCCGTTCGGCGCGCCCTTCCCACTCCTGGTCCAGGTGGCAGGTCGCCTCGTCCAGTACCAGCAGCGGCGCGGGCGACAGATGGGCGCGTGCGAGGGTGAGCAACTGGGCCTCCCCCTCGGAGAGTTGCGCCGGTACGAGAGGGGCGTCGAGGCCGCCGAGCCGCGCGGTCAACGGGCCGAGGTGCAGCGCCTCGACCACCTCCGCGAGCTCGGCGTCCGTCGTGCCGGGGCGCAGATGGGTGAGGTTGTCGCGCAGGGACGCGGTGAAGACGTACGCCTGCTGGGGAACGAGCGCGCGCCACCGGGCCAGTTCGGCGGGCGTACGACCGCGGAGCGGATGGCCGCCGAGGAGAACCGATCCCCGGCCCGGTACGAGCAGTCCCGCCAGGACGTTGGCGAGGGTGGACTTGCCGACTCCGCTGGGACCCACCACCGCCAGGTGCTCGTCGGGGCCGACGGTCAGGCTGAGCCCGTCCAGTACGGGCCTCGCACCGGGCCCGTACGCGAGGGTGACGGCACGCAGCTCGGCGGCCGGGGTGCGAATGGCGACGCGGGAGTCCGGGCCGGCAAGTTCTGGCACAGAGCGCGGAGTTGGACGCTGACCAGGTGCTAGGCCGTGCGGTTCTTGCGTGAGCGGCGGAGTAGGGCGCGGGTCCGGCACGGGGTCCTTCGGCGCGTCGCCGTCCTCGGGCGGGCGCGCGAACCGGTCCAGTACGACCAGCAGCCGGGTTCCCGCCGCGCCCAGTGCCGTCATGAGCGTGTGCAGGGCGGGCAGCAGCGACTGTACGAGGTAGGTGAGCGCGCCCGTCAGCACCCCTGCGGTGAGCCCTCGGTCCAGTAGCCACGGGACAGCCAGCAGCAGGAGCACGGGCGGGAGTTGACCTGCGACGCCGAGGGCGAGGACGCGCACACCGGCCCATCGCGCCAGCACGCGTGCCGCGCGCTCGGCCTCTTGCGCCGACCGTACGACCCGGGCGCCCAGTTCCGGCTGCACTCCGCAGGCGACGGCGTCACGCAGTCCGGCCGCCGTCGCGCGGACCCGGTCGGTGAAGTCCTCCTCCGCGTCCAGCGCTGCCCGCTGCGCCCCGGCCATCGGCCTCAGCGTGGCCAGGAACAGACCCAGTCCCAGTACCAGCGGAGGAGTCGTGACCAGCAGCAGCTCCGGTGCCAGCGCGAACATCCCGGCGAGCGCGCCCACCGCGGTGAACACGAACGAACGCGCCGTGAGGACCAGTCCCGCGAAACTGTCGCGGGCGATCTCGCTCTGCTGCGAGAGGCGCGAGACGGCGACCCCGGACGTACCCGCCGGGGCGGCTAGGGCGGGTGTGGTCGCTGTGCCCGCCGTGCCGGGTGTGTTCTCGGAGACGGGGGTCGTGTCGGTGGGAGCCGTGCCGGTGGGCGCTGTGCCGGTGGGCGCTGTGCCGGTGGGCGCTGTGCCGGTGGGCGCTGTGCCGGTGGGCGCTGTGCCGGAAGGGGCACCTGTCGCAGCCCGCGGGCGCGCTGTCGCCGTGCCGTACCGGCCCGTGACCGTGCTTCGCAGCGCCTGGTCCACCGCCCGGCGCACCAGGGCGTCCCTGAATGGCTCGACCAGGTGCGCGAGTTGGGCGAAGACGCCGCGCGCCACCGGGCCGCCCGCGAGGATCGCGAGCGCGGCGACCGACAGCCAGGCCGTACCCGCCCCCGGCCGCCCCGCGAGAAAACCCTGGTCGAGGGCCTGCGCCAGGCAGTAGCCGCCGAGGAACGTCTGCGCCGACTCCACCAGGGACCACGCGGCGAGCCGTGCCAGCACTCCCTTGCGCCGGGCGAAGAACCTGCGTCCGTCCCGCCGCAACTCGGCACGATCGGCACCGCGCCGCCCCGCACCGACCCGCGCGCCCCTCCTTCCGGCGCCGCCCCTCGCGTCACCACCGCGGCGGCCGTTCCCCGGGGCGTCACCGTTCCGGGCGCGATGCCCCCGGGCCGCACCCCGCGCCCTCACCGTCGCTCCCCCGGCGCCGTGGCGGACCTCCGTGGCCCGGGCCCGTCGTCCACCGCGAAGACTTCCCGGTAGGCGTCCTGTTCCCACAGTTCCCGGTGCGGGCCGACCGCGCGCACCCGCCCGCCGTCCAGCCAGACGACCTGGTCCGCGCGCGCCGCCGACGAGAGCCGGTGCGCGACGCACAGCCGGGTGCCGGGGCCGACGTCGCGGGCGAGTGCCTCCTCGACCCGGCGTTCCGTGGCCGTGTCCAGGCTGGAGGTCGCGTCGTCGAGTATCAGCAGGCGCCCCGCGTGCGCGAACGCCCGTGCCAGGCCGAGCCGTTGGAACTCGCCGCCGGAGAGCGGGGCATCGCCGGGGGCGGTTTCGTACCCCAGCGGCAGCAGCCGTACGAAGTCGTCCGCGCCGGCCGCGCGGGCCGCCGCGCGCACCTCGTCGGATGAGGCCGTGCGGGCCCCCGAGGCAAGCGCTTCGGCGAGGGTGTCACCGAAGAGCGCCGGCCGTTCGAACGCGTATGTCACCTCGTCTCGGAGCTGCCGGACGCCCAGCTCGCGCAGCGGTACGCCGTCCAGCAGGACGCTTCCCGCGTCCGGGTCGCACAGCCTCCCCGCGACCGCCGCCAGGGTCGACTTGCCCGCCCCGCTGCGCCCGACGACGGCCGTGGTCGTCCCCCCGGGGAGGGTCAGTGACACGTCCTTGAGCAGGGGCTTTCCGTCCTGAACGACGTCGACGCCGCGCAGTTGCAGTGTGCCGGGGCCGTCCGGCGGCAGGACGCGCTCGCCGTGCGTCAGTCCGGGCAGCGTGAGGATGCCGGACATCCGGCGGGCGGCGGTGCGGCTGCGGACCAGGGTGCCGAGCAGTCCGGCGACCGCGCCGATGCCGGCGGCGAGCGCCGCGTACCGGGAGGCGGCCAGGAGTTCGCCGACGCTCACACGGCCCGACACCACGCCGAGGCCGCCGACCAGCACCACGACGGTCGTCAGCAGAGGGAGCAGCACCCCGCTGCGGGCCACGGCACGGCCGTGCACGGACCACATGCGGCGCCCCTGGACGCCGAGTTCGGGCAGCGGGGCCAGGATCCGGGCGCGATCGCGCTCCACGGTGCCGGCGGCTGCGATGCTGCGTGCCCCGGCCAGCGCCTCGGTCAGCAGCGAGGCGAGCGTCGACTGGACCTGCTGGTAGCGGGCGACGCTGTCGGACGACCCGACGGCGAAGGCACGCAGCACCAGGAGCAGCAGCGGCAGCCCGGCCGCGAACGCCAGCGCGCACCACGGATCCACCAGCGCCAGCGCGACGAGTGCGCCCACCGGGGCGATCAGCGCCGCGACCAGGGCGGCGGCGGCTCCCGGGGCGGCACCCGCCTCGGTCGCGTTCGCGGACAGCCGGGTGGCGGTGTCGCCCGGCGGGAAGTGGGCGGCGTCCCGCGGCGCACAGCCCAGCAGCCGGGACACCGCCCGAGTGCGCAGCCATGCCGTGGAGCGGGCCTGGGCGGTCCCGGTGAACAGGGCTTCGAGGGCCTCCAGCAGCATTTCGGCGGCCACCAGGGCCGCGCACAGCACGAGCCAGCCCCGGGCCGCGGGATCCCGGGCGAGCAGCAGGTCGAGGGTGCGCCCGACGACGGCGGGCAGGGCGACGGCCGCGCAGGCGGACAGGGCGGAGGCCGTGAACACCCCGGCGGCGCGGCCCTTGTTGCGGCGGGCCACGGCCAGCAGGAGCGTGTCCGCGGGGGAGGACAGGTGCTTGCGTGTGCGGTCCGGGTTCCTCATGGGCGGCGTCCCTCCCTCGTGCCCGCGCCTGGTGTCCTCGCGCAGTGACGTGCGCCCGCGCGGTCGCGCCCCGGGCGCGTGATGTCGCAGTGCGGGCCCCGGGCGAGGAATTCGCCCGGGGCCCGCACCTGTGACTGACGACGTCAGTTACAGGTGGTGATGCTCAGGCTGCTGTCGCCGCAGAGCAGCAGGCTCGCGCGGCTGCCCGACTCGACGTCGCCGATCGCTTCTTCCTTCGGGGTCTCCATCGACTGGAGGTCAAGAATGCTCATGACATTTCCTTTCACTGGGGACGATTTCTTTCTGTACGGCCCAGGTATCGGGCCGGTTCTGGGGCCGCCGCAGGGGCGGCAGGAAGGGCAGCTGCGCGGGCCGGTCCTCGACGGTCGGCAGACCGGAGGCGGCGGCGAGTGCCAGCAGGCAACCGGCGGAGCCGGTCGCGAGGTCCATGGACAGGCGCATCATCTGCTCGCCAGGGAAGGCGAGCCGCCCCTGGTGGGGTACGGCGTGCCAGGCGAGCGTGTCGATCTGGCGCCGTACGTCGGCGGGCCCGGTGCCGGGGCCGCCGGTGGTGGTGCGGCTGAGGTGGAGCACCATTCCCGCCGCACCCCGGAACAGGCCGGGCTGCGCGTAGAAGGTGGCCTGCGCGGCGCTCACGATGTCACGGCGGGCGCGGGCGAAGTCGCCCTCGGGGCCGTCGTGGTCGGGCCGGTGGACGTGGTGGTCGTCGAGCACCGCGCCGATGCCGACGCTGCCCGCGCCGAGGTAGGGCATCGTGCGCCAGCCCTCGTCGACCTGGAGGGTGCCGCTCGCGCTGCGCACACAGCGGTCGAGGTCGCGGCGCAGCGCGTCGGTCGCGTGGTCGAGCAGCGCGGCGTCACCGGTGCGCTCGTACAGCCGCAGGAACAGCAGGGCGCTGCCGGTCGCCCCGTACAGCAGCCCGGCGCGCGGCGCCCTGCCGTCCGGTGCGCCGCCGTTGGGACGTACGAGCAGGTCGGCGCAGCGCAACGCGGCGTCGTGCAGGGTGTGTTCGCCGGTCGCCGCCGCGAGTCCTTCGAGGGCGAGTCCGAGTCCGGCGAGCCCGCTGTGCAGGTCGGGGGAGAGCGCTTCCCACGGCTGGCCGAGGGCGAGTTCGGCCAGTTCCAGGGCGCGGGCGCGATGGCCGAGCCGTTCCAGGGTCCAGGCGATGCCCGCGAGTCCGTCGTAGAAGCCCAGCGGGGTGCCGGAGTCCGGTTCCTTGGTGCGGGCGAGCAGCCACTCCTCCCCCGCGGCGAAGCGCCCGGCCCCGCTCTCGGTCAGGGCGTAGAGCACCCCGGCCGCGCCGTACCCAAAGCTCTGGCCGCCGCCGGCGGTGGCGAACTGGGCGATGTCGCCGGGGAAGAGGCGGTCCGTACGGCCGGGCGTGGCGGAGGCCGTGATCGCGCCCGCCAGGGAGTCGCGGCTGGCCGGCCAGTCGCCGGGCTCGACGGGCAGATACGGTTCTGCGGCTTCCGTCGCCGGGGCGGTGGCGATCGCCGGGGCGGTGACCGTCGTCGTGGCGGTGTCCTTCGCCGCATCCGGCCCGTTCCCGCTCGCGGGCGGCGTGGCCTGCGGGTCGCGGCATATCTCCTCGACCGCCTCCCGCAGGAAGGACTCCGCCACCGGGAACTGCCGGGCCGCGATCTGTGCCAGGTGTGCGGACTTCCCGCGGTCCAGCGCGAACAGGCTGGTCAGAGGTATGAAAAGGGCGAGCCGCAGACACGCCAGCGCATAGCGGTCGACGTCGAAGCCGCGCCGGTCCGCCGGTGCCACGAACGCCGGGTTGGCGACGGTCTGCCGCCGGTTCTCGGCGGCGGGCGCGGCGGCCTCGAAGTCCAGCAGCACCACCGACGACTCGTCCTCGGACACCATGATGTTGAACAGGTGCAGGTCGTTGAAGACCACACCACGGGCGTGGACGGCGGCCACCGCGTCGGTGACCAGCGCGTGGATGCGCAGCGCCCACTCGGTGTACTCGGCGAGCCGCTCGGGCCCCGGGTCGGCCTCGATCAGCGGATGGCGGCGCGCGAAGAAGGAGTTGAGCGGCTTTCCCTCGACGAACTCCAGTACCAGGAAGTGGTGTTCGCCCAGGACGAAGGAGTCCAGCACCTCGGGGGTGCATCCGAGCCCCGACAGCCTTTCCAGGGCGACCTGTTCGCGCCGGAGCCGGGCGACCGCGTCCGCGCCGTCCGCCGCGAGTCCCGCGTACGGCCTGGCCTCCTTGAGCACGACCTTGGCCCCGGTCCTGCGGTCCGTTCCCGCGTACACGCCGCCGCCGTTGGAGAAGTGCAGCGCCTTCTCGAACACGTACGGCAGGTCCGCGACGTTCGCCTCGGCGCGCGCCTCAAGGTGCGGCTTGAGCCACTCCGGGAATTCGACCCATTCCGGCGTACGGAAGACCGGACCGCGTACGTCGGGTACGAGCACGCCCTCCGCGTTCTCCAGTGCCGGACACAGTTCGCCCCGCTCGTCGTAGCAGTGCCGCCGGGTGAAGCTGCCGTACCGCAGATGGACCGGGCCCCGGCCCCAGCGCAGGTCGCTCAGGATGTACGGGCCCGGCTCCCCCGCGAGGAGCGCGTCGAGGTCCGTGGCCACGGTCCGGCACTGCTCGTCGTCGGCCGGGTAGACCGTGACGAACTTGCCGCTGGCGCTGCGGTCCGCGTACTTGGCGTTACGGGTGTGCAGCAGGTACCGGCTCGGCACGAACTTGAAGGCGACACCACGCGGTACGCAGTACTCCGCGACCCGCTCCAGGACCGACTCCGCGTTGTCCAGGGTGGCCGACACGTGGATCTTCCAGCCCTGGGCGGGCAGCGGGCTCGTCGCGGGCCGCAGTGCGAGCCAGTCCCCGGACCGGTGACGCTGCCAGCCCTCGGGCACCGGGCGGGTGGCCGCGGCGTACAGGGCGTTCCGGCCGCCATGGGCGTCGGCGCTCATCCGGTGCGGCGCGTCGTAGAAGTGCCGGTCCGCATCGCAGAACACGGCGTACCCCTTGTTCACGCGCTCTCCTTCGCCCTCGCCGCGCTCTCCGGTCGTGCTGACGGACCGAATCTGTCACGGTGCGAGGACGGCGAACAGTCACAGTTGTCACCGTCCGGTCACGCAGAACTCATGCGTAACCGCGGCGAGGACGAGGGCGTCGCGGAGCAATCGGGGTTTCTTGCGCTCGTGCTTGCCGAGGTCATCCGCGGAAAGGCCCGGGGCCGGCAAACCCGGGCGGCGTCCCCCGGGCCCGGCCCCCACGCCTCAGCGCTTCTTCCTCTTCGGCTGCTGTACGGGGGCCCACTCGCCCCTGTGCAACTGGCAGCGCGAGTATCCGACCATCGCCGGGTTCTGACACGGTTTGCCGGTGGCGGTCCTGGTCGAACGGCACTTCACCTGTTTGCCCATACATCCTCCCGGGACCGTGCAGACGGCACGTCAGGCACCCGTTGTCCCTTCCCGGCCGCGGGTGCGGCAGATCGGGTCGGCGTCACTTTTGTCCGGTACGCGCTCCACAACGGCCGATTTCCTGGCCCGCCCCCGCTCCCGCCTCCTCGCCCGGCCCGGCGGCGGGCCGGGCGTGCCGCCGCCCGTTTTCCGGGCGCGCCAAGGGGCAGACGCAGCTTTGTACCAACAACGAAGGGATCGCCATGAGCGCCGGAGAAAAGGCAAAGGCCAAGGCCGAGCAGGTTGTCGGGAAGGCCGTGAAGAAGACGGCCCACGCGGCCGGCAAGGACACCACCGCTGCCAAGGGCGCCGCTCTGGAGGCACGGGGCGAGGCCCGGGAGTCCAAGGAGAAGGCCAAGGACACCTTCAAGCACTGACACGCGGTCGGCGCGCGCCCGACACGAGCGAGGCGGGGCCGGGGCAGCTGCCCCGGCCGCGCCCTTCGCGTCCACGTGCCGACCACCAACTGCTGCCGACGGTCGTCATCCTTTCTCGGCGGCACCCGTGACCAGTCGGACCGTCGGGCGTTGTACGAGGCAGTGCGCCCAGCACACCCCCCATACAGATGCCTCCCGGCGACGTGCACCCGGGAGGCATCTGGGGTGGGGTACCGCACTTCCACGTGGCGCACGCGACGTCGGTCACGCGCTCGATCCGACCCCGGCCGAGATCAGCGCTCACGTCGCCGCAGGACGCTTCCCCGACGGCGTAACGCGGAGCGCTCCCTACGGTGCATCTGCGCGAACAGGCCGGCAGTGCCCGTCCGGTGCTCTGCGGGACCGCGCCCGGCTCAGGGTCCGCGCCAGATGTTGGCGAAGGCCGCGTTCTCGATGGTCCGCCGCTGCCGCACCGCTTCCAGCTCCGTCACCGCGTCGTGCACGACCGCGATCACGGTCGACACCGCCTCGTTCTCGACGCCGGGCTCCTCGCCGGTCCCTTCGACGTCGACACCCACCGCCGAGGCGAGCGCCACCAGTACGGGTTCCCGCCGGTCCCGGCGTTCGGAAGCCCGTCGGCGCGCGGGCGTGTCGACAGGTTCCACGCGGGCCGAGCCGAAAAAGCGCCGGCCGCTGCGCTCCTGCGCCAACTCGCCCTCCTCCTCCAGGACGTCCTGGTAGGCGGCCGAGAGGTCACGTCCGCGACGCCACAGCCAGTCCTCGATCAATTCGTACGGCGCCTGCCGGACGAGACCTGCCGCCGCCTCCGCCAGGAGCCGGTCGTCCGCCGTCGACGGTTCGCCCGGAACGACACGGTCGCCGTCCACCGCGACAGCCCCCGCACCGATGAGATCGATCAGCTCGGCCCCCGCGAGGGCGAGCGACAGGTCGCCCTGGCCCACGGACTGCCCCGGCCCCGGGTCCATGGCGATGATGAACAGGTCCTTCGCCGTGGTCATGAACGGCCCCCCTCGCAGACAACGACCAGTACGCGTCCCCACCGAGCCGGCCCACGTCCGGCCCGGCAACGGGGAGACTGACACGCCCAGTATCGCCCCGGGCGCGCGACCGGACGAAGCGGCAGGGCGTGCGGGAAGAGGCCGGACGCGAGGGCGGGCCGGGGGACTCCTACGCCGGGGCGCCCGGGTGCCGGTGCCGTGCACGCGTGGGCGGGCGAGCCCGGAAGTCGTGGACGGTCCCCGCACGGCACCGGGTACGTCTGTGATCGGCGACACCGGCGGCTACCGGGGCGCGACCGGGTTCATCCGTCGGGCCAGTTCCGCGAGGCGGTGGCGCTGGACGTTCGTCGCACGGCCGACGACCAGAGCGGACCGCACTTCCGGCCCCGTCCGCACCCCAGAACGCCACGCCCCGACGCAGGACCCGATGAACGAGCCGCACCGCCCGTGCGCTGCCACGATGCGTCCCATGGATGTCGAGGACACCGGTCGGCCCCCGAACGACCCCGTGCGAGCTCCGGCCCGGTCGGCGTCGCAAGGCTCCGACCAGGCCGGAACGGCAAGCCGGGGCCCGGTCACAGGGATAACACGCGGACGGCGGGCACAAGAGGCAGCGGGTGCGCGACGCACGTCAAGTGCCGTCGCGGACCCGGACGAGACCCCGCGCCTCCCTGAGCCGCGCACGACGGGACTCGGACCGCCCGGAGCCGAGTCCGGTGGCATCCGGGGACCGGCCGCTGACGAAAGGACCACAAGTGACCCTCAGTGACGGGCTGTTCGCCTGTGCCGGCGCGGGAGCGCTGCTCGCGGCGGTGCTCCCGCGGGCCCTGGCCGGGCGCCCGGTGTCGCTCCCCCTGGTGTTCCTGGTGGGCGGCTTCTGCATATACCTGCTGCCGCTGCCGCTCCCGGCGATCGACCCGGTCCAGGACCGGCTGCTCACCGAGCACGTCACCGAGATCGGCGTGATCATCGCGCTGATGGGCGCCGGGCTGGCACTCAACAGGCCTGTCGGACGGCGGCGTTGGGGCTCCACCTGGCGGCTGCTGGGGCTCACGATGCCGCTGACGGTGATCGCCACCACGCTCGTCGCGTGGTGGCTGCTGGACTGGCCGCCGGCCGCCGCCCTGCTGCTCGGCGCCGTCCTCGCGCCGACCGACCCGGTGCTGGCCTCGGAGGTGCGGGTGGGAGAGCCGACCGAGCACGAACACGACGAGGACGAGGTGCGGTTCGCCCTCACGAGCGAGGCCGGCCTCAACGACGGGCTGGCGTTCCCCCTGACGTACGCCGCCGTGGCCCTGGCCGCCGCGGCGGGGAGCGGCTGGTCGACGGACTGGGTCGGCGGCTGGGTGGTCGAGGACGTGGTGTTCAAGTGCGTCGTCGGCGTACTGGGTGGCATCCTCGTCGGCCGGCTCCTCGGCTGGCTGTTCTTCCGGCCCCGCTCGTCGATACTGCGCCTGTCCGACCACCGCGAGGGCTTCGTCGCGGTCGGCGCCACCTTCCTGGCGTACGGAGTGACCGAACTGGCCGGCGGCTACGGATTCCTCGCCGTGTTCACCACCGCCTGCACGATCCGTGCGGCCGAGCGGGCCCACGGGTTCCACAACGTGCTGCACGACTTCGTGGAGCAGGTCGAGCGCCTGTTCACCGCGGGCGTGCTGTTCCTGCTCGGCGCCTTCATCGCCCTGGGCGGGCTCGCCGCCCTGACCTGGCGGGGCGCCCTCACCGCACTGGCTGTCCTGCTCGTGATCCGCCCGCTGGCCGGCTGGGCGGGACTGCTCGGAGGCAGCCTGCGGGGCAGGGAGCGCTGGGTGGTGGCGAGCTACGGCATCCGGGGCATCGGCTCGCTGTACTACCTCGCATACGCGCTGGGGGCGGCGGAGTTCCCCGTACCGCAGGAGGAGCTGTGGGCGGTGGTCACCTTCACCGTCCTGGTGTCGGTGGTCCTGCACGGCGTCACTTCGGGCCCGGTGGTCTCCCGCCTGGACCGGCAGCGGGAGAAGGAACGCGGGAAGGAAGCCGCGGAGGATCCCGGGTCGCCGGACGGGGAGAGGCCCGCGACCGTATGACGGCGCCCCGCGCCCGACGGGTCGGCGGAAGCGACGGGGCCTGCCGTCGTGGAGGGACCGCCCGCAGCATCCGGCCGGACCGGCCGGACCGGGAGCACCGGTCCGCCGTCAGGCCGGGGAGGGATGGCTGAGGATGGCCTGTAGCCGGTTCCGGCACTCGGTGACGAACGCGGGAAAGGTGTCCCAGTAGTACGGGATGCCGCTGGCGGCGACTGCCACGGCCCAGGCGCGGGCGCGCAGCCACGTCGCGTCGTCGAGGCCCAGGGCGTCCCAGTACGCCTGTCGTGCCTGGGCCGGCAGGTCCCAGACGGTGGAGTGCTCGGCGTCGGGAAGACCGACGGAGAGTCCTCCGAAGTCGATGACCGCGTGCAGCCTGCCGTCGCGGACCAGGAGGTTGGCCGGCTTGAGGTCGCCGTGCAGCCACACGTGCGGCCCGGAGGCCTCCGGCAGTGCGAGGGCGGCTCGCCACATGTGTTGCAGGGCGTCGACGTCGAGCTCGTCGCCCAGCAAGCCGCGGCAGCCGTCGAGACTCTCGCCGACCCACTGGTCGCACTCCCCCAGGCTCCCGCCGCGGTACCAGCTGAGCCCGCCGGCGCGGGTCGCCCCCATGAGGTCGACACGGTGCAGCTCCCGCACGAACACCGCCAGATCCGCCCCGAAGGTGGCCCAGTCCGCCACGGTGTCCGGACCCGCCTCGGCACCTTCGATCCACCGGTGGACCGACCAGCCCACCGGAAAGGCCCCGGTGGGCGTACCGGCGTGGACGGGCTCGGGGACCGGATACGGAAGGAACGGCGCCAGGCGCGGCAGCCACGTCTGTTCCTTCCGTACGGACTGCCCGTTGCCGGCGGTCCGTGGAAGGCGCACGAGCAGGTCGTCGCCCAGTCGGTACATGGTGTTGTCCGTGCCCGCCCCCGCGGGCGACAACGGCAGGTCGGCCCACTCGGGGCGCTGCGCTTCGAGCAGCGACCGGACCAGCGTCTCGTCGACCGGGATCTCGTTCTCGTGAAGGGGCATGGCGGGAAGTCTCGTCCCTCGGGGCGCGGGGAGCGAGTGACTTTCGTCGGCCGCGGCGGACGGTGCTGAGGTGCGCGGGAGCACCAAGCGGAGCAGGCGGGTGCACCCCGCTTCGTGCCATGTCGTTCCCTCGGACATGCCGTCCGGGGACGGAGCCGGGGGGGCACACGAGTGCAGGTCCGCAGCCTCTTCACGGTGTCGTCGGGCAGTCGGCCCTGCCGGGCGCAGGAAGCGCGACATCAGGCAGGGACCCGATTTCCGGCGCCGCACCTCCGACGCTTCCCGTGCCGACGTCACCGAGCCCCGCACTACCGACGCCGCGCTCCCCGTACCGACCTCACCTCGCCCTGCGGATGCGGATGGGGCCGCGGGCCTGGGTCGGCTCCACCCTGCGGCCGCCCTGGGTGATCTCCACTTCCCCTTCCGCGACGAGCAGCCGGGCCGCGCGGCGGGCCGGCTCCATGAGGGCTCGCCAGCCCTCGTCCTGACCTCCGTACACCGCCCTGGCTGCGTCGGAGGGGCAGATCGACGCCTCCGGACCGCGCCGCTGCAACAGCTCCACGATGGCCTGCCGCAAGCGCAGGTCCGTTTGCCCCTCGCTGTCCGTCACCCTCCCAGTATGGCCACGGCGCGCGGTCGCGGCACGAGATCCCGGGCGCAGGCGCGCGCCGGCACTTGCGCCACTCGGAGGCCCCGGCACGTCCCACGGCGCAGGCCCACCTTCAACCGTCGTCGGGTCGTTCGAGCGGGCTGCGACCCCATCCCCCGGCTCGCACACGCCGGCAGCGCGGACCGGCCGGTTTGCCATGGCCGAGTCGGGCGGAACCGCGCGCCCGGTCGAGGCGGGGCGACGAGCACGTGTGGAGGAAACCGCTCCGGAAATACCGAAAGTCGCTGCACACACCTTGACCCGCGCTCCCCGCAGCAGATATCCCTCATTCGGGAGAGCGCTCTCCCGCCCCCTCTCGAAGGAGATCCGTCCCATGCGTACTGTCGGCATATCCGTCGTTCCTCCGCCCCGCAGACGTGCGGTGGCCGTACGCCGCGGGGTGGCGGGTGCGGTCGTCTCCGCGCTCGTCTCCACGCTTCTGCTGTTCGTTCCGACCGGCTCCGCCCACGCCGCCCCCGTGCTCCTCTCGCAGGGCAAGCCCGTCACGGCGTCCAGCCAGGAGCACTACGGCACTCCGGCCGCCTCCGCGGTCGACGGCGACCCCGGCACGCGCTGGTCGAGCCTCGCCGCGGACCCCCAGTGGATCCAGGTCGACCTGGGTACCCCTGCCGCGGTGAGTCAGGTCGTGCTCCGCTGGGAGGCGGCATACGCGAAGGCGTACCGCGTCGAGTTCTCGACCGACGGCACCAACTGGTCGACCGCCCACTCCACCACCACCGGCCAGGGCGGCACCGAGACCCTGAACGTCTCCGGCACCGCCCGGCACGTCCGCGTGACCGGGACCGTCCGCGCGACCGGGTACGGCTACTCGCTGTGGGAGTTCCAGGTGTACGGCACCGCCGGCGGCACCGGCCCCGGCCCGGTCACTCCGGGCGGCGACCTCGGCCCGAACGTGCACGTCTTCGACCCCTCCACCCCGGGCATCCAGGCCAAGCTGGACCAGGTCTTCAAGGAGCAGGAGTCCGCGCAGTTCGGCAGCGGACGGCACCAGTTCCTCTTCAAGCCCGGCACCTACAACAACCTGAACGCCCAGATCGGCTTCTACACCTCGATCTCCGGTCTCGGCCTCAAGCCCGACGACACCACCATCAACGGCGACGTGACCGTCGACGCCGGCTGGTTCAACGGCAACGCCACGCAGAACTTCTGGCGTTCGGCCGAGAACCTTGCGGTCAACCCGGTCAGCGGCACCAACCGCTGGGCCGTCTCCCAGGCGGCCTCGTTCCGCCGCATGCACGTCAAGGGCGGCCTCAACCTCGCGCCGAACGGCTACGGCTGGGCCTCCGGCGGCTACATCGCCGACTCCAAGGTCGACGGTCAGGTCGGCAACTACTCGCAGCAGCAGTGGTACACCCGCGACAGCGCGATCGGCGGCTGGTCCAACGGCGTGTGGAACCAGACCTTCTCCGGCGTGGAGGGCGCCCCGGCGACCGGCTTCCCCGACCCGCCGTACACCACCCTCCAGAACACACCGATCTCCCGTGAGAAGCCGTTCCTGTACCTGGACGGCAACACCTACAAGGTCTTCGTCCCGGCGAAGCGGGACAACGCCCGCGGCGTCTCCTGGAACGGCACCCCGCAGGGCCAGTCGCTCGGACTGGACCAGTTCTACGTGGTCAAGCCCGGCGCGACCGCGGCCACCATCAACCAGGCGCTCTCCCAGGGGCTGAACCTGCTCTTCACCCCCGGCGTCTACCGCGTCGACCAGACCATCAACGTGAACCGCGCGAACACCGTCGTGCTCGGCCTCGGCCTCGCCACGATCATCCCCGAGGGCGGCGTCACCGCGATGAAGGTCGCCGACGTCGACGGCGTCAGGCTGGCCGGCTTCCTGATCGACGCCGGCACGGTCAACTCCCCCACCCTGCTGGAGCTCGGCGCGCAGAACTCCTCCGCCGACCACGCCGCCAACCCCACCACCGTCCAGGACGTCTACGTCCGCATCGGCGGCGCGCACGCCGGCAAGGCCACCACCTCCATCGCCGTGCACAGCGACGACGTGATCATCGACCACACCTGGGTGTGGCGCGCCGACCACGGTGACGGCGTCGGCTGGGAGACCAACCGCGCCGACTACGGCGTACGGGTCTACGGCGACGACGTACTGGCCACCGGCCTGTTCGTCGAGCACTTCAACAAGTACGACGTCGAGTGGTACGGCGAGCGCGGCCGGACGATCTTCTACCAGAACGAGAAGGCGTACGACGCGCCCAACCAGGCCGCCATCCAGAACGGCGCCACCAAGGGGTACGCGGCCTACCGGGTCGACGACTCGGTCAACGTCCACGAGGGCTGGGCGATGGGCAGCTACTGCAACTACAACGTCGACCCGACCATCCGTCAGGACCACGGCTTCAAGGCACCGGTCAAGCCGGGCGTGAAGTTCCACAGCCTGCTGGTGGTCTCGCTCGGCGGCATGGGCCACTACAACCACGTCATCAACAACACCGGGGCCTCCACCGTCCCGGCGGGTACCTCGACGGTGCCGTCGACCGTGGTCTCCTTCCCCTGAGCGGCGCCGCCGCCCGGTAGAGACCGCACCACGGAAGCCCGCGCCGCAGCACCCACCGTGCGGCGCCGGCTTCCCCACCGGTGGTCACGCGACCGTCGCGTGACGCCTCCCCGAGCCGTCGGGGTCCGGACCTACTCCCGTGGTGACGGGAGCCGGACCCCGGCGGCTTCGCGCGCCCTGCGGAAGCCGGATGCGGGGCGGGGCCGACTCCGCCCGCCCGTACAGAAGTTGACGTCCGAGGCGTTGACAGGCACACGACGGCGCGCCACTCTCGGAGAGCGCTCTCCGGCGCGGCTACGGGATGCCGGCGCCTCTCTCCCCCATTTCTGCCAGGAGCCCACGTGTTCAGACCCCCTTCCGTCATGACCGGCCGCCCACGCGCCGCGGCCCTTCTCCTCACCGTCGGCGCCGTGATGGCGTCGTCCCTCACGCTGGTGGGCGCACCGAGCGCCGCGGCCGCCGACACCCTGCTCTCCCAGGGCAGGCCCGCCACCGCCTCGACCCAGGAGGGCGGGTTCACCGCCTCGGCGGCCGTCGACGGCGACCTGACCGGAACCCGCTGGGCCAGCGAATGGCGTGACCCGCAGTGGATCCAGGTCGACCTGGGACGGCAGGCGAATCTCAGCCGTGCCGTCCTGACCTGGGAGGCCGCGTACGGCAAGGCGTACACGATCCAGGCGTCCGACAACGGCACCGACTGGCGGACCCTGAAGACCGTCACCCAGGGCGACGGCGGCACCGACGACCTCGCGCTCTCGGGCTCCGGCCGTTACGTGCGCATGCTCGGCACCGAGCGGGCCGGCGGCTACGGGTACTCGCTGTGGGAGTTCCAGGTCTACGGCGACACCGACACCACCACCCCGCCTCCCGGCGGCGCGGTCAAGGTGACCGGCTCGCAGGGCGCCTGGCAGCTGCAGGTGGGCGGCCAGCCGTACACCGTCAAGGGCCTCACCTGGGGACCGTCGGTCGCGGACGCCCCCAAGTACCTGCCCGACGTGCGGTCCATGGGCGTCAACACGATCCGCACCTGGGGCACCGACGGCTCCACGAAGCCGTTGCTCGACAGCGCGCAGGCCAACGGGCTGCGCATCGTCAACGGCTTCTGGCTCCAGCCCGGCGGCGGCCCCGGCAGCGGCGGCTGCGCCAACTACGTGACGGACACGACGTACAAGAACACCATGCTCACCGAGATAGCCAAGTGGGTCGACGCCTACAAGAGCCATCCCGCCACCCTGATGTGGAACGTGGGCAACGAGTCCGTCCTCGGCCTGCAGAACTGTTACAGCGGCACGGAACTGGAGGCGCAGCGCAACGCCTACACCAGCTTCGTCAACGACGTCGCCAAGAAGATCCACACCATCGACCCGGACCACCCCGTCACCTCCACCGACGCCTGGACCGGCGCGTGGCCGTACTACAAGCGCAACGCCCCCGACCTCGACCTGTACTCGATGAACTCCTACGGCGACATCTGCAACGTGCAGAAGGACTGGGTGGCGGGCGGCTACACCAAGCCGTACCTGATCACCGAGGGCGGTCCGGCCGGTGAGTGGGAGGTGCCGGACGACGTCAACGGAGTCCCCGACGAGCCCACCGACGTGGCGAAGGCCGAGGGGTACACCAAGGCGTGGGACTGCGTCACCGGTCACCGCGGGGTGGCGCTCGGTGCGACGCTCTTCCACTACGGCACGGAGTACGACTTCGGCGGCGTCTGGTTCAACCTGCTCCCCGGCGACAAGAAGCGGCTTTCGTACTACGCGGTGAAGAAGGCGTACGGCGGCAACACCGCCGGCGACAACACGCCGCCGGTGATCACCAACATGGCGGTGTCCCCCGCTTCGGCGGCCCCGGCCGGGCGCGAGTTCACCGTACGGGCCGACGTGCGCGACCCCGAGGGGGATCCGCTCACGTACAAGATCCTGCTGAGCGGAAACTACGCCACCGGTGACAAGGGCCTGGTGGAGGCCAAGTGGCGGTCCACCGGCAACGGGACGTTCGCCGTCACCGCACCCGAGAAGCTGGGTGTGTGGAAGGTGTACGTCCAGGCCGAGGACGGCCGCGGCAACGCCGGTATCGAGACGAAGTCCGTCAAGGTCGTCCCGCCGCCCGTCGCGGGCACCAACGTCGCCCTGAACAAGCCGACCACCGCGTCCTCGTACCAGAAGGAGTACGGCGACTGCCCCTGCGCACCGGGCCGCGCGACCGACGGCAACACGGCCACCCGCTGGGCCAGCGACTGGAGCGACCCGCAGTGGATCCAGGTCGACCTGGGCGCGCGCACCGACATCCGCCGGCTGCAACTGCACTGGGACCCGGCGTACGCCAAGTCCTACGAGGTGCAGGTGTCCGACGACGGCACCACCTGGCGTTCGGTGTACTCCACCACGACCGGCAACGGTGACGTGGACGCCCTCGAAGTGGCCGCTACCGCCCGGCACGTACGGCTGCACCTGACCGCGCGGGGCACCGGCTGGGGCTACTCGCTGCACGACTTCGGCGTCTACAGCTGAGACACCGGATCCCACGACCGGGGGTGGCGGGGCCTGCAGAAGCACTCCGCCACCCCTGCACCACCCCCGCACCGCCGCACCACCGCACGAACCGGAAAGGCCCGTCCACCCCACCAGTCGCGTGGCGCCTTCACCGACACGCGAGACCACCCCCCATGGGCAGGAGATCCCCATGCGATCGAGTCCCAAACGGCTCCCCGCACTTCTCGTCGGCACGGCGCTCATCGCCAGTGTCCTCGGCATCGGCACCATGGCTTCCGCCGCCGACACCCACAGCGGCACCCCGGCCGTCGTCGCGGCCGCCACGCACAGCGGGCACACCATGGCCGCGTCCACCCGGGCCGCGAGCGAGGATGCCGACGCGGACGGTTACATCCCGGCGGTCCCGCAGGTCACCGGTGTGACGCCGTCCGACAGGACCCCGCCGCCCGCCTACCACCACGAGTTCCAGGCCGGCTGTTCGGTCACGCACACCGCCCCGGACGACCCGATCGTCTACCCGGGCCAGTTCGGCAGGTCCCACGACCACACGTTCATGGGCAACACGACGACGAACGCGGCCAGCACGACGGCGAGCCTCTCCGGCAAGAGCACCACCTGCAAGGCGCCGGCCGACGCCTCCGCATACTGGATGCCCTCGCTCTACAAGGGCGATCAGAAGATCCTGCCCACCGGCCCGCAGGTCATCTACTACAAGGCAGGTGTCACCGACTACACCAGTGTGCGGCCCTTCCCGAAGGGCCTGCGGTTCGTCGTCGGCGACCCCATGCAGAGCGCCGAGCAGTTCCGTGCGCACAAGGGCTTCGTCGAAGGCTGGGAATGCGGTGACAGCTTCTTCAACACCGACATCCCGGCGAGCTGTCCGAGCCGGCCCGACGTGCAGCTCAACCTGCGTATGCAGGCGCCCAGTTGCTGGGACGGCAAGTACCTCGACACCCCCGACCACAAGAGCCACATGGCGTATCCGGTCGTCAAGCCCGGTACCAACGACAACATGTGCCCCACCTCCCACCCGGTCGCCCTGCCGATGATCGAGTTCAAGATGGCGTGGCCGGTCAACGGCGACATGAGCCAGGTCCGCCTGGCCAGCGGCCGCGGCTACTCCTTCCACTACGACTTCTTCAACGCGTGGGAGGACCGCACCCTCAAGGCCATGGTCGACCACTGCATCGTCGGCGGCCTCCAGTGCGACACCCGAGGCTTCGACCTCTACCGCCCCGAACGCGGCACGGTCCTGAACGCCGACCACCGACTGCCCTGACCGGGCCGCTCCGGCGGCCCTCCGATCGCCCGGCCCGTCCCGTCCTCCCCGCGTCGGGACGCGCCGGGCTTCCTCATGGCCGGAGGGGCACCGGGCATCGTGGGGCCGGACGTGACCGGCCGGGGCAGAAGGACGCGGCGGGGCGTCAGGCCGATGCGCGGACCACGAGTTCCGCGTCGAAGATGACGGACGTGGGGCGGGTCCGGCCGCCCTCGATCTGCTCCTGGAGGAGACGCGCCATCGCGGCGGCCATCTCCTCCATCGGCTGGCGGACCGTGGTCAGCGGCGGCCGGCAGTCGTACGCCGGGCTGGAGTCGTCGAACCCGATCACCGCCACGTCGTCCGGCACCCGTCTGCCGCTCTCGTGCAGGGTCCGGCAGACGCCCTGCGCCATCAGGTCGTTGGCCGCGAAGACCCCGTCGATGTCGGCGTGTCCGGCGAGCAGACCGGCCATCGCCGACGCACCGCTGTCCGCGGTGAAACCGCCCTCGGCGCTCAGTACGTAGGGATGACCGTGACGCGCCATGGTGTCCTGGAAGCCGGTCAGCCGCTCCTGCGCCGCCGGCAGGTCCAGCGGCCCGGTGATGGTGGCGACGCGCCGGCAGCCGCGCGCCAGCAGGTGCTCCGCGGCCAGCCGCGCGCCGTCCCGGTGCGCGAGGTCGACGTAACTGACCGGCGCGGGGAGCGCGGGACGCCCGAACAGCACGCAGGGGAGGCTCTCCTCGGCGAGCATCGCCGGCAGCGGGTCCCCCGCGTGCGTGGAGAAGATCAGCGCGCCGTCCGCACTGCCCTGCCGCAGGTACGCGACCACGTCGCGGCGTGCGGCACCGGTCTCGGCGAACATCAGCACCGGGTACATCGACCGGGGGCGCAGGAAGCCGACGACCCCGCTGACCACCCGTCCGAAGAACGGGTCGGCGAGCACTCGGGCGGCGAACAGGTTCTGTTCGCTCTCCGAGTCGTCGCCCGCGCCGGAGACGACCAGGGCGATGGTCTCCGCGCGCCGGGTCACCAGGGAGCGTGCGGCCCGGTTCGGGGCGTAGCCGGTCCGTTCGATCGCGCCGCGCACCGCGGCCTGGATCGCCGGGTCCACGTTGCGGATGCCGTTGACGACCCGGGACACGGTCGCGCGGGAGACTCCTGCCTCCCGCGCGACGTCCTCAAGGGTCGGCGCCTGTCTGGTCATGCCGGTAACCCTACCGGCGGCCCCTCGGCGCCGTGTCGCGCACAGGGGAGCGCTCTCCCGGTCGTGCTCAGCCGCTCACGTCCGCGGTCCCGGCCCAGTGCGCCTCGGCGGTCAGGGGCAGCTTCCCGGCCGACGGACCGGCGAGCACCCGGTAGGTGCCGCCTTCGGTCCGCCAGCCGTGGTGCCCGGGTGACCAGTGGCGCAGTGCCCGTACCGGCACACGTACCGGCACGGTGACCGCCGCACCCGGTTCCGCCTCGGCGCAGGCGTACCCGGCGAGCCAGCGCGCCGGGCGCTCGACGGCCGATCCCGGCCGGGCCAGATAGACCTGCACCACCTCCCGGCCCGCCCGCGGTCCCGTGTTGCGCAGCCGTACGGAGGCGGTGAACGCCTCGTCGTCCGGCGCGGCCTCCGCCGCGCGCCCACGGGCGGCCGCGTCCCCCTGCCAGGCGGACACCGTCATCGCCTCGTACGCCCACGTCGTGTACCCGAGGCCGTGGCCGAACCAGTAGGCGGGTTCGCGGCCCGCGCGCAGCCAGGCGCGGTACCCGACGTGCAGGCCCTCCTCGTAGCGCAGTACGCCGTGCTCGGGCCGGGTCGCGGTGACGGGTACGTCGGTGAGGGCGGCGCCCCAGGTGGTGGGCAGCCGGCCGCCGGGCTCGGTGCGGCCGAACAGCACGTCGGCGAGACCGGAGCCCGCCTCCTGGCCGGGGAACCAGGACAGGAGCACCGCCGCGGCCTCCTCGCGCCACGGCATCTCGACCGGACCCCCGGCGTTCACGACCACCACGGTGCGCGGGTTGGCGGCCGTCACCGCGCGCACGAGTGCGTTCTGGGCGGCGGGGAGGGCGAGGTCCGCCCGGTCGTGGCCCTCGGACTCGCTGTCCTCGGAGGTGCCGACCACCACCACGGCGACGTCCGCGGACCGCGCTGCCCCGGCCGCTTCCGCGAGCGCGGCGGCGGGCTCCGGCAGCGGCGGCGAGGCGGTGAACAGGGTGGCCCGGCCGGTGTCCGGGGCGAGTTCGCGGCGGGCCACCACGTGCACGGAGTGCCCGCTGGCGAGGACGGTCCGCCCGTACTGGCAGGGCGGGTTGACGTGCACCACGGCGGGATCGTCGGTGGCACGCGGGAACTGTCCGCGGACCAGGACCCGGCCGTCGACCGTCAGGCTCATCCGGCCGAATCCGCCGACGCCGAACGTCCACTCGCCGCCCGCCGCGGGCAGCAGCCGGGCGCTGATCTCCACCGTGTGGGCGCCGGGCGGCTGCGGTGGCTCCAACTGCCGTCCGGAGAAGCGGTGTCCGGCGTACAGCTCCCGGCCCCGCGCGTCGAGCACCCGCAGCAGGACGCCGGGGTGCCCGTCCCGCGGGTCGGTGCACTCGCGGACGTCCAGCGGCGGCGGGGAAGCGGACGCGGGTCCCGGTGCGTGCAGCAGGCGCACCTCGGGCCCGAGGGCTGCGCGGATGCCGTCGAGCGGTGTCGTGACGTGCTGCGGGTAGACGCCGGCGCTGCCGCCGCCCTGGATGCGGGGCCGCACGGCATGGGTTCCGATCACCGCGAGCGTGCGCAGTCGGGCGGGTGCCAGCGGCAGTACGCCGTCGTTGCGCAGCAGGACGGTGCTCGCGGCGACCGCACGCCGCAGCAGCCCGCGCACCGCGCGCGGTGCGGGCCCGGCCCGGTCCTGCAGGGCCCGCGGGGTCGGGTGCAGCGCTCCGACCCGGTCGGCGAGGCGCAGCAGGCGGCTCACCTTGTCGTCGATCACTCCCTCGGGTACGACGCCGTCCCGTACCGCGCGCACCAGGGCGTCCCCCCAGAGGCTTTCGGGGCCGGGCATGGCGAGGTCCTGCCCGGCGAGCGCCGGGCCCACGGTGGAACGGAGCGCGCCCCAGTCGGACACGACGGCTCCGTCGAAGCCCCACTCCCCCTTGAGGGGTTCGTCCAGCAGCGGGTTCTCCGTCATGGTGCGGCCGTTGAGGCCGTTGTAGCCGGTCATCACGAGCCAGACGCCGGCCCGTACGGCGGCTTCGAAGGGGGCGAGGTAGACCTCGCGCAGGGCGCGTTCCCCGACGCGGACGTCGACGGACAGCCGGTCGGTCTCGGAGTCGTTGGCCGCGAAGTGTTTGGCTGTCGCGGCGACGCCGTGCGCCTGGATGCCCCGGATCAGCGCGGCTCCGGTGCGGCCGGTGAGTTCGGGGTCCTCGGAGAAGCACTCGAAGTGCCGGCCGCCGAGCGGCGAGCGGTGCAGGTTGAGGGTGGGCGCGAGCACGATGTCCACGCGCTTGCGCCGGGCCTCGGCCGCCAGCAGCCCTCCGAGGTGTGCGACGAGTTCCTCGTCCCAGAGCGCGCCGAGTGCCGAGGCGGAGGGCAGCAGGACGGACGTGTCGCGTTCGTCCCAGGCTTCGCCCCGCACCCCTGCCGGGCCGTCGGACATGGTCATCCCCCGCAGCGCGACGGCGGGTTCGGCGGCGGTGCGCCAGGTGGTCGCGCCGGTCAGCAGGCGCACCTTCTGGGGCAGGTCCAGCTTGTCGAGCAGTCGGGCGAGCTCTTCTTCCGTCATCTGTCCCCTCCGGAAGCGCTCACTGGGAGAGCGCTCTCCGAGAGGATGACCAGGCGGCCCCGGGCTTGTCAACGCATGCGCGGCCCGCGCCGGGCCACAGCGGGCAGGACGGCGCTGCCGATCGCGGGCGCGGTCCGGGTGAACACGCTGGTCGGGCCCGCCTCGCGGTGCGTCGTCGTCCGGACCCGCCGCCCGGCCGGCCGGCGGGACTCGCGGGTGCCGCACTCTTCTCGCGGGCACGGGAGCGGCGTCGCCGCCGCACTCAGGGCGCCGTGCGTTCCCTCACGGTCCGGTGCCAGGCGGGCTCCGGTTCCTGCTGCTCGGTACGGGCCGGGTGGCCGCCGCGGGCGAAGAAGTCGGCGAGGGGGAGGATCGCCGCGCCGACCGTGACGGCGTCGGGGCCCAGCGTGCCGAGGCCCAGGGTCACCCGGCCCGCCGGGTAGGACAGGGCGTACGAGGTGGCGTGGGTGCGTACCAGGTCCAGGAACCGCGAGCCCAGCTGGAGGCCGGCCCAGCCTCCGACGAGGATCCGCTCGGGCTGGAAGAGGTTGATCAGGTCGGCGAATCCGGCACCCAGGTATTCGGCGGTCTCCTCCAGGACGGAGAGGGCGGTGGCGTCGGCCGGGACGGGGGTGCCGTCCTCGTGCGGCGGCGGGTAGGCGGCGGCGAGCATCGCGGTGAGCGCCGTCTCCTCGTCGGCCCCCTCCGGCGGCCGGCCGCCCGCTTCCGCCCAGCGCTCCAGGAGCGCCTCCGCCCCCGCGTACGCCTCCAGGCAGCCCAGGGCGCCGCACCGGCAGCGGCGGCCCCTGACCCGTACCGTCAAGTGCCCCCACTCCAGGGCGCGGCCCGGGGTGGCCTCGTCGGTGACGACGCAGGCGCCGACGCCCGAGCCGAACAGCACCACGACCGCGTCGCGCGCGCCGCGACCGGCACCGAACCACATCTCCGCCTGGCCGAGGGTCATGGCGCCGTTGTCGATGCGGTACGGGACGCTGTCGGGCAGCAGCGCGGATTCCCGCAGCAGGCGTTCCAGGGGGACGGCGTCCCAGCCGATGGTCTGGCCGTGCACGACGGCCCCGTCCTCGGCGGAGTGGGCGACGATGCCCGGGACGCCGATGCCGACGCCCAGCAGACTGCCGGGATCGATGCCGCCCCCGGCCAGGACCTCGGTGATGCCCTCACGGAGGTGGGCGACGACCACGTTCACGTCGTACCGGTCGGTGCGCGTCCCGCCGGTGGCCTCCAACGGGCATTCCACCCGGGCGAGTTCGGCGAGCGTGAGGTCGAACAGCTCGATGCGGATGCGGGTCTCACCGATGTCGACGCCGATCAGGTATCCGCTGCCGGGGGCGATGCGCAGCAGGGTGCGGGGGCGGCCACCCGCGGAATCGACGCTGCCCGCCTCCTCCAGCAGGCCGTCGGCGACCAGTTCGGCCACCACGTTGCTGACCGAGCCGGAGCTCAGTCCGGTCGCGGGGCCGAGCGTGTGACGGCTCAACGGGCCGTCGAAATACAGGCGTTGAAGCACCGCGGTGCGGTTCTCCCGCCGCAGGTCACGTACCGTACGCCCGCCGCTCGCCATCGCCCTGTCCCCCATGTGCCGCCCCGCGTGTCGAATTCGTAACGGAAACATACCTCTGCGAGAGCCCTTGACGCGACCTTCGCTTGAGGTTTAACTCACGCCATAAATTAAGCCATGTGGACCAGTGGAGCGAACACGGAACGGCCCCCGCCACTGGCCCACCGGCGCCCAGCCTCTTTCCGAAAGGCCCTGGAGACATGCGCAGAAACAAAGCCGCATCCGTAGGCGCCCTCGTCCTGTCCCTCGCACTCACCTCGGCCGCCTGCGGCGGGGGAACCTCGGGCGGAAGCAACGAGCAGCCCAAGACCCTCACCTACTGGGCCTCCAACCAGGGCGCCAGCATCGAGGTCGACAAGAAGGTCCTCCAGCCCGAACTCGACAAGTTCGAGAAGGAGACGGGCATCAAGGTCAAGCTGGAGGTCGTCCCCTGGAGCGACCTGCTCAACCGCATCATGACCGCCTCGACCACCGGCCGTGGCCCCGACGTGCTCAACATCGGCAACACCTGGAGCGCCTCGCTCCAGGCCGGCGGCGCGCTGATGCCGTGGGACGACGCGGCCTTCCAGAAGATCGGCGGCAAGGACAAGTTCGTCGAGTCGGCTCTCGGCTCGACCGGCGCCGAGGGCAAGCCACCGGCCGCGGTCCCGCTGTACTCGATGGCGTACGCCCTCTACTACAACAAGAAGCTGTTCAAGGAGGCGGGCATCAGCAAGCCGCCGGCCACCTGGGACGAACTCGTCTCCACCGGCAAGAAGCTCACCAAGGACGGCAAAGCCGGTCTGGGCGTGGAGGGTTCGAACCTCTCCAACAACATCCACCAGGTCTTCGTCCTCGGCAAACAGCACGGCGTGGACTTCTTCACCCCCGATGGCAAGGCGGACTTCACCTCGGACGGCGCCGTCGCCGCCGTCAAGCAGTACGTCGACCTCATGGCCACCCACAAGATCGTCCCCAGGGGCAACGCCGAGTACGAGCAGAACCAGTCCCTGAGCGACTTCGCCACCGACAAAACGGCGATGGTGCTGTGGCAGACCGCCGCCGCCACCTTCGCGGCCAAGGGCATGTCCGAGGACGAGTGGGGAGTGGCTCCCGCGCCCGTGCAGTCCGGCGCCCCCGGACAGGGCAAGGGGACCAACTCCATGGTCGCCGGCATCAACCTGGCGGTCTTCAAGAACACCAAGAACTCCGAAGGCGCCATGAAGTTCGTCGAATTCATGTCAAGTGATGGCGAGCAGAAGATCCTCAACAAGGCGTACGGGTCCATCCCGCCGGTCAAGACCGCCCAGCAGGACCCGGCCTTCAATGGCCCCGGCATCGCGACGCTCCGCGAGACCCTGACCACCAGCGCCGCCGCGCTGCCGCAGGTCCCCGAGGAGTCCCAGTTCGAGACGGTCGTGGGCACCGCGGTCAAGGAGCTCTTCGCCGAGGCCGCCGCCGGACGGCCGGTGACGGACCAACTGGTGCGCGCCAAGCTCGACAAGGCCCAGCAGCAGATGCCGAAGAAGTGAGCGCGGAAATCCCATGACCACCACCGCTTCCCCCGAAGCAGGTGAGCGGACGGCCCGTACGGACCGCCCCGGAGCGCAGGCGCCGCGTGCGCCCCGCTTCGGGCGGCTGCGCCGCATCGGCCTGCCCTACCTGCTTCTGCTGCCCGCGCTGCTGCTGGAACTCCTGGTCCACCTGGTGCCGATGGCCACCGGCATCGCCGTCAGCTTCAAGGAACTGACGCAGTTCTACCTGCGCGACTGGATCAACTCCCCCTGGGCCGCACTCGAGAACTACCGGGTCGCCCTCGACTTCGACGCCCCGGTCGGCCAGGCGCTGCTCTCGTCCTTCGCCACCACGTGCCTGTTCACCGCCCTGTCGGTGGCGCTGTGCTGGGTCCTCGGCGTGAGCGCGGCGATCTTCCTCCAGGAGAGCTTCCGAGGGCGTGGCATCCTGCGGACGCTGTTCCTCGTCCCGTACGCACTGCCCGTGTACGCGGCCGTCATCACCTGGTCCTTCATGTTCCAGCGGGACAACGGGCTCATCAACCACGTCCTGCACGACCAGCTGGGCCTCGCCGACACTCCGCCGTTCTGGCTCATCGGCGAGAACAGCTTCGTCGCGCTGCTCGTCGTGTCGGTGTGGAAGGGCTGGCCCTTCGCCTTCCTGATCGTCACCGCGGGCCTGCAGAACATTCCGCGCGACCTGTACGAGGCCGCCGCGCTGGACGGCGCGGGCATCCCGCAGCAGATCCGCCGGATCACCCTGCCGTCGCTGCGCCCGGTCAACCAGGTGCTGGTCCTGGTTCTGTTCCTGTGGACCTTCAACGACTTCAACACGCCGTTCGTGCTGTTCGGGAACGCGGCGCCGGAGTCGGCGAACCTGATCTCACTGCACATCTACCAGTCCTCCTTCCAGACCTGGAACTTCGGCCTCGGCTCGGCGATGTCGGTCCTGCTGCTGCTGTTCCTGCTGGCCGTGACGTCGGCCTATCTGCTGTTCACCTCCCGAGGAAGGCAGGCCGGCGATGCCTGAGCGCAGCGTGCGCGTCCCGCGCTCCCCGCGTACCCCGCGCTCCCCCATGGCGGCGCCGCCCTCGTTCCTGTGGATCCGCAGGGTCTTCCTGACCCTGCTCACCGCGTTCGTGGTGCTGCCGGTGTTCGTGATGGTCACCAGTTCGCTGAAGCCGCTGGAGGACGTGTCGGGGAAGTTCCGGTGGATTCCCTCGGGTCTGACCATCCGGCCGTACATCGACATCTGGTCGACCGTGCCGCTCGCCGACTACTTCGTGAACTCGCTGATCGTGGCGGGGACGGCGACCGTGTTCTCCGTGGTCGTCGCGGTGTTCTCGGCGTACGCGGTGAGCCGGTACTCCTTCCGTGGCAAGCGCGTCTTCACCGTCACCGTGCTCTCCACGCAGATGTTCCCGGGCATCCTCTTCCTGCTCCCGCTGTTCCTGATCTTCGTCAACATCGGCGACGTGACCGGCATCCCCCTCTTCGGGTCCCGTCTCGGCCTGATCATCACGTATCTGACGTTCTCGCTGCCGTTCTCGATCTGGATGCTCATCGGATACTTCGACTCGGTGCCCCGGGAGCTGGACGAGGCCGCCAAGGTCGACGGCTGCGGCCCGGTCGGGGCGCTGCTGCGGGTGGTGGTGCCCGCGGCGAGGCCCGGCATCGTCGCCGTCGCGGTGTACGCGTTCATGACGGCGTGGGGCGAGGTCCTCTTCGCGTCGGTCATGACCAACGAGACGACCCGCACCCTCGCGGTCGGTCTGCAGGGCTACTCCACCCTGAACGATGTCTACTGGAACCAGATCATGGCCGCGTCCCTCGTGGTGAGCGTGCCCGTGGTCGCCGGGTTCCTGCTGCTCCAGCGCTACCTGGTCGCGGGACTCACCGCGGGCGCGGTCAAGTAGGCGCAGCTGCATGGCGTTGGGCGTCGCGCACTCCCGTGCGGCACGGCGCACCACCTGCACCGCCTGCACCACCTGCACCGCCCGCACCGCTGTGCGGCACCACGCCCGGCGTCCCCTGCTGTCCCGGACGCGCCCTCCCCACCCCGTTCTGCCCTCCCCTGCCCCGCTACCCGACCCTGCCCTGCTCCTCCGAAAGGTTTCCTGTGTCCGACTCGTTTGATCTCGCCGCCTTCCCGAAGGGGTTCTCCTGGGGAACCTCCACCGCCGCCTACCAGATCGAGGGCGCAGTCGCCGAGGACGGCCGCTCCCCGTCCATCTGGGACACCTTCTCCCGCACCCCGGGAAAGATCGACAACGGTGACACCGGCGACGTGGCCTGCGACCACTACCACCGGTGGCGCGAGGACATCGCCCTGATGAAGGAACTGGGCACCGACACCTACCGGATGTCCGTCGCCTGGCCCCGGGTGGTGCCGGGCGGCGACGGCCCCGTCAACGACCCCGGCCTGGACTTCTACGACCGGCTCGTCGACGGCCTGCTCGACGCCGGGATCACTCCCTCCGTCACCCTCTACCACTGGGACCTGCCGCAGATCCTCCAGGAGCGCGGCGGCTGGACGGTCCGCGAGACCGCCGAGCACCTCGCCTCGTACGCGAGCGTGGTCGCCACCCGGCTCGGCGACCGCGTGACCCGGTGGGCCACCCTCAACGAACCCCTGTGCTCCGCGTGGATCGGGCACCTGGAGGGCCGGATGGCACCGGGGCTCACCGACCTCACCGCCGCCGTCCGCGCCTCGTACCATCTGCTGCTCGGCCACGGCCTCAGCGCGCAGGCGGTTCGCGCCGCCGCGCCCGGCGCACGCATCGGCCTGGTCACCAACCACTCCCCCGTCGTGCCCGCGAGCAGCCGCCAGGAGGACGTCGAAGCGGCCCGGCGCATGGACGGCCACCTCAACCGCTGGTGGCTCGACCCGGTGTACGGCCGCGGTTTCCCCGCCGACATGCGAGCCCACTACGGGGTCGAACTCCCTATGCGGGAAGGCGACTTGGACATCATCTCGACGCCGCTCGACTGGCACGGGGTCAACTACTACTTTCCCGCCACGGTCGCCAACGACCCCACCGGGCCGGTCCCCCATGCCCGTGAGGTCCGGCTGCCGGACGTACCGCGCACCGGCATGGACTGGGAGATCGACGCCGGCGGCCTGGAGACCCTGCTGATGCGGCTCACCGACGACTACGGGGTGCGCGAGCTGTACGTCACCGAGAACGGGTCGGCGTTCCCCGACACCGTCGGACCCGATGGCACGGTCCACGACCCGGAACGCATCCGCTACCTGGAACAGCATCTGGCGGCCTGCGCCCGCGCCCTGCGCAAGGGCGCCCCGCTGACCGGTTACTACGCGTGGTCCCTGCTGGACAACTTCGAGTGGAGTTACGGCTACGCCAAGCGCTTCGGCCTGATCCACGTCGACTACGCGACCCAGCAACGCACCGTCAAGTCCAGCGGCCACTGGTACGCGGACCTCATCAGCGCCCACCGGGCGGGCGGCGCCTGAGAAGGCACGCCCGCGGTGGCGGAATTCCCGGGCGGTGGCCGGCCCCTGCTCCGCCGCATCGCCACCGGGGTACATCTCCCGGCCACCTCGCCCTGCGGGTGGAGGGGTTGGCGAGGACGGGGCGGCGGGTTCTCAGCCGTCCGCGCCCGCGGCGGCCGGGCCCGCCGCCTCCGCGGTGCGACGGTACTGGGCGTTGATCCGCTGCGCCTCTTCGAGCTGGTCCTCAAGGATGATGATCCGGCAGGCCGCCTCGATGGGGGTGCCCTGGTCGACGAGTTCCCGGGCCCGGGCGGCGATGCGCAACTGGTAGCGGGAGTAACGGCGGTGGCCGCCCGGCGAGCGCAGCGGGGAGATGAGGCGGGCTTCGCCGAGGGCGCGGAGGAATCCCTGCGTGGTGCCGATCATCTCGGCGGCCCGGCCCATGGTATAGGCGGGGTAGTCGTCGTCATCGAGTCGGTCGTACGAGTTGTCTGCTGTCATGGGCTCTCCGTCAACGCGCTGGAGGGGCCCGGGTGCCAACTGGCACCCGGGCCCCGAAGGAACTGCTACACCATCCGCCGGCTCATGCTCTGTGCCGGCTCTCTGTATCCGCTGGCCCGACCGCTGTGGCCGGGGCGCGGGGATCGCGGTTGCTTGACCGGAGACCACCTCACTGTCGATGTCCTGCGGTACCCGGGCTGAGCCCGGGCGATCCCGATGGCGCCCGCTCCTCCGTTCTTCCCTCTGTGATCTACGTGATGCACTGCGATTTCTACCCGGTGCGCGCGCCCGCAGCCGACGCCTTCACCGGGATACTGCTCTCTCAACTGCGCTGCTGTGCACTGCACTTGCGGGTACTGCTTGTCGGTACTGCCGGCGGCGGCCCCTGATTACTGCGGGCCACCCGGTCCGGCGGTCAGCCCCGTCACCGTCCTGCGACTTCTCTGGCTTCGGAACTCCACCGCCGCACCGTTCTGCGGGTACTGCTGTTGCGGGTACTGCTGCCCGGCAGTTCGTCTCTGCCGGGCCTTGCGGTCTCTCTGGCTACGAGAGAAACCATAACCACGTCGCGCCCCAATGTCTACTCCAGCCACGACAGATTTTTGTGTTCCGGGCGCGAAGGAATCCATGTGCGGATCGGGGAGGAAATCGCACGCAGACCCCGCAGGCCCGCATCGCGCGACGGCGTGGCCGGTCCAGGGGCCGAGGGCGTCGAGCAGCCGCCCGAGCACTCCGTCGAGCACGGCGCGCAGCAGATCCTGCCGGCCGTCGAAGTAGTGGTAGGCCGCGGACTTCGGAAGCCCGCGGCCTCGGTGATCCTGTTGTACGAGGCGCTCTCCGCACCGTGTTCGGCGACTCACGGGCGCGAGGGTGTGTACCGCCAGTACACACCCTCGGTTCCCTTCCCTCCGGACGGGGCTCGCGGATCAGGCGCGGAGCCTGGCGCGTATCCAGACGCCCGCTTCCTTCAGGACGGAGGTGCCCGCCCAGGTGTCGTCGGTGTCGCACACGCCGTCCTTGAAGACGGCGCCCGAGCGGTGGTCGTCGGAGTAGTTCCAGTTGGCCCACGAGATCTTCTTGCGCTTCATGAGGTCGAGGTACTTCTGCGACATCGCGAAGTCGTTGGCGCCCTCGCCCTCGTAGTTCTGGGTGCCGAACTCGGTCACGAAGACGGGCAGCCTGTCGGAGGCCCGGTCGAGGGCCGCCAGGTACTCATCGCGGTGCGAGGCCGCGTAGAAGTGGAACGTGTACATGATGTTCGAGGCCCGGACCGGGTTCTTGACCACCTCGGACTCGTCGGCCCCCTCGGAGACCCCGAAGGACGACCAGGCGCGGGTCCCCACCAGTACCACCGCGTCGGAGTCCTGCGCCCGGACGACCGGGATGATCTGCTCGGCGTACGACTTGATCCGGGACCAGCCGACCCCTGACGGCTCGTTGGCGATCTCGTAGAGCACACCGGGGTGGTTCTTGTACTTCTTCGCCATCGCGGTGAAGAAGGTACGGGCGCGGTCCAGGTTGAAGTGGGGATCGCCGGGGCTGAGCATGTGCCAGTCGATGATGGCGTACATGCCCCGGGCGTGGGCCATGTCGACGAACTCCTGCGCGCGGGCGGTGAATTTGGCCGGATCGTCCTCGTAGCCGCCGTCCTGGACGTAGGTGGAGACGCGCAGGACGTCCGCACGCCAGTCGTGGGCGAGGGCGTCGAGCGACTTGCCGGTGACGCACTTGGGGAACCACTGGGTGCCGTGGGTGCTCATGCCCCGGAGCTGGACGGCCTTGCCGCTGTTGTCGCAGAGCTGCGTGCCGCAGACCTTCAGGGGGCCGTTGATCGCCCGTGCCCCCGCGTCGCGGGATCCGGGTCCGGCCGCGAGAGAACCGGCAGCCATGGACATGACAGATCGACTCGTGCGAGGCGTCGCGGACTCCAGGGGTGGGGGGTGGGCGTGCTTCCCGGCGTGAAAGCTAGGGCCGTTCACAAGGGGGCGTCAAGAGTGTTGGGAAACCTTCCTAACGATTAAGCGGAACGGTGTCGCTCACCTCGCCCGGCGGTCTCGGGGCCGCCTCCGCGCCGGGCCGCACTCCCCGCAGATCAGACGTCCCGGCGCAGACGGAACGAGCGCGCGGCGGAGGGATCCGTCGGTTGTGCGCGCCCCCGTGGGCGTGGTGGGGTGACCGGTACGGGCGCGACGCGTGACACGAGAAAGGACCCACGATGACAGCGGCCAGAACGGTGACGCTCCCTTCCGGTGCGAAGGTGCCCGCCCTGGGTCAGGGCACCTGGCGCATGGGCGAGGACCGCGCGCGGCGTGGCGAGGAGATCGCCTCGCTCCGCAGGGGTCTGGACCTGGGCATGACCCTGATCGACACCGCCGAGATGTACGGCGACGGCGCGGCCGAGGAACTGGTCGGCGAAGCCGTCCGTGGGCGTCGCGACGAGGTGTTCCTCGTCAGCAAGGTGCTGCCGGCCCATGCGCACGCACGCGGCACCGTGGACGCCTGCCGCGCGAGCCTGCGCCGCCTCGGCACGGACCGCATCGACCTGTACCTGCTGCACTGGCGGGGCGGTGTTCCGCTCGCCGAGACCGTCGAGGCGCTCGAAGGACTGGTCGACGACGGCAGCATCGGCGCCTGGGGCGTGAGCAACCTGGACGTCGAGGACCTGGCCGACCTCCCCGCGGGCGCCGTGCCGCAGACGAACCAGATCCTTTACAACCTCACCCGCCGGGGCCCGGAGTACGACCTGCTGCCGTGGTGCCGGGAGCGCGCCGTACCGGTCATGGCGTACTCCCCGCTGGAACAGGGGCGGCTCGCGGGGCACGAGGCGCTGGACGCCGTGGCGGGCGCGCACGGGGTGACCCCGCTGCAGGTGGCGCTCGCCTGGGTGCTGCTCCGGGACGACGTCATCGCCATCCCCAAGGCCTCCGGCTTGGCGCACGTGGAGGACAACCACGCCGCCCTCGGCATCCGCCTCACCGACGAGGACTTGAGGGCGCTGGATGCCGCGTTCCCCGCGCCGACGGGCAAGCAGCCGCTGGAAATGCTGTAGCGGGCTCCCCCGCGGGGGCTGCCGATCCGTGCGCGGGGGACGGCACGAGCCGTCCCCCGCACGGACGCGGTCCGTGCGGTGCCCCGGCCCCGCACGCAAACCGGCAGCGCGCCGCTCGGTCGGAGCCCGTTTCGGGCTCCGGGAGCGGCGCGCTGCCGGTGCTGTGGAGGCAGATCCGTTACGTGGATCCGTCCGCAGTTCGCAGGGGAATTTCGGGCCGGGTCTAGAAGTAATGCTTGCGGCCACCGACGGCGCGTCCCATCGCACCGAGGATCCACAGGACGGCGCCGACCACGACGAGGATGCCTCCGATGGTGGTCAGAAGCGAAACATGGGCCAGCATGCCGATGAGGAGGAGGATGACACCAAGGATGATCATTTCGATTCCGATCTTCAAGTCTCTTCGGATCGCGCGGCCCTGCCGGCCACGCGAAAGCACCTTTGTACCCACTCGCCGCACGAGCAGGTGCTCTGTCGTGCGCTCTGTCGTGCGACCTGCGTGTGCCCCGCCCCGGCGGCCCTATGCATGGCATGTCACCTGCATCTTTCGGCCCGTGCCGGGCACCAGGACCTGCTCGGCGACGGGCGTCCCCGCGACAGGCCGCGCAGAGGCGCACGCTGCCGCCGCGGGAAGGTGTCCGAACAGCGGTGGGGGCCGGATCGGCGCACCGATCCGGCCCCCACTCGTGGCCCCGGGTTCTCGTCCCGGTCGCCGCTCCCGCCCCGTTGTCGTGTCAGTGGTCGGAGTAGCTGAAGTCGCCGACGGTCCAGGCGCTGATGTCCTTGATCGCCACGCGGTACATGCCTCCGGTCTCCGGGATGCCCACCGTGCCCTGCAGGATCCGGGCGACGTGGAAGTGCAGGTGCGTGGGCGGCCCCTCCTTCTGCGAGGGTGTCTTGAAGACGGCGGAGAACTCGCCCAGGAGGTCCGAGTCGGAGAGCACTTCCGACACCCGTGCCCTCCACACGGCTTCGGGTGCGAGCCGACCGGTGATGACAGCACCACCGGTGACCACGGTCAGGGACATCTGGTTGCTCTGCCCGGCTTCCACCAGGGCTGCGACGTCAACGAGCAGATCGTCAGGCTTCGACATGGGGCAGATTATATTCAACGGCCGACCGGCTGTTTCACGGGCGGCCCCCGGCCGGTCCGGTGCGGGGACGTGCGCCCCCCGGACCCATCATGCAGGGAGCGGACTTGAGGGACGACAGTGTGGCCGAATGCCGATGCCGCCACTCGTGGACGGTTCATCTGGAGGGCCGCTGCGGCGGTACGGACGGCAACTGCGCCTGCCGGGGCTTCTGCCCCGGCGACTGGCGGCCCCACACCACCGCCACGTGCCGTGGCTGCGGCCACCGCAGGACCCAGCACGGTGTGAGCTGCCGCGTCGTCACCGGTCAGGACACGACCACCGAGCGCCACTCCGGCCACGAGGGCGACACGTGGACCACGGACGGCACGGTGGAGATCCGCTGCACATGTCAGAACTTCTGGTGACGGGACGGGCGTCGCGGACTGCACCTCCTGGCCGATGACGCGGGAGGGCTCCGGGCCGGACGGACGGGGCCGGGCCGGGTCCGTCCTGACGCCGAGCCGGCCCCCGGGGCGGGCAGCCGGGTCCGGCCCGGCGGCATTCCGGCCACCGCGCGGGCGGCCGGAACCTTCTCGCGGGACGGCAGCAACTGCCCCCGCGTCTCCCGCGGGTGCACCTGAGTGCCCCGCGCGGTGGGGCTGGCCCCCAGTGCGATGCGCCTGCTGACCGTATGGGCTGGTGGATCTTGAACGGAGAGTCTGGACGAGTCCGGCCGCCACCGCGCCGGTGCCCGTGTCCAGAAGGGGTTCTCCATGTCCGATCGTTCCGCCGTGCGTTCTCCCCGGCAGCAGCCCGCGACGTCCGCACGCGTCCTGTCCCCGGCCGGGCGCCGTCGCGGCATCGCCGCGGTGGCCGTACTCGCGGCGGCCCTCGCCGCGGGAGGCGTCCTGCCCGCGTCCGCGACGCCCGCCGCGGCCCCGGCGGCCTCCGTCACCGCCGCCACCGCCAACACCTCCGCCGGCAAGCGGGACGTCGCCCTGCGCCAGGGACTGACCGATCTCGTCCGGAAGGACAAGTACCCCGCGGCCCTCGCCTCCGCTGTCGGCCGGGACGGACGGGCCCGCAACTACGCTGTGGGAACGGGCGACTTGAGGACCGGTGCGCCCGCCCCCGTCGACGGCCGGGTGAGAGCCGGAAGCAACACCAAGACGTTCGTCGCGGCCGTCGTCCTGCAGCTCGTCGGCGAGGGGAAGGTCGACCTCGACGCCCCCATCGAGGACTACCTGCCGAAGCTGGTACGGGGCGAGGGCATCGACGGCCGGAAGATATCGGTCCGTCAGCTCCTCAACCACACCAGCGGTCTGCCGAACTACACGGAGTACATGCTCGACGATCTGCTCGGCAACGACCGTCACACCTACGTCCAGCCGCGCACCCTCCTCGACGTGGCGCTGGAGCACAAGGCCCTGTTCGCGCCGGGAAAGAAGTGGTCGTACAGCAACACCAACTACGTGCTCGCCGGGCTGCTGATCGAGAAGGTCACCCGGCGTCCGCTGGACGAGCAGATCGCCCACCGCGTCATCGACCGCATCGGGCTGCGGCACACGTACTTCCCGGGCGTGGGCGAGCAGCGCATCCGCGGCGAGCACCCCAGGGCGTACCACTCGCCGAAGCAGGGGGCACCGCTGGTGGACTTCACCGAACTGGACCCCTCGTGGGGCTGGGCCGCCGGGCAGATCGTGTCCACGCCGAGTGACCTGAACCGGTTCTTCAAGGCCCTGTTGGACGGGAAGCTGCTGAAGCCCGCGCAGGTCGGGCAGTTGCGGACGACCGTCGCGGTGCCCGAGGAGTGGGGCGGCAAGGGGGTCCGTTACGGGCTCGGGGTGACGAGCACGCCACTGAGCTGCGGCGGCACCATGTGGGGGCACGGCGGCGACATCCCGGGTCACGCCACCCGTACCGGCGTCACGGACGACGGCCGCGCGACGGCCATCGCCCTGACGGCGAACATGGCACCGACACCGCAGGGACCGGAGCACGCGCTGACGGTGCTCGACGCGTCGTTCTGCAAGAAGTAGCCCGTTGCGGGCCGTCCCGGCCGTGCGCCCCGGCGCCGGCCGGGACGCCCACCACCACCCCTGTCGGACTGGCGTCCCAAGGGTGAACGCGACGGCCTTTTCGGGCCCCGCCCGGTCGCCCGGTGCCAATCTGATCGTGTTGATCGGATCAGCGCACCGCCCCGGTGATACCCGCCGACGCGGCTCGCCGCACCGCACCGCACCGGCCGTCCGGGTCGGGTGCGGTGCCGGGGCCGGGCCGTCCGGGTGTCCACCCCGTCCACGCGGCGGCGGGGAGGCGTGAGAGGCCCCAGGGAAGGCATGAACATGCAGCAGACGGCCGACGGGGCCGCCCCGTCCCCGGACCTTCCCGGGCCTTCCGACGGCGGGCCGGGCCGGGTACCGCACCACGTCGCCTGCGTGATGGACGGCAACGGCCGGTGGGCGCAGTCGCGGGCGCTGCCGCGCACCTCCGGGCACAGTGCCGCGGAGGCGACCGTGATCGACGTCATCGAGGCGGCGCGGGCGGCCGGGGTGGGGTGGCTGAGCCTGTACGCGTTCTCCACCGAGAACTGGGGCCGGCCGAGCAACGAGGTCGACTTCCTGATGCGGCTGGTACGGCGCGTGGTGCGCAAGCACGCGGTGTTCTTGCACGCACGCGGCATCCGCTGCCGCTTCCTGGGCGTGACCGACCCGCGCATCCCGCCCAAACTGGCCCGGGACTTCGACGACTTGATGACGCTCACCGGTGACAACCGGGGCATGACGCTGACCGTGGCCTTCGACCACGGGGGCCGCAGGGACATCGTCGAGGCGGCGCGTTCACTGCTGCGCAGCAACACCCCCGCCGAAAGCGTGACCGAGCAGACCTTCGCCGACCACCTTCCCTACCCCGACACGCCCGACGTGGACCTGGTGATCCGTACCTCCGGAGAGCAGCGGATCTCCAACTTCATGCTCTGGCAGGTCGCTTACGCCGAGTGGGTCTTCCCGCCCGTCCTGTGGCCCGACTTCCGTGCCTCCCACTTCCTGGAGTGCCTGCACTCCTACCGGCAGCGCGACCGCCGCTTCGGCGGCGTACTGCCGAACGAGATCGGAGAACCCCGACTGTGACCATTCCGGACGCGCCCCGCCCCGGCGGCTTCCCCTTCGACGACGCCGACCGCCAGGACACCGGGGCCAGGCCACCCGCGTCGGACACCGGTGCGCCGCACCGGCCCCTGGGAAGTCCGGACGCGCGCTTCGAGACGTTCTTCAACGACCCCCGGTGGGCGCTCGCCATGATCCGGGCGACGGTACTGGAGGCCGCCCACCCCACCATCGGGGCGGCTCTCATCGACAACTCCACGTTCGTCACCCACCCCTGGCGGCGCCTGCGCAACACCTTCCTGAGCATGCAGCGCATGACCGGGGCGGACGAGGAGGCACGCAGCAGGGAGGCGGCGCGGCTGAACCGCATGCACGCGCGGCTGAAGGGGACGGATCCGCACCGCCGGCCCTACGACGCGATGGACCCCGGTGCGCGCGCCTGGGTGGTGGCCACCCTGTTCGAAAGCTCGGTCACCATGTGCCGGCTGAGCGGCCAGCCCCTGGAACAGGGGTTCATGGAGGCGCTCTACGCCGAGTTCCAGGCCATGCTCGCGGAGATGGGCGACGAGCCCGGTCATCTGCCCGACACGCTCCCCGAGTTCTGGCAGTACTACGACAGGGTCGTGGCGGAGGAGCTGGAGAACACGGAGGCGATGCGCGTCATCCTGTACAAGCTCTTCGACCACCTCCCCGCTCCCCCGCTGCTGAGCGGTCTGCCCACGGTGTGGGCGGCCGGCCGTGCCGTCGTGGGTCCGGTGGTCGGGGCGATCGCGGTGGCCTCGCTGCCCGAGCCGTTCCGCCGCCGTGCCGGGCTGCCGGAGATGCCCGGCGCCCAGACCCTGATGCAGGGCGCCTACCTGGCGGTGGGCCTGGCCCGCTTCCTCCCCACGAGCTGGATGCAGCCCGCGAACATCATCGGCCTCCTGGAAATGACGCCCGACAGCGACGATCCGCGCGCCAGGACCCTCGCGGAACTCCAGGCCAGGATGAAGCGGGCCGGCGCGCTGCTCCGGCTGCTGACCCCGCTCCCCGACCGGCCGGAACCCGCCGCGCCTCCCGCGACGGCCGCCGCTGCCGAGCAGCGGCAGGACACGGAGAACTTCTTCCGGCAGGTACTGGACCAGACCGGCAACGGCTCCCTGGACTGGCCCGACCTGGCCGCCATGGCCCGGGAGCTGTGCAGCCGCCTCGACCTGGACGAGCCCGAGGAGACCAGGCTCTACGACGCCTACGCGGCCTGGTGGCGCGAACTCCAGGCGGCCCTGGACACCGACGGCGACGGCAGCATCAGCGCCCAGGAGTACGCCGCCGCCGCGCCCTCCCTCGCCGGGCCCGCGCTCATCAGGGTCGCCGAAGTCCTCTTCGACGTCACCGACAGGGACGGCAGCGGGCACATCGACGCCGCCGAGTACCGGGCGCTGTTCCGTACCGCCTTCCACCGCGACATGCCGGGGGCCGGCGGTGCGACGTACACGCGCAGTGCCTTCGTGAAGGAGTTCCTGGCGTTCATGTCCGGCCGGCAGCGCACCACGGCGTTCGACCCGCTGATCGCGGGGGCGTGACGGCGGGGTGGGCGGCGGCGCCTGCCGGGCCGGGCCCGGCAGGCGCGCAACGGACGCCGGAGCGTCAGGCCTCCGGCGTCCGGTCCCGCAGCCGGGGCAGGACGCGGGAGCGGTAGAAGTCGAAGAAGCCCTGCTGGTCGGGGCCGATCTGGTTGACGTAGACCTCGTCGAAGCCGGCCTCGGTGAAGGCGTGCACCGCCTCGACGTGGGCGTCCTCGTCGTCGCCGCAGACGACGGCGTCGGCCACCATGTCCTCGGTGACGAGCTGCGCGGCCTGCTCGAAGTGGGCGGGCGTGGGCAGGACCTGGGGAAGTTCGCCGGGCAGCTGTTCGTTGGGCCACAGCCGGTGCACGGTTTCGACCGCCTGTGACCGGTCGGTGCCCCAGCAGACCTTCAGGCCGCCGAGAACGGGCTTGCTGCCGCCGCCCGCGTCACGGAACCGGTCCACCAGGTCGGCGTCCGGCATCATCGTCACGAAGCCGTCGCCGGCCCGTCCTGCCAGCTCCGCGGCCTTCGGGCCGAACCCGGACACGTACAGCGGCGGCGGCTCGTCGGGGAGGGTGTAGAGCCGGGCGTTCTGCACGGTGTAGTGCGTGCCCCGGTGGGTGATCTGTTCACCGGTGAACAGGCGGCGCATCACCTCCATCGACTCCTCCAGCATCTCCATGCGCCGGTCGGCCTCGGGCCAGGGGTCGCCGAGGATGTGCTCGTTCAGGGCCTCGCCCGTACCGATGCCGAACCGGAAGCGGCCTTCGGTCAGCACTGCGGCCGTGGCCGCAGCCTGCGCGTTGACCGCGGGGTGCATGCGCACGGTGGGGCAGGTGACGAACGTCGTCACGGGCAGGGACGTGACCTGGGACAGCGCTCCGATCATCGACCAGACGAAGGAGCTCTGGCCCTGTGCGTCGTTCCACGGGTGGAAGTGGTCGGAGATCGCCAGCGCCTGGAATCCCGCCTGTTCGGCGGCGCGGGCCTGGGAGAGGAGTTCGGCCGGGGTGAACTCCTCGGACGACAGGAAGTAGCCGTAAATCGTCATGCCTCACCTTTCACGCGTCTCTCGAACCGGTCGTGCGGCCGCGGCTCCGGTGCCGTGCGCACCCCGGTGGTCTGCGCCGGCCGGGTGACTCGGCGCCCTTGCGCGCCACGGCCGGGCGGCCGTCCGCAGGAGGGGGTGCGCGGGCATCGAGCCGTACGGCACGAGGGGGCGGCCCCTTCCTTCGCCGTCCTCCGCCTCCGCTCCCGCGCCTCCGTTCGCCTCCTGCGTACCCGCTTCCCCGGAGTGCCGCCAGGCGGAGCGACCCGGACGCGGGGGCAACCCCGGCACCCGGGTGCGGGTTCCGCCGTCCTCCCCGCCGAGGTTCTCCCCTTCCTGCGGGACCGAAACTGTGTCATCTCCTTGACACAGCTATCCACATGGCCAATTGTGTCAGGTAGTTGATACACATTGCCGATGGGGAGGGGCCGAACGGTATGCCTGTTGCTTCACGGACACACGGCTTCTGGCGAGCGGGGATGGAGACCTCGGTGCGATGGATGGGCGCGGTGGCCGGGCTGGCGGTCAACGCGCTGGTCACCTTCAGCTCCGAGTCCGACGTGGACCTGCTCTACGGGTTCGCCGTGTTCGGCCTGTGCGTCATGGGCGGGGTGTACGCCACCGACGTCCTCGCCCGGCCGGGACCCGGCCAGCTGCGGGCGGCCGACATCACCAGGCGCCGGATCAGGGACTACGTGCCCCGGGGGCTCACCGCCTCGCTCGCCGTGCAGGCCGTCGTCCTGCTGGCCCTGGTGACGGTGGCCGCCGCGACCGCCACGGCGGACGCCACCGGCCGTCCGGGGCGCGCCCTGACCGCCACCTGCTCGACGGGCACCTACACCCATGCGCCCTGGCCGGGCCCGCACTACCTCGGGCCGGCCCTGGGCGGTCTCGCCGTCGGCACGGTCGCCTGCGTACTGCTCCTGCACCGCGTCACCACCCGGTCCGGGGACGACGCCCTGCGCCGCGCCAACGCACGGGCGACGGTGGGCGCGTGGGGAGTGCTGGTGACCGCTCCGCTGTTCGCCGTCGCGGTGACGACGGGTCAGGCGCTGCTGGGCGTGCCGTGCGGGGGCGCGATGAGGACCGCGGCCATGGTGGGGCTGCTCGTCGCCGCCGTCATCTCCGCACTGTCCGCAGGACACTGTCTGGGAGTCCTCCTGCTCCCGCAGGTCTATCTGAAGGCGCGCTCATGACGACCCACGGCACCCTCGTCACCGTCAACCACGCTTCCCCGGTTCCGCCCTACGAGCAGCTCCGCTCCCAGCTCGCCGACCTGATCTCCGTCGGCCGGCTCGTCCAGGGCGCGAAGCTGCCGTCGGTACGGCAACTGGCGTCCGACCTCGGTCTGGCCAACAACACCGTGGTGCGGGCGTACCGCGAGCTGGAGAGCGCGGGGCTGGTCAGCACCCGCAGGGGCTCGGGCACGCGGGTCGTCGCCCTGCCGTCCGGTGCGGAGGTCAAGACCAGGCTGGCGGAGCACGCGAGCGCCTTCGCCTCGTCCGTCCGGCAACTCGGGGCCACCGACGAGGAAGCCCTGGCCGCGGTACGCCACGCCCTCGCGAGCCGCGAACTGCCGTGAGGCGCGCGGCGCGTACGGGGCGCGCGGCACACCGGTGCGGTGCGCGGAGCACTGCCGGACGCCGGGCGCCCCGGTCGCGCAGTACCCCACTGCCCGGGTGACCGCCGGCGCCCGCACGCCCGGTGCGGGCGCGCCGGGGCCCGGGTGCCGTCGCCGCTGCGACAACGCGTCGCCCGGGGCCCGCATGCCGCCCCCCTCCCCCGCGGGTCCGCCGTTTCTGGTGCGTTCGAGTGGGCGGCGGCCCCCGCGTGTTGCCGCGGGCGCGGGCGGGGAAGGGACGAGGCGCCCGGGCCTCCGGCGCGGGCGTGCGTGCTCCGTCGTGGGCGTGGGCCCCCGGGCGCGGCCACGGCTGCCCGGGGGCGTGCGCCGAAATCTGGGGCTCAGGTGCATCCGAACGGGCCCGACGGGGCGAATACCGACCGGATGCAGTCCGGCTGACGCCCAGGAAAGGCAGTGTGATGCGCCGTACGAGGACGGGCGAGAGCTCCTCGGACAGTGAACGGGTCCGCCCCGGGCCGGGTCAGGAGCTGTGGTCGGCGCCCGCCCGGCCGCGCGCCCTGCACGGCCGGGAGCCGGTACGTCCCTCCCGCACCGGTGCGCACGGCGTGGACAGGGATGTTCCGGAGGCCGTACGGCGGGTGCTCCAGGAGGTGCTGCGCGAACGGGTGCGGGAATGCGCCGCGCTGGACGACACGTTCGCGCAGGACGTCGCCGGACGGGTCGCCGACTTCACCCTCAACGGCGGAAAGCGGCTGCGCGCCCAGTTCCTGTGGTGGGCCCTGCGCGCCTGCGGCGGAGGTTCCCGGCAGGCCGAGGCGGACACGGCGCTGCGGCTGGCCGCCGGACTCGAACTCATCCAGACCTGTGCCCTGGTGCACGACGACGTGATGGACGGCTCCGCGGTCCGCCGGGGCAGGCCCGCCCTGCATGTCGCGCTGGCCGCGCGCTACGCCGGGTCCGGCGCGACCGGGCCCGGTGAGCCCTTCGGCAGGTCGGCCGCCGTCCTCGCCGGGGACCTGGCGCTGAGCTGGGCCGACGACGTGGTCGCCGAGGCGTGGGACGCGGCGGCGGTGACCGGGGACGTACGGCAGCGGGTCCGCGGGCTGTGGCGGGCCATGCGGACGGAGATGGTGGCCGGTCAGTACCTGGACCTGCACGGCCAGGTCACCGGCTCCCGCGCGGTGAGCACGGCGATCCGTACCGCCACCCTGAAGAGCGCCCTGTACTCGGTGGAACGGCCGCTGGCACTGGGCGCGGCCCTCGCCGGGGCGGACGACCGGACCACGAGCGCGCTGTGCTGCGCGGGCCGGTGTGCGGGCATCGCCTTCCAGCTCCGCGACGACCTGCTCGGTGTGTTCGGCGACCCCCGCACGACGGGCAAGCCGTCGGGCGACGACATCCGGGACGGCAAGCTCACCTACCTCACGGCGGTCGCCAGGGCCCGCGCGGAGGCCGGCGGCGACCGGGCCGTGACCGCCCTCCTGGACACGTCGCTGGGGGACGCGTCGTTGAGCGACGAAGGACTGGCACGGGTCAGGGAGGCGCTGGTGGAGACCGGCGCCCGGGACCTGGTGGAGGCGAAGATCGAGCGGCTCGTGGCGGTGGGCCACCGGCACCTGGCGTCGGTGCCACTGGCCCCGCGCGGCGAGACCCGGCTGCGGGCACTGCTGAATTCGGTCGCCGCCGTGTCCGTACCGGCCCCCGTGCACGTGGGACGGACGGTGGACGGTCCGCGTCCGGCCGAGATCTGCGAGGAGAGGGCCCGATGACGAGGACGAGCACCCGAGGACGGGGGCCCGGCGGATGACGGCGAGGACGTTGAAGGGCCCCACCGGCCACGTCGTGGTGGTGGGCGCGGGGCTGGCCGGACTGTCCGCCGCCCTGCACCTGCTCGGCGCGGGACGCCGGGTCACCGTCGTCGAACGCGCGGACGAACCCGGCGGCCGGGCGGGCCTGTTGCAGCGGGGCGGCTACCGCATGGACACCGGCCCGACCGTACTGACCATGCCGGACCTCGTCGAGGACGCCTTCGCCGCCGTCGGCCACTCCATGGCCGGGCGGCTGGAACTGCTGCCCCTGCACCCCGCCTACCGGGCCCGGTTCGCCGACGGGAGCGCGCTGGACGTGCACACCGGGGGCGCGGCGATGGAGGCGGAGGTCGCCCGGTTCGCCGGGGCCCGGGAGGCTTTGGGCTACCGGCGGCTGCGGGTCTGGCTGGAGCGGTTGTACCGGGTGCAGATGGACCGGTTCATCGACGCCAACTTCGACTCGCCGTTCCAGCTCCTGCATCCCGACCTGGCGCGGCTCGCCGCCCTCGGCGGGTTCTCCCGGATGGACGCCCGGATCGGCCGCTTCCTCTCCGACGAGCGGTTGCGCCGCGTCTTCACCTTCCAGGCCCTGTACGCCGGTGTGCCGCCCGCCCGGGCGCTCGCCGCGTACGCCGTGATCGCCTACATGGACACCGTGGCGGGGGTGTACTTCCCGCGCGGCGGCATGCACGCCCTGCCGCGGGCCATGGCGGACTCCGCAGCGGAGGCCGGCGCGGACTTCCGCTACGGGCACGAGGTGACCCGGCTGGAACGCTCCCCGTCCGGCGAGCGCGTCACCGCCGTCGTCACCGACCGGGGACGCATCCCGTGCGACGCGGTGGTACTCACCCCCGACCTGCCCGTCGCCTACCGGCTGCTCGGACGTCTCCCGCGCAGGCCGTCGCCGCTGCGCCACTCGCCGTCCGCGGTGATCCTGCACGCGGGCACCGACCGGACCTGGCCCGGGCTGGGGCACCACACGATCTCCTTCGGCGACGCCTGGAAGGAGACGTTCCGCGAGCTGACCCGTACCGGGGACCTGATGTCCGATCCCTCGCTGCTGATCACCCGGCCCACCGCCACGGACCCCTCGCTCGCCCCGCCCGGCCGGCATCTGCACTACGTCCTGGCGCCCTGCCCCAACACCACCGTGGGGCCGGACGCCCGCGAGTGGGCCGACCTCGGTCCCCGCTACCGCGACAGCCTCCTGCGCACCCTCCAGGCGCGCGGGCTGGAGGGCATCGGCTCGGCGATCGAGGAGGAGTGCCTGGTGACGCCCGCCGACTGGAGCGCCGACGGCCACGGGGCGGGCACGCCGTTCTCCGCGGCGCACACCTTCCCGCAGACCGGGCCCTTCCGCCCGCGCAACCTGGTGCGCGGCACCGAGAACGCCGTCCTGGCAGGCTGCGGCACCACCCCCGGCGTCGGGGTGCCGACCGTCCTGATCTCCGGCAAGCTCGCCGCGGCCCGCGTCACCGGCGGCGCCCGCGCCACGGGTGCCGCCCGGGTCGTCGCCCCCGCCCGCCGCCCCCGCACGCCCGACCCCGAAGCCCGGAGGTCCCCTTCCGCATGACCGATCGTGAACTCGACGCGGCCGGCATCACCGAGCCCCGTCTGCGCGCCGCCTACCGGCGCTGCCGGCAGCTCAACGCCCGGCACGGCCGCACGTACTTCCTGGCCACCCGGCTGCTGCCGGTCGAACGCCGTCCGGCCGTCCACGCGCTCTACGGCTTCGCCCGCTGGGCCGACGACATCGTCGACGACCTGCACTCCTCGGCGACCACCGCCGACCGGGCGGCGGCGCTCGACGCGCTGTCCGCCCGTCTGGCGGCGGGGCTCGCGGGGGCGGACAGCGAGGAGCCGGTGGTGCGCGCGCTGGCGCACACCGCCGCCCGGTACGACATCGATCACCGGCACTTCACCGACTTCATGGCGTCCATGCGCAGCGACCTGCACGTCACGGACTACGCGACGTACGAGGACCTGCGGGCGTACATGCACGGTTCGGCGGCGGTGATCGGCCTCCAGATGCTGCCGGTCCTGGGCACCGTCGTCCCGCGCGCCGAGGCGGCCCCGCGCGCCGCGGCGCTCGGCGTCGCGTTCCAGCTGACCAACTTTCTGCGCGACGTGGGCGAGGACCTCGACCGGGGACGGGTCTACCTGCCGGCCGACCTGCTCGCCGCGCACGGCGTCGACCGCGACATGCTGGCGTGGAGCCGGCTGACGGGCCTGCCGGACCGGCGGATCACCGCCGCGCTGGGCGCCGCCGCCGACCTGACCCGCACGGTGTACCGGGAAGCCGCCCCCGGTCTCGCGCAGCTCGATCCGGTGGCCCGCCCGTGCATCCGTACCGCGTTCGTGCTGTACGGGGCGATCCTGGACGCGGTCGCCGACGACGGGTACCGGGTGCTGCACCGGCGGGCCGTGGTGCCCCGGCGGCGGCGGGCGGCGGTGGCGCTCGACGGCCTGGTGCGCGTCGCGGTGGCGCGGGCGTCCGCCTCCGGGGCGCGGCGGCTGCCCGGCCGGCCGCCCGCACCGTACGCACCGGCGGGCGCGCCGGACGGTGTGCCGGCACGCGGTGGCCGGTCCTGGAAGGAGACGGTGTGAAACCGGAAGAGGTCGGCGGGCGCAAAGACGGTGGGCAGGGCCGCTGGGCGGGCGGCGCGCTCCCGCCCAGCGGTGGCAGGGGCGACGGCGGCGCGCTCCCGCCCGGCGGTGGCAGGGGCGACGGCGGCGCGCTCCCGTCCCGTCGCGGACGCCTGCCGCTGCGGCTGCGGCGCAGTCCCGTGCCGTGGGAGCGGCAGCGGCCCACCTGGCGCGCTGCCTCCCCGGGGGTGATCGCCGCCGCCCTGAAGCGGGCGCAGGCCCGCCCGTCGGGCAACTGGTACGTGGTGGGGGCCTCCCGCGACGTCCCCGCCGGCCGGCCGGTGGGACGCACCGTCGCCGGGACGGAGGTCGTGCTGTGGCGGGGGGAGGACGGCGGGCTGCGCGCGGGTGCGGGGGCGTGCCCGCACCTGGGCGCACCGCTGAAGGACAGCCGGGTACGGTGCGGCACCCTGGTCTGCCACTGGCACGGGCTGGCGCTGGACGGCGCCCCGTTCGCCGGGTGGGAGCCGTTCCCGGTGCACGACGACGGGGTGCTGGTGTGGGTGCGGCTCGACCGGGTGGGCGGCGAGGTGCCGCTGGAACGTCCGGTGGTCCCGCACCGGCCCGACCCGGCGGGCTCGGTGGCGGCGGTCTGCACGGTCGTGGGGCGGTGCGAGCCCGAGGACGTCGTCGCCAACCGGCTCGACCCGTGGCACGGGGCGTGGTTCCACCCGTACTCCTTCGTCGACCTGACGGTGGTCGGCGCGCCGGGCCCGGACGCGGACGACGGCGGGGACGGGGACGCCTTCGTCGTGGACGTCTCCTTCAAGGTCGCGGGGCGGGCCGTGGTGCCGGTCCGTGCCGTCTTCACCGCGCCCGAACCGCGGACCGTGGTCATGCACATCACCGAGGGCGAGGGCCTGGGTTCCGTCGTCGAGACGCACGCCACCCCGCTGTCCCCGGACGCCTCGGGCCGGCCGCGCACCGCGGTGGTGGAGGCGGTCGTCGCCGCCTCCGACCGGGCGGGCTTCGCGGTCGCGAGGGCGGCCGCGCCCGCGCTGCGCCCGCTGATGCGGGCCGCGGCGGGACGTCTGTGGCGTGACGACATCGCCTATGCGGAACGGCGTTGGGCGCTGCGCAGCACCGGGCGCTTCCCCGGCTGAGGGCCGGCGGTCCCGCGCCCGGCCGGTGGAGCGCTCCATCGGCCGGGCGCGGGACCGCCACCTGCCTAGGTACCGGCCAGGGCGGCCAGGGCCCGCAGGGCGGGGACGCGGCCCCGGTCGGGGACCGTCCAGAGGGTCTGGCCGCGCAGCCCCCACCGTCGCAGCAGCGCGTTCGCGGCGAGGAAGCCCGTGGTGGCGGCGCGTTCCATCAGCGCGACGGGCAGGGTGGTCCGTACGAGATCGCCCGCGAGCACCACGGCCGGGTCGGGAGTGTGCACGCCGGGCCGGTCCCGGTGACCGCCCACCTCGAACAGCGGGCAGTCGGCCCGCCATTCGTGCCGGGCGTCGACGACCTTCGCGTCGCGGGTCTCGGGGTACAGGCGGTGCAGTTCGGCCAGCGCCCGGTCCTGGACGGCTTCGCGGTCGGCGGCGGGATCGACGGCGTAGGCGTGGAGTTCGACCACGGAGCCGCCGGTGCGGGCGGCCCACCGCGCGGCCTCGCCCTCCCACCGGTCCAGCACGCTGACGTTGTCCAGCGGCCCGTACCCGCCGGTGCCCAGGAAACCGGGCCGGCCGGCCGCGACCGGGCGGTCCAGCCACAGCCGGGAGACCAGGAAGGGCGGCGTGGTGCGCAGCCGGGCGATCCGCTGCCGCCAGGAGGCGTCGCCGAGCGTGGGCGAGCCTCCCACGACGTCCTTCAGGCCGCCGGTGTCCAGGGCGAGGACCAGTCCGTCGTACGCCACCTCCTCGCCGTCCGTACGGACGGTGACCCGGCCGTCGCCAGCCGGGGCGGCGCCGAGCACGGCCTGTCCGGTGCGCAGCCGGACGCCGTGCCCGGCGAGGTAACCGGCCAGGGGGTCCCACAGGGCGGCCGGGAAGGGCTCGCGGGGGACGTCGAAGAGCAGGCCCTCGCTGGAGCCGAGGAAGTAGATGTGGAACATCAGGACCAGTTCGGCGGCGGACAGCTCGCGGGGGTCGGCGAAGAAGCTGCGGGAGAACACCTCGAACGCCAGGTGGTCGGCGGCCTCGGGGAAGCGGATGCGGGTGAGGAAGTCGCGTGCGCTGACGCCGTCCAGGCGGTCGTACACCTCGGGGACGCGTACGTCGAGCAGGGGCAGCGCGGCCCGCGGGTTCATCCGGGCGAGGTCGCGCCAGCCGAAGGCGGGGCTGAGCGCGACGAAGCCCAGGGCGCTCCACGGCGGGGTGCGCGGCACGCGGGCGAAGCTGTCGCGCAGTCCGTCGCTGTGCTGGAGGGGGTAGTCGGGCAGCCCGGTGAGGGTGTCGAGGCCGGGGTCGACGCGGCGCAGCAGGCCGCGCAGGTTGTAGTACTGGCGGAAGAAGGCGTGGAAGCCGCGGCTCATGGTTGCCGGGGAGCCGTCGGCGAGTTCGACCGGCCAGCCCGCGAGCCGGCCGCCGAGGCTGTCGCCGCGTTCGTACAGGGTGACGTGGACGCCCCGTTCGGCGAGGGCGGTGGCCGCGGCGAGACCTGCGATGCCGCCGCCCGCGACGGCGACGGTGGGTGCCGCGCCGAGGACGCGTGCGTGTCCCGCGGGCCCGGGGATGCGGACGGCCCGGCGGTCGCGGCCCCGGCGGGCGCCGGCGGGGCGCGCGCTCACCGGTGCGCCTCGGCGCCCGCCGGGACGGCTTCCCGCCCGGTGCGCCCGGTGGCACGGGGCGCGGCGGCGAGGACCGTGTGCACGATGCCGGTCTGCCAGCCGGGCAGCGGCAGCACCCGTACCGAGGTGAAGCCGGCACGTCGGACGCGTGCCGCGAACCGGTCGGCCGTGTCGAACTCCACCACGCTGCGCAGCAGATGGCGGTAGAGGTCCCCGTCGCCGGACGCCCGGCCGGCGGGCAGCACGATGCCGTGGCACACCGCGCTCCACACCGCGCGGTCCAGGGGCCTGCCGCTGAGGGTGTACTCGTGCACCGCGAGCCGCCCGCCGGGGGCGAGGAGATCCCGCACGGAGGCCAGGACGGCGTCCGGGTCCTGCACGTTGCGCAGCAGGTACGCGGCGAGCACGGCGTCGAACGGCCCCTGTACGCCGGCTTCTTCGAGACGTTCGGCGGGTGCGTGGACGAAGGACACGTTCCGCGGCCAGGGCTTGGCGGCCGCCTGGTCGAGCATGCCCTGCGAGGCGTCCACCGCGACGATCTCCGCGAGCGGGGCGGCCTTCAGCAGCGCGGCGGTGGAGGCGCCGGTTCCGCAGCCGAGGTCGAGCAGCCGCAGCCCCGCCCCGTCGTCCGGCAGCCCGAGCCGGCGCGCTGAGCGGCGGAGGTGGGCGTGGTAGCCGGGGTTGGCGGCCGTCAGCCGGTCGTAGGTGCGCGCGGCACGGTCGAAGGCGGTGGACAGTGCGTCGTCGCGGAGCAGGGTCATCTGGTTCTGGGATCCTTTCGGTCGGTTCCTGGATGGCTCACAGCTGAGGTCACCCGAGGTGTGCGTCGCCTTCACCGGCGGACTCGCTCTCACTCACCGGCGCGAACGCGCGTGGGCAGCCAGGGCAGTTCCGCCGCCGTGCGCAGCATCGGCAGTACGGGGGTGCGCAGGCCCACGGCGAAGTCCTCGCGCCAGGTGGTACGGCCGTCCAGGAAGCGGAGCATCCGCTCCGGCCCGACCTCCCGGAACAGCTGGGTGAAGAACCGCGCCCCGTCCACCCGTCCGGTGGCGAGCGCGCGCAGCATGACGCCGTCCATGGCCCGGGAGCGGGCCGGGTAGGCGGGCGGCGGCAACGGTGTGCGGCCCCGCGCCCAGGCGTCGGCCACGGCCGCGCTCTGCCGCTGCACGGCGGCGAAGGTGTAACCGGTGGACGGGCGGGTGGCGCCGCCCGCGGTGCCGATGCGGAAGGCCGACGAGCCGGTGCGGCGCGGGAAACGGGCGTCGGTCATCGGGATCACCCCCTGTTCGACGCCGGTCACCTCGAACGCGCCCAGGTCCAGGACCCGGGACGTGTAGTGCCGCAGGGCCCGCTCGTACCCGGCGTCGTCCAGCGGCTGCGGGGAGAACTCCGTGTACTCCACCAGCGCTTCGTACGCATTGAGCGGCAGTACGTAGCCGAAGGACAGCCCGCGCGGGGGCTGCGGGGTGCGGAAGTCCATCAGGTCGGCGGTGGAGGGGTCGAAGGACGGCTGCCGGGTGCGGACGAACCAGCCCCGGAAGTGCTGGAGCAGCAGCGTGCGGGACGGGGGCAGGGCGCGCGGCGGGCGCGAGTCGAACACCCACCGGGCCCGCATCCGCAGCGGCGCGCCCTGCGGGGTCGTGCCCCGTACCTCGGCGCCGGGCCGCAAATCGTCGATGCGGTCGACCGTCGCGGTCACCCGGCGCAGCTGCGGCGACGCGTCGAGCCGGGCGCCCACCAGCCGTTCGAAGTCCGAGGAGCGCAGCATCTTGTACCGCGAGGGGGTCAGCGGGCAGTGCACCTCGTCCCCGTCGCGACCGCGCAGCCGCAGCCGGTCCCAGGAGGCGCTCAGCACGTCGTCGTACGCGCCTCCCGGCCGCTCCCAGAAGCACCAGGTGCGTTCCGGGGGGCGCAGCGGGCCCGGTGGCGCGTCGACGAGGGTCACGGTGGGCCGGGCGCGTCCGGCGGGGGGCGCCGCGCAGAGCCGGTGGACGAGGGAGAGACCGGCGGCCCCGGCGCCGACGACGACGATCTCCGTGTCGTACGCGCTGCCGGGCGCCGGGACGTACGAGCCGCTGGGCGAGGTGCCGGACGGCGCGTCGGGCGGAGCGTCGCGAGGGGCGTCGGAAGGCGCGGCGGGCGGGTGCGGGAGTTCGTGCGGTGGTGACAAGGTGCGCCTCCGTCCCTTCCTGATCGCGCCGAGGACCGCTCGCCCAGCATTCCGCACGGGAGGGGCATTCGGATGCACGTGAAGCGGGCGCGTTGGGGCCGGCCCGTCCTCCGGCAGCTGAAACGTTCATGCGTCGGTCTTGGCGCGCGCCTCCTCGGACGCCGTCCTCGCGGCGGGCACCCTGCCGAAGCTGCCCGCAAGACCGGCGCGCAAGGTGGCCAGTCCGCGCCGGGAGTGGCTCTTGACCGTCCCCAGCGGCAGGCCGGTGAGGGCGGCGATCTGGCTCTGCGGGAAGTCGCCGTAGAAGGCCAGGCGCAGCACCTGGTACTGGGCCTCGGGCAGCTTCGCCAACTCCTGGGCGACCAGGACCCGGTCGAGCAGGTCGTCCTGCCGGAAGTCGGCGGCCGGAGCGGGTGCGGACACCCCGACCGCGGCGGCCACCTCCGCACGGCGGGCGCGCGCGGCCAGTGCGTCGGCGGTCTTGTGCCGGGTGATGCCCACCAGCCAGGCGGCCAGCGGGCCGCGGTCGGGCCGGTAGCCGCCGCGTCCGCGCCAGGCGGCGAGGAACACCTGCTGGGTGACGTCCTCCGCCTCCCGGGCGTCGCCGAGCGCGCGGGAGGCGAGACCGTGCACCAGCGCGCCCCACCTGCGGTACGCCGCCGCCAGACTCTGCTCGTCCCCGCGCACCAGGCCGTGCGCGATGCCCTCCCACTCCTCGGCCGTCTCCCCCGCCGGCACGTCGACCGCCACCGCCTCCACACGCACCCCCACGTCCCGCGGCCCGCGCCGCTCCTGTTGACAGGCCACAGTGGTCGGGGCGGGGCCTGCGGGGCAAAGTGAATCGATGTTGCGTCGTATGCTCTGGCCATGAGTTCTTCGCCCGTAAGGGAACCGGTCGGCGCCGCCGCGGCGGCGCTGAGCACCGGTGCGGTCGCCCGTCGTCTCGGGGTCGCCCCGACGACGCTGCGCACCTGGCACCGGCGCTACGGCATCGGTCCGGCGGGCAAGGGCGGGCAGCACAGGCGGTGGGAAGCCCGCGACGTGGAAGTGCTGGAGCGGATGTGCCGCCTGACCGCATCGGGCGTCCCGCCCGCCGAAGCGGCCCGCGCCGCGCTCGCGGCACCGTCCGGCCCGCCCGCGACGGGCACCGCCCCGGGCGACGACCCGGCCGACGCCCCCTCCACCACGCCCGCCCCCGGCCGCACCCGTCCGGCGGCCCGGTCCCTGTCCCGCCCGCTCGCCGAGTCCCGGGGGCTCACCCGGGCGGCGGCCCGGCTCGACGCACCCGCCGTCGACCGGCTGCTGACGGCCTCGATCGCGGAACGCGGACTGGTCGCGGCCTGGGACGACGTGATCATGCCCGCGCTGCACTCGGTGGGCCGCAGGTGGCAGACCTCGGGCGACCGGTACGTGGAGGTCGAGCACCTCCTGTCCTGGCACGTCTCCCGGGTGCTCGCGCGCAGCGCCCCACCCCCCGCCGACCGCACGCCGCGCCCGTCGTCCCCGCCGGTGCTGCTCGCGTGCGTACCCGGGGAGATACACACCCTGCCGCTGGAGGCGCTGGCGGCGGCACTGGCCGAACGGGACGTGGCGGTGAGCATGTTCGGGGCCTCGGTTCCGGTGCCGGCCCTGGAGGAGGCGGTGCGCAGGACGGGGCCGGGCACCGTGGTGCTGTGGTCCCAGGCGCGGAGCACCGCCAGCCGTCCGCTCGCCCAGCACCTGGGCTCGATCACCTGGGGGGTACGGGGCGCCAGGACCGGCCCCGCCATGATGCTGGCGGGCCCCGGCTGGGCCGGCCCGCACCTGGCGGGGGCCCTGCGCCCGCGAGGGCTCCGCGAGGCCCTGGACATGCTGCTGCCACCGGGCGCACCGCACTGACGCGGGGCGGCCGGAGCTGCCTGGGCGAGGTCCGCCCGGCCCGCTGCGGCTCCCGTCCCGAAGTCCGGGGCGGTGCGGCCCTGCTCCGGGGCGGGCGGCCTGCTCCCAGACCGTCCCGGAGCCCCGCGCGGCCCCACTACGCGCCCGTCCCGCCACGCACCAGGGCACGCAACCGGTCGACGAAGACCCGCTGGCCCGACACCAGCCGCTCGGCCGCCTGCTCCGGGGTGCACCAGGCGAACCTGTCCATCTCCGGGAACTCCTGCTGCACACCCGACCCGCGCGGCCACTCCAGGACGAACGTACCCGGCACGACGGCCGACGGGTCGAGTTCCGCCTCCAGTGCCCACACGACGACCGTCTTGCCGCTCTTCTGGCGTGCCTCGCCCAGCGGCAGCCAGGGTCCGTCGGGGACGGGCAGCCCCAGCTCCTCGACGAATTCGCGGCGGGCCGCGGCCACGGGGTCCTCGTCGGGTGCGTACTCCCCCTTGGGCACCGACCAGGCGGCAGCTTCCCGCCGCTGCCAGAACGGGCCGCCCATGTGCCCGATCAGCACCTCCACGTCCCGGTCGGCTCCTCCGCCCGTGATGCGGAAGAGGAGGAGTCCGGCGCTGCGCCTGCCCGTCGACATGTCGTCAAGTCTGCGTCCGCCGCGCGCGCCGCGCCCGCCCGTGGCGCGCCGGGCCGCCGGGTCGTCTCCCGTACGGAGCAACATCGCACCGCCCGGAGGCCCCGCGCCACGCAGAGTGGGGACGGTGGCCCGTGCCTCACCCGGGCTCCACGGTTCCACGACTCCAGGGAGACCCCATGGCCCGCTGTTCGCACCGCCACCCCGCCCTCGGCACGAGTCGCCGGCGCGACCTCGGTCTGCTCGCGCTGCGTGTCGGTACCGGGGCGGCGCTGGCCGCGCACGGCTCGCAGAAGCTCTTCGGCTGGTTCGGGGGCGGCGGCATCGAGGGGACGGGCACCGCGATGGAGGCCATGGGGTTCGCCCCGGGCAGGCAGAGCGCGCTCGCCGCGGGCCTCGGGGAGGCGGGCGGGGGCGCGCTTCTGGCGCTCGGTCTCGCCACTCCGGCAGCCGGGGCTGCTGCCGCGGGTGCCATGGCGGGCGCCGTGGCCGTGCACGCCCCCGCCGGGTTCTTCGCCCAGTCGGGCGGTTACGAGTACCCCGCGTTCCTCGGCTTCACGGCCGCCGCGATCGGTCTCGCGGGCCCGGGTCGGTACTCGCTCGACCATGCCACCGGCCACCGTTTCGACCAGCACTGGACAGTGGCCGTCGCCTTCGTGGCCAGCGCGGTCGCCGCGACCGTGGTGGTGGGCAGGCGGCAGCGCCGCACGAACGCGGGCGCGGACGGCGACGCGGGGCACTGACCGGGGCCGAACCGGGCCGCGTGCGCGCGTGCGGCCGGACTCCGCGCGCTCGTCCCGGGGCGGGAGCCGCCGGTGAACGGACCCACCGAACCCGTTCGGCACCGCTGTGTCCCGAGTCACCGCCGGGTGCGGGACGCAGCGGGAACACGCGGTGGGGGCCGTGCGTTGAGCCAGGTGTGACCGCGGAGGGGACAGTGTCCCCGGGCCCTATCCGCAGCCCATGGGGAAGATCGTTCGGCTGAAGCCCCATGGAGCCCCTCGCCGAGAGGCGACCGCCCTCCGCGTGTCACACCCCTTGCCGCCCCGGCTGGTCTCCCCCGTCCAGTCGGGGCTTTCGTCCGTCCGGACGCCGGACGTCCGGGACCTTCGTGGGCTCCGTCTCCGTCAGGCAGCCGGGTGCCGACCGGGCCTCACGGGGCTTCTCAGATCCTCGTCGGAGGCGGCGGTGAGCTGGGTGGCGAGCCCGGCGAGCCCGGTGGCCAGGGCGCGGCGTTCGTCCACAGGCATGTTGTCGATGGCCCGGTGGAGCATCGTCTCGCGCTGCTCGCGGATGCGCCGCAGGTGTCTCTTGCCCGAGGGGGTCAGTCGCAGGGTGATCTCGCGCCCGCTGCCGGGGCACGGCAGCCGTTCGACGAAGCCGATGGCCTGGAGGCGGTCGCACATGCGGGTCACGTTCGGCGGCGAGGAGGCCAGGAGCTGGCACACCGCCCGCATCCGTATGCCGTCCTGGCGGTCGACGACGTACATCAGGCGCAGTTGTGACGTGGAGACGGGAGCGGTCGCCTGCGCGGTGGAGTCCCTGGCGCGCTCCCACATCACGTCGAGGAACTCGGCGATGGTGCCGGCGGACCGGGTGGCGTCCTCGCTGATCGTGCTGGGGACGGCGTCTGGTGAAGGCATGGCTCCCCGGTCGGGTGGGTGCTTCTGCCCAGGGGTCGGCGGGGCAGTGGCTCAGTGGTGGCTCTCCGGCCCGGTGGGGCGGGCCGCCGCCTGTTGCTCCTCGGCTTCCGAGGAGCCCGCGGTGCCGGTGGGGGACGACGCCGTGGTGAGGTATTCGAGGGTACCTGTGACGTCCAGCAGGCGGTCCAGTCTCTCGGACCGGTCGTCCAGGTGCAGACGTACCTTCGCCGCGGCGGTCCGCCGGTGGACCATCAGCAGTACGGACAGGCCCAGGGAGTCGACGGTGGTGACTCCGCCGCAGTGCAGGTGCAGGTCCCGCAGGTGCGGGCGGGCGGCCAGCTGACGGTCCACCTCGGCGAGGAGGAGGTCGGCGTGGTCGTGGTCGAGGTCGCCGTGGAGCTCCATGCGGACCCGGTGTGCGGAGTCGCTCGTGGTCAGGCGCAGGGGGGCGGCGGGCAGCGAGGTCATGCGGGTTTCCCGGCTGTCGGCTGGTCGGTAACGGGGTGATCGGTACCCGTGCGGTCCGTGGCGGTGGGGGCCGTCGTGGCGGTTCCGGCGGTCAGAGCGTGTGCCGCGCAGCCGAGCAGGCGGACGGCCCGCGGGAAGTCCTTGAGCTCATGGGCCAGCAGGTCCAGGGCCGGAGGCAGGCTCTGGGCGGGCACTGCGCGTGCGGTGAGGATCCGCGCGGTCCAGGTGACGAAACCGGTGAACAGTTCCTCATCGCCGAGGTAGAGGGCGGTGGCGAGGAACTCCACGATGTGCGCGAGGTCCTGCGCGGTGCGTTCGCGCTGGAGGTCGTCGTAGGAGCGGACGGCGGGGAAGGCGTCGTGCAGAGCGGTGAAGACGGCCCGTACCAGGGAGTCGCTGTTGCGGGTGACCAGCGTGTACTCCTGATCGGCCAGGTGCGGCAGGTCGTCCAGCTGCTGGTGGTCGGGGTTCGGGCGCGGCAGCGGACCGCGGGCCAGCAGGTCGGCCGCGGTGCGGGCGTCGGGGGCCCAGGCGTCGGCGCCCAGCAGCGTCGCGTACCGGCCCTCGGGGCCGAAGGCGGCCCCGCCGGCGAGGACGGGCACCCCGATGGCCTGGCACGCGGTGATCGCCGCGTGCGCGGTGGGCAGCCGGGTCGCGATCGAGCCGGACAGGGCGACCGCTTCGGCGTGCGTGGTGTGCAGGTGGGCGATGAGGTGCGGGGCGGGGACCTGGGCGCCGAGGTAGTCGACCTGCCAGCCCCGGAGCTTCAGGACCTCCGCCAGCAGGCGGGCGGGCAGCGCGTGCCATTCGCCGTCGGCGCATGCCACCGTGATCCGGCGTCCCGAGGGCGTGGCGCGGGCGGCGGGATGGGTGCCGAGGGCCGCGACGGCCCGTTCGTTGATGGCGGTCGCGGCGTGCTCCTGGGCCACGCCGATCCGGTTGGCCGCCCATTCCACGCCGACCCTGGCCTGCACCACCGCGATGACGTCCAGCAGGACGCTCTCGGGGCCGACGCCCTCGTCGAGGGCGCGCGCCACGACCGCGGTGGCGGCGCGCTCGTCCGCCACGGACACGGCGTTCCACAACTGCTCCGCCCACTCGGCGGGCCCGGTGCGGCCGGGGAGTCTGGAGGGGGTGCTGGTGCTCATGCGGTGAACCTGCCCCGGGTGTGGCCGTCCACCGCACTCAGGTGGTGGGTTCGAGGCGCGGAGATGACGACGACGGCCATGTCGTCGTGCCGCCGGTTGCCGAGCCACTGCGCCGCCAGCATCTGGACGTGTTCCGCGATTCCCTCCGACGGCATGCCCGCGCAGTCGGCCAGCGCCCGCTTGAGGCGTTCCTCACCGAACTGGGCGTCGCCCATGGGACCGCCCCTGGCCTCGGTGATGCCGTCGGTGTACAGCACGCAGGACTCGCCCGGCCCGAGTGTGAGCTGCGCGGTCCGGGCGCTGACCTTGGGCATCGCGCCGACCAGGGTGCCGCGGGTGTCCGCCTCCTCCACGCTGCCGTCCGCGCGGACGATCAGCGGGGCGGGGTGCCCTCCGCTGGTGAGCCTCAGGTCCACCTCGCTGCCCCGGCGCACGGCGGAGGCCAGGACCAGGGTCGCGAACCGGGTGTGCTGGGAGTTCAGCAGTGCCGTGTTGAGCAGGTTCAGCATCCGCTCGTGGTCGTCGGCCAGCGGCAGCAGCGCGTGCAGCGTGTTGCGGATCTTGCCGGTCAGTACGGCGGCCTCCAGACCCTTGCCGCACACGTCCCCGAGGGCGACCAGGGACGCCTCGCCCTCCACGGGGGCGGGGTGGACGTCGTAGAAGTCGCCACCGATCCGCTCGTCGTCCGCCGAGGGGCGGTAGTGCCCGGCGAAGTCCACCCCGGAGATCTGGTGCAGGGTCGGCGGCAGGAGTTCCCGCATGAGGACTTCGGTGAGGGCGGTCTGCTCCGCGTAGAGACGGGCGGCCGACATCGCGGCGCCCGAGCGGGCGGCGAAGAGGCGGGCGAAGACCTCTTCCTCGCTGGTGAAGGCGGTGCTGTCGGCCCTGCGGAGCAGGACCAGGGCACCGGCGGCGACGCCGTGGCCGGGCAGCGGGGTGATCACTATCGAGCCGACCGGACCGAAGTCCCCGGGAACCATCCACTCCGGTGCCGTCGAGGGGTCGATCCAGCGCGAGGGCACCGGCGGGAATCCGCGCAGCGCCTCGCCGAGGCCCGGTACGTCGTCCGGGTCCATGGTCTCCTGCGAGAGGACGGGCGTGCCGCCGCGCACGCAGGTGACCACGGGCAGCCGGTGACCGCGGGACGGCGCGATGGCGAGCGCCGCGTCGGCGAGGTGCTCGGCCGCCATGTGCGCGGTGACGTCCATGCAGCGCCCCAGGTTGAGCGAGGAGAGCAGGACATTGGACGCCTCGGCGAGGAACGCGGTGCGCTCCCGCTCGACGTGCAGCGCCTCGCGGGCAAGGTGGCGGTCGGTGTCGTCGACGAGCCACCACGCGACCGCGCCGTCGTCCCGCACGCCGGGATGCGCTTCGTAGTGGCGCCCGGCGATCTCGCCGCGGTGCGGTGCGTCGGCTTCGGGGGCGGTGTGCGGGCCTGCGCTCCGCAGGGAGCGGTGCGCCTCGGCGAGCCAGGCCGGGGCCACGGCGGCCAACGGTGCGCCGGGGTCCGCCCCGGGCAGGAGGGCTCGGGCGGCGTCATTGCGCTGGACGACGGCGTCACGGGCGTCGGCGACCAGGACCGGGTAGGGGGCACGGTCCCACGGGAAGGCCGGCTTCGGTGCTGCGACGGTTTGCGCTTGGCTGAAACCCAAATAACGAGGATCCGCTGCGCGAATCCCTCACCTCATCAACTCGACGGGAACGTTGCCTTTGAGCAACCTTCCCTCACTTCGTTGCCTTCTGGCAACCAACCCCGTCTCCGCAGGGCTCTCGCGGGCCCCGGTGGGGCGACTCCGCGCGGCACACCCGCACACCGGGGCCGAAAAAACAAAAGGGCAAGGAGAGTTCTCCCTGCCACTCACAACCTATAGCGCGGACCGGGGCTTGCCGCAAGACCCCGATCATGGAGCAGAATCGGCCGACACGGCCGCCACCTGCGAAAACGGGGTGACTGCTGGGCAAAGAAGACCGCCGGCGGGAGAAACGGGGATCAGGGCATGCACGGGAAGTCCGGCAGGACGCAGGGCAGCGGTGACGCGAACGCACCACGCGGTACGGCGGAACAGGCCCGCCCGGCGGGGGACGCCGCCCCCCACCGGTACGTGGTGGACCTCCACGAGGTCGACGGGACGCAACTCGCCCTCGTCGGCGGCAAGGGCGCACACCTGGGCGCGCTGTCGCGGATCGACGGCGTCCGCGTACCCGGGGGCTTCTGCGTGACGACGGAGGCCTTCCGGCGGACGGTGGCGCAGGCGCCGCCCGTCGCCGCCCGGCTCGACCGGCTGGCACGCGTGGCTCCGGACGACCGGGAGGCGCTGCGCACGCTCAGCGCGGAGATCCGCCGGACGATCGAGGCGATCCCGCTCCCGGACGAACTCACCGCGGCGATCACCGGTGCACTCGGCCGGCACGGCGAGGAGGCCGCCTGTGCCGTACGTTCCAGCGCGACGGCGGAGGACCTGCCGACGGCGTCCTTCGCCGGTCAGCAGGACACGTATCTCAACGTCGTGGGGACCCAAGCGGTCCTCGGGCACGTCAGCCGGTGCTGGGCGTCCCTGTTCACCGAACGGGCGGTGACCTACCGCCGGCGGAACGGCATCGACGACCGAGCGGTCCACATGGCGGTGGTCGTGCAGCGGATGGTCGTCCCCCGAGCGTCCGGCATCCTGTTCACGGCCGACCCCGTCACGGGCAACCGCAAGGTCACCACGGTCGACGCGGGCTTCGGCCTCGGCGAGGCGCTGGTCTCCGGCCTGGTGAACCCGGACGTCTTCAAGGTGCGCGGGGGCGAGATCGTCGAGCGGACGATCGCCGCCAAGCGGCGCGCCGTACGGGCACTGCCGGGCGGCGGTACGCAAGAAGTGGTCCTCGACGCGCACGAACAGCGGCTGCCTGCCCTGACGGACGAGCAGGTCGTACGGCTCGCACAGCTCGGGCGGCGCATCGAAGCGCACTTCGGTCGCCCGCAGGACATCGAGTGGTGTGTGGCCGACGAGGACTTCCAGATCGTGCAGAGCCGCCCGATCACCACGTTGTTCCCCGTTCCCGACGCCGCCGACCAGGACAATCACCTCTACGTCTCCGTCGGCCACGGGCAGATGATGACCGATCCCATGAAGTCCCTCGGGTCCTCCATGTGGCAGCTGACGGCCCTGGTGCCGATGCAGGAGGCGGGCGGCCGGCTGTTCGTGGACGTCGCCGCGCGCCTGGCATCGCCCGCGGGCCGGGCCGGGCTCCTGGACGCCATGGGGAAGGCCGACCCGTTGATCAGGGACGCGCTGGAGACCGTCCTGGACCGCGGCGACGTCGTCCCGGTGCTCCCGGACCCGGCCCCCGCCCGCCCGCCGGCCGGCGGGGCGCCCGCCCCGATCGAGACCGACCCGGCGATCGTCACCGGGCTGATCGAGCGGAGCGAGGCGTCCGTCGCCGCCCTGGAGCGGGACATCCGCACCAAGAGCGGACCGGCGCTGTTCGACTTCCTGCTGGAGGCCTTCGAGGAGCACAAGCGGGTCCTCGGCGACCCGCTGAGCATGCAGGTGATCATGGCGGGGACGGAGGCCACCTGGTGGCTCAACGACAAGCTCCAGGAGTGGCTGGGGGAGAAGAACGCCGCCGACACGCTCACCCTGTCCGCCCCCGACAACATCACGTCCCGGATGGGGCTCTCCCTGCTCGATGTCGCGGACGCGGTCCGTCCGCACCCGGAAGTGGTGGCGTACCTCCGAAACATCGACGACGAGGACTTCCTGGACGGGCTGGCGGAGCTCCCCGGCGGGGCCGGGGCGCGCGACGCGATCGGCGCCTACCTCGACCGCTACGGCATGCGCTGCGCCGGCGAGATCGACATCACCAGGCCGCGCTGGCGCGAACGCCCCAGCACGCTCGTACCCGTCATCCTCGACCACGTGCGGAACTTCGAACCGGGCGCCGCCGCCCGGCACTTCGCGCAAGGGCTGCACCGGGCGCAGGCGAAGGAGCGGGACGTGCTCGCCCGGCTGCGGGCCCTGCCGGAGGGGGAACGCAAGGCCGACGAGACCCGGCGGATGATCGACCGGGTGCGCACCTTCATCGGATACCGCGAGTACCCGAAGTACGCCATCATCAGCCGCTACTTCGTCTACAAGCAGGCTCTGCTGGCGGAGGCCGACCGGCTCGTACGGGCGGGCGTGCTGCCGGACCGGGAGGACGCCTTCCACCTCACGTTCCAGGAACTGCACGAGGCCGTCCGCACCCACCGGGTGGTCCCCAGGCTCGTCGAACAGCGCAAGGAGGCGTTCCGGGCGTACCACGCGCTGACCCCGCCCCGGGTGCTCACCTCCGACGGCGAGGCCCTCACCGGGGCGTACCGGCGCGACGACGTGCCCGACGGCGCACTGGCCGGCGTACCGGTATCCGCGGGAACGATCGAGGGCCGGGCCCGTGTCGTGCTCGACATGGCGGACGCCGACCTGGAACCGGGCGACATCCTCGTCACCGCGTTCACGGACCCGAGCTGGTCGCCCCTGTTCGTCGGCATCGCGGGCCTGGTGACGGAGGTCGGCGGCCCGATGACCCATGGCGCGGTGATCGCGCGGGAGTACGGCCTGCCCGCCGTCGTCGGCGTGGAATCGGCCACCCGCCTGATCCGCGACGGTCGGCGCATCCGCGTGCACGGAACGGACGGTTACGTCGAACTCCTCCCCTGACGGGGGGCGGGCCGTCGTGCTACGGGGTGTCGCCCAGCAACTCGCCCAGGCGGTCCGCGAACGCGGTCAGCCAGTCCAGTTGCGGTCCGCTCCTGGCGATGCGGAAGCCATGGCGGCGGCCCCAGAACGCGGCGCGGACGGCGTGGAACTGGGCCCACCGCCGGACGCGTTCGCGGTCGAGTTCCGCCGCGTCGGCGAAGACGGACAGGGCGTGATGGACGGCCTTGTGCAGGTCGTCCGCTTCGAGAAGGGCGAGCGCGCGGGCCTTGAGCAGAGTGCCGGCGTCGTAGGCGGGGTCCCCGACGTACCCCTTGGGGTCGACGGCCAGCCACGGCTCCCGGTCGGCACGCAGGATGTTCCCGGCGTGGAAGTCGCCGTGCAGGAGGGTGTCGGGCTGGACCGCGCCCAGTTCCCGGACGGTCGCCGCGGTGGCGTCCAGCGTCCGGCGCGGCAGCGTGTGCGTCAACTCCGCGGCGTCACGCCACAGTTGTTCCTCCCACGCACCGGCCTGCCCGGACAGCCGGGGCAGGCCGGGCGGCGCGGGGACGGTCAGGCGGCGGTGCAGCCGCCCGGCGGCCTCCAGCATCCCGTCGCCGTCCGTGCCGGCCGCGGCCTGCGCCAGCGTCGTCGGCCGGGCTCGTTCCAGCAGCATCGCGAACCGCTCGTCGTCGCGCTCGTGCAGCCGGACGGCACCGCGCCCACCCCATGCGAGGAACGCGTCCGGTTCGTGGACGTTGCCGGGATGCGGGAACGACACCTTCAGCACGGCTCGTTCCCCGCCCGGCCGCCGTACCGGCACGACCACGCCGACGCCGCCGTGCAGGATCTCGCCGTCCGGCACGCACTTCCATTGCTCCAGCAAGTCCTCGATGATCCGGGGTAGTTCGGCGAGCCAGGCCGTACCGGCCTCCCCCTCACGGCCGACGGTGCTCCGTACGAACTGCTGCGGTATCGCCCTCATCCCGGCACCCTACGCGCCGCCGTGAGGGCCGCACGGGCGGACGGCGCCCATGCGACGGTCGCCCGGGGCGGAGTCGTCGGGCGTTGGCCATCGGGCGTTGGCCAACGGGCGTTGGTCGTCCGCACAGCCGGGGGCCGGGGCGGTGTGCCGGTGACCCGTTCGCGGGCGAGTGCCTTCACCGGCGGGCCCGGCCGTGTTCTCGTGGCCTCCTTCCCCGCCCGCCCCGAACGTCCCGGAGAGCACATGGCCGTCCACGCCCCTGCCCGTCGCGGAGCCGACCGTGTCCGGGGGTGACACCCAGGGTGCCGTCCTGATCAGCTTCCTCCTCCTCGTGGTGGCGGCCCTGTTCGCCTGCCTGCTGCTCGGGCCGCAGCGGGAGGAGGCGGAGAACTTCTACATCGGCCGGCGGAAGAACAAACCGGTGCGCAACGGCCTCGCGCTGGCCGGGGACTACATCTCGTCGGCCACCGTGGTGGGCACGGCGGGGTCCGTGGCCCTGATGGGCTTCGACGGTCTGTTCGTCGCGGGCAGTACGGTGGCCGCGCTCGCCGTCATGGCGCTGCTCGCCGGGCCGCTGCGGGCCCGCGGGCGGTACACGCTCGCCGACGTCTTCGCGGACCGGGCGCCGGGGACGGCCGTGCGGGTCGCGGCGGCGGTGGTGACCCTGCTGGTGTGCCTGCTCTACTTCGTCGTGCAGCTGTCGGCGGTCGCCCTGGTGACGGCGCAGCTGCTGGGCCTGGAGGCCGTCGGCGCGCAGCGGGCGATAGCCGTGATGATCGGCGTGCTGATCGCCTGCGCGACCGCCGTCGGGGGGATGCGGGGGGCGACCGCTTTGCAGGCCGCGAAGACGGTCATCGTCCTCGTCGCGCTGCTCCTCGTCGTCGGCGCGCTCCTCGTCCGCTTCGAGTGGAACCCGCTCGCCCTGCTGGAGGCCGCACAGGCGCACAACGGGTCGGGGTCCGCGTACTTCCGCCCCGGCCTCCTCCAGGCGTCCAACCCCAGTGCGAGCTGGACCTTCGACTTCGTGGGGCTCCAGCTCAGCATCGTGCTCGGGGCGGCCGTCATGCCGCATGTCGTGATGCGGCTGCACGCGACCCCCGACCCCGAGGCGGCACGCCGGTCCGTGCGCGCGGCGCTGGTCGTCGTGGCGGTCGTCGTCGCGTGCACGGTGGTGATCGGCCTGGGTACGGCGGCGAGTGTCGGCGGCGCGAAGCTGGCCGCGGTGAGCCCCGGGGGGACCGGGGCGCTCATGCTGGTCACCGGGACGCTCGCCGGCGGGCCGGGGTCCGCGTCCGGGGCGGCGCTCTTCGTCCTGGTGTCGACCGCCGTCTTCGCGACCTCCCTCGCCGTCATCGCGGGCCTGACCCTGACGGCGTCCGCGGCGGTCGGGCACGACCTGTACCGGCAGGCCATGCGCCGGGCGGAGGGCGCCGACAGGGGGGCGGAGATCAGCGCCGCGCGCTGGGGGGCGGCGGCGGTCAGCGCGGCCGGCATCTCCCTGACGTACGCGGCCCTCGACTGGAACATCCAGATGTTCAGCTGGGTCGCTCTCGCCGTGGCCGCCTCCAGCCTGCTGCCCGCGCTGGTCTACACCCTGTTCTGGGGGCGGTTCACCGGACGCGGCCTGCTGTGGACGCTCGTCGGCGGGTCCGGCTGCGTCGTCGTCCTGCAGACGTTCACTCCGATGGTCTCCGGTCTGCCCTCGTCCTTCCTCCCCCAGGCCGACTTCGCCTGGCTGCCCTTCCAGTCCGTCGCCCTCCTCTCCGTGCCGTGCGGCTTCCTCCTGGGCTGGCTGGGCAGCGTGACGGATCGTCGGGGGCTCAGCGGGGGGACACGCCCAGGGCCCGCAGCAGGAAGGGCCTCAGTTCGCTGATCATGGCCTCGCCCGCGGGCGGCGGGGGTCCGGCCTCCCGGCCGGGGCCGGCGGGCTCGGGCGGCGGGGTGAGGAAGACCCGGCTGACCATGGCTCCGACCACGAGGTCGGCCAGGACGCGCGGGTTCTGCGCGAGCGGGATCTCACCGCGGGCGACGGCCCGTTCCAGCAGGGCGGCGGCGCGGTCCCGTACGGGCTGGACGACGGCGTCGTCCAGGACCCGGGCCAGCGCCGGGTTGTGCGCGGATTCGCCGATCAGGACGTGCAGGAGTCGGCCGCCCGGCCCGTCGAGCGTGCGGGCCTTGTCGGTGAGGAGGGCGGTGAGGTCGCCGTGCAGGGATCCGGTGTCCTTCCCGGGGCCGAGGTCGTGGGCCCAGCGGACAGCAGTGCCGACGACCAGGTCGTCCTTGGACTTCCAGCGGCGGTAGAGGGTCGCCGTGGAGACGCCCGCCCGTTTGGCCACGGCGGACGTGGTGAGGCCGCCGTAGCCCTTCTCGTACAGGACCTCCAGGGTGGCTTCCAGGAGGGCACGGTCCAGGGCGGCGTCCCGGGGGCGGCCCCGGGCGGCAGGGGCGGGATCGACGGGCGGGGAGGGGTTCGTCACATCGTCAGGATATACGAAACGAAACCTTTTCGTTTCGATTAGGCTCGGGACTCATGAACTCCCCGCACCACACCCCCGCGCCCGAGTCCGCCCCCGAGACCGCCACCTCCACCGGCGCCGCCGGCCTGGACGCGCCCCGTCTCGTCGGCCGGCTCCGCGCCACCTTCGCCACCGGCCGCACCAAGCCGCTCGCCTGGCGCCGCACCCAGCTCGAAGCCCTCCGTTCACTGCTCGTCGAGCACCAGGAGGCCCTCCTGGCCGCGCTCCACGCCGACCTGGGCAAGGGGCCCGAGGAGGCGTACCGCACCGAGGTCGGCTTCACCGTGAACGAGATCGACCACACCCTGGCCCACCTCGACGACTGGCTCGCCCCGCGCCCGGTCGCCCTGCCCGACCGGCTGCTGCCCGCCGAGGGCCGCGTCGTACGCGAACCCCTCGGCGTCGTCCTGGTCATCGCCCCCTGGAACTACCCGCTCCAGCTGGCCCTGGCCCCCGTCGTCGGCGCGCTCGCGGCGGGCAACGCGGTGGTCGTCAAGCCCAGCGAACTCGCTCCCGCGACCTCCGCCGAGATCGCCCGCCTGCTGCCGCGCCACCTCGACCCCGATGCGGTGGCCGTGGTGGAGGGCGCCGTTCCGGAGACCACCGCCCTGCTGGAGCAGCGCTTCGACCACATCTTCTACACCGGCAACGGCACGGTGGGCCGCATCGTGATGACCGCCGCCGCCAAGCACCTGACCCCCGTCACCCTGGAACTCGGCGGCAAGAGCCCCGTGGTCCTGGACGAGGGCGTCGACCTGGCCGCCGCCGCCCGCCGGATCGTGGCGGGCAAGTTCCTGAACGCGGGCCAGACCTGCGTCGCCCCCGACTACGTCCTGGCCGTCGGCGACACCGCCCGCGCGATCGAGCCGCACCTCGCCGCCGCCGTCACCGAGCTGTACGGCACCGACCCGGCCGCCCGAGCCGAGTACGGGCGCATCGTCAACGACCGGCACTTCGACCGGCTCACCGGCCTGCTGGACAGCGGGCGCACGGTGACGGGCGGCACCCACGACCGTTCGACCCGCTATCTCGCGCCCACCGTGCTCGCGGACGTCCCCGCCGACTCACCGGTGATGGGCGAAGAGATCTTCGGCCCCGTACTGCCCGTCCTCGGCGTGCCCGACCTCGACGCCGCGCTCGCCTTCATCAACGAGCGGGACAAGCCCCTCGCGCTGTACGCGTTCACCGACTCGTCGGCCACCAAGCAGCGGCTGCTTCACGAGACGTCGTCCGGCGCGCTCACCTTCGGCATCCCCGTCGCGCACCTGACCGCTCCGGAACTGCCGTTCGGCGGGGTGGGCGAGAGCGGCATGGGCCGTTACCACGGCGAGTACTCGATCGACACCTTCAGCCACAGCAAGGCGGTCCTGGACAAGCCGCTGCCCGAGACGACCGGCTGACCGGCACACCCGGCGCGGGACGGGGGCACGGGGTCTAGCTGCCCGTGCCCGCCGTCCCGGCCCGCGTCGCGTCCGCGCCCCAGCTGGCGAGCAGGCGCAGCGCCTGGGCCGAGGCGGAATCCGGTTCCGCGTGGTAGGTCACCAGGGACTGGTCGTGGTCGTCGGGCAGGCGCAGGGTCTCGTACGCGAGGGTCAGCTCGCCCACCAGCGGGTGGTGCATGCGCTTGACCCCGTGGCCCTTCTCGCGCACGTCGTGCGTGGCCCACAGACTGCGGAACTCCTCGCTCTTCACGGAGAGTTCGCCGACCAGGGCGGAGAGCAGCGGGTCGTTGGGAAAGCAGCCGGCCTCCATCCGCAGGAAGCTCACCATGTCGGAGGCCTTCTGCTCCCAGTCCACGAACAGTTCGCGCGCCCCCGGGTGCAGGAAGCAGATCCGTGCCCAGTTCCGTTCCTCGGCGGGCAGGGCCGCCCAGTCGCCGAAGAGGGCCGCGGCCATGCGGTTCCAGGCGAGGATGTCGGAGCGGCGGCCGACCACGTAGGCGGGGATGGAGTCCATCGCGTCCATGAGGTGGTGCAGGGCGGGACGGGCGTGCTGGGGGCGGGCCGGGCGCTTCTTCTTGTGGTGCTTGGGCTTGGCGAGGTGCGTGAGGTGGGAGTGTTCGGCGTCGGTGAGGCGCAGGGCGCGCGCGATCGCGTCGAGGACCTCACCGGAGACGTTGCGGCCGTTCCCCTGTTCAAGCCGGGTGTAGTACGCGACGGACACGCCCGCGAGCTGGGCGAGTTCCTCGCGGCGCAGGCCCGGGACCCGGCGGTGGCGGCCGAAGTTCGGCAGCCCGACGTCCTCCGGCTGCAGCCGGGCCCGGCGGGTGCGCAGGAACTCGCTGAGTTCGGCGCGGCCGTCGAGCGGCTCGGGGGCGGGGGGAGGTGTCGGCGCGTCGTGCATGGTGTCCAGTATCCAGGGTCGTACGCACACGAGGGTGTCCCCGCCAGTAGTAGGACCAGTGGTCGTAGGCAAGACGGTGACCTGGGTAAACGCCCGTCCGCCGGGCACGGTGGAGGCATGACTGCAACGACCGGCACCACGACCGTTTCCGCATACGCCGCACCGTCGGCCAAGGCTCCCCTGGAGCGGACCACCGTTCCGCGCCGCCCGGTGGGCGCCTCGGACGTACTCATCGACATCAAGTACGCCGGCATCTGCCACTCGGACATCCACCAGGCGCGCGACGGCTGGGGCGAGGGCATTTTCCCGATGGTCCCCGGCCACGAGATCGCCGGCGTCGTCACCGAGGTCGGCCCGGCCGTCACCAGGTTCGCCGTGGGCGACCGGGTCGGCGTCGGCTGCATGGTCGACTCCTGCCGCGAGTGCGTGAACTGCGAGGCGGGGCTGGAGCAGTACTGCCTGGAGGGCAACGTCGGCACGTACAACGCCCTCGACAGGAACGGCGAGCCCACCTACGGCGGCTACTCCACGCACATCGTCGTCGACGAGGCCTTCACCGTGCGCATCCCCGACGGCCTCGCGCTGGACGTCGCCGCGCCGCTGCTGTGCGCCGGCATCACCACGTACTCCCCGCTCGCGCACTGGAACGCGGGCCCCGGCAAGAAGGTCGCCGTCGTCGGCCTGGGCGGTCTCGGGCACATGGCCGTCAAGATCGCGCACGCGATGGGCGCCGAGGTGACCGTCCTGTCGCAGTCCCTGCGCAAGAAGGACGACGGTCTCAAGCTGGGCGCCGACCACTACTACGCGACCAGCGACGAGTCGACCTTCGAGCAGCTCCGGGCGAGCTTCGACCTGATCGTCTCCACCGTCTCGGCGCCGCTCCCGCTGGACAAGTACCTCGGCCTGCTGCGGACGGACGGCGCCATGGTCAACGTCGGCGCCCCGGAGGAGCCCGTCTCGCTCAACCTGTTCTCCGTCATCGCGGGCCGCAAGACCCTCGCGGGCTCAGGAATCGGCGGCATCCAGGAGACGCAGGAGATGCTGGACTTCTGCGCCGAGCACGGCCTGGGCGCGGAGATCGAGCTGATCGACGCCGACAGGATCAACGAGGCGTACGAGCGGGTCCTGGCCAGCGACGTGCGCTACCGCTTCGTGATCGACGCGTCGACGATCTGAGCCGTACGGCAGGGGCAGCACGAGGTACGGGCTGCGGCGGACCTACGGCGGGGCGGACCCCGGCGGGGCCTTCGCCCGTACGGTGAACCTTCGAGCGGGCCCGGTCATCGCCACCGGGCCCGCTCGCCGTCGTGTCCGTTCCCTACCGTCGCCAAGTCCGCGCCGACAGCGCCCGTACGGGCCGTCGCGCCTGTCTACTCCCCGCTCTTCGGGCCGAGTTCGACCGTCGTCGTCACCCGGGTGAGGGCGGGCCTGCGCGGTACGGAACCGAACCCGAAGCGCACCGGCGGTTCGACCGGCGCGCAGGCGCCCAGGTCGTGCCCGTCGTACGTCGCGGACAGCGCGACGACGGGCCGCAGGTCGCGCGCCCCGTACCACTCGCGCCGGCCCCCGCCCGCGCTGCCGCGGGTCCGCACCCCCGCCAGGAACAGCCGGGCGGGCCGGTCGATCAGCGCGCTCCACGCGGGACGGCGGGCCAGGCCGCCGGGCACGGCACGCAGAAGAACCCCGAGCGGGCCGCGCCTGCCGACGGTGAACCGCAGGTCCAGCAGACCTGCCGCGACCACCCAGGTGTCGCCCTGGACCGCCACCCGGACCGGGACGACGAGGACGGTGTCGAAGGTGTACGTGCTCCGGATGAACTCCGCGGTCTCCTCCGTCGGGGCCAGCAACAGCCTTTCCCCGTCGGGCCGTTCCACCATCACGTCACTGAACGCCCCGTACGGCGAGCGCGGCCAGTGTCCCACCACGAGGCGCGTCCCGGAGACCGTGCCCATCCCCGCGATCCACCCGCCGAAGCACAGCCTGCGACGGCCCAGGGCCCTGCGGGGGTTCCGGTTCACCTTGCACACTCCTGCGGGTCGGGCGGCCGCGTTACCGTGGGCCCGACCTTGCCAGAACTCCTCGGGATCAACCATCTGACGCTGTCCACCACCGACCTCGACCGGCTCGTGGGGTACGGCGCCGAGTTCCTCGGGGCCACGCTCGCGTTCGCGCGCGGCGACCGCTTCGGGCCCCGGATCGCGGCGCCGGACACCGGCGGCGACGGGGTCGTGACACCGCCCACCCGGTGGACGACGGCCGCGCGCGATGCTGATGGGCGCCCCGTCGACGTGCGCGCGTGGAGAGGGGGTCGAGTCCCGCACGGCGGGCGGGTACGCGGTTTCCGGCCGCTGCCAGTGTCCACACCCGCCCGCGCTGCGGCGCAGGGCGCCCCCCGTACGACCGGCCAGGGCGCACGCTCCGCCGAACAATGACCTCCGTCGGAGCAATCCCACGCCGTCGCACGGAATATCGGCACGCCGTGTCCGGAACCGACGCGACGCGCAGGTACTCATGACCCATGGGGGTGCGGGGGCAACCGCGCGCAGCGGTCGCTCCCGCCGGCCCCCGCGGCGCTCCCCACGCGCGCGCCGTACTTCAGTCGAGTCGAGAACGAGGAATGTCACGTGCCCCTGACGACGCACAGACGCCTGGCCATGAGCGCCACCCTGATCACCGCCCTCGCCTGCGGCCTCGCCCCCGCCACCGCGGTCGCCGCCGCTCCCGCGGCCCCTGTGGCTCCCGCCACCCCCGCCCCCGACATGGACGGCGTGAACGCCGCCCTGAACGCCGCCATGGCCGACGGCGCCCCCGGCGCGATGGCCCGCTACACCGGTCCCGGCGGCGTCCGCACGGCTACCGTCGGCGTCCGCGACCGCGTCTCCGGAGCGCCCATGGACAGCCGGGCACGGTTCCGCATCGGCAGTGTCAGCAAGACCTTCTCCAGCGTCGTACTGCTTCAACTGGCCGACGAGAAGCGGCTGGAACTCGACGCGCCGGTCAACCGCTACCTTCCGGGGCTGCTGCCCGACGACCGCATCACGGTCCGTCACCTGCTCACCCACCGCAGCGGTCTGGCCGACTACACCAACGCCATGTTCGACAAGACCGTGCCCGGCTTCGAAGCCGTGCGCAACCACGTCTTCACGTACCACGAGCTGGTCGCTCTCTCGCTCGCCGAACCCCGCACGACCGAGCCCGGCGCGGCCTACAAGTACTCCAACGCCAACTTCGTCGTCGTCGGCATGCTCATCGAGAAGCTCACGGGGACCCCGGTCGCCCAGCAGTACGAGCGGCGCATCATCAAGCCGCTGAGGCTGCGCAACACCTCCTACGTCCACCCGGAGACCCGGATCGACGGCAGGCACGTGCGCGGCTACCTCCACCCCGACGAGGCGGGGGCGCCACTCGTCGACTCCACGGAGCAGACCGTCTCCTGGGCCCAGTCGGCCGGCGCGGTCATCTCCGACCCGGCCGACCTGAACACCTTCACGAGCGCGCTGATGCGGGGCCGGCTCCTCTCGCCCCCGATGCTGGACGCGATGACCACGGTCACCCCCACGGACACCACCCAGACCCGCTTCTACGGGCTCGGGCTGCGTCGCTACGACCTGTCGTGCGGCGCCCAGGTGTTCGGCCACACCGGCACCGTGCAGGGCTTCTACACGTACGCCTTCGCCACCCGCGACGGCCGGCGCGCACTCTCCGCCATGGCGAACACCTCGAACCGGGGGTCGGTGAACACCGTGCTCGGCGGGACCCTGGAGGCGGCCTTCTGCGGGAAGAAGACCGCGCCCGCGGCGTCGTCGGCCAAGATGTCCCGCTCGCTCACCGCCCGGCCCGCGGAGGCAGACCTGCCCGAGCGTCGCTGAGCCCGCCCCGGCCTGGGCCGGGACGGGCGGAGGGCCGGCCGGGCGGCGCGCCTCGGGCATCCCACGGATGCGCGGTGCCGTCCCGCCCGGCTGCCCCGCGGCCCGCACCGGCGGGCACCGGGGACCGCCGGCTGGGCCGGACGCGGGGCCGCGGACGCCCCGTCGGGCAGAGGGCTTCCCGGCGGGACGGCACGCAGTGAGGGCCGGCGCGGGGTTGCCGTGCCGGACGGAGTGACCGTCCGTCTTCGGCCGCGTTTTGTCTGCCTTGACAACGATTCGGCCGCCTTGTCGAAGCGCTGGTCCTGTCTTCCCCGCCCTCCCCGGCAGAGGCGCTGCACCAAGCTGGAACAGAGCGTCGAAGCGCTTCAACAATTTTCCCTCTTCGGCCTTGCCCTTTCGATTTCCGTGCGCTCAAATGGCGTGGGCGGCAGTCCCGCCTTCATGACCGGAAGCGATTCGAAGGGCCGTCGGGCCGCGCCCTCGCGCGAGCGGCCTCGGCCGGGCCCGAGGAGGCCGATGCCTTCCCCCTTACCGTCACCCGCCCTGCCGACCCGGACCACTCCTGCTCCCCTGGGAAGATCATGAAGTTCACCGACGGCTTCTGGCTGATGCGCGACGGGGTCAAGGCCTCGTACGCCACCGAGGTCCGAGACATCCGCGCGAGCGCCGACCGGTTCACCGCGTACGCCGCGGTCAAGCGCGTCGAACACCGCGGTGACACCCTCAACTCCCCTTTGCTGACCGCCGATTGCTTCTCCCCCGCCGAAGGCGTCATCGGCGTCCGTCTGACGCACTTCGCAGGCAAGCGCCAACCGGGCCCCGACTTCGCGCTGTCCGGCGCGCCCGCCTCCGCGGGGCAGGTGCGCCGCGACGGGGCCGTGGTCGAGCTGACGAGCGGCGCCCTGTCCGTCCGCCTGGACACCGCTGCCCCGTGGACGCTGTCCTTCCACGACGCGGAGGGACGCGAAGTGACACAGGCCGGCCGCAGGGGAACCGCCTTCGTCACCACCGCCGACGGCGCGCACCACATGTCCGCCCAGCTGGCCCTCGGTGTCGGGGAGCAGGTCTACGGCCTCGGCGAACGTTTCACCCCGTTCGTGAAGAACGGCCAGACCGTCGACATGTGGCAGGCCGACGGCGGCACCAGCAGCGAACAGGCCTACAAGAACGTCCCGTTCAGCCTGCACCTCTCCCCCGCCGGCGCGTACGGGGTGTTCGTCGACCACCCGGGCAGGGTCGGCTACGAGATCGGCTCCGAGTCCGTCGGCCGGATGCAGTTCAGCGTGCGGGACCAGACGCTCACGTACTACGTCGTCGCGGGCCCCACGCCCAAGGACGTCCTGCGCCGCTACACCGCGCTCACCGGCCGCCCCGCGCTGCCGCCCGCCTGGTCCTTCGGCCTGTGGCTGACCACGTCGTTCACCACGCAGTACGACGAGGGGACCGTCGCGTCCTTCGTCGACGGCATGGCGGAGCGCGACATCCCACTGTCCGTCTTCCACTTCGACTGCTTCTGGATGCGCGAGTACCAGTGGTCGGACTTCACCTGGGACCCGGACGTCTTCCCCGACCCGGAGGGGATGCTGGCCCGGCTCCGGGAACGCGGGCTGAGGATCTCCGTGTGGATCAACCCGTACATCGCGCAGAAGTCCGCCCTGTTCGAGGAGGCGGCACGGCACGGGTACCTGGTGCGGCGGCCGGACGGCGACATCTGGCAGTGGGACCTGTGGCAGGCCGGGATGGGCCTGGTCGACTTCACGAACCCGGACGCCTGCGCCTGGTTCCAGGGGAAGCTGAAGGTCCTCCTCGACCAGGGCGTCGACTGCTTCAAGACGGACTTCGGCGAGCGCGTCCCCACCGACGTCCGCTGGCACGACGGCTCCGACCCGGAGCGCATGCACAACTACTACACGCACCTGTACAACCAGGTCGTCTTCGAACTGCTGCAGAAGGAGCGGGGCATCGGGGAGGCGGTGCTGTTCGCGCGTTCGGCCACGGCCGGGGGGCAGCAGTTCCCGGTGCACTGGGGCGGCGACTGCTGGGCGTCGTTCGGCGCGATGGCGGAGTCCCTGCGCGGCGGGCTCTCCCTGTCGCTGTCCGGGTTCGGTTTCTGGTCGCACGACATCGGCGGCTTCGAGGGCACGCCCGATCCGGCCGTCTTCAAGCGCTGGCTCGCCTTCGGCCTGCTGTCCTCCCACAGCCGCCTGCACGGTTCCGGTTCCTACCGGGTGCCGTGGGAGTTCGGGGACGAAGCGGTCGACGTGACACGGCAGTTCACCCGGCTCAAGCACCGCCTGATGCCGTACCTCTACGGTGCCGCCGCCGAGGCCCACCGGGACGGCGTGCCGCTGATGCGGCCCATGCTCCTGGAGTTCCCCGACGACCCGACGACCCGCGCGCTCGACCGTCAGTACATGCTCGGCCCCGACCTGCTGGTGGCCCCGGTGTTCACCGAGGACGGCGACGTCGAGTTCTACCTCCCCGAAGGGACCTGGACGCACCTGCTGACCGGTGAGCGGGTACGGGGTCCGGGGTGGCGCCGGGAGAAGCACGGCTTCGACAGCCTGCCGCTGTACGTCCGGCCGGGCGCGGTGCTCCCCCTCGGCGCCGACGACGAGCGTCCCGACGGCGACTGGGCCGACGGCCTCACCCTGCTGGTCGCCGCCGGGGCCCAGGACACCACCGTCACCGTTCCCGACCGCGAGGGCCGCACGGCGGCCACGTACCGGGTGACCCGGGAGGCGGACAGCGGGCCGGTGACGGTGACGGCGGCCGACGGGGGCGCGGTGCCAGAGGTCAGGGAGTGGTGAGCGGCTGACACCGCCTCGCCGCAGGCCCCTGCGCCGTGGACCGGCACCGTCCGCGCCGACCGGTTCGACCACGAACCCCTCACCGGCTGAACCGAGCCGGTCCCTCCGCACCCCGACCGGAAGGCACGACCCGTGAAGCACCCGCAAAGACCCGCTCACCACCGCAGCCGCGGCCCCGGACGCCTGACCGGCCTGCTGACGGCACTGCTCGTCGTCCTGGGGCTGTCCGGCACCGCGCTCGCCGCGCCCGGCGGCACGGCACGGCAGGCACCCGCCGCCGTCCAGGTCCCGGCCCGTGCCATGGACGCCGTCGCGGCGATGCAGCCCAGCTGGAACCTGGGCAACAGTCTGGACGCGATTCCGGACGAGACGTCCTGGGGCAACCCCAGGGCCACCAGGGAACTGTTCAGGACCGTGCGGTCCCAGGGCTTCCGCAGCGTCCGCATCCCGGTGACCTGGAGTGCGCACCAGTCCGACGCCGCGCCGTACGCCGTCGAAGCCGCCTACCTGAGCCGCGTCAAGGAGGTCGTCGACTGGGCGCTCGCCGAGGACCTCTACGTGGTGCTCAACGTCCATCACGACTCGTGGCAGTGGGTCGAGAAGATCTCCCAGGACCACGACCGCGTACTCGCCCGCTACCAGGCGCTGTGGACCCGGATAGCCGCGGCGTTCCGCGACGAGCCGCGCGCCCTGCTCTTCGAGAGCATCAACGAGCCGGTCTTCGGGGACGCGACGCCCGCGCGGAAGACGGAGCTGATGCACGAGCTGAACACCTCGTTCCACGGGATCGTGCGCGCTTCGGGCGGCCGGAACAAGGACCGCCTGCTCGTCCTGACCACCCAGGGCGGCACTCCCTCGCAGGAACTCATGGACGACCTGCACACCACGATCACGGCGCTGCGCGACCGGCACCTGATCGCGACCGTGCACTACTACAGCTGGTACCCGTTCAGTGTGAACGTCGCGGGCGGCACCCGCTACGACGCCGCCGCCCGGAACGACCTGACCGACGCCTTCGCCCGGATGCGCGACACCTTCACCAGCAAGGGCATCCCCGTCTACCTCGGCGAGTACGGCCTGCTGAGCTGGCCCGACCACTTCCACCCGGACCGCGTCGAGCGGGGCGAGGCACTGAAGTACTTCGAGCACGTCGGGCACGCGGCGCGCCGGGCCGGCGTCACCACCGCACTGTGGGACCCCTTCGCGTACCTGGACCGGGCCACCCTGAAGTGGCGCGACCCCGCCCTGTTCGCCTGGATCAGGTCGAGCTGGACCACCCGTTCCGGGACGGCCTCCTTCGACAAGGTCTACGTCGCGAAGTCGAAGCCGGTCACGGCCCAGTCGCTCACCCTGCACCTGAACGGCACCACTTTCCGGGGGTTGTGGCACGCCGGCACCAAGCTCGCGGAGGGCAGGGACTACAGCGTTTTCGGCAACCGGATCACCCTCACGGCACGGACGCTGACGCGGCTGGCCGGCGACCGGGACCACGGGATCAACGCAACGCTGGAGGCGCGTTTCTCCCGCGGACTGCCCTGGAGGATCGACGTGGTCACCTATGACACACCGGTGCTGTCGGACGCCACGGGCAGCGCGACGGCGTTCGCCGTTCCCACCCGGTACCAGGGTGATCAGCTGGCGACGATGGAGGCCACGTACGGCGACGGGACCAACGCCGGACCGACCGGTTGGACGCCGTTCCAGGAGTTCAACGTGGCCTTCTCGCCCGACTACCCGAAGGGCACGATCGTCCTGACCCGCGCGTTCCTCGACGCGCTGCGGGAGGGCGGGACGGCGCATCTGACCTTCCACTTCCACAGTGGCGCCAAGGTGCAGTACAAGGTCGTCAAGTCCGCGGGCTCTGTCACCGGTACGGCCGTCAGGGAGTCCTGACCCACCGGCCGGTGCTCCGGCCGCCCATGACCCGGGCGGCCGGAGCACCGGCGTTCGTCCGTCGCGGTCCGCCCTCCCCGTCCCCTCCTCCCCGAAGGGCCACCATGTCTGCGCACGATCAGGTTCCCGACGATCTCCGCACCTACCGGCCGGAGTTGTCCGTACCGGAGGACTTCGACGCCTTCTGGCAGAAGACCCTCGCCGAAGCCCGCACGCACGACGCAGAGGTGCGGACCGAGCGGGTCACCGGGAGGTATCTGCTGAGCACCGTCGAGGTGGACGACGTACGCCTCCCCGGCTGGCGCGGCGAGCCCGTGGCCGCCTGGCTGCTGCGTCCGCGCGGCGCGGAAGGGCCGCTGCCGGTCGTCGTCACCTACGCGGGCTACTGCGGCGGGCGCGGGCTGCCCACCGACCACCTGCTGTGGTCCGCCGCCGGTTACGCCCAACTCGTCGTCGACAGCCGCGGCCAGGGCCACGACACCCCGGACCGCGGTGAGGGCGACGGCACCCAGTGGGTCGAGGGGTTCATGACCCGCGGCATCGAAGCCCCCGCCCACCACTACTACCGGCGCCTGATGACGGACTGCGTGCGCGCCGTGGACGCGGTCGCCGAGCTGCCCGGACTGGACAGCGGGCGGGTCGTGGTGGCGGGAGGCAGTCAGGGCGGCGGCCTGGCCCTCGCGGTCGCCGCTCTCGCCGCCGGCCAGGTAGCCGCCGCGCTGGTCGACGTGCCGTTCCTGTGCCACTTCCGGCAGGCGGCACGGATCAGCGAGGACGGTCCGTACCAGGAGCTCGTGAAGTACCTGCGCTGGCACAGCCCGCACCGCGTCGGGACGGCCTTCGAGACCCTCGACTACTTCGACGGCGTCCACTTCGCCGGCCGCGCGGCGGTCCCGGCGCTGTTCAGCGTCGGTCTCATGGACCCGACGTGCCCGCCCCTGACGGTCTACGCCGCCTTCAACCACTACGCGGGCACGGACCGGACCATGACCGCCTGGCCCTTCGCCGACCACGGAGGCGGCTTCGGCCACAACACCGCGCTCCAACTGGAGTGGCTGCACCGGCGCGGGCTGGCTCCGCAGCAGTAGGTGAAGGGGGGCGGGCGGCCCGCCCGGATCCCCCGAGTCATGGGCACGCTGCCGGGGTACGCGAAAGCGCTGCCGCCATCCCCGTGAGCCCCGCCGGACCTGCCGCGCGGGGCTCACGCCCGTTCTCCCGCTGCCCGCACCTCGGCGGCCGATTCCCGTGCGGACTGATCGGCAATCCTCTTGGCCTCTCCCCGGGTGAAGGCCTCCGTCACCGCCGCGGGCACGGCAGGGACCCCGGCATCGGCGACCGTGCCGACCGGCTCCGCCGCCCCGGCGTACGCCGCGACCACTGTTTCGGCCCGACCGTCACCCACCGCGACCCGCGTTCCCGGCGCGATACCGCGCCGCCCCCGTCGGCACAACGTGCGCAGCCCCCCGTCCGCCATGGAGTCGCCACCGCCTACGAGGCGGGGGACGGGAACGGCGCCTGCCTGTTCGGCCCGAGCCCCGACCTCATGGTCGCGGCCTTCGTCGCCGGGGGACGGCAACGGGTGCGGCGGCACGATCCGGCTCACCGACATTCACGGCGAGCGGCTGACCGTCCCCGGGATTCGGGTGCGGCCGGGCGTCGTGCAGCCCACGGGGGTCCGGTTCGCCCGGCGCTGACCGACGGTTCCGGGCACGGAGGGCCGACCGCGACCGCGCCGTGCGCGAAGGGCCGAGGCGGGTTCGCGCCCGGGGAGGGACGCGGACCCGCCTCGGCCCGGGCGCGGCCGAAGTGCCGGTCCGTCAGCCGCCGTCGATGGTAAGGCTGTTGGTGGTGAAGTCACGCCCGCCGGCCGACGAAGTGATCTCGTAGCCGAACTGGACGTCGCCGATGGTCTCGTTGCCGGGCATCCAGCCCTTGGTGTGCGCGATCCAGTGCAGGATCGGCTTGATGTCCACGGTGCCGGAGTGGGAGTCGGACGTCCGCAGGAACGAGAACACCTGGTTGTGCCCGTTGCTGCCCTTGTAGACGTTCCAACTGTGGCCGCCGAGCGTGACGTTGCCTTGCCAGGTGCCGAGCGGGCCGACGGCTCCGTGGTCGTTGACCCAGAGCATGATCTCGTACTCGTGGTCGGTGTCCCAGATGTCGTACGACGTGTTGTACGCGCCGGACGACGGGACGCTGACGTGGTAGCTGCTGGTGAGGCGGGAGATGGAGTCGATCGTCTTGTTGATCGTCTTCGTCGAGTTCGGGTAGGACTTGATGCCGCCGGTGTTGGGGTGGTCGGCCCACACCCCCCAGTTGGTGGCGGAGTTGGCCCAGAAGCACTGGCTGCCGGCGCCGGAACCCCAGATGTTGTTGTAGAGCTTGTAGCCGCCCAGGCTGGTGTTGCCCCATTGGTCGCAGGTGTTCCAGACCGCCGCCGAAGCGGGTGCGGCGGCCAGGCCGACGACGGCACCGAAGGCCATCGCCGGTGCCAGCACGGCCCTGCCGAGCTTGCGTAGCGCGCTTCTTGCCATGGTGTTCCTTCCACGGGTGGGGGGAGAACGCGGGGGTGCACCACGCCCGTGAGGGAGGGACGCGGTTCTTTCCGGCGACGGGCCCGGGTGGCTGCGCGTCGCGGAAGCAATCGAAGCGCTTCGATATGGCTGCGAGATTAGGTGAACACCCAGTGACACACAAGAGCCATCCCCAAGATTCCTTCGGGAGCCCGAAAAGTCCGGCCCTGAACTCCGGAAGCACCTCACGCCCCGCTTGTGGACGCGACGGCGACGACCTCTTGACACCCCTACGAGTGGACGAGGAGCATCGAAGCGCTTCGCCGCTCTCTTCGCAAGAATGCAGGGAGGTGCCAGGTGGTCGGCTCCCGCGAATGCCAGGCGGGTGCACGCTCACGTCGTACGCACCGCGGCCCGTCGTGCAACGGTTCGGCGGCACCGCGTTCCGCCCTGGTCAGGAGCCGGGGGGCGGCCGCACTGTCGGGTGCGGGGACGCTGCCGCGCCCGTCACCTCCCGGCGGGAGCCGGTCCGCTGCTCGCCCGGACGACGAGTTCGGGTGCGAGCAGGAACACTTCCTCGTCGGCCTGTCCGTCGATCTTGGAGACCAGCCGGTCGACCGCGTGCCGCGCCATCTCACGCGCCGGGATGGTGACGGAGGTCAGCCGGACCGAACCCTGGAGTGCCACCTGCTCCGGGCAGACCGCGACCACCGAGATGTCCTCGGGCACCGCCCGTCTGTCCTGGCGCAGCAGGCTCAGCAGCGGTTCCAGTGCCTGTTCGTTCTGGACGACGAAGCCCGTGACGTCGGGGCGCTCGGTGAAGATCTGCCCGAGGGCGCCGGCCAGCGCGGCGTAGGTGCCCTCGCACGGGCGGTGCAGTACGCGCAGCCCGTGCTGGAGCGCGCGGGTGCGCAGCCCGTCGATGGTGCGTTCCGCGAAGCCGGTCTTCCGCTCGTACACGGCCGGCGCTTCTCCGATGACGGCGATCTGACGGTGCCCAAGCTGCGCCAGGTGCTCGGCGCACAGGGCCCCGGCTTCGGCGAAGTCGAGGTCGACGCAGGTGAAGCCGGTGGTCTGCGCGGGGAGGCCGATGAGCACGGCGGGCCTGCCGCTCTCGCGCAGCAGGGGAAGACGGGCGTCGTCCAGCTCCACGTCCATCAGGATGATGGCGTCGGCAAGACCGCTGCCTACCACCCGGCGCACGGCGGCGGGCCCCTCCTCGCCCGTGAGCATCAGGACGTCGAAGCCGTGCTCACGGGCGTGCGTGGCGACGGCGATGGCGATCTCCATCATCACGGGCACGTACATGTCCGTACGCAAGGGCATCATCAGCGCGATGATGTTGGACCGGCTGCTCGCCAGTGCCCTGGCCCCGGCGTTGGGGTGGTAGCCGAGCTCCTGGATGCTGCGCTCCACCCGTTGCTTCGTCACCTCGGAAATGGTCCGCTTGCCGCTGAGGACGTAGCTCACCGTGCTGGCGGAGACTCCGGCATGCTGGGCTACGTCGGCAAGGGTGACCATCGGATCTCCATCTGATGAAGCGCTTCGACAACGCATTCCACGTCCATATTGGCGAATTGCACGCACGATAGTCTGAGTCGGCGACCCCTGTCCAGGACAGGTTGTCGAAGCGCTTCGACACAGGTTCCGTCACGGAAGGGATCTTCTCAGACCTCCGCCCCCAGCACGTGCCCCTTGGTCGCGTCGACGTGGTCGGGGACCTCGTCGTGCCGGTCGCCCACGGTCGGGGTGCCGGTCGGCTCGAACATCAGGATGGCGGCGCCGCCCGGGGCGGACGGTTTGTGCTCCGTGCCCCGGGGGACGGTGAACACCTCGCCCCTGCGGAGCAGGACCGTACGCTCACCGGACGCCTCCCGCAGGGCGATGCGCAGTTCTCCGTCCAGGACGAGGAAGAACTCGTCGGTGTCGTCGTGGGCGTGCCACAGGTGCTCGCCCTCTACCTTGGCGATGCGTACGTCGTAGTCGTTGACGCGGGTGACGATGCGCGGGCTCCACAGGGCGTCGAAGGAGGCGAGGGCGTCGGCCAGGGCGATGGGTCGGTTGCTCATGACTCCACGATGAACCGTTTCGGCGGGCGGAGGTGAGTGCTAGCAATGGCACATGCCGAAAGAATCCTCGCAGCGCGGGCCGACGGCCGACCGGCTGCACCGGGTCGTCGTGATCGTGGACGAGAACTCCAACCCGTTCGAACTCGGTTGCACCACCGAGGTGTTCGGACTGCGCAGGCCGGAGCTCGGGCGGGAGCTGTACGACTTCCGGCTGTGCTCCCCCGCGCCGCTGACCTCGATGCGCGACGGATTCTTCACCCTCACCGGGGTCGCGGGCCTGGAGGCGGCCGACAGCGCCGACACGCTGATCGTCCCCAACCGTCCCGACGTCGAGGTGCCGCGCCGTCCCGCCGTTCTCGATGCCGTCCGGCGGGCGCACGCGCGCGGGGCACGTCTGGTGGGGTTGTGCAGCGGGGCGTTCACGCTGGCCGAGGCGGGGGTGCTCGACGGGCGGCGGGCGACCGCGCACTGGCAGTGGGCGGACGCCTTCCGGTCCCGCTTCCCGGCGGTACGTCTGGAGCCGGACGTGCTGTTCGTGGACGACGGGGACATCCTGACCGCCGCGGGGAGCTCCGCCGCGCTCGACCTCGGCCTGCACCTGGTGCGCCGCGATCACGGGGCGGAGGTCGCGAACTCCGTGAGCCGGCGGCTGGTGTTCGCCGCGCACCGGGACGGCGGGCAGCGGCAGTTCGTGGAGCGTCCCCTGCCCGACCTGCCGGACGAGTCGCTGGGGCCCGTCCTCGCCTGGGCGCAGGAACGGCTGGACGCCCCGCTCACGGTGGCCGATCTGGCGGCACGGGCGGCCGTGAGTCCGGCGACGCTGCACCGGCGGTTCCGGGCGCAGTTGGGCACCACGCCGCTGGCGTGGCTCAGGGGTGAACGGATGGCGCTCGCCTGCCGGTTGATCGAGCGTGGCGAGTCGCGCATGGATGTGGTGGCGAGGCGCAGCGGGTTGGGGACGGCGGCCAATCTGCGGTTGGCGATGCGGCGTGAGAGGGGGGTTTCGCCGTCTGCGTACCGGAGGAGGTTTGGGCCACGGGTTGCGTGAGGGGCACGCGGGGGGGGGTGGTGGAGGCGGTGGGGGGACGGAGACGGCGCGGGGGCGTACGGGGCGGGGCGGGGCGGGGGGCAAGGGGGCGGCGTCCGGTGGGGGCCGCCCCCTTGCCCGCCCGTTCCGCCCCCCCCGGGGGGCGGTGGGGGCTACTGGGACATTTCGTAGGTTCCGGCGAGGGATTCGACCCGGGTCCAGACCTTGGCGGAGCGGTCGGCGTCCACGGCCGGGCGGCGGATCGCGGACAGCGCCCAGTCCTGCTGCTGCGTGGTGGCGGAGTCCTTGCCGTGCAGTTCCACCGCGTGCGCGGAGAAGTCCCGTACGAGTACGGCACACAGCTCGTCCAGGACGTCCTCGTCGAGTCCGGTCAACTTGGCCTGCTCCAGGACCAGTTGACCATGCACGACGAGTGCGAACAGCTGGCCGACGGAGAGCAGCAGGTCGAGGTCGCGGCTCTGCTCCTCGTCCGGGGCCGCGGTCTTCACGAACTCGCAGAGCGCTTCGGCCTGTTCGCGCAGGAGGGCCACGTTCGGCAGGGCCGCGTACGCGTCGAAAGCGGGCCGCCAGTCGTGGAAGCGGATCGCGCCGAGGCCGCGGGCGGGACCCTGGCGGAAGAGGAAGTCGTCGTCGGCCGCGTCGCGACGGGTCGGGACGCTCTCGTAGGGGGCCGGGTCCAGGAGGTGGTTCCTCATGAACTTCAGGATCAGGGCGAGGTTGACGTGGACCGTGCCCTCCAGCTTGGGCAGGCTGCGGATCTCGACGGCCGCCTGGGCGAAGTAGTTGTCCTTCTCGAAGCCCTTCGCGGCGATGACGTCCCACATCAGGTCGACGACCTTCTCGCCCTCGGTGGTCACCTTCATCTTCGTCATCGGGTTGAAGAGGAGGTAGCGGCGGTCGTCGGGGCCCGCGGTGCGGAAGTAGTCGACGGCGCGGTCGCTGAAGAGCTTCATGCCCACGAGGCGTACGTACGCGTCCGTCAGTTCGCGGCGCACGTGCGGGAACGCGGTGACGGGGCGGCCGTAGAGGATGCGGTTGTGGGCGTGCGTGACGGCCTCGTACATCGCGTGCTCGCAGATGCCGATGGAGGCGGTGCAGAGGTTGAACTTGCCCACGTTGACGGTGTTGAGGGCGGCGTCGAAGGCGGCCCGGCCGGTGTGCAGGACGTCGGCGGCGGTGACCGGGTAGTCCTCCAGGCGGAACTCGCTCACGTACTTGGAGGAGTCGACGACGTTCTTCACCAGGTGGTACGCGTCGTGGCGGCTGTCCGCGGCGAAGAAGACGTAGCCGTCGGGGCCTTCGACGTCCGTGCGCCGGCCGAAGACGGAGACCAGGCCCGCCGCGTTGCCGTTGCCGATGTAGTACTTCGAACCCGTGGCGCGGAACCCGCCGCCCCCGTCGGGGGTCAGCAGCATGTCGGTGGAGTAGATGTCCGCGCCGTGCGACTTCTCGGAGAGGCCGAAGGCGAACACCTCGCCCTGGTCGAGGAGTTCTGCCGCGCGGGTACGGGCGGCGGCGTTGTCGCTCTGCCAGACGGGGCCGAGGCCCAGGATGGTGACCTGCCAGGCGTACCAGTAGTCGAGTCCGTAGAAGCCGAAGATCTCGTTGAGCGCGGCGTTGCGGGCGGTGTCCCAGCGCTTGTCGGCGTTGCCGTCGGCGTCGGACGCCGGGGTGAGGAAGGTCGCGAACAGCCCCTCCTTCGCGGAGAAGGCGAGGAAGTCCGCCAGCCAGGCGCGGGAGCGGTAGTCCTCGATGAGCCGGCGCTTGCCGCGCGCCTCGAACCAGTCGACGGTGGCCCTCAGCAGACGGCGGGTCTCGGGGTCAAAGCCCTGGGGGTCGTACGTGTGGGGGTTGAAGAGGAGGGAGTCGGCCATGAGGGGTCTGCCTTTCGCGGCGGGCGGGTCGCTGGGTCGAGGTGCCACAGCGCGATTTTGCTATGCAACTTGTTGCATAAACAAGCGTGGCAGTCCGGTTGAGACACGGCTCACCCGAACGGGACGCCGACCGCCGCGTGGGCGGGAGGGTGGTCCGGGCCGCCGGACATCCGCCACCAGACGCAGCGCCCCCGGCGTGGCGATCACCGGGTCCAGCCGGTGGTGCCGTCCGAGGCGCCGCGGGCGTCCGTCGTGCCGCGGGCGGCGCGGGCCGCCGCCTCCCGGGCGACTCCGGCGTAGCCACGGAAGAGGGCCGGGCGCGTACCGCCGGTCCCGCCGCCCCCGTCCCGAGCCTGAAGGGCCGCCCAGCTCCGCGCGACGAGTTCGCGGGCCTCGGTGCCGGGCCAGGGCCGGGGCAGGAGTTCGGGCGGCAGCAGGGGATCGGGTTCCAGAGCACGGCTGAGTTCGGCCGCCAACTCGACCGCCAGGGTGAGGCGTTGGGTGGTGGTCAGGGGGTCGGGTCCGGTGAGCAGGTCGAGGCGGGGCCGGGCGACCCGGGCGAGTCGGTGGTAGCGGTCGGCGATCTCCGGCAGCGGCCACAGCTCCCGGGCGAGCGCGGCGGGCTCCCGGGTGTCGCCCCTGCGCAGATCGGTGGTGGTGCAGAGGGTGAGCGCGCCGTGGGCGCCGAGCCGGTGGGCGGCTTCCTCCACGTACGGCTCCCAGGCGCCGGCGCTGACGTACAGCCCGCCCTGCAGGGGCGCGCCGCCGAGGTGCAGCAGCCTTTCTCGCAGGGCGTTCCGGACGGTGCGTTCGGCCTCGGGCACCGCGAAGGCGGCCAGGTGCCAGACGCCGTCCCAGGGAGCGAGGCCGGCGTCCTGGCGGAAGGCGTACCCGAGGAAGTCCGCGTTCGGCGCGAGGGCGCGGAGGGTGGTTCCGGTCGCGCGCAGGGTGGCTCCGCGTCCGCGGCCCTCGTGGGTGAACCGGTCTTCGGCCACGAGGCGCTTGACGCACAGCCGTACCTGCTGGTCGCTCATGCCCAGAGCGCCCGCGACGTCGTACAGCTCGTCCGCGGCGACGGTGCCGTCCTCCCGGACGAGTGCGTGGACGAGCATCCGGGTCGGGATCTCGACGTGGTCTGCGGTGGTGTGGTCCGTCACGAGCCGTTCTCCCGGTTCGGGGCGGCGGCCGGGACGGGGCGGCGCATGGTGGTGACCGCGCCGAACCCCAGCAGTCCGCGCAGGTACGGCGTGCGCACCGTCCGTACGGGCGTGAAGCCGCACCGCTCGTACAGGGCCCTGGCGCGGGGGTTGGTGTCGATGACGTCCAGCCGGACCTCCCGGCAGCCGTGCTCGGCCGCCACTGCGGCCGTCTCGGCGAGGAGCAGGCTTCCGACGCCGCGGCCGCGTACCGCCGGGTCCACGGCGATGCCGTCCATGACGAGTTGCCCGGGGGCGGGGCGGCGTTCAAACAGGGCGAGGAGGAGGAGCCGGGGCAGGCCGCGCAGGCGCCCGTACGCCCGCAGGACGTCGGCGGCCGTGCCGCCGGTGAGGGCCCGGCCGTCGAGCTGGTGGCCGGCCAAGCCGACGAGTCGGCCGTCGAGGAGGGCGCACACCGCACGGTCGGTGTGCAGATGGGCGGCGAGAAGGGGGACCGCCTTGTCCGGCGGGTTCAGGGCGGGGCCGAGTTTGCGGCCGAAGGCCTCCCAGTAGAGCTCTGCCGCCCGCCGCTCGGTGCCCGCCGGGAGGCCGCGCCGCACCGTCACCGGCCCGGTGCCTCCGGCGCGGGCGTCGGCGTGCGTCGTGTCCGGTGCCATGGCGTTCCCCGTTCTTGTCGGTCCCGTCGTCCTCACGCCCCAAAACTATCACTTGCCAAACGGTCGTGCCGGAAACGATAGTTCTCGTCGGCAGCTCGGAAGCAGACAGACCCGAACAGAGGCGGCCCGATCCCATGTGCCCGAAGTCCCGTTCCCCTCGACGCGGTCGGCGGTCCGTCGTCGTCACGCTCGTCACGGCACTGGTCGTGACCGCCGGACTCGCCGGGGTGGTCCTGTGGCAGCACTCGTACGCCATGACGGAGCAGCGGGTCACGATCCGGCACGGCAGCCACACCCTGCACGGCGTACTGACCACCCCCGAGGACGGCCGCGCCCGGCACGGCCTGGTCGTGTTCGTGCACGGCGACGGCCCCGTGAACGCCACCCACGACGACGGCTACAAACCCCTGTGGGAGGCGAACGCCCGCGCCGGATACGCCACCCTGTCGTGGGACAAGCCCGGCGTCGCGGGCGCGCCCGGCAACTGGCTCGCCCAGTCGATGGACGACCGGGCCGACGAGGTGGCCGCCGCGGTCGCCTGGGCGCGCGCCCGCCCCGACGTGGACGGCGACCGGATCGGCCTGTGGGGTGCCAGTCAGGCGGGCTGGGTCCTGCCGAAGGCCGCCGCGAGAACACGGGTGGGCTTCGTCGTCGCGGTGTCACCCGCGGTGAACTGGCTCCGGCAGGGCCGTCATCACCTGCTCGCGACGCTGCGCGCGGAGGGGGCGTCCGAGTCCCGCATCCGGGCCGCGGTCGCCCGGAGCGACACCGTCCGCCGACTGCTGGAGCGCCGGGCGACCTTCGAGGAGTACGTGGGGGGCGGTGGACGGCGACACGGACGGTATGACAGCCGCCCGTTGGGGTTTCGTCTCCAGGAATTACACCGCGGACGCCACCCGCGACCTGGGCGCCCTGCGCGGAGTGCCCGTGCTGCTGGCGCTCGCGGGCCAGGACCTCAACGTGGACACCGCCGACACGGAACGCGGCTACCGCGCCGCACTGGACCCGGGCGGCGCCCTGACGGTCCGCCATTACCCGGACGCCGCCCACTCCATGGTGCGGAAGTCCGTGGAGGACTCCGGGCCCCGACTCGCCCTCACGGCACTCCTGGCCCCCCGCGCGCTCTTCGCCGACGGACTCCTGGACGACCAGCGGCGGTTCCTGGCCGACCCGGCGCCGAGGGCGGCCGTCCGGCCGCAGGTCCCGTCCGGGCAGGCGGGTGGACGCTCGTACGTGCGTGCCCGTCCGCCCGTGTCCGTGTTGAGCCGCCTCAGTGACCTCTCCGGAAAACTGCGTCAACCTCGCTCCCCTTCTCGGACTGGCGCGTTGGACCGGGTGACCGTTCGTACACCGAAGGAGATCGTGTTGAGCCGTACGAGCAGGAAGCACAGGACCGGCCGGACGAGCACGGGCAAGACAGCCAGGAAGGGCCGCAAGCACCGCCGGGTGAATCTGACGCCCCGGCCGGTGACCCCGGCGGCCCGGCGCAAGGACCGGGCGGCGGGCACACAGCCAGGTGCCGAAGGCGCCGCGGCGGCCGGGATCGCACAGGAGGCCCAGGCCGCTCCGACAGCCGAGGTCACCACGAAGGTCCGGGCCGCTCCGCAGGCCGAAGACACTCCGGGGGACGAGGCCGCAGCAGCGGGCGGGGTCGCCTCGGCGGACACCGTGCCCGGAACGGCCGCCCTCGAAGGGCTGAGCCGCAACGCGCAACGCACCCTGAGCTGTCTGTACGGCAGCGGCGCGCACGGGGCCACGCCGGAGGACCTGGGCGAGGCGGTCGGCTACACGGCGCGTACCGTCGCCAAGCACTTGGACGGGCTGGCCCGCAACGGCCTGGTGGTACGACAGGCGGACGGCAGGTGGTGCGCAGTCGGCCCGCAGCCCGGCAGCCCGGACCACGGACCCCGCCTCCCCGCACAGGACTCCGCGCAGAGCCGCGCCCACGACCCCGCGCGGGACGGTCTCAGAAGTGGCGCGTAGCGGCTGCGTCCTCGGCAGCGGCGCGTGAAGGGCGCGGTCTCAGAAGTGGCGCGTGAAGGGTGCGGCGCCGACGGACAGCAGCCCGCTGAACGGTGCGTCGAGCTGGTGGATGAGCAGCACCATGAAGGCGATGAGCCCTGAGAGGCCCATGACCATGACGACGTGACTGACGCTGCGCTGCACCCCGAACATGAACATGAACGCGACGGTGAGCACGCCGCCGACGATCAGCCCGAACCACAGGACGGGCGGCAGTCCGTCGTCCGCGTCGGCCTCGCGACCGCGCCGGGCGTCGTCCAGCAGGACGAGCTGGACGAGCATCTCCTGGGCGGTGGCCTGCTGGGCCCGGGTCGCGCCCTCGGGGACCTGTCCGGCGGACCGCAGGCCGCTCAGCAGCTGCCAGCCGTGCCCGTCGGGCAGCTCGCCCCGTTCCATCGCGGGCCACTCGACGTCCGTGACGTGCCGGACATAGGCCTCCACCCCGGACTTCATCCGCTCCCGCTGCACGGCGGGCAGCCCGTCCGCCAGCAGGTGCACCTGGTGGGCGGCGCCCGCCTCCGCCTGCACGTGCTCCTCGGCGCTGGAGTTCGCGTCCCACACGCTGACCAGTGCCAGGCCCAGCACCAGGGCGTACAGCACGCCGACCATCATGGAGATGTACTCGGCGACGTCCTCGCGTGGTTCCTCGTCGGGTCCCATCGGCCAGAAGTGGTGCTTGACCAGGACGGCGGCTGCGCCGAGCAGCGCGACGCCGAGGACGATCGCGAGGGTTTCGGTCATCGTTACGCTCCGGCTTCCTGTCGTCGACTGCCTCTCGGCAGAGGTGCGTCAATGTCTGCGGGACCCCAGGACCGCGGCTGCCACGGCGGCGGGGATCAGGATGAGGAACAGCGCGACGGCCACCCCGATGCCTGTCGGGCTGCGTTCGCCCCGCAGGAAGCGGCTCACGGCGGCGCGCCCGTCCTGGGGCCGCTGCGCGGCGGACCGCTCGCGCTGTTCGGCGGACCGGTCCGGCTGTGCGGAGGGTTGTTCCGGCTGGTCGGCGGGGTTCTGCGGTACGGCGCCCTCCGGCCGTTCGGCGGGGTCTTCCGGTACGGCGAGACCGGGCGGAAGAGCCAGCCCCGGCGGTACGGCGAAGCCGGGCGGAAAAGCGAGCCCGAACGGCACGGTCAGGCCCGGCGGAACGGCGAAACCCGGCGGGACGGCCAGGCCGAACGGCACGATCAGGCCCGGCGGCACCCCCGGGCCCGGCGGAACCGCGAAACCGAACGGCACGGCGAGTCCTGGAGGCACAGCAGGACCAGGAGGCAGTGCCAGACCTGGCGGAACCGCACCTCCCGGCGGGAAGGCAATACCGGGCGGCACAGCCAGGCCCGGCGGGACCGCCCCGCCCGGTGGAACCGCCGCCCCTCCCGGCGGCATCGCGAGGCCCGGCACGCCGGTGGGGGGCTCCGCCCCGCCCGGGGCCCCCGCCCCCGCTCCGGGCAGCACCTCGGGCGGGATGCCGGGTCGGACCGGCGCCCCTGGCGCCCCGGAGCCGCCCGGGGCCCCCGCCCCGGACGCCGAAGGGTCGCTCGGCGCGGGTCGCTGCGGTGCGGAGGGCCGTGACGACGCGGGCGGCGGCGTCCTGGGGATGACGAAGCGGGCCGAGGAGCGGGCGGTCAGCGGAGGCGGCGCCACGGACTCTCCCCGCCGCCCGAGGGTGCGGATGCGGTCGGTGCCCCGGGCGCGCCCTTCGGCGACGTGGAGGCCGGGCGGGCGCCGGACGGTGGTGGTGCAGGTCGCGGACGTTCCCGGGGTCAGCCGCCCGACGACCGGCCCGCCACCGCCCGCGCACACGATGCGGGGAGCGGCGGCACGGGCGAAGGAGGCTCGGGTGAAGGAGGCTCGGGTGGAGGCGGTACGGGGGGAGGCGAGGGCGGCGTCCGTGACCGTGACGGCGTACACCGTGCGGTTGCCCGTATTGGTCAGTACGTACCGGACTTCGGCCTGCGACGGGCCGGTGACCCGGGCGGTCTGCGTCAGGCTCAGCTTTCCGCCGACCCCGGCGTAGCCGGACCTTGCGGTGGCCCGCACGGTGGCGCGCAGGTACGGGATCCGTCCGGTGGCCACCACCTCTGCGGTCCAGCTTCCCAGCTGTGCGGGGGCCTGTGCCGTGCACGTCACCGTGCGCAGGCCGGGGAGCAGCGGTACGCGGTCGCCGCCGCCGGGGCAGCGGATCCGTGCTCCGGGCATTCCGGGGTCCGACACCCGCAGCCCGTGCAGGTCGGCGCCGCCCCTGTTGATCAGCCGGTAGGACTTGACGACGGGCCCGCGCACCCGGATGCCCGGGTTCTGCGCGCCCAGGCCCGGCCTGGTGTTCACCGTGACCCGGAGCGTCAGCCCGCCGCTCCCCGCCCCGTCGGCGACAGCGAGCGGAGTGCTTCCCGCAGCGGCGACCGAGGCGATCAGGCACGGCAGGAGCAGCCGTGCGAGCCCTCGTGCCCGTGCGGCGAAGGACGCCCCGCGCCGGATCGGCATGATGATCACATCGTCACGGTCGTGAGCGGACCGCACTTCGCGTGCCAGGCGCGCCGGGCGGCGACCGCCCACCACTCAAATGCTTCCCGCGGGAACATGCCGCCGCCGGCCCCGGGGCGGGCCGGGCGGGGCCGGACGCAGGGCGTACCCGGCCCGGTCCTGCCAGCGTTCGCCGTCCCAGGCGATGAGCTGGACCGTGCCGATGCGGCAGGTCAGCGGCAGCAGCGGGGCGAGCTCGCGCTCCAGTGCGTCGTACGCGGCGTCCTGGGTGGCGGGGCCCTCGTTGTTGGCGATGGTCAGATGGGGGGCGAGTCCGGGGCCGAAGATGCCGCGGTACGGGACGGCCTCGGGCCAGCGCCGGGTGAGGTCCTCGGTGAGGGCCCGTACCGGGGCGTGCGGTCGCGGGTCGAGGTAGAGCACGCCGGGGTAGCGGTCGAACCGGGCGAGGGTGAGGGTGAACGCGTCGTGGCCGCCGAGGAGGCCGGCGAGTTCACGGCGGAACGCGGCGTCCATCCGGCTCTCGTGCACGAAGGGATAGAGCACCGTCACATGGGCGGGGAATCCGGCCCGGACCAGCGGATCGGCCTCCGGGACCCGGAGGGTGAGCGCCGTATCGCCGGGTACGTCCGGCCAGCCGTCGGCCATCCTCCCCACCTCTCGCCCTTCGTACGCCGTACCCCTCGTGCCCCCCGCACGCCCGTGATGGTCGCATCCGGTCCGGCGGGCGCGCACACCGGCACCCCCTGGCCCGTCGCTCGCCGACGCCGATGCCCCGCCGACCCCGGGCTCGACGCCAACGCCTGGGACGGCACACGGGCCGGGGAGGCCGACGTGCCGGCGCGGCTGTTGCCGGCACCGTGCTGTTCAGCGGCGGTGGGTCAGCGCGTGCGGCGGCTGCCGCCCCGGGCGCTGAGTGCGCGGATGGGCGCGATCAGCGCCCGGTAGACCGGCCGCACCACCCGGCCGGGAAGACGGCGGTGGCGTTCCTCCTGCCAGACCCGCGCCCTGAAGTGGGCGGCGAGGGGCGAGAAGCGGTCGGGGTCCGGGGGCCGGGTGGTGTGGAAGTCGACGCGGCACAGGTGCTTCGTGCTGACGAAGCCGTACTGGCCGGGGCTGACCAGCCGCACGGGCGCGCCGTGGTCGCTGTTCAGCGGCTGCCCGTCGAGCCGGTCGGCCAGCAGGACGTCATGGGCCAGGGCGTCCTCGATGAGCACGACGGACCGGTAGCCGTCGAGACCCTCGAACACGACGTGGCTGACCGACGTTCCGGGGGCGAGCAGCGGTTCGACCTGTGTGCGGTAGAAGGTCGCGAAGGCAACTCCCTCCCACAGCAGGCCCGTTGCCGACCAGCCGGCGACGCAGTGGAAGTCGGCGCGGAGTTCCTGCCGGGGCAGCTTCGCGAGGTCGTCCACCGGCAGCTCGAGGGACTCGGTCAGCGCGCCGCCGATCACGATCACCGGGTCGGCGGGGACGGGCGGCGGCGGGCGGTGCAGATGCGTGCCGAAGCGTGGGAACCCTGCAACGGCGCGTTGGCCGGGGGGAAGTGACATGTCGATCCTCCGGGAAAGGGGAGTCGAACGGACCCGGCACCGATACGTGTCGGCGTCCGGGTCCATCATGCCGTCCGGCATCCTCCGGGCGGTCGGCGGGGGTCAGCTGGGCGCTTCGGCTCCCTTGCGGGCGTAGAACCACCAGGTGACCGGGACACAGCTCGTGGGAGGGCCGGGCGGCCGCACTCTCCGGGACCTTCGACGGCGGCGTGGAAGGCGGGCACGGGGAGGCACGGAAGGCAGGCACGGAAGGCGCGGAGGCGGGCGCGGGAAGGCGCGAGCGGACCCCCTTCGCCGAACGGGCGAACGGTCGTCGGCCGTGCGCCCCGCAGGTCGGCCGTGCGCCCCGCAGGTCGGCCGCGCGCCCCGCAGGGTGCACGGGACGGCCGCCCCGTCCGGCGCCGTACGCGCTACCGCGCCCCGTCCTCGGGCGCGGCGGTCTCCAGGGCGCGCGCGTATGTCACGGACTCGCGGTCCACCGTGAAGCCGCTCTGCTGGTAGAAGCCCAGCGCGCCGCTCGGGTTGGCCGTGTCCACGGTCAGCGACGCCGTGTCGTATCCGGCGTCGCGTGCGGCCCCCAGCAGCTCCGCCAGCAGGGCCGGCGCCCCTCCCCTGCCGCGCCAGGCCCGGCGCGTACCGAGGTAGCCCACGTGGCAGTCGCGGCGGCCCGTCGCGGCCGTCTTCGCGTCGTTCTCCTCCGCGAGGAGGTACGCCACGACCTCGTCGCCCGACACCAGCAGCCTGGACATCGCGGGCCGGAACGCGCCGGCGCCGGTGACCCTGGTGTGCCAGTCGGCCCGGTCGAGTTCGGTGAAGTTCCAGTGGTCGCGGAAGGCGTCGTTGTGGGCGAGCCGGGTGGCCTCGTCGTACTCCGGGCCGTACGGGACCGATCGGGTGCCCTCGGGGGCCGGCCGGGGGTCGGGACGCCCGGAGTCCAGGGGGTGCTTCATGGTGAACCACCAGCGCGACGGCGCGAAGCCGCACTTCTCGGCGAGGCGCCGCAGCCCCTCGTCCCCGGCCAGCCCGTCGAGCAGCAACTCGCCCTTGAGGTCGGCGAGTTCGGCGTTCTCGGCGTGCCTGGCCGCGGCACGGTCCGCCAGCCAGGTGACGAGCCCGGTTCCCAGTCCGCACCGTCGCAGGTCGGGGTGGACCGCCGCGTCCCCGCCGAAGCGGGCGGCGTCGCTCGCGCCGTGCGGGGTGTGCAGCACGGCGTACGCCACCAGCCGCTCCCCGTCCCACCAGCCGGTACTGTCCCGCGCCAGGTCGAGCTTGGGGTCCTCCAGGACTTCGACGAGCTCCGCCGCGTCGACGTGCTCTCCGGCCCGGTCGATCCGCTCCACGGCCTCGTGGAGTTCGAGCCAGGCCGATACGGCGTCCCGGCTCAGGGGCCGGGCGGTCAGGCCCCGTACGGCGTCGTCCTGTCCCCGTGTGTCGTCCTGCCGGTGCGCGTCGTCCTGTCCCTGCACGTGCTGCCGTCCTTTCGCGAAACCGGCGGGCCCGGGGGCCTGCCGCCTCGAACGATCAAAACACGCAGCGGCCCGGGGGACATGTCGGGGGCCGGGGCTCAGGAGGGCCGGCCCCGGAGGGAAACCCGTCCGGGCCTCCCCTCCGGGTGCACGGTCCCGACGATGCCGTCGTGGGCCCCGGCCGTCCCGTCTCAGGCGTCCTTCAGGGCCTTCTTCATGATCTTCCCCATGTCGTTGCGGGGCAGCGATTCCCGCAGCCGCACCGTCCGGGGCCGCTTGTACGGGGTCAGCTGGGCGGCGACGTGGTCGGCGAGCTCCCGCTCGCCGGGCGGGGCCGCCGGATCCCTGGGGACGATCCAGGCGACGACCCGCTCCCCGAGGTCCGGGTCCGGTTCCCCGGTGACGGCCGCGTCGGCGACGGCCGGGTGCTCCAGCAGCACGTTCTCGATCTCGCCGGCCCCGATCCTGTAGCCGCCGCTCTTGATGAGGTCGGTGGAGCGGCGGCCGACGATCCGCACGGCGCCGTCCGGGTCGGTCGTCGCGATGTCGCCCGTACGGAACCAGTCCCCGTCGAAGGCGGCTTCGGTGGCGTCGGGCCGGCCGAGGTAGTGCAGGAAAAGGTTCGGGCCCTTCACCTGGATCTCGCCGAGCGTCTCGCCGTCGCGGGCCTCGACGGTCCGGCCGTCGTCGTCCACGAGGCGCAGTTCGACGCCGTTCAGCGGGGTGCCCACGCTGCCCGGCCGGGGTGCGCCGCCCGGACGGACACTGGTGATCATGAGCGTCTCGGTCATCCCGTACCGCTCGACGACCTGCTGTCCGGTGGCCGCGGTGAGGGCCTCGTGGTCGCGTCGGGACAGCGCGGCCGAGCCGGAGACGAGGAGCCGGGCGCCGCCGAGGGCGTCCCGCAGCGCCGGGTCGGCGGGCAGGGCCTCGGCGAGCCGGTGGTACATCGTCGGCACCCCGAAGAGCATGGTCGCGCCGTCGGCCAGTGCGTCCCGGGCCCCCTCAGGGGAGAACCTGCCGAGGTGGCGGAGGCTGCCGCCGCTGCGCAGCGGGCCGAGGACGCCCAGGACGAGACCGTGCACGTGGAACAGCGGCAGCCCGTGCACCAGAACGTCGTCCGCGCTCCACTGCCACGCGTCGGCGAGCGCGTCGAGAGTCGCGCGGACCGCCCGCCGGGGCAGCACCGCGCCCTTCGGCGGGCCGGTGGTGCCCGAGGTGTAGACGATCAGGGCGGGAGCCTCGTCGCCCGGCTCCGGCGGCAGGTCGGGCAGCGGTCCCCCGGGCGCCAGGTCGGGATGGACGACGGGGAGGGCGGCGAGCGGCCCCGGCAGCTCGATGCCCGGTGCCGCGAGCACGAGTTCGGGTGCGCTGTCGGTCACCAGGTGGTCGAGTTCACGGGCTCCGCTGCCGGGATTGAGGGGTACGAGGGGAACTCCGGCGAGGAGCGCGGCCAGAGCGCCCACGGCGGTCTCCAGGGTCGGAGTGGCCCACAGGGCAACCCGTCGTGCGCCGCTGAGGTGGACCGCGGTGGCCGAGGCCGCCGCCCGGAGCCCGGCGTAGTCCAGCGCGCGCTCGCCGAACCGCAGGGCGGGCGCGGCGCCGGCTGTGTCGAGGGCGGGGAAGAGAGCGGGCATGTCTGTCTCCTGTGGGGGGCGGGAAAGCGCGGCGGCCGGGGCGGGCACAGGGCGTGCGCGGCGGTGCGGCCCTGCGGAGGAAACCTCTCATGATCCGGCCGGGGCGGAACAGTGCCTCTGCGGCCCCGGGGGCAGCCGGGGGCCGGCAGCGGGCCCTCCCTCGGGCACCACGGACGGCGACGGGCCACGAGAGGTGGGCGACGCGTCAGCCGACGGGGCGCTCCGGGCTCCCCTGTTCACGGGACCCCGCGCCCCTCCAGTCAAAGGCCGGCAGCACAACGGCAGTTGTCCCCGCGGCCCGCATGGCGGACGCGAACCGTCTCCGCGTTCCCGTTTGGGCACCATGGCCCCTATGCAGACACCTTTCGATGTTTTCGAGGAACTCGCGCCCGCCCCCGGCCGTCTGGACGAACTCGTCGCCCCCGTCGCAGCCGCCCTCCGCGACTGGCGCGGGCCGGTTCCGGCGTCCGAGGTGCGCTACGTCGAGACCGATCCGGCGGTCGCCGACACCGCCGCCTTCGTCGAGCGCTACGGAGCCGGTCTCCTCGCCGCGTCGGCGACCTGCGTGATCGTCGCCGCCAAGCGCGGCGGCGAGACCACCCTGGCCGCCTGCCTGATCCCCTCCGCGGCCCGCGCCGACGTCAACGGGGCGGTACGACGCCACCTGGGTGCCCGCAAGGTCTCCTTCGCCCCGATGGACACGGCCGTCGGCCGTACCGGCATGGAGTACGGGGGCATCACCCCGATCGGCCTGCCCGCGGACTGGCCGCTGCTCGTCGACGCGTCCCTGCTGGACCTGGAGCGGGTCCTGATCGGCAGCGGCCGACGGGTCGGCAAGCTGGTCGTGCCGGGAAAGGTCTTCGCCCAGCTTCCCGGGGTAGATGTCCTGCCTGGCCTCGCGGGCTGACGGGCCGTCGGGGCAGACGGGTTGACGGACCGTCGGGGCGGCGAGCTGACGGGCCGTCGGGGCGGCGAGCTGACGGGCCGACCGCGCACGCCAACGAAAAGCGGAATAGTTCATTCAACTCCGGACGGATATCGACCAGTTCAGGTTGCCCCTGTGACCTGAATCTGTCACCAGGTGACTACTTTCGGACATACCTGCGCCGCCGACCCGGATCTTTCCGCCGCAGGCCGTACACACCTGTGAACAGCACCCCGCACACCTCCCACACAAGTCCGCAAGTGGCAGCAGTTCATCTACTGGTCGCCCGCATCTGCCGGAATATTTACGTTTGTTGGACGCCGGGGAAGGAAAAAAGTCCGGAACTCTCAAGTCCGCTTTGACTCTTGATCTTCCCTTGGTGAAGGTCACGTGCATGCCCACCTCGACACGAGCCGCTCCCGGCGGCCTCCTTCGCCTGCGCGATTTTCGCCTGCTGCTCGCGGGGGCGACCGCCGGGCAGGTAGGCGCACAGGTCACCCTCGTCGCGCTGCCGCTCGTCGCCGTCCTCGAACTCCGGGCCCCCGCCTTCCAGGTGGGCCTGCTGACGGCCGCCGAGACGGCCGCGTTCC
>NZ_JACHEM010000004.1 GCF_014207445.1 Streptomyces candidus | reverse complement strand
GCCGATGGTACTGCAGGGGGGACCCTGTGGGAGAGTAGGACGCCGCCGAACAATCATTGCGAAGAGCCCCGTGCCGGGGATACCGGTACGGGGCTTTTCTGCGTTCACCGGGCGGTTCAACAATTGCCTTGCCTGGCTGGCTGGGGGCGATCAGGATCGGTTCATGAAACACCTCATACGCCGTGTACGTGCCGATGAATGGCGGCAGGTTCGGGATCTGCGGCTGGCCGCGCTGCAGGACCCCGCCGCCCCGATCGCCTTCCTGGAGACGTACGAGGACGCGTCCACCAGACCCGATACGTTCTGGCAGGAGCGGGCAGCAAATGCTGCGCAGGGCGACGCCGTGGCGCAGTTCGTGGCCGAGGCGCCCGATGGAAGTTGGGACGGGACGGTAAGCGTTCTGGTGGAAGGCCGTGGGAGCGAATCCGCGTTCTCCGACCCGGCCGTGATGGACCAGACGCACGTGGTGGGCGTCTTCGTGAGGCCCGAAGCGCGTGGCGCAGGGCTGGCCGATGCGCTGTTCCGGGTCGGCCTCGCGTGGTCGTCGGCGGTCGAGGAGCCGAGGGTCCAGCGGGTGCGGTTGTTCGTGCACGAGCGGAACGCGCGGGCCCAGGGGCTGTACCGGAAACTCGGGTTCGAGCGGACCGGGGTCACCGTCCCGATGGCCGGTGATCGGTCGGACGAGCGTGAGATCGAGATGGCCGTGCAGCGCTGAGGGGGGGGGTGCGGGCCGGGATCGTGGCTGCGCGTGCCCGGGGTGTGTGACGGTCGGGTGTCCGGGACGGCAGGGGGGGACCGAGGGGCCCGACGGTCCGTACGGCCGGTTGGGGCTGGTCAGCGGCGCGGTGGCCAGCGGGAGTTGAACTGTTCCTGGGAGCGGAGCAGGGCCATTGTGGGAAGGCCTTGGTTCTGTCCGGTCGTGAGGAGCTCCGGGAGCTGGGGCAGTGGCGCCACGGCCGCGACGTCGTCCAGGACGAGCGTCATTGGTGGGTCGAGCCGACCGTCGGATGACCGTGCGGCCATGCGGCGGCCGTGCTCGACCACGTGTGAGGCGAGGGCGGTGAGCAACGGCATCGCGCCCGGACCGGCGCGGCGGGTCCGGGGGTCCTCGATTGCTTCACCGACCATGTAGAGCGTTCCCCTCTCGTCCGCGAATGATTCCAAAGTGAGCGAATTGCTTCGGTTGGGTGTGCAGGAATCGCGGATGTGGACCGAAGAGAGCGCGGCGAACGTGCGGGCCGTCAACTCCTGGGCCATTTCCCGGCGTTCCGGGTACGCGGTGAGCGCGGACTCCAGGAGGCCTGCGGCGCCGGAGGAGGCCTTGGGGTGCGTACGGAGGATGCGTACCGCCTCGTGCGGGTTCGTGCCGTTGGCCCAGCGGTGGACCTGCTTGACCGGGTGACCTGCGACAGCGGCGGCGTGCAGCCAGCTGCCGAGGAGCGTCGCCGCGGTGTCGGCGACGGCCGCGTCCATACGTGCCTGCGGGCGGACCGGGGAGAGAAGGGCGGCGGCGCGCGCGGTGGCGGTGGCGGCGTCCTCGCAACCGGAGAGGGGCGACCAGTGGAGGCGGGCGGGGGTGTCGCAACGGTGCTCGGGGTCGTAGAGGAGGACGGGGCCGAGTCTGGCGCGGGAGTCCTTGGTCCCTTCCCACAGGGCGGGTGAGGAGGAGAGGACCAGCGCGGGCCCGGGGGCTTCGAGGATGCGTTCGAGGGCGCTGGGGTGCGGGGAGAGGTGAGGGCCGAGGAGGAGGTTGGAGCTGGAGCTGGAGCTGGAGCTGGAGCTGGAGCTGGGGGTGGGGGTGAAGTGTGGGTGGGGTGCGGTGGCTTGGGGGTGGGGTGGGTTTTGGGTGTAAGAGGTGACAGGCGAGGCGTCCGGCGGGGTGCCGCCTCGTTGCCCGTGGGTTTCCGAGCAGTTGGCGTCGTGCATGCGGGGAGGGGCCACTGCGGCCTCGGGCGGTCGCTCCGTCGCTTCAGGACCAGAGGTTCGATGGCTCACGGACCGAGGGGGCTCACCGGGAGTGTGGGAAAGCTTCGCCGCCCAAGGGCGATTGCCGGGGGCGTGGGTGGCCGTCGTTTGGGGAGGGACGGTGGGGTTGGGTCGTGGGTGGTGGCGCCGGTGGGCGCGGACAAGGCGCCAGCGGGCGAGTGTGGTGAGGGCGAAGATGGTGAGGACTGTCAGGGTGAGCAGCTGGCCGATGAACAGGCCCCAGAACAGGCCGTAGCCGGAGAGCTCGGTGGTTGGTGTCTGTGGCCAGGCCGCCGCCAGGTCAGTGGGAGCGGAGACGAGCCGGCGCAGTGCGGTGGGGGTGTGGGAGAAGGTCACCCCGGTGGGCCAGGAGCCGTGGGCGAAGAGGCCGGCCAGCCCCGTGGCGGTCCAGGTGAGGACCGTCGCGCTCAGGAGCAGTGCGAGGCCGCCGATCAGCAGGCTGTCCGGGACCCCTCGCTGTGGAGCGGGACGGTGCGGGGTGGGCGGCCGGTGAGCAGGCGGCCGGGGGGCGGCGGGGCGGTTCGCGTAGCGCCAGGGAGCCTGGCCGCGGCCTTCGTTTCCGCCGGCGTCTTGGTCGTTGCTCCCGTACTCGGCGGGGTCTTGGCCGCGGCATTCGTATCCACCGAAGTCCTGGCCGGTGCTTCCGTACCTGGTGGGGTTCTGGCCGCTGTCCTCGTGTCCTCCCGGGCTTGGCCCGTTGCCCTCGTACCCGCCGCCGGAGCCTTGCCCGTTGCCTCTGTTCCCGCCGGGGTCCCGGACGGCGTTTTTGTGCATGCCGGGATTGCGGGCGCCGTCCTCGTAGCCGTCAGATCGTTGTCGACCGGCTGCGTAGCGCCTTTTCGGGTTGAGGAAGCGGGTGCGGCGTTTGGGCATGTCAGGCGACCGTGGCGTCCGACGATTCGACTTCGGCCATTTGGGATTCGATCAGGGCGGCGCGTTGTTCGGCTTCCCAGTCGGCGGCGCGGGCGTCGTCGTTGAGGAAGGACTCCTCCGGGGTCGGGTCCGCGGAGGACTCGGTCATGGCGCGGTCGGTGAAGACCAGGGGGCGTTCGGCTTCGGTGATGAGGTGCTTGACGACCTGGACGTTGCCGTTGACGTCCCAGACCGCGATGCCGGGGGTGAGGGTGGGGATGATCTCGACGGCCCAGCGGGGCAGACCGAGCACCTTGCCGGTGGCGCGGGCCTCGTCTGCCTTCTGGGCGTAGATGGTGCGCGTGGAGGCCATCTTGAGGATGGCCGCCGCTTCCCGGGCGGCGGCTCCGTCGACGACGTCGGAGAGGTGGTGGACGACGGCGACGAAGGACAGGCCCAGGCGTCGGCCGAACTTGAGGAGGCGCTGGAAGAGCTGGGCGACGAAGGGGCTGTTGATGATGTGCCAGGCCTCTTCGACCAGGAAGATGCGCTTCACGCGGTCGGGGCGGATCCAGGTGTGTTCGAGCCACACGCCGACGATCGCCATGAGGATCGGCATGGCGATGGAGTTGCGGTCGATGTGGGAGAGGTCGAAGACGATCAGCGGCGCGTCGAGGTCGATGCCGACGGTGGTGGGGCCGTCGAACATGCCCCGGAGGTCGCCGTCGACCAGTCGGTCCAGGACGAGTGCGACGTCGAGCCCCCACGCGCGCACGTCGTCTATGTCGACGTTCATGGCTTCCGCCGACTCGGGCTCGGGGTGGCGGAGCTGTTCGACGATGTCGGTGAGGACGGGCTGGCGGTCGCCGATGGTGGCGTTGACGTACGCGTGGGCGACCTTGAGGGCGAAGCCGGAGCGTTCGTCGAGGCCGTGGCCCATGGCGACTTCGATGATGGTGCGCAGCAGGGCGAGCTGCCCCGTGGTGGTGATGGCGGGATCGAGGGGGTTGAGGCGGATGCCGTGGTTGAGGGCTGCCATCGGGTCCAGGCGGATGGGGGTTATTCCCAGCTCCTCGGCGATGAGGTTCCATTCGCCGACGCCGTCCTCGCCCTGCGCGTCGAGGACGACGACCTGGCGGTCCTTGAAGCGGAGCTGGCGCAGGACGTAGGTCTTCTCCAGGGCCGATTTGCCGTTGCCGGACTCGCCGAGGACGAGCCAGTGGGGGGCGGGGAGCTGCTGTCCGTACAGCTGGAAGGGGTCGTAGATGTAGCCCTTGCCGCTGTAGACCTCGCGGCCGATGATCACGCCCGAGTCGCCGAGGCCGGGAGCCGCGGTGGGGAGGTAGACGGCCTGGGCCTGGCCCGTGGAGGTGCGGACGGGGAGGCGGGTCGTCTCGACCTTGCCGAAGAGGAAGCTGGTGAAGGCATCCGTGAGGGCGGACAGCGGGTCTCGCATGTGTCTGTCCCTTCCAGGGTCCAGGGGGTGCTGTTAGCGACGGATGCCGGTGGCGAAGGGGAGCGTGTTGACGAAGGCGCGGTGGTGTTCGCGGTCGCACCATTCGAGCTTCAGGTACGACTTGCCGGCCGACGCGCGGATGGTGCGCTTGTCGCGGGCCAGGGCCTCGGGGTTGCGGGAGGACACCGTGATGTAGCCGACGAGGTTGACGCCCGCCGCGCCGCTCGCGAGGTCTTCGCCGCGCTGGTCGAGGCGGCCGTGCGCGGCGATGTCGCGGGGGTCGACGGTGCGGTTCATCTTGGCGGCACGGGAGGCGTCGGCCTCGTCGTTGGTCTTCTCGGTGAGCATCCGCTCGATGGCGACCTCGGTGGGTTCGAGGTCCATGCAGACGGCGACGGTGCGGATCACGTCCGGGGTGTGGACGAGGAGCGGCGCGAGGAAGTTGACGCCGACGGGCGTCATCGGCCATTCCTTCACCCACGCCGTGGCGTGGCACCAGGGCTCGCGGGTCAGCGACTCGCGGGTCTTGGCCTGGAGGTACGTGGGTTCCATCGCGTCCAGCTCGGCCGGCCAGGCGTTGCGCTTGGTCATCGCCTGGATGTGGTCGATGGGGTGGTCCGGGTCGTACATGGAGTGGACGAGGGAGGACAGCCGGCCCTGGCCGAGGGGCTGTCGCACCCGGATGTCGGCCTCGGCGAGGCGCGCGCAGATGTCGGTGAGCTCGCGCGCCATGACGATGGCGAGTCCCGAGTCCTTGTCGAGCTTCTTCGCGCCCTTGGGGCGGGTGGCGCGGGCCATCGCCGCGCCCTCGGCGGCGAGTTCGCGCGTGTAGTGCATGCAGGCGACCAGGTACGCGCGGTGCTGCTCGCTGGAGGTGGACACCATCGACTGGAGCTGGTCGTACGACTCCTGGAGCCAGCCGGGGGCGGTGCGGTCGCCGCGCTGGCTGACGTCCTTGGCATGCGCGTCGGGGTCGGCGGGGAGCGTACGGGCCAGCATCTGCAACCGGGTGACGAACCCGTCGCCGTTCGCGACGTGCTTGAGGAGCGTGCCGAAACGGTCCACCAGGGCTTCCTGGTCCTCGCTGTCACGCAGGCCGACGCCGGGGCCCTCGATCTCGATGGCGGCGGTGACGGTGCGCCGGTCGGCGTGCAGGAGCACCGCGATCTCGTCCGGGCCGAAGGGGGCGGCCAGCCAGTTGATACGGCCGATGCCGGGCGGCGGACCGATCTCGACCTCGCGGCCGTCGGCCTTGACGCCCGCCTCCATGGCGCTGGAACGGTACGTCGTTCCCTTGCGGAGGTTCCGCTTGTAGCTCCGGTTGATCTCGAACCACTTGTAGAACGTGCGGTGGCGGTAGGGGACGTACACCGCCATCAGCGCGAGCAGCGGCAGGCCGACGAGCAGCATGATGCGCAGGGAGAGGGAGGGGACGAGGAGCCCGCACATCATGCCGAGGAAGGCCCCCACGATGATGAGGGCGATCTCGCCGGTCTCGCGGTTCTTGCCGACGATCGCGTTGGGCCGGGCCCGGCCGATGAGATACGTGCGGCGGGGTGCGAGCGGGTGGATCTGGGTGGTCAACGCCCTCCACCTCCTCCTGTGTTCTTGCGGTGGCTGTGGGGGCCGGCCCCGGTGGCACCGGTGGTGCCCGTGTTGCTGGTACCGCGGTTGCTGTGGGTGCTGTTGCTACGTGCGGAGGGGGCGGCGGAGGGAATGGGTCCGGTACTGGACGTCCCTCCGGAGGTCCCTCCGCTTCCGCTTCCGGTCGAGGAGCCGCCCGTACCGCCGCCGCGGCTGCTGTGGGCGGCGATTCCGCCGCTGGCGTTGGCGGCCTGGCGGGGGGCGGGGGCGCTGCCTCCGCCACCTCCGCCGCCTCGGCTGCTGTGCGTCTTGATGCCCTGGGAGACGAGGTTCGCCGGGGAGGAGAGGACGGCGGACGCGCGGGCCCCGTCCGTGACCTGCTTGCGGCTGGCGCTGGCGGCGGCGATGTCGTCGCCGAAGCCGGGCACGAAGCGGTAGATCATCGCCGAGGCGAAGATGGCCAGGAGGATGATCGCGAGGCCGGAGACCACGGCGGAGAACGCGTTCGGCCCGTCGCCGGTGGACAGCGCCCCGGCGAGGCCGAGGACGATCACGATGACCGGTTTGACGAGGATGACCGCGATCATGATGCCTGCCCAGCGGCGGACGTGGTTCCACAGGTTCTTGTCGACCAGGCCCGCGTAGACGACGGTGCCCAGGAGCGCGCCGACGTACAGGAGGGCGGCCCGGATGACGAGTTCCAGCCACAGGACGCCCGCGGCGAGGATCGTGACGAGGGCGACGACGATCAGCATGATCGGCCCGCCGCCGATCTGGTCCCGCTTCTGGAGGGCCTCGGCGAACGATCCGAAGAAGACGTCGGTCTGCCCGCCGGACGCGGCGGAGATGACGGCGGTGACGCCGTCGGTGGCCGAGACGATCGTGTAGAGGATCAGCGGGGTGAAGGCGGAGGCGAGGACGGTCAGCCAGAGGAAACCGATCGCCTCGGAAATGGCGGTGGGCAGCGGGACGCCGCGCATGGCCCGCTTCGCCACGGCCAGCAGCCACAGGACGAGGGTCAGGATCGTGGAGGCCGCGAAGACCACGGCGTACTGCTGGAGGAACTTGGGGTTGGTGAAGTCCACGTTCGCCGTCGACTTCACGGCCTCGCTGAGCTTGCCGACGATCCAGGCGGCGGCGTCGGCACAGCCCTTGGCGAGGGAGGTGAGGGGGTCGAGGGAGGCGTCGGTGTCGGTGGGGGAGGGGGCTCGGGGGGTGGAGGTGCCGGGGGCGGCGTTGCCGCGTTCGCAGTACTCCTTGGCGAGCCCGACGATGAGATCACACGGGTCGTCGCTCTTGCTGGGTGCGGGGGTCGGGGGCGGGGTCGGTGCCGCAACGGCGCGCGACGCGAACAGGATCGCGGCGACCTGGACTGCGCCCAGGATCGCCGCAAGCGAACGCGCGCGGGGGAGCTGGTTAGCGGGCATAGACGAAGCCTCCATATCCCTCAACCGCTCCAGCGATCTCGTCGGAGGTCGAGGCGCGGTTGTCCCCATTGACCGGCGTTGGACCTTCCTTTTGGGACGACGACTCGACCTTCCAGTCGTCGTTCGCCCACTTCAGCTTCTGGGTGATGGTGAACCAGGTCTCGGTCACCGGTTTGGTGGATTCCTTGCCCGCGAGTCCGACGAGGCCCGTGCACCACACCTCGACGGTGGCAGTATCGGCATCCTGCTGGAGCACCTTGGTGCCGACCGGGACGGTACGCGAGACGAAGCTCTGGCCGGAGGGCGGACGTCCGGTCTCGTCCAGGCCGACGTTCTTGAAGAAGCCGGAGGAGTACGCCTCGTTCAATGAGCCCAGGAGCTTGTCGACCACTTCAGGCACGTGGATGGACCGTACGATCTCACCTCGTGTTGTGGCATCGAACATTCCCTCGGAGCCCAATGAGACTGCATAATTCGCGGCCGCGCTCTGCGCACCCTGCGAGTCCCGGGCGAACCCCGAGGGAATCCCCGCAGCCCCCCTGCCACTCACCGGCTTCTCCCCGGTAGCCGCCGTCGAGTCCGCTGCCGGGGGTGCACCCCGGGTGCCGCCCTGGTCCGCGGGGCCGTTGGCCGGGCCACGGTTGGCGAAGGCGATGGCGGCGACGAGCAGGACCACCACCCCCACCACCGTGATCATGGAGCGGGACGTCCGCGGTCCCCTGCCGCGGAACGGTGACGAGTCGCCGTCCGGCATCCGGGTGCGCGTCTGGCGGGTGCCGCCCATCGTCGTGTAGGGGTCGTCCGTCCCCCTCCGGCCGTCGTCCTCACCGAGGCTCATGCCGCGTACGCCCCCTCAGCCTTTCGCAGTCCCGCGTCGTAGTCGCACTCGCATTCGCATGCGTAGCAGTTAGACGTTAGCGGGGCTGCTTCCCGCGTGGGCGCCGTGTGGTGACTCGTCATCAGAGAACGCAACCTCAGGGGGAGAGCCGGGCACGCCCGGTGAGGACGGGGAGGAGGTGGCTAGACGGCCATTCCGTACACGATGGTGAAGAGGGTCCCGAGCGAACCGATGATGAACACGCCCGTGAGCCCCGCGACGATCAGCCCCTTGCCCTGTTCGGCACTGAACGTGTCCCGCAGCGCCGTCGCGCCGATCCTCTGCTTTGCCGCACCCCAGATCGCGATGCCGAGGCAGAGCAGGATGGCCACGGCCATCACGACCTCGATCATGATCTTCGCTTCGGTGCCGAGGTTCCCGAACGGGCCCCAGTTCGGCGCGATTCCGCCGATGATGGTGGTGATGTCGCCCTTTTCGGCTGCCAGGATCATTAAGTCACCGCCCCTGTCGGTTAGTTCGCGCCCCTGCCGGGCGGCAGAGGGCATCGCCCTATCTTCCCTGATGAAACCGCCCCGGTATGTCGACTTGGCGGCTCTCTTTGCTCGGCTTTCGCACGGGAGTCCGGTACCAGTGCTCTGACCTGCGGAAGCGGAGCGGTGGGGACCGGAAAGTATGCGAAAAGCCGTATCGTCACTCTGTGTATCACGGAGGGTGACTTCGAGCAATGACTGGCGTTGTACACCCTTGCTCTGTTGGGTGCGTCCGCAGGCCCGGGGCGGTGGCTGGGACCGTCGGAGCGCCGTCCGGCGCAGCCACTCTGAGTGACCGTCATGCCGGTCGGCTTCGGCGGTGCGCGGGCCGTCCGCCGCCCGCAGGGTCGAGGGGGTGGTCCCGGGTGGCATACGGGCCGGCCAACTAATCCCCCTTTGCGGGCAGTTGACCGCGACGTATAGTCGGCCGCGAAGGGTGTCTAGGTCGGTACGCACATGCGGACTCGGACACCCTTTTTCCGTGCCCGGGCCCCTGTGCGTGCCGGGCCCGCGGCGCCGTGGCACCCGAGTGCCGCACGGGTTTCCGTACACACTTCCAGGGCACGACCCCGAAAGGGCTGTGAACCCGCGCCGGATGGGGGAGGGTTGTGGGGTGCGCAAAGTCTGGGTGGTGGGCGGGATCGGGACCGGGATGTTCCTGGCCTTCGTCGCGCTGCTCGTGGTCGGTACGTTCTCGGCCGCGGCGGGCATCGCGGGGCAGGGCGGCGCCGGAGGGCGGGCCGTCGGCCTGGCGAAGGGTGCCGTGCCCGCGCTCTACCAGCCGCTCGTCCAGAAGTGGGGCAACCTGTGCCCCGCCATCAACCCGGCGCTGCTGGCCGCCCAGCTCTACCAGGAGAGCGGCTTCAACCCCAAGGTCGTGAGTCCCGCCAAGGCGCAGGGCATCGCCCAGTTCATCCCGGGCACCTGGGCCACCCACGGCATCGACGGCGACGGGGACGGCGACCGGGACGTGTGGGACCCGGCCGACGCGATCCCCTCGGCCGCCTCGTACGACTGCGAACTCGCGGGGTACGTGAAGAAGGCCCCCGGCGACCCGACGAACAACATGCTGGCGGCGTACAACGCCGGCGCGTACGCCGTCATCAAGTACGGGGGCGTGCCTCCGTACAAGGAGACGCAGAACTACGTCAGGATCATCCGCTCCCTGGAGCAGAGCTTCGCCGAGCCCGTCGGGCGGGTGGCGCCCTCCCGGCAGGCCGCCGCCGCCATCTACTACGCGCAGAAGAAGCTGGGCACCCCGTACCTCTGGGGCGGCAACGGAACCCCCGAGCAGGGCGGCCGGTTCGACTGCTCGGGGCTCACCCAGGCGGCGTACCGGACCGTGGACATCGAGCTGCCGCGCGTCGCCAACGACCAGTACAACGCCGGGCCGCACCCGTCGCGGGACGAGCTGTTGCCCGGTGACCTCGTCTTCTTCTCGGACGACCTCACCAATTCCCGCATGATCCGGCACGTGGGGATCTACGTGGGAGGCGGATACATGATCAATGCGCCGTTCACCGGAGCCGTCATCCGGTTCGACAAGATCGACACACCTGACTACTTCGGCGCGACCCGAGTGACGGAGGATGGCGCGAAAGCGCTCCCCACCAAGCCTCCGCAGGCCTGAGGAAGCCTGACCGATGCCGTACGGAAGCTGACGGGACGTGGGATGTGGCCGGAACTCTCTGTGACGAGCCCGCCCTGAGCTGGGACGATGGGTCTCTCTTGGGTAACGTCATGGTGATCTTTCGGTAGAGAGTGGAACCCGGGCCGGGCGCGAGGCGTTCCCTGGACGGGGCAGTCGCACCGACCAGGCAGCTGACCCGCACAGACACGGAACCGCACCGACACGGACACAGAGAACTGTCACGGGGGTGAGGGGCCCACGCGCACACCGTCGTGCGTGCGGGCGGGTGATGCGAAGCGACTGCGACACAGCAAGGGCAAGGGGCCGTGCAGATGGCTGGACTGGCTGGACCGGTAATGGCTGGACCGCTGATGACTGGGCCGGTGATGGCCGGGCCGGAAATTGACGGGTCGTCGAACCCCGACGTCAGCCTGCTCTACGACATCAACGGGATCGCCGCCGATGCGCCGGTCTGGGTCGACCGGGTCATGGAGTACGTCGGCGAGTACGGCATCATGCTCGCGCTCGTGCTGGTGGCCGTGTGGTGCTGGTGGCGCGGACGCGGCCGGGGCACCGCAGAGGACTCGGCGGCGTCGGCGGCCGCGATCGTCTGGGCACCCCTCGCCGCGGGCATCGCGCTGCTGATCAACATCCCGATCCGCGGTTTCGTGGAACGCCCGCGCCCCTTCCTCGACCACAAGGGCCTCGAAGTCCTCGTGCAGGGCAAGACGGACTTCTCCTTCGTGAGCGACCACTCCACGGTCGCGATGGCCATCGCGGTCGGGGTGTTCATGGCCGACCGCAAGTGGGGCCTGGTGGGCATCGCCCTCGCCGTGGCGGAGGGCTTCTGCCGCGTGTACATGGGGGTGCACTACCCGACCGACGTGGTCGGCGGGTTCGCACTAGGGACAGCCGTGACACTGCTGCTCGCACCGCTCGCGATGATGGCTCTCGCCCCGGTCGTGGCCGCGTTCTCCCGTTGGGGCGCCACGCGCTCGCTCGTACGGTCGCGGCAGGCGCGGGAGCACGACGCGGAGCGACGGGCCGTCGAGTTGGCGGGTCGGGCGCGCGCGGCGGCGGAGTCGCGGCGGCGGGACGGCGACGGTCGCTTCAACGACCTCGCGGCGTAGCCGGCCTCGTTCACAGTGCCTGGGGAAACTCGAAGAGCCGGGCCGGGTCGTAGCGCGCCTTGAGCGCGGTGAGACGTCCGGCGGCGCTGCCGTAGTAGGCGCGGCGCCAGTCGGGGAGCGTCGCGTCCGGATAGTTCTGGTACGCGGAGCCGCTGGCGTGACGGCGCATCGAGGCGTGGGTGCCGGCCAGCCACTTCTGCTGGGCGGCGCCGGGGGTCTGCGGGCGCCAGGAGGCCGTGTACTGGGCGAGCATCCGCATGTTCCGGTGGACGAAGGCGGTGGCATCGGGGGCCACCCGGTTGACCGCGCCGCCGAGGGCGGTCAGGGCGACCGTCGCCGCGCCGCCGCCCTGGGCGGCGGTGACACGGGTGAAGTTCTCGACGCCGGTGAGGAGCGTACGGATCCCGGCGGGCGAGAGGGAACGGGCGAAGAAGTCCGAACGGGAGTCGTACGTCTCCCGGTTGAGGACGCCCTGCGGGTCGCGCCCCGGGGTGCTGCCCGGCAGCCGGCACTGCGCCTCGGAAAAGTCGGCGCATCCCGCGTACTGGAGCATCCCCTCCAGGTAGCCGCGCGGGCGGAAGCCGGCCGACCGGGGGGCCGAGCCCGCCCTGTCGGCGAGGCGGTCCACGGCGTTCGCCAGGTCGGCGCGGGAGCCCAGCGAGAACAGGGCGACCGAGAAGGTCGGACTGCCGCCCGCCGCCCCGACGGAGGCGTGCGCGGACGACCAGATCTCGTCCGGCTGGTCCGGGCCCCACTCCTGCCACGCGGCGAGGACGGCGGAGGCCTTCGACCAGGGCCAGGAGAGGTACCCGGTGACGGTGTCGGGGGCCGGGTGGGTACGGAAACGGAGTTCGGTGACAACGCCGAACTGGCCGTGGCCTGCGCCGCGCAGCGCCCAGAAGAGGTCGGGGTTCTCCGTCCCGGTGCAGCGGAGGGTCGTGCCGTCGGCGGTGACCAGGGTCGCGGCGGTGAGGCTGTCGCAGGTCAGGCCGTACGCCCGGGACACGACGCCGTGCCCGCCGCCGAGGACGAGGCCGGAGATGCCGACCGTGGGGCACGACCCTGCGGGGATCGTGCGGGCGGCCTTGGTGGCGAGGGCGCGGTAGACGTCGATGAGTTTGGCGCCGGCGCCGATGGTGGCCGAGTGGCCGGGGCCGGTGGTGAGGGTGGCGAGCTTCGAGACGTCGAGGATCAGCCGGTCCGTGCCGCTGGACCAGCCGGTGTACGAGTGGCCGCCGTTGCGGATCGAGACGGGGGTACGGGTGGCGCGGGCGTACGCGAGGGCTTCGCGGACGTCGGCCTCGTGGGCGACGTAGGCGACGGCGGCGGGGCGGTGGGCGTCGAAGCGGGGGTTGTAGAGCTGGCGGGCCGTGGGATAGGCGGGGTCCTGCGGCCGGATCAGGGGGCCTTCGAGGGAACGGGCGAGGGCGGACAGGTCGCGGGCACGGGGGCTGGGGGCGGGGGACGGAGTGACGGCGTTGCCGCGGGCGGTGCGCGGTGCCGCGGAGCTTCCGCCGGGCGGGGTGGGCGGCCCGGCGCCCTGACAGGCGGTGGCGAGGGTGGCCAGGGTCGCGGCGCCGGCGGTGCTGAGGAGAGTGCGGCGGGGCAGCGGGGAGAGCATGGCGGCTCCTGGGGGGAGGGGTGTGCGGTCCCGGCGTCCGAGGGGCTCACGGGCGGTGGTCGGGGGTGGTGGGTGGGTGGGTCGACGCATCGGTCCGGGCCTTGTCGCGGCTGCGCCGTGAGGGTCCGCGCCAGCCGCACGTGCAGTGGGCGTAGCAGAAGGAGCCGCGTTCTGTGGTGGTGGTGCGGTGGGACTCGGGGCCGGCCGGGGCCGACGGGTGGTTCGGAGGCACGGGGCCAAGGTACTGCGGAGCGCCGGGAGTTGCGGGGCGCGGGCTTCGGGGGCGTGACGAAGCGGCGTACGGGCTCGTTATGCGGGGCGAGCAGGAGACTCGTACTCCCGAGGCAGGCGAGGCAGGGCGGGATGGACAGCAGGGTGAGAGGCGGGGCGGTCGCGCTCACGGCCGTGGTGGGGTTGGCGGGGACGGCCTCGGGGTGCACCGGTGCGCAGGGGGCTGCCGCGGAGGACCGGGCCGGTGGGGATCCGGCAGAGGTCGTGCGGCGCGCGGCGGACGTGGTGGTGCGGTCCGGGACGGCCGGGAACGTGAGGACCGGCATGGAGATGGCGGCCGGTGGGACCCGGGTGACCATCCGGGGCGAGGGCACGTACGACTTCCGCGGGCGGACCGGGCAGTTGGTGCTGCTGCTGCCGACGGGGCCCGCGGGGAAGCAGGAACACCGGCCGATGGTGGAGGTGTTCGCACCGGGCTCGCTCTACATGAAGAACCGCGGCGCGGGTGTGCCCGCCGACAAGTGGGTGCGGATCGAGACGGCGGAGCTGGCCGACGGGAACCTGGTGACGGGCGGGGCCACGGATCCCGGTGCGGCCGTGGAGCTGCTGCGGGGCGCCCGGGACGTGTCGTACGTGGGGGAGGACGGCGGCGGGCTGAGGCACTTCCGGGGGACCGTCGAACTGGGCGGCGCCGCCCGGAGGGCTCCGGCACAGCTGCGCGGGGCGCTCGGGGCGGCGGCCAGGGGGTTCTCCAGCAAGACGGTGCCGTTCGACGCGTACCTCGACGACCTGGGCCGGGTGCGGAAGGTGCGGCACCAGTTCAGCTTCGTGAACGGGGGGAAGGACGTGGCGGTGGCGTCGACGACGTCGCTGGAGGCGTTCGGCAAGCCGGTGCGGGTCGTCCTGCCGCCCGCGAAGGACATCTACGCGGGCAAGATCCGGCAGTAGGGGCAGGGGCGCGTCGGAGCGGGCCCCTGCCCGGTGGCCCCGGCGTGCTCCGGCGCATGGCGAGCGCGGGTGGGGGCGAAATGGTCCGTCCGTGCCATGCGCGGTGTGTGTCCTTCTCCCTACGCTAGGAAGTCGGCCCGCGGCAGACGGAGTCGGGAAGAGGTGATGCAGGTGGTTGTGATGCGTGGTGCGGCCGTCCAGGACCGCGTTGCCCTCGCCGAGATCGAACTGTGCGGTGAGTTGATGATCGCTGCGTCGTCGGCGGACGGGGAGCGGCTCAGTTCGGATCGGATCGACGAGGTGTTGCTGGGGGCGGCGAAGGACTTCGAATAGGCGGGGGCATGCGGGTGGGGAAGTGACGCGGGGGGTGATCAGGTGCGGGTGCGGATGCGTGGGCGCTGGACGCCTCCCGCGCCTCCGAGGGGGTTGGCTGCGCCCCACGGGTCCGCGCCTCTGAAGGCGGGGCTCAGGTGCGGAGGAGTCTGGCGATGGCCTTGGTGGCCTCTTCGACCTTCTCGTCGATCTCCGCGCCGCCCTTGACCGCCGCGTCCGCGACGCAGTGCCGCAGGTGTTCCTCCAGGAGCTGGAGCGCGAAGGACTGGAGCGCCTTCGTGGACGCCGAGACCTGGGTGAGTATGTCGATGCAGTAGACGTCCTCGTCGACGAGCCGCTGGAGGCCGCGGATCTGGCCCTCGATGCGACGCAGGCGCTTGAGGTGTTCGTCCTTCTGCTTGTGGTAGCCGTGGGTGACGGCCGGGGCCGGGGAGGGCGCGTCCGTCGTGGTCACGTCGGCCGCCTCTTCGGTGGTCGTCATCGCGTCCTCCTGTTGGGGTGAGAAAGGGGGTCATACCCCTCGTGGGTATATTCTACGGCGCTTTTGCGCACCTTGCGGGGGTCCCTGCCCGCCACTGTGCCCGATGGGCGACACTGAACAACGCCGGTTAGCCGTGGCCGGATGATGCGCCTAGCATCAGCCTGACCGAATCCAATGCACCCCGAGGACCCCACGTGCGCTTTCGTCTGACCCCCCGGGAGACGAGCTTCTACGACATGTTCTCCGCATCCGCGGACAACATTGTCACGGGCTCCAAGCTCCTCATGGAACTGCTGGGAGCGGACTCGTCCGCCCGGGCCGAGATCGCGGAGCGGATGCGGGCAGCGGAGCACGCGGGCGACGACGCCACTCACGCGATCTTCCACCAGCTCAACTCCTCCTTCATTACGCCGTTCGACCGCGAGGACATCTACAACCTCGCGTCGTCGCTCGACGACATCATGGACTTCATGGAGGAGGCAGTCGACCTGGTCGTCCTGTACCAGGTGGAAGAGCTGCCGAAGGGTGTCGAGCAGCAGATCGAGGTACTGGCGCGGGCGGCCGAGCTGACCGCCGCGGCCATGCCCGGTCTGCGGACGATGTCCAACCTCACCGAGTACTGGATCGAGGTCAACCGGCTGGAGAACCAGGCCGACCAGATCCACCGCAAGCTGCTCGCCCAGCTCTTCAACGGCAAGTACGACGCCATGGAGGTCCTGAAGCTCAAGCAGATCGTGGACGTGCTGGAAGAGGCTGCCGACGCTTTTGAGCACGTGGCGAACACGGTGGAGACCATCGCCGTCAAGGAGTCCTGAGCTTCGTGGACACCTTTGCGCTGATCGTGACCATTGCTGTCGCGCTCGGTTTTACGTACACCAACGGCTTCCACGACTCCGCGAACGCCATCGCGACGTCGGTCTCCACGCGCGCGCTCACCCCGCGGGCGGCGCTGGCGATGGCCGCGGTCATGAACCTCGCGGGCGCCTTCCTCGGGCAGGGCGTCGCGAAGACCGTGAGCGAGGGGCTCATCGAGACCCCGCACGGGCAGAAGGGCATGGCCATCCTGTTCGCCGCGCTCGTCGGCGCGGTGGTCTGGAACATGGTGACCTGGTACTACGGGCTGCCGTCCTCGTCGTCCCACGCGTTGTTCGGCGGCATGGTGGGCGCCGCGCTGGCGGGCGGCACCGAGGTGATCTGGGGCGGCGTACTGTCCAAGGTCATCATCCCGATGTTCCTGTCGCCGTTCGTGGGTCTGATCATCGGCTATCTGGTGATGGTCGCGATCATGTGGATGTTCCGGAAGTCGAACCCGCACAAGGCCAAGCGGGGCTTCCGTATCGCCCAGACGGTCTCGGCCGCCGGCATGGCGCTCGGGCACGGGCTCCAGGACGCGCAGAAGACCATGGGCATCGTCGTGATGGCGCTCGTGATCGCCGATGTGGAGGGGCAGAACGACGCCATTCCGATCTGGGTCAAGATCGCTTGTGCGGTGACGCTGTCGCTGGGCACCTACGCCGGTGGCTGGCGGATCATGCGGACGCTCGGGCGCCGGATCATCGAGCTGGACCCGCCGCAGGGGTTCGCGGCCGAGACGACGGCGGCGTCCGTCATGTACACCGCTTCGTTCATGTTCCACGCGCCGATCTCGACGACGCACGTGATCACCTCGGCGATCATGGGCGTCGGGTCGACGAAGGGGTCGCGGGCGGTCCGCTGGGGCGTCGCGAAGAACATCGTGATGGGCTGGTTCATCACGATGCCGGCGGCGGCGGCGGTGGCGGCGGTCAGTTTGTGGGCCGTGCAGTTGGTGTTCGGGTAAGGGTTTCATTTCCTGAGCGGAAGGGCTCGTCCTGGGGGGACCTGGGGCGGGTCCTTTTTGCGTGGGGTGCGTACGGGGCTGGTGTGGAGGGCGTGCGAGGGGGTGCGCGTACGGGGTGTGTGGGCGTACGTGGGGTGGCGGGGCGTAGGGGCGAGCGGTGCGCCGTCCGGCGGGGCCGCCCCCTTGCCCGCCCGTTCCGCCCCCGGGGGCGGCCCCGCCGCCCAAGGGGGCTACGGGGGGTGGGGGCGGCGGCACGGGAGGGGCGCATGTCGGGCGGGGAAGGGCTTCGCCCCGCCGGGGGGTTGCGCCCGGCGGGGCGAAGTGGTCTCGCGGTGGCACCGCCATGCAGCACCGCGAGGGTTCGGGGCGGGCCCCGGTCGGGGCCCGGAGGGGGCGCGAGGGGCGCCCGGGGAGGGCCTAGCCGAAGCGGCCGGAGATGTAGTCCTCGGTGGCCTGGACGGACGGGTTGGCGAAGATCCGCTCGGTCTCGTCGATCTCGATGAGCTTGCCGGGCTGACCGACCGCCGCCAGGTTGAAGAAGGCGGTGCGGTCCGAGACGCGGGCGGCCTGCTGCATGTTGTGCGTCACGATGACGATCGTGAAGCGCTCCTTGAGCTCACCGATCAGGTCCTCGATGGCGAGGGTGGAGATCGGGTCGAGGGCCGAGCACGGCTCGTCCATGAGGAGTACCTGCGGCTCGACCGCGATGGCGCGGGCGATGCACAGACGCTGCTGCTGGCCGCCGGAGAGGCCGGAGCCCGGCTTGTTGAGGCGGTCCTTGACCTCGTTCCAGAGGTTGGCGCCGCGCAGGGACTTCTCCACGACGTCGGAGAGTTCGTTCTTCTTGTACGAGCCGTTGAGGCGCAGGCCCGCCGCCACGTTGTCGTAGATCGACATCGTGGGGAAGGGGTTCGGACGCTGGAAGACCATGCCGACGGTGCGGCGTACGGACACCGGGTCGACGTGCGAGTCGTACAGGTTCTCGTCGTCCAGCAGGACCTTGCCCTCGACGCGGCCGCCGGGGGTGACCTCGTGCATCCGGTTCAGGGTGCGCAGGAAGGTCGACTTTCCGCAGCCGGACGGGCCGATGAAGGCCGTGACGGAGCGGGGCTCGACGGTCATCGAGATGTCGTCGATCGCCTTGTGGGTGCCGTAGAAGGCCGAGAGGCCGGATACGTCGATTCGCTTTGCCATGATGACGGTCACTTCGCTTTCGATGGCCGCGTCAGCGACCGGTCTTGGGGGCCTTCCAGCGGGCGATGCCGCGCGCCACCAGGTTGAGGATCATGACGAAGGCGATCAGGACCAGGGCTGCCGCCCAGGCACGGTCGTAACTCGCCTCGCTGCCCACCCGGTACTGCTCCCAAATGTAGAAGGGGAGCGAGGACTGGGCGCCGTCGAAGGGGTTCGTGTTGATCAGCTGACTGCCGAAGACGAGGAGCATGATCGGGGCGGTCTCGCCGGCGATGCGGGCGATGGCCAGCATGACGCCGGTGGTGATGCCGCCGACGGCGGTCGGCAGGACCACCTTGAGGATCGTGCGCCACTTCGGCACGCCGAGGGCGAGGGAGGCCTCGCGCAGCTCGTTGGGGACCAGCTTCAGCATTTCCTCGGTGGAGCGGACGACCACCGGGACCATCAGGATCGCGAGCGCGAGGGCGCCCATGAAGCCGGAGGGCTGGAGGTTGAACATCAGCATGATCGACAGGAGGAAGAGACCGGCGACGATCGACGGGATGCCGGTCATCACGTCCACGAAGAAGGTGACGGCCTTGGCGAGCGTGCCCTTGCCGTACTCGACCAGGTAGACGGCCGTCAGCAGGCCGACCGGGGCGGCGATCAGGGTCGCGAGGCCGACCTGTTCCAGGGTGCCGATCAGCGCGTGGTAGACACCGCCGCCGACCTCGAAGCCGGGCACACCGGCCATCGAGTGGGTGAGGAAGTAGCCGTCGAGGACCTTCAGGCCGCGGCTGACCGTGACCCACAGGAGGGACGCCAGTGGAATGATCGCGAGCAGGAAGCAGACCCAGACGAAGCTGGTGGCGACGCGGTCCTTGGCCTGGCGGGTGCCCTCGACGGCCGAGCTGGCGATGAACGTCAGCACGACGAAGAGGATCGCGGCGATCAGGCCCCACTGGACCTTGCTCTGCCAGTCGGCGGCCAGGCCCACGCCGACCGCCAGGGCGAGCGAGAGGGCGCCGAAACCGATCGGCGACCAGCGCGGCAGACGCTTGCCGGCGAGACTGGGGGCGACGGGTGCGGGGGTGGGGGCGGTGTCCTTGGTCATCGTTGCCTGGCTCATGCGTTGGCCCCCGAGTACTCCTTGCGGCGGGCGATGATCAGGCGCGCCGCACCGTTGACGAGGAGAGTGAGGACGAAGAGGACGAGACCCGAGGCGATGAGCGCGTCGCGCCCGAACTCGTTGGCCTCGTCGAACTTCGCCGCGATGTTCTGTGCGAAGGTTCCGCCGCCCGCGTCGAGCAGGTGGCCGGAGAACAGGAAGCTGGGGGAGAGGACGGTGGCGACGGCCATCGTCTCGCCGAGGGCGCGGCCCAGGCCCAGCATCGACGCGCTGATCACGCCGGAGCGGCCGAACGGCAGCACCGAGAGGCGGATGACCTCCCAGCGGGTGGCGCCCAGGGCGAGCGCCGCCTCCTCGTTCATCTTCGGGACCTGGAGGAAGACCTCGCGGCTCACGCTGGTCACGATCGGCAGGATCATGATCGCGAGCAGGATGCCGACGGTGAAGAGGTTGCGGGCCGGGCCGATCTCCGTCTTGTCGAAGATCAGCGTCCAGCCGAGGTAGCTGTCCAGCCAGGAGTTCAGGCCACCGAGGTACGGGACGAGGAACAGGGCGCCCCAGATGCCGTAGATGATCGACGGCACCGCGGCGAGGAGGTCCACGACGTACGCGAGGGGCGAGGCGAGCCTGCGCGGTGCGTAGTGCGAGATGAACAGCGCGATGCCGACAGCCACCGGGACCGCGATGACCATCGCGATGACCGAGCTGACGACGGTGCCGTAGAGGAGTACGGCGATGCCGAAGACCGGCGGGTTTCCGGCGGGGTCCCAGTCGAACGTGGTGAAGAAGTTGCCCTCGTTGCCCGAGATGGCGATCGCCGCGCGGAACGTCAGGAAGGCGGCGATGGACGCCATCACGACGAGCAGCAGGATGCCGGAGCCGCGGGACAGACCGCGGAAGATCTTGTCACCCGGGCGGGTGGGGGTCGCCTTCGCGGGAGGCGGCGGCGGGGGGCTCGGTGGGGAGTCCGGGGGGATCACGGTTGTGGTCATGGCGGTTCTTTCCGGTCTGGGAGGGAGGGGCGCTCTGCGAGCGGCTCCCGGGCGGCGGTGCACCGGATGGGTGGGACGTGCGGCGGGGGTCTACGTGAGTGGGCGGGGCGTTCTGGAGGGGCGGGGGCGTCCGGTGGAGGGCCGCCCCCTCGCCCGCCCGTTCCGCCCCCGGGGGCTACGGGGAGCTACCGGGGGCGGGGGGAAGGCTGAGGGTGTCGGCTACTTCAGGCCGGCGATGATCTCGCGGACCTTGGAGTTGATCTCGGTCGGGATCGGCGCGTAGCCGTGCTGGGAGAGGATCTTCTGGCCGTCGTCGGAGGCGGCGTACCCCAGGAAGGACTTCACGTTGGCCAGCGAGTCGGGGTTGTTGCCCGAGTCGCAGACGATCTCGTACGTGACCAGGACCATCGGGTACGCGCCCTCGGCCTTCGTCGCGTAGTCCAGGCTCAGCGCCAGGTCCTTGCCGGTGCCCTTGATCTTGGCGGCGGCGATGGCCTTGGACGCGTTCTCCGAGGTGGCGGCGACCGGGGCCGCGGCACCCGTGTTGATCTTCACCGTGGGGATGGACTGCGAGGTGGCGTAGCTGAGCTCGAAGTAGCCGATCGAGCCCTCGACCTGCTTCACCTGGGCGGCGACGCCGGAGGAGCCGGTCGCGCCCTGGCCGCCGGGGGCGGGCCACTTCTTCTCGGCCTCGTACTTCCAGTCCGCGGCGGCGGCCTTGCCGAGGTACTTGCCGAAGTTCTGCGTGGTGCCCGAGTCGCCCGAGCGGTGGACCGACTGGATCGCCGAGTCCGGGAGCTTGGCGCCCGGGTTCAGCTTGACGATCGCCGGGTCGTTCCACTTCTTGATCTGGTTGTTGAAGATCTTGGCGATGGCGGGGGCGTCCAGGACGAGGTTGTCGACGCCCGGCAGGTTGTAACCGATCGCGATCGGGCCGCCCACCATCGGCAGGTTGATGCCCTGGCCGGTCTTGCAGACCTTCTTCGACTCCTCGACCTCGTTGGGCTTGAGGGCCGAGTCGGAGCCGGCGAAGCCGACGGTGCCCTGGGTGAAGGAGGTGATGCCTTCGCCGGAGGAGGAGGACTTGTAGTTGATCTCCACGCCCGAGCAGGCGGCCATGTAGTTCTTGACCCAGAGGTCCATGGCGTTCTTCTGCGCGGAGGAACCGGCGGCGAGGAGCTTGCCCTTGGCGCCCTCGCACTTGACGTTCTTGGCGGCTGCGGCCGAGTTGCCGGTGCCCGTGCCGCCGCTGTTGTTGTCCGAGCCGCACGCCGTGAGGAGCAGGGCGCCGGAGACGGCGAGGGCGCCGACTGCGGAGGCGCGGAGCCGGTTCTTGCGCTGGAGCTTCATCACTTTCTGGTTCCTTCCGGGGGCCGCCGGCCCCGTGGGCGGACGGCGTGCGTGGAGTGGGTCGTACGAGTAAGGGGTGGTTTCCGGCCGGTGGCCGGTCGCCTTGTAAGTACGAAATTAGGCAGAACAGGTGAAGCGGCCTACGGGGGCGAGTGAACGTGAGGTGAACCGTGGCGGGCGGCGAGGTGCGGCTCGGAGCGGGACGGGGGCGGTGGGCAGGGGCGCGGCGCGAGGGCGCGGTGCGCGAGGGGTGGGCACTGGGACGGAGGGGTCTGCACGAGGGCAGGGTTGCACGAGGGCCCGAGGTCCGCGCGTAGGCCGTGCGGAGGCGGGGCCGCGCGTGGGCCGGGCGGGACGGGGACCGGGCCGCGCGGGGTCGCGGTGGTGCGCGGACAGGTTTGGACGCGGGCGGGGCGGACGCGGCGGCACGGCCGGACCCCGGGATGCCGCACGGAATCCCGGGGCGCGCCCTTACGCGTCGGGTCGGCCGGAAAAGGGCTGGACCACCCTCAGCAGATCGGCCACCAGTTCTCCGTCGCGGTACTGGGTGAGGCGGTTGCGGGCGGCGGCCGGGGGGAGCCACAGCAGCCGGTCGACCTCGTGGTTGGGGGTGAAGGCGCCCGTGGTGGCTTCCGCGGACCAGTAACGGACCAGCTTCGGACGGCCGCCCGCCACGTAACGGACCGCGGGGAGCGGTGGGCCCGGCAGGCAGTGGAAGCCGGTCTCCTCCAGGACCTCGCGGAGCGCGCCCGCCAGGGGGTCTTCGCCCCGCTTGAGCTTGCCCTTGGGAAACGACCAGTCGTCGTAACGCGGCCGGTGGACGAGACAGAGTTCGAGCCCCTCGTCGTCCGGGCCGTGCCGCCACAGGACGCAGCCCGCCGCGAGCACGGTTCCGGTGCGGTCGGTGCGGCTCATCCCCGGCCCGTCCCCACTCCCACCCCCGTCTGCCGCCACTGCCGCTGAAAGGCGAAACGTGCCGCCTCGACCTCGTGGCGCTGTTCGGAGTGCAGGATGCCGAGCGCGTAGGCCGTGGCGGGCGCGATGCGGGCGGTGCGGGCCGCGGAGGCGGCAGCGGCTGCTGCTTCCGCCGCGTCGCGGTGCTGGTCCAGGATGCGGCTCGCCTCCTCCAGCGTGGTGGTGTCGCGGCCGATGACCTCCTGGGCGTACCGGTGCAGGCGCAGCAGGAGCCGTACGTGGTGCCAGGGGGAATCCTGGCCCTCGTGCACCGCTTCGGAGTTGTACGGGCGGGCCGCCCGTCCGAGCGGAAGCGCGGTCACCGCTTCCGCGAGCCGGTGCGCGGCGTGGTCGGCGCAGGGGTACGGGTCGCCCGGCGTCACCGGGGCCTCCGAGGCGAGCACCGCCACGGCGTCCGCGACCGCGTGGAACCGGGAGGACCCGAGGGCCTGGAGGGCGGCCGAGTGGGCGCGGGTCCGGGCGAGTGTGAGCTGCCGCTCCAGGAGTGCCCCGGCGCGGGCGATGCCGAGGGCGGTCTCGCGGGACGGGGGCCGGGGGGCGGGGGAGCCGGTGGGCGTTCCGGCGGGGGCCGCAGCGGCGGGAGCGGCGGGGGTCGTCCTGCCGGAAGCCGTTCCAGCGGGCGGGGTCCCGCCGGAGGCCGCAACGGAGGGCGGGGTTCGCCCGGGGGCCCCTCCGGCGGCGCCCCTCCGGCCGGGGGCCACCCCGCCCGGCAGCGAGCCACCGGAGGCGGTCCCGCCCGAGGCCGCCGGCGCCGTGCCGTTGCCCGGGGACACGTCCCGTGGCTCCCGGGCCTGCGCCGTCCTGTGCGGGCGGGCCGTGGGGAGCGGGGCCGGGGCGTTGAGGCGTTGCAGTGCGTCCAGCAGCCGGGAGAGCTGGTCGGCATGGGCGTGTTCGCGGGCCAGCGTCCCGGAGAGCCAGGCGAGTTCGGCGCGCAGAGGGTCCGCCCAGGAGCGGTCGGTGAGGGGGCGGAAGGTGTGCAGGGCGCCTCCGATGCGGCGGGCCGCGCGGCGGATGTCGAGTGCGGAGCGGGCGGATCCGTCCGGGTCGGTCGCCTCGGTGCACTCCCCGTGGCGGCGCAGGGCGCGCAGGAACTCCGCTGCCTGCGCGTGCAGATAAGGGGCGAGGAGGTCGCCTTGGGGGCGGTCGAGCGGGTGGTGGGCTATCCCGCTGGGGGTGGTCTCACGGTGTGGCACGTCGGCGCCTCCGGGCGTCGATCAGCATTTCCTGTACGTGGCGCAAGGGGTGTCCGTCCGCGTCGGCGGAGTGGCGGGTCCAGTTGCCGTCCGGGCCGAGGTGCCAGGACGCGGTGTTGTCCGACATGCCGGTTTCGAGGAGTCGGCTGAGGGCCGCCCGGTGCGCCGGGTCGGTCACCCGTACCAGCGCCTCTATACGGCGGTCGAGGTTGCGGTGCATCATGTCGGCGCTGCCGAACCAGACTTCGGGTTCGCCGCCGTTGCCGAAGGCGAAGAGCCGAGAGTGTTCGAGGAAGCGGCCGAGGATCGAGCGGACCCGGATGTTCTCGGAGAGGCCGGCGACTCCGGGGCGGACCGCGCAGATGCCCCGTACCCACACGTCGACCGGCACGCCTGCCATCGACGCGCGGTACAGCGCGTCGATGATCGCTTCGTCGACCATCGAGTTGACCTTGATGCGGACGTACGCGGGGCGGCCGGCCTGGTGGTGCACGACCTCCTTGTTGATGCGGGAGATCAGGCCGTCGCGAAGGGACTTGGGGGCGACGAGCAGGCGGCGGTAGGTCTCGCGGCGGGAGTAGCCGGACAGCCGGTTGAAGAGGTCCGAGAGGTCGGCGCCGACCTGGGGGTCGGTGGTGAGCAGGCCGAGATCCTCGTACAGGCGGGCCGTCTTGGGGTGGTAGTTGCCGGTGCCGACGTGGCTGTAGCGGCGGAGGGTGTCGCCCTCCTGCCGTACGACCAGCGACAGCTTGCAGTGGGTCTTCAGGCCGACCAGGCCGTACACGACGTGGCAGCCCGCCTCCTCCAGCTTGCGCGCCCACTTGATGTTGGCCTGTTCGTCGAAGCGGGCCTTGATCTCGACCAGGACGAGGACCTGCTTGCCGGACTCGGCGGCGTCGATCAGCGCGTCCACTATGGGGGAGTCGCCCGAGGTCCGGTACAGGGTCTGCTTGATGGCCAGTACGTCCGGGTCGGCCGCCGCCTGCTCCAGGAAGAGCTGTACGGAGGTCGAGAACGAGTCGTACGGGTGGTGCAGGAGGACGTCGCGCTCGCGCAGCGCGCCGAAGATGTCGGGCGCGGAAGCGGACTCGACCTCGGCGAGGTCGCGGTGGGTCCCGGCGATGAAGCGCGGGTACTTCAACTCGGGGCGGTCGAGACCGGCGATACCGAAGAGGCCCGTGAGGTCGAGCGGGCCGGGCAGCGGGTAGACCTCCGCGTCGGAGACCTTCAACTCCCGTACCAGCAGGTCCAGTACGTACGGGTCGATGGATTCCTCGACCTCCAGGCGCACCGGCGGCCCGAAGCGGCGGCGCATCAGCTCCTTCTCCAGGGCCTTGAGGAGGTTCTCGGCGTCGTCCTCCTCCACTTCGAGGTCCTCGTTGCGGGTGACGCGGAACATGTGGTGGGCCAGCACCTCCATCCCCGGGAACAGCTCCTCCAGGTGCGCGGCGATGACGTCCTCGAGCGGGACGTAGCGCTGCGGCGAGGCCTCCAGGAAGCGGTGGAGGAGCGGCGGGACCTTCACCCGGGCGAAGTGCCGGTGGCCGCTGACCGGATTGCGTACGACCACGGCCAGGTTCAGGGACAGGCCGGAGATGTACGGGAAGGGGTGCGCGGGGTCGACGGCCAGCGGGGTCAGGACGGGGAAGATCTGCTGGCGGAACAGGGTGAAGAGGCGGGCCTGCTCCTTCTCGGTCAGGTCCGGCCAGCGGATCAGGTGGATGCTCTCGTCGGCGAGCGCGGGCGCGATGTCCTGCTGGAAGCAGGCGGCGTGCCGGGCCATGAGCTCGCGGGACCGGGTCCAGATCTGGTCCAGCACCTCGCGGGGCTGGAGACCGGAGGCGGAACGCGTGGCCACCCCGGTGGCGATGCGGCGCTTGAGCCCGGCGACGCGGACCATGAAGAACTCGTCCAGGTTGCTGGCGAAAATCGCCAGGAAATTAGCCCGTTCGAGGAGGGGGGTGGACGGGTCCTCGGCCAGTTCCAGGACCCGCTCGTTGAACGCGAGCCAGCTGCGTTCGCGGTCCAGGAAGCGGCCCTGGGGCAGCGGCGGGGCGGTGCCGTCGCCGTACTCCGCCTCCTCGTACATGTCGGCGTCCGCGTCGAGATCCGGGCTCAGCGCCCGCAGCCCGGCGGGGGTGGTGCCGGTGTCCCGGGTGTGCGGCCGGTGGGCGGCGATCGAGCCGACGGACGGCTGCGGTTTCGAGGACGACGGCGGTGGCTGCGGCGACGGCTGCGCGTGCTGGACGGGGACCTCGGCGTCGATATCGGCACCATTACTGCGCGACGGCTGCGGCTGCTGGCTCATCCCCCCATTCTTCCGCGCGAGACCCTCGGCGGGCGCGCCGAAATAGAGGGCGTCGGGCGAGGACGGGATGGGGGGTCGCATTCAGTGAGGATCGCAAGCGTGTCTGAATCGTGGGTTACGGAGACATGTCATGTGGGGGTGCGGGGACCGGCGCGGTGCGATCCGGGGGCGGCGCGGTGCGATCCGGGGCCGGCGCGGTGCGATCCGGGGCCCGCGCGGGCCGATCCGGGGCCGGCGCGGGCCGCGCGGGGACGGCAGCGGGCCGGGGAGGCGGTGCGCCGGGCCCCAGCACACTAGCCGTGGAGTCTGCGCAGGGCCCCGAACGCCAGCCATCCGGCCAGGGCGGCAAAGGCCGGCTACCGGGCGTTACGACTCGGTTCGGTACATCAGGTCCGTTTCGTACGTGGTGAACCCGAGCCGCTCGTACACGGTGACCGCCGCGACGTTGTCCGCGTCCACGTACAGCGAGGCCGTCGGCAGTCCCTCCGCCGCGAGGTGCCGCAGCCCGGTCGCGGTCAGCGCCTTGCCCAGTCCGCCGCCCTGGGCGTCCGGCGCGATCCCGACCACGTACACCTCGCCGAGCTGCTCCTCGCGGTGCACCTTGGTCCAGTGGAATCCGACGATCCGCCCGTCCTTCTCGGACTCCGCGAGGAAGAAGCCCTTCGGGTCGAACCACTCCTCGCCCATCCGGTCGTCCAGGTCCCGCTGCGTCAGCGACCCCTGCTCGGGGTGGTGGGCGAACGCGGCGGCGTTCACCGCCAGCCACGCGGCGTCGTCCTGGCCGGGCACGAAGGTGCGGACCGTGACGCCCGCCGGGTACGTCGGCTCGGGGATGTCCAGCGGGCTCAACGGCCGTCGCAGTTGCCTCAGTTCGCGGAACATCTTCAGGGCCAGCACCTGCGCGAGGTGCCGCGCGGCCGGCTTCCCGCCGTGCGCCCAGACCCGCAGGCGCCGCCCGGACGCGGCGAGGAGGGCCTCCCCGAGCGCCCGCCCGTGCCCCTTGCTCCGCTGCTCGGGGTGGACGACGAGTTCGGCGGCCGGGGCTTCGACGGGGTCCGTGTCTTCGAGCTGGGCGTACCCGAGGAGGGCGCCCGAGCCGGGGTCGCTGTCCGGGGCGGTGAGCAGGAAGTGCCGTACACCCTCCCGCCGGCCGCCGCGCAACTGGAGCCGCCCCTGCTCGGAGACCGCCTGCACACCGTCGGAGCGGGCCGCGTCGGCGAGGAGGGCGAGCACTCGCGCGGCCTGCTCCTCGGTGAGGGCGTCGAGAGTCGCGAGGCGGCGGGTGGGAGTGGGGAGGGATGCGTCGCTGGTCATGGAGTCGAGGGTACGGCGGAGGGGCGGACGGAGGCGTGGTTCGGGTGCTCAGCTCGCCGCGTAGTCCCGGAGCACGTCGTCCGCGACGCGGGCCAGGTCGTCGGCGGCCGGGAGCGATTCCTGCGCCTCTCGGTCCAGGCCGGTCCAGGTGGCGACGGCCATCGGACTGCCGCTCCGCTCCAAGGCGTACCGGGCCACCTCGCCGTCACGGTTGGCCGCGACGAGCAGGCCGATGGTGGGGCCGTCCAGTTCCTTGTTCCGTACGAGATCGTCGGCAACGGCCAGGTAGAAGTTCAGCTTGCCGTAGTGCTCGGGCTCGGCCCGGCCGGTCTTGAGCTCGATGATCACGAAGCGGTGCAGCCGCACATGGTAGAAGAGCAGGTCCAGCCGGAAGTCCGAGTTTCCGACGCGCAGCGGGTACTGGCGGCCGACGAAGGCGAATCCGGTGCCGAGTTCGGTGAGGAAGAGGACCATCCGGGCCACGAGCGCGTCCTCAAGGCTGCGCTCGGAGGTGTTGCCGTTGAGGCTGGTGAAGTCGAAGAGGTACGGGTCCCGGGTGATCTCCAGGAGGACGTCGGAGTCGTCCGGGACGGTGAGCGTGAAGTTGTTGAGGGCGGCACCCTCGCGCTCGTGCAGGCGTTGCTTGATCTGGAGGTCCAGGACACTGCGGGACCAGCCGTACTGGATGGCGCGGCGGGCGTAGAACTCCTGCTCGGCGTGGGTCTCGCAGTGGCTCACCTGAGGGCGATGATGTGCCCCCAGGGCAATTGGGCAACAAGCTGTTGCCCAATTTGTTCGACCCATGTTCGAGCGAACTGCTGCATGTACCTGACGTTGCGTGAACTGAACCCCCGCTGGCCCGGAAACTCCGTCCGCAGTTCCGTCGCGATGCGGTCGATGACCTTCGTTCCCCAGCGTTCCTCGCCCTGCTTCTCCAGGATCGTGCGCCCGATCTCCCAGTACATCCGGATCATCTCGGTGTTCACCTTGAGCTGCGCTCGCACATGCGCACCCCGCACGATCGACTTCAGGTCGTCGACCATCTCGTGGAAGCCCGGCGGCAGGCCGGAAGCCTGGGCGGGGACAACGGCGGCGGCCTCAGCCGCGATCTTCTCGTTCACGCACACAGCCTTGCCCCCCACATATGCCGCAGGCGTGATATTCGTCCACCTTCAGCCAAACGGGTGACTGTTGTTCAAACCCTGACGTACCGCCGACGGAAACCACCTCGTAACCCCTTACCCCCTGTCGCGCTACGCGCGTTGACTTTAGGCTGCCGAACGCAGCCCTCACCCTCACGCTGAACTCACAAGGGGACAGATGTCAGCGAACCCTCGCCCGAACCGTGCGGTACGGCGCCTTCTGGTCGCCGCCGCCGGGTTGACCACCGCCGGCGCACTCATCGCCGCCGTGCCCGCCGCAGCCAACGGCCCGACCGGCAACGGCAAGGGCGGCGGCCAAGGTTCCGGCCACGGCCGTACCGTCGACGTGCAGCTCCTCTCCTTCAACGACCTGCACGGCAACCTGGAACCCCCGGCCGGTTCCGCCGGCATGGTCAACGAGACGCAGCCCGACGGCACGGTGAAGGCGATACCGGCCGGTGGCGCCGAGTACCTGGCAACCAGCCTCCGCGAGGCGCGCAAGGGCAACAAGTACTCGATCACGGCCGCCGCGGGAGACATGATCGGCGGCAGCCCCATGCTCTCGGGGCTCTTCCACGACGAGCCGACCGTCGAAGCGCTCAACAAGATGAAGCTGGACGTGTCGTCCGTCGGCAACCACGAGTTCGACGAGGGCGCCGCGGAACTCCTGCGGATACAGAACGGCGGCTGCCACCCCACCGAGGGCTGCTTCGAAAAGGACGCCAAGGGCAAGCCGAAGAAGTTCAAGGGCGCCGAGTTCCCCTACCTGGCGGCCAACGTCACCAAGGAGAAGACCGGCAAGCCGCTCCTGAAGCCGTACACCGTCTGGAAGAAGGACGGCGTGAGGATCGGCTTCATCGGCGTGACCCTGGAGAACACCCCGGGCATCGTCACTGCCGCGGGCGTCAAGGGACTGAAATTCCACGACGAGATCGAGACGGTCAACAAGTACGCCAAGGAGCTCGACCGGCTGGGCGTGAAGTCCATCGTCGCGCTCATCCACGAGGGCGGCGCCCCGGCCTCCTCCTCGTACAACTACAACTGCGACAGCCCCGGTGCCGGCGACGGCATCTCCGGGCCGATCGTCGAGATAGCCAAGGGCATCAGCCCGAAGGTCGACGCCATGGTCACCGGTCACACCCACCAGGCGTACGTCTGCACCGTCCCGGACCCGTCCGGCAAGCCCCGCCTGGTGACCTCCGCGTCGTCCTTCGGCAAGGCGTACACGGACACCACGCTCACCTACGACCGCCGTACCAAGGACATCGTCCGTACGACGGCCAAGTCGGCGACCTCGAAGAACTACGTCGTCACCCGTGACCAGCCCAAGGCCGCGGACATGACGCAGCTGATCAACCGCTGGAACACCCTCGCCGCGCCCATCGCCAATCGGCCGCAGGGCTACATCTCCGCCGACATCAACGGCCGCGGGGCCACGGGGTACGAGAAGCCGCTCGGCAACCTGATCGCGGACGCCCAGCTCACCGGCCTGGCCCCCGCCGACAAGGGCGGCGCCCAGCTCGCCCTCATGAACCCGGGCGGCATCCGCTCCGACCTCGTGTACAAGGCGTCCGGCACGGAAGGGGACGGCGTCGTCACCTACGGCGAGGCCTTCACCGTCCAGCCCTTCACCAACCTCATGAATGTCGTCGACCTGACCGGCGCGGACCTCATCGCCGCACTGAAGCAGCAGGTCAGCGGCAAGAACGAGGAGTCCCCGAAGATCCTCCAGATCTCCAGGGGCCTCACCTACACCCTCGACCTCACCAAGAGCGGCGCGGACCGCGTCGACGCCGCCACCATCAGGCTCAACGGTGAGGCGATCGACCCGGTCAGGACCTACCGCGTCGCCATGAACGAGTTCCTGGCCGGCGGCGGCGACAACTTCCCCGCCCTCGCCCTCGGCAAGAACAAGCTCAACGCGGCCTCCGACCTGGACGTCTTCAACGCCTACCTGGCCGCGAACTCCAGCCCCACCAACCCGCTCGCCCCGCCGGCGGCGGACCGGATCACGATCGTGAAGTAGTACGTCGGCACGTCGACGCGTCAGGGGCGGTGCCCGGGATCTCCCGGGTGCCGCCCCTTCGCCGTTCACCGCCCTCTGCCCGGGTGCCCGGATGGCGAGTCCTTTCGTTTCTTTCGTTTCCGAGTACTCTTGAGACCCTGTACAAGGGAGAGCCGTCATGCACAGCACAGCAGAGGACAGGACACTCATGCCCGAGCACCGGGCGGAGATTGCGGAGCTGCGCGCGTTTCTCGACCGCACGCCGCATGCGGCCGAGCCGGCGGTGTTGCGCGGCCCGGACGGTACGGCGCACACCCTGCCCGTCGAGGTGTACGAAATCCTCCTCGCCGCCGTCCGCGCGCTGTCCGAGGGCAAGGCGGTCACCGTCGCCCCCGTGAACACGACACTGACCACTCAGGAGGCGGCGGACCTCCTCGGGGTCAGCCGTCCAACCTTCGTGAAGATCCTCGACGAGGGGAAGCTCCCGTTCAGTCGCCCCGGACGTCACCGTCGCGTGCTGCTTTCCGATGTGCTCGCCTACCGGGACCTACGTCGGTCCGAGAGGCGCAGCGGCCTGGACAGACTTGTTGAACTGACCGAGGAATCCGGGCTGTACGACAACTGACCACAGGGATCATCGTGCAGCGCATCGTTCTCGACACCTGTGTCCTCTACCCGAACTACCTGCGGGACACCCTGCTCGGGCTGCTCGATCGGCTGGCGAAGGGCGGTGCGGAGCAGTTCGCGGCGGAGGTACGGCGGCGGATTTGAGCGGTTACCGAGGGGCGGTGCCCGGGATCTCCCGGGTGCCGCCCCTGACGCGTGCGGGGTGGTGGGCCGGGCTCACCCGGCCAGCTCCAACCGCTCGCCGCCCGCGAACCGCTCCCGCAGCAGACGGTCGTGCGACGCGACGACCAACGTGCCGGGGTACGTCGCGAGGGCCGCCTCCAGCTCCTCCACCAGGGCGGGGGAGAAGTGGTTCGTCGGCTCGTCGAGGAGGAGCAGGTCGACGGGCCCGGCGAGCCAGTTTGCGCCGCTGCCCGACGGAGAGGGCGGCGAGTCGTCGGTTCACGTCCGCGCCCCGCAGCAGCCCGTGTTCCAGCAGAAGCTGTACGCGTTCCTCGCCCAGCGCGCTGCGGACGGTACGGCTGTCCCCGGGCGGGGTGTCCTGGCGAAGGTGCCCGATACGGGCGGGGCGGACGACGTCCCCGGTGTCGGGCGCGATCCGCCCGGCCAGGACGTCCATCAGCGTTGACTTGCCCGCACCGTTCGGCCCGGTGAGGAGCAGTCGAGCCCCCGGCTCCAGCGTCACCGTGCCGGGCAGGTGCAGCCGCCCCGCCACATGTACGTCGCTCAGCTCCACAGCCTCCGCCGCTTCCGACGTGATCCGCGCGGTGAACCGCAGCGGTTCCGGCGGCGGCGGTACGGGGTGCGCGGTCAGCCGTTGCACCTGTTCGCGGGCGTTGCGGACGCGGACCGCCGCACCGTGCGTACGGGAGCGGGCGCGGAATGCCCCGGCGCCGCTGAAGCCGCGCGGGAGTTTGCGGGGGATCGCCGCCATGGCCCCGCCGTTCGACTCGGCCAGAGCGGCGTGCCTCGCCAACTCCTCTTTCCACTCCGCGTGTTCGCGGGCCCACCGTGTTCGTGCGGCGGCCTTCGACACGAGGAATCCCCCGTAGCCGTCCCCGTACCGGTGCACGGTGTGCGTGTCGCCGTCCACTTCCAGGACGGTCGAGGTGACCCGCTCCAGGAACGCCCGGTCGTGCGTCACGGCGACGACGGTTCCGGGGTGTGCCCGCAGCCGGTCCTCCAGCCAGCGGACCGCGACGTCGTCAAGGTCGTTGGTGGGCTCGTCCAGCAGGAGCAGCTCCGCGCCGGAGGCCAGGGCGGCGGCCAGGGCGAGCCGGGAGCGCTGTCCGCCGGAGAGCGTGCCGAGCGGCCGGTTCCGCTCCAGCGCCTCGACTTCGCCCAGCTCGCGCAGGGTGATGTCGACGAGCCGGTCGGCATCGGCGCCGCCGCGCGCCTCGTAGGCGGTGAGCAGCGCACCGTACTCGTCGAGATCGCCTTCGGTGAGCCGCGCCTCGGCGCGGGAGATACGCCGCTGCAGGTCCCGCAGCTCCGCCAGCGCGAGGTCGACCGCGTCGCCGACGGTGGCGGTACCAGGCAGGTCGAGGGTCTGTGAGAGGTGAGCTGTGCCGCCGGGAGCGACGACGGTGAGGGTGCCGTTGTCGGGCTGCTCCTCCCCGGCGAGGAGGCGGAGGAGGGTGGACTTGCCGGACCCGTTCTCGCCGACGACGCCGACCTTCTCGCCGGGGCGGACGGTGAAGGAGGCGCGATCCAGAACCAGTTGGTCGGCATAGCGCTTGGTGAGGTCGAGGGCGGCGAGCTGCGACTGAGAGGTGACGCATGCTGCTGGGGTCAAGTGGAGCCCTTTCGTGGACGGCGACCGCGAGGCGAGACGTATCGTCTCGTCACGATGACGTTAACGCACGCCGATGCCTTCCGCAAGACGCATCGTCTCGTTGACGTGTGGGGGCCTCGAACGGCCGGTCCGGCTCTTCTTGCGGCTCCGGGCCGGGTCGTCGCCAGGTCGGGAGAGCGTGGTTCGCTGCGCGTCCACCCCGGGGGGCCAGGGACGTTTCGGACTACGGGTGGATCACGGGGAGGGCCGCGCCTCAGACGTCGAGCTCCTTGCCTGCGGAGTCCCAGGACGGCAACGGCAGGTAGGACGGCGGCATGAGGACGAGGCCGGGCGGCGTGTGGTCGATACTCCCCTCAAGGGCTTCGTTCTCGGGAACCGGCCAGTCCACCACGATGTGGTCGCCCGGTGGAATGTCGTGCTCCATGCCGGCCGGCTCGAACAACACGTTGAGGCGATCGCTACCGTCGTTCGTGAAGGTGATCTTCACGTCGACGAATTCACCCACGGGCGAGCGCGGCGCTATTTGAGCAGGGACAGGAACGTGTTCCAGGCGTGGTCGGTGACGCTGATGACGGGGCCGGTGTCGGCGAGCTTGGTGTCGCGGAGGTGGGTAAGGCCGGGGATGTTGTCGGCGACCTCGACGCAGTCGTCAGCGACCGGACCGCTGTGGGAGGACTTGCGCCAGTTCAGGGTCTCGTTACTCAATGGAACCTCTTCAGGGCTTTTTGGATTGCCGTTGCTGATTCCTCGACCGCCAACGCGCGGGCGGCGAGGCGATCATAGACCTTTTGGTACCAAAGGACCTGGGCCACTTCCTCGCTGTATGAGCCGGTGTTGAAGCCCTCGGTGTATGCGCCTCGGGTGCCGTTGGGGAGGGTGAGGATCGACATGGTTCCCACGATGTGTCCCGCTCGGCTCGGAAGCACACGCAAGTTGATATTGGGGGATTCATGGGCCTCCACGAGCCGAGCGAGCTGTGGCTCGGTGGCCCCGTACAGGGCTGATTCGGCAAGGATGAGAGACATCCACGGTGGGTCCTCACGTTCCCATACCGCCTGGCGCGACCTTCGCTGCTCAATCGTGCGGTCGACCTGTTCAAGGCTTCCTGCATTCGCCGTCAGGATCAACTCGCGCGTGTAGTCCGCTGTCTGGAGGAGGCCAGGGACGATGTGACCGCAGGCATGGATCATCACCGCTTCCTGCTGTCTGCGCAGGAATGGTTTCGCATAACCCACGTACGTGGCCTGCTCCAGAATCCGGACCAGATTCACCAGTTGATCACGGCGCAGCTCCAGCACGGCTTCCAGCTTCCGCGCCAGCTCCGTGTCCGGCGGCGCGTCTCCCGTCTCCACCTCCGAAATCCGGGACTGACTGGTGAAGACCCGTTTCGCGAGGAACGTCTGCGACCAGTCCTCGCCCGGGATCCTGGCCCGTGCCCTGGCCAGCCGCGCTTCCTGGACCACGTTGCCGATGTACTGCTCGATGTTCTCGCTGGGGTCTGGCTCTCGCGCCCTTGGCATATGCCCAGTACCTCGATTGCGCTCCGGTAGCGAACTCCTACCGATCGTAACCAAACGTCGCCAACCTGGAGGAAGAACAACGCAGTTCCACTGCGCGAGCTGGAAGCAGAGGCATGAACATCGAGCCCCGAATCCCCACCACACCCCCACGCGACACCGCTGTGGAGAGGCAGAACCAGACCGCCACCATCGCCTTCAACGAACTCTTCGCCGCCATGGTGAAGGCAGGCACCCTCCTCCCACACCTCACCCTGTGCCTCGACGAACCGGGGGTCCCGCTCGACCTCGGCCGGCTGAGCGCCGTGGACTGTCTCCACCTGGCCCGGAGGCTCAATCTGCTCCTGGCCCTTGAGGCCGACGTGCGGAGGCATCAGCGCTCTCTGCTGGAGCACAGCCGGACGGCGGAACAGAGTTGAGCGCCGAGGACGGGGGCTCTGCGATCCTGTGCCCCACGTGCCAGAAGATCGTCCTGTGGACGGACGGTACGAGCCGCTGCCCGGCCTGCCGGGCGCTGCTGCCGACCCTCCACCCGACCCCGGAAGCGTCGAGGTCCGCTCAACCCAAAGGCACTTGAACAGGCATGGAGCGCTTGAGCTTCGAGGTCTGAGAATCGAGCGGTCTTTACTCGGAAGAGGCCGGTGGGAACCTACCCACCCACCCGCCCTTCGCGCGGACGCATCCTCGCGCGTGAACGTCGCGCCGCTGCCAACTCAGCGCCTCAGCACCGGGGGTGACTTTTCGTGACCGAGTGGCGGCAGTGCGTGGCGACCATGTACGGTCCGTCACAACGAAGCGGCCCCTGCGGGTGTTAGCAGCACCACGCAGAGGCCTCGCCACTTCGATCGTTAGGCCCGATCTCATGGCTGTTGGCCAGCTTAGTCGTACCCCCCATGCCCCCGCCCACCCCATGGCCTCCCCCGGCTTCGGCAAGCGCGCGGCCCCCGACCAACAACCGCGCTGCAAGGGCGATTTCGCACACCTGCCCAGGCGTGAAGCGGCCATCGCCCAGTACATCGACCGGCTCCCCGAGGGTGCCGACATCAGCATCAAGACCCTCGCCCGCGAAATGGCCGACTACGGCCAGTGCGCCATCGGCACCGCCCTCAACCGCCTCACCGAAGCAGGCCACTTGCGCCGCCGCCGCACGGGCCTCATGGACGACCAGGGCAACGTCCGGTACGTCACCGAGTCCTATTTCAGCCGTACGCCCAGGCCCGCTGCCTGGTGGCACGACGTCTTCACCGACAGCGTGCCCTCGTCCGGGTACGCGGACCCCGAGCCGGGCGAGCCCCAGGGTGGGGGCGGGCACGAGGGGCGAGGCTTCCGTGCGCTGGCCCGGCTCGGGCGGCGCGAGCCGCAGCTGGCGCTGTCGGAGGGCGAGTGTTACGCACTGGCGGAGACGGCGGGGGAGTGGTTCCGGCGCGGAGCGAGCGAGACGCAACTCGTGTACGCGCTGACGCTGTTGCTGCCTGCGCGCATCACCCACCCCTTCGGCTTCGTACAGTCGCGCCTGCTCTCCAAGCTGCCGCCCGAACTCCCGCCCGTTCCCCTCGGCGTGGCCATGACGGAGTGCGTCGGCTGCGGCGCGGCGGGGCGGCCCGAGGAGCTGCCGGGCGGGCTGTGCCGGCCCTGCCGGAGCACGGCGCCGGTGCGGTGTGCGACCGGGGAGCACGGCGGGTGCGGGCGTCCCGGCTGTTCGGACCCCGCATGCGGGCCGTCCCCGAGGGCCGTACGCGGCAAGGCCGCCCGTATCCGACGGGAGATGCGGCTGCGGCGGGGCGGGACCGACGTGGGTGCCACCCCGGGCCGCCGCCGCTCGCGTCGTAGGGGGCGCGGCAGGTAGACCGGCGCGGCGGGTGAACCGGTGCGTCCGGGCCGTCGGCCGGTTCCCGGCAGGGGCGGCTCCGACGCGTGCCCCCTCAGCTCACGGAACCTCCGACGGCGGAGGTGTCGGCGCGCCCGGCAGGCGGATCACCGCTTCCGTGCCGGGGCCTCCGTCCTCCGGGGGACGGAGTGCGACGTCGCCTCCCGCCTCGCGGACCGTGCGGGCGACGATCGACAGTCCGAGGCCGGAGCCGGGGAGGGCGCGGGCGGAGGGCGAGCGCCAGAAGCGTTCGAAGACGTGGGGGAGATCGGCGGGCGGGATGCCGGGTCCGTGGTCGCGGACGGTGAGCGTCCCGAGATGGAGGCGGACGTCCACGGTGCCGCCCGGCGCGCTGAACTTGACCGCGTTGTCGAGGACGTTGACGAGGGCGCGCTCCAGGGCGGCCGGTTCGGCCCGTACGTACCAGGGCGCCAGCGACGTGGTGAAGGTGAGCTCGGGGCCGCGCAGGCGGGCGCGGTCGAGCGCGGTGCGGGTGAGGTCGTGCAGGCCGACGACCTTGGGCGAGGAGTGTCCCGGAGCGGCCTCCGGCCTGGCCAGTTCCTGCAAGTCACCGATGAGGGCGGCGAGTTCCGTCATTTGTGCCTTGACCGAGGTGAGGAGGGCCTTGCGGTCGGCGGGAGGGAGGGCGCGCCCGGTGTCCTCGCTGCGGGAGAGGAGCTCGATGTTGGTACGGAGGGAGGTGAGCGGGGTGCGCAGTTCGTGGCCCGCGTCGGCGATCAGCTGCGACTGGAGGTCGCGGGAGGAGGCGAGTGCGGCGGTCATGGCGTTGAAGGAGGCGGAGAGCCGGGCGATCTCGTCGTCGCCCTCGACGGGAATGCGCAGGCTCAGGTCCTCGGTGCGGGCCACGTGCTCGACGGCGCCGGTCAGCCGGTCCACGGGGCGCAGCCCGCTGCGGGCGACCCAGAGGCCGGCGCCGCCCGCGAGGAGGACACCGATACCGGCGACGAAGGCGAGGATCAGGGCGAGGTCGTCAAGGGTGCTGTCCACCTCGCCGAGGGGGCGGGCCACGGAGACGGCGAGCGACAGCTGGGGGTAGCCCCGCAGCGGGTACGTGTAGACCCGGTACTTCTTGCCGTTGGCGGCGACCGTGTTGTGGAAGGCGTCGGTGGTCTGGCGCTCGGCGACGGCGATGTCCTCCGCGCGGACGTCGACGGACTGCCGCCCCCAGATGACGCACTTCGTGCCGTTCTTGGCGACGATCTGGATGGTCTGGTCGAACAGGTCGGGGTTGTCGCGGCCGGGAATCTGGCGCACGCACCGCGCCTGGCCCGCGACCGCGTCGATGTCGATCTGCCGGACGACGTCGCTGTCCTGGGGGTGGTTGCTGCTCAGCGCCGTGTCCAGCGAGTTCACCAGGGTGTCCCGCGTCACGAACCAGCACGTCACCGACGCTGCGGCGACGGCGAGGGCCACCGCCGTGGTCACCAGCAGCGCCAGCCGTGAACGCAACGGCAACCGCCGGAACCGGCCCAGTGGCCCACCCGGCGGTACGGACCCCGGCCCGTTCGCGGCGGCCCCGTCCGCCCGCCCGGTCACTGGTCGGACCGCAGGACGTACCCGACGCCCCGCACGGTGTGCACCAGGCGCGGTTCGCCGCCCGCTTCCGTCTTGCGGCGCAGGTACATCACGTACACGTCCAGCGAGTTGGACGACGGCTCGAAGTCGAAGCCCCAGACGGACTTGAGGATCTGCTCCCTGGTGAGGACCTGACGGGGGTGCGAGAGGAACATCTCCAGCAGGGTGAACTCGGTTCGGGTGAGGTCCACTTGACGCCCGCCCCTGGTGACCTCACGGGTCACCATGTCCATGCGCAGGTCCGCGAAGATCAGGACGTCGCCGGGGGTGGGCGGCAGGCCCGCTGCCGCCGCGTACGAGCTGCGGCGGAGCAACGCCCGGACGCGGGCGAAGAGTTCGTCGAGTTCGAAGGGCTTCACGAGGTAGTCGTCGGCGCCCGCGTCGAGCCCGGACACCCGGTCGCCGACCGTGTCGCGCGCGGTCAGCATCAGGATGGGCGTCGTGTCACCGCCGTGGCGCAGGCGGCGGGCCGCGGTCAGGCCGTCCATGCGGGGCATCTGGATGTCCAGGACGATCAGGTCGGGTGCGTACGAGGACGTCTTCTCCAGGGCCTCGATGCCGTCGGCGGCGACCTCCGTTGCGTACCCCTCGAAGGCGAGGCTGCGCTGGAGGGCTTCCCGTACCGCGGGTTCGTCGTCGACGACGAGGATGCGTTCGGTGGCGGGACGGTCCTCGGCGGGGGGCGTGGGGGAGCTCGCGGGGGTCATGAGGTCCTGGTGTCCTGGTCTTCTCCGGAACCGTCTCCGGTCGGGGTGGCGGGGGCGATCCCAGCTTTACACGCCGAAGCCGGAGAAGGGGTCGCGGCTGTCGGTGCTGCCGTCGCTGTCCTGCCCCTGGCCGGAGGTGTCGTCGCCGGTACCGCCCTTGCGCAGGCTGTCCAGGTCGGCCTTCACCGTGTCGGAGGGGATCGCGAAGCCGAGCCCGACGCTGCCGGCGCCGCCGCCATTGCCGGAACTCGGGGCGTACATGGCGGAGTTGATGCCGATGATCTCGCCGCGCATGTTGATCAGCGCGCCGCCGGAGTTGCCGGGGTTGAGGGAGGCGTCGGTCTGGATGGCCTTGTACGTCGTCTTGGACTGGCCGGTGTCGCCGTTGAAGCTCTCGCCGCCGAACTCGAAGGGCCAGCCGCCGCCCTGCTGCCGGCTGCCGGACCGTCCCTTGTCCTGCTCCTTGGAGACCGTCACGTCGCGGTCGAGGGCGGAGACGATGCCGCTGGTGACCGTACCGGAGAGGCCCTCGGGAGAGCCGATCGCGACGACCTGGTCGCCGACCTTGACGTCCTTGCTGCTGCCCAGCTTGGCGGTGGGGAGCTTGCTCGCGTCCTGGAGCTTGAGCAGGGCGAGGTCCTTGTCGGGGTCGGTGCCGACGACCTTCGCGGTGTAGGTCTTGCCGGAGGACAGCTTCACCTTGACGGTGTCGGCTCCCGCGACGACGTGGTTGTTCGTGATGACCTCACCGTCGGCGGTCAGGATCACGCCGGAGCCGGTGGAGGCGCCGGCGGACGAGGTCGCGCTGATCTCGACGATGGCGGGGCCGACGGCCTGGGCGATGCCGGAGACGGTGCCCATGCTGGACTGCGAGACGTTGCTGCCGGGGGCGGCGGCGCTGTTGGCGCCGCTGCCGTCGCCGGTGTACCGCTCGGTCAGGTACGCGGCGCCGCCACCGGCCGTCGCGGCGACGAGCGCCACCGCCGCGAGCAGCGCGACGGGCCGCCCGGCACGACGGCGGTGCACGGTGGGGGCGTGCGACGGGGGCGGGGGGAAGCCGGCGTAGGGGGCGGTGGGGGTGGACTCGGGGTGCGGGGGCGGGGGTGTCGTCGTCATGTTCATGAGCTTGGGCGGGCTGCATGAGAACTGTCTGAGGGGGAGTTAAGAAGGGCGGCAGATTCCTGTATGCCCGGTGTAAGGGGCGGGGTTGGGTGTGCCGGTGCCGGTGCCGGTGCTGGTGCCGGTGCGTGGGCGGGTGTGGGTGCGCGGGCGTGGCGGGGCGTAGGGCGAGGGGTGCACCGTCCGGTGGGGGGCCGCCCCCTTGCCCGCCCGTTCCGCCCCCGGGGGCGGCCCCGCCGCCCAAGCGGGCTACCGGGGGGGAGGGCGTGCGGCCCCGCCGCCCAAGGGGGGCTGCCGGGGCTGCCGGGGGGAGTGCCCCGTTAGGGGCGCGGGGAACTGTGCGGGTGAGCCCCACGCACCCGCACGGAAGAACCCCGCCCCGGCGGCCACGATTCGCCGTGCGTCAGCCGCAGCCGCAGGATCTGCGGATGATCAGCGCCGAGGGGAACTGCTTGACCCGTTCCCGTCGCGACCCGGCCACCCGCAGTCCGTCGTCGAGGACGAGGTCCACCGCCGCCCGTGCCATCGCCGGCCGGTCCGAGGAGATCGTCGTCAGCGGCGGGTCCGTCAGTGCCGCCTCCTTGACGTTGTCGAAGCCGGCCACCGCCAGCTCCCCCGGCACGTCGATGCGCAGCTCACGGGCCGCCCGCAGCACCCCGATCGCCTGGTCGTCCGTCGAGCAGAAGATCGCGGGCGGGCGGTCGGGCCCGGCCAGCAGCCCGAGCGCCACCTCGTACGCCGCGTACCTGTCGTAGGGCGCCTGTACCAGCCGGCCCTCCGTCGAGCGCCCGGATTCCTGCATGGCCCGCCGCCAGCCCTCGATGTGGTCGGCCACCGGGTCGCCCACGGACGGGGTGGACTCGACGCCGCCGAGGCACACCACGTACTCGTGCCCGTGCTCCAGCAGGTGTCGCGTCGCGAGCTGCGCGCCGCCCACGTCGTCCGTCACGACCGCGACGTCGTCGATGGCCTCCGGACGCTCGTGGAGCAGCACCACCCGTGCGTCCCACGCGTCGATCTCCGCCGCCGCGCTCTCGCTCATGCCCTGGCTGACCAGGATGAGCCCGGACACACGCATGCCGAGGAAGGCCCGCAGGTAGTGGATCTCGCGTTCGTTGCGGTAGTCGGAGTTGCCGACGAGCACCATTTTCCCGCGCTCGGCGGCGGCCTGCTCGACGGCGTGCGTCATCTCCGCGAAGAACGGCTGCCGGGCATCGGGGACGATCATGCCTATGAGATCGGTCCGCCGGGACGCCATGGCCTGCGCGACCCGGTCCGGGCGGTAGCCCAGTTCCTTGATCGCGGCGAGGACACGCTCGCGCGTGGCCGGGGCGACCGGCCGGGGTCCGTTGTTGATGACGTAACTGACGACGGCGGTAGAAGTACCCGCCAGTCGCGCCACATCGTCCCGCGTCACCTTGGCCACGCGCAGGAGTCTACGCGGATCGACCAGGTCACAGGCCGGTCGTCCCATGGATCGAGCCGACTTGCGCCGACTTACTCGCGTACGGGCGATTCGGCCGTACGGGCTACCGAGGCGGAAGCCCGCGCCCGCGCCTTCTCGACCTCCCGCGCCGACGCTCCCGCCGCCTTCGCCTCCTCGGCGGCCTGCTCGACCTTCTCCGGCACCACGAAGCGGTAGCCCACGTTCCGTACCGTCCCGATCAGTGCCTCGTTCTCGACGCCGAGCTTCGCGCGCAGCCGCCGTACATGGACGTCGACCGTCCGCGTACCGCCGAAGTAGTCGTAGCCCCACACCTCCTGGAGGAGCTGCGCCCGCGTGAAGACCCGGCCGGGGTGCTGCGCCAGGTACTTCAGCAGCTCGAACTCCTTGAAGGTGAGGTCCAGGACCCGCCCCTTGAGCTTCGCGCTGTACGTCGCCTCGTCGACCGACAGGTCGCCGTTGCGGATCTCGGTGGGTACGTCGTCGGCGACCATGTTCTGGCGGCCCATCGCGAGCCGCAGCCGCGCCTCGACCTCGGCGGGGCCCGCCGTGTCCAGGAGCACGTCGTCGACGCCCCAGTCCGCGGTCACGGCGGCAAGACCGCCCTCCGTGACGACGAGGATCAGCGGGCAGCCGGGCCCGGTGGAACGCAGCAGCTGGCACAGCGACCTGACCTGCGGAAGGTCGCGGCGGCCGTCGATGAGGATCGTGTCGGCGCCCGGGGTGTCCACCAGGGCGGGGCCCTCGGCGGGAGCCACCCGCACGGTGTGCAGCAGCAGGCCGAGAGCGGGCAGCACCTCCGTCGACGGCTGGAGGGCATTGGTGAGGAGCAGCAGAGAGCTCATCGCGCTTCACCTGCTCGGATGTTCATGGTCGTCGTCGTACGAGTCGTCGTAGGAGTCGTACGACTCGCACGCGTCGTACCGGTCGTCGTACTCGTCGTATGCGGTGGATGCACGGTTCGCTCGCCCATAACGTCGGTTCCTCCTCGGTCCCTGCGGGAGGGGGTCCCCCTGGCTCCTTCCGGAGGCCCGGGGGCGTTTGCGGCACTGCTTCGTACTGCTTGTCGCCCTCGGCCGGTTATAGGCGGACGACCCCCGCGCCCTGGGGTCCGACCTGCCTCGTTTCCGGCTCTCTTGCCCTGTTCTTTCCCAGCCTTTTAGGTCGCCCGGAAAGCACAAAAGGACCCGGGGGCAACGCTGCCCGAGTCCTTCGCCGAGCAGAATAGCCCACATGGCAGGCACCGCTTCTGTTTCCTTGGTCACTCCGGGGGCCCGGCGCACCACGCTCCGTACGGACGATTCGGTGCGGATCGAGGCGCTGTACGAGCCGGGAACGTCCCCCGGTGAAGATCCTTCGGGCCGCCCCGTTCTCGTCGTCGCGCACGGATTCTCCGGCGCCCTGGAGCGGCCCGCCGTACGGCGGGCGGCACGGGTGTTCTCGCAGTACGGAGCCGTGATCACGTTCTCGTTCCGGGGGCACGGCCGGTCCGGCGGGCGGTCCACGGTCGGTGACCGGGAGGTGCTCGACCTGGCGGCAGCGGTGCGCTGGGGACGGGAGTTGGGGCACTCGTCCGTGGTCACCGTGGGGTTCTCGATGGGTGGATCGGTGGTGCTCCGGCACGGGGCGCTGTACGGACCTTCGTACGGGGAGTGGCCGGGGGCGGAGCAGAGGGGGCGCACGGAAGCGTGCGGTGGCGCGGGAGCCGGTGGAGCGGCGGACGAGGACGGCGGGCGTGACGCGGACGGGAGCGTGGGCGCCGTCGCCCGTGCGGGTGCCGGCGCCGGTGCCGGTGCGGGGGCGGGGGCGGACGCGGTGGTGGCGGTCAGTGCCCCGGCCCGGTGGTTCTACCGCGGAACCGCTCCGATGCGGCGTCTCCACTGGGTGGTGACGCGTCCCGCGGGGCGCCTGGTGGGGAGGGCCGGACTCCGTACCCGGATTCACCACCGGGCGTGGGACCCCGTACCCCTTTCGCCGGTGGAGGCGGCTCCGTACGTCGCACCGGCCCCGCTGCTGCTGGTGCACGGCGACCGGGACCCGTACTTCCCCCTGGACCACCCGAGGTCGCTCGCCGCTGCCGCACCCGGTGCGGAACTGTGGATCGAGGCCGGGATGGGGCACGCGGAGAACGCGGCGGACGCCGGTCTCCTCGCGCGCATCGGGCACTGGTCGACCGGGGCGGTCGGCCGGATGGCCCATCATGGACAGCTGACGAGGCCGTAAAACGGGCCGGACGCCAGCGAAGGACCGGACGCACACGACGCGCCGGGCCAGGGGGCGACGGACCGGACGAAAGGAGCGCCGCCATGGCAGCGGGCACCATCCGCTTTTGGGCTGCGGCCAAGGCCGCCGCCGGTACCGGCGAGGAGCCGTACTCGGCCGAGACGCTCGCCGAGGCACTGGACGCGGTCCGCGCCCAGCACCCCGGGGAGCTGGTGCGGGTGCTCCAGCGGTGCTCGTTCCTGATCGACGGCGACCCCGTCGGGACTCGTGACCACGGGACGGTACGGCTGGCCGAGGGCGGCACGGTCGAGGTGCTCCCGCCGTTCGCAGGAGGGTGACCGAAGACCATGAGCGCTGACGACCAGCAGTACCCGTACGGGCGGCAGCCGTCGCAGGGGTACGGGGAGCAGCCCCCGTACGGTGAACAGGCCCACCCGCAGCAGCAGTTCCCCGACCCCGCCGTCTCCCACGACGCTCCCGGGACGGGACAGGCCGCTCCCGGGACGGGACAGGACGGCCATGGGACGGGCCAGGGGCAGGCCCAGGACCACGCGCAGGCCTCCCAGGACCCGTACGCCACGCAGAGCTGGCACGGTCTGACCTGGGACACGCAGTACCAGCCGGTCCACCAGTCGCTCCGGCCTCAGAATCCACAGCAGGCACAGCAGGCACAGCAGGCACAGCAGGCACAGCAGGCACAGCAGGCACAGCAGGGATACGAGTCTCCCCAGGCCCCCGGAGCCTCTGGATCGCATCGAGCCCCGCAGCCCCAGCCGGCCCACCAGGACCCGCAGGCCTACCGGAACCCGCAGCTCCACCAGGCCCCGCAGTCCTACGAGCCGCACCAGGCCTCCGGCGCTTCCGGTTCCCACAGAGGAGCCCCTGAGAACCATGGAGCACACGGACAACACGGAACCCCCGGAGCGGACCGGTCCGGATCCCACCGTGCCCAGCAGTCCCCGCAGTCCCGCGAGCCGCACCAGCACTACCAGCCCCACCGGTCACCGCACAGCCACCAGCCCCCACAGGGACACCAGTCCCACCAGGCTGCCGCTGCCGACACCGCCTACCTCCCGCCCCAGAACTTCCGGGGTCCCGACCCGGTGCCTGAGAACTCCGCGCCCCAGAACCCCCCGCCCCACACCCTGACGCCGGGCCCCGCCGGCCCTTCCGGGTCGTACCCGCTTCCGCCCGAGGTCCCCATGCAGGCCGTGCCCCCGAACGCCCACGCACCGGAGCCGGAGCCCGCCTACGGCTCCGCCCCCACCGCCGCGCACCCCCGCGTCTCCGATCACGCCCCGGAGCACGCCTCCGCCTCGTACGACACGCCCCCCGGCCCCCGGTACAGCCCGCCCGCCACCCGCGGCAACGCGCGCATCACGGACGCCCAGCGGGCGCGCGCCGAGGGCCGGTCGCCGATCATCGACCCGGGGATGCAGCCCGCGCTGCTGACCGCCGTCCTCGGCGGACTGCTGGCGGTCGCCGCGGGCCTCGGACAGTTCGCGGTGGTCGTGCCGGTGGTGCTGCTCCAGGCGGTCATGGCGGCGGGCTGGTTCCGGCTGAACGGGATGTGGCCCGCCCGGCAGGGCATCGCGCTCGCGTTCCTCGGCGGCGTGGTCGCGGACGCGGCGATCCTGTCCGTGGACGCCCTGAACGCGCCCACCGCGCTCCTCGGCACGCTCGGCGTATGGGTCCTGCTCACCCTCGTCCTGCACCTGCGCAACCGGATGTCCGCCGACGAGCGGATGTACGCGCTGACCGCGGGCGTCACCACCGCCGCCCTCACCGTCGTCGCCTCCGGGCACCTCGCCGCCGACCCGAAGGCCCTGGCGGTCGGCGGGGTCGCGGTGGCCGCCGCGGTGTTCGCCCGTGCGCTGCCGCTGCCCACCGTCGCCTCGGTCGTCGTCGCGCTGCTCGCCGCCGCCGGCGCCGGCATCGCGGTCGGCGGGGTCAACGGGCTCGGTTCCGGCGGGGCTGTCATCGGCCTCGGGGCGGGCGTGTGCGCGCTGGTCGGGCTGCGGGTGGCCGCGTACGACTACCCGTCGCGCTTCGTGCACATGACGGCAGGCGTCGCGCTGCCGCTGGCCCTGGCGGCCCCGGCCGTCTACCTGCTGGGCCGGGCCTTCGCCTGAGTCACTCGCGCATCACGGGTTACGTGTGAACCCCACCGGTTAGGCTCACTGTCAGTACGGGGGCCAACGAACGCGGGTGGGGGAAACACCAACAATGCGCGCACTTCGCATCCTTCTGATCCTGGGTGTCGTCCTCGGCGGCATCTTCGTCGCCGTGGACCGCCTCGCGGTGAACTACGCCGAGTCCGAGGTGGCCACCAAGGTCCGTGCGAGCCAGGGGCTTTCGACGGAACCACAGATCGACATCAAGGGCTTCCCCTTCCTCACCCAGGTCCTCGCCAAGGAACTCGACCGGGTCGACGTCACCATGGACGGTCTGCAGACGGAGGCCGAGGGCCGCAGCCTGACGGTCGGCAAGATCAACGCCGAGCTGTACGACGTGATCCTCACCAACAACTTCTCCTCCGCCACCGCCACCCGTGCCGCCGGAACCGCCGTCATCTCGTACGACGACCTGACGCGCGCCGCGGGCGACAAGGACGTCAAGCTCGCCTACGGCGGCAATGGCAAGGTCAAGGTCACCGGCACCGCCTCGGTCCTCGGCCGCGAGATCACGCAGAGCGTCCTGTCCAGCGTCAGCCTCAAGGACGGCGGCAGGGTGGTCGCGGTGCGCGCCGACAGCGTGCCCGGACAGGGCATCCCCGGCCTCGAAGGAATGATCCGCAAGAAGATCGACTTCGAGCGCCCCATCGGTGGCCTGCCGAACGGCCTCAAGCTCGACAAGATCACCCCGGTCGAGACGGGCATGGAGGTCGCCGTCACCGGCGCGAACGTGGAGCTGGCCGGATAGCGAGACGGAAGGGTCCAGTCCGCAGGACTGGTAACCGCACGAGCGGGGCGAGGGGCCGGGAAGGACATCCCGGCCCCTTCTTCCGTCCCACCCTTCGGACGATCACGTCTCAACATGCGACACGCCGGTGACACGGCCGCCTGTACCTCCCTACGATCGGTCCCATGCAGCAGCGACAGGCGGACCTCACGAAGCGGCGGGCAGTAGACCTGTGCCGCGTCGCCGCCATGCTCTGTCGCCGCGCGGTCTGAGCGGGACCCGCTGGGCGCGACCGCCCGAACCCCCGCTTCCCTGGGGCGACTTGCCGCCCCCCTCACGCTCTTCGTGCCGCCGTACGTACGGCCCCGCAGTCGTACCCGGACACATGCGCACACCCCCCCGCAACTGCCCCGGAGGAGAACCACACCATGAGCCGCAGCGACGTACTGGTAGACGCAGACTGGGTCGAGGCCCACCTGGACGACCCGAAGGTGGCCGTCGTCGAGGTCGACGAGGACACCTCCGCGTACGAGAAGAACCACATCCGCAACGCCATCCGGATCGACTGGACCAAGGACCTCCAGGACCCGGTCCGCCGCGACTTCATCGACCAGGCCGGCTTCGAGAAGCTCCTGTCGGAGAAGGGCATCGGCAACGACACCACCGTCGTCCTCTACGGCGGCAACAACAACTGGTTCGCCTCCTACGCCTTCTGGTACTTCAAGCTGTACGGGCACGGCGACGTGCGCCTCCTGGACGGCGGCCGCAAGAAGTGGGAGCTCGACTCCCGCGACCTGGTCGCCGAGGTCCCCTCCCGCCCGGCCACCACGTACAAGGCCCAGCCGCAGGACGAGTCGATCCGCGCCTACCGCGACGACGTCGTCAAGGCGATCAACACCCAGAACCTGGTCGACGTCCGCTCGCCCGACGAGTTCAGCGGCAAGCTGCTCGCCCCCGCGCACCTCCCGCAGGAGCAGTCGCAGCGCCCCGGCCACGTGCCGAGCGCCCGCAACATCCCGTGGTCGAAGAACGCCAACGACGACGGCACGTTCAAGTCCGACGAAGAGCTCAAGGCCCTCTACGAGGCCGAGCAGGTCGACCTCGCCAAGGACACCATCGCGTACTGCCGCATCGGCGAGCGCTCGGCCCTGACCTGGTTCGTCCTGCACGAGCTGCTCGGCGTCGAGAACGTCAAGAACTACGACGGCTCGTGGACCGAGTACGGCTCCCTGGTCGGCGTTCCGATCGAGCTCGGCGCCAACAAGTAGTCCGGCCCCTCAACCCCTAAGGACAGAACATGTGTGGAGCGAAGGCCGGCGGCCCCGACGCCTCGACCATCAAGCCCGGTGAGACCACCATCCAGGGCAGCGTGACCAGGAACGGCGAGCCGGTGACGGGCTACGTCCGCCTCCTCGACTCGACCGGCGAGTTCACCGCCGAGGTCCCCACCTCGGCCACCGGCCAGTTCCGCTTCTACGCCGCCGAGGGCACCTGGACGCTGCGCGCCCTGGTCCCGGGCGGCACGGCGGACCGCACGGTGGTTGCCCAGACCGGCGGGCTCGCGGAGGTCGCCATCGCGGTGTGACGCGAGCACCGCGCGCTGAACCGGCCGGAGGGCCGCACCCACAGGGGGTTGGACGCCATACCTGTGACGAAGGGTGCGGCCCTCCTGCCTTGCGCTCCCGCGGGCCGCCGCGCCAGGTACGCCCCGTCCGTCGGGTCCCCGGCCCGCCTTGCCCCGTCCGCGTCCCCGACCTCGTGCCCGTCCGTGGGCCGGACCGGCCTCAGTACACGAGCGCCCGTACGTCGTCCGCCATGACCTCGCTGACGAATACCTGCGCCCCCGCGATCCGTACGCCCTCCAGCACGTCGTCCTCGGTGATGTTGCGCCGTACCGCGCACTGGGTGCACAGGGTCAGGGTGCCGCCCGCCTGGACGGACTCGATGAGGTCCGGCAGCGGCGCCGCGTGCGGCAGCTCGAACTCCGCGGCCTTCCCCGGCAGCGCGAACCACGCCGCCTCCCCGGTCAGCCACAACGACACCTCGACCCCACTGGCCACGGCCACCGCCGCCACCGTGAACGCCTGCGAGCACCGCTCCGGGGCGTCGGCCCCGGCGGTCACCTTGATCACGAGCTTCTTCGACATGGGTGGAACCCTAGACCCGCCCGGCCCCGCCCCCGCGCGTCCCGTCCCGCCCGCCGTCGTGTCCGCGCGCCCCGCCCCGGCCCGGCCCCGCCCCCACCGGCCCACCTCACAGAGAGCACCGGGCCCCGGCCGTCTAAGCTGGGGCCCGGCCCGTAACTCACACCTCGCTCATCGCAAGGAGCACCTCGTGCTTGAGGCATTCTTCTCCGCCCTGCTGGTTCTGGTCTGCGTCGGCGTCCTCGCCTTCACCGCACTGGCCGTGAAGAAGCTCTACCAGGGCCAGCGCTAGCCACTCGTGCAGCCGGCCGCCGCCACCCCTCACACAGATCGCCTGAGCCACTCATGATCGAGATCCCGTCCGACCTCCACCCGGACCTCGTCCCCCTCGTCTTCCTCCTCGGGAAGTGGACGGGTGCGGGTGTCACCGACTTCCCCGGCGAGGAGAAGGCCAACTTCGGCCAGGAAGTCACCTTCAGCCACGACGGCCGTGACTTCCTGGAGTACGTCTCGCACTCCTGGATCCTCGACGCCGAGGGCAACAAGGTGAAGCCGCTGGAGACCGAGTCCGGCTTCTGGCGCATCGACAAGGACCGCAAGGTCGAGGTCGTCATGACCCGCGACACCGGCGTCGTCGAGATCTGGTACGGCGAGCTGGCCCACCAGAAGCCGCAGATCGACCTGGTCACGGACGCGGTGGCCCGCACGGCCGCCTCCGGCCCGTACACCGGCGGCAAGCGACTCTACGGCTACGTGAAGAGCGACCTGATGTGGGTCGGCGAGAAGGCCACCCCCGAGGTCGAGCTGCGTCCGTACATGTCGGCGCACCTCAAGAAGACCGTCACCCCCGAAGAGGTCGAGGCCATGGCCAAGAACCTCCCGGACCTGCCCGACGACGGGATCGCGTTCTTCCGCTGAGCGGGCGGGCGGGCGCGAGTACGGACGGATGCCCACCGCGCTGCCTACACTGGGCGGCGTGGTGAGCACCGACTGGAAAAGTGACCTGCGGCAGCGCGGCTACCGGCTGACGCCGCAGCGGCAGCTCGTCCTCGAAGCCGTGGACGCGCTGGAGCACGCGACGCCCGACGAGATCCTCGGGGAAGTGCGCAGGACCGCCTCCGGGGTCAACATCTCCACGGTCTACCGGACCCTTGAGCTGCTGGAGGAGCTCGGGCTGGTCAGCCACGCGCACCTCGGCCACGGCGCGCCCACCTACCACCTCGCGGCCCGGCACCACCACCTCCACCTGGTCTGCCGGGACTGCTCGAACGTCATCGAGGCGGACGTCGAGGTCGCGGGGGAGTTCATCGCGAAGCTGCGCGGCGAGTTCGGGTTCGAGACCGATATGAAGCACTTCGCGATCTTTGGCAGGTGCGCGGGCTGCGCGGCCGAGAAGGAGTCCGGCGCGGAGTCGTAGGCTGGGCTGTTATGAAGAGCCCCCTCCTTTCCCTGCCCGGAGCCGTCGCCGCCGAGGGCCGTGACGAAGGCGTCGCCGCGCACTACGGCGATCTGTTCCGTGAGCAGCGCGCGCTGGCCGACGGGTCGGGTTTCGTCGACCTCTCGCACCGGGGCGTCATCACGGTGACCGGATCCGACCGGCTGAGCTGGCTGCACCTGCTGATCACCCAGCACGTCGTCGAGCTGCCCGCGGGCCGGGCCACCGAAGCGCTGGTGCTGACCGCCAACGGGCACGTGGAGCACGCCCTGTACCTGGTGGACGACGGGGAGACCACCTGGATCCACGTGGAGCCCGGTACGCAGCAGGACCTGATCGCGTACCTGGAGAGCATGAAGTTCTTCTACCGGGTCGAAGTGGCGGACCGGACCCCGGAGTTCGCCGTGGTGTGGCTGCCCGCCGGATCCATCGCCCCGGTGCCGGAGGACGTCGTCGTACGGGAGACCGCGCACGGACGGGACCTGTTCCTGGCCCGGGACCGGCTGGAGGAGTACGCGGCCGGGTACGGGCCCGCCGCGGGCGTGCTGGCGTACGAGGCGCTGCGCGTCGAGGGGCACCGGCCGCGGCTCGGGTTCGAGACCGACCACCGGACCATCCCGCACGAGCTGGGCTGGGTCGGCAGCGCGGTGCACCTGCAGAAGGGGTGCTACCGGGGCCAGGAGACCGTCGCCCGCGTGCAGAACCTCGGGAAGCCGCCGCGCCGGCTCGTGTTCCTGCACCTGGACGGGAGCGAGGTGCTGCTGCCACCGACGGGGACGCCGGTGCGGCTGGCCTCCGACGGGCCCGAGGGCCGGCAGATCGGCTTCGTGACGACCTCCGTGCGCCACCACGAGCTGGGGCCCATCGCGCTGGCCCTGATCAAGCGGAACGTGGCGGTGGACGCCGAACTGATGGCGGGGGACACGGCGGCGGCGCAGGAGGTCGTGGTCGAGCCGTAGGGGGCGGAGCCGGGGCGGGGACTGCGGGGCCCGCCCCTCGGCGCGGCGCGCGGGGCCCGTCGTACGCGGGGGGACCGCCCCCCGTACCCCTCAGATGTCCAGCAGGACCGTGAAGGGCCCGTTGTTCGTCAGCGAGACCCACATCTCCGCGCCGAAGCTGCCCGTCCGTACCGTCGCGCCCAGGGCGCGCAGCTGCGCGACGACCTCGTCCACCAGGGGCTCGGCGACCTCGCCGGGGGCAGCGGCGTTCCAGGTGGGGCGGCGGCCCTTCCGGGCGTCCCCGTACAGGGTGAATTGCGAGATCACCAGGAGCGGGGCGTTCACGTCGGAACAGGACTTCTCGCCGTCCAGGATGCGCACCGACCACAGCTTGCGCGCGAGTTGCGCCGCCTTGTCCGGAGTGTCCTCGTGTGTCACTCCGACCAGGACACACAGGCCCTCGCCCACGATCTCGCCGACCGTCTCGCCGCCGACGACGACGCTCGCGCCGTCCACTCTCTGCACCACAGCTCGCATGGCGACCATCATGCCTCCCGCCGGCGGCGTCCCGTACGCAAGGGCCATACGGGTGCAGTGTGCCTGCGTCGGCAGGGGAAGGAGTGGCACGATGCGGGGCGAGGCGGTGCGCCGCACCGTTCGAGGGGACGGAATTAGATGAGCACTTCTGGCGCCGGGCGAAGGTCCGGTCCCGTACCGATGCAGCTGGCACACCCGAGGCCGTCGGGGGACGCGGTGCGGGCGCCCGCGCCCTGCACCCCGCGGGGCGTGCCGCCGGTGCTCCCGTCGCACTCGCGGCCCGACCTCGGCGCACTGGGCCTGCCCGAGCTGCGGACCCTGCGCAGGGACGCGCAGCGCGACGAGGCGGACCTGAGTTACGTACGCCGGCTGCTGCACGGCCGCATCGACATCCTGCGCGCCGAGCTGGGCCGCCGGGGCGGTCCGCAGTCGCCGGTGGTGGAGCGGCTGTCGGAGATCCTCGCGGACAGCCCGTCCAGCCACCGGTCCTCCGCCCGGCACGTGACGCTGTCGACGCCGCGCAGCGAGCAGTACCGGAGGCTGGCGGCCGACATGCTCGCGGAGGTCGAACTGTCCGACCTCGACGCCCGGACGGACGAAGAGCTGCACGCGGGAATGCGGCGGCTCATCGGCTACGAGCAGCAGGTGTCCGGGCAGCGTCAGCAGCTCCAGCGCACCGCGGACGATTGCAGCGCGGAGATCGCCCGCAGGTACCGTGAAGGTGAAGCACAAGTAGACGATCTGCTCCACTGACCTGCTCCGTCGAGGCCGCGACCGGTGATCCCGGGCGTTTCGCGGGGCCGGTCCCCGCGTCCGGAAGGCCGAGTCGACGATGACCACCCCCAGCACCGCCCCCACCGCCATACCCCCGGTTCTCGCCGAAGTCGTCCGATCCGGCTTCGTCGAGGGCCACCATCGGGGCTCGCTGGTCGTGCTGGCGGCCGACGGAAGCGTGCAGCTGGCCCTCGGGGACGTGACCTCGCCGGTCTTCCCCCGTTCCAGCAACAAGCCGATGCAGGCAGCCGCCCTGCTGCGGGCCGGGCTGGACCTCTCGGGCGAGCGCCTGGCACTGGCCGCGGCGAGCCACTCCGGCGAGGGCTTCCACCTGGATCTCGTACGCAAGATGCTCAGCGAGTACGGACTGGCGCAGGACGACCTGCAGACGCCGCCCGACCTGCCGCTGGACCCGGTCGAGGCCGAGGCCTACCTGGCGGCCGGTCACGTCCGCGAGCGGGTCACGATGAACTGCTCCGGCAAGCACACGGCGATGATCGCGGCCTGCAAGGTCAACGGGTGGGACACGGGCAGCTATCTGGACCCGGCGCATCCGCTCCAGCGGCTGGCGCTGGAGTGCGTGGAGCGGGCCAGCGGGGAGAAGGTCGCGGCGGTCGGCACGGACGGCTGCGGGGCGCCGCTGATGGCGATCGGCCTGACCGGCCTCGCGCGGGCCTTCCGGTACTTCGTCCTCGCCGAGGAGGGCAGCCCGGAGCGTCGGGTCGCGGACGCCATGCGGACGCACCCGGAGTACGTGGCGGGGACGCGGCGGCCGGACACCTGGCTGATGCGGGAGGTGCCGGGCGCGCTGTCGAAGATGGGTGCGGAGGCGGTGCAGGCGGTGGCGCTGCCGGACGGCCGGGCGCTCGCCTTCAAGATCGACGACGGGGCGGCGCGGGCGCTCGGACCGGTGCTGGCCAGGGCACTGGGCATGCTCGGCATCGAGGGCGCGCTGGTGAGGCGGATCGGTGAGGCGCCGCTGTTCGGCGGGCCGGTGCGGGTCGGCGAAATCCGCGCGACATTCTGAGCGCGACGTGTTTAGCGTGGACGCATGAGCGCTCACGCGGGAGACCACGCCGGCAGCGGGACCGGCACGGACATCGAGGTACGGCCGGTCGCCGAGGCCGAGTTCGAGGACTGGGGGCGGGCCAACGCGGTCGGCTTCCTGACGGCGGCGCAGGCCACCGACGCGGATGTGGCGCTGCGCCGGTCGCAGACCGACCTGGCCCGGACGAAGGGCGCGTTCGACGCGGGGCGGTGCGTGGCGACGTACCGTTCCTTCGCACAGCAACTCACCGTCCCCGGTGGGGGGTTCGTGACGGCGAACGCCGTCACCAGCGTCACCGTGTCGCCCACGCACCGTCGGCGCGGGCTGCTCGGCCGGATGATCCGGGCGGACCTCGCGGAGGCGAAGGAACGCGGCGAGGCGGTCGCGACGCTGATCGCGGCCGAGTACCCGATCTACGGGCGGTACGGCTTCGGGCACGCGACCTCGACCGCCGAGTGGGAGATCGACGTGCACCGCACCGGGCTCGGCAAGCGGTGGTCGGGGCCGGACTGCGGCGGTCGCATCGACCTCGTCGACCCGGCGGACGTACGGAAGGCCGGGCCGGAGCTGCACGAGCGGTTCCGGGCGGGGCAGCCGGGTGCGACGGACCGGAGCGCGGGCTGGTGGGAGCGGCAGACCGGGCTGGTCCAGTACAGCTACGACCCGTACAAGGCGGCCTTCTTCGCCGTTTACCGGGCCTCCGAGGCGGCCGGCGGGCAGTTCGAGGGGCTGGTCAAGTACCGGGCGGACGACACGTGGGGCGACGCCAAGCAGCCGCTGAACACGGTGCAGGTGCACGACCTGATCGCGACGACCCCGGAGGCCGAGCGCGCCCTGTGGCACTACCTGTGCTCGATCGACTGGGTGGCGAAGGTGCGCACCGGCTACCGCGCGCCGGACGACCTGCTGCCCGACCTGCTGCCGGACCCGCGTGCGGCGCGGCCGGTGACGTGGGCGGACTGGCTGTGGGTGCGGGTCCTGGACGTCGTGCGGGCGCTGGAGGCGCGGACGTACGAGAGGGCCGGGACGGTCGTGCTGGAGGTCGAGGACCGGCTGGGTCCGGCCGGTGGACGGTTTCGGCTGGAGGTGTCCGCGACGGGTGCGGCACAGTGCGTACCCACCTCCGATGCCGCCGACCTGACCCTCGACGTAAGGGAGTTGGGTGCGCTGTACCTGGGCGGCCGGTCGGCGGTGCGGTTGGCGGCGCTGGGTCAGGTGCACGAGGAGCACACCGGGGCGGCGGCCCGGGTGGACGCCCTGTTCCTGGCGCCTCGCAGTCCCTGGTGTCCGGACGTCTTCTGACGTGGGTCGTGGGCCCGTGGGCGGCGTGGGGCGGCCGGGCCTTTGGTCATGGCATCGCGGACTGGCCGAGGATGACGAGGGCGACGGTTCCGATGCTGAGGCAGGCGGTGTTCTTCGTCTTGACCCCGACGGAGAGGAAGCCGACGGCGGCGACGCCGAGGAGTCCGAAGCGGCCTTCGATCATTTCGCCCACGAAGTAGGCGCCGAGGGCGAGGAGCGCGAGAAATGGCATGGGGATCACTCCTTGAGCTGAGAGGGGTGAGCCTGCCGCCAACAAACGCGCTTCGAGGGCCGGCCGAACCGCCGCGGTGCCAGTTGGGAGCCGTCGGTGATGAGTTCGACCATCTACGCGAAGTTGGTGACCAACTCTGTTGAAGTTGTCCCCATGACTCAAGAACTTTTAACCAGCTCTGCCGACAACTCCCTTTGGATGGCGTGAAGTTGTAGTGTTCTGGTTGTGAGCACTGCTGGCGCAGCCGTGAACGGCACGAAAAGGTCGCCCCGTGAGGTGGCCGAAGCGCTGCGGGCCCGAATCAGGGCCGGGCAGCTCCGCCCCGGCGACCGGATGCCGACACAGGCCCGGCTGGCCGAGGAGTTCGGGGTGGAGCGCGGCACGGTCCGCCGGGCGCTGCGCACCCTCCAGGAGGAACGGCTGCTCGTCAACGTGACGAAGGGTTCGCCCGCCACGGTCGCCGACGACGCGCCCGCCGCGCTCGCCCCGCCCGCCGCGTCCCCGCAGCCGACCATGGTCGCGCTGGCGTCGCGCGTCACGGAGGCCTTCAGGTCCCCGCACGTGCGCATCGACGCGCTGTGCCTGACGGCGGTGTCGCTGACGCTGGCGTTCGGGGAGCCGCTGCGGCTCATCCACGAGGGCCGCCTCGGGCCGGACCGGGTGACCGTACGGGTTCTGCTGCCGAGCCGGGACATCGACCTGGCGTTCCCCACCCCGGTGGCCGACGGCAGCGACGAGCGGCTGCACAGCCGCTGGCTCTCGCAGCGCAACGCCCAGGGGCAGGTGCTGCGGCACAACCTCCGCAACCTGCGCCGTACGCACGGCATCGACGTGGACATCACCTTCCGGGCGCTGCCGTTCACGCCCCCCGTCAAGCTGTACCTGCTCAACGGCTCGGAAGCGCTCTTCGCGTACTACATGATCACCAGGCAGGAGGAGCAGTTCGACGACCACGAGCCGCTGGAGATGTACGACACGCTGGGCACGCGGTCGATGCTCTTCCCCTTCGACCAGGACGCGGGCGGCCGGCGGGACGGGTCGTTCGTGGAGCAGTCGCAGCTCTGGTTCGACGCGATCTGGAACACGATCAGCCGGGAACTGACCCTGGCCGGCGGCCTGTGAGGCGCCCGTGCCGTCAGGTGACGCCCGGCCCGATCACCTGGAGGGTGAGCACGGTCGCGCCGACCCCGGCACAGGCCGGGCTCCTGGCCTTGACGCCGATGCAGATCAGCAGGACGCCGATCGCGCCCGGGGCCCCGTAGTGCCAGTCGACGAACTTCTCGAAGCCGAGGACGACGGCGGCGGAGAGCAGCAGCAGAGCAGGCATGGGGTCCCTCCCTCGGGGCAGCGGTGCTCGACGGGAGGCGACGCTGCCTCGACCACGTTGGCCGGCGGACCGGCCAACTCATTCAAAGTTCTCCCCACTTGGCAGCGATCCTCAAACAACTCCCAAACAAGCCGCCGACAACTCCCCTCGGGTGGCTGTCAGTTGTAGCGTGGTGGCGTGAGTCAGGAGAGCATCGTGAGGAACGCCAGAAAGCGCTCGCACCGGGAAGTCGCCGACACCCTGCGCGAACGCATCCGCAAGGGCGAGCTGAAGGCCGGTGACCACATGCCGACGCAGTCCCGGCTGGCCGAGGAGTTCTGCGTGGAACGCGGCACGATCCGTCAGGCCCTGCGCATCCTCCACGACGAGGGCCTGCTCACCCCCGCGGGCCGCGGCGCCCCCGCCCGGGTGGCCGAAACGAGCCCCCTGGCGGCGGGCGCCGACGCGGCGTCCGGGCTGCCCCAGCCGACAGTGAGCGCGCTGGGGCCGCGCATCACGGAGGCGTTCGCGGCCGAGCACGTGCGCATCGACGCACTGAGCCTCACCGCGGAGTCCCTGATGCTGGCACTCGCCGAGCCCCTGCGTCTGGTCCACGAGAACCGCATCGCGCCCCGTTCCGTCACCGCCCGCATCCTGCTGCCCGCCCGGAACATCGAGCTGGCCTTCCCCAGGGGAGTGGAGGAGGACGAGGAGGGGCGGATCCACCGGCGCTGGCTGGAGCAGCGCAACGCCCAGGGGCACGTCCTCAAGCACAACCTCCTCAACCTCCGCCGTTCGCACGGCATCGACGTCACGGTGGCCTTCCGGGCGCTCCCCTTCACCCCGCCCCTGAAGCTGTACGTCCTGAACGGCGTCGAGGCGCACTTCGCGTACTACCGGGTCACCAAGCGGGAGGAGGAGTTCGAGGAGGCCAACATGGAGATGTACGACGCGCTGGGCACCGAGTCGGTCCTCTTCGGCTTCGAGGGGCGGGCGGGGGCGCGCGACGAGGCATTCGTCGAACAGTCCGCAAACTGGTTCGACGCGCTCTGGAACACCATCAGTTCGCCCCTGACACTCTCCACATGACCCCAGAAACCACAGACCTCGGGCAGGCCGTCGCCGTGGCCGCGCGGACGGAACGCCTGATCACGGGCGCCACCTGCGTCCTCTTCGACTTCGACGGACCGATCTGCGGCCTCTTCGCAGGGCACCGGGCACACCACATAGCGGACCGGCTGATCGCCTGGCTGGCGGCGCGGGACCTGGACGTACCGCTGGACGAGAACGAACGGCAGGACCCGCAGGCGGTGCTCCGGGTGACCGGATCCACGCACCCGGGCGCAGGTCTTGTCCACGAGCTCGAACGGTCGCTCACCGAGGAGGAGCTGACGGCGGTGGACTCGGCGTCCCCCACCCCGTACGTCGACGACCTGATACGCGAGTGGTCGTTCCGGGGCGTCCCCCTCGCCATCACCACCAACAACTCGCCCGCGGCGGCCTCTCGTTACGTGACCAGACGCGGTCTCGCCCCCTGTTCGACCGCCACATCTACGGCCGCACCCGCGATCTCGACCTCCTCAAACCGGACCCCGACTGCCTCAACCGCGCCCTGGACGCCCTGGACGCCGACCCCGCCGGGACCCTGATGATCGGGGACACCCCGTCCGACCTGCTCGCCGCCCGGAACGCCGGCGTTTCCTTCCTCGGCTATGCCAGGGACGCCGGACGTGCGGACCGGCTGCGGCAGGCCGGGGCGGAAGCGGTCGTGGGGTCCTTGGAGGGGGTTCTGGGCGTGCTCGGCGGGGCGTGAGGCCCAGGACGGTGGGGTGCGGGATCGAGGCCGTTCACGCGAGGTGCGTCCTGGCCGCCGCGGACCCCGTGCACGGGGCGGGCGGAGGGCGGTCGGGTCTTCCGTATGCCTGTCGGAAGCTCGCGCACGCGTCCGCGCCCGTACGCTCCGGCTTTCAGCGCATTGACGGACATCCCTCCCCGGGCCTTGGCAGTCGCATGCCGGCCGGTGCGTCGGAGAACTAGGGTGGCCCCCTTCGGACACCGCTGTGGTCCGCCCTGATCGGTTTGTGGAGAGTCGCCCCGTGGTCGTGCTCCGGACAACGACGTCTGCCGCGCCCAAGCGCGTGGCAGCCAAGCCGGCCCCGCCGAAACCGAGCCCGGTGCACGTGTACGACGCCTTCGTCGCGGACGCGGTCCGTACGGGCCGGCCGACCCCGGGCTTCCACCACGGGAACTTCCAGGTACCGCTGACCGGGCCCATGGCGGGCCTGCTGAACCGGCCGCCGGGCAGCACCGTGCGGGTGCGCCTGCGCGCGGCCGGGGCGCTTCCCGTCGTCCTGCGTACCTGGCAGGACGAGTCGCAGATCCTCGACGCGCTGCGAGGTGTGCTGCCCGATGTGCCGCAGTGCCTGGCGAGGGGCGACAGGTCGGCCGTCCTCAGCCATCCGGAGGGAGTGCCGCTCTCCAGCATCTGCCAGAACGGCAAGCCGGTCGACTCCCGGCTGATCGAGGCACTGGCGGGGCTGCTGGCGCGGATGGTGGAGGTGCGCAGGGAGAGCCTCCCCGTCCTGCCGGACAACTGGCCGCGCGACGGCCACAGCAGGGCGTTCCTGCGCCACCTCGCCCTGCTCACCGAACGCGAAGTGCGCCGGCCCAACTGGGCCGAGTTCGGGGGACTCTTCGCCGCGCTGGGCATTCCGGAGAACGCGATGCCCGACTTCGCGGACCGGTTGCCGCCGATGGTGCGCCGCCCGTTCAGCCTGCTGCACACCGACCTGCACCGCGACAACGTGATCGTCCCGTACCGGGGCGAGCCGCCGCTGAGCATCGTGGACTGGGAACTCGCGTGCTACGGGGACCCGCTGCACGACCTCGCCACGCACCTCGTACGGATGCGCTACCCGGCGCACCAGCTGGACGAGGTGCAGCAGGCCTGGTTCCGCGCCGTGCGCAGCCGCCGCCCGGAGGCGGTCAACGGGATGGCGGCGGACCTGGGCCACTACCTCGATTTCGAGCGCGCCCGGTCCGTCTACCCGGACGTGATGCGGGCCGCGCGGTCGCTGGGCGACGAGCGGGAGACCACAGCACCCGCGGACGCGGCACAGTCGGTGCAGCGGGCGCTCCTCGCGGCACAGGGACCGCTGCGGCTGGGTGGCGTGCCGGACCCGGCGGAGATCGCACGGATCCTCCGCAGGTGGCAGCTGGCCAGGAGCGGCCGGGAGAGCCCCCTGTGGCTGTCCGTGCGGTGGGTGCGGGAGGGGAGCCGCCCGGGGGGCCCGCGGGCCTTTTCCGCGGAGGCGGTGGCCGAGGCCCTGCGGGCGGAGGGCGCCGCCCCCGCCCACCAGGTGTTCAAAGGCACCGGCCACCTCAACACGGTCGTCCATGTGCGCAGCGCGGACACGACCGCGGTGGTCCGGCGCACCCTGCGCTCCGCCGACCGCAGGGAACAGTGCTTCAACGAGGAGTCGGCCGTCCTGCGCGCCCTGGAGGGCTCGCCGGTCGTCCGGGCCCCCAAGGTCCTGGCGCTGGGCTCCAGCGCCCCGGCGGACGACTTCGCCATCCACTCCTACGAGGGGCCCGCGCACCGGCGGCCCGAACACCCGGTGGACGGACTGCGGCTGCCGGAAGCCGACCACCTGGTCGACCAGCTCGCCGCCCTCCCGGACGTCGACGCCGAGGGCCTGGCACCCCGGCTCGCACCGGGCGGGTTCTACCGCTGGCTGAGCGACCGCCTGGTCGACATCGTCGAAGGGCTCCCCAAGGAGTCGCAGCGGCTGGCCACCGTGCTGGGACTGCCCACCGCGCACCGGCTCAGGGAGATCCTCGCCGGACGCGGTGTCACCCACCGCACGCCCGTCCTGCTGCACGGCGACCTCAACCCGTGGAACCTTGTCAGGACCCCCCAGGACGGCCAACTCGCGCTCATCGACTGGGAGATGGCCATCTGCGGCGACCCGCTCCACGACCTGGTCCGGCACCTGCACCTGACGCCGCACACCCGGGAGATCCGCCAGCGCATGATGACGCGCTGGGCGCGCCTGCTCGGCGCGCGCGACCCGGGCTACGTCCAGGGCTGGCAGCAGGACGTCCACACCTACCGCTGGATCGAGATCGTCCGCTCCGCCTACGTCGACCTCGACCGCCTGGTGACCGGCGCGAGCCGGGAGGCCCCCAACGTGCGCCGGGCCGTCGACTCGTACGCCATGACCCTCCGCGCGGCGACCGCTGCGCTGGGGCTGCCGAACCCCCGGGTGATCAACCCCTACCTGGCGCCGCTCCTTCCCCGGGCCGGACACGGGGCCCCGGGTGCCGAGGGGCGGGGACCGTCCGGCTGACCCGGGCCCGGTGTCGCCGCCGGCGTCCGAGGACCTGCGGGCCGCCCGGTGCGTGGCTTCCCTGCCGGCTCTGCCCTGCCGGCTCCGCGGGAGCGGGCCCCGGGGCCTGCCTAGGATGGCGCCCGTGAGCGAGACCCCACCCTCCCCCGCGTCCCCCGTTCCCGGCGGCCTGCGCGAGCTGAAGAAGCGGCGGACGTACGCCGCGATCTCCGAGGCCGCGATCCGGCTCTTCCTGGAGCGGGGGTTCGACGCCGTGTCGGTGGCCGAGGTGGCGGCCGCCGCGGAGGTGTCCAAGCCGACGCTGTTCCGGTACTTCCCGGCCAAGGAGGACCTCGCGCTGCACCGGTTCGCCGACCACGAGGACGAGCCGGCGCGGGTGGTGAGGGCCGGGCGTGAGCAGGGGAGCGGGCCGCTCGACGCCCTGGAGCGGCACTTCCTGCGGGGGCTGGCGGAGCGGGACCCGATCACGGGGCTGTGCGACGACCCCGAAGTGCTGGCCTACCAGCGGATGTTGTACGGCACGGAGAGCCTCGTGGCGCGGCTGCACACGTACACCCGGCGCTCGGACGCCGCGCTCGCCGCCGCACTGGGGTCGGGTGGGGACGAGGGCCCCGACGTGCGGGCGCGGCTGGCGGCCGGACAGGTCGGGGTCGTACTGCGCACCCTCGCCGAGGAGAACTGGCGGCGGATCGAGCACGCGGGGGAGAGCGCCGACGCGGTGCACCCGGGGGCCGTGCGGGCGGCGGAGTTCGCGTTCGGTCAGCTGCGCGACGGGATCGCACAGTAGGGCGTGCGGGTCAGCCCGCCTGCCTGCGCGCCGACCTGACCTCCCGCTGTACGTGCTCCGCGAACATCCGCGTCGCCGTGTTCAGGCCCTGGCCGCGGGGGAGGAGGAGGTCCACGCGGCGTTCCAGGCGGACGGACGTCGTGTTGCCGGTCAGGGGGAGGAATCGCAGCGGCAGGTCCGGGAGGGGGAGGAGGTCGCGGCTCAGGCTCGCGGGGACGAAGGCGACGCCGAGGCCCGCCGCGACCAGGTCGCTGACCATCGCCCACTCGCTCACCTCGCACACGATCCGCCGCGTCAGGCCGGCCTCCGCGAAGTAGGCGTCGGTGAGCAGACGGCCGGTCCACCGGCTGTGGGTCTCGACGAAGCGTTCGCCGTCGAGGAGGGGCAACGGGACCTCGTCGTGGGCCGCGAGCGGGTGGTCCGACGGACAGGCCAGGACGAAGGGTTCCGTGACCAGTTCGACGACATCCAGCAGCGCGGCGGTCTTCGCCCGGTCCGGGGCGGCGGCCAGCGCGCAGTCCAGTTCGCCGTCCGCGACCATGCTGATCATCTCGGTGGCCGGGAACTGCCGTACCTCGATGTCCAGGCCCGGGTGCTCCCGTACGAAGCAGGACAGCCAGGCGGCGAGCGGCACCAGGTGACGGCTGGCCTGGTACGCGCCGATGCGCAGCCGCCCGGTGAGGCCGCCGTGCACGCCCCGTACCGCCTGGAGCGCCGTGTCCGCGGCGTCCAGGGTGCGGCGGGCGGCCGGCAGCAGCGCCTCGCCCTCGGTGGTGAGGCGTACGGGGCGGGTCCCCCGTACGAACAGCAGCGCCCCGACCTCCTTCTCCAGGCCCCGCACGGACGAGGACAGCCCGGACTGGACGATCAGCTCGCGGGCGGCGGCCCGGGTGAAGCTGCGTTCCTCGGCGAGGGCGACGAAGTGGCGGAGGTGGCGGAGTTCCATGAGGAACAGTGTCGCACCGGATATCTCTGGTGGAGATGTTGAGTATCTCCACCTGATGCCGGGGAGCTGGTAAGGAGGGGAAGGCGCCGTCCGTTGACACACACATGAACATGACGACGCCGCCCGCCCCCGACACCGGTACCACCGGTCCCGCCCGCACCCCCCGTACCCCCGACACCGTCCGTATCCCGGGCACCCACCGCGCCGCCGGGCACGCCCGGCGGCGGGGTGTCTCGCCGCGCACCGGGTTCTGGTTCGTCGCGGTCGCCTTCGCGACCCTGATGGCCTTCGGTACCGCCCCGACGCCGTTGTGGCCGCTCTACCAGGACCGCGACGGCTTCGGCGCCACCACCGTCACCCTCGCCTTCGCGATCATGGTGGTCGGCGCCGCGGTCGGGTTCCTCGGTCTTGGCCACCTCTCGGACCGGTGGGGCCGGCGCCGCATCATCGTTCCCGCCCTTCTCACGGACACCGCGGCCGCCGCGCTGCTCGTCCTGTGGCCGGGGCTGCCGGGGCTGCTGACGGCCCGGCTGATGACCGGCCTGGCCGTGGGCCTGATGGCTTCGACGGCGACCGCGTACCTCATGGACCTCTGGCACCGGGCCCACCCGGGGCAGCCGCTGTCGACGACGCCCGGTCTGGTCGCCACCGTGTCCAACCTCGGCGGACTGGCGCTCGGCCCGCTGCTCGTGGGGACGCTGGCGCAGTGGTCCGGGTCGCCGCTGGTCACTCCGTTCGTGCTGTTCGGTGCCGCCATGCTGGTGCTGCTGGTACTGGTGCTCGTGACCCCCGAGACGGTCGACAGGGCGCCGGTCTCCGGCACCCGGCCCGCCCGCTTCGCGCTGCGGGAGGGGGCCAGTCCGGTCTTCATGGCGGCTGCCGCCACCGGCTTCTTCGCCTTCGCGGCGACCGGCCTGTTCTCCGCACTGGGCGCGGTCATCGTCCGGCAGGACCTGGGGAACACCTCGCCGCTGGTCGCGGGCACGGTGACGTTCGTCGTCTTCGGCGCGTCGGTGCTCGCACAACTGCTGCTCGGGCGGCTGCCGGTGGTGGGGCTGCTGAAGCTGGGCGCCCTGCTGTTCCCGCTGGGCCTGGGCCTGACGGCGGTCACCCTGTACGTCCCGTCGCTCGCCCTGCTCCTGGTCGCTGCCGTGCTGTCCGGGTCGGGCTCCGGGCTCCTGTTCAAGGCGAGCGTGGACCAGACGGCAGCCGCCGCCGCCCCGGCCTCGCGGGCGGGAGTGCTCGCGGTGTTCTTCGTGATCGCGTACGTGGGGATGGGGGCGCCGTCGGTGCTGTTCGGTCTCGCGGCGAACCAGCTCGGGCGGCAGCCGGTGATGGTGGTCTTCGCGGTGCTGCTGTCCGTGGGATCGGCCGTCGCGGCCTGGACCGCGGTACGGGCATCGGCGGGCGATCGGGCGCGAACGGTACGACCGAGCAGGATCGTGGCGTCGGGCCCCTCGCCCGCTCCCGCCGGGTCCGCCGCACCCCTCGGCTCCGCCGCACCCCTCGGCTCCGTCGCGGCGCCCGCCCCGTCGGGCCGTGCGGCGTCGGCCCTCCGCGCCTGACGTGCCGGGCGGCCTCAGACCCGCGACTCCGGCGGCAGCCCCGTCCAGCGCAGCTCGGCGGGCAGGTGCCCCATGTCGTTGAAGACGAGAACGGAGGAGGGCCGGCCGGGGGCGTAACGGATCACGGTCAGCGCGGCGTTCGCGAGGTTGATGCCGAGCCACCGCCAGGCCGGCGCGTCGTACGCCGCACGCACGATCCACCCGCCGAGAAAGTTGTGGGTGACGACCAGCTCGTGCCGGGGCTCGCTCCCGTCGACCGGACCTGTGAACAACTTCTCCGCTCGACCGGCCAGTTGCGCCCCCGCGGCCCGTTCGGCGGGCGGGAACTGCGCCACGAAGTCCAGGTAGCGGTCGGCATCCACCCCGCCACCCACCAGGTCCTCCCGCGTCGGCTCGTACGGTATGTAGTCCCCGGCAGCGTCCGACGCCAACGGCTGCACCCCGTCGGCCCGTTGCTCCGCGACCAGCCGCGCGGTCTCCGTGGTGCGGGCCAGCGGCCCGTGGTGGATCGCGGCCAGCGGTACCTCGCGCAACCGTTCGCCGAGGAGGACGGCCTGACGGCGCCCGGCGTCGGTGAGCGCGGACTCGTCGCTGTTGGCCTCGGCGTGCCGGGCGAGATACAGGTAACGGGGCTGGGGCGTGTCCATGACGAGGAAGCTAGCGGCCACCACCGCGGTGAGCAACGGCGGACCGGCAGCGGAACGGCGCTGTGCGCGGCGGGCACAGGGAGCCGGGCGGGCCCGGGGGTTCGGCGGGCACTGTGAGTCGTGCGGGCCGAGGACCGCCTGCTCCGCTATCCGATGAGTGCTTCGTTGATCTGCCGGGTGGTCTGCGCGGCGACCCGATGGTCGGCGGCGGCGTAGGAGGTGTAGGCGTTCAGGCCGGTGGCCATGGCCCAGCCGCGGCCCCGTAGCCAGGTGGCGTCGTCCACACCGAGCGTGTCGCGGAAGGCGGCCCGGCCGGCCGACGTCATGAGGGTGAAGGCGATCATCAGGTCGCACGCCGGGTCGCCGATGCCGAGCCCGCCGAAGTCGATGACGGCGCTGAGGCGGCCGTCGAAGGTCAGCAGGTTGCCCGTGTGGAAGTCACCGTGGAACCAGACCGGGGGGCGATCCCACGCGGGGGCGTCCATGGCGGCGTCCCACAGCCCGGTCATCGCCGTGGCGTCGAAGACGCCGCCGACCTCGGCGATGGCGGACCGCGTCGCGCCGTGCCGCCCGGCCAACGACCAACCGGCGAGCTCTTCGCGGGCAGCGGTGGGCGGAATGCCGGGGGGTGCGCACCGCTGCAGAGCCCTGAGGAAACGAGCCAACTCGACGGCGGCACCGGTGGAGTCGCCCAGTGAGTCGACGGTCGCCACCTCGCCCTCCAGCCAGCGGGACACCGCCCACGGCCACGGGTAGCCGAAGCCGGGCTTCCCCACCGCCGTCGTTACCGGAACGGCCAACGGGAGGTGTGGGGCGAGCCGAGGCAGCCACCGGAACTCCTTCCCGGCCTGCCCGATGGCCCCGGGGTGCCGGGGCAGCCGGACCGCCAGCTCTTCGCCCAGCCGGTGGATCACGTGATCGGAGCCGCCCGGCACGACGGGGCGCAGAGGCAGCCCCGCCCACTGCGGGAACTGGGTGTCCACCAGACGCCTGACGAGTGCGGTATCGATCTCCGGCCGAATGTCCGCGATTCTCGCGGTTGCCAAGGCAGCTCCAGCGGTCGGTCCGCTCCGTGTGGCGGACGGCAGAACCATTGCAGTCTCCCGCCGCCGCGCCTGTCGACCGATTTACCCGATGCGCGCAAGCCGTGGGGCGCGGTGGGGCCGCACAGGAGAACCGGATTTTGCGGGGGTGCCTCCCACTGCCGCGCGTGGCATGCAGCACTTTTGCAAGCATGCGCTTGCAAAAGTTAGCAAGGACGGTGCATCCTCGGAGGCATGGCATCACTGAACGTCGGCAACCTCGGGGAGTACCTGCGCGAACAGCGGCGCAACGCGCAGCTGTCCTTGCGCCAGCTCGCCGATGCCGCCGGGGTGTCCAATCCGTACCTCAGCCAGATCGAACGCGGCCTGCGCAAGCCCAGCGCGGACATCCTCCAGCAGCTCGCGAAAGCGTTGCGGATCTCCGCCGAGACGCTGTACGTGCAGGCCGGAATCCTCGACGAGAAGGAACGGGACGAGCTGGAGACGCGCGCCGTCATCCTGGCCGACCCCTCGCTCAACGAGCGGCAGAAGCAGGTGCTGCTGCAGATCTACGAGTCCTTCCGCAAGGAGAACGCGGCGGAGAGCGCGGCGCAGGCCGTGGCCGACGCCGTGGCCGAGGACGGGGATGTGGCGCCGGGTGCGACAGGCGCCACGGCCACGCGTGACGCCGGCAGTGATGACGTACCACCCTCACAATGACGCGATCCGGGAGGACCACAGTTATGGCCATCAGCGATGACCTGCGAAAGACCCTCGCCGACCCGACCCCCCTCTACTTCGTCGCCGGTACGGCGGACCTCGCCGTCCAGCAGGCCAAGAAGCTGGCCGAAGGGGCGCCGGAGCGCTTCGAGAAGGTCCGCCAGACCGACCCCAAGACCGTTCAGGAGAAGGTGACCTCGCAGGCCAAGGAGGCGCAGGCCACCCTCCAGTCGAAGTTCACCGAGGTCGTCGGCTCCTTCGACACGGATCTGAAGAAGCTGGGCGAGACGGCCCAGGACCTCGCGCTGCGAAGCGTGGGCGTGGCCGCGGAGTACGCGGTCAAGGCCCGTGAGGCGTACGAGAAGGTCGCCGAGCACGGCGAGCAGGCCGTGAAGGGCTGGCGCGGCGAGGCGGCCGAGGAGATCAACGAGATCGCCATCGCCGTCGAGCCCGACCCGGCGCCGAAGCCGGTCGTGGCGACGGAGCCGCTCGTGGCGACAGAGCCGAAGAGCGCGGGGACGAAGTCCGCCGTTGCGGGCACCGACGAGCCGAAGGCCGCCGCGCCCGTGGTGCTGGAGACCAACTCCGAGTCGGCGCAGAAGAAGGCCCCGGCGCGCAAGGCCGCGGCGAAGAAGACCGCTCAGGACACCGAGCAGAAGTAGCGGCTCGGAAGTAGCCACGAGGAGCAACCGAGCGGAAGCAGCCGCCTGATCCGCCGCCCGGAAGCGGCGGATCAGGCGGTTTCGTACGGCCGGACACAACGGGCCGGTTCGTCCCGAGGGCGTCCGGTCCGTCGTTTCGGTACCTTGGGCGAGGCGGTCACGAGGCGGTCAACCCTGATGAGGCGGTGCTCAGTATGTTGCGTTCGGGATTCGATGTCGGGCTGATGATCGTGGTCGACCTGGTGTTCATCGTCACGGCGGTGGCCGCGCTGATCATGGCCGCGACCGCACGGGCCGACGCCTACCGGGCCGCCGACAAGCAGTCCAAGAACTTCTGGCTGATCATCCTCGGCATCACCGTCGTCGTGAACCTGCTTCTGCCGATGCTGTTCCTCCAGATCGCGGGCCTGGTCGCGTCGATCGTGTTCCTGGTGGACGTACGGCCCGCCCTGCGCCAGGTTTCCGGAGGCGGCGGCGGCCGACGCGGCGGGAGCAGCAGTGACGGGCCGTACGGGCCCTACAACGGCGGGCGCTGAGGGCCGGAGGCCCGGAAGGGCGCGGCCGGTCGGGCCGCCCCGGCGTACCTGCTGCGGTCCCGGGTCTCCTCCCGGTCGAGCAGCAGGACCGCCACGTCGTCCGTCAGTTCGCCGCCGTTCAGCTCACGCACCCGGGTCACGGCGGCGTCCAGCAGGTCCTCGCCGCGCAGCCCCTCGGCGAGCTGGCGGTTGATCATCGCGACCATGCCGTCCTGGCCCAGCCTGCCGGGCTCACCCAGGCCGTCGGCGCCGGAGACCCGGCCCTCGATCAGTCCGTCCGTGTACATCAAAAGGCTCCAGGCGCCGCCCAGTTCGACCTGTTGCCGGGGCCAGCGGGCGCGCGTCAGCAGGCCGAGGGCCGGCCCTCCGTCCTCGTACGGCATGAGCCTGGCGATCCGCTGCCCCTGCCGGTCCTGCCGGGCGATCAGCGGGGCCGGGTGACCGGCCAGGCACAGTCCGGCGCGGCGGCCGTCCGGGGCGATGTCGACCGTGCAGAGCGTCGCGAAGATCTCCTCGCTCTCCCGCTCGTGCTCCAGGACGCGCTGGAGCGTGGAGAGCAACTCGTCGCCGCACAGGCCGGCGAACGTCAGCGCCCGCCAGGCGATCCGCAGCTCCACACCGAGGGCCGCCTCGTCCGGGCCATGACCGCAGACGTCGCCGATCATGGCGTGGACCGTGCCGTCCGGGGTGCGGACGGTGTCGTAGAAGTCACCGCCCAGCAGCGCACGGGAGCGGCCGGGGCGGTAGCGGGAGGCGAACCGCAGGTCCGAGCCGTCCAGGAGCGGGGTCGGGAGCAGACCGCGCTCCAGGCGGGCGTTCTCCTGGGCGTGCAGACGGGACTCGGCCAGCTTGTACGAGGCGGTGTCGGCGCGTTTGCGCTCCACCGCGTAGCGAATGGCACGGCTGAGCAGCCGCGCGTCCAGCTCGTCGCGGAACAGGTAGTCCTGCGCACCGGCCCGCACCGCGGCCGCCGCGTGCTCCGCCCGGTCGGGCGGGGTCAGCGCGAGGACGGCCTGGCCCGGGGCCATCCGCAGGACGTCGTGGAGAGCGCCCAGCACGGGGCCCGTGCCCTTCCCGGCGGCCCCGTTGCCGGTTCCGTCGTCGGCGCCCCGGGCGGCGTCCTCCGTGCATTCGGGGCAGTGCCCGCAGCCGGGCAGGGCCAGGTCCAGCAGGATGCAGTGCACGTCGTCGGTGAGCAGCCGCTCGGCCTCGGTGAGGTTGCGGGCGGTGCGGACACGGACCTTGGTGCCGTTCGCGGTGTCGAACAGCGCGGGCACGGCGAACGCGTCCGCCGGGTCGTTCTCGATCACCAGCAGTGTGAGGTCGGTCGGCTGCTGGTGGGGTGCGGCTGTGCTGTGGTGATCGCCGGCCTGACCGCTTTCCACGGCAGACACAACTCTCTGCCGCGGTATGGGTACGGGCATCGGTTCGGTTCCTTCCCTCCCCCCGAGGGCGCGGTGGGACGCCGAGCGACGCCCCGCCAAACGGGGACCTTAGCGGTAGGCGGCGCCGCAACGGAATGGCGTGGCCGCAGCGGACGGGGTCATATGCCGGTGCGTTTCGCCGCCTCCGGCCAGGCATAAGCGGCTCCGGGACGCGCTGCGGCCGCCCCCTCGCCCATGACAAAGATCACGCCGAGCCCACCGTGCCGCCCATGATCACCGGTCCCGGGGCGCCTCCGTGCGCCCGTCGGCCGACCGCTGGGCTCACACGCCCCTCCGCCCGCGCCATCCCGTACGTCCCCGTCCGCCCGCCCCCGCGGCCGGACGGCCTCCTGCCGCGCACGTCCCCCGAGCCCGCCGCCTCCCGCGCTCGCACGGTCCCCGCAGCCGTACGACGCCTGCCGCACGCCCACCGTGCCTGCCGCCTCCCGCGCCCGCCCGGTCCCGCGGACCCGCGCTCCCGTACGCCTCCCGAGCCCGTACACCCCCCGTCCCCGCCCCCCTACCGCGCCCGCACGACCCCCAATATCGGCATGGACCCCGCCCCTGCCACTGTCACACTCCGTCCCGGCCTCGGCGCGTGCACCATCTTTCCGTCCCCGATGTACATCGCCACGTGGCTCGCGTCCGCGAAGTAGATGATCAGGTCGCCGGGCCGGATGTCCGCCATCCTCACCTTGGGCAGCAGTCGCCACTGCTCCTGCGACGTGCGCGGGATGTCGTGCCCTGCGGCTGCCCACGCCTGCTGGGTGAGCCCTGAGCAGTCGAAGGCGTCAGGGCCCTCCGCGCCCCAGACGTACGGTGCCCCTATCTGCGCCGTCGCGTACCCGACCGCGCGTCTGCCCTGCTCCGTCGCCCCTGCCCCGCCGCCGTTCTTCAGGGCGCCGGAGTCCAGCCAGGATCTCTGCGCGCGGTACTGCTCGTCGCGCTCCAGCTCCAGCAGCCTGGCCCGCTCGCCGGTCTCCAGGCGGGCCTCCAGCTTCTCGGCCGCGTCGATCTGCTTCTCTATCTCCTTCTGCGCCTTCTCCTTGCGCTTGCGGTTGGCCTCCAGCTTCTTCCACTCACCGCTCGCGTCCTGGGAGTACGTCCGCAAGTCCTCCTGCGCGCGGGTCAGTTCGTCCAGCATCCCCTTGACGGCCTGCTGCCCCTGCTGCATCCGGCCCGCGCCGCGCAGGAACAGGTCGGGGTCGCCGCTCATCATCAGCCGCGCGCTCTGCGGCACGCCGCCCGTCCGGTACTGGGCGCGTGCCTGGGCGCCGATGCGGTCCTTCAGCTTCTCGATCCTCTGCTCACCGGCGACGATCTGCCGGGCCAGCTTCGCGATCTCGCCGGACTGGGTCTGCGCCTGGTCCTCGGCGAGGTTGTACGCGTCGGTGGCGACCGCCGCCTTCCGGTACAGACCGTCTATCTCTCTGCGCACCTCGTCCAGGCTCTTCCTGGAGCCGGAGCCGGAGCCGGAGCCAGGCGGTGGCGGCGGCGGATCCGCGTACGCCTGCCCCGGCAGCACCAGCACGCTCAGCGCGCAGACCAGCGCTATGGCGGTCGTGACGCTTCGGCCACGGTGACGACTGATAAGGCGTCGGTTCACGAGCTCCCCCCGGAACGAATCAGAATCCGATGGGCCGTCAACGGCCCGGTGATGCCGGCCGGCCCCCGCTGGTGCCGGTGCGATGCCGCCGCGCCCGCCGCGAAAGCGACAGACACGGAAACAACGACCACTCACCACCCCCGGGAACCTTCCGGCCCTTCCCTCCACACCCGTCCGACGAACGAGATCCCCTTCCCGTTCCCCGGATTGCACCCCGCCCGTGAAAGTCCCGCGTTGTTCACCGGTAGGTGGTCCTCCGTCACCGGTACGAGGCGTTCCGCCACCGGTACGGGGCATTCCCTCACCGGTACGAGATGTTCCGCGGTGCCAGCGCCTCCCAGCGCACCGTCACCTCGCCCTGCCGCCAGCGCCGCTCCCCGTCCGCCGCCGCGTGCCCGGTGGGGGAGTGCGGCCCGGTCACCGGCCAGTCCGCGGAAAGATCCCGCACCGCCCTGATCCACCGCTGCCGCGCTCCCAGTGAGGCGAACGGGGCCGCCGCGGCCCACGCCCGGTCGAAGTCCCGCAGGAAGGCGTGCACCGGTTCGCCGGGCACGTTCCGGTGGATCAGCGCCTTGGGGAGCCGTTCGGCCAGGTCCGAGGGGCGGTCCAGGGAGCCCAGCCGGGTCGCGAAGGTGACCGTGCGCGGGCCCTCCGGCCCCAGCGCCACCCATACGTGCCGCCGTCCGATCTCGTCGCAGGTCCCCTCCACCAGCAGCCCGCCCGGCGCCAGTCTGTCCCGCAGCCGTTCCCACACGGCGGCCACCTGGTCCTCGTCGTACTGCCGCAGGACGTTCGCCGCGCGGATCAGCGCCGGCCGCCGTCCGCCGTCCAGCGGCACCTCGAAGCCCCCGTGCCGGAAGGTCAGCCCCTCCCGCTCGTACGGTTTCGCGCCCGTCACGCGTACGGGCTCGATCTCGATGCCGACCACCTCGACGGTGGGCGCGGCGGTCCGCAGCCTTCCGAGCAGCTCGACCGCCGTCCAGGGGGCGGCCCCGTAGCCCAGGTCGACGGCCACGGCTCCGGGTGTGCGCAGCAGGGCCGGGCCGTGTGCGGCGGCGATCCAGCGGTCCATGCGACGCAGCCGGTTCGGGTTCGTGGTCCCGCGGGTGACTGCGCCGACAGGGCGCGCGGGGGACGTGCGGGAGGCCATGCACCGAGCGTAAGCGGGCGGAGCGGGCGGAAAACGCAACGCAATGATTTGGCAAAGTGGAAATGGTATGGGGAATTCCGCTGTTCTTCCCCTTCGGAAGGGCCGTACAGCCCCCTCTGAGGTGTGCCCACCGGCAGGCGCCTCCGTCCCGCAGATGTTCCCGCCCAGCAGAAGTCCCCGCACAGTCGAGGAGGACCGTCGACGTGAGCCAGTACGTCTCCCGACTCACCGGCACACTGGCCGCGGCGGCCACCCCCCGGCTGCGCCTCCCGGGCAGTGCCCCGCGCAAGCCGCGCCGGATCGCCATGCTCAGCGTGCACACCTCGCCGCTGCACCAGCCCGGCACCGGCGACGCGGGCGGCATGAACGTCTACATCGTCGAGCTGGCCAAGCGTCTCGCCGCGATCAACATAGAGGTGGAGATATTCACCCGGGCCACCACCGGCGGCCTTCCCGCCCGCGTGGAGCTGGCGCCCGGGGTTCTCGTACGGCACGTCGACGCGGGCCCGTACGAAGGGCTCGCCAAGGAGGAGCTGCCCGCCCAGCTCTGTGCCTTCACGCACGGCGTGATGCAGGCCTGGGCCGGCCAGCGCCCCGGCTACTACGACCTCGTGCACTCGCACTACTGGCTCTCCGGGCACGTCGGCTGGCTCGCCGCACAGCGCTGGGGCGTCCCCCTCGTCCACGCCATGCACACCATGGCCAAGGTCAAGAACGCCTCCCTCGCCGAGGGCGACACCCCCGAGCCCGCCGCCCGCGTCATCGGTGAGACCCAGATCGTCCGGGCGGCCGACCGCCTCATCGCGAACACCGCCGAGGAGGCCGACGAACTGGTCCGCTTCTACGAGGCCGACCCGGGCAACGTCGCCGTCGTGCACCCCGGCGTCAACCTGGACCGTTTCCGCCCCTCGCCCAAGGACACCGGCACGCTCCGCCCGGGGGGCGCCCCCTCCGGACGCGCCGCCGCCCGAGCCCGCCTCGGCCTCCCGCAGGACGCCTTCATTCCGCTGTTCGCCGGCCGCATCCAGCCCCTCAAGGCTCCCGACGTCCTGCTCCGCGCGGTCGCCGTCCTCCTCGCCGAGGACCCCTCGCTGCGCACCAAGCTGGTCGTGCCGGTCGTCGGCGGCCCCAGCGGCAGCGGCATGGCCAAGCCGGAGAAGCTCCAGAAACTGGCCGCCCGGCTCGGCATCGCCGACGTGGTCCGCTTCCGGCCACCGGTCGGCCAGGACCGCCTCGCCGACTGGTTCCGCGCCGCATCCGTCCTCGTCATGCCGTCGTACAGCGAGTCCTTCGGCCTCGTCGCGATCGAGGCGCAGGCGACCGGCACCCCGGTCGTCGCCGCCGCCGTCGGCGGTCTGCCCGTGGCCGTACGGGACGGGCGCACCGGCTTCCTCGTCGAGGGCCACGACCCGGCCGCGTACGCCCGCGTCCTGCGCCGTTTCGTCGACCGTCCCGCACTCGTCGACTCCATGGGCGAGGCGGCCGCCCGGCACGCGCAGGCCTTCGGCTGGGACACCGCCGCGTCCGCGACCGCGGACGTCTACACCGCGGCGATGTACGAACACCGACGTCACGTACGCTCGCACCATGGCTGACACTGCGCGCACTGCCGACGCACGGGGCATCCTCGAAGCGGCCCTCAACGAGGCCGAGCTGAAGTGGGAGAGCCCCGCGCCGGGCTCCTACGCCGTCACACTCCCCGGCACCCGCAAGCTCTCCACGACGGTGTCGCTCATCGTCGGACAGCACTCGCTCTCCCTGAACGCCTTCGTGATCCGCCACCCCGACGAGAACCACGAGGCCGTCCACCGCTGGCTGCTGGAACGCAACCTGCGCCTGTACGGGGTGGGTTACGCGATCGACCCGCTCGGCGACGTCTACCTCGCCGGGAAGCTCCCGCTCACCGCCGTCACCCCCGACGAGATCGACCGCCTCCTCGGCTCGGTCCTCGAAGCCGCCGACGGAAGTTTCAACACCCTCCTGGAACTGGGCTTCGCCACCGCCATCCGCAAGGAGTACGACTGGCGGGTCTCCCGCGGCGAGTCCACCCGCAACCTGGACGCCTTCGCCCACCTGACGAAGCCGCGCGACTGACCCGGGCGTTCACGCGGCGGGGGTGACCTCCGAGGCCTTCGCCGCGTCCTCCTGACGTACCGCCGCCGCCACCGCCCGAGGCTCCTCCGGCAGCCCCCGCATCAGCACCCAGTACCCGGCCGCCGCCACCATCCCGATCACCGCGCAGCCGCCCCACAGCCACTCGCTGCCGAAGCGGTCGATCACGTACCCGCCCAGCAGCGGCGCCACCAGTGCCGCCACGGCCCACGACATCGTGTACATGCCCTGGTACCGGCCGCGCCCGTGCACCGGCGACAGCCGCACCACCAGACCGGTCTGGACGGGCGAGTTGACGATCTCGGCCAGCGTCCACACGCACACCGTCAGGACGTACACCCCCAGCGACCCGGCGAACGCGGTCAGCCCGAAGCCGTACCCCGCGAGCAGCGAGGAGACCACCAGCAGCCGTCTGGGGTCCCGGTGCGCGATGAAGCGGGTGACCGGGATCTGGAGCGCCACGATCAGCACACCGTTGACCGCGATGGCCGTACCGAAGTCGGAGCTGGAGAACCCGTCCGTACCCATCGCCACCGGCAGTGCCACGTACCCCTGCTGGAAGATCAGTGCCACCAGGAACGAGAGACCCACCACGCTCATGAAGCGCCCGTCGCGCAGCACCGTCCCGAGGCCCACGCCCGCCTCGTCGGCCTTCTCCGCCACCGTCCGCTCGGGCCGCGACTCCGGCAGCTTCACGAAGACGACGATCGCGCAGCCCAGTGTCATCACCGCCTCGATGAGGAAGCCGGCGCGGTAGCTGTACTCGGCGAGGAACCCGGCCCCGGTCGACGAGATCGCGAACCCCAGGTTGATCGCCCAGTAGTTGAGACTGAACGCCCGCACCCGGTCCTCGGGTTTCACGATGTCCGCCATCATCGCCTGCACCGCGGGCCGGGAGGCGTTGCTCGCCATACCGACCAGGAACGCGACGGCCGCGATGGCCAGCGGGTGCTCCATGAACCCCAGCAGCGCCACCGACAGGGCGGTCGACACCTGCGCGGCCAGCATCGTGGGCCGCCGCCCCAGCCGGTCCGCCATCACGCCCGCGCCGAGCGAGGAGACCACTCCGCCCAGCCCGTGCAGCGCCGCCACCAGCCCGGCGTACGTCGCGGAATAGCCGCGGTCCAGCGTCAGGTACAGCGCCATGAAGGTGGCGACGAACGCCCCCAGCCGGTTGACCAGCGTGCTTGTCCACAGCCACCAGAACTCCCGGGGGAGCCCCGAGACGCTCTCGCGCACGGCGCGGCTCAGTCCTGTCGCGAACATGCGGATCCCCCGGAGGTGTGTGCGTGGCTGGTGTAAGCGGCTTGCCAGATGTCCGGAACTTACGAAGCGGATGCACGGGCCCGCTACTCAATTGACGCCGACCGTCAATCCACCGCACCGCGCCCCCGCGTGCCCGCCCTCGCCCGCGTACGCGCGCGAGGCACACCGGATGTCCATTACGCTCGTACGCATGGCCGACGCACCGTACAAGCTGATCCTCCTCCGCCACGGCGAGAGCGAATGGAACGCGAAGAACCTGTTCACCGGCTGGGTGGACGTCAACCTCACCGAGAAGGGCGAGAAGGAGGCCGTACGGGGCGGTGAGCTGCTCACGGCCGCCGGTCTCCTCCCGGACGTCCTGCACACCTCGCTCCAGAAGCGCGCCATCCGCACCGCCCAGCTCGCACTGGAGTCCGCGGACCGCCACTGGATCCCGGTGCACCGCAGCTGGCGCCTGAACGAGCGCCACTACGGCGCCCTCCAGGGCAAGGACAAGGCGCAGACCCTCGCCGAGTTCGGCGAGGAGCAGTTCATGCTGTGGCGCCGCTCGTACGACACCCCGCCGCCGGTCCTCGAAGACGGCACGGAGTTCTCGCAGTCGGACGACCCCCGCTACGCCACGATCCCCTCGGAGCTGCGACCCCGCACCGAGTGCCTCAAGGACGTCGTCGAGCGCATGCTGCCGTACTGGTACGACGGCATCGTCCCCGACCTCCTCGACGGCAGGACCGTCCTGGTCGCCGCGCACGGCAACAGCCTCCGCGGCCTGGTCAAGCACCTCGACGGCATCTCCGACGAGGACATCTCCGGCCTGAACATCCCGACCGGCATCCCGCTCTACTACGAGCTCGACGCCGACTTCCACCCCGTCACCAAGGGCGGCAAGTACCTCGACCCGGACGCGGCAGCCGCGGCCATCGAGGCGGTCAAGAACCAGGGCAAGAAGAAGTAAGCAGAGCTGAAGAAGCCCCCCACCTGCGGGTTCTCCGCGCGGTGGGGGGCTTTTTGGTGCGCTGGGCCGTCTGTGGGCCGTCAGGTGTGACGCCGCCAGCGACGAACGCGGATGTCGAAGATGATCAATAGAGCCACTGGCACGGCTACCTCAGTAGGAGCTTCGGCCCATAGGGCGAGCGCGCCCCCCGCTGCCCCGATGAGCGCGATGGGTAAATCGCGAGGGCCGATTTCGACCGTGACGCCTGTGCGTGAGACCATACATACTCCAACTCTGTGAGGTTCCCTGATCAAGGTGATTCCCTGGCAGAACGGAAGCGAAAGCCGCCCCTGGCCGGGCGGCTTTCGTGCTGAGGAGACTTTCTCATGTTGGCTCCAATGTGCCAAATGCGCAGGTGGAAGTCGACGACCTGGTCAAGGGGTGTAGTTATGCATGCATAACTAGCTCACGCCGAGAAAGTTTGCAGAAACCTTCCTGCTTTCTTCCGTGTGAACGCTTTGTCTACACGAACGCACTGGTGGGCGGCCTGCCCTGGGTCCAGGTGAGGGTAGGTCATACGGGGCTCCTTATTCGGGACGGAATATTCTCTCCTCCACAAGAGGAGATTTCACTCGTGAAATGGGAAGCCGGATAACGGTTCATCCATGGAAGGAACGCGCCGTCCATGGATGAACGTCATGAGAGATCTGCGATCACCGATGGTTATCGGCTATAACTGCTTGAAAGACGGCGGAGACTGCGTTCCTCGTTCGCTCCTGACTTGACGGCATCAGGTGCGCGTACACCCGCAGCGTCAGGCCGGGGTCCGAGTGGCCGAGGTATTCGGCGAGCGCCTTGATGTTCTCGCCAGCGTCCAGGAGCACCGACGCGTAGAAGTGCCGCATGGCGTGCATGCCGTTCTCGCGTGACTCGGCGTGGGACGTGCCGGCTGCCGGGACCGGGATGACTCCGGCCGAGGCCAGCGCCGGTTTCCACGCCTCCTCGTTGAGCGAGGTTCGCCATACGTGACTGCCGCGCGGTGCCGTGAAGATGAGCCGCTTGGTCACCGGGGGTCCGCCCGCGACCTTCCACGGCAGCGTGCTCTCAACCGGCGGGAACCGCTTCATGTGCGCCCTCAGCGCGTCGGCGACAGGGCCGGGGAGCGGTACGTCCCGTAGCTTGCCGCCCTTCGGCGGGGCGAAGACGGGCTTGCTGCGGCTCAGCTTGAGCTGCTGGACGACGTGCAGCGTGTCCGAGCGGAAGTCGATCGCGTCCACCGCGACGCCCAGCATCTCGCCTTGCCGGAGGCCGCAGCCGCCGCCGAGGTCGACCATCGCCTGATACCGGTCGGGCATGCCCGCGCGCACGGCGAAGAGCCGTTCCGGCGTCCAGGGCATGACGCGCTTCGCGTCCACCGTCGGCGGCCGGACCGAGCGGGCAGCGCAAGGGTTCCGGGGGAGGTGTCCGTCGTCCACGGCCGCGCTCAGCGCCGCCCGCACGTTGGAGTAGATCGTCCGGGCGTACGAGCCACGGACACCGTTCGCCTGGAGCTGCTGCACCCAGTCGCGGATGTGCGCCGGCTGGAACGAACCGAGCGGGCGCGTGCCGAGGTACGGGAACGCGTGCAGCCAGAGTTGCGACTCCATCGAGGCTTGCGTGTTGGGGTCGGCCCCCTGTGTGGACACCCAGCCCTCCGCGTACTGCTGGAAGGTGGTCCGGGCGGCGCGAGGATCGATGTACTGACCCCGCGCCATGTCCGTCTCGATGTGGGCCAGCCACTGTTCGGCGAGCCGTTTCTGCCGATCCTGGAAGCTCTTGGACTTCTCCCTGCCGTCCGGGCCGATGTAACGAGCGCGGTAGCGCAGCCCGGACCCGTGGCGTTCCGACTTCACCTTGCGCGGCTTGCCGTCCGGTCCGACCTCGGTCGTGAACCAGCGGTCCTGGATGTGTCCGGCCATCAGGCAGCCACCTCGCCCCGGCGGGAGTCGACCCAGGCCCGTACGTCGTCCGGATCGAAGCGGAGGTGCCGGCCGACACGGAAGCCGCGGGGGCCGGTCCGCTTCCGGCGCCACTGGTAGACCGTCTCGACGCTGGGCAGCTCGAACATCTCGACCAGGTCGTCAGGCGTCAGATAACGGCTCGGCAGGGGGAGCGCCATGGTCACCACTCCCTCTCGCCGACCAGCTCCGCCATGGCTTCACGGGCTGTCTCGCGGTTGAGCTGGAGGTCCCGGGCGATGGTCGCGGCGAGGACGGATTCGCCGGGGGAGTGACCGTGCCCGGCGTACTGCCAGTCGGTGAGGACGAGCACGGTGTCCGGGGCGCGGTCCTCCAGGCCGAGGGTCTGCTGTTCCTGCGCGGCGCGGAAGTCGGCGCGGGCCTGGCGGAGTTCGCCGAGCGTGGTCGAGTAGCGGCGGGACTTCGAGGAGAAGTGGCCGCGGAACCCGAGCATGTGCGCCCAGGCCCACAACCGGCGCTCGGGGTAGAGCGGATCGAGGAGGTGGCACGCGGCGATGAGGCGGCGGGCGTGGTCCGGGACGCCGTGGCGGTCGAGTTCGGAGAGTTCGCCGATACGTCGGTCGAGGGTGCCTGTGTTCTCCGCGGCTTTGGTGGCGTACTTCGCGACGTAGGACGCCACGGCCTGTTCGGTGATATCGGAGCCGTCGCCGAAGGCGGTGACCGGGCGGACGTCGAGCTGTGTGCCCCAGCGGAAGGTACGGGCGGGCTGGTCGTCGACGGCCGGAGCGGACACCGAGGTGTAGTTGTGACGGGCGGCGGCGCGTATCGCGTCGGTGAGCAGGTCAACGGTGGCCCAGGACGGGGGAGGGGTGTCCGGTCCTTCCGGTCCGTCGATGCGCATCACGGCGTGGAAGTGGATCGCCCCGCGCTTCTGGAACTCCGCGACCTTGCCGTACGAGAGCCGGGCGGATTCCTTCAGTTCGGCCTGTGTGAGTCCGGCGCGGGCGGCGATCTCCCGGCGGAGACGGGTGGTGAACCGCATCCAGAGGTCGCCCGCGTGGTTGTTGAACAGGACCGATCCGGCGTAGTCGTACGTCTCCGGGTCCAGGGCGGTGCCGAGTTCGGGTGCGTCGGAGGGGTGCCGGCTACCGCAGCGGCAAGTGCCGTGGTCGGGCCGGTTGTGGACCGGGCCGAAGGACGGTGCGGTGAGAGTGGCGAAGACGCGGGGGTGGTCCCGCACGGTAGCGGGTACGTCGCGGCGGTCGTCTCCGGCCAGGCCCGCGCGGATCAGGTGGTAGGTGTCTCCGGCGTACGTCCAGGCGCAGGAGGGGCAGCGGGAGGCGCGGCGGTTTCCGCAGGCGAGGCGGAGGCGTCCACCGGGTTCGGTCTCGGTCGAGTAGTGGTGCAGGGTCTCGCCGGTGGTCCTGTCCTTGGTGAAGGTCCAGCCGGTCAGGTGGATCGGGTCGGAGCAGCCGCCGGTACGGCGGACCTGGTCCTCCCAGCGGTGGAAGTCGGGGGCCGAAGCCACCCGCAGCAGGTCGCCGAGGGTGATCCGATCGAACGGCGCCTCAGGCATGTGCACTCTCCCGGCGGCGGGCGGTGCGGTCGGTCATGATGGTGCTTCCTTCCGGATCTGTGGTTCGGGCAGGAGCACGGCTTCCGGGCGGCGGATGCTTGGCGGTATCGAGGCCGCCCGGAAGCCGGTCAGCGGTGGTTCTGCGATGCCACGAGCGAGCGCACGACCAGGGCGCTGACGGCGAGCGACGCGGCGGTGACGGCGACCGCGAGGAGCATGGAGACCAGGACCGCTCCGACGATCAGGACCACGGCCGTGCCGCCACCGATGACGGCGATGACGGCACCGGGCGTGAGCTGGACCGTGGGCCGGGCGGGAGCCGCGCCGGTCGGCACGGGGGCCGGGGCCTCGTGGAGTACGACGGGGGTGTCGGTCCGGGCGGGGCCCGTGACGATTCCGGTCGGCATCGGGTTGGCGGGGATCTTCGGGCGGAGCATGGTGGTTCTCCCTTCGGTCGGGTCGTGCGGGGTCACTTGACGGCGGTGTCGATCACGGGGGACAAGAGGCTGTCGGCGAGGAGGTAACCGCCGAGCAGCAGCACGAGCACGAGCCACCAGGGCGGGCGGATGAGCTTCACGCCGAGCCAGCCGACGACGATCAGGGCGAGCCCTGGCGCGGGGATGGTCGCGCCGACCGGAGTGCGGAGAGGTCAGGCGGTGGCAGGCGCGGTCTTGGCGAGCGGCGCGGCGGCCGAGGGCAGCGGGGCGACGGCGGGCCGGAAGGCCGCGAGTGCGGGCACGTCCGGGGTGCGGTCGGCGTGCCGGTTGCAGATGTTCACGGCTTGGCGCAGGGAGGTGTGCGGTGCGCGTATGCGGGTCCATCCACCGGTCGAGTCGCCCGAGACGGCGATGCCGGGGACGTCGGTGGGGATCTGGATCGCGGCGAGTACGGCGTCCGGGGCGATGTCTCCGAAGGCCATGTTGGCGCTGGACTCGTCGTTGACGCGGTGGGCAGTGCGGCCGGTGAGCTGGGCGCGGAGCATCGTGATGCCCTTGCCGAGTTCGGAGCCGAAGCGCTGGCCGCAGATCTCCAGGTAGATGCCCGCGGCGCGGCCGAGCTGGGCGAGGCGGACCAGGGCGGTGACAATCCGGTCCCGACGCTTCTCCTCGTCCTTGGTGGCGAACAGGGCCAGCTCTGCCACCTCGTCGACCAGGACCACGACCGGGGTGGGGCGCATGTCGGCGGGCAGGTCCCAGATGTCGGCGGCTATGTCGGCGTCCGGAACGTCGACGGTGATGCGCTGGGCGGCGCGGATGAGCTGGTAGACGTCCCCCATGTGCTGCACGAGTGTTTCGAGAAGTTCGAGGGCGGTGTCCGGGTTGTCGGCGAGGGCGGAGAAGCGCCGGGCCAGTGGGAAGAGCTCGACGCCCTGTTTGCAGTCGATCCCGACGAGAGCGACGTCGTGTGATGCGAGGCCGGCGACCAGGTTGCGCTGGTAGACGGACTTGCCCGACTCGGTCGCACCGAGCGTCAGCCCGTGGGGCACGGCCCGGTAGTCGCGGTAGTGGACGGACCCGTCCTCGCGCAGCGCGACAGGGATGCGCATCGGCGCGTGGTCGGTCTTGGCGGGCATCTGCACCCGCCGGAGGACGTCGTACCCGGTCATCCGTAACTCGACGACCCCCGAGTGGAGTTCGCGGGAGGTGACTCCGTACATCCCGAAGGAGTGCCGGAGGCGGTCGGTGGCCGAAGCGACGTCGAAGGCATCCTGACCGGGGCGGAGCTTGAGACGTAGCACCAGCCCCGTACGGGTCGGCCGGAGACGGAGGATGCGCGGGGCCCGCGACTCGGGAACGGGTCGGTTCGCCATCCGGGCGAGGGAGAGACGCCAGCGGGCGGGCGGAACGGTCAGCCCGCAGGCGTCCATGACCGACGTGTACCGGACGGCGACCCTCAGCGCGGCGAAGGTGACCCCGAAGGTCATCCAGTACCAGGCGGGACGCTGCCATCGCAGGATCACTGCGATGACGCCGACCAGCAGCAGCGAGACCAGGAGACCGGTCATGATCAAGCCGCCTTGGGCTTCTCGGCACTGGCGGCGAGCGAGGTGACCGCCACCGCGCGGAAGGCGATGCCGTGCCGCTTCTGTCCGTTGAACTCGTTCTCCCACGGGCGGGCGATCAGGCCGGTGACGGCGACGGGCGTGCCCATCATCAGCTCACCGGAGATGCCCGGCTCGGGGACGGTGACCGACAGGATCTCCACTTCGTCGTTCGCCGCGAACATCACGTCCACGGTCATGAGCTTCGCGCCGCTCTCGGTGTCCATGGCGATCTCGCCGGTACGGCGGTCCTTGACCTTGATCTGCGGAGGCTTGGCGACCATCACGGAGGCGGCGGAGGTGTCGACGGGGATCGTACGCACGGAAGATCACTCCTCTAAATGTGCTTGGCTCAACCACTCATGTATATGAGTGACATGAAGAAGAGTGCATCACTCCTGTACATGAGTCAACCCACCGAAACAGAGAAGTCGCGGCGGGCTGCGGGGAGTTGAGCTGACGTCAGTCGGTGGCAGGGATCCGGTAGCTGAAAACGAACTGGTCAGCGGCCATGAGGGTGTCACAGACCTCCACGACGCGGTCCTCGGTCGTCCTCGCCTCACGGATCAGGTGAACCACTGAAGCGCCGGGGCTCAGGGCCAGTTCGGACGCTTCCGCCTTGGTCGCCAGTCGGGCTTGCAGCGTCTCGACGAACTCCGCGAACTCGTGTCCGTGGTCTTCGAGTCGGGCGTAGATGCCACCACCGCCGGGGTTCTTCGCGAACAGCTCGGGAATGTCCTTCGCGACGTCCCACGGGAGGTACGAGGTGGCCGTCTCCACGGGAGTCTCGTTCCGGAAATAGAGGCGGCGCCGGGCAAGTACCTGGGTGCCGGCCGGAACGCCGAGCCGCTCCGCGATGTCCTCCGGAGCCTCCATCGGGCCGATGTAGAGAACGCTGACGCCCGCCTTCGCCCCGGACTGTTCCGACTCGGCGAGGTACGCGGCCTTGCCACCTTGCCGGTGCGAGCGCTTGAACCGGTCCGAGGACCGGTGCCGTACCGGCGGCCGGGCCTTCACGATGGACCCCTTGCCCTGGCGGGTCTCCACGAGGTCACTCGCGCGGACCTCCACCATGGCCTTTCGGATGGTGCCGCCCGAGACGCCGTAGCGCTCCACGAGCTCCGATTCACTGGGCACCATGTCGCCGGGCTTGAGGATGCCGGCGCGGATCTGCTGGACGATCTCCTCGGCGATCTGCACGTACCGGGGTACGGACTTCCCACCTCCTACCGCTGTTTCCATAGTCCTTCTCTTCCTCCTATGCTCCTGTACATGAGTAACAGTGCGCAGGAGAGCACGTCAACGCCGCTCCACTCCGTGTCCGTAGCCGGAGTGGTCGTGCGCGAGGACGGGCGACTGCTGGCGATCCGCCGTGCCGACAACGGCACTTGGGAGCTCCCCGGCGGCGTACTCGAACTCGACGAGGCCCCGGAGACGGGCGTCCGGCGCGAGGTCCTGGAAGAGACGGGCATCCACGTCGAAGTGGACGAGCTCACCGGGGTCTACAAGAACACCACCCGCGGCATCGTGGCCCTGGTCTTCCGCTGCAAGCCCGCCGGCGGAAGCGAGCGGACGTCCAGCGAATCGACCGCGGTCGGATGGCTCACGCCCGAAGAGGTCGCCGAGCGGATGTCCGAGGTCTACGCGGTCCGGCTCCTGGACGCTCTCGACGGGAACGGGCCCCACGTGCGAAGCCACGACGGCAAGCGCCTGACACCGGCCCGATAGAACTTTCCCTACTTCATCAAGTAGCTCGCTTCGCTCGCTGCCCCAACCACGGTTCGGGCAGCGAGTCGATCCACTGCCTGCCCAGTTGCCGCAGCATCGCCAACCACGCGGGAGGGCTTCCTCCCCTTCGCGCGCTGCGTCCGGGTGCTGCCCCGGGAGGGAGCAACAACGCCAGGGCACCGGCACCGAGGTACGGCGGTGGAAGCTCGGGAGAACACCACAGTTGACGCTTTGATGCGTCTGCTTTCCCGGCCTCCTGAACAGCGATGCTGTCTGATACAGAGATCCGAGGTGCCGCGCACAGCGCGGCGGCGCCGGCCGGACGCCGGCACCGCTGCCCCTCCATGCCTACGTCACCGGGACTGCGGCGCCGTCGCCCGCCCGCGCCCACAAGGGGCGAAAGACCAGGCCGGGGGTGGGGTCGGTCGGCTCCACGGCTTTACCCACCTCCCCGGTTCGGGTCCCGCGTCGAGCAAGACCAGGGGGCCACTCGGACACATTGCGGGCAGGGGGAAGCCTGCCCGAGTAGCCAGCAAGCGTACGGCCCCCTGATCATGCTCGACCCCAAACCGGGCAGGACACCGGCCAAACCCGCGCATCCGACCTCGTGCGTCGTTCAGTGCTCGGCACGGCTCAACGTTGCGACCGGTGTGAGCAGAGTTGCCTCATGGAACCGTGGAACGTGGCAGGCTTCACTCGTGAACGAGAATTGGGATATTTCTGGTCGCGACGTGGTGCCGGACCTGCGAGCTCTGGCACGGCCAGCAGACGTGGGAGCATCGCTGCTCCATGCAATGTTGCATTCGGTCGGGAAGCCTTGGCGGCCACCGTACGACGATGTCCGCAAGAATCTGGGCATAAGGAGCAAGCAAGTCGCACCCGAATTGCAGGAACAGGCAGAGTCTAGGTTTCGGACTTACCTTGCCCTCTTTCGCGGCCTTGGGCTTCTCTATGAAGATGCGGGAACCCTGCAGTCGACGGATTTCGGAAACGAACTCATTACCCATCTCGACGAACAATATCAACGGGTGGATGACTTTAGTCAAGAGCTATACACGGCTTCTTGCGAGCGACTTGCCCAGCTCGTTGTCCCAGTATTGTCCCGGTATCAACTGGCCAACCCACTTACAAGCGCGAAGTATCCCGAAGGGACCGACGTCAGGCCATTGCTCGCTATCTGGCGCGCCATGAGAGCACTTGATAACAAGCTTCACTGGGAGGAACTTGGCAGGGCTTTGACTCCCTGCCTGCGTGATTCCGAAGTTCCTGACGCCATTGAAAAGATTAGAAACGCCCGAATGCAGGCCGACTACGATCCCAGTAACCCGACCTTGATGGAATCAATTCTTGGTCCGCGACGCCCCGACGCAGGGAAGGACCAATCAGATCGTCTCGACACTTGGTTCTCGCGCGCAGCCTTCAAAGGGTTGCTATTGGAACCGCGCGACCGCCAGGACGGTTACCGCCACTTGTCAGCCGCGTACGTTTCCCTAATTGACAACACAATTAACGAGCCTCCGCCCTACAACCCAACGCCCGATCGAGCCGAATACGTTCGCTGGCTGGGCACCGTGAGTCACCGCAGAACGGCAGCTAATTCCCACTCCAGCGACAGGATGGTTAGCAGCATTGTCGAAAAGTGCCGCCGTTACGGCGATCGTCAAATCATCGCCCTAGTAGGCCCAGCGGGAACCGGAAAAACCCGAACGGCCCAAGAGGCCGCCAATGTACTCACCGAGGGCGACCCGACTAGGGCGCTGACAGTGCAATTCCACGCGGGGTTCACGTATGAAGAATTCGTAGGAGGGCTCGCACCCGTCAATGGCACTTTTGTGCCATCGCCCGGGGCGCTAGTACGAATCAATGACAGCGCCCTAGCGAACCCTGACAAGACGCACGTTCTTGTTGTGGACGAGCTAAGTAGGGCAGATGTAGCGAACGTTCTCGGTGAACTTCTGACCTACATCGAGTACCGCGAACGACCGTTCCTGGTTCCCGGCCTTTCTAGAGAAGTCGCTATCGCCCGGAACCTCGTAGTCATCGCCACTCTCAACCCCGCAGACCGCAGTGTTGTCAACATGGATGACGCTTTGGTGCGGCGTCTGCGACAGATTGAAGTACCTCGCGATCTGGACGCCCTCGAATATATCCTTGACACCTCAGGCATGGACGAGGCCCTCAAGATCCAGGTACTGGACTGGTTCAAGGGGCTGCCGGCTGACGCCCCATTCGGCCACGGGCTATTTGTCGGCATAAGGAATGTCGCGGACTTGCATGACCTGTGGCACGAATCCCTTCGATACTTTCTACGCCGTGGCGGGCTCACCGTATACCCTGAGCCTGAAAGGATCGAGCAGGGCTATTCGTGGCGACACCACAACAACGCCATAGAAGGGAGCCTCTGAGCCCGTCATGAGAGTACGAACGTACGGCCGGCTGCAGCTAACGGAAAGCGAAATCGGCATGCCGGTAGAGCAAGCCATGCAGTTACCTTGGGCCCGCTCAGGAGTTGCAACCCTTCGTAGAACACGTCTAGGTGCAGAGCTGGAAATTGGCCCCTACGCAGGCACGATCGCCTTCAATGACAAGTTCTCGGTAACAATCGACGAGCTAGTTCCCGGGACAGTGGCCGCTTGTCTGGCAATCTCTTCCAGCGGCCGAAAGCAGAACAGCCAGAAATCTTCTCATGGCGACCGTGTAGCACCCATTGTGGCAATAGCTCTAGAATTCCTGCGCACCCTAGAGGGCGAGATACTCGGAAGCTTGCGCAAGGAGTACGTCACAGTTACTTCCCAAAGCAATCGCCCGAGAGGAAGGATATCCGTTCGTGAAACCGTCCTGCATTTGTGGGCAAAAGGCCGCACAGACCACGTCGTAACTCGCTCCCGCGTACTCACTGAAGACACGCCCGTAAACCGATACTTGCTAGCCGCCAGCATCCGCGCGGAGCGTCTTTTGCGTCACTTCCCAGATGAAAGGAGGAGCATCCAGAAATGTATTCACGCCCTATCGGGAGCCGAGGTCTATGCGCAACCCAGCTTCCCGATGAACCTATCCGAGGCAGATCAGAGTCTTCTAAGGTCATTGCGTATTGCAGAAGCGCTACTTTCTGGGGTGCCTTTCCGTTCACAGCAGCACGGGGAAGCACCCTTTAGCGCCTGGGTGAACGTCGACCGGGTATTCGAAGAGGCGGTGCGTGAAACTTGCCATCGCGTCGCCCCGGCCTCCGCTACGGTAACTGACGGCAAATCCCAACGTATCAAGATTTTTCATGCAAGGGATGGCGAACCGAGTGCGATAGCGAAGCGAGCCGATCCCGACATCGTCGTGCAACATCATGGCAAAATAGGGCTACTAGATGCCAAGTATCGCATTTCCGGCGAACGGGTAACTGAAGATGAGCTCTATCAACTGATTGCACACATCGGAGCCTTCTCTGCCGATGCAGGCGCTCTCGTGGCACCCGCCCTTAATGCCCCTCCGGGCGTTAGAAGATTAGGCAGAATCAACGGAGGGTGCACCGTCGATGTGATTGCTGTTGACCCGACAGATCCTGACGCGATGGCATCCGTCATCGCGTCCTGGATAAGCACCTTGTAGGGTGCCGCCGCTCGGGGGTTAGATGCGTCACATCACGCTCAGTCGTGGACGGCACCACTGGAACGCTGCTGACGGCCTGAAGTGCGGGCCCGGGGGCTTAACCTAGAGCAAATCTCTCCCAGCTCTTCGCCTGAACGCTGTCTAGCCAAACCCGCATTGTCAGTCCGAGCTTCTAGGATCTAGGACATGAACCAGCCCCAACCCGCCTGGGCCTACGCCGACCTCTTCAGCGGTTGCGGAGGCATGTCTGCCGGACTTGCCGCAACTGACCGTTTCGTGCCGGTTTACGCTGCGGACAACGACAAGTGGGCCAACGCCACTTACGCAGCAAACCTCGGACATCAGCCTGAGCAACTCGACCTGCTCACGCTGCAGGACGAGGGTCTTCGTAGCGCTTGGGCCGCCAGGGTGCGTGGTAGGGCGCAAGGCAAGAAGTTTCTCCTCACTGGCGGTCCCCCGTGCCAGGGATTCTCATCTCACGTGAAGGTTCGAGGGGATCGTAAGGGCAGAAACCAGCTGTTCAGCGTCTTTGGCGATCTGGCTCTAACGCTACGTCCAGATGTGATCATGATCGAGAACGTGGCAGACCTCGTTTCTGCGCGATCATGGGATCTTTTTGCTGAACTGCGCGTGAAGCTCGAGGGCGCCGGCTATCAGGTGCGGGCAAAGATTCTGAACATGGCTCAACTCGGGGTGCCCCAAGAGCGCTTCCGTACGGTAGTGCTGGCCTCCCTGCATCAGAGGCCGACCTTCCCTGCAGTTCGAAACACTCCTGGGAGCTACTCGACCGTGAAGGAGTGGATCGGGCACCTCCCGCCCGTAGCGAGCGGTGAGGCGAACCCAAGCGATCCGATGCACGTGACATCTCGGCACCGTGCGTCAACGCTAGAAATCCTTCGCCAAGTCCCTCACGATGGAGGATCGCGTCCGACTGGCGTGGGCCCCGAATGCTTGGACCGAACCCGGGGATCCCATGGCGGCTATACAGACGTTTATGGACGTCTGGCCTGGTCCGGGCCCGCTCCTACCATTACCGCTCGATGCAGGACACCTAGCTGCGGTCGGTTCGCGCATCCGGAGCAAGATCGGGGCATGACCGCGCGAGAGGCGGGACTCCTGCAAACTTTTCCTGCGGACTGGCAGTTCGTGGGCCCGTTTGATGATCGATACAAGCAAATCGGAAACGCTGTGCCTCCTCTGGCCGCGCAAGCGTTCGGTGAGCATATCGCCAATGGAATGCCGGACGTTGATTCCGAAGTTGGACTTTTCGAGGTGCAGGATAAACCCGTAGGCAGCAGTTTCTCGGTTCTGATTCCAGGGATTCGCAGGCGTGGGGGGGTGTTGAATCCGTGACATTGACAGCTGTCGACGCTTTTGCGGGAGCGGGCGGCCTCTCTCTCGGCCTTGAGCAGGCTGGCTTTTCGGTCAAACTTGCCTTCGATAACAATCAAGTCGCGATGGATACTCACCGGAAGAATCTCGCTGGAAGAGCTGAAGTACTGGATGCCGCCGCAACTGACGGGAAGACACTTCTAAAGCTGGCCGGCATCAAGCGCGGCGAGCTCGATCTTCTCGCTGGAGGCCCCCCCTGCCAGGGCTTTTCTATGCAAGGGCGTGGAGCCCGCGAAGATCCAAGAAATCTTCTGGTCCTACGGTACTTGAACTGGTTGGACGAGATGCGACCACGCGCATTCCTCATGGAAAACGTCGCGGCAATCCGCAGCGTTCGAGGTAAGCACCTTGTTGAGGCAGTTGAAACCGCTGCCAAGGAGCTTGGCTTCCAGGTTCACGCAGCTATTCTCGATGCAGCAGCTTACGGAGTTCCACAGAGGCGTCGCCGCGCCTTTCTGGTCGGTCTGCCGCAAGGGGTGGACTTTTCTTGGCCTGAACCCGTATGCCGTGAGCCCCGTACCGTGGCAGAAGCGATCCGAGACCTCCCGTCTCCGCCGTTGGATGGCAGCTGCCACCCAGACATTCCAAATCACTATCGCGAGGCGCGACTAAGCGCACTCAACATCGAACGAATCAAGCATGTCCCACCTGGCGGGGGCAGGGAATACCTACCTAAACATCTCCAACTGGCATGCCATCAAGGTAACCATAGGCATCTCGATACTTATGGGCGTCTTTCGTGGGATGACCCATCGGTCACAATCACTGCGCGATTTGACAGCTTCACGAGGGGCCGGTTTGGCCATCCGGAGGAACATCGAAGCATTACACTTCGAGAAGGTGCGCGACTTCAATCATTCCCTGACAGATTCGTATTTCTAGGGAATCGCGAAGAGGGTGCTCGGCTGATTGGAAATGCCGTTCCTCCCTTGCTGGCCAAGGCCATCGGGAAAAGCGTTAGAGCATCGCTGTCGCAGCCATCGAATACTCGATCCACCGTCGATGACGCCACCCAGCTGCACCTGTGGCCGCAGACTGTGGCGTCCTAGGCCGGCGACAGATCAGGGGGCTTAACATTCGCGGCCTATGCGCGGCCCCACCGAGCGGCGCACACAGTCAGCATCGCCGTCACCTGCAACTTGCAGGGGGACAGTAGCGGCCTCCGGAGCCGCGTGCTCCACGTGACTGGGTGCATGGGCGTGATCGTCTGACGCGACGGCAGGGGAGCCACAGCCTGGCTCTGGGGCGCCTCTGCCGTTCGCTGACCCGCTGTTATTCAAAGGGCGTCTGCCGCAGTGGAGCCGCGCTCTGCACTCGATCTGATGCAACCGTTGAGGAAAGGCGGTTGCCGCGGCTAATCGCCACCCGCAGCGCGTCCTGGAGAGCTCCGCTCATGTTCACCGCGAGTTGATGCAGCTCGTTCGACTCTGTCTCTCCGCCTGCGAGCACTTCGGCCGCGTGCTCCAGGAGTTCGGCCGCCATGCCCAGCTGTGCCGCTTCGGTGGTGTCGGCCAGGCGGGACATGTGGCTCCCGCTGTCGTCGGTGCTCAGATAGCAGGGTTTTCCTTCAGGGCCTGTCCACGGGAGCAGCCTCAGCTCATTTTGGGTGGTCATCGCTCCGCCTCTTTCTCTCTGGTTATGGGATGGGTGGTGAAGAGGACGTCGGCACGATCGCCGGGGAGCACCAGGAGCGCTGCCTCCACGACGCGTCCTGTGTGGTCAGCCCCGACGCGGGTGATCGCGAGCACTGCCAAGGACGGGCTGATCCGGAGGGTCGCCGCCTCTTCGGGTGTGGGAGGGCGGGCGTTGACCCGTTCACGGATCTCGGCCAGCGGTGGGCGGAGCGCCGTCAACCTCGCTACGGCGCCTACACAAGAGAGCGGACCGTTGGGCAGGTCGGCTGGAGCGAGGTCGCCAGGGACATAGACACGAGCCAAGCTGTGCGGCGAATCGCCCTCGTAGCCGAGGCAGAGGAACTCGGTGAGCGGGCTATTCGCCGGCACCTCCAGGAGGCCGACGAGTTGCCCATGAGCCAGGACGCTGGAGGCGTGGACGCTGACGCGCAACGTCGACTCGTCCGACGAGCTCATCTGGAGTGGTCGGCCGCCGCCGAGGTACGTGATCCTTCGGCGCGGGTAGCGGACGAAGTTGCCCTTGCCGTGGATCTTCTCTACGAGTCCTTCGCTCTCCAGGACCGCGAGAGCGTTCCTCAGCGTTGGCGTGCTGACTCCGTAGTGGGAAGCGAGGCGAGCCTCAGAGGGGAGGCATTCGTCAGCCTTGATGCGGCCGGTCAAGATCTGACTTCGAAGGTCGTCGGCGATAACGTGACGGCGAGAGGGCATTGGTCTCATCACCAGCGCTTCATCACCCGAAGCGCTACGAACCGGGACCGCGAGTGCATGGTGAGCGTCTCGCCCGACTCGAAGCGCAGGCGCTTAGCTCCGCCTGGGAGTTGGATGAGGTCGATCACGCGGCACGGGCGGCCTCCGATCTGGACAACATCGCCGCGCCGCACGCTCGCAGAGGTGATCTCGATGGGGCCGGCCGCCGCACCACCTGGTGCCCAACTCTTCACCGCGGCGACTCCGTCCCGTCGCTGCTATCGGCGGTCGTCAGGGGGTGGCAGGTGCAGCTGCACGATTCGTAGACCACGGGGATGCCGACCGGTGCTGCCGGTTGGGCCGACTGCGTGCACTCGTGGTGCGTACCGATCAGACAAGAAATCGACTGGTAACGGGCGACCTCGGTACGCGTGACGCGCGGCTGCTGACGAGAGGGCATCAGCCGACCTCCGCACTTGTGAGCCGCTTGTGCCCGAAGTAGTCGTGAGGCGCTAATGCCGGTTGAGCAGGCGCCGAGGGGTGACAACGGATGCGGTTGAACACGTAGACCAGCTCCTATCGCTGATGGCCAGGCCCCCGGACGTCACCCGTCGCGGGGGTCGCGGTTCGTACGGCGGCCCATAACGTGCGGCCGTTCACGCTGTTGGCGAGGAGCCCGAATCGGTCGGCCTCCGCCATCGCTGCCAAGAGCTCCCGCCATGACTCTGCGGTGAGCGATTCCGGCACCTCCGCTTCGATCGCGATGAAGTGGGCGCGCCGCTCCACACGAGGAACGAGTCCGACGGCGGACAACCGCGCTGCGATGCCTCTGGCCTTGGCTTCGAAAGCAGGCACAGCACAGCCCCCGTCACCCGTCGTTCACTTTGAGTAAAGCTAGTTAACCAGATTAGAGCTAGTGGACTAGATTTTCCATATGTCTGAGCAGCCGCCTTATCTCCGCATCGCCGATGAGCTCCGGCGTCGCATCGCGGAGCATGAGTGGACGCCGGGGGATCGGCTTCCCTCGCGCGCCCAGATCGCCCAGGAGTGCGGCGTCGGCGAGAACGTGGTGCGCCGGGCTCAGGAACTACTGATCTCCCAGGGCGTGCTGGAAGGCCGCGCGGGATCAGGTACGTACGTCGCCGCTCCCCGCAAGCGGGTGCGCGTGGTCCGTTCCTCCGCCCGTGAGCAGCCGGACGGTTCCCCGTTCCGTGCGGACATGAAGGCCGTAGGCAAGCAGGGAGACTGGGAGAGTCGAACCGAGGCGAAGGTACCGGCGCCGGCCGACGTCGCATCGCGCCTGGGCATCAGCGAAGGTGACCTGTGCGTCCGCACCGTGTACGAGTTCCTCGCCGACGGCAGGCCGGTGCAGCTCTCCACGAGCTGGGAGCCGTACGACCTCACCGCCGGCACCCTTGTTGTCCTTCCCGAGGGCGGGCCGTACGCCGGAACGGGCGTGGTCAATCGCATGGCGGAGATCGGCATCACGGTCAGCCATGCGGTGGAGCAGCCGGAGCCGCGGTTGGCGACCGCCGAGGAAGCATCACTCCTGGGCATTCAGAAGGCAGCCCTGGTAACGCACATCAAGCGGACGTACTACAGCGACCAGGCACAGCCGGTGGAGACGGCGGACATCGTCCTTCCCGCTGCGCTGTGCGAGATCGTGTACGAGGTCCCCATCGGTAGGTAGCGAACTGCGCGGCAAGCGACAGTCGGGCCGTTCCTGGGCCGTCTCCGGGCCGTCCGAGGTTGCTCAAGGGCACCCGATGACGACCGACAGCACCTACTCACCCGCAGCCGATCGGCGTCCCTACCTGCGAAAACCCTGGTCACCGAAATTCCCCGCAAGACCCAGGGCAAGAAGAAGTAGCGGCGTTCACCGCCCCCGTACGACGAGGGACCCGGCCGAGGCACTGGCCGGGTCCCTCGTCGTGCGTGACGCGCGCGGTCAGCCGCAGCCGCCGCCGCACTGGCAGGAGCCGCCGGACTGGCAGCCGCAGCTGCAGCCGGAGCCGCAGCCGCAGGCGCCGAGGACGGGCAGGAACGTCACGTCCCGGGTTTCCTGCGGGGTTTCGGTGTTCGGGGTGTCGGCCATGGGTCCTCCTCGAAGGCACGCCGTAAGGCAGCGCGATGCGTTGCCCCACCCATTCCATGCCCATCCCGCGGGCGCATCAACAGCGCGCGGAAGCACGGGAGGGCAAGGGGAGTGCGAAGGGCGGGCCGGGGTCAGGCCTGTGCGCCGTTCTCCTGTGCCGCCTGGACCTCGTCCGCGTGCTCGCCCGTGACCAGGTACACGACACGCTTGGCGACCGAGACCGCGTGGTCCGCGAAACGCTCGTAGTACCGGCCGAGCAGGGTGACGTCGACGGCGGTCTCGATGCCGTGCTTCCAGCGGTCGTCCATCAGATGGGTGAAGAGCGTGCGGTGAAGAAGGTCCATCTCGTCGTCGTCCTGCTCCAGCTGGAGGGCCAGGTCGACGTCCTTGGTGATGATGACCTCAGCCGACTTCGCCATCAGGCGCTGGGCGAGCTGCCCCATCTCCAGGATGGTGGCGTGCAGGTCGTTCGGCACGGCGGTGTTGGGGAAGCGCAGCCGGGCCAGCTTCGCGACGTGCTGGGCCAGGTCGCCGGAGCGCTCCAGGTCCGCGCTCATCCGCAGCGAGGTGACGACGATGCGCAGATCGGTGGCGACCGGCTGCTGGCGGGCCAGCAGGGCTATCGCGCGGGCCTCCAGGTCGTGCTGGAGCTCGTCGACCTTCTGGTCGCCGGCGATGACACTCTCGGCGAGCTTGAGGTCGGCGTCGAGCATGGCCGTGGTGGCGCGCCCTATGGCCGAACCGACCAGCCGCGCCATCTCGACCAGCGCCTCGCCGATCGAGTCGAGTTCTTCGTGGTACGCGTCCCGCATGGGGTTCCCTACTTCCTGACTTCACTGATGCAGCGTGATTCCGGGGTACGGCCGGGGTCTGGCGGGGCTCCGGTCCCCACGTTCCCACCATCCGTCCGCGACGCGTCCGGTTCCGGCCGACGAAGTGAACCGACCCCATCCCCTCGGTGAACTCTGGGCGACGAACGAATCAGCCGGCACCCATTCGCCCGAGTCTGTGTCAGTGACCAGGCATAACCTTGGGCACATGGACGTGAACGCGGCAGTCGCCGCAGCAGCAGCGATGGCCGGACTGTGCACCGGCGTCATCGCCATGCTGGCGTTCCGCTGGAGCGAACGCGAGCAGAAGCGACCCACCCGCTCCTCCGTACGGCCCGAGGCGAACGCCACCCTGCCGCCGGGCGTGGACACCGTCCTGTCCGTGCTCCGCTCCTCCGCGGTCGTGCTCGACGAGAGCGACAACGTGGTCAAGGCCAGCTCCGCGGCGTACGCCCTGGGACTGGTCCGGGGCGGGAAACTGGCGGTCGAACCCATGATGCACATGGCGCGCGACACCCGGCGAGACGGGGAGATACGACAGGTCGAGCTGGACCTGCCGCGTCGCGGGACCGGCCGGGGCGAGGCGCTGGCGGTGTCCGCGCGGGTCGCCCCGCTCGGCTCCCGGCTGGTGCTCCTGCTGGTGGAGGACCTGACCGAGGCGCGCCGCATCGAAGCCGTGCGGCGCGACTTCGTCGCCAATGTGAGCCACGAGCTCAAGACCCCGGTGGGGGCGCTCTCGCTGCTCTCGGAAGCGGTCATGGACGCCTCCGACGACCCCGAGGCGGTCACCCGCTTCGCCGGCCGCATGCAGATCGAGGCGACCCGGCTCACCTCGCTCGTCCAGGAGATCATCGACCTCTCCCGGGTGCAGAACGACGACCGGCTGGAGGACTCGGAACCGGTACGGGTGGACGAACTGGTCGCCGAGGCCATAGACCGCAGCCGGCAGACAGCCACTTCCAAACAGATCACCATGGCGGCGGGCGGCACCTCAGGACTGCACGTCTGGGGCAACCGCGGCCAGCTCGCGGCCGCCCTCGGCAACCTCGTCGAGAACGCCGTCAACTACAGCTCCTCCGGCACCCGCGTCGGCATCGCGGCCCGCCGGGTGCCCGCCCCCGGTGGCGACCTCATAGAGATAGCGGTGACCGACCAGGGCATCGGCATCTCCGAACGGGACCGCGACCGCGTCTTCGAGCGGTTCTACCGCGTCGACCCGGCCCGCTCCCGCGCCACCGGCGGCACCGGCCTGGGCCTGGCCATCGTCAAGCACGTGGCCGCCTCGCACGGCGGCGAGGTCACCGTGTGGAGTTCCGAGGGACAGGGCTCCACCTTCACCCTGCGGCTGCCCGAAGCGGGCTCCGTCCGCGAGTCCAGGGTCGAGCACACTCCGGGCCGCCCGCTCGTCGGCCCCGACGACGCCGACGCGGTCGAGGGGTTCGACGACGACGCCGAGACCCCGGCCGACGACAGCACCACCCGTGCCCCCGGCGCGCACGACGGCGACAGCACGTCCCGTACCTCCCACGCGCACGACACCGACAGCGCGCAGGACACCGACAGGGCGCACGGGAGCGACAGCGCGCCCGGCACCGCCAACACCTTCCGTACCTTCAGCACGTCCAGCGCCCCGCGTAGGCACGAGCCGTACGCGGCCGCGACGTACGAGCCCAAGACCCCCATCCGTGAGAACGCCCCTGCCCCGGAGGTCCTTCCGTGACCCGAGTGCTCGTCGTCGAGGACGAGGAATCCTTCAGCGACGTCCTGTCCTACATGCTCCGCAAGGAGGGCTTCGAAGTCGCTGTCGCGGCCACCGGCCCCGACGGGCTCGACGAGTTCGAGCGCAACGGCGCCGACCTGGTCCTGCTCGACCTGATGCTCCCCGGCCTGCCCGGCACGGAGGTCTGCCGCCAGCTGCGCGTGCGCTCCAACGTGCCGGTCATCATGGTGACCGCCAAGGACAGCGAGATCGACAAGGTCGTCGGCCTGGAGATAGGTGCCGACGACTACGTCACCAAGCCCTTCTCCTCCCGCGAGCTGATAGCCCGCATCAGGGCGGTGCTGCGCCGTCGCGGCGAACCGGAGGAAGTCACTCCGGCGGCCCTGGAGGCCGGCCCGGTACGGATGGACGTGGACCGCCACGTCGTCACCGTCGCCGGAGCCAAGATCGACCTCCCGCTCAAGGAGTTCGACCTGCTGGAGATGCTGCTGCGCAACGCCGGCCGCGTGCTGACGCGCATGCAGCTCATCGACCGCGTCTGGGGCGCGGACTACGTCGGCGACACCAAGACCCTCGACGTTCACGTCAAGCGCCTGCGCGCCAAGATCGAACCCGACCCGGGCGCGCCGCGCTACCTGGTCACGGTGCGCGGGCTGGGTTACAAGTTCGAGCCGTAAACCGGACCCTCGCCCGGCCGGTCCCGGCCGGTCCCGGCCGGTGGCGTACGACAGACGGGAGGGCCCCGCCGGCAACCGCCGGCGGGGCCCTCCCGTCTGTCCGCGTCGTGCGTCAGCGCGCCGCGGTCTGCGTGGCCGAGCCCGCCGGGGGCGTGGGCGTCGTGTTCGCCGGGCTTCCCGTCTCCGAGCCCGGGGTGCTGCCGGGGGTTCCGGTCGGGGTGCCGGTCGGCGAGCCGGTGGGGGAGGCGGTGGGCGTCGCCGGGACCTTGTCGGGGCCGAAGCCCTCGAAGTGGTCGTGCGCGGGGACGACGAAGGCGCGCAGCGTCACGTCGCCGGTCTCGCTGAAGGAGAACGTGACGGGCTGGGCGTTGCCGTTCTGCGCGGACTCACGGCCGTTCTCGATGACCGCGGAGACGTTGTCCTTACCGCCGATGATCACGGAGCCGCCGGCCGGCACGGTGACCTTGCCGGTGCTGCCCTTGGCCGGGGTCAGCTTCACGTCGGCGCTGGGGCTGCCGAGTTTGATCGCGTCGAGGGTCTGCGGCTTGTCGCCGTCGTTGAAGACCGTCGCGGAGACGACCGCGGGGCCCTCGCCGACGGCGTTGCCCTTGTCCTTGTCGCGCGGCTGAGTGATCACCACGGCGTTCTGGATCTTGATCTTGCCGTTGTCCACGGAGATCGCGGCGTTGTCCGGTTTGACGGAGAGCGTCTGGGCGTCGTTGCCCGCGCCGCATGCGGCGAGCGAGGCGATCGAGAACGCGAGGGCGGTAGCGGCGAGAGCGCCGCGTCGAAGGCTGCGCACGGCGGCGGCAACTCCTAGGACGTAACGGACGGGCGGGCTTCATGCGTGATGCGCGCTCAGGTTACCGAGCCGCTGACCCGTGCCCGCACCCGACCCGCCCCCGACCGCCGTCCCCCGGGCTGCCCGGCCCGTGCGCGCCACCTGCGCGCCGTCGGTACGACAGTGCGCCCCGCCGGGCGCGCCGGTGCGCCCGCCCGGAACCGTTCAGTCTCGATTTCGTACGCCGTTCAATGTCCTGAAGTGATTGGTTCAGCGGCGGGGTTCCCGGGGCCGCATGGGCGGGCCGAGGGGATATTGCCGGGGGAATGCGAACCGCCGTCGGCAATTGATCGAACCGGACCGTTGATCAATTGCAGATTGCCTCCGTACGGGTGAGCGATCTCCGAACGGAGTAGACGAAGCGCCCCTCACCGAACCCGGCATACCGGGACTTTCGGCCCCTCTTCGGCTCTCTGTGGTGCGTGTAACGTACGCGTTTCTGTGCGCCCGTACAGCCGCTCCCACCTGCGAATACCGCCTTCCGCAAGCCCTTCGCAGCACGTTCCTGGCGCTGTTGTCAAGCCCCGAGATACGCCCTGACCTGCGGAAACGCCATTCAGAAGAAGCGGTTTCCGTGTTACTCTGGATAGCCACGGAAGGGGTACCTGTCACATGACGTTCAAGGTTGGCGACACCGTGGTCTATCCCCATCACGGGGCCGCGCTGATCGAGGCCATTGAGACTCGCCAGATCAAAGGCGTGGACAAGACCTACTTGGTGCTCAAGGTCGCCCAGGGCGACTTGACGGTTCGTGTACCGGCGGACAATGCGGAGTTCGTCGGCGTACGCGATGTGGTTGGACAGGACGGGTTGGACCGGGTCTTCGAGGTGCTGCGCGCACCGTACGCAGAAGAGCCGACGAACTGGTCTCGTCGTTACAAGGCAAATCTGGAGAAGCTCGCTTCGGGCGACGTCATCAAGGTCGCCGAAGTGGTGCGTGACCTGTGGCGTCGTGAGCGCGAGCGCGGTCTCTCCGCCGGCGAGAAGCGCATGCTCGCCAAGGCGCGCCAGATTCTGGTGAGCGAGCTGGCCCTCGCGGAGAACACCAATGAGGACAAGGCCGAGGCCCTGCTGGACGAGGTTCTCGCGTCGTAACTCCACATGCCGGTCACCCGGTGTGTGCGTTGATTTGTTGTGATGCCGCGGTGTCCGTCGGTTGACTGTGTCCGCAGTCCGCCGGTGGAGACCGCGGCATCATTTTTTTGTCCTTGAAGATCATTTTCCAAGCCTGTGCGTCTCCTCCTGGCCGGTCGTCACGGAAGGGCACCGGTCGGCGGAGCCGCACGCGGCGCCGCTGAGGCCATACCCATGTGGGGCGAGGCGACAAACCTCCGGAGTAGTCGATGACAGACGAAGCAAGGTTGCGTACGGCCGCGGTGATTCCGGCGGCGGGGCGCGGGGTGCGTCTGGGGCCCGGAGCGCCCAAGGCGCTGCGTGCGCTCAACGGAACTCCGATGCTGATCCACGCGGTACGGGCGATGGCCGCATCCCGGGCCGTGTCGCTGGTTGTCGTGGTGGCCCCCGCTGACGGGGCGGCCGAGGTCAGGGCCCTGCTCGACGAGTACGAGCACGCGATGCCCGAGCGCACCGAGGTCGTGGTGGTGCCCGGGGGAGAGACCCGTCAGCAGTCCGTGAAGCTCGGGCTCGACGCGCTGCCGGAGGACGTCTCCGTCGTGCTGGTGCACGACGCCGCGCGTCCGCTGGTGCCGGTGGACACCGTCGACGCGGTGGTGGAGGCGGTGCGCGACGGGGCGCCGGCCGTGGTCCCGGCGCTGCCCCTGGCCGACACGGTCAAGCAGGTCGAGCCGCGTACCGACGGACAGCCGGAACCTGTCGTGGCGACGCCCGAGCGGGCGCTGCTGCGGGCGGTCCAGACGCCGCAGGGCTTCGACCGGGCCATCCTCGTACGGGCGCACGAGACCGTACCGGCGAGCGGTGAGGGCGCGACGGACTGCGCCGGCATGGTCGAACGGCTCGGGGAGCCGGTCGTCGTGGTGCCCGGACACGAGGAGGCGTTCAAGGTGACCCGGCCGCTGGACCTGGTGCTGGCCGAGGCGGTACTCGCACGGAGGAGGGCCAACGATGGCTTCTGAGGACATGCCGGCTTCTGGGAACGGGCCGGGGAACGCCCCCGGGTCCGGGCGGCCGGTGATCCCGCTCGTCGGGATCGGCACGGACATCCACGCCTTCGAGCGCGGGCGCGCACTGTGGTGTGCCGGACTGCACTGGGAGAACGAGGAGTTCGGGCTGGCCGGGCACTCGGACGCGGACGTGGTGGCGCACGCGGCGTGCGACGCGCTGTTCTCGGCGGCCGGGGTCGGCGACCTCGGCGCGCACTTCGGTACGGGCCGGCCCGAGTGGGCCGGGGCTTCCGGGGTGACGCTGCTGACCGAGGCCGCCCGGATCGTCAGGGCCGAGGGGTTCGAGATCGGGAACGTGGCCGTGCAGGTCGTCGGCGTGCGGCCGAAGATCGGCAAGCGTCGCGACGAGGCGCAGAAGGTGCTGAGCGCGGCCGTGGGGGCGCCGGTGTCGGTGTCCGGGACGACCAGCGACGGACTGGGGCTCACCGGCCGCGCCGAAGGGCTGGCGGCGATCGCCACCGCTCTGGTGTACCGGGCCTGACCTGCGGGAACCGTTCTGCGGCAGGCGGACCGAACCCCCTCGCTCCTTTCTTGCGCATCGCTTGCACGTACGCTGGTACGGCAGGTGGTGCGGCAGGATCGGAGGCGTGTGGTGACGGTGACGACGGATGCCCCCGGGGCCGCTGGGGGCCGGGCCTCCTCCCCTCCCCTCCCCGGGGGTTACGTGCTGCGGACCGCGACCGCCGAGGACGTCGGCGGGGCGCGGGCCGTCATGCTGGACACCGTCTACCGCGACCTGAAGTCCGGTTACGTACCCCGCTGGCACGCGGACATCATCGATCTCGACGGGGCCTATCTGCGGCCCGAACGGCGCACGCTGCTGGTCGTGGAGGACGCGGCGGGCGAGATCGTCGCCACCGGCGCGGTTCGCGACCAGGGGCCGGCCGCGCCGCCCAATCCGGAATGGGTGGCCGCCCGTTTCCCATCCGGAACCACCGCTCAGCTCTGCCGCATCTACGTCCGCCCGGAGCACCGGCGGCACGGTCTCGCGCGGGCGATCGTGAGCGAATTGTGCGACTTTGTCAGCAAGGTCGGTGGGTACGAGACGGCCTATCTGCACACCGATCCGGTTGTGCCGGGCGCCGAGCCCTTCTGGCGATCGCTCGCGGTCGAGGTCTGTGACGAGCGGAAGCTGCCCGGCGGTGGCCAGGGCATCGTCCACTTCGAACTGCCGGTGGCCACTGTCAAGTGACAATCATTTTCATGTAGGGTCGTGCCATGTCCTCGATACGTCGTGCCCTGCCGCGTGCGCTGCCCCTCGCAGCGACGGCCGCCGCCCTCGCCCTGACCGTCACCGCGTGCGCCGGAGGCACTGACTCCGGGGCATCCTCGGCGGGCGGCGACGGCGGCAGGGTCCGGGTGGCGCTCGCCTTCCCGCCCGCCCAGGCCATGTCCCCGTTCGGCGACGACGCGGTGACCCTCAGCCGCCTCGCGGTCGCCGAGGGCCTGACCACGCTAGGCAAGAACGGCGAGGCCCTGCCCGCGCTCGCCACCGAGTGGAGGCCGGACGGCGACAGGGCGTGGACGTTCACCCTCCGCAAGGCCGTCTTCCAGGACGGCAAGCAGCTCGACGCGCAGGCCGTCGTCCGCGCCCTGGACGCCGCCGAGAAGGCGTCGCCCAAGCCGCGCGTCCTGAGCGACACCGACATCGGCGCGACCGCGCAGAGCCCGCAGACCGTACGCATCACCACGAAGAAACCCGATCCGCTGCTGCCCCAACGCCTGGCCAACCCCTCGCTCTCGATCTTCTCGGAGGGCGCCTACAAGGCGGGCGGCAAGGTCGACCTGGTCGGCCACGCCACCGGCCCGTACACCCTCAGCAAGCTCAACGGGGCCGTCAGTGCCACCCTGACCAGGAACGACTCCTACTGGGGCAGCAAGGCCAAGGCCCCCGGCATCGACGTGAAGTTCGTGGCGGACGGCAAGGCTCGGGCGAACGCGCTGCGCGCCGGACAGACCGACATCGCCGAGTCCGTACCCGTCTCGCAGGTCTCGCTCCTGGCGGAGGGACAAGCCCGCGAGGTGCCGACCGCGCGCACCAACAGCCTCTACCTGAACACGGAGAAGGGCACCTTCACCGACGCCGGGCTGCGGGCCTCCGTCCGGGCCGCCACCGACAGCAAAGCCCTGGTCGAAGGCGTCTACGAGGGCCGCGCGGACACCGCTCAGGGTCTCTTCGGGCCGGGGGTGGCCTGGGCGGCGAAGCAGCGGGTGCCGGTGGAGGGGCGCGCCGCCGCCGCCCCGAAGGAGAAGGCCGCGGCGGCAGGGGAGATCGTCCTCGGCACCTACACCAACCGGCCCGAGCTGCCCGAGGTCGCCACCGCCGTCCAGCAGCAGCTGGAGAAGGCCGGATTCAAGGTCCGGCAGGTGGTGCGGGACTACGCGCGGATGGAGGCCGACGCGCTGGACGGAAAATTCGACGCGTTCATCCTGCCGCGCAACACCCTCCTCGACACCGGTGACCCCTCCTCGTACCTGAGCAGTGACTTCACCTGCGCCGGGTCCTTCAACCTCTCGCAGCTCTGCGACAAGGACGTGGACGCGGCGGTCGCGAAGACCGTCGGCGCCATGGACACCCCCGAGCGCCAGCAGGCCGAAATGGCCGCCGAGGCCAAGGTGCTGGGCACCGACGCGGTGATTCCGCTGGTGCACGAACGCTTCGTCCAGGGAGTCCGCGAGGGTGTCGAAGGCGTCTCGCTCGACCCGATGGAACGAACGCTGATCACCGCCGACACCCGTATCGGATGAGACTGCGCGCTCTCGCCGGACGTGCCGCAGCCCTTCTGGCCGTGGTGCTGCTCGTCGGCCTGCTGCCCTGGCTGACCAGGAACGATCCCGCGCTGACGATCCTGCACGCCCGCTACGCCGACCGTCCGGCCACCCCCGGGACGCTGGCGGCCATCCGTGCCGAGACCGGCCTCGACGGCGGCCCGGCGCACGTACTGGGCGGCTGGCTGGGCGGGGCCCTGCGAGGCGACTTCGGCACGTCGTGGGTGTCGGGCATGCCCGTGGGCCCGGACGTGACGGCGGCGCTCGGCGTGTCACTGACCCTGATGGCCTGCTCGCTGCTGGTGGCCGTGCTGGTAGCGGGACTGCTCTGCCTCCCGGTGCTGCGGCTCGGCGCGCGGCGGCGGCTCATGGGCCGGGGCGCCCGAGCCGGCGTCGTGGGCGCGGCGCTGGCCGCGCTGCCGGAGTTTCTGCTGGCCGCGCTGCTCGCGATCTTCTTCGCCGTACAGCTGAGGTGGTTCCCGGCCGTGGGCTGGGGGACCTTCGGCGCAGTCGTGCTGCCCGCCGCGGCGATGGGCGTCCCGGCGGGGGCGCTGCTCGGACGGCTCCTCGACGACGCGCTGCCCGCCGCCTTCGCGGAACCGTGGGCGAAGGCGGCAGTGGCGGGCGGCATCCCGGGCAGCCGGGTGGCGCGGCACGCCCTGCGGCGCTCGGTGCCGGGAGTGCTGCCGCAGTTCGGTTTCGTGCTCGTCGGGCTCACGGGCGGCGCGGTCGCGGTCGAGACGCTGTTCGCCATCCCCGGCCTCGGCGGCACGGCGCTGGGCGCCGCGCTCGCCCAGGACCTGCCGGTGCTCCAGTCGTCGGTGCTGGTGCTGCTGCTCCTGGGCGCGCTGGCGGGACTGGCGGTCCGAGGACTCGGGCGCGCCCTCGTGGGGCCCGCCCTGCGGGACCGGGCGCTGCCCCCGCTCGTACGGCCACGGCTGACGACCGGCCGCGGGCTGCGGTGGGCGGCAGTGCTGCTGACCCTGGCCTTCGTCGGTGTGGTGGTGGCCGGGCTGCTGCGGGACCCGTACGGCATCGACGCGGCGGTACGGCTCGGCGGGCCGAGTGCCGCGCACCCCCTCGGCACGGACTCGCTGGGCCGGGACACGCTGGCCCGGCTGGGCCACGGTGCGGGGCGCACCGTACTCACCGCGGTCGCGGTGAGCGCGCTGACGCTCGTGGTGGGAGTCCTGGTGGGACTGCTGCCCGGCGCGACCGGACTCACCGAGACGGCCAACGCGCTGCCGGCGATCGTCGCGGGGCTGCTGGTGGCGGGCGTCGCCGGACCGGGCGCGGGGGCGGCCGCGCTGGCCGTCGCGGCCGTCGCCTGGGCGCCGCTGGCCGCGCACACCCGGGCGCTGTACGAACAGGAACGGGCCGCACCGCACGTGGCGGTGGCCCTCTCGATGGGCGCGGGCCGCCGACGGATACTGCGGCGGCACGTACTGCCGGGAGTGCTGCCGCCGGTGCTGCACCACGCGGTGCTGCGCATCCCCGCGATCGCCCTGCACCTCGCCTCGCTGGGCTTCCTCGGCCTGGGCGCGGGCCCGCCCGCCCCGGAATGGGGCCGCATGCTGTCGGAGAACATGCCCTACGCCGAACGGGCACCCTGGTCGGTGCTCGCACCCGCGGGGGCGCTGGTGCTGTGCGGCGTGGTGGCCGTGCTGTGGGCCGCGGTCGGGGCCGGAGCACGGGGCCGCGGGCCACGCGGAGCCCGCAGGGAAGCGGCTGAGACGTCCACACCTGTGGACAGGGTGACGGGATCGGCGGCACGCGCCGACGGGGCGCCCGTCGCGGTAGGGGCACGGACATGAGAGGACGCGCGACGGACCGGCGGGGGCAGTCGACGGCCCCCGGCCGGGACGGGTCGCCGACGGCTCCGGGCCCTGACGCGCCGCAGGCGCCTCGGGGCCCCGACGGGGCGCAGGGTGCTCCGGGCCCCGACGGATCGCAGGGAGCCCTCCGCCCGGACAGGTCACCTGGTGCTCCGGACACGGCGGCCGGGGCGCGCCCCGCGCGCCCTCCCCAGGCCGAGCGCCGCCCCGACAAGGCGGCTGTCGCCGCCTCGCGGTGGCGGGCCCTCACCGAGATACGGGCGCTGCCCTCCTACCTCCGGCTGCTCGTCGGGACCCAGCTCGCCTTCAACGTCGGGTTCTTCGCCGTCCTGCCGTACCTCGCCCAGCACCTCGGGACCGGTCTCGGGATGGCCGGGTGGACGGTCGGGCTCGTGCTCGGGCTGCGGACGTTCAGCCAGCAGGGCCTGTTCGTGGTGGGCGGGGCACTGACCGACCGGTTCGGGCCGCGGCCCGTGGTGCTTGCCGGGTGCGTGCTGCGGATCGCAGGGTTCGTGTGGCTCGCGTTCGCGGGCAGCACGGGAACCGTCGTCGCGGCCGTGCTGCTCATCGGGTTCGCGGCGGCACTCTTCTCACCGGCCGTGGAGTCGGAGACCGCGCGGGAGGCCGTGCGGTTCGAGCAGGAGGACGGGACGCCCCGCACCCAGGTGCTGGCGGTGTTCTCGGCGGCGGGGCAGGCCGGGGCGTTCGTCGGACCGCTGCTCGGGTCGTTGCTTCTGTTCAGCGGGTTCCGGGCGGCCTGCCTCGCGGGTGCCGCCGTCTTCGTGGCCGTACTTGCGGGGCACTGGCGGCTGATGCCCGCGCGGCCGGCCGCGCACGCCCGGGAGCGCCGCGGAGGCGGGGTGCGGGCGCTGGTGCGCAGCCCCGGGTTCGTGCTGGTGTGCCTGGCGTACAGCTGCTACCTGGTCGCCTACAACCAGCTCTACCTGTCGCTGCCCGCCGAGGTGGAGCGGACGACGGGCTCCCAGGCCGCGCTGGGCTGGCTGTTCGCGCTGTCGTCGCTGCTGGTGGTGTGCGTACAGCTGCCGGTGACGCGATGGGCCGGGCGCCGGCTCGGGCTGCGGACGGCGCTGGTCGCGGGGCTGCTGGTGGTGGCGGCCGGGTTCCTTGGGGTGGCCGTCTGCGTACCGCTGCACCTGGGCGGGGCGGCCGGGCTGCTGCCGGGGGCGTTCCTCGTCGTGGCGATCACCCTCGGGCAGATGCTGCTGGTGCCGGCCGCGCGGGCCCTGGTACCGGACCTGGTGGACGACCGGCACCTCGGGCTGGCGATGGGCGCGCTGTCGTCGGTGTCCGGGCTGGTGGTGCTGGTGGGAAGTGCGGCGACGGGTGCGCTGCTGGGGGAAGGAGGCCTACTCCTGTGGGGCGGGCTGGCTTCCGTACCCCTCGCGGGGGCACTTCTCGCGGGGTGCCTGCGCCGTGACGGGCGGGCGGCGGGGTAGAGGTAGAAGTCCACCGTTCCCCCCGGAAGGATCCGCATCCCGTGTCTGCCGCACTCAGCGACAACCTCAAGGAACTCCTCGACACCCCCGTCTTCATCTCGGTCGCCACCATCCAGCCCGACGGCAGCCCCCAGGTCTCCCCGGTATGGGTGAAGCGCGACGGCGACGACGTGCTGTTCTCGACCACGGTCGGACGCCGCAAGGAGAAGAACCTGCGGCGTGACCCGCGGGTCACCGTCCTCCTCCAGCCCTTCGACGCCCCCTACTCGTACGCCGAGATCCGCGGCACCGCCGAGATGACCACCGACGGCGGCCAGGAACTCATCGACGAGCTGGCCCTGAAGTACACGGGCAAGAAGTACGCCGAGTTCAACCCGGCGTCCGTGAACGACACCCAGCGCGTCGTCGTCCGCGTCCGCGCCCGCAAGGTGGTCGGCAACATCTGAGGCACCGGCCGGGCCCGTCCCCGCCCGGATACGGCGGGGCGGGGACGGGCCGTTTCACGTGAAACACTCAGTACCCTTGTGGCGTGACTATTCGCCTGTACGACACCAGCGCCCGGCAGACGCGTGACTTCACCCCGCTCGTCCCGGGCTGTGTCTCGATCTACCTGTGTGGCGCGACCGTGCAGGCCGCCCCGCACATCGGGCACATCAGGTCGGGGCTGAACTTCGACATCATGCGCCGGTGGTTCGCGTACCGCGGCTACGACGTGACCTTCATCCGCAACGTCACCGACATCGACGACAAGATCATCGCCAAGTCCGCCGAGCAGGACCGCCCGTGGTGGTCCATCGGGTACGAGAACGAGCGCGTCTTCAACGACGGCTACACCGCCCTCGGCTGCCTCCCGCCCACCTACGAGCCCCGCGCCACCGGCCACATCACCGAGATGGTCGAGATGATGCTGGGCCTCATCGAGCGCGGTCACGCGTACGAGGCCGACGGCAGTGTCTACTTCGACGTCCGCTCCTACGACGACTACCTCCAGCTCTCCAACCAGGAGCTCGAAGGGCTGCGCCAGCCCCCGGAGGCCGGCATCACCGGCAAGCGCGACTCCCGCGACTTCGCCATGTGGAAGGCCGTCAAGCCGGGCGAGCCCTCCTGGGACTCGCCGTGGGGCCGCGGCCGGCCCGGCTGGCACCTGGAGTGCTCGGCCATGGCGCACAAGTACCTCGGCACCGCCTTCGACATCCACGGCGGCGGCATCGACCTGATCTTTCCGCACCACGAGAACGAGATCGCCCAGGCCAAGGCGTTCGGCGACGACTTCGCGAACTTCTGGGTGCACAACCACTGGGTCACCATGGCCAACGAGAAGATGTCGAAATCCCTCGGCAACTCCGTCCTGGTCAGCGACATGGTCAAGAAGTGGCGGCCGATCGTGCTGCGCTACTACCTCGGTACGCCGCACTACCGCTCCGCCATCGAGTACAGCGAGGGCGCCCTGCGCGAGGCGGAGTCCGCGTTCGCACGCATCGAGGGCTTCGTCCAGCGGGTCGTCGAGAAGGCGGGGCCGGTCGAGCCCGCCGCCGACGTGCCGCCCGCGTTCGCCGAGGCCATGGACGACGACCTCGGTGTCCCGCAGGCCCTCGCGATCATCCACACCACCGTCCGGCAGGGGAACTCCGCGCTCGCCGCGGACGACAAGGAAGCCGCGGTGGCACGCCTCGCAGAGGTCCGTGCGATGCTCGGAGTACTGGGTCTCGACCCGCTCGACCCGCACTGGGCCGGCGAGTCCGACCGGGGAGAGGACCTGCACGGGGTCGTCGACACCCTCGTACGCCTCGTGCTCGACCAGCGGCAGTCCGCGCGCGAGCGCAAGGACTGGGCGGCGGCCGACGCGATCCGCGACCAGCTCCAGCAGTCCGGACTGGTCGTCGAGGACAGTCCGTCCGGACCGAGGTGGACGCTCGGGCCCCGGTAGGGCTTGAGCGCCGGGCCTTCGCAGGGCCTTCCGATGTGCCGCCCGGGACCCCGGGCGGCACACTTCATTTACGCAACGAGATGTACGCAACGAGACGATCTGCATCGCCATGTGGGTCGCCGTATCCACAAGGAAACAGGTAGTCATGGCCGGCAACAGCCAACGCAGGAACCGCCGCACGACCAACAAGAAGGGCATGCAGGTCGGCAGCGGCGGCCAGCGGCGCAAGGGCCTTGAGGGCAGGGGCCCGACCCCGAAGGCCGAGGACCGCAAGAAGCACAAGGCGAACCGTCTCGCCACCGCCAAGGCCAAGCACGCCCAGGCGCGCCGCCCCGCACCCCGCCGCGGCGGCGTCAAGGGCACCTCGGAGATGGTCGTCGGCCGCAACCCGGTGTACGAGGCGCTGCGCGACGGCGTGCCCGCCATCACCCTCTACGTGCAGCAGTACATCGACAACGACGAGCGGGTCCGCGAGATCCTCCAGCTCGCCGGCGAGCGCGGCAAGATCAACCTGATGGAGGCGCCGCGCCCCGAGCTGGACCGGATGACCAACGGCCTCAACCACCAGGGCGTCGTCCTCCAGGTCCCGCCGTACGAGTACGCGCACCCGCAGGACCTCGTCGACGCCGCGCACGACAAGCACGAGGAGCCGATGATCGTCGCGCTCGACGGCGTGACCGACCCGCGCAACCTCGGCGCCATCGTCCGCTCGGTGTCCGCCTTCGGCGGCCACGGCGTCGTCGTCCCCGAGCGCCGCGCCGCCGGCATGACCGCCGGAGCGTGGAAGTCCTCCGCCGGTACGGCCGCCCGCACCCCCGTCTCGCGCGTCACCAACCTGACGCGCGCACTGGAGGAGTACAAGAAGGCCGGCATCACGATCGTCGGCCTCGCCGCCGACGGCGAGCACAAGGTCGAGGACCTGGAGCAGCTCGGCGGCCCCGTCGTCATCGTCATCGGCGGCGAGGGCAAGGGCCTGGGCCGCCTCGTCGGTGAGACCTGCGACTACCGGGTGCGCATCTCGATGCCCGGTGGCGCGGAGTCGCTGAACGCCGGTGTCGCGGCCGGAATCGTCCTGTACGAGACGGCTCGCCGCAGGAAGTGACCGCAGTGCGCGCGGAAGGGGCCCCGGATTCGTCCGGGGCCCCTTCCGCGCGTCGCCCCGCGTTGACCTGCGATGTCCGGGAGGACGCCCCGATTTGACGGGTCTCGGACAGATCGGCGGCGTCAAGGCAGTGTCCTAACCACACGTCACTCGGTTAGATGAGTGTGGACACCAGAACACCCGGGTTCGACGATCAGCCCGCCCTGAGCATGGTCAAGGTGCCCTGCGACCCGGCGCAGGTCATCGTCAACCACGCCAGCTTCCGCGTGCAGCTCGCCCCGACCAGGAGCGCGCGCCCCACCGTGGTGCGCGGTGGTCTGGACGGGACGGCGATGCTTCCGGCATTGAGCGGGGCGGGGGTGGGAGCCGGAGCGGCAGCGGCCGGCGCCGCTGCCGGACGCCGCAGGGCCCCCGTCATGTGGTCGGGCAAGTCCGAGCCGGGCGACCCCGGCGCGGGCGGGCTCCTCCAGGCGGTGCGCGGCACGACGGACACCGATCCCGACGCAGACCTCGACACCGGCGCCACCCAGCTGATCCCGCACATCGGCAGCCCCGCACACGCCCCGGACGACACCATGCAGACCCCGGTGGTGGACGGCGGGCAGGGTGGCGCACCGCACACCCGCATGCTGCCCCGGCTGCGGCAGGCGGAGGGCGCGTACGACACCTACGAGACCGACGAAGAGCCGTACGACGAGGGGGAGGTGACGGACGGCCGGCGCAAGGGCGACGCGCGCGCCCGGCACCCCTTCTACCCCGACCGGCGGATGAACCTCGGCGTGGTGCTGCTGCCGCTGCGCATCTTCCTCGGTCTCATCTCCGTCTACGCGGGCATGGGCAAGCTCTGCGACCCCGTCTTCTTCGACGGCGGCGAACGCGGCTCCATGGTCAAGTGGCTCAACTCGCTGCACCCGTGGGCGCTTGCCGAGCCGCTGCGGGACTTCGCCCTCCAGCACCCGGTAGGCGCCGGGCTCAGCGTGGCGTTCCTCCAGGTCGTCGTCGGTGTACTGACGATCCTGGGACTGTGGCAGCGGGTCGCCGGAGTCATCGGGGCGCTCCTGTCGGCGGCGCTGCTGCTGACGGTGAGCTGGAAGTCCGTACCGGCGTACGACGCCCCCGACATCATCTACCTCGCCGCCTGGTCGCCGCTGGTCATCGCGGGTGCCCCCGTGTACTCGCTGGACTCCCGGCTCGCGGGCGAGGCCTGGCGGACGCTGGGCCCGCGCAGCGAGGTGTGGGAGCTGCGGCGACGCGTGCTGCGGCGCGGCTTCCTGATGGTGACGCTCGTCGTCGGCCTGACGCTGCTGGTGGGCTCGGTGCTCGGCGGAGCGGTCCGGTCGGCCGAGGTCGTCGTGCCGGGTCCCGAGGACGACCCGGTCAATCACCTGCCCGGCCGGCCGCTCGCCACGGAACCCGGAGCCGTGCGCACCAGCGAGGGTCCGCGCAGGCGGGCCCCCTCGCCCGCGGTCACCGGCTCGGTGCGGCCGTCCTCCCGGCCCAGCGTCTCCGGCCCCCCACGTGCCACGAGCACGGCCGGGGCGGGCAGCACGGCCGGCCCCAGCCAGTCCACCTCGGGCTCCACCGGCCGCGCTCCCACCCGTGACACCGCCCCGGCGGCGACCACGGGCGGCGGCCCCACGTCCACCGCGGGGCCGACGACCAGCGGCGGCACAACCACCGGCGGTAACAACAACGACGCCGAGCCCGGCGGAAGTTCGAGCAGCGGGGGCTCCGCTTCGGGAGGTTCCGGCTCGGGTGGCTCGGGCTCGGGCGGGTCAGGATCCGGCGGTTCCGGGTCCGGCGGCTCGGGCAGCGGAGGCAGCGAGAGGGTGATCGGCGGCCTGCTCGGCTAGGCGGCTCCCGTGGAACGGCAGCAGGACCCGGCGTCTCGACGCCGGGTCCTGCTGCGTGCGTACGGCAGGCCGCGGGCCGGTGCGCGGCAGGCGCGTGCGTGCGGCGGGGGGACAGGCGTGAGCGTGCGGCGGGGCGACATGTGTGTGCGTGCGATGGTCGGCGCGGTGTGTGCGGCGGACCGTCCGTCGGCGTACGGCGCACACGTGCCCGCCGCGCGGTCTCCCGGCGGCGTACGGCAGGAGGCCGCTGCGGTGTGCGGCAGAGGGCGCTCAGCGGCCCTGTGCCGCAAGCTCCTTGGCCGCCTCGGTCAGGTCCTTCGCGGTGTCGATGGCGCGCCAGTACGCGCCCTGGGGCAGCGGGAAGCCGGCCAGGCTGCGGGCGCGGGCCAGCCGCGGGAACGTGGTGCGCTCGTGGTCGCCCAGGTCGGGCAGGAGGGCGGTGAAGGCCGCGGAGAAGACGTACACGCCCGCGTTGATGAGGTACGGGGACGGCGGCGACTCGATGAAGTCGGTGACGTTGCCGAACGCGTCCGTCTCGACGGCGCCCCACGGGATGCGGGGGCGGGCCAGGGCGAGGGTGGCGGCGGCGTCGCGCTCGGCGTGGAAGGCGGCCATCTCGCGCAGCGAGAATCGGGTCCAGATGTCCCCGTTGGTGGCGTACCAGGGCCGGTCGGGGTGCGGGAGGTGCTGGGCGGCGTACTTGAGGCCGCCGCCGCGGCCCAGGGGCTCCGTCTCGACGACCGTCTTGACGCGCAGGGGGAGTTGCGCGGCATTCTCGTACAGCCAGTCCTGGAGGACCTCTGCGAGGTGCCCGCAGGAGACGACGGCGTCAGTGACGCCCTCCTCGGCCAGCCAGGAAAGCTGATGGCCGATGATCGGAGTCCCGGTTCCGGGAATCTCGACCATCGGCTTGGGGCGGTCGTCGGTGTACGGACGCAGTCGCGAGCCCTGGCCGCCGGCCAGGACGACGGCCTGCGTGGGCGTCGTGGGATGGGGGGTCATGCGAGGGACGATATGCGCCGCGCGGGGCGCAGTGGGTCACGGACAGCGCCGCCGCTTCTCCTGTCGGGGCACTCAGTTGTGGTGCTGTGCGACGCCGGACGCGAAGGACGTGTCGCAGACGGGCCGCGAGAACGACTGTGCGCGGGTGGGCCCGTAGTGCGTGACGGCGGCACGGCCGAGCGCGCGGGCGATCTCCATGCAGTGCTTGGCGAGCGAGGGGCGGCGTTCGACCTCGCGCTGGAGGTGTGTGAGCGCCGTGCCGGGGTCCTTTTCCTGAAGTTCCACCAGGAGCCGGTCGCGCAGAATATCCTGCGGAGCACGGGACTTGGCCTGGCTGGAGACGCCCTGCGAGGACGCGGTCAGCATCTGGGACTCGGGAGTGCCTGCCACCCACGGGACGCGGGTGACGGCGAGGGTCCCGGAGAGGACCAGGACGACAGGCAGGACGAGGGCGAGAGTTCGGCCGATGCGGCGGGCTGAGTGAGTCACGCGAGTGAGCGTAGCTGCCGGTGACGATTTGGCGACATTCCGTCACCCTCACGAGGGATGGTTCGATGCTCCTTTTCGAATCCCGTGTTGACGTACAGCGATCGAAATGCCCACTGTGCCGGGGTATTTGTCGACAGCCCGGATTGCTGTGACACCGCATCGGAGTGGAAACCGGATCGCCGGGGACGGACGCGCGAGGGGCCCCGCACCGGAGTGCGGGGCCCCTCGACGGATCCTGCGTCCTCAGTCGCTGAGGCGCTCGCCCGTCTTCGTGGAGAAGACGTGCAGCTCGCCAGGGCGCGGGACGACGTGCAGTTCGGTGCCCTTCTCCGGGACGGCGCGGCCGTTGACCCGTACGACCAGGTCCTTGTGCTCGCCGCCGACCTCGGCGGAGCCGTAGACGTAACCGTCGGCGCCGAGTTCCTCGACGACGTTGACGGAGACGGCCAGACCGGCCGGGGCGTCGCTGGTGTTCTTCGACAGCGACTTGGCGGCCTCGCCGCCGCCCAGCTCGACGATGTCGAAGTGCTCGGGGCGGACGCCGACGTGGACGGTGGTGTCGCCCTTGTCGGCGGCGGCGGACAGTGCCTCGCGGCTGACCGGCACGACGCTGTTGCCGAACTTCACGCCGCCGTCGGTGATCGGGACCTCGATCAGGTTCATGGCCGGGGAGCCGATGAAGCCGGCGACGAAGAGGTTGACGGGGCGGTCGTACATGTTGCGCGGCGAGTCGACCTGCTGGAGCAGGCCGTCCTTCAGTACGGCCACCCGGTCGCCCATGGTCATGGCCTCGACCTGGTCGTGCGTGACGTACACCGTGGTGATGCCCAGGCGGCGCTGGAGGCTCGCGATCTGCGTACGGGTGGAGACGCGGAGCTTGGCGTCGAGGTTCGACAGCGGCTCGTCCATGAGGAAGACCTGCGGCTCGCGGACGATGGCGCGGCCCATGGCGACACGCTGGCGCTGACCGCCGGAGAGGGCCTTCGGCTTGCGGTCCAGGTACTCGGTGAGGTCGAGGATCTTCGCGGCCTCCTCGACCTTCTTGCGGATCTCGGCCTTGTTCACGCCGGCGATCTTCAGGGCGAAGCCCATGTTGTCGGCGACGGACATGTGCGGGTACAGCGCGTAGTTCTGGAACACCATGGCGATGTCCCGGTCCTTCGGCGGCAGGTGCGTGACGTCGCGGTCGCCGATGCGGATCGCGCCGCCGTTGACGTCCTCAAGACCCGCGAGCATGCGCAGGGAGGTCGACTTTCCGCAGCCGGAGGGGCCGACGAGGACGAGGAACTCGCCGTCCTCGATGTCGATCTCCAGCTGGTCGACGGCGGGCTTGGTCGAGCCCGGGTAGATCCGGGTCGCCTTGTCGAACGTGACAGTAGCCATGGTGCGGCGTCTCCTTCACCGGCAGGAACGTGCCGGACGATCCGTTGTAAGGGAGTGAGGTGAAGTGGTCTGGTCCAGTGCGGACGACCAGGGGTGACGGTACCCGGGGGCCGGGGATCTGTCAGTAGGTCCGGCGCGGCGAATCCGTGGGCCGGGTGGGCAAAACCGCTGTCCGTGCGGGTGGCGAGTCCGGTTAGACTGCTGCCACACGCCTCCTTAGCTCAGCTGGCCAGAGCAACGCACTTGTAATGCGTAGGTCATCGGTTCGAATCCGATAGGGGGCTCCGCCAGGGCAAACGCCCCGCACGGCTGCCGTGCGGGGCGTTTCCTGTTGCGAATCCGGCCGGGAGGGCTCAGCGCCCCGCGATCCGGTCCGCGAAGGTGGCGAGGGGGTGCGTGCCGGTGGTGCGGCCGGACAGTTCGCGGCGGTCGGCCTCGCGGTAGGCGGCGTACATGCCCTGGACGCCGAGCCAGCGGAGCGGTTCGGGCTCCCACTTGCGGACCCTGTGGTTGACCCAGGGAAGGGCGGTCAGATCGGTGGGGCCGCCCTGCCCCGAGTCCTGGAGGACGAGGTCACGGAGGGTGCGGGCGGCGAGGTTGGCGGTGGCGACGCCGGAGCCGACGTAGCCGCCCGCCCAGCCGAGCCCGGTGGAGCGGTCGAGGGTGACGGAGGAGCACCAGTCGCGGGGGACGCCGAGGACGCCGGACCAGGCGTGGGCGACGCGGGTGCCCGCGAGGGTGGGAAAGAAGCGGACGAGGATCTCGCGGAGCGCTTCCACGGTGGCGGCCTGGGTGCGGCCGTCCTTGTCGGTCCTGGAGCCGTAGCGGTACGGGACCCCCCGGCCGCCGAGGGCGATGCGGTCGTCCGCGGTGCGCTGCGCGTACATGTAGGCGTGGGCCATGTCGCCCAGGGTTTCGCGGCCGTCCCAGCCGATGGCCGCCCAGCGGTCGGCGGGGATCGGCTCGGTGACGATCATCGAACTGTTCATGGGGAGCCAGGAGCGCTTCTGGCCCTTGAGGTTCGCGGTGAAACCCTCGGTGCAGCGCAGGACGTACGGGGCGCGGACGGTGCCGTACGGGGTGCGGGCGTGCTGGGGGGTGATCTCGCTGACGGGGGTGGACTCGTGGATGGTCACGCCGAGGGCCTCGACGGTGTCGGCGAGGCCCTTGACGAGCTTCGCCGGGTGCAGGCGGGCCCCGTGCGGGGTCCAGGTGGAGCCGACGGCCCCGGTGACGCGGACGCGGGCGGCGGTGTCGCGGGCGCCCAGGAGCAGACGGTCCTTCTCGCCGAAGGCGAGTTCGGCGGCGTGGAAGTCCCGGAGGCGGCCCCACTGGGCCGGTGTGCAGGCGACTTCGAGGACGCCGCCGCGGTGGATGTCGGCGTCGATGCCCTCGGCCGCGGCCGTGTCGATCACCTCGGTGACGGTGTCGTTCATGGCCTGCTGGAGGCGGACAGCGGCCTCCTTGCCGTGCTGCCGGGCGTAGCGGTCGCGGCCGGCGATGCCGTGGTAGAGCCAGCCGCCGTTGCGGCCGGAGGCTCCGTAACCGCAGAACTTGGCCTCCAGGACAGTGATCTTGAGGAACGGGACGGCCTTCTTGAGGTAGTACGCCGTCCACAGGCCGGTGTAACCGCCGCCGACGATGCAGAGGTCGGCGGTGGTGTCGCCGGGGAGGGGCTCGCGGGGGGCGGGTATGCCGTCGTCGGCGTACCAGAAGGAGATGCCCCCGTTGGTGGTGCCGGGGTTCGGCTCGCGCATGCTGACCTTCGTCCTGTGTGGCTCGTGGCTGCTCAGGGGTGGTGCCGGGACGCTAAGGGGCGGAGCCGGGGTACGGCAATGGGCGGTTCGTCGGGTCGGCGGGGCTGGTTCTGCGCGACTTGTCGGGGGGCGGGGGCGTTGGACGGGGCATGAGGACAGATCTGTTTCTGCCGCCGCAACCGGCGCCGTCGTACGTTCCCGCGCCCTTCGAGGGGCTCGTCCTGAGGCCGGAGCGGGTGGAGCGGATCGGTGACCACCGGTGGTCGGTGTGGGTCGGCGCCGACCAGCTGGTGGACCGGGAGTGGGAGGGCGGCCGGCGCGGCTTCCTCGCGGACAGCGAGGCCAACGCCGAGCTGACGGAACTGCTCTGGCAGCGTCACTGGGACTTCGGAGTGGTGGGGTCCCTGGTGCTGGGCGCGGCGGAGATCCGGGTGCTGCGGACCGGGGGGCGCGGAGCGGGGACCGTGCAGGTGGAGGCGCCCGAAGTGCTGGACGGGGTGCAGCGGCTGGGAGTGCTGCGGTGCGCGGTCGAGGACGGATTCCCGCGGGACTGCCTGGAGCGGGCGCTGGTCCGGGTGGAACTGGTGACGGGGCCGGCGGTCGGGATCGTACGGGGGGAGCTGGACGCGGAGGACCGCCGTCGCAACCCGGCCACCGCCCAGGACGAACTGATCCGGGATCCGAACCTGCTGCGGGTGATGCGGCAGTTCCGGGCGGACGGGGTGCGGTTCGCCGTACGGCGGGGCGAGGTGCGCGAACCGTACGACGCGGAGGGGGACGGGCGGTGCGTGACGGTGGAGGAGGCGACCTCGGCGCTGGCGTGCCTGGCCCCGGGCGCCAGGCTGGAGGTGGCGCACGCGGCGGCCGACGCGGCGGGCCGGGAGCGGCTGTGGGCGGACCGCGGCGGGGAGGCGTACCGGGTGGTGTTCAACGACGGCACGCAGGCGCTGGGGGTGCTGCGTGCGGTGGAGATCGCGCGTCGCGTGCGGGGCGTGGTGGCACGGATGGGGCGGGGGAAGCGCTACGGGCACGCCCATCTGTGGCGCGACGTGCCGCAGTTGGCGGTGTGGGCGGTGGGACGGCAGTTGCCGCTGGTGGATCTGCACAAGGAGGCACGGGGCCCGGGGGCGGTGGACTGGGACGCGCTGGTGCAGGAGCGGCTGGAGGGGCTGACGGTGGGGGTGGCCGAGGGACTGCGGACCGCGTACGCGGCGATCCGGCCGACGGGGGAGAGCGGACGGCGGCTGCGCCACGAGACCGTCAGGGGGCTGGCGTTCTGGGAGGAACTGCTCGACGCGTACGGCTCGTACGGAGACGCCGCGGCCCTGGATTCCTTGTGAGCGGGTAGCAGGCGAGGCCGATGAGCACGGCGCTGAAGTGCCCGATGTCGGTGAACGTGCGGCCGTTGACGAGGGGCAGCGCGTAGAAGGTGACGACGCCGAAGAGGTAGACGTACCGCCAGGGGGAGGGGATGCGGTACGTGAGGACGGCGACGACCCCCGCGAGGGCGTAGCTGACGCCCACGTCGAGCGTGTTGACCGACTCCGGCTCTGCGATGCCGTGACGGATCGCCCAGCCGAGGACGCCTTCGCCGAGGTACGTGGCGCCGATGTGCGCGGCGGCGACGACGGCGAGCCAGCGGAGGGTGCCGAGCCGGCGTTCGGCGGGGGCGTGGAAGACCGAGTAGAGCACGGCGTAGAGCAGCCAGGTGCGCCAGGTCCCGCCGTCGAGCCACAGGGCGGAGGTGACCAGGACGCGCACCGGGTGCTCGGAGAGGTGGTGGATGTTGGTGGACCGCCGACGGAGGAAGTCGTCGGTGAGGGCGGGGTCCATGTGGTGCAGGACGACGGTGGTGAGGAAGAGGACGCCGAGCCAGATGTAGGTGCCGGGGGCGGTGCGACAGAGACGGAGCGCGGCTCTGAAGGGGGCGAGGGGGACGCTGAGAGGGGTGGGGGGAAGGAGGAGCATGCGGGGCATGGGGTGATTGTGGTGGTGCGGGGTGAGGAGAGGGCGGGGCCGCGCCGGGGTGGCGGTGAGGAGGCGGCGGGCCGTGCGTCAGGGGTGGGGCGGCCCGTCGGACTGCCCGTCCGGCGGGTTCGGTCCGCCCGGCGTCCGGGGGCGCGCCGGACCTCGTAGGGGAAGCGGGAGGCAGCGCCCCCTCGCACCGCGTTTTAACGCGCGCGGCCCGTCGGAGCCGTCTGCCCAGCACAGTGGGACCCGTACATCCGCAACAGCGGAACCGGCCCAGGGGTACGGCCGGGCCCGGTCGGCCCCGCGCGGCGACGGGTTCCCGTCCGGCCGCGTGCTGAGAAGGAGCGCAAGAGAGTGCAGCAGCCGAACCCGGTGGAGGTTCCCGCAGGACTCGTCGAGTCGCAGGTCCGGTGGAACGGGGAGGAGGGCCGCGCCTGGGCCGAAGCGCTGCCCGGCCAGGCCGCCGAGTACCTGGCGCGCTGGGGGCTGCGCCGCGACGGTCCCGCTCTGCACGGGGCGGCGGCGCTCGTGCTGCCCGTGCTGCGGGAGGCGGACGGCATGCCCGCCGCCCTGAAGTTCCAGCTCCAGGAGGAGGAGAACGCGGGGGAGGCCGACGCGCTGCGAGCCTGGGGCGGGCGACGGGCGGTCGCGCTGCTGGACGCCGACGACACCACCGGCACCCTGCTCCTGGAGCGGCTCGACGAGCACCGGTCGCTCGGTGGTGCGGCGGGCGCGGTGGAGGGCGTCCAGGTGATCGCCGAACTGCTGGCCGAGCTGACCGCGTACCCGGCCCCGCCCGGCCTGCGGCGCCTCGGGGACCTCGCCGACGCCATGCTGGACGCCGTGCCGCAGCTGCTCCCGGGGGTGGCGGATCCGGCGCAGCGCACGCTGTTGTGGCGGTGTGCGTCGGCTCTGCGCGAGGTGGCGGACGAGCCCGGCGACCGGCTGCTGCACTGGGACCTGCACGGGGAGAACATCCTCGCGCCGAGGAAGGACTCGCCGAGGGCGGCCGACCGGCGGGAGGGCCGTGGGAGGACGGCATCCGAGGGGGAGGCAACTCCCTCCGGGAGGGCGGAGCAGTGGGTCGCCATCGACCCCAAGCCGCTCGCGGGGGACCCCGGCTTCGACCTCTTCCCCGCGCTCTGGAACCGCTTCCGGGCCGATGAGGTGCTGCGCCGCTTCGACCTGATGACCGAGGTGATGGACCTGGACCGGCGGCGGGCCGCCGGCTGGACGCTGGGGCGGGTGATGCAGGGCAGTTTGTGGGAGCCGGCCCGAGGGGAAGCCCGGATGCCGGACACGCATGCGGTGATCGCGGAGGCCCTGCTTACGCTGCGGACATGATTCGCAGAGCTGTGGAGAGCGACGTTCCGGAAATCTTCGCGATGGTGAGGGAACTCGCGGAGTACGAGCGGGCGTTGGAAGAGGTGAGGGCGGACGAGGAGCACTTGCGGGAGGCGCTCTTCGGGCAGAACCCGGCGGCGTTCGCACACATCGCGGAGGGAGAGGCGGGGGAGGCCGTCGGGTTCGCGCTGTGGTTCCTGAACTTCTCGACCTGGCGGGGAGTGCACGGGATCTATCTGGAGGACCTGTACGTACGGCCGTCCGCGCGCGGCGGCGGCTACGGCAAGGCCCTGCTCACCGAGCTCGCCCGCACCTGCGTGGAGCGGGGGTACGAGCGGCTCGAATGGTCGGTGCTCAAGTGGAACCGGCCGTCCATCGACTTCTACGAGGCGCTGGGCGCGCGCCCGCAGGAGGAGTGGGACGTGTACCGGCTGACGGACGACGCGCTCAAGCAGCTGGGGACTGTGTAGGGAGGGGCGATACCGGTAGCGGCGGTACGCGGGGGAGTAGGGCCGCGGGGTGTAAGGCCCCGGGGGCGAGATTGCGGGGGCGGGCGCGGGTGCTCAGGGCTCCAGGACGACCTTGCCGACCGTGTTCCTGTTCTCCAGGTCGTGGTGGGCGCGGGCGGCCTCCGCGAGGGGGTAGCGCTGCACGGAGGGGCGCAGGCTGCCCTCGGCGGCCAGGGCGAGGGCGCGGGTCTCCAGGGTGCGGATCGGGTCGTCGCCGCCCGCCTTCCGCAGCATGAGCGGGCCGAGGACGGATTGTGAGGTGATGCCGCGCTCGGCGAGTTCGGCGTCGGTGAAGGTGAGCGGTTCGCCGTCGAGCGGACCCTTGCCGGACCAGCCGAAGACGAGGTGCTCGCCGCCCGGGGCGAGGAGGTCCACGGCGGCACGGCCGGTGTCGCCGCCGACCGAGTCGAACACGGTCGTCGCACCGCCCAGGCCGCGCTCGGTGAGGTAGCCGCACACCTCGTCCGGCCAGCCGGGGACCGTGTAGTCGACGGCGAGGTCGGCACCGTTGGCTGCTACGTGGGCGGTCTTCGCGGGACCGCCCGCCAGACCGACGACGGTGCCGCCCGCGTTCTTCACGTACTGGACGAGGAGCGTGCCGATGCCGCCCGCGGCGGCCGGTACGAGGGCGACGGTGTCGGCGGTGATCTCGGTGCACAGGAGGATGCCGAGGGCGGTGCGGCCGGTGCCGATCATGGCGATGGCCTCGGCGTCGGACAGGGTGTCGGGGACGGGGTGGAGGCGGGCGGCGTCGGTGACGGCGAGCTCGGCGTAGCCGCCGGGGTTCATCCCGAGGTGGGCGACGACCCGCCTGCCGAGCCAGGACGGGTCGGTGCCCTCGCCGAGGGCTTCGACAATGCCGGCGACCTCGCGGCCGGGAATGGTGGGGAGTTCGGTGGGAGCGGGGAGCGGGCCCCGCATGCCCTGACGCAGGGCCGTGTCCAGGAGGTGCACGCCGGCTGCGGTGACGCCCATCCGGACCTGGCCGGGCCCGGGACGGGGATCCGCGGTCTCCTCGAAGAGGAGGTTCTCGGCAGGGCCGAAGGCGTGGAGGCGGATCGCGCGCATGGTCAACTCCCCTGGTGAGGCGATGTCTTCGCCGTACGAGGGCCACTCTTCGACCTCAAGCGTGCTTGAGGTCAAGGTCGGCGCCCCGCGTGCTGGGGGCGTGCCGAGCGGAGAGCGAGGGAGACGGCCTCCAGTGCGCTGTTGAACGACACCTCCGCGAGCAGGCCCGGCGCCGCGACCTGGTCGCCCGCCAAATAGACGCCGTTGCCGCGGTCGATGGCGGGGCGGTCGCGCCAGGTGGTGCCGGGCAGGTCCACCGCGCCGGTACGGCCCGCGGCGAGGGCTTCGGTGCGGTGGGTGACGCGGCCGGGCCAGTGCGGGAAACCGAGGTCGAGGAGGCGTTCGGCGCGGGCGATGCCGTCGGCCTTCGACTCGGCCGGGGCCACCGGGAACTGGGCCTGGACGAGCTGTTCGCCGGGCGGGGCGAGGGTCGGGTCCTGGGCGGTGAAGCGCTCGATCCAGCCGGGGGCGTCCAGGTCGGACACGATGAACGCGTCGCCGCGCCGGGTGCGCAGCCCCAGGTCGAGGAGCACGGTGCGGCCGCTGTCCCAGGCGAGAGAGGGGTCGCTGAGGAGGCCGCGGGCGGCGGGAAGGGAAGTCGCGACGATCACCGGGCCGTGGGCGGCGGCGGAGGCGACGTCGGCGGCGGTGAGGCGCGAGTCGGTCTCGATGTGCACCCCGAGGCCGCGGGCGCGGGAGGCGAGCCGGTCCACGACCGAACTCCATCCGCCCACCGGGTACTTGGCCTCGGGAGGCATGGCCAGGACCCGGTGCAGGCGCTCCTGTACGAAGCGGGCGGAGAGGGAGCCGGGGTCGTGGTGGAACACGGCGACGCCGAGGGAGTTCGCCGCGTACCGGGCCTGCCGTTCGCCGATTCGGGACGTCGCCCAGGTGAGGAAGTCGGTGTCGACGGGGGCTTCGGCGGCCTGCTTGCGACCGAGTCGCAGGAGGGGGAGGGGCGGCATGCGGTGGAGGGAACCGGAGCGGTGGAAGCGGGTGCGGGCCGCCGCCCGGAAGGGGACGGCAGCGACCGGGCCGATCAGGTCGCGCTGCTGGAGCCAGGTCCACAGCGGACCGCGCGAGTACAGGGCGTGCGGGCCCTCGTTGGCCTTGTACGGGCCGGTGGTGGTGCGGGCGCGACCGCCCGGCGTGCGGTGCGACTCGTGGAGGCGGACCTGGGTGTGGCCGGACTCTGCGGCGGTGACGGCTGCGATCAGACCGGCGAGTCCGCCGCCGACGACGGTGACGGTGCCGGGGGTGGAGATGGGGTGCGGATTCATGGCGGGTGCCTCCCTGGGCTGGGGCGGTGGTGCCTTTGGGAGTGGTGACGGACGCGGGCGGCGCAGTGTGACATCGGTCGGCGTGGGTTCTTTCCGGGCGGGGACTGCCCGGTGCTACCAGGGCTTCCCGGGGCGGGGAGCGGGTCGTTCAGCGGGCCGGTGGGGCGGTGGGCCCGGGGCCGCGGGCTGCGCGGAGTGCGGGGCCGGGGGCGGCCGGGGAGGAATTGTCAGTGGGGTGGGGCAGCATGGCCGTATGGCTCGTGCGGTGAAGAAGAACCAGGTCCCGGCGGTACGGCGTCCCGAGGTGCGGCTGCCGGAGCTGCTGCCCTTCGAGGACGGCGTCTTGGAGTCGGAGGGCGACTACGACGCGCTGGAGTTCCGGGAACTCGACTTCGCGGGACAGGAGGGGCGGGGCGCGCGCTTCATGGACTGCGGGCTGTACGCGGTGGCGCTGGACGAGACGCGGCTGGGGCGGGCGCGGTTCATGGACTGCGTACTGGAGGGCGTGCGTGGCGTCGGTACGCAGCTCGCGGAGGTGTCGCTGCGGGACGTGGAGATCGTCGACGCGCGGCTGGGCGGGACGCAGATGCACGGGTCGGTGCTGGAGCGGGTGGTGGTGCGGGGCGGGAAGATCGACTACCTGAACCTGCGGAAGTCGAAGCTGGTGGACGTCCTCTTCGAGGGGTGCGTGCTGGTCGAACCGGACTTCGGTGACGCGGGCCTCACGCGGGTGGAGTTCCGGGACTGCGTACTGAAGGGGGCGGACTTCAGCGGGACGACGATGCGGGACGTGGACCTTCGCACGGTCGCGGAGCTGGGGATCGCACGGGGCGTGGAGAGGCTGCGGGGCGCGGTGATCAGCCCCACGCAGATGCTGGACCTCGCGCCGGTCTTCGCGGCGGCAATGGGGGTGCGGGTGGAGGGGATGTAGCGGGTGCGGCGAGGTTCGCGCCCTGCGGCGGACGGGCGCCGGACCGGCCCACGGGACGGGATCGGCTGACGGACGGGCCCGCGACTCGTGCACCGGTCGAGCCAGGGACTGGCTCCACGCGAGGCGCCAGGAACTCGCGCAGCGTACGGGTACGGGACTCGCCCGGCGGACAGGCCCGGGACTCTCCTGCCGTGCGGGCCCGCGACTCGTGCACCGGCCGCGCCAGCGCGGCTCAGTTCCCGATACGCGGGTACTTCGCCTGGAGCGTCCACAGGGCCGGGTTGTCGGCCAGGCCGTCGTGCATGTCCGTGAGGTCCGCGATCAGGTCGTGGAGGAAGTCCCGGGCCTCGCGGCGCAGAAGACGGTGGCCGAAGGTGAGCGGGGCCTCCTCGACCGGCATCCAGTCCGCCTCCACGTCCACCCAGCCGAAACGTCGCTCGAAGAGCATCCGGTCCGTGGACTCGGTGAAGTCGATCTCCGCGTACTGCCGGTGCGCCGAGCGGCTGCCGCGCGGGTCCTGGTCGAGTTGCTCCACGATGTCGCACAGCGCCCACGCGAAGTCCAGCACCGGAACCCATCCCCACGACGTGGACACCTCCCGGTCCGCCTTGGTGTCCGCGAGGTACACGTCCCCGCAGAACAGGTCGTGCCGCAGCGACCGGACGTCCGCGCGGCGGTAGTCAGTCTGCGGAGGGTCGGGGAAGCGGCGGGAGAGGGAGTAACCGATGTCGAGCACGTAGCCGATGGTCGCACGTAAGGCGTTCACGGCAGCAGCCGCTGTTCCTTCGCCACCGCCACCGCCCCCGCCCGTGTGTCCACTCCGAGCTTGGCGTAGATGCGCCCCAGGTGGGTCTTGACCGTCGCCTCGCTGATGAACAGGGCGCGGGCGATCTCGCGGTTGCCGAGGCCGTGGGCCAGCTGGGCGAGGATCTCCGACTCGCGGTCGGTGAGGGTGGGGCGGCCCGCGCCGCGCAGCTGCGCCATCACCCGGCTGGCGACCGGCGGGGAGAGGGTCGTGCGGCCCTGGGCGGCGGAGCGGATCGCGGCGAAGAGTTCCTCGGGGCGTTCCGCCTTCAGCAGGTACCCGGTGGCACCCGCCGCGATGGCACGGGTGATGTCGGCGTCCGTGTCGTACGTGGTGAGGACGAGGACGTGCGGACCGGTGCCCGCGATGCGGCGGGTGGCTTCGACGCCGTCGATGCCGTCGCCGAGCTGGAGGTCCATGAGGACCACGTCGGGGCCGAGTTTGGCGGCCGTGGCAACCGCCTCCTCGCCGTTTCCGGCCTCGCCGACGACCTCGATGTCCGGTTCGCTGGAGAGCAGGGCGAGCAGGCCCGCCCGTACGACCACGTGGTCGTCGCAGAGCAGGACGCGTACGGGGCCGGGGGTCGTCACGGGGTGGGCTCCAGGGGGATGGCGAGCGGAATCGCGGCGGACAGAACGGTGCCCTCACCGGGCGCCGACTCGACGGCGAGGGTGCCGCCGAGCTGCTGGACACGGGCGCGCATCGCGGGCAGACCGTGCCCGCGCACACCGGTCGGGCCGGGCAGCGTATGGGTGTCGAAGCCCCGGCCGTCGTCGGCGATGTCGAGGACCACCTGATCGTCCAGGTAGGTGAGCGTGAGGGCGGTGGCGCTCGCGTGCGCGTGTTCGCGCACGTTGGCGAGGGCGCCCTGGGCGATGCGGAGCAGCGCGCTCTGGACGCGGTCCGGCAGGGGCGCGGCCGGCGCGGTGCCGTCGACGCGGAAGCGGGCGTCCTCGCGGGCGGCGACCGTGCGCAGGGCTTCCTCCAGTCCGCCGCCGCGCGCGCCCGCCTCGGCGAGGTCGGCGGGGGCGAGGTCGTGCACGAACCGGCGGGCCTCGGCGAGGTTGCGTTCCGCGATGGACGTGGCGGTACGGACGTGCCGCCGGGCGGTCGCCGGGTCCGCGTCCCATATCCGGTCGGCGGCCTGGAGCAGCATCTGCTGGCTGGACAGGCCCTGGGCGAGGGTGTCGTGGATCTCCATGGAGAGCCGCTGGCGTTCGGCGAGGGTTCCTTCGCGGCGCTCGGTAGCGGCCAGTTCGCGCCGGGTGCGCAGGAGATCGTCGATGAGGGTGCGCTGGCGTGCGGCCTGACGCTGCATGTGGACGAAGGTTGCGGCGGCCACTGCGGCGACGGCGGGCGTGCCCAGGACGATCGTGGGGTCGAGGCCGCCGGTGGAGAGCTGGAGCTGGGCGGTGACGACGACACCGGTGAGGAGCGTCACGAGGGCGAGGGCGGTACGGGTGGGGAGGGTGCGCAGGGCGATGTAGAAGAGGGGGACGGCGCACCAGGCGAAGCTCGGCGCGAGCACGACCAGCAGCGCCCAGACGAGCAGAACGACGGCGAGGCGCAGGCGCGGGTGGGAAGCGGCGGTTCCGTCGCCGTGCCGGGCCGGGCGGACGACGTACAGCAGCACGTGCAGGGCGGCGAGGGTGACGCTCAGGCCGATGATCCACGGCGTGCGGGGCTCGCCGGGGTGCCGCAGCAGGAAGCGGATCAGGGAAGCGCCGAGGAGGACGAAGAACGCCGCGTGCATGACGAGGGCGAGCCGGCGGGTGTCCGGATCGTCCGGCGGGGCGGGGGAGCGGGGGGTGTCGTCCTGGGGCAAGGGGCGCTCCGGCGTGGAGGGAGGGGGCTGGGTGGGAGGTCGGGTCCGGAGTTGTGGGTCAGGGGGTACGGGGTGTGGGTGCAGGGGTGCAGGGTCGGGGGGTGTGGGTCCGGCATGCGCCGGTCTGGGGCTGCTGCCCGTTCACCGTACGAACCGCCCCTGATCAGCGCGTACGTACCCACCCTGACCCGCCGGGAGCATCCCCGCATCAGCCGATCGGTTGACCCGGGGATCGGCCGCACAGGTAGCCGGGGGCAGCCGCTGTACCGACCGTACGGGGCCGGTTCCGCGCCCAGCATGGAAGCAGAACGAAACCGGCGCCCCGCCGGTCCGGCCTCGGCGAACACCCGGGCCACCCGACGACTTACGGAGCACCCCATGCGCAATCTCTCCCTCCGCACCCGTGTCCTCACCGGTTCCGCCGTCCTCGCCGCCCTCGGCGCGGGCACCTTCGGCGCGGTGAGTGCCAGTGCCGCCGCCCCGGCAGCCGAGACTCGCGCGGCCGTCAAGGCCGACACCGCGAACCGCAACCTCCAGCAGTCCACCCACCTCACCGTGTCCGCCGCGACCAAGGCCGCCGAGGCCGTGCTGGACGCGGCGAAGAAGGAGAACCAGCGCGTCTCCGTCGCCGTCGTCGACCGCAACGGCAACACCATCGTCTCCCTGCGCGGCGACGGGGCCGGCCCGCAGTCGCCCGAGTCGGCCGTGAAGAAGGGATACACCGCCGTCTCCTGGAACGCGCCCACCTCCGAGCTGGTCAAGCGGCTCGCCCAGGCCCCGAACCTGAAGGACATCCCCGGCACCCTCTTCCTCGGAGGCGGCGCTCCGGTGCAGGTCAAGGGCGCCCCGGTGGCGGGCATCGGTGTCGCGGGCGCGCCCAGCGGCGACCTGGACGAGAAGTTCGCGCAGGCGGGCGTGGCCTCGCTGGCGAAGTAGGCGTCGCATCGCTCCCGCACCGCCCCCGCCCCGCCCCGCCCCGGGCCCGGGGCCGGGGCCGGGATAGCGAGCGGGCCACTGCTCCTCCGTACGGACACGGGAAGAAGCCCGGCTGGGGCGCAGAGGGGAAGGTGCGGAAGCCCGGGGGCGGGACTCCCGTGCCTCCCGCCCCGGCGGATCGTGCCGCGTAGGATCGCCGGATGCCCTCCGCCGGCCCCCACGAGGCCCGTAACCCTCGCACCACCCGTACCTCCCGCGTCGCCCGTCCCGTCGGACCGGTCCCTGCGCCCGGTACCGTCGGCCGCCCGGTCCGCGCCCTCCGTACCGCAGGGTCGCCCCGTGCCCTCCGTAGCGACGGGTCGGCCCGTGCCCTCCGTACCAATGGGTCGGCCCGTAGCGCCCGTCGCCGCGGGCCTGCCCGTGCTCGTGCGGTCGTCTCCGCCGTGGCCGCACTTCTCCTGGTGGCCGCCGCTTCCGGGTGCACGGCCGGGGCGCCCGGTGCTGTGACCGGTTCCCCGGGTGCGCACGGGCTGCGTGACCGGCTCTTCCCCAAGCTGGGCAACGGAGGCTACGACGTCTCGCACTACACCCTGGACCTGGACTACGACCCGGCCGCCCACCGGCTCAAGGGCATCGCGGAGATCACGGCACGGGCGACGCAGGAACTCAGCGCGTTCAGCCTCGACCTGGCCGGACTGAAGGTCGACGGCGCGACGGTGGAGGGCCAGAAGGCGGCGGTGAACCGGGCCGGCAACGAACTGACGCTCCGGCCGAAGCGGGACCTGCGGAAGGGCGAGACGTTCCGGACGGTCGTCCGCTACTCCGGGACGCCGGCCCGGATCACCAACGCCGACACCGACCAGGAGGGCTGGCTGCGCTCCGAGGACGGCAAGGTGTCCCTCGCAGTCGGCCAGCCGACGGGGTCGATGACCTGGTTCCCGGGCAACAACCATCCGTCGGACAAGGCGACGTACGACATCAAGGTCACCGTCCCCGAGGGCCAGACCGCCATCAGCAACGGGGAGTTGAGGAATGCCCCGACGGTGCGGGCGGGGCGTGTCACCTATGACTGGCGCATGCGTGAGCCGATGGCGAGCTATCTGGCGATGCTGGCGGTGGGAAAGTTCAAGGTGATGCGGGCGACGGCCCCCGCCGAACTGGACGCGGACGAGGAGAACGCGGTACGGACGGTCCCGGTGTACGCGGCGGCCGAGGAGACGATGGACGGGCCGAGCGCACAACTCAGGGGCGAGATCCCGGAGATGATGGAGTGGTGCGTCCTGAACTTCGGGCCGTACCCCTTCTCCTCCGTCGGGTCGGTCGTCGCGCGGGACGGCGACGTCGGCTACGCGCTGGAGACCCAGACCAAGCCGGTGTACGGGGGGATGGAGAGCTTCGAGTCCGCACAGTTGCACGAACTCGCCCACCAGTGGTTCGGCAACTCGGTGTCGCCGAAGACCTGGAGCGACATGTGGCTCAACGAGGGCTTCGCGGAGTACGCGGAGTGGATGTACACGGAGGACCACGGGGGCGAAAGCGCGCAGAAGCGGTTCGAGGGGGAGTTCGCCCGCGGCGCCAACTGGGCCTTTCCGCCCAGCAGCCCGCCGGACCCGAGCCGCATCTCCGACGCCCCCGTGTACAAGCGCGGCGCCATGGTCCTGCACAGGATCCGGCAGGCGGTCGGCGACGAGCCCTTCCTCGGCATCGTGCAGGGCTGGGCCGCCGACCACCGCCACGGCAGCGCCTCCACGGCGGACTTCACGGCGTACGTCGACGACGCGACGGACGAGGACCTCTCGGACATCTGGAAGGTCTGGCTGCACGGCGACGGCAAACCGGCGACTCCCGCCGGATGACAGCCGATGGCGGGGGGCCGGAGGGCGGGCGGACCTTCACCCGGCCCGCCCCCGTGTTCCCGAAGACGCCCCCGCGAAGACCCGTTTCGGTTCCGTCTGGTGCACACGGTATGACCCGGTCGCGCCGGGACGGGTGGGAGCCGGCCGCCCACGGACGCACGAAGGCCCCGGCCACCGCTGCGGTGCGCGGTGGGCGGGGCCTTCGCAGTGACCCGTCAGGTCACGCGGGCGTCGTGCGTCCTCAGACGTTGACGCCGAAGTCCTGGGCGATGCCGGTGAGGCCCGAGGCGTAACCCTGGCCCACCGCGCGGAACTTCCACTCCGCACCGTTGCGGTACAGCTCGCCGAAGACCATGGCGGTCTCGGTGGCGGCGTCCTCGCTCAGGTCGTAGCGCGCGATCTCCGTGCCGCCGGCCTGGTTGATGATGCGGATGAAGGCGTTGCGGACCTGGCCGAAGTTCTGCGAGCGGGCTTCCGCGTCGTAGATCGAGACCGGGAAGACGATCTTGTCGATGTCGGCGGGCAGGCCGGCCAGGTTGACGTTGATCTGCTCGTCGTCGCCCTCGCCCTCGCCGCTGCGGTTGTCACCGGTGTGGACGATGGTCTGGTCCGGCGTCGCCTTGTTGTTGAAGAAGACGAAGTGGCCGTCCGAGTAGACCTTGCCCTCGGGGTTCACCGCGATGGCGGACGCGTCGAGGTCGAACTCCGTGCCCGTGGTCGTGCGGACGTCCCAACCGAGGCCGACCGTGACGGCGGTCAGGCCCGGGGCCTCCTTGGAGAGCGAAACATTGCCACCCTTGCTGAGGCTTACTGCCATGGGATGTCCCTTTCCTCGTGATGTGCGGGCTCCGGTACGAGTGCCGAAGCTACCGTCACCCATCTAACGCGGCCAGGGCCCCAGGAAGTTCCTGCTTCGCGCGGTTCTCTTTACTTTCTTTGCCCAATTGCCCGCTGGCGCGAAACCGGAGTGACGCCGAGGGGGGTGAGCAGGGACTATGGACGCATGTCCGGGCCCTACATCATCCGTGGCTCCGTCTCCCTCCCGGAGGCCGAGCTCATGTGGCGTTTCTCCAGGTCGTCGGGTCCCGGTGGCCAGCACGTGAACACCTCGGACACGAGAGTGGAACTGCGCTTCGACCTCGCGAGGACCGACGCGCTGCCGGAGGTGTGGAAGGCGCGGGCGCTGGAGCGGCTGGCGGGGCGGCTGGCCGACGGGGTGGTGTCGGTGCACGCCTCCGAGCACCGGTCGCAGTGGCGGAACCGGGAGACGGCCGCGGTCCGCCTCGCGTCGCTCCTCGCGGAGGCGAGCGCGCCGCCGCCGAGGCCGCGGCGGGCGACGAAGATCCCACGGGGCATCAACGAACGGCGGCTGCGCGAGAAGAAGCAGCGCAGTCAGACCAAGGGCGGCCGGTCGGGCCGCGACTGGCACTGAGGCCCCGGGCCGGGTCGGAACCCACGGCCGCCGAGGCAGGTTCCGCGGATCGGCCGGGGAAACAGCGATGAGTTCCCGCGCGGTCCAAGGTCTTAGGTCATGGTGGGTGCGACGCGGCCGCGAGCGGGGGGCGTGGCCGCGTGCACCGGCCGTACCTGCTGAGAAACCGGACACGAGATGCCGAGGATTCCACCATGCGCACCCTGATCAGCACTGCTTTCGTCTCGCTCGACGGCGTCGTCGAGGCCCCCGGCGGCGAGCCCGGGTACCGCAACTCCGGATGGACTTTCAAGCACGTCGAGTTCCTGCCCGAGGCCTTCGAGATCAAGGAGCGCGAGCAGAAGGAATCCGCCGCGCTGATGATGGGCCGCACCAGCTACGAGGCGTTCAGTCCCGTATGGCCCGGCATGGAGGAGTTCGCGGACTACAAGGTGATGCCCAAGTACGTCGTCTCCACCACCCTCACCGACGACGACCTGGTGTCGAACTGGGGCGGGACCACGATCCTGCGCTCGCTCGACGAGGTCGCCGCGCTGAAGGAGACCGAGGGCGGACCGATCATCGTGCACGGCAGCGCGTCCCTGAACCACGGCCTCTCCGACGCCGGCCTGATCGACCGCTACCACCTGCTCGTCTTCCCGCTGCTGCTCGGTGCGGGCAAGCGGCTGTTCAGCGGCACGGACAAGGACGCCCAGAAGCTGAAGCTCGTCGAGCACGAGGCCTACGCCAACGGCCTCCAGAAGAACGTCTTCGACGTCGTCCGCTGAGAAGGCCGACGAGCACGGCCGCACCGTCCGGCGCGGGTCAGCCCAGCCGGCGGTACGTGCCGCGGAAGTAGGCGAGGGGGCCGTCGTCCTCGTTCGGCAGGTCGACCGCGAGGACGTGGCCGATGACCAGGGTGTGGTCCCCCGCCTCCACGCGCTGCTGGGTGCGGCACTCGACGACGGCGAGCGCGCCGCCGACGAGCGGTGCGCCGGAGACCTCGCCCCGCTTCCACGGGATGTCCGCGAAGAGCAGGCGGTCGCTGATCCGGCCCTTCATGGCGAAGCGGCCCGCGATGTGCCGCTGGCCCTCCGACAGCAGGGAGACCGCCCACAGGGGCTGTTCGGCGAGCAGGTCGTCCATGCGCGAGCCGTTGCGCACCGAGACCATCACCAGCGGGGGGTCCAGGGACACGGACATGAAGGCCGTCGCGGTCATGCCGACGTCCTCGCCGCGCGGGCCGCCGTCCTCGTCGTGCGCCGTCACCAGCGTCACGCCCGCCGTGAAACGGGCCATCGCCGCGCGGAACTCGTCATTGCTCACCCCCACAGGATGGGGGGTCGCCGTCGGCGCGGGCGAAGCGAGGGGGCCCTGGAGGGTGCTTTCGGGGGTGGCTTCCGTCGTCTGCAACACCTGATCAACGGTAGGCGGGATCATGACCCGGCACATCGGGCACAGGGACCAGACGCGACCTAGGTCGCATGGCCGACATACCGCGCCGCACCTTCCGCTCGCCGTGTGTTTCCGGCCAATCGGCGGCTGTGGCCAGTCCGGAAGCGCTTTCCACTTCGCAAGGTCAACTTCCGGATGTACTTTGTGACTTGAGTCACAGAATGGAGATATTGTTGACCCTGTGTACCGGGAGGGCAGCGCGCTGTGATTCAGTGGCCGTGGCAATCGGACGATGAGAAGCCTGGAGTTGCTGTCGTTGCTGTCGAGGTCTCGGGGAGCGGGTCATGGAGGCCGAGTCGGAGCCGTACGTCCGTCTTGCGACCCTGCGGCAACTGCACCGGGTGGTCGCTGACCTCAACACCGCGCGAAGTCTGTCGGACACCGTGCAGGCCGTCGCGGACGGCATAGTCGCCGGTCTCGGTTACGAACTGGCGTGCGTGAACCTCGTACGCCCCGACGGCGACCTCGTCGTCGCCGCCTTCGCGGGCAACAGCGCGGCCGAGGCCCTGATCACCGGCAGGGCCGGTTCCCGTTCCTCCTGGGAGCGGCGGCTGGCCATGGGCGAGCGGTGGGGAGACCTCCACTTCATCCCGCACCACGAGGGGTGGGTGCTGGTCGAGGACGACGTGCCGCAGTGGCACACCGAGGGCCCCGACCCGCGCTTCGCCGACGAATGGCACCCCGGCGACCGCCTGTACGCGCCGATGTACGCGTCCGGCGGCGAGGGCGAGCTGATCGGCGTCATCTCGGTCGACCGGCCGCGCGGCGGACGCCGCCCCGGCGCCTGGGCGCAGGAAGCGCTCACGATGTACGCCTCCCAGGCCGCCATCGCCATCATCAACGCCCGCCTGCGCTCCAACATGCAGCGCGCCCTGGTACGCCTGGAACGCGAGCAGCAGGCCCTGCGCGCCAGCGAGGAATCCTTCCGGCAGGCCTTCGAGTACGCCCCCTCCGGCATGGCCATCGCCGAAATGGGCGGCGACCAGCACGGCCGCCTCCTGCGCACCAACGACGCCCTGTGCCGACTGCTGGGCCGTCCCGCCTCCGCGATGCGCCGCTACTCCTTCGCCGACCTCGTCCACCACGAGGACGTCGGCACACTGCTGCGCACCTCCGCCGAGGGCGGGCGGGCCGAACTGCGCCTCCAGCGCCGCGACGGCAGCTTCGTGTGGGTCTCGCTGCGCAACTCCGTCGTCGCCGACACCGCCGACGGCCCCCGCTTCCTGCTCACCCACGTCGAGGACATCGAGGAGCGCAAGCGGCACGAGCTGCACCTGGCGCACCGCGCGTCCCACGACTCCCTCACCGGCCTGCCCAACAGCGCCGAACTCCGCGCGCGGTTGAGCGCCCGGCTGTGCCGCAGGCCGCACGCCGTGCGCGCCACCGCCGTGGAGGCCCTGGACGCCGCCTATGACGGGGCGTACGACGACGGCGTGACGTACGACGGTGTCGCCACGTACGACGACGGGTTCTACGGCGACCCGATGGGCGAGGGCGAGCCCGGCTTCTACGAGCACCACGTGCACACCGTCGCACCACAGGAGGGCGTCACCGAGGGCGGCGTTCCGATCGACGACGGGACGAAGGGGCTGGCGGTCCTGTTCTGCGACCTGGACGGCTTCAAGTCCATCAACGACCGGTTCGGACACCAGGCCGGTGACACGGTGCTGATCGAAGTGGCACGACGCCTGACCACGTGTGTACGGGACGGTGACACCGTGGCTCGGCTCGGCGGTGACGAATTCGTCGTCCTGGCCGACGGGTTGGGCAGCGCGGACGCCGCAGACCTGGCCGTCCGCCTCCGTAACGCGATCATTCCGCCGATCCGGGTGGACGGACGCGCGGTACGGGTCGGAGCCAGCTTCGGCATCGGCTGGGCGGCGTGCGGGATGACCGTCGACGAGGTGCTGCAATCCGCAGACCAGCGCATGTACATCGAGAAGCGGTCGCGTTCGAAGGTCCAGTCCAGGGTGCACCGGCGGGCCGGATAAACCCTCCGTACTCCTCGATGTGACCCATGTCCCCAAGGCGGTTCGCCCACAGCGGGTAGGCTCGCCCGGTCGGCGACGCTGGCGAACATGGTGAGGAGTGACGCTGGGATGACGGCCGGGAGCAACGGCACGAGCACACCCGAGGACGACGATCCGTTCGGCTACCTCTACGAGGACGGACGCGCGGCAGGCGCGCAGCCGCCACACTCGGGCGGCGGCTACGGCTACCCGGGCCCGAGCTCGCAGCGCGGGGTCCCCAGGACGTCGTACAACCAGGTGAGAGCAGTCGGCGAACGCACGTACGGCGGCCACCAGCAGGGCCAGCAGACGCATGGCGGACAGCAGGCCACGCAGGCGTTCCCGCAGCAGCAGGGGTACGCGGGCGAGGCCGGCCGGCAGCAGTACGGGCAGCCCCACGCGCACTACGCGGCCCCCGAGACGCAGCCCGGCGGTGCGCCTCCCGCACGCCCGGCCGCCCACTTCGCAGACGGCGGGCTGGGCGGGCACGGCGGTCGCGGCGGACGCGGACGCGGTCCGAACACGCGCGGTCTGCTGATCGGCGCGCTCGCGGTGGTCGCCGCCGTGGTGCTCGGCATCGGCGCGGCGCTGTACTTCGGCAAGGAGGGCGACGACAAGGGCGCCCAGGCGGGCGGCGCCAACACCGGCGGTTCGGGCGGTCAGCAGCAGACCCAGGAGCCCTCGCCCACCACGAAGCCGACGCAGGACGCCAAGCCGCCGGTGGAGCTGCCGACGGTGCAGGCGGGAGCGCTGCAGCTCGCCACCGGGATGACCACCGACAAGACGATTCCGGGCGCGAAGTCGGACAGCGGGGCGTACGTGCCGCTGTCGAAGCCCGGCTCGACGGCGACGTGGACGGTCAAGGTGCCGGAGGCGGGCCCGTACACGCTGTCCGTCGACTACGGCATCCCGGGCAAGGACGCCAAGGCCGAGCTGACGGTCAACGGGAAGCCGCACGCGACCGGCGTGGCCATGAAGAACTACGGCAACTCGCCGGAGGGCGACTGGGAGAAGGGGTGGAGCAACACCTACTCCTACGTGAACCTCAAGGAGGGCGACAACACCTTCGTGATCTCGTGCCCGCAGGGCTGCGAGGCCAACCTCGACCGGGTGGGCCTGAGCGCCGGTCACAAGAACTCCTAGACGGCGCGCTTCGCCCGGCTCGGGCGAAGCGCGCGGCCCCCGTCGGCAGTTGGCCGGCGGGGGCCTTCGCGTACCCCCGTCTGCTGCCCGTCCGTCAGCCGACGGTGGCCAGGAAGCGGGCCACCGTCGCCGCCATCGCGTCACGGCCCGGCGCGAGGTACTTGCGGGGGTCGACGACCGAGGGGTGGGCGTCCAGGTAGGCCCGTACGGCCCCTGTGAAGGCCGTGTTGAGGGCCGTGCCGACGTTGATCTTGACCATGCCGGCGGCGACGGCACGGCGGATCTCGTCGTCCGGGACGCCCGAGGAGCCGTGCAGGACGAGCGGGACCGGGACCGCCTCCCGGAGGGCGGCGATCAGCGCGTGGTCCAGGGTGGCGGTGCGCTCGGTCATGGCGTGCGAGGAGCCGACCGCGACGGCGAGGGCGTCGACGCCGGTGTCCGCGACGTAAGTGGCGGCTTCCTGGGGGTCGGTCCTCACCCCCGGCGCGTGGGCGTCCAGTGGAGACTCCCCGTCCTTGCCGCCGACCTCGCCGAGTTCGGCCTCGATCCAGATGTCCCGCTCGTGGCCCCAGCGGACGGCCGCGGCGGTCGCCCTCACGTTGTCGTCGTAGTCCAGTTTCGACGCGTCGAACATCACGGAGCTGAACCCGGCCTCGTGGGCCGCGTGCAGCAGGCCGACCGAGACGACGTGATCGAGGTGCAGGGAGAGAGGGGCGGAGGAGGCGCGGGCGACGGCGGCCGTGGCGGAGGCGAGGGCGAGGAGATCGCCGCCGTGGAACCTGACGGCGTTCTCGGAGATCTGGAGCACGGCGGGGGAGCCGGCCTGCTCGGCTCCGGCGGCGATCGCCTCGGCGTGTTCCAGGGAGATGACGTTGAAGGCGGCGAGTGCGGTGGAGGCGGAGCCGGTGACGGCGGCTACGAGTTCACCGGTGGGGACTAGGGGCATGTCGGCTTCCCTGTTCTGGTGCTCGGGGGCGGGGTGGGACTCACCGGGGTGCGCTGCCGCTCGCGGGTGAGGTGACCTCGACCCGGGGGAGCAGGGACTCGTACGTCGCCCGGTCGAACTCGCCCGCCGCCGGAGCGGCGACCGTTGCCGCCGAGAGAGCCACCGCCAACGCGAGCCGGTCGGGCCACGAGAGGCCCGTGACCAGGCCGCAGAGGAGGCCGGCCACCGCCGAATCGCCCGCGCCGGTGGGATTTCCCCGGACGGGCGCGGGAGGCGCGGCCTGCCAGCGGCCCTCGTCCGTCGTGGCGAGGAGCCCGTCCGGGCCCAGCGAGGCGACGACCGCGCGCGCCCCCTTGCGGCGGGCGTCCGCCGACGCGGTCGACGCGTCGCGGGAGCCGGTGAGCCGGGCCAGCTCGTCCGCGTTGGGCTTGATGACGTCGGGGCGGGCGGCGACGCCCCGGCGCAGGGGTTCTCCGCTGGTGTCGAGCAGGACGGGGACACCGGCCGCCCGGGCGCGGCGGACCAGGTCGGCGTACGCGCCGACGTGGATGCCCGGCGGCAGGCTGCCGCAGAGGGCCACCGCCCGTGCCCCGCCCAGGAGTTCGCCGTACGAGGAGAGGAACGTCTGCCACTCGGCGGGGGTGACGGCCGGGCCCGGTTCGTTGAACTGGGTGGTGTCGCCGGTGGACGCGTCGACGACGGCGAGGGTGCGGCGGGTGTTTCCGGCGATGGGGATCAGCGCGTCGGTGGGGGACTCCGACACGAGCAGGTCCCGGACGACGGCCCCCGTCGCGCCGCCGACGAAGCCGGTGACGACCGTCTGGTGGCCGAGCGCGGCCAGGACCCGCGCCACGTTGAGGCCCTTGCCGCCCGGACGCTCCGTGACGGACGTGACGCGGTGCGAGGCATGGGGGACGAGTTGCGGAACGTGGTGGGTGAGGTCGAGAGCGGTGTTCAGCGTGACCGTCAGGATCATGCTCATGACCCGCGTTCACCCCCGTAGCGTTGCCGGACGCCTGCTGAGAAAGCACTTTCTCATGTGCCTGCCATGGTGATCATGCCAAAGAGAAGGAGACCGGCCCAGGGGGACGGGCCGGTCACTTCCCTTCGATTCGGGGCGAATTCGGCGAGAGGTCAGCCGACTTGGGGGTCCAGAACCCAAGCGCCCCTGCGCATCACGCCCTTGACCGCGAAGTCCGCGTCCAGGACGACCAGGTCCGCGTCCTTGCCGGGCTCCAGGGAGCCGACCCTGTCGTCGACGCCGAGGAGACGGGCGGGGTTGGCGGACAGCGACCGCACGGCGTCCTCGACGGACAGCCCGTCGATCGTGACCGAACGGCGGAACGCCTTGTCCAGGGTGAGCGTGGAGCCCGCGATCGATCCCCCCTCGACCAGCCTGGCCACACCCTCGCGCACCTCGACCGCGAGCGGCCCGAGGTCGTAGAAACCGTCGCCGAAGCCCGCCGCGTCCATCGCGTCGGTGATCATCGCGACGCGCGCCGCGCCCGCGTGGTGGTACGCGAACCGGAAGGCACCGGGGTGCAGGTGCGTGCCGTCGTTGATCAGCTCGACGGTGACCCGCTCGTCCTCCAGGAGCGCGACGATCGGGCCGGGGGCGCGGTGGCCGACGGCGGGCATCGCGTTGTAGAGGTGGGTCGCGACGGTGGCGCCCGCGTCGATGGCGGCCACGGTCTGCTCGTACGTGGCGTCCGTGTGGCCGACGGCGGCGAGCACACCGTTCTCGGCGAGCAGGCGTACGGAGTCCAGGCCGCCCGGCATCTCCGTCGCCAGGGTGAACATCTTGGCCGTGCCGTGCGCCGCGTCCATCAGTTTGCGCACGTCCGCCGGGTCCGGGTCGCGGAGCAGGGACTCGCTGTGCGCGCCCTTGCGGCAGGGGGAGATGAACGGCCCCTCGAAGTGGATTCCGGCCAGGTCGCCCTGTTGGACCAGTTCGGCGAGGAGGGCCGCACGGGAGGCGAGGACGTCCATCTCCTCGGTGACGGTGGAGGCGACCATCGTGGTCGTGCCGTGCGCGCGGTGGGTGGCGACCGCCTGGAGCACCTCCTCCGCCGTACCGGAGGTGAAGGACGCGCCGCCGCCGCCGTGCACGTGCATGTCGACGAAGCCGGGGACGATCCAGTGACCGGAAAGGTCAAGGGTGTGGTGGGCGGGGGCGGAGGCGGAGGCCGCGGTGCCGGGGAGCGCTCCCGCGATCTTCGTACCGTCGACGATGACCCGGCCGCCGTCGACGGTGCCGGTGGGGAGCACCACCTGGGCGCCGGACAGGACCTGGACCTGGTGGGTGGTCATCGGTCGGTTACCTCCGTGGTGTCCATGTCGTCGGTGCGCATGGGGTGGGGGGTGCGGGGAATGGGGGTGCCGGGCGCGAGCGGGGTGGTGCTGGTGTCGGCGGTGCGGTTGCTGGTGGTGCGGGTGTCGTTGTTGGCGGTGCTGTTGTTGTACGTGGCGAGGAGGTCCCAGGCGAGGAGGCCCGCGCCCAGACAGCCCGCCGTGTCGCCGAGCGCGGCGGGCACGATCGTGGGGAGCCGCTGGAACGTGACGCGTTCCGCGACCGCCGCACGCAGCGGTACGAACAGGGTTTCACCGGCCTCGGCCAGCCCGCCACCCACGATGAGGGTGTGGGGGTCGAGCAGGGTGAGGGCGGTGACGAGCCCGTCGGCGAGGGAGTCCACCGCCTCGTGCCAGACCGCGTGGGCCGTGGGGTCGCCGTTCTCGACGGCCCTGGCGCAGTCCGCCGCGTCCGCGGTGGGGTCGCCGGAGGCGTCCGCCCAGGCCTGGGAGACGGCGGAGGCCGAGGCGTAGCGCTCCAGGCAGCCGCGCTGGCCGCAGCCGCAGGCCACGCCGCCGGGGCGCACCACGATGTGGCCGATCTCGCCGGCGCTGCCATGGGCGCCCGCTTCGATCGCGCCGGCGATCCCGATGGCGCCCGCGATGCCCGTGCCCAGGGCGACGAAGAGGAAGCGATCGGCGTCCTGGGCCGCGCCGACCCGGCCCTCGGCGAGGCCGCCGGTGCGGACGTCGTGGCCCAGGGCGACCGGGATGCCGCCGAGCCGTTCGCCGAGGAGGGTGCGCATCGGGACGTCGCGCCAGCCGAGGTTGGCGGCGTAGACGGCGATGCCGTGCTCGGCGTCGACGATGCCCGGGACCGCTACACCGGCGGCCGAGGCGCTCTCGCCGAAGTGCTCCTCGCCGTGGGTGCGGAGGTCTTCGGCGAAGGCGAGGATCGACTCGACGACGGCTTCCGGACCGCGGTCCCGGCCGGTGGGGCGGCGGGCCTCGTGGAGGAGGGTGCCGTTGGGGGCGACCAGGGCGGCTTTCATGCCGGTGCCGCCTACATCGAGGGCGATGACGTGTTTCACGGGGGTAGTGTCGCGCGTCGACCTCGGATAGGTCTAGTCCACTGGGGGGCGGGTCGGGGGCTGGGGGGCGTACGGGGGCGTTCGGGGGTGGCGGGGCGTACGGCCGGGCGGCGGGGCGTGGGGCGTACGGGGGGTGGCGGGCGTGGGGCGCTCGGGGGTAGCGGGGCGCAGGGCGGGGGCGCACCGTCCGGTGGGGGCCGCCCCCTTGCCCGCCCGTCCCGCCCCCGAGGGGCGGCCCCGCCGCCCAAGGGAAGCTGATGTAGAGGGGGCCCCGCCCAAGGGAAGCTGATGTAGAGGGCGGCCCCGCCGCCCGAGGGGGGCTGGCGTAGAGGGCGGCCGCGCCGCGCAAGGGGGCTGGCGTAGAGGGCGGTCCCGCCCAAGGGGCTGCGGGCGGAGTCAGGCGAGGATGACGCTGCGGGAGAGGTTGCGGGGGTGGTCGGGGTCGTAGCCCTTGGACTCGGCGAGGACGACCGCCAGGCGCTGGGCGCGGATCAGGTCGGCCATCGGGTCGGCGCCCGCGTGGGTGACGAGCGTGCCGCCGACGTTCGTGACATCGCCCGCGAGGCCCTCCGGGAGGGGGCCGAACACCCAGGTCACCCGGCCAGGACCGGTGATCGAGATGGGGCCGTGGCGGTATTCCATGGCCGGGTAGGACTCCGTCCACGCGCCGGCCGCCTCGCGCATCTTCAGACCGGCCTCCTGGGCCAGCCCGTACGTCCAGCCACGCCCGAGGAACGTCCACTGTTCGGCGGAGGTGACGGACTCCGGGAGGGGCTCGGTCACGGCGAGTTCGGCGTCGACGGCGGCCGCGGTCACGGTCTTCACGCCGGGCGCGAGAGGGCCCGTGCGTTCGAGTCCCGCGCGCAGGAAGGCGAGCGCGGTCGTCGCGAACCGGGTCTGCACGACGGATTCCTCGTCGGCCCAGTCGAGGACGGCGATCGTGTCGGCCGCGTCCATGACCGGAGTCTTCGGGTCGCCGGTGAGGGCGAGAGTGGGGACCTTCCCCCGTACCTCCGCGAGCAGCGCCAGCACCTCGCTCGTGGTGCCGGAGCGCGTGATTGCCACCACACGGTCGTAGGAGCGGCCGACCGGGAACTCGGAGGACGCGAACGCGTCCGTCTCGCCCTGGCCCGCCGCCTCGCGCAGTGCCGCGTACGCCATCGCCATGAACCACGACGTGCCGCAGCCGGTGACGGCAACGCGTTCACCAGGCAGGGGAAGGCCCTCGAAGTCGGTCGCGTACTCGGCGGCGCGCCGCCAGCAGGTCGGCTGGGTGGCAATCTCAACTGAGGTACGGGACATGCGCGACGGCTCCTCGGGAACGTGGACGGCGTTGTTGACCTTGACGCCGCCCTGCTTAGCAGCCCTTACGGGATTTGCGGAAGGTGTTGCGTAAGAGATACCCAAGTGGTGTAGACCGGGTAGTCGTGTGTGAGGGAAAATCACAACTCATCGCAACTCATGCGGACAAGGGTGTCGGTAGGATGCGCGGGCCTCACGAGGGTGCCGTACACACTGGCGCAAAACGGGCAGACAAATGAGCATCAGAGGGTGGAACGGGCTGTGCAGCGGCGCTACTTGGGTCTGACCGCGGCGATAGCCGCGCTTGCTGTGGCAACGACCGTCGCGGGCTGCGGCAGTCTCGGTATCGGCGGCTCCGACGAGGTGACGCTGAAGTTCGTCGCCGCCGACTACAACATCGACGGCGGCGACGGCACCAAGAAGTACTGGAACAACCTCGCCCGCGAATTCGAGACGAAGAACCCGGGCGTCAAGGTGGACGTCTCGATCCACTCGTGGAACGACGTGGACCGCAAGGTCGCCGAGATGGTCGAGGCAGGCAAGGCCCCCGACATCGCCCAGATCGGCGCCTACGCCGACTACGTCGCCGACGGCAAGCTCTACGCCGTCGAGGAAATGGTCTCGATCCCCACCCAGGCCAACTTCCTGGCTCCTCTCGCCAAGGCGGGCGAGGTCGACCGCATGCAGTACGGCATGCCCTTCGTCGGCAGCACCCGCCTGATGTTCTACAACAAGGACCTCTTCGAGAAGGCCGGCATCGACTCCGCCCCGAAGACCTGGGACGCCCTCGCCGCCGACGCGAAGACGCTCAAGGAGGAAGGCGTGAAGTACCCGTTCGCGCTTCCGCTCGGTCCGGAGGAGGCACAGGCCGAGACCATGAACTGGATGCTGGCCGCCGGTTCCGGCTACACCGACGACATCGGCGCGTACTCGATCAACTCCGCCGACAACATCGGTGCCTTCACGTTCCTCAAGGACAAGCTGGTCGGCCCCGGCCTGACCGGCCCCGTCGCCCCCGGCAAACTCAACCGCAAGGAGGCCTTCGCGGCCTTCGCGAAGGGCGAGGTCGGCATGCTCAACGGCCACCCGTCGCTGATGCAGCAGGCCGAGAAGAACGGCGTCGAGTACGAGATGGTGCCCCTGCCCACCAAGGACGGCAAGCAGCGGTCCGCGATGGGCGTCGCCGACTGGATGATGGGCTTCAAGCAGAACGGTCACCGCAAGGAGATCGGCAAGTTCCTCGACTTCGCCTACGAGGACGCCAACGTGCTGGCCTTCGCCGACGAATTCGACCTCCAGCCGGTCACCCTCACCGCGACCGACAAGATGCTGGCCGACAGCAAGCACCAGAAGACCCGCAAGTTCCTCGACGCGATGCCGACCGCGAAGCTCTACCCGGTGGGCAAGACGTCCTGGGCGAAGGTCAGCGAGAACATCAAGCAGGAGATCGGCGCGGCCGTCGAGCCCGGCAACACGCCCGGCGGCGTGCTGGGAGCGCTGTCGCGGGAGGCGGCGGCAGTGGACAGCGCGCAGCAATAGGCTGGGAGGCATGGACGTGCCTGAGCCGAACGAAGAGGCGCCGGAGCGGCCCGGCGCCGAGCCCGGGCGGCGCGGCATCGAGCCCGAGCATCGGCCCGGCGCCGAGCGGCCCGGCGCCGAGCGGCCCGGCGCCGGGCCTGAGCCGTTCGGCAACGGGCCCGAGCCGTACGGAGCGGCGGCGCCCGAGCCGCACGAAGGACCCGGCGCCGCCGAGGGGCCGGAGCCCTCGGGCCTCTCGGCGCGGGAGCTGGCCGTGCTGGGCGTCGAGCGGCAGGGCTGGGCCGGGCCGGGGGCCAAGGAACGGGCCGTCCGCGAGCAGCTCGGCATCTCGCCCACGCGCTACTACCAGTTGCTGAACGCGTTGCTGGACGATGCGCGGGCCGTCGCGCACGACCCGGTCACGGTCAACCGCCTGCGGCGGATCCGCGATGAGAGGCGAGCGCGCCGCTGAGACCTCCGCCGACCCTTAGCGGCCCCTTTCGGGAGGGCCCCGGTAGGGTCGGCGCATGGACACTTTCGCCGTACCGGAACCGTCCACGCCCGCCGGGCGCGACGGCCTCGCCGCGATTCTGGCGGCGCCCCGCCGCTCCCTCGTCGCCCTCGACTTCGACGGCACGCTCGCCGACATCGTCGCGGACCCCGAGCAGGCCCGCGCGCACGCCGATGCCGTGCCCGCGCTCGCCGCCCTCGCCCCGCGCGTGGCGGCAGTGGCCATCGTCACCGGCCGCCCGGCAGCCGTCGCCGTACGGTACGGCGGCTTCGCCCAGGTTCCCGGCCTCGACCACCTCACCGTCCTCGGCCACTACGGAGCGGAACGCTGGGACGCCGCGACCGGCACCGTCCGGGCTCCCGCCCCGCACCCCGGTATCGCCGCGGTCCGCGCCGAGCTGCCCGGCGTGCTCGACACGCACGGCGCATGGCGCGGCACCTGGGTGGAGGAGAAGGGGCAGGCCGTCGCCGTCCACACCCGGCGCGCCTCCGATCCGCAGGCGGCCTTCGACGCGTTGCGCGGGCCCCTCACCGAGCTGGCCGTCCGCCACGGCCTGATCGTCGAACCGGGACGCATGGTCCTGGAGCTCAGGCCCCCGGGCATCGACAAGGGCGTCGCTCTCACCGACCTCGTGCACGAGGTCGGCGCGACGTCCGTGCTGTACGCGGGCGACGACCTGGGAGACCTCCCGGCGTACGGCGCCGTGGAGAAGCTCCGCTCCGAGGGGGTACCCGGCCTGCTGGTGTGCAGCGGTACGGCCGTACCCGAACTGGGAAGCAGGGCGGACCTGTTGCTGGACGGTCCGGCCGAAATCGCCGGCCTGCTGGGGGCGTTGGCGGATGCGTTGGGCGCCTCGCCGGACGGCCGCGCCTAAGCCCGCGCGGTCTTGCGGCGGTTGAGCAGACGGCGCACACCTTCGACGGCCAGGCACAGTGCGGCGAGGGTGGCGGCGGTCACGAGCACGCGTACCCACCAGGGCTGGTCGCCGAGGCCGAAGAAGTGGCTTGTCGTGAAGGCGGCGATGAATCCCTTGAGCATGACGCGTGGTCTCCCGTGCGGGGCGGAGTGGGCAGGTGCCGGCTGAGGGTATCGGCACCGTCGGCGGAGGCCCGGACCCGGCTCCGTCCGGTGCTGCGCGGCGCTGTCGGGTGACCGCGCGAGGGCGCCGGCCGTGAACCGATTTCCCACCGCGGACGAAACCCCGTAGTGTCGTGTTCACCGACGCGGGGTGGAGCAGCTCGGTAGCTCGCTGGGCTCATAACCCAGAGGTCGCAGGTTCAAATCCTGTCCCCGCTACTCGCAGGACCGAAGGCCCCGGAACTCGTCAGAGTCCCGGGGCCTTCGGCGTTGTACCCGTGACACCCTGTCCGGCAGGCCCTCTCGGCCCCTCCGTTCCGCCGGGCGCCGTCACCCGTCGCTGTGCGCCTCCGTGCGGTGGTGGAAGTACGCCCAGGCGAAGATTCCGAGCGCCCCGACCGCCACCATCGCCGGGATGCGGACCGCCTGCGGCGCGCTCCGCGTGAGGAAGCCGGTGACTCCCCTCCCAGGGGGCCGGGTTCCCTCGCCGCGCGGTCACACGCGCCTCAACAGCTTTCTGGAGCACGGGAGTTCACGAGCGCAGGGCTTCCAGCTGTTCCAGGAACCACTTCTGCGGGGGCAGTGCCGTCGCCGCCGCCGCGAGGCGCTTCGTGCGGTGGTCGCGGTCGTCCGCGCCCATGGAGAGCGCCTCGTGGAGGGCGTCCGCCGTGCCCGTCACGTCGTACGGGTTGACGGTGATCGCGTCGTCGCCGAGTTCCTCGAACGCGCCGGCCTCGCGGGACAGGACCAGTGCGCAGCCCTCGTCCGAGACGACCGGGATCTCCTTGGCGACCAGGTTCATGCCGTCGCGGATCGGGTTGACCAGGGCCACGTCGGCGAGCCGGTACGCGGCCAGCGAGCGGGCGAAGTCGTCCTTGACGTGGAGCACGACCGGGGTCCATGCGGGGGTGCCGTACGCGGAGTTGATGCGGTCGGCGGTGCGCTGGACCTCCGCCGTGTACTCACGGTAGACGGCCAGGTCCTGGCGGGAGGGGTAAGCGAAGGCGATGTGTACGACGTTCTCGCGCCACTCGGGGCGGGTGTGCAGGAGGTGCTCGTAGGCGAGGAGGCCGCGGACGATGTTCTTCGACAGTTCGGTGCGGTCGACGCGTACGACCGTCTTGCGGGTGCCGTCGCCGCCGACCTGCTCGCGCAGCGAGACCAGGCGCTCCTCCACGTCGTCCCGGTGCGCGCGCTCGCGCAGGAAGTCGGCGTCCGCGCCGAGCCCGTGCACGCCGATCCGCTTGCCGTCGAGGGCCTCCTCGCCGAGGTGCTCCAGCGCGCACGCGGTGAACGCGTCGGCCCAGCGCCGGGTCAGGAAGGCGGCCCGGTCCGCGCCCAGGACGCCGCGCAGCAGCTGCTCGGCGATGTCGTCGGGGAGCAGGCGGAAGTAGTCGACCGGGGCCCACGGGGTGTGCGAGAAGTGGCCGATGCGCAGGTCGGGGCGGAGCGCGCGGAGCATGCCGGGGGCCAGGCACAGGTGGTAGTCCTGGATGAGGACCGCCGCACCCTCCGCCGCCGACTCGGCGAGCGCCTCGGCGAAAGCCCGGTTGTACGCCTCGTAGGCCGCCCACTGCTCCCGGAATGCGGCGTCGAAGACCGGCTCCAGCGGGGTCTGGTACAGCATGTGGTGGACGAACCACAGGACCGAGTTGGAGATGCCGTTGTACGCGGCCGCGTGGGTGTCCGCGTCGATGTCCAGCATCCGTACGCCCGGCTCGCCGACACCGCGCCGCACCGCCTCCCGGTCGCCCTCCCCGAGCGCCGAGCACACCCACAGCGCGTCCGCGTCCGGGCCGATGGCGGAGAGCCCGGAGACCAGGCCGCCGCCGCCGCGCTTGGCGGTCAGCTCGCCGTCGTCACCGAGGGTGTACGACACCGGGCCGCGGTTGGACGCGACGAGGATCTGGGCCTTGTGGGTCTGGGCATGGTCGTGCGCGGAGGTCATGTGGCGAAACCTAGCCGGTAAAGCTTCCCCTCAAACGTGCGTACGGCACTCCGCCCGCCGTGTGCACTGCCTGCGCCGGCTCCGCACGGACGCCACGCCCAGCACGCCGAGGCCCGCGAGGGCCGCCGTGCCCCCGGTGGCCAGCCACAGCTCCCGGCGGTCGGAGTCGCTGCGGGCCGGATGCCCGGGAGCCCCCGGCTCGTGGGCGGACGCGCTCGGCCCGGCGGCCACCAGCGCGGTGGCGGCGAGGAGGACACCGGACGTGCGGAGGGGGCGCAGGAGTCGCATGGGGCGACCATCGGACACGGAGCGTGACGGGTGCGGTCGCGCCACGCCAGCCAGGCCGCGATTACGCCGCATGCCGCGCCTCGTACTCGGCGATCTCCCGCATCGGCGGCCGCTCCTCCGCGTCCACGGGATGGGTGCGGGGGACGAAGGCGCCGTCCGCCCGTTCGAACTGGGTCAGCGACGGGCGTATCAGGTGGCCCCGCGAGAGACGCAGCTGCGCGGTGCGGTAGATGGCGGCGGCCATCCGGCCCAGTGCCTGGCCGTCCTGGTGGCGGTGGACGCGGACGCCCACGTCGACCTGGGCGAGAGCGTCGAGGCCGACGGTGTGCAGCGAGTCGATGAGGAGTCCGATCTCGACCCCGTACCCGACGGGGAAGGGCAGGCGCTCCAGGAGAGAGCGGCGGACCGCGTACTCGCCGCCCAGCGGCTGGACGAAACCGGCCAGCAGCGGCCAGTGCAGGTTGAGCAGCGGGCGGGCCATCAGCTCGGTGACCCGGCCGCCCTGGCCGGCCGCCCCGTCCAGCGGGCGGTCGTACGTCGCCTTGACGAACTGCACGTCGGGTTCGGTGAGCAGCGGGCCGACGATCCCCGACACGAACGACGCGTCGAAGTCCCGCAGGTCCGCGTCCACGAAACAGACGACGTCGCCGCCGGTGACCAGCAGGGAGCGCCACAGCACCTCGCCCTTGCCCGGCACGGCCGGGAGGCGTGGCAGGACGTCGTCCCGGTGGACGACCCGGGCCCCGGCGTCGGCCGCCGCCCGCGCCGTACCGTCCGTGGAGCCGGAGTCGATCACGACCAGTTCGTCCACCAGAGGGGTGCGCGGCCCCATCAGGTCGCGGCGGATCGCGGCCACGATCGCCCCGACCGTCGCCTCCTCGTCGAGCGCGGGCAGGACGACGCTGACGGTGGTGCCGCGGGCCGCCTTCGCGGCGAGCAGCCGCTCCAGCGGGCGGTCGGCAGCCGCCCACGACCGCGTGCGCAGCCAGCGCTCCACCTCTTCCAGCACCTCTGCCACTCCCGGTTCTGTGATCCATCTCGCGGTCCGGACGACTGTCTCAAGCCCCCGGGGGTTCGGTTACAGTCTTGAACAACGCGGACGACCGGCGCATGCCGGGGTCGTCGGCGCCCACAAACACCCGGCCCGCTCACGCGGGGCAATCCGGAGTCACAGCGCTCATCCAGAGGGACTGAGGGAAACGGCCCGTCGAAGTCCCGGCAACCCCCCTGCCGACCGCGAGGTCAGGCCGGGAAGGTGCCAATTCCGTCTCGCGGCGAAAGCCGTCGCGGGGAAGATGAGGAAGGACCTCGCCATCATGGTTGTGCAGGCCACCGAAGCCACCACCACCGTCGACCTCGGCCCCGCCGCGGCCCTCTCCTGCCGCGAGTGCGGAGAGCGCTTCGAGCTCGGCCCGATCTTCGCCTGTCAGCTCTGTTTCGGCCCGCTGGAAGTCGCCTACGACCTGCCCGCCGAGGACCCCGAGGAGCTGCGCAAGCGCATCGAGGCCGGCCCGGACAACATCTGGCGCTACGCCCCCCTGCTGCCCGTGCCGGCCGACGTCGCCGAGAAGCCCAGCCTCAACCCCGGCTTCACCAAGCTGGTCAAGGCCGACAACCTGGCCCGCGAACTCGGTGTCACCGGCGGCCTGTACGTCAAGGACGACTCCGGCAACCCGACGCACTCCTTCAAGGACCGCGTCGTCGCCATCGCCGTCGAGGCGGCCCGCGCCTTCGGCTACACCACCCTCTCCTGCTCCTCCACCGGCAACCTGGCCGGTGCCGTCGGCGCCGCCGCCGCGCGGGCCGGCTTCCGCTCCTGCGTGTTCATCCCGCACGACCTGGAGCAGGGCAAGGTCGTCATGGCCGCCGTGTACGGGGGCGAGCTGGTCGGCATCGAGGGCAACTACGACGACGTGAACCGCTTCTGCTCCGAGCTGATCGGCGACCCGCTCGGCGAGGGCTGGGGCTTCGTCAACGTCAACCTGCGCCCGTACTACGGCGAGGGGTCCAAGACCCTGGCGTACGAGATCTGCGAGCAGCTCGGCTGGCGGCTGCCCGACCAGATCGTCGTCCCGATCGCCTCCGGCTCCCAGCTCACGAAGATCGACAAGGGTCTTCAGGAGCTGATCAAGCTGGGTCTGGTCGAGGACAGGCCGTACAAGATCTTCGGCGCCCAGGCGGAGGGCTGCTCGCCGGTCTCCACCGCGTACAAGGCCGGGCACGACGTCGTGAAGCCGCAGAAGCCGAACACCATCGCCAAGTCCCTCGCCATCGGCAACCCGGCGGACGGCCCGTACGTCCTGGACATCGCCCGCCGCACCGGCGGCGCCGTCGAGGACGTGAACGACGAGCAGGTCGTCGACGCGATCAAGCTCCTGGCCCGTACGGAAGGGATCTTCGCGGAGACCGCCGGCGGAGTGACCGTCGGCGTCACGAAGAAGCTCATCGAGGCCGGGCTGCTGGACCCGACGCTCACCACCGTCGTGCTCAACACGGGCGACGGCCTCAAGACGCTGGACGCGGTGGCGCCGACCACCGGCCCCTCCGCGACCATCCGCCCGAGCCTGGAGGCGTTCCGCGACGCCGGCCTGGCCCGCTGAACCACCCCCGTACCGGAAGGCTGAACACCATGAGCGTCAAGGTCCGCATCCCCACCATCCTGCGCACGTACACCGGCGGCGAGGCCGAGGTCGCCGCCGAGGGCGCCACCCTCGCCGAGGTCATCGCCGACCTGGAGAAGAACCACGCGGGCATCGCCGCCCGCGTCCTGGACGACCAGGGCAAGCTGCGCCGCTTCGTGAACGTGTACGTGAACGACGACGACGTGCGCTTCGAGAGCGGTCTTGGGACGGCGACGCCGGACGGTGCGGGCGTCTCCATCATTCCCGCCGTCGCCGGCGGCTGAGCCGTACAACTGCCCCCGCATCACTTCCGGTTGCCCCCTTCGCTCACAAGCGGAGGGGGCAATTCCGTAGGGTTGAAAGGGGTAGAGTAGGGGAAGCCCCGGTCGCCGCCCATGCCCCGCGCATATGAGAACGCGACAAGATGCGGCCCGCGTGTTCGAGCCTTTTGCTGCCGATGCGCACATTATGTCCGACCCGACTTGCCCTGGAATATGGGCAGTTGACCGATCCGAGTGTTCGGGCGTGCCCAGAATTTCCGTCCGATTGGCCTGTTGCAGAGGGCAGTTGGGCGGATACATTCAGCCGCGGTCGACGCGCTACGGCGCACACCTTCCACTCCTGTCGGAAGGTGGGGTCTGACCCGGGGCCGCGAAGTGCGGTCCCGCGCAAGGGCCAGTAATAGGGGAGTTAGGCATGGCTCAGGGCACCGTCAAGTGGTTCAACGCGGAGAAGGGGTACGGCTTCATCGCGGTCGACGGTGGTGCGGATGTTTTCGTCCACTACAGCGCGATCCAGATGGACGGCTACCGCACCCTTGAAGAGGGTCAGCGAGTCGAGTTCGAGATCTCGCAGGGCCAGAAGGGTCCGCAGGCGGACATGGTCAAGCTCGCCGTCTGATCTCGGCGCGATCGGCCACCGACGCACTCACCAGTACTCACGCACGCAGGGCCCGCACCCCGTCACCGGGGTGCGGGCCCTGCGTGCGTCCGGTCCACGGGGTGCCACGACCCCCCGGATCCGTGGTAGTCGCTTGCACTCTCCTATGCCGAGTGCTAATCATTGGCGTTAGCACTCTCCCCGTGAGAGTGACAGAAACTTGGACCAGGTAGGTGAGGTCCGAAGAGCGTGGGGGTAGGGATTCCCCCGCACTCTCGGGCCGTCCGTCGCGGGCGCCGACCACCGGTCCGAAGAAATCCTCCCCCAAGCTCATGAGGAGCAGGGGGTGCCCCCTACGTCCTGGGAGGACCACTTCACATGGCCAAGATCATCGCGTTCGACGAGGAGGCCCGTCGCGGCCTCGAGCGTGGCATGAACCAGCTCGCCGACGCCGTCAAGGTCACCCTTGGCCCCAAGGGCCGCAACGTCGTCCTTGAGAAGAAGTGGGGCGCGCCCACGATCACCAACGACGGCGTCTCCATCGCCAAGGAGATCGAGCTCGAGGACCCGTACGAGAAGATCGGCGCCGAGCTGGTCAAGGAAGTCGCGAAGAAGACCGACGACGTCGCCGGTGACGGCACGACGACCGCGACCGTCCTGGCCCAGGCCCTGGTCCGCGAGGGTCTGCGCAACGTAGCCGCCGGCGCGAACCCGATGGCCCTCAAGCGTGGCATCGAGAAGGCCGTCGAGGCCGTCTCCGCCGCCCTGCTGGAGCAGGCGAAGGATGTCGAGACCAAGGAGCAGATCGCTTCGACGGCCTCCATCTCCGCCGCCGACACCCAGATCGGCGAGCTCATCGCCGAGGCCATGGACAAGGTCGGCAAGGAAGGCGTCATCACGGTCGAGGAGTCGCAGACCTTCGGCCTGGAGCTCGAGCTCACCGAGGGCATGCGCTTCGACAAGGGCTACATCTCGGCGTACTTCGCCACCGACATGGAGCGCATGGAGTCGTCGCTGGACGACCCGTACATCCTCATCGTCAACTCGAAGATCGGCAACGTGAAGGACCTCCTTCCGCTGCTGGAGAAGGTCATGCAGTCCGGCAAGCCGCTGCTGATCATCGCCGAGGACGTCGAGGGCGAGGCGCTCTCCACGCTGGTCGTCAACAAGATCCGCGGCACGTTCAAGTCCGTCGCCGTCAAGGCCCCGGGCTTCGGCGACCGCCGCAAGGCCATGCTGAACGACATCGCCATCCTCACGGGCGGCACGGTCATCTCCGAAGAGGTCGGCCTCAAGCTGGAGAACGCCGGTCTCGACCTGCTCGGCCGCGCCCGCAAGGTCGTCATCACCAAGGACGAGACGACCATCGTCGACGGCGCCGGTGACAGCGACCAGGTTGCCGGCCGCGTCAACCAGATCCGTGCCGAGATCGAGAACAGCGACTCGGACTACGACCGCGAGAAGCTCCAGGAGCGCCTGGCGAAGCTGGCCGGCGGCGTGGCCGTCATCAAGGCCGGTGCCGCCACCGAGGTCGAGCTCAAGGAGCGCAAGCACCGCATCGAGGACGCCGTTCGCAACGCGAAGGCCGCCGTCGAAGAGGGCATCGTCGCCGGTGGTGGCGTCGCCCTCCTCCAGGCCTCGGCCGTCTTCGACAAGCTGGAGCTCACGGGCGACGAGGCGACCGGCGCCAACGCCGTGAAGCTCGCGCTGGAGGCCCCGCTCAAGCAGATCGCCGTCAACGGTGGTCTCGAGGGTGGCGTCGTCGTGGAGAAGGTCCGCAACCTGCCCATCGGTCACGGCCTGAACGCCGCCACCGGTGAGTACGTCGACATGATCGCCGAGGGCATCCTGGACCCGGCGAAGGTCACGCGCTCCGCCCTCCAGAACGCCGCGTCGATCGCCGCGCTGTTCCTCACCACCGAGGCCGTCATCGCCGACAAGCCCGAGAAGGCCGGCGCTGCCGCCCCGGGCGGCATGCCGGGCGGGGACATGGACTTCTGAGTCCACCTCCCTCTGCTTGACGCAGTAGGTACGTCCACTGGGGCGGTATCCCTTCGGGATGCCGCCCCAGTGGCGTATCCGACGGGCATTCAGAAGGTTTCGGTTGGATAAACCCGGCTATTGCTGCGCAAGCTGTGCCCCATGGGAAACCTGGACTCATTCATCATCGACGTCAACGACGTCTTCTGGAGCTATCTGCTCATCCCGCTCGTGATCGGCGCGGGCCTCTATTTCACGTTCCGTTCGAAGGTCGTCCAGCTGCGGATGTTTCCGGAGATGATCCGAGTGCTGGGTGACAAGGCCCTGCCCGACGCACGCGGGCGGAAGTCCGTGTCGTCCTTCGGGGCCTTCACCATCTCGGCGGCGGCCCGGGTCGGTACGGGGAACATCGCGGGCGTAGCGGCAGCCATCACGCTGGGCGGGCCCGGTGCGGTGTTCTGGATGTGGGTGATGGCGACGGTGGGCGCGGCGTCCGCGTTCGTGGAGTCCGCGCTCGCCCAGCTGTACAAGGTCCGGGACTACGACGGCACCTACCGGGGCGGGCCCGCGTACTACATGCAGCGGGGCCTGGGGAAGCGGTGGCTGGGCGTGCTGTTCGCCGTCACCATCACGCTCACCTTCGGGTTCGTCTTCAACGCGGTGCAGGCCAACACGATCGTCTCGGTGGTCGGCGGGTCCTTCGGCGGCGACGCCCCGTGGCGGGAGCCGGTGATCGGCGTGGTGCTGGCGGTCCTGCTCGGCCTGGTGGTCTTCGGCGGCGTACGGCGCATCAGCAGCGTCGCGCAGGTGCTCGTGCCCGTGATGGCCGTGGTGTACCTGTTGCTGGGCGCCGTGGTGGTCGTCCTCAACATCACCGACGTGCCCCGGGTGCTGGCGGACATCGTCGGCGGGGCCCTGGGCTTCCGGGAGGTCGCGGGCGGTGCGATCGGCACGGCGATCCAGCAGGGCATCCGGCGCGGCATGTTCTCCAACGAGGCGGGCCTGGGCTCGGCCCCGAACGCGGGTGCCGCGGCGGAGGTCTCGCACCCCGTCAAGCAGGGCCTCGTGCAGTCGCTGGGCGTCTTCTTCGACACGATCCTGATCTGCACGATGACGGCCTTCATCATCCTGACGACCACCCCCGACCTCGGAGGCGCCCGCCAGGGCGCCGACCTCACGCAGACCGCCCTGACGTCGTCGCTGGGCGACTGGGCCGGGCACGTGCTGACGGTGGTCGTCTTCATGCTGGCGTTCAGCTCGATGATGGGGAACTACTACTACGGGCAGTCCAACATCGAGTTCATCACCGGTGACGACAAGAAGTGGGTGCTGCCCGCCTACCGGGTGCTGGTGCTGGTGACCGTGTTCCTGGGCGCACTCGGGTCGGTGTCCATCGTGTGGAACCTGGCCGACGTGTTCATGGGCTTCATGGCGCTGGTGAACATGGCCGCGATCATTCCGCTCTCGGCGATCGCGTTCCGGCTGCTGGAGGACTACCGGGAGCAGCGGCGCATGGGGATCGACCCGGTGTTCACGCGGGACCGGATGCCGGACCTGCGGGAAGTGGAGTGCTGGGAGCGGTAGGCGCGCGTACGGTACGGGCGGGATGTCACCCCTTCGTGGGATGCTGGCGGAAGAGGCAGACACCCGCCCGTTCGTCGTCCTAGTGTTGCGCCGTCCTCGGGCCAGGAGAGAAGGGAACCGCGATGACCGCTGCGATGGCTGAGCACGATCAGCCGCTGACCGCCCGGCCGTGGGCCTACCTGCTGGAAACCTGGCGCGGACTGGATGTGCCCGAGGGCTGGCGCGCCGAGATCGACGAAGGACGGATCGTCCTGGTACCGCCGCCGCACCCGCATCACAACGCCATCGCCGATGAACTTCAGGAGTTCCTCTACGGGGCGAAACCCGCCGCCACGGGCATCTACCAGACGCTCGGTATCCTGATCGCGCCCCTCGACAAGCTGTACGTGCCCGACCTCGTGGTGATGCCCAAGCGCTTCGTGGTGGACGCCGACCCGGCGGTGGCCGACCCGCTGGACGCCGCCGAGGCGCTCCTCGTCGTGGAGATCACCTCCAAGGGGAACGCCCGTGAGGACCGGACCAGGAAGCTCTGGGCCTACGCGCACGCGCCCGTCCCCGCCTATCTCCTGATCGACCGGTTCGACGAGCACGGGCCGACCAGCACCCTGTTCACGGAGCCGCAGAACGGCGCGTACAAGCACGCGGACAGGGTGCCGTTCGGTGAGACGGTGGTGCTGCCCGAGCCGTTCGGCGGGCAGCTGGACACCGCACGTTTTCCGCACTGACCCTCAGGCCGCGACCGGCTCCTTTGGCTTCTCGGGGTCGGCCGCCGCTTCCGCCGCCGGAGTGTTCAGCTCCGCCAGCATCGTCTTCGTGAAGCCGAAGTAGTACGTCGCGGCGAAGCCCACCAGGTAGCCGACGAGCAGGCCGCCCGCGTACACGGCGATCGTCGTGCCCAGGCCGTGGTTGCCCTGGAGGAGCGGGAACAGCGCCCAGCCCGACGGGCCGATGGCCGTCGAGCCCACCTTGTCGCCGAGCATCGAGAACAGCCCGACGAACGCCCCGCCGGCCGCGCCACCCGCGCACGCCGTGACGAAGGGCCGGCCGAGGGGGAGCGAGACACCGTAGATGAGCGGCTCGCCGACGCCCAGGATGCCGGCCGGCAGAGCGGACTTGATGGTGTTGCGGATCGAGTGGTTGTGCCGGAGACGGAGGTAGACCGCCGCCGCGCAGCCGACCTGGCCCGCGCCCGCCATCGCCAGGATCGGCAGCAGGACGGTGAAGCCCTGCTGCTCGATGAGGGTGGTGTGGATGGGGATGAGGGCCTGGTGCAGGCCGAGCATGACCAGCGGGAGGAAGAGGCCGCCGAGGACGAGGCCCGCGAAGGCGCCGGTGTGGGTCAGCAGCCAGTCCGCCCCGGTGCCGATGGCGGTGGAGACCTCGCCGGCGACGAACATCAGGCCGAAGATCGTGACCAGTCCGGAGAGAAGCACGGTGAGCGTGGGGGTGACCAGCACGTCGAGCGACTCGGGAACCCACTTCCGGCACCACTTCTCGACGTGCACGGCGAGGACGGCCGCGGCCAGGGCGCCCAGGACCCCGCCCTGGCCGGGGGAGAGCGTGTTGCCGAACGCGTCGATCTTCGCGACGCCCGGGAAGACGATGATCGCGGCCACCGCCCCGCCCAGGCTCGGCGTACCGCCGAACTCCTTCGCCGTGTTGAAGCCGACGAAGACGGCGATCAGCGCCATGAAGCCGGAGGCGATGGCGGCGAGCGCCGGGGTGACGGCGGGCAGCCACCCCAGGTTGATCAGCAGCCCGTTGAGGCCCGCGATGATGCCGCAGCCGATGAGGGCGGGGATCAGCGGGACGAAGATGTTCGCGATACGGCGCAGGAACAGCTTGAACGGGGTGGCGTTCTTCGCCTTCCGTGCGGCCTTCAGTGCCGCCCCCTGGGACGCCAACTCCGCGGCGGTGAGCGCGTGGTCGGGGCTCGGCGCGGGCACCGGCGCGGCACTCTCCCCGTTCTCTCCAGGGCCGGGCGCGGAGGTGTCCGTGCGTTCCTCCGCCACCAGCGCCTCGAACTCGGGGGTGACCCGGGCGACCGTACCGGGTCCCAGCACGATCTGGTATGTGTCGTCCTCGACGACGCCCATCACGGACGGCAGCGCCTTGAGCGCCTCGTCGTCGACGAGCGCACGGTCGCGCAGGCCCAGCCGGAGCCGGGTCATGCAGTGGACGACCGAGGTGACGTTGTCCGCGCCGCCGACGAGCGGAAGGATCGCGGCGGCGGTGGCGCGGTTCTTGGGGTCAGCCATGGTGGAGTGCCTTGCTGTGCGGGTGGCGTTGAACAGGGGGTCTAGCGGGAGGAGGCGGCGTCCGCGGCGGAACGCAGTGCCGCGCGGAGGTGACCGTGCGCGTCGTCGAGCAGGGTCGTCGCGGTGGCGCTGTCGACGCCGCCGAGGATGATCAGGATGGCGCTCTTCACCTCCCCGCCGGCGGCGGTGAGCGCGGCCTCGATCTCGGCGTCGTCGGCTCCGGTGGCGAGGGAGACGATGCGGCGCGAGCGGGCGCGCAGTTTCTCGTTGGACGCGCGGACGTCGACCATCAGGTTTCCGTACGTCTTGCCGAGCCGGATCATGACGAGCGTCGAGATCATGTTGAGGACGAGTTTCTGCGCCGTTCCGGACTTCAGCCGGGTGGAGCCGGTGAGGAGTTCGGGGCCGACGACGACCTCGATGCCGTGCTCGGCGGCTGCCGCGAGGGCGCTGTCCGCGTTGCAGGACAGCCCGACGGTGAGGGCTCCTGCCGTACGGGCGTGCTCGACGGCGCCGATGGCGTACGGGGTGCGGCCGGACGCGGAGACGCCGACGACGCTGTCCTCCGCGGTCAGCTTCAGCCCGTCGAGGTCCGCGGCCGCCAGCTCCTTGCTGTCCTCGGCCCCCTCCACCGCCTTGACCATGGCGGACGGGCCCCCGGCGATCAGTCCGACGACCTCGCTGGGGTCGGTGTTGAAGGTGGGCGGGCATTCGGAGGCGTCGAGCACGCCGAGCCGTCCCGCCGTACCGGCACCGGCGTAGATCAGCCTGCCACCCCTCGCCATCCGTTCGGCGATGGAGTCGATCGCGGCGGCGATCTGCGGGAGCTGCGCGGCCACGGCCGCCGGAACGGTCGCGTCCTCGCCGTTCATCAGGGCGGCCAGCTCGGCCGTGGACAACCGGTCGATCTCGGCGAGTTCGGGGCGGAACGCCTCGGTGGTGAGGGTCTCCAGCTGGGCGCGGAGTTCGCCGTAGGGCGCGGTACTGGTCATGGCGGGGTTCCTTACCGGGCGGTGCGGGGGTCGTGGCGGTGGGCGAGTGCCTCGTATGAGGCGGCCAGCGCGGGGCCCGCCGTGTCGTACGTGCGCTGGGCGACGCCCACGAACAGGCAGTCCACAACCAGGAGTTGGCTCGTACGGCTGGACATCGCGGCGGGCCGCAGTTCGCTCTCGCGGGCGGTGGAGGTGGTGAGGACGAGGTCGGCGTACTGGGTGACGGGGCTCTTGGGCCGGCCGGTGACCGCGATCGTCGTCGCGCCGTGCTCGAAGGCGACGCGGAGGGGCTCGATGGCGTCGGCGGTCGACCCGGAGTGCGTGACGGCGACGGCCACGTCCCCGGCCCGGAGCTGGACGGCGTTGGTGACGGCGAGGTGAGGGTCGGTGTGCGAGTGCGCGATCAGGCCGATGCGCAGGAGCTTCTGCGCGAGGTCGGCGCCGACCAGGGACGACGCGCCGACCCCGTAGACGTCGATGCGGCGGGCGGCGGCCAGGGCGGCGACGGCCGCACCGAGCTGGACGGTGTCCAGGCCGGCCGCGGTGTCGGCGAGGGTCTGCTGCTCGTCCTGGGCGAGCTTCGCCACGACGTCCGCGATCGGATCGTCCACGGCTATGTCGGCGGTGACGGCGGGCGCGCGTCCCGACTGCTGGTGGGCGGCGAGCCCGGCCAGAGCGAGACGGAGGTCCCGGTACCCCGGATACCCGAGGAGCCGGGAGGTCCGGACCACGGTCGCCTCACTGGTGCCGGTCAGCTCGGCCAGCCCCGTGACGGTGAGCGCGGCACAGCCCGCCGGGTCGCCCGCGACGGTCTCCGCGACACGCTGCATCGAGCGGGTCATGGAGGGGGCGAGGGTACGGACCTTCGCGGCGAGGGCGGCAGGGGCGGGGGCGGCCGTGGCGGCGGCTGGGGTCGGGGCGGGGTGCACGTCCGGGACGGCCGGAACCGTGGACGGGGACGAGCTTGTGTCCGAGCCCGTGGAACTTTCCTTCAATGAATCGCTCACCACTGAAAGATATTTTCAGTCCGGGGGTGAGTCAATGGGGCGGAGGTCCCGGGGCGGCCGAGGGCTTCGGTCCGCCGTGCTCGGCCGTGCTTGGCCGCGCGACAATGGCCTCATGGACACCCTCGAACAGGCTCTGCACTCCGCCCGCGCCCAGGTCATGGCCGACCTGACCGCCCGCGACGTCGCGGACCCCGGCATCGTGTCGATCGTCGAGGACGCGGTCGTGCACCGGCGCTGGTGGGTCGAGCAGTGGCCCGAGGGCGCCTCGTACGTGGCGGGCCTCGTCGCCCAGGACGTACAGGACGCCCTCCTGGAGAAGTACGGCCGCTGGCCGCTGTGCTCCGTCTGCCACGACGGCGACCCGCACGCCCTCCAAGTCGAACCCGAACTCGGCCCCGACCCGCACTGGGTCTGCACGAAGGCCGTCGTCGCCGTGTCCCCGGTCGGAAAGCTGCCGCCCGCATGACGACCCGGCCCGGAAGGCGCACGCCCGCATGACCCTCTACATCGACCCGCCGACCTGGCCCGGCCACGGCCGCCTCTGGTCGCATCTGGTCAGCGACGTCTCGTACGACGAACTGCACGCCTTCGCCGCTCGCATCGGCTGCCCGCCGCGCGCCTTCGAGCGCGACCACTACGACGTTCCCCAGGCGCGGTACGCCGACGCGGTCGCGGCGGGTGCGGTGGAGATCGGCAGCAAGGAACTGGTCCGCCGGATCACGGCGGCGGGCCTGCGCCGCCGCAAGCACGGCTACACGGGCGGGTGAGGCTCGCGCGTGGCGCGGGCGTGCGTGACGGGGGGTGCGCGTGGCCCACGCGGAGTGGATCGGGGCGAATGTCACGGCGAAGGGCGCGACAGCCCTGACCGCTCGGGGGCGGGGGACGCGACGCAGACGGCACCGGGGGCGGCAGCCCGCCAATTCTCCGGTCTGCCGCCGGACGCTCCGGTGCGGGCGGCGCAGCGGGGCGGCTCCACCCGTCCTGCGGCAGGTGGAGCCGCCCGCGGCCCGTCCCGACGCCTTCACTTCCGTACGGCGCCGGCCTCCTGTGCCGCCGTGGCTCCCGTCGCGACCACCCGCGACTGAGGGGCCGTGCCCCGGCCCGCGCCGCGTTGCCACCGCAGTGCCACCAGTACGCATCCCACCGCGACCACGGTCATACTCGCGCCCGCCCACGCGGTGGCGGAGAAGCCCCAGCCGGCGTCGATGACCGTGCCGCCGAGCCCCGGGCCACCGGTGTTGCCGATGTTGAAGGCGGCGGTCGTCGTCGCCCCCGCCAGCGTCGGGGCGGCGCCCGCCACGTTGAACATCCGTGCGTTCAGCGCCGGCGCCGTGAAGAACGCGGAGAAGCCGAGGGCGAAGGAGAGCGCGACCGCGACCGCCGCCGTACCGCCGAACAGGGCCAGCGCCACCAGCAGCACCGTCGACGCACTGATCCCGCCGATCAGGACGCCGAACGGCCGCGCGTCCGCGACCATGCCGCCCACCGTCGTACCGACCAGCGCCCCGAACCCGAACAGCCCCAGCACCCACGGCACCCACGACGAGTCCAGCCCGGCGACGTCGGTCAGCAGCGGGGACAGGTAGCTGAACGCGCAGAAGACACCACCGGCGGCCAGTGCCGTGATCGCGACGCTGATCAGCACCTGCCGGTCCCGGTAGATACCCAGCTCGCGCCGCAGCTGCGGCTTCTCCTCGGGCAGCGGGATACGGGGGATCAGGGTCACGACACCGACCAGTGCGACCGCGGAGGCCGCACCCACGGCCCAGAACGCCGAACGCCACCCCAGGCTCTCGCCGAGGAACGCTCCGGCCGGGACCCCGAGCACGTTCGCGATGCTCAGCCCGCCGATCATCACCGCCATCGCCCGTGCCCGGGACGTCACCGGCACCATCGCGATGGCGACCGCCGCCCCCACCGCCCAGAACCCCGCACACGCGAACGCGCTCACGACGCGCGACGCGAAGAGCAACTCGTACGAGGGTGCGAGCGCCCCCGCCACCTGTCCCAGCCCGAACACGGTGATCAGCGCGATCAGCGTCGTCCGTCGCGGCAGCCGCAGCGTCGCCACCGCGAGCAGCGGAGCGCCCACCACCATGCCGACCGCGAAGGCGGATATCAGCAGCCCCGCCTGCGGAATGGACACGTCCATGTCGCGTGCGATCGGCGGCAGCAGCCCCGACAGCATGAATTCGCTCGTGCCGAGGGCGAAGACGGCGAGACCGAGCATGTAGACGGCAAGGGGCATGCGGGCGCGGTCGCGCGGCGGGCGCGTGGGGCGCGCGTGATCGGAGGGGGGCATAACAGCGTTCAACAAGCCGTCCGACCCGGCCATTCCCGCGCCCGCCGCCCACCGAATTCGTCCACTTGAGAATGCTTTCAACTCCGCCGATGCATAAGCACCATACGAACGGTAGAGGTATGGATCATGACTACTGCACAGCCCGCCATTCCCGCCGCCGAAGAAACGATCCGCGCCCTCCGCGAGGCGCTCGCCTCGGCCGGCCTGAACCTCCCCTCCCTCACCCTCGACCCCGCCTCCTGCGCCCGCGACGTCCCCGCCCCGCTCATCGACCTCGGCCGCTGCGACGTGGAGACGGCGGGACGGCTGGCGGAGATGGTGGCGACTTTCGTACGGCACCGGCGGTAGCGGGGGCCGCGCACGGGGGGCGGACGGGGCGCCGGGGAGAGTGCCTGGGCTGCGGGGAGGGGCCCGCGGTGCGGGGCCGGGGCGGCTCCGGTGGGGGCCGGTGCTGCCGAGGGCCGAGTGCTGCCGAGGGCCGGGTGGGGAGGCCGGTGGGCGCACCGCCCCCGTCGCGGCGGTTCACGGGGAGAGCAGCATCAGCTCCGTGGAGAGGTTGTGGCGGGCCGCGTCCTCCCAGTGCCTGGTTCCGTACGGCGTACGGAACAGGCGGGGCAACGCGAGGAGTTGGGTGAGGACGGCGGCGCGGCCCTGCCGGAAGTCGGGGTCCGGCACGAAGGCGTACTCGGTGCGCACCGCGGAGGCGTAGGCGGCGTACGCCTCCGGGGGCGCGGCGAGGACCGCCAGGTCCGCGTCGCAGAGAGCCTCACCGTTGGTGTCGTCGGGGTCCGGGTCGTGGGTGGTGGTGAGCCGGACCAGGCGGGCGACCTCGGCGGTGGCGGCGGGGGAGAGGCCCAGCTCGGGAAGGGCGCGCTCGGCGAGGCGGGCGGAGCGGTCCTCGTTGGTGTCGCGCTCCGGGTGGTACACGGCGTCGTGGAACCAGGCGCCGAGACGCACCAGCTCCGGGTCGGCGGCGTGGCCGGCGAGGGTGTCGAGGTGGCCGAGGACGGCGGAGAGGTGGGCGACGGTGTGGTAGTGCCGCTGGGGCTCCGACCAGCGAGCGAGGAGATGGGCGGCGTACGGGGCGGGGTCCGCGGTGTGTCCGTGGCGGACCGCCGTCACGGTTTCGGCCCACCGGCGGTGCAGGTCCTCCGCGTCGTGCGTGTTCGTCATGCCCACAGTGTGCCGGGAGGGCGCCGTGCGGTCGCTCTGCGGCAGGGGGGCGGCGAGGCGCGGGGCGGGCCGACGTCCGGTCTCCGCTCCGGAGCGGCGGGCACGGGCAGGGGGCGGCCCCCCGGGCCGAGGGAGGGGGCCGGGAGGCCACCCCGTGCAGTGGCCGTCCGGGAGCGGTCAGGCCGCTTTGAAGCCCCGCAGACGGAGGCTGTTGCCGACCACGAAGACCGACGAGAAGGCCATGGCCGCGCCCGCGATCATCGGGTTGAGGAGGCCCAGTGCGGCGAGCGGGAGTGCGGCGACGTTGTAGGCGAACGCCCAGAACAGGTTCGACTTGATCGTGCGGAGGGTGCGGCGGGAGAGGCGGATCGCGTCCGCCGCGGCCCGCAGGTCGCCCCGTACGAGCGTCAGATCGCCCGCCTCGATCGCCGCGTCCGTGCCCGTCCCCAGCGCCAGGCCCAGGTCGGCCTGGGCGAGGGCGGCGGCGTCGTTGACGCCGTCGCCGACCATGGCCACCGAGCGCCCTTCGGATTGCAGTGACTTGACGGTTGCCACCTTGTCCTCGGGCATGACGTCGGCGATCACCTCCTCGATGCCGACCTCGGCGGCGACCGCCTCCGCGACCGCCCTGTTGTCGCCGGTCAGCAGGATCGGGGTGAGGCCGAGGGCCTTGAGCCGGGTGACCGCTTCGGCGCTGGTGTCCTTCACCGCGTCGGCGACCGTGAGGACCGCGCGGGCCTCGCCGTCCCAGGCGACGGCGATGGCGGTACGGCCGGCGGCCTCGGCGTCCGCCTTGGCGCGTTCCAGGGCGGCGGGGAGGGGAATCGACCAGTCGGCGAGAAGGCGCGTACGGCCGACGAGGACCGCGTGGCCGTCGACGACGCCCTGGACGCCGAGCCCGGGGACGTTGGCGAAGTCCTCGGGGGTGGGGAGGGGGCCGGTGCGCTCGACGGCGCCGACCGCGACCGCCCGCGCGATCGGGTGCTCGGACGCGTTCTCCAACGCACCTGCCAGGCGCAGTACGTCGGTCTCGGTGGCGTTGTCCGCGAGGTGCACATCGAGGAGGGTCATGCGGCCGGTAGTGACGGTACCGGTCTTGTCGAGGACGATCGTGTCGACCTTCCGGGTGGTCTCCAGGACCTCGGGTCCCTTGATCAGGATGCCGAGCTGCGCGCCGCGCCCCGTGCCGACCATGAGGGCGGTCGGGGTGGCGAGGCCCAGGGCGCAGGGGCAGGCGATGATCAGGACGGCCACCGCGGCGGTGAAGGAGGCGGTCGCGCCCGCCCCGCTGCCGAGCCAGAAGCCGAGGGTGCCCAGTGCCAGGGCGATGACGACCGGTACGAAGACCGCGGAGATCCTGTCGGCGAGGCGCTGGGCGGCGGCCTTGCCGTTCTGCGCGTCCTCCACGAGGCGCGCCATCCGCGCCAGCTGGGTGTCCGAGCCGACCCGGGTGGCGTCGACGACGAGCCGGCCGCCCGCGTTGAGGGTGGCGCCGGTGACGCTGTCGCCCACGCCGACCTCGACGGGCACGGATTCCCCGGTCAGCATCGACGCGTCGACGGCCGAGGTGCCCTCGACGACCGTGCCGTCCGTGGCGATCTTCTCGCCGGGGCGGACCAGGAAGCGGTCCCCTGCCTTCAACTGGGCCGTCGGTACGGTGACTTCGGTGCCGTCGCGCAGGACGGTGACGTTCTTCGCACCGAGCTGGAGGAGCGCCTTGAGGGCCGCGCCCGCCTTGCGCTTCGAGCGGGCCTCGAAGTAGCGGCCGGCCAGGATGAAGGCGGTCACCCCGGCAGCCGCCTCCAGGTAGATGTTCCCGGCGCCGTCGCTCCGGGAGATCTTCAGCTCGAAGGGGTGCGTCATGCCGGGCATGCCCGCCGTGCCGAGGAAGAGGGCCCACAGCGACCAGAGGAACGCGGCCGAGGTGCCGACCGAGATCAACGTGTCCATCGTCGCCGCGCCGTGCCGGGCATTGGTGAACGCGGCGCGGTGGAAGGGCCAGGCGGCGTACGTCACCACGGGCGCGGTGAGGGTGAGCGCCAGCCACTGCCAGTACGGGAACTGGAGCGCCGGGACCATCGACATCGCGATCACGGGGACGGCGAGGACGGTGGCGGTGACCAGGCGCTGGCGGAGGGAGACGAGCGCGGGGTCGGGTTCTTCGGGGGCCGTCCCCTCGCTGTCGCCCGTCGTACCGGATTCGGGCGGGCGTTCCTGGGGGGTGGGCTGCCGCGCGGTGTAGCCGGTCTTCTCCACGGTGGCGATCAGGTCGCCGACCTGGGTGTTCTCGCCGTCGTACGCGATCTTCGCCTTCTCGGTGGCGTAGTTGACCGTCGCCTGGACGCCGTCCATCCGGTTGAGCTTCTTCTCGATGCGGGCGGCGCAGGAGGCGCAGGTCATGCCGCCGATGGCGAGTTCGACGAGGGCGGGGGACGCGGGTGCGGCTGCCGGGGACGGCTTGGGTGCCGGTGTCTGGACGGTCATGACGACTCTCCTGGGACGCGAGATGTGGTGTCCGTGCTGTTGTTGGTGCCGGGTGTGCGGTACGTGCCGGTGGTGCGGTGCTGATCACCCCACGCTGATCACGCGGTGCTGATCACGCGGTGCTGATCACGCGGTGCTGATCTCTCGGCGCCTATTACCCCCTGGGGGTATAATTGGCTTGGTTCCTGTATACCCCCCTCCCCCATGCGGGGCAAGTGGAGTTTTTGTACTCCCCGGGGGTATGCGGGACAGTGGGCGGTGAACGGGAAACGCGTGCACGGAAGGTGCGCGGGCCGAGCGGGGCCTCTAGTCTGGGGATTGGACTAGACCTATGTCTGTTCGTGGCCGTGTCGACTGGTGATGGCGAAGGAAGCGGAAACCCCATGAGTGAGCGTGCAGTCCTGGAGGTGATCGCCCTCAGTGCCGAGGACGCGGTCGCGGCGCAGGCCGGAGGGGCCGACCGGCTCGAACTGGTCACGGACATGGCTGCGGACGGACTCACCCCGCCCCGCGAGACCTTCGCCGCGATCCGTGCCGCCGTGGACATTCCGCTGCGCGTGATGCTGCGGGCCACCGACGGATTCGCGGCCGGTGACGTGAACGCGCTGGCCGAGAGCGCGCGCGGGCTGCGCGCGGAGGGCGCCGAGGAGTTCGTCCTCGGATTCCTCGACGCGGACGGCAACGCGGACCTGGTCGCGGTGGAACGGCTCGTCGCGGAGCTGGCGGGGTGCCGGTGGACGTTCCACCGGGCGATCGACAGGGCGGACGACCGGGACGCGGTGCGCAAGCAACTGGCGGACCTCCCGGGACTCGACACCTACCTGACGGCGGGGTCGGCGCAGGGCGTCGACGCGGGCCTTCCGACGCTGCTGGCGGAGGCCGGCCGGGCGGGTGAGCCCGGATACGGGGCGCAGATCCTGGTGGGCGGCGGACTGCGACTGGACCATCTGCCGCAGCTGCGGGCCGGGGGGATCAACGCGTTCCACATCGGCGGCGCGGCCCGGCCGGGCGGCTGGGCGGAGCCGGTGTCGGCGGCGGCCGTGCGGGAGTGGCGGCGGGTGCTGGACGCCTGAGGTGGCACGCGGCCCGGGACGGGGGCCCTGCCTCCTGCCAGGAGCCGTTGACCGGAGGGCCGGGGAGGGGGGCGACGGACGCCCGGGTCGCGTGCCGTGCCCAGGGCGCCCCACGCGGGTACGTCCCGCGCGGGACGCGCCACCCCGCGCGGGACGCGCCCAGGCCCACCCCACGGCCCCGTGCGGGTACGGCTCGCGCACGGGACGCGCCCAGGCCCACCCCGCGCGGGCACTGCCGGCGCGGGGTCCAGGCGTCTCGCCGGCCGTCCTGCCGCCCCTGGGCCGCTTCCGGTCGGCCCGTCAGTCCCTCAGTGCCTCCGGCAGGGGGAGTGCGTGTCGTACGGTCAGGCCCGACACCGCTCGGGTCAGGGCCACGTACAGCCGGCGCAGGCCCGTCCGTTCGTCCGGTTCGGCGCCGACTACGGCCGCCGGCTCGTCGAGGACCACGTAGTCGTATTCGAGGCCCTTGGCGAGGGAGGCCGGTACGAGGGTCAGGCGGGACGCCGCGGTGGTCTCCTCACCGGGGGAGAGCCAGGAGTGACCGGCCGCCTCCAGTGCCTTCGCCAGGGCCGGGATGCGGGTGTCGGCGGCGATCAGGCCGATCGAGCCCTCGTGAGTGAGGGCCTCCTCGCAGGCGGCCACCACTGCCGTGTCCAGGTCCGCCTCGCCCGGCACGAGTTGGACCGACATCGCGCCGGGACTCTCGCGTACGGAGGAGACCGGCGTGAGGCCCGGGGACATGAGGGGGAGGAGCCGTGACGCGTACGCGATGACGTCGCGCGGGACCCGGAAACCGGCCGTGAGTTCCTCGACGACCGCGTCCGGCTTGCCGAGGTGGGCGAGCGCCTCGGCCCAACTCCCCGTCGCCCACGGTGTGGTGCCCTGTGCGAGGTCCCCGAGGATCGTCGCCGACCCGGTCGAGCACCGGCGCCCCACCGCCCGGTACTGCATGGGGGACAGGTCCTGCGCCTCGTCGAGCACGACGTGGCCGAGCGAGTGCGTGCGCTCCACCAGGTCGCGGGCCTCGTCGATGAGTACGGCGTCGGCCGCCGACCACTTCGCGGACTTCGGGGAGCGGGCGGGCCTGGGGTGCAGGAGAGTGCGCTGCTCGTCGTCGGTGAGAACGCCGTCCGCGTGCTCGGCGAGGAACCCGGCGTCGGAGATCAGGCGCAGGACCAGTTTCGCCGGGTCGACCGGCGGCCAGATCGCCTTGACCGCCTGCTTCACGGCCGGATCGCGGGCGACCGTGTCCTGCACGCGGTCGTCGGGGGCCTCGCCCGCCTCCTCCATCCGCACGAGGATCTGGTGGGCGATGCGGCGCGGCAGGGCGTCGCGGGCCGCACCGTAACGAATGTCGCGGGCCAGCAACTCGCCCACGATCCCCTCCAGTTCGTACGTGGGGACCCGCCAGCGACGCGAGCCGCGCACGACGACCACCGGCTCGGTCGGCATCGTCACGTGTGCGCGGATCGCGCGTCGCAGCACCTCGGCCATCCGGGCGTCGCCCTTGATCACTGAGGTCGCGGCGGGTTCGTCGGTGGCGCGGATCTCGATGCCCGCGCCTGCCCCGCTGGTGACGAGGTCGTCCACGGTCGCCTGCTTCACTTCCAACTCGCCCAGGGCGGGCAGGACTTGCTCGATGTAGTGCAGGAAGGACCTGTTCGGGCCGATGACGAGGGTGCCGGTGCGGGCGAGGCGCTCGCGGTGCGCGTAGAGGAGGTAGGCGACCCGGTGCAGGCCGACGGCGGTCTTTCCGGTGCCGGGGCCGCCCTGCACGCAGACCGAGCCGGAGAGCCCCGACCGTACGATCTCGTCCTGCTCCGGCTGGATCGTCGCGACGATGTCCCGCATCGGGCCGACGCGGGGACGCTCGATCTCCGCCTGGAGGAGCTTGCTGGTCCGCTCGGTCTCGGTGGCGTCGGTGAGGTGCTCGTCCTCGTACGCGGTGAGCTCGCCGCCCGTGTAGCCGAAGCGGCGGCGCAGCCCGACGTCCTGCGGGTTCTTCCGGGAGGCGCGGTAGAAGGGCTGCGAGACGGGGGCGCGCCAGTCGATGACCATGGGGTCGCCGTGGGCGTCGTGCACGTGCCGACGGCCGATGTAGAAGCTCTCCCCCGCGGAACCCTCGGCGAGATCGGCGCCGACCGTGTGCAGGTAGTCGAGGCGGCCGAAGAAGAGGGGGGTGTGGGAGAGGTCGGCGAGGGCCTTGATGCGGTCGTCGATCTGGGCGGTGAGGACTGCGGCGTTGACCCAGTTCGCGGTGACGTCCCTGATGTCGAGGTTCTCGACGTCCTCCCGCATGGCGCGGAGTGCGGAACGGGAGGCGGCGAGATGGGCGCGTTCGCGGGCGAGGGGGTCGTCGGCGAGGAGGCTGGTGCTGGTGCTGCCGGGCGTGGGGGTGGTGGCAGTGGTGCTGGGCGGGGTGCTGGGGTCACTGTCGGGAACGTGCGCGGGCACGGCTTTGCCTCCGGCTTGGGTACGCGGGCCGGGCGGCCGGGTTCCTTGCGGCGGCCGGGTCCTGCGCGCGGGGCGAGGACCGGGGCGGCCGGGTGTGCGGCACGGCTCGGCGGGGATCACGTCTGGATGATCACGCGGGCTGATCACGACTTGGCTGCCGCCCGGTTTCCGTCCGGGCGGCGCGCTCCACGGAAGGGAGGCGGGCAGACGGGCGAGTGTAGCGGCGGGGAGGGGCGGTGGCGAACGGCTTTCTCCCCGCGGCGGGGTAGGGGCCCAGGCAGCGGGAGCGCGCGGGGTGGGGGCAACCCGTCAGACTCCGGGGTGAGTTCGAGGGGCGGAGTCAGCCTGGGGGTGGAGGCGGAGACGGGGGAGGTTCACCCCCGGGTTCGATGTGCGGAGGAGGGGCGGCGGACACCATGGAGGTATGAGTACAGCGACGTTCACCCCAGGTGCAGCAACAGGAATGGCAGGAGCCCGACCGACGGGCCACGGACAGTCCGGTGCCACCGCGGTCTCGGACAAACCGCACCGCGCGGTCCGCGCGCTGCGCGCCGTCCGGATCTTCGTGGGCGCGGCGGTCGGCGTGGTCCTGCTCGGCGACTACGCGGAGGACTGGAAGGCCGAGAACCGGAACGCGGGCGACCGCACGGGCGAGGACTGGCGGTACGAGCGCGACGCGTGGGCGGACGGCCGCAGGACCCCCACGGAGCGCTGAACACCGCGCGGCACGCGCCCGCGGGAACCGGGCCGGGTACGCCCCGACGTGAATCGGACCGAGTACGTGCCCCCAGGACCGGACCGAGTGCGTGCGTGCGCCATGACGGAACCGGACCCAGCGCACGCACGCATACGCGCAACCCGGCCCCTGTACGTGCGCGCGCCTGCCGTAGGCGGCCTCCGCACGGCGCCGCGCGGGTCCATGCGTCCGGCGCCTGCACGTGCGCGAGCCTGTCGCAGCCGACCCCTGTACGGCACGCGCGGGCCCATGCGTCCGGCGCCTGCACGCGCGCGCACCTTCGGTCACCAGCCCCCCTGCACGGCGCCGCGCGGCCATCGTCCCGCTCCCGCGTGTGGCGCGAAGCAGAGCGGGCGTGGCCCGGTCGGGCCCCGTGCCTCATAGGGTTGCCGTCGTGACGACAGACCGGACCGAGAACGCCCGCGCCGTTGACCGACCCGAGGAAGCCAGTCCCCGGGCCGCGCGCACCACGGGTGCGAGCCCCGGGGCCGGCGGCAGCCGCCCCGCCCGCCCCCGCGCCCTCCTGGGCGCCCGCGTACTGCTCCTGCTGTCCGTGGCCGCGCTCACGGCCCTCTTCCTCGTGACCCGTATCCCGCTGGGCGACACCCTCGTCTACCGGGCCGAAGGACAGGCCGTCGTCGACGGGACGAGCCTGTACGACTTCGTGACGACGGAGTGGAAGCTGCCCGCCACCTATCCGCCGTTCGCCGCGATCCTCTTCGTGCCGACGACCTGGGTGCCGGTCGTGGCCATGAAGGTCTGCTTCTTCGTCGGGAACCTCATCCTCCTCGCCGTCCTCGTGCGGCTGTCGTGGCGGTTCGCCAAGCTGCCGCAGCGGCCCGAGCTTGTCCTGGTGGCGACGGCCGCCGCGATCTGGCTGGAGCCGGTCTTCCAGACGTTCGTGTTCGGCCAGATCAACCTGGCGCTGGCATGCCTGGTGCTGTGGGACCTGAACCGGCCCAAGGGCGCCCTGGGCAAGGGCATCGGGCTCGGCGTCGCCGCCGGGATCAAGCTCACCCCGGCGATCTTCATCGTGTACCTGCTGATCACCGGCCGGGTGCGGAACGGGCTGACGGCGCTCGCCTCCTTCGTCGCCACCGTCCTGCTCGGCATCCTCGTACTGCCGTCCGCGAGTCTCGACTTCTGGACCCGGCGCATGTTCGAGACCGAGCGGGTCGGCAAGGTGTGGATCGTCGACAACCAGTCCCTGCAGGGGATGATCGCGCGGGCGATGAACTCGATGGAGCCGGGGCTCGTGTGGTTCGGCTGCGCGGCGGTCGTCGGTCTGGCCGGGCTGTGGCTGGCCCGCAGGGCGGTCCGCGCCGGGCTGGAGGAGTGGGGCATCGTGACCGTCGCGCTCACGATGCTCCTGGTCTCGCCGATCAGCTGGTCGCACCACTGGGTGTGGTGCGTACCGCTGCTCGCCCTGCTGTGCGGTGAACGCCGCTACCGTGCGGCCGCCGCCCTCGCGGCTCTCTTCACCTGCCGCAGCTTCTGGGCGTTGCCGCACCACGGGGACCTGGACGTGCAGTTGCCGTGGTGGCAGCAGCCGGGCCTCTCGCCGTACGCGATGGCGTCGCTCGGGCTGCTGGGGTGGCTGGCGTGGCGGCTGCGCGGCGGCCGGCCGCAGGGGCGGACGGTGTACGGGGCCATGCCGGAGCCGAGGAAGTCCGCGTCGGAGGCACGCTCGGCGAAGTGAGGGAGGGGGCGGGCCTGCGACGTTCGGCGTCGCCCCGGCGCGGCTGCCTGCCCCGCGTCGCTGCGCACTCGGCTCAGGTCGCTGCGGATCCGCCCCTGCTCCCCACGGATCCGCCCCTGCTCGACGGGTGCCCGTCGCCGGGTGCCGTGTGGGCGCCCGTCGCATCGGACGAGCGCCCGGAGACGCTGGTCAGGCCGGTTGCTGGCCGTCCCCCGCCAGCAGGTCGTCCGCGTCCACGATCCGGTACGCATAGCCCTGCTCGGCCAGGAACCGCTGCCGGTGGGCGGCGAAGTCCTGGTCGATGGTGTCGCGGGCGACCACCGAGTAGAACCGCGCCTCGTGCCCGTCCGCCTTCGGCCGCAGGACGCGGCCCAGCCGCTGCGCCTCCTCCTGCCGCGACCCGAACGTGCCGGACACCTGGATCGCCACCGTCGCCTCGGGCAGGTCGATCGAGAAGTTGGCGACCTTCGAGACGACGAGGACGTTCAGCTCGCCCGTGCGGAACGCGTCGAAGAGCTTCTCGCGCTGCGAGTTCGGCGTCTCGCCCTTGATGACGGGCGCGTTCAGGTGCTCGCCCAGCTCGTCGAGCTGGTCGATGTACTGGCCGATGACCAGGGTCTGCTCGCCCTTGTGTTTGGCGACCAGCGCCTCCGTCACCTTCCGCTTCGTCGCCGTCGTGGCGCAGAAGCGGTACTTCTCCTCCGCCTCTGCGGTCGCGTACGCGAGCCGCTCGGAGTCGGTGAGGTTGACCCGTACCTCCACACAGTCCGCGGGGGCGATGTAGCCCTGCGCCTCGATCTCCTTCCACGGCGCGTCGAAACGCTTCGGCCCGATCAGCGAGAAGACGTCCGACTCCCGGCCGTCCTCGCGTACGAGAGTCGCGGTGAGGCCCAGCCGCCGCCGCGCCTGGAGGTCGGCGGTGAACTTGAAGACGGGAGCGGGCAGCAGATGCACCTCGTCGTAGATCACCAGACCCCAGTCGCGCGAGTCGAACAGCTCCAGATGCGGGTAGACGCCCTTCCGCCGGGTCGTCAGCACCTGGTACGTGGCGATGGTGACCGGCCGGATCTCCTTCTTCGTCCCGCTGTACTCGCCGATCTCGTCCTCGGTCAGCGAGGTGCGCTTCACCAGCTCGTGCTTCCACTGGCGGGCCGAGACCGTATTGGTCACAAGGATCAGCGTCGTGGCCTTCGCCTCCGCCATCGCACCCGCGCCGACCAGCGTCTTCCCGGCACCGCAGGGAAGGACGACGACACCGGACCCGCCGTGCCAGAAGCCCTCCACGGCCTGCTTCTGGTACGGGCGCAGCGCCCAGCCGTCCTCGGCCAGTTCGATCGGGTGCGCCTCGCCGTCGACGTAACCGGCGAGGTCCTCGGCCGGCCAGCCCAGCTTCAGCAGCGTCTGCTTGATCTGCCCGCGCTCGGAGGGGTGCACGGCGACCGTGTCCGGGTCGATCCGTACCCCGACCAGCGGCTGGACCTTCTTCGAGCGGAGGATCTCCTCCAGGACCGGCCGGTCGGTGGAGGTGAGGACCAGACCGTGCACCGGGTGCTTGGAGAGGGTGAGGCGGCCGTAGCGCGCCATCGTCTCCGCGACGTCCACGAGCAGGGCGTGCGGCACCGGGTAGCGGGAGAACTCGACGAGCGCGTTCACCACCTGCTCGGCGTCGTGCCCGGCGGCCCGCGCGTTCCACAGGCCCAGCGGGGTCAGCCGGTAGGTGTGGATGTGCTCCGGCGCGCGCTCCAGCTCCGCGAACGGGGCGATGGCACGACGGCAGGCGCCCGCCTGGTCGTGATCGACCTCCAGGAGGAGCGTCTTGTCGCTTTGGACGATGAGGGGACCATTCAACGCCGTGAGTCCTTCCGCGCGCGGTCAAACCTCCAGTGTGCCGTACGTGCGCAAGCGCGCCCGGTGTGAGCCGGGCCGGCGGTGGGTGCATGCGGCCGATGCCGGGGTAGACGACACGCCATGACTGCCGAGCGCGCGACTGCCGCAGAATTCGCCGAGTCCGCCGAACCCGCCGAGTCCCGGCGTCCGTTACGGAGCTGGGTCCTGCTGCGCGGAGCCCTGATCGTGCTGGCGTTCCTCGTCCTGATCGCCTTCTCCGTCGTCCTGGCGAAACTGACCCTGATGCCGTCACCCGCCTCCGAGGGCATCGTGCACAGCAACCTCAGGCCCGGGGCGTCACTGCGGCAGTACGCGCAGGACTACACCTTCCTCGCCGCGTGCAAGCAGGTCGGCGGCAACATCCTGCTGGGCGTGCCGTTCGGGGTGCTGCTGCCGGTGCTGGGGGCACGCCGCTGGCGGTTCCTGCGCATGATGCTCGCCACGATCGCGGTGATCGTACTGGTCGAGCTGGCGCAGGGGGCGATCGTCACCGGCCGGGCCTTCGACGTCGACGACGTCATCATGAACACGACCGGCGCGCTGATCGGGTACCTGGTGCTGGGGCGGCGCCTGGGACGCGTGGTGCACCGGAAGCGGTACCGGGAGGTGCCGGAACCGGCGGACGTGCCGGAGCCCGAGGACGGGCTGCCGCCGCGGGACGGGACCACCCCTGGCTCCGGCCGCGCACCCGTCGCGCCGCGCAGTCCCGGTGGTGCGGGCAGCCCCGGCGGCTCGCGTGGCTCCGCCCCGGGTTCCCTGTTCCGTTCCGTACTGCGGAAGAAGTGAGCCGCTACGCCGGATCGTCCGCCAGCTCCGCGACGCCCGTGATGCGGTGCAGCGGGTACGTCTTCACCTGGTCGGCGGTGTGGTCGTACGCGGTGACGAAGCCGCCCTCCACGCGTACCGGTGCGATCACGCGCTGGCTCGCCGCGCCGTCCGCGTTGACGTAGCCGATCCACAGCGCCGAGCCGGTCATGGCGGCCGCCTGGACGGTGGCCAGGGTCTCCGCGGAGGAGGTACGGGGGAGCGATCCGGCGGACGCGGCGGCGGTCGGGTCGTCGGCGGCCGGTTTGCGGACCGCGTTCGCCGCCATGTCTCCCGCCCGGATCGCGTGCAGCGCCGCGCCGAGCAGCGTTTCGTCCGGTACCGGAGGGCCTTCCGGCACGGGAGCGGGCGCGGTGCGTGCCGGGGTGCGGCGGGCGTCCGCGCGGGTGATCAGCACGTCGCCCGCGGCGGACTCGGCGGCGGGCGCGAAGCCCATCGTGCGCAGTCCGTCGACGAGCGCGGCCGGTTCGGCGCGGGCGGCCAGCACGGTCGGCGCGAGACGGCGCAGCCCGAAGCCCGCCGACCGTTTGTCGGCGAGGATCTCGCCCAGCACCGCGTCGTCGTCGCAGCGCACGTACGAGGACGCGGAGCCGACCCGGAGGTGCCCGTGCCGGCGGGCCACGTCGTCGATCAGGTAGGTGAGCGGCTGCGGCACCGGGGTGCGGCTGTGCGTGGCGAGGAAGGCGTGCAGGTCGGAGGCGGCCTGTCCGGAGTCCAGGGCGCGGCGGACCGAGCCGGGGGTGAACCGGTAGACGGTCGCCCCGCCCTTGCTCTCCACGTCCGCCAGCACGGACAGCGTCTCGGCCAGCGGGCGCTGCAACGGGCCGGGCGCCACCGCGGTCAGGTCGGCCTGGAGGAGGACGTGATCGAGGGGCTCGGGGATGAGAGGGGCGAGCAGGGTGGCTGCCCGCAGCGCGCAGGCGGCGGCCTCGGCCTGGGTGGGGGCGTGGTCCGTGCCCGGACCCGTGTCCGGCGTTCGGTCCAGGTCTGCCAGGGCCCGGCCGTGGGCCGACAGCGCGCCGCGACCCGTGACGCCGAGCAGTTCCGCCTCGTCGAGGGTCCACAGGGCGAGGCGGGTGCGGAGGTCGCCGGTGGTGCCGCGCTGCGGGCGTTCCCAGTGCAGCCGGGCGAGGACGGTGCCCGGGTCGGGGGCGGTGCCCTCGGGAAGCGTGGCGAGGAGGGCCAGGACCCGGCGGCGTACCTCCGGGGCGGCCGAACGGTCCAGGTCGGGCCCGAGTGCGGAAAGGGCGCGGCCCTTCGCGTCCTGCACGCCGACCAGACCCGCCGTACGGGTGCCGCGCAGCCAGGTGGCGGCGAGGCGGGACCAGCGCTCCTGGGGCGGCAGGTCGAGCCAGTCGTCGTACGCGGGAGTGGGGGCGTACCGTTCGTCGCTCTCGCCGTCGGAGGCCACCAGCCCGGCTGCGTAAGCGAGTTCGAGCCAGAACGCGGCCGTCGGCTCCGGCAGGTCCATCGCGGACGCGGTGCGCTTCAGGTCGCGGACACTGAGCCCGCCGGAGCGCAGGACGGCCGGACCGCCCCTGTCCCAGTCCTTCAGCAGGTCCTCGACGGTCGACAGGGCGGTGAACGCCTGCCCGGCCGCCGTCAGGTCCACCATCTTCGGGGAGTGCGCGGACGCCGTGCCGAGCCGCGGGGGGTGGGGTTCCGGGGTGCGGTGGGCACGCCCCGCCCGCAGGTGCAGGGCGACCTCCCGGGGGAGCACGACCGTACGCGCGCTGGTGGGCAGCAGCAGCCCCCGGTCGCGCAGCCAGCGCACCGGAGGCGCCGGGTCGGAGCTGACCTCCCCGTACGGCGGCCCCCACACCAGCCGGTCGAGCACGGCCAGCGCGTCCGTCGGGGCGGTGTTCAGCAGCGCGTCCATCCGCGACCGGTCGGTGAACAGCGAGGTCAGCCCGTGCACGGCGGACACCGGGTCGTGCGTGGTGGGCAGTCCGGCCGCCGCCAGGATCGCCTGGAGCCGGGTCGGTGACATTCCGGCGGTGGCCTCCGCCACTGTCGGGCCGAGACCGGTCGGGGAGGGGTGTGCCGTGGACGGTGCGAGCAGCTCGCGGGCGGTCCGTACGAGCCGCAGCCGGTCGTCCGCACCCCACAGCAGCGCCTGCTCGCGCAGCACGTGCACGGCGTGCGGCAGGGCCGCCTCGGTCTCCGGGTCGCCCTCGTCGCCGGTCATCAGGGCGCGGAGCGCGTCGTACGTCGCCGGATCGGGGGCCACCGCCAGCGCTTCCGCGGCCTGCAGCGTGAAACGGTCCAGGCGCTCCAGGGCACGTACGACGGAGGCGCGGGTCCCGGCCCTGGTGGCGAGCAGCCCGAGGTCCCCGGGCACGGGGGAGAGCAGGTCCGGCCGGGCGCGCAGGAGCGCGGCGAGGGAGTCGTCGTCCCGGGTACGGAGGGCCTCGGCGAGGGTACGAGGGGGCGCGGCGCCACTACCGGGGGCGCGCGGGGGCGCGGAACGGCCGGGCACGGTGCTGCCGGGGACGCCGGTGCCCGCCGTGGTGCTGCGGGCTGCTTCGGCGCCGGCTGTGGTGCTGGCGGGGGTGCCGGTGCCCGCCGTGGTGCTGTCGCGCGGGCCGGTGTCGGCCGCGGTGCTGCCGGGCGAGGTGGTGCCGGGCGGGCCGGAGGGCCGGTCGGGCGGTGTGCCGGACGGCTCCGTCGGCACTCCGGCGGTCGTGCGGTCGGTGGTGTTTCCTTCGGGCACGTGCGCCTCCAGGTCGCGCTCGCTGGTCCCCATCCGCCCCACGTTAGCCCCTGCGCGGTCCCCTCCCTCGCGGCAGGCGCTAACGTCGGTCCGGGGCGGGACGACAACTGCGCGTAGCCGCCGGTCACTTGCGGGGTACGCGAAACGAAGACGCGGCCGTGGCAGAGCACGAAGACGCAGCAGCAGGACGCAGCAGACGCAGCAGCAGAGCAAAGGGGACGGGCGGACGCCGTGGGGATCGAGAGCGACCAGTTGGTCTTCGACTATCTGAGCCGGGTCGGTGACCTCGCCCAGCAGCGACAGCTGAACTCCGGCGACCGGATGCGCCTCGTGTCCATGCTGCGCGGCGAGATCGACCGGCAGCGCGCCAAGGCCGTCGGCGGCCCGGACAGCGCGGCCGCCGTGCAGCGCATCCTCGGCCGGCTCGGCACGCCCGACGAGATCGTGGAGGCGGTGGGCGGCGGCGGTGTGGAGGCGGTGCTGGCCTCCCGTACGTCACGCAGGGTGCTGCCCGGGCAGCGCCGCACGTCGCGGACCCGGGGCGGAGGCGGGAGCGACGCCGAGAGCCGGGGCGGACGCGGGGCGGGGCGCGAGGCCGGCCGTGCGACGGAACGTGAGAGTGGCCGCGAGAGGCCCGTGGGGTTCGAGAAGGAGCCGGTGGGGTCCTACGAGGGGCCGGGCGGCAGGTGGGGCGGCAATGGACCGGTCGGCAACGGACCCGGCGGCAACGGACCCGGAGGAGGTGGCGGACCCGGTGAGGACGAGCCCGGGGGCGGCATCGGGCCCGGCATCCCGTTCGTGCCCGGCCCGCACCTGGCCGGTATGGACGAGCTCGGCCCGCACGAGGCCGAGGGCGCCGACGCCGACTGGTGGCGTACCGACCCCGCGCCCTTCGGCGGCCCCGGCACCTCCGTACCCGGCTTCACCGGCGGCGTCGAGATCCCCGACATACTCAAGCCGCCGCCGGAGGACGAGGAGGAGGACGAGGACGAGGAGGGGGAGGGCGGGGACGACGACGGCGACGGTGGTGCGGTCGAGGACACGGGGCGGCGACGGCTTGTTCCGGGCCGGTTCCGGCGGCGCACCCCCGTGGTGGAGGTCGTGGCCACGGACGAGGTGGTCGTCTCCGGCCGGGGGCCGCTGATCCCGCCGGGGAGCTTCTTCCTGCTGGTGGCCGCGCTGCTGCTGGTCGTCGGGGCCGTCATGGGGAATCTGCTGGTGCTCGGTGGCGGCTGGTTCCTCGCCTACCTCTCGCGGAAGCTCACCCGTACGGAGGCGAAGTGGGCCGTGCTCGGGCTGCCGGGCCTGGTGGCGGTCGGCGGCGCGGTGTGGCTGTGGGGGCGTACCGAGGGGCGCTGGGGCACGCCGCTGTCCCTGCAGACCGAGGGCGCGCTGGGGGACGCGCTGACGGGGCTGTGGCCGGTGCTGCTGCGGACGGCGGCTGTCGCCACGGCGCTGTACCTGGTGTGGCGGGCGCGGCGGCTCGGGCGGTAGCGCCGAGGGCACGTGGCGTCCGGGTCCGGCGGCACGGGGCCGGCGACCGGGGTCCGCGTCAGGAGGGGGTGACCCGGACCCCGTCCTCCCGCTGCTCCGGGACGGCGCCCTGACGCCCCGACCCCGTGCCCCTGCTACGCGGTGAGGCGGGCCTGGAGTTCGTCCAGGATCCTGTTCGCGGCGGTGTAGCCGATGCCCTGGATCCACAGCTGGTCGTCGACGGCGAAGACCTTGCCCGCCTTGACGGCCGGGATGTTCCTCCAGAGCGCCGAGTTGAGGGTCTGGGTCTGTTTGGCCTTGGCCGGGTCGCCGTAGGTGGAGTGGAAGACGACGTCGGCGCCCTCGCCCGCGAGGTCGATCTTCTCGGGGCTCACGTCGTACGAGAAGCCGTCCTTGGCCTTGTCGACGACAGAGGGGCGGCCGAGGCCGACATCCGCGAGGACGGTCGCGATGTAGTTCTTCCTGCCGTAGATGCGGATGTCCGCACCCTCCACGAAGCGCACCACGTTGACCCGGGTCGCCGCGGCCTTGTCCCTGCCGCCGAGCGCCTCGGTCACCCTCGCGGCGTGCGCGGTGTACTCGTCGGTGACCTTCTTCGCCTCGGCCTGCTTGCCCAGGGCCTCGGCGTGCAGCTGGAAGTTCTCCTTCCAGGGGTGGCCGGTGCCTTCCGTCATCACCGTCGGAGCGATGGCCTTCAGCTCGCGGTACTTGTCCTCGTGGCGGACCTTGCTGGTGAGGATGAGGTCCGGCTCCAGTTCGGCGACGGCCTCCAGGTTGGGCGTCATCATCTCGCCGACGTCCGCTATCCCCGCGACCTCGTTCTCGGGCAGGTAGTTGAGGAAGCCGGTCTCGACGTCGGCGTGCGTGGAGCCGACCGGCTTCACCCCGAGCGTGATCGCGGAGTCCAGCTCGGCGGTGTCCAGGACGACGACGCGCTTCGGGACGGCGGGAACCCGGACGTCGCCCATGGCGGTCTTCACCGTGCGTGTCCCGGGGGCGTCGCCCTCGCTCTTCGTACCGGAACCGGCCGAGTTCCCGCCCCCGCACGCGGACAGCGCGAGTGCGCCGACGGCGGCGAGCGAGACGGCGGCTGCGCCTTGGCGGTGACGACGTGCGGTGGCCGGAGATGCGCTGCTCATCAGGTGACTGCCTTTCGGGGAGGGAGGCTTTCAGGGGACGGACGTCCGGGTCGGGAGGCTGCCAGGAGGAGAAGGCGTTCAGGGAGGCTGAGGCTTTCAGGGGGCGGAGGAGAAGGACGCGTCCTCAACGGCTTCGGCGGCTCCGCCGGCCCCGGGGCCTCCCTCCCCCGGCGTCCACGGCGCGCCCGGCACCACCAGCGGAGATCCCGTCACCGGGTCCGGCACAACGACCGACTCCAGACCGAAAACCTCCCGGACGAGTTCCGCGGTGACGACCTCGTCCGGAGTGCCCTCCGCGACGACCAGCCCCTCCTTCATCGCGACCAGGTGGTCGGCGTACCGGGCCGCCTGGTTGAGGTCGTGGAGCACCACGACCACGGTGCGGCCCTGCTCCCGGTTGAGCTGGCGGACCAGGTCGAGCACCTCCACCTGGTGGGAGATGTCGAGGTACGTCGTCGGCTCGTCCAGGAGCAGCAGGTCGGTCTCCTGGGCGAGGGCCATCGCGATCCACACGCGTTGCCGCTGACCGCCCGACAGCGCGTCCACCGGGCGCTCGGCGAGCGCCGCCACGTCCGTGCGCTCCATGGCGGCCGTGACGGCCCGCTCGTCGTCGGCGGACCACTGCTTCCACCATGCCTGGTGCGGCTGCCGGCCGCGCGAGACGAGGTCGGCGACGGTGATCGCCTCCGGTGCCACCGGGGTCTGCGGCAGCAGCCCGATCGACTGGGCGATCTTCTTGGTGGGGATGCGGGCCAGCTCCGCGCCGTCCAGGAGGACCGCGCCGCCCTTCGGCTTCAGGAGCCTGCCCAGCGCGCGCAGCGTGGTCGACTTGCCGCAGGCGTTCGGGCCGACGATGACGGTGACCCGGCCGTCCGGAATCGCCAGGTCCAGTTCGTGGACGACGGTGCGGTCCTCGTACCCGAGGGACAGCGAAGCCGCCCGCAGCCGCGTCACGGGCCCGGTCGCCGGGTCGGAACTCATGCCTTGCCTCCTGTACGCCCACGCATGATGAGCCAGATCAGATACGGGGCGCCCACGGCCGCCGTGAGCACGCCCACCGGCAGCTCGGTCGGCGAGAACAGCCTGCGGGCCAGCAGGTCCCCGGCCACCACGACGACCGCGCCGAGCAGCGCCGAACACAGCAGCGGGATCTGCGCGGTGCGCGTCAGCCGGCGGGCGATCTGCGGGGCCAGCAGCGCCACGAAGTCCACGGGCCCGGCCGCACCCGTCGCCACCGACGCCAGCACCACGCCGAGCGCCACCAGCCCGAGCCGCACCCGGCCCAGCCGTACGCCGAGCGCCACCGCCGTGTCGTCGTCCATCGCGGCGGTGCGCTGCGCCCGCGCGGCCCACGCGACGCCCGGCAGCAGGACCAGCAGCACCCAGCCCAGGGTGGTGGCCTCGTCCCAGCCGCGTCCGTTGAGCGAGCCGGTCATCCAGATCTGGGCCTGCTGGGCGACCAGGTAGTCGCCCTTCGTCATGAACAGCTGGGTGACCGAGCGCAGGGCGATCGCGAAGCCGATGCCGATCAGCACGAACCGGGTCGCGTGCAGGCCGCCGCGCCAGGCGAAGACGTACACCAGGGCGGCGGCCAGGACTCCGCCGAGGACCGAGAGGTACGGCAGGACGTCGTACGACGTGATGCCGAAGATCATGGCGCCGACGGTCAGCGCGCTCGCGCCCTGGCTGATGCCGATGATGTCGGGGCTGGCGAGCGGGTTGCGGGCGACGGTCTGGATGAGCGCCCCGGCGACCCCGAACGCGAGGCCGACCAGCAGGCCGACGGTCATCCGGGGCAGGCGCAGGGTGCCGACGACGAGTTCGCTGCGGGAGTCCTGCCCGAACAGCACGCGCAGGACCTCGCCCGGGGGCACGAAGCGCTCCCCGACACAGAGGTACGCCACGCACACGGCCGCCAGCACCACCGCGAGCCCGGCCGCGACGAGGGCGGCCCCGCGGTGCAGCAGGAACGACGCGCTCCCGGCCCGTACGAGCGCGTATCCGGCGGGACGGACGGGACCGGTGGGGCGGGCGGGGCGCGCGTCCTTGCCGAGGGTGGCCGTGCTCATGCCCGCACCGCCTTCCGGCGTACCAGCGCCACCAGGAACGGCACGCCGATCAGCGCCGTCATCACCCCGGCCGGGACCTCGCTCGGCGGGAACAGCACCCGCCCGACGACGTCCGCCACCAACAGCATCACCGGCCCGAGCAGCGCCGCCATGGGCAGCATCCACCGGTGGTCGCTGCCGACGACCGCCCGTGCGAGGTGCGGCACCGCGAGGCCGATGAACGCGATCGGCCCGGCCGCCGCCACCGCCACCCCGGTCAGGACGGTCGCGCCGAGGTCGCCCATCACCCGTACGACCGCGACGTTCTGGCCGAGCCCCCGCGCCACGTCCTCGCCGAGCGCCAGTGCGTCAAGACCGCGCGCCACCGACAGCAGCAGCACCAGGCCGACCAGCAGGAACGGCCAGACCTGGGCGACGACGCCCATGTCGCGGCCGGCCAGCGCACCCACGTTCCAGAAGCGGAACTCGTCCAGCGCGGCGGCCTTCGTCGTCAGCACCGCCATCGTCACCGACACCAGCAGCGCGTTGATCGCCGCACCGGCCAGCGCGAGCTTCACCGGGGTCGCCCCGCCGCGCCCGCCGGACGCGATGGCGTACACCGCGACCGACGCGAGGGCCGCGCCCGCGAAGGCGAACCACACGTAACCGTTCAGCGTGTGGACGCCCGCGAAGGCGATGGCGAGGACGACGCCGACCGAGGCGCCCTGGCTGATGCCGAGAATGCCCGGGTCGGCGATCGGGTTGCGGGTGATGCCCTGCAGGGCCGTTCCGGCGAGCGCGAGGGCCGCGCCCACCATGACGCCGATGACCGTCCGGGGCACCCGCATCCGACGTACGACCACGGCGTCCGCGCCGGTGCCGCCGTGCACCAGAGCATCGAGCACGGCCGCGGGCGCCACGGTCCTCGCGCCCACCGCCAGGCTCAGCAGCACCGCCACCAGCAGCGCCGCGACGGCGGCCGCCGTCCAGCCGAAACGGCGCGTCAGGGTCGCGCCGCGACCACGAGAAGGAGGCGGGGCAGGCCTGGTGGCGGGCGGGGCGGCGGTCGGCATCGGTCCCAATCCGGAGGCAGCGCAGGCAGGCGGGGCGGGCTGGAGATACAGCAGGTAAGGCGGGCCTAAGTGTACGGGCGGCGCCGGAACGCCGCCCCGGCGGACGGAAGCGCAGCCACGGCACAAGGAAACGCGGCCACGGCACAGGAAAGCGCCGCCCCGACACGAGAAAGCGCCGCCCCGGCACAATGGCAGCCATGACCGCGCACGCACACCTCGCCGTCGGGTTCGACCTCGACATGACCCTCATCGACTCCCGCCCCGGCATCCGGGCCGCCTACCGTCAGCTGTCCGTGGAGACCGGGGTGTGGATCGACGCCGACCTCGTCGTCACCCGGCTCGGCCCGCCGCTGGAGGACGAGATCGCCAACTGGTTCCCCGCCGCGCGCATCGGGGAGATCGCCGACCGCTACCGGGCCCTCTACCCCGACTACGCCATCGCCCCCACCACCCCGCTGCCCGGCGCCCGTGCGGCCGTCGAAGCGGTACGGGAGGTGGGCGGCCGGACGGTCGTCGTCACCGGCAAATGGGAACCCAACGCCAAACTGCACCTCGCGCACCTGGGCATCGAGGTGGACGCGGTCATCGGCAATGTCTGGGCGGAGGGCAAGGCGCTCGCACTGCGCGAGCACGGGGTGAGCATCTACGTCGGCGACCACCTCGGCGACATCCGCGGCGCCCGCGCGGCGGACGCACTCGCGGTCGCCGTGACCACGGGCCCGTACGGCGCGGAGCCACTGCGGGAGGCGGGCGCGGACGTGGTCCTGCCGGACCTCACGGCCTTTCCGGCCTGGCTCACGGGGCACGTGGCGAAGACGGCGGCGGTCTGACGGGCCGGCCGTCCGGGGGCTGCCCGGGGTATGTGAGGGAGGGTCAGGCGCCCCGGGCCGCGCGGCGCTGGGCGGCGATCGACTGGAGGACGCCCGCCGCCGCGATCACGAACCCGACGCCCATCAGCATGCACACCGCGTACGCCACCGGCGGGAACGGATCCGTCTTCAGGAACAGCGGGGCGACCGTCACGAGCGTGGCGAGGGCGCCGATGAGGAAGACGATGCCGCCGGCGCGCACCAGCCGGTCCCCGGGGCCGTCCTGCGCGCCGTCGGTCACGGTCTCGTCCGTCTTGGTTTCGTAGCTCACCCGGCAAGGGTAGTTCCCTGCCCTGATGAGGAAGCATCCGGCGGCTCTTGTCAGTACGTCCCAGAGCATTAGCCTGGGGAGTGGCGGGTCACTGACGACCCGCTCCAGTGCTATCCGGAGCCGTTTTCGCGGCTTTCCGGACCCGACGAGTACGAGGACGAGGACAGACGGTGCCTACCGGCAAGGTCAAGTGGTTCAACGGCGAAAAGGGCTTCGGTTTCCTCTCGCGCGACGACGGCGGCGACGTCTTCGTGCACTCCTCGGTGCTCCCGGCCGGTGTCGAGAGCCTGAAGCCGGGCCAGCGGGTGGAGTTTGGCGTCGTCGCCGGTCAGCGCGGTGACCAGGCGCTGTCGGTCACGGTCCTGGACCCGGCCCCGTCGGTCGCCGCCGCCCAGCGCCGCAAGCCCGACGAACTCGCCTCCATCGTCCAGGACCTGACGACGCTACTGGAGAACATCACCCCGCAGCTGGAGCGCGGCCGCTACCCCGACAAGGCGGCGGGCGCCAAGATCGCGGGCCTGCTGCGTGCGGTGGCGGACCAGCTGGACGTGTAGCCGCCCGGTCTACGGGAAAGCCAGCGCGTCGCGGCCGAGGGGCGGAACCAGCCCCTCGGCCGCCGCTCGTTCCAGCAGCCCGCGCACGGCCGCGTACCCGTCCTCGCCGAGGTCCGCCGTGAACTCGTTGACGTACAGCCCGATGTGCTGGTCGGCGACGGCCGGGTCCATCTCCTGCGCGTGCTCCAGCACGTACGGCCGTGACGCCTCCGGCTCGTCCCACGCCATGCCTACGGAGGTCCGCGCCGCCGCGGCCAGTTCCCGCAGCCGTGCCTCGCCCAGCGACCGCTTGGCGATGATCGCGCCGAGCGGGATGGGCAGCCCGGTGGTGGCCTCCCAGTGCTCGCCCATGTCGGCGAGCTTGTGCAGCCCGTAGTTCCGGTAGGTGAAACGGGCCTCGTGGATGACCAGTCCGGCGTCCACCTCGCCGTCCCGTACCGCCGGCATGATCCGGTCGAACGGCATGACCACGATCCTGCCGACCTCGCCCGGCACGACGTCGGCGGCCCACAGCCGGAACAGCAGGTACGCCGTCGAGCGTTCGCTCGGCACCGCGACGGTCTTCCCGGTGAGGCCGGTGCCCGGCTCACGGGTCAGTACGAGCGGCCCGCAGCCCCGGCCCAGCGCCCCGCCGCACGGCAGCAGCGCGTAGTCGTCGAGGACCCACGGCAGCACGGCGTACGACACCTTCAGCACGTCGAACTCGCCGCGCTCGGCCATGCCGTTGGTGACGTCGATGTCGGCGAAGGTGACGTCCAGGGCGGGCGCCCCGGGGACGCGGCCGTGTGCCCACGCGTCGAACACGAAGGTGTCGTTGGGGCAGGGGGAGTAGGCGATCTGCAAGGCGTCAGCGGTGGTCATACGGGGTCCAACCCTCCAGTACGGGCCGCGTCTTCCCGAAGGCGTCGGTCAGTGCGGCCAGTGCGTCCCCGATCCGCCAGGCGTCGCGGTCGCGCGGCCCGACTGCGTTGGAGACGGCACGGATTTCGAGCACCGGCAGGCCGAACAGGGCGGCGGCCTCCGCCACCCCGAAGCCCTCCATCGCCTCGACGGCGGCCCGCGGGTGCCGGGCCCGCAGCTCGGCGGCGCGTGCGGCGGTACCGGTCACGGTGGAGACGGTGAGGACCGTGCCGGTGGCGGCCCCGGTGGCGGCGGCGGTCTGCCGTACGAGAGCGGCCGGCGGCAGGTGCTCGACGGTGCCGAAGCCCAGGCCGGTGACCGGAACGTACCCGTCCGGGGTCTCGGCGCCCAGATCGGCGGCCACGATCGCGTCGGCGACGACGACCGACCCGAGGGGTGCGAGATCCGCGAAGCCGCCGCCGATGCCGGCGGAGACCACCAGGTCGTACCGGGCGGTCGCCAACGCACGGGCGGTGGAGGCGGCGGCCGCCGCGGGGCCCACGCCGCCCGCGAGCACCTCGCACCCCCGGCCGCCCGCGAGCGCACGCGTGACCGCGTCCCGCTCAGCGGGGACCGCGGTCACGACGAGGACGTTCACGGGGGGCACGGGGGTCAGGAGGCCTTCTCCAGCTTGAAGCTCCACACACCGATGAGCTTCTTGCCACCGGTCTCCACGATGCTGATCGTCAGCTCCTTGGGGGAGGGCTGGCCGTCCTGGGTCGCGCCGAAGAAGGCGCTGCCGGGGAACGTCCGGTACGTCTTCTTGTACGGCTCGGGCTCGCCCTGGCGGCCGTTGACGAAGAGGGTCCAGCCGTTCTCGGCGACCTCCGGGTCGACACCGAAGCGGACCTTGTCGTCCACCGCGATCTTGAGGGTCTCCGGTGCCTTCTTGTTGAGGCAGTCCGACATCGCCTTCTCTGCGATGCCCTTGGCGCCGTCGTCGTAGCAGACGGCCTCGGAGCTCACCGAGTCCGAGCCGACCGTCACGGTCGCGCGCGGCGTCGGCTTGTCGCAGGCGGAGAGGAGGAGCAGCCCGGCGGACGCGACACCCAGGGCGGCAGTGGTACGGCGGGCCTTGCCCGAGAACAGCGCAACGGTCATGCGCGAAGGCTATCGCCCGGAGGCGGGTCGGCTGCGCCGGGGGGTTTACGGGGGTGTTCGTGGCGTTCCGCCGGGGGGACGGAGTACGGGAACGGGCGGGCAGGCGGGCCGGCCCGCCTGCCGCGACGCCCGCGCCCTCCTACCGCACCCGCTTGCCCGGCGTCTTCCGTCCCGCGCACACCAGCCCCCGCAGGGCCATCAGCAGGCCGACCGCCACCAGCCCGGCCCCCACACTCATTCCCAGCCACGCCACCAGTGGCAGCGCGATGCCGATCGCGCCGCCCACCACCCACGCCACCTGGAGCAGCGTCTCGGAGCGGGCGAACGCCGAGTTGCGGACCGCTTCCGGCACGTCCCGCTGGATCAACGCGTCCAGCGACAGCTTGCCCAGCGCCTGGCAGAGCCCTGCCGTGGCGCCCAGTACGGCCACCAGGAAGCCGCTGAAAAACGCGGCGGTGAGGGCCGACACCGCCAGGGCCACCCCCAGCACCGTCGCGATGATCAGTTCCGGGGCCCGCGACTTCAGCCACGCGCCGACCGCCGTCCCCACCGCGTTGCCGAGCCCCGCCGCGATGCCCACGATGCCGAGCGAGACGGCGGCGCTCCGCCCGTCCAGCGGGTGCTGGCGCAGCAGGAACGCCAGGAAGAAGATCAGGAAACCGGACAGGGCACGCAGCGCCGCGTTCGCCTGGAGGGCGTGCACGACGGAGGGGCCCACGTCCCGCAGGCCGCGTCCCGGCCGCTCGGGGGCCTCTTCCTCCCCCGGATGGTCGGAGGCCAGATGCGCGCGCCGTTCCCCTTTGGCGGAGTCGACCTTTCCGGGCATGGAGAAGGCGAGAAAAGTGCCCGCGACGAAGACGAGGAAGGCTCCGTACAGCGGCCACGCCAGGCCGATCCGCTGCAACCCCGCCCCGATGGGCGCAGCCGCTCCCGTCGCCAGGAGTCCCGCGAGGGTGACCCGCGAGTTCGCCTTGACCAGGGAGAAGCCCGACGGCAGCAGTCTCGGCACGACGGCGCTGCGGACCACCCCGTACGCCTTGGACGCCACCAGCACGCCCAGAGCGGCCGGGTACAGCTCGATGCCGCCGGTTGCCACCGCCCCGGACATGGCCAGCGCCAGCACCGCCCGCGCGAGCATCGCACCGGCCATCGCGGCCCGCCGTCCGTGCGGCAGCCGGTCCAGGAGCGGGCCGATGACGGGGGCGAGGAGGGTGAACGGGGCCATGGTGATCGCCAGGTACAGCGCCACCCGGCCGCGCGCCTCGTCCGTCGGTACGGAGAAGAAGACCGTCGACGCGAGTGCGATTGTGATCAATACGTCGCCCGCGCCGTTGACGGCATGCAGTTCAATGAGTTTTCCGAGGCCCGACTCGCCCGCGCCGTGGGCGTGCGTGGCCCGCCGGATACCGCGCGCCGTACCGGTGAACGGCAGGTGGAGGGCATGACCGACCGCCCGACCCGCCCTGCGCAGCGGCCCAGTTGGGGCGTTCGAAGGTGACGACGATCGTGCGGTGGTCACCCCGCAATAGTGCCCCAATGCCGCGGACGTACCACCCGACCCGAACCGGGATTCGGACGCGCAGGTGGGATGGGGGCGGTGGAGGGGGTAGCGTGCGTAGCGCGCCACCGGCGGTTGTTCTCGGCCGCGCGCCGCTCGGCGATCCCGCAGAATGGATCGTGGAAGGTGCGCCCGAGGCACGTAGGCAGATCGGGCGCGGACGTCGACGCGGCCCTTCGGTCCGCTCCGCCCGCAGCCCGTACATCCACCTGCATCGCTCATCGGCAGGCGCACCCGTGATACGGCGTAGGAGAGAAGCGAGACCTGTGAGTGCTGCGACGACGAGAAGCCGTACGCCCGACCGCCTGTGCGCCGAGGCGGTAGACCTCGCGCGCGAGGCCGCCGAGGATGCCGCGTTCCCCGGAGTGGTCGGTGAGCACGTCACTCTCTTCGCCGAGGGCGACCGGGTGGTCACCCATCTCTTCGAGGCGAAGGAGCCCGGCTACCGGGGCTGGCGCTGGGCGGTGACGGTCGCCCGCGCCTCCCGCGCGAAGATCGTCACCCTCGACGAGGTGTGCCTGCTGCCCGGCCCCGACTCCCTCCAGGCCCCCGAATGGGTGCCGTGGAGCGAGCGGCTGCGCCCCGGCGACATGGGCCCCGGCGACCTCCTGCCCACCGAGGCGGAGGACCTGCGGCTGGAACCCGGCTGGACGGGCGAGGACGCCCCGCCGCCGAACTCCCTCCTCTCCGAGGAGATGGAACGTCAGACGGCCGCCGGCCAGGCCGTGGAGTCCCGGGCGCTCGCCGACGTCGCCGAGGCCGAGGACGCGGAACTCACCGCTCCGATCGCCGCCGCGCCCCCCGTGCGCGGCTCCATCACCTCGGTCGCCGAGGAACTCGGCATGCGCCGCGCCCGCGTCCTGTCCCGCTACGGCCTGCACCTCGCGGCCGACCGCTGGGACGAGGAGTACGGCGCGAAGACCCCGATGGCCCAGGCCGCCCCCGACACCTGCGTCTCCTGTGCGTTCCTCATCCCGGTCTCCGGCTCGCTCGGCCAGGCCTTCGGCATCTGCGCCAACGAGTTCAGTCCGGCCGACGGCCACGTCGTGTCCCTCTCGTACGGCTGCGGGGGCCACTCGGAGGCCGCCGTCATGCCCAAGACGCCCAAGCCGGTCGGCCCGGTGCACGACTCGATGGCCGTCGACGCCTTCCCGCTGCGGCCGGACCCGGAGGGCGGCTCGGTACCGGAGGCCGCGGACCCGGCGTCGGAGGACCTGGGTCACTCGTAGGGCCCGCTGGGCGACTTCGTGTGCGTGACGTGATGATGCGTGGCGTTACCGGGGTGGTCAGGAGTGCGCCCCGCCCGCTCAGGGCAGGGGCAGTGGTCAGCCGCGCGGTACCTTGCACGCCGCAGACCACGACAGAGGAGCACCACCGTGAGCGTTCAGGAGACGGACACCACCGGGGCTGACGAAGGCGCACCGGGCGACCCGTTCGGGACCGCCCGGCTGCGGCGCGGGGTGCTCGACGCCTGGACCGCGACGCCCGCCCGGTTCCGCGAGGACGCCAACGCGGAGGAGGACCTGGCCCTCGGCGGCTACCGCGACCGCCTCGTCGTGGAACTCGCGCAGAACGCGGCCGACGCGGCGGGACGCGCGGGGGTGCCGGGGCGGCTGCGGCTGAGCCTGCACCGGGCGACCGCCGACTCGCCCGCGGTACTGGCCGCCGCGAACACCGGGGCGCCGCTGGACGCCGCCGGGGCGGAGTCGCTGAGCACGCTGCGCGCCTCCGCCAAGCGCGAGGACACCGACACGGCCGTCGGGCGCTTCGGCGTCGGCTTCGCGGCCGTCCTCGCGGTCAGCGACGAACCCGCCGTCCTCGGCCGGCACGGCGGCGTGCGCTGGTCCCTCGCCGAGGCGCGCGGGATGACGGTGGACGCCGCCCTGCGCAGTCCGGGCCTCGGGGACGAACTGCGCCGCCGGGACGGGCACGTGCCGCTGCTGCGGCTGCCGCTGCCCGCGGAGGGCACCGCGCCCGAGGGGTACGACACGGTGGTCGTCCTGCCGCTGCGGGACCCCGCGGCGGTGGCACTCGTCGAGCACCTGCTCGCGGCGATCGACGACGCGCTGCTGCTGACGCTGCCGGGCCTGGGCGAGGTCGTCGTCGACACCCCCGAGGGGGAGCGCGTACTGACCCGGTCCGTGGACGGGCCGTACGTGCACGTCCAGGACAGCGCCCACGGCACGACCCGCTGGCGCACCGCCGCCGCGTCCGGCGCCCTCACCCGAGACCTCCTCGCCGACCGCCCCGTCGAGGAACGCCTGCGCCCGCACTGGTCGCTCACCTGGGCGGTGCCCGTCGACGAGGACGGGTCGCCGCTGCCGCCCCGCACCGCGCGCGTCGTGCACGCCCCGACGCCCACCGACGAGCCGCTGGGCGTACCGGCGCTGCTCATCGCGTCGCTGCCGCTGGACACCACCCGCCGGCACCCCGCGCCGGGACCGCTCACCGACTTCCTCGTGGAGCGGGCGGCGGACGTCTACGCCGGGCTGCTCGGCGACTGGCAGCCGGTGTGCGTCGGCACGCTCGCCCTGGTCCCCGGGCCGCTGGGCAAGGGCGCGCTGGACGGGGCACTGCGGGCGGCGGTCGTCGCCCGGCTGCCCCGCGTCCCGTTCCTGCTGCCCGCCGCGCCCACCGAGGACCAGCCCGCACTGCGCCCGTTCGAGGCGGAAATCGTGGAGGGAGCGGGGGACGAGACGGTACGGGTGCTCGCGGAGGTGCTGCCGACGCTGCTGCCCGCCGGGCTCGAACGCCGGGCGGAACTGCGCACGCTGGGCGTGGGACGGCTTCCGCTCGGCGACGCGATCGAACGCATCGCGGGCGCCGAACGGGCCCCCGGCTGGTGGCGGCGGCTGTACGAGTCGCTGGCCGGCGTCGACCCGGACCGCCTCGCCGGGCTGCCGGTGCCGCTCGCCGACGGACGGACCGCGGTCGGCCCGCGCCAGGTGCTGCTCCCGCTGCCGGACACGTCCGCCGGGGCCGCCGAGCAACTCGCCCGGCTGGGACTGCGGGTGGCCCACGCGGACGCCGCCCACCCCCTCCTGGAGAAGCTGGGCGCCCTGCCCGCCACCCCACGGGCCGTCCTCACCACCCCCCAGGTGCGGGCGGCGGTCGCCGCCTCCCTCGACGGCACGGACATCTGGGACGAGGACGCGCTCGACGGCGACGAGCTGATCGAGACGGTGCTGGGGCTGGTGCGCGACGCGGACCTCGCCCCGGGCGACGAGCCCTGGCTGGGCGCGCTCGGCCTGCCCGACGAGGACGGGGAACTGTCCCCGGCGTGCGAACTGGTGGTTCCCGGCTCGGCCTTCGCCTCCGTGATGCGCGAGGACGAACTCGCCCTGGTGGACCAGGAACTCGCCGACACATGGGGTGAGCCGACATTGGCCGCCGTCGGTGTGCTGGCCGGCTTCGCCCTCGTCCGGGCGACCGACGTCGTCCTCGACCCCGACGAGTTCGAACCCCGCGAGGGGGACTATCCGGAGCCGGACGACGCCGGGCTGCTGGACGCCGTCGACGTGTGGTGCGAGGACGTGCTCGACCAGCTCCCCGACACCCCGGTGCCGCCGGTCGCGACGGAGATCGTGGCCGTACGGGACCTGGACCTCGTCGACGACGACAAGTGGCCGCAGGCCCTCGCCCTCCTTGCGCAGCCGCCGCTGCGGGACGCCCTGACCCAGCAGGTGCGCGTCCTGCTGCCCGACGGCACGACGCGCTCCGTACGGCCGTACACGGCCTGGTGGCTGCGCGACCATCCGGTGCTCGACGGGCGGCGCCCCGCGGGCCTGCTCGCGGCGGGCGGCGACGCCCTGCTGGAGGGCCTGTACGACGAGGCGGACGCGACCGGGTTCGACGACGAACAGGTACTGCGGGCGCTCGGCGTGCGCACCACACTGACCTCGCTGCTCGCCGAGCCGGGCGGGGCCGCGGAACTGCTCGGACGGCTGACCGACCCGGAAGCGGACGTCACCGAGTCGCAACTGCACGCCCTGTACACGTCGCTGGCCGGTCTCGACCCCGAACAGGTCACCCTGCCGGAGGAGTTGCGAGTCGTCGTGGACGGCAGGCCGGAGGTCGTCGACGCGGCGGACGCGCTGATCGCCGACGCGCCGGACCTGCTGCCGCTGACCGGCGGGCTGCCCCTGCTGCCGGTCGCCCCGGCACGCGCGGCCGCACTCGCCGAACTTCTCCAGGTGCGGAGGATCAGCGACACCGTCGAGGCGCAGGTGACCAGCCCGGGTACGGAACGGGCGGTGCCGCCGGAGGTACGGGTGCTGCTGGGTGCGGGCGTGCCCGCGACATACGTGGAGCACGACGAACTCCGCGCCGGGGGAGTGGAGCTGGACTGGCGCCGGACGGGGGACGGGACGATCCACGCGGCCACCCTGGAGGGGGTCGCGGCCGGCCTCGCCTGGGCGGCGGGCCAGTGGCCGCGCCGCTTCGAAGTCGCGGCACTGCTCGAAGCCCCGGACCGCGCCCCGGAACTCGCCCGCAACCGCTGGTTCGACTGACCCCTCCGCCGACTGAACAGCCCCCGAGGCCGCCCGCCCGCCCCCTTGGGCGGCGGGCCGCCCGGCGTCAGCCCCCTGGGGCGGCGGGTCGCTCGACGCGTCAGCCCCCTTGGGTGGCGGGCCGCTCGACGTCAGCCCCCTGGGGCGGCGGGTCGCTCGACGCGTCAGCCCCCTTGGGCGGCGGGGCCGCCCCCCGGGGGCGGAACGGGCGGGCAAGGGGGCGGCCCCCCACCGGACGGTGCCGCCCCGGCTCCACGCCCCCTGCCGCTACGTAAGGCCCCTACACCCCCGTACCGCACAGCACGCGCCCCGCCGTACTCCCCCGCACACCCTCGCACCGCCCCCTACGCCGGCCACTTCCGCCCGACCCACCTCCACGCCCCCTCCAAGAGCGCCGCCGCCGCCACCGCGATCCCCACGGCCGCCCACGGCATCGTCGTCCCCACCAGTCGCAGCGCGAAGAACTCCTGCAGCCACGGCACCACGAGCACGATCAGGAACCCCGTGCCCATCGCCGCGACCAGCCCGACCCGCCACCACGTGTACGGCCTGGCGATGATCGCCAGCACCCACATCGACACCAGGAAGAGCGTCAGCGTCGCCGCGCTGGTCTCCGCCTGGAGCGCCTCGGAACCGGAGTAGTGCGTCCGTGCGAGCAGGTACGTGGAGAACGTCGCCGTCGCCGCGATGACGCCGCTGGGGATCGCGTACCGCATCACCCTGCGCACGAAGTGCGGCTTGGCCCGTTCCTTGTTGGGGGCGAGCGCCAGGAAGAAGGCGGGGACGCCGATCGTCAGCGTCGACAGCAGGGTCAGATGACGTGGCAGGAAGGGGTACTCGACCTGCGAGCAGACCACCAGGATGGCCAGCAGCACCGAGTAGACCGTCTTGGTCAGGAAGAGCGTCGCGACCCGGGTGATGTTCCCGATGACGCGGCGGCCCTCGGCGACCACCGAGGGGAGGGTGGCGAAGCTGTTGTTGAGGAGGACGATCTGGGCGACCGCCCGGGTGGCCTCCGACCCGGAACCCATCGAGACGCCGATGTCGGCGTCCTTCAGGGCGAGGACGTCGTTGACGCCGTCGCCCGTCATGGCGACCGTGTGTCCCTGCGACTGGAGGGCGGCGACCATGTCCCGCTTCTGCTGCGGGGTGACCCGTCCGAACACGGCGTTCTCGTCGAGCACCTTCGCCATCTCGGCCCGGTCGGTCGGCAGCTGCCGCGCGTCGACGGTGTTCTCCGCGCCCGCCAGGCCCAGCTTCCCGGCCACCGCGCCCACCGATACCGCGTTGTCGCCGGAGATGACCTTGGCGGCCACGTCCTGGTCGGCGAAGTAGGCGAGGGTCTCCCCGGCGTCGGGCCGCAGCCGCTGTTCCAGGACGACCAGCGCGGTGGCGGTGGCGCCCGCCGCGACGTCCGTTGCGTCCAGCTCCGAGCCGGCCGTCCGGGCCAGCAGCAGCACCCGCAGGCCCTGCGCGTTCAGCTCGTCGATCTCGCCGAGGGCCGGGTCGCCGGAGGGCAGGAGCACGTCGGGGGCGCCGAGCAGCCACGTCGAGTTCTCGCCGGTACCGTCGCTGAAGGACGCCCCGCTGTACTTGCGGGCGGAGGAGAAGGGCAGCGACTCCAGGACCCGCCACTGTGCCTCGTCCGGGTAGGCGTCCTTGATCGCCTGGAGGCTGGCGTTGGGGCGGGGGTCGGACTCGCCGAGCGCGCCGAGCACCCGTCGTACGTACGCCTCGTCCGCGTCGCCCAGCGGGCGCAGCTCGGTGACGTCCATGCCGCCCTCGGTCAGCGTGCCCGTCTTGTCGAGGCAGACCACGTCGACCCGGGCCAGGCCCTCGATCGCGGGGAGTTCCTGGACCAGGCACTGCTTGCGGCCGAGCCGGATGACGCCGATCGCGAAGGCGACCGAGGTGAGCAGGACCAGGCCCTCGGGGATCATCGGGACGATGCCGCCGACGGTCCTGGCCACCGAGTTCTTGAAGTCGTTGTCCTTGACGACCAGCTGGCTGAGGATCAGGCCGAGCGCGGTCGGGACCATCATCCACGTGACGTACTTGAGGATGGTGGAGATGCCGGAGCGCAGCTCGGAGTGGACGAGCGTGAAGCGGGACGCCTCCTCGGCGAGCTGCGCCGCGTACGCCTCCCGGCCGACCTTCGTGGCGGTGAAGGCGCCGCCGCCCGCCACCACGAACGACCCGGACATCATCACGTCGCCCGGCTTCTTCAGCACCGGGTCGGCCTCGCCGGTCAGCAGCGACTCGTCGACCTCCAGGTTGTCGGCCTCGGCGACCTCGCCGTCGACCACGACCTTGTCGCCGGGCCCGAGTTCGATGACGTCGCCCAGCACGATCTCCGAGGTGGAGATCGCGGCGGGCACGCCGTCGCGCCGTACGGTCGGCTTCGCCTCGCCGATGACCGCCAGCCCGTCGAGGGTCTTCTTGGCGCGCAGCTCCTGGATGATGCCGATGCCGGTGTTCGCGAGGATCACGAAGCCGAACAGGCTGTCCTGGATGGGCGCGACGAACAGCATGATGATCCAGAGCACGCCGATGATCGCGTTGAAGCGGGTGAAGACGTTCGCCCGGACGATCTCCGCCGTGGAGCGGGAGCTGCGCACCGGGACGTCGTTGACCTCGCCCCGCGCGATCCGCTCCGCCACCTCGGCGGCGGTCAGCCCGCCGGCGCGCCCGGCCACCGGCCCTTCTGCGGCGGGAGGTTTCACCGGGTGTACGGGGTCGAGCTCCGCGCCCGCGTCGATGTGCGTCATGGCTCCGACGGTACGGCCGGATGTGCGTGTTGACTCGCCGAAGTGCGGGATTTCAGGGCCACCGGGAGCAAGATCCGACCCGGGGACGACACGGGTGGGACGGGAGGCGTACGGACGCCCCTGCTTTCGTGCGTTACGCGGGAGCTCAGGCGTAACGCGGCCGACCCGGGAGTGCGCTCCCTTACGGGCGGTGGGGGGAGCCGGTCCCGCGCGGGCGATCCGGTTCGTCGGTCCCCTACGGGCGGCCCGGGGCGCCGGCCGGTTCGCGCGTCACGCAGCGGAGGACGAGGTCCCGGCCGCCTGCTCCGCCGCGTGCCGCTTCAGGGCCGCGTCGCGTCCGCGCACGTACCAGATGCCGATGAGCCCCAGGCCGGTGCCGGCCAGCGGCGTCCAGTACCACCAGATCAGGTCCCGGTCGGCGAACCAGCCGTGGAACGCGGCCTGGGCGAGAAAGATCACGAACCAGATGACCGTGCCGCCGACGACGGTGCCGACGACGGGCCCCTCCAGGGGTTCGGGTGCCTCGTGCTTCGCAGTCCACTTCGCCATGGGCGCCAGTGTAGGCGGGGGCGTGCTGCGCGGCGCGGACAGCCCGGCGGGCCGGTTGCCCCATGGGTCTACGCGCGGAGATACCGATCTTTCTCCTATGCGTTCATACTGAAACAGTCCCGGTTTGACTGGTTCCGTTCGTTTAAACCTCCAAGTTCGACCGGATTCGCTCCCCACTCCTTGTCTCCCCGTGAGGTCACGCATGCCCCCCGCCAGCTCCCCGGTGGACGCCGCCGAACAGCCGCAGTCCGGCCCCCCGCAGTCCCAGCCGCAGGGGCAGGTCAACGGACTCGACCGGTTCTTCAAGATCACTGAGCGGGGTTCGACGGTCGCCCGCGAGCTGCGCGGCGGTCTCGCCACCTTCTTCGCGATGGCGTACATCATCGTGCTGAACCCGATCATCCTCGGCAGCGCCAAGGACATGTACGGGCACCAGCTCGACAACGGTCAGCTGGTCACCGCGACCGTTCTGACCGCCGCCCTGTCCACGCTCCTGATGGGTGTCATCGGCAACGTCCCGATCGCGCTCGCCGCCGGACTCGGCGTCAACACCGTCGTCGCCCTCCAGCTCGCTCCCCGGATGAGCTGGCCGGACGCGATGGGCATGGTCGTCCTCGCGGGTGTCGTCGTCATGCTGATGGTCGCCACAGGGCTGCGCGAGCGCGTGATGAACGCGGTGCCGCTCGGTCTGCGCAAGGGCATCGCGATCGGCATCGGCCTGTTCATCATGCTGATCGGACTCGTCGACTCCGGGTTCGTCTCCCGCATGCCGGACGCCGCGCACACCACCGTTCCGCTGCAGCTCGGCGCCGGCGGCCACCTCAACGGCTGGCCCGTCCTGGTCTTCGTCCTGGGCGTCCTGCTCACCCTCGCCCTGATGACCCGCAAGGTGCCCGGCGCGATCCTGATCTCCATGGTCGTGATGACCGTCGTCGCGATGACCGTCCACGCGGTCGCGGACGTCAAGAGCTGGGGCCTGACGACGCCCGAGTGGCCCGGCAACCCGGTCGCCATGCCGGACTTCGGGCTGGTCGGCGAGGTCAGCCTGTTCGGCGGCTTCGAGAAGGTCGGCCTCCTCACCGGCGTCCTCTTCGTCTTCTCGGTACTGCTGTCCTGCTTCTTCGACGCGATGGGCACGATCCTCGCGGTCGGCGACGAGGCGAAGCTGACCGACGCCAAGGGCAACCTGCCGGGTGTCAACAAGGTCCTGCTCGTGGACGGTCTCGCGGTCGCGGCGGGCGGCGGCACCTCTTCCTCCGCCACCACGTGCTTCGTGGAGTCCACCGCCGGCGTCGGCGAGGGCGCGCGCACCGGCCTCGCGAACATGGTTACCGGCGGCCTCTTCGCGCTCGGCCTGTTCCTGACCCCGCTGGTCACGATGGTCCCCTCGCAGGCGGCCACCCCCGCCCTGCTCGCCGTCGGCTTCCTGATCCTGTCCGGCTCGATCAGGGCCATCGACTGGAGCGACTACACCATCGCCGTCCCGGCGTTCCTCACGATGCTCATGATGCCGTTCACGTACTCGATCACCAACGGCATCGGCATCGGCTTCATCAGCTTCTGCGTACTGCGGCTGGCGGCCGGGCGCGGACGCGAGGTGCCGGTGGCGATGTACGCCGTCTCGGCCGTCTTCGCCTTCTACTACCTGATGCCGGCGCTCGGCCTGACGTGACCGCCGAGGGCCGCTACGTCAGCCCGTAGAACTTCTCCGTCTCGTCGACCGCCGTTTTGAAGCGCTCGTCGAAGTCGTCGCGAATGAGCGTCCGGACCACGTAGTCCTGGACGCTCATTCCGCGTCTGGCGGCATGTTCGCGCAGACGGTCGAGCAGCTCGACGTCTATTCGCAGGCTGAGTACCGAGGATTCCGCCGCTGGTGGGGTCACGGTTCCAGGGTCCGGCCCGGCCGGGCGGGCGCGCGTCGCTTTCGGGCGCAGTCTCACTCGTTCGGGTGACTTCCGGCACCCCTGCCCGAGCCCCTGTTATTGCAGTGGTCTTTAGCATGGGTAATGAGTTACGCTAACAACCATGCCTGACCTGTCCCACGGCGACAACGCCGCCGCCGTGAACTCTCTCCGCTCCGCAGTGATGCTGCTGAGCCGTCGCCTCAAGCACCAACGGGTCGACGAATCGCTGAGCCCCACCGAGATGTCGGTGCTCGGCACCCTCGCCCGCTGCGGCAGCGCCACCCCCGGCGAACTGGCCCGCAAGGAACACGTACAGCCGCCGTCGATGACCCGCATCGTGGCACTGCTCGAAGCGAAGAGTCTGGTCAGACTGGAACCGCACCCCGACGACCGCCGCCAGAAGGTGGTACGCCAGACCGAGACCGCCGAGGCCATGCTCGAAGAGAGCCGCCGCAAGCGGAACGCCTGGCTGTCGCACGTCGTCGGCGGTCTGGACGAGGACGAGTGGGCGAAGCTGCGCGCTGCCGCCCCGGTCCTGGAAAAACTCGCCCACCTGTAAGAACTGCCCGGGGTGGGCCCCTGACATCGACCCTCGCGCGCCGCCAAGGAGGCGAACTCATTTTGAGTACGGGAACCGGAGCAGACTCCGCCCCCGCACCGACCACCCCCAAGCAGACCATGTTCAGCTCGCTCAGGAACCGGAACTACCGGCTCTTCGCAAGCGGGCAAGTCGTTTCCAACACCGGTACCTGGATGCAGCGCATCGCCCAGGACTGGCTGGTCCTCTCGCTCACCGGCTCGGCGTCCGCCGTCGGTCTGACGATCGCCCTGCAGTTCCTCCCGATGCTGCTCTTCGGACTGTACGGAGGCGTACTCGCCGACCGGCTCCCGAAGCGCCCCCTGCTCCTGGTGACCCAGTCCGCGATGGGTCTCACCGGCCTCGCGCTCGCCGCCCTGACCCTGAGCGGACACGTCGAGGTGTGGCACGTCTACGCGACCGCCTTCGTGGGCGGTCTGGTGACCGTCGTCGACAACCCCGCCCGGCAGACCTTCGTCGCCGAGATGGTCGGCCCCGCCGACCTCCGCAACGCGGTCAGCCTCAACTCCGCCAACTTCCAGTCGGCCCGGCTGGTCGGCCCCGCGGTGGCGGGCGTGCTGATCACGGCCGTCGGAAGCGGCTACGCCTTCCTCCTCAACGGACTCTCCTTCCTCGCCCCGATCGCCGGCCTGCTGCTGATGCGCACGTCCGAACTGCACAAGGTGGAGCGGACGCCGCGCGGCAAGGGCCAGCTGCGGGAGGGGTTGCGTTACGTCGCGGGCCGGCCCGAACTGATCTGGCCGATCGTCCTGGTGGGCTTCATCGGCACATTCGGCTTCAACTTCCCGATCTGGCTCTCCGCCTTCACCGACGACGTCTTCCACGGGGACGCCGGCACGTACGGGCTGCTGAACACCCTGATGGCGGCGGGCTCCCTGGCGGGCGCGCTGCTGGCCGCGCGGCGGGGGACCTCACGGCTGCGGCTGCTGGTCGGCGCGGCGGTGCTCTTCGGCGTGCTGGAGACGGTCACCGCCTTCGCGCCCTCGTTCTGGCTGTTCGCGGTGATGATGGTGCCGATCGGGATGTTCGGCCTGACGGTCAACGTCACGGCGAACTCCAGCGTGCAGATGGCCACGGATCCCGCGATGCGGGGGCGGGTCATGGCTCTCTTCATGATGGTCTTCACCGGCGGCACGCCCGTCGGGGCCCCGCTGCTCGGGTGGATCACCGACACCTACGGGGCCCGGATCGGCTTCGCGGCGGGCGGTGTGATCTCCGCGCTCGCGGCGGCCGGCGTCGGCGTCCTGCTGTGCCGGGTGGGCGGCCTCCGCCCGAAGCTGGACCTGCGGAGGGGGCACCGGCATCTTCAGCTGGTGCCGAGCGCGCGTGGCCGCCGCCGCGAGCTGATCCCGGCGGCGTAACCGTCCCCAGGCCGGTCGGCCGCCCGGGGTGCCTGGAGCGAGGGCGAGGGCGGGGGTGGGCGTAGGGCGGGGGACGGCACCCCCGGTAGGGGCGCCGCCCCCTCGCCCGCCCGTTCCTTCCCCCGGGGTGGCCCCGTCGCCCGAGGGGGCTGTGGGGGCGGGGGAGACCCGGCGAGTGAGGGGGCGGGGGTGGTCCGGTTAGGCTCGGGGGGTGAATCCGAAAATCCGTAACCAGATCATGGCCGGCGTCCTCGTCCTGATGTTCGTCGTCATCGCGGTGGCGTCCCTCACGGGCAACTAGCGGCCCGCGCCCCATCCCCGCCCGCATCCCCTGCCGGGTCTACCAGGCGAACGCCTCCGGCGAGGGCCCCGGTCCGGGGAAGATCTCGTCGAGTTCCGTCAGCACCTCCGCCGGAAGCTCCAGTTCGATCGCGCGCAGCGCGGACGCGAGCTGGTCGGCGGTGCGCGGGCCGACGATCGGTCCGGTGACCCCGGGCCGCGTCAGCAGCCAGGCCAGGGCGGCCTCGCCGGGTGCGATCCCGTGCTTGTCGAGCAGCTCCTCGTAACGCTGGACCTGCCCCCGTACGGTCGGGTCCGCCAGCATCTCCGCGGACCGGCCGGACGTCGAACGCGCCCCGCCGCCCTCGCGCTCCTTCCTGATCGCGCCGCCGAGCAGCCCGCCGTGCAGCGGCGACCACGGGATGACACCGAGTCCGTACTCCTGGGCGGCCGGGACGACTTCCATCTCGGCGCGGCGCTCCGCCAGGTTGTACAGGCACTGCTCGCTGACCAGCCCGAACGAGCCGAGCCGTCGTGCGGTCTCGTTGGCGCGGGCGATGTGCCAGCCCGCGAAGTTCGACGAGCCGGCATAGAGGATCTTGCCCTGCTGGATCAGGACGTCGACGGCCTGCCAGATCTCCTCGAAGGGGGTCGAGCGGTCGACGTGGTGGAACTGGTAGACGTCGATGTAGTCGGTGCCGAGGCGCTTGAGGCTGGCTTCGACGGAACGGCGGATGTTGACCGCCGAGAGCTTGTCGTGGTTGGGCCACGGGGCCTCGTCGTCTCCGGCCATGTTGGCGTACACCTTGGTGCCGAGGACCACCTTGTCGCGCCGCCCGCCGCCCTGGGCGAACCACGACCCGATGATCTCTTCCGTACGGCCCTTGTTGTTGCCCCAGCCGTAGGCGTTCGCGGTGTCGAAGAAGTTGACGCCCGCCCCGAGGGCGGCGTCCATGATCGTGTGGCTGTCGGCCTCGTCGGTCTGCGGCCCGAAGTTCATCGTGCCGAGGACGAGACGGCTGACCTTGAGTCCGGTGCGTCCGAGCTGTGTGTACTTCATGACAGCCCAGCCAACGCCTTCGAGCGCGCTCGATGCAAGAGGGCGTGGCCTCCCGGAGGCGACTACCCGCCCAGCCAGCCCGCCGTGTCCAGCCGGAAGCGGTCCGCCGGGGGGACCACGGCGCGCAGGGCGGACTCCAGGTCCCGTACGCGCGCCGGGCCCAGCGTCCGGGCCCATTCGGACCGGAGCGCGTCGAAGGCGGCGGCCGAGCGGGTCAGGGCGTCGAGGCCGTGCGGGGTGAGGCGGACGAGCTTGCGGCGGGCGTCGGAGGGGTCGGCGGAGGTGGTGGCGTAACCGAGGGCGATGAGGCGGTCGGCGGTCTTGCCGGCGGCCTGTTTGGAGACGCCGAGGCGGCGGCCGAGTTCGCTGGCCGTGGTGCCGTGCGGCCCGTCCGCGCCGATCGCCTGCAGGGCGAAGCCGTGCGCGGGACGCAGGCCGGGGTGGCCCTGGGCGGCGAGTTCGCTGTGCAGACGGTCGACAAGGGTGCGGAAGCCGGCGAAGAGCAGGACGGGCAGCTCCCAGCCGGGAGTGGTGTCGGCGGTGCTTGCGGCGGTCTCGGTGGTGTCCGCGGCGATCTCGGCGCGGTCCTCGCCGGGAATGCCCTTGCCGTAATCGACAACCCGGTTTACCTTCTGTTCGTCAACCATGTTGTCGAGTTTAGGGGAACGGGCGTATGCGGGGCACCGATCGGGCCGAGCAGCCGGAGCAGACCGAGCAACAGGACGCGCAGGGCAAGCAAGCCGGGCAGCAGGGCGGGCGGGCCGGGCTGCGCTTCACCGAGCACACCGTCGACACCGCCCCCGCCGGGTCCCGGCGGGCCATGGAGGGGGTAGTCCAGAACTTCGGCTTCCTGCCCCCGCTCGTCGCCCAGCAGGCCGAGTCGCCCGAGCTGCTGAACGGGTTCCTGCGCCTCAGTGCGATGTTCGAGAGCACGACCATGGAGCCGGTGGCCCGTGAGGTGGTCGTCATGACCGTCGCGGCACGCAACGCCTGCGGCTTCTGTGTACGGATGCACGCCGGAAAGCTGGAAGAACTGGGGGCGGACGCCGCGTTGATCGACGCGCTGGAACGGCAAGTCCCGCTGGCGGAGGGCAGGCTGGAGGCGGTGCGGGAGTTCACGCGTGCCGTGATGGACGGTGCCGGGGACGTGAGCGCGGCGCAGCTGGAGGCGTTCCGTGCGCACGGGTACAGCAGGCGCAACGCGCTGGAAGTGGTCCTGGGGATCGGCACGTACACCCTGTCCACCTTCGCCAACCGGCTCGTGGCACACGGGGCACCCTGAGGGAAGTCAAGGCGAGGACATGACTCTCGGCAGGGGCGGAGGGGCCCTGCTCTCCGTACGTTCGGGGCATGAACCGACACCGGCGTCTCGTCGCCTCCGCAGCAGCCCTGGTCGCCCTCAGCCTCGGCGCATCCGCCGTCTCGGCGGGTGCCGCCTCCGCCGCCTCCCCGTACCTGCAGAAGCGGGAGGCGCAGGCCCTGCTGGACGGGTTGGGGTACGCGGACGAGATCAGTGCCGTGGAACTCAGCGGTACGCGGGTCAACTCACGGGCTGGGGCGCGGCCGTTGGGCGGCAGGCACCCGCTCGTCCTGCTCTCTCCCGGGTTCACCCTGCACCGGGCCACGCTCACCGTCCTCGCCGAGGAACTCGCCGCCCGGGGGTACGTGGTCGCGGTCATGGACCACGCCCACGAGTCGTTCGGCACGGAGTACCCCGGCGGGCGCACGCTCCCGTTGCGTGCCCCGCTGACCAAGGACGTGCCCGGGGTACGGGCCGCCGACGCCTCCTTCCTGATCGACCGGCTCCTCGACCGGAGCGGCGGGTTCGCCAAGATCATCGACCGGCGGCGGATCGGCATGGGCGGGCACTCCATCGGCGGCAGCAGCTCCGCCGTCGCGATGGCGCGGGACTCCCGCATCAGGGCCGGGGCGAACATGGACGGCGGGTTCAAGGACGCGAACCCGGGCGGGGGAATGAACGGGCGGCCGTTCCTGCTGCTCGGCACCGAGGCCAACCGCCGCCCCGGTGCGGGCACCGGCAGCCACGAGGAGTGGCTCGGGGCGTGGGCGGGGCTCGACGGCTGGAAGAGGTGGCTGGCGGTCGCCGAATCCGGGCACTTCTCCTTCAACGACATCCCCGTGCTGGGCGGGCAACGAGGTCTGGTCAACCCGCAGGCGCCCCTCTCCGGGAAGCGCGCCGCCGAGATCACCCGGGACTACGTCGGGGCCCTCTTCGACCGCCACCTGAAGGGCGAGCGGGAGCCCCTGCTGGACGGCCCCACGGCCGCGAACCCGGAGGTCTCCTTCCACCGGCCGTAGGCTCCCGCACGAAGCGCCCGTGTCCGCAGTGGTGCGGGGGGCGGGGTGAGGGCCGGGAAGGGGCAGTGGCGCGTCCCCGACGAGCCCGTGAGACACGAGACACGAGCCACGAGTACCGAGTACGGGGGAAGCACGGGGACGGCATGCCGGGAGGCCCGGCGTCACGGTGGCGTGACGCCGGGCCTCCCTGGTGGTGCGTGGTGCCGGGGCCGTTGCTCAGAGCTGGCCGGAGGACGCGATGGTGATCTTCGCGGAGGTGCGGCCGCTCTGCGAGCCCAGCGACTCGATCTTCTTGACGAGCTGCATGCTCTCCTCGTCGGCGACCTCGCCGAACACGACGTGCTTGCCGTCGAGCCAGCCGGTGACGATCGTCGTGATGAAGAACTGCGAGCCGTTGGTGTTCTTGCCCGCGTTGGCCATCGACAGCAGGCCCGGCTTGGTGTGCTTGAGCTGGAAGTTCTCGTCGGCGAACTTCTCGCCGTAGATGCTCTTGCCGCCGGTGCCGTCGCCGCGCGTGAAGTCGCCGCCCTGGAGCATGAAGTCCGGGATGACGCGGTGGAAGCCGGAACCGGCGTAGCCGAAGCCCTGCTCGCCCGTGCACAGGGCGCGGAAGTTCTCGACCGTCTTCGGGACGACGTCCTCGAAGAGGTTGAAGGTGATACGGCCCGCGGGCTCGTCGTTGATGGTGATGTCGAAGTACGTCTGGATTGCCATGGGGGCAATCCTGACACCTGCAGGGCGCGAGCGCCCAACCGGGCCAGGAATGAGCGGGTCGGCACGGAGGCGGACGGGGGGCCCGAGAGGGGTCGTACGGAGCCCGCGCGGCGAGCTGGAGCGCTGCGCGGAAGGGGGAGGGTGGTCTGGAGAGTGTCTCACGTGCACGTGTCACCGGGGCATTCCGCGGGGAGGGGGTGGGGCGCGCGCGATCCTGTCGGAGGCCGGTGCGTGACGGCGGCATGGTTCATGACGTCGGACGGCCGCCCGTCCGACGCCCGTCGGACCGATGGGACCTCAACCCCCTTCTCTGACGAGGAGTTGTGCGCCTACGAAGCCCCGGGGCAGCGGCCTGCCATGGGAGAACGGGCGGCATCGGGCGTGGTGGATGGCGGCGAACGCCCGGCTGGTCAGCGGCAGTGCGGGCCCGTCCAGTCCGGGTCGTCCCGCGCGGTGGGGAGGGGACGGTAGCCCTCCGAGTAATGGTTGGTCCAGCCGCAGACGCCGCAGGCATAACGGCCGTCGAGACCCGCTATCTCCGTGCCGCAGCGGCGGCAGTTGGTGTACGTGATCTCGGGTGGGGCGGGGGTGGATCCCGGTGACTTACGCGAATGCATGATTGAGGGAGTATGCGCCACCCAGTTCCCACGCCTGGTGCATCGCGTCCGCGAAGGCCGCGGCGAGTTTGTGTTCGCCGGTCGGGCCGGGATGGGTGCCGTCGTAGGTGTCGGTGCGGATGTCGTACGTGGGGTGGGGCGTGGCCAGGACGAGGGGGGAGCGTGCCTCGTCGCGGTGGGCGACCGTCTTGGCGAGGAGCTCGTTGAAGCGTTCGCACTCGGCGGCGAACGCGGCGTCGCGTTCGGCCCGGACGTTGGGGATGACGGGGTGGATGGCGATACGGACGTGCGGGTTCGCGGCGCGGGCCTCGGCCAGGAAGAGGTCGAGGTTGGCGGCGGTCTGCGTGGCGTTCGTATAGAACCCGAGGTCGATGAGGCCGAGGGAGACGAGCACGGTGTCCGCGCCGGACCCGGTGACGGCCGCACGGATCGCCGGGGCCATGTGCAGCCAGCCCTCGCCCCAGCCGGCGAGGTGGCGGCGGGCGGCAGCCGGGAAGTCGTCGGCACCGTACGCGTGGGAGATGGGGGCGGCGGTCGCCGGGTCGTACAGCGCGGTGCGCGGGCCGACGATCCGGTACGCGCCGTGCAGGGTCGCTTCCAGGTGCTGCCACATGCGGTAGCGCCATGTGAAGTCGCCGGGACAGCCGATGGTCATGGAGTCGCCGACGAAGAGGAAGCTGCGCATCCGATCATCATCGGGGATGCGGTGCGGGCGGTGCACCGTGATGCTGAACACTTGGGTGCATGCGCTCTTCTCGTACGTGTGTCGTCCTGGCCGCCGCAGCACTGGGGGCCGTCCTCGTGTCCGCACCGGTCGCGCTCGCCGACGACGGCGACGGGTTCACGATCAAGGATCCGCGGATCACCGAGTCCAGCGGGCTGGCGGCGAGCCGCGCGCATCCGGGCGTGTACTGGACGCACAACGACCAGGACGGCCCGTACGTCTACGCGGTCGACGGCAAGAGCGGCGAGACGGTCGCACGGATCACCATGCGGGGGGTCGGGAAGCCGCGCGACATGGAAGCGATCTCGGTGGGGCCCGACGGTGCGGTGTACGTGGGGGACATCGGGGACAATCGGGGCGGCACGTGGAGCCACGTGTGGATCTACCGGTTCGCGGAGCCGAAGGTGCTGAAGGACCGGACGGTCGACGCGGCGCAGTACGTCGTGAAGTACGCGGACGGGGCGCGGGACGCGGAGGCGCTGATGGTGCATCCGACGACGGGGCGGGTCTACATCGGCAGCAAGGACCAGGGCGGGGGCGGCCTGTACGAGGGCCCGGCGCGGCTGTCGACGGAGGGGACGAACGTCTTCCGGAAGGTCGCGGACGTGCCGTGGGTGACGGACGGGGCGTTCTCCCCCGACGGGCGGGAGCTCGTGCTGCGGTCCTACCTCGGGGCGGAGAGCTTCGCCTGGAAGGACGGGGGCCGGGGACTCGGCGAGGGGCGGTCGCTGAATATCGGCTACCGGGGGCAGTCGGAGTCGGTCACATTCGACCTGGACGGCAGGTCGTTGCTGTTCGGTGCGGAGGGGGAGCGGAGCGCGGTGGCGCGGCTTGCGGTACAGGGGGCGCCGGGCAGCGGCGGGGCGGGGTCCTCCGGCGGTGCGTCGGGCAGCGCGAGCCCCGGCCCGTCGGACGGCTCCGAGTCCGCCGCCGGGGGACGGGGACCGGCGGGAAACGGGGTGACCGCGCTGGTGGTGATCGGAGCAGCGGTGCTGCTGTGGGCGGGACTGCGACGCAAGCGGAGCCGCGGGGCGTAGCGGGCGGGGTGCCATTCAGCCCGTCCGGCGTCTGAGACGCGCGGCGGAGCCGTGCAAGGGGGCCACCGCGCGGCTCCGCACCAAGGCCCCCTACTCCTGTCGCGCTCCCGCCTCCCCGTCCGCCACCCGTACCTCGAAGCCGTCCAGCATCCGCTCCAGCCCGAACTCGAAGTGGTCGAACTCGTAGTTGAACGTGTCGTCCGCCAGCCCCGCCATCACCGGGTACACCCCACTCGCCATGGCCCGTTCCAGATAGGGCTGTTGGCCCGCCCAGAACGACTCGTGGTCGAGCCCGGTCTCCTCCGCCGCCTCCGTCGTCTCGACCTCCATGCGGGCGATGCCGGTGGCGAAACTCTGGAGGGCGATGATGACCGAGATCAGCTCGGGATCGGTGAATCCGGTCATGCCGCGCAGCCCGGCCAGGGACACCTCCAGACTGTGCAGGGTGCGCGGGCCGAGCAGAGCCCGGCTCTTCGTGGCGTCGTCACTGATGCCCGGCTGGCTCGGGACGGTCGCGGCCTGGAACCCGGTGTCCTCCACCGTCACCGCCGCACGGGAGCTGTTCGGCAACCCGGTGGCCGGCGGCGGGAGTTGGGTGGAGGAGAACGCAGTGCTGATGGGGGTGGTGTGGCCGCTGGTGGTGACGGCGGTCTTTCTGCCCCTGGCGGTGAGGAGGTTCCGGCGGCTCAGCCGGTAGGGGTTTCCGGGCTCCGGAGCTGCCCGTGGCCCCGGGCCCCCGGCTCGGAGGGTCTCCGCCAGGTCGAGTTCACTCCTGCCGGAGGACAGCAATGGGCCCCGGCGCGCGCGCCGCGTGCCGGGGCCCATTGCCTGCGTGCCGCCCGAAGGCGTCAGAGCTGCTCGATGACGTAGTCGATGCAGGCCGTCAGTGCCTGTACGTCCGCCGGGTCGATCGCCGGGAACATCGCCACGCGGAGCTGGTTGCGGCCCAGCTTGCGGTACGGCTCCGTGTCGACGATGCCGTTCGCGCGCAGCACCTTGGCGATCGCCGCCGCGTCGACGCCGTCCGCGAAGTCGATCGTGCCGATGACCTGCGAGCGCTTGGCGGGGTCGGTGACGAACGGGGTCGCGTACGTGGAGGTCTCGGCCCACGAGTAGAGGGCGTCCGAGGAGGTCCCGGTGCGCTTGACCGCCCAGTCCAGGCCGCCCTGCTTGTTCAGCCAGGCCAGCTGCTCGTTCAGGAGGAAGAGCGTGGAGAGGGCGGGGGTGTTGTACGTCTGGTTCTTGAGCGAGTTGTCGATCGCGGTGGGCAGCGAGAAGAACTCCGGGACGTGCCGGCCGGACGCGTGGATGCGGGCCGCGCGCTCCAGGGCCGCCGGGGAGAACGCCGCCACCCACAGGCCGCCGTCGGCCGCGAAGGACTTCTGCGGGGCGAAGTAGTAGACGTCGGTCTCGGTGATGTCGACGGGGAGACCGCCGGCGCCCGAGGTGGCGTCCACCACGACCAGGGAGCCCTCGTCCGCACCCGCCACGCGCTCGATGGGGGCGGCGACACCGGTGGAGGTCTCGTTGTGGGTGTACGCGTAGACGTCGACGCCCGCCTCCGCCTTCGGCACCGGGTGGGTGCCCGGGTCGGAGGCGATCACGGTCGGGTCGGCCAGCCACGGGGCCTGCTTGGCGGCCTTCGCGAACTTCGACGAGAACTCGCCGAAGGACAGGTGCTGCGACTTGCTGTCGATGAGGCCGTGGGTGGCGACGTCCCAGAAGGCCGTCGAGCCGCCGTTGCCGAGGACGACCTCGTACCCCTCGGGCAGCGAGAACAGGTCGCGGATGCCGTCCCGTACCGAACCGACCAGGTTCTTGACGGGGGCCTGGCGGTGGGACGTACCCAGGAGTGAAGTGCCGGTGGCGGCAAGCGCGTCGAGCGCCTCCGTCCGCACCTTGGAGGGGCCCGCGCCGAAACGGCCGTCGGCGGGCTTGATGTCAGCGGGAATCCGGATCTCAGCCACGAGCCGGAGGGTAGCCGCTTCCGGGGGCGGGTGTGACACCCGTCCGGCGGATGAGACGACTGCCACTCCGGCTCGCGCGGTGGATTCCGCCGGGCACAGGTGCTGGTCAGGCCTGCTTGCCGAGCCGGACCGGGACGTCGACGAGGTCGTTCTGGGTGACCACGGGCTTGTTGCGCAGCTCGGACGCGGGCACCGCGAGGGTGAGCTCCGGGAAGCGTGCGTACAGCGCGGGCAGAGCGACGGCGGCCTCCAGCCGGGACAGCGCGGCGCCGGGGCAGACGTGCGGGCCGTGGCCGAAGGCGATGTGCTTGACGGTGTCGCGGGTGATGTCGAAGTCCTCCGCGGTGTCGCCGTGCACCCGCTCGTCGCGGCCGATCGCGCCGAAGGAGACGATCAGCGCCTCGCCCTTGGGCAGGACGGTGTCGCCGACCGGGATGTCCTCGGTGGCGTACCGGAACAGGACGTGCGAGGTAGGGGTGGACCAGCGCAGTGTCTCCTCCACGACGTTCTCCCACGGCACCTCCCCGGAGAGGACCATCGCGCGCTGCTCCGGGTGGGTCTCCAGGCCGATGACGGCCTGGAGGAGCAGGCTGATCGTGGTCTCGTGACCGGCGATGATCATCACCTTGATGGTGTTGAGGAGCTCCTCCTCGGTCAGCCGGTCGCCCTCCTCGCCCGCCTGGAGGAGCGCACTGGTCAGGTCGTCGGCGGGGTGCGCGCGCTTCTCCTCCAGGACGGCGGTGAAGACCTCGTCGATCTCCGCCATGATCCGCGGCATCTCGCCGGGCTCGGTCTCGCTGGAGAAGAACCGGTCGAAGACCTCCTTCATGCGCGGCCCGTCGACTCCTTCGACGCCCATCAGCGCGGTGACGACCTTCATGGGCAGCGGCTGGGCGAACTCGGCCTTCAGGTCGACGACCTCGTCGGCGCCGTGCCTCGCCAGGCCGTCCAGCAGGGTGTTCGTGAGGTCCTCGATGCTGCCGCGCAGCCGCTCCACCCGGCGCACGGTCAGCGCCTGCGCGACCAGGGTGCGCAGCCGGCGGTGCTCGGGGCCGTCGACGGTGAGCATCGAGCGGCCCGGGTTGGCGAGGCCGATCAGCGGCCAGTCCATCGGGATCTCGCCGCGCTGCCAGGCGTTCCAGTGGTCGATGTCCTTCACCAGGCGCGGGTCGTTGAGGAGCTGGCGTGCCTCGGTGTGGTGGGTGACGGCGTAGCACCGCACGCCGCCCAGGAGCTCCACGTGCGCGAGGGGTCCGGCGGCGCGCAGCCGGGCGCCCTCCCCGACGAGGTCCCGGACGTAGGGGTCGAGGACGATCGTCCCGGCGTCCTGGGTGCCGGTGGCCCCGGTGTGCGGGCAGGACTGCGGGGCGGCGTCCGGGGAGGACGCGGCGGTCGTGTTCGTGTCCGGTGCGGTGGTCATCCGTGGCCTCCGTGGGCAGGTGTGGGCGTGGGCGCCGGTGAGGGCGTGAGCGTCACCGGGCGCGCAGGGGTGGGTACGTGGGGGTCACCGTGGGGGGTCGGCGGGATCGGGCGTCGTGGGGGCGGGCGTCACCGTGGGGGTGGGTGTCAGCCGGCGGGCAGCGGTGCGGGCGGGCCGGTCACAGAGCGAGCGCGGGTGTCGGCGTGAACGTCACCGGCAGCGCGGACAGGCCGCGCAGCCACGGGGAGGGCCGGCGGACGAGCGCGTCGGCGGGGACGGCCAGGTCGATGTCCGGAAGCCGGTCGAGCAGGACCTCCACCGCGGTACGGGCGATGACCTCGGCGGTCTCCTGGGCGGGGAACGGGCAGCGGTGCTCGCCGTGCCCGAAGGAGAGGAATGCGTTGTTGCCACCGGTCAGCACGGAGGCGTCGGTACGGATCTGGGGGTCGCCGTTCGCGGCCGCCAGGCCGAGCAGCAGGAGGTCTCCGGCGGCGACGGCCCGGCCGCCGAGGCGGGTGTCGCGGGCGGCCCAGCGGCCGGCCACGTTCTGGCTGGGGGTGTCCTCCCAGAGGACCTCGTTCATGGCTTCGGCGACGCTGTGCCGGCCGCCGGACAGGGAGGCCGTGAAGCGGTCGTCGGTGAGCATCAGGCGCAGCGTGTTGCCGATCCAGTCGGCGGTCGGCTGGTGGCCCGCCGCCATCATCACCATCAGGTCCTGGAGGACGTCCTCGGTGTCGAAGCCGTCGGGACCCGAGGCGTCGGCGTCGGCCAGCATCCGGGACGCCACGTCCTGGCCCGGCACCGTCCGCTTGGCGTCGAGGAGTTCGCTGACGGTGCGGACGACGTGCTGCTGGCCCGCGAGGGCGCGTTCCCGGCCGTCGATCATGTCATTGAGGGCGGTGACGAGGCCCGGCCCCTGGGTGTCGGGGATGCCGTAGATCTTCGCCAGTACGCGGACGGGCAGCAGCATCGCGTACTGGCTGACGATGTCGGTCTCGCCCCGGGTGCAGAACGTGTCGATCAGGCCGTCCGCGAACTGCTCGGCGTACCGCCTGAGTTCGAAGGGGTCGACGGCCTCCAGGGCGTCGCTGACCATCCGGGCGCGGCGGGTGTGGCGCTCGCCGACCGTGTAGAGGATCGACGGCTGGCGGCGGCCGATCATGGGCAGCAGCGGCCAGTCGGCGGGCACCCGCTCCCACTGGTTCCACAGCTCGGAGTCGCGGGAGAAGAGCACCGGGTCGGAGGTGACCTGGTGCAGTTCGCGGTAGCCGACGACCAGCCAGGCCGGGAGGTCGCCGGGGAGGGTGACCGGGACGACCGGGCCGTGTTCGCGGCGCATCTCGCGGTAGAGGGCGACCGGATCGGTCTGGAAGCGGGGCCCGGACAGCGGGACGGCCGTCTCGGCGAAGGCGTCCGCCGCGGACGGGGCGTGCGCCGGGCAGCCCGGGGGTGGTGTGGTCACTGGGCGCTCTCCCGGGCCGTGGTCGACAGTGCGTGCAGGTGCTCGACGAGGGTGATCAGCACGTACTTGGCGGACGTGCGGTTACGGGCGTCGCAGGTGACCATCGGCACGTGGTCGGGCAGGTCGAGAGCCTCGCGGACCTGGGCGTCGGTGTGGTTGTCGTCGCCGAAGTCGTTGCGGGCGACGACGAACGGCGTGCCGTGGTGCTCCAGCCGGTCGATCGCGTACCAGGAGTCGGCGAGCCGGCGGGTGTCGACGAGGACGACCGCGCCGAGGGTGCCGGAGAAGAGGCGGTCCCAGAGGAACCAGAAGCGCTCCTGGCCGGGCGCCCCGAACAGGTAGAGGACCGTGCGCGCATCCACGGATATGCGGCCGAAGTCGAAGGCGACGGTGGTCGAGGACTTGCCGCTGACCTCGCTGAGGTCGTCGATGGCCTCACCCGCGCGGGTCATCGTCTCCTCGGTGTTGAGGGGCCGGATCTCGCTGACGGAGCGGACCAGGGTGGTCTTGCCGACGCCGAAGCCGCCGACGATGACGATCTTGAGTCCGTTGTCGGCGGTGCGGGACAGGCGGGGGCCGCCCGTACGGTCCGGGGCCGGGCGGGGGGCCGGGACCTGTGCCTGCTCTTGTGCCTGACCGGTCGTCGCGTCAGAGGTTGCGGAGGCCAACGAGCACCTGCTCCAGGAGTTCGGGTTCGGGGAGTTGGGCGGATTCCGGGGCGGAACGCGGGTGACGGGCGCTGATGCGGCCCGTGTCGAGCAGGTCGGCGAGGAGGATGCGGGTGATGCCGACCGGCAGGCCGAGTTCGGCGGCGATCTCGACGACGGCGATCGGGTAGTCGCACATCCGCAGGATCGCCGCGTGCTCGGACTGCATGCCCGGCGTCGGGTCGCACTCCGCGACGACCAGCGTCACCAGGTCGAACGCGTCGGAATGGGTACGGCTGCGGCCCCCGGTGACGGTGTAGAGCCGGTCGGGGGAGTCGTCGCGGCCGGGGCGGGGGGCCTTGCGGTGCGCGGGGCGCCCCGGCCGTCCCGGCGAGGTCCTTCGGTCCGGTGCGCCCGGAGTGCCGGGCGCACTCATGCGGGAAGGGTGCTGTCGGCGTCCTTGCCCGTGCTGCCGCGTGCGGTGTGCGTGTCGCCGGTGCGCGGTTCGGCGCTCAGGTGCTCGCCGAGCTGCTCGATGAGTTCGCTCATGTTGTGGCCGATCAGGCCGACGTCGGAGTCCTCGTCGGCGACGACCGCGAGGTGTGCGCCCGCGCCCGCCTCGACGATGAACAGGATGCCGCCGTAGAACTCGGCCATCGCCTGCCGCACTCCGCCGCTGCCGTCGCCGAACTCGATCGACGCGCCGTGCGTCAGGCTCTGGATGCCGGCGGCGATGGCGGCCAGCTGGTCCGCCTGGTCGACGGAGAGCTCGGGGGTGCGGCACAGCTTCAGGCCGTCCCGGGACAGGACGAGGGCGTGCCGGGCGCCGGGGGTGCGCTCCAGCAGGCTCTCCAGCAGCCAGTTGAGCTTCTCGTCGGTGGTGGCGCTCATCGGTTGTCGTTGCCTTCCGGGTGCGGGGCGGTGCTGCGGGGGGTCTTCGGGGCGGGGTCCTGCGCGGCGTCCTGGTCCTGGCCCTGGACTGCCTTGCGGAACGTGCTGAAGCGGTTCGTCGCGGCCCGGCGCTCGGCGGGCCGCGGGGCGGGCCTGGCCGGCGCGTCCGGGCCCTGGGGGTGCGCGGCGGCGAGGGTCCGGCCGCGACGCCGCTGGGGCAGGCCGCTGTCGCCGAACCGGGGGAGGCTGCCGGTGGTCTCGGATGCGGGGGTCTCGGGTGCGGGGGTCTCGGGTGCGGAGGGCTCGGAGGTCTCCGCGGGGAGGCCGGCGCGGGTCCCGGATTGGCCCACGCTCCGGGTCTCGGCGGGGAGCGCGGCGCGGGGCGCGGGCGGCTGCACGGCGCGCGCGTGGTCGGGGACGGCTTCCCGGTCCCGTACGGGGAGGGCCAGGTCGTCCCGGGCGGCGGGGGAGGCGAGGTCGTCGCGTACGGGGGGCAGGCCACGGTCGCGGTCGTCGCGTACGGCGGAGTGCTCGCGGTTCGCGCGTACCGGCGGCAGGCTCTCCCGTTCGGGGAGCGTCGCCGCCTTGAGCGGGGCGCCGGCCGTGGGTTCGCGCCCGGTGCCGGCGGTGGGCGCCGGAAGCCGCGTCGAGCCCGTGTCGTGCCGCAGGGCGGGGGCGCTGGGCTGCGGCTGCTGGGTGAGGAGTTCCTGCGGGAGCAGCATCAGCGCACCCGTGCCGCCGCGCGCGGAGGGCCGGAAGGAGACCTTGAGGCCGTGCTTGCGGGCCAGGCAGCCGACCACCGCGAGGCCCAGCCGGGTGCCCGACAGTCCCGTCAGGTCGAGCGGTTCGGACGACGACACCGCGCGTTCGGCGCGGCGCAGCTGCACGTCGCTCATCACCAGGCCGCTGTCCTCGACGGTGATGATGAGGCCGGCCGGGACCTCCTCCACGTAGACGTGCACCTCGGCCGTGGGCGGGGAGAAGTTCGCCGCGTTGTCGAGGAGTTCGGCGAGCGCGTGCATGACGCCCTCGGCGGCGTGACCGGCGACCGCGGCCTGGCTCGTGGAGTGCAGCCGGATGCGCTGGTAGCCGTTGATGCGGCCCATCGCCCCGCGCAGCACCGACTCCATCACGATCGGTTTCGCCCAGCGGCGACCGGAACGTGCGCCCGTGAGGATGGCGATGCTGTCCGCGAGACGTCCTGCCTGGGCGGTGCGGTGGTCCAGGTGCAGCAGGTCGGCGAGTACGTCCTCGTCCGCGTGCCGGTGCTCCATCTCGCGCAGGTCGGCGAGCATGCTCGTGGACAGTGCCTGCATGCGGCCCGCCGCGTTCGCGCACGCGGACATCGCCGCCGCGCGGGACGCCTCGCCGCGGCCGACCTCGGTGGCCAGCGTGGTGAGCAGGGCACGTGCGGTGGCGTCGGCGCGCTCGCCCAGGGAACGGGTGGTCTCGGCGAGGGCGGTGCCGGTCGACTCGCCGGAGCGCAGCCGTCCGACGAGGCCGGGAACGGTCTCGTGGGCGAACCGGTGGGCGTCGTCGTCCCTGCGGGCGAGGGTGTCGCGCAGGGCGCGCACCTGCCCGCCGGCGTACGTGGCGGTGGTGACGGCGGCGGTCAGCAGGACGGCCGCCAGGCCCCCGCCCCAGGCCAGCGGGGACCGCACCTGTTCGGGGGCGGCGAGCACCGCCCACAGGAGCAGCAGGCCGCTGAGGACCGCCGTGATCGACAGGGCGAGTGCGGACGCTCGACGCGTGGACATGGCGAGGGGCCTCTTGAGGGGGCGAGGGAGAAGAGTGCGGGGGAGGAGTGCGCAGGGAGGATCGGAAGCGGGAAATCCGCCGTAAGGCGTGCTCACTATAAGAGAGTTGATGATCAGTTGGGAAAGTTCTTGTTCGTATTCCCGATAAATACGAGGGACAAGTCGGCCGACTCCGACCGATAGGCCGCACCGTGCATCCTGGGCGCATGGCTGAACAGCGGCGTGAGACGACCGAGTTGGCATCCGGACCCACCTCCGCCCTCGCGGCGGACCTCAGGGCGGCCGTCCGCGGCGAGGTGTCCTTCGACGCCGCCGCCCGCGCCCTCATGACGATGGACGCCTCCAACTACCGGCGGGTCCCGCTGGGCGTCGTCGCCCCGCGCGACCCCGACGACGTCGCCGCCGCCCTCGCCGTCTGCCGGGCCCACGGCGTGCCCGTCGTCCCGCGCGGCGGCGGCACCTCCCTCGCGGGCCAGGCGACCGGCACGGGCGTCGTCCTGGACACCACGCGGCACCTGCGGCGGATCCTCGACCTCGACCCCGGCTCCCGCACGGCGCTGGTCCGCCCCGGCGTCGTGCTCGACGACCTGCGGGCGGCGGCGGCCCCGTACGGGCTGACCTTCGGCCCCGATCCGTCCACCCACAGCCGCTGCACCCTCGGCGGCATGATCGGAAACAACTCCTGCGGGTCGCACTCGGTCGCCTGGGGCACCACCGCCGACCAGGTGCGCACACTGAATGTCCTGACCTACGGCGGCGAGGAACTGCACCTGTCGCGCGGCGGCTGGGACAGCGTGCCCGAAACGCTGCGGCCGGGCCTGCGCCCCCTCGTCGAGCAGAACCTCGCGCTGCTGCGGACCGGATTCCCCGCGCTTCCGCGCCGCATCTCCGGGTACGCGCTCGACGCCCTCCTCCCGGAGAACGGCGTCGACCTCGCCCGCGCTTTCTGCGGCAGCGAGGGCACCCTCGGCGTGGTCACCGAAGCCGTCGTCTCCCTGGTGGAAGCGCCACGCGCGCGTGCCCTCGCCGTACTGGGCCACCCGGACGAGAGCGCCGCGGCCGAGGCGGCGTGCGGCGTCCTCGCGTACGGGCCGCTGACGGTGGAGGGCATGGCCGCCGATCTCGTACCGGAGCGGCAGCGGGCGCTGCTGCCGCGCGGCGCGGCCTGGCTGTTCGTCGAGACGGGCGGCGACAGCGCGGCCGAGGCACGGGCGCGGGCCCAGGACATCGTCCGGGGCTGCTCGGACGCGGTGGACGGCGTGGTGATCGCGGACGCGGCGGCGCAGCGTGCCCTGTGGCGTGTGCGGGAGGACGCCAGCGGGACGGCGACCCGGCTGCCGGACGGCTCCGAGGCGTGGCCCGGCTGGGAGGACTGCGCGGTACCCCCGGCCCGGCTGGGCGCGTACCTGCGCGACTTCCGGGCGCTGCTCTCGGCGCACGGCCTGCGCGGCACCCCGTACGGCCACTTCGGCGACGGCTGCATCCACGTCCGCATCGACTTCGACCTGCTGAGCGCACCGGGAATCGCCGCCTTCCGCCGGTTCTCCGAGGAACTGGCCGACCTGGTCACCGCCCACGGCGGCTCCCTCTCCGGCGAACACGGCGACGGCCAGGCCCGGGCAGAACTGCTGCCCCGGATGTACGGTCCCGAACTGGTCTCCCTCTTCTCCCGCTTCAAGGACGTCTGGGACCCGGCGGGCGGCATGAACCCGGGCGTGCTGGCCCGCCCCGCCCGCCTTGACGAGAACCTCCGCTTCGCCGTTCTGCCGGCGGAGCCGGTGCGCGGCCTCGCGTTCTCCTACCCGCACGACGGCGGCGACTTCTCCGCCGCCGTCCGCCGGTGCGTGGGCGTGGCCAAGTGCCGCACGGAGTCGGTGGCGGGCAGCGCGGGCGTGATGTGCCCCTCCTACCGGGCCACCGGCGAGGAGGCCCACTCCACGCGCGGCCGGGCCCGGCTGCTGCACGAAATGCTCGCGGGCGAGGTCGTCCAGGGCGGCTGGCGGTCCCCCGAGGTCGCCGAGGCCCTCGACCTCTGCCTCTCCTGCAAGGGCTGCCGCACGGACTGCCCGGTGGGCGTGGACATGGCCACCTACAAGGCCGAGTTCCTCCACCAGCACTACCGGGGCCGCCTCAGGCCGCCCTCCCACTACGCGCTGGGCCGCCTCGCCGAGTGGCTGCGGCTGGCCGCCCCCTTCGCCCGGCAGGCCAACGCGGCGGCCCGGGTCGACGCCCTGTCCGCCCTGGCCAAGAAGCTGACCGGCATCGCCCCGGAGCGCAGGATTCCGCAGCTGGCCCCCCGCACCTTCCGCCACTGGGCGCGCACACGCCCCCCGGTCCCCGTCGCCGCCGGGGCCCCGACGGTGCTCCTGTGGCCCGACACCTTCACCAACCACCTCTCGCCCTCCGTGGGCATCGCCGCGGTACGCGTCCTGGAGGCGGCGGGTCTGCGGGTACGGCTGCCTCGCGCGGGCCTGTGCTGCGGGCTGACGTACGTCTCCACGGGCCAGCTCGACCGGGCCCGTGAGGTCATGCGCCGTACCGTGCGGGCGATCGGCGGGGAGCTGCCGGGCGCCACCGCGGAGCCGGCCGGCCAGGGCCTGCCCGCCGCTTCCGTGCGAGCGGCCGGCGGGGAACCGCGCACCGGGGACCTCCCCCTGGTGGTCCTCGAACCCAGCTGTGCCGCCGCCCTGCGCACGGACCTTCCCGAGCTCCTCCCCGACGACCCCGCGGCGGCCCGCCTCGCCGCCCGCGTCCGTACCTTCGCGCAGACGCTGGAGGAGTACGCCCCGCACTGGACCCCGCCCCGGCTGGACCGCCCGGTCGCGGGCCAGACCCACTGCCACCAGCACGCCGTCCTGGGCGACGACGCGGAACGCCGGCTGCGCGACCGGGCCGGTCTGACCGGCACACTGGTGGGTGGCTGCTGCGGCATGGCGGGGAACTTCGGCTTCGAGAAGGGCCACTACGAGGTGTCCACGGCCTGCGCCGAGGACCAGCTGCTGCCCGCCGTCCGGGCGCTGGTGCCCGGCGGTGAACTCCTGGCCGACGGCTACTCGTGCCGGACCCAGCTGGAGCAGCTGACGGAAGGACCGCGCGCCCGTCACCTGGCCGAGGTGCTGGCGGACGCGCTGTAGTGCGGGGCGGGGGGCCGGGCCCGCCCCGGAAATCCGGTGCGGTGCAGCTACCTGGCATGCCACCATGAGGTACAGCCCATTGAACAAGAGGTGCATCACAGTGAACGAGGTTCAGGCTCCCGCCGGAGTCACCGCCGACGCCGAGGCCGGTGTCCTCGCCGCGAGCAAGGGCGGGCTGAAGGGCGGTGGGCTGCGCGGGCGCATGCGGGGCGGTGGGCTGGGGCCCGTGGCGCTGGTGGTGGCCGGGGGGTTCTCCGTCCAGTTCGGGGCCTCGCTCGCCGTGCTGATCATGCCCAGGACGGGGGCGGCGGGCGTGGTCGCGCTCCGGCTCGCCCTGGCCGCTCTGGCGATGCTGGTCATCTGCCGGCCGAAGGTACGCGGGTACACGAGGGCGGACTGGTCGACGGTCCTGATCTTCGGCGTGACCATGGCGGGGATGAACGGGCTGTTCTACCAGGCGGCGGAGCGGATTCCGCTGGGGGCCGCGGTGACGCTCGAAGTGCTCGGGCCGCTCGCCCTGTCGGTGTTCGCGACCCGGCAGTGGATCAACGTGGTGTGGGCCGGGCTCGCCCTGGCGGGAGTGGCGCTGCTCGGGGTCGCCGGGTTCGGCGGGCTGGACCTGGCGGGGGCGGCCTTCGCGCTGGGTGCCGGAGCGTGCTGGGCCGCGTACATCGTCTTCAGCGCACGGACCGGGCGGCGGTTCCCGCAGGCGGACGGGCTGGCGCTGGCGCTGGGCGTGGCCGCGGTGCTGAGCCTGCCGCTGGGAGTGGTGAGCGCGGGGGCGAAGCTGTTCGACCCGATGACGCTCCTGCTGGGGGCAGCCGTGGCGCTGATGTCGTCCGTACTGCCGTACACGCTGGAGATGATCGCCCTACGGCGGATGCCGGCGTCGACGTTCGCGGTGCTGATGAGCCTGGAGCCGGCGATCGCGGCCGGGGCCGGGTTCCTCGTGCTGCACCAGGCGCTGTCGCTGGTGGACGCGCTGGCCATCGCGCTGGTCATCGGCGCGAGTGTGGGAGCGGTGCGCAGCCAGTCGCGGCGGAAGGTGCCGTCGGCGTAGGGGCGGTTGCGGAGCCCCGCGGCAGCCCCGGGGGTGCGGCCGGACGGCACGGTCCGGCACCCCCTGCCCCGCGGCGGAACCGCGCCACCTGGCACCGCGCCACGCGGCACTGCGGGACCAGGCAGCCCGCCCCCCCCCCGCCGGAACCACCGCCGCCGAGCCATCCGGCACGGCAGCGGAGTTCCCGTCCCCCCTGTACGGAGCCGGCGGCTGAGGGCTACCCCGGCCCCAGCTCTGCCCAGACGCACTTCCCGACCCCGGTACGGTCACTCACGCCCCACTGGTCGGACAGCTCGGCCACCAGCCCGAGCCCGCGTCCGCCGCACGAGTACGGGTCCGGAACCCTCACCTCCGGCCATACGGGGGAAGCGTCGTGCACCTCGATACGCACCATGGACCCGCTCCGGCTGAACCGGGTGGCCACCTGCCGCCCCGGCACCCGGGCGTGCTGGACGGCGTTGGTCAGCAGCTCGGAGAGCACCAGTACGGCCGTGAACTCGCACTCCGAAAGCCCCCACGAGGCCAGGGACTTGCGGAGCTCCCCACGTGCCAGTCCCACGCACCTGGGATGCCGCTGCCAACGCAACTCCACCAAGTCCTCCCGTTCACCCATCACCGCACCGCCATTCCGTGAATCACGCGAGGCCCTACGTCGATCCCGTACGTGGCGAGCCACAGTGCCCGCCGCCGCTCCCGCCGAAGCCGGGTCTGCACGCGCTCCTGCCGCTGGTACGAGCGCCGGGCCGCCAGGTCGAGCGGCACGCCTCCGTGCGCCACGGAGAAGCCGAGCGGCGCGAGGGGGAGTGCGGCCCGGCAGACCATGAGCCGCCGCCGCACCACGTCCCGGCGCGCAGGCCGAGGGCCGGGTACGTCCGGCCGATGCCGCCCCGATGGCGGAAACAGGACCCGCAGCAGCGGCCCGCAGAGTCGAGAGATAAAATCCAGCACGTCGACGCTCCTCTTAAGCGTTGGCCACGCCCCCGGACCGGTCGCACGGTCGCGGGGGTTTCGGTTTTGACTCGAAGATCACGCACTGCATTGATTCGCTTGCAGCACGTCACGCAATCAAGCTAGAGGCGTTCGATTCGCTACCGCAAGTAGCTCTCTCGCAAATTTGCGGACTTTTTGGCGGTGCGGTCTGGCTGGCTCGGCTTGGAGTTGAGACGGCAAACTGGGAGCACGTGGAGAGGAGTTGGCATGCCCGCAGGTGGTAGGCCCACCGTCCGGAGCCGGAGGCTGGGGGCGGCATTGAAGCGCCACCGGGAGGCGGCAGGCCTGGACCAGGCCGCAGCGGCTGAGTCGATCATGAAGTCCGTCACCAAGGTGAGTCGTCTGGAGAGTGGCCAGGTCTCGGCCTCGGCGCTGGAAGTACGAACTCTGCTGGAGCGGTACGGCGTACAAGACCGGGGAGAGCGTGAGCGGTTGGAGGGATGGGCCCGCACCAGCAATGAACGGGGCTGGTGGCTCGACTACCAAGAGATCGTGCGCCCCGACTATGCGGACCACATCACGCTGGAGAGCGACGCCACTTACATCCGCTCCTGGGAACCCGCACTCATTCCGAGGCTGTTGCAGACTCCGGAGTACGCGGAGACCGTCATCCGGTCCGGGCCGACCTTCTTCACCCCGGAACGTGTGGCCCAGTCCGTCAAAGTCCGGCAGGAGCGCCAAAGACGGATCGAAGAGGGCGGGACGCACTTCACCGCGATCATCTGGGAGCCGGCCATCACCTCGTTGGCTCGCGACCCGCACTTGGCAAGTGGTCAATGGGTGCGGTTACTCGACGCCGGCCGCAGGCAGAACGTCACGGTCCAGGTGCTCCCCACCGCTGCCAGCGTGGCAGCAGGCATGTCCGGAGCGTTCGTGGCGTTCTCCTTCGGGCTGGAGCCGCACGTGGAGGCTGTAGCGGTGCGGAACGCGCCGAACACCTCTGTGGTCGAGGGGCCGGAGGACCTGGCTCTGTACGTCAATATCTTCGACCGGCTCCGTTCCGCCGCGCTGTCCCCCGAAGAGAGTGCGGAACGGATTCAGCGACTCCTCGCTGCACCAAGGCAATTGGAAGAGGAACTGTGACCACTGAAATCACAAGCCCGTTCACCAAGTCGTCGTACTCGGACCAGCAAGGGGATTGCGTAGAGGTGGCATGCACCCTTGCTGACGGGCGCGCCGTCCGCGACAGCAAGCGCCCCACCGGCCCCGCGCTGACCTTCCCCGCCGAGGCCTGGCACGCATTCGTGGCGACGCTGTAGAGCGGCCCGGCCGTCGGGCCGGGCCGACCGACGCCTACTCGCCCACCTCTCCGTCGATCGCCTCGCGGACCAGGTCGGCGTGGCCGTTGTGGCGCGCGTACTCCTCGATCATGTGGAGGAGGACGTACCGGAGCGAGATCACCTCGCCCCTGAAGTCCACCGTGTCGTCGAGGGACTGGACTGCGTCCACAACGGCACGGGAGCCTTCGCACGCCTCGCGCCAGCAGGAGAACGCCTCATCCACGTCGGCGTCATCCACCTGGAACTCGGCGGGCTCGCCGTCGCTCCCGGCCCAGAGAGGTTTGCAGTCTTCGCCACTCAGCACCAGCCGGAACCAACCCCGTTCGACCTCGGCAATGTGCCGTACCAGGCCGAGGAGCGACAGACCCGAAGTCGGAACCGCCTTTTGCTTCAGCTGCTCGCCGGTCAGACCCTGGCACTTCATGGCGAGGGTCGCGCGCTGGTAGTCGAGGAACGAGGTCAGCGACGCCCGGTCGCCGGCCACCTTGGACGGGTGTACGCGCTTGCCGTCACTCATCGGGTGATCATGACAGGAGGCCGGGGTCGCGGGCTCTCCCGTCCGGGAGGTGGACGCGGAAGCCCGGCGTGAACCTCTGCGTACTAGCGGGTCCTGCTGGCCGCGGGCTGCGAGGCGCGCGCCACGACGAGGAGGAACAGTCCGCAGGCCGTCACGAGCAGCCATCCTGGACGTGCGGCGGCGGTGATACCGGCAGGGCCGGCACCCGCGACCAGACCCCCGGCTACGGCGATACCGACCGCCGCACCGACCTGGCGCGCGGTGGAGGTGATCGCCCCCGCCACGCCCGCCCGGGACGGCGGCAGACCGCTGACCGCGGTATTGGTCAGGGGTGCGTTGGCGAAGCCGAACCCGACGCCGATCAGCAGGTGGGCGAGAAGGATCTGCGGGACGCTCGTGTCCTGGCTCAGGTTGATCAGGCACAGACCGCCGGCTGCGGTGAATCCGCCCGCGAGAATCAGCGGACGCCTCGGCCCGGAACGTCCCACCAGAGCCCCGGCCCACGGCGCGCACAACGTCGCCCCGAGTGCCATGGGCAGGGTCACGGCACCGGCCGCAAGCGGTGTCCAGCCGCGCGTGTGCTGGAGGTAGAAGGTGTTGAGGAGCAGGCTCACGTTCAGCGCGACGAACACCGCCACGGCACCGAGGACCGCCGTGGCGAACGGCGGCCGGTGGAAGAGAGCGAGGTCCATCAGGGGTTCGCTGCGGCGCGATTCCACCAGGATGAAACCGGCCGTCGCCGCTGTGATCACGGCGTAGGCGGCGAGTGCTGTGGGCGAGGCCCAGCCGATGCGGGGTCCTTCGACGAGGATGCCGACGGAGAGGCAGAGAACCACGGTGAGGAGCACCTGGCCGGGCAGATCGAGGCGCCGGGGGAGCTTCGCACGGGACTCCGGTACGAACACGGCGACCAGGACCAAGGCGGCGGCGACGACCGGGGCGTTGATCCAGAACACCGAACGCCAGCCGAAGGCGGCGATGAGCGCCCCGCCGGTGACCGGGCCCGCCGCCATGCTGAGCCCGAAGACCGATGCCCACACGCCGATGGCCCGGGCCCGTTCCCGTGGGTCGGGCATCGCGTTCACCACGATCGCCAGGGCCACGGGGCTCAGCATGGAGGCCCCCACTCCCTGAACGGCCCGGGCCGCGACGAGCATGCCGAACGACGGGGCGACGGCGCAGGCGAGAGAGGCCAGGCCGAAGACGAGCAGTCCGCACTGGAAGACCCGGCGGCGCCCGAAGCGGTCCGCGAGCGCGCCGGAAACGATGAGGAGGCTGGCCAGGACCACGGTGTAGGCGTTGACGACCCATTCGAGGCCGCGGGTGCCCACGTCGAGGCCCCGGCCGACCTCGGGCAGGCCCACGTTGACGATGGTGGTGTCCACCCCCACCAGGAACATGCTGAGCGCGCAGACGGTCAGCACGGTCCAGCGTCGGCGCGCGCTCAGCGGGGAGGGCGGGGTGGTCAGGGATGTGGCGACCACGGGAGGTCCCCCTTCTACGGGATCGGTTGCCGCCCAGGCTCGGGCCGGGGGAGGGGCCGGGCCCAGGAAATTTGCGGAAACCGCAAAATGGCTGCATGGACACCGAACTCGCGGAACTCCTCGACAGCATCGGGCCACGGCTGCGTGCCTTGCGGCGCGACCGCGGCCTCACCCTCGAAACGCTCGCCAAGGACACCGGAATCTCCGTGAGCACGCTGTCGCGGCTGGAGTCGGGCCGGCGGCGACCGACGCTCGACCTGCTCATCCCGCTCGCCCGGGCCCACCGCGTCGCGCTGGACCAACTGGTGACCGCTCCGCCCACCGGTGATCCGCGGGTCCACCTGAAGCCGCGGAGCCGGGAGCCCGGCAGCGTCCTCGTCCCGCTGACGCAGTACCCGGGCCGCGTCCAGGTCTTCAAGCAGGTGCTCGCGCACCGCGAGCCGCGCCTGGTGACCCACTCCGGCTACGAATGGCTCTACGTGCTCGCAGGTGAGCTCCGCCTCATTCTCGGGGAGCGCGAGCTCACTCTGGGGCCGGGTCAGGTGGCTGAGTTCGACACCGGTGAACCCCACTGGTTCGGCCCCGCCGGCACCGAAGCGGTGGAAATCCTGCACCTGTTCGGCCCCCACGGCGACCAGGCGGTCGTCCGCACCGGCCCGACGGCGAACGACTGAGCGCGCGCACGTTACGCGCGGCGATGGCGGCGGGCGGGTGGACTCACGCAACTCTTGCCAGTCAAGTCGGCGTGGACACCGGCTCGGTTGAGCGCTGAATGAACCTTGGCGGGGTCCCCCGGCAGAGGACGGCCGGACCCGGTACGAGGCCCTGGGGCGCACCAACCGCCCCGGGACCCCGCTGTGGTGTACCGCTTGGACGGTTCCCTGGCCATGTTGAAGCGCACCGCGCCGGGCTGCGCCTGGACGGCGTATCGGCGGGCGGCACTGCATGCCCGGGGCATTCCCCGGTGCTCGGGCCAGGTGGCACGGTCGCAGGTCGGGCACGGCCACCGTGCCCGCGTTATAGAAGTCCACTTCGCACGGCTATGAGAAACCTCGTTGACAGTGCACACGGCGGGCGTCACGCGTGAGCGTTGTCGGGTCTCGCGTGGCGCGTGCTGGTGTCAGTACCCGACACCGGTGGGGTCTGTGAGCATCCCCCCGGCCGCCCACGTGGGGGTGTCCTTCATGCGTCCGCGATCAGTCCAGCGGAAGCGCCTGGTGGGCAGCCACGATAGCGTCGATCCGGTACGCCAGGTCGAAGTCCGCGGCGGTCAGTACATTCCCCGCATCGTGCGTGGTGATCCGCGCGGTCAGACTGTCGGCGCGGAGGTCGAGACCCGCGTGGTGCTGCACCCGTCGGGCCCGGTCGGCAATCGTGACGACGGCGGCGACGGCCTCGTCATAGCCGATCTCGTACCGTCGGACGATCTCGTGGCCGACCTGCTGCCATTCCGGCAGGTCCTCCAGGCGTTCCGCGATCTCGTGATCCGTCAGTGGCACGGGTCCTTGCCCCATGTCATCCCCTCTCGTTCGCGGTCGCCAAGACGTCGACGAGGTCCTGGCGGGTCCGGGCATCCTGTCACGGGTCCGTCGCCCGCTCCAGGCCGTGCAACTCACGTGCCATGCGCGCCGGTCGGGTCTCGAATGCGATCCGTGTGCTGCCCGCGACCCCGACGGCGCGGTCCGCGTGTGCGCGGCGACGACGGCCTGCCGGGCGGTGTACACGCCGTCCCGGCGCGCAATGTCCGGAACGACGTCCGGCCTCGCCGGCCGGATGAGCCGGAAGCGTGTGCGCCGACAAATTCAAGCATGCTTGCTTGTTTCTCCGATGGCTGCCATGCTCCGCACACGCATCCGTGCCCCGAGGGGAGCGTTACGTGTCCGAACTCGACGCCGTGCTTGCCGATTTGCGCGACGAGAGCCGTGAAGTAGATCTGCTGGTCGCTGAGTTGGGGGAACGGGAGTGGCGATTGCTCACTCCCGCGCCGCGCTGGACCATCGCCCATCAGATCGCTCATCTCGCCTGGACCGACAGCGTCGCCCTGCTCGCCGCCACCGACCCGGAGGCCTTCCGGGGCGAGGTCGCCAAGGCCGAGAAGAATCCGCACGGGTTCGTCGACGCGGGGGCCGAGAGCGGGGCCGCGCAACCGCCCCGGGAGCTGCTGGCGGCTTGGCGGGACGGGCGGGACCGGTTGTGGCAGGTGCTCAGGACCGCCCCCGCCGGAACGCGCCTCCCCTGGTACGGGCCGCCGATGGGAGTCGCGTCCATGGCCACCGCCCGACTCATGGAGACCTGGGCGCACGGGCAGGACATCGCCGATGCCCTCGGCGTGCGGCGGGTGCCGACCGACCGGCTGCGGCAGGTCGCGAGGATCGGTGTCAGGGCCCGGGACTATGCCTATCTCGTACGGGGGATCGCCGCGCCCCGGGAGGAGTTCCGGGTCGAACTGATGGGCCCTGGCGGTGACTTGTGGGTGTACGGGCCCGAGGGTGCCGCCCAGCGCGTCAGTGGGCCCGCCCACGACTTTTGTCTGCTGGTCACCCAGCGCGCCCATCGCGACGATCTGGCACTGCGGGCCGAGGGCGACGAGGCCAACCGGTGGCTGGACATCGCACAGGCCTTCGCCGGCCCGCCGGGGGAGGGGCGTGCGCCGAAGGGGAGCGGGACGGAGGGGCCGGTGCCGAAGGGGCCCGAGCCTGCGGGGGCCGAGCCGGAAGGCCCCGTCTCGTGAGTGCCGCAGGCCACGGCCCCGGCGCCGTACCCACCGAGTCCCCCCGCACCCCCCTCCGGATCGGCAACGCCTCCGGGTTCTACGGCGACCGCTTCGACGCCGTCCGCGACATGCTCACCGGGGGCGAGCTCGACTTTCTCACCGGGGACTACCTCGCCGAGCTGACCATGCTCATCCTCGGCCGTGAGCGTCTGAAGGACCCGGCCAAGGGGTACGCGCGCACCTTCCTGAAGCAGCTGGAGGAAGGTCTCGGGCTGGCCCACGAGCGCGGCGTGCGCATCGTCACCAATGCGGGCGGGCTGAATCCGGCGGGACTGGCGGACGGTGTGCGGGAGTTGGCCGACCGGCTCGGGATCGGCGTCCGGGTCGGGTACGTCCACGGCGACGACCTCATGGCGACCGGGCGGTGGAGCCGCGCGAAGGAGTACGGCGACCTCACCGCCAACGCCTACCTCGGCGGGGCCGGCATCACCGCCTGCCTCGACGCCGGGGCGGACATCGTCGTCACCGGGCGCGTCACCGACGCCGCACTCGTCACCGGGCCCGCCGCGCACTGGTTCGGCTGGGGTCCCGAGGAGTACGACAAACTCGCGGGCGCGGTCGTAGCCGGGCACGTCCTGGAGTGCGGCGCCCAGGCCACCGGCGGCAACTACTCTTTCTTCGGCGCGCACGACGTCCGCCGGCCCGGCTTTCCACTCGCCGAGATCCAGGCGGACGGCTCCTGCGTCATCACCAAGCACCCCGGGACCGGCGGCGTCGTCGACGTCGGCACCGTCACCGCCCAGCTCCTGTACGAGACCGGCAGCGCCCGCTACGCCGGGCCCGACACCACCGCCCGCCTCGACACCGTACGGCTGGTGCGGGAAGGGCCGGACCGGGTGCGGATCGAGGGGGTGTGCGGGGAGGCGCCGCCACCCACGCTCAAGGCCGGGGTGACCCGGTTCGGTGGATGGCGCAACGAAGTGGTGTTCGTGCTGACCGGGCTCGACATCGAGGAGAAGGCCGCGCTGGTGCGGGGGCAGGTGGAGGACGCCTTCGAGGGTCCCGGCACCGCGAGTGCCGCCTCCGCGAGTGCCGCCCCCGAGAGCCCGGCCCTCGCGAGTCCCCCGCCCGCGCGACCAGGCGGGAAGCGGCCCGCCGACGTGCGGTGGGAGCTCGTCCGGACGGACCGGGCCGACGCCGGGAGCGAGGAGACGGCGAGTGCGCTGCTGCGCCTCGTCGTACGGGACGCGGAGCAGGAGGCGGTCGGGAGGGCGGTGAGCGGTGCGGCCGTCGAGCTCGCCCTTGCCAGCTACCCCGGCTTCCACGTCACCGCCCCGCCCGGCAAGGGGGCGCCGTACGGGATCTTCGAGGCGCACACCCTCGACGCCCGCCGGGTCGCGCACACGGCCGTGCTGCCCGACGGGAGCGAGGTGCCGGTTCCGGGCCCCGCAGGGACGCGGGTACTCGCCGACGTACCGGAGCCGGAGCTTCCGAAGCCGCTGTCCGCGCACCGGGCGCACCCCACTCGGCGTGCCCCCCTCGGGCTTGTCGCCGGAGCGCGCAGCGGCGACAAGGGCGGCGACGCGAACGTGGGCGTGTGGGTGCGGACCGACGACGCCTGGCGGTGGCTGGCCCACACCCTGACCGTCCAGCGCTTTCGCGCACTCCTGCCGGAGACGGCCGCCCTGCACGTCACCCGCACCGTCCTGCCCCGCCTGCGCGCCCTCAACTTCACCGTCGCGGGACTCCTCGGCGAGGGCGCCGCCGCGCAGGCGCGCTTCGACCCGCAGGCCAAGGCGGTCGGCGAATGGCTGCGCTCCCGCCACCTCGACATACCGGAGGTCCTCCTGTGACCGTGCTCGCCTCCGCGCTCGACACCACGAGCCCCGAGTACGCCGCCCACCGTGCCGCCATGCTCGCCAAACTGGACGATCTGGAAGCAGCGCATGCGAAGGCCCTGGCCGGCGGCGGGGAGAAGTACGTCGAACGGCACCGGGCGCGCGGCAAGCTGCTCGCCCGGGAACGCGTCGAGCTGCTGATCGACCCGGACACCCCGTTCCTGGAACTGTCGCCGCTCGCCGCCTGGGGGAGCGACTACCCGGTGGGCGCGTCCCTGGTCACCGGCATCGGCGTCGTCGAGGGCGTCGAGTGCCTGATCACGGCCAACGACCCGACCGTACGCGGCGGCGCCTCCAACCCCTGGACGCTGAAGAAGGCGCTGCGGGCCAACCGGATCGCGTACGAGAACCGGCTCCCGCTGATCAGCCTCGTCGAGTCCGGGGGAGCCGACCTGCCCTCCCAGAAGGAGATCTTCATCCCCGGCGGGGCGCTCTTCCGCGACCTCACGCGCCTGTCCGCCGCCGGGATCCCGACGATCGCCGTCGTGTTCGGCAACTCGACCGCCGGGGGCGCCTACGTCCCCGGGATGTCCGACCACACCGTGATGATCGAGCAGCGGTCGAAGGTCTTCCTCGGCGGCCCGCCCCTGGTGAAGATGGCCACCGGCGAGGAGAGCGACGACGAGTCGCTGGGCGGCGCCCGGATGCACGCGCGGGTGTCGGGTCTCGCCGACCACTACGCCGTCGACGAGCCGGACGCGCTGCGGCAGGCCCGCCGCATCGTCGCGCGCCTCCACCGGCGCAAGGCGCACCCGGACCCGCCGGCCGCCCGGCCGCCCCGGTACGACGCGGAGGAACTGGCGGGGATCGTCCCCGGCGACCTCAAGACGCCCTTCGACCCCCACGAGGTGATCGCCCGCCTCGTCGACGACTCCGACTTCGACGAGTTCAAAGCGCTCTACGGGACGAGTCTGGTCACCGGCTGGGCCGCACTGCACGGCTATCCCGTCGGCATCCTCGCCAACGCGCAGGGGGTGCTGTTCAGCGCGGAGTCGCAGAAGGCCGCCCAGTTCGTCCAGCTCGCCAACCAGCGCGACATCCCCCTGGTCTTCCTGCACAACACCACCGGCTACATGGTCGGCAAGGAGTACGAGCAGGGCGGCATCATCAAGCACGGCGCGATGATGATCAACGCGGTCTCGAACTCCACCGTGCCGCACCTGTCGGTCCTGATGGGCGCCTCCTACGGAGCCGGGCACTACGGCATGTGCGGGCGCGCCTACGACCCGCGCTTCCTGTTCGCCTGGCCCAGCGCCAAGTCCGCCGTGATGGGCCCCCAGCAGCTCGCCGGCGTCCTGTCGATCGTCGCCCGCGCCTCCGCCGCCGCAAAGGGGCAGCCGTACGACGACGAGGCGGATGCCGGGCTGCGCGCCCTGGTGGAGCAGCAGATCGAGTCGGAGTCCCTGCCGATGTTCCTGTCCGGCCGGCTGTACGACGACGGGGTCATCGACCCGCGCGACACCCGCACCGTCCTCGGCCTGTGCCTGTCCGCGATCCACACCGCCCCCGTCGGGGGCGCGCGCGGCGGCTTCGGCGTCTTCCGGATGTGAGAGGCCACCGATGATCCCGGAGAACCCAGTGATTTCCTCCCTGCTCGTCGCCAACCGCGGCGAAATAGCGTGCCGCGTCTTCCGCACCTGCGCCGAACTCGGCATCACCACCGTCGCCGTGCACTCCGACCCGGACGCCGACTCGCTCCACGCGCGCGTGGCCGACGCGGCGGTACGGCTGCCGGGCGCCGCTCCCGCCGACACCTACCTGCGCGGCGACCTGATCGTGAAGGCGGCCCTCGCGGCCGGTGCGGACGCCGTGCACCCCGGCTACGGCTTCCTGTCGGAGAACGCCGGCTTCGCCCGCGCCGTGCGCGACGCCGGACTGACCTGGGTGGGGCCGCCGCCCGAGGCCATCGAGGCGATGGCGTCCAAGACGCGGGCGAAGGCGCTGATGGCGAAGGCGGGGGTGCCGCTGCTGGCGCCCGTCGACCCGGCCGCGGCGACCGCGGCGGACCTGCCGCTGCTCCTCAAGGCAGCGGCCGGCGGCGGCGGACGCGGCATGCGCGTCGTACGCGAACTGGCCGACCTTCCGGGCGAGTTGACCGCGGCTGCCGCCGAGGCGCGGTCCGCCTTCGGCGACGGCGAGGTCTTCGCCGAACCGTACGTGGAGCGCGGCCGTCACATCGAGGTGCAGGTGCTCGCCGACGCGCACGGCACCGTCCGGGCGTTCGGCACCCGGGACTGCTCGCTCCAGCGCCGCCACCAGAAGGTGATCGAGGAGGCCCCCGCCCCCGGGCTGCCCGACGAACTCCGCGCCTCCCTCCACGACGCCGCCACCGCCGCCGCGCGCGCCGTCGGGTACGTCGGCGCGGGCACCGTCGAGTTCCTGCTCGACGCGGACGGCCGCGCGTACTTCCTGGAGATGAACACCCGCCTCCAGGTCGAACACCCCGTCACCGAGGCCGTGTTCGGCGTCGACCTGGTGGCCCTCCAGCTCCTGGTCGCCGAAGGTCATCCCCTTCCCGACGCCCCTGCGCAGCCGCGCGGACACGCCGTCGAGGCACGCCTGTACGCCGAGGACCCCGCCCACGACTGGCAGCCGCAGACCGGACCGCTGTACGCCCTGGACGTCCCCGAGGGGCCCGGCCTGCGGCTCGACAGCGGCTACGAGGGCGGCGACCTCGTCGGCGTCAACTACGACCCCCTGCTCGCCAAGGTGATCGCCTGGGCGCCCACCCGTGCCGCCGCCGTGCGCAAGCTCGCCCACGCGCTCGTACGCGCCCGCGTGCACGGCCCCGTCACCAATCGGGACCTCCTCGTACGGTCGCTGCTGCATCCCGACTTCACGTCAGGACAACAGGACACCGGGTTCTACGACCGGCACCTCCCCGACCTGACCGGGGAGCGGCCCGGCGCCGCACTCGCCGCCGTCGCTGCCGCCCTCGCGGACGCCGCCCGCCGGGGGGGCCGCTTCAAAGGGGGCTGGCGCAACGTCCCCTCGCAGCCGCAGCGCAAGACGTACGGCACGCACGAGGTGCGCTACCGGCGGGGACGCGACGGCGGCTACCGGGTCGAGGGCGTCGACCTGGTCGTCTCCGTCACCCCCGACGAGGTCGTCCTCGAAACGGGCGGGGTGCGGCTGCGCCACCACGTGGCGGTGCACGGCGACCGGGTGTACGTGGACACCCCCGCCGGCTCCCACACCCTGCACGCCGCGCCCCGGTTCCCCGACCCCGAGGCCCGCACCGCCCCGGGCTCCCTGTTCGCCCCCATGCCGGGGACGGTCGTACGGATCGCGGAAGGGCTGGCGGAGGGGGTCCGGGTGGCGGCGGGCCAGCCCCTGCTGTGGCTGGAGGCGATGAAGATGGAGCACAAGGTCTCCGCGCCCGCCGCCGGCACGCTCACCGCGCTCCACGCCGCCCCCGGCCGCCAGGTCGAGGTCGGCGCACTGCTCGCCGTCGTACAGGAAGCCGCCGTACAGGAAGCCCTCGTACAGGAAGCACGGGAGGAACCGGAAGCATGAACACCACTGTCGTCGAGACCGAGGAACACCAGGCGCTGCGCGCCGCCGTCGCCGCCCTCGGCAAACGCTACGGACGGAACTACTTCGCCCAGGTCGTCGCCGCCGGAAAACACCCCGACGAGCTGTGGGCGGACGCCGCCCGGCTCGGCTACCTGGGCGTGAACCTCCCCGAGGAGTACGGCGGCGGGGGCGGCGGCATCTCCGAACTCTGCATCGTCCTGGAGGAACTGGGGGCGGCGGGCTGCCCGTTGCTCATGATGATCGTCTCGCCCGCCATCTGCGGCACCGTGATCGCCCGCTTCGGCACCGAGGAACAGAAATCCGCCTGGCTGCCCGGACTCGCCGACGGCCGCCTCACCATGGCCTTCGGCATCACCGAGCCCGACGCCGGCTCCAACTCCCACCGCATCACCACCACCGCCCGCCGCGACGGCGACGGCTGGGTGCTGACCGGACGCAAGGTGTTCGTCTCCGGCGTCGACATCGCCGACGCGACCCTGATCGTCGGCCGCACCGAGGACGCGCGCACCGGCAGGCTCAAACCCTGCCTCTTCATTGTCCCGCGCGACGCCCCCGGCTTCGGACGTGCGCAGATCGACATGGAACTCCAGGCCCCGGAGAAGCAGTTCGAACTCGTCCTGGACGACGTCCGGCTGCCCGCCGAAGCCCTCGTCGGCGACGAGGACGCCGGGCTCCTCCAGCTCTTCGCCGGGCTCAACCCCGAGCGCATCATGACCGCCGCGTTCGCCGTCGGCATGGGCCGCTACGCCCTCAGGAGGGCGGTGGAGTACGCCAAGGAGCGCACCGTCTGGCAGTCGCCCATCGGAGCCCACCAGGCCATCGCCCACCCCCTCGCGCAGGCGCACATCGAGCTGGAACTGGCCCGCCTCATGATGGGCAGGGCAGCCGCCCTCTACGACGCGGGCGACGACGCGGGCGCGGGGGAGGCCGCCAACATGGCGAAGTACGCGGCGGCCGAGGCCTGCGTGAAGACGGTCGACCAGGCGGTCCACACGCTGGGCGGCAACGGCCTCACCCGCGAGTACGGACTCGCCACGATGATCGTCGCCTCCCGGGTCGCCCGCATCGCCCCCGTCAGCCGGGAAATGATCCTGAACTTCGTGTCCCACCAGTCCCTGGGTCTCCCCAAGTCGTATTGACAGCACGCATCCTGACCCTCCGCACCCGTACCGGACCGAGCGGCGCCACGACCGGCACCGCCCAGTACCGCCGGCCCCGGACCGCACCGCGCCACCACGGGCACAGCACCTCCCCCCGCACCGGGACCGCCCAGCACCCCCAGCACCCGACCTCACAGCGCCACCACGTCGCACCGGCACAGCGCACACCCGCATCCGCGCAGCGCACCCGCACGCGTCGCACTGTCACGTCATGCCGTCGCACCACCGCGTCGAAGGGGATCGTCCTCATGGTGTTCCACAGCGAGTACGCCGATACGGCCGACATAGAACTGCCCGTCCACGAGGCGGTCCTCGGACGCGCCGCCGAGTACGGCGACAGCCCCGCCCTCGTCGACGGGACGAACGGCACCACCCTCAGCTACGCGCAACTCGACGCCTTCCACCGCAGGATCGCCGCCGCCCTGGCCGCGTCCGGCCTGCGCAAGGGCGACGTGCTGGCCCTGCACAGTCCCAATACGATCGCCTACCCGGCGGTGTTCTTCGCCGCCACGCGCGCGGGGGCGTCGGTGACCACCGTGCACCCGCTGTCCACGCCGGAGGAGTTCGCCAAGCAGCTGCGCGACTCGTCCGCCCGCTGGATCGTCACCGTCTCCCCGCTCCTGGGCACCGCCCGCCGGGCCGCCGCCCTCGCCGGCGGCATCGAGGAGGTGCTGGTCTGCGACAGCGCGCCCGGCCACCGCTCCGTACTCGACCTGCTGGCCTCCACGGACCCCGAACCGCAGGTCGACATCGACCCCCGCACGGACGTCGCCGCACTGCCGTACTCCTCCGGCACCACCGGCGTCCCCAAGGGCGTCATGCTCACCCACCACAGCATCGCCACCAACATGGCGCAGCTGCATCCGTTCATCCCGGTCAAGCCGGGCGACCGGGTGCTGGCGGTGCTCCCGTTCTTCCACATCTACGGACTGACCGCGCTCATGAACATCCCGCTGTCGCACGGCGCGACCGTCGTCACCCTGCCGCGCTTCGACCTGGAGCAGTTCCTCAAGGCGATCCAGGACGAACGCATCAACGCCCTGTTCGTCGCCCCGCCGATCGTCCTCGCCCTCGCCAAGCACCCGGCCGTCGAACGTTACGACCTCTCGTCGGTCGAGTACGTCGTCAGCGCCGCGGCCCCGCTCGACGCCGCCCTCGCGAAGGCATGTGCCGACCGCCTGGGAATCCGGCCGGTCCTCCAGGCGTACGGGATGACCGAACTGTCGCCCGGCACGCACGTGGTGCCGCTGAGCGCGGAGAACCCGCCGCCGGGCACCGTCGGCAAGCTCCTGCCGCGCACCGAGATGCGCATCCTGTCCCTGCACGACCCCGGCAAGGACCTCGGCGTCGGCGAGGAGGGCGAGATCGCCATCCGTGGCCCGCAGCGCATGAAGGGCTACCTCGGCCGCCCCGACGCGACGGACGCGATGATCGACGCCGACGGATGGCTGCACACCGGCGACGTGGGCCGTGTCGACGACGACGGCTGGCTCTACGTGGTCGACCGCGTCAAGGAGCTGATCAAGTACAAGGGCTACCAGGTGGCCCCCGCCGAACTCGAGGCCCTCCTGCTCACCCACGACGGCATCGCGGATGCGGCCGTGATCGGGGTATACGACGCGGACGGCAACGAGGTCCCCAAGGCGTACGTCGTACGGCAGCCGCACGCCGCCGACCTCACCGAGGCGGATGTCATGACCTACGTCGCCGAGCGCGTCGCGCCGTACAAGAAGGTGCGCCGCGTCGAATTCACCGACGGAGTGCCCCGTGCGGCCTCCGGCAAGATCCTGCGGCGGGAGCTGCGAGAAAGGGAACGCGCATGACACGCCAGGCCCTGGTCCCCACCACCCACGAGCGCGGCATCACCACCCTCACCCTCGACTCACCGGCGAACCGCAACGCCCTCTCGGTCTCCCTCGTCGAGGAGCTGGGGCGGGCTCTGGAGCGGTACGGCAAGGACCCGTCGGTACGGGCGGTGGTGCTCACCCACACCGGCAACACCTTCTGCGCGGGCGCCGACCTGAAGGCGCCCGCCGGCCCGTACGCGTTCGTCGCCCTGCTGCGGCAGATCGCGGAACTGCCCAAGCCGGTGCTGGGGCGCGTCGACGGGCACGCGCGCGCGGGCGGCCTCGGGCTGCTCGGGGTGTGCGACATGGCGTTCGCGACGCTCTCGTCCGACTTCGCTTTCTCCGAGGTGCGGATCGGGGTCGCGCCCGCCCTGATATCCCTCCCTCTGCTGCCCCGCCTCGATCCCCGTGCCGCGTCCCGCTACTTCCTCACCGGTGAGGTGTTCGCCGGGACGCGCGCCCAGGAGATCGGACTCCTCACCGAGGCCGCGCCCGACGTGGACGTCGCGCTGGCCCCCGTGCTGGAGGCGCTGCGCAGGGCGTCCCCGCAGGGGCTGGCGGAGGCGAAGCGGCTCCTGACGGCCGGTATGCGGGACGCTTTCGACCGGGACGCGGAAGACCTGGTACAACGCTCGGCAGCGCTGTTCGCGTCCGCCGAGGCGCGCGAGGGCGTGACCGCGCACCTCGAACGACGGGATCCCGCATGGCTGCAGTGACCGCCCCCAAGCAGGACCGCAGCCGTGCCACCCGGCGGCGCCTGCTGGAGGCCGCCGTGGCCTGCCTCGCCGAACGCGGCTGGGCGGGCTCCACGGTGTCGGTCGTGGCGGAGAGGGCGGGAGTGTCCCGGGGAGCGGCCCAGCACCACTTCCCGACCCGTGAGGACCTCTTCACGGCGGCCGTCGAGTACGTCGCGGAAGAACGCTGCACCGCGCTGCGCGCCCTGCCCCGCCGCCACACGGCGGCGGTGGTCGCCGCGATGGTCGACCTCTACACGGGCCCGCTGTTCCGGGCCGCCCTGCACCTGTGGGTCGCCGCCTCCAACGAGGAGAAGCTGCGGCGCCGGGTCACCGAGCTGGAGGCCCACTTCGGCCGCGAGTCGCACCGTATGGCCGTCGAGCTGCTGCACGCGGACGAGTCACGCCCCGGCGTCCGCGAGACCGTCCAGGGTTTCCTCGACATGGCCCGCGGCCTGGGCCTCGCCAACCTCCTCACCGACGATACGGCCCGCCGCCACAAGGTCGTCGCCCAGTGGTCCCAACTGCTCGAAGAAGCCCTGACGTCGCCGTAGCCCCCTCGGGCGGCGGCCCGCACGCTAAGCCCCCGTAGCCGCCTCGGGCGGCCGTCCGCACGCCGTTGGCCCCGGTAGCCCCCTTGGGCGGCGGGGCCGCCCCCGGGGGCGGAACGGGCGGGCAAGGGGGCGGTCCCCCACCGGAGGTGCACCCCCCGGCCCTACGCCCCGTGTCCCCGGGCACCGCCCCCCGGGGTCGCCGAGCGCCCCGGACCCGACGGCCCCGGACGCCGCCAAGCCCCCCTCACCCCACGATGTCCCCGAACCCCGCCACCTCACGAGGATCCCGGCTCCCCGGCCCGACATACCGCGCCGAAGGCCGCACCAGACGCCCCGTCCGCTTCTGCTCCAGGATGTGCGCCGACCAGCCCGCCGTCCGGGCACAGGTGAACATCGACGTGAACATGTGCGCCGGAACCTCCGCGAAGTCCAGCACGATGGCCGCCCAGAACTCCACGTTCGTCGCCAGCACCCGGTCCGGCCGGCGCGCGTGCAGCTCCTCCAGCGCCGCCTTCTCCAGCGCCTCCGCGACCTCGAAGCGCGGTGCGGCCAGCTCCTTCGCGGTCCGCCGCAGGACGCGCGCACGCGGGTCCTCGGCGCGGTACACGCGGTGGCCGAAGCCCATCAGGCGCTCGCCCTTGTCGAGGGCCTGGCGCACGTACGCGCGCGCGTCCCCGGTGCGCTCGATCTCCTCGATCATGCCGAGGACGCGAGACGGCGCGCCGCCGTGCAGCGGACCGGACATGGCGCCCACCGCACCGGACAGGGCGGCGGCGACGTCCGCACCGGTGGAGGCGATCACCCGGGCGGTGAACGTGGACGCGTTCATGCCGTGCTCGGCCGCCGACGTCCAGTACGCGTCGACCGCCTTGACGTGCTTGGGGTCCGGTTCGCCGCGCCAGCGGATCATGAACCGCTCGACCACCGAGTCCGCCTTGTCGATCTCGCTCTGGGGCACCATCGGCAGCCCCTGGCCGCGTGCCGACTGGGCGACGTACGACAGCGCCATCACGGCGGCGCGGGCGAGGTTGTCGCGGGCGGTGGACTCGTCGATGTCCAGCAGCGGTTTCAGACCCCACACGGGGGCGAGCATCGCCAGCGCCGACTGCACGTCGACCCGGATGTCGCCGGAGTGCACGGGGATCGGGAACGGCTCGGCGGGCGGCAGACCGGGGTTGAACGCGCCGTCGACCAGCAGGCCCCACACGTTCCCGAAGGAGACGTGCCCGACCAGGTCCTCGATGTCGACGCCCCGGTAGCGAAGGGCGCCGCCCTCCTTGTCCGGTTCGGCGATCTCCGTTTCGAAGGCGACGACTCCCTCAAGTCCGGGTACGAAGTCGGACATCAGGCGGCTCCTCAAGATGCGTGTGCGGGAAGCGACGGGAGGCAGGAACGATACCCCTGCTGTAAGGAAGCGACAGCGGCCCCACCCGGGATTTTGGCGGGTTCCACCGATGCGGGGAAGCGTGAGAACAGGCACACTCCCGGACCCACTTGCGGGAGGGTTAACGGGAGTTGGCGATGGGAAGACTGCGGCCGCATCCCAGGCGGGCAGGTGTGTGCACCCCTCCGGAGGATCGCGCGGCCTGCGGCAGGATGGCCCCGTGCCGAACACACTTCCCGAACCCGACGGGTCCGCCATCGACGCAGCCCACGCCGCCGTCGCCCGTGCCGCCGATGCGGCCGACACCGACATCGACCCCGCCGTCATGCGCGAGCAGTACCGCGCCGAACCCTTCACCGAGGACACGCTGGCGCCGTCCCCCATGGCACAGTTCGCCCGCTGGTTCCAGCAGGCCGTCACCGGCGGCCTGCACGAACCGAACGCCATGGTCGTCTCCACCGCCACCCCCGACGGCCGCCCCAGCTCCCGTACGGTGCTGCTGAAGGCGTACGACGCCCAGGGCTTCGTCTTCTACACCAACTACCGCTCCCGCAAGGGCGACGAACTCGCCGGGAACCGGTACGTCTCGCTGCTCTTCCCCTGGCACCAGATCGCCCGCCAGGTCATCGTCACCGGCACCGCGGAACGCGTCTCCCGCGCCGAGACGGCCGCCTACTTCCGCACCCGTCCGCACGGCTCGCAGCTCGGCGCCTGGGCCAGCGAACAGTCCAGGGTCGTGGGCTCGCGCGAGGAACTCACCGCCGCGTACGCCGCCCTGGAGGAGCGCTACCCGGAGGGCGAGAAGGTGCCGGTACCGCCGCACTGGGGCGGCTTCCGGGTCGTACCGGAGGCGGTGGAGTTCTGGCAGGGGCAGGAGAACCGGATGCACGACCGGCTGCGGTACGTCAGGACGCGGGACGGGGCCTGGGCGGTGGAGCGGCTGAACCCGTAGGGCGCGGCACGGAACGTCGTGCGGAGCGCCGTACGACCCGTGGCACGCAGAACCCCGCGGGCTCTGGTTCCCTCCGAGGAGGAAGCCGGCCGGACGTACCGGCGAGCCCGCGGGGCGGTGACTGCTTGGGATTGGAACCGGCTGCGCCGGCACCGCACTGAGTGCGACAACGGGCAACTAGCCCGCAGCCACCTCACGAGTCCGGAAAGAAATCACTTCCGAATCACCTCCTTTCAGTGTGCGCACCAGCCTAGGAGCGCCCCGGGGGGCCTTCAACTGATTTTCCCGAACGGGATGTGGGCTGCGTCACGTTCGAGTTGAATGACCACGCGTGGAGCTGAGGTGAACAGCAGCGCGGAGGAAAGATGTGCGGGGGTGCCGGTGAGTGCTTCGCTGAGCAGTGGGACGACGGAACCGGGTGCGGACAGGCCGCCGCCGGGCGCGGAACTGCTCGCCGCACTTCTGGACGGCATGGACGCCGCCCTGTGCGCCTTCGACGCAGACGGCACCGTCACCCACTGGAACCGTGAGGCCGAGCGCATCCTCGGCTGGAGCGCGGGGGACGCCGTGGGCCGGCGCGGCCTCGCGGGCTGGGCGGTGCGCAGCGCGGACGCCGAGGAGGTCCAGGAACGGCTGATGTCGGCGATGCGCGGCGGCGGACGCCAGGTCCACGAGTTCGCCCTGCTGCGCAAGGACGGCGGCCGGGTTCTGGTACGGATGCAGTCGGCGGCCGTGCCGGGCACGGACGGACGGCCGGCCGGGGTGTACGGCGCGTTCGGCGAAGTGCACGCGCAGATCGACCTGGAGCGGGCCATCGCACTGAGCGAGGTCCTGTTCGAGGACGCCTCCTGGGGCGTGGTCCTGCTCGACGTCGACCTGCGCCCCACCGTCGTCAACGTGCACGCCGCCCGCTCCCTCGGCGGCGGCCGTACGACGCTCCTGGGCCGCCCGCTGGGCGAGACGGTCGTCCAGGGCGTGGACGAACTGGAGGGTGCCCTCCAGCACGTCCTCGCCGAGGGCTCCCCGCCCGCCCCGGTCGACCTGTGGGTGACGCTGCGCACCGCCGAGGGCGAGCGGCGGCGCTGCTGGCGCAGCGGCTTCCTGCGGCTGGCCTCCCCGCTCGCCCAGGAGCCGGTGCCGCTCGGCGTGGGCTGGCTCTTCCAGGACGTCACGGAGGCGAAGACCGCCGAACAGGAGGCGGCCAGACTGCGCTTCCGGAGCAGCCAGCTGCACCGTGCGGCGCGAGCCGCCGCCGAGTGCGAGGACCCGATGGAGGCCGCGTTCGCCCATCTCGACTTCGGCCTCGCGGGCTTCGCCGACCACGCCCTCATGGATGTACTGGCGGGCGAGCGCCTGGTACGGGTCGCCGCCACACCCTCCGGGGAGCCGGGACCGTGCTCCCCGGAGAACGCGGGGGCGGGCATCCCGGTGCGGTACGGGGAGGGACATCCGGCCCTCCGGTCGCTGGACCGGACGGGCGCCGTGCGGGCGAGCGCGGGAGTGCGCGACGCCGCCGCCTGGGCGGCCGAGCGGCAGTGGCCGAAGGGCGCCGTCCACGCGCTCTGCACGGTGCTGCGCAGCCGGGGCCGCACGCTGGGCGCGGTGACCTTCCTCCGCGGTCCCGGCCGCCCGGCCTTCGAGCGCCCGGACGCGACGTACGCGGAGAGCATCGCGGTGCGGGTCGCGGCTTCGGTCGACCTGGCCCAGGCGCTGGCGGGCGCGACGGACGCGCACTGAAACACGCGCACCGAGCGCGCACGCCGAACCCCCGCACCGAGCACGCGCGCCGAACCCCCGCACCCAGCACGCGCGCCGAACCCCCGCACCGAGCACGCGCGCCGAACCCCCGCACCGAGCACGCGCGCCGAACCCCCGCACCGAGCACGCGCGCCGAACCCCCGTCACCGGGCCCGCGCGGCAAGCACGCCGCCGTGCGCGTGCCCGGTGACGGGGTGCGTGCTCAGTGCCGGAAGAAGATCCGGTCCCCGTACTCGCTCATCACGCGGCCGTTCCACTCGTGGCCGCCGTCCACGTTCCCCGAGCGCAGCAGCGGCGGTTCGACGCCGCGCGCCACGAGTTCGCCGGCCGCGGCGGCCATGACCGCCTGCATCAGGGCGGTGGTGACGACGGTGGAGGCGGGTGCGAAGGGCGCGCCGACGCCGTCCGCCGTCAGCTCGGCGTCACCCACGGCGATCTTGCTGTCGAGCACGATGTCGCAGTGGTCCTTGAGGAAACTGCCCGACTTGTGTCGCGACCTGGTGCCCTCCGCGTACGCCACAGAGGTCACGCCGATCACCTTCAGCCCCAGGGCGCGCGCGTTCATCGCCATCTCGACGGGCAGCGCGTTGCGCCCGGACAGGGAGATGACGACGAGTACGTCGCCGGGCTTGGCGGGGCTGCTGTCCAGGACCGCGCCCGCGAGGCCGTCGACGCGTTCCAGGGCCGAGCCCAGGGTGGCCGGCATGACGTCGACGCCGACGACGCCGGGGACGGCCAGCAGGTTCATCAGGGCGAGTCCGCCGGCCCGGTAGACGACGTCCTGCGCGGCCAGCGAGGAGTGGCCCGCGCCGAAGGCGAAGAGCCGGCCGCCGGCGGCCACGGTGTCGGCGATCGCGGCGCCCGCCGCGGCGATGGACTCCGACTCCTCGTCCCGCACCTTGTGCAGCAGTCCGATCGCGGCGTCGAAGAACTGGCCGGCCAGTTTGTTCTCGCTCATCGCAGCACGGTGCGGTCTGGACCTGGGGCCTGTCAATACGGCCTGACACCGGTGCGGCACGGTTGTCAGTGGGATGCGTCAGAATTGGTGCAGGGCCGGCGCAGGGCGACTGAGCGCACGACGATTTTCTGCCACAGCATCGAGGGGCACACATGTCCGGACTGATCGACACCACGGAGATGTATCTCCGCACCATCCTCGAACTCGAGGAGGAGGGCGTCGTCCCCATGCGCGCCCGTATCGCCGAGCGCCTGGACCAGAGCGGACCGACCGTCAGCCAGACGGTGGCGCGCATGGAGCGCGACGGCCTGGTGACGGTCGCGGGCGACCGCCACCTGGAGTTCACCGAGGAGGGCCGCAGGCTCGCCACCCGCGTGATGCGCAAGCACCGCCTGGCCGAGTGCCTGCTCGTCGACGTGATCGGCCTGGAGTGGGAGCAGGTGCACGCGGAGGCGTGCCGCTGGGAGCACGTGATGAGCGAGGCGGTGGAGCGCCGGGTGCTCGAACTGCTCCGCCACCCCACCGAGTCCCCGTACGGCAACCCCATCCCGGGTTTGGAGGAGCTGGGCGAGAAGGCCGAGGCCGACCCGTTCCTGAACGAGGGAATGGTCAGCCTGAGCGAGCTCGCGCCGGGCCCGGAGGGCAAGACCGTCGTCGTACGGCGGATCGGCGAGCCCATCCAGACCGATGCCCAGCTGATGTACACGCTGCGCCGCGCGGGCGTGCAGCCCGGCTCGGTGGTCAGCGTGACCGAGTCGCCGGGCGGCGTCCTGGTCGGCAGCAGCGGCGAGGCGGCGGAGCTGGACACGGAGACGGCGTCGCACGTCTTCGTCGCCAAGCCCTGACCCGAACCCGAGCAAGGTCAACTTCCCGACTCCACCGGGGAGTTGGCCCCCTCTTTCGCACCGGAATGCCAGCGGCCGGACGGATCGCGTGCCACGCTGTGTCTGCGGCGCACGAACCGGGGCACACATCGTGAATGAGGGCTGCCGGCCGGGCCCGCAGCGCGGCCGGGGAGGAGGCGGGGATGAGCCCGTCGTACGCACCGCACACGGCGTCGCGGGAGGCGCCGTACGAAGAGGGCCCCGGCGCCCTGAGGCGCCGGGGCCTGTCCTCCCCTGCGTCGACCTGGAGCCCCGAGCTCCCTAGGTCGACTCCCGCGGACCGTCTTCCCCGAGCGGCCCGCCTCCCGCAGAAGATCTCCCCTCGGCAGCGCGAGCCAATCCTTGAGCGCTGTCACTCGAAAGTGGGGACTTGCGCGCCGAACCCGGATTCTCGAATGAGAGTTCGATAACTTGAGTGTCGTAGCGAGAGCGGAGAGAGCGGGCAGCGCAGGCAGCGGAGACCGCCCGGAACCGGAACGACCGGAAGCAGAAGGGGGTGCCAGGCCATATGGCGCGGCGCATCGACGTGACCGGAGCAGACGGCGTACGCCTCGCCGCCTGGGAGTTCGCCGACCCGCCCAAGGACGGCGGTGAGCCGGAGCGGTCTCCCGGCGTCCTCCTGCTGCACGGCCTGATGGGCCGCTCCTCGCACTGGGCGGAGACGGCCCGCTGGCTCAGCGAGCGGCACCGGGCGGTCGCCCTCGACCAGCGCGGCCACGGCCGCAGCGAAAAACCGGCGGACGGGCCCTTCACACGCGAGGCCTACGTCGCCGACGCGGAGGCGGTGGTCGAGCAACTGGGGCTGGGGCCCGTGACCCTGATCGGCCACTCGATGGGCGCACTGACCGCCTGGCAGCTCGCCGCCAAACGGCCGGACCTGGTGCGGGCGCTGGTCGTCTGCGACATGCGGGCCTCGGCGCTCGGGGCCGCCTCCCAGCGGGAATGGGAGGACTGGTTCAAGGCCTGGCCGGTGCCGTTCGCCACGCTCGCGGACGTACGGAAGTGGTTCGGCGAGGACGACCCGTGGGTGGAGCGGCCCTCCCCGGCGCGCGGCGAGTTCTTCGCCGAGGTGATGGCGGAACGGTCGGACGGCTGGCGTCCGGTCTTCTCGCGCCGCCAGATGCTGCTGTCCAGGGCGACGTGGGTGTACGAGGCGCACTGGGACGAGCTGTCCCAGGTGCAGTGCCCGACGCTGGTGGTACGCGGCCTGGACGGCGAGCTGGGACGGGCGGAGGCGCAGGAGATGGTGCGAGTGCTGCCGAAGGGGAAGTACGCGGAGGTGGTCGAAGCGGGCCACCTGGTCCACTACGACCAGCCGGGAGGCTGGCGCACCGCCATCGAACCCTTCCTGCAAGAAACCCTCACCCCCCTCCGATAACCCCCCGCCGGTAGCCCCCTGAGCGGCGGGGCCACCTCAACCCCCCGGTAGCGCCCTTGGGCGGCGGGGCCGCCCAAGGGGGCGGAACGGGCGGGCAAGGGGGCGGCCCCCGCACGGGACGCGCACCTCCCGCCCCACGCCCCGCCACCCCCGTACGCCCCGCGCGCACAAACTCATCCACGCACAGACCGCACGTACGCCCCGCCCTACCCCTTGCTCACCGCCCCGAGAATCTCCGGCAACCGCCGAGCCGTCCCCGGCGCCGCCGCCTTCAGCCCGGCCCACGCGGCCAGCGCCCCGTACACCGTCCCCACCGGCAGCAGGATCCACGTCGCGTGCCCCGCCACGTGCAGCCACACCGTGAGCGCGATCAGCGGCGCGCACAGCACCATCGACACCACCACGCCCGCGACCAGCGACATCCACGCCAGCGACCCCTGCCCGGGTACCACGGTCTTGCTGCCCTCGCTCGGCACCGAGTACGGGTAGCGCATCGAGGCCACCATGCCGGCCGCCAGCAGTGCCCCCAGCAGTGCGAACGCCAGCCCGAGAACCTCCGGCAGCGTCCGCCAGTCACCGACGACCGCCGCCGTCACGCACGTCACGAGCAGCGTGTACGGGACGGTGATCGCCAGCAGCGCCAGCAGCCGTGCGCGCAGTTCCTCGTACGCGTCCCGGGTCGTCGAGATGGACGTCGCGACCATCCAGAACGCCGAGGTGTCCGTTCCGAACTGGTTGAACGTGAGCATGCCGAGCATCCCCGTCGCGATGCAGGCTAGGTACACCGACCCCGTGCCCTGGAGGGCGTTGAAGACCGGGATGATCAGACCGATCGCCAGCGAGGTGATCCAGGCGCCCTTCGTCTTGGGGTCGCGCCAGATGTAGCGCAGGACCCGTTGCACGGTGGCCCCGGTACGCCCGTCCGGCAGCAGCCGTGACAACGGCCCCGCCTTCGACTCCTTGCGCGAGGGCCCCGACGACGCCTGGAGGGTCGACCCGTCGGGCGCCGTCATCAGCTTGACGAGCCCGCGCTCCCACACCCACAGCAGCAGCACCAGGGCCACCACGGCGAGCAGCAGCTGGCAGACACCGCGCCCGTACGCCCCCTCGCTCACCGAGTGCACCGCGCCGACCGCCGAGGCCGGCGGAATCCACTGCACGACGTCGGTGACCGGATCGAGCACCGACAGGTCGCCGGACCTGGCCAGCCGCTGCCAGCCGAAGTTGACGACCTGGATGCCCACGGCGATGACGAGTCCGCTCAGCACCGCCAGGTCCCGGCCGCGTCGACTGGTCAGCAGCCGTACGTTCAGGGTCGCGACGGTACGGGCGACGGCCACGCACGTGAGGACGGTCAGTACGGCGCCGAGCAACGCCGTCACCGCCCCCGCGAACCCGTGCGCCACGGCGATCACCGAGCCCACCACCAGGCACACCGTGAACAGCGGCCCTATGCCCACCAGCGACGCCACCAGCAGCGCCCGCACCAGGGGCCTGGGCCGCAACGGAAGCATCACCAGCCGCGACGGGTCGAGCGTCTCGTCGCCGCTCGGGAAGAACAGCGGCATGAACGTCCAGCCCAGCGCGAGGACGAGCGTGATCAGCAGCGTGAAGACCGGGGCGTACTCCGTCCCGCGCAGCAGGATCAGCCCCAGCAGCTGCGCCGCGGAGAAGAGCACCACCAGCACGAAGGAGGCGATGAAGGCGGCGGTGCGCCCGGACGACTGCCGCAGCCCGTTCTTCAGGAGCGCCAGCTTCAGTCGTACGAACAGGGGCGTCAGCCCCGAGGAAACAGCGTCGGCGGGACCGGCGGAGCCGGCCGGAGCGACCACGGAGTCGGCACTCATCGTCCCGCCCCGCCGCCCAGCCAGTCCAGGCTCTCCCCGGCGTCGCGCCCCTGTGCCCCCACCAGTTCCAGGAACGCGCTCTGCAGGGTCGGCGCGTCGCCGCGGACCTCCGCGAGGGTGCCCTGGGCGCGGATGCGGCCCGCGGCCATCACCGCCACCCAGTCGCACAGCGACTCCACCAGCTCCATGACGTGGCTGGAGAAGATCACGGTGGCGCCCGACGCGGTGTAGCGCTCCAGCACGCCCCGGATGGTCTGGGCCGAGACCGGGTCGACGCCCTCGAACGGCTCGTCCAGGAAGAGGACTTGCGGGTTGTGGAGCAGGGCGGCGGCGAGACCGATCTTCTTGCGCATGCCCGTCGAGTAGTCGACGACCAGTTTGTGCTGGGAGCCCGCCAGGTCCAGTACGTCCAGGAGCTGGGTCGCCCGCTTGTCGACCTCGGCGCCGGGAAGCCCCCGCAACCGGCCGCTGTAGGCGAGCAGTTCACGCCCCGACAGCCGCTCGAACAGGCGCAGACCCTCGGGCAGCACGCCGATGCGCGACTTGACCCGCACCGGGTCGCGCCACACGTCGTGGCCGCCGATCTCCACGGTGCCCTGATCGGGACGCAGCAGTCCCGTCACCATCGACAGGGTGGTGGTCTTGCCCGCCCCGTTCGGCCCGACCAGGCCGATGAACTTTCCCGCGGGCAGTTCGAGATCGATCCCGGCGACGGCGATCTGCTCGCCGAATCGTTTCCACAGCCCCTGAACACGTACCGCGGCGGGCGGCGCCGTATGCGCTCCGCCCGCCTGCCCGGACTGTGCGGCCGCCCCGTGGTCGAATGCTTGGTCAGGCATGACGCGTTGCCTTTCGTGGTCCCCGTGTGACGGGGCCCACCCTATGTTCGAGCGCGCCCCCGCGCAGTAGCCGCTTCCCGCCCGCACGCGTAGGCGAGGGGGTTGATCAGCTCCTCCGCGTCCGGCAGCCACCGGTTCGCCGGAGTGGGACGGCGGGCCCACTGCACGGCGCCCATCCCGCCCATGCGGGTCGGCGGGGCCGCCACGTAGTCGCCCTCGCCGCGCGAGACGAGGTCGAGGGTGCTCGGTACCCAGCCCAGCTTCCGTACCAGGTCGGGAATCTTGGCTCCCACACCCGGCAGTACGAAGAAGAGGAGCCGTCGGTCGGGGGTGCTGGTCACCGGGCCGAGGGTGAGTTCCATGCGCTCCATCCGGGCCAGCGCCAGGAAACCGGCCGTCTCGGGCACGTCGATGGCGTCGAAGGTGCGGCCGGTGGGCAGCAGGATCGAGGCGCCGGGCGTCTTCTGCCACATCCTGCGCGCCGCCACCGCACTGCCGGTCGCCTGCGTCGCCCAGTCGTTGCCCGTGGGGTGTGCGCCGGGGGCGGTGCACGTCACGTCGCCGCACGAGCAGCGCTCGACCCCCTCCCGCGCCTCCAGCCAGGTGCCGGGGACCACGTCCCAGTGCCGTTCTTCCGCGTATCGCACGGCGCCGTCGAGCAGTTGCTCCCGGCGCTGCTGAGGGATCTGGGCTGCGTCCGTGACGTCCGGAACTCCGATGGTCTCTTCCACGAACAGCACAACTACGCCTGCCAACTCCGGTTACGGGCGTGGCCTGCCGGGACATGGCGCAACGATCCTGCATGCGGGGCGCATGGGTGCACGGGCGGGGGCGCGCAGGTGGGTCCGGGACGGTGAGCGGGAAGCCACAAATGTGGAAGCACGAGAACACTCGGAACTACCCGCCGCTAACCGGAAGTACAGGGCCGTACGAGGAAGTTCACGAACGGTACGCCGAAGTACCGGAAATACCTCGGTGTTCCGGCATGTGGGCACATCACCGTAGATGTCTCGCATTCTTTGCATATCCGCAGGGCATTGATCTCCGCACGGAATCCGCAGGGATTCACCAGGAGTTCTCAGCGCCCGCACCAGGGGGTACACATGGCAGCCAGGCCGCTCGTCGCCCGTCAGCCGAACGAACGTCTCCAGGCGCTCATCCAGGAAGCCGGCTGTTCCAACGCCGGGCTGGCCCGCCGGGTCAACATGTGCGGCGCCGAGCACGGCCTCGACCTGCGGTACGACAAGACATCGGTCGCGCGGTGGCTGCGCGGCCAGCAGCCCCGGGGGCGCGCCCCGGGCATCATCGCGGAGGCCCTGGGCCGCAAGCTCGGCCGCACGGTCACCATCGACGAGATCGGCATGGCCAACGGCAAGAACCTGGCGTCCGGGATCGGGCTCCAGTTCTCGCCGACCGTACTGGGCGCGATCGAGCAGGTCTGCGAGCTGTGGCGCAGCGACGTGGGGCGCCGGGACTTCCTGTCCGGTTCCTCCGTCGCGTCGTCGGCGCTGGTGGAGCCCAGCAGGGACTGGCTGATCACGGGCGCGGACCACCAGGTGGCGCGGCACGCCGGATCACGGGTGGGGCCGAGCGATGTCGAGGCGGTACGGGCGACGACGGAGGCCCTGGTGGCACTGGACCACAGGTTCGGCGCGGGGCACGTGCGGCCGATCGTCGTCCACTACCTCAACAGCGTCGTCTCCGGCCTGCTGTCCGGGTCGTACCGGGAGGCCGTCGGGCGCGAACTGTTCGCCGCGGTGGCCAGGCTGACCGAACTGGCCGGATACATGGCCGTCGACACGGGCCAGCCGGGGCTCGCCCAGCGGTACTACATCCAGGCGCTGCGGCTCGCACAGGCGGCGGGGGACCGGGGCTACGGAGGATACGTACTGGCCGCGTCCATGAGCCACCTCGCGGCTCAGCTCGGGAATCCGCGCGAGATCGCCCAGCTGGCGCGGGCGGCGCAGGAGGGTGCGAAGGGGCGGGTCACGCCCCGTACGGAGGCGATGTTCTACGCGGCGGAGGCGCGCGGCCACGCGCTGCTGGGCGACGAGAGGACCTGCCAGACGGTGGCGGGGAAGGCTCAGTCGGCGATGGAGCGGGCGCACGACGCGGGCGACACGGGGGACGACCCGGTGTGGATCGCGCACTTCGACCAGGCATACCTCGCCGACGAACTCGCGCACTGCCACCGCGACTTGGGTCAGGCGCAGGCTGCGGCGCGCCGGGCCCAGGAGAGCCTGTCGGGACATCCGGACAGCCGGGTGCGCCGACGGGCCATCGGCCTCGTGCTCCTCGCCTCCGCACAGGTGCAGCAGCGCGAGGTGGAACAGGCCTGTCACACGGGCACGCGCGCGGCCGAACTCCTGGGAACGCTGCGGTCGAACCGGGGGGCGGAGTACCTGGAGGACCTGCAGCAGCGTCTCGACCCGTACCGGGACGAGCCCTCGGTACGGGAGTTCGGGGCACGGATGGAGATTCAGGCGGCGTGAGGCGCGCCCGGACACCTTGTGAGCAGCGTCAACGGCCGACTGTGCGGGACAGCGTGCGAGGTCGGGCGGGGTGCCGGTGACCAGCGGCCACGGGCGCGTGGCAGCGGGGCGGATTCACCCGGTAGCGTGAACCGGTGATTCCGTCCCTCGCTCTCGCGGCGGGGAACCCCGGTACCGATGGCAGGAGCCCCCGTTGACGCAGAGCGAACAGGGTGATGAGCCGCAGCATCCCGCTGTGCGCCCCGCACACGAGGGCGCAGGGCTGCCCCCGGCGCAGCAGTACCCGCAGCAGGCGCAGCAGCAGTCGTACGCACCACAGCAGTACGACCCGCAGCAGTACCAGCAGCAGTGGCCGGCCGCGCCGGGCGGGATACCCGGCGCGGCCCCGGGCCAAGGAGCCGTTGGCGCGACGCCGCCCCACGGGCAGGGCTGGGACCAGACGTGGGGAGCGGACGCCCAGGGCACCCAGCACCCTCAGGGCTACCCGGAGGCCCAACAGCCGCCCGTCCCGCAGCAGATGACGGACTGGCAGCCGATGCCGCCACCGCACGTGCAGCCGCCGGTGCCGCAGCAGCCCGCCTGGGACATGCCCGCGCCCGGCGGGGACCCGGACGCCACCCAGCTCATTCCGCCCGTGCCGCGGGGCCCCGGGGCGCTCCCGCCGGAGAACCCGGTGCCGTACCCCTCCGGCCCCGGAGGCCACGCGGCTCCGGCAGGACAGTCCGCTTACGGGACCACCGGCCACGGAAGCCACGCCGGTCCCGCCCAGGGCGCCGGGCACGCCGGGCCCCTCGACGGAACCCCGTTCCTCGGGCAGCAGGCGCTGCAGCCGCCCGCCGGGTCGGACGCCGACGCCACGCAGTACCTGCCGCCGGTGCCCGCGGACGCCGCGTACGCGCCGCGTCCCGAGGTGCCGCTGCGGCCGGGAGCGCCCGGGGAGCGGCAGCCGCCCGCCGAGTTCGACAGCCTCTTCCGCCCGTCCGCCCCCCGGGCCGCCGAGGAGCCGGACGCCCCCGCCTCCACGCAGCAGATGCCGCGCTTCCTGCCGCCCCGGCAGCAGGAGGCCGAGCAGGAGGAGGCGCGCTACCAGCAGTACCAGCAGCCCGGCCACGGGCAGGGCGGTTACGGGCCCGGCGGTGGCCCCGCGTCCGGGCGGCGCAAGGTCGGCGCGGTGCCGATGATCGCCGCCGTGGTGATCGGCTGCTCGGTGCTCGGCCTGGGGATCAGCGCGCTGGCCAGCTCGGGCGGCGAGACGGACGCCAAGGGCGGCGACGCCACGACGGTGGCGTCCGGCAGCTCGCTGCCCGCGCCGCCCGCCGACAATGCCGCAGACCCCGCCAAGGCGCAGGCCCAGGAGCTGGAGAAGCTTCTGGAGAGCAGCAACGACAGCCGTTCCACGGTCATCAACGCCGTCGACTCCATCAGCAGGTGCGACAAGCTCGACAAGGCGGCGTCCGATCTGCGCGGCGCGGCCACCCAGCGGCGCGGCCTGGTGAGCCGGCTGGAGGCCCTCACGGTGGACAAGCTGCCCGAGCACGCGGCACTGACCGAGGCGCTCAACAGGGCGTGGCAGGCGTCGGCGGCGGCCGACGACCACTACGCGGCGTGGGCGGACCGGGTCGCCGGCGGCCCGCAGCGCTTCTGCCCGAACGGCAAGGCGCAGGCCACCGGCGCACGCCAGCTGGGCGACCGGGAGAGCGGCAAGGCGTCCCGGGCGAAGAAGGAGGCCGTGGTCCTGTGGAACTCGATCGCCGGGAAGTACGGGCTGACCCGGCACCAGGCGACGGACCTCTGAGGACGGACCTGCGAGCAGGCGCACGCGCGTGCGCCTGCCGCGGCCGGCGGGCGGAGCGCCGGTGCGGTGACGGGTGAATCGTGGGGGCTTGTCCGGACTGAATTCGCATGCCCGTACGATCGGCAACCGTGCAAGCTTCTGCGAACCCTTCCCGTCGCGGCCGTCGCTCCACCACCATGGGCGGCATGCCGCTGAATGACATGCCGTGGTGGCGCTGGCGCACTCAGGTGCGTTCCGCGCTGCACATGCTCTCCGACCCCGTCTTCCACCAGGAGTGCTGGCTGGCCGGCCTCGACGGGTACGGGGACATCACCGATGCCGTGTACCGCCTCGTCGAGGACACCTGGCTCGACAACTGGTCCGCCGAAAAGTACGTCGGGTCCATATTCCGGGATCCGGACGAGGCGGCCCTCGTGGACGCCGCCGTGCTCCGGGTCCTGCGGATCATGCACGAGATCGGCGCGGACGCCCCCGTACCGGCCTATCTGGCGCACCCTCTGTGGCCGGAGGCGGTCCGGGCGGCGCGCGAGGCGCACGTGCGGATGGCGACGAGCGACGGGGACGACCCGGACACCGCGCCGCGCTCCCTGGACGTCATCCGCATACTGACCAGTCCCGCCTGATCTGTGCGGATGTGCGATCCTCTGGGGTCATGAGCGACCCCAAGGCCGGTTCCACGGCCACCCCCGCCACCGACCACTACGTCCTGACCCTCTCCTGCCCGGACAAGCAGGGCATCGTGCACGCCGTGTCCAGCTACCTCTTCATGACCGGCTGCAACATCGAGGACAGCAGGCAGTTCGGGGACCACGACACGGGGCTGTTCTTCATGCGGGTCGCGTTCTCGGCGCAGGACCCGGTGTCGGTGGACAAGCTGCGGGCCAGTTTCGCCGCGATCGGGGACGCGTTCAAGATGGACTGGCAGATCCACCGGGCCGCGGACCGGATGCGGATCGTGCTGATGGTCAGCAAGTTCGGCCACTGCCTCAACGACCTGCTGTTCCGTTCGCGGATCGGCGCGCTGCCGGTGGAGATCGCCGCCGTCGTCTCCAACCACCCGGACTTCCGCGAACTGGTCGGCTCGTACGACATCCCCTTCCACCACATCCCCGTGACGAAGGACACCAAGGCGACCGCCGAGCAGCAGGTGCTCGACCTGGTCGAGGCGGAGCGGGTGGAACTCGTCGTGCTCGCCCGCTACATGCAGGTCCTCTCCGACCACCTGTGCAAGCAGCTCAGCGGCCGGATCATCAACATCCACCACTCGTTCCTGCCGAGCTTCAAGGGCGCCAAGCCCTACCACCAGGCGCATGCGCGCGGGGTGAAACTGATCGGCGCGACCGCGCACTACGTGACGGCCGACCTCGACGAGGGCCCGATCATCGAGCAGGAGGTCGAGCGGGTCGGCCACGAGGTCACCCCCGAGCAGCTGGTGGCGGTCGGCCGCGACGTCGAGTGCCAGGCACTGGCGCGCGCGGTGAAGTGGCACAGCGAGCACCGGGTACTGCTCAACGGGCACCGTACGGTCGTCTTCGCCTAGCGCGGCCGACGTGCCCGCGGCTTCACAGCCGCGACAGCGACGCCGCCGCGAACAGCACGTCCCGCACCGCCGTCCGGTCGCCGAGCTGGCCCGCCGCGGCTTCCTGGGGCGAGACGTGTCCGGCGGCGAGCTGGCAGAACTCGACGCCGTCCAGCGCGATGTGCGCCACCTTGCGGTCCGCGGAGCCGACGGCGGCGGGGGAGTCCAGCGGGATCCACCAGTCGCCGCCACCGGGCCCCTCCACCTCCAGGTGCAGCGTGCGGCCCGGTGAGCCCGCCGTGACGAGCGACTGCGCGGGCGCGGCGAGTCCGGCCCGGCGGCGGGCGGCGAGCGTGCCGGGGAGCAGCCGGGCGGCCAGGTCGATCAGCTTGTGCAGATGGGCGCCGGTCGGCGGCTCGTACGGGTAGTCCACGGCCCGCGCGATGTCGTCGGCGTGCACCCAGCACTCGAAGGCCCGCTCCAGCAGCGCGTCTTCGAGGGGCAGCGTGAAAGCGCCGTAGGACACGCCCAGTTCCGCGGCCCCGCCGCCCGCGAAGGACACCGTGCGCAGCAGGGTGTGGCTCTGTTCGCGCCACGGGCCGCGGACGGTGAGGGTGGGCGGCTGCCGGGCGTTCAGCCAGTACGTCTCCGTACGGCTGGTGGGGTCCCCGTCACCGGCCATGCCGAGGGGGTCGTCGAGTCCGAGGGCGGCGGCCACGAGTCCGTCGACCGTCATCAGGTGGCCGATGACCGAGACGACGGTCGCCTTGCGCCGTACCTGCCGTTCCTCCTCGAACCAGCGCAGCTGCACGGGGGCGTGCCACTCGCCGGGGTCGATGTCCGACAGCAGGGCGTCCAGGCGGGCCGTCTCGGTGTCGTAGGGCTGTGCCCAGGCGGGCACCGGGACACGGGCCGGGCGGCGGTTGAGACAGGTGGCCAGGACGCGGGAGCGGAGCTGCGGGTCGAGGTCGAGTCCGCGCTCGGTCTGGAGCAGGCCGACCGCGTCCCGCAGCCGCACCGCCTCCTCCGCGCAGGAGCCGCAGTCGGTGAGGTGCTCCTCGACGGCGAGGGTCTCCTCGGGGGAGCAGGCGGCCAGCGCCCAGGCGCCGAGGAGGGACTTGAGGACGCGGTGCGGATCGCCGACCCCGCCGCCACCGCCGCCGGAACCGGCGGCGCTCCCGTCCTGTCCGGCGTGCGCCTCCCGTACGGCGGGCGCGTCCCGTCCGGCGTGCGCCTCCCGTACGGCGCTCCCGTCCTGTCCGGCGTGCGCCTCCCGTACGGCGGGCGCGTCCCGTACGGGAGGTTGTTCCGGTGTTCCGGGGTGCGCCGGGCCCGTGGTCGTCGTTTCCGGGGTGCCGCTCACCGGGCGCTCCCGTACTCCTGGCCGCCGACGCCGCGGGCCGTGTGGGCGGTCGAGAGCAGTTGCAGGCCGAGCCGCAGCCTGCGGCGGGCCTCGTCCTCGGTGACGCCCAGCCGGCGGGCGGTCTGCCGGTAGTCGAAGCGTTTGAAGTACGCGAGTTCCAGGGCCTCCCGCAGGGGAGCTGGCATCGACGTGACGATGTAGTCCGCGCGCGCCACGGCCGCCGCCCGGTCCACCTTCAGCTCCAGTTCCTCGGCCGTGCCCCCGCCGTCCGCGAGCGCCGCCGACTCCGACTGCCGCAGCCGGTGCACGGCGCGGCGGTTGGTGAGCCGGGCTATCCAGGCACGCATGGAGCCCTCCTTCGGGTCGTACGCGTGCGGGTTCTCCCAGACGTGACCGAAGACCTCCCGGGTGATCTGGTCGGCCGCGTCCTCGTCGTCCAGCACCCGGTGCGCCAGGCTGTGCACCAGGGACGCGAACCGGTCGTACAGCTCACCGAGTGCGGCTGCCTCGCCCCGCGCCAGCCGCTGCTGCATCCTGCGGTCCCAGCGCGGAGGTGCGTCCTTCGCCATCCGGCTCCCCCTCCCCGTACGACGCCGCCGTACGGGCAACCCGTACGACTTCCCCACCTGCCCCGTGCCCCTGCTCCTTCGAATGTAGTGCGCGGACCGGACGGCGCATGCCCCATTGTGGCAAGTGCGTCCCGTACGGGGTCCGGGACGGCAGCGATCCGGTCATTGCGCACCTCCTGCCGACGTGGCGCACGGCAAGGCGGTGTTTCATGGAGGGGCGGTAGGGAAGCCGCGTTGAGGAAGGTCTACTTCCGGTTAGGCGAAAGGTCCGACGCGTGACGCTGAAGGTGAAAGAGGCAGAGCACGGCAGCTGGGCCGTGCTGCACATCTCCGGCGAACTCGACCTGGTGACCTCGCCCGCCGTCCGTCAGCACGTGCACCACGCCGTCGCGGACGGCCGGCACCAGGTGGTGCTCGACCTGACGGACGTGCTGTTCTGCGACTCCAGCGGGGTCGGCGTGCTGATCGCGGCCCGTCGGCTGATGCGTTCCTGCCAGGGCAGTCTGCGGCTGATCCTCCCGGCGCACGGCGCGGTTGACGGCAGCCACGTCAACCGGGTCCTCGCCGCCCTCGGCGTGCGCCGTCTGTTCGAGGTGTTCCCGGACGTGGAGACGGCCGTGGACGACTCGGCGCAGTCCCTGTCCGCCTGAAGCCCCGCGGGCGCCCGGCCCAGGCCCGTTCCGCGGTGTCGGCCTGGTGTCCGAGGTCTCCTCTCCGGGATGATTTCCGCGCACAACCTGCCTCGTCCCACCCCCAGCACGTACCCTCGCCTGCATGGACAGCGCAGAGTACGAGCGCAAGACAGCGGCCCGTTTCGCCTCCTTCGACCAGGACGGCAACGGTTACATCGACCGCGAGGACTTCAGTGCCGCGGCCGCCGCCATTCTTGCCGAGTTCGACACCACCGCCCGCTGCGACAAGGGGCAGGCCCTTTACAGCGGCGCCGAGGCGTTCTGGCAGGGCATGGCCGGAATCGCCGACGTGGACGGCGACCAGCGGGTGACCCGCGGCGAGTTCGTGAGGGGCGCGGTCAAGCGCCTGAGCGACAATCCCCAGCGGTTCGCCGAGATCGCCCGCCCCTTCCTGCGGTCGGCGATCGAGATCGCGGCGTCGGCGGACGACGAGGGGGACGGGCTCACCGTCCGGTCGGCCACCAGACTGCTGCGGGTCCTGGGCGCGGACGAGCAGGTCGCCGAGCGGGTGGCCGCCGCCCTGGACGCGGACGGGGACGGCCGCATCACCGAGGAGGAGACCATGAACGCCTTCGCCGTGTACTACACGCTGGACGGCCCGGACCTGCGGTAGGCATCCCGCCCGGGGCGCGGCACCCCCGTGCCGTGAGGGAGCGGTCCGGCTCAGCCGCCGGACCGCTCCCTCAGCCGGTACTCGAGCACCTTGCGCAGTGTCTCGTTCCTCGGCATCGCGCCGACCGCCTCCAGCCGCTCGGGCAGTTTGTACGCGGCGAGTCCCGCCCCGCGCAGGTACGGCACGACGTCCGGCAGCGTCGACTCCCCGCCCGCCACGGGCACCCGGTGGCGGCGATATCCGGCCAACGTTGCCGTCGGCGCGCAGCCGCAGTGCGTGCGCCAGGCACGATCCGCCCGCGAGGAGGGAGCGGTCGGTGTGCGGCACGCCGCGGGGATCGGCGGTCGTCCCCGAGGTCCAGTAGTTCCACCGTACGGACGTGCCGTCGTCGGGGCGGGCGGCAGCAGCCCGGGGTCCGCGTCCGCCAGGGCGTCGTACGCGTCGAGCGGGCGGGGTCGGCCTGGGCCTCCCCGAAGCGGTCCTCCTCACCGCCGCCGAACCGTGCGGAAGCGCGGCCCGCACGGTGGACCTCGCCGCTCAAGACCCCTTCACACCAACACAGTTCGGACAGCCGGCCGCCGGTTTCCAGGCCGTGGAACACCTGTGCGCGGGGATGCTGGTACGGGCCGAGCCGAGCCGAGCCGGCCAGGACCGCCGTGTACGCCGCCGCCGTCGCCGGGGCGCTCGTCGAGATCACGGCCGCCGGGCTGCTCGCCGACGAAGCCGCGCAGGGCAACGCCCGCGACTGCCTCCAGGTCCACGGCGGCACCGGCTTCACCTGGGAGTACGACGTACACCTGCACCTGAAGCGAGCACGGGTACGGGCCGGGCGGGGGCCGACGAGGGTGCGGGCGGAGGAGGAGCCGGCGGCCGATCTGCTCGCCGACGCCGACCGGTGGGGCGGCCGAGGGCCGCCACGGCGGGCCCGCTGATCAGGTGTGATCGGCCGCTTCGGGAGCAACCGGGCCAAACGGGAAGGCGGTTCGGTCCGGTGGGCAAAGGTAGCGGCAGAAGAGGTCACCCTGCGTCGATACCGGGTTGTGTCCTTCTCAGGAGTCGTCACGGGCAGGAGTCGGGCCCCGGCTCGGGTACGCTCCGCAGATGCGAGTGGTGGTGAAGCGTGGTCTTCCCGGTGCGGTCTGTATGGCGGCTCCGGACCGGGCGACGCGCTGCGAGAGCGCCGCTGCTCGCGTCGGACGGACGCGCCACAAGCGCCCACGTTCGACTCCCCGCAGCGTGCGTCGCACAGTATGCAGGATGCGTACTCCTTCGCGCTGGAATATGCCTGAAGCGCTTGTTGCGGTGACGATGCGTCAACCATGCTGTCTCGTAAGGGAATCACGTTCCGTGACCCTGAGGAGACACGAGGCGTTGTGTCCGCCGGTTCGGATGGTGTGAGCGGTGCAGGTGCTTCAGATGCAGTTGGAGGTCGGGGCCGACCCCGCGGAGGTGGGGCGGGCCCGTAGATGGGCACGGTCCCGGCTGGCCGGGGCGGGCATAGCGGTCGACGAGTCGCTCGCCGAGACGCTGATCCTGCTCATTTCCGAGCTGGTGACCAACGCGGTCGTGCACACGGGCTGTCCTGCCGTGCTGCGGATGCTCTTCCCCGGGGACGAGGCGGACGCGGCGGCCGGCGGCGACTCCGGTTCCGTTCGTGCGGAGCCGGGGGCGGGCTCGGCGCCCTGCCCGGGTACCGGTTCCGGGGCGGTTCCGGCAACCGGGACCGGGCTGGAGGCGGTGTCCTGCGGCGGCACGGTACGGGTGGAGGTCGCGGACGTCAGCGCGTGCCCGCCCCGGCCCCGGCACGCCGAGGGCGACGACACCAACGGGCGCGGCCTGGAACTGGTCGACGGACTCGCCGACCGGTGGGGCTGGCAGGTCGAGGGCACCGGCAAACGGATCTGGTGCGAGGTGGACCGCCGGACCGCGGCCGGGGAAGGGGCGCACTCGGACCCATCGGGGACCGGGCTGTACGAGCCGTCGTGCGCCGTCACCCACCTGGCATGACGGACACGGTGCCGAGCCGGCGTTGACGCGGGGTGGCGTTCTGATCACCCTGGGGTGAACGATTCGCCGCGAGGGGATGCCGAGGTACGACGAGGGTTCCCGGACGGCCGGCGGAACCCGGCCCTCGGCGAAGGCGGGTCGGCACGGAACGGTGGGCCGTCGCATCTGTGCGGCGGCCTCCGTCAGCGGCTGTACGGCATCGGCCGCGACGCACCCGCCCGCGGTTTCCGATGGCTCCGGTACGGATTCCGGCGAGCGTCCAGAGGATCGGGACCGACGTGAACTCCTGGCCCGCTTCCAGGTCTTGGGGCGTCACGGCGTGGCCGCCCGGCAGCCGGTCGGCTCCGTGCGACCGCGCCACGTCCAGCAGCACCGCCGCGCGGGACGACGCGCCGGACCTTGTCGATGCCGCTGAGCGCGGCGCGGGCGTGCCCGGTGACGATGCAGGCGGACCGGCCGTTGTAGATCTTCCCGGAGTGCGAGGCGTACGGCAGGGCGCCCCCGCTCCTGATGCTTGGTCAGCGCTGTGCCGTCCGGCAGCCCGAAATCACTTGATCATGTCCCCTCTCGCCCCCCTATTCTCGAACGCATGAGCTATCGCGACCTCGTGACCCGCCCCGTGATCACCCTGGCCGCCGTCACGGTCGCCGCCCGTCTGCCGGTCGCGATGGCGCCGCTCGCCGTGGTGCTGCTGGTGCGTGAGCGGCCAGGGGGATACAGCCTGGGGGCGGCCCTCGCAGCGGTGTACGTCATCGGCGAGGTGGCCGGGGCCTCCCTGCTCGGCCCCCGGCTGAAGGCCGCACGGGCGCGGTACGCGATGGCCCTCGGTCTCACCGTCGGCGCGCTGGCCTTCGCCGGACTCGGCCTGGGCGCGCAGGCGCACCCCCTGGTCCTGGGCGTGCTCGCGGCGGTGGCGGGGGCCGCGCCGGGAGCGGTGCCCGGCGGCTTCCGCGCGCTGCTGACCTCGCTGGTGCCGGAGGACGGGGTCGCGCAGGCGTTCAGTGCGGACGCCATCGTGAGCTACGGGGTGTGGGCGGCCTCGCCCGCGCTCGCCACCTGGCTGGCGCTCGGCGTCGACCCGGTGGTGCCGATGGTGCTGGCCGCCGTGCTGATGGCGCTGGCGACGGCGGGCCTGTGGGCACTGCCCGTCGGCTGGCCGGCCGACGAGACGGACCGTGGGGGCGTTTCCATGGCGCGCACCCTCGCCGCGGTCTGGCCGCTGTACCTGACCGGCGCGGCCGGCCTCTCCCTCCTGGCCCTCGCCGAACTCGTCCTGCCCGCCCTCCTCGAACAGCGCGGCATCGCCCTCGGCTGGGCGGGCCCGATGCTCGCCGCGTACGCGCTCGCCGGTGCCGTCGGGGCGTACCTCTACGGCCTGAGGACCTGGCCCGGCAGCCCGGAACGGCAGTCCCTGGTGCTGCTGGTGGCCGTGGCGCTGGTGGTGGGCGCGAGTGCGGTGGCTCCGGTGGCCGGAGGGATCGCCGCCGCCCTGGTGGTGGCCGGGCTGCTCCAGTCGGGCGTCCAGATCGCGCGCGGCCTGTCCCTGAAGAACGCCCTGCCGCCGAGCGCCTTCGCCGCCGGGTACTCGATGATGTACGCGGCCGTGGGCGCCGGGTATGCGGCGAGTGCCGTACTGGCGGGCGTGGTGCAGAGCGTGGCCGCGCCGTCGACGGCGATCCTCGCGGGCGCCGCGCTGTGCCTGGTGCTGACCGCCGCCTCGGCCGTGGGGGAGCGGCGGGGCTCGCGGCTACGCGCGCGGATGCGCCTGGCCGGGGCCGGTGCGGAAGGTGCGGCGGTAGACGGTCGGCGGGACGCCGAGTGCGGACTGTAGGTGCTGGCGCATCGACTGGGCGGTGCCGAAACCGGCTTCCCGGGCCACCTGGTCGATCGACAGGTCGCTGGACTCCAGCAGATGGCGTGCACGTTCCACCCGTTGCTGCGCCAGCCACTGACCGGGGCTGACGCCGGCCTCCTCGCGGAAGCGGCGCGTGAACGTCCGTACGGACATCGCCTCCTGCTCCGCCATGTCACGCAGCTGGATCGGCTCGTGCAGACGGCCCAGCGCCCATGCGCGGGCCGTCGTCGTCGTCGCCAGCTGGGGCTCCGGGACCGGGCGCCGGACGTACTGGGACTGCCCGCCGGCACGGTGCGGCGGGACGACGCTCCGCCGGGCCACGTCGTTGGCCACCGCCGCCCCGAAGTCCCGCCGCACCATGTGCACGCACAGGTCGATGCCTGCGGCGACGCCCGCCGAGGTGAGGACGTCGCCCTCGTCGACGTACAGCACCTCCGGGTCGACGTGGACGGCGGGGAAGAGGCGTTGGAAGGTCTCCGCCCAGTGCCAGTGCGTGGTGGCGCGGCGGCCGTCGAGGTAGCCGGCCGCCGCCAGGACGAAACCTCCGGTACAGATGGACGCCATGCGGGTGCCGGGGCGTACGTGCCGGAAGAGGGCGGCGATCTCCTCCGGGAGGCGGCCCTCCTGGTAAAGCTGGGCGGGCTCGTACGCGGCCGGGATCATTACCGTGTCGGCGGTGGCGAGGACCTCCGGCCCGTGCTCGACGAGCAGCTTGAAGTCCGCTTGCGTGGAGACCAGTTGGCCCGGCCGGATGCCGAAGGTGGTTACCTCGTAGAGGGGCGAGCCGTCGGCGGCGTAGGAACGGCCGAAGATCCGGTGCGGGATGCCCAGCTCGAACGGGATGACTTCCGGAAGGGCGAGGACGGCGACCCGGTGCGGAGTCTGTCGCGGACGCTCGGTGGCGTGGGGAGCGGCACTCATGGCCCGATCGTAGCGAATGCTGTCCTTCGGGCCACTCGATCGGGGGGACTTGGGTCCGGATGCTGAGGGCGTGACACAGACGACTCCGTCCCCCCAGCCCGCAGACGCCCTGCTCACGGGGCCCGCGCCCGCAGACGCCCTGCTCACGGGGCCCGCGCCCGCAGACGCCCAGCTCAAGGGACCCGCGCCCAACGGGCCCCCGCCCACGGGGCTCCCGCCCACAGGGCCCGCGTCCACGGGGGCGGCATGCGGTGACGCCGTGCCTCCGAGGGTGCTGCCCGGTGAGGCGCCCAGTGCGCCGCCGGAGGAATTGTCGGGCGTGCCGACCGGTTCCGGGGTGCCTGCGGGTGTGCCCTCCGGTGCTGAGGCGCCCAGCAGTGTGCCGCCCAGTGACGCTGTGCCCTTCGATGTCGCGCTCGGCGATGTGCCCGGTGGCCGTGGCGGGCTCCGCAAGCGGCCTCGTATGCACCGCGCCTGGTTCGTCGCGGTCGTCGCCTTCGTGACGATCATCGGGGCCGCGGGCTTCGCCTCGCTTCCGGGTCTGCTCATCGAGCCGTTGCACCGCGAATTCAATTGGTCGCGCGGCACGATCGGGTTCGCGGTCTCGGTCAACCTGGCGCTGTACGGGCTGACCGCGCCCTTCGCCGCCGCGCTGATGGACCGGTTCGGCATCCGACGGGTGGTCGCCTGCGCGCTGACGGTCATCGCGGTCGGCTCGGCGCTGACCGTCACCATGACCGAGGCCTGGCAACTGGTGCTGTTCTGGGGCGTGCTGGTGGGCCTGGGCAGCGGCTCGATGGCGCTCGCCTTCGCGGCGACGGTCACCAACCGGTGGTTCGTGGCCCGCCGGGGGCTGGTCACCGGAATCCTCACGGCGGCGGGCGCTTCCGGCCAACTCGTCTTCCTCCCCCTGCTGGCCTGGCTCATGAAGGACCACGGCTGGCGGCCCGCCTCGATCACCGTCGCGCTCGCCGCGCTGGTCGTCGTCCCGTTCGTATGGCTGCTGCTGCGCGACCACCCGGCGGACGTCGGCCTGGCTCCCTACGGGTCACCGGACTTCGTGCCCAAGCCGCCGCCCGTCCCGGGGGCTGCCCGGCGCGCGGTCACCGTCCTGTTCTCGGCCGCCCGTACGGGCCCGTTCTGGCTGCTCGCCGGCACTTTCGCGATCTGCGGCGCGTCCACGAACGGACTGGTCAAGACACACTTCGTGCCCGCCGCGCACGATCACGGAATGCCGGTCACCGCGGCGGCCGGACTGCTCGCCGTCATCGGTGTCTTCGACATCATCGGCACGATCGCGTCCGGCTGGTTCACCGACCGCTTCGAGCCCCGCCGCCTGCTCGCCGTCTACTACGCCCTGCGCGGCATCTCGCTCCTCTTCCTCCCCATACTCCTCGCCCCCACCGTCAACACCCCGATGCTCTTCTTCATCGTCTTCTACGGCCTGGACTGGGTGGCCACCGTCCCGCCGACCATCGCCCTGTGCCGCGAGTACTTCGGAGCGGACAGCGCGATCGTCTTCGGCTGGGTGCTCGCCTCGCACCAGGTGGGGGCGGCCCTGGTCGCCTTCCTCGGCGGCCTGGCCCGAGACGTGTTCGGGTCGTACAGCGTGGTCTGGTACGCGTCGGGCGCACTGTGCGCGGCGGCGGCGCTGATGGCCCTGATCATCCGGAGGCCGACCGTGAAGCAGCGGACGGCATGAGGGGTGTCCTTACCTGCCGAGGGTGGCGAATCTGCCCGGTGGAAGAGCAGGTGACCGAAATGACGGTCCGTCAGGAACGGGGTGGGAGGCATGGTTTCGCTTGCGGCGACCGTTGTGTGGAGTGCGTCCCGCCGCGAGGCCGGGAATGCGGCCCGGGCGCATGGGTTTTGGTCGGGGTCGCCGGGCGGGATGCCGGTCGGGGGTCGTGGCGGGCGGGTTCTAGGTGCGGGCGCGCGTGCGGCTTCGTTCCACGGTCCGGGCGATGCGGTCCGCGTCGCGGGCCATTTCGCGGAGCATGCCGGAGATCGGGTTGGTGAAGCCGGTGAAGTGGAGGCCCGGAGCCCCGGGGGCGGTGCGGGCGCCGTGGACGGTGGGGCGGCCCCGGGCGTCCAGGACGCCGAGGTGGCCGACCAGGCCCTCCAGCGCCCGGCGGTAGCCGGTGGCGGCGACCACGGCTTCCGGGGCGAGACGGGTGCCGTCGCTGAGGACCGCCTCACCGGTCGCGGGGTCGAAGGAGGTGAGCGCGGCGACGGGCTCGACCTTGCCCGCGCGGACCGCCGCGACGATCCCCACGTCCTGGACGGGGATCGCGCCCTCGTGGACCCGGGTGTAGACACCCCCGGTGGCGCGGGGGAGCCCGTGGGCGGAGAGGTCGGGGACGGAGACGCGAACCAGCACGTCACCGATCCGGTCCACCAGGCCGGCCGGGAGGTGGCGCACCAGGACGGCGGTGCGCTGGGCGGGCCAGCCCGCCGTGGTGCGGCGCAGAACGTAGGGAGGGGTGCGGACGGCCAGGCGCACCCGGGACGCCCCGCCCTTGGCAAGGTCGACGGCGATGTCCGTACCCGTGTTGCCCGTCCCGACGACCAACACGTCCTTGCCCCGGTAGGGGGTGGGGTCGCGGTAGGCGGCGGCGTGGATCAGCTCGCCCGGGTAGGCGCTGCGGCCGGGCCACCCGGGCAGGTGGGGCGTGTGGTTGTAGCCGGTGGCGACGACGACCGCGGCCCCGGTCAGCTCGCGCCCGCCGCTCGCGTGCAGCACCCAGCCGGTGCCGTCGGCGGCCGGGTCGACGCGGGCCACCTCGACACCCGTGACGATCTCCAGCTCGTGGTGCTCGACGTACTTCTCCAGGTAGCGGACCACGTTGTCGCGCGAGACCCAGCGCCCGAACGACCGCGGCATCCTGAGCCCCGGCAGGGCGGAGAGCGTCCGGGTGGTGTGCAGCTGGAGGCAGTCGTAGTGGTTCCGCCAGGAGGCGCCCACCTGGTCCGACTTCTCCAGCACGACGGCCCGTACGCCACGGGTGCGGAGTGCCGCCGCTGTCGCCAGGCCGCCCGGTCCGCCGCCGATGACGTACACGGGACGGTCGTTCGTGGTGGTGATCGCGGAAGCGGCCGAGGGGCGGGGGGCGTTGGGGGGCATGGGTGGTGAGCGTATCCGCGCTGTCGCGCGATGGGTCTCGGGCGAGGGGGGAATCGGTTGCGAATCGATCACGTAGCGCCGATGTGGGGCATACGGGCGGGGGTGCGCCTCTTGCGTACGGCTACCGCGTGAGCGCTACTGACGCACCGTCAGGCAGGCCTCTTCGGAGCGAGGGACGCATGCAGAGGTGCGCTGTCCACGACTGGGCCGAGCGGGGGCAGAACGCGGCGTCGGCGCTGCTCTCCGTCGTCGCGCTGCTCGCGAGGTCCTGGCAGGCCTGGTCCCGGTACGCCGCGATCGGACTGGTTTCGTGAATGATGACGGAGATCGTCGGCAGCACGGCGGGCGAACTGCGGATGGGGGCGGAGCTGGAGGTGGCGTTCCGGACGGGCGAGGGGGTGGTTCGGGGTCCGGACGAGGGGGCCCCGCCGGAGTACGCGGTGCCGCGGACGAGGGGGCCCCGCCGGAGTGCGCGGTGCCGGTTCCGGTTGCGCGGGCCGAGCGCCGTCCCGGCCGGTGATGCTCATGGCCACAGCAACTCGCGTACCCACGACCCGCCTTCGCGCCGGTAGCGCAGCCGTACGTGCTGCCGCTTCCCGTCGCCCTGGAAGAACTCGACCTCCGTGGCCGCCAGGGCGTACAGCGTCCAGGTCGGGGCGGTCGCGGTCGGTTCGGCCTGCGCGCGGGACCAGGCAGCCTGCGAAGCGGAGGCCAATTCCGCCCGTGAGGACAGGACTTCGCTCATGCGGCCGGTGAGGGCGGCGGCCAGCGCGCCCGTCGAGCGGGCGTGCAGGTCCGCTGCGGTGGCCTCCGGGGTGCCGGAGCTGACCTGCCCCTCGATGCGGACCTGGCGGCCCAGGGCCTGCCAGTAGAAGCCGAGCGCGGCGTCCGGGCGGGCGGCGAGCTCGCGGCCCTTGCGGCTGGTGGCATGGGTACCGAAGTGCCAGCCGTCGTCGTCGGCGTCGTGGAGCATGACCGTACGGACGGAGGGGCGACCGTCCGCGTCGGCGGTGGCGAGGCTCATCGTGTGGGGTTCCGGCTGGCCTGCCTCGGCGGCTTCGCGGAGCCAGGCGCGGAACAGGGGGAGTGGGCTCGCGGGGGCGGTCTGCGGGTCGAAAACCGGGAGGTGGACGCCGTCCCAGACGCGGAGGGAGTGGAGCAGGGCACGGAAGTCGCGGGAGGTTTCGTCGGCGTTCTTCATGGGGCGATTGTGCCGTCAGGGCGCGAGCGACGGGCGCGACGGGCCGGATGCCCTCGTGCAAGGTCCATGTCCGCCGGACTGCCTGCACGTGGCACGCGCAGCGCCGGCCGGCGTGCACATGGCGTCGAGCAGTGGATGCGCACCGCCTCCTGGGCGCGGAGTCTGCGCTGCTGCACCACTGTGCGCGGCGCGTCCAGCGGTGAACGATTCGCGTGCTCAGCGGCCCGGCAGTACCGTCGCCGACGAGCAGAACCAGCCGCCGGTGCCCGAGGCGAGGGCGATCCCCGGCAGGCGCCCCCGCCTTGCGGACCTGACCCTCACCCGCCTGGCCCCGCAGTTGCCTGACCGCTTCGACGAGAACGAACAGTCCGCGCATCTCGGGCGGCGGGCGGAGAGGCCGCCGCCGTCCGTGTTCACGGAGGTTCGCCGTTCCGCAGCAGGCGGCCCAACACAGCTTTCCGGTATGCGCGTTGCGCTGGTCGCGTCAATGCATGACGCGCCGTCGGGCGACGGCCGGGACGCCTTCGGTGGACGTCGATGCCGACTGGAGAGCCACCGCACTCCCGTGCCTTCCTGGTACTCCGCCCCCGGGAACGCCGATGGCGGACCACAGGGGTGTGATCCGCCATCGGGTGACAGGACTTCGTGGGGGTTCGTCCGGTACGGGTACTACTTGGTGGGCTTCTTGCCGGTAATGCCCAGGTGTACCAACTGAGCAAGGTTTGGACGCAGTTCGGACTGCTTGACGCCCCAGGTGGTGAAGCCCTTCTGGTGCGAGGCCACGGCCGCGAGCATCGCGACCAGTGAACCGGCCATCGCCGCCGGGCTGATGTCCTTGTCCACCTTGCCCTTCGCCTGGAGCTCCTTCACGGAGTCCGTAAGGGAGTTGGTGACGGAGTTCAGGATCCTCATGCGGATCTTGTAGAACCGCTTGTCGCCCTCCGCCGCCCCGAGGTCGACGACCCGCAGGATCGCGTCGTGTCTGCGCCAGAAGTCGAGGAAGCCGTCCACCAGTTCCTCGGAGGTGGCCCACCCCGCCTTGCCGACCCAGGAACGGCCGGCGACCAGGTCGGTCAACCCCGCACCTTCCTTGGCCATTTCCTCCGCGATGTCGAGGACGGCGCCCTCGACGTCGGGGAAGTACTGGTAGAAGGTCGCCGGCGAAGTTCCGGCCTTGCGGGCCACGTCGATGACTTTGACGTCCCGGTAGGGGGACGAGCTGAGCATTTCGCTGAGGCAGTCGAGCAGCTTCTGCCGCGTCGCCTGACCGCGTCGACCGGCCACGCGGCCGTCGACGGTGCGTACTTGTCCTGTCATGCCGTCAGCTTACCGAGGGGTGATCGGAGCGCGATTCGACGAGTGCAAATGGGTTTCCGGCCAGAGTTGGCGTGGCGGGCGGCCGGTTGTGAGCGGTGGGCGGGGGTGCGGGCGGGCGCGGGAGGCGGCCCGGGGGCTGTGCTACCGGATGGCGGTATGTGAGGCGGCATCGGAAGCCGTACCCCAATAGTGTTATCAACAGCCTGTGGACAACATCGGTGGATATCTCCGAGCGGGGATGCCCGGGAGTGTGGAGGATCGGTCCATGACCGCAAGCGGAGAATACGCAGAAGGCGTGCCCTGCTGGATCGACGCGAGCCTCCCCGACGTCCAGGCGGGCAAGCGGTTCTACGGTGCCCTCTTCGGATGGACCTTCGACGACGGCGCCGACAAGGAGTACGGCTACTACACGCAGGCGTACACGGGCGCGGGTGACGACCGGGCGTGCGTCGCGGCCCTCGCCGCCAAGGCCGACGGCAGGATGCCCACCGCCTGGGGCGTCTACCTGGCCACCCCTGACGCGGCGGCGCTCGTCCGTCGGGCACGCGAGGCGGGCGGACAGATCGTCACGGACGCCATGCAGGTCGGCCCGTACGGCACGATGGCGCAGATCGCCGACCCCGGCGGGGCGGTTTTCGGGGTCTGGCAGGCCGACAGCCACCCCGGCTTCGGCAGGAGGGCCGCGCCGGGTTGCTTCTGCTGGACCGAGGCGCACGTGCGCGCGGAGGACAAGGAGCGCGTCGACGCCTTCTACGACGCGGTCTTCGGGTTCGGCACGTACGACCTGCCCGAGGAGTCCGGGGAGGACTTCCGGGTCTGGTCGCCGGCCGGGACCGAGCCGGGGGACGAGACCGCGGTCGGCGGCCGGGCCGTCATCTCCCGGGACCTCCCGGCCGAGCTGCCCGCGCACTACCTCTCGTACTTCCTGGTGGAGGACTGCGACGAGGCGGTGGCGAAGGTCCAGCGGCTGGGCGGGCGGATCGGCCGGCCGCCGTTCGACACCCCGTACGGACGGATGGCGGTCGTCGTCGACGACCAGGGCGCGGTCTTCGCCGTCATGGCGGAACCGGAAGCGGGGGCCGACGCGGACCGGGGGGAAGCGGGAGCGGCGTCCGTCGGGGATCCCGAGGAACCGGGAACGGCGCCGGGCAGGCGTCCGGAGGAAGGGGAGGGACCGGGCGGGGGCGTGCCGGAGGAGTCGAAGCCGTAAATGGCACGGAAGCGTGGGAATGGGGGGAAACGCCAGATATTGGCCCCGGGTTAGCCACCGAGCCGGGAGACCGCAAGAATCAGGGGGGAGCGCACCGCTGGGGGTGCCCAGCGGTGAGACGCTGCACAGGGCTGTGCGACGCGGCCTGTGTACGGGGAGGTGGCAGGGCAAGTGGAGCAGCTGACGCAGCACGATCCGCGGCGGATCGGCCCGTTCGAGGTCCTGGGACGGCTCGGAGCCGGCGGGATGGGGCTCGTCTATCTGGCGCGGTCCGCGTCCGGGCGCCGGGTGGCGATCAAGACCGTACGGACGGAACTCGCCGAGGACCAGTTGTTCCGGGTCCGCTTCACACGGGAGGTCGAGGCGGCCCGCGCGGTCTCCGGCTTCTACACGGCGGCCGTCGTCGACGCCGACCCGCGTGCCGCGGTGCCCTGGCTGGCCACCGCCTACGTCCCCGCGCCCTCCCTCGAAGAAATAGTGAACGAGTGCGGGCCGATGCCCGCGAACGCGGTGCGCTGGTTGGCCGCCGGCATCGCCGAGGCGCTGCAGTCCATCCACGGGGCGGGCCTGGTCCACCGCGACCTCAAGCCCTCCAACGTCCTCGTCGTCGAGGACGGGCCGCGCGTCATCGACTTCGGCATCGCGTCGGGCGTCTCCAACACCCGCCTGACCATGACGAACGTCGCCGTCGGCACGCCCGCCTACATGTCGCCCGAGCAGGCACGCGACTCGCGCAGCGTCACCGGTGCCAGCGACATCTTCTCGCTCGGTTCGACCCTCGTCTTCGCCGCGACCGGGCACGCCCCCTTCCACGGGGCGAACCCCGTGGAGACCGTCTTCATGCTGCTCCGCGAAGGCCCTGACCTGGACGGTCTCCCCGACGAGCTGCGCCCGCTGATCGAGTCCTGCATGGGCATGGAGGCGGCCCTGCGCCCCAGTCCCGCCGACCTCCAGGCACAGCTGGCCCCGCACCTGTTCTCCTCCGGCGAAGACGACAGCGGCACCGCTTCGGCGTGGCTGCCCCCGCGCGCGACGGCCATGATCGAGCAGCGCAGGGGCGGCGGCCGGACCGCGCCGCCCGTCGCCCCCGTCGTCGCTGCGCCCCGGCGGGAGCCGTCGCCGCCCCGCCCGCAGAGCCCGCCGCCGTATCCGCCGCCGCCGCGCGGCGGCGGCCGCGACTGGGGCGCGGACCCGCGTACGGGACAGGCCCCTCCGCCGCCCTCGTACGCGGACGGGCCGGTACGGCTCGCCGGGGCCAAGGTGCCGATCGGGCCGGGGCCCCGGGTGGCCGACGGGCACGGCGCCGCTGCGGCGGCCGCCCTCGCCGAGGCCGCCGGCCCCGCGACGGGCTGGGTGCGCCCACCGGGCGGCGGGGGTGCGCCTGACGGTGCGCTGAACGGCGTACCGGCACCGGCGCACGGACCCGCGCACGGCGGCGGGGGCCCGGTTCCCGCCGAGAGCCCCGCGCCCGCCGGATGGCGGCCGTGGCGGTTCCGGATGTCGAACGACGTGTGGGGCACCCCGCAGGTCGCCGACGACCTCGTCTACGTCACCTCCTTCGAGGTGCACGCGCTGGATGTGGCATCGGGCCGCCGGCAGTTCAAGACGCGTGACGTGGCGTGGGCGATGGCGGTTTCCGGCGGCCGCATCCACGCCTCCGACGGGCCGACCCTGTACGCGCTCGACGCCTCGGACGGCGCCGAGCGGTGGCGGCTGCAGACGGACGCCTGGGTGTACTCGCTCAAGGCGGCCCGCGGCACGGTCGTCACCGGCACGCGCGGCGGCGGAGTGCAGGCGTGGGAGGCGTCCAACGGGCAGAAACTGTGGGAGATCACCGGCGCGCAGACCGACTTCGAGACGCCGGAGGCGGGCCCCGACCTCCACGGGGACACGGTGTACGTCTGGCAGGACGCACGCCTGCGTGCGCTCGACTCCCGTTCCGGAAGGGAGCGTTGGTCGTACCCGATCGGCGACGCCGCGTCCTGCGGAGGCGTGCCGGTCCGCGTGACGTCGGCGGACGACGGATACGTGTACGTCTCGGCCGGGACGCGGGTGCTCGCCGTCGACCGGGAGTCGGGGCACGTCCGCTGGCATTTCGAGGCCCCGGCGGTCTTCCTCTGCGCACCGGCCTTCGCACCGGGCCCCGCCGTCACCGGCGGCGGTGTCTACCTCGCCGACTACCTCGGCACGGTGTACGCCCTGGACGCCTCCACCGGCAAGGACCGCTGGCGCATCGCCACCGAGTCCCGCCAGTCCATCGAACCGGTCCTGGTGACCGGCGGACACGTCCACGTCGGCAGCGGAAGCGCGCTCTACACGCTGGACGCGGTGACGGGAACGCCGAAGTGGCGGTTCGCGGCCGGCGGCGAGGTGGTGGGCGCACCGGTGGTCGCCGACGGCCGTGTCCACTTCGGCTCCGCCGACCACTGTCTCTACACGGTGGACGCCGTGGGCGGTCAGCTGCGCTGGAAGCTCAAGACGGGCGGCGAGATCACGGGCTCGCCCGTGGCGGAGGCGGGCATCGTGTACGCGTGCAGCAAGGACAGGTGCGTGTACGCCCTGGACGCGGTCAAGGGGACGGCCACGGGGCGGTCGACCCGGTAAGCGGGGTGGGGGCGGACGAGGCCCGCAGCGGCGAGGCAGCCGCCGACGGCTCTTCCGTGCCCTGCCCGCTCACTGGAAGGGGCGCGTGTCGTCCCTCGGCGGCCACGTTCCCCGCTGCTGCGGTCCGGACTCGTAGGTGGCGCCCGGTGCGCCGTACGGGTTGCTCTCGCCGGGGGGCCGGCGTTCGTCGTAGGGCCTGCCCTCTTCGTACGGGCGGCCCTCTTCGTACGGCCGGTTCTCTTCGTACGGCCGGTTCTCGTCGTACGAGCCCGCCTCGTCGTAGGACCTGCTCTCGCCGTGGGACTTGCTCCCCCCGTACGGCGCGCCCTCGTCGTAGGGCCGTGCCCCGTCGTGCGGACTCGCCCCGGCGGGGGGCCTGCCCTCGTACGGCCCGTCCTCGACGTACGGCCCGTCCTCGACGTACGGTCCGCCCTCGTCGTACGGCCTGTCCTCGACGTGCGGCCGGGTCCTGGCGGTTCGCCGCTTCGGCCGGCGGCCGGTCATCAGCGCGGACGCCAGCAGCAGCGCGATCCCGCCCGCCACCGCATACCCGACCCCCCAGCCCAGCCCCGATCCGTCTGCCTGCAGCGCCAGGCCGGATGCCGCCTGACCCTGGCGGACCATCCAGAGGACGGTGAAGCCGAGCACCACGAGCCCCGCCAGGCCCATCAGCAACCGCGACCGCAGCAGAACCGCGGCCAGCGTGACCAGGGCCGCGAAAAGGAACGGCAGCAGCAGGGAACCGGCCAGCTCGGCCTTGGCGTCTGTGACCCCGTTGAAGAGATCTGCAACGCGGTAGTCACGCCCGTGACGCCCGTCGTACCAGGCTCGGAACGGGCTCCAGACGGCGGCCGTGGCTCCGGCGAGACCGAGGATCGAACCGAGAACATTCCTGACCATCTCGCACCCCTCGTGTGAGGTTCTGTCGGGTTTGTGTCCAGGTCTCAGGGCTTCGACGGTACGCCCGGGGTTCCGGACGTGCCACGCGACAGCCGCTGCTAAGGTGTCATGCACACGTCCTTACGGGGACTTTATATCGGTCGACTCCTAGCGAGTCGCGTCCAAACGCTTCAAAACAACGGGGGTTGGAAGCATGAAGCTTCGCCATGTCCGCGCGGTGGCCGTCTGCGGTGTCGTCGTGTTCGCTCTCACGGGCGCACGGGGCTCGAACGGGGGCAGTTGCAGCGGCAGCAGCAGTTCCAGCTCGTCCAGCAGCGGCGGCAGCGACAGCGGCTCCAGTTCGTCGGACGGCGGCTACCAGGCGTCCACGGGCGGCTCCGACGGCAGCAGCTCCAGCAGCGGCGGCGACTCCACCTCGTCCACCGGCGGCTTCGGCTCCTCCACGTCGTCCGGCGGCACCGACAGCTCCAGTTCCTCCACCAGCACCGGCGGCTCCGTGCCGGGCGTCGGCGGCAGCAACCGGGGCTCGCGCGACCTGCGCATCTCGGGGTGCAAGTACGACCCGTCGCGCGGCATCGTCGCCAGCATCACCGCCACGAACCCGAGCTCCTCGCAGACCTACAGCTACAGCTTCACGGTGAAGTTCACCAACGGCGGCTCCACCGTCGGCACGCGTCTGTCGAGCATCGTGGCCGTCGCCCCGAACCAGAGCCGCACCACCGACGTCTCCACCGTGTACGTCAAGAAGTCGTCGGAGACCCTGTCCGGCCGCTGCGAGGTCAAGGACGTCGTCCGCTCCAGCTCCTGAGGCGAGCACCCGGCACGCGACGCAGCGGCGCGCGCCGGGCAACCGGCTCCACCGGTGCGCACCTGCCACTATGTCGGCGGCCCGGGGCGGCTTTCAGCCCCGGGCCGCCCGGCTCAGTCCACGAGGTTGGCCCGTACGAGCGCCATCAGCTCGTCCTCGGACATGCCCAGCGCCCTGGCCTCCCGCACCAGTTCGCCGACCCGATCCAGCAGGCGTGCGCGGCCCGGTGCGACGGGTGCGCCGACCACCACCGCCCCGCGGCCCCGCCCCCGCACTCCTACGCCCCACCCGACGCCAGCGCCTTCCGGGCCTGCGTCTGAAGGTCCCGGATCTCGTCCATCGCCGTGCGCCACGCCGGATCGTCCTGGCGGACCGAGCGCGCCGTGTGCTCCGCTTCGCGCAGACGCGCCGCCGCCTGCGGGAAGCGGGTGATCTCGACCGTCACCGCCCAGCTGTCCAGGAACCGGGTCAGCGGGGCGAGCGTGCCGGTGCGGGCGGCGAGACTGAGCGCCTCGTCCATCTGGCGCTCCATCTCCGGGAGCTGCTGCGGGGAGAGGCGGGCGAGAGCCGCGCGCAGGCCCGCGGTGGTGCGGTCGGGGCGCGGAAGGAGTGGGGTACGACCGGCGTCCGGCTCGCTGCCGGTGTCGGAGGGGGTGGTCGCGGCGGCGTTGCGCTGGGCGGTCATTCCGGTCCTTCCAGGGCGGTACGGGACGGACGGCCCGGCCGCCCGGCCTCGTGGCCTGCGGATTCGGCGGACCGTGTGTCCTCGGGGTCTCGTACGGGAGGAGGGCGGAACAGGGGTACGGGTTGCGCCGACTACGTACGTGTCCGGGCCGGGCCTACGTATCCGGCCCGGCCCGCGCCCGGAAAAGCGACGGCCGCGGCGGCTCCCCCTCCGCGCCGCCGCGGCCGATCCCCGTGCAGGAAGGTCTACTTGGTGGGCTCCGAGGTGGCGTGCAGGTCCTCGGTCTTCGCCGGCTCCGAGGTGGCGTGCAGATCCTCGGTCTTCGCGGGCGCCGACGTGGCGTGCAGGTCCTGCGGCTTGACGTCGGGCTCGGGCTGCTTGGCGTCGCTCATGGTGTGGGCTCCCGTGTGTGTCGTGCGCGGTGGTGAGGTGGGGGGCCCGCCCGGCCGTTCCCCCGTGGACGGCTGGACGGACCCCTCTTCGGGCCGCACCCTGTCCGGGCCGCCCCGTACTCGTCCCCGTCTGCCCCCCGACGCGACGGATTCGATGAACACGAGCATGCCGGACGGCGATAAACGAACGATGAACGCCCTACGCCGCGGCGGTCCGCGCGGCCATGAGCCTGCGGACCTCCTCGGCCTGCGGGGCATCCGATTCCTCGAAGATGGCCAGGGCCTCGTGCCAGCACACCTGGGCGCGGCCGTCCTGCCCCACCTCGTGCAGGGCGCTTCCCAGCACGGACAGGACGTTGCCGCGCCGCCACTCGCCGCCGATGCCCCGCAGCACCGTCAGCGCCTGTTCCGCCTTCGCCGCCGCCTGGGCGGGGCGGCGCGCCGCCAGGTCGACCTCGGCCATCCGGAAGAGCGTCATCCCTTCCCACAGGCGCTGGCGGGTGTCGCGGAACACGTCCAGGGCCTGGTGGAGCTGGGCCGACGCCGCTTCGTGCCGGCCGTCCTCGGCGAGTGCCAGGCCGAGGGCGTACCTGCCGTTGGCTCCGCGCAGGTGGTGCCCCATCTTGTCGTAGACCCGGATGCCCTGCTGGGCGAGCGAGACGGCGCTGGTGGTGTGCCCGGTCGCGAGGCGGATGCGGGAGAGGTTGCACAGGGCGCTGGCCTCGCCCGGCTGGTCGTCCAGCTTGCGGAAGCCGGCGATGGCACGGGTGAGGTGGTCCTCGCCCTCGTGGTGGTGGTTCTGGTAGATCGCCATGATGGCGAGCGCGTTGAGCGCCCAGCAGCTGGTCAGCAGGTCGCCCGCCGCCGTGGCCAGTACGCCGGCCTGTTCGGCCTCCAGCTTGGCCCGGTCGAACCGTCCCGACGTGCTGTGCACGTCGGCGAGGTTCAGCAGGGCACGCCCCTCGGTCCGTTCGTCGCCGAGCGCGTGCGCGGCGGTGCGTACCGCCTGCGCCGTCGACTCGTACTCGCGGGCGTTGGCGCCGGACTCGCCGAGGTCGCGGGCCGCCCACAGCAGGTCCGCGGCGCGCCGTACCGTTCCCGGCCCGGCCGACTGCCGTACGCAGGCCAGCAGCGGGCCCGCCTCCCGGTACAGCCAGTCCTGGGCGTCGTGCCGGTCGGTGAACTGCAGCCCGGTCCGGCCGACCGGCTCCAGATGGTCCACCAGCCGGTCCCCGGGCCGCTCCAGCGCGTAGACCCCGGCCGCCGTCGCCAGATAGAAGTCGAGCAGCCGTGACAGGGCCGATTCGCGTTCCCCCGGCGGCTGTTCGTCGCGCTCCGCGCACGCTCGCGCGTACAACCGCACGAGGTCGTGGTAGCGGTAGCGGCCGGGGGAGGCCGACTCCAGCAGGGACGTGTCGACCAGGGCCTCCAGCAGGTCCTCCGCGTCGTACAGCGGCAGGTCCAGCACGGCGGCCGCGGCGGCGAGCGAGAGGTCCGGGCCGTCCGCGAGCCCCAGCAGCCGGAACGCCCGCGCCTGAGCGGGCTCCAGCTGCCCGTACCCCAGCTCGAAGGTGGCCTTCACCGCGAGGTCGCCCGCCTGGAGTTCGTCCAGCCGCCGCCGCTCGTCCGCCAGCTTCGCCGCGAGTACGGAGACCGTCCACGTCCGCCGTGCCGCGAGCCTGGCAGCCGCGATCCGGATCGCCAGCGGCAGGAAGCCGCAGGCCGCGACCACGTCCAGCGACGCCTCCCGCTCCGCCGCCACCCGCTCCTCGCCGACGATGCGGGTGAAGAGCTGGAGGGCCTCCTCGGGCGACATCACGTCCAGGTCGACGAGGTGCGCGCCCGCCAGGCCGACCATGCGCGTACGGGCGGTGACGAGGGCCGCGCAGCCGGGGGTGCCGGGCAGGAGGGGCCTGACCTGGGAGGCGTCCCGCGCGTTGTCCAGCAGGACGAGGACGCGGCGGCCGTCGAGGGTCGAGCGGTAGAGCGCCGCGCGATCGTCCAGGGAGTCCGGTATCGCGGTGTCGGGCGTGCCGAGGGCACGGAGGAAGGAGCCGAGCACCGTTTCCGGTTCGGCGGGGCGGGCGCCCGCGCCCTGGAGGTCGACGTAGAGCTGCCCGTCGGGGAAGTGCGGGCGGGCCGCGTGGGCGACGTGCACGGCGAGAGTGGTCTTGCCGACGCCGCCGATCCCGGCCAGCGCGGACACCGCCATCACGCTCGTCTCGGCGTGCGCGAGCCGTTCGCCCAGTTCGCGTACGAGGGTGGCGCGACCGGTGAAATCCGGTACGGAGGCCGGGAGTTGGGCGGGCAGCACGACCGCGGGTACGGCGCTGGGCGGCGTCTCGACGGGTTCGGCCAGCTCCGTGTCCGCAGCGAGGATGCGCTGCTGGAGGCGGGAGAGCTCCGGGCGGGGGTCCACGCCGAGTTCGTCCGCGAGCAGTCGGCGCGTGTCCGCGTACACGGCCAGCGCCTCCGCCTGCCGCCCGCACCGGTACAGCGCGAGCATCAGGAGTTCGCGCAGCCGCTCCCGCAGCGGGTGCGCGGCCGTCAGCGCGGTCAGCTCCGCGACCGCCTCCGCGTGGCAGCCGACCTCCAGGTCCAGGTCCAGCCGGGTCTCGGTGAGCTGGAGGAGCCACTCCTCCAGCCGGGCCCGCTGCGACTGCGCGTAGGGCCCCGGTACGGAGGCCAGCGCCTCGCCGTCCCACAGGCCGATTGCCCTGGCCAGCAGGGTCCGCGCCCCGCAGCGGTCGCCGGCGGTGCGGGCCGCCTCCGCCTCCGCCGCCAACTGCTGTGCCACGGCCAGGTCGAGGGCCCCGCGCTCCGGGCGGATCGCGTACCCGCCGGACTCGCTGACCAGCACGTCCGCGCCGAGCGTCTTGCGCAGCCGGGAGGCGTACGTGCGCAGGGCGGCCAGCGCCTGCGAGGGCGGTTCGCCGCCCCAGATGCCGTCGATCAGCTCGGCGGCGGTGGCGGTACGGCCCTCGCGCAGCAGAAGCAGGGCGAGCAGGGCGCGCTGCTGCGGGGACCCGGCGGGCACCGGCTCGCCGTCCCGCCAGGCGCGGACCGGGCCCAGCAGGCTGAAGCGCACTCCGGGGCCCGCCACGGCCTCCGCGCCCGCCGTCGCCTTCGTACCGTCCGACATGCCGTCGACCATCCCACTCCCCCTCGCCCACGCCGATCCGCGCCCGGAACGGGCCGATCCGTTGCCCGGTACGGCTCGTACGGACCCGTACGGCAAGGGCCAGTTTGCCTTGTCCGTGCCGAGCGCGTCAGCACGCAAACCTCAGAGGAAGCTCAAGGAACGGCGAAGGGGTCGTACCCACCCCGTACGCACGCCCGTACCCCGCAGGCACACCCCCGCCAAAAGGCGCCCTCCCACGCACCTGACGGCCCATCAGTTGCACGCTGACGTAACGGACGTGGACAGCTTCCCCTCTGCCGGAGCGCTTTCCGGGTGCGGGCCGCAGCCCCGCCCCGACTGCCGCCGAGGAAGAAAGCAGGTGCGGAAAAAGGTCTCCGTTCAGAAGGGCGCGTGGGGGGCCCACAGTGCCCCCAGCGGGGCCCACTCCCCGCCGCGCTCCTCCTTCACGTGGGCTGCGAGTTGTGGCCACTCGCGGCGGCACGGTGGACACATGGTCTCGTCGCCGACAGGCCGGAACCAGTGCTCACCGGGCCGCCCGGGACCCGTGCACTCGGCGATGCCCTTCCGTACGGGCGGCACGGCCCCGTCCTCGTCCTGCGGAGGGACGATGGCCGCGCACACGCCCGCGTCGGGCACCTTCGTCCGCAGCCGGTTGGTCACGAAACCGGCGGCGTTGCGGATCTCCTCCTTGGGAAGGCCGTGCGTCACCGCCTGGTACACCTCCCAGACGGGCACCCCGCGCCGCAGGTGCTCGGCGACGGCACCGGCGAGGTACCGGACGTTGCGGAAGCTCATCCGCAGATCGGGCCGTTCGTTGCCGAGCTGTCGCAGCATGCGCTCGGCGGTGAGCTGCTGGCTGTCGGGCTCGGCCACGGCGTCGACTTCCGGGCCGTCCTCCCGGGCCGGGACCGGCTCTTGGGGTGGGCGGGTGGGAGATGTCTTGCTGCTGTTGGTATCGGAAGTACCGGTAGAACGGCCGACGGGCCGAAGGGCCGGTTCACCGACGGTCGGCTGCCGTCCGTCGGTACGCAGTGCGTGGAACTGGTCGTCCGTGAGGGGTACGTTGCTGACCCACTGCTCGGTGAACCAGCGCCCGTTCGCGCCCTGTTGGCGGTGATCGTGGACGTACCCGTGCTGTACGAGTTCCTTCTTCGCGCGTTTGTACACGGAGGGCTTGAGGCCCAGCTCGTCCGCGTAGTGGGAGAGGGGATGGTAGTCCTCGGTCGGCGGCAGCCCGCTGACGTGGGCGATCAGCAACCGTGCGGCCGTGTCGAGCCGCTTGTCGCGCACCAGGGACTTGGAGACCTTGATGTAAGCGCGCACGGGGGAGATAACATGCAGGAACATTGCCCTGGCTCCTTCGAAGCCTCGGTGGTGAGGCCCTCGCCCGGTGTTGGTAGCACCGACGGGGGCCGCTCTCCGCGCACGGAGGTGTGCGGAGAGTGATGGTGCGGTCACCGTATCGCATCAACTGCACGGTGCGTGCCCGTACTTGTGAAGTCGCAGGTGAAGGAGGTCGCGTCAGGTGGCTCTCTGACGTGCAGGTACCGTGCGCCGGAACCTGCTCAGGCCCTGATCTCGTCCATGAGCATCCGCAGCGTCAGTGAGTGCTTCTCCGTAGGGAGGGCGGCAAGTGCCGACTCCGCGTGGGCCGCACCCCCTGACCGGTCGCCGGAGCGGGTCAGCATGAGGCCCCGGTGCATGTCGAGGTGCGTGGCGAACCGCGGCAGCGACGCCGGCAGTTCCGTCCGGGCGACATCCTGGGCCGCGGCTGCTCCCCTTTCGTCGCCCAGCCGTGCCAGCAACAGGGACCGGAACACGTTCAGCCGCCAGTACGGCACGGCGTAGTCGCTGGTCTGCTCGTGCGACCCGGCAGTGTCGAAGACACGTCGCCCCTGGTCCGCCAGGTCGACAGCCGTGGCCGTGTCGCCCCGCAGTGCCGCTGCGTGGGCCTTGCCGTAGATGGCGTTCAAGAGCCCCAGGGAAGGCCGCTCGGTGATCGCCATGGCCTGGTCGGCGAACACGTCGGCGACCCCCAGTGAGGCACCCTCGTAGCCGAGCGCGATGGCGGCACGCCCCCGCACCCACACCCGCGTTGCGTCGTCCCCGGACTCGTCGGCGGCCCGCGCGGCCATCCGGTACCAGTGAACTGCCTTGGTACCGTCCGACCCCGGGAAGGTCTTCGCGTACAGGGTCATCAGGCGCGCCGCCACGGACCACAGCTGCGGCTTGTCCAATTGCTGCTGAACGACCACCAGCTCGCTGGACACCCGGCGCTGGATGTCGGCAGCACCGAGCGACATGTAGTCGGTGCCGTATGTGGCGAGCTTCTGCTCCCACGCCTCCAGCGACGGCCCGCCGGACAGCCGGGCGGCGAACCCGTCCGACAGGAGGTCCGATGCGATCACCGGGGCTATGGCGGCCCCGGCGACATCGGTCAGAAAGGTGCGCCGATCCACTTCGCTCTCCAGGACAGCTAGGGGTACGTCGAGCACGGCCGACAGCGCCCGAAGGTAATAGGGCCCCGGCTGATGCTTCAGCCGTTCCCACCCCGACACGTATTCCCGGGTGAGGGCCGTCCGGTACCGCTCGTTGATCTCGGAGGCGAGCCGCCCCTGGGACCAGCCCCGCGTTTGCCGGAGCTCCCGGATCAGCTCTCCGATGTCCATGCGCCCATTTTGCCCCCGCACCTGCCACTTGCCGGGCAAGTCCCGCGGAGCGCGGCCCACTTGCCCCTACCGACGCCACTAGGGCGGTGATGGCCCTTCCGGGAGTGTGGTGGCACACCACGCAACGGAGCGAGGAATGTCCCCATGCACAATCACCGTCACGTCCAGGAGACGTCCACCGGAGTCCTCCCGGCAGGGTCCCGCTCCTGGTCCACCGAGTGCACCCTCACCCCGCGCGCCGTGGCCCTCGCCCGCACCCGCGCCCGTACCCACCTCACGGCCCTCGGGTGGACCGGCGACATCGACGACGCCGTGCTCGTCGTCTCCGAACTCGTCACCAACGCCGTCCGGCACGCCCGCGTCCCCGGCCGGGTGGGCTGGTTGCGGCTGGCGGTGCTGGACGGCGGGGATCTGCTGGTGGACGTGTCCGATCCGGTGGCTGGGTTCCGTAGCGGCGGGGGTGGTATGGACGTGCCGCCGGGGTGCGAGGGGGAAGGTGGCCGGGGTCTTCACCTGGTGCGGCAGCTCGGGGAGTTGACCTGGTTCCTGCGGGGCGGCGCAGCCCCGGAGGACGGCAAGACCGTACGGGTACGACTTGCGTCCGAGCCGCTCGCCGCCCCGTCGCCACGCTCGCCGGGGTGACGAGGGCGGCCGATTCCGGGGGCGAGCTGGAAGACCGCCCAGGGGCGTGTCCCGCCGATCCGACGGGCCGAGCAAAACCAGATGCGGCCGCTCGCCGCGATGGTGTGGGATGCGGGGCATGACGATCGTTCTGAACGAACCCGGCGTCGATGGGCTGACCGAGGTCGTGGACGCCCTCCGCGCATGGCAGGACGACCGCACGCCGCTGCAACTGCATCCGGGAGACCTCGGCTGGGCCTGGGCGCTGGGTGCGGAGAGGCTGGCCGCGGCCGTCCGCACCTGGGGTGTGGACGGACGGATCGTTGCCGTCGGATACCTGGACGACCCCGATGTGCTGCGCCTGACGACCGCGCCGGATCTGCGACAGGACGGCGATCTGGCGCGCCGGCTGCTGGCGGACCTCGATGAGCCGGGGCGCGGGGTTCTGCCGCCCGGAAAGGTCGGCCTCGAAATCCCCGACGGCGCCGTGCTCCGCGACGTCCTCCTGGAGGCGGGCTGGGTTCCGGACGAGCCGTGGACGCCGCTGCGCCACGACCTCGCCGAGCCGGTGAAGGACCCCGGCCTGCGGATCGAGGTGGCCGGTCCGCAGACCGCGGGGGTGCGGACCGCAGTGCATCGCTCGGCGTTCGGCAGCCCCGCGTTCACCGAGGAGGTGTGGCACGTCCTCGCGGCCGGGCCGGTCTATGCCGACGCCCGCTGCCTGATCGGCTACGACGACCGGGACAACGCGGTGGCCGCGGCGACGGTCTGGTCGGCCGGCCCCGGCAAGCCCGGCCTGCTGGAGCCGATGGGCGTGCACGCCGACCATCGCGGCCGGGGCTACGGGACGGCGATGAGCGTCGCCGCTGCGGCCGCGCTGCGTGAACTGGGTGCATCGAGCGCACTCGTCAGCACTCCGACCTCGAACGCTGCCGCCGTCGCCGCCTACAGGGCAGCTGGGTACGAGCCGTCGTCCGAACGGCTGGACGTCGGCCGACCCGCCTGAAAACGATCAGGCGGCGGTATCGGAAGGGCTGTCGTCAAAGGTGCGCACGGGTGCGCCGTGGCGGGATCCGCCGATCGGCAGGAGGCGCTCTGGTCCTGTGCGGCCACGCGCAACTGACGCACCGCACCGGGGGCCGTGTACGTCGTCTCGCCCGCCGCCATGCGGGCCTTCAGGGCCGCCACCGTACGGTCGAAGTGGGACGCGTCCACTCCTGCTTCGCGGGCGGCGGCACCCATGTTGTCCGCGGCGGCGACCACCAGGTCCAGGGTCTGCGCGTAGGCGGCCGGCCCGTCGGAGTCGATGTCCGCCGCCATCGCGGGCAGCGTGCCGATCATGCTCTGCAGCCAGGCCACCACGAGCGGCGTGAAGCTCGACGCCGTCGTGTCCTTGTCGGACGTGGCGACCGCCACCGCGTGGAAGAAGCCCGCGAACATCATGTCCATCGCGCTCAGGAGCGCCAGGTCGTAGAGGGACGCCAGGCCGACGTCCTGGCCCAGGTACTTCGGGGTGCCCAGCGCGGCGAGGGTGGAGCGGTGCGTCTCGAAGGGGCCCGCCGCGCCGCTGTGGAAGAGGAACGCCTCCTCGGTGGCGATCTGCTCGGGGACGGCCATGATGCCGCCGTCCAGGTAGGACGCGCCCAGGGCGTGTGCCCAGGTTTCGGCGGCGCGGGCCTGCGCGGGGGTGCCGTTGGTGAGGCTGACGAGGGTACGGCCGTGCAGGGCGCCCGCGGCCGGGCTGAGCAGGGCGTGCTGTGCTTCGTAGTCCAGGACGCAGGAGATCGTGAGGGGACTCGCCTCGATCGCCTCGCGGACCGTCGCGGCCCGGGTCGCGCCGCGTGCTACCAGGGGGGCGGCCTTGCCGGGGGTGCGGTTCCAGACGGTGACCCGGTGGCCGGCGGCGAGAAGCGCCTCGGCGAGGGCCGTGCCCATCAGGCCGAGGCCCAGCACCGTCACGGCGGAAGAAGGAGCCAGCGGGGTGGAGTTGGGGGGCGTTTCGGGCATGCTGGACATGGGGGTCCCTTTGCTGAGGTGTGTTGGGGTGCGCCCGAGTGGGCTGCTCCCAGCCTCGTGGCCGCGCGGGGCTTCCTCAAGTACGCACAAAAAAGTGGGTGGCCCCCGGGCGGCGGGTGAACCTTCCGGTGGCGGGTGCGCGGAACGGTCGCATCCGGGTACACGGAAGGGGACGTCCGACGGGCGGCGGTACGAGGAGTGAGCGCATGAGTGACGGGACGATCGTTCTGCTGGTCGTGGTGGGCCTCGCGGTCCTCGCGATGGTCGTGGTCGCCGTGATCCTGCTGGTCAAGATGGTGAAGGCGCGGAAGCTGCTTACCGATGCCGGGGTTCCGGTGGAGAACAAGTTCCTGTTCTGGGGCGCCGTGGCCTATCTGATCAGCCCGGTGGACCTGTTGCCCGATCCGGTCCTGCTGGACGACATCGGCGTGATGATGATCGCCCTGCGGTCCCTGTACGCGGCGGCTGACAAGGCCGGCATCACGCGGCGCCACGACGAGCTGCCCGCGTGGGAGCAGGACGCCCGGGGGCGGGAGGTGCGCGGGGTCAAGTACTGATCGGCCGCACGGCGGCCGGATCGGCGACGGGAAAATTTTGAACCCGGACAAAACGGACGGACCTGCGGTTTGCGCATTCAGGGGGAAGTCGTGTTCCTCTGTATTCGCAAGGTGTACTTCCGATATGCGTCTCAAGTTCCTTGATCGTTGGGTGGTTTGACCCCGCCAAGGCAAGGTTGGCGTACCGGAGCTTGGTCCTCCGTATGTGGAAACCGCAGGACTTAACGTCCTGTTCATGACTCAGGTGGAAACGAACCCGCAGGCCGGAGATGCGGTAAGGGGCGTCCCAGAGGGGGCGGGCCCTCGCGTCTCGGGCGACCGTTCTTCCGGCGGGGCCCGCGACGGCCACGACGGCGTACGCGGCAAGGGGCTCGGCGGAAACTCCGTCGGCCTCGTCGGCAGCGCCGTCATCGGTGTCTCCACCGTCGCCCCCGTCTACTGCCTGACCTCGACCCTCGGCCCCACGGCCGGTGAGGTCGGCCTCCAGATGCCGGCGATCTTCCTCGCCGGGTTCCTGCCGATGCTCCTGGTGGCCTTCGCGTACCGCGAGCTCAACAAGGTGATGCCGGACTGCGGCACCTCCTTCACCTGGACGGTGAAGGCCTTCGGGCCGCGCCTGGGCTGGATGTGCGGCTGGGGCCTGGTGGTCGCCACGATCATCGTGCTGTCGAACCTCGCGGGCGTCGCCACCTCGTACTTCTGGCTCCTCGCGGGCGAGCTCACCGGCAGTGCGGCGATCACCGCCCTCGACGACAGCAAACCCGTCCACATCCTCACCTGCCTCGCCCTGATCGCCCTGGCGACCCTGGTCAGCTACCGGGGGATGACCGCCACCAAGGGCGTCCAGTACGCCCTGGTCGGCCTCCAGCTCGTCGTCCTCGCGCTGTTCGTCGGGATGGCGCTCAGCAAGGCCGGCGGCGGGCTGCCCGAGTTCGCGGGCGCCGTCGACTTCTCCTGGTCGTGGTTCAACCCCTTCTCGGTGGGCTCCTTCGCCGCCTTCACCGCGGGCCTCTCCCTCTCGATCTTCATGTACTGGGGCTGGGACGCCTGCCTGACCGCCAACGAGGAGACCACCGGCAGCGAGAAGACCCCCGGCCGCGCCGCCCTGATCGCCATGGTCGTCCTGGTCGGCTCGTACCTCGCCACCGCCGTCGCCGTGCAGATGGCCGTCGGAACCGGCGACAAGGGCCTCGGGCTCGGCAACCCGGAGACCTCCGACAACGTCTTCGCGGCCCTCGCCGGACCCGTCATGGGCCCCTTCCTCGGCATCCTGCTCTTCGTCGCCGTGGTCGCCTCCGCCACCGCCAGCCTCCAGACGACGTTTATCCCGGTCGCCCGCACGGTCCTCGCCATGTCCGCGTACGAGGCCCTGCCCGCGTCGTACGCCCGTGTGAACCCCCGCTTCAAGAGCCCCGGCCGCGCGACCGTCCACGCGGGCGTGGCGACCGGCCTCTTCTACACGGTCATGACGCTGGTCAGCGAGAACGTCCTCCTCGACACCATCTACGCGCTCGGCCTCATGATCTGCTTCTACTACGCGCTGACCTCCTTCGCCTGCGCCTGGTACTTCCGCCGCGAACTCACCGCCTCCGTGCGCGACGCGTTCTTCAAGGGCGTCTTCCCGGTGCTCGGCGGAGTCCTGCTGGCCGCCGTGTTCTGCAAGACGCTGTACGACATGTGGGACCCGGCGTACGGCAGCGGCTCGTCCGTGTTCGGCGTCGGCTCGGTCTTCGTGATCGGCGTCGGACTGCTGCTCGTCGGCGTGGTGGTCATGCTGGTGATGCAGCGCCGCAGCCCGGCCTTCTTCCGGGGCGAGGTGCTGACGAAGGACACCCCGGCGCTGGTCGTGCAGGACTGAACGGCCCCGGCGGGAACCTCTCGCAGGTGAGCGGTGCGGTCCGGGCCGGTGCCTACGCCAGGCTGCGCAGGAACACCGGATTGCTGAACGCGGCCGGCGGCCCCGGCAGCCCCGCCGCGGTGGCCGGGTGGCGGACCTCCGCCCGTACGTAGGAGGCGTACGAGGGCGTGGTCGTCCACTCGGTCCCGCCGGCCGGCCCGCTGCGGACCGTGCCCTGGTCGGTGACCAGGTGGGTCGTGCAGCTGGGAGCGGCCCCCTCGACCGTCAGGCGGACCGTGACCGGTGCGGCCCGCGGTGCGGCGAGCCGCCCGCCCAGCGTGGCGGTGCGGCCCCGCGAGTCGCTGACAGTCAGGGTGAGTGAGAGCGCCGAGGACTCCGTGACGTACGAACGGCCGGAGCGCAGACCGGCGAGGATCGCCTCGCGGGAGAGCGCGTCGGCCAGTACGACGGTCTGCGGGTGCCCGATCCGGTCGGGGTCGCGGTGGGCGTCGCTGCTGCCCATCGCGGGAAGCCAACGGCCGCCGCCGACGAGGGACTTGTCCCAGGCCTGGAGGGCCACCTCGTCGTCCGGGGTGAACGGACCGTTCCACACCTCCACCGCGTCGGCGTCCGCGAAGCCGAACTGCCAGGCACAGCCCAGACAGGTGGCGTACGGATGGGCCGGTACGACCAGGCCGCCCGCGCGGCGGATCTCCCGGGCGAACCGCGGGAAGCGGCCCTCGCGGGCCCGGTAGCGCCAGTCGGTGTGCGTACCGGGAGCCGTTCCCAGGGCCAGGACGTGACCGTTGCGGGTGGTGATCTCCTCACCGGTCAGCACGAGCAGATCATCCGGCGCATCTCCCCAATGGGCGTGCGAGGACGAGGTGTTGTGCTCGGTCGTGGCGATGAAGTCCAGGCCCGCCGACCGGGCCAGGGCCGCGATCTCGGCGGGTGTGCGGCGGCCGTCCGAGTGGACCGAGTGGAGGTGGCAGTCGCCCCGGTACCAGGCGCGGCCCCGGCCCGCGAGACGGTCCGGCGGGTACACCGGGCGAGGCGTGGCAGCGGCCGGACCGGGCGTGAGGGTGATCGTCACGGTGTACGGCAGACCCTGCGGGGCCACCGTGTACGGGGCCAGCGCGATGTGCCAGGTGCCGGGGCGGACGGGCCCCGGCAGGTAACCGGGGGCCGCCGCGTCGCCCCGTACGAAGAACTCGGTGCGCGCACCGCCCGACCAGCCGCGGAAACCCCGGCCGCCCAACGCGGTGCCACGCTCGTCGAAGAGCCCGATGTCCAGGGCGTTGCCCAGCGTGCCGGGCGGGACGGACGGTTTCTCGTACGTGTAGGAGACGTGCAACTGGCGTATACCGCGCGGTACTTCGACGGGCAGGTACACGAAGTCCGGTGCGCCGGGCGGCAGCGTGCCCCGGACAGTACGGGTCAGCGGCCCTTCGCCACCGCCACCGCCACCGCCACCGCCCGCCGCGTGCGCGAAGCGCACCGGCGTGAGGGTCAGGGCGGCTGCCGCGCCCGCGGTGAACAGGGCACGGCGACTCGTCGGGGCCGCCCGGCCGGAGAGTTCCGTCCTGGAGGGATCGTCCATGGGGGAATCGTCCCCGGCTCAGCCCTTGCGGCGGTTGCGGCGAACCATCCACAGGATGACGAGCACCAGCACGATCAGGGCGAGCACGCCGAAGACCAGCCCGATCAGGAGCCCGATCCCGAAGCCCTTCTTCTTCTTTTTCTTCTTCGGCTTGGAGAGGGAGACCGCGGAGCTGCTGTCCTGCGCCTGGGTTCGGGCAGCCGCGGCGGAGGTGGCGCCGGTCGCCGACGTGCCCGAGGCCGCCACCGCGACGGTGGCCGTCCGTGCCATCGGGGTCGCCGCCGCGGCGGACGACAGCGACAGGGCGGGCGCGCCCAGCGTCAGCGTGCCCGCGAGCAGCAGCGTCGTGAGGGTTCTGGTGCGCATGAGCATGGTGGTACGCCTCTCCCCGGTTCCGGCCGGGGGCGTGGACGACCCCTCGGCTTTCGGCACCGTACGCCCTAGCTTGAGATCATCAACAGGCCCTCGACGAAGGAGTTCGCATGCGGATCGCCACCACGATCTTCCTGACCGACGAGTCGATCACGCCCGTGCGGATCGCCAGGGAACTGGAGGAGCGCGGCTTCGCCGGGCTCTACCTGCCCGAACACACCCACATCCCGGTCGGCCGCGAGTCCCCCTACCCGGCGGGCGGCGAGCTGCCGCGCGAGTACGGGCGGACACTGGACCCGTTCGTCGCGCTCGGCCAGGCGGCCGCCGTGACCGAGCGGCTGGCCCTCGGCACCGGGATCACCCTCGTCGCCCAGCACGACCCGATCGACCTCGCCAAGCAGATCGCCACCCTCGACCACCTCTCCGGCGGACGCTTCACGCTCGGCGTCGGCTTCGGCTGGAACAAGGAGGAAGCCGCCGACCACGGCGTGAGCTGGACCACCCGCCGTGCGCTCACCCGCGACCGGATGGGCCTCATGCGGGCGCTGTGGAGCCCCGAACCCACTGCCTTCGAAGGCGAGTTCGCCTCTGTACAGGCCAGTGAGGCGCACCCCAAGCCGGTCGGCGGCGCACCCCGCGTGCTGGTCGGCGGGGCGGCCGGTCCCAAGCTCTTCGCGGACATCGCCGCGTACGCGGACGGCTGGCTGCCGATCGGCGGGCGCGGCCTCGGCGAGGCGATCCCGGCACTGCGGGAGGTGTGGGTGGCGGCCGGCCGCGACCCGAAGGACCTGCAGATCGTGCCGTACGCGGTCCTGCCGAGCCCCGGCAAGCTGGAGCACTACGCCGCTCTGGGCATCGAGGAAGTGGTGCTCCAGCTGCCGCCGGCGGGAGAGGCGGAAGTGCTCCGCGCCCTGGACACGTACACGCCGTACCTCTAGCGGCCGGGCGGGGTCGCGGCTTTCGGCTCGGGGCGCGGCGTACGGGCCGGGGCCCGGGCGCGGCGAACGGGGGACGGCCGTCAGGGAGCGGGCCGCGGCGGGCGGCCCGGCAGGGACGTGGGGAACCGCGCGCCCGAGGGGCCGCCCCGCCCCTCAGTGCCCCGCTCGCCCCGCCCTACGGCTGCGCCGCGTCCCGGTACGGCGACTTGGGCTTCGTGGGCACCCCCCGCGTGTCCGGCAGGAGCGGGACCATGGCGTCCCACCGGGAGATCTCGCACCCGTTCGTACGGTTGTACGCCGCGTCCACCGGGCGCCCGGCCCATGTCCCCGTGAGGCGGGCGGTCGCCGGGCCGCCGTACTGGTGGGTGCAGAGCGCGTCCGCCGCGACCGGGGCGAACGGGTCCTTTCCGTACACCGTTACCGCGTCCAGGTGGTCGCAGGCGAGCTGCGCCTCGGGGTGACTGCCGCCGGTCGGGTGGCAGGTCAGCTCGTACGTGCCCTCGGTCCCGGGGAAGCCGGTCCCGGCGACGGTGAGGGTGAGCCGGTCCCCGGTGTGCGGTTCGGGACCCGCCTGGGCGGGCGCCGCCGTGCCCAGCACGGCGAGCAGGGGCAGGGCGACGGCTGCGAAACGGCGCGACATACGGGTCTCCAGGGGAGTCGGAGGGTGTGCTGCGTCTAACGCCCCCGCACCCCGAACGTCACGTGCACGTCGAACGTATCCTCGGGGGATGACCAGCTCCGCAGCGCAGCCCGCCCGCCAAGGTCCGACGGAGAACGCCATGCGCCGGGCCCTCAGACGCGCCCGGGACGGGGTGGCCCTCGACGTCACGGAGGCGGCCGTGCTCCTCCAGGCGCGCGGCGAGAACCTCACCGATCTGTGTGCGTCCGCGGCGCGGGTGCGGGACGCGGGACTCCAGGCGGTGGGACGGCCCGGAATCATCACGTACTCCAAGAAGGTCTTCATCCCGCTGACGCGGCTGTGCCGCGACAAGTGCCACTACTGCACCTTCGTCACCGTCCCCGGCAAACTGCGCCGCGCCGGTCACGGCATGTACCTCTCCCCGGACGAGGTCCTCGACATCGCCCGCGCCGGAGCCGAAATGGGCTGCAAGGAAGCCCTGTTCACGCTCGGCGACCGGCCCGAGGAACGGTGGCCCGAGGCGCGCGAGTGGCTGGAGGCCGAAGGGTACGACGACACCCTCGCGTACGTACGGGCCATGGCGATCCGGGTACTGGAGGAGACCGGGCTCCTGCCGCACCTCAACCCGGGCGTCATGACGTGGACGGAGCTCCAGCGGCTCAAGCCCGTCGCGCCGTCCATGGGGATGATGCTGGAGACCACCGCGAACCGGCTGTGGTCCGAGCCCGGCGGCCCGCACCACGGCTCCCCGGACAAGGAGCCCGCCGTCCGGCTGCGTGCCCTCGAAGACGCCGGGCGCTCCAACGTCCCCTTCACCACCGGCATCCTCATCGGCATCGGCGAGGACTACGAGGAGCGCGCCGACTCCCTCTTCGCCCTGCGCAGGACGGCCCGCGCCTACCAGGGCATCCAGGAAGTCATCGTGCAGAACTTCCGTGCCAAGCCGGACACGGCGATGGGCAGGATGCCGGACGCGGAGCTGGAGGAGCTGGCCGCGGCCATCGCCGTCGCCCGGCACGTCCTGGGGCCCGCCGCCCGCATCCAGGCGCCCCCGAACCTCGTCGACGACGAGTACGCACTGATCATCGGCGCGGGCATCGACGACTGGGGCGGCGTGTCCCCGCTGACCCCCGACCACGTCAACCCCGAGCGCCCCTGGCCGCACATCGACCAACTCGCCGAGCGCACCCTTGAGTCCGGCTTCGAGCTGCGCGAACGCCTCACCATCTACCCGGAGTTCGTCCAGCGCGGCGAGCCCTGGCTCGACCCGCGGCTGATTCCCCACGTCTCCGCCCTCGCCGACCCCGGTACCGGACTCGCCCGGCCGGACGTCCGCCCCTCGGGCCTGCCCTGGCAGGAGCCCGACGAGGCGTTCACCGCCGCGGGCCGCACCGACCTGCACCGCACCATCGACACCGAGGGCCGCACCGGCGACCGGCGCGACGACTTCGACGCGGTGTACGGCGACTGGGAGGCCCTGCGCGAGGCCGCAGAACCCGGCATGGTGCCCTCGCGGCTCACCGGCGACGTCAGCCGCATCGACGGCGAGGTGAAGACGGCGCTCTCCCAGGCGGCCGCCGATCCCACGAAGCTGACGGACGCCCAGGCGCTCACCCTCCTGCACGCCGACGGGCCCGCGCTCGACGAGCTGTGCCGGATGGCGGACACCCTGCGGCGCGACGTGGTCGGTGACGACGTCACGTACATCGTCACCAGGAACATCAACTTCACCAACGTCTGCTACACCGGGTGCCGTTTCTGTGCCTTCGCGCAGCGCCGCACCGACGCCGACGCGTACACGCTCTCCCTCGACCAGGTCGCCGACCGGGCCGCGCAGGCGTGGGACGTCGGCGCGGTCGAGGTCTGCATGCAGGGCGGCATCCACCCGGACCTGCCCGGCACCGCGTACTTCGACATCGCGAAGGCCGTCAAGGACCGTGTGCCGGACATGCACGTGCACGCGTTCTCGCCGATGGAGGTCGTCAACGGGGCCACCAGGACCGGGCTGTCCTTCCGCGAGTGGCTGACCGCCGCCAAGGAGGCCGGCCTCGGGTCGATTCCCGGCACCGCCGCGGAGATCCTCGACGACGAGGTGCGGTGGATCCTCACCAAGGGCAAGCTGCCGACCGCCGAGTGGATCGAGGTCGTCAAAACCGCCCACGAGGTGGGGCTGCGGTCGTCGTCCACGATGATGTACGGGCACGTCGACCAGCCCCGGCACTGGCTCGGCCACTTCCGGACACTGGCCCGCGTCCAGCAGGAGACCGGAGGCTTCACCGAGTTCGTGACGCTTCCCTTCATCCACACCAACGCGCCCGTCTACCTCGCCGGCATCGCCCGCCCCGGGCCGACCGTCCGCGACAACCGGGCCGTCACCGCCATGGCCCGCCTGCTCCTCCACCCGCACATCACCAACATCCAGACCAGCTGGGTGAAGCTCGGCGCGGAGGGCGCGGCGGAGATGCTGCGCTCGGGGGCCAACGACCTCGGCGGCACGCTGATGGAGGAGACCATCTCCCGGATGGCCGGGTCCAGCTACGGCTCGTACCGCTCCGTCCAGGACCTCGTCGCCATCGCCGAGGCCGCGGGCCGGCCCGCACGGCCCCGGACGACGCTGTACGAGGAGGTGCCGCAGGAGAGAGTGGCGGCGGCGCACGCCTCGGACGGGCATCTTCCGGAACTGCTGCCCGTACTGGGGAACTGAACAGGAACCGCGTGCCTGCCGAGGGGCGTCGTCGCTGGTGCGCCGACGGCCCTCGGGGCGCTCCGCACCTTGATCGTCCACCGCTCGGCGCCCGGCATCAAGAACGTGTAAAGACTGCCGGTACCAGGCAATGTCGAATGTCAGTGCTTCGTGCGACGCTTCGGTCACGTCAACGGATCGGCGCGTACGGAGGGAAGGAGCACGCATGACACTGTTTCTCGGTCTCGGCATCGCGGGCATTGCCCTGCTGCTCTTCGCGTTGGTCTTCGACGGGCTGCTGGAGAGCCTGTTCGACGGTTTTTCCGCCATGGAGGGACTGTTCGACGGGTGGCTCTCGCTGCCGGTCATCGCGGGATTCACGGCGATGCTCGGCTTCGGCGGCGCGATCACGCTGGGCACCACCGGCCTCGGTGCCGCCGCCGCCACGGGGGTCGGCGTCGTCGCGGGGGCCGGTGCTGCCTGGCTGACGTGGAAGTTCAGCCGGGCCCTGATGCGGGACCAGACCGACGCGACACCGCGCGGTTCGGACCTGGTCGGAAGCTCGGGCTCGGTCGTCACGGCCATCCCGGCCGGGGGGTACGGCGAGGTGCTCGTCCACCTCGGCGGACAGCCGGTGAAGTACGCGGCGAAGAGCGAGACGCCGGTGGCGCGGGGCGCCGAGGTGTGGGTGGAGTCGGCCCTGTCGACGACCTCCCTGGCCGTGCGCCCCGTCGAACGCTGACCCCGCCGCTGCCCGTCCGTAGCACCGCGCGCCCCCGTCCTTTCATCACCGCACACCCATCACGAGGGATCTGCCCATGAGCCCAGTCGCACTCGCGGTCGTCGGAGTCGTCGTACTCCTCGTCCTGCTCGGCCTCGTCGTCGTCACGCGCTACAAGGTCGCCGGGCCGAGCGAGGCGTTCATCATCACCGGGCGGCGCGGCAAGAAGTCCACCGATCCGGTCACCGGCCGGATCATGACCGACAACAGCGGCCAGAAGGTCGTGGTGGGCGGCGGCGTCTTCGTCGTCCCGTTCGTCCAGCAGAAATTCACGCTCGACCTGTCCAGCCGCCACATCCCGATCGCCGTGCGCGGCGCGGTCACCCTGCGCGGCGTCAAGGCCAACCTCGAAGGCGTCGCGATCGTCAAGGTCGGCGGCAACGAGGACGCCATCCGGGCCGCCGCCCAGCGTTTCCTCCAGCAGCAGGACGGCATCGTCGGCTTCACGCAGGAAGTGCTCTCCGGCGCCCTGCGCGCCATCGTCGGCCGGATGTCCGTCGAGGACATCATCCGGGACCGGGCCGCGTTCGCCGGCCAGGTCGCCGAGGAGGCGGAGGCCAGCCTGTCCGGGCAGGGCCTCATCCTGGACGCCTTCCAGATCCAGGACATCACCACCGAGGGCTCCTACCTGGAGGACCTGGGCCGGCCCGAGGCCGCCCGTGCCCGCCAGGAGGCCGACATCGCCGAGGCCATCGCCAAGCGGGCCTCGGAGCAGGCCCGGCTGAAGGCGGCCGAGGAGATCGCCATCGCCGAGCGGACCTTCTACCTCAAGCAGGCCGAGATCCGCGTCGAGACCGAGGCCGCCGCCGCCAAGGCGAACGCCGCGGGTCCCCTCGCCGACGCCGCCCGCCAGCAGGAAGTCCTCGCCGAGCAGGAGAAGGTCGCCCAGCGGCAGGCCGCGCTGACCGACCGCGAACTCGACACCAAGGTCCGCAAGCCCGCCGACGCCGCCCGCTACCAGGCGGAGCAGGAGGCCGAGGCGCGCAAGGTGGCGCTGGTCAAGCAGGCCGAGGCGGACGCCGAGCGCTCCCGCCTGACCGGTGAGGGCGAGAAGCTGCACCGTGCGGCGCTCGCCGAGGCCGTGCGCATCGAGGGCGAGTCCGAGGCCGCCGCGATCTTCGCGAAGGGTTCGGCGGAGGCCGAGGCCATGCAGAAGAAGGCGGACGCCTTCGCGCAGTACGGCGACGCCGCCGTCATCCAGATGCTGGTGGAGGCGCTGCCGCAGGTCGTCGCCAAGGCGGCCGAGCCGCTCAGCGCCATCGACAAGATGACGGTGATCTCCACGGACGGAGCCTCCCAGCTCTCCCGTACGGTCACCGACAACGTCGCCCAGGGCATGGAGCTGCTCAGCTCCACCACCGGCGTCGACCTCGGCGAACTGCTGAAGGGCATCGCGCAGAAGAAGGCCGGCCCCGCGGCGGCGGAGCCGGCCGGCGCGTCCAACACGCCCAACGGTCAGATCCCGATCACCGACTGACTGGCCGAGCACCAGCTGCACACAATTGACCGACCCGTGGCTCCTCAGGACCTGTAACCGACCGTTACGGGGCCTGGGGAGCCACAAGTCGATCGGCTACCGTGGCGCGCCATGAGCAGCAGTCGTGCCAGCAGTGCGGCAGCCCCCACCGGCGCCACCGCCCCCGCCCACGCCCCCGCCGGCCCTGCACCCTCACCAGGCTCCCCCGGCAGAACGGCCGCCGTCGTCTGGGGGCGCGCCGAACAGCAGGACTTCCGCAGCCGGGTACGCGGCGCCCTCCTCGGCGGCGCCGTCGGCGACGCACTCGGCGCGGCCGTCGACCCCCTGCCCCTCGCGGAGATACGCCAGGCGCACGGCCCTGCCGGAGTGCTCGACCTGCTCCCCGCGTACGGCAGACGCGGCGCGATCACCGCCACCACCCAGCTCACCCTCTTCACCGTGGACGGTCTCATCCGCGCCCAGGTCCGCCGCGACACCGGCGCCTGGCACCCGCCCACCGACCTCTACCGCGCCTACCTCCGCTGGTCGGCCACCCAGCACGACTGGGGCCCCGACGAACGCCGCGCCGACGACGGCTGGCTGGCCCGCGAGGAATGGCTGTACCAGCGCAGATCGCCGGGCCGCGACACCCTGGGAGCCCTCCGGGAGCCCACCATGGGCACCCTGGCGGACCCCAGGAACCCCGGCTCGGCCGCCCCGGCCGCCGTCGCCCGCTCCGCACCCTTCGGGCTGCTGGTCGGCTGGGATCCGCAGCTCGTCTTCCAGCTCGCCGCGGAATGCGCCGCGCAGACCCACGGCAGCCCCGCCTCGCTCCTCGCCTCCGGCGCGTTCGCCGTCCTCGTGCACGGCCTGACCCGTGGCGAGGGCCCCACCACGGCCGTCCAGCGGGCCCTGGACAGCTCGCCGCACGTCCGGGGCACGAGAGCGTGACCGACGCGCTGCGGGCCGCCCTGGACGCCGTACGGCAGGGCCCGCCCACCGCCGAGCAGGTGGCCGGCCTCGGCGACGCGCGGACGCCCGAGGGGGTCCTCGCCGTGGCGCTGTACTGCGCCCTCGTCGGAGCGGACCTCCGGCACGGGCTACGGCTCGCGGTCAACCACGACGGGGCGTCCGCCACCACCGGCGCGCTCTGCGGGGCGCTGCTCGGCGCGATGCACGGCGAGACGGCCCTGCCCCCGGACTGGGTCGCGGAACTGGAGGGCCGGCCCACCGTCCTCGAACTCGCCGACGACTTCGCCATGGAGATGACCCAGGGCCCGGCCCTGCACGGCCCGACGACCAGCGCGCCCGGCTGGCTGGCCCGCTACCCGCGCGCGTGAGTCCGTACCCGTCCATCAGGTCGAGGGCGTCGGCACCCGGCTGACGCTGCGGTGGTTCCCCCGTGCGAGCAGTGGCGGGAACGCTTCGGCGGACACGGGGAGGCGGTCGCCGGAACGGGGCTCGGGCGGGTGGAACTGGTGGCGCCGTTCGTCCCGACGGTGATGGGGACGGACCGGTACGTCGATCGGCTCCGTTAGGTTCTCCGCGACGGGGTGGTGACGACGAGGAGCCCCCTCGGCCAGGACGGCGGGCCAGTCGAGAGGGCTCTGCGGTCGTACAGGTGGTGCCTGTGTGGCGCGCTCGTCGCTCGGCGCGTCAGCGGCCGAAGGAGCCCTGGCCGACTTCCGTGATGAACGAGGTCCACGAACCGGGGACGAACGAGATCGAGGGGCCCTCGGGGGCCTTCGAGTCCCGCACGTCGATGGCGTGCACCGCCGGGGACTTCACTTCCACACACGCTCCGTTGCCACCGGAGTACGAGGACTTCGTCCACTCGGCCGTCGCGCCCTTGAGAATTGCCATGTCCCTACCGCCTTCACCAGTCGTGCGTCGGTCATTTTCGAGCTGCCAACGGGCTTGCTTGGCGTGATCGACGCTACGCCTCAACTCCCGTGTCCACAGGAGCGGTTCACTCGACCGGATGGCATATTCCGGAGGCTCTACCGGCGGTGTGGGAGAAGGGTGTACGGTACGCGCCCGAGGTCGTCGGGCCGACGGGTCAGGCGGCCGGTTCCCCGCTCGCGTACCGCTTGGCGATCCTCTCGATGTGCCGCTGGGACTCCTCCGTGCTCAGCGCCTTCGCCCTCAAGTGCTCGTACATTCCGGTGTACTTCTGCACGTCGGGCGTCTTCTCCAGGTACAGGTCGCTGGTCACGCCCTCGATGTAGACGACGCTGGAGTCGGTCGTCTCCGGGAACTCCAGGATCGCGTAGTGACCGCTGAGCCCGGTGTGCGCACCGGCGCTGAACGGCAGTACCTGGATGGTGACATGGGGCAGCTTGGACAGCTCCTGCAGGTGCTCCAGCTGCGCCAGCATCAGGTGCCGGTCGCCGACCACCCGGCACAGTGCCGCCTCGTCGATCACCGCCCACAGGCGCAGCGGCGATGTGGTCGTGGTGATGCGCTCCTGCCGGCGCAGCCTGACACCGACGCGCTTGGCCCACTCCTCCGGGGTGGTCTCGGGCAGGCTGCCGGAGATGACCGCCTCCGCGTACTGCGGGGTCTGCAGCAGTCCGGGCACCACCTGCGGCTCGTACACGCGCAGGTTGTCGGCGTCGGTCTCCAGGCCGATGTACACGCTGTACGGGATGTCGCCGAACGCGTGCCACCAGCCCTGCTGGCGCGAGTCCTTGGCCATCTGCATCAGCGACTCGACAACCCTCGGATCCTCCACCTCGTACACCCCGCACAGGTCGCGGACGTCCCGCGGGCTGATGCTGCGGCGGCCGTTCTCCAGCCGGCTGATCTTCGACTGGGACACCAGGAGCCGCTCGGCGACCCCTTCCGCCGTCATGCCTTTTAACTCGCGGAGCCGACGCAGCTCCTGACCCAGTCGGCGTCGCCTGACGGTGGGATTGACATTGGGGGACGCCACGGAACTGCACCTCCGGCTGCGTGCTGCGCTTGTCTCTTGACCAGCAGACTGCCACCAACTTGCTTGGGCGCGCTGGTAAACGTCAACACAGGGTGGGGCGACGGGCACGCGTCCGTACCGGCACGGGCCGCGAAAACGCGCACGCGCGGGGCCGTGGACCGGCCCTCCTTCCGGACGGCCGGTCCACGTGCCCCGCGCGCTGGGTGCGGCTTCCGAACCGGGCCCTGGGGGACGACGGTGCGGCGGTGTGCAACGGGTGGTGCGTCAATGCCTGTTCGGTGTGCGGTGCGTCAGTGGGCGACCGCCCTCGCCATGCTGCCGCGATGCGGCTGCTGCTGCATGGCCAGTGACGCCGCCCGCTCCGACGGGTGCGCCGGCTGACGCGTGCCGCCGCCTCCGTTGCCGCCGCCGCCCGGACTGCCCGGAGCGCCGGAGGTGCCGGGTGCGGCACGACGCGGCTGTGCGGCCACGCCGTTCTGGACGTCCATCACGGCGTGCGCCACGAGTCCGCCCATCGGGTCGTGCCGAATCAGGTCCCGCAGACGGGACCTGGACGACCGGCCCTCATTGCCGGGGTAAAGGTGCTTGCCGAGCCCCACTGCGTGAGCGAGCGCGGCGAGCGCCGCGGTCCGCGGGTCCGGCGGAACGCCGGTGCGGATCGCACTGTCCAGCCGGGCACGGATGTCCCGGCTGATTGCCGTGTCCGTCGCCTGATAGCGAGTCGTCGGCAAGACCCCGCACATATGGCCCGAGACGGCATGCACCATGCCGCAGCGCTCCAGATGCGCGAGATAGATCTGGCGCAGCCCCAGCCGGGGCCCGCCGATCCAGTGGACCGCCCGAACCGGGCTGCCGCGACGGCGCAGCAGTTCCAGTGCGGAGTCCAGTGTCGGATCTCCGGTCGGCCGTGGCATCACCACGGCGATACGATCCCCGTCAGGGGCTATCCGTCCTGCCAGAGCCAGCTCCACTAGCTGTGCCCCGGCCAGGCCGAGGTCGAGCGACTGCGGCTGCGCTGTGGTACCCGTTGCCGGGTCCAGAGCGAGCAACAGAAGCTCCTCCGGAATTGTTCTGCGGCTCCTGCCCATCCATGCCTCCCCGCGTGGATGAATGACAGGGTGACCCCTCTCACATTCATCTGTCGAGAGTGCCTGTGTGCTTTGGACGGGAACCAGTAGGTATGTCGTTCTCGTCTAGCACAGGGGTCCGGTGCCCGTAGCGGGACACTGGTTCATGGATCGGACAGGCGGGGGGCGGCCCCCGTACACGGCGTGTTGGCGTTCAGGAGGCATCGGTGGCGGGCGAGTCCCCCGGCAGGTCGGAGCAGCGGAAGTCGTCGGGGGAGACGGCTGACAACGAACGCGATCCCCGGCTCGCGATGTTCCGCGAGAGGTCGGCGAAGTCCACGGAAGGGGCTGCGGACGGCCCCGTGAGCGCGGAAGCGGACGCTTCTGCGGACGCGGCAGCCGTTCCGGACGTACGGGCGGACCAGGCGTCGGAGCCCGGATCCGCGCCCGAACCCGAACCCGGTTCCGCCGCGGGGGCGCGGACGGCGGTGGGCGCCGACGGTGATGACGGACCGCCCGGAGCATCAGCTGAACCGGACCCGGAACCCGAGAAGGGTTCCGGCCCCGCTGAGCCCGGCGAGCCCGACGACTCCCGTCTTCGCGCGGCGGTGGCCGCCTGGGTGGCCACGGCGGACGAACCGGACGAGGACGCAACGGCGACCGCGGACGACGCGGCCCCGGACGACGCCGACGCTCTCGACGCCGAGGACGTCCCGGCCGAGGACCTGCCGGCCGAGCCCGCCGCTGCCGAACCCGCCTCCGCCGAGCCCGCTCGCACCAAGGGCGGCGACTCCGCCGAGCCCGCTCGCACCAAGGGCGGCGCCTCCGCCGAGCCCGCTCCCGCCAAGGGCGGCGACTCCGCCGACGGCAGTGCCGGTGACGGCGCCGACGCGGGGGAGGACCACGGCGGGACCGATCAGGCCACCGCTGTCTTCAAGGCCGTACCGCCCGCTCCGGCAGCCGAGGAGGTCGATCAGCCGACGGCCATGCTCAAGCTCCCCGCCAAGGACCCGAAGGGCGGAACGCGAGCCGAGCCGGAGTCGGACGTCGAGCGGACCAGCACGTTCGTACCGCTCAAGCCCGCCGACGAACGACCGGCCGGCCCACCCCGCAGGCCCGGCGAGACCGCCGCGCGGCCGGGGCAGCCGGCCCGGCCGGACCGGACCGGACAGCAGCTCGGTCCGGCGGCCCGTACGGGGGCGCAGGCGCGTCCCGCGGACCGGCGGCCCGGACCGGCAGCCGGTGCGGGAGCCGCCGTGGGAGCCGGTGCGGGAGCCGGTGCCCCGGGGCTCCCGGAGGCCGAGCGGACCAAGCAGCAGCCGCTGCCCCCCAAGCCGCCGCTCGACCTGCTCGCCGAGCTGACCAACAAGCCCGCGCCGCCGGAGACGCCGGTACGGACGACCGTGCGCCGGGTCAAGATCTGGACGCCGCTGCTCCTGCTCCTGGTGATCGTCTTCGCGGCCGTGCAGCTCCTGCGTCCGCCGCCGGACGCCGAGCTCGGGCTCAGCGCCACGCCGTCGTACACCTTCGAAGGCGGCAGGACCGAGATGCCGTGGCCCGGCGAGGGGCAGTCGGCCATCGAGGTCGAGGGTGTCGGCAGCCTGGGCACCGAGGGCCCGCAGAAACCCGCGCCGATCGCGAGCGTGGCGAAGGTCATGACGGCGTACGTGATCCTCAGGGATCACCCGATCAAGGGCAAGGAGAACGGCCCGAAGATCAAGGTCGACCAGCAGGCCGAGGACGACGGCAAGAAGGGCGACGAGTCGACGGCGCAGGTCAAGGCGGGTCAGGAGTACACGCAGCGGCAGATGCTCATGATGCTGATGATCCCGTCGGGCAACAACGTGGCGCGGCTGCTGGGCCGCTGGGACGCGGGTTCGGAGGAGAAGTTCCTGGAGAAGATGAACGCCGCCGCCCAGGACCTCGGCATGACCAACACCAAGTACACCGACTCCAGCGGTTTCGACACGGGCACCGTGAGCACCCCGGTCGACCAGATCAAGCTGGGCCGGGCAGTGATGAAGAACGACGTCTTCCGCGAGATCGTGGACATGCCGGAAGTCGAGATTCCGGGCCTGCCGAAGAAGATCTACAACAACAACAAGATCCTGCTGAAGCCGGGTGTCAACGGCATCAAGACCGGCTCGACGACGCCGGCGGGCGGCAACCTGCTGTTCACGGCGAGCACGGTCGTCGACGGCGAGACGCGCAGGATCATCGGCGCGGTGATGCATCAGACCAGCGGGGCCGTGCTGGACGACAAGCTCGACAAGGCGATCTTCGACAGCCTGAAGCTGATCCAGAAGGCCCAGGAGGCCGTCACGTCGGCGACGGTCGTCAAGAAGGGCGACGTCGTCGGATACGTGGACGACGGGCTCGGCGGCAGGACGCAGGTCGTCGCGACGAAGGACCTCAAGGCGGTGGGCTGGCCGGGGCTGAAGGTCGACCTGGCGATCGGCGCCGCGGCCGGCAAGTCCGTGCCGCACACCGGCAAGAAGGGCGACGTGGTCGGCGAGGTCACGGTCGGTACCGGTCCGGGGCAGGTCCGGGCGCCGGTGGCGTTGCAGAGCGACCTGGCGGAGCCGGGCATCGGAGCGAAGCTGACCCGGCTGGGGTGACCCGGTCGGGGCGGGGGCGGGGGCGTGGGTGACGTACGCACGTCACCCGCGCCCCGTGCGTTCCGGGCGTCCCCGCCACATCGGTGCGGCGAAGGAGGTTAGGTTCGCGCACTCGGGGGTACATTCATCCGCGCACTCCGCGGGGTGACGAGGCGTGGACGAACTTCTTCATTTCTCGCCGTGCCGAGAGGCTCGCGGCATGCTACGGTTTTCGTAGTTGCAGTTGTGGTTCCCGAAAAGACTTACAAGTGCTCTCCTCGGATTCGTCACATTCGTCTCCGTTGGGCGCACTTTTCTTTTGTATTTCCGGTGCTTTTCTCCCGGACGGGGTCATCATCGCGCGACGTGGGACATGCACAGTGTGTGTTCCCCGGGTTTTCACCCCGAAGGAGATTTGACATGGCTACTGGCACCGTGAAGTGGTTCAACTCGGAAAAGGGCTTCGGCTTCATTGAGCAGGACGGCGGCGGCGCCGACGTCTTCGCCCACTACTCGAACATCGCCACCTCTGGCTTCCGTGAGCTCCAGGAAGGCCAGAAGGTGAACTTCGACGTCACGCAGGGCCAGAAGGGCCCGCAGGCGGAGAACATCACCCCCGCCTGATCATCGGCTTCGTGCCTGATCAGCGGTGACAGCGCGGCTGGGACCTGCACCTCGGGTGCAGGTCCCAGCCCGTTTTTGCGCCTGAGGGAATCAAACGGGTCCGTTCGTTGTTCATACGAACCGGACCTACTTTTTGTTTTTAATTCATTTCGGCTCGTTCTTGAAATGCGGCCCGCCCGGCGGGACCGGCTTTTCCTCGATGCGTGCCGTATCGAGGAGGAATCTCCGTGAGTACGAACTACGCCCGCTTCGGCGGTAACCGTGACACCAGCGCAGGCAAGAAGAGCGGCGGCGGGAGCGGCACACGTGCTGCCGCGGGCGTCGGCGGTCGTGGCGGCAACCGCACCGGTGGCAGCAGCGGTGGTGGCGGCCGGTCGCGCCGTCCGGTGCCGCTGAAGGGCGAGTTCGCCCCTCCGGTCTCCGTCACCCCCGCACTGCCCCCGGTCACGGACTTCGCCGAACTCGACATGCCGGACAGCGTGCAGCGGGCACTGGTCGCCGAAGGCGTCACCGAGCCCTTCCCGATCCAGGCCGCGACCCTCCCCAACGCCCTCGCCGGACGCGACGTCCTCGGCCGTGGCCGTACCGGCTCGGGCAAGACCCTCGCCTTCGGCCTCGCGCTGCTCACCCGTACGGCCGCGTACGGCAGGCGCGCCCAGCCCAAGCTGCCGCTCGCGCTCGTCCTCGTACCGACGCGAGAGCTGGCGCAGCAGGTGACGGACGCGCTCACGCCGTACGCGAAGACCCTGAACCTCAGCATCGCCACCGTGGTCGGCGGCATGTCGATCGGCCGGCAGTCCTCCGCGCTCCGCCGCGGATCTGACGTCGTCGTCGCCACCCCCGGCCGTCTCAAGGACCTCATCGAGCGCCGCGACTGCCGCCTGGACCAGGTGCGCATCACGGTCCTCGACGAAGCGGACCAGATGGGCGACATGGGTTTCATGCCGGACGTCACCGAACTGCTCCAGCAGGTCAGGGAGGACGGCCAGACGATGCTCTTCTCCGCCACCCTCGACCGCAATGTCGACAAATTGGTGCGTACGTTCCTCACCGACCCGGTCGTCCACTCCGTGGACCCGTCGGCGGGCGCGGTCACCACGATGGAGCACCACGTCCTCGAAGTGCACGGCGCGGACAAGCACGCCACCACCATCGAGATCGCGGCCCGCGACGGCCGCGTCCTGATGTTCCTGGACACCAAGCACGCCGTCGACCGCCTCACCAAGGACCTTCAGGACGCCGGGGTACGCGCGGCGGCCCTGCACGGCGGCAAGTCGCAGCCCTTGCGCACCCGTACTCTCGACCGCTTCAAGACCGGCGAGGTCAACGTCCTCGTGGCCACGAACGTCGCCGCGCGCGGCATTCACGTCGACAACCTCGACCTCGTCGTCAATGTCGATCCCCCGACCGACCCCAAGGACTACCTGCACCGCGGCGGACGCACCGCCCGCGCGGGTGAGTCCGGACGCGTCGTCACCCTGGTCACCCCCGGCCAGCGCCGCGACCTGCACCGGCTGATGCGCGAAGCCGGCATCCACCCGCAGACCGCTGCCGTCCGCTCCGGCGACGCGGAACTGAGCCGGATCACCGGCGCCCAGGCGCCGTCGGGCGTACCGGTCCGCGCCCCGAAGTCCTCCGCCCCGGAGGAGACGCGCACCCGTGCTCCGCGCGCCCGCCGCTCCCCGGCCCCCTCGCGCGGACGCCGAGAGTCGGCGGAGATGGCCGCGGCCCGCAAGGCGGCTGCGGTGCGCAGGGCTTCGTAACCCACGGCTTCGGGGGCCCGGCCCGCAATCGTGCACGGGCCGGCCGCCGCCCGGCGGGGCGTGAGTGGCGTGGTCGCGATCATGCCGAAGGGCCAGTACAGCGAAGGACAGTACAGCGAAGGGCCGGTACCCGGGAATCACACCCCGGGTACCGGCCCCTCTCGCTGTGCCCCCGGCAGGATTCGAACCTGCGACACCAGCTTTAGGAGAGCTGTGCTCTATCCCCTGAGCTACGGAGGCGACACTGCCCCTGGGGACAGCTCAGGACAGGTTAGCGGATGGACGGGGCGGCTCGCTCGAAGGGGAGGGCGTTGCGGGGGTGGGGGTGTACCTGGGGTCAGGGGCGGGTGATGCGGATGCGGTGGTTGCCGGAGTGGTCGCGGTCCAGGACGTCGATGCGGACGCCGCGTGCGGCGTCGATGAAGGAGGCGCCGGGGGTGAAGGTGGCGTCGGAGAGTTCGAGGTGGACGTTGGGGCGGCGGGTGCAGCCGGCGCTGCCCGGGGTGTGGTCGGCGACGGTGATGGGGCCGTTTCCGGTGTCGACGTCGGCATCGACGCGGTAGATGAGGACGCCGGGCTTGCAGACGGCCTCGTCGTTGCCGGCGCGGGTGCGGACCTCGACGGCGTAGCCGGTCTTGGGAGTGAGGGGGACGAAGGCGAGCTTGCGGCCGTCGGCGGGGGAGGCGAGCGGGGCCAGGGTGAGGTCGGTGGTGCCGCCCCGGGCGGCGCAGCCGATCTGACGGCTGTCCAACCAGCCCAGCTTCCATTTGTGCCAGCCGAGCATGTCGTTGTTGGCGCCCCAGTCCTCGGACATGATGTCCCAGTGCCCGACCGAGCCGCCGCCGTCCTCGGTGTAGAGGTCGGGCAGGCCGAAGACGTGACCGTTCTCGTGGGGCAGGACGCGGAAGCCGGTTTCGGCGTACGAACCGGACCCGTCGTCCTGCCGGCTGTAGACGAACGACGTGTTGGCGAGCGGGACGCCGTCGGCTACGGGGGCCTCGTGGTTGCCGGAGAAGGTGACCGACAGGACCGTGTCGAGGGCCGAGGGGCCGGCGTTCGGGGTGACCAGGATGTTCACCAAGTCGTAGGCGGAGAAGTCGACCTGGGGGTCGGCCAGGGACACGATGTCCCGGACGAGCTGCTGATAGCCGGGCTCGAAGGGCGCGCCGCGCTCTATCCCGTACTCGGAGAAGGCCAACGGCATGCGCAGCCACTCGGTGACCGGGGCCTCGGGAACGTAGCGCAGGCGGCCGTAACTGCTGGCGTCGAACCAGGCGGCGGTCTGCGGTGCGAACTCCTGGAAGCGGTCGAGCGCGCTGCCCTGCCCCGGGGCATCCGGAAAGTCGATCATCAGGTTGAGGGCCCGCACCTCGCCGGTCGAGCGGGAGTAGCCGGAGGGTGTGGGCATGCCCTCCGACATCTGGATGCCCCGGGTGCCGGTGAGACGGCACGGCCGGGCCGCTGCCTCGGCCGCTTCGAGGGAGCCGGGCGGGCCCGCGGGTTCCGTTTTCGCGTGGAGCAGGCCAGGCGCGTCGGCGGTGTCGGCGGCGCGTGGGTTTCCGGAGGGGCCCCAGGAGGCGCGGCCGGAGTCGGCGAGGGGAGTGCTCGCGGTGGCCACGGTGGCGAGGGCCACGGCGGTCAGGGCGCTGAGAGCGCGGGGGTGACGCGGGCGAGGTGAGCGACGGGTGCGGCGGTCGGTGCGGGGTTCCCGGGACGGGGCGGCATGGGGCGCGGGGGGCGGGTGGGGGCCGTCGGGTATGTCGGGGCGGGGGCGGGGGTGCTGCATCGAGGTCGCCTTCCGCTCCGCGCAGCCCCGTCCGTGCCGTCCCGGACAGTCTCGACTGCTCCTGTTCGCCCACCCTCCGGCGGGTGGCGCGACGGCGCGCGTTGGGTGGGCCGATGGTGGGTTTCCGGACGCGGTTCGTGTGATGCGGGTCACAGAAACCCAGGAGTGCCAGGTGGAAATAAACGGGGAGCGTCTCCCCGTTTGTAGGTGAGACCGCGGGAAACGGGGAAGACGTCCCCGTTTCTGCGCGGGCCGTTACACGTCCCGTACGGGAGCGGCAGTCGGAAGGAGAGTCGTGGCCATCAGCGAAGCCGGTACCTCTGCCGCGCGCAGCGGCGCGTGCGGGGAGGCGCGGAGCGGTGCGTCCGTCGCGCGGAGGCGCGGGGGGCGTCCGCGCGCCGACGCGCTGCGCAATCGGGAGCGCATCGTCAGCGCGGCGCGCGAGATGCTCGTCGAGTTCGGGCCCGACGTGCCGCTCGACGAGATCGCCCGCCGGGCGGTCGTCGGCAACGCCACGCTCTACCGGCACTTCCCCGACCGCAAGGACCTCGTCCACGAGGTCGTGGTGTCCGTGCTGTCCCGCACGGCGGAGATCGCCGAGTCCGCGGTCATGGAGATCGCCGAGGAGCGGGGCGACGCCTTCGGGGCGCTGCGGCGCTTCGTGCACGAGGCCGCCGACGAGCGGATCGGGGCGCTGTGCCCCATGCTCGCCGAGGGCTTCGACGCCCAGCACGCGGACCTGCTCGCCGGACGCGAGCGCCTCGAAGTGGCCGTCGAGGACCTCATGGGCCGGGCCCGCAAGGCCGGCCGCCTCCGTGCCGACGTCGCCGTCGGAGACCTCATGGTGGCGCTGTCCCAGCTCACCCGCCCACTGCCCGGCAGCGGATGCGTGGACTTCGACCAGTTCGTCCACCGCCACCTGCAATTGTTCCTCGACGGCCTCGAAGCTCCCGCACGCTCCGCACTTCCCGGCTGTGCGGCAACCCTCGAAGACCTCCGCCGACCCCAGTAGAAGCACGACCTCCCGCGCCCTCACCGACGCGGCAACCGTCCCTTTTTTCTGTCTTTAACTTCCTAGGTGGCCACTCCCATGCCAAAAACAGACCTTCCCCTGTCGAAGACGGGGACCGCGATACCGGATCCGAACCGCTGGAAAGCGCTCGTCTTCATCGCGCTCGCGCAGCTGATGGTGGTGCTCGACGCCACGATCGTGAACATCGCGCTGCCCTCCGCGCAGCAGGACCTCGGCATCTCCGACGCCAACCGCCAGTGGGTCATCACCGCCTACGCGCTCGCCTTCGGCGGGCTGCTCCTCTTCGGCGGACGGCTCGCCGACCTGTGGGGCCGCAAGCGCGTCTTCGTCATCGGCCTGGCCGGTTTTGCTGCGGCCTCCGCGCTCGGCGGCGCCGCGTCCGGTGAGGCGATGATGCTCGGCTCGCGCGCCCTCCAAGGCGTCTTCGGCGCCCTGCTGGCACCCGCCGCGCTCTCCCTGCTGGCCGTGACGTTCACCGACGGCAAGGAGCGCGCCAAGGCGTTCGGCATCTTCGGCGCCATCGCGGGCGGCGGCGGTGCGGTCGGCCTCATCCTGGGCGGTTTCCTCACCGAGTACCTGAACTGGCGCTGGACCTTCTTCGTCAACATCCCCTTCGCGGTCGTCGCCGGCGTCGGCGCGTACTTCGTCGTCCGCGAGCCCGCCGGTGGCCGCAACCGCTCCCCGCTGGACATCCCCGGCGTACTGCTGTCCACGGCCGGCCTCGTGGCCCTCGTGTACGCCTTCACGCTCGCCGAGACCGAGGCGGACGGCTGGACGGCCACGATGACCCTCGGGACGTTCGCCGCCGCTGTCGTCCTGCTGGCCGCCTTCGTGGCCGTCGAAGCCAAGGTCAAGCACCCGCTGCTGCCGCTGCGAGTCCTGCTGGAGCGCAACCGGGGCGGGGTCTACCTCTCGCTCGGACTCGCCGTCATCTCGATGTTCGGGCTGTTCCTGTTCCTGACGTACTACCTCCAGATCGTCAAGGGGTACTCGCCGGTCATGACCGGCTTCGCGTTCCTGCCGATGATCGTCGGCATGATCACGGGCTCCACCCAGATCGGCGCCCGCCTGATGACCCGGGTGCCGCCGCGCCTGCTGATGGGGCCGGGCTTCCTGACCGCCGCGCTCGGCATGCTGCTGCTCACGCAGCTGGAGATCGGCTCCTCGTACGCCGGACTGATCCTGCCCGCGCAGCTGCTGCTGGGCCTCGGCATGGGTACGGCGTTCATGCCCGCCATGTCGCTGGCCACGCACGGCGTCGAGGCGCGGGACGCCGGAGTCGCCTCCGCCATGGTCAACACCTCGCAGCAGGTGGGCGGCGCGATCGGCACCGCCCTGCTGAACACCATCGCGGCCAGTGCCACCACCGCGTACGTCGCCGCCCACGCGGCCGGCGCCACCAGCGAGCAGCTGCTCCGGGCGCAGGCAATGGTGCACGGCTATGCCAGTGCCATTTGGTGGGCCGTCGGCATCCTCGTCGTCTCGGCCGGCATCGCGCTGACGCTGATCAACACCGGACGGCCGGGCACGCACCCGGTGGCCTCCGGCGACGGTCAGGACGCCGAGGACGAGCTGAGGATCCCGGTGGTCGCGCACTGACCTGTACCTGTCCGGGAGCTGCCCCGGTTCCGCCGAGGAGTCGCGGCCTCAGCGGAGCCAGGGCAGATCCGCGCCCGTGCCCGTCGGCTCCAGGCCGTCGGCGATCGTGCACATGATCTCGCCGAGCTGCCGCACCTGCCCGGAGCTCAGCCGGTCGAACATCGCCCTGCGTACGAGTTCCACGTGCCCGGGGGCCGCCTGCACGAGGATGCGGTAGCCCTCCTCGGTGAGGAAAGCGTTCTGTCCACGCTTGTCGGAGGGGCAGTCCTGGCGGCGTACCCAGCCGTTCTTCTCCAGCCGGGCGACCGCGTGCGAGAGCCGGGAGCGCGTGATCTTTGCGTTCTTCGCCAGCTCGGTCATCCGCAGCTTGCGGCCCGGGGCCTGGGCGAGCTGTACGAGCAGGCCGTAGTAGACGTGCGGCATGCCCGCGTCGCGCTGAAGCTGGCGGTCCAGGGTGTCGTCGAGGAGGGTGGTGGCGTGGACGTAGGCGCGCCAGACCCGCTGCTCCTCGTCGTTGAGCCAGCGCGGCCCGGCCGGGGGCGCATCTGTGCGGGTCGCGTTCTTGTCGGTGCTCATGCATTCCACTGTAAGGCCATCTACTTGAAGATTAAACTAGACTGACCCGGTGTGCCGAGCGCGCACGCCCTGCGCCCCCGGCGGGCACGCCCTCAGGTCGTTGGCCCGGTCAGCTCGACGGCGTGAAACACCGTCACCGGCGACGCCGCCCACCCGGGCATGTGCGTGACGCGCGCGAGGCGCTCCGGGAAGCCTCCGTCCGTACACCGATGGGCGGTACCGCGTGCAGGGCACGAACGGCGTCGGCCGCTTCGGGCAGGGGGAGGACCGCAGGGGCGGGGTGGTGGCGGGCGGCCCAGTAGCCGAGGCCGTGGGCGAGCTCGACCAGCCGGGGCGCGGTGGCATCGACGGTCTCCGCGTCGCCTCCGCCTCCCGCGAGCAGGCCGCGCACCGCGTGGCCGACCCGGATCACCGGGTGCGTGGAACCGCCGTACATGCCGGGCAGCAGCCGCGGCCACCATTCGGCGAGGACGTCGCGCCAGGGCCGCTGCGCGAGCAGCTCACGGAAGTACGCGATCCAGTCGGCGGCCCGGCGCGGGTCCCCCAGCGCCTGCGGCCAGTTCGCGTGCGTCACGCGCGCGTGGCCGGCGGGGAAGTCCTCCAGCTTGCGGGCGTAGAGGTCGAGCCAGTGGTGCACGGCGGCGGCCCGGCCGCGGGCGGCGAGCGCCTCGACGGCCATCGGCGCGTGGTTGGAGAGCCGGCCGAGCCGCTCCGGACCCGAGCAGTGCAGGCGAGCCAGGGCCTCGTCGTGGATGCCGGTGGTGTCCATGCGGCGGACAGTAGGCGGCCGGCGCGCGCTCCGTAACGGGCTGCAGACCTAGGACGCGGGACGGGCCCCACCCCGGCAGTCCGGACATCGCGAGCAACCATCGGCCGGCCGGGGCCGTCTTCAGGGTGGGAGGGCAGCCGCGGACGACGCTCGTCGGGCGTGAAGTGGCTGTGGCGGACGTGATCGAGGCCTCGGCGATGAAGTGGCTGTAGAACTCTGCGAGCTCCGTCGGCAACGCCGCCACACCCGGGCTGACCTGCGTTTCTGTGGTGATGTAGGGCAAGAGTCCGCCGCGGTGGGGCGACAGGGTACTGCAAGATCAGGAAATTGAGCGCGGGTGCGGGGAATTCTGTCCCGATTCCAACCGTTGGATCCATTGGAAGCGGGGAACCCGGAAGGTGTCCCGGCAGCCACAGTCACACCACACGCGACCTACTCACGCAAGGGAGCACCAAGCATGGCAACCCGTGCCGTCGCCCGTCGGTCATCGACCGGATCGACCCGGGCCAGCAGCCTTCGCGCCGTAGGCGGGGAGATCGCCGACCGCGACCTGGTCGGCATGTACCTCGACGAGATCGCACGGACGCCGCTGCTCGACGCCGCCAAGGAAGTGGAGCTGTCCCAGACCATCGAGGCCGGTGTGTACGCACGCCAGATCCTCGACGGCGAGATCGCGGACTCCGAAGCCGCGGGTGCCTCCCGCGAGGAGCTGGAGGCGCTGTACGAGGCGGGTGAGCGCGCCAAGGACCTGTTCATCCGGTCCAACCTCCGCCTTGTCGTCGCCGTCGCCCGACGCTACCCGCGCAGTGGCCTGCCGCTGCTCGACCTCATCCAGGAGGGGAACGCCGGCCTGGTGCGCGCGGTCGAGAAGTTCGACTACGCCAAGGGCTTCAAGTTCTCCACGTACGCGACCTGGTGGATCCGCCAGGCCATCACCCGCTCCATCGCCGACCAGTCACGCACCATCCGCCTGCCCGTCCACCTCGTGGAGGAGCTGGGCCGGATCCGGCGCGTGCAGCGCGAGTTCAACCGGGAGAACGGGCGCGACCCCGAGCACGAGGAGATCGCGCGCGAGCTCGACTCAAAGCCGCAGCGCGTCAGCGACGTGCTGGACTGGGCGCGTGACCCCGTCTCGCTGAACATGCCGGTCGACGACGGCGGTGACACGCAGTTCGGCGACCTGCTGGAGGACACCTCCGCGGTCTCGCCCGAGCAGTCGGTGCTGTCCATGCTGCGCAGCGAGGAGCTCGAAGACCTCATCGGGAAGCTCGACGAGCGCACGGCGTCGATCATCCGCATGCGGTACGGCATCGAAGACGGCCGGGAGCGCACGCTTACCGAGGTCGGCAAGGAGCACGGGCTGACCCGCGAGCGCATCCGGCAGATAGAGAAGCACGCCCTGCTGGAGCTCAAGAAGATGGCCCGCGACACGGGCTTCGACGCGGCGGCGTAACCGGCGACTGCTGCGGCGGCAGGGGCGGATCCGGGACGCGGGGTCCGTCAGGTTGCCGCATCCTCTCCGGTGCAAGGCGCCCCGGCGCCGGACTGGCCGGGGTGCGAGCAATTGCCGTACGGGCAATGGGGTGGCCCCGTAACACCGTAGAGGGCAAGGGATCACCCCCAACTGCCGTGCGGGCAGGGCAGGGGTTCAGCCCTTGGCTCATCCCTCCCGTCTGGTGACCGCGCGGCTGATCCTGTCGCCCAGCGCCGCCAGGCAGTCCACCAGTTCCGGCGGCTCCTGAACGGCGAACTCGCAGCCCACCATGGCCAGCCGCACCCCCAGCCACTCCACCGAATCCCCGAAGTCCGTCTCCAGCCGGCAGCTCTCGTCGCCGGTCGCCACCGGCGCCCCCAGCGAGGCAGGCAGCCGCGCCGCCACGAACTCCGCCGACGCGTCGAACGTCGCCACGAGACGGTACGACTCCGGTCGCCCGTCACCCATCCTGTGCATCGACTGCCGCAGGAAGTCCGCCGCGTTGCCCGTCGGCACCCCGCGCGGCACGAACCGCGCACCCGTCGCGAAGGGTTCGCCGACCCGGTCCACCCGGAAAGTGCGCCAGTCCTCGCGGTCGATGTCGTAGGCCACCAGGTACCACCGGCGCCCCGTGCTGACCAGGCGGTGCGGCTCGACGAGGCGCTTGGACGCCGTACCGTCGCCCGAGCGGTAGCCGAACCGCAGCCGCTCCTGGCCGGCCGCCGCTCCCGCCATCACGGTCAGTGTCCGCGGGTCGATGCTCGCGCCGTCGCCGTCGGTCAGCGGGACCGTGGCGGCCTGGAGCGCGGCCACCTGGTGGCGCAGCCGTGACGGCAGCACCTGTTCCAGCTTGGCCAGCGCCCGTACCGACGCCTCCTCTATGCCCTCCACGGCGTGCCCGGCCCCGGCCCGCAGCCCCACCGCGATGGCCACCGCCTCGTCGTCGTCGAGAACCAGTGGGGGCATCGCCTTGCCCGCCACCAGGCGGTACCCGCCCTCCGCACCCATCGACGCCTGGACGGGATAGCCCAGGTCGCGGAGCCGGTCGATGTCCCTGCGCACCGTGCGGCGCGAGACGTCGAGCCGGGTCGCGAGTTCGCTGCCCGGCCATTCGCGGGGGGTCTGGAGCAGCGAGAGCAGTTGCAGCAGCCGTGCCGGTGTGTCGGTCATGACGTCAAGGATGCGCGCGATGTGGGCCATTCTGTGTCCTATATAGGGACTAATGTCGTCGGCATGACTCCAGCACCTCCGTCGGAGACCCCCGCAGGGTCTCCGATACCCGCCGTCGCCGCTTCCGCCGTCACTCCCACCCCCGCTTCCGCCGCCGGGCCCGCCCCGTCGGGCAGCGCACCCGCCGACCGCCGCCGCTGGTTCGCGCTCGCCATCGTGATGACCGCCGCCTTCATGGACCTTGTTGACGTCACGATCGTCAACATCGCGATCCCCAGCATCCAGGGCAGCCTCGGTGCGTCCTTCAGCGCGATCCAGTGGATCACCGCCGGTTACGCCCTCGCGTTCGCCGCCGGTCTCATCACGGGCGGCCGGCTCGGTGACATCTACGGCCGGAAACGGCTGTTCCTCATCGGCATCGGCGGCTTCACCGTCGCCTCGGCGCTCTGCGGCTTCGCCGCGAACCCCGACATCCTGGTCGCCGCGCGCATCCTCCAGGGGGCGACGGCGGCCCTGATGGTCCCGCAGGTGCTCTCCATCGTGCACGCCACGTTCCCCGCCCACGAACGCGGCAAGGTTTTCGGCCTGTTCGGCGCGATCGTCGGCCTCGGCGCGGTGATGGGTCCGCTGCTCGGCGCGCTGCTCACCGAGTGGAACCTCTTCGGTCTGGAATGGCGGCCGATCTTCCTGATCAACTTGCCGGTCGGTATCGCGGGCCTGATCCTCGGCCACAAGTTCATCACCGAGTCCAAGGCACCCCGGGCGCTGCGCCTGGACCTGCCGGGCGTCGGCCTGGTGACCCTCGCCCTCCTCGCGCTGATCTACCCCCTGATCCGGGGCCGCGAGCTGGACTGGCCGGTGTGGGGCTACGTGTCCATGGCCTGCAGCCTGGGCGTGCTCGCGATCTTCGTCGCGTACGAGAAGGCGAAGACGCGCAGGGACGGCTCACCGTTGGTCGAACTGTCGCTGTTCAGGGTGAAGAGCTTCGCCGCGGGCATCGCCGTGCAGCTCACCTTCGGCGTCTTCAGCGGCATCTTCTTCATGGTGTGGACGCTGTACATGCAGATCGGCCTCGGCTGGAGCGCGCTGCGTGCGGGTGTCACCGGCATCCCGTTCTCGATCGCCGTGTCGGTGGCCGCCGGCCTCTCCGTACAGAAACTGGTCCCTCGCTTCGGGCGCAAGGTGCTGCAGGCGGGTGCGCTGACGATGGCGGTCGGCATGCTGCTGTACATCTTCGAAGCGCGACACTTCGGCGCGGACATCACCTCCTGGCAGATGGCGCTGCCGCTGATCGTGATGGGCCTCGGCATGGGGCTGATCGTGGCGCCGCTGACGGACGCGGTGCTCTCCGAGGTGCCCAAGGAGCACGCGGGCTCGGCGTCCGGACTGATCAACACGACCGGGCAGACGGGCAACGCGTTCGGCATCGGTCTGGTGTCGGTGGTCTTCTTCGGGCTCGTCGACGACAAGGCCGAGGCGGCCCGGGGTGCGCAGAGCGCGGTGCCCACCGCCTACGCGGAGGCCTTCCAGCACGCGATGGGCTGGGTCGTGGGCGTCATGGTCGTGATCTTCCTGCTGATGTTCGCGCTGCCCAGGAAGACGGCACGGAGTGAGGGCGGGCCGGACGCGCCGACCGGTGCGGGGGGCGCGGGCGACGTACCCGGCGGATTCGACGTACCCGGCGCGCGCACCGGACCCGGTGCGATAGCCGGGGAGAAGGAAGCGGCGCTGACTGTGTGAGCGACGTACCGCGGGAGGGTGGGGGCCCGTGCCGGTCCGGAGACGGACCGGCACGGGCCCCCACCCTTTCTGCTGCCCGACCCGTTGCGGCGGATGCCCGAATGAGTTTACTTGCGGCAGTCGTAGGCATACTCTGGCGTGTAATCCACAGGGTCGGGCACGGAACGGACGTAAAGCCACATGTACGCACCGGAGCGTCAGCAGGAGATCCTCCGTCTCGCCCGCGAGGGCGGCCGGGTCGATGTGCTCTCCCTCGCGGACACCTTCCAGGTGACCGCCGAGACCGTACGGCGCGACCTCAAGGCCCTCGACAGGGCCGGCCTGCTGCGACGCGTGCACGGCGGCGCCATTCCCGCCGGACGGCTCGACTTCGAGCCCGACCTCGCCGAACGCGAGTCCACCGCCGCCGACGAGAAGGACCGCATCGCGCGGGCCGCGACCGGCGAACTGCCCGACGAGGGCAGCGTCGCGCTCGACGCGGGCTCCACCGCCGCCCGGCTGGCCGCCGCCTTCCCGTTGGAGCGCGGCCTGACCGTCGTCACGCACTCGCTGCCGGTCGCCGCCCGCCTCGCCGACCACCCCGGCATCGATCTGCACCTCGTCGGGGGGCGGGTCCGCCACCGCACGCGCGCGGCCGTCGACGCCTGGGCGCTGCGGGCGTACGGAGAGATCCGCGCCGACGTCGTCTTCCTCGGCGCCAACGGCTTCTCCCTCGCCCACGGCCTCACCACTCCTGACCTCGCCGAAGCCGCCGTGAAGCGGGCGGTGATCGCCGCGGGGCGCCGGGTCGTCATGCTCGCCGACTCGGCGAAGCACGGTCAGGAGCACTTCGCGCGGTTCGGCAGCCTGACGGATGTGGACCTGCTGATCACCGACACGGGACTGAGCGCGGCGGACGCCGCCGCCATCGAAGCGGCCGGAACGGAGGTCCGACGTGTCTGAACAGCCCCGCAGAGGTGAACGCTTCGGCACGACCGACCGGTCCCGCGCGGCCCACCCACCCGGGGTGCCAGACCGATCCGGTGCTGTGGACCGGCCCGGTGCGATGGAACGACCCGGCGCGACCGGCCGGCCCGGTGCGCCCGAAACGAGTGCGAGCCCCATGATCCTCACCGTCACCCCCAACCCCAGCCTGGACCGCACCTACGAGGTCCCCGCCCTCATGCGCGGCGAAGTCCTGCGCGCGACCTGCGACCGGATGGATCCGGGCGGCAAGGGCGTCAATGTCTCGCGTGCGGTCGCCGCGGCCGGTCACCGCACACTCGCCGTCCTCCCGCTGGGCGGCGCACCCGGTGCACTGGTCGCCGAACTCCTGGGCGCCGAGGGCATCGAGGTGGCACCCGTCCCGGTGACCGGGCAGACCCGCTCCAACATCGCCGTCGCCGAACCCGACGGCACCCTCACCAAGATCAACGCGACCGGACCCGAGCTGACCGCCGCCGAGTCGGAGGCACTGCTGACCGCGGTACGCGCGCACTCGGCCGACGCGAGCTGGATCGCCTGCTGCGGCAGCCTGCCGCGCGGGCTCGGACCCCAGTGGTACGCGGCCCTGGCCGCCCGCGCGCACGAGGCGGGCGCCCGTATCGCACTCGACACCTCCGGACCCTCCCTCCTCGCGGCCCTGCGCGAACGCCCCGACGTGGTCAAACCGAACGTCGAGGAACTCGCCGAGGCGGTTGAGCGTCCGCTCAAGACGGTTGGGCAGGCGCTCAGGGCGGCCGAGGAACTGCGCGGGAGGGGCGCGCGCGCCGTGCTCGCCAGCCTCGGTGCCGACGGCCAGCTCCTGGTCGCCGACTCCGGTACGTACTTCGGCCACGCGCGCGTGGAGGCGGTACGCAGCAACGTCGGCGCCGGGGACGCCTCGCTCGCCGGGTTCCTCGCGGCGGGCGGCGAAGGCCCCGGGGCGCTGGCGGCGGCGGTGGCGCACGGTGCGGCGGCCGTACAGCTGCCGGGCAGCGTGATGCCGACCCCGGACGACCTGGACCCCGCGGGCGTGACGGTCACGGCCGACATCCCCCTGGACCGCGTACTGACGCAACCCGCGGAGTACGCGCGATGAGCGCGACCAGAGCACAAAGCGCGGGTACCGCAGGCGCAGTGAGTGCTCCTGTGCGCCCGGCCCGCACCCCCGCTCCCCTCCCTGCCTTCCCCGATTCCGCATCCGTGCGAAGGAGCCCGCGATGAGCCAGATGATCACCGTGGACCTGGTCGACCTCGACCTGGCCGCCGAGAGCAAGCAGGAGGCGGCCCGAGCGCTGGCCGCCCGGATGGCGGGGCTCGGCCGGGTCACCGACCTGGACGCTTTCCTCGCCGACGTCGCCGCCCGCGAGGCGCAGATGCCCACCGGCCTGGAGGGCGGCATCGGCATCCCGCACTGCCGCAGCGCACACGTCACCGAGCCCACGCTGGCTTTCGGCCGCAGCACCGCCGGGGTCGACTTCGGCGCCCCCGACGGCCCGGCCGACCTGATCTTCCTCATCGCGGCCCCGGCCGGCGCGGACGACGCGCACCTGACGATTCTCTCCAGCCTGGCGCGACACCTGATGAACGCCGCATTCAGGGACGCGCTGCGGGCGGCGGGCGACGCGGAGTCGGCCGCCGCGCTGATCCGTGGGGACGCAGCGCCGGAGGCGGCGAGCGCGGCTCCGGCCTCCACGGCACCCCCGGCCGCCCCGACGCCGACCTCCGCAGCACCTCCCGCCCAGGAGACTTCCCCCGTCGGCGAGGCTCCTTCCGCAGCGGAGGCGCCTTCCGATGCGGAGGTTCCTTCCGCTGGGGAGGCGCCTCTCGATGCGGGGGCGGCCGAGCCGTTCCGTATCGTCGCCGTCACCTCCTGCCCCACCGGCATCGCGCACACCTACATGGCCGCCGAAGCCCTGGAGCAGGCCGGCAACCGGGACGGGGTCCAGCTCACCGTCGAGCCCCAGGGATCCTCAGGATTCACCCGTCTCGACCCCGCCGTCATCGCCGCCGCCGACGCGGTGATCTTCGCGCACGACGTGCCGGTACGGGACCGCGAGCGGTTCGCCGGGAAGCCGACGGTGGACGTCGGAGTGAAGGCGGGCGTCAACCGCCCACTGGAACTCATCGCCGAAGCCCGGCAGAAAGCAGCCCGCGGCGACCTCTCCACCGCACCCGCGAAGGGCAGCCCGGTCGAGAAGTCGGGGGAGGCGGGGGAGGGGTACGGTGCCAAGCTGCGCAAGTGGCTGATGTCCGGCGTCAGCTACATGGTGCCGTTCGTCGCGGCCGGCGGTCTGCTGATCGCTCTCGGGTTCGCCATCGGCGGCTACCAGATCGACAAAGCGCCTTCCGTGATGGAGCACTTCGCGTGGGGCGACCACACCAGCTGGGCGGCGCTGCTGTTCCAGATCGGCGGGCTCGCCTTCGGCTTCCTGATCCCGGTGCTCGCCGGATACATCGCGTACGGAATGGCCGACCGGCCCGGACTCGTGCCCGGTTTCGTCGGCGGCTCGATCGCCGTGACGATCAAGGCCGGGTTTCTCGGTGGCCTGGTGGCGGGTCTCCTCGCCGGCGCGGTCGTCATGGCCATCAAGAAGGTGCGCGTTCCGGCCGCCCTGCGCGGGATCATGCCGGTCGTCGTGATCCCGCTGCTGTCGTCGACCGTCGTCGGCTTCCTGATGTTCCTGGTGGTCGGCGAACCCATCGCCAAGCTGCAGTCGGCGCTGACCGACTGGCTGTCCGGGCTCAACGGCAGCAACGCGATCGTCCTGGGCATCGTCCTCGGCCTCATGATGACCTTCGACCTCGGCGGTCCCTTCAACAAGGTCGCCTACACGTTCGCCATCGGCGGCCTCTCCGCCGAAGCGAGCGACGGCAACCTCAAGGTCATGGCCGCCGTGATGGCCGCGGGCATGGTTCCGCCCCTCGCGATGGCGCTCGCCACCACAGTGCGCGGCAAGCTCTTCACCAGGACCGAGCGGGAGAACGGCAAGGCCGCCTGGGTGCTTGGGGCCTCCTTCATCACCGAGGGCGCGATCCCGTTCGCGGCGGCCGACCCTCTGCGGGTCATCCCGGCCTCCATGGCGGGTGGCGCGGTCACCGGCGCGCTGACGATGGCCTTCGACAACACTCTGCGCGCCCCGCACGGCGGCATCTTCGTGGTCCCGCTGATCGGCAATCCGCTGCTCTACGTGGTGGCGATCGCGGCCGGTGTCGGTGTCGCGGCGGGCCTGGTCGTACTGCTGAAGGGCATGCGCAAGCAGCCCGGGACCGCCGTCGGGCACGAGGCGGGGACCGAGGCCGACGCGAAGTCGGCCGTCGCGGCCTGACGCCGACACCGTACGAAACCGCACCCCGGGCCCAGGAGCGCGCGGTCGGCCGGGTTGGTCAACGCGCCCCTTGACCAACCGACCCGAGGATCAATCGCCCGGTGTTGCGCCTGTCCGTGGGTCGCCCACCGGTGCCCACCCGGTGATCAACCGTCCGATGTGCCGCGCGTCCGAATCACAGTCACCGGTCAGCCCACCCGTCCGCGAGGCTCCATCGCCTCGCGGGCGGTCCGTTCGTCGGCGTACACCTCACACATGTGCCGGCCGTCGGGGGTTGCTGTGTGCTCGACCTCCCACACGCTGGCCTCACTGCCGTCCAGCAACAGGAACGCGTGCTCGTAGAGCGTGAACCCCACCGCCCTCCCCTTGATGCGGCACTGCCGGCCGTACACCTGCGTGATCTCGTGCGCCAGCGCGTCCGCGAGCAGCCGGGCGGTTTCCGGACCGGGCCGGTCCGCGTTCTCCGCGCGGCGCAGGACGCGGCGCGCGTGGTCGGCAGACTCGTCCGGTACGTAGGCGCGCCTGGCCTGCCGGTGCGGATGGGCCAGCAGTCCGGCCAGCGTCTCCAGATCCGTCTCCACCCCGCCCGCCTGACCGCACGACAGGTCGTCGGAGAAGCCGTCGCAGAGGTCGTCGGAGAAGCCGTGGGGCGAGAAGCCGACGGAGCCGTCCCCGTACTCCGAGGGGAGCGGCAGGTCGCCCGCGGGCGAACCGGCTTCCCTCGGCAGCCGATTGGCGGCAAGCCTGGCCTCGCCCACGTCGACGTACAGCTCGTGCTCGGTGCTGCGGTCACGACCCGCGTTGTGCACCAGCTCCCAGAGCGTGAGCGAGGAGCCGTCGGCCAGCAGGAAGGCGTGCCGGTACAGGGACCGGCGCAGCCCGGCGCTGTGGTGCGAGGAACGCAGCGACGAGCTGTGCGCCAACGCCGTGTCCAACCGCTCCACGGTCTCGTCGGGCAGGTCGAAGGAGTTCAGCGCGCGGCCCAGGAGCCGTCCGAGGTGATCCTCGGTCGTTTCGAGGCCGTCGCTCTCGTACTCGTGCGGATCGTTCAAGGACTTCTCCAGGCCGTCGCCGCGGGTAATGCTCGTGGTACTCAAAGTAGCCACTAGGTCTGACATCGCGCCCCGGTTTGCAGGAAAACGAAGGGCGGCGTACGAGAGGTTCCCGCAAACCGCCCCCGGTCTCCCCCAATTTCTCCTCTCACGGGCCCGCGGCGTACAGGTCCTGGTACGCGGGGAAAATCCCGCCCGGCCCGTCGACCCCCGAAGCCGCCCGCACCGCCTTCACGATCGCCCTGGTCACCGTGTCCGCCCCGGCGGCCAGCACCTCGTTGACGGCAGCCGCGGTCAACTGCTCCACGAACGCCGGTCCCTGGTCCCCCGGCAGCAGCGGAACGGCCCCCGTCGACAGTGCGAACACCGTGTCCCCGTCCGTCAGCAAGTGCACGGGCCGCAGGGCGCGCGCGAAGCCGTCGTGCGCCGTCCCCGCCAGCTTCTGCGCCTGGGCACGGGTCAGTCCGGCGTCAGTGGCGACGACCGCGAGGGTCGTGTTCAGCGGCGGGCGCACGGAGGCGGCGTACCGGCGCCCGGACTCCTCCCGCGCCGCCCGCACGCGCCCCAGGGCCTCCTGATGAATCTCCTCGGCGGGATAGTCGACCCGCCCCTGGAGGTACTCCCCGTACAGCACCCCGGTCAACGGATCCACCGCCGAACCCGCCGCGTTGACCACCACCAGCGCCGCCACCGTCACCCCGGAGGCCAGCCGCACACTCGCCGTGCCGACACCGCCCTTCAGCCCGCCGACCACCGCCCCCGTACCGGCCCCGACCACGCCCTGTTCCACCGGAACGCCCACGTCGGTACCCGCGGCGGCCACCACGGCCGCCCGCCCCGTCGACGCGTCCGGCCTGGCCCGCCAGTCGCCGCCGCGCCCCAGGTCGAACAGGCACGCCGCGGGCACCACCGGCACCACCTGCGCCGGGTCGGGCCCGATCCGGAACCCGCGCTGCCGCTCCTCCAGCCAGCCGGCCACCCCCGAGGCGGAGTCGAGCCCATAGGCACTGCCGCCGGTCAGCACGACGGCGTCGGTGCGCTGAACCAGGTTGCGCGGATCCAGGGCGTCCGTCTCCCGTGTACCGGGGCCGCCGCCCCGTACGTCCACGGCGGCGACCGCTCCCCCCTCGGGGGCGAGGACGACGGTGGTGCCGGTCAGGGCGTGCGCTGCCGCCACGCGCGCGTGGCCGACCCGTAGTCCGGCCACGTCCGTCAGTGCGTCGTTCGGTCCCGGCTTGCCGGTGAGGTCTGCCATGGTGCCTTGCGTATCACGCCGCTCGGGGCTTGCGAAGGGCGTCGGAGTCGGGCCGGGCGGACAGCGCCACGCCGAACGCCACGGTCACCGACATCACCAGGCCGGCCGCCAGTACCCCCCAGGTGCCCAGGAAGGTGCAGGCCAGGACGGCGAGGACCGTCACCGGCATCAGCGCCTTCTCCGCCACGTCCCGCTTGACGTGGCGCGCCTGCAGGAACCAGCCGGTGAACAGGAACAGTGCGGTCGGGACCGTCACCGTGCCGGTCGCCGCCACCGGGGAGATGTGCGCCTGCCCTGTCACCTGCTCCACCGCCACCTCAATGCCCGCACCGATGGCCGCCGCCGACCCGAGGATGAACAGGTGACCGTAGCCCCACTGCACCGCCCGCTTCATCGAGGTGAGACGTTCCTGTGCGGGTGCGGCGAAGTAGATCCACCAGGCGGCGAAGACGATCAGCAGGCCGCCGCCGGCGATCGACAGCAGTTCCCCCAGCGCCTCGTGTTCGTCCAGGCCCTCCTGCACGGCGACGGTGGCGGCGGTCACCGTCTCGCCGAGGACGATGATCGTGAACAGGCCGTAGCGTTCGGCCACGTGGTGCGGGTGCCAGGCGGTGTGGAAGCCCCGCTCGGCGACCAGCGGCACGCTCAGTTCGGCGGCGGCCAGCACCACGAAGAGGTAGAGCCGCGTGCCCTCGGGCACGAACAGAACGGTGAACCAGCCCACCTGGACGAGCGCGAGGCCGACGGCGTACTTGAGGGCGGTGGCGCGCTCGGCCCCGCTGTTGTGCCGGGCGACCCGCAGCCACTGGCAGGTCATCGCGAGGCGCATCACCACGTAGCCGGCGATGCAGACCGCCCAGTTGGCGTCGTCGAAGGCGCGCGGCACCCCGGCCGCCAGCACCAGGACGCCCGCGATCTGTACGAGCACCGCCAGCCGGTAGAACACGTCGTCGTTGTCGTAGGCGGAGGCGAACCAGGTGAAGTTCACCCACGCCCACCAGATGGCGAAGAAGACCAGGACGTAGCCGAGTACGCCCGAGCCGAAGTGGCCTTCCGCGAAGGCGTGCACCAGCCGGACCCCGGCCTGGGCGACGGCGACCACGAAACACAGGTCGAAGAACAGTTCCAGGGGGGTGGCGGCGCGGTGCTGCTCGTAGGGACTGCGTGACGTCATCCGGCGCAGAAGCCCGGCGGGCGCGGTGGGGTGGGTCATGCGTACCAAGAGACCAGAGGCGGCGGCCGGGCGCGCGCGGAGGCGGCCAAGTACACGACGTTCATCCGCGCGGCGGGCGGCGGCGCCACCCTCAGCGGCGGCGAAACCCTCCTCCAGCCGGTCTTCGCGGGCGAACTCCTCCACCGCCGCAAGCACGAGCTCGGCCTGCACACCGCACTCGACACCTCCGGCTACCTCGGCGCACGTGCCACCGACGCACTGCTCCGCGACGCCGACCTCGTCCTTCTCGACATCGAGTCCTGCGACCCGGCCACGTACACCTAGGTCACCGGCCGAAACTCGCCTCCAATGCTCGCGTTCGCCCGCCGCCTGGCCGACCTGGACAAGTAGATCCACGTACGGTTCGTTCTCGTCCCCGGACCGACCGACGACCGCGCGAACACCGACGGAGTCGCCGCCTGCGCCGCGTCCCTCGGCGTCGTCTCCCGTGTCGACATCCTGCCCTTCCACAAGCTGGGCGAGGCGAAGCGGGATGCCCTGGGCAATACCTTCCCGCTCCGCGGCACTCCCTCTACCGGCCGGCGTAGGTCGCGGCGCGGCCGCCCGCGAGATCTTCACGGCACACGGTCTGTGCGCCATTTGATTCACCCAGCGGGTGAGAGGTCCGTATTCGCCCTAATTTGAGTGCGTGACCGAGCCCATGCCCTCGCCGCCGCCCGCGCCCCCCTCCCCGAGCCCCGACGGCACGGGAAGGTCACCGGTGGACGCCGTCCCCTCGTTGTCCGCCGCCTCCGCCGCCCCGTCCTCCGTCACCCGAAGAGCGACGCTGGCCGGCACCGTGGTCTCCGTACTTCTTATCCTCGCCATCTACTTCGGCAGCCGGATGCTGAGGGACTTCGACTCCGCGCTCCTGCCGTACGCGGTGGCCACCGTCTTCCTCGCCTTCGGCGTGGCCTACCGGTATACCGTCTGGGTCTCCGCCCCCGGCGCCCGCCGCCTCTTCACCAAGGGCTGGGGCAGCCTCTTCTCCGCCGAGAACTTCCGCAAGGCGCCCACCGCGCTGCCCAGGATGATCGCCACCTACCTCGGCTTCCAGAAGTTCCTCGGGGCCCGTTCGCACGCCCGCTGGGCGGCACACCAGCTCATGTTCTGGGGCTGTCTGCTGGCCGCCGCCATCACCTTTCCACTCACCTGGGGCTGGTTCACCTTCACCTCCGGCAGCGGTTCGGGCCCCGGCTACGAGATGCGCGTCTGGGGCGTCAAGATCCTCGGTTTCAACTCGGCGAACATCCTCGGCTGGCTGATGTTCCACGGCCTCGACATCGCCGCGGTCCTGGTCATCCCCGGCGCCTCGTACTTCCTGTGGCGACGCATGAAGGACCGCGGCGCGATGACCGGCCAGCGGTTCGCCTACGACCTCGTACCGCTCATCGCCCTGATCATCATCTCGGTGACCGGCCTGCTGCTCACCTTCTCGTCGATCTTCCTGCACGGCGGCGGCTACGAGTTCCTCGCGCTCCTGCACATGGTGTCGGTGGTCTTCACACTCATCTACATCCCGTTCGGGAAGTTTTTCCACATCGTGCAACGGCCGGCCGCCGTCGGTATGCAGCTGTTCAAGTACACCGCCCGGCAGAACGACGACATCTTCCGCTGCCGCCGCTGCGACACCCCGATCGACACCGCGCCGTACGTCGAGAACCTCGAATCCACCATGCGCGACCTGAAGCTCGACTTCGCCCAGTGGGCCGAGTACTGCCCGCGCTGCAAGCGCGAGCTGCGCGGCAACGCCTACCTCTCGCACGTCAAGAAGGGCTTCAAGTGACCGCGCAAGACGTCCCGCTGGGACCGACCGTACGGGCGCACGTCCCGCTGGACCCGTCCATCGCACCTCCTGGCACCCGCGGCTTCCGCGACGCCGGCGGCATCCCGGCGGACCAGTGGCACGCCGACCAGAACGGCGAGACCCTCGTCCCCACCCACTGCTGCTTCTGCGGCGTGCAGTGCGGCATGTACCTGCGTGTCGACAAGGGCGGCAAGGTCTTCGGCGTCGAACCGCGCAACCACGACATCAACCGGATGCGGCTGTGCCCCAAGGGCATCAACGCCTACCAGCAGGTCAACCACCCCGACCGGCTGACCGCACCGCTGATGCGCCGCTCGCGCGACGAGGAGTTCCGCGAGGTCTCCTGGGAGGAGGCCCTCGACTTCACCGCGTCCGAGGTACGCCGCATCCAGCAGACGTACGGGAACGACGCGTTCGGCATGCTCGGTGGTGCGAGCCTCTTCTCCGAGAAGACGTATCTGGTCGGCAAGTTCGCCCGCGTCGCCCTCAAAACACGACATGTCGACTACAACGGTCGCCTGTGCATGGTCTCCGCCGCCGGCGCCAACAAACTCGCCTTCGGCATCGACCGCGCGGGCAACCCGTTCTCCGACATCCTCCTCTCCGACTGCCTGCTCATCGCCGGCTCCAACGTCGGCGAGTGCTTTCCGGTGATGACCCAGTACCTGTGGGGAGCCCGGGACCGGGGAGCCACCCTGATCGTCATCGACCCGCGCGAGACGGCCATCGCGCGTACCGCAGACATCCACGTCGCCCTCAAGCCCGGTACGGACGCCGCGTTCTTCAACGCCGTCCTGCACGTCGTCGTACGGGAGAACCTCGTCGACGAGGCGTACCTGGCCGCCCACGCCACCGGCTGGGAGGAGGTCAAGGAGAAAGTCGCGGAGTACCCGCCGGAACGCGCCGCCGAGATCTGCGGGATCCCCGCCTCGCAGGTCGTGCAGGTCGCCCGCACCTTCGCGAACGCCGGTAAGGCGATGGCCTGGCACGCACGCGGCATCGAACACCACTCGCAGGGCGTGGAGAACTGCCTGACCGTCATCAACCTCTGCGTCGCCACCGGCCACATCGGCAAGCCGGGCGCGGGCTACGGCACCATCACCGGCCAGGGCAACGGGCAGGGCGGCCGCGAACACGGCCAGAAATCCGACCTGCTGCCGGGCGGACGTTCCATCATGAACGACGAACACCGCCGGCAGATCTGCGAGATCTGGGGCATTGAGGAGTCCGAACTACCTCCCGCCGGAACCTCGATGATGGAAATGGTCTGGCAGATGCAGCGCGGCGAGATCCGCGGACTGATCGGCGTCTGCAACAACCCCTTCGTCTCCCTCCCCAATTACCGGGTGGTGAAGGAGGGGTACGACGCAACGGAGTTCCATGCCCAGTTCGACTTCTTCCTTTCCGAGACGGCCGCCAACGCGCATGTCGTCTTCCCCGTCACCACCTGGGCCGAGGACGAAGGCGTGATGGCCAACGCGGAGGCCCGCGTCGTCAAGCACAACAAGGCCCAGGAACCCCCGGTCGGCGTCCGCACCGACACCTGGGTGATGTGCCAGCTCGCCCAACGTCTCGGCACGGGTGACAAATTTGCCTTCGCCGGGTCCCGCGAGGTCTTCGAGGAACTGCGCACCGCCTCCGCCGGCACCGTCAACGACTACTACGGCATCACTTACGAGCGCCTGGAAGAGACCGGCGGCATCGCCTGGCCCTGCCCGGACATCGGCCACCCCGGTACCCCACGCCTCTTCGAGGACGGGAAGACGTACCACCCCGACGGCAAGATCCACCTCCAGGTCGTCGAGTGGCACCAGCCTATGGACCCGTACGACGACGACTTCCCGATGTCGCTCACCACCGGCCGCACCGTGGCGCACTTCCTCTCCGGCAACCAGACCCGTCGCCTGGGCGCACTCGTCGAGCAGACCCCGCGCCCGTGGGTGGAGGTGCACCCTTCGCACGGATTCAAGAACGGGGACCCGGTGCGCGTCGTCACGCGGCGGGGGAGCGCGGTCTTCCCGGCGCTGGTGACGGAGGCGATCCGTCCGGACACCTTTTTCGTCCCCTACCACTGGCCCGCCCCCACGGCCGCCAACGTCCTCACCATCGACGCCCTCGACCCACGGTCCAAGATCCCCGAGTACAAGGTCTGCGCCTGCCGCATCGAGCGCGCGGACCACGTCGACGAGGTCCCGGGACCACCGGTCGCCCCCGGCCACCAGGCGTACCCCGAGACCCAGGTCTCCCGCACCGACATCCTGCCGCCCACCGCCCCACAGGGCCGGGCGACCGCAGAAGAGAGGCGCTGACCAGCCATGATGGGTAAAACAATCTTCATCGACCCGGGTCGCTGCATCGGCTGTCAGGCTTGCGTCTCGGCCTGCCGCGAATGCGACTCCCACCGCGGCAAGTCGATGATCCACCTCGACTACACCGAGCCCGGCCAGTCCGTCGCCTCGCTGCCCACCGTCTGCATGCACTGCGAGGACCCGGTCGCACCCTGCGCCGAGGTGTGTCCCGCCGACGCGATCCTGGTGACCGCCGACGGGGTCGTGCAGCAGGCGGACACCACCCGCTGCATCGGCTGCGCGAACTGCGTCAACGCCTGCCCCTTTGGCGTACCCAAGATCGATCTGGAAGCCAAGCTCCAGATGAAGTGCAACCTCTGCTACGACCGCACCGCCTACGGTCTCGCCCCCATGTGCGCCACGGTCTGCCCGACCGGCGCGCTCTTCTACGGCACGCTCGAAGAGCTCCAGGCCGAGAGGCCCGGCGTGCAGGTCGCCGACTCGTTCGCGTTCGGGGACGTGATGGTCTCCACCGGGGTCGCGATGGTCGTCCCCGCCGACAAGGTCCAGTGGCCGGTGCCCGGCGGGCTCCCGGTCGTCGAGGTGAACGGAATCGACGTCCGATGAGTACCGTCCAGCCGCCCTCGCCGGGCGACATCGAGACCCCTCCGGGGGCGGGCGACGCCCAAGCGGCCCTGCACGACCGGATCAGCGCCGACTCCCTCACCACCCGTCGCGACTACCTCCGCATCGTCGCTACGGTCTCCGGCGGCCTCGCTGTCGGCGGCCTGGCGGTCGCCGGCGGAGTGCTGCACCGGCACGGCGAACCCGCCGGAGGCGGCGTTCCCCAGGCGAAGAAGATCGCCGACGGGCTGCCTCCCGGCGAGTCGCTCTCCTTCCGCTACCCCGGCGAGGAGGACCGCGCCGTCGCCGTACGCCTGGAGGACGGCTCACTCGTGGGCTACTCCGCGGTCTGTACCCACCTCGCCTGTGCCGTCCTGTGGCGCAAGGACCGCGGGCGCGAGGGCGAGCTCTACTGCCCCTGTCACGAGGGGATCTTCGACGCCCGTACCGGCGAGGTCACCGCCGGGCCACCGCCCCGCGGGCTGCCCAAGGTCGTCGTCGTCGAGGAACAGAACGGCAGCATCTGGGCGATCGGTACGACCCGTTCCGGCGAGAGCGTGGAAGCCGGCCTGTGCCGCCAGCTCCTTGACGAACGACCGGACTTCGCCGCCCGCGTCGGCTGCCCAGGGGCTGCCACCCAGCAGGCCCCCGGTGTCGACCCCCGCCAGCAGAGCAGGCAGACATGACCCACCCGCACCTGCCCCCCAGCCCCGGTGGCCCGCCGCACCCGGAGACCTCCGCCGGCGCACCGCCTCTCCCGAACACCCCCGCCGACGCCCCGGCCCGCCCTGACTACCGTCCCGGCAGCGCCGACCCTCGCCTCAACCGGCCCATGCGTGAGCGCTACCCGCAGATCCGGGCCACCAGCGGCTACGGCGACCCCCGAGTCCGTCACACCGGGCCGGGACCGGGTGCGGGGTCCGAACAGGAGCCGGAGCGCTCCGCCAAGCTCACCGCCCGCCTGGTACTCGCCCTGTCCGTGGTGATCGGCCAGCTCTGGGCCCTGACCATCACCGTCAACGAGTGGATGAAGGGGGACACCAGCACCGCCTGGTGGGGGGCGGGCTTCCTCTGTCTTTCCTTCCTCGCCGTCCTCCTCCTCTGGCTCCTCGACCCCAAGGACCGGTGACCTCCATGGCGACGGCAACATCCACCGGGGAAGGCCAAGGGACCGGCGCCGACACGTACGGACCGGGCACGACCATCAACGACTGGCGTCCCGAGGACGAGTCCTTCTGGCGGACCACCGGCCGCAGGGTCGCCAAGCGCAATCTGTGGGTCTCGGTTCCCGCACTGATGCTGGGCTTCGTCGTCTGGCAGGTGTGGTCGGTCACCGTCGTCAAACTGGCCGACGTCGGCTTCGACTACTCCAAGTCCCAGCTCTTCTGGCTGACCGCCATCCCCGGCATCACCGGCGGTACCTTCCGGATCCTGTACACCTTCATCGGGCCGATCTTCGGCGAGCGCAAGTTCACCGCGTTCTCCACGATCATCCTGATTGCCCCGATGCTCTGGCTCGGCTTCGCACTCCAGGACACCGGCACCCCTTACTGGGAAATGGTGCTCATCGCAGCGGTCTGCGGTCTCGGCGGCGCGAACTTCGCCTCCTCGATGGCGAACATCGGCTTCTTCTTCCCCAAACGGGAAAAGGGCAACGCCAACGGCATGAACGGTGGCCTCGGCAACCTCGGTGTGTCCGTCGTCCAGCTGGTCGCTCCGCTGGTCATTACGGCCGCGGTGCTTCTGGCTCCGGCCGGCGGCCCGCTGAAGAGCCGGGAGACCGGTGAGGACGTCTGGCTCCAGAACGGCGCGTTCCTCTGGGTACCGTTGCTGGTGATCATGGCCCTGCTCGCCTGGTTCCTGATGAACGACCTCAAAGTCGCCGCAGCCCCGTTCAGCCAGCAGAAGATCATTTTCCGGCGTAAGCACAACTGGCTGATGACCTGGCTGTACGTCGGGACCTTCGGCTCGTTCATCGGCTTCGCCGCAGCCCTGCCCAACCTGATCCACACCACGTTCACGCCGATCAATCCGGACTACTCGGCCACCACGTACGCCTGGATCGGCCCGCTTGTCGGGGCCCTCGCCCGCTGGGGCGGCGGCTGGCTCTCGGACAGAATGGGCGGCGCCCGCGTCACCGTGTTGTCCTTCGTCGGCATGGGAATCGCCCTGGTGGTCGTCATCACCGCTCTCCCGCACAGCGGTGACAACGGCAACTTCTGGGTCTTCTACGCCGGTTTCCTCGTCGCGTTTCTCTTCTGCGGCCTGGGCAACGGCTCGACCTTCCGGCAGATCCCGGTGATCTTCCGCGAACAGCACCTCCAGGACGCGGAGGGCAAGGGCGAACAGGCGCGGGTGGCGGCGCTCAAGCAGTCCGAGATGGAGGCGGGCGCGGTCACCGGCTTCAGCTCCGGTATCGCCGCCTACGGCTTCTTCTTCATCCCCGCGATGTTCGCGAACTTCCCCGTGGTCAACTCGCTCTGGGTGTTCGTTGCCTTCTACGTCACGTGCTTGGTCGTCTGCTGGTGGTTCTACGCCCGTAAAGGCGCCGAGGCCCCCAGCTGACCGGGCGGCCGGCTCCGCGGGGCGGGTCGGCTGTCCGCCGTACCCTTGAGGAATGAACACCTCCGACCACGCCGCCCCCGCCCCGGCCCGCCCCGAACCGGAGACGGGCCGCAAACCCGGGCTGATCTTCGACGATCCGCTGGACCAGCAGTCGTCGGACGACTCGGACCGGGGCTGGGGCGATCGGCCCACGGCGAGCGGTGGTACGACGGACCTCGCCCGCTTCCTCGACGAGAAGCCGCCGCACCACGTCTGATCCGGACGAGACCCTACGGGTTGCTTCGCCCCGACCCGCGCTGCGCGACCAGGGCGTCCCTGATCTCCTTCAGCAACTCGATCTCGGTGGCCTCCATGACCTCCTCGGTTGCTGCCTTCGCCTTCTCCCGGGCGGCCCGCCGGGCGAGGTACTTCGCCATCGGCAACACCATCAGGAAGTAGACGACGGCCGCGGTGATCAGGAAGCTGAGCGCCGCGCTGAGCACGGAGCCCCACATGATCTGAATGCCCTCGACCGTGCCGTCCGGGGCCTTCCCACACGTGGTGAGACAGGAGCTGTACTTCTCCAGATCCTGCGTGCCGAAGGCGCCGACAAGGGGATTGATCACGCCTTTGACGATCGAGTTCACAATGTTGGTGAACGCAGCACCGATGACCACAGCAACCGCGAGATCGATCACGTTGCCGCGCATCAGGAAGGCTTTGAAGCCTTCCAGCAGGCTGGTCTTCTCGTCGCTCACGAATGAGCCTCTTTTCGCATGTGCAGGGGGCTGAGCAGACTTCTCCGCCACTTAAGGCAGCACCTGTGGCCGCTGTCCAATCTGCCAACCCGTATCGGTGACCACACTGTTCGTCAGTGCAATTCGGTGCACGAACTGCGCAAGAAACGCAAATGGTCAGCACAGTGTCACCGCCAGTCGCGACGTCGATCCCGCGCCTGCCAACTGCGTTGCGGTGGCACGGGAGACGGACAGCACCACCAAGGCCCCGCCGTCCGGGGTACCGTCCCAGGACATCTCTCCCGGCCTCGGCACATCAGCCACGCGTACCCCCGACGCCACCACCCTCGCCGCCGAACTCTCCGCGCCAGTAGCTGAGTTGACGGACGCGATCACGTCCACCCGGTCCCCGCGTCGCAACAGCCGAACCGTCGCCGCGTCCGCGATCCGCACCGGCGCGGACACCAACTCCGCAGGCACAACCGCCCGGCGGCCGGCCGATACGTCCGAACCGGAGGCCTCCATGTGCGCCTCCGTACGCTCCGAGACATGCGGCGCCGAGAACACCAGCACCGCGGCGGTCACCGCAAGCCCCGCCGCCACCACCCGTCGCCTGCGCCGCAAGGCCCGCCCCAACCTGTGCCGGCCACCGCCGCCACGTACCCGCAGAGGCGCGAACTCCGGCACACCGAACGGCTCGGGCGGGGGCAGGGAAAGAGGGAGCGAGGGGAGCAACGAGGGCGGAAGCGAAGGGGAGGACATGAAGGATCACCACCTGGTCGCAAGGGGTGCTCGGACTGAGCACTACTCACGATCCCCGCTCCCTGCCCGTCCCGCTGGAGCCTGTGTACAGACCTCTGACTGTGGACAACTCCCTCATACTCGCGAGGCATACCGGGAGGCCCTCCGCCAACTTCAGGGAAGCGCGATCCCCGTTTCGATCCCGTCCAGAGCATGCGCGCACAGGCAGTCCCGCGACGCGTTCGAGGGCAGCCCCGCCACCGCGTCGAACAACACACCGCGCAGCCGGTCGACATTCGCACCGAACACCTTCAGCACCTCTTCATGACTGACGCCCTCACCCGTCTCCGCGCCCGCGTCCAGATCGGTGACCAGCGCCATCGACGTGTAGCAAAGCCCCAGCTCACGCGCGAGGACCGCCTCGGGGTGGCCGGTCATGCCGACCACTGACCAGCCCATCGACGCGTGCCACACCGACTCGGCCCTGGTCGAGAAGCGCGGGCCCTCGACGACCACTAGCGTCCCGCCGTCCACCGGCTCCCAGTCCCGCCCGCGCGCCGAGGCCAGCGCCGCCGTGCGGCCCACCGGGCAGTACGGGTCGGCAAACGACATGTGCACGACCTCGGGGAGCTTCCCGTCGACGGCGCTCTCACCGTCGTAGTACGTCTGCGCCCTGGCCTTCGTACGGTCGACGAGCTGATCCGGCACCAGCAGCGTGCCCGGCCCGTACTCTGCCCGCAAACCGCCCACCGCGCACGGCCCGAGCACCTGGCGTGCGCCCACCGAGCGCAGCGCCCACAGGTTGGCCCGGTAGTTGATCCGGTGCGGCGGCAGGTGGTGGCCGCGCCCGTGCCGAGGGAGGAACGCCACCTTCCGGCCGGCGATCTCGCCCAGGAACAACGAGTCGCTGGGGCGGCCGTAGGGGGTGTCCACCTCCACCTCGGTCACGTCCTGCAGGAAAGAGTAGAAGCCCGAGCCGCCGATGACGCCGATCTCCGCCTGGCAGCTCTCGTTCCGCGTGGTCGGTGCCTGCGCTGTGTTCGCCATGGCCGTCACCCTAGCCCCGGCTCGAAACGCCGGAGTCCCCGCCGTCCGGAACGGCGGGGACTCCGGGAAGAAACGATTCTCAGGCGGCCGAGGAGGACCCCGAGGAGGAGCTCGACGAACTCGCAGAGGACGACGTCGACGACGAAGCCGCAGGCTTCGCATCCGATGTGCTGCCCGACGTGGACGACGCAGCGGCCTTTGAGGCCGAGGACGCCGCCGTGCTGCTCGACGACGAGCCACGGCTGTCGTTCCGGTAAAAACCTGAGCCCTTGAAGACGATGCCGACCGCAGAGAAGACCTTCTTCAGGCGTCCCTGGCAGTTCGGGCACTCGGTCAGTGCGTCGTCGGTGAACTTCTGAACGGCCTCAAGGCCTTCGCCACACGCCGTGCACTGGTACTGGTAGGTCGGCACTTGCTCCTCCTGGCACTCTCACTCGTTGAGTGCTAACGACGGTCCATAGTGACGTATTCCGCTGGATCAGTCCACCGTGACCGGCACGCGGTGACCCATGCCACGCGCCGCGACCCTTCCGGTCGAGGGCGGCAGCAGTCGCGAGCGCAGCACGATCAGCACGGTGAGTGCGAGCGCTGTGCCGCCCAACGGGACCAGGAAACCGGCAGTCGACCCGAAGGCGTCGGTGAGCCGCCCGGCGACCGTCACGGCCATGGCCTGTCCGAACGCCACCGCGCCGGTCAGCCAGGTGAATGCCTCGGTGCGCGCGGTGGCCGGGACCAGCGTCTCCACCATCGTGTAGCCGGTGATCAGCGCGGGTGCGATGCACAGGCCGACCAGAAGACCGAGTCCGGCCAGCAGGGGCACGGAGTGCACGGCCCACAGTCCAGATGCGAACAGTGTCAGGCCGGCGTAGCCGGTCATCAGGCGGCGGCGCGGGCCCACCTTCCAGGCGATGGTGCCGCAAGCGACGCCGGCCAGCATGTTTCCGGCCGCGAAGACTCCGTACAGCAGCCCGTTGATGCCCGGGTTGCCGATCTCCTCGGAGAAAGCCGTCAGCGAGACCTGCATGCCACCGAAGACGGTGCCGATGCCGAGGAAGGCGACCGCCAGGACGCGCACGCCCGGCACGGACAGCGCGGAAGCGTGCTTGACGCGCGCTTCGCCCTTGGTGTGGCTGGGGGCCGGCTGGGAGCGCTTCTGCGCCGCGAAGAACAGGCCGCCCGCCAGGGTCAGGGTCGCCTCGGCGATCAGACCTGCCGCCGGGTGCACGCCTGTACACAGGGCGGTGGCCAGCACGGGGCCGACCACGAAGGTGAACTCGTCCGTCACCGATTCGAAGGCCGCGGCTGTCGACATCAGCGGCGAGCCGTCCAGCTTCGCCGCCCAGCGCGCCCGCACCATCGGACCGACCTGCGGTACCGAGGCACCGGCCGGGACCGCCGCCGCGAACAGCGCCCACATCGGCGCATCGGAGAGCGCCAGGGTGACCAGCGCGCCGACGGATGCCGCGTGCACCAGCACGCCCGGCAGCAGTACCGCCCGCTGTCCGAAGCGGTCGGCGAGCTTTCCGCTCTGCGGGGCGAACAGCGCCATGGAGACACCGGTGACGGCAGCGACGATGCCGGCGCTGCCGTACGAGCCGGTGGTGTGCTGCACCAGCAGCACGATGCCGATGGTCAGCATCGCGAAGGGCTGCCGGGCCAGGAAGCCTGGGATCAGGTAGCCCCACACCCCGGGGGTGTGCAGCAGCTGCCCGTAGCTGGGGCGCTTGCCGCTCTTGGGTGCGGTGGCGTCGGTCGTGACCGTGTTCGTCACGGCCCTTGCCTTTCTGCCGCCTGGTAGCGCTCCCCTTGCATTTACGGGCGACATGTCGCCGTACATGGGCACGCATCGCGTGCGGGATCCGCCGAGAGCTGTCCTCTTGCGCAGGACCGGCGGTAGGTACCAGGCCCCCTGCCACGGGTTCAAGCGGCAGGGGCGGCCGCCGTGCGGTCGCGCCAGCTCTGCGTCAGGCAGAGTTGGTCGATCAATTCACCTTCATGTTACAGGTGCTTCCGAGTAAAGGGCCTTGCTTTCGTTGTTTTTCCTCCGGTGGGGGTCGGAGCTGGTTCCCCGCCCGTGCCCAGCCAGTCCGCCAGCTTGCCGCCCTGGCCGACCGCGCGCAGCCGCCTCTCGGCCGCGTCCCGCACCGGGTCGGTGGCCACCACCAGCAGTTCGTCTCCGCGCTGGAGGACGGTCGTCGGCTGCGGTACGAAGCTGGTGCCGTTGCGGACGACCAGGGTGACGGCGGCACCGGGCGGCAGCCGCAGTTCGGCCACCTCCACGCCGTGCATCCGCGACTCCGTGGGGACGAAGACCGACAGCAGGTGCCCGCGCAGCCGCTCCAGCGGCGCGGATTCGATACCGAGGTCGGCCGCGGTGTCCTCCGACTCCTGGAGGCGCAGCCGCCTTGCCACCCAGGGAAGCGTCGGCCCCTGCACCAGGGTGTAGACGACGACCAGGACGAAAACGATGTTGAAGATCTGGTCGCTGCCCTCGATGCCGCTCACCATGGGGATGGTGGCGAGCACGATGGGCACCGCCCCGCGCAGGCCGGCCCACGACAGCAGTGCCTGTTCGCGCATCGACGTGCGGAACGGCAGCAGACTCAGCAGGACGGACGCGGGCCGGGCGACCATGGTCAGGACAAGACCGACGATGATCGCCGGCCAGATGTCGGCAACGAGTTTGTGCGGCGTGGCCAGCAGCCCCAGCAGCACGAACATGCCGATCTGTGCCATCCAGCCGAGCCCGTCGGCGAAGCCGCGGGTCGCCGCCCAGTGCGGCAACCCGGCATTGCCCATGATCACTGATGCCAGGTAGACGGCGAGGAAGCCCGAGCCGTGCGCCAGCGCTCCCGCCGCGTACGCCGTCACCGCGATGGCCATCACGGCGATCGGATACAGGCCGGAGGCGGGCAGGGCGACGCTGCGCAGCCCGAGTGAGCCGAGCCATCCCACCGCGAGGCCGATGGCCGCGCCGATCGCGAGCTCCAGCGCGATCTCGCCGAGCAGGTGGTACCAGCTGTCTACGGGGCCCACCGTGGAGAACGCGACGACCAGGATCACCACCGGAGCGTCGTTGAACCCCGACTCCGCCTCCAGGACACCGGTCAGTCGGCCGGGCAGCGGCACTTTGCGCAGCACGGAGAAGACCGCCGCGGCGTCCGTCGAGGACACCACCGCGCCGATGATCAGCGCTTGCCGCCAGTCGAGACCGACCAGGTAGTGCGCGCCGGCCGCGGTGATTCCCACGCTCACCGCGACACCGAATGTCGACAGGACGACCGCCGACGGAAGCGCCGGTTTGATCTCTTTCCACTTCGTCCCCAGGCCGCCCTCGGCCAGGATCACGACGAGTGCCGCGTAGCCGATCACCTGGGTCAGCTCGGCGTTGTCGAACGCGACGTTGCCGATGCCGTCCTGACCGAGTGCGACACCGATTCCGAGGTAGATCAGCAGACTGGGGAGGCCGCTGCGGGAGGACAGGCGCACGGCCGCGACAGCGACCAGGAGGACGACGGCGCAGATGAGCATCAGTTCGTTGAGCTGGTGGACAGTCAGGGGCCGGTCCTTTCCTGGGGCCTGCCGGATCGTTCCTTCCGACGGCGAGGTAGTTTCATTACCTTACCTAATCTTTGATGTTTCCTTAACGCCGCTCCGCTGCTCTCCCACGAGGTGTTCCGGAGACCGAGTCGGGAGCGGTACGGGGCTGCGCCTATGGTTGCTCCAGCACTCCAGGACCACCCTGCCCCGCGAAGGACAGCGATGCCCGCCACCACCACAGACCCTTCCGGAGCCGCCCCCACCGGCAAGAAGAAGAGGGGGGGCCGCGTTCGTCTGCTCGTGATCGTGCTGGTGCTGGCGATCGTCGCGGGCGTCGGTTTCGGCGCGTACTGGGGCGTGAGCACCGTGCGGGCCTCGTTCCCTCAGACCAGCGGCGAACTGACGCTCGACGGCCTGACGGGGCCGGTCGACGTGAAGCGCGACGCCAACGGCATCCCGCAGATCTATGCCTCCTCCGACGCCGACCTCTTCCGTGCCCAGGGCTTCGTCCAGGCGCAGGACCGCTTCTGGGAGATGGACGTCCGCCGGCACATGACGTCAGGTCGTCTCTCGGAGATGTTCGGTGAAGGTCAGGTCGAGACCGACGCCTTCCTCCGCACGCTCGGCTGGCGGCAGGTCGCGCAGCGGGAGTACGACACCAAGTTGTCGCCCGAGACGAAAAAGTACCTCCAGGCGTACGCGTCCGGGGTCAACCAGTACCTCAAGGGGCGTTCCAACAAGGACATCTCCGTGGAGTACGCGGCCCTCGGCTTCAAGTACGACTACACGCCCGAGGAGTGGACACCGGTCGACTCGGTGGCCTGGCTCAAGGCGATGGCCTGGGACCTGCGTGGCAACATGCAGGACGAGATCGACCGCTCGCTGCTGGCCGGCCGTCTGGACCAGAAGCAGATCGCCGACCTGTACCCGGCCTACCCCTTCGACCGGAACAAGCCGATCGTCGAAGAGAACAAGGCCGAGTCCGGCAGCGGCGGCAACGGCCTGTCCGCCGACGGCACAGGCACCGGCGTCGGCACAGGCACCAACAACGGGACCGGCATCGGCAGCAACAACGGCACAGGCACCGCCGGAACCGGCACGGGCACAGGCGTCGGCACCGGCAGCACCCCCGGAACCGGCACGGGCGCCAGCACCGGCGGAAGCGGCGATTCCGTCGGCAGCGCCACCCAGAACCTCAACACCCAGCTCTCCCGCGTCTCCGAAGCCCTCGACAAGGTCCCCGCCATGCTCGGCCCCAACGGCAACGGCATCGGCTCCAACTCCTGGGTCGTCTCCGGCTCGAAGACGACGACCGGCAAACCGCTCCTCGCCAACGACCCGCACCTCGCCCCGCAGATGCCGTCGCTCTGGTACCAGATGGGCCTGCACTGCCGCCAGGTCAGCGCACAGTGCCAGTACGACGTCGCCGGCTACACCTTCTCCGGCATGCCCGGCGTGGTCATCGGCCACAATCAGAACATCGCCTGGGGCATGACCAACCTGGGTGCCGACGTCACCGACCTCTACCTGGAGAAGGTCGGCCCGAATAACACCTACCTGTACGACGGCAAGGAGAAGCCGTTCCGAACCCGCGAGGAGACCATCAAGGTCGCCGGCGGCGAACCGAAGAAGATCACCGTCCGCTCCACCGAGAACGGCCCGCTGGTCTCGGACCGCGACCCCCAGATCGAGACGGTCGGCCAGAAGGCGCCGGTCGACAACGCCGCTCCCGACCGCGGCAACGGTTACGCCGTCTCCCTGAAGTGGACGGCGCTGGAGCCCGGCAAGTCCATGGACGCCGTCTTCGAGCTCAACAAGGCCAAGGACTTCACGGCATTCCGCGCCGCCGCCGCGCACTTCGAGGTGCCGTCGCAGAACCTCATCTACGCCGACACCGCGGGCAACATCGGCTACCAGGCCCCCGGCTCGATCCCCGTCCGCAAGGGCGGCCGCGACGGCAGCATGCCCGCCGCGGGCTGGCTGTCGAGGAACGGCTGGCAGGGCTACATCCCCCAGGACGAGCTGCCGTACGAGTACAACCCCAGGCGCGGCTACATCGTCACTGCCAACCAGGCCGTGATCGATCCCAAGAAGGACAAGCTCTTCCTCACCAAGGACTGGGGCTACGGCGCCCGCTCCCAGCGCATCAACGACCTGATCGAGTCCAAGACCAAGGACGGCGGCAAGATCAGCTCGGACGACATGCGCACCATGCAGATGGACAACAGCAGCGAGATCGCCAAGCTGCTCACGCCCTACCTGCTGAAAATCGACATTTCCGACCCGTACATCCGTGAGGCGCAGAAGCTCCTCGAAGGCTGGGACTACACCCAGGAGTCCGACTCGGCGGCCGCCGCCTACTTCAACGGCGTCTGGCGCAACATCCTGCGGCTCTCCTTCGGCAACAAGCTGCCGAAGGAGCTGCGGGTCGAGGGCTCCTGCCTGTACGTGCGTTCCGCCGACGGCTCCGGCCCCGTCGACGACCTCGCCAAGCCGACCCGGGAGTGCGGCGAGCGCGACGGCGACACCGCGCAGCCCGACGGAGGCGACCGCTGGTTCGAGGTCGTCCGCAAGCTCGTCAAGGACGAGAAGAGCGACTGGTGGTCCTCGCCCGCCTCCCGCACCGACAAGGCCACCACCACCCGTGACGAGTTGTTCGCCCGCGCCATGGAGGACGCCCGCTGGGAGCTGACCGCCAAGCTCGGCAAGGACATCAGCACCTGGGAGTGGGGCCGGCTGCACCAGCTCACGCTGACCAACCAGACCCTCGGCGTCGAAGGCCCCGGTGTCGTCCAGCACCTCCTCAACCGCGGCCCGTGGAACCTGGGCGGCGGTGAGGCCACCGTCAACGCCACCGGCTGGAACGCGGCCGCCGGCTACGAAGTCGTCTGGGTCCCCTCGATGCGCATGGTCGTCAACCTCGGAGCCCTCGACAAGTCCCGCTGGATCAACCTCACGGGCGCCTCGGGCCACGCGTACAGCCCGAACTACAGCGACCAGACGGACCTGTGGGCCAAGGGTGAACTGCTCGACTGGCCATTCAGCAAGGAAGCCGTCGACAAGAGCACCACCGAGACCCTGGTCCTCAAGCCGGCCTAGGGCGTCGGGTGACCCGCCTCGCGGTCACCCCCACGCCCCCGAAGCCACTACCCGCCCGCAAGCCACCACCCGCCGGGCAGTCACTGCCCGAACCGGCGTACGCCGCCGGGCGTCACCACCGCATGAACGGGGTGGTCGTGGGGTTCCGCCGGAACCTCCGCGACCACCTCGTTCTCGTACAGCAGCACCACCAGCCGTGCCCCGCCCTCCGGCGCCCGCGCCTCTGCCGTCGCCGCCACGCGTGCGTGCGCGCGTGCCTCCTGAGCCGCCCCGCGCCCCAGGCGCTCCAGCACCCGGTCGTACGACCCGCCGCCGCGCCCCAACCGCATTCCGCGCCCGTCCACCGCGAGCCCCGGCAGCAACACCGTCTCAGCCTCCCGTACGGCCTCCACGCCCAGGCGCGGCCCGCTGGGCTCCAACAGGCCGCGTCCCGCCCGTACAAGCCCGTCCATGCCCTCGTACGCCGCCCAGTCAAGGTCGTTGTCGGACAGCAGTACGGGCAGCAGTACGCGCACCCCGCGCGCGTGCAGCTCCTCCAGCAGTACGCGCGTGCCGGGCTCGCGGCCGACCGAGACGTACGCGGCCACCGTGCGTGCCTCCGCCAGTTCCGGCAGTTCCCCCGCGCGCCGGGCGAGAACCGCGGCGGCCTCCCGTGCGTCCTCCTCGGACAACAGGCGTCTCGCAGCCAGAAGTTCTCGGCGCAGTACGGACTTCGCAGCCGCCGTTGTGGTCATCTCTTCCTCACTCGAAGCCATTTGACCTCCACTATTCGCTCATACAGCAACAAAGTGTCCGGAAGCCGACCTTCCGTGCTGCAGCAGCCGATATCGTTCCAGCATGAATCAGGCGCACCGCAGAATCAGCAAGGCTGTCATCCCGGCCGCGGGACTCGGCACCCGCTTCCTTCCTGCGACGAAGGCCACTCCCAAGGAGATGCTGCCCGTCGTCGACAAGCCCGCGATCCAGTACGTGGTCGAGGAAGCCGCCGGGGCCGGACTCTCCGACGTCCTCATGGTGACCGGCCGCAACAAGCGCCCTCTTGAGGACCACTTCGACCGCAACTACGAGCTGGAGTCCGCCCTTACCAAGAAGGGCGACGCCCATCGCCTCGCCAAGGTGCAGGAGTCCAGTGACCTGGCGACCATGCACTACGTCCGCCAGGGCGACCCCCGGGGCCTGGGCCACGCGGTGCTGTGCGCCGCCCCGCACGTCGGCGACGAAGCCTTCGCCGTCCTCCTCGGCGACGACCTGATCGACCCCCGCGACCCCCTCCTCGCCCGCATGGTCGAGGTCCAGCAGACGTACGGCGGCAGCGTCGTCGCCCTCATGGAGGTCGACCCCCAGCAGATCCACCTTTACGGATGTGCGGCCGTCGAACCGTCCGACGACGGCGACGTCGTCAAGGTCACCGGCCTCGTCGAGAAGCCCGAACCGGCGGAGGCCCCCAGCAACCTCGCCATCATCGGGCGCTACGTCCTGGACCCGGCCGTCTTCGACGTCCTGCGCGAGACCGCGCCCGGCCGCGGCGGCGAGATCCAGCTCACCGACGCCCTGCAGACGCTGGCCGAGGACGAGAAGGTCGGCGGCCCCGTGCACGGCGTCGTCTTCAGGGGGCGGCGCTATGACACCGGGGACCGCGGGGACTATCTTCGGGCGATTGTCAGACTCGCATGCGAACGTGGTGACCTGGGCCCGGACTTCAAGACCTGGCTGCGGAGTTACGTCACCGAGGAGATGTAGCAAGTGAGCTCAACCGAAGTACCGTCCGCCAACGCCCCCGACAACAGCGGCGGACCCGACCGCGTCTGGTCGGTGGACGAGCACCTGGACGACGTGCTCGGCGCGATCCAGCCGTTGGAGCCCATCGAGCTGCAACTCCCGGACGCGCAGGGCTGCGTACTGGTCGAGGACGTCACCGTTCCGCTCGCGCTGCCGCCCTTCGACAACAGCTCGATGGACGGGTACGCGGTCCGGGTGGCCGACATCACCGGCGCGAGCGCGGAGTTCCCCGCCGTGCTCACGGTGATCGGTGACGTGGCGGCGGGCTTCGGTGGCGCCCAGGAGATCAACGTCGGTCCCGGCGAGGCTGCCCGCATCATGACCGGCGCCCCGCTGCCGCCCGGCGCGGAGGCGGTCGTTCCGGTCGAGTGGACCGACGGCGGCAGCGGCGGCGGCCCCGCCACCACCATGCGCGCGGCGGGCACCCACCCCGACGACTCCACCGGCGAGGTCCGCGTCCACCGGCCCGCCGAAGCCCGCGCGTACGTCCGCGCGGCCGGCAGCGACGTCAAGGCCGGCGACACGGCCCTCGCAGCCGGTACGGTGCTCGGCCCGCCCCAGATCGGCCTGCTCGCCGCGATCGGCCGGCCCTCCGTGCTGGTCCGTCCGCGGCCCCGCGTGGTCGTGATGTCCACCGGGTCCGAGCTCGTCCAGCCCGGCGAGAAGCTGGAGGCTGGCCAGATCTACGACTCCAACAGCTTCACCCTCACCGCCGCCGCCCGAGCCGCCGGAGCCATCGCCTACCGCGTCGGCGCCGTGACCGACGACGCCGACGAACTCCGCGCCACCATCGAGGACCAGCTCGTCCGCGCCGACCTCCTGATCACCACGGGCGGCGTCAGCGTCGGCGCGTACGACGTGGTCAAGGAAGCCCTGGCCTCCGTAGCCGACGAGGACGAACCCGGCAGCGGTGTCGACTTCCGCAAGCTGGCCATGCAGCCGGGCAAGCCGCAGGGCTTCGGCTCAATCGGGCCCGACCACACCCCGCTGCTTGCGCTCCCCGGCAACCCGGTCTCCTCCTACGTCTCCTTCGAGCTGTTCGTCCGCCCCGTCATCCGCGCCCTGATGGGGCTGCAGGACGTCCACCGCACGACGGTCCGCGCCGAACTGGAGGCGTCGGAGCCCTTGACGTCACCCGCCGGGAAGCGCCAGTTCCTCCGCGCGACGTACGACGCCGACGCGGGCACTGTCACTCCGGTGGGCGGTTCCGGCTCCCACCTGATCGCCGCTCTCGCGCACGCGGATTCGCTGCTGGTGGTTCCCGAGGACACCACCGCCGTGGAGCCCGGCACGGAAGTCGAGGTGGTCCTGCTCACGCAATGACCCGCCGGTGGCGGTACGGTGTCTGCCGCTGCGCCGTGGCAATGACTGCCAACGTCTGCCCACGACTGCCGAGGCAACGACCGGCGCCGGAACGCGAGGCGGAGACATGAGTACGCAGAGCAGGCTGACGCACATCGACGAGGCCGGCGCGGCCCGGATGGTCGACGTCTCCGAGAAGAACGTGACCACCCGCACCGCGCGTGCCAGCGGCCGCGTTCTCGTCGCACCGCGAGTGATCGAACTCCTCCGGGGCGAGGGCGTCCCCAAGGGCGACGCCCTCGCCACCGCCCGCATCGCCGGCATCATGGGTGCCAAGCGCACCCCCGACCTGATCCCGCTCTGTCACCCGCTCGCGGTCTCCGGCGTCAAAGTCGACTTGTCGGTTGCCGACGACGCGGTCGAGATTCTCGCCACCGTGAAGACCACGGACCGTACGGGCGTGGAGATGGAAGCCCTGACCGCCGTCACCGTCGCCGCCCTCACCGTGATCGACATGGTGAAGGCCGTCGACAAGGCCGCGGTCATCACGGACGTACGGGTCGAGGAGAAGACCGGTGGCAAGTCCGGCGACTGGAACCGCTCATGAGTACCTGGCACCTGACGTTCTCCCCGACCGACTCCACGGAGGCCGCGTCGCCGGCCGCGTCGGCAGACGCCACGGGTCCGTCCGTCGCCACCGTCGGCCCGCCCGGAACGGAGGGCTCCGGGGTCGCCACCCGCGTCACCGCCCTCGCCCCGGACTCCCCGGTGAGTACCGACGCGCCCGTCTCCGAGGCGCACGCGCACCCGCGGACCGTTCCCGGGCCCGTCTCCGAACCCGGCTACCAGTCGCAGGTACCGGGCGACCCCGCGCACGCCGGCCCCGATGTGCGCCCGTACCGCGCCCTCGTCGTCACCGCCTCCAACCGGGCCTCCGCCGGCGTCTACGCCGACAAGGGCGGCCCCCTCGTCGCCGAGGGACTGACCCGGATGGGCTTCACCGTCGACGGACCGGTGGTCGTCCCCGACGGCGATCCCGTCGAAGCGGCCCTGCGGGACGGCGTGGCCGCCGCTTACGACGCGATCGTCACCACCGGCGGCACCGGCATCTCACCCACCGACCGCACCCCCGACGCCACGCGCAAGGTCCTCGACCACGAGATCCCCGGTATCCCCGAGGCCATCCGTGCCGAAGGCCGCCCGCACGTTCCCACGGCGTCGCTCTCCCGCGGCCTGGCGGGCGTGGCGGGCGGCGGTACGACGCTGATCGTCAACCTGCCGGGCTCCACCGGCGGCGTCCGTGACGGCCTCGCGGTACTGGACCGGATCCTGCTGCACGCCGTCGACCAGCTCCGCGGCGGTGACCACCCGAGGCCCACCGGACCCGCCGGTTCCTCCGGGGGTCCCCGCTGAACGGCTCCGTCTGGCCCGTGGAGCTGGTGGACGGCGACGTCACCCTCCGTCCGATAAAAATGCGCGACCAGCGGGCCTGGCGCGAGGTCAACCGGCGCAACCGTGACTGGCTCCGCCCGTGGGAGGCGACCATTCCGCCGCCCGCACCGCTGGGCCCGGTCACCCACCGCCCGACGTACCGCCAGATGGTGCGCCATCTGCGGGCGGAGGCGAACGCCGGCCGGATGCTGCCGTTCGTCATCGACTACCAAGGTCGACTTGTCGGCCAGCTCACCGTCGCCGGTATCACCTGGGGTTCCATGTGCTCCGGGCACGTCGGCTACTGGGTCGACCGGGACGTGGCCGGCCGGGGCGTCATGCCGACCGCGGTGGCGCTCGCCGTCGACCACTGTTTCCGCAGCGTCGGCCTGCACCGCGTAGAGGTGTGCATTCGCCCGGAGAACGGTCCCAGCCGTCGCGTCGTCGAAAAGCTGGGTTTCCGCGAGGAGGGTCTGCGCCCGCGCTACCTGCACATCGACGGCGACTGGCGCGACCACCTGGTCTTCGCCCTGACCTCGGAGGAGGTGCCCGAAGGCGTCCTCGGCCGGTGGCGGCGCCGCTCCACCTCGCAGAGCGATCACTAGGGAATGAAATATATGTTCGAATTTCTCCGTGGCTGGAATCCCGTGCGGCTAAAAAGTTCGGAATATCAGACAGATACGTACGACACACCGGCCCAATTGGCGGATGCCTCCCTTCGGGCACCTCTACGGTGTGGGGTGTGAGCAGCAGCGGCCTGATCTACGCAGTCATTGTCGGGGCCTGGGCCGCCTACTTGGTGCCGATGTGGCTCCGCCGGCAGGACGAACTCAACGAGGCCCGTCCGACGGAACGCTTCAGCACCGCCATCCGACTGCTGTCCGGACGGGCGGCCATGGAGCGCCGGTACGCCAAGGAGCTCCGGCAGCGCGACGCCGAGGACGCCCACGGCGACCCGGACGGTGCGGACGGTAGGGAGCCCGGTGACCCCGACGCCCAGAACAGTGCGGACCCGGTGACCGATTCGGTCGACGTCCGCGCCTTCGCGGCGCCCCCGGCCAGGACCGAACACCCGGCCCCGCCCCGTCGGCAGCCCGCGCGCGAGCACGCGAAGGCCCAGGTACGGGAATCCGTACCCGAGCCCGAACCGGCACGCGACCCTCAGGCCCACGACCATCCGTCACATGGTCACTCGGCACGTGACCACTCGTCACGTGAGCAGTCCGCCCGCGAGCCCGAACCGCAGCGCGAGAAGCCCGTCGGTGCCCAGTCGGCCCGGGAGAAGTCGGCCTCCGCCGAGCGTGCCCGCCGCTCCAAGGTGCTCGCCCGCCGCCGACGCACCACTGTGATGCTCTTCGCCGCGTTCACCCTCGGCACGATCGTCGCCGCCGTCGGCGGCCTCGGTTACCTCTGGGCGCCCGGCATTCCGGCCGTCCTGCTCAGCGCGTACATCGTGCACCTGCGTGGCCAGGAGAAGCGCCGGTTCGTCTTCACCATGGACCGCCGTCGCGCCGAACTCGCCGCCCAGCAGTTGCGGGAACAGCGCACCCAGCAGGTCCGCCGCCCCGCACCGCCGCAGCAGCAGACGCCGACCGCCCCCGGTGAGCAGCACACGCACCAGCCCCACCAGCACGCACACCAGCCCCACCAGCAGTCGCACCAGCGCCATCCCCGCCAGCAGCACGCCCACCCGTACCGCCGCCCCGAGCCCGGTGAGCGCCCCGAACCGGAGCCCGCCCCCGCCGTCTCCCCCCAGGAGGCCGGACGACGGGCCCTGGTCGAGCAGACCGACCACGCCGAGTGGGTCGACCAGCAGCGCGAGCGCGAACGAGGTGCCGCCCGCGGCGAGAGCTGGGAGCCGGTGCCCGTTCCGCTCCCCACGTACGTCACCGCCCCCGTCGCCCCGCGGGCCAACGGCGATCTCGACCTCGGCGCTCCCGACACCTGGAGCGCCGCCCGCTCCAGCACCGCCGACCCGACGCCGCCCGTCGAGGACGTCCCGTCCGAGGCCGAACGACTCCCCTCCGCGGGCCGTCGCTCCCGCGACCGCGGCCGCACCCCGCTGTTCGACCAGTACGACGATGACGACGAACGCCCCCGCGCCGCCAACGAGTGACCCGCCGCAGGTGAGGGGCGTAGGAACGGATTTCCAAGCACCCCGCAGGAGGTGCTAGAGTTCATCTCGTTGCAAGGGCCTGTGGCGCAGTCTGGTAGCGCACCTCGTTCGCATCGAGGGGGTCTGGGGTTCAAATCCCCACAGGTCCACAACCGGACCGTTCGCGAGTCAGCTCGTCAGCGGTTCACGAGTCCCGTCCGATCATCTGATCGGGCGGGACTTCGTCGTTTCCGGGGGCGCCGGGAGTCCCACGTGCCGCCGCCGCGGGTTTCTGCGCTGCCGCGTCAGGAACGCTGCGCCGCCACTGCGTTGGGCGGTTGCTGCCGGGCGGCGGCACGGTACGGCGCTATGCCCACGGGACGGGTGTACCGGTCTACCGGGTGTACCGGAGTACCGGGACGGATCGGCCGGGAGGGAGCGGTCCGGACGTCTCGTCGCGACGGGAGTTCGTGGCGGGAGTTACGGCAGCGGCTTGCGTGGCGCGGGTATCGGTGTCGTCGGGAGCTGCCGGGTCAGGGGTTTGGTGAAGCAGCGGCTTTCGTCGGTCGTGCGGTAGAGGCCGAAGCGGTTTGCCTGCGGGACCTGGGTGTAGCCGGCGGAGAGGTAGAGGGCGATGGCCTCGGGTTGTTCGGTGCCGGTTTCCAGGACCATGCGGGTGCGCCCGGCGGCGCGCGCGTCGGCTTCGAGGAGGGCGAGGATGCGGCGGGCGAGGGCTCTGCCGCGGGCCGCGGGAACGACGTACATGCGCTTGAGTTCGGCGTCGCCGTCGGCGTAGTTCTCCTCGCCCGCCTGCTGGGCGCGCCAGCCGCCGGTGGCCACCGGGAAGCCTTCGTTGTCGTACGCGATCAGGTACAGACCGCGGGGCGGGGTGAACATCGCGGGGTCGAGCGGGGTCATGTCGCTCTCTCCGTAGCGCTCCGCGTATTCGAGCTGCACCTGGTCGTTGAGTTTGACCGCGTCGGGATGGTCGTAGGCGATGGGGCGGATGTCCATGGAACGAGCGTACGAGTGGTGCTCGGACGGATGGCGAGTGGTGGGTCGGTAGGGTTTTCGGATGCTGACTGTGACTTCTGTGAACGTGAATGGCCTGCGGGCCGCCGCCAAGAAAGGCTTCGTGCCGTGGCTGGCGGGGTCCGACGCCGATGTGGTGTGCCTTCAGGAGGTGCGCGCGGAGGCCGAGCAGCTCCCGGAGGAGGTGCGGGCGCCGGAGGGCTGGCACGTGGTGTTCGCGCCGGCCGCGGCGAAGGGGCGGGCCGGGGTCGCGGTGTACTCGCGGCAGGAACCGACGCGGGTGCGGATCGGGTTCGGCAGCGAGGAATTCGATGCGAGCGGTCGCTATGTGGAGGTCGATCTGCCGGGTGTGACGGTGGCGAGCCTGTACCTGCCGTCGGGTGAGGTCGGGACCGAGAAGCAGGACGAGAAGTACCGGTTCATGGACGAATTCATGCTCTACCTGGTGGGGCTCAAGGAGCGGGCTGCGGCGGACGGGCGCGAGGTCGTGGTGTGCGGCGACTGGAACATCGCCCACCGGGAGGCCGACCTGAAGAACTGGAAGGCGAACCGGAAGTCGTCCGGGTTCCTCCCCGAGGAGCGGGAATGGCTCGGGCGGGTCTTCGAGGAGGCGGGGTACGTGGATGTCGTACGGGCGCTGCATCCGGACGTCGAGGGTCCGTACTCGTGGTGGTCGTACCGGGGGCGGGCCTTCGACAACGACAGCGGGTGGCGCATCGACTATCACGTGGCGACGGGCGGACTGGCCGGGCGCGCGGTGAAGGGGTGGGTCGAGCGCGCGGCGACGCACGGGGAGCGGTGGAGCGATCACGCGCCCGTGACGGTGGTGTACGAGAGGTAGGCGGGGCGGCGTCCGGAATGCATTGCCCCGCACCGACCCCCGGGGCGGCGTTCGCCCTGTGGGAAGTCCCGTCCAGCGGGCGCTCCGTCCGGGCGGCGCTCGGCGCGCGGGGGAGGCCCCGTCCGTCCGGGCGGCGCTCGACGCGTGGGGGAGGCGCCGTCCAGGAGGTCCCGTCCGCGCGGCGGCGCCCCTGCGCGCAAGGCCCGTCAGGGGGCGAGGTGGCGGTCCAGGGCCAGGGACAGTTCCGCCTCCACGACGCTCTTGGCGAGCGGGCGCAGGCGCCGCGGGTCCGCGTCGTACGTAGTGACCAGGTCTATGAAGACCTGGGCGAGGACGTCGGCGTGCTCGCGGACCCGGAGGCCGGCCGCCATCACCTCGGAGAGCGGTACGCCCTCCCGTACCAGCGCGGCCGACACGTCCAGCAGGCGGCGGCTGATGTGGACGACCTCGTCGCCGTCGACGGCGAGGTAGCCGAGGGCCATCGCGGATGCCAGGTTCTCCGGGGTGACCTCGCCCTCGAAGTAGTCGGCGAGCTGTTCGGGGCTCAGGCGGACCGGGACCTCCTCCGTGGGGGCCCCCGGGGTGCCGGGGGCGTCCGCGATGCCCGGGACACCCGGGGTGCTGGGGGTTCCCGGGGTGCCGAGGGAGAGGAGTTCGCCGACGTCGCGGCCGCTGTCGAAGGTGGCGGCGAGGTCCGCGATGCCGGTGAGCGTGTGGCCGCGTTCCAGCAGAGCGGCGATGGTGCGCAGGCGGGCCAGGTGGTGGTCGTTGTACCAGGCGATGCGGCCTTCGCGGCGTGGCGGGGGGATGAGTTTGCGTTCGCGGTAGAAGCGCAGGGTGCGTACGGGGATGCCGGCCTTTTCGGCCAGTTCCTCCATGCGGTACTCGCGCGATGCGCGCTGCGCGGCCTGCGGTTCGGTCGGTCCGGATGCTTCTTCCACGCCCGGAAGCCTATGTCGTACCCCCGGTAACTTTCTCGCGCCGGACCCCTACCGATCAGTACGCCGCTGCTCTACGCTCCCCACCATGCCAGTGATTGCTGGCGCGATGGTGGATGTCGAGTGCGGGAGGCGTCGGGCATGGCCGAGTTCGAGCACGAGCATGTACGAGTGGCGGTGATCGGGTCCGGGTTCGGTGGTCTGGGGGCGGCCGTCCGGCTGCGCCGGGAGGGAATCACCGATTTCGTGGTCCTGGAACGCGCGGACGCGGTCGGCGGGACCTGGCGCGACAACAGCTACCCGGGGTGCGCGTGCGACGTGCCGTCGCACCTCTACTCCTTCTCCTTCGCGCCCAATCCCGAGTGGCCGCGCACCTTTTCGGGCCAGGAGCACATCCGGGCCTACCTGGAGCACGTGGCGGACACCTTCGGTCTGCGGCCGCACATCCGGCTGGGCCACGAGGTGACGATGATGACGTGGGACTCCGAGAAGCTGTGGTGGAGGATCGAGACGGCCCACGGCGGGACTCTTGTCGCGGACGTCGTCGTCTCGGCGACCGGCCCGCTGTCCGACCCGAAGACGCCGGACGTCCCCGGCCTCGGCAGCTTCCCCGGCAAGGTCTTCCACTCGGCGCGCTGGGACCACGACTACGACCTCACGGGCAAGCGCGTCGCAATGGTCGGAACGGGGGCCTCCGCCATCCAGATCGTGCCGTCGATCCAGCCCCGGGTCGGCCGGCTGACGCTGTTCCAGCGGACGCCCCCGTGGGTGATGCCGCGGGCGGACCGCGCGATCAGCGGAGCCGAACGCAGCCTGCACCGGCGGGTCCCGGCCACGGCCAAGGCGCGGCGCGCCCTGCTGTGGGGCATTCGCGAACTCCAGGTGCAGGCCTTCACCAAACGGCCCCGTGAACTCGGCTTCGTCGAGAACATGGCCAAGGCCAACATGGCCAGGGCCATCAAGGACCCGGCGCTGCGGGCCAAGCTGACGCCCTCGTACCGGATCGGCTGCAAGCGCATCCTGTTGTCCAGCACGTACTACCCGGCCCTGGCCCAGGAGAACGTCGACGTCGTCGCCTCCGGACTCAGCGAGGTCCGTGGTTCCACCGTGGTCGCCGCCGACGGCACGGAGGCGGAGGTCGACGCGATCATCTTCGGTACCGGCTTCCACGTCACCGACATGCCGATTGCCGACCGGGTGGTCGGTGCGGACGGCATCACGCTCGCCGAGTCCTGGAAGGACGGCATGCAGTCGCTGCGCGGAGCGAGCGCGGCCGGCTTCCCCAACTGGATGACGATCATCGGTCCGAACACCGGCCTGGGGAACTCCTCGATGATCCTCATGATCGAGGCGCAGCTCAGCTACCTGGCCGACTACCTGCGGCAGTTGGACCTGCTCGGCGGCCGGGTGGCCCTGACCGCGCGCCCCTCCGCCGTCGGCGCGTGGAACCGGCGCGTGCAGGAACGGATGAAGCGCACCGTGTGGAACACCGGCGGCTGCGACAGCTGGTACCTGGACGCCAACGGCCGCAACACCACCGTGTGGCCGGGAACCACTTCGGAGTTCCGGCGCGCGACGAGGGCAGTCAACCTGGCGGAGTACGAGGTGGTACGGACGGCGGACGCATCGGACGCATCGGCGGAGACGGTGGCTGCGGCCGGGTCCGGGGCCGGGACCGTCGCCGAGGGGGCCGTGGCATGAGCCGCACCGGCCGACGTATCCCCAAGGGTGCGAGCAAGGAGATACCCCGACCCGACCTCGGCGTGCGGGAGTTGACCGTCACCTCCGCCGACGGGGCGCGCCTGCACGTCGAGGTGTACGGGAACGAGGGCGCACCAACGGTGGTGCTTGCGCACGGATGGACGTGCTCCATCCGGTTCTGGGACGCCCAGATACGCGAGCTGGCGCCGGAGTTCAGGGTCGTCGCGTACGACCAGCGCGGCCACGGCCGTACCCCCGCCTCGGTTACCTGCTCCACGGACGCCCTCGCGGACGATCTCGAAGCCGTGCTCGCCGCGACGCTCGCCCCCGGTGAGAAGGCCGTGCTCGCCGGGCACTCGATGGGCGGCATGACGCTCATGGCGGCGGCCGACCGGCCCGGTGTCGCCGGGCGCACGGCGGCGGTTCTGCTGTGCAGCACGGGCAGTTCGCGGCTCGTCGCCGAGTCGCTGGTGCTGCCGCTGCGGGCCGGTGGCCTGCGGACGCGGCTGACGCGCGCCGTGCTGGGCGCGCGGGCGCCGCTCGGGCCCGTGACGCCGGTTTCCAAGGCCGTACTGAAGTACGCCACGATGGCGCGCGGCACGGCCCCGGACCGGGTCGCGCAGTGCGCACGCATCGTGCACGCGTGCCCGACGGACGCGCGGGTCGCCTGGTCGCACGTACTCGCGGAGCTGGAACTGGCCGCGCACGTGCGGAAGCTGAGCGTGCCTGTCGTTCTCGTCGCGGGCGCCGACGACCGGCTGACGCCGCCGGTTCACGCGCGGGAGATCGAGGCCGCGCTGCCGCACTCGCTCGGGCTGACGTTGCTCACCGGGGTCGGACACATGACGCCGGTGGAGGCGCCGGAGGTCGTCACGGGGAAACTCCGTGAGCTGGTGCGCACGTATGTGGTCGCGGGTGCGGCCGGTGCGGCAGGCGGCGCGGGCGGCGCGGGTGCGGTGGGCGACTCGGGTGAGGCAGGGGCGGCGGGTACCGCCGCGGGTTCTGAAGGCCGTGTGGGGCGAGTCGGGGAGGAAGTCACATGAGTTACAGCCTGGAGGGTCAGGTCGCGGTCGTCACGGGCGGGGCGCGGGGAGTGGGAGAGCTCCTCGCCCGCAAGCTGTCGGCGCGAGGCGCCAACGTGGCGCTCGTCGGCCTGGAGCCGCAGCTGCTGAAGGACGTCGCGGGCCGCCTGCACACCGAGAGCGACTGGTGGCACGCGGACGTCACCGACCAGGAGGCCATGGTGCAGGTCGCCGCCGAGGTGAAGGAGCGCTTCGGAAAGGTCGACATCGTCGTCGCCAACGCGGGCGTCGCGTCCGGGGGCCCGTTCGTGGACTCCGACCCCGACGCGTGGCGGCGGGTGATCGAGGTGAACCTGATCGGGGGCGCGGTGACGGCGCGGGCCTTCCTCCCGGTACTGATGGAGAGCCGGGGGTACTTCCTCCAGATCGCGTCGCTGGCGGCGATCACGCCCGCGCCGATGATGAGCGCGTACTGCGCGTCGAAGTCCGGGGTGGAGGCGTTCGCGCACTGCCTGCGGGCGGAGGTCGGCCACCAGGGGGTGCGCGTCGGCGTCGGCTATCTGTCGTGGACCGACACGGACATGGTGCGGGGCGCGGACGAGGACGAGGTCATGCGGGAGCTGCGGCAGCGGCTGCCGTGGCCCGCCAACCGGACGTACCCGCTGGGGCCTGCCGTGGACCGGATCGTCGCCGGGATCGAGCGGCGCTCGGCGCATGTGTACGCGCAGTGGTGGCTGCGGGGCATGCAGTCGGTGCGGGGGTATCTGCCCGCGGTCATCGGGACGGTGGGGCAGCGGGAGATGCGGAGGTTCGGGGCGCGGTTGGGTGGAGTGCGGAGGGGATTGGTGGGGGCGGGGGGAGCGGCGGACGAGGGGAGGGGGCGGGGGGTGTAGTGCGGGGGCGGCGCGGGGGTGTGGCGCGCCGGTGGGGGAACGGGGGGTGGGCAGGGCGTACGGAAGTGGCGCGGGCATGGGGTGGGGGCACCGTCCGGTGGGGGGCCGCCCCCTTGCCCGCCCGTCCCCCGGGGGCGGCCCCGCCGCCCAAGGGGGCTACCGGTGGGCGTTGCGCCCCCGGCGCCCGAGGGGGCTACGGGGGCGTGTGGCCCCGCGCAGAGGAGCTAGTGGCGGGGTGGGAGGGGCGGGCGGGATTTGGAGGGGACGGTGGTGTAGTCCGGGGGGGCTGCCGCCGGGTGGGTGGCGAGGAGGTCGAGGGCGACCTTCACCGCGTCGTCCAGTACCGCGTACCGGCCCTCCGCCCAGTCCAGCGGGGTGCGCAGCGCTTCGATGTCCGGGCTGACCCCGTGGTTCTCGACGGCCCACCCGTACTCGTCGAACCAGGCCGCGTTCATCGGCACCGTGATGATCGTGCCGTCGCCCAGCGCATGGCGGCCGGTCATGCCGACGACGCCGCCCCAGGTCCGCTGTCCGACGACCGGTCCCAGCTTCAACAGCCGGAACGCGGCGGTGATCATGTCGCCGTCGGAGGACGTCGCCTCGTCGGCGAGGGCGACCACCGGACCCCGGGGTGCGTTCGAGGCGTACGAGACGGGCTCGGCGTTGCGGGTCAGGTCCCAGCCGAGGATCCGCCGCGTCAGCTTCTCGATCACCAGCTCGCTGATGTTTCCGCCGGCGTTGCCGCGCACGTCGACGATCAGGGCCGGGCGTGACATCTCCAGCCGCAGGTCGCGGTTGAACTGCGCCCAGCCGGATCCGCCCATGTCGGGGATGTGCAGGTAGCCGCACGTGCCGCCGCTGATTGCCCGGACGACCTCCCGCCGCTTCGCCACCCAGTCCTGGTAGCGCAGGGGACGCTCGTCGACGAGCGGAACGACCGCCACCCGGCGCGGCCGGGCCTCGCGGCCCTCCGGCACCTCGGGCAGGAAGGTCAGTTCGACGGTCGTGCCGCCGGCCGCCGCGAGGAGCGGGTAGGGGCCGGTGACCGGGTCGACGGCCCGCCCGTCCACATGGGTGAGCACCGCACCCACCCGGATGCCGGTGCCCGCGAGCGGGGAGCGCGCCTTGGAGTCCGAGGAGTCGCCGGGCAGGATGCGCGAGACGGTCCAGTTGCCGTCCTTGACGTAGAAGTTGGCGCCGAGGAGGCCCATCGCCCGCTGGTAGTGGGGCGGGCCCTCGTTGCGGCGCGCGGCCGACACGTAGGCGTGCGAGGTGCCGAGTTCGCCGAGGACTTCGCGCAGCAGGTCCGCGAACTCGTCCGGGGACGCGACCCGTTCGACCAGCGGCCGGTACTGCTCCAGGACGCCCGCCCAGTCGATGCCGCCCATCTCCGGTTCCCAGAAGTACGCCTGCACGATGCGGCCCGCCTCCGCGTACGCCTGCCGCCACTCCGCGGCGGGGTCCACGTCGTGCAGGATGCGGCGCATGTCGAGGTGGACGGTGGTGTCGCCGTCGCCGCGCTCGGTGGCCGGTACGGCGCGCAGCTCGCCGTCCTCGACGACGATCAGCCGCGTTCCGTCGCCGCTGATCGCGAACCGCTCCAGGTCGACGGCGAGTTCGGTCCTGCGGGCCTTCGCCAGGTCGAAGTGTTCGAGGGTGGGGCGGCCGGAGGTGTCGGCCGGGTTGGCGAAGGTCTCGCCGAGCGCGCCGGAGATCGGCCAGCGCAGCCAGACCAGGCCGCCGCCGCTGACGGCCGCCAGGGAGGAGTACTTGGACGCCGCGACCGGGAAGGGCGTCACCCGCGACGCGAGGCCCTCCACCTCCACGTGGACCGTGCCGTCGCCCTCGGCGGCCTGGTCCGCGTCCAGCCCGCCCGCCGCCGGACGTCCCTCGGGGGAGAGGGCGAACGGGGACGGGGTCGCCGAGGACAGCGGCACCAGGTAGGGCCGGCAGCCCAGCGGGAACGACAGGTCGCCGGTATGCACGTCGTACACCGGGTCGAAGCCCCGCCACGACAGGAACGACAGATAGCGGCCGTCGCTCGTGAAGACGGGGTTCTCGTCCTCGAAGCGTCCGTTGGTGACGTCGATGACGAGGGAGTCGCTGATGCGGGCCATCCTGATCTTCCGCAGCGAACGGCCGATGCCCGGATGCGACCAGGTCAGCCACGCGCCGTCCGGGGAGAAGGCGAGGTCGCGGACGGGTCCGTTGACGGAGCGGACCAGCTCGCTGAGGGCCTCCTCGCCCTCCGTCACGGTCAGCAGCAGCAGTCGCCCGTCGTGCGACGCGATGGCCAGCCGTCCGCCGTCCGGGTCGGCCACCATCTCGTGGACGCGGCCCAGTTGCCCGGTGGCGAGCCGGCGCGGGGCGCGGGTGCCGGTGGCGCGCGGCAGGTACGCGATCTCGACGGCGTCCTCGCCCTCGGCGTCCGTCACGAACGCCACCTGCCCACTGGGCCCCAGCATCTCCGGCAGCCGTACCCGCACCCCCGGGGTGTCCGCGATCGTGCGGGCCGGGCCGTCACGGTGGGTCAGCCAGTACAGGCTGCCGCGCACCGACACCGCGCTCGCCCGCCCGGTGGTGTCGACGGCGAGTCCGCCGACGTGCCCGGCCGCCTGGATCTGGTAGCCGCGCCGCCCGGTGCGCGGCCCGCCGAGCCGTACCTCCAGCTTGCGCGGCACCGCGTCCGGCGAGAGGTCGTCGACCAGCCACAGGTCGCCCGCGCACTGGTAGACCACCCGGGAGCCGTCCGAGGAGGCGTGCCGGGCGTAGAAGTCGTCGTGGTCGGTGTGCCGTCGCAGGTCGCTGCCGTCGGGCAGGCAGGAGTACAGGTTGCCGATGCCCTCGTGGTCGGAGAGGAACGCGATCCGCCCGCCCACGAACATGGGGCTGTCCAGGTGCCCGTTCAGGTTGGGCAGCAGCCGCTCGCCGTGCAGCCACAGCCGGCCGGTGGCGCCGCCCCGGTAGCGCTTCCAGGCGGCCGGTTCGTGCGGCGGCTTGCCGTTGAGGAGCAGGGTGCGGGTGACGCGGTCGCAGCCGGGCAGCGAGTTGGTGACGGCGATGGCGGAGACCGGCCCCCAGGGCAGCCGGCCGCCGGGGCTGCCGTCGGTGGGCAGCGTGTAGGCCCAGGTGAAGTACGAGAACGGCTGACCGTGCGAGGACACCGCGAGGATCTGGCCGTCCGGCGTCCAGCCGCACACCCGTGCGTCCGTCGACCCCCAGTACGACAGCCGCCGGGAAGGGCCGCCGTCCACGGGCACGAGGTGGACCTCCGGATCGAGGGTCCGCCAGGACGTGTACGCGAGGTGGGTGCCGTCCGGCGAGAAGCGCGGATGCCCGACCCGCGTCCGGTCCACCGTCAGCCGCCACGCCCGCCCGGGCGCCTGCCCGGCGGGGGTGAGGGGCGCCACCCAGACGTCGTCCTCGGCGACGAAGGCGAGGGTGTCGCCGTGCAGGTGCGGGAAGCGCAGGTATCCGGAGCCGGCGGGGGAGGCACTGGTCGCAGTGGCCGCCGTGCCGGTGGCGGTGGGCTCGGCGTCGTCGTTCATGGGCACACGCATGCCCCCCATGCTTTCCGCGCACCACACCCCCGGCAACTCGTACCACCGGATCTTTACGTGGCGGCCCGGATGCGCTATGTGGCCGACGGCGCGTAGGTGCGCTTGAGGAAGCGCACCAGCGGCGCACTGTCCAGCTGTACGAGAGCCACCCCGTGCCCCGCGTGCAGTTCCAGTACCGCCTGCACCCGGCCGCACGGCCAGATCCGCACGTCGCCCTGTTCCGCGGGGGAGCGCAGGCCCGCTTCGAGCAGGGCCCGGGGAAACGCCCACGCGTGCCGGTCCGGCCCCGGGCCCGGTGACGGGTGGTGGAGGACGACCTCGACGGTGCGCGGGTCGGCGACCGGGTCGTAGCGCAGGGCGACCGGGATGCGCGGGCTGACCGGGGCGTCGGTGACCAGACGGCCGCACAGGTGGACTTCGAAGGCGGATCGGACTGTGCCCGGCACTGCGGGTTCCTCGGCGGTGCGGGACATCGGCCCGCCTCCTTTCGAAGGATTTGTCACTTAATGTTCCTTATGCTCCCCCGTTCCTGGTGCGAATATGTGTGCGTTCCCCCGGTGCTACCCCTGCTGCGTCCCTCTCACCGCCCCGTAGCACCATGGGGGTGTGCGGGGCGGGGCAGCACGCACGGGGCCGGGCGGCAGAGGGAGAGTGGAGCGGGCGTGGACGTCCAGGGCACGGTGACGGCCGGTTTCGAACCGGTGCGGGAGGCCTTCGTACGCAACTTCCGGCACCGTGGCGACCGGGGCGCCGCCGTGGCGGTCTACCGGCACGGACGCAAGGTCGTCGACCTCTGGGGCGGCACCCGCGACGTCGGGAGCGGCGTCCCCTGGGCGCTCGACACCGCGCAGGTCGTCCGCTCCGCCGGGAAGGGTGTGGCCGCCGCCGTTCCCCTCCTCCTGCACCAGCGCGGACAGATAGACCTCGACGCGCCGGTCGGCACGTACTGGCCGGAGTTCAAGGCGGCGGGCAAGGAGCGGGTCCTGGTGCGCCACCTCCTCTCCCACCGGGCCGGGGTCCCCGTACTGGACCGCCCGTTGACGCCCGCCGAGGCCTGCGACGGGGAGTCAGGCGCACGTGCCGTCGCCGCGCAGGCCCCTGTCTGGAAACCAGGCACCGACCACGGCTACCACGCCCAGACGTACAGCTTCCTCGTCGCCGAGCTGGTCCGCCGGGTCACCGGCCGCACCATCGGCCGCTGGGTCGCCGAGGAGATCGCCCGCCCGCTGGGCCTCGACTTCTGGATCGGCCTGCCGCAGGAGGAGTCCCACCGGGTCGGCCGCATCGCGCCCGTCGAGGAGCCCGCGGCCGAGGGCGGTCTCAAGCTCCGCCCCAAGCGCGCCGTCAGCGAGGCCTACGCCGACCCCGACTCCCTCACCCGCCGCGCGTTCGGCGCCATCGACCCGCTGCCCGACGAGAACGACCCCGCCTACCGGGCCGCCGAACTCCCGGCCTCCGGCGGCATTTCCACCGCCCGCGCGCTGGCCCGCTGCTACGCGGCGATGATCGGCCCCGTCGACGACGGCCCCCGCCTCTTCGCCCCCGCCACGCTCACCCTCGCCCGTACCGAGGAGTCCTCGGGCCCCGACCGCGTCCTGGTCGTCAACACCCGCTTCGGGCTGGGCTTCATGCTGCACGGATCGGCCTCGCCGCTGCTGGGCCCCGGCTCCTTCGGCCACCCCGGACGCGGCGGTTCCCTCGGCTTCGCCGACCCGGAGTCCGGCATCGCGCTCGGCTACGTGACCAACGGCCTGCGCCAGGGCGTCACGGCGGACCCGCGCGCCCTCGCCCTCATCGCGGGGGTGCGGGCGTCGCTCGGCTGAGGCGGGGGGCCGGGCAGGGGGTACAGAAAAACGTCCCGCTTACACCTGTAAGCGGGACGTTTCCCGAGAGGGGCGCCCGGCCGGGGCGGCAGGATCAGAGCTTGAAGCCGTAATCCATGATCTTCTTCGCGTCCGTCGTCCGGTTGACCTCGTTGGTGGAGGCCAGCACCGTGCCGACGACCGTGCGCTTGCCGCGGGTGGCGGCGAACACCAGGCAGTACTTCGCCTGCGGGCCCGAGCCGGTCTTCACGCCGATCGCCCCCGCGTAGCTGCCGAGCAGCTTGTTGGTGTTGGTCCAAGACATATTGCGGTAGCCACCGTTCTTGGTGGTGACCCGCTGTGTCGTCGACCGCGTCTTCACGATCGCCTTGAAGTGGTTGTTCTTCATCGTCTGCGCGGCGAGCTTCGAGAGGTCGCGCGGGGTCGAGTAGTTGGACCCGTTGCTGATGCCGTCGAACGAGTCGAAGCGGGTGTTCTTCATGCCCAGGCTCTTCGCGGTGGCGTTCATCTTCCCGATGAACGACTTCACGCGTGCCGCCCGCGTCGAGCCCGTGCCCACCTTGTCGGCGAGCGCGTACGCGGCGTCGCAGCCGGACGGCAGCATCAGCCCGTACAGCAGCTGACGGATGCTGACCTTGTCACCGACGATGAGCCGCGCCGAGGACGCGCCCTTGCTGACGATGTAATCGCTGTACGCCTTCTGGATCGTGACCTTGGTGTCCAGGTTGAGCCCCTTGGTCGAGAGCACCACCTGCGCGGTCATGATCTTCGTGGTCGAGCCGGTGGAGAGCCGGGTGTCGGCGTACTTGCCGAAGTACGTACGGCCCGACGCCGCGTCCATCAGGAAGCCGCCCTTGGCGACGATGGACGGAGCCTTGGGGGGCGCGGCGTACGCGGCCGGAGCGACGACCGCCCCGGCGGTGACGACCGATCCGGCGGTGACCAGGGTTGCCGATATGCGGCAGACCGCCTGAATTCCAGTTTTCAACGTGGATGCTCCAAATGCCCTTTAAATGCGGTCACGTAAGGCGGCCGCCTGCACATGTGACGCTTGCGCGGGGCAAATGGATGCGCCATGGGGTGGAGTCTTTACCTATTCGCTACCTGAGGCCCCGCCCGGGACGGCGGCCGGCCGCGCGGGGCGCGTCCGGACCACCGCCCGGAGGGCCTGTTCGGCGGTCTACTTGAACGAATCGACGAACGCGGTCCAGGCGGTCGCCGGGAAGAGGATCGCCGGGCCGGTGGGGTTCTTGCTGTCACGGACGGGGAGGTGGTCGGCGCAGGCGTCGTCGTTCACTTCGAGGCAGTCGCCGCTGTCGCCGCCGCTGTAGGAGGACTTGCGCCAGGCGTCGCTGACTTCGAGGCATTCTCCGCTGGATCCGCCGCTGTGCGAGGACTTGCGCCAGTCGGTCAGGAGCGAGGCGTCAGGGATGGTCTGCTTGGAGCGCTTCATGTTCGTAATCATCCGCGACGGATCGCAGCATGGCCAGGGACTCCCGGTGCGACAGGGCGTCGCCCAGGGCATGGTCGTAAGCCACCTGGCACTGTCGGACCACGGACGGAAGCTCCCACACGCGGCCGGACAGCAGACTCTCGGTGTAGGCGATCGGCGGGAGTTCGTCGAACCACATGAGGGAGACGAAGCCCTCCAGCAGCGAGTGAGCGCCAGCCGAAAACGGGAGTACGTGCACCCGGATGCGGCGGCTCTCGCCCAGGTCCGCGATGTGCCGGAGCTGGCGGCACATGATCCCCGGACCGCCGATGGGGCGCCGCAGCACCGACTCGTCCAGCATCGCCCAGAACAGCGGCGAGTCGAAGTCGTCGAAGATGCGGGCGCGGCCGAGCCGGGTGGCGAGGAGCCTGTCACGTTCCTCGTCGTTCTTGGGCGTGGAGCCGGAGTTGAGCACCTCACGCGCGTACTCCTCGGTCTGGAGCAGACCCGGCACCAGCTTCGGCGCGTACTCGCGGATGACCGTGGCCTGGCCCTCGAACTCCAGCGCCTCCTTGAAGTGTTCCGCCACCCGCTTGCCGTCCAGGGTCGGCAGGAACTCCTCGAAGAAGTTCCCTCCGAACACCTTGTCCAGCCGCCGGGCGTCGTCCACCGTCGGCCTGCGCCGCCCGGCTTCCATGTGGGCGATGTGGGTGCGCGAGATGATCGTCAGCTCGCTCAGCTCCTCCTGGGTGAGGCCCAGTTCCTCGCGTTTGAGCTTGAGCTGCTGGCCGTACTTCTCCCGGGAGATCGGGTTGTCCTCGATGGCCACGTAGATCAACTCCCTTACGCTCCGCGTTGTCACACGCAAACCCCTACCGAGGGTAGCGAGAGTGACTGCACTGTGTGAGGTGTTCGGTACACACAGCGAGAGGTGAGCGCAATGGAAGTCCCTTTCCCGGAGGGTGAGTTCGTGGCCCATACCGAGACCGACATCTACGGTCCCGGCAAGGTGCTGGGTCTGGAGGGCACGTGGCGGCGGGTGCGGTTCACCCGGTTCGTGGCGAGCATCGACACCCGGAACCTGCGCCCGGCGACGGACGAGGAGCGGGCCGAGGTCGTCGCCTGGCTGCGGGCGCGGCAGCAGCGGTACGGGGGAACGTGGTGACGGGCGGTACGCGGGAGCCGCGCGGACTCGGGCCCGTCCTCACCCTCCGGGTGTCCCGGGACGGGGGCCGCACCTGGGGGCCGCGCACCACGTACGCACCCGACCGGAAGGCGGCCCCGCTCGAAGCGGGCGGCCGGTACCCGCTGTGCGCGTGCCCGCGTTGCGGTGGCGAACGGCACGGGGGCGGGGGTGGGGGCGTTCGGGACGCGTCGGCCGGGAGCCCGGCGACGGGGTAGGCGGCCACGCCGGGGGCCTCGGGGCGGACGTGGGAATCCGGCGGCTCCGGCGGGTGCTACGGCATGCTCTGGCGGGCATCGAGGCGGTGCAGGAGCGTGCCGTCGCCGCCGTACATGTCGAGGAGGTAGCCCTTGGGGGACTTGAGCCCCTCCTTCTCCTTGAGGAAGGCGATGAGCGCGGGCTTGAACTTCTCGAAGTGCTCGGCATCGCTCTCGGTGTCCTTCGACCACACGACGACCCGTGGCACCCCCTCCGCCTCGCCCGCGCTGTCCACGCCCTGGATCGCCTCCTCGCCCCCGGCCGTCCGGAACCGCTCGGCGCGCTGCGCCGCTTCGAGGGGGACGGGCCCGGCGGTGGTGCTGCCGGAGTAGTACGCGGGCGGCTCGTTCGTGCAGCCGGTCACCAGGAGGGCGGCGGAGAGGAACAGGGCGGCAGCGGCGGAACGCAGTGTGCTCGGCATGCCGCCGAGCGTAGGAGGTGAGGGGTGCGAGTGCGGTGCGAATGCGGGGACCGGTGGTTGCCCGCGACGCGACCCCCGTCGTCAACTCCTGTGCGTCCTGTGCCAGTTGATGAGAACGAGCCAGATGCAACGTGGGGCAAAACCGCCTAGGCGCACGGCGAACACGCGTGTGAACATCCCGTGGTCGTCGGGTGCGTGACCCGGGGCCGAGGGAGGGTTTTCATGCTCAGCAGGAAAGCACGTTCCGTCTGCGTCGCGACCGTGGTGGCAGCCACGGTCCTCGGCTCGACGCAGGCCGGCGCGGCTGTTCCGGTCGACACCTTGCAGCAGGAGATCGACGAGGTGCTGGCGGGCACCGAGGGCGGCGTGCAGATCAGCCGCAACGAGATCGCGTGGCACGGTGGCCAGGCCATCATGACCTTCACCCTGCCCGGTGAGGCCCGTACCCGGGTGAGCAGCCCGGCCGCGCAGAAACTCCAGGCCAGGGTGGCGGGACTGCCGGAGGGCACGAGGGAGGCCGAGTCGGCGGCCATGGCAGTCGACCCCTGCCCCACCGAAGTCTTCGGCAACGACTGGTACTGCTTCTACGACGGCACCAGTTTCACCGGGCGACGCCTTCAGTGGAACGCCACGCACACCTGGTTCGTGGACTTCGCCAAGCACGACTTCATCAACAAGACGTCGTCGTGGTCGAACAAGGGCGGCCTGAACGTCAGGGTCTACAGCAGAACCCGAGCCGGGGACAGCAACTCCTGTGCCGAACTGCGCTGGGTGGAGCCCGCGCACACCAGAGCCGCTTCCCTGGGCGCGCTCAACAACATCGCGGACTGTTTCACGGCGTCCTGACGCGCATGCGGCCGACGCCGCTCCACCGGCGTCGGCCGTGCCCCGTCAGGCGGGCCGGGCGGTCAGGTAGCACACGTAGCTGATCACCGACGGGACCTTGACGTTGAGCGCTCCGGCCCGGGTGGTGAGTTCCTCCTCGTAGGCGAGCAGCTTTCCGTCGTTCCGGTCGAAGATCAGGGTGTACCGGGTGGGCAGCCCCGCGTAGGCCGAGTCGACGGACACCGCCTGTCCGGTGCGGCCGGCCCGGTCGGTGACCGAGCCGCGGAACTGGATGTCGGGACGGGTGGCGAGGAAGTCGAGCATCGCGGCGCGCTGCCGCCCGTTCCAGAGTTCGTTGAGGTGGTGGGCCGCCACGGAGTCGAAGAGTTCGCCGGTGCCCTGGTACTCCTGGCTGGCGAAGAGCCACGCGCCCATGGCGCGCGCGTCGTACGGGGCCGGGCGGTTCAGCGGGTCGTTCCTGTTCAGCGGGCCGGTGGAGTCCTCGGTGAGCAACGGGTCCTCGCCGACGGAGCCGGCGTCCTGCCACACCTCCTCGTCGCGGGGGTCCTGGAACTGCGGGGGCAGGGTCCGGTTCTTCCAGGTCATCGAGCCGTCGGGTTTGCGCCACGTCTCCCGCTGTTCGGGGAGGATCGCCGACGTGACGCGGATGCCGTCGATCTGCGAGGAGAGCGACCAGCTGGAGTTCTTGAAGTACAGGTCGGCGTCTGCGGGAGCCGTGTACGTGTCCTTGCGTGCCGCTGCCGCGAGCCGGGCGAGGACCGCCTTCGGCGAGGTGCCGTCGGCCTGATAGCTGAGGGGTTCGGGCGTCACCGCCTGCGCGGGCTGCACGTCGGGGCCCAGCAGCGTGTGCGCCGACACGGCCACCGCCAGCGACGTGGCGACGGCGAGTCCGGCGAGCGGCCAACGCCACTTGCGGGGGGCGGGTTCCGCCGCACGGGTCCGCAGCACGCCGCGCAGCAGTTCGTCCCGCTCCGCCCGCGTACTGCGCCACCCGCCCTCAGGTCCCGCCGCCGGGTCGATCGACCTGAGTGTCTCGAACGAGTCGTTCCTCATCGCGTCTCCCATTCCGTTCCGACAGGACCGTCCGCCGCCACCGCCACGGGCGTCGGCCGCGCGGCCGGTACGTCCATGGCCGCCGCCGCCTGCCGGAACCGGCGGCGTGCGCGGTGCAGCCGTACGTGAAAAGCGGCGGTGGAACAGCCCACTGCCACCGCCGCGTCCCGTGCGCCGAGCCCCTCCCAGAGGTCCACCCGCAGCACCTCCTGGTCGCCGGGGCTCAGCGCGTCGAACGCCGCCGCGGCCAGGAGGCGTTCGGAGACGGCGGTCGCGTGGTCGGCCTCGATGCGTTCCGCCGCCGCCCTGGCGAGGCTGTCGGTGAGCGCGTCGCGGCGTCTCGCGTCCCGGTGGGTGTTGGCGAGGGTCAGCCGGGCCACTCCGTACAGCCACGGCAGGAGCCGTTCCCGGGGCGCCTCGTGCCAGCGCCGCCAGGCGACCGTGAACACCTCGGCCACGACGTCCTGCACGGCGTCCACGCCGACCCGGCGCCGTACATACGTCTCCACAGCCGCGAAGTGGCGGCGGTAGGCGTCCGTAAACAACTGCTCGTCGTTCATCGTCCTCCTGTCCCCTTCACCCGGTCTGTGTCCGGCAGGGGGGTGGGACTTACCGGTGGGGGAGGAGATTTTCACGTCACCGGGTCGACCCGTGGCGAACGCACGGAAGCGGTGAGGAGTGCGGAAGCGCCGAGGAGTGTGGAAGCGCCGAAGTGCGGACGGCCCGCACGCCATGGGCGGGCGCGCGGGCCGGGAGCGCGGGCTCGGCGGGGGTGGTGCGTGAGCGGCGGTGCGGGGGTCAGCGGGCGTTGAGGACCTGGGCGACGATCGGGCCCGCCGCGTCGCCGCCGTGGCCGCCGGCGGGGACGGTGGCGGCTGCGGCGAGGTCGTCCGCGTACCCGGTGAACCAGCTGTTGGAGTTCTCCTGGCCGTCCAGTTCGGCGGAGCCGGTCTTGGCGCCCTTGTTCCCGCTCACGGAGACCATGGACTTCTTGCCCGTACCGCTGGTGGCGGTCAGGTTCATCATCGAGCGGATGCCGGAGACAGTGGCGGGGGAGAGCGTGGCGGAGGGCTTCGCGAACTCCCGGTCGTCGAGTTCCCGCGCGACGATGTACGGCTGACGGAAGGTGCCGGTGGTGGCGGTCGCGGTGATCGAGGCGATGTTGAGGGGGTTGAAACGGGTCCGGCCCTGGCCGATGTACTGGGTCGCCGCCGCCCCCTTTGCGTCCACCGGGATGTCACCGTCGAAGGTGGCGATGCCGGTCTGCCAGTTCGCGCCGACGCCGAAGTGGGAGGCGGCGAAGGCGGGCAGGGCGCCGTCGTCCTTCACCGGGACGATCTGCTTGATGAACGCGCTGTTGCAGGACACGGCGAAGGCCTGGGAGAAGGGGATGTTGCCGTAACCCTTGTGGTTGAGATTGTTGACGGTGGTGCCGTAGTACGTGACGTCCGGCGGGCACTCGACGATCTTGTCGGGGCTCACGATGCCCTTCTCCATGAGCATCGCCGCCGTGAGGATCTTCAGCGTGGAGCCGGGAGCCGTCCCCCCGCTCACCGCCGGGTTGAACTCGGTTCCCGCGCTGTGCGCGACGGCCCGGATCGCGCCGGACTGCCGGTTGAGCGCGACGACGGACCCACCCTTGTAGCGGGTCACCGCCTCCTCGGCTGCCGCCTGGACGTTCGCGTCGAGGGTCGTGCGGAGCTTGCCGGGCTCGCCCTTGGAGAGGGTGAGGAGGGTCCGAGGAGCCTTGTCCGTGCTCGACTCGGGCTCGATGTAGAGCTCCACGCCCGGCTTGCCGTCGGTCTTCTCGCCGTACTTCTTACGGAGTTCGTCCAGGACGGGGCCGAGTGAGGGGAACTTCTCCTTCGTCAGCAGCCGGCCGTTCCGGTCCACGGCCTCGATCGGGGGTGCGGAGGCGGTGCCCGTCTTGAGGGTCTCGCCCTTCTTCAGCTCCGGGTGGACGAGCGCCGGCTGCCAGTCGACGAGTGCGTTGCCGGTGGTCTTGCCGCGTACGACCGTGAGGGACGAGGCGTAGGAGATCGGCGTCTGCTTGCCGTTCGCGGAGACCTTGCCGGTCAGAGTGAACGGCACCTTCGCGCCGGTCGGTGTCCCCTGGGTGATCTTCAGGCCCGAGATGTGGGCCTCGCCGAAGTACGAGGTGAGGGTGGAGGACGCGGTCGCCGCGTTGTTGGTGAGTCCGGCGGCGGCGCCGGTGTCGGCCTTGGCCCAGGCGGCGAAGAAGGCGTCGGCGGTGCTCTTGACCTCGGCGGAGGTGGGCGGCCCCGTGGGTTTCTGCGGGGCTGCGTCCCCGGCCAGGGTGGTGTTGCCGCCCTTGCCGGGGCTGTCGTTCCCCGTGAGTCCGGTGTAGAGGTTGTACCCCCCGTACCCCACTCCGCCTGCCACGATGACGAACGCGCCGCCGACTATGGCGACCTTGGCTCCGCTGCGCATGTCGCAGTCCCCTCCCCAGGAGTTGCCCGACGGTCGGTGCCGAGCAGATGTCGGAGAGTGACTTTACGGGGTGTCGGTGACAGGAGCGACCGGCGTTACGGGACTGGTATGGACCTTTCGGCGGGCGGGGCGGGCCCCCGGGGTCGCGTCAGATCCACGTGTCCAGCCACATCCGGTGCCGCCAGTCCGCGATCGGCATGGTGGTGCCGGTGTAGATCGGCCAGAAGTAGATGAAGTTCCACACGATCAGCAGGACCAGGACGCCCGCGCCGATCGCACCCACCGCCCGGCGGCGCTCGTCGGAGCCCGGTGGGCCGAGGACGGCGCCGATCATCATCACCACCGCCAGGCACAGGAACGGGACGAAGACGACCGCGTAGAAGAAGAAGATCGTGCGCTCCTGGTACAGGAACCACGGGAGCCAGCCCGCCACGACCCCCGCGAGGATCGCGCCCGCCCGCCAGTCCCGGCGGAAGAACCAGCGCCACAGGACGTACAGCAGGGCGAAGGCGCCCGCCCACCACAGCAGCGGCGTGCCGAGGGCGAGGACCTCACGGGCGCACTTCTCGGCCTCCGTGGCGGGGCAGCCGTCGACCCCCGGCTTCGGGGATTCGTAGAAGTACGAGACGGGGCGGCCCAGCACGATCCACGACCACGGGTTGGACTGGTACGTGTGGCCCGAGACCAGCTGGATGTGGAACGAGTAGACCTCGCTCTCGTAGTGCCACAGGCTGCGCAGCCACTCCGGCACCCACGTCATGTCGAACCGGGGGAGAGGGATCGGGCCCAAGTGGTCGGGGGAGAGCCCCGCGCGGCCCTTCGCCCAGTCGCGGAAGTAGCCCTTCGAGGAGAGGATCCAGCCCGTCCACGACGCCAGGTAGGTGAGGAGGGCGACGGGGACGGTGGAGAGGAAGGCGGGCAGTACGTCGCGCTTGAGGACGGCGGCGTACGGGCGCCTGGCACCGGCCGTGCGGCGGGCGGCGACGTCCCACAGGACGGTCAGCAGGCCGAAGACGACGAGCGTGTAGAGGCCGCTCCACTTGGTGGCGAAGGCGAGGCCCAGACACAGACCGGCCGCCAGCCGCCAGGGGCGCAGGCCCAGCCGGAGGGTCGCGGCGAGGTGCGCGTCCGGGCGCAGGACGCCGTCCGCGTCGACGGGCAGCGCGTCCGCGAGCCTGCGGCGGCACCGGTCGCGGTCGACCAGCAGGCAGCCGAAGGCGGCCAGCACGAAGAACATCAGCACCTGGTCGAGCAGCGCCGTGCGGCTCATCACGAAGTGCAGGCCGTCGAAGGCCAGGAGCAGACCCGCCAGGCAGCCCAGGAACGTCGAGCGGAACAGACGGCGTCCGATCCGGCACAGGAGCAGCACCGACAGCACACCGAGCAGCGCGACCGCGAACCGCCAGCCGAACGGCGTGAACCCGAAGAGCTGTTCGCCCCAGCCGATCAGCCACTTGCCGACCGGGGGGTGCACGACGTATCCCGGGTCGGTGGGGAGAGGAACGGAACCGGGGTCGGCGAGGATCGACTTGTCGACGTCCTTGGGCCAAGCACCCTCGTACCCCCGGTTGACCAGCGCCCACGCGTCCTTCGCGTAGTACGTCTCGTCGAATATCACCGCTCGGGGGTTGCCCAGGTTCCAGAACCGCATGACCCCCGCGAGCAGCGTCACCAGAAGCGGGCCGCCCCACGGGGCGAGCCGGACGAGCCGGTGCGCCGGGGCCGGACCGATGCGCAGCAGCGACCAGAAGTACGGGCCCGGCGGGGGCGCGTACGGCGGTACGAGCCGCTCGCGCAGCGTGGTCCGCCGGGGCGGCACGTAGCCGAACCGGCGCAGCCGTCGCTGCCAGGTGGGCGGCTCCTCCTGGGGGGCCCGCCCGTGCGGGGCGTGGGGCGCGGTACTGGTCACCGCGCCATCGTAGGTAACGCGGCTGTGCGCGTCGCCCGTCCACCCTGGGAGGATGGGCCGTGTGACTGCATCGACTGCACCCGCATCTGCCCCCGCCGCCTCCGCCGGCGGTGTCCTCGTGCTCGCCGGGACGCCCATCGGGGACGTCGCGGACGCCCCGCCGAGGCTCGTCAAGGAGCTGGCGGCGGCCGAGGTGATCGCCGCCGAGGACACCCGGCGGCTGCGTCACCTCACCAAGGCGCTCGGCGTGTACACGACCGGGCGCGTCGTGTCGTACTTCGAGGGCAACGAGAGCGCGCGGACCCCGGAACTGGTGGAGGCGCTGGAGAACGGCGCACGCGTGCTGCTGGTGACCGACGCGGGCATGCCGTCGGTGTCCGACCCGGGCTACCGGCTGGTCGCCGCCGCGGTGGAGAAGGACATCAGGGTGACGGCGGTGCCGGGCCCGTCCGCGGTGCTCACCGCTCTCGCGCTGTCCGGGCTGCCGGTCGACCGGTTCTGCTTCGAGGGGTTCCTGCCGCGCAAGGCGGGGGAGCGGCTGGGCAAACTGCGCGAGGTGGCGGACGAGCGGCGCACGCTCGTCTACTTCGAGGCGCCGCACCGGCTCGACGACACCCTCGCCGCGATGGCCGAGGTGTTCGGGGACGAGCGGCGGGCCGCGGTGTGCCGCGAGCTGACCAAGACGTACGAAGAGGTCAGGCGCGGACCGCTGAAGGAACTCGCCGAGTGGGCGGCGGAGGGCGTGCGCGGCGAGATCACCGTCGTCGTCGAGGGCGCCGCGGAGACCGGGCCCGCCGATCTCGACGCCGAGGAACTGGTGCGCCGGGTGCAGGTGCGCGAGGAGGCGGGGGAGCGGCGCAAGGAGGCCATCGCCGCGGTCGCCGCCGAGGCGGGGCTGCCCAAGCGGGAGGTGTTCGACGCGGTCGTGGCGGCAAAGAACGCGGCACGGTCCCAGGCGCCGGGGTCGGGTGCGGGCAAAGGGAAGCCGTGAAAGGTAAAGCCAATCCCGTGTGCGGGCCATCTTTTTGAAGGCCGCGTCAAATGCACCCCACGTTTCAACAGGTCTGTCGCGCTTCCGCCCGAAATGGCGTCCACTGGAAGGTGAGTGGAAAGGAGCTGGCATGAGCGACATCGCACAGAGCGCAGCCGGCAGCATCACGGCGCGGCAGACCTCCGGGAACAGCAGCACCACGCAGGAGCCGGTGGAGGAGGCGTACGCGTTCGCCTGCATGAAGTGCGGACACGGTTGGGAACAGGCGTACGCGATCGAGCACCACACGGACGGCGCCGGGCACCCCTTCGTCGTGTACCGGGCGAACGGGGAACGCGTCCCCTCGCCGCTCTCCCGCCCCTCCTGCCTGAACTGCGGCGGCACGGTCGTGCGGATCATGCGCTCCGGGCAGGTGTCGACCATCCAGCAGGTCCAGGAACGCGACCGGCAGGCGGCCGGCCCGGTGGCCGGTGACGCCGACGAACCCAAGCGCGAGCCGCACCACTGGCACCTCTCGGACCTCCTCCACCCCTTCCACCGGAGGTAGGGTGCCGGCGGACGCGGGGCCCGGGGCCGACGTGCGGCTTTCGTAGGATCGACCGCATGAGTCCGAGCCCCCGCCCCGACGATCCCCGCCCCGACGATCCCCGCCCCGACGGCCCTCCCGCCGCCCCTCCCCGCGCGGACAAGGCCCGAGTCGACAAGTCGACCGACAAGAGCAGCCCGCCTCCCCCGCCCGCGCCCCTGCGCGTGCCGGTCGCCGACTCGCACACCCACCTGGACATGCAGGGCGTCACCGTCGAGCAGGCGCTCGCCACGGCCGCGTCCGTGGGAGTGACCACCCTGGTGCAGGTGGGCTGCGACGTGAAGGGCTCCCAGTGGGCGGCCGAGACGGCCGCGGCGTACGAGAACATCCACGCGGCCGTCGCCCTGCACCCCAACGAGGCCCCCCGCATCGTCCACGGCGACCCCGACGGCTGGTCCCGGCAGGGTGCCCGCCCCGGCGGCGGGGACGCGGCCCTCGACGACGCGCTCACCGAGATCGACCGGCTGGCGGGCCTGCCGTACGTACGGGGCGTGGGCGAGACCGGCCTCGATCACTTCCGTACCGGCCCGGAGGGCAAGGCCGCGCAGGAGCGGTCCTTCCGCGCGCACATCGAGATCGCCAAGCGGCACGGCAAGGCGCTGGTCATCCACGACCGGGACGCGCACGCGGACGTGCTGCGCGTACTGGACGAGGAGGGCGCGCCCGAGAGGACCGTCTTCCACTGCTACTCGGGCGACGCCGACATGGCGCGGATCTGCGCCTCGAAGGGGTACTTCATGTCCTTCGCGGGGACCGTCACGTTCAAGAACGCCCAGCCGCTGCGCGACGCGCTCGCCGTCGCCCCGGCGGAGCTCGTGCTCGTCGAGACGGACGCCCCGTTCCTGACCCCGGCCCCGTACCGCGGACGGCCCAACGCCCCGTATCTCATTCCGATCACGGTGCGGGCGATGGCGGAGGTGCGGGGCGTCGACGAGGACGCGATGGCGTCGGCGATCTCGGCGAACACGGCGCGCGCGTTCGGCTACTGAGCCCTCTGCGAGCCTGCCCCGGGATCGCACGGAGGTTCGTGGAACAACCCTCCGTAGCCGCGTCGCTTTGGAGAGTGACGGTTGCTCCGCTAGTGTCCCGGGCCGCAGCAGTGGCAGCCCGGGTCCGTCCGGCTGTCCGTCGGGCGGACCGGGAGCGACGTGAGCAATACGCAGGGTGGTGCGCTGTCGTACGAGGCGCCGTACGGGCAAGCGCCGCCGTACGGAGCGACCTACGAGCCGTACGGCGACGCGCACCCGCAGCAACCGGTGCCCGGGGCGAGGCAGGGCCAGGACGAGCGCCGGGGGCCGGACGGGCGGCCGGGTCCGGAGCAGGGGCGGTACGAGCAGCCGTACGAGGCGGGGCCGCACGGGGCCGGACAGTACGGGGACGGGCAGTACGGAGACGGACAGTACGGACGGTACGAGTCGCCCGCGCCGTACGATCCGCCCGCGCCCCACGAACCGTACGCACCGTACGGGCACTCTGCGCAGTACGCGAGCGCCGAGCCGTACGGGACGGGCGAGCCGTACGGGTCGGTGGGGGTGGACGCGTACCCGTACGCGGGCGGAACGGCCGACGCGGTGGCCGCCACCCGGATCGACCCGGACGCGGGGCGCTTCCCGGACCCGGGCGGGGGGGTGCACGCGGACCCGGGCGTTCCCGGGCCCGGTGGGGACGCCCACGTTCCGGTCCGGGGTTCCGGTCCCGAGCCCGCCTACGGCTGGGGACACGACTACGCCCGTGACCCGGCCCACGACTTCCCTCGCGACGCCGCCTACCGCTCCGGCGCTCCCTTCGACGCCCACACGGCGCTCGACTCCGCCTTCGGGCCCGCCCCCGGCGCCGAGCCGCAGGTGGCTCCCGGAAGCGACGGGGAGGCGCCCGACGGTGGCGGCCGGGCCGCATCGCGGCGCGCGGCCCGTCGCCGCAAGGGCGGCACGCCCGGGGCCCCGGCGGGCGCCGAGAAGGGCGAACGGCCCGACACCCTGCGCAGACTCGTACCGCAGGCCCTCGTCGTGGCATTTCTCGCGGGCGGCACGTCGGCGTTCGTCGCCAACGACAAGACGATCGAACTCAGCGTCGACGGCACCCCCCGGATGCTGAACACCTTCGCCGACGACGTCACCGAACTCCTGGAGAAGGAGGGCGTCCACGTCGGCGAGCACGACCTGGTCGCCCCCGGCCCCGGCCAGACCCTCGCCAGCGGCGACGAGGTCGTCGTCCGCTACGGCCGCCCCGTCACCCTCACCCTCGACGGCGAACGCCGCCGCATCTGGACCACGGCGCAGACCGTCGACGGGGCGCTGCGGCAACTGGGCGTGCGTGCGGAGGGGGCGTACCTGTCGGCGTCCCGGTCCGCCCCGATCTCCCGCAACGGCCTCGCCCTGGACGTCCGTACGGAACGGACGCTGACCCTCATGGCCGACGGGCGCGAACGCACCATCCGTACCAACGCGGCGACCGTCGAGGAAGCGGTCGAGGAGGCCGGCCTCTCGCTCGGCAATCAGGACACCACCTCCGTGCCGCTGGACAGCTTCCCCCGCGACGGGCAGACCGTCACCATCATGCGGATCACCGGGTCCCGGGTGGTCCGGGAGGAGCCGATCGACTTCGAGGTGATCCGCAAGAAGGACCCGACGATCTTCAAGGGCACGGAGGAGGTCGAACGGTCCGGGGTCAAGGGTGCCCGGCGCGTGACGTACGCCCTGCGCACGGTCAACGGGGTCAGGCAGAAGCCGAAGAAGCTCTCCGACGAGGTCGTACGGCGGCCGGTCGACCAGGTGATCAAAGTCGGTACGAAGCCGATGCCCACGGCGGTGGCGGGCGCGGACGACCTGAACTGGGCGGGCCTGGCGCAGTGCGAGTCGGGCGGGCGCCCGAACGCGACGGACCCGTCGGGGACGTACGGGGGGCTCTACCAGTTCGACAGGCAGACGTGGCAGTCGCTGGGCGGGAAGGGGGCGCCGCAGGAGGCGCCGGCTTCGGAGCAGACGTTTCGGGCGAAGAAGCTCTATGTGCAGCGGGGGGCCAGTCCTTGGCCGCACTGTGGGCGCAGGCTCTAGGGCGGGGCAGCTGCGCCGGGTCGGGCCGGGCGGTGGCGCGGCGCGGCGCGGACGGTTCCGCTGCGTGTACGGGGCGGGGCGGGGCGTACGAGCGGGGCGTGCGGTGGGGCGGGGCGTACGAGCGGGGTGGGGCGTAGGGCGGGGGGTGCACCGTCCGGTGGGGCCGCCCCCTTGCCCGCCCGTTCCGCCCCTTGGGCGGCCCCGCCGCCCAAGGGGCCTACCGGGGGTGGGCGGTCCCGGCGCCCAGGGGGCGCACGTCGGGCGGCGGCGGCGCCGGACGGGGCTGCCGGGGGGTTGGGGGTGGGGGTGCGCTTTAGGGTGGGGTGGTGAGCACCCCTGAACCTGTTACCGCCCCCGAGCACTCCCTTCTCGGCCCCGCCGACATCCGCGAGCTGGCCGCCGCCCTCGGCGTGCGCCCCACCAAGCAGCGCGGGCAGAACTTCGTCATCGACGCCAACACCGTCCGCCGCATCGTGCGGACGGCCGAAGTGCGTCCCGACGACGTCGTCGTGGAGGTCGGCCCCGGCCTCGGTTCGCTGACGCTGGCGCTGCTCGACACCGCGGACCGGCTCGTCGCCGTCGAGATCGACGACGTACTGGCAGGGGCCCTGCCCGCCACGGTGCAGGCCCGGATGCCGCAGAAGGCCGACCGGTTCCACCTCGTCCACTCGGACGCGATGCTGGTCACCGAGCTTCCGGCGGAGCCGACCGCGCTGGTCGCGAACCTTCCGTACAACGTGGCGGTGCCGGTCCTGCTCCACATGCTGGAGCACTTCCCGACCATCGAGCGCACCCTCGTCATGGTCCAGGCCGAGGTCGCCGACCGGCTCGCCGCGAAGCCCGGCAACAAGGTCTACGGAGTGCCCTCCGTGAAGGCCAACTGGTACGCGGAGGTCAAGCGCGCCGGGTCCATCGGGCGCAACGTCTTCTGGCCCGCCCCGAACGTCGACTCGGGCCTCGTCTCCCTCGTACGCCGTGCGAGGCCGGTCAAGACGACCGCCACCCGCAGGGAGGCCTTCGCGGTCGTCGACGCGGCGTTCGCGCAGCGGCGCAAGACGCTGCGCGCGGCGCTCGCGGGCTGGGCGGGTTCGCCCGCCGCCGCCGAGGCCGCCCTCGTCGCCGCCGGGATCTCTCCGCAGGCGCGCGGCGAGGCCCTGACGGTGGAGGAGTTCGCGCGGATCGCCGAGGCCAAGGGGGCCGGGGCGTGACGCGGCGACCCGCGGTGACGGTGCGCGTCCCCGCCAAGGTCAACGTGCAGCTGGCGGTCGGCGCACCCCGTCCCGACGGCTTCCATCCGCTCGCCAACGTGTTCCTCGCCGTCGGCCTGTACGACGAGGTGACGGCGACCGACGCGCCGGAACTCACGATCACCTGCGAGGGGCCGCGGTCCGGCCAGGTACCCCTGGACCGCACCAACCTGGCGGCCCGCGCGGCGATCGCGCTCGCCGCCCTGCACGGCCTCGCGCCCGACGTGCACCTGCACATCGCCAAGGACATCCCCGTCGCGGGCGGCATGGCCGGCGGCAGCGCGGACGCCGCGGGCGCCCTGCTGGCCTGCGACGCACTGTGGGGCACGAACACGCCGCACGACCAGCTCCTGGCGATCTGCGCCGAGCTGGGCAGCGACGTCCCCTTCAGCCTGGTCGGCGGTGCGGCGCTCGGCGTGGGCCGGGGCGAACAGCTCACCCCGCTGCCCGTCGGCGGCGAGTTCCACTGGGTCTTCGCGGTCGCCGACGGCGGACTGTCGACGCCGGCGGTCTACGGCGAGTTCGACCGTCTGACGGCCGGTACGGCGGTCCCGGCGCCGGAGGCCTCCGACGCGCTCCTGGCAGCACTGCGTACCGGGGACGCCACCGCCCTCGCGGCGGCGCTCGGCAACGACCTGCAGCCCGCCGCCCTCTCCCTGCGCCCCTCGCTGGCCGCCACCCTCGCGGCGGGCACGGCGGCCGGAGCGCTGGCGGCCCTGGTCTCCGGCTCGGGGCCCACGACGGCGTACCTGGTCAAGGACGCGGACGCGGCACAGCGGGTCGCGGAGGCACTGCGGGCGTCGGGGACCTGCGCGGCGGCACGGCCCGCGGTGTCACCGGCGGCCGGCGCGACGGTGCTCACCCGCTGAACTACCCGTCGACCGCCCCCGCCGGCCCCGGTGGCTCCCGACCTCAGTCCGTCAGCTTCGCCAGGAAGGCGAAGAGGTTGCCGCGGGTGCGGTCGATCTGCTCGTCGACGGTGAGGGACTCCTCGAACCGGCCGCCCGGTTCGGGGGTCTTCTTGCCGCGCACGTACAGCGAGCAGGCCATGTCCGTGCACATGTAGATGCCGACGGAGTTGCCCTGCCTGCCGGCCGGGCCCGCCTTGGGGGCGGTCATCAGTGACACGCCGTTGCCGGGGTGCGTGGTGAGGCAGACGGCGCACATGCTGCGGTGCAGGAACCCGCGCTGCCGGGACGGGAAACGGAATGTCACGCCGAAGAGGCGCCCGTCGGCGGGGTCCTCGGTGACCAGGTAACTCCGGTCGGGCGCGGACAGATCGCGCCAGCCCATGAAGTCCAGGTCCCCCCACGGGCGTTCGGCCAGGTCGCGCGGCATCGGCAGCCGCTGGGCCTCGCCCTTGGAACAGTTGATGAACGACTTCCGGATGTCGCTCTCGGTGGCTTGCTTCATGGGACGACCGTAGACACGGACCGTTAGCGCGGGCAAAGGGATAACCGTGCGTGACCGGGTGTGCCCGTCCTCCTGCGGCGTGGCCACGTCCTGGCGCAGTCGCCGGTGCAGTCCGACCTGTCGTTCTCGTCGCCCCCGGAACCCCCAAAACCCCGCCCGCGCTCAAGCCCCCCGCCCCAGGCCATACGCTGGTAGGGATTCCACCCCTTACCCCTGGAGCACGCATTCATGGCCGTCAACCTGGTCAATGTCGAGGCAGTCAGCAAGGTGTACGGCACCCGTGCCCTGCTCGACGGCGTCTCCCTCGGCGTCTCGGAGGGCGACCGGATCGGCGTCGTGGGCCGCAACGGCGACGGCAAGACCACCCTCATCCGGATGCTCGCGCAACTGGAGGACGCCGACTCCGGCCGCGTCACGCACGTCGGCGGTCTGCGCCTGGGCGTCCTCACCCAGCACGACTCCCTCGATCCGGCCGCCACCGTCCGTCACGAGGTCATCGGCGACATGGCCGACCACGAGTGGGCGGGCAGCGCCAAGATCCGCGACGTGCTGACCGGCCTGTTCGGCGGGCTGGACCTGCCCGGCTTCGACCAGGGCCTGGACACCGTCATCGGACCGCTGTCCGGCGGCGAGCGCCGCCGCATTGCGCTCGCCAAGCTCCTCATCGCCGACCAGGACCTGATCGTTCTGGACGAGCCCACCAACCACCTGGACGTGGAGGGCATCAGCTGGCTGGCGCGCCACCTCCAGTCCCGCCGCTCCGCCCTCGTCTGCGTGACCCACGACCGCTGGTTCCTGGACCAGGTCTGCACCCGCATGTGGGACGTGCAGCGCGGTGCCGTCCACGAGTACGAGGGCGGTTACTCCGACTACGTCTTCGCGCGCGCCGAGCGGGAGCGGATCGCCGCCACCGAGGAGACCAAGCGGCAGAACCTCATGCGCAAGGAGCTGGCCTGGCTGCGCCGGGGCGCCCCGGCGCGTACGTCCAAGCCGCGCTACCGCATCGAGGCCGCCAACGAGCTGATCGCGGACGTGCCCCCGCCGCGCGACACCAGCGAGCTGATGAAGTTCGCCAACGCCCGGCTCGGCAAGACCGTCTTCGACCTGGAGGACGTGACGATCCAGGCCGGTCCCAAGGTCCTCCTCAAGCACCTCACCTGGCAGCTCGGCCCCGGCGACCGTGTCGGCCTCGTCGGCGTCAACGGCGCGGGCAAGACGTCGCTGCTGCGGGCGCTCGCCGAGGCCTCCTGTACGCAGGGAGACGTACAGCCCGTCGCCGGGAAGATCGTCGTCGGCAAGACCGTCAGGCTGGCGTACCTCTCGCAGGAGGTCGGCGAGCTGGACCCGAACCTGCGGGTCCTGGAGGCGGTCCAGAAGGTCCGCGACCGGGTCGACCTCGGCAAGGGCCGGGAGATGACCGCGGGCCAGCTGTGCGAACAGTTCGGGTTCACCAAGGAGAAGCAGTGGACGCCGGTCGGCGACCTGTCCGGAGGTGAGCGCCGGCGGCTCCAGATCCTGCGGCTGCTGATGGACGAGCCGAACGTCCTGTTCCTCGACGAGCCCACCAACGACCTCGACATCGAGACGCTCACCCAGCTCGAAGACCTCCTCGACGGCTGGCCCGGCACCATGGTCGTCATCTCGCACGACCGGTTCTTCATCGAGCGCACCACCGACAAGGTCTTCGCCCTGCTCGGCGACTCGACCCTGCGCAACCTGCCGCGCGGGCTCGACGAGTACCTGGAGCGGCGGCAGAAGGTCATCGACGCCGCCGTGCCCGCGGCTCCGGCACTGGCCGCGAGGTCCGGCGGCGCCTCGCCGGCCGCACCGGCGAAGTCGTCCGGGGACGCCCGTGCCGCGAAGAAGGAACTCCAGAAGATCGAGCGGCAGCTCACCAAGCTCTCCGACAAGGAGACCAAGCTGCACGCGCAGATCGCCGACAACGCCACCGACTTCGCGAAGGTCGCCGAACTCGACGCCGAACTGCGCGGACTCGTGGGCGAGCGCGACGAGTTGGAGATGCGCTGGCTGGAACTGGCCGAGGACGCCTGAGTCCGTACCGTACGGACGCGGCGGCGGCGGGCGCAGAGAACGCGCCGAGGGCTCATAACGAGCGCATCACGGGCCGGTCCTCCCTTGGGAACAGGGGCGGACCGGCCCCTTGTTCGAGGTGACTCCAGTGATAGAAAGAAGCCCCGCTCGACTGACGTAGATCTGCGGGATCCAAGCCCGATTCGCTCCTTTCCGGGGGATGTGACCGCCCGGAATCGCGGGGGAGACCGACCGGGCAGCGGACCACCCGTGTGAAGAGGTAAGTGCTGATGTCTCAGCCGCCCAACCAGCCGCCGCAGGGGGGCTTCGGCGCCCCTCAGGACCCGCAGTCCCCCCAGGGCGGGGCTCCGCAGGGTCCGCCTCCCGGAGCTCCGCAGCCGCAGCCGACCCCACCGCAGATGCCCCCGGGGCCGCCCGCCGGTCCGCCGTCCGGCCCTCCGGCCGGTCCGCCGCCGGGTCAGCCCGGGTACGGGTATCCGCAGGGCCCGCCGTCCGCCGCCGACAACCCGTACGCGCAGCCCACCCCGCCGCCCGGCGGCTACGGCTACCCGGGGCAGCCCGGTCAGCAGCAGCCCGCGTACGGCCAGCAGCCCGGTTACGGCTACCCCGGCCAGCCGACGTACCCCGGCGCCCCCGGCCCCGGAGGGCCCGGCGGCAGCGGACCGCAGAACAAGCAGAAGCTGATGCTGATCATCGGTGCGGCCGTCGCCGCGCTGATCGTCATCGCGGGCGGCATCTACCTCGTCTCGGGCGACGGCGACAAGGAACCCGTCGCCGGCCCCACCGCCACGGACAAGCCGACCACCGCTCCGACCGTGGACGACGGCGACGGCAAGGGCCCCGGTGGCGACGCCGCCGGACGGGACGCGGGCACGGACTTCAACTCGGCCCGCCAGCCCGGCGACGCCAAGGTCCTGTGGAACCAGGCCAACACCTTCGACCTGCCCAGCGGCGGCGGCAAGGTGATGCCGATGTGGTTCGTCGGCGACACCGTCGTCCAGACGTACTACAAGACCATGACCGCGTACGGCGTCGCCGACGGCAAGAAGCGGTGGGAGATCCCGTTCCCGAACGAGGTCTGCGCCGCGCCGCGCCAGGTCGGCACGGGCGACAAGGTCGTCATCGCGGTCAAGGACAACAACACCGAGAAGGGCCGCTGCGTCGAGCTCCAGATGGTCGACCTCAAGGCCGGCAAGGCCGGGTGGCGCAAGACGATCGAGAAGCAGAACATGTTCGACTTCGGCCTCGACGGACTCGTGGTCGCGGGCGACACCGTCGTGGCACAGCGCACCTTCCCCAGTGCCTACCGGATCAGCGACGGTTCGAGTCTCTTCGGCGACGTGCGGGACGGTGCGTGCCGGATGGACGGCTTCGCCTCCCACGGCGCCCGGCTGATCGTCGTCGACCAGTGCGGCACCGAGCAGAACGCCCCCGAGCAGCTCCGTGAGCTCGACCCCGTGACGGGCAAGGCCAAGTGGACCTGGAAGGTGTCCAAGGGCTGGTCCGTGAAGAAGGTCCTGTCCGTCGAGCCGCTGGCGCTGTACCTGGTGAAGGGCAAGGACGAGGGGGCCAGCATCGCCTTCTTCAAGCCGAACGGCACGTTCGCCGCGCAGCTGCCCAAGGGGGAGGAGATGCCGGACCTGCGGTGCGGCATGTTCTCCCTGAGCGGTGGCCTGCAGAGCTGTGAGGGCATCACCGCCGACGCCAGCACCCTGTACCTGCCCAGCCAGACGAAGACCGACGCGGCTGCGGGCCGCAGCAACGAGATCCGCGCCTACGACGCCAACACCGGCAAGCGCAAGTGGGCTTCGAAGGGCGAGGGCCGGACCCTGGTGCCGGTCAAGGCAGAGGGCGGCTTCGTCTACGCGTACTCCGAGCCGTCGTACGACAAGGCCGGCGGCCTCGTGAAGGTCCCCGCCGCCGGCGGCAACCCGGTCCAGGTCCTCAAGCACCCGTCGTCGGTCTCGGCGGTCGAGCGCGGCATGTTCTCCAAGCAGCTCGCGTACGAGGGCGGCCGTCTCTTCCTCGCACCCGACCGCATCTCGGGCCGGGACGACGAGAAGCCCCAGGCGCTGCTGGCCTTCGGCAACTGAGCTGCGGGGCGCGGCGGGCGCCGGCGGCGCGACGGACGCACGGGCGCGGGCCGCGAGGCGCTGCCCGCTGCCCGCGCCGCCGCGTCCCCGCCGCCCCGCTCCGAGCCTCCTGATACTTCGCCCGGTTGATCCACCAAGCTCCCCGATCCAGAGGTAGACCACGATGACGCAGCCACCCCACGAGCCCCCGAAGGACGAGGGCCAGCGGCCCCCGTCCCCGCTCGACAAGTCCCCGCAGCCCCCGCAGGGCGCTCCCGACCTCCCCCCGCAGGCACCCCTGCCCCCCGCCCCCGGCTTCGGCGCGCCACAGCCGCCCGCCGGCAGCTTCGGTGCCCCGACCCCGCCGCCCCCCGGCCAGCAGCCCGGCCAGCCGGGTCAGCCCCCGGCCCAGCAGCCCGCGTACGGCTACCCGCAGACCCCAGGCACCCCGCCGCCCGCTCCGGGCCAGTCGCCGCAGGCACCCCCCGCCGGTTACGGCTACCCCGGCTACCCCGGCCAGCCCGGCCAGCCCGGCCAGCCCGGCCAGCCCGGCCAGCCCGGCCACCCCGGCCAGCAGCCCCCGCCTCCGCAGCCCGGCTACGGCTTCCCGGCTCAGCCCGGTCAGCCCGCCCCGGGCCGGCTGGGCCAGTACGGCGGCTACCCGGCCCAGCCCCCCGCCCCGCAGACCGTCGTCCAGGGCAGCGGCGTCAACGGCGGCAGCGGCGGCGGACTGACCACCCAGCTGAAGATCATCATCGCGGCGGTCGTCGCCGTCGTCCTGATCGTCGGCGCGGGCGTCGTCTACAAGGCGACCAGCAGCGACGACCCCAAGGACGTCGCGGGCACCTCCTCCGGAGGCGGCGGCGAGGCCAAGGGCGGCGAACAGGCCGGCCCCGCCGCACCGGACGGCGCGGGCAAGGAGCAGGCCCCGCCGGTCACCAACGCCAAGGTCGGCTTCCAGATCCCGCTTCCGGTGGTGAAGGAGATCACCACCGTGCGCGGCTCGTGGGCCACCGACACCGTGTACGCGAAGAGCGCCGTCGACAGCGTGGTCGGCTACGACGCGCTGACCGGCGCCGAGAAGTGGAAGGTCGCCCTCGACGGTTCGCCGTGCGGCGGCTCCCGGCAGGTCACCCCGGACAACAAGGTCGCGATCGTCTTCAACGGCAAGAAGGCCGCGGGGGAGAAGTTCGCCGCCTGCACCGAGGTCGGCCTGGTCGACCTCAACGCGGGCAAGCTGCTCTGGCAGAAGAGCTTCGCGGACGGCGACCGCAAGCAGCGGCTGCAGATGGTCACCATCTCCGGCAACACGGTGGCCGCGGCGGGCTATTCGGGCGGCGGCGGCCTCGCCCTGGCCGACGGCAAGGAACTGTGGTCGCCGAAGCCGACCGCCGACCAGTGCGCGGACGTCGGCTACGCGGGCGGCACCAACCTGGTCGCCGTGCGCAAGTGCGGCGGCTACGACGCCGAGCAGATCCTCATCCAGAACCTGAACCCGGCCGACGGGGCGCCGCTCAGCACCTTCAAGATGCCGGCCAACTCCAAGTACGTCTCGGTGCTGTCCACCAAGCCACTGCTCGTCGGTGCCAACGTCGGTGAGTCGGGCGAGTACAAGACGAAGATCAGCCACCTCTTCTCGATCGACGAGAAGACCGGCAAGCAGCGCGCGCAGTTCGGCGTGGACGGCGAGCGCCACCCCATCGACTGCGACCTCAACGACGTCGGCAACTGCACCAAGGTCGCCGTCGGCAACGGCCGCGTCTACCTGTCCACCGCCGAGCGCAGGGGCCAGGCCGAGACCGGGCGTACGAACTCGATCGTCTCCTTCGACCTCGCCACCGGAAAGCCCACCAGCGACAACTTCCCGGCCGGCGAGCGGTACACGATGTTCCCGCTGCGGATGGACGGCGGAAACCTGATCGTCTACAAGTTCCCTCCGTACGACAAGGGCGGCCGCGTCGCGAGCATCGACGGCGGCAGCGGCAAGGAGACCCTCCTCCTGGAGAACCCGGCCGACCGCGCGGTGCGGGACGCCGAGCAGACCATGACGCTCAAGCTGGAGGAGGTCCGGTTCCACAAGGGCCGCCTCTACATGGGCACTCAGATGATCAGCGACACCCCGTCCTCGTACAAGAAGTACCTGGCGCTGGCCTTCGTCCCGGCGCAGTAGCGACAGCCGTACCGCAGGAGGGGCAGTGGCGGCTCTCGTCACTGCCCCTCCTGGCGTGTCGCGGGGGCGTCGGGCCCCGGGTGGGACGCGCGTCGTGTGCGGGAGGCCGTGGCCGCGGACGGAAGGATCCAGTGTTCGCCCGCCTCTCACCACCGGGGCCCGGCGCCAGGTACTTTGGCCACTTCGAGCGGTCCCTCACGGGTAAGGGGCGCGCGACGCCGAACGAGCGTGTAGCTTGCCGGGTCAGGAGGCCGGGGGGTCTGCTCACGGGGGAATGCGGGGGGATGTTCCGATGGGCGTGCGGCTCATGGTGGTCGACGACCACCGATTGCTGGCCGAGGCACTCGCCTCGGCGCTCAAGCTGCGCGGGCACCGCGTGCTCGCCGCCGCCGCGCCCACCGCGGGCGCGGCCGAACTCGTGGTGAGCCGTGCCCCGGAGGTCTGCCTGTTCGGTACGGCGACGCCCGCACTGCCGGGCACCTTCGACCCGATCGTACGGATCAGGCGCGAGCGCCCGCAGGTGGCCGTCGTCGTCCTCGGTCCGGTGCCCAGCCCGCGCGGCATCGCCGCCGCCTTCGCGGCCGGTGCGGCCGGTTACGTACGGCACGACGAGCGCATAGAGGGCGTGGAGCGCGCCATGGTGAAGGCGCGGGCGGGGGAGGCGGCCGTCGCGCCGCAGCTCCTCCAGGGTGCGTTCGCCGAACTCCTCAACCCGGCCGCCCAGCCCGACGACGAGGGCCAGCGGCTGCTGCAGATGCTCACCCCGCGCGAGGTCGAGGTCCTCGTCCGGGTCGCCGACGGCGAGGACACCCGTCTGATCGCCGCCGGAATGGGCATCGCCCCCAGCACCGCGCGCACCCACGTGCAGCGCGTCCTGATGAAACTCGGCGTCGGCTCCCGGCTCGAAGCCGCCGCCCTCGCCGCGCGCACCGGCCTCCTCGATCGCGCCGCCCCGCCCTCCCAGGACCAGTAACCGCGTCCGGCCCGGCACACCCGGCGGACGGCCCGCGCGTCCGGCGCCCGGGTGTCTTCACCGTTGACTCCGCTGTTGACCTATGGTTTCTTGTGTTCGATTCTGTTGATGCCTGTGCGCGCGAGGTGGCGGTAGTGAAGAAGACATCGACCCGGCTGGCCGACGGTCGTGAACTCCTCTACTACGACGCGGCCGACGACCGCGACCGCGACGCCCACGACCCCCGCCCGCTCACCCCCGTCGCCACCACCTCCGAGGTCCGCCGCGACGTGCTCCTCGACGAGTACGTGGCCATCGCCTCGCACCGCCAGGACCGCACGTACCTGCCGCCCACCGACGCCTGCCCGCTCTGCCCGTCCCGCGAGGGCCACCGGAGCGAGATCCCGGCGGCGGACTACGACGTGGCGGTGTTCGAGAACCGCTTCCCGTCGCTGGCCGGGGACTCCGGCCGCTGCGAGGTGGTCTGCTTCACCTCCGACCACCACTCCTCGTTCGCCGACCTCACCGAGGAACAGGCCGCACTCGTCCTCGAAGCGTGGACGGACCGCACCGCCGAGCTGTCCCGGCTCCCCTCCGTGGAACAGGTGTTCTGCTTCGAGAACCGCGGCGCGGAGATCGGCGTCACCCTCGGCCACCCGCACGGCCAGATCTACGGCTACCCCTACGTCACCCCCCGCACGGCACGGATGCTCGACGCCCTCCGCGCACACGCCGAAGCGCACCCCGAGGCCCCCGCCGGCCGTGCGGTCAACCTCTTCGACCAGGTCGTCGCCCGGGAACGCGCCGACGGCTCCCGCATCGTGCTCGACACCGGCCACTGGGTCGCCTTCGTCCCCTACGCCGCGCACTGGCCGTACGAGGTGCACCTCTACCCGGCCCGCCGCGTCCCCGACCTGCGCGACCTCGACGACGCGGCGCGCGCCGAGTTCCCGGCCGTCTACCTGGAACTGCTGCGCCGTTTCGACCGGATCTTCGGCCCCGATCAGCCGCCCACCCCGTACATCGCGGCCTGGCACCAGGCACCGGTCCGGCACCCGCTGCGCGGCGAATTCGCGCTGCATCTTGAGCTTTTCACCATTCGTCGGACATCGGGCAAGCTGAAGGTCCTCGCGGGCTCCGAGTCCGGCATGGGCGCGTTCATCAACGACGTGTCGCCGGAGGCCGCGGCCATCCGACTGCGAGAGGTTGCGAGCGAGAAGTGAAATACCTGGTCACCGGCGGCGCCGGCTACATCGGCAGCGTCGTCGCGGCACACCTCCTCGAAGCCGGTCACGAGGTGACCGTCCTCGACGACCTCTCCACCGGCTTCCGCGAGGGCGTCCCGGCGGGCGCGGCGTTCATCGAGGGGCGCATCCAGGACGCGAGCCGCCACCTGGACCCCTCCTACGACGGCGTCCTGCACTTCGCGGCGTTCTCCCAGGTCGGCGAGTCCGTCGCCGACCCGGAGAAGTACTGGCGGAACAACGTCGGCGGCACGATGGCCCTGCTCTCCGCGATGCGCGACGCCGGTGTGCGCCGCCTCGTCTTCTCGTCCACGGCCGCCACGTACGGCGAACCCGCCACCGACCTGCTCACCGAGGACGCCCCGACCGCGCCCACCAGCCCGTACGGCGCCTCCAAGCTCGCCGTCGACCACATGATCGGCGGCGAGTGCACCGCGCACGGCCTGGCGGCGGTCTCGCTGCGCTACTTCAACGTGGCCGGCGCGTACGGCAGTCACGGCGAGCGGCACGATCCCGAGTCGCACCTCGTTCCGCTCGTCCTCCAGGTCGCCCAGGGACGCCGCGAGGCGATCTCCCTGTACGGCGACGACTACCCGACCCCCGACGGCACCTGCGTCCGCGACTACATCCACGTCGCCGACCTGGCCGAGGCCCACCTGCTGGCCGCCGCCGCCGCGAAGCCCGGCGAGCACCTGATCTGCAACCTCGGCAACGGCAGGGGCTTCTCGGTACGGGAGGTCGTCGACGCCGTCCGCGAGGTCACCGGCCACCCCGTCCCCGAGGCCCTCGCCCCGCGCCGCCCCGGCGATCCGGCGGTCCTCGTCGCGTCCGCCGAGCGGGCCCGCACCGTCCTCGGCTGGAGCCCGTCCCGTACGGACCTGGCCGCCATCATCGGCGACGCCTGGCAGTTCGCCCGGAGCATCAGCGGAACGAAGGAGTAGACAGCGATGGACCTGGGCCGACTCACCGCGGAGTTCGAGGAGTTGTACGGCGTCGAACCGGAGGGGATCTGGGCGGCCCCGGGCCGCGTCAACCTCATCGGTGAGTACACCGACTTCAACGACGGCTTCGTCATGCCGTTCGCCCTGCCGCACACGGTGCGGCTCGCGGCGGCCCGCCGCACCGACGGCCTGCTGCGGCTGCACTCGGGCGACAACGGCGAGGGCGTCACCGAGGTCCGGGTGGACGGCCTCAAGGCCCTGTCCGAGGACGGAGGCTGGTGGTCCTACCTCGCGGGCGTCGTCTGGGCGCTGGGCGAGGCGGGCCACACCGCGGTGCACGGCGGCGCCGACGTGCACCTGCGCTCGGCCGTCCCCACCGGCGCCGGGCTGTCGTCCTCCGCCGCCCTGGAGGTCGCCCTCGGCCTCGCCCTCGTCGACCTCCACCGGCTCCCGCTCGACCGCACCGGGCTGGCGAAGCTCTGCCAGTACGCCGAGAACCACTTCGTCGGCGTACCCGTCGGCATCATGGACCAGACGGCCGCCGCCTGCTGCGAGGAGGGCCACGCCCTGCTCCTGGACACCCGCGACCAGTCCCGCCGCCAGATCCCCTTCGACCTCCCCGCCCGCGGCCTCTCCCTGCTCGTGGTGGACACCCGCGTCCAGCACGCCCTCGGCGACGGCGCGTACGCCGAACGCCGGGCGGGCTGCGAGGAGGGGGCCCGCCTGCTCGGGGTCAGCCATCTGCGTGACGTGCCGTACGAAGAACTGGACGCGTCCCTCGCCCGGCTGCCGGACGAGCGCGTCCGCCGGTACGTCCGGCACGTCGTGTCCGACAACCACCGCGTCCAGCAGGTGAGTGCCCTCCTCGACGCGGGCGACGTACGCGCCGTCGGCCCGCTGCTCCTCGAAGGGCACGCCTCGCTCCGCGACGACCTGCGAATCTCCTGCCCGGAGCTGGACCTGGTCGTCGAGACCGCGGCGCACGCCCCCGGCGCGTACGGCGCGCGGATGACCGGCGGCGGCTTCGGCGGCTCGGCGATCGTCCTCGCGGACGCCGACGCGGTGGCGGAACTGACCCGGTCCATCGAGGCCGCGTTCGAGGCCGCGGGTCACCGTACGCCGCGCATCTTCCCGGCCGTGCCGTCGGCAGGCGCACAGCAACTGGCCTGACCCGCCAACTGTACTGGCGCGTAAGGGAGGTGACGGTGGGTCGGGAGCGGCGGCGAACGCGAACCGCTCCTTCCCGCCCTCCTTCCGCCACAAGGCGACACGGGAGACACACACCGGCCCCCGAGCCCGAACAGTTCTGCACATGCCCTTCCGAAGACCGCCCCCATCCGTACTCTGAGGCGTGAGCACCGGTGGGGGCCGGTGCTCATCAGGGGGCGAGACAGCCGGATACGACGCCCGGGGCGGGGTAGTGATCTGCACACGGCGGCGGCCGTGCGCACGACGGAGCCGCCCGGCCCCGGGGGTCGTGTCCGCAGAGGTCCGCCCCCCGACCCATGGGGGTGTCAGAGACTGTGGTTCGTATCCGGGTCCTGGTGGTCGACGACCACCGAATCTTCGCGGAGTCGCTCGCCGCCGCCCTCGCGGCGGAACCGGACGTGGACGTCGCGGCCGCGGGCAGCGGCCCCGCCGCGCTGCGGTGTCTGGAGCGGGCGGCGGCGGAGGGCCGCACGTTCGACGTGATGCTGATCGACGCCGACCTCGGCACGGCGCCCGCCCCGGGCGGCGGTGCGCCGGGCGGGATGCCGGGCACCGGCCTGCCGGTTCACGCGCAGATCCCCCGGCAGCCCGGCGCCCACTCGGACCCCCACCCGCACGCGGTGGCGGTGGCCGTCCCCGACGGGGCCGGACGGGACGGCCCGGTCGACGGCATCTCGCTGGTCGTGGGTGTCCGCAGCGGCCATCCGACGGTCCGCGCGGTCGTCCTGGCGGAGAAGGACGACCCCCGGCGGGCCGCCCTCGCCCTCCAGGCCGGAGCGACCGGCTGGGTGGCCAAGGACTGCTCCCTCCAGCGTCTCCTCGCCGTCATCCGGGGCGTACTGCGCGACGAGACCCACCTCCCGCCCGCCCTTCTCACCGGCGTGCTGCGCGAACTGACGGCCGCCCGCAGACACCGCACGGAGAGCGAACGCCTGGTGGAGTCCCTGACCCCGCGCGAACGCGAGGTGCTGCGCTGCATGGTGGCGGGCCTGGGCCGCAAGGCCGTCGCCGAACGCCTCTTCCTCTCCCCGCACACGGTCCGCACCCATATGCAGAACGTGCTGGGGAAGCTGGGCGTGCACTCCACGCTCGCGGCGGTCGCCCTCGCCCGACGGGCGGGCGTCGGTCCCGCGGACCTATCCGCCGGCGCCGGGGATGTTGTCGAAAGGGGCGGTCAGCTGGCGTAGCAGGGAGGCCAGCTCGCCCCGCTGCGTCCGCGAGAGCTCGCCGAGGATGGCCCGCTCCTGCTCCAGCAGCCCGGCGAGCGCCTGGTCCGCACGGTCGCGGCCCTCGTCCGTCAGCCGCACCAGTACACCCCGGCGGTCGCTGGGGTCGGGCAGCCGCTCGACGAGGCCCTTCTTCGCGAGCCGGTCGATGCGGTTCGTCATGGTCCCGGACGTGACGAGCGTCTGGGTGAGCAGCTGTCCCGGCGAGAGCTGGTACGGCGATCCGGCCCGCCGCAGCGAGGTCAGGACGTCGAATTCCCAGGGCTCCAGGTGGTGTTCCGAGAACGCCAGGCGTCGCGCCCGGTCGAGATGGCGCGCCAGACGAGACACCCGACTGAGCACCTCAAGCGGCTCCACGTCGAGGTCGGGGCGCTCTCGGCGCCATGCTGCGACCAGTCGGTCGACCTCGTCCTCCATGACGATCAGTGTAAAGGGTCTGTCGACATGAAGTCTCTTCAGATCAAGTCTCTTGACATCAAGATACTTGTCCGGTGATTCTGACCCCATGACGCACTCGCCCGCACCACGCTGGGACGCCGCCCAGTACCTCCGGCACGAGGGCCACCGAACCCGTCCCTTCCACGACCTCCTCGCCCGCATCGACCCACCCGCCGCGCCCGCCCGCATCGCCGACCTCGGCTGCGGCGCGGGCAACGCCACCGCCCTGCTCGCCGCCCGCTGGCCGCACGCCCGCATCACCGGCTTCGACAACTCACCCGAGATGCTGGCGAAGGCACAGAGCCACGCGACGGCCTGCCTGGACTTCGCCCACGCGGACGCCGCCACCTGGGCCCCCGCCGCCTCCGGCACGTACGACCTCATCGTCTCCAGCGCACTCCTCCAATGGGTCCCCGGCCACCCCGCCCTCATCCCCGGCTGGCTCGACGCCCTGACCCCCCGCGGCACCTTCGCCCTCCAGGTCCCCGGCAACTACGACGCCCCCAGCCACACGCTCCTCGCACGGCTGCGGGAGTCGAAGAGGTGGCGCGGCCGACTCTCGGGTGTCGGCGACCGCACGGCCGCCGTCCCCACCCCCGCCGAATACCTCGCGCTCCTCACCGCCCACGGCTGCGAGGCGGACGTCTGGGAGACCACCTACCTCCAGCTCCTCCCGGGCGCGGACCCCGTCCTGGACTGGGTCAAGGGCACCGCCCTGCGCCCGGTCCTCACCGCCCTCGCCGACGACGAGGAGGCCACCGCCGCCTTCACCGCCGAGTACGCCGCCCTGCTCCGCCGCGCCTACCCACCCGCCCCGCCCGGGACCGTCTTCCCCTTCCGCCGCGTCTTCGCCGTAGGAGTCCGCCGATGATCACCGCCCTCGACCACGTCCAGCTCGCCGCCCCTCCCGGCAGCGAACCCGCCCTGCGCGCGTACTACGTCACCGTGCTCGGCATGCGCGAGATCCCCAAACCCCCGGTGCTCGCGGCCCGCGGCGGCTGCTGGTTCGAGACCGCCGGCGTCCAGCTCCACCTGGGCATCGAGGAGAACTTCCACCCGGCGCACAAGGCCCACCCGGGGATTCGGGTCACGGACATCGAGCGGTACGGGGCGCGGTTGGAGGGGCTCGGCGCGGAAGTCGTCTGGGACGCCCACCTTCCGGAACACAGGAGGTTCTACTCGCAGGACCCGGTCGGGAACAGGCTGGAGTTCCTGGAGCCGGACGCGGCCCCGTGAAGCGCCGGGACCCGGCGCGCCCACGGGCCACCGCCCGCGGGCGCGCCGGACAGGAGTGAGTCCTCACTCGTCCGTGTGACCGGCGACCGTTCCTCCCATTCGGTGGCCTGCCGCCCCTAACGTGCGGGTGTCGCTTGTGCCGCAGTGGCGCCCGCGCCCACACTGATGAAGGAGGTGCTGCACGATGACCGCACTCGCACACGAGGTGTCCCCGGCTGTGACCGACCACTCGGCATCCGAACTGGACGAGGTCCTGTGGGAGGCGTGGAAGGCCATGGACCTTCCGGAGGGCTACCGGGCCGAGATCATCGAGGGGTCCATCGAGGTGTCACCTACTGGCCGCCGTCGTCACGGCATTCTGATCGGACGCGTACGGCGTGCGCTGGAAGCACACCTCACGGATGCGGACCTCGGCGTGCACCACGACGTCAACGTCATCCACGAGCGCAAGTCCTGGATCCCCGACCTCTTCGTCGCCCCGCTCGACCTGGAGGAGATCCCGGACGAGGACGGCCTCGGGGTGGCGGCGCACGGTGTCCTGATGGTCGTCGAGGTCGTCTCCCCCGGCCGCCAGAACACCCAGCGCGACCGCATCCGCAAGCGTCGTGAGTACGCCCGTGCCGGGATTCCCGTGTACGTCCTCGTCGACGACTTCGACAGGGACGGCGCGGTCGTCGTGCTGACCTCGCCCGACCCCCGCGAGGCCGCCTACACCGACGAGCACCGCGTCCCGTACGGCAAGGACGCCGTGCTCCCGGAGGGGACCGCGGCCGGCGGTCTCGTCATCGGGGACGCCATCACCGGGCCCTGAACCGGCGCCCCTCAGGGACACACGGGTACGGCGCACGCGACGGGCCGCCCCCGGCGGAGGTGCTGGAGGCGGCCCGTGTCCCCGACCGTGCCTGGGGGATCAGTTCCTGCGGTGTCCTATCAGCCTCGGCTTGGCCTCCAGGTTCTCCAGGCCGTGCCAGGAGAGGTTCACCAGGTGGGCGGCCACTTCGGCCTTCTTCGGCTTGCGCACGTCCAGCCACCACTGGCCGGTCAGGGCCACCATGCCGACGAGGGCCTGGGCGTACAGCGGCGCCAGCTTCGGGTCGAAGCCGCGGGCCTTGAACTCCAGGCCCAGGATGTCCTCGACCTGGGTGGCGATGTCGGAGATGAGGGACGCGAAGGTGCCCGTCGACTGGGCGACTGGGGAGTCCCGGACCAGGATGCGGAAGCCGTCCGTGTACGTCTCGATGTAGTCGAGGAGCGCGAACGCGGCCTGCTCCAGCAGCTCACGCGGATGACCCGCGGTCAGCGCACTGGTGACCATGTCCAGCAGGGACCGCATCTCACGGTCGACGACCACCGCGTACAGGCCCTCCTTGCCGCCGAAGTGCTCGTAGACGACCGGCTTGGAGACACCCGCCTTCGCGGCGATCTCCTCGACCGACGTGCCCTCGAAGCCCTTCTCCGCGAAGAGCGTGCGGCCGATGTCCAGCAGCTGCTCACGGCGTTCCGCACCCGTCATCCGGACACGGCGGGCCCGCCGAGGCACCGTGCGCGGTGTGTCGCTGCTGGTGCTGCCGGTGCTGCTGCTGGTTCCGTCGGTGGCCACAGGCTCCATCATGCCGTTTCTGTCGACTCGGTCTTGCTCGGGGCGTCCTGGTCCTGACGGCGCGACGCCAGACGTGAGGCCGTCGGCCAGCGGACGTCGTACGCCCAGCCTGCCTGCTCGAACCAGCGGATGAGCCGGGCCGACGAATCGACCTGGCCCCTCATCACACCGTGCCGGGCACTCGTGGGATCCGCGTGGTGCAGGTTGTGCCAGGACTCACCACAGGAGAGGACCGCCAGCCACCACACGTTGCCCGACCGGTCGCGCGACTTGAACGGACGCTTGCCGACCGCGTGACAGATCGAGTTGATCGACCACGTGACATGGTGCAACAGGGCGACGCGCACCAGCGACCCCCAGAAGAACGCCGTGAACGCGCCCCACCAGGACATCGTGACCAGACCGCCGACCAGCGGCGGAATCGCCAGGGACAGGATCGTCCAGTAGACGAAGTCACGGGAGATCCGGCGCAGCGCCGGGTCCTTGATGAGGTCCGGGGCGTACTTCTCCTGCGAAGTCTGCTCCTCGTCGAACATCCACCCGATGTGGGCCCACCACAGGCCCTTCATCAGGGACGGGAGATCCTCGCCGAAACGCCACGGGGAGTGCGGGTCGCCCTCCGCGTCCGAGAACTTGTGGTGCTTGCGGTGGTCCGCCACCCAGCGGACCAGCGGACCCTCCACCGCCATCGACCCCATGACCGCCAGCGCGATGCGCAGCGGCCGCTTCGCCTTGAAGGAGCCGTGCGTGAAGTACCGGTGGAAACCGATCGTGATGCCGTGGCAGCCCAGGTAGTACATGAAGACCATCAGGCCCAGGTCCAGCCAGCTCACCCCCCAGCCCCAGGCCAACGGAATCGCCGCCAGCAGGGCCACGAAGGGGACGGTGATGAAGAGGAGGAGTGCGATCTGCTCGATGGAACGCTTCGACTCGCCGCCACGCGTGGCCAGCGGCTCCGGACCGTCGCCCGGCGTCCCGGACGCCGGCGTGGTCTCGTTGCGTAGATCGGGGCTTGTGGTCATGAGATCCCCTGGGGGTGAGGACTGCGAGATGAGCCGCGGATACGGGTCACCAGGTACGGGTTACCTGGCTACGGTTCCGTAACCTACGGCTTCGTAAGTATGACAGCGGTGAGGCCCGCTGTACGAGGCCGCCGAGTACCCGAATATGGGGGCACATATCCTGGGCCGAGTCGGACAGCGCGGTCCGAGTTCCTGCCTGACGCGTTTCCCCACTGCAAGGAGCCGCACCTGTGAGCAGTGCCGACCAGACGACCCCGCACAGCAGCCCCGAACTGCGTGCCGACATCCGCCGCCTCGGCGATCTCCTCGGCGAGACCCTCGTACGCCAGGAGGGCCCCGAACTCCTGGAGCTCGTCGAACGGGTCCGGGCCCTCACCCGCACCGACGGCGAAGCGGCAGCAGAGCTGCTGGGCGACACGGACCTGGAGACCGCCGCACGCCTCGTGCGCGCCTTCTCCACCTACTTCCACCTGGCCAACGTGACGGAACAGGTGCACCGCGGACGCGAGATGCGCGAACTGCGCGCGGCCGAGGGCGGACTGCTGGCCCGCACCGCCGACCTGCTCAAGGACGCCGACCCCGAGCACCTCAAGCAGACCGTCAAGAACCTGAACGTCCGACCGGTCTTCACCGCCCACCCCACCGAGGCCGCCCGGCGCTCCGTACTCAACAAGCTGCGCCGCATCGCCGAACTCCTGGAGACCCCGGTCATCGCCTCCGACCGGCGACGGCACGACCTGCGGCTCGCCGAGTCCATCGACCTCATCTGGCAGACCGACGAACTCCGCGTCGTACGGCCCGAGCCCGCCGACGAGGCCCGCAACGCCATCTACTACCTCGACGAGCTGCACGCGAACGCCGTCGGAGACGTACTGGAGGACCTCGCCGCCGAACTGGGACGGCTCGGCGTCGAAATCCCGCCCGGCACCCGCCCGCTCACCTTCGGCACCTGGATCGGCGGCGACCGGGACGGCAACCCCAACGTCACCCCCGCCGTCACCTGGGACGTCCTCATCCTCCAGCACGAGCACGGCATCACCGACGCCCTGGAACTCATCGACCAGCTGCGCGGACAGCTCTCCAACTCCATCCGCTACGCCGGGGCCACCGACGAACTGCTGGAGTCCCTCAGGGCCGACCTGGAACGCCTCCCGGAGATCAGCCCCCGCTACAAGCGCCTCAACGCCGAGGAGCCCTACCGGCTCAAGGCCACCTGCATCCGGCAGAAGCTCGTCAACACCCGCGAACGCCTCGCCAGGGGCACCGCCCACAAGCCCGGCTGCGACTACCTCGGCACCAGCCAGCTCATCGAGGACCTGACCCTCATCCAGACCTCGCTGCGCGAGCACCGCGGCGGCCTCTTCGCCGACGGCCGGATGGACCGCACCATCCGCACCCTCGCCGCCTTCGGCCTCCAGCTCGCCACCATGGACGTCCGCGAACACGCCGACGCCCACCACCACGCGCTCGGCCAGCTCTTCGACCGGCTCGGGGAGGAATCCTGGCGCTACGCGGACATGCCGCGCGAGTACCGGCAGAAGCTCCTCGCCAAGGAACTCAGGTCGCGGCGCCCGCTCGCCCCGGTACCCGCACCACTGGACGCCGCCGGGGAGAAGACCCTCGGGGTGTTCCTCACCGTCAGGGAAGCACTGGAGCGCTTCGGACCGGAAGTCATCGAGTCGTACATCATCTCCATGTGCCAGGGCGCCGACGACGTCTTCGCCGCCGCCGTCCTCGCCCGCGAAGCCGGACTGCTCGACCTGCACGCCGGCTGGGCGAAGATCGGCATCGTCCCGCTGCTGGAGACGACCGACGAGCTGCGGGCCGCCGACGTCATCCTCGACGAGATGCTCGCCGACCCCTCCTACCGTCGCCTCGTCTCCCTGCGCGGTGACGTGCAGGAGGTCATGCTCGGCTACTCGGACTCCTCCAAGTTCGGCGGCATCACCACCTCCCAGTGGGAGATCCACCGCGCACAGCGCCGCCTGCGCGACGTCGCCCACCGCTACGGCGTGCGCCTGCGCCTCTTCCACGGCCGCGGCGGCACCGTCGGCCGCGGCGGCGGCCCCTCGCACGACGCGATCCTCGCGCAGCCGTGGGGCACGCTGGAAGGCGAGATCAAGGTGACCGAACAGGGCGAAGTCATCTCCGACAAGTACCTCGTGCCGTCCCTGGCCAGGGAGAACCTGGAACTGACGGTCGCCGCCACGCTTCAGGCATCCGCCCTGCACACCGCGCCCCGCCAGTCCGACGAGGCCCTCGCCCGCTGGGACGCCGCCATGGACACCGTGTCCGAGGCCGCCCACACCGCGTACCGCAAGCTCGTCGAGGACCCGGACCTGCCGACGTACTTCCTCGCCTCGACCCCCGTCGACCAGCTCGCCGACCTGCACCTGGGCTCGCGCCCCTCCCGCCGCCCCGGCTCGGGCGTCTCCCTCGACGGCCTGCGGGCCATCCCGTGGGTGTTCGGCTGGACCCAGTCCCGGCAGATCGTGCCCGGCTGGTTCGGCGTCGGCTCCGGCCTCAAGGCGCTCCGCGAGGCGGGACTGGAGAGCGTCCTGGAGGAGATGCACGCGCACTGGCACTTCTTCCGCAACTTCCTCTCCAACGTGGAGATGACGCTCGCGAAGACCGACCTGCGCATCGCACGTCACTATGTCGACACACTCGTATCCGACGAGCTCAAGCACGTCTTCGACACCATCGAGGCCGAGCACGCGCTCACCGTCCAGGAGGTCCTCAGGATCACCGGCGGCAGCGAACTGCTGGACACCAACCCCGTCCTCCAGCAGACCTTCGCCATCCGCGACGCCTACCTGGACCCGATCTCCTACCTCCAGGTGGCCCTCCTCAAGCGCCAGCGCGACGCGGCCGCCGCAGGCGAGGAACCCGACCCGCTGCTGTCGCGGGCACTGCTGCTCACCGTCAACGGGGTGGCGGCCGGACTGCGCAACACCGGCTGACGGTGCAGACGAGACCGTAGACAAGTCGACACACGCGAGCGACCGCCACGTGCCCGCGCACACGTGAGCCGACAGTCGTGAGGGGCACCACCGGCAGCCGCCGGCGGTGCCCCTCACCCGTCACCCGTCACCGCGCACCCGGCGCGCTCACGAGTTGTACGTCGACTGCGCCCGCTCCAGGCCCTCGATCACCAGCGCCTCCACCGCGTCCGACGCCCGGTCCACGAAGTAGTCAAGCTCCTTCTTCTCCGCCGACGAGAAGTCCTTCAGCACGAAGTCCGCGACCTGCATCCGGCCCGGCGGACGCCCGATACCGAAACGCACCCGGTGGTACTCCGGCCCCATCGACTTCGTCATCGACTTCAACCCGTTGTGACCGTTGTCGCCGCCACCGAACTTCAGCCGCAGCACGCCGTAGTCGATGTCCAGCTCGTCGTGGATCGCGACCACGTTCGCCGTCGGCACCTTGTAGAAGTCGCGCAACGCCGTCACCGGCCCGCCCGACAGGTTCATGTACGACAACGGCTTCGCCAGCACGACACGCCGGTTGTACGGACCGGGCGGACCGATCCGCCCCTCCAGCACCTGCGCACGCGCCTTGTGCGACTTGAACTTGCCGCCGATCCGGGAGGCCAGGAGGTCGGCGACCATCCACCCCACGTTGTGCCGGTTCGCCGCGTACTCCGGACCGGGATTGCCCAGACCCACGACCAGCCAGGGGGCCGACGGGTCCGGAACGGCGGGAGGCGTCGTCATCTGCATGGCTCCTTCATACCTGCGTGCACCTACGAGTCCGTACACACGCGTCAGCCGCCGCCCCGTACCCTGCGGCACGGAACGGCGGCTGACCGCGAAAAACGTGAGCGACAAGGCACCGGGCCCCGCCCACCGCGAGGCACAGGGCCCCGCCGGCTACGAGGCTCAGGCCTCGGCGCCCTCGGCACCCTCGGCGTCCGTCGGCTCCTCGACCTGCGCGGAGACGACCTGGATGACGATGGCGTCGGGGTCGGTCACCAGCGTCGTGCCCTCGGGCAGCGTGATGTCCTTGGCGTGGATCGCGTCACCGGCGTCCAGACCCTGCACCGAGACGGTGACCGACTCGGGGATGTGCGTGGCCTCGGTCTCGACGGAGATCGTGTTGAGCACGTTCTCCAGCAGGTTGCCGCCCGGCGCCAGGTCGCCCTCGGACAGCACGGAGACCTCGACGGTGACCTTCTCGCCCTTCTTCACCGCAAGAAGGTCGACGTGCGTGATGGTGCGCTTGATGGCGTCACGCTGAACAGCCTTGGGGATGACCAGCTCGCTGCGACCCTCGATGTCCAGGTTCAGCAGGGCGTTGCTGGTCTTGAGCGCCATCATCAGCTCGTGACCCGGCAGCGTGATGTGCACGGTGTCGGCACCGTGACCGTAGATGACGGCCGGAACCTTGTTGGCGCGACGGGTCTGGCGGGCAGCGCCCTTGCCGAACTCGGTACGGACCTCAGCGGTGAGCTTGACCTCAGCCATGACTGCACTCCTCGTGGGATGACGAAAAACGGAAACGGTCACCCGGCCACACGAGCGGCCTGCTACGAAGAGCGCGTCGATAACGGAGAACCCCAAGAGACCGGAACACCGGCCCGCGAGCCTCCCTCGCCGAGCAACCCGGGCAGTCTACCCGGCACATCACGAGCCGCCCAATTGGATCACCACACCCCCCCGACCACACACGACACGGGGCCGCCACCCCACCGGGTGACGGCCCCGCACGCGCTACGACCACTGCCCGCCGGCCCTCAGGACCACGCACCACGGACAACCGCCGACTACTGCTCCTCGAAGAGGCTCGTCACCGAACCGTCCTCGAACACCTCGCGCAGCGCACGCGCGATCGTCGGCGCGATCGACAGCACCGTGATCTTGTCGAGCTCAAGCTCGCCCGGCGTCGGCAGCGTGTCCGTGAACACGAACTCGCTCACCTTCGAGTTCTTCAGACGGTCCGCCGCCGGACCCGACAGGATGCCGTGAGTGGCCGTCACGATGACCTCCGCCGCACCGTTCTCGAACAGCGCGTCGGCAGCGGCACAGATCGTGCCACCCGTGTCGATCATGTCGTCGACCAGGACACACACGCGGTCCTTCACGACACCCACGACCTCATGAACGGTCACCTGATTGGCGACGTCCTTGTCACGACGCTTGTGCACGATCGCCAGCGGCGCGTCCAGACGGTCGCACCAACGGTCGGCCACCCGCACCCGGCCCGCGTCCGGAGAAACGATCGTCAGCTTCGAACGGTCCACCTTCGCACCCACGTAGTCCGCGAGAACCGGCAGCGCGAACAGGTGGTCGACCGGGCCGTCGAAGAACCCCTGGATCTGATCGGTGTGCAGATCGACCGTGACGATGCGGTCGGCACCGGCCGTCTTCATCAGGTCGGCGATCAGACGCGCCGAGATCGGCTCGCGACCACGGTGCTTCTTGTCCTGACGGGCATACCCGTAGGACGGAACGACCACGGTGATGCTGCGCGCGGAAGCCCGCTTCAGGGCGTCCAGCATGATCAGCTGCTCCATGATCCACTTGTTGATCGGAGCCGTGTGGCTCTGGATCAGGAAGCAGTCCGCGCCACGCGCCGACTCCTGGTAGCGGACGTAGATCTCACCATTGGCGAAGTCGAAGGCCTTCGTCGGCACCAGGCCGACACCCAGCTGGTGCGCGACCTCCTCGGCCAGCTCGGGGTGGGCGCGGCCGGAGAAGAGCATCATCTTCTTCTCGCCGGTCGTCTTGATCCCGGTCACAGCACTGTCTCCTCGGACGTGATTCATTGCCGCCGCACTCGCGCGCGAACGCCCCGCGAAGAACCGCGGATGAGTCACGCAGGACGAGCCAGCCGAATATTCGTGCACCTATCACGGTACGCCGAGAACGACGCACCCGTTTCCGGTCAGCTTCCGCCGTCGGACCCCTCGGCCTGCGAAGAGACCTCCGACGAAGCGGCCTGAGCCGCCTGCGCGGCAGCGCTGCCCGGACGCTTACGAGCCACCCAGCCCTCGATATTCCGCTGCTGCCCACGGGCCACGGCCAGCGAACCGGCGGGCACATCCTTCGTGATGACGGACCCGGCCGCCGTATAGGCACCGTCCCCGACCGTGACAGGAGCCACAAACATGTTGTCCGAACCGGTACGGCAGTGCGAGCCGATCGTCGTGTGGTGCTTGGTCTCGCCGTCGTAGTTCACGAACACGCTCGCCGCACCGATGTTGCTGTGGTCACCGATCGTCGCGTCCCCCACGTACGACAGGTGCGGCACCTTCGTACCCTCACCGATCTGCGCGTTCTTCGTCTCGACGTACGCACCGACCTTGGACTTCACACCCAGCTTCGTACCGGGACGCAAGTACGCGAACGGACCCACGTTGGCGGCCGCACCGATCTCCGCGGCAACCGCCACCGTATTGTCGACACGCGCACCGATGCCCACCGTGGTGTCCGTCAGCCGGGTGTTGGGACCCACCTCGGCCTCCGCCGCGATGTGCGTCGCACCCAGCAGCTGAGTACCCGGGTGCACGATCGCGTCCTGCCCGAAGGTCACCGTGCAGTCCACGAAGGTCGACTGCGGGTCGATGACGCTGACACCGCTGAGCATCGCGCGCTCCAGCAGACGGGCGTTGAGCAGCCGACGGGCCTCGGCCAGCTGCACCCGGTTGTTGATGCCGAGGATCTCGCGGTGGTCGCCGGCCACCGACGCCCCCACCCGGTGGCCCGCCTCGCGCAGAATGCCGAGGACGTCGGTCAGGTACTCCTCGCCCTGGCTGTTGTCCGTACGCACCTTGCCCAGCGCGTCGGCCAGCAGCTCGCCGTCGAAGGCGAAGACACCGGAGTTGATCTCACGGATCGCCCGCTGGGCGTCACTCGCGTCCTTGTGCTCGACGATCGCGGTCACCGCCTGCGTCCCGGCGTCCCGCACGATGCGCCCGTACCCGGTCGAGTCCGGGACCTCGGCGGTCAGCACGGTGCAGGCGTTGCCGTCGGCGGAGTGCGTGGCGGCCAGCGCCTTCAGCGTCTCGCCGGTCAGCAGCGGGGTGTCGCCGCAGACCACGACGACCGTCCCCGACGGACTGCCGCCCAGGGCTTCGAGGCCCATCCGTACGGCATGACCCGTACCGAGCTGCCGCTCCTGCACGGCGGTGTGCGCCTCGGCGTCGATCTCGCCGAGGTGCGCGGAGACCTTCTCGCGGGCGTGACCCACGACGACGACCAGGTCGGCCGGGTCCAGCTCGCGGGCGGCGGTGACCACGTGGCCGACGAGCGAACGCCCGCTGATCTCGTGCAGGACCTTCGGGGTGGCCGACTTCATACGGGTGCCCTCACCCGCTGCGAGGACGACGACGGCTGCCGGGTTATTGGCGCTCACAGTGGGGCCCTTCGGCTACTACGGGGGTGGACTTCCGCAGGATACCGGGGGGTTACGGGAGGGAAACGAGTGCGGGTCCCGACCGGGGAGGCCGGGACCCGCCAAAGGTGACAGCTCCCCCGTCAGGACTCGAACCCGAACAGATGGCACCAAAAGCCACAGTGCTGCCAATTACACCACGGGGGACTATTGCCGACTAAATCGGACATCGCGTCAGGCTGCTGACGGCGACCCCAACACTATGCCGCATCGCCACCCACGAATGCGACGATGTATCCGTGTAAGATTTTGGATATATGAAGGGGTGAGGACTTGGGCAAGACGCTGATCGAAATCGATGAGGACGCACTGGCGGTGGCGCAGGATGCGTTCGGCACGAAGACCAAGAAGGACACCGTCAACCGGGCTCTGCGCGAGGTCAGTGACCGGGTCAAGCGCCATGAGGCCCGCATGGCCGCGGAACGCCTGGCCGCAGAGGCGCTGAATCTCGCCGCTCTCACGGACAAGGCCGCATACCGTCCGAGCCACGGCGGAGCGGACGACCAGGAGCACGTTGCATGAAGTACCTGGTCGACACCTCGGCGGTGGCGCGCTTCCTGCAGCACGGCGCGGACGCCTGGGGGTGGGGGGAAGCACTGGACTCCGGTGTGGTCGGCATGTGCGAGATCACCGAGTTGGAGGTTCTGCGCTCCGCACGGTCAGCCGTGCACTACCGGCAGATGCAGGAGTACCTGAGCGGCTTCTACGCCTGGGCGCCGGTCCCGGAGAGCACCTTTCGGAGGGCCCGGCAGGTCCAGCAGATCCTCGTGGAACACGGCGAGCACCGCAGCGCCGGACCTGTCGACCTCCTCATCGCTGCGGCGGCCGAACTGTCCGGACTCTCTCTGCTGCACTGCGACCGTGACTTCGAGGCGATCGCGCGGCACACCGGGCAGCCCACGGTGATGCTGAGGGAGGGCTTCCGGCCGGACGGCGGAGTTACTCCGCCCCCGGCCCCTTGACCGGCAGGACCGCCGAGACGCGGAAGCCGCCCGGGTCGGTGGGGCCGGCGACGAAGACTCCGCCGAGGGTCTGGACGCGTTCGCGCATGCCGACGAGTCCGTTGCCGCCGCTGGGGAGGCCGGCCTGGGCGGCGTCGGTGTCGGAGGGGCCGTTCTCGATCTGCATGGCGATCTCGGTGCCCTCGCGGTGGGCGATGCGCACCCAGGTCTTGGCCCCGGGGGCGTGTTTGTGGACGTTGGTGAGTGCTTCCTGGATGACGCGGTAGGCGGTCTGTTCGACGAGGGCGCCGCAGGGGGCGGGGTCGCCGTCCACGGAGAGTTCGACGGCCATTCCGGTGGCCCGGGACTGTTCGACGAGGGCGTCCACGTCGGCGAGGCAGGGGCCGTTCTCGGCGGCTTCGGCGGCGGCTGCCGCGGCGGCGCCGACGGCTGCCAGCGGGATCGGTGTGGCGGAGGGTGCGGGTGTGGTGGTTACCGGGGTACGCAGGACGCCCAGCATCTCGCGGAGCTCGGTGAGGGCCTGGCGGCCCATGTCGCCGACGAGGGCGGCGTTCTTGACGGCCTTCTGGGGGTCCTTGAGGGCCACGGCCTGGAGGGCGGCGGCGTGGACGACCATGAGGCTGACGCGGTGGGCGACCACGTCGTGCATTTCGCGGGCGATGCGGGTGCGTTCCTCCGTACGGGCCCACTCGGCGCGTTCCTCCGCGCGGTCGGCGAGGAGGGAGAGTTCGCGCTCCAGGGAGTCGGCGCGTTCGCGCAGGCTCTCCATGAGGCGGCGCCGGGCTCCTATGTACAGGCCGAGGAGGAGGGGCGGGGCGGACATGCCGAGGGCGAGCACGAAGGAGATGGTGAGGGTGTAGCCGGTGCCGGGGTCGAAGTCGGCGTCGCCCTCCTGGCCCGCGAGGGAGCGCATCCGTACGAGGGAGACGATGAGGGTCCCGGTGAAGGACATGGCCGCCAGGACGGCGATGATGCGGCGGGGGACCTCGGAGGCGGCCAGGGTGTAGAGGCCGACCAGGCCGAGCAGGAAGCCCATCTCGGCGGGGGTGACGGCGATGGACACCAGGACGACGGCGATCGGCCAGCGGCGCCGTACGAGCAGTGAGGAGCCCGCGAGCAGGCCGAGGAGGACGCCCAGTGCGAGGGGCGCCCTGGTCTCCTGGGCGAAGTCGATTCCCTCCAGCGCGCACTCGACGGCCGAGGCCGCCGCCAGTCCTGCGTCCAGTACGACGCTGCGGCGTCGTTCCCACCACCAGAAACGCGGACTCGGACTGGTCAGGTCCGAGTCGCTCCGGTCTGCCCCCGTAACGGTCATACGGACCAGCCTACGGGCGGGGCGCGCCCTTTTTCCTGCGAGTTCTGCGACTTGCCGGTGGGTGCCGGGCGGGGGTCCGGTGGGTGCTGGGCGGAGCTTTCCGCTGGGGCGGGGGAGGCGTGCGGGTCGGTGGTGGTGGGGGTGGCGGGTGGTTCAGCCGGTGGTGAGGCGGTGGGGCTGGGCGCCGGTGACGAGGGTGGCGAGGGCCTGGCCGAGGGTGTGGCCGAGGAACCAGTCGCCGGTGTGGTCGAGGCTGTAGACGCGGCCCCCGGTGTCGATGGCGAGGATGGCCTGCGCCTCGCCGCCGGGGTGGTTCTCCTGGCCCAGCGGGCACACCTCGGTGCCCAGGGCGCGGCCCAGGTCCGCGAACGTGCGGGCGAGGTGGAGGCCGTGCAGCGGGTCGAGGACCAGGGGGCTGGGGGCGAGCTGGCGTCCGGCGCTGGGTGGGTTGATGTGCAGGCCGCCGAATTCGGCCCAGGCTTCGACCGCCGCGGGGAAGACGCTGTGGCGGTGGCCTGCGGGGGAGACGTGGGCGCGGAGGGTGTCGGCCCAGTGCTCGGCCTGCCTTATGTCCCAGCGGCCCGGTTGCCAGCCCGCCTCGCGGAGTGCGGCGTCGACGGCGACGGGGAAGCGGGTGGTGCTGGTGTTGAGGTGGTGGGCCGGGTCGGCGGTGGGTGGCGTGGTGGAGCTGGGGGGCATGAGGTGCGGGTCAGCCCTTCTCGGCGGTGGGGTCGACCGGGCGTACGCCGAAGTGGGCGAGCAGCGGTGCGCAGGAGCGGCAGGGTGGTGCGTAGCTGCCGTGCAGGGGGTCGCCGTCCTCGCGGATGCGGCGGGCGGTGAGTTTGGAGTGCTTGAGGGAGCGGCGTGCTTCGTTCGCGGTGAGCGGTTTGCGGGCCGCGCGCTTGGAGCGTCCGGCCGCGGCGGCGGACAGGTGCCGGGAGAGCAGGATCGCTTCGGGGCAGCGGCCGGTGAAGCGGGTGCGCTGGCTGGTGCTGAGGGTGTCGAGGAAGTCCTGCACGAGGGGGTGCAGGGTGGGGGGCCGGTCGGCCCGGCCGGCCGTGCAGGTGAGGGTGTCCGCGCCGCGTACGGAGAGAGCGGCGGCGACGGCGGGCAGTATGCCGTCGCGGCGGTGGCGCAGGACGGGGGGTGGCGCTTCGGTGGTGGCGCTCCAGGTGAGCCGGGGGTCGCCGGGGGCGCCCGGGGCGGCCGACGGGTTCTGCGTGTCGGCGGTGCTGGGGGTGCGGGGTGCGCCGGCCGAGGTGGGCGTGCCGGGGGTGTCTGTGGTTCGGGGCGTGCCAGGTGTGCCGGGCGTTACGGGTGGGCGGGATGTGCTCGGTCGGCCGGATGTGCCGGGAGTGCCGGACGGGTCCTGGGTGCCGGGGGTGCTCGGGTGGCTGGATGTGCCGGATGTGCCGGGGGTGCGGGATGCGTCCGGTCGGCCGGGTGTCCCGGACGGGTCCGGAGTGCCTGGGGTGCTGGATGTGCTCGGTCGGCCGGGTGTGCTCGGGGTTCCGAGCGGGGCCGGTGTGGCGGAGGTGTGGGGCGGGGCCGAGGGGGGCGCCCAGGCGGGTGCCGGGGTACGGGAGGGCGCGGCACCGGCGGTCGGTCCGGTGGGCGTCGGCGTCGGTCCGGCTGTCGTTGCTGTTGTTGTTGTCCCCGTTGCTCCTGTCGTGCTGTTCGGCCCCGTGGTCCGCGACGTGTGCGGATTTCCTGTATGTGCAGTGCGCATGGTGGTGCGTTCCCTCCCTGCAATCCCCCGAGTTGCGGGGGACAGCCTGCCAAATGTGCCCTGTGCTGGGGAAGCTGGGGCACTGGTTCGGGCGCGTCACCCGTGCGGGGGCGGTCGTGGAGCGGTCGGTGGGTGGTGTGCGGGCCGGGTGGCGGAGGGGTTGCTGTGCGGTGACGGGCGGGGTGGGGGAGCGGGTTGGGGCGGGTGCGGGTGACCGCCCGTGGACCGGCGGTGGACCCCCCGTCACGGGGTGCGGCTGGGGGTGTCTCGGAGGCTGTCCGGGGGCGGGACCCGCTGTTGCACCACCGCATAGGCTGTGGTGGATCCAGCCAGACGCAGCAGGGGGCAACCGCCATGACTTCAGGTCGGCTCGGGCAGCAAGCCGCGCCACCGAACGCGGCCTACGCCGGGCAGCTCGTGAACTTTCCGGACCCGGTCCGGGCCGCCCGTCACCCCCGGGGTGTGCGGGTGGACGAGGACGGCTACCCGGACTTCACGCCCTACGCGCGTGCCGCCGCCGAGATCGCCGAACCCCCCGAGGGCTTCGGTGTGGACGAGCTGAGGCTGACCGACTACGTGTCGGCCAACGCCGCTCTGCACGCCGAGGGCCACGCGTTGTGGGAGACGCTGGACCCGGTGGCGACCCCGCACGGCTGGACGTGGCACCACGTTCCGTACACCCGCCGCATGCAGTTGGTGCCGGTGGAGGTGAAGGCGCTGCTGCGCCACCACGGTGGGCTCGCGACGACGGCCGTCGACCAGGAGAAGCGCGGTACCCGTCCGCTCCAGGAGACCCGGCCGGTCCACTTCGGTCTGCCCAGGGGGGCGGTGGCGGTGTCGGAGTCCCAGGTGCTCGGTGTGGAGGAGGATCTGGGATACCGGCTGCCAGGTGCGTACCGCTCCTTCCTGAAGGCGGCGGGCGGCTGTGCGCCGGTGGGTGCGGCGCTGGATCCGGAGCTGGGTCTGCTGGTGGACCAGCCGTTCTTCACGGTGCGCGACGAGGCCGGTGTCAATGACCTGGTCTACGTCAACAAGTGTCTGCGCGATCACCTCACGAAGGACTATCTCGGCGTCGCGTTCGTGCAGGGCGGGATCCTTGCCGTGAAGGTGCGGGGGGAGAGCACCGGGTCGGTGTGGTTCTGCGCGTACGACGACGCGCGCGACCAGGACGGCTGGTCGGTGCAGGAGCGGGTGGAGCGGTTGTTGCTGCCCTGCGGCGACGACTTCGACGAGTTCCTGCAGCGGTTGGCGGGCAGCCCGCCGGAGTTGCAGACAGTGGCGGATCTGATGGTGGACGGCGGCTTCGCGCGCGCGGTCGCGGTCTCGGACGAGGGGTGAATGTCCGATGGTGACTTTCGCGCAGGCGCAGGAACGCGGCGACGAGTGGGTCAACGGTGACGTGCCCGCCTACCAGCACCGGGAGGTGCGGGTTCGGGAGTTCGACCTCGGGTTCGTGGTGTGGGCCGAGGACCGGGAGAACGGTCCGGTCTCCGACGGTGGGCGGCAGCGTCTGGTCGTCGCCCGCGACAGCGGTGAGGCCACGCTGTGGCCGGAGATGCCGGTGGGTGAGGTGATTCGCCGGTACGAGGAGGAGTACGGGACGCCCGTCGGGCCGGCCGAGCCGGCTCCGGCGCCGTCGCAGAGCGTGGACCTGCAGCAGACGTCGTTCCTGCTGACGCCGCCGGAGTGGTTGCAGGAGGCGGCGGACAAGATCGGTATTCCCGGTCGCAGGAGCGGAGGCACGTCGGGGGGTACGTCGGCGTCCGGTTCCGGTTCGTCCTCCGCTTCGGGTTCCGTCTCGGCTTCCCCGGCGGGCGCGGCGGCCCCGTCGGGCGCGGGCGGGGGCGGGGTAGCGGGTTCCGCCGGTTCCGGTTCCGTCGGCGTGCCGTGGCCGGCCGCCGGTGGGGATGCCTCCGACGAGTACGAGCCGACGGCCGCGGACGGGGTGCCTGCGACGGCGTCCGGGGCCGGCGGCGGTACGGGTGGGACCCCGGGCCCGGCCGGTACGCCGCCCGCGGGGGCGACCCCGTGGGCCGGTACCGACACCAACTCCGGTGACGCGGGAGGTGTTCCGCTGCCCGCCACCGTGTTCGCGCCGCCGCTGGTGGGCGCGGACGACGACGACACGCCGCCGCCCGGTGTGGGACCCGAGGCGAAGACCTCGCTCATCCAGGGCGGCAGCCGGCTGCCGCGGACCGCGGTGTCGCCGGCCCTGACGGACCCGTCGGGACCGCAGCAACCGCAGCCGCTGCCGGGCTCGGGGCCGGGCACGGACGCCGGTTCCGGGCCGGGGGCCGACGCGGACAGTGCGCCTGGTTCCGCTTCGGGTTCCGGCACACCGCCGCCCGGGGCTCCCGGTGCGGCCTCGCCCCCGCCGGGTGGTGCCCGCCGGCCCGGCCTGTCCGCGGGGGCGGAGGACATCGCCGACGCCGCGACCAGCAAGGCCACCCTGCCGCCTGGCGCCCGCCGGGGCGGCGGTGCGACGACTCCGCCGCCGCCCGGCGCTCCCGGCACGCCGGGCGCCAGGCCCGGTGCGACGCCGCCGCCGTCGGCGCCCGGGGCACCGGGTGGTTACGTACCGACGGCCATGGTTCCGCACCTCGGGGCCGAGGGCGGCCCGGGTGCGTCTCAGCCGCCGGGCCCGCCGGGTCCGCCGTCCGCGCCGGGCTCGACTCCGCCTCCGGGCGGGGGAGTCCACCACGCGGCGACCATGCTCGCCGACCCGAGCCACGGCGGTCAGGGCGTCCCGGGGGCTCCTCGGCCGCCCGGCCCGCCCGGCGCCCCTGGTGCACCCGGCGCGCCCGGCTCGACTCCGCCTCCCGGCGGGGGAGTCCACCATGCGGCGACGATGCTCGCGAGCCCGCCGCCGGGTGGCCCCGGCGCGCCGCAGCCGCCGGGTCCGCCCGGTGCCGTACCCCCGCACCCGCAGCCGGGGCCGCCGCCGCATGTCCAGCAGCCGCCGCCGCACATGCCGCCCCCGCACGCCCAGCAGCCGCCGCCGCACATGCCGCCGCCGCACGCGCGGCAGCCGCAGCCCGGCCCGCCGCCCGCGTACGGCTATCCGCAGCAGCCGTCAGGGCTGCCCACGGTCGGCCCCGGCTACCAGGCCGTCCTGCGCTACCGGGCGCAGGACGGTTCCGAGCAGCAGCTCATCCGACGTTCCGCGCCGGGCACCCCGCACCCCGAGTGGCAGATGCTGCACGAGCTGCGGGCGATGCAGGTGCCGCCGCAGCAGGTGCTGGAGCTGCACACGGAGCTGGCGTCCTGCGAGCTGCCGGGTGGCTACTGTGCGCGCATGATCCGGGAGACCTGGCCGCAGGTACGGATCACGTGCGTCGCTCCGTACGGCACGGATCACGCGTCGCGTCAGCAGGGCATGCAGCACCTGCTCACCCACCAGGGCGAGCTGCACCAGGTCGCGGACGGTCCGGCGCGGCCCGCTCCGGTGCGGGCGCCGTTGCCGCATCCGAGCCAGTTGCCGCAGCTGCCGCCGATCCCGCCCGACGGGGTGGCGCACGAGCTGGTCTCGGCGTTCGGGCCGCAGGCGGTCTTCCGGTTCGACCAGGGTGCGGTGTCGCGGCAGGGCGTGCCGGAGGCCGTGGCGGTGACGCTGATGTGGGCGGGGCTGCCGGTCGACTTCGGCCCGTTCTTCTGGGCGCAGGCGGTGCCGGGGCAGCCCGTGCCGACGCTGGCCGAGCTGGCGCAGCAGCGCGGTGTGCAGCCCGCGTCGGACGCGGGTTCGTACCTCGTCATGGGCTCGGACTTCGGGCGGGCGATCTGCGTGCAGTACGGGACGGCGAACATCGTGGCCGTGCCGGTCGAGGCGGGGCCCGGCGGGCAGCCCGTACCGCCGCAGTTCGTGAACACCGGTCTGCCGGAGTTCGTGCGGTGCCTGGCTCTGCTGGGGCGGATGTGGCGGTTGCGGTTCGGGCTCAACCCCGAGCAGGCGGGTCGTTGGACGGTCGACTTCCAGGCGCAGCTGGCGGCCCTCGATCCGGCGGCGCTGGCTTCGCCGGAGAGCTGGTGGTCGGTGCTGCTGGAACAGATGTGGGACGGGCTCCTGTAGCGGCTTCTCTTCCGCCGCCGCGAGTGGAGGCCGGGGTGCGCGACCCGTTGACGGGCCGTGCGTCCCGGCCTTTTCCCGTGGTTGCCCCCGGGGCTGGGTATGGGGTGGAGTGTCGCTTTGTGGACACTTGGAACCGGTCCACCAGGATGTGCCGGGGTTCGGCCGGGCATCGCAGTACCGGATGTAAGGGGACAACAGGGATGGATTCATCGACGTCACCCCAGGGCTTCACCAAGGTGCGGGGCCGCGGCTACCGACCGGAACAGGTGGAGCACCGGATCGCCGGACTGTCCCGGGACCGCGACGACGCCCGGGAGCGGGCAGCCCGGCTGGCCGTCCTCGTCCAGCAGCGGGAGGCCGAGGCGGAGACCCTGCGCGAGCGGGTGGCGCGGCTGGCCCCGCAGACGTACGAGTCGCTGGGCGAGCGCGCGCGGTCGCTCCTCCTCCTCGCGCAGGAGGAGGCCCAAGAACTGCGGGAGACCGCCGTGGAGGACGTGGCTTCCGTACGGGAGGAGGCCGCAGCGGCGGCGCGGGCGATGCGGGACGCGGCGCGTGCGGAGGCGGACGCGGTCCGTGCGGAGGCGGAGGAGGCCGCCGGGCGGCTGCTGGAGCTGGCCAGGGGCGAGGCCGATGAACGGCGTGCCGCGGCGCGGGCGGACGCCGGGCAGTGGCGGGCGGAGGCCGAGGCGGCGCTGAAGGACACGCGTCGGCGCACGCACGGCATCCTCGCGGCCCAGGAGAAGGAGCACGCCGAACGCTGGGAGGCGGCGGAGCGGGAGCTCGCCGGGCGCGAGGCGGAGAAGGACGAACATTTCGCCGCGCTGACGGGGCGGGCGGAGGCGCTGCTCGCCTCGGCGGAGCGGGCCCTGGTGAAGACGGCGGAGGAAGCGCGCCACGCCCAGGAGGACGCCGAGGCGCGGGGCGCGGAGTTGCTCGCGCAGGCCCGAACCCGGGAGGAACGGGTCGCCCGGGAGACGGAGCGGGTGCTGCGGGAGCACACACAGGCGCGCGAGGAGATGCACGCGCACATGGCACACGTACGGAACAGCCTGGCGACGCTGACGGGGAGGACGGCGGCGGAGGAGGGGTAGGGCCCGGGGGCTCGGGTGCGGGGCCTCGCGTGCGGATTCGCCGGGGGCGGGACGGCACGTCCCGCTGCCGCTACCGCTCCCGTTGCCGAGACGTCGCCCGGCCCGCCCCCGGAGCCGGCTCCTGCTTCGGTTCCGGGAGCGGGCCGGGTTCCGGGTCGGTCAGGACCGGGAACCTGCGGGGGGCCAGTACCACCAGGGCCACCAGTGCGAGCACCCCCGCCCCTGCTGCCCCCACGTAGACGTGGTCCACCGCCACGTCCACGGCACGCCGCAGGTAGTCCGCCGCCGCGGTGGGCAGCGTCGACGCCGGGTCGGTCAGCGCGTGCGAGACCGAGTCGAGGTCGTCCGGCAGTCCGTCCCGTATCTCCGCCGGTGCCGCTGCCAGCCGCGACGCCAGCGTCGCGTTCGCCACCGCGCCGAACACCGCCGCCCCGACGCTCTGCCCCAACTGCCGGTAGAAGAGGATCGACGCCGTTGCCGTCCCGCGCTCCGACCAGCCCACCGTCGACTGCACTCCGACGATGAGCGGCAGCTGGAAGAGCCCGAGGGCGGCCCCCAGCAACAGCATGATCAGCGCCGGCTGCCACGCCTCCCCGGGGAAGGGGAGCAGCGGGAACGCGGCCAGGACCAGCACCGCGAGCGACATCCCCACGATCGCCGTCTGCCGGAAGCCGATCCGCCGGTACACGTGCTGGCTCAGTGCCGCCGACAGCGGCCAGCTCAGCGTCATCACGGACAGCACGAACCCGGCGGTCGTCGGGTTCAGGCCCAGTACCGACTGGGCGTACGTCGGCAGGAAGACCATCGGGGCGACCATCAGCAGGCCGAGCGCGCCCAGCGCGACGTTGACCGCGGCGATCGTCCGGCGACGCCACACCCAGCCGGGGAGGATCGGCTCGGCGGCGCGCCGTTCAATCAGTACGACGACCACGACCAGTACGGCGCTCGCCGCGAACAGCGCCAGCGACGGGGCGGAGAGCCACGGCCAGACCACCCCGCCCTGCACCAGCGCCGTCAACAGCAGCCCCCCGCAGGCGAATACGGCGAGTGCACCGGCCCAGTCGATACGAGAACGAACGCGGGGCGCGCTGCGTTCCCGCCCCGCCGATGTCCGGCCCGCCGCTTCCTGCGAGGCCGTCTCGTGCCCGGCCGCCCCGGAGGCGGGGGTCTCCCGCCCCGCTTCTTTCGGGTCTGCTTGCTGCCGGGCCGGCGGCGGCACCCGTCCCGGCTCCCGCAGGTACTTCGCGATCAGCCACATCGCCACCGCGCCCACCGGGAGGTTGATCAGGAAGATCCACCGCCAGTCCGCGTATCCGGCGAGCGCTCCGCCCACGGCGGGGCCCGCGACCGCGGACACCGCCCAGACCGTGGACAGCCTCGCCTGGATCCTGGGGCGCTCCCTGAGCGGGTACAGGTCGGCGGCGACGGTCTGGACGGTGCCCTGGATGGCGCCGCCGCCCAGGCCCTGCACGATGCGGAAGGCGATGAGAGCAGGCATGTTCCAGGAGAGCGCGCACAGCACGGAGCCGAGGAGGAAGAGGGCTATGCCGGTGATGAGGACCGGTTTGCGGCCGAACGTGTCGGGAGAGTTTCCCGTACACCGGGAGGGTGACGGTGACGGCCAGCAGATATCCGGAGAACAGCCAGGAGAAGACCGTGAACCCGCCCAGGTCGCCGACGATCTGCGGCACGGCGGTGGCGATGATGGTCCCGTCGAGTGCGGCGAGCGCCATGCCGAGCATGAGGGCCGCGACGACGGGTCCCCGGCGGATGTCCGCGTTCCCCGTGTCCGTGCCCCTTGCATCCTTCCTGTCCACCGAAGTCCCTTCCCCCTGCACGTATGTGGTGTGCCCCAGCGTCTCATCCGCAGGTCGGGCGGGGGAGGGCGCGGAGAGGGAGGAGATGTCCCCACCCTGTGCTCCACCCACGGGTTGAGGAACCCTGACGGATCCCCCTACTCAGGTGCAGTCAGGGGTTGGTACCTCGGGGCGAGGTGCTGATCCGGCCGTTTCCTTAGCTTGGACTTACACACCCTGGACCGACGACGGGGTGCGTGCAGCACCCGGCCGAACGAGGGGAATTGGCATGACTACGGCGATGGACGTCTCCCAGCACGGAGGCACAGGCGGGCGAACGGCCGTCGCCGCCCGCGCGCGGCAGGTCGTCAAGGCGTACGGGGCGGGCGAGACGCGGGTCGTCGCGCTCGACCACGTGGACGTCGACATGGCTCAGGGCGAGTACACCGCGATCATGGGCCCGTCGGGGTCCGGCAAGTCGACGCTGATGCACTGCCTGGCCGGGCTGGACACGGTGACGTCGGGGCAGGTCTTCCTCGCCGACACCGAGCTGACCGGGCTCAAGGACAAGAAACTCACCCAACTGCGCCGGGACCGGGTCGGGTTCATCTTCCAGTCCTTCAACCTCCTCCCGACGCTCGACGCGATCGAGAACATCACGCTGCCCATGGACATAGCGGGACGCAAGCCGGACGCGGACTGGCTGCGGCGGATCGTGGACACCGTCGGACTCGCCGACCGGCTCCACCACCGCCCGTCCGAACTGTCCGGCGGGCAGCAGCAACGGGTCGCGGTGGCACGTGCGTTGGCCTCCCGCCCGGAGATCATCTTCGGTGACGAGCCGACCGGGAACCTGGACTCCCGTTCCGGCGCGGAGGTGCTGGACTTCCTGCGCCGCTCGGTCGACGAGCTCGGTCAGACGATCGTGATGGTCACGCACGACCCCGTCGCCGCCGCGTACGCGGACCGGGTGCTGTACCTGGCGGACGGGCGGATCGTGGACGAGATGCGCCGTCCCACCGCCGAGCTGGTGCTGGACCGGATGAAGGCCTTCGACGGCCGGGGGCGTACGTCATGACCGTGTGGAAGACCTCGATGCGCAACTTCTTCGCGCACAAGGGACGCATGGCGCTCTCCGCCGTCGCCGTCCTCCTCTCGGTGGGCTTCGTCTGCGGGACGCTCGTCTTCACCGACACCATGAACACCACCTTCGACAAACTCTTCGCCACCTCTTCCGCCGACGTCACGGTCACGCCGGAGAAGGAGAAGAACGACAACTCCGAGACGCACGCCGGACGCCCCGTCACCCTGCCCGCCTCCCTCCTGCGCACGATCGCCGGCGCGGAGGGCGTGCAGGCCGCGGAGGGCACGGTCAGCAGCATGTCGGTGACCGTCGTCGACCGCGAGAACAAGAACATGGGCTCCGACACGGGCGCGCCCACCATCGCGAGCAACTGGTCCTCCGCCGACGCCCGGCTCATGGACATCACCTCCGGACGCGAGCCGCGCGGGCCCACCGACCTCATGGTCGACGCGGACACCGCGGAGAAGCACGGGCTGAAGCTCGGCGACGAACTGCGGACCATAGCCGTCACCGGCGACTTCACCGCCAGGATCAGCGGCATCGCCACGTTCCGGGCGACCAACCCCGGTGCCACCGTCGTCTTCTACGACGAGAAGACCGCGCAGCAGAAGCTGCTCGGCGGCCCGGACCGCTACACCGGCGTCAACGTCACCGCCCGCGAGGGCGTCGGCGAGGAAGAACTCAAGGCCGGCGTCGCGGCAGCGCTGGGCGCCGACTCGTACAGGATCCAGACCAAGGCGGAGGCGAGCGAGGAGAGCAAGAACGACATCGCGTCCTTCCTCGACGTGATGAAGTACGCCATGCTCGGCTTCGCCGGGGTCGCCCTCCTCGTCGGCATCTTCCTGATCATCAACACCTTCTCCATGCTGGTCGCCCAGCGCACCCGCGAGATCGGCCTGATGCGCGCACTCGGTGCCAGCCGCAGGCAGGTCAACCGGTCCGTGCTGCTGGAAGCGGTACTGCTCGGTGTCTTCGGTTCGCTGCTCGGCATCGGGGCGGGGATCGGACTCGCCGTCGGACTGATGCAGTTCATGAACGCGATCGGCATGAACCTCTCCACGGACGACCTGACCGTCACCTGGGTCACCCCGGTCGTCGGGTTCGTTCTCGGCGTCGTCGTCACCGTCGTGGCCGCCTACCTCCCGGCCCGCCGGGCCGGCACGGTCTCCCCGATGGCGGCCCTGCGCGACGCGGGGACCCCCGGCGACGGCAGGGCGGGCCGGATACGGGCCGGGATCGGCCTGACGCTCACCGCGCTCGGCGCGGCCGGACTGTTCGCGGCGGCCCGGGCGGACGAGGCCGCCCAGGGCTCGCTCTTCCTCGCGGCGGGGGTCGTCCTCACCCTCATCGGGTTCGTCGCCGTCGGGCCGCTGCTCGTCTCCTTCGTGGTGAAGGGGCTCAGCGCGGTGGTGCTGCGGCTCTTCGGCCCGGTCGGGCGGATGGCCGAACGCAATGCGCTGCGCAACCCCCGGCGTACCGGAGCGACCGGTTCCGCGCTGATGATCGGGCTCGCGCTGGTGGCCTGCCTGTCGGTCGCCGCGTCCTCGATGGTCGCCTCGGCCAACCAGGAACTGGACAAGTCGGTGGGCGCCGACTTCACCGTACGGTCGAACACCGGGATGCCCGTACTGCCGCAGGCGCAGCAGGCCCTCGCGAAGGCCGAGGGGATCGCCCGGCTCACCCACTACAAGCTGGTCACCGCCACGGTGACCGCCCCGGACGGCACCTCGGAACGCACCACCCTGTCCGCCACCGACCCCTCGTACATGCAGGATCTGCGCCGCGAGACGGTGGCCGGAAAGCTCGCCGACGCGTACGCGCCGGGAGCGATGTCCGTCGGCGACGAATACGCCGAGAAGCGCAAGGTGAAGGTCGGCGACGAGCTGACCGTCGCGTTCCCCGGCGGGAAGAGCACGAAGCTCAAGGTCGCCGCGATCACCTCGGACGACGTCAATGTCGACAAGGGTGCGATGTACCTCGACATCGCGACGGCCGCCGCGCACACCCCCGCGGAGCGGATGCCGCAGGACATGGCCCTCTTCGCGAAGGCGGCGGAGGGCCAGGCGGAGCAGGCGTACGCCTCACTGAAGGCGGCGGTCGCGAAGTACCCGCAGTACCGGGTGCTCAACTCCACCGACTACAAGAAGGACCTCAAGGCCCAGATCGACCAGCTGCTCAACATCATCTACGGGCTGCTGGGGCTGGCGATCATCGTCGCGGTCCTGGGCGTCGTCAACACCCTCGCCCTGTCCGTCGTCGAACGGACGCGCGAGATAGGACTCATGCGGGCCATCGGGTTGTCGCGCCGCCAGCTGCGGCGGATGATCCGGCTGGAGTCGGTGGTCATCGCCCTCTTCGGCGCGCTGCTGGGCCTGGCGCTCGGGCTGGCCTGGGGGATGTCCGCCCAGAAGCTGCTCGCCCTGGAGGGCATCGGCGTCCTGGAGATCCCGTGGACCACGATCGTCACGGTGTTCCTGGCCTCCGCGCTGGTCGGCCTGCTGGCGGCACTGGTCCCGGCGTTCCGCGCCGGAAGGATGAACGTGCTGAACGCGATCGCGACGGAGTAGGACCGAACGGGGCGGCGCGAGCCGGCCCGGCCCCAGGACGGGACGTGCGTCCGGATCCGCACGGGGCCGGGCGCCCGTCCCTTCCCGGATGCGTGCGTCCGGCGCCTCGTGCGGAACGGACGTCCGGCCCCTCGCGGGGATCGGCGTCCGGCCGTTCCCCCGGTGGCCGGGCGGCCGGCTGCCCGCTCCACCGGACCCCCGCTTTCGGCCAGGCCCGCCGCCGTTTCCCGCACGCGCGCGCCACCCGTCGTAGGCTGGAAGCCCCCGGCCCGTGCGACGTGTCGGGCGGCTCGCGTTGCCCACCCGCCGCACCGGCAGGTGTCCCCGCGCGGCCGGACCCCAGAGTTCTCAGCGTTCGGATGGATGCCCTTCATGAGTCTGCACGGCCTGCTGGATGCAGTGGTACGAGATTCGGCGCTCGCCGAAGCGGTGAAGGCCGCGGTCGACGGCAACCGCATGCACGTCGACCTCGTCGGCCCCTCCGCCGCCCGCCCCTTCGCCCTCGCCGCCCTCGCCCGCGACGCGGGCCGCCCGGTGCTGGCCGTCACCGCGACCGGCCGGGAGGCGGAGGAACTGGCCGCGACCCTGCGCACCCTCCTGCCGGAGGACTCCGTGGCGGAGTTCCCGGCCTGGGAGACGCTGCCGCACGAGCGGCTCTCGCCGCGCTCCGACACCGTCGGCCGTCGTCTGGCCGTACTGCGGCGTCTCGCGCACCCACGCGACGACGACCCGTCGGCGGGCCCGGTGAGCGTGGTCGTGGCTCCCGTTCGGTCGGTGCTCCAACCGCAGGTCAAGGGGCTCGGCGACCTGGTTCCGGTGTCGATCAGGTCGGGGCAGAGCGCCGATCTGGGCGAGCTGACGGACGCGCTCGCGGCGGCTGCGTACGCCAGGGTCGAGCTGGTCGAGAAGCGCGGCGAGTTCGCCGTGCGCGGCGGCATCCTGGACGTCTTCCCGCCCACCGAGGAGCACCCGCTGCGGGTGGAGTTCTGGGGCGACGACGTCGAGGAGATCCGCTACTTCAAGGTCGCCGACCAGCGGTCCCTGGAGGTCGCCGAGCACGGCGTGTGGGCGCCGCCCTGCCGTGAGCTGCTGCTCACCGACGAGGTGCGGCAGAAGGCCGCCGCGCTCGCCGAGGCCCACCCCGAGCTGGGGGAACTGCTGCACAAGATCGCCGAGGGGATCGCGGTGGAGGGCATGGAATCCCTCGCCCCGGTGCTCGTCGACGACATGGAACTGCTGCTCGACGTCCTGCCCGAGGGGTCCATGACGGTGGTCTGCGACCCCGAGCGGGTGCGCACCCGGGCCGCCGACCTCGTCGCCACCAGCCAGGAGTTCCTCCAGGCGTCGTGGGCGGCGAGCGCCGGCGGGGGCGTGGCCCCCATCGACGTCGGCGCGGCGTCCCTGTGGGGTATCGCCGACGTCCGTGACCACGCTCGCGACCTCGGCATGATGTGGTGGTCGGTGTCCCCGTTCGCCGCCGACGACGCCACGCGCGAGGCGGACACCCTCCAGCTCGGCATGCACGCGCCGGAGCTGTACCGGGGCGACACCGCCAAGGCCCTGGCCGACAGCAAGGGCTGGCTGGCCGACGGCTGGCGCGTCGTGTTCATCACCGAGGGCCACGGTCCGGCCGCCCGTACCGTCGAGGTCCTCTCCGGCGAAGGCATCGCGGCGCGCCTGGACGCCGACCTCGCCGCCCTGTCGCCGAACGTCGTCCACGTCGCCTGCGGCGTGCTCGACCACGGCTTCGTCGACCCGGCGCTCCAGCTCGCCGTCCTCACCGAGACCGACCTGACCGGCCAGCGCACGGCCAGCAAGGAACTGGGCCGGATGCCGGCCCGCCGCCGCAAGTCCGTCGACCCGCTCACCCTCCAGGTCGGCGACTTCATCGTGCACGAGCAGCACGGTGTGGGCCGCTACATCGAGATGGTGCAGCGCACCGTGCAGGGCGCGACCCGTGAATACCTCCTCGTCGAGTACGCGCCCGCCAAGCGCGGCCAGCCGGGTGACCGCCTCTACATCCCCACCGACCAGCTGGAGCAGGTGACGAAGTACGTCGGCGGCGAGGCCCCGACGCTGCACCGGCTCGGCGGCGCGGACTGGACGAAGACGAAGGCGCGCGCCAAGAAGGCCGTCAAGGAGATCGCCGCCGACCTCATCAAGCTGTACTCGGCGCGCATGGCGGCCCCCGGCCACACCTTCGGCCCCGACACCCCCTGGCAGCGCGAGCTGGAGGACGCCTTCCCGTACGTGGAGACGCCCGACCAGCTGTCCACCATCGCCGAGGTGAAGGAGGACATGGAGAAGTCCGTCCCGATGGACCGGCTGGTGTGCGGCGACGTCGGTTACGGCAAGACGGAGATCGCGGTGCGGGCCGCCTTCAAGGCGGTCCAGGACGGCAAGCAGGTCGCCGTCCTGGTCCCCACCACGCTCCTCGTGCAGCAGCACTTCGGAACCTTCACCGAGCGCTACGCCCAGTTCCCGGTCAACGTACGGGCGCTGTCGCGCTTCCAGACCGAGTCCGAGTCGAAGGCGACCCTGGAGGGACTGAAGGACGGCTCCGTCGACCTGGTCATCGGCACCCACCGGCTGTTCTCGCAGGAGACCAGGTTCAAGGACCTCGGCCTGGTCATCGTCGACGAGGAGCAGCGCTTCGGCGTCGAGCACAAGGAGCAGCTGAAGAAGCTCCGGGCCAATGTCGACGTACTGACAATGTCGGCGACACCCATCCCCCGCACGCTCGAAATGGCGGTCACCGGCATCCGTGAGATGTCGACCATCACCACCCCGCCGGAGGAGCGCCACCCGGTGCTCACCTTCGTCGGCCCGTACGAGGAGAGGCAGATCGGCGCGGCCATCCGCCGTGAGCTGCTGCGCGAGGGCCAGGTCTTCTACATCCACAACCGAGTCGAGTCCATCGACCGGGCGGCGGCCAAGCTCCGCGAGATCGTCCCCGAGGCGCGCATCGCGACCGCGCACGGACAGATGTCGGAGACCGCCCTGGAACAGGTGGTCGTCGACTTCTGGGAGAAGAAGTTCGACGTCCTCGTGTCGACGACGATCGTCGAGTCCGGCATCGACATCTCCAACGCCAACACCCTCATCGTCGAGCGCGGCGACAACTTCGGCCTCTCCCAGCTGCACCAGCTGCGCGGCCGTGTCGGCCGCGGCCGCGACCGCGGTTACGCCTACTTCCTCTACCCGCCGGAGAAGCCCCTCACGGAGACCGCCCACGAGCGCCTGGCCACCATCGCCCAGCACACCGAGATGGGCGCGGGCATGTACGTGGCGATGAAGGACCTCGAAATCCGCGGTGCGGGCAACCTGCTGGGCGGGGAGCAGTCCGGGCACATCGCCGGCGTCGGCTTCGACCTGTACATCCGCATGGTCGGCGAGGCCGTCGCCGACTACCGGGCGGCCGTCGAAGGCGGCGAGGAGCAGCCCGAGGCACCCCTCGAAGTCAAGATCGAACTTCCGGTGGACGCCCACGTCCCGCACGACTACGCCCCCGGCGAGCGCCTGCGCCTCCAGGCGTACCGCGCCATCGCCTCCGCCAACACGGAGGCCGACATCGCGGCCGTACGGGAGGAACTCACCGACCGTTACGGCAAGCTCCCCGAGCCCGTCGAGAACCTCCTGCTGGTCGCCGGTCTGCGCATGCTGGCCCGCGCCTGCGGGGTCGGCGAGATCGTCCTCCAGGGGCCGAACATCCGTTTCGCCCCGGTCGAGCTCCGCGAGTCCCAGGAGCTGCGCCTCAAGAGGCTCTACCCGCGCACGGTCATCAAGGGCACGGCCCACCAGATCCTGGTGCCGCGCCCGAGTCCGGGCCAGATCGGCGGAAAGCCGGTGGTGGGCCGCGAACTGCTGTCGTGGACGGGCGAGTTCCTGACGACGATTTTGAACTGACTCCGGGGGCCATGGGTCGACTCCCGTGACCCCGGGCCGTCCCTGGCGACCCCGGGCCGTCTCCCGCCGCCCCGGGCCGTCTCCGGCTACCCGGGGCGCGCCTGCGGCAGCCGCCCGCACAACTCACCGCCCGCGAGGCCGGAACGATCGGCCTCGCGGGCGGGGGTTCAGGAGGCCCGGCTCCCCTGTGCGGGAGTGCCTGGCGCGTCCTGCCGAACCCGGTCCTCGAACCAGTCCTCGAACCGGTTCCTGAACCTGTGGCAGATCCCCACGGGCGGGCTCCTTCCGCAGAAGAGATCGGGACATTTCAGACCGTACGCCGGAGGGGCGGAATGCGCGCGCCGGATGCCGAGGGCCGGCGAAGGATCGGGCCCGGCTGTCTTCCTGGTGTGCGGCGGGCCACATTTCGGCGGTATGTCGCGGGTCGCGATCGCCCGTTCGGGGAAGCCGTTCCTACGGTGGGAAATCCGGTTCTTCATCCAGTACTCAACACATGGCGGGACGGCTTCCCTTGACAACTCGTACGGCAGGACACACGCGGAGGTCCGCGTGCGCGGCGGGACTTGGGGCCGTGCTGGTGCTCGGGACGGCGGCATGCGGCGCGGGCGGTGGCAGTGGCACGGCCGGCGGACAGGGCGGTCCGGTCGGCAAGGGCGGCTCCGCCCTGGCCGCCGTGGACGAACTGACCGTCAAGGGGCGCGCCCCCAAGACGGGTTACGAGCGGAGCGCGTTCGGCCGCGCCTGGGCCGACACCGACGACAACGGCTGCGGGACCCGCGACGACATACTCAAGCGGGACCTCAAGAACGTGAAGTTCAGCAAGGGGCAGTGCAAGGTGTCCTCCGGGGTGCTGGAACCCGACCCGTACACCGGCGGACGCGTCGAGTACGCGCGTGGACGCAGCAAGGTCGACATCGATCACCTGGTGGCGCTGTCCGACGCCTGGCAGAAGGGCGCCCAGCAGTGGAAGCCCGGCAAACGCCTCGCCTTCGCCAACGACCCGCTGAACCTGCTGGCCGCGGAGGCCTCCGCCAACCGGCAGAAGGGCGACGCGGACACCGCCACCTGGCTGCCCGCGAACAAGTCGTACCGGTGCGCGTACGTGGCCTCGCAGGTGGCGGTGAAGAAGAAGTACGGGGTGTGGGTGACGGCCGCCGAGAAGACCGCCATGAAGGAGGTGCTGGGCGGCTGCCCCGAGCAGCGGCTGCCCACCGGCGGGAACCCGACGGAGGCGAAGACCGGCAGGTGAGCCGGGCCACGAGGGGCAAGGAGTCGGCCGGGTCCGTACAACCCTGAGGCCCACGCGGGAGTCGCTGTATACGCTCGTCGTACGTCCACCTCCAGCACGCCGCGTTCTTCGTGCCCTCGCCTCAGGAGCAGCCATGCCCGGCTCCGGCCACGCGCCGCCGCGCAGTCAGCCCAGCCCCGCCGTGCTGGTCGCGCTGCGGGTGCTGTTCACCGTGTGCGCCCTGTGCAGCTGCGGGCTGCTGACGTGGGCGGCGCCGCTGCGGATCGCGATCCTGCGCAAGCGCGCCGCCGACTGGGTGGTCTTCTCGACCGTGCTGGTCCTCGGCTACACCCTGCTCGCCATCGTCGGGCTGTACGGGGCGCCGCCCTCGGACGATTCTGCGGCGCCGGCGGAATTCAACACCGTCGACACGGTGGGTGTGCTGGCTCTCGCCGTCCTTTCCGTCGGGGTGGCGACGTACTTCCTGATCGCGGACATCACCCACTACCGGACGCCGCGGCCGCAGCCCCACGCGTGGGGGCCTGTCTCCGCCGTACCGCAGCACCGGCCGTTCCCGCCGGCGCAGCACCCCGAGCAGCCCGGCCCGTACGACCGCCCGACCGTCCCGGACGGCGCGCCGGGGCCCGCCTACGGCTACCCGGCCGCCCCGCCAAAGCAGCCCGAACCGCACTCCCACCCGCAGCCCTCCCCGCCGCAGTCCCGCCCGCAGCACTCCGCACCGCAGCCCGGACCGCCTACCCGGCAGCCGCTGCCGTCCGCGCCCCGCATCGACCAGGTGCGCGCCGAGCTCGACGAGCTGAGCGAGCTGCTGCGCAGGGAGCCCGGATACCGCGACAGCCGCAACCGCAAGGGCGAAAGCGGTCGCGACGGTGGAAGCGGCCGCAACGGCGAGGACGGCCGCAACGGCGAGAGCGGCCGCGACGGCGAGGACCGCCGGAACGGTGAGGGCGGCCGGGCGTGGTGAACGGCCGTGTCGTCGCGGGCCGCTACGAGCTCTCCACCCTCATCGGCCAGGGCGGCATGGGCCAGGTCTGGACGGCCTACGACCAGCGCCTGGACCGCCGGGTCGCCGTCAAACTGCTGCGCCCCGACCGGATGGCCGCCGCCGCCGAGGCCGAGGACCTGCGGCGCCGCTTCGTGCGCGAGTGCCGCGTCACCGCTCAGGTCGACCACCCCGGCCTGGTCACCGTGCACGACGCGGGCAGCGACACCGAGGACCTGTACCTGGTCATGCAGTACGTCGAGGGCGCCGACCTCGCCGACCACCACGCCGAGACGGCCCCCTACCCCTGGCAGTGGGCCGTCTCCGTCGCCGCCCAGCTGTGCGCGGTGCTCTCCGCCGTGCACGCCGTCCCGATCGTGCACCGCGACCTCAAGCCCCGCAACGTCATGGTGCGACCGGACGGCACCATCACCGTGCTCGACCTCGGCATCGCCTCCGTGCTCGACACCGACACCACCCGCCTCACCCATACCGGCACCCCCATCGGTACGCCCGCGTACATGGCGCCGGAGCAGGCGATGGGCGGCGCGGTCGGCCCGTACACCGACCTCTACGCGCTGGGCGTCCTGCTGCACGAGCTCCTCACCGGGGACGTCCCGTTCGCCGGGAGCACCGCGCTGGGCATCCTGCACCGTCACCTCTACGAGCCGCCGCTGCCGGTGCGCCGGAACAGGCCCGAGGTCCCCGGCGCACTCGAAGCGCTCGTCCTGCACCTGCTCGCCAAGGACCCGCAGTACCGGCCCGGCTCCGCCCAGGAGGTGTACGAGCGCCTCGCACCGCTGCTGCCGGCCCGCGGCCCGCACCCGGCCCCGTACGGCGTGGCCCCCGCGGGCCCGCTCGACCCGACCCGGCCCTTCCTGCGCCCGCACGCCCCGTGGCCCGACCGGGCGGCGGCCGTGCCCCCGCCCGTCCACGTACCGCCCGTGCCGCCGACGCGGACTCCGCCGCCGCCACCGTCGCGGCCCGACGTCGCCGGAGCCGTCGACGAGGTCAAACAGCTCCTCGGCGAGGGCCGGATCACCCAGGCGGTCGACATCCTCGGCAACATCCTCCCGGCCGCCGCGGCGGAACACGGCGAGCGTTCCCCGGTGGTGCGCATCCTGCGCAAGCAGTACGCGGCGACGCTGCTCGACGACGGCCAGTACCGGCGTGCCCTGCCCGAGCTGCGCCGCCTCGCCGACGAACGCGCCGCCGAGAGCGGCCCGGCGGACCCTCAGGCCCTCCAGTTCCGGTACGACGCCGCCCAGTGCCTGGAACAGCTCGGCGAACCGGCGGCGGCACTCGCCGAGTACCGGGCGCTGCTTCCTTACTACGAGAACAGTTACGTCTCGGGCAACGACCCCGCGCGCTCCTTCGAGCTGCGCCTGCGCGCCGCCCAACTGCTGCTGGCGACGGGCGGCCACGGGGAAGCGGTCCGGCAGCTGCAGGCACTACTGTACGACGCGGAGCGTGCGTACGGCGGGTACCACCCGCTGGTGGGCGAGGTGCGCCGGGCGCTGGAGCGCCAGCGGCAACTGGGCGGCGGCCGGGGCTGAGCGGGAAACCGGCCCCGTCGCCCCGATGTCGCCATGATGTCCCGATGTCCCGACGTGCGGTTGTCCGGTTGCCCTGGTGTCCGGTTGTCCGGTTGTCCGGACAAAGCTCGGAGGTGCCCGTCATCCCCGGTTCGCCCCCGCGTCGCCCGGGGGCCACGCCTTCATACGGCGGGCCGCATACCGTCCCGCCCATGCCCCTGCTGACCCGCCCCTTGCGGACCCTTCCCCTCGCCCGCCGTGCCCTGCGCCCGCTCGCGGCCCTCGTCGACCAGCGGGTCGACCAGCGCGTGCGCGCCCAGGCCCGCGCGACCCAGAGCGAGGTCGCCGCCCTCCGTGCCGAACTCGACGTGCTGAAGAAGCAGAGCCACGCCGTCGGGATGCTGCTCGACCGCACCGGCCGGGGTGCCCACCGCATGCCGTCCGCGGGACAGATCACCGCACTGGTCGGCCAGGTGGCGGAGGTCAGCGGCAGCGCGCACGCGCGGCGGGCGGTGACCTCCGCCTTCCGGACCGTCGTCGCGCTCGAAGCGCTGGGCGTCGGACGTCTCGCGGGCGGCACGTCCAACGTCTGCGGAAAACTCGCCACCATTCCGCTTATGGCTCCGCCGAACCCCGAAGTGCTCGAAATAGGGACCCTCCACGGACTGTTCGCGACCGCCCTGACCCGCATGCTGCACCGCGAGGGGATCGAGCCGCGGCTGACCATCGTCGACCCCTTCGCCGGCTCGCAGCTCCAGCCCGACGCGACCCACGACCACGCCGACCCCACCGGTACGCCGGTGCGCGAGGACGTCGTGCGCGCCAACCTCGCCCTGGCCGGAACCGCACTCGAAGCGGCCGGGTCGCCGACCGCAACGGCCCGTATCTACAAGGGTTTCTCACAGGATTCGCACATACGTGCGTCCGTGTCCGACCGGCGCTACGGGGTGATCGTGGTGGACGGCGACCACTCCAGGGAGGGTGTTCTCGCCGATCTCCGGTGGGCCGAGGAGATCGTCGCGGACGGCGGAATCGTCGTGCTCGACGACTACGGCGACGCGGCCTGGCCCGGTGTCCGGGAGGCGCTGGAAACACATCTGGGCGACGGCCGTTCGAAGCTTGTTCTCGAAGGAGTGGTGGCTACTTCCGCTTTTCTTCGTCATATGTGATGTACCTCACAGTGAGGCAACCGAGTTCCGGGAATCACTGTCTCGATAGGCGACCAACAGCCTCTCCCGTACAGACCGGAAGTGACACCCATGCGCCTGTCGGTGGTGGTGCCCTGTTACAACGAAGAAATGGTGATCGAGTCCTTCGACGCGAAAACCAGAGCATTGCTCGATTCCCTGCCCGTCGACTACGAAATCTGTTACGTCGACGACGGCAGTTCCGACCGCACGCTCGACCTGTTGCGCGCGCTCGCGAAGAAGAACCCCGCCGGGCTGCGCTACACCTCCTTCAGCCGGAACTTCGGCAAGGAGGCCGCCATGCTGGCCGGCCTGCGCGAGGCCACGGGTGACGCCGTGGTGATCATGGACGCGGACCTCCAGCACCCGCCGGAGCTCATCGGCCGCATGCTGGAGCTGCACGCCGTCGGCCACGACCAGGTCATCGCCCGGCGCGACCGGAGCGGCGAGTCGCGTCTGCGCAAGGCCCTGGGCAAGGCGTACTACCGCATGGTCAACCGCTGGGTGGACGTCGAGCTCGTCGACGGCGTCGGCGACTTCCGGCTGCTGTCACGACGGGCCGTCAACGCACTCCTGTCGATGCCCGAGCAGAACCGCTTCTCCAAGGGGCTGTTCTCCTGGATCGGCTTCGACACCGTCACCTTCGACTACACCAATGTGGCGCGGGAGGCCGGCGAGACGAAATGGCGTTTCGGCGCCCTCGTCAACTACGGCGTCGACGGTCTCATTTCGTTCAACAACCGGCCGCTGCGGGTCGCCATTCACCTCGGTCTCCTACTGGCGGGCCTGGCCACTCTCTACGCGGCGTGGACCGTCGTCAGCACCCTCGCGTTCGGCGTGCGCACCCCCGGATACGCGACCCTGCTGGCGGCGATCGTCGGAATGGGCGGCGCACAGATGGTGATGCTGGGACTGGTGGGCGAATACATCGGCCGGATCTATTACGAGACGAAGCGCCGCCCGCACTTCCTGGTGAAGGAAACGAACGCGTCGGGCGCTGACTCCGCTTCACCGATACGCACGCGGTCCGGAGCGACCGAAGCGGGCGCGGTGGCGAGCACCGGGGTACCGCTGTCGGCGACGTGGAACAGGACTGTCGGTCAGTGAGTTCGCAGATCCTTCAGGTGCTCCGGTTCGCGCTGGTGGGCGCGGTCAACACGGGCACGTTCTACGGTTTCTACCTGGTCCTGCACCAGTGGCTGCCGTACTACCCCGCCTACGTGGTGGCGTTCCTGCTCAGCATGGTGGGTTCGTTCTTCCTGAACACCTACTTCACCTATCGCACCCGCCCCACCTGGCGGAAGTTCCTGCTGTTCCCGCTCACCAACCTGACGAACTTCGTCGTCACCTCGGTGGGCGTTTTCGTGCTCGTCGAGTGGTGCGACATGGACGAGCGGATCGCGCCGCTGGTGGCGGCTGCGGCGGCCATCCCCGTGACGTTCGTACTGTCGCGGCGGATCCTGACCCGCGAGGACGCAACCGCGGCCGGGAACGGCCCCGCGGAGAACGGCCCCGCGGAGAACGGCCCCGCGGAGAACGGCCCCGCGGAGAACGGCCCCGCGGAGAACGGCCCCGCGGAGAACGGCCGCACGGCGAACGGCCCCGGCACGACTCCGGGCACCGCCACCGCCGGTGCCACCCGCGTCACCCCCGCCACGCCCGCGCGTGCGCGCGCGTGGCAGCAGCGCGCCGGTCGCCTGCTCTCCGCCGAACGGCCGGTCGCCGCCCTCGCCGGAGTCGTCGCCATGGCCGCCTACAGCCTGGGCCTGGCGCTGAACGGTGTGTACCCCTTCGGGCCGAAGTCGAGGGCCGTCAACGACCTCGGCAACCAGTTCGTGCCGTACCACGCGCACCTGCGGGACCTGCTGCACGGCGAGGCGCAGGGCGACCTGCTCTACAACTGGAACAGCGGATACGGCGTCCCGTTCCTCCCCGACTTCTTCACCTACCTCACCAACCCCCTCTCGTTCCTCGTCGCACTGTTCCCGCGCGACATGGTCGAGCTGCCCGTCTTCCTGGTCACCCTGCTCTGCCTCGGCCTCGCCGCCACCGCCATGACGGTCTTCCTGGCCAGGCTGCGCCCCGGCCCCGCCTGGCAGCGCGGGCTGCTGGCGGTCGGGTACGCCCTGTGCGCCTGGGTGATCAGCGACGGTGCCGCCGACCCCATGTGGATGTGGGGGCCCATCGCGCTGCCGCTCATCGGCATCGCCGCCGACTGGTGCCTGCACGGGCGCCGCTGGGTCCTCGGCACCCTGCTCGTCGCCCTGTGCTGGGCGGCGAACTTCTACACCGCGGCCATGGCCACCCTCGGCGCGGCACTCGTACTGGTCGTACGGCTGCTGCTGCGGGACGACCTGTCCTGGCGCGCGCGCACGCGCGTACTGCTGCGGGCGGCCGGCATGGCCGCGACGTCACTGCTGCTGGTCGCGCCCGCGCTCACCGTCTCGTACCTCTCCAGCAAGGCGTCGCAGCCGGTCACGGCCCGCCCGTACAAGGGCCCACCGGACCCGGTGCTCTACCTCGCCCAGATCTTCCCCGGCGGCCGCACCTCGATGGTGGCCCCCGGCATCTGCTTCGGGCTCCTGGGGCTGGTCCTGGTCGCCACGTACCTCTTCCAGAAGTCGGCGCCGGTGCGTGAGCGGGTGCTGTGGTGGGGGCTCGTCCTGCTGGTCGCGGTGTCCTTCGTGCTCGAACCGGGCGTACTGCTGTGGCACGCGTTCGCACTGCCCAACGGCAGCCCGTACCGGGCGACGTTCGTCCTCAGCGGCATCCTCACGATGGTGGCGTGGCTGGCGCTCTCCCGCGTACCCGAACCGCGCGAACTCCTGCGCGGGGCGGCCGTGCTGGCCGCCGCGGTGCTGTTCACCGCCGGACAGAAGACGGTGGGCACCTCCACCCTGGTGCTGTCCCTCGGCGGCATCCCGGTGATGTGGGCGGGACTGTGGCTGCTGCACCGGTACGGGCGGCCGGGACTTCCCGGCGCGCGCACGGCACGCGCGCTGGTCGCCGCCGGGCTCGGCTGCGCGGTGCTGCTGTCCTGCGCGTACACCGTCTTCTCGGTGACCGCCATCAAGGACCGCATCCCCTGGTACCACCCCAAGCGCACCTACGACGCCGAGACGCTCAGGACGCGCGAGGCGCTGCGCGCGGGGGACGGCCTCCCCTGGCAGCGCAGCGACCCGGGGCCGCACGAGTACGCCAACAACGACCCGATGCTGCTCGGCGGTCAGGGCGGCGCGTACTACAGCAGTCACCTGCCCGTGGAGACGGCGCGCACCCTTCAGCGGCTGGGCGCGGGCTGGTACATCGAGGGCCGTCACACCAAGAGCTTCGAAGAGCCCGTCGGCCTGGCGCTGATGGGTTCCACGACCTACGTCGCCGCGAATCCGGTGGGCACCCGCAACGCCGAGATCCGCCGGGCGGAAGCGGCGCCGGTGGTGACGGTACGACCGCAGGGCGTGCGCACGGACACCTCAGGGGCCCCGGTGGGCGCGGACACCGCGGACACCGCCGACACCGCCTTCGACCGGCTGAACAGTGCGATCGGCGCTCCCGTGTACCAGGTGCCCGGACTGCGGGCGGCGAACGGGGAACGGCCGGGCCCCGAGGGCTGGCCGGTCCGCAAGGGCCACCGCAGCGTCTTCGAGGTGCGGTGCTCTCCCGGCAGTACGGCGTACGCGCACGCACCGTGGTTCGCGGGGCGGGTGGGCGTCTCGGGCGGTCCCGACCGGGCGTGGTTCGGCCGGGGCAGCACGATGACGGCGGCTCCGGTGCGCGAACTGGCACAGGTGCCGGGCAACGGCCGCCTCACGGTGTCCTTCGTCCCGACCAGGAAGGGGCAGTGGATCCCGGAACGCCCGGTGGGCTGCCTGGACAGCGGCAGGCTGAACAGCGCGATCTCCGCCCTGCGGGTCTCCGCCCCGGCCCAGCTCACCATGTCCGGACATGAGATCCGCGCCACGCTGCGCGAGCGCACCGGAGGCACCGCGGTGGTGGCGGCGCCCGCCGTGAAGGGCTGGCAGTGCGCCGTGGACGGCGGAGCGCCGCGCCCCGCGGCCGCCTTCCAGGGCCTGATCGCCGTCCCGCTCGGGGAACGGGCGTCCCGCTTCACCTGCACGTACACCCAGGCGGGCCTGACGCCCGGACTGCTGGGCAGCGCAGCGGGACTGGCGGTGCTGGCGGGCGTCGCGGTGCGGTCCCGCACCCGGGGGCGCCGTGGCGGGCGCGACACGGGGCGCACCGGCACGGTGGTCACCGACGCGGCACCGGGGACGGAAAGCGGCGTACGGGCCGTCGCCCGGGTGGGCTGACAGCCGCCTCGCGCCTCTTCACCGGGCGGGCCGGACCGCTTCGGCCCGCCCGGTGTCCGTGGCTTCCCGCCCGGTGCCCGTCGAGGGCCGCGAAAGCGCGGCCGGGCCGTCCCCCGTCGAGGGCGCCTCCCCGTGCGGACCCGCGTCCTCGCGTCTGCGCCGCAGAGCGCCCACCACCGCGACCGTCGCCACGGCTGCCAACGCCCCGGCGCCCACCACCACCCCCGCCCGCAGCCCCGGCGGCCGGAACGCGCACCGGACCTCCCGGGTTCCCGCCCCCACCGGCACCGCCACCAGCCCCAGGTACGCGTCGGCCGGCCGCAGCCCGCCGCCGTCCACCGCGCACCGCCACCCCGCGATCCGCGGAATCGCCAGGACCGCGGTCCCGTCGGCCGCCCGGCCGCTCGCCCACCGCGCCCGTACCGTCCCGTCCCCCACCTCCACGGTGTCCGCCGCCGTCGCCCTCAGCTCCCGTACCGCCGTGGCGAGCCGGTCCTCCCGCAAGCACGCCACCTCCGCGCCCCGCGCCCCCGTGCCCCGGAGCTCGACGCGCACCCTGCCGTCCGCCGGGGCCGCCCCCACGCCCTGCATCGGCGCGCGCACCCGCCCCTTCTTGGCCTCGAAGCGGACCGCGGGACCGCCGGCCAGCCGCGCCGTGCCCTTCAGACCGGGCGCCCACACGTACACCGGCGTCCCCGGCGTGCACGCCCCCGAGGTCCCCGCGAGCCGCTCGTAGACCTGCGCCCCCAGCAGCAGTTCCTGGTTGGCGAAGGCGGAGTGTCCGTACGCGGCCGGGCCGCCGGCCGGCCGTATCCCCACCAGCGGTCCCGCCTGCCTCCGCACCACCTCGAACTCCGTGTCCCGCCCCTGCCGGTACGTCGACCGCAGCCGGGCGCCGACCCCGAACACCGCGTCGGTCACCGGGTTGTCCAGACTGTGCGGCGCGCGTCCGCTGCCGTTCCAGCCGTCGCCGAGCGCGGTCAGGGTCCGGGTCAGCACGTCGGAGGTCATGCTGCTGTAGTACGAGACGCCCTGACCGCCGACCACCAGCGCGTCGTTGTGCACGGTCTGCGTCCGCCCCGGGTCGGTACGCCACCGCGGCCAGCCGCCGACGTCCGCGATCACCGCGCGCTGCACCGCCTGGCGCTCCCCGTACGGCGCGTGGTCGTCCTGCGTCGCCACCCGGCGCTGCGCCGCCCACGCCGTGGTCAGGGCCGACTGCCCGACCGTGCACCCGACCAGCAGGACGGCCGCCGCCGCCAGGTACCGGCGCCGTGCCGCGGGCCCCACCGGCGCCGCCCTCCTCAGCAGCACCAGGGCACCCACCACCGCCACCAGCCCGGCCCCCCAGCCCAGCCACGCCCCCCTTCCGGTATCCGAACTCCCCAGTCCGGCCAGCCCCAGCAGCACCACGGAGCCCGCAGCGCCCGTCAGCGCCCGCCGCCCCGGCGCGCCGCCGCACACCGCCGCCCACGCGGCCATCACCAGCACCCCGGACAGGACGAACGTCTGCCGGTACGGGCTCCCGTTGGGCTCCGCGAACGCGTGCCACGCCAGATGGGTGGGCCCCCACTGCATCGACACCAGCACCGCCACCACGAGCACGCACCACCCCGCCCGTATCCGCACCGCCACCCCCCGGTGGAAGGGCAGCGCGAGGGCCAGGACCAGGACCGCCGAGCTCACGTACATGGCGGGGGAGCTGAAGGCGTACGTCCCCGGGATCAGCCGTGCCAGCACCTCGCCCCACCCGGCCGGCCGGAACGTCAGGCCCATCCCGGGATACGCGTGCCGGGTCCCCGCGAACACCGTGAGCAGCACCGGCGCGGACAGCCCGATTCCCAGCGCCACCACCGCGCACGCCCGTGCCGCCGTACGCAGCGGACGCGGGCCCCCCTCCATCAGCAGCCGCGCCCCCAGCACCAGCCCCGCCCCGAGGGTCGCCATGTACGCCGTGTAGAAGTTCGCCGTCCACACGAGCGCCACCAGCAGCACCCCGCCCACGAACCACACCCGCAGCCCGCGCCCCGCATGCACCCACTCGCCCACCACGCACAGCAGCGGGAACGCGATCAGCCCGTCCAGCCACATCGGGTTGTACGACGCCTCGGTCACCGCCCAGCCGCACAGCGCGTACGCGGAACCCAGTGTCCCGGCGAGCCACCAGCGCCCCTTCGGGCGCATCGTCATCAGCAGCCAGGCCATCACCGCCGCCGCCACCGCTATCCGGGCCACCGACACCACGTACACCGCGAGGTCTATTCGATCCCGCGGGAAGAACGCGACCAGCAGGGCGAACGGGCTCGACAGGTAGGTGCCCAGGTCCGGCAGGAAACTGGAGCCGTATCCGGCCTGCCAGTTGATCAGCCAGCCGCCGTCTGCACGGCCGTGCAGCAGGTCCCAGAGATACGTGTGGAAGGGGACGAACTGCGTTCCCAGGTCGTTCACGTTCCGGTTCATCGAGCCGAACGGCCGGCTTCCGGCCAGCGCCGACCCCAGACAGTGGGTGAAACCCGCCACGAGGGCGGCGAGCAGGGCAGAAGCCGCGACGGGGCGTTTTCCGGGAAGCCGAATGAGCATGGAACCGAACCTAAACAGGCGGATGGCGCTCCACCACCGTCCCGCGATTCCGTTAACCGAATCGCCCGCCGCCCGTCACCTCCCCCGTGAGAGAACGTCATCTCCGCGCGCTGCCATGGCACATGCTCATCTCCCTCGTCGTGCCCTGTTTCCACGAGGCGGACACCGTCCGGCGATTCCACGACCGCGTCACACGGGAAATCGGCCCCCTCGCCCCCACCACCGCATTCGAATTCGTCTACGTCGACGACGGCAGCCGGGACGACACCCTCACGCACATCCGTGAGCTGGCCGCCACCGACGCCCGCGTCCGTTACGTCTCCTTCAGCCGGAACTTCGGAAAGGAGGCGGCCATGCTGGCGGGCCTGCGGCACGCCACGGGAGACGCCGTGGTGATCATGGACGCGGACCTCCAGCACCCGCCCGAACTCATCGGCCGCATGATCTCCCTGCACGCCCAGGGCCACGACCAGGTCGTCGCCCGCCGCAACCGCACCGGAGACCGCTTCACCCGTGCCCTCACCGCCCGCGCCTACTACCGGCTGGTCAACCGCCTCGTCGACGTGGAGTTCGTCGACGGTGTGGGTGATTTCCGGTTGCTCTCCCGCCGCGCGGTGGACGCCGTCCTCCGGCTCACCGAGTACAACCGTTTCTCCAAAGGCCTCTTCGCCTGGATAGGATTTCCCACCGCGACCTTCTCCTACGAAAACGAGGTCCGTGCACAGGGCCGCTCGAAATACACCTTCGGAAAACTCCTCAACTACGGCCTCGACGGTGTCCTTTCCTTCAACGACAAGCCGCTGCGTGCCGCCCTTTACCTCGGACTCGCCCTGCTCACCGTCGCCGGCCTGTACACCGCGTGGATCGTCGGGGACGCACTGGTCAACGGCGTGGACACCCCCGGTTACGTCACCCTGCTCGTCGCCGTCACCGCGTTCTCCGGGGTGCAGATGGTGATGCTCGGCGTCATCGGCGAATACGTCGGCCGGATCTACTACGAGACCAAGCGCCGCCCGCACTTCCTGGTGAGCGAGACCGACGGCGAGCCCCACACCCGGCCGTACCCGGGCCCCGCCGCATCCCAACTCATGAACGACTCGTTGGTCGAACCAGTGGCCCGGACCACTCCGGCTGCCTAACATCAACAACCGCAAGGCTGTTGTGCAACGCCGCACGATCACCGCCACCCGGGAGGCACCCTTTGCACCGCCGTACGCGCACCCGCACCTCGCTCCTCCTCTCCGCCGGACTGCTCGCCGCAGCCCCCCTCCTCACGGCCTGCGGCGGCGAGGCGCACCCCGGCGCGGCGGCCCTCGTGGACGGCGACCGCATCGAGGTGTCCTCGCTCCAGGGACAGGTCAGGGACGTACGGAACGCACAGGCGAAGTCGCCGCAGGGCGACCAGGCCATCAGCGGCACCGGACAGATGGGCCGTGCCAAGCTGCACAGCATGATCTTCGGCCGGGTCGTCGAGCGCGCCGCCGCGGACGCCGGGGTCACCGCCTCCCGCAAGGAGATCCAGCAGGCGCGCGACGCCGCCGTCGGGCAGGCGCAGGGAGCGGACAAGCTGGAGGCGATGCTGCTCCAGCGCGGCATCGCGCCGGACCAGATCGAGCAGGCCGTCCGCCAGGAGATCCTGCTCAACAAGATCGCCGTCGCGAACGGCGCCAACCTCGCCGACCCGGCGGGCCAGCAGAAGGTCACCCAAATCCTCGCCGAGGCGTCGAAGTCCCTGAAGATCGACGTCAACCCGCGGTACGGCGACTGGGACGACGCGAAGATCGGCCTCGTCGAACACCGCGCCCCGTGGATCAACCAGAAGACCAAGGACAGCGAGGCACAGGCCGCACAGGACGCGGGCGCCCAGCCCGCCCCGGAACCGGCCCCGTAACCCGGAACCGGCGCCCCAACCCGGGACCGGCCACCCCCGCCGTACGGTCACGCGAGCGGACCCCGACCCGGCCGCGCGACCGGGCGGGTTGTGCGGCGCGACCGGGCGGCCGGCCCGTCGTGCCCCACGGGTAACGTCGAAGGGTGACCACAGAAACACCTGACGCACCTGACGACGCACCGGACGCACCCGACGCGGCGTCCGCCCCCGGCCGCATCGTCCTGCTCACCGCCAGCCACCGGGTCGCCCCCGGCCTGCTGTCCTGGCCCGCCTGGCAGACGCTGCGCGCCGCGGACCGGGTGCTGTGCGCCGACCCGGGGCACCCGCAGCTGCCGTACCTGGCGGAGGCGGGCGTCGCCGTCGAGCAGCACGTCCCGGCGGCCGACGAACTGGTGGCGTTCTGCGCGGGCGGGCGCACCGCCGTGGTCCTCCCCTCGGGCGAGGGAGACCAGCGCCTCACCGACGGTCTCGCCCGCCTCGCCGGGTCGAACAGGGTCCAGATGCCCGACCTGGAGCTCCTGCCCGGTTCGTACGACCTGCCCGGGGCCCGCCTCCTCGACCTGGTCCACGTCATGGACCGGATCCGCCGCGAGTGCCCGTGGTCCTCCCGGCAGACGCACGAGGGCCTCGCCAAGTACGGCATCGAGGAGGCGTACGAACTCGTCGAGGCCATCGAGACCGGTGACCGCACGGAACTGCGCGAGGAACTCGGCGACGTACTCCTCCAGGTCGTCTTCCACGCCCGCATCGCGCAGGAAGCGCCCGGGGAGGACGAGGACGAGGACGGGGCGGACGCGCCCTTCTCGATCGACGACGTGGCCGCCACGCTCATCGACAAGCTCATCCACCGCCACCCGCACGTCTTCGGCGACGAGACCGCCGAGACGCCCGAGGAGGTCAAGGCCACCTGGCTGCGCACCAAGGCCGTCGAGAAGCAGCGCGCCTCGGTCACGGAGGGCATCCCGCTCGCGCAGCCCGCTCTGGCCCTCGCCGCCAAACTGGCCTCCCGGGTACGCAGCGCGGGCCTGGACGTCGTACCCCCGGCCGACGGCGACGGCGGCAGCGAAGTCAGCGGCAGTGGCGCCGGCGCGACCACCGGCGCGCGTGCCGACGCCGCGGCCACCAGCAGTGAAGCCGGTGGCGCCGGAAACCGCGTCGGCTACGAACTCCTCGCCCTCGCCGCCCGCGCCGAAGCCGAAGGCACGGACCCGGAAACCGCCCTGCGCGCCGCCGCCCGCGCGTACCGCGACGCGATCCTGGTGGCCGAGGGGGCGCGGGCAGCCCCACGAACGGCGCCGCAGACCCGGCCACAAGCACAGACCCCGGCCCCGCACCAGCCCCGGACGGACGCCCCACCGCACCGGACCGAAGCCCGCCCGCCCCGGACGGACGCCCAGCAGTGACCGACGCCGCACACGAGGCCGCCGCCGGGTCCGACGCCCCCCGCGGCCCGCAGCCCCCGCTCTTCACCTGGGAGTTCGCCACCGATCCCTACCCCGCTTACGCGTGGCTGCGTGAGCACGCACCCGTGCAACGCACCGAACTGCCCAGCGGCGTCGAGGCCTGGCTGGTCACCCGGTACGCGGACGCCCGTCAGGCCCTCGCCGACCAGCGTCTGAGCAAGAACCCGGCGAACCACGCCGGATCCGCGCACGCCAAGGGCAGGACCGGCATCCCCGGCGAGCGCAGCGCCGACCTGATGACGCACCTGCTGAACATCGACCCGCCGGACCACACCCGGCTGCGCCGGCTCGTCGCCAAGGCGTTCACCCCCCGTACGGTGGCCGAGTTCGAGCCCCGTGTGCGGGAGTTGACGGACCGGCTCATCGACGCCTTCGAGGCGAAGGGCTCCGCCGACCTCATCCACGAGTTCGCCTTCCCGCTCCCCATCTACGCGATCTGCGACCTGCTCGGCGTGCCGCGCGAGGACCAGGACGACTTCCGGGACTGGGCGGGCATGATGATCCGCCACGGCGGCGGGCCGCGCGGCGGCGTCGCACGCTCCGTCAAGAAGATGCGGGCGTATCTCGCCGAGCTGATCCACCGCAAGCGCGAGGACCTCGGCGACGACCTGATCTCGAACCTGATCCGGGCCGGCGACCACGGCGAGCACCTCACCGAGAACGAGGCCGCCGCCATGGCCTTCATCCTTCTCTTCGCGGGTTTCGAGACCACCGTCAACCTCATCGGCAACGGCGTGTACGCCCTGCTGCGCAACCCCGGCCAGCGCGCCCGCCTCCAGCAGGCCCTCGCCGACGGCGACCCGGACGGCCTTCTCGCCACCGGCGTGGAGGAACTCCTGCGCTACGACGGCCCGGTGGAGCTCGCCACCTGGCGGTACGCCACCGAGGCACTCACCCTGGGCGGGCAGGACATCGCCGCGGGCGACCCGGTGCTCGTCGTGCTCGCGGCGGCCGACCGGGACCCCGAGAGGTTCCAGGATGCGGACAGTCTCGATCTCGGCCGGCGGGACAACCAGCACCTGGGCTACGGCCACGGCATCCACTACTGCCTCGGTGCGCCGCTCGCACGGCTCGAAGCCAGGACCGCGCTCGCCGCCCTCCTGACCCGCCTTCCTGACCTGCGGCTCGCGGAAGATCCTGCTGATTTGCGGTGGCGCGGCGGTCTCATCATGCGCGGACTGCGCACGCTCCCCGTCGAGTTCGGGGACGCCCGTACGTGAAGGGGAAGTGACGGGACCTCAGCAATGTGACCTTCGCGTGATCTCCACTGCATCGACTTGTGACGGGTGTTCGAGTACGGCTACGTTCACGGGCGACTCGGCAGTTACGGACGGAAGCCGAGTCACCGTCAGCTGAAAGGCAACCGCATGCGTTCCGGGAACGGTAAACACCGCCGCCCGCGTCAGGCCCCCGCTCTGTTCGTCGCGGCAGGGGTGACCGGGTCCGCCATCGCGATTCCGCTTCTGGGTGCGACGAGCGCCTCGGCGGCCGACGCGAACACCTGGGACCGGGTCGCCGAGTGCGAGAGCGGCGGCATGTGGAGTGCCGACCTGGGCAACGGGCACTACGGCGGGCTCCAGTTCTCGCAGGAGAAGTGGCAGCGGTACGGGGGCCTCGACTACGCCCCGCGTGCCGACCTCGCCAGCCGCTCACAGCAGATCAAGGTCGCCGAGAAGGTGTTCGCGGCGGAGGGCCGGCAGGCGTGGCCCAGCTGCGCCGTCATATCCGGGCTGGCCGCCGACGGGGGCTCCGGCTCCGGTTCCGCTTCGGGCGCTTCCGGCGGTGTGGACGCCGCCGACCCCGGTACGGACGCCAGTGCGCCGCCCAAGGCTCCCGCGGGCTCCGTGAAGCGCGACGCGCCCGAGGGCGGCACGCAGAGCCCGGAGCGCGGGACCCCGGCGGCCTCCGCGGGCGCCGTCACCCCCACCGAGCCCACGCCGGGCACCAGCGTCACCCCCAGCACCGGTCCGAGCGCCGGCACCGGGCAGGGCACCCCGGGTGCGGGGAACGGCGCCACGGCCGGCTCCGCGGACCCCTCGGCCACCGCCGACCGGAGCCAGGACCCCGGGCAGGGCGCGAGCCGGGGCAAGCACCGCGGTGAGCCCGCCCCCGAGAACACCTCCCCCGAATCGGGCAGTTCGGTCGAACCGGGCATGGACTCGACGGCGGGCGCGAGCCTCGACCCGTCCGTCCCGCCGGGCACCGACCCGTCCGCCGCCGACCCGTCCGTGACCGACGGCCGCGAGTCCAGCCGGCACGCCTCCCGCGGCGGCGGGAAGGCCGAGCGGTCCGGCGGGGCGCCCGAGCCGGACAAGCCGTACACGGTCCGCGCCGGCGACAATCTCTCGCACATCGCGGACGAGGCGAAGGTGCCCGGCGGCTGGCCCGCCCTCTACGAGGCGAACCGCTCGGCCGTCGGTGCCGACCCGGACCTCATCCGCCCTGGCCAGAACCTCGTTCTGGGAGACGCGACGGGCACGGGCCAACCGGCTGCCGGTCACTGAAAGACCGCGAAACGGACACAAAATACGGGTAGTTCAGTGCCTTATGTCCGGTTCTGTGCAAGTGAGACATGAGTCTCTTCGCTCCAACTGGTGTGTCCCGCCCGTGAGCTCCCGGCGCGTCCCCTCTGACCTGCGTAAACAACCGCGTCGGAAGGGCAAGTAGGGGTGAGATGTCCCCGATGTTCGCCTTTGAACATCGGGGACTCCTGTGTTTACGGTCGACATCGCTCGCCACCGGTGAGCACCGGAGCCCGTCACGCCGAATCCTGCCGGCGGGTCCCGGGAGCAGTCGTCGCGTAAGCGCCGTAGGCAGGAGCGGGGGACCCAAGGTAAGTGCCGGGCCCGGACGTTGAGAGACGTGACGGGAACGGCTTGGGGTGAAGTCGCCGAAACGGAACGCAGTTGCAGCACGCAGCGGCGGACCGGACCGGAGGCCGGGCGCACTCACAGCCCGAACCCGACAGCTCACCTCGAAGGCGTCGGTGAGGAGATATCCATGTCGCTTTTCAGCAAGGGCAAGCACCGCCGCCCGTCCAAGGCCACCCGTGTCGTCACCCTCGCCGGTGTCGCCGGTGTCGCGGTCGCGGCCCCGCTGATGGGGGCCTCCACGGCCTCCGCCGCCTCCGTCGACACCTGGGACAAGGTCGCCCAGTGCGAGTCCGGCGGCAACTGGTCCATCAACACGGGCAACGGTTACTACGGCGGCCTGCAGTTCTCGCAGTCCTCCTGGGCCGCCGCGGGCGGTACCAAGTACGCCCCGCGCGCCGACCAGGCCTCCAAGGGCCAGCAGATCGCCACTGCCGAGCGCCTGCTCGACATGCAGGGTCCGGGTGCCTGGGCCTGCGCCGGTGCCGGCGGTCTGACCAACGACGGTGTCGACCCGGGCGTCAGCACCGGTTCGGGCTCCGGCTCGCAGAACTCCGCCCCCAAGGCGCAGAAGCGCCAGGAGGCCCCGGCCGCTTCCCGCAGCGAGGCCCGCAAGGCCCCGAAGGCTGTCGAGCGGGTGGCTCCCAAGGCTGCCCCGAAGGCCGCCAAGCAGGCTGCCCCCAAGTCCGCCGCCCCGGTCAAGAAGGGTGACGGCGAGTACGAGGTGAAGGCCGGCGACACGCTCGGCAAGATCGCCCAGGCGCACCACGTCAAGGGCGGCTGGCAGCACCTCCTCGACCTGAATGAGGACGTCGTCACCGACGCCGACCTCATCTTCCCGGGTCAGCAGCTCCACCTGCGCTGACCCCCGTGCGGGGCGGCGGCCCACCCCCGCCGCCCCCGCACGCCGGACCCCGGCCGGACGCGACGTCCCCCCGTTCGCGCCCGGCCGGGGTTTTTCCGTACCCCCGCCCCGTCCGTACGCGGGGCGCACGGTGCGGAGTGCACCGGCTACGGGCCGCCGACGGCGACGACCGGTGCGGTCTTCGTCCCCTATTACAGGCATTCGGGCAGTTTTTCGTCCCATCGGATGGTCGTGCGGCCGAACGATGCCCCAGGTCCGGTTAGGCTCTTGTCGCAAGGCCGAAAGCGACCCTGCACTCAGCTTCCCCAGCGTCACACCCCATGAAGGAGATGCTCGTGCCGTCCATCGACGTCGTCGTAGCCCGGGAAATCCTGGACTCCCGAGGCAATCCCACGGTCGAGGTCGAGGTCGGCCTCGACGACGGCAGCACCGGCCGTGCTGCTGTTCCGTCCGGCGCCTCCACCGGTGCCTTCGAAGCCGTGGAGCTTCGTGACGGGGACCCCAACCGCTACCTCGGCAAGGGCGTCGAGAAGGCCGTGCTGGCCGTCATCGAGCAGATCGGCCCGGAGCTCGTCGGCTACGACGCGACCGAGCAGCGCCTGATCGACCAGGCGATGTTCGACCTCGACGCCACCGAGAACAAGGGCTCGCTGGGCGCCAACGCCATCCTCGGCGTCTCCCTCGCCGTCGCGCACGCCGCCTCCGAGGCCAGCGACCTGCCGCTGTTCCGCTACCTCGGCGGCCCGAACGCGCACCTGCTGCCCGTGCCGATGATGAACATCCTCAACGGTGGGTCGCACGCCGACTCCAACGTCGACATCCAGGAGTTCATGATCGCGCCGATCGGCGCCGAGTCCTTCTCCGAGGCGCTGCGCTGGGGCGCCGAGGTCTACCACACCCTCAAGAAGGTGCTGAAGACCAAGGGCCTGTCCACCGGTCTCGGCGACGAGGGCGGCTTCGCCCCGAACCTGGAGTCCAACCGCGCCGCGCTCGACCTCATCATCGAGGCCATCACGCAGGCCGGTTACATCCCGGGCGAGCAGATCGCGCTCGCGCTCGACGTCGCCGCCTCCGAGTTCTACAAGGACGGCAAGTACGAGTTCGAGGGCGCGTCCCGCTCGGCCGCCGAGATGACCGAGTACTACGAGGAGCTCGTCTCCGCGTACCCGCTGGTCTCCATCGAGGACCCGCTGTACGAGGACGACTGGGACGGCTGGAAGGTGATCACCGACAAGCTGGGCGCCAAGGTCCAGATCGTCGGCGACGACCTCTTCGTCACCAACCCCGAGCGCCTGGCCCGCGGCATCGAGGAGGGCTCCGCCAACGCCCTGCTCGTCAAGGTCAACCAGATCGGCTCGCTCACCGAGACGCTGGACGCCGTCGAGCTGGCCCAGCGCAACGGCTTCAAGTGCATGATGAGCCACCGCTCCGGCGAGACCGAGGACGTCACCATCGCCGACCTCGCCGTCGCCGTGAACTGCGGCCAGATCAAGACCGGCGCCCCGGCCCGCTCGGACCGCGTCGCCAAGTACAACCAGCTGCTGCGCATCGAGGAGATCCTCGACGACGCCGCGGTGTACGCCGGCCGCTCGGCGTTCCCCCGCTTCAAGGGCTGATCCGGGCTCCGGTAGCCCCGGCTGGCACGCCAGTCGTCCCTACGTCCCCGGCCACGGTCCCGTACCGTGTCCGGGGACGTACGCGCGTAACGGGGAGGCGGGACAGGCACATGGCCGCGAAGGGCTCGAAGGGCAACCGCGACCGGTTCTCCACCACGACCAGGCTGCGGCTGCTCGGCGAGCAGACCGCGGCCCGCGTCTACCGTTCCCAGACCCGCCGCCAGGCCCGCCGCTCCCGCCTCACCGGGCGGGCGGCGCTGCTGGTCCTGGTGGTGTGCACGCTGGTGGTCGCTCTCGCGTACCCGATACGGCAGTACGTGTCGCAGCGCACCGAGATCGCCGGCCAGGAGCGCGCGAAGAACGAGGCCGAGCGCCGGGTGGAGCAGCTCCGCGACGCCAAGGCGCGCCTCCAGGACGACGCGCACATCGTGCGCCTCTCGCGCGAGCACCTGCACTACGTGAAGCCGGGCGAGACCGGCTTCACCATGTACGACCCGGAGGCGTCCGGCTCCTCGCCGCACCCCGACGGCGGCAAGAGCGCCGACCAGCCCTGGTACTCCCACGTCTGGCGCGGCGTCGACGAGGCCGACCGCAGGGAACCGTAGACCCCACCTACAGAGCATCAGTCACGACAGAAGGCACGCATGGACACACCGCCCCCGACCACGCCGCGCTCCGAGCCCACCGGGACGGACATCGAGGCGTTCAAGCTCCAGCTCGGCCGCCCGCCGCGCGGACTGCGCGCGATCGCGCACCGCTGCCCCTGCGGCAACCCGGACGTGGTCGAGACGGCCCCGCGGCTGGAGGACGGGACGCCGTTCCCGACGCTGTACTACATGACCTGCCCCCGGGCCACGGGCGCGATCGGCACCCTGGAGGGTTCCGGTCTGATGAAGGAGATGCAGGCCCGGCTGTCCACGGACGAGGCGCTGGCCGACCAGTACCGGGCGGCGCACGAGGACTACTTGAAGCGGCGCGACGCGATCGAGGAACTGGTGGGCTTCCCCAGTGCGGGCGGGATGCCCGACCGGGTGAAGTGCCTGCACGTGCTGGTGGGCCACTCGCTGGTCGCGGGACCCGGGGTGAACCCGTTCGGCGACGAGGCGCTGGCGCTGCTGCCGGAGTGGTGGGCCAAGGGCCCCTGCGTCACCCCGTGCGCCGACCCGTCCCCGGGGAGCGCCCAGTGACCAGGGTCGCCGCCGTCGACTGCGGTACGAACTCCATCCGCCTGCTCGTCGCGGACGCCGACCCCGCGACCGGCGAGCTGGTCGACCTGGACCGGCGGATGGCGATCGTCCGGCTCGGCCAGGGCGTGGACAGGACCGGCCGGCTCGCCCCCGAGGCGCTGGAGCGCACGTTCGCCGCCTGCCGCGAGTACGCGACGGTCATCGAGGCGCACGGGGCCGAGAAGGTGCGCTTCGTCGCCACCTCCGCCTCCCGGGACGCGGAGAACCGCGACGAGTTCGTCGGCGGCGTCCTGGACATCCTGGGCGTCGAGCCCGAGGTGGTCACCGGTGACCAGGAGGCGCAGCTCTCCTTCACCGGGGCCACCAAGGAACTCGCGCACCGGGCGGGGGAGTACCTCGTCGTCGACATCGGCGGCGGCTCCACCGAACTGGTGGTCGGGGGCGATGCGGTCCGTGCCGCCCGCTCCGTCGACATCGGCTGCGTACGCCTCACCGAACGCCACCGGCCGTCCAGCCCGGCCACGCCCGAGCAGGTCGCCGCGATCCGTGCCGACATCGAGGCGGCGCTGGACCTGGCGGAGGAGACCGTCCCGCTCCGCGAGGCGCACAAGCTGGTCGGTCTCGCCGGGTCGGTGACGACGGTCGCCGCCCTCGCGCTGGGCCTGCCGGAGTACGACTCCGCGGCCATTCACCACTCCCGGATCCCGTACGACGAGGTCCGCCGGGTCACCGAGCGGCTCGTCGCGGCCACCCACGACGAGAAGGCGGCCCTGCCCGCCATGCACCCGGGCCGGGTGGACGTCATCGTCTCCGGCGCGCTCATCCTGCTGGCGCTGATGGAGCGGGCCGGGGCCGCCGAAGTGGTGGTCTCGGAACACGACATTCTGGACGGAATCGGCTGGAGCGTGGCCTGAGCCGGACCTGGCGGAACGCCGCGCCGGACCAAGTTCGTGAAGTTCTTCACAAGGAAAAGGGGCCCGATGGGCCCCTTTTTCGCGCCCCTTGGCACGGCGGGTGCTCCACCGCCCCCGGGGCCGCGCATAACGGACGGTTCCGGACGGATGTCGGGCGTATGAAATGAGTAAGTGGTCCAGTGCCCGCGAAGGGCCATCGGGCCAGTTGGGAAGGGGTTTCCAACGTGTCCGGAGGTCCTCCGGTTCCCCGCCGGGAGCATGACCTGTGTCGCGTGGGCGGCGGAGTGTAGCAGAGGGGTCGAGAGACCTTGTGAAGGGGCTCACGAGGTACCCCCCGGGACGGGGTGGATACTCGATTGCATGAGCACCACGGAGCGTCCCAGGATCCTCGTAGTAGGCGGTGGGTACGTAGGCCTGTACGCGGCAAAGCGCATTCTCAAGAAGATGCGCTATGCGGAAGCGACCGTCACGGTCGTCGACCCCCGCTCGTACATGACCTACCAGCCCTTCCTGCCCGAAGCCGCCGCCGGCAACATCTCGCCGAGGCACGTCGTCGTACCACTGCGACGCGTCCTTCCCAAGGCCGAGGTGCTCACCGGTCGGGTCACCACCATCGACCAGGACCGCAAGGTCGCCACGGTCTCCCCGCTCGTCGGCGAGGCCTACGAGCTGCCCTTCGACTACCTGATCGTCGCGCTCGGCGCGGTCTCCCGTACCTTCCCGATCCCCGGCCTCGCCGAACAGGGCATCGGCATGAAGGGTGTCGAGGAGGCCATCGGCCTGCGCAACCACGTCATCGAGCAGCTCGACAAGGCAGATTCCACGACCGACGAGGAGGTCCGCCGCAAGGCGCTCACCTTCGTCTTCGTCGGCGGTGGCTTCGCAGGCGCGGAGACCATCGGCGAGGTCGAGGACATGGCCCGCGACGCGGCCAAGCAGTACAGCAACGTCTCGCGCGACGACATGCGCTTCCTGCTCGTCGACGTCGCCGACAAGATCCTTCCCGAGGTGGGTCCCAAGCTCGGCGAGTACGGCCGCAAGCACCTGGAGAGCCGCGGCGTCGAGGTCTACCTCAAGACCGGCATGGACTCCTGCATCGACGGCCACGTCAAGCTGAACAACGGCGTCGAGGTCGACTCCAGCACCATCGTGTGGACCGCCGGCGTCAAGCCCAACCCGGTGCTCTCCCGCTACGGCCTGCCGCTGGGCCCGCGCGGTCACGTCGACACCGCCGCCACCCTCCAGGTGCAGGGCACCGACTACATCTGGGCCGCGGGCGACAACGCCCAGGTGCCGGACCTGGTCGGCCGCAAGAACGGCAACCCCAACGCCTGGTGCCCGCCCAACGCCCAGCACGCGCTGCGCCAGGCCAAGGTCCTCGGCGACAACGTGGTCTCCGGCATGCGGGGCTTCCCGCAGAAGGAGTACAGCCACGCCAACAAGGGCGCCGTCGCGGGTCTCGGCCTGCACAAGGGCGTCGCGATGATCGTCATGGGCAAGATGAAGATCAAGCTCAAGGGCCGTCTCGCCTGGTACGCCCACCGCGGCTACCACGGCATGGCCATGCCGACGTTCAACCGCAAGATCCGCGTACTGGCCGACTGGACGCTGGGGATGTTCCTCAAGCGCGAGGTCGTCTCGCTGGGCGCCATCGAGACTCCCCGCGAGGAGTTCTACGAGGCCGCCCGCCCCGCCCCGGCCCCGGCCGACGCGGTGAAGGTGCCGGCCGCGGCCGAGCCGAAGAAGACCGGGGCCAAGGCTTCCTGACGCTTCACCAGTAACGCGTTCCAGCTGTCGCAGCCCCATCCGGAGGGGCCGCCCGCCATCCGTGGTGCGGGCGGCCCCTCCGGCGTTCCCGCCACGAAGTGCCCGCGGTCGCCGGTGCGTCCTTCCGCCACGTGCTCCGTCGTCCCGTGCGGCGATTCGGGGATGCGGCGGCCCGGCTCCGGTGTTAATCCCAGTACGTAGCTCCACGTCGTACGTCACGGAGGTGAGCACCATGGCCGATGCCGCGCAGCGGCTGACCACTCTTGCCGAGGATCTCCTCGCCACCCCGCTCCCCGTCCGCATCCGCGCCTGGGACGGCAGCGAAGCGGGACCGCCCGGCGCCCCCGTCCTCGTGATCCGGAGCCGCCGGGCCCTGCGCCGACTGCTCTGGAAGCCCGGGGAGCTGGGGCTCGCCCGCGCCTGGGTGGCCGGTGAGATCGACTTCGAAGGGGACCTGTACGAGGCCCTGGACAAGCTCGCCGACCTGATCTGGGAGCGCGAGGACGACGGCGGCGACACCGTCCACCCGGTCCTCGACCGCAGGAAACGGGCCGCCGCCCGCGCTCTGCTCAGGCTGGGCGGTCCGCTCCCGCCGCCGCCCCCGCCCCCCGAGGAACTGCGCCGCCACACCGGCCGGCCGCACAGCAAACGCCGGGACAAGGAGGCCATCAGCCACCACTACGACGTGGGCAACGACTTCTACTCCCTGGTCCTCGGCCCCTCCATGGTCTATTCCTGCGCCTATTTCTCCGACCCCACCGCCCCTCTCGAGGACGCCCAGCACGACAAGCTCGACCTGATCGCCCGCAAGCTCGACCTCCGGCCCGGGCAGCGGCTGCTCGACGTGGGCTGCGGCTGGGGCTCCCTGGCCCTGCACGCGGCCCGCACGTACGGGGTCCGGGTCACCGGCGTCACGCTCTCCACCGAACAGGCCGCCTTCGCCCGCGAGCGCATCGCCGGGGCGGGCCTCACCGACCGGGTCGAGATCCGCGTCCAGGACTACCGCGACGTGCTTCCCCAAGCTCTCGGCTCCGCTCGAGCAGGGGATGCCCCATTCGGACCGTACGACGCGATCGCCTCCGTCGGGATGGCCGAGCACGTCGGGGCGGTCCAGTACGGCGAGTACGCGGCCGACCTGTACGCCCTGCTGAAGCCGGGCGGCCGGCTGCTCAACCACCAGATCGCCCGCCGCCCCGTCCCGGACGAGGAGACGTACCAGGTCGACCCGTTCATCGACTCCTACGTCTTTCCCGACGGGGAACTCGCTCCGCTGGGCCGTACCGTCGGGCAGCTGGAGCAGGCGGGTTTCGAGGTGCGCGACGTCGAGTCGATCCGCGAGCACTACGCGCTGACCCTGCGTCACTGGGTCGCCAACCTGGAGAAGAACTGGGACGCGGCGCTGCGGACGGTGACCCCGGGCCGGGCCCGGGTCTGGCGGCTCTACATGGCGGCCTCCGCGCTCTCCTTCGAGCACAACACGATCGGCGTCAACCAGGTGCTGGCCGTCAGGCCCGGCCCGTCCGGTGTGTCCCGCATGCCGCTCCGGACCCGTGTGTGGAACGGGAGGAGTGAGTGACCGACTGAAGGGGGCGGTCCCAAGTCCGATGGTGTGACGATACGTTGATTTCTCGCGGAGCTCCGTGCCTGGCCCCCGCGGACCGGGCGCGGGGCTCCGTCACGTACGTACACGCGAGAAGAGGGGACGGGGCGTGCAGCACAGCAAGCACACGCGGGCCGGACGGATGTGGACATGGGGAGCGGGGGCCGCCGCGCTCGCCCTCGCGGTGCCGGTCACCGCCCATGCGGGGGTGCCGGGCGAGGCACAGGCGGCAGCGGTGACGACGACCGCGACGTTCAACGACCCGTCCGGCGACAGCGCCGCCCAGAGCCGCATCCGCGACCACGTGAAGGGTCTGATCGAGGGGGCGGCGGCGGGCTCCACCATCAGTGCCGGGCTCTACTCGTTCACCGACACCCAGGTCTCCGGCGCCCTCGCGGACGCCAAGCGGCGCGGCGTCGACGTGCGGATCGTCGTCGACAACGCGGCGACCGGCGAGGGCGGCCAGTACGCCGCGCTGAAGGCAGCCCTGGGCACGGACCAGTCCAAGGGCTCCTACGTGACGAACTGCGGCGTCAACCGCGGCTGCATCGGCGACCGCGTGCTGATGCCCTCCAAGCCGGACGACGGCTCGATCAACCACAACAAGTTCTGGCTGTTCTCCGAGACCGGCGGCAGCAAGAGCGTCGTCGTGCAGTCCTCGGCCAACATGACCAGCACCCAGCGCACCGACTACTTCAACAACGCGGTGACGATCGTCGACGCCGGGCTCTACGGCGTCTACCGCGACTACTTCGCCGACCTCGCCAAGCGTCAGGTGAACAACGACTACTACCGGACGCCGACGGCGGGCGCGTACAAGACGTACTTCTTCCCGCGCAAGGAAGCCGCAGGGAAGCCGTGGAACGACGACGCCTCCACCGACACGGTCTCCCTCATCCTCGGCAACGTCGACTGCGGGGCAGGCACCGAGGTGCGGATGGCCGCGAACCTCTTCTCGCGCCGCGAGGTCGCCGAGAAGCTGGTGGCGATGAAGTCGGCGGGCTGCAAGGTGATCCTCGCCAACGACGGCGGCACGTCGATGAGTGACGACGTGTCCGGCATCGTCGCCGGGAAGATGACCGAACGTGTCCAGTGCGCGGAGAGCGTCGGCGACCGCAAGGTCGGCCTGCACTCCAAGTACGTTCTGATCAACGGCACGTACGAGGGCAGGACCGGCCGCAAGCTGGTCTTCACGGGCAGCCACAACTACTCGTACGCGGCGCTGCGCGCCAATGACGAGACGCTGCTGAAGATCGACAACGCGGCGCTCTACGACCAGTTCAAGGCCAACCACACGGAGATCATGACCTTCTGCGAGGGCTCCTGACCCGCGTACGCGAGGGCTCCTGACCGGCCCCGTACGAACGGGGGCGGCCCCCACGACGTGTGTGTCACGTCGTGGGGGCCGCCCCCGTGTCCCCTGCCGCCGGGGCGGGCTACTCGGCCTTGATGGCGCTGAGCATGTTCAGCCTCGCCGCGCTGCGGGCCGGCCACATGGCGGCCAGGACGCCGACGACAGCCGCCAGCAGCAGGAAGATGCCGATCCGGTCCCACGGGACGACCAGCGAGTAGCCGGTGATCTGGTCCTTGACGGTCTGCCCGATCGCCCAGGCCAGGAACGTACCGAGGACCACGCCGACCACCGCGCCGAACACCGAGATCACCACGGCCTCCAGACGGATCATTGTCTTGACCTTGCTGCGCGCCAGGCCGATCGCCCGCAGCATGCCGATCTCCTGCTGCCGCTCGAAGACGGACATCGCGAGGGTGTTGACGACGCCGAGGACCGCGATGATCAGGGCCATGGCGAGCAGCCCGTACATGATGTTGAGCATCTGGTTGACGATGCCACCGAACTGGTTGCGGATGTCGTTGCTGTCCATCACGACGATCGCCGGGTTCTTGCCCAGGGAGTCGACGAGGGACTGCTCGTTGGCCGCGGTCGGGCCGCCGTCCATGGCGACGTACGCCGAGTAGAACAGCGGTTCGGGGGTGTGCCGGCTGAGGATCCCGGTGTCGATCATGGCGCCGGAGACGAACTCGTTGCTGCCGTAGATGCCACCGATGGTGAGCTTGGTTTTCGTACCGTCCTCGAAGGCCATGTCCAGGGTCTGGCCCACCCGGTAGCCCTTGCTCGCGGCGGCCTTCTCGTCGATGGCGATCTCACCGCGCGCCAGACCGCTCAGCGAGCCCTCGACCACCTTGAGGTTCAGGACGCGCTCGACGTCGCCCGGGGTGACGCCGACAGCGTTCAGGAACGAGTCGTCGGAGCCCTCCAGGGACGCGAACTGCTGCGGGGAGGAGGCGGTCACGCCCTTCGCCCCGGCGAGCGCCTCGATGACGGACTTGTCCATCGAGGACTGGTTCGCCATGGTCACCATGTAGTCGGCCTTGACGACGTCCGTGGTCTGCTTGTCGATGGCCCGGCCCATCGTCACGCCGAGCACGGTCAGCCCGGTGACCAGGGTGAGGCCGATGGCCAGCGCGGAGGCGGTGGCACCGGTACGGCGCGGGTTGCGGACCGAGTTCAGTCCCGCCAGCTTGCCGGAGACCTTGAACACCCCGTCCAGCAGCGGGCGGACCAGGGCTATCACCGGGCGCGACAGCAGCGGGATCAGGATGATGACGCCGATCAGGGCCAGGAACGCGCCGCCGCCGATCAGCATCCGGCCGGTGTCCTTGCCCAGGGCCGCGCCGCCGACGACGGTCGCCGCGCCCGCGCCCGTGACGAGGGCGCCGATGACGTTCCGTACCACCAGGGACTTCACGGAGGGGGTGGCGTGCACACTGCTCATTGCGGCGACCGGCGGAATCTTCGCGGCCCGGCGGGCGGGCAGCCAGGCGGCGAACATCGTGATCAGTACGCCGACGGCCAGCGAGGCGAGGACCGGCGTCGCGCCGACGATCAGCGGACCGGACGGAAGCTGGGCCTCCATGGCGTCCATCAGCGGGCTCAGCCCCGCGGCCATGCCCAGACCGAGGGCGAAGCCGATCACCGAGGCGATCAGGCCGACGATGCCGGCCTCGGCCAGGATCGACCGGGTGATCTGCTTGCGGGACGCGCCCACCGCGCGCATCAGCGCGAGTTCCTTGGTGCGCTGGGCGACCAGCATGGTGAAGGTGTTGGAGATCAGGAAGACTCCGACGAACAGGGCGATCCCGGCGAAGCCCAGCAGGATCTGGGTGAGCGTCTTCGTCGATTCCGCGAGGTTGCGCTCCTCGTCGGCGGCGAGCTGCCGGCCGGTCTGCACGGTGGCGTCCTTGGACACCAGCGGAATGATCGCCTCCTGCATGGCCTCCTGGTCGGCGCCGGGCTTGCCGGTCACGGTGGCCGACTCGAAGTAGCCGGGCTTCAGGAACAGCTCCTGGGCGGTCCGCGTGTCGAACAGCACCAGGCTGCCGCCCGCGTTGACGTCGCCCTGGTCGGAGGTGAAGACACCGCTGAGGGTGTACTCCTTCACCGGCCGGTTGGTGGCGACGCGCACCTTGTCGCCGACCTTGTAGCCGCCCTTGTCGGCGGTGCCGCGGTCGAGGGCGATCTCCCCGGGGCCGGCCGGGCCGTGACCGCCGGTGAAGGTGTAGCGCCGGTCCTGGCCGTCCTCGCCGGGGAAGAAGTTGCCGCCCCTGTTGGACCAGCCCTGCGCGATGAGCTTGCCGTCGCGGTCGGCGGCTCCCGCGAAGCCGCTGACGACGCCGGTGGCGGTGTCCGCGCCGGGCAAGGCCGCGATTTTGTCGAGCTGGGCCTGGCTGAGGCCGGGCCGCTTCTCGGCGGCGTCCGAGCGGCTGCCGTGGTCGGTGACGCCGACGGCCACGTTGGCGAGCCCCTTGCTCGACTGCTGGCGGAAGGCGTTGTGGAGGGTGTCGCTGTAGATGAGGGTGCCGGAGACGAAGGCGACGCCGAGCATGACGGCGAGCACGGTCATCAGCAGCCTGGCCTTGTGCGCGAGCACATTGCGCAGGGCGGTGCGGAACATGGCGGTTACGTCCTGGGGGAGAGTGTGGCGAGTACGGAACGGGGCGCGGCGCGAGGGCGGCGGATCAGCTCGTACGGCCCTTGGTGTCGAAGTCCTTCATCCGGTCCAGGACGCCGTCCGCGGTGGGGTGCAGCATCTCGTCGACCACCCGGCCGTCGGCCAGGAAGATCACGCGGTCCGCGTAGGAGGCGGCCGTCGGGTCGTGCGTCACCATGACCACGGTCTGGCCCAGCTCGCGAACGGAGTTGCGCAGGAAGCCCAGTACCTCGGCGCCCGAGCGCGAGTCCAGGTTTCCGGTCGGCTCGTCGCCGAACATGATCTCCGGCCGGCTGGCCAGTGCACGGGCCACGGCCACGCGCTGCTGCTGACCGCCGGACAGCTCGGAGGGGCGGTGCTTGAGGCGGCCGGACAGGCCGACCATCTCGATGACCTTGTCCAGCCAGGCCTGGTCGGGCTTGCGGCCGGCGATGTCCATCGGCAGCGTGATGTTCTCCAGCGCGTTCAGCGTCGGCAGCAGGTTGAACGCCTGGAAGATGAAGCCGATCTTGTCCCGGCGCAGCTGGGTGAGCTGCTTGTCCTTCAGCGTCCCGAGCTCGGTGTCGCCGATGCGTACCGACCCGGAGGAGAAGGAGTCCAGCCCGGCCACGCAGTGCATCAGCGTCGACTTGCCGGAACCCGACGGGCCCATGATCGCCGTGAACTCGCCCTGCCGGAACTCCACCGACACCCGGTCCAGCGCGACGACCTGCGTCTCTCCGTGTCCGTAGACCTTGGACAGCTCGGTGGCGCGGGCGGCGACCGTGGTGGTGCGGTGCGTGGCGTGGGGGAACGTGGTCACGGTGGTGCTCCTGTCGAGACGCTTCGGGGGGACGCTTCCCATCCTCACGTCGCTTTTACGTTCCCGAATCAGTCCGCGTGCCCGTTCCGGGGGCCGACTCGGGTCTGACCCGCGCCCACCGCGGTCCTCCTCAGGTATGACGGCGACCCTGAGGGCGTTCCCGGACGCTGGACAGTCCGCCACCTGGGCACAAGACGTCGAGTTTCCGTCAATCCCGTGCACGCTCCGACACCGGACGGTACGCCTCCGTACCCGCCCCGGCATGTGCCGATGACCTGGTCCGTGTACTGACGCTCCATCAAGCGCCCATAAAATAAGACAGCGTTGGATCGATCCCCCGCTGTTCGGGCGACCTCTGCGGATAGGCTCTGAGCCATTGTCGCGGCCGCGCGGCCTGCCCGGATGGTGGAATGCAGACACGGCGAGCTTAAACCTCGCTGCCCCTCGGGGGCGTACCGGTTCGAGTCCGGTTCCGGGCACATTCGCGCACCCTCCTTCAGGCCCCCGCCGAAAAGCCCGGCCGGGGACACGTCCGCCCGGCGGGGGGTCCCGCGGGAGGGTGGAACATCCCGGGTCCGTCGTGCGTTGTTCATGATCCGGGGGAAAGATCCTCCTCTGGTACAGGGGTGCTTTCTTTGCGACCCCATTACTCTTGACAGCAAGGTCGCACACGGTGGCCATGGAGGAGTGAGATGAGGAGCAGCAACCCGGTCTTCTCGCGACGGGGGTTCAGCCGCGACAACGGCTACGCGGGCTTCAACGCGCAGCAGCCGCAGGCCGGGGGCCCCGCCGTCGGGACTCAGGGCAACCCGTACGCCCAGGACGCGCAGAACCCGTACGCGACGAACCCGTACGCACAGCAGGACCAGTACGGCGCCCCAGTGGCGCCGCCGCGCGGCAGCGTGATGACGATGGACGACGTCGTCACCCGTACGGCGATCACGCTCGGCGTCGTGGTCGCGGGCGCGACCGTCGCCTGGGTGACCGACATGGGTCTGGGTCTGGCCATCGGCGCGGCGCTCGTCGCGATGGTGCTCGGCCTGATCCAGGCGTTCAAGAGCAAGCCGATGCCGCCGGTCATCCTGGCGTACGCCGGCTTCGAGGGCCTCTTCCTCGGCGCGATCAGCAACTACGTCAACCAGTGGGTGCCCGGCGCGCCCATGCAGGCGGTGCTGGGCACGATGGCGGTCTTCGCCACCATGCTCGTGCTGTACAAGACCCGCATCGTGCGGGTCACGGCCCGCTTCACCCGCTTCGTGATGATCGCCGCGATCAGCTTCATGGTGCTCACCGCCGTGAACCTGCTGTTCATGGTGTTCGGCGGCGGTGACGGCCTCGGCTTCCGCAGCGGTGGCATGGGCATCCTGTTCGGCGTGGTGGGCGTGCTGCTCGGCTCGTTCTTCCTCGCCATGGACTTCAAGCAGGTCGAGGACGGCGTCGCCTACGGCGCTCCCCGCGAGGAGTCCTGGCTGGCGGCCTTCGGCCTCACCATGACCCTGGTGTGGATCTACCTGGAGATGCTGCGGCTCGTCGCGATCCTGAGCGGCGACGACTAGCAGGCCCGGCGTACGGAAAGGGCCCGCAGACCGTTTTCGGCGGTCTGCGGGCCCTTTCGCGTGTCGAGGGGTCGGGTGAGTAGGGGCGGGGGTCCTTGTCGGAGGGGTGTGCCCGTTTACCGGAACTTGCGGGCGGCTCGCCTGAGGTCGTACTCGTGGATGATCGCCTTGGCGTGACCGTGCGCGAGGTTGTGCTCGCTGCGGAGCCAGCTCACCTTTTCCTCGAAGCGGAAGAGGGAGGGGCCGTCGTCGACGGCGCGCAGCCAGTCGGACACTTCACGACCGGTGCACTGTGGGATGCGGGAGAGCAGATTGCGGTGGGTCTCTTCGGAGAAGACTTGGGACATCGGCGCCTCCGGAGGCGTTGCGCGTGCTGGTCCTTCACGCCACCGTGCCTGAGCGTTCGCCCGTTGGCAACAGGCCCGGGGAGGCGCGTAGGGTCGCGACGTGCTTGATACGACACCCCTGTTGACCGCCCTGGAGCGGCTCACCGACCGGCTGCGGGCCCTCCCCGAGAGCAGACTGCGGCGCGGCGCCGCCGCCGAAGCGCTGGCGCTGGCCAGGGAATTCGCGCTGCGGGCACAGCGGATCGAGTTCCCCGGGCGGCAGCCGGCCGAACTGCGGGACGCGGGGGTCTTCGCCGTCGCCGATCAACTGGCTGTCGCCGGGAGAGATTTGGCGCTGGTCATCGGAACGGCCCCGTCCGGTTCCCTGGACGAGGCCGTGGCGCTGGTGGAGGCGGTGGAGAAGAGGCTGTAGGGGCCCTGGGGCGTCCGGCTATTCCGGGGACGACGCGATGACGCGGTCCGCGAGGATGTAGACGCTCTCGTCGCCGCAGGAGAAGGTCAGTGCGTACGCGCCCGACAGGCTGGAGCCGCCCATCAGCACCGGGGGCTTCCCGTCGCGCAGCGCCTGGCCCAGCAGCTCCGCCGTCTCGCGGTGGCCGGGGGTCATGCCCAGCGTCGTGCCGTCGGTGAAGACGTACACGTCGAGGGTGCCCAGCGGGCCCGGACGGATGTCGGAGAGGATCACGCGCTCCGCGGCCAGTTCTTCCAGGCGGCGCATCGTCGAGTCGTGGTCGACGGAGCCGTTCGCCGGACGCGGGACGAAGTCGGGGTGCGAGGGGTGGCGGCGGCGGGCGGCGGCCAGTTCGGCGGAGTCCTCCAGCAGTTCGTCCTCGTCGTCCTCGGCTGCGTCCTCCGCGTCGACCCGTTCCTGGGCGCGCTCCAGCAGCTTGTGGAACTCGCCGTCCTCGAAGGCCGTCGCGAAGTCGGCCGCCAGGAAGTCGTTCGTCCCCGGCAGGTAGTACGAGAGGTCCTCGGTGCCGGTGAGGCCGCCGAGCAGCGACGGGGCGTCCGCGGCGTCACGGGCCTCCTGCGCGGCCCAGAACGCCCTCGCCTCGGCCAGCTCGCGCTCCCGCTCCTCGGCCAGCGCCTCGCTCACCGCGGCCCGTATCTCGGCGGCCGGGGTGAGCGGGGACTCGCTGGTACGGGTCTGGTGGGGGAGTGCGGCGAGCGCGTCCCGGTGCCGCAGCTCGGCGGCCCGGATGCGGTCGGCCGCACGTTCGGCGCGCAGGGCGGCAACCTCCTGGTGGAGTCCGCGAACGGTGTGCAGGACGGCGCCGCCCACGACTGCGGTGGCAGTGGTGGCGAGCAGCAGGGCAACAGACATGGCGCTCACTGACGTACTCCTGAATTCGTTGCGATCCCCCGGGCGCTCCGTGCGGGTGCGCCCTGACGGCATCGGTCCCCCGACCGATCCCCCGGACTTCCTACCTCAGCTTCCCGTGTGCCTCTGCTCGCCGTCAGTGCATAACGTCATGAAACGGACAGGTCTTTGGTCCTGGCCATTTGCTCCCGTACAGCTTTGACCTGCGGGAATCCGGTTCCCCGGGGAGACAGGTCACATCCTGGGGGAGATTGGGTCACGGCAGGGACGCGAGGCGGTTCACGGGGCGCGGGGGAGCGTGTGGTGCTCCGGTGCGCTCAGTCGATTGTGCGCTTCGCGGAAGCGGCGCGCGCGCTGATTGGGGGGATTCGTGAGCTGTTCCACACGGGGGCGCCCCCGGCTTGCGTGCCGGAGGCGCCCCGTGGTGGTGCGGTCGTACGGCTGTCGTGCCGCCGTGGTGCCGGCGTCGTCGGCCGTGCGGTGGTGGTGCGGCGTGATCAGCTGAGGCGCTCGATGACCATGGCCATGCCCTGGCCGCCGCCGACGCACATCGTCTCCAGGCCGAACTGCTTGTCGTGGAACTGCAGGCTGTTGATGAGCGTGCCGGTGATGCGGGCGCCGGTCATGCCGAAGGGGTGGCCGACCGCGATGGCGCCGCCGTTCACGTTGACCTTGTCCAGGTCGAGTCCCAGGTCCTGGTAGGACGGGATGACCTGGGCGGCGAACGCCTCGTTGATCTCCGCGAGGTCGATGTCGCCGACGGTCAGCCCGGCGCGCTTCAGCGCCTGCTTGCTGGCCTCGACCGGACCGTAGCCCATGATCTCGGGGGACAGCCCCGAGACGCCGGTGGAGACGATGCGGGCGAGCGGGGTCAGGCCCAGCTCGGCGGCCTTCGTGTCGGACATGATCACGAGGGCGGCGGCGCCGTCGTTGAGCGGGCAGCAGTTGGCCGCGGTGACCCGGCCGTCGGGGCGGAAGACGGGCTTCAGGCCCTGGACGCCCTCCAGGGTGACGCCGGCGCGCGGGCCGTCGTCCTTGCTGACGACCGTGCCGTCCGGGGTGGTGACCGGCGTGATCTCCCGCTCCCAGAAGCCGTTCTTGAGCGCTTCCTCGGCGAGGTTCTGCGAGCGGACGCCGAACTCGTCCATCTCCTGGCGCGAGACGCCCTTGAGGCGGGCCAGGTTCTCCGCGGTCTGCCCCATGGAGATGTACGCGTCGGGCACCAGGCCGTCCTCGCGGGGGTCGTGCCAGGTGGCGCCCTCCTGCTCGGCGACGGCCGCGGTACGGGCCTCGGCGTCGGCGAACAGCGGGTTGTGCGTGTCCGGGAGCGAGTCGGAGTTGCCCTTGGTGAAGCGGGAGACCATCTCGACGCCGGCCGAGAGGAAGACGTCGCCCTCGCCCGCCTTGATGGCGTGCAGTGCCATCCGCGAGGTCTGGAGGGAGGAGGAGCAGTAGCGGGTGACCGTACAGCCGGGGAGGTGGTCCATCCCCATCTGCACGGCGACGACGCGGCCCAGGTTGTTGCCCTGCTCGCCGCCGGGGAGGCCGCAGCCGAGCATCAGGTCGTCGATGTCGCGCGGGTCCAGCTCGGGAACCTTCGCGAGGGCGGCCTGGATGATGGTCGCGGTGAGGTCGTCGGCGCGGAGGTCCTTGAGCGAGCCCTTGAAGGCGCGGCCGATGGGGGAGCGGGCGGTCGAGACGATGACGGCTTCGGGCATCGGGGCTCCTGGGGATACGGGGGCGAGTGAACTGGGCGGGCTTGTTTCGAAGTTACCGGTCCGTACCGGGTGGGGTCACCGGGTGGGCGGTGTGATGCGGGCCGCAATTCTAAGCGGGCGCTCAGGTGGCGGCGGGGCTTGGGCGGAGGGTTGCGGGCGGGTGAGTGGGCGGGCGGGGGCGCGCCCCGCCCGCGACACGGGGCTTCGTTCAGTGTCCTGCCGACGACGGCTGGGCCGGGTCCGGGGCCGCCGGGATGCGGCGGCGCCTGCGGTGCTTGAGGAGGGCCCACGGGGCGCGGGCGCCCGTGACCTCCGTGCCCGCTTCCGCCGCGGCCTCCGCCGCGGCCCGCGCCACCGGCAGCATGCCCTCGTCGCGGGAGCCGTCCAGCCGGTCGGATTCCGGCCACAGTCCGAGCGCCGCACACAGGGTGGGGAGAACGGCCATGGCCGCCGTCGCGTACCCCTCGGCGGACGGGTGGTAGTTGTCCGGGCCGAACAGTTCCCTCGGATTGGCCTCGAACTCCGGGCCGAGGAGGTGGCCGAGGGAGACGGTGCGTCCGCCCTGTTCGACCACGCCGATCGTCTGCGCGGCGGCCAGCTGCCGCGAGACCCGGCGGGCCAGCCAGCGCAGCGGCTGGTAGACCGGCTCGATCGTGCCCAGGTCAGGGCAGGTCCCGACGACGACCTCCGCACCGGCGGTGCGCAGCCTGCGGACCGCCGTGGCCAGATGGCGTACCGACTGCGTGGGAGGCATCCGGTGCGTCACGTCGTTCGCGCCGATCATGATCACGCACACGTCCGGAGGGCTGAGCGGGTCCCGTACGAGCAGTGAGACCTGGCGGTCCAGGTCGTCGGACATCGCGCCGGGCAGGGCCACGTTGCGCAGCTCCACCGGACGCTCGGCGACCGCCGCGAGACCGGAGGCGAGCAGCGCGCCCGGCGTGTGCCCCGCGCGCCGTACGCCCTGGCCCGCCGCCGTGGAGTCGCCGAGCACGCCCAGGCGCAGCGCGGGGAGGTCCGTACGGCCCGCGAAGGCCGTCCCGTACAGCCCGTCGGCCGGTGGGGCGATCGGGGCGACCCCGCCGCCCACCGACCGTTTCGCCAGCTGCACCTCGGCGATCACCAGGCCGAGCGCGGCGGCCCCGACGAGCCCGATGCCGCCGCCGCCGTACGCCGCGCCCGCGGCGATCCGTCGTGCCACCCTCGCCCTCGACACAGTCGCAGCCACCTCCTCGAAGAACCTTGCGCGCTGGAACGTCCGTGCGGATGTCTGTCCGTACTCCTGCTAACTGCCCGTTACCGGGTGTCGCTCAATCACGCCGAACGGTGAATACCAGTGGTGGAAGGGCGGTCCGCACGGGCCTAGGCTGGGCCGCACCATCACGGAGACCCCGGAGAAGACGTGCGATTTCACGACTCGATGATCAGCCTCGTCGGCAACACCCCGCTGGTGAAGCTGAACAGAGTGACCGAAGGCATTCAGGCGACCGTTCTGGCGAAGGTCGAGTACTTCAACCCGGGCGGCTCCGTGAAGGACCGGATCGCCGTCCGCATGATCGAGGCCGCGGAGGAGAGCGGGGCGCTCAAGCCCGGCGGGACCATCGTCGAGCCGACGTCCGGCAACACCGGTGTCGGTCTGGCGATCGTGGCCCAGCAGAAGGGCTACAAGTGCATCTTCGTCTGCCCCGACAAGGTGTCCCTCGACAAGATCAACGTGCTGCGTGCGTACGGCGCGGAGGTCGTCGTCTGCCCCACGGCCGTCGACCCCGAGCACCCCGACTCGTACTACAACGTCTCCGACCGGCTGGTCCAGGAGACGCCGGGCGCCTGGAAGCCCGACCAGTACAGCAACCCCAACAACCCGCGCTCGCACTACGAGACGACCGGCCCCGAGCTCTGGGAGCAGACGGACGGGAGGATCACCCACTTCGTCGCGGGCGTCGGCACCGGCGGCACGATCTCCGGCACCGGCCGGTACCTCAAGGAGGTCAGCGGCGGGAAGGTCACCGTCGTCGGCGCCGACCCGGAGGGCTCGGTGTACTCGGGCGGCTCGGGGCGTCCGTACCTCGTCGAGGGCGTCGGTGAGGACTTCTGGCCGTCCGCGTACGACAAGAGCGTGACGGACGAGATCGTCGCGGTGTCCGACAAGGACTCGTTCCAGATGACGCGCCGGCTCGCCAAGGAGGAGGGGCTGCTCGTCGGCGGCTCCTGCGGCATGGCGGTCGTGGGCGCGCTGCGGGTGGCGGAGCGGCTCGGTCCCGACGACGTCGTGGTCGTTCTGCTGCCGGACAGCGGACGCGGCTACATGAGCAAGATCTTCAGCGACGAGTGGATGGCCTCGTACGGGTTCCTCGGCGAGGGCGACCACCCGGCCAGGGTCGGCGACGTGCTCCAGTTCAAGGAGGGCGGGTCCATGCCGCACCTCGTGCACATGCACCCGGAGGAGACCGTCGGCGAGGCCATCGAGGTGCTGCGCGAGTACGGCGTCTCGCAGATGCCGATCGTGAAGCCCGGCGCGGGCCACCCGGACGTGATGGCCGCCGAGGTCATCGGGTCGGTCGTGGAGCGGGAGCTGCTGGACGCGCTCTTCGCCCAACGTGCCTCGCTCGGCGACTCGTTGGACAGGCACATGTCGGCCCCGCTGCCGCAGGTCGGCTCCGGCGAGCCGGTGGAGGACCTGATGGCGGTACTCGGCGGCAAGGGCGGCGCGGACGCGGCGATCGTGCTGGTCGAAGGCAAGCCGACGGGCGTGGTGAGCAGGCAGGACCTGCTGGCGTACCTGGCGCGTCCGGAGCAGTGAGCGGGCGTCCGCCCTCCCGGCCGGGCCCGACGCGGCCGGGAGGACGGACGAGGCTCCGGTGCCGGCCCGGCCGGGAGCCGCGAAGAGGGCCGCACGGTTCCGGTTCCGCGATCCGCGGGGTTTCCGGCGGGGCGCGGTGCGGGGCGGCAGTTCGCGCAGGCGCGAGGCGCGGACTTCGTGCGAACGGTACGGGCAGGACACGCTCGCGCAGCACGCGCTTAACATGCCCCCGGCACAGTGATGGTCATCGGCGTCACGGACCACCGGAGCGGCTCCCGGACCTCCGCGGACGCCACGGACACGCAAGCGCCCGGTCCTGACCCCGGGCGGCCGTGTCCCCGCGGGGACCGCCGTCGTCCCGCCCCCGGGCAGCCGGGGTGCGGCGGTCCCCGCGTCAGCCTGCTCCGTGCGGTGCCCGCGGTGCGTACCGCCGGGGCGTCGACGGGCGGCGGTCAGCCCTCCCAGTCGGACACCCGCTCCCGGCCGCGACCGGGTGGCTGCCAGGGCCACCCGCCTGCCGCGTGCACCGTGTTGACGGCGAGGATGCCCGCCCACGCGACGAGCAGACCCGGCAGGCCGGCGTTCGCCACCCCGATCGCGGACAGCGGTATCGCCAGGATCAGCGAGATGATCGCGAACCCGAACCTCTCGCCGAACCCGCCGTCCCCCGACGAGGCCCTGGCGGGACGGGAGGCGTCCCGCGCGACGGCCATCTGCTGTTCGGCCAGTTGCCGGCGCACCCGGCGGTCGACCGTGGAGTCGAGCCGCTGCTCGACCTTCTCCAGGAACGATTCGACCAGCGCCGTCTCGTAGTCCGCCCCGAGCTCCCGGCGGGCGTCCACGGTGGCGTCCAGGTCCTTCTTGAGCTCGGGATCGCGGGCCCGGCTGGATGCTTCCATGCTTCGACGGTACGGAGCGCCGTTGACCCCGGCATTGGGGCTAACCCCCGTCTTCCCCCTGCGGCCCACCCCCGGGACGGTCTGTATATGGTCATGCAGGACTTCGGGTGGATGAATAGATCTGCGTGGTCCGGTCCGCCCGCAACCGGTCGCGGACCGGATCGTGACGTGCCGGGCCGTCGCACCGACCGGATCGTGGGATCGGCCGGACCGCGACACGGACCGGATGGTGGAATCGCCCGAGCGTGCAATCACCGAGACAGGAGACGACGGGATGAGCGACAGCAGCCCCGCCGCCAGGCTTCACCAGCTCTTCGAGGGGCGGCGGCTCACGCCCACCCAGCGGCGCATCGCGCACAGCATGGTGCGCGGGGCAGCCGACGTGCCGTTCCTCTCCAGCGTGGAGCTGGCGGAACTGGCGGGGGTCAGCCAGCCGTCGGTGACCCGGTTCGCGGTCGCGCTCGGCTTCGACGGGTATCCGGCACTGCGCAGGCACCTGCGGGAGGTCGCACCCGCGAGCGCCGCCGACGAGGAGGCCGTCTCGTACAACGAGTACCAGCAGGCGGTGCTGGGGGAGATCGAGAACCTGCGGCACCTCGCCGAACTGCTGGCCGACCCGGCCCCCGTCGAACGGGCGGGCCGGCTCCTCGCCGCGTCGGCGGTACTGCCCGTGCTCGGGCTGCGCGCCGCGTCCTCGCAGGCGCGCGGCTTCGCGTACTTCGCGGCGAAGGTGCACCCGGACGTGCGGCTGCTGGACGAGGGCGGTTCGATGCTCGCCGACCGCATCGACGCGGCCCGGCGGGCGGGTGCGGAGGTACTCCTGTGCTTCGCCCTGCCGCGTCACCCGAGGGAAGTGGTCGAGGCACTGGCCTACGCACGGGAGCAGGGGCTGACCGTGGTGACGGTCGCGGACTCCGCGTTCGCGCCGGTGGCCGGGCACAGCGACCTGCTGATCCCGGCGGCGGTCGGCACCGGACTCGCCTTCGACACGGCGTGCGCGCCGATGCTGCTGGGGCGGGTGCTGCTGGAGGCGATGTGCGACGGGCTGCCGCAGGCGCAGGCGCGGCTGGAGGAGTTCGACGCACGGGCGAGCGCGCGCGGCCTGTTCGTGGAGTGAACCGGGGGCGGCGGGCGGTACCTGCGGGACACCGGGGAGGCGCACGACCGGCGACCGCTGCGTGCGGGCCACCCCGGTGGCGGGGGCCGGGGGACGGCCCGGTGACGTCGGCGTACGGGCCACCCCGGTGGCGGTGGGGCTGCGGGGGTTGTCGGGGCCTCCGCAGCGTTCGGGGTGCTCAGGTGACGGGTGGGGCGTGGGGCGTGGGGCCCCGGGGCGCGCCCCACCCGCTGCCGCCTCAGACCTCCAGCTCGTTCTCGATCTTGCGGAGCTGGTGCCGTGCCATCGCCAGGTTCGCGCGGCCCTTGTCGAGCGCCACGTAGAGGAACAGGCCGTTGGTGCCACGCCCCCTGAGCAGCCGGATCATGTGGTACTGGGTGCCCAGGGTGATGAGGATGTCCTCGATGTCCTCGTTGAGGCCGAGGTGCTCCATCGTGCGGACCTTGGCGCGCACGACGTCGGTGTTGCCGGCGGCGGCGACCGTCAGGTCGAGTTCCTTGCTGCCGCCCGCGGTGCCCAGGGCCATGCCGCTGGTGTAGTCGACGAGGGCGACGCCGATGGTCCCCTCGATGCTGGTCATGATCTCTTTGAGGGCGGCTTCGGTGTTGGCCATGAGGTACGCACTTCCTTCGGTGTGGTGAACGGGTGTGTCAAAAAGGGCTGTGGTGGCTCAGGCGCCGGGTTCCGCGGGGCGGGTCGTGGGGGCGGTGGCGCCGGTCCCGGGCGGCGGGTGCGTCCGGTTCGTACGGTCGACGAGTTCGCCGATGCGGGCGCCGGTCCGGCGCGCCTCCAGGTGCAGCCGTCCCACGTTGACGCGGGGTTCGGCGAGCAGCGTGAGGACGGCCGAGCCGCCGGCGGCGTACGTAGCGACGTACCCTTCGGCGCCCCGCACGAGGAGTTCCCTGAAGTCGCCCTGACCAGTGGCGTCGGCGAGCCGCACGGAGACGCCGAGCGCGGCGGCGGTGAGGGCCGCGACGCCCTCCGGCTCGACACCGGGTGCGGTGTCCCCGGCCAGGACGAGGCCGTCGACGCTCGCGGCGACGGCTCCCGTCAGCGAAGGGAGGCGGGCCCGCAACCGCCGGAGCTCCGCCAGGACCTCCGGGTCGGGAGGTCTGGACTGCGGCATCGGCGGCCTCCTCTCCGTGCGCTTGTCGGCGGCCCGTACGGTCCGGGTGCGAAGGGCGCGTCTCACCGTGAATGCCTCTCCGTTCTCGCGGTCGTGCGGGGCCTCGCGGCCCCCGCGGTCGTCACAGGGCCTCCAGTGCGTTGCGGAGTCTGCGCAGCAGGGCGATGTCCGGGTCCTGCGACACGTCCGCCACCCAGCGCGGTACGGCGACGGGGGCCGGCCCGGTCTCCTCGCGGGGCGTCGTCACCGCGCCGGCCGCCGCCAGCCGCCGTACGTCGATCAGCGTGTGGAACGCGGGCCTGCCGAGCGCCCGCGCGATGTCGGGCGGGGTGCGCGTCCCGTCGGCCAGGTCGAGCACGTCCCGCTGGCGCCGGGTGACGGGCGCGGGAGCGTCCAGGTCCTCGCGTACGACGGGGGAGCTGTCGGTGTCCGGGTACGGCCACAGCGTGTCCAGCAGTTCTCGCCTGCGCAGGCATTCGCGGGCCACCAGGCGTGCGGAGACCGGCCGCACCGGGCCCAGCCAGTGCGCGACGCCGTGCCGGAACCGGGTCGGGCCGCTGCCCGGCGCGAGCGCGAAGTACGCCGCGTCGAACAGGGCTCCCAGGTGGGCGAGTTCGAGCTCGCCGTCCGCGAGACGCCCGCTGTCGACCAGGAAGCGGCCGACCCTGCCGTACGGCCCCGCCCGGTCGAACGCCTCCTGCCAGCCCTCGCGGGGCAGCCGGTCGGCGAGGAGCACGTCGAGGCCGGGGGCGGCGGGGCTCTCGGCGTGCACGACCTGCCCGTCCAGGAGGTAGAGCGTGCCGTGGTCGCGCAGCAGGGCGCCGGTGGCGCGTTCCTCGGCGAGCCGGGCGAGCATCGGGGAGAGGGAGGGCGAGGCGTCCCCCAGGGTCGCTGTGCTCATCCCAGTACCAGCCGTTCGGCGAGGTCGGCGAGGCGCAGCCGGGCGAGGGCGAGGTTGCCCTGGTCGCGGTCGAGCCAGAGGTGGAGGAAGACGCTGCTCTCGAACGAGGTCTCGACGTACCGCAGGAGGTGGTAGTCGGTGCGGGTGGTGATGATGACGTCCTCGACGGGCAGGCCCTTGTCCTGGCCGCCCCCGGGGGCGAACGTGCCGTGCTCCGCCGCCATCCGGGCCAGCTCGGCGGACTCGGCGGCCGCGGTCTCGCCGTCTCCGCCCGCCGCCTCGCCCGCGGTCCCCAGGGCGAGTCCGCTGGTCCAGTCGACGAGGGCCGCCCCGCGTGCTCCGGGCAACTGCATCGCTTCGACCAGGCACGCGTCGATTCCGGACACGCAGAACTCCCCTCCCCGGGTCCTCTCCGGGTTCGCTCGATGGGGTGAGATTACGCAACTGCCGTGCAGGAACGGTGAGTTCCGGCATATTCCAACGGAGGGGCAGGTTCCGCACTAGTGTGTCGGCCCCCGTGTGTCGCGTGCGTCCGCCGCAGGGGGTGCCGAGGCGGCCGTCACGCCCGGGGGCTCGCGCCGAGCGGGCGGCCCGCCGAGTCCCGGGGAGCGGCGCGAAGTTCCCGTGCCGGGCCTGGGACTCGTCGGCGCGGGTGTTGACTAGACCTATTCAGATGGCCAGGATGTGAATAACAACCTCATGCCCGCGATCAGGAGGCACCCATGTCAGGACCCCGACCCGTACGAGCCCCGCGCGGTACGGAGCTCAGCGCCCTGGGATGGCAGCAGGAAGCCGCCCTGCGCATGCTCCAGAACAACCTGGACCCCGAGGTCGCCGAGCACCCCGACAAACTCGTCGTCTACGGCGGCACCGGCAAGGCCGCCCGCGACTGGCGCTCCTTCGACGCCATGGTGCGCACCCTGAAGACCCTCAAGCAGGACGAGACGATGCTCGTCCAGTCCGGCCGCCCGGTCGGAGTGATGCAGACCCACGAGTGGGCCCCGCGCGTCCTGATCGCCAACTCCAACCTGGTCGGCGACTGGGCGAACTGGGAGGAGTTCCGGCGCCTGGAGCAGCTCGGCCTCACCATGTACGGGCAGATGACCGCCGGCTCGTGGATCTACATCGGCACCCAGGGCATCCTCCAGGGCACGTACGAGACCTTCGCCGCCGTCGCCGCCAAGCGCTTCGGCGGCACCCTCGCCGGGACCATCACCCTCACCGCCGGCCTCGGCGGCATGGGCGGCGCGCAACCGCTCGCCGTGACGATGAACGACGGCGTCGCGATCTGTGTCGACGTCGACCCGCGCGCCATCGAGCGCCGCATCGAGCACAAGTACCTGGACGTACGCGCCGACTCCGTGGAGCACGCCCTCCAGCTCGCCGTCGAGGCCCGTGACGCCCGCCGCCCGCTCTCCATCGGCCTCCTCGGCAACGCCGCCGAGATCCTCCCTCGCATGCTCGCCGAAGGTGCGCCCGTCGACATCGTGACGGACCAGACCTCCGCCCACGACCCGCTCGCCTACCTGCCCGTCGGCGTCGACTTCGACGACATGGCGGCCCTCGCCGCCGAGAAGCCGGCCGACTTCACCCAGCGGGCCCGCGAGTCGATGGCCAGGCACGTCGAGGCGATGGTCGGCTTCATGGACGCCGGCGCCGAGGTCTTCGACTACGGCAACTCGATCCGCGGCGAGGCCCGACTCGCGGGCTACTCACGCGCGTTCGACTTCCCCGGCTTCGTTCCGGCGTACATCCGCCCGCTGTTCTGCGAGGGCAGGGGCCCGTTCCGCTGGGCCGCGCTGTCCGGCGAGGCGTCCGACATCCACAAGACGGACCGCGAACTGCTCAAGCTCTTCCCGGAGAACGAATCGCTGCACCGCTGGATCAAGATGGCCGGCGAGCGCGTCCACTTCCAGGGCCTCCCGGCGCGCATCTGCTGGCTCGGCCAGGGGGAACGCGACAAGGCGGGCGAACTCTTCAACAACATGGTCGCCGACGGCACCCTCGCCGCGCCGCTCGCCATCGGCCGCGACCACCTCGACTGCGGCTCGGTGGCTTCCCCGTACCGCGAGACCGAAGCCATGCTCGACGGCTCCGACGCCATCGCCGACTGGCCGCTGCTGAACGCCATGGTGAACGTGGCCTCCGGCGCCTCGTGGGTGTCCATCCACCACGGCGGCGGCGTCGGCATGGGCCGCTCGATCCACGCCGGCCAGGTGTCCGTCGCCGACGGCACGGAGCTCGCGGGCGAGAAGATCCGCCGCGTCCTGACCAACGACCCCGGCATGGGCGTCATCCGGCACGTCGACGCGGGCTACGACATCGCCGAGAAGACCGCCGAAGCCCAGGGCGTACGCGTCCCGATGCGCGAGGACGGCGACGCGTGAGCACGGACGCACCCGGCACGGGAGGCACGGGAGGTACAGGCGGCGCGCGGGCAGTGGGACCCGCCGCCACATCCGCACCCGCAGCCACCGGCGGCGACAGTTTCCACACCATGTGGGCGGACCTGCTGCCCCTCGGCCGGGACAAGTCCTCGGGCGGCTACCGCCGTTACGCCTGGACCGCCGCCGACGCCGACTGCCGGGCCTGGTTCCGCGCGCAGGCGAAGGCGCGCGGGCTCACCTACGAACTCGACCGCAACGGCAACCAGTGGGCCTGGCAGGGCGACCCGCTCGCCGGGGACGCCGTCGTCATCGGCTCGCACCTGGACTCCGTGCCCGACGGCGGCGCCTTCGACGGCCCCCTCGGGGTCGTCTCGTCCTTCGCCGCGCTCGACGAACTCCGCCGCAGGGGAGCGGAGTTCACGAGGCCGGTCGCCGTCACCAACTTCGGTGACGAGGAGGGGGCCCGGTTCGGGCTGGCCTGCGTGGGGTCCCGGCTCGCCGCCGGACAGCTGACGCCCCAGAAGGCGTACGGGCTGCGCGACGGCGACGGCATCACCCTCCCGCAGGCGATGGAGGCGGCCGGTCACGACCCGTCCACCCTCGGCGCCGACCCCGAACGCCTCGCCCGCATCGGCGCGTTCGTCGAACTGCACGTCGAGCAGGGCCGCGCACTGGACATCACGGCGAACCCGGTGGGCCTCGCCTCCGCCATCTGGCCGCACGGCCGCTGGCGGTACGACTTCCACGGCGAGGCCAACCACGCGGGCACCACCCGTCTCGCCGACCGCCGCGACCCCATGGTGACGTACGCGGAGACCGTCCTCGCCGCCCGCGCGCAGGCCGAGTTCACCGGCGCCCTCGCCACCTTCGGCAAGGTCTCCGTCGAGCCGAACGGCGTCAACGCCATCCCCTCCCTCGTCAGGGGCTGGCTCGACTCCCGCGCCGCCGACCAGGACACCCTCGACGAGGTCGTCGCGGGCATCGAGGCCGCCGCACGGCAGGGCGCCGCCAGGGCCGGCATCGACCTCAGGATCGTCCGGGAGTCCTTCACCCCCGTCGTGGAGTTCGCCCACGCCCTGCGCGACGAACTCGCCCGCCTCCTGGGTCCCGGCATCCCCGTGCTCGGCACCGGCGCCGGACACGACGCCGGAATCCTCTCCGCCTCCGTACCGACCGCCATGCTGTTCGTACGCAACCCCACCGGCGTCTCGCACTCCCCGGCGGAGTACGCAGCCGAGGACGACTGCGTCGCCGGGGTGCTCGCACTCGCCGACGTCACGGAAGGTCTCGCCTGCGCATGACGACCTACTGGCTGGAACACGCCTGGCTCGGCACCCACGTGGAGCCGGGCGTGCTGGTCGACGTCTTCGACGACGGCCGCATCTCCTCCGTCCGTACCGGGGTCGCGGTGCCGCCACCGGCCGCGACCGCCCTGCGCGGCCTGACCCTCCCGGGCCTCGCCAACGCCCACTCGCACGCCTTCCACCGGGCGCTGCGCTCCACGGTCCAGGTGGGCTCCGGCACCTTCTGGACCTGGCGCGAGGTCATGTACGGCGTCGCCTCCCGCCTCACCCCCGACTCGTACCACGCCCTCGCGCGCGCCGTGTACGCGGAGATGGCACTGGCCGGCATCACGTCCGTGGGCGAGTTCCACTACGTCCACCACGCCCCGGGCGGCACCCCGTACGCCGACCCCAACGCGATGGGCGAGGCACTGGTCGCCGCCGCCTCGGACGCCGGAATCCGCCTCACCCTGCTGGACGCGGCGTATCTCTCCTCCGGCTTCGGCGAGCCCCCCACCGCCCACCAGCGCCGCTTCTCCGACGGCACGGCCCAGGCCTGGGCGGAACGCGTGTCCGGGCTGCGGGACTCTGCGAACGTACGGCACGGAGCCGCCATCCACTCGGTGCGCGCCGTGCCCGCCGCCGAGCTGGCCACGGTCGCCCAGTGGGCGCGGGACCGCGAGGCCCCCCTCCACGTCCACCTCTCCGAGCAGACCGCCGAGAACGACGCCTGCCTGGCCGCCCACGGCTGCACCCCGACCCGGCTCCTCGCCGACCACGGCGTGCTGGGCCCGCACACCACCGGCGTCCACAACACCCACCTCACGGACGCGGACATCAAGCTCCTCGGTTCGTCCTCCACCGGCACCTGCATGTGCCCCACCACCGAACGCGACCTCGCCGACGGCATCGGACCGGCCGTCCAGCTCCAGCGGGCCGGCTCGCCGCTCTCCCTCGGCAGCGACAGCCACGCCGTGATCGACCTCTTCGAAGAGGCCCGCGCGATGGAGCTGAACGAACGCCTGCGCTCCCGCACCCGGGGCCACTGGACGGCGGCGGCCCTCCTGCGCGCCGCCTCCGCCGACGGCCACGCGGCGCTGGGCTGGCCGGATGCGGGAGTGATCGAACCGGGCGCGCTCGCCGACCTCACGACCATCGCCCTGGACACCGTCCGCACGGCGGGGCCCGTCCCGATACTGGGCGCCGAAACGGCCGTCTTCGCCGCCACGGGCGCGGACGTCCGCCACACGATCGTCGGCGGACGCCAGGTGGTCCGGGACGGGGTCCACGCCGCGGTTCCGGACACGGCCGGGGCACTGGCGGCCTCGATCGGGGCGCTGCACGGCTGATCTGGCGGGCGGGTCGCGGCTGCGAGGACTCGACATCTCAGTCCCATCCCTGGCCGCGGCCGCGTCGGCGAACCGGACTTCACACTCCCCGCGCGGAGCGGGCGGTGCGGCGCGATCGCCTCGTCCCGCGGTCACCCGACCTCCTGCGGTCACCCGACCTCCTGCGGTCACCCGACCTCCCGCGGGTCGGGAACCTGCCCGTGGTCCGCGCCGTGATCCGTGGTCAGTGCCGCCAGCAGCTCGGGGTCGGAGCGGACCTCGGCCGTGTGCTGCCAGGCAGTGAGGAGCTGTTCGTCATCACCCGACGAGGGACGTGCACGGACCGACGTGCCCGGACGACTCGGGCGGATCACGACCGGCCGGGTACGCGGCGGGGCGTGCCGTCGCTGTCGGCCGGGTGGTCGGCGAGGGCCATGAGCCGGTGCGCCGCGACGCATCCGGGACAGGCGTGGACGTCGCCCCCGCCGCCGGACCCGCCGTGGATGAGCCCGACCTTCACCGGCCGCCCGGTCTCCTCCTTGCACCAGCCGCACTGCTCGCGGGGCACAGCGGCGGCTCCCTCGACCTCGCGTCGGCCCAGTTCGATCAGTTCCCGCACGATGCGGGCGGTGGCGAGAACCGACGGTTCGTGTGCGCACGGGGGGACCACCCAGTGCGCGCCCGGCGGCCCGAGCCGGGAGGGGTGCGGGACGCCGAGGTGGGCGCCGCGCCCCAGGCAGGCGCCGAACGCGCAGGCCCACGTCTCGGTGCTCTGCGGCGGTACGAGTGCGTAGTACATGCCGTTGCCGGGGTCGAGGACCATCGGCCCGTCGACGGTCCCGTGGGCGCGCAGCGCGGCGCGGACCAGCACTTCCGGGATGCGGACGGCGTCGAAACGGCGGCCGAGGGGGAGGAGGGCGACGCCGCGCTCTCCCCACTCCGTGTATGCCTGGGCGGGATCGTCGGCGGCGGCGGCGAGCCAGGCCGCGCTGGGTTCTGCGGTTCTCGCTCCGGCCGGGAAAGCCGTCCGGTCCACTGCGTCGTGTGCCTCCACGATCCTCAACTCCCTTGTGTGCGATAGGGGTAGGCCTCATGTGCCACGCTCCGCATGCCCGAGACTGGACCGGTGGACCGGTCCAGTCAAGAGAGGTTCAGGAATCCAACCCCATCGAGTAGTGCTCCTCTCGCTGCCAGAGGTCGGCGGGAGTGACGCCCTCCTCGCAGACGAGGGCTCGGCCCTTTGCATCGCGTGCGGTGTGGATCACCACAGCGGCGGCGGCAGGGGTCTCGACGCCCAGGAGTTCCGCCTCGTCGGCCGAGACCAGCCGCGCGGTCGTCACGTCGGTGCCCTGCTCCGGGGTGCGACCCGTCTGGCGTGCCACATAGCGGGTGGTGCCTTCCGCCAATGGCCCCTCCTCCTTCAGGCGTGGTGCCGCGTCCGCCACGTCCGACGGGAACCACGCCGTGACCAGGGTGAACGCGCCACCGTCCGGAAACATCACAAGTCGCCTGCGGCGCAACGCGACTTCGGCGTCCGCCAGGCCGAGCGCATCGGCGACCGGGCCGGGCGGAACCTGCCAGTCGGGCTTGCCCAGCCGCCGGAAGGGCAGGCCGCCCGCGATCCGGGAAGAGGACTTGCGGTTGCCCGCAGGGCGGGCGACTGGGGTTTCCGCAACCGTGAAACCCGAACCCGCGCGGGCCACCACGAGCCCGTCGTTGCGCAGCACGTCCATCGCCTTGACGACGGTCGCACGTGACACCGACCACTGGTCGGCGAGATCCCGCCCGGACGGCAGAAGTGCCCCCGGCTCGAACTCCCCGTCCGCGATCCGTGCCCGCAGAGCTTCCGCGATCTGCTCGTACTTCAGGGTTGCCATCTTTGCTCCCTCGCTCCTGCTCGCTGGAACCCCCGGACCGGTCCACCGGTCAATTTATGGCCAAACCCTCTCGCGACCGTTGGCCGGGGCGGCAGAATGCGGCCATGACCAATCCGGCAGTGGCTCCCGGCATTCTCGACTTCTACGCCAAGACCATCGACGAGAGCACCCGGCTGTCCGGCTCCGCCGACGGCAGGCTGGAGATGGTCCGGACGCAGGAACTGCTCCGGCGACACCTGCCCGCCGCCCCCGCCGGCGTCCTCGACGTCGGCGGAGGCCCCGGCGTGCACGCTGCCTGGCTGGTGGCCGACGGGTATGCCGTACACCTCGTCGACCCGGTGCGCCGTCATGTCGAACAGGCCCAGGAATGCGGCTGCACGGTGGAGTTGGGCGACGCCCGGAACTTGAGCGCCGGGGACGAGTCGTACGACGTCGTCCTCGTCATGGGCCCGCTGTACCACCTCGTTGACGCCGCCGACCGGCACCGCGCACTCACCGAGGCGTACCGCGTCGTACGCCCCGGCGGCCTGGTCGCGGCGGCGGGCATCAACCAGTACGCCTCCCTCTTCGAGCACACCGCGTACGCCCACCTCGACCGGGAGCCGATCCGTGCGAACATCGAGAAGATTCTCGCTACCCACGTGCACGACGGAAAGCGCGGCTTCACCGAGGCGTACTTCCACAGCCCGCAGCTCTTGGAGCAGGAGATGCGCGAGGCCGGGCTGCACACTGTCACCGTGTACGGCGTCGAAGGCCCTGCCTGGTCCCTGCTCAAGGCCACCGAACAGTACGCGGGCGAGTCCGTCGCCGACTCGTCGCTCTTCGCCTCGGCCCTCACCGCCGCCCGCCTCGCCGAGCCGTACCCCGAACTGCTCGCCGCGTCCTCGCATCTGTTGGCCTTCGGGACGAAGACCCGCGCTTGAGCTCCGAGCCCCGACCCCCAAGACCTCTTTACTAGGAATGGACGGTGGGACTCCTCCCCGCCACCCACCCCTTCGCGTGCGCGCGGCGTGTGCGCGCAAGGCGCCAACTCGCTGCCGCGCGGCGTCAGATGACTTTTCGTGATCGTGTCGCGACCACGCGTGGCGAGCGTGTACCGTGCGTCACAACAGAACGACCCCCATGCGGTGTTACCAGCACCACACAGGGGTCTGACCACCAGATCATGACTTCCAAGGAGTCGATCCCATGGCTGTTGCGCAGCTTAGTCGTGCCCTCCACGCTCCCGCCCACCCGATGGCCAATCCCGGGTACGGGAAGAAGTCCGCGCCCGACCAACTCCCGTTCGACGGCGGCACCTTCGCACACCTGCCCAGGCGTGAGGCGGCCGTCGCCCGGTACATCGACCTCCTCCCCGACGGGTCCGACATCAGCATCAAGACCCTCGCCCGGGAGATGGAGGGGTACGGGCAGGCGGCCGTCGCTTCCGCCCTGCGATACCTCTCGACCGCCGGGCACCTGCGTCGGTTCGGGGAGGAGGTCCACGTCGAGAGGGAGGGATACCGGCGGGTCACCCGCACCCACTTCTCCCGGACCGCCCGCCCCGAGCACTGGTGGCGTGCCTTCCTCTCCGAGGACGTTCCCGAGAGTGGCAAGGAGCAGCCGGAGCAGCCCGAGGAGCCCGCGCGGCGCGGGTACCGGGCGCTGGCCCGGATCGCCCGCACCGAGCCGCAACTGCCCCTCTCCGCCGCGTCCTGCGAAGCCCTCGCTCCACTCGCGGGGGAGTGGTTCGAGCGGGGGATGAGCGAGTCGCAGTTCGTGTGGACGCTGACGTTCGCGCTGCCCCGGCCCGTACGCCACCCCTTCGGCTTCGTGCAGCAGCGGTTGATCAACGAGATGCCGCCCGAACTGCCGGGGCCCGTCCAGGGGTTGGTGTGCATGGAGTGCAGCGGGTGCGGGGTGCCGGGGGTGCCCGACGCGCTGCCCGGCGGGCTGTGCGGGCCGTGCCGCAGCGTGCCGTACGAGCCTCCGCACGACGGTCTGCCGACCGAGGTCGTACGCGGCAGGGCGGCCCGCATCCGGCACGACCTGCGTGAGCGGGGGGACGGGCCCGCTGCGAGGATGCGGGGATGAGTGCCACGACGAACACCACCACCCTCATCAGCAACCTCGGCAGCCTCGTCACCAACGACCCCTCCCGGGGGTCCGGCGGCCCCCTCGGCCTCGTCGAGGACGCCGCCGTCGTCATCGAGGGCGACCGCATCGCCTGGGTGGGCACCGCCGCCGACGCCCCGGCCGCCGACACCGTCCACGACGCACAGGGCCGTGCCGCGATCCCCGGCTTCGTCGACTCCCACTCCCACCTCGTCTTCGGCGGCGACCGCACGCAGGAGTTCAACGCCCGCATGTCCGGCCGGCCCTACGAGGCGGGCGGCATCCGCACCACCGTCGCCGCCACCCGCGCGGCGACCGACGAGGAACTCGCCGCCAACCTCGCCAAGTACCTCCGCGAGGCGCTGCGCCAGGGCACCACGACCTTCGAGACCAAGTCCGGCTACGGACTGACCGTCGAGGACGAGGCCCGCGCGCTGCGCCTCGCGAGTGCCCAGACGTCGGAGGTCACCTACCTCGGCGCGCACATCGTGTCGCCGGAGTACGCGGACGACCCGGCCGGGTACGTCGACCTCGTGACCGGCGAGATGCTGGACGCCTGCGCCCCGTACGCCCGCTGGATCGACGTCTTCTGCGAGAAGGGGGCCTTCGACGGGGACCAGGCGCGGGCGATCCTGACGGCCGGGAAGGCGAAGGGCCTGCTGCCGCGCATCCACGCCAATCAGCTCTCGTACGGGCCGGGCGTCCAGCTCGCGGTGGAGCTCGACGCCGCCAGCGCCGACCACTGCACGCACCTCACCGACGCGGACGTGGACGCGCTCGCGCACGGGAACACCGTCGCGACACTGCTGCCGGGGGCCGAGTTCTCCACCCGTGCCCAGTGGCCCGACGCGCGGCGGCTGCTCGACGCCGGGGCCACCGTGGCGCTGTCGACCGACTGCAACCCGGGGTCCTCGTTCACGTCCTCGATGCCGTTCTGCATCGCGCTCGCGGTTCGCGACATGGGGATGACCCCCGACGAGGCCCTCTGGTCCGCGACGGCGGGCGGTGCGCGGGCACTGCGGCGCCAGGACGTGGGGCGGATCGCGGTCGGGGCACGGGCCGACCTCGCGCTGCTGGACGCGCCCAGCCATGTGCACCTGGCCTACCGGCCGGGCGTTCCGCTGGTCGCGGAAGTCTGGCGCGACGGGGTGCGTGCGGTGTGATCCGCTGGGTAGGCGGCCCTCGTACAACGCAGTGAAGGACTGCCCCGGATACGGCCTGGGGCAGCCCTTCACGTACGTGACTCCACACGGAGGTGACGAGAATTACTCCTCGCTCACCCTTCCCGTCACTCCTCGACGGTCAGCCCCTTGCGGAGCTTGACCAGCGTGCGCGAGAGCAGGCGCGAGACGTGCATCTGCGAGATGCCGAGTTCGTCGCCGATCTCCGACTGCGTCATGTTCGCGACGAAGCGCAGCGAGAGGATCTGCCGGTCGCGGGTCGGGAGGGAAGCGATCAGGGGCTTGAGGGACTCGATGTACTCGATGCCCTCGATGCCGTTGTCCTCGTAGCCGATCCGGTCGGCCAGCGCGCCCTCGGAGTCGTCCTCCTCGGGCTGGGCGTCCAGCGAACTCGCCGTGTAGGCGTTGCTCGCGGCCATGCCCTCGACGACTTCTTCCTTGCTGATACCGAGGCGCTCGGCGAGTTCCGCGACGGTCGGGGAGCGGTCCAGCTGCTGGGCCAGCTCGTCGCCGGCCTTCGCCAGGTCCAGGCGGAGCTCCTGGAGGCGGCGCGGGACGCGCACCGACCACGACGTGTCGCGGAAGAAGCGCTTGACCTCGCCGATGATCGTCGGCATCGCGAAGGTGGGGAACTCCACACCGCGGCTGAGCTCGAAGCGGTCGATGGCCTTGATCAGACCGATCGTGCCGACCTGGATGATGTCTTCCATCGGTTCGCTGCGGGTGCGGAACCGGGAGGCCGCGAACTTCACCAGGGCGAGGTTGAGCTCGACCAGGGTGTTGCGGACGTAGGCGTGCTCGTGGGTTCCCTCTTCGAGGGATTCGAGACGCTCGAAGAGCGTCTTCGACAGAGCCCTGGCGTCCACCGGTCCCACCTGGTGGTATGGCGGGATCTCGGGGAGGTCGGCGAGGCTCTCGGGGCGCTCGGCCGACTCCGTCGGTACGACGGTCTCGGTCAGCAGGGCGGACGCCGCGCCTGCGGTTCCGGTTTCGCTGTCGGAATGCTCGGGCAGAAGTGTCGACGACGCGTCCCGCCGATGAGGGGTATGCGTTTCGTCGAGCCGGGGTGACATGGTCTCCTCCATCGTTCTCGGCATATGGCTGCCGATGCCGATACGTGTTCCTGCGGTGAAGCGGCGCCTCCAAAGCCGGTGGTGGGCGGGCGGTGGTCGGATCTGTCTTCTCTAGCCCTACCCGCTCGAAGTGCGGACTCGCAAGTACCTTATGTCCGAATAAGACCAGTTCAGGGGGTTGTTCGGCTACCCGTGCGTGTGAAGAAGGCGTAGTCTTCTGCTGCTGTCGAGAGCATTACGCGCTGCCTTGATCCGCCCTTAGGGTGCAGACAGGCGGTGCCCGGTCCGACCGGGGACAGCCAACGAGCAGGACGAGTACGCAGAAGAACACGACGGCGAAATGGGACGGGCATGGACCGCGGGACGGTCGGCAGCGCGAACCGGGGCCGGCTTCAGGTCGAAGTGCGGACCGAAGGCCGGAACGAGATCGTGACTCCGGCAGGTGAGCTGGATCACCACACGGCCGAGCTGTTGAGGGAACCCCTCGAGCAGGCACTCGACGACGGGCGTACGCGCCTGGTGGTCGACTGTTCCCTGCTCGAATTCTGTGACTCCACCGGGCTGAACGTACTGCTCGGGGCGCGCCTGAAGGCGGAGGCCGCAGGTGGCGAGGTACACCTCACGGGCATGCAGCCGGTGGTGGCCAGGGTCTTTGAGATCACCGGGGCGGAGGCGGTCTTCACCGTCCACGACTCGCTCGAATCCGCACTGCGCGACTGACCTCCCGCACCCTCCCGCGCTCGCCCGTGTGGCGGACGTGGCGTGGTCCGTTCCGAATAGTGGGTGTTCTCACGGTTCGGTCGGGCAGGAGGACCTTCAGACCCTGTAAAAGTTCCCACCCGACGTCCTGCCCGTAACCCCACGCCAACGACGACTTGGTGAATCGGTGAGGTGAAGCGCTGATGAGCACCACCCGGCAGCATCCGCCGGGCGACCTCGGCCCCGAGCCGGACGGCATCGCCTCCGTCTCCGAGGCGTCCGCGGCCGCGCCCGCGCCCGTCTCCGGCACGGCCGTGCCGGAGGGTTCCGCATCCCTCTCGGACACGTCCCTGGCGGACGTCTCCCTGGGCGGCGGTCCCACGGCCCGGATGGAAGCCGGTGATCCCGGGGCGCAGGGCACCGGCGCGGCGGCGGCCGGTTTCGGCGCCGCCGCCGAGCCCACCGCCCGCGTCGCCCGCGAGTCCGTCGAGCAGGTGCGCTCCCTCCCGCTGAACGGCGCGAGCGGCATCGTCCCGCTCGCCCGCGACTTCACGCGGCAGGCGCTGTACGACTGGGGCTGGCTGCCCGCCTCCACCGCCGACCGCAAGGCCGCCGCCGAGGACGTCCTGCTGGTCGTCTCCGAGCTGGTCACCAACGCGTGCCTGCACGCCGAGGGCCCCGACAGCCTGCGCGTCTCCAGCGACGGCAAGGTGCTGCGCCTCGAAGTCACCGACCGCAGCGCCGGCGAGCCCTCGCCGCGCAGCCCGCACCAGGCGGGCCGCCCCGGCGGACACGGCATGTTCATCGTCCAGCGTCTCTGCCTGGACTGGGGCGTCGTCCGCGCACCGGAGAGCGACGGTCCGAGCAACGGAAAGACGGTCTGGGCGGAACTTGCCGCTCCGGCCCCGTGATCCGGCCCCGGAACCCGGGGACACCGCCCGTACAGGGGCGCACGCAGCCAGTGGGAGAGCACGTCGATACGGCGTGCTCTTTGTCTTCCCCTCAACAGGGCCCCGGCGTACCTTGAGCGCCGATCTGATGCGCCGTCAGTAACCGGGCCGCTCCGTCCGGCCCCGTTGCCCGGCGGTGCTCCGGCGCACGAGGGGAGCACAAGGTGACGTACCAGTCGAGCTCGGCAGGGGTGCCATGAAGCCGAGCGCAGTCGCCTCCGGCGGCACGTCGCAGGGCGGCCCCGCCGGCAGCGCCGAACGGGGCCGGCGGGCGGGGCGGGCGGGGTGCTGGGGGCCCGTGGGCCGGAGGAGGGCAGCCCTGGAGGGGCAACGCCTGACCGAGCGCCGGAGGGCGGGCGGGGAGCGCCGCGCACCCGGACGGCAGGGCCCCGGGCACACGACGGAGGGCCGCCGCACCGAAACCGGTGCGGCGGCCCTCCGTACGGGCGCGGGGCGGGGTCAGCGCACCTCGCCCATGAGTCCGCGCACCTTGTTGCGCGACAGGTAGATCGCGACACCCGCCAGCGCGGCGGCGGCGGCCTCGAAGACGACGACGCCCGAGCTGTTGAGGTCGACCCCGGCGACGGCCAGCATGCCGGTCACGCTGTCACCCGCGGTGACGGCGAGGAAGAAGACACCCATCATCTGCGACGCGTACTTGGCCGGAGCCATCTTCGTGGTCAGCGACAGACCCACGGGGGACAGGCACAGCTCGGCGACGGTGTGCATCAGGAAGATCAGCACCAGCCACCACATGGTGACCTTCGTACCGCCGGTGGCCAGGCCCATCGGGATGAGGAACACGAAGAACGACGCGCCGGTGACACCGAGGGCGATGGCGAACTTCACGATCGTGCTGGGCTCGCGGTTGCGGCGCGCCAGCGCCAGCCATATCGCCGCGAAGACCGGGGCGAGCAGCATCACGAAGCCCGGGTTCAGCGCCTGGAACAGGGTGTTCGGCATGTCCCAGCCGAAGATGTTGCGCTCGGTCTTGGAGTCACCGAACAGGGACAGCGTCGACGCACCCTGGTCGAAGATCATCCAGAAGATGGCCGCGGCGGCGAAGAAGTAGATGAACGCCGTCATCTTCGTCTGCTCCTCGCCCGACAGGTCCTTGTCCCGCTTGATCTTGACCAGTACCGCGACCGGGATCAGCAGACCGGCCAGGATGATCGGGACCAGCACCCAGTTCAGGGTCAGCCGGAAGACACCGGTGAAGTTCACCAGCAGGTAGAAGGCCGCGACCACCGCGACGCCCAGCAGCGCCTTCGTGACGACCGCGCGCTTCTCGTCCGACGACAGCGGGTTCGGGACCCGGCTGCTCTCCTGGCTGAGGTGGCGGGAGCCGAACAGGAACTGGACCGCGCCGAGCGCCATGCCGAGCGCCGCCAGGCCGAAGCCCAGGTGCCAGTTGACCTTCTCGCCCAGAATGCCGATGGCGAAGGGCGCGACGACGGCACCGAGGTTGATGCCCATGTAGAAGATCGTGAAGCCGCCGTCACGGCGGACGTCCTTGGGGTCGGCGTACAGATGGCCGACCATCGTGGAGATGTTGGCCTTCAGCAGACCCGAGCCGATCGCGACCAGGCCCAGACCGACGAAGAACATCACCTGTCCCGGCAGCGCCAGGGAGAGGTGGCCGACGACGATCACGAAGCTCGCGATCATGACCGTCTTGCGGGCGCCCCAGACACGGTCGCCGAACCAGCCACCCGGCATGGCCATGAGGTAGACCATGGCCACGTAGACGGAGTAGATGGCCGTGGCGGTCGCCGCGGTCATCGCGAGACCACCGCCCTGGCTGCCGGTCGCCGCGTCGGCGCCGCCGGACACCAGGTACATCACGAGCAGTGCGCGCATGCCGTAGTAGGAGAAGCGCTCCCACATCTCGGTCATGAACAGTGTGGCCAGGCCGCGGGGGTGGCCGAAGAAGGCCGTGTCCTCGGCTGCTGCGCCGGGAGAATCCTTCGTCAGGCTGGACGCCATGGTCGATCCTTGCTTGCTCGGGACGCGTCCGCGGGATGGCGGGGTACGCGCCCGGTGGGGGGCAGGCCGGCACCGGAGCGGAAAGGTCCCCGCCCCGGGATCCACGCCACGCTGCGCATCGTCGCGCGCGAGGCCCGGCCGTAGGTCATTCACTGCCGTCAGATCGGTGGACCCGATCAGCACACAAAAGGACCCTTGGCAGTCATTGCCGCCAAAGGCCCCCGATTAGTGCAACAAACGCGCTCGCTACCTTACGACACGACAGTGCCGCATATGGAAGGACTTGAGAGATGGATCACAGGTGACATTGGAACCAAGTCAGCACATTCAAAGGTCCCACACAAGATCGAGTCACTGACTCGCAGGTCCTTGTCACTCGCGCACGCTCCCTGCCGCCCCACCGGCCACGCCGACTAACATGCCCCCATGACCCGTGTACTGCTCGCCGAGGACGACGCGTCCATTTCGGAGCCATTGGCCCGCGCACTGCGTCGGGAGGGTTACGAGGTCGAGGTCCGCGAGGACGGACCCAGTGCCCTCGACGCCGGACTCCAGGGCGGCGTCGACCTCGTCGTGCTCGACCTCGGGCTGCCCGGCATGGACGGCCTGGAGGTCGCCCGCCGGCTGCGCGCCGACGGGCACACCGTGCCGGTCCTGGTACTCACCGCCCGCGCCGACGAGGTGGACACCGTCGTCGGCCTCGACGCCGGCGCCGACGACTACGTCACCAAGCCCTTCCGCCTCGCCGAACTCCTCGCCCGGGTCCGGGCCCTGCTGCGGCGCGGCGCCGCCGAACCCGCCCCGGCCCCCGCCACCCACGGCGTACGGATCGACGTCGAGTCGCACCGCGCGTGGATGGGCGACGAGGAGCTCCAGCTCACCGCCAAGGAGTTCGACCTGCTGCGGGTCCTGGTACGGGACGCCGGCCGGGTCGTCACCCGCGACCAGCTGATGCGCGAGGTCTGGGACACCACCTGGTGGTCCTCCACCAAGACCCTCGACATGCACATCTCGTGGCTGCGCAAGAAGCTGGGCGACGACGCGGCGAACCCCCGCTACATCGCCACCGTCCGCGGCGTCGGCTTCCGCTTCGAGAAGAGCTGACCCCTCCGGGGACCCGCGGTCGGGGCCGACCGCCGCCGTGCGGGGAAGCCTGAGTCTTCGGGGAAGGCGACCGCTTCCGCAGCGCAGCGACCCGCTCCGCAGCGGCACTCCCGCGCGGCGACCGTGCATCCTTGACGCATGCGCCGCCGTCTGATCAATTCCACGCTCGCCGTGGTGCTCGTCGTCATCGCCGTGTTCGGGGTCTCCCTCGTCATCGTCGAGACCCGCACCATCAGCAACAGCGCACAGGAGTCCGTCGACTCCGAAGCGCTGCGGCTGGTCAGCGTCGTCGAAGGACGCCTCGGCGGCGACGGCAACGTCAGCCGCGAGGTGCTCGCCAAACAGATCGCGGACCACCGCTACGCCCGTATCGACATCCCGGGCCGCGCCCCCATCGAGATCGGCACCCACCCCGCCGGCGGCGTCATCGAAGGCCGGTCGGCCGGCGAGCACGGCGAGACGGTCACCGTCCAGGAGTCCCGCTCGACCGTCACCCGCGAGGTCGGCCGCACCCTGCTGATCATCGGCGCGGTCGCGCTGCTCGCCGTCGTCGCCGCCGTACTCCTCGCCGTACGGCAGGCCAACCGGCTCGCGTCCCCGCTCACCGACCTCGCCGAGACCGCCGAACGCCTCGGTTCCGGCGACCCCCGCCCGCGCCACAGGCGTTACGGGGTCCCCGAACTGGACCGGGTCGCCGACGTCCTCGACGCCTCCGCGGAACGCATCGCACGGATGCTCACCGCGGAACGGCGGCTCGCCGCCGACGCCTCGCACCAGCTCCGCACCCCCCTCACCGCCCTGTCCATGCGACTGGAGGAGATCACGCTCACCGACGACCTCGACACCGTCAAGGACGAGGCGACGATCGCCCTCACCCAGGTCGAGCGGCTCACCGACGTCGTCGAGCGCCTCCTCACCAACTCCCGCGACCCGCGCACCGGCTCGGCCGTCTCCTTCGACCTCGACGAGGTGATCAAGCAGCAGATCGAGGAGTGGCGCCCCGCCTACCGCAGCGCCGGGCGGGCGATCGTCCAGTCCGGGAAGAAGGAGCTGCGGGCCGTCGGCACGCCGGGCGCGGTCGCCCAGGTGCTCGCCGCGCTCATCGAGAACTCCCTCATGCACGGCGGCGGAACCGTCGCCCTGCGCTCCCGCGTCACCGGCAACCAGGCCGTCATCGAGGTCACCGACGAGGGCCCGGGAGTCCCCGCCGACCTCGGCGCACGCATCTTCGAGCGAACCATCAGCGGCCGCAACTCCACCGGGATCGGCCTCGCCGTCGCCCGCGACCTCGCGGAGGCGGACGGCGGACGTCTCGAACTCCTCCAGCAGAAGCCCGCCGTCTTCGCCCTCTTCCTCAGCACCGTCGCCGCCGACAGCAGGCGGGAGCGGGAGGGCGGGAAGACGATCAGATGAGCCGGGGCGCGCGGCCCGGGGCCGGACGCACCGCCGAGGGACGGCCCTCAGCCGTCAGCCGACGCGGGAGGCGGCAGAGGCGGCCGGTTCTGCCTCGGGCTCGTCCGCCAGGGCCGCGGGCCGGTCCGCCAGGATCGTCTCCGCCTGCCCCGCCGCCGTCGCGGGCAGCGTCCGGAACACCCACGTCCGGTACGACCAGAAACGGAACAGCGTCGCCACCCCGATGCCGAAGACCTTGAAGAAGTTGGACTGCAGCGGGGTGTTCCAGCCGAAACCGTACGTCGCCGCGTACAGCAGCCCGTTCTCGACGACCGCCCCGGCCACGCTGAACAGCAGGAACAGCGACAGCTCCCGGGCCCGCCCGCTCTTGTCGCGGTCCCGGTAGGTGAAGTAGCGGAAGCCGACGTAGTTGAAGAGCACCGCGATCACCGTCGCGACCAGGCTGGCCCGCACCACCGGAAGGTCCGTGGTGTGCCGCAGCAGGTTGAACGCGGCCATGTTGACCAGCAGACCGAGCCCGCCCACCGCACCGAACTTGGCCACCTCGCGCGCGAGCTGCTCCACACGGGTCCGCAACGCGGCTGTGCCGCCAGGCTCGCTCATGATGTCCGTCGACCCCGTTCGGTTGATGCCGTCAACCCCGCCATGCTAACCATCACTCCACCGGCGGCGTGCGGACCAGCGAAGCCGGCGACCCCACACGGCCCGCCTTGGTACTTTCGTACGAAGGACCGGGCGTCCGGTCTGGTGGGTGCCTACGGATACTCTGGTCGGGTGACGTTCCCGGTAGTCGGCATGGTCGGTGGCGGTCAGCTCGCCCGTATGACCCACGAGGCGGGCATCCCCCTCGGCATCAAGTTCAAGCTCCTCAGTGACACCCCCCAGGACTCGGCGGCCCAGGTGGTGAGCGACGTCGTCATCGGCGACCATCGCGACCTGGACACGCTGCGCGCCTTCGCGCGCGGCTGCGACGTGATCACCTTCGATCACGAACACGTACCGACCGAACACCTGCGGGCCCTCGAAGCGGACGGCATCCCCGTCCGCCCCGGGCCCGACGCGCTGGTGCACGCCCAGGACAAGGGGGTGATGCGCGCGAAACTCACCGAGATCGGCGCACCCTGCCCCCGCCACCGGATCGTGACCGATCCGGCGGACGTGACCGCGTTCGCGGACGAGGGCGACGGCTACCCCGTCATCCTCAAAACGGTCCGCGGCGGATACGACGGCAAGGGCGTGTGGTTCGTACGCTCCGAAGCCGACGCGCACGACCCCTTCCGCGCCGGGGTCCCGGTCCTCGCCGAGGAGAAGGTCGACTTCGTACGCGAACTCGCCGCCAACATCGTGCGCTCCCCGCACGGCCAGGCCGTCGCGTACCCCGTCGTCGAATCGCAGCAGGTCGACGGCGTGTGCGACACCGTCATCGCCCCGGCCCCCGGCCTCGCCGCCGACCTCTCCGGCGAGGCCCAGCAGCTCGCCATCCGCATCGCCGTCGAACTGGACGTGATCGGCCACCTCGCCGTCGAGCTCTTCGAGACCCGCGACGGCCGCATCCTGGTCAACGAACTCGCCATGCGCCCGCACAACAGCGGCCACTGGACCCAGGACGGCGCGATCACCTCCCAGTTCGCCAACCACCTGCGCGCCGTCCTCGACCTTCCGCTGGGCGACCCGCGCCCGAGGTCGACGTGGACGGTCATGTGCAACGTGCTGGGCGGCGACTACCCCGACATGTACAAGCCGTACCTGCACGTCATGGCCCGCGACCCGCAGGCCGGGATCCACATGTACGGCAAGGACGTGAAGCCCGGCCGCAAGGTCGGCCACGTCAACACCTACGGCGACGACCTCGACGAGGTGCTCGACCGCGCCCGTCACGCCGCCGGCTACCTCCGAGGAACGATCACCGAATGACTGCTTCCGCACCCCTCGTCGGCATCGTCATGGGCTCCGACTCGGACTGGCCCGTCATGGAGGCCGCCGCCACCGCCCTCGCCGAGTTCGGCATCCCGTACGAGGTCGACGTCGTCTCCGCCCACCGGATGCCGCACGAGATGATCGCCTACGGCGAGGAAGCGGCGGGCCGCGGCCTGAAGGCGATCATCGCGGGCGCGGGCGGCGCCGCCCACCTCCCCGGCATGCTCGCCTCCGTCACCCCGCTGCCCGTCATCGGCGTCCCCGTCCCCCTGAAGTACCTGGACGGCATGGACTCCCTGCTGTCCATCGTGCAGATGCCGGCGGGTGTCCCCGTCGCCACGGTCTCCGTCGCCGGAGCCCGCAACGCGGGCCTCCTGGCGGCCCGCATGCTCGCCGCCCACGACCCGGCACTGCTCACCCGCATGCAGGAGTTCCAGCGGGAGCTGAACGCCCAGGCCACCGAGAAGGGCAAGCGCCTGCGCACCAAGGCCATGAGCGACCCGGACTCCTTCGGCTTCGGCAAGTGACGGGAACCACGACCGTGAACCACCTCTCCGCGGCCCGCGCCCACCTCGCCGAATTCCCCGTCGTCGACGGCCACAACGACCTCCCCTGGGCGCTGCGCGAACAGGTCCGCTACGACCTGGACCGCCTCGACATCGCCGCCGACCAGTCCGCCCACCTCCACACGGACCTGGCCCGGCTGAAGTCCGGCTGTGTAGGGGCCCAGTTCTGGTCGGTCTACGTCCGCACCGACCTCACCGGGGACTCCGCGGTCAGCGCGACCCTCGAACAGATCGACGTCGTCGGCCAGCTCCTGGCCCGCCACCCCAACGACCTCGTCCGCGCCCTCACCGCGGACGACATGGAGGCGGCCCGCCGCGCCGGCCGGATCGCCTCCCTGATGGGCGCCGAGGGCGGCCACTCCATCAACAACTCGCTCGCCACCCTGCGCGCCCTGCACACCCTCGGAGTCCGCTACCTGACGCTCACGCACAACGACAACACCCCCTGGGCGGACAGCGCCACCGACACCCCCGCCGCCGGCGGCCTGACCGCCTTCGGCCGCGAAGTCGTACGCGAGATGAACCGCATCGGCATGCTCGTCGACCTCTCGCACGTCGCCGCCACCACCATGCGCGACGCCCTCGACACCTCCGAGGCGCCCGTCCTCTTCTCGCACTCCTCGTCCCGCGCGGTCTGCGACCACCCGCGCAACATCCCGGACGAGATCCTGGCCGCCCTCCCCGCCAACGGCGGCGTCGCGATGGCCACCTTCGTGCCCAAGTTCATCCTCCCGGAAGCGGTCGCCTGGACGGCCCGCGCCGACGAGAACATGCGCGCCCACGGCCTGCACCACCTCGACACCACCGCCGAGGGCATGAAGGTCCAGCGCGCCTTCGAAGCCGCGAACCCCCGCCCCATGGCCACCGCCGCCACCGTCGCCGACCACCTCGACCACATGCGCGAGGTCGCCGGTGTCGACCACATCGGCATCGGCGGCGACTACGACGGCACGGCGTTCACCCCGTCCGGCCTGGAGGACGTCTCCGGCTACCCCAACCTGATCGCCGAACTCATCGGCCGCGGTTGGTCCTCCCAGGACCTCGCCAAACTCACCTGGCACAACGCGGTCCGCGTCCTGCGGGACGCCGAATCGGTTGCCCGCGACCTCCAGCCCCGACGGGCCCCGTCGAACGCGACGCTGGACCAGCTGGACGGCTGAGCGGCCGGCAACGCGAGAAGGGGGCGTCCCGCGGGACGCCCCCTTCTCACGTGCTGCTCCGCCTACTTCGGCAGATACATCAGGCCACCCCGTGCAAGCGCACGGGCCCGTCGGGTGCAGCCAAGTCGGGCAGACCCAGCACACCGTCAATGGCCAGCCGGGCACGATCCGGGGCGTCCGGCAACAGGTCGCTGTAATAGCGCTCCGTGAAGCTCACGGAGGAATGCCCCAGCCAGGACGACACCTCCGTCACCGGTACCCCCTGCGCGAAGAGGGAAGCCGCATAGAAGTGCCGCAAGCTGTGCGATTTGAAGTAGCCGACCTCTGCCATAGTCAGCGCGGGCTTCCAGATCTTTTCGTACCAGTAATGCGGGTACAGCAGGCCGGTGCCCGTGACATTGGCGAACAACAAGCCCTCGGGGCCCCATGTTCCGTGGTCCCTGAGCTGGCGCCGCAGCGCCAGCCCCACGACTTCCGGGAGCGGTACCAATCGCCCTCGGTCGTCCTCCTCGCGCCACTTGACATGCCGCAGGCGCATTCGGCCGTACTTGCCCGTACCGGTGTCCCCGTCACAGGCCACCTGCCGGTCGACCGTGATCGTCCGGCGCTGGAAGTCAATGCGGCTCCGGGCGACTCCCATGGCCTCCCCCAGCCGAAGTCCGCAGCCGGCCATGAGCCAGAACATCCCGCGGTAGCGCTCGGGTGCCGCGCCAATGACGGCGTGCACGACGTTCGCATCAGGGACGTGGACCTCAGCGCGCTGGGAGCGGTAGACGTGGGCCCTGCTGTCGGGCAGGAGTACGCCCCGACACGGGTTGTCCTCGATGAGCCCACCCTCCACGGCCCAGCTGAACATGGACATGAGGATATTGAAGCGGAACTGAGTAGTCGACGGTTTGTAGGCGCGGACCTCCCGGAGCCAGGCCGTCCACTCCACGATGTCCGAGCGGTTCACCGAAGTGATGAGGCGCGAACCGAAAAAGGGTTCCACGCTTCTCGCCAGGATCGTCCGGTACTGCTTGACGCTGCTGTTCTCGACTCCTCGCGTGGTGGCCCACCTCTCGAAGACCGAGACGACGGGTTCACTTCCGTTCGGAACGTACTCGGGACTGCTCAAGTTCTTCGCCCTCCAGACACCGCCTGGCCTTGGCCGTCAGACGGTCTGCGGGTTTACCTGGTGACCCGGCGAGGAAGCCCATGGCGCGGGCCCGGCGAATACGTCCGCTGATGGTGTTCCGGCTCATCCCCCACGCGGTCGCCAGTCGCGTGACGGGACTTCGGTACCCCTGCTCCACCAGTCGCACGTATTCACGGGCCATCAAGGCGTAGTCGTGATCGGATTCGACCCTGTCGAGCGCAGCACTCGCTCCGGGGCCGTCGACCGGGCGACCGAGCCGCGCCCTGAGCATCTTCGTCGTCCTGCGGATCTCCGCCAGGGAGATCGACCGCATGAGTTCCGCCGTGATGCCGTCCGACTCCCTCGCGGCTTCCTGATCTTCCGGAGGGTCGATACGGAGACTGGACGGGCCGTCCCACGGTGCACTCAGCACGTTCACCACGGTGAGCCGCCATCCGTGCAACTCGGCTTCGTGGACGAGGTTCTCCCCCTCCAGTCGCCAGCCTGCGGGAAATTCGCCGTCCTCATACGCGTCCGTCATCCGTCGAAAGTAACGCGGCGTACAGCAGTCACCACATGCCGGGAGGTCCCCGGCCACGACAAGAAACCTAGAACACGAAACATGGCAAGAGGCATGTTCCGTGTCTTACTCATCCGAGCGGGGGGACGGGTGAACGTATGAATGAAAACAGCGGGGGTGCCTCTGAAGGCGCCCCCGCTGTGCTTCGGCCGCCTACTTCGGCAGGTTCCGCGCCATCACGATGCGCTGGATCTGGTTCGTTCCCTCGTACAGCTGTGTGATCTTCGCGTCGCGCATCATCCGCTCCACCGGGTAGTCCCGCGTGTAGCCGTAGCCGCCCAGGAGCTGGATGGCGTCCAGGGTGATCTCCATGGCGGCGTCGGAGGCGTAGCACTTGGCCGCGGCGCCGAAGAAGGTCAGGTCGGCGTCGACGCGCTCGGACTTGGCGGCGGCGGCGTACGTGAGCTGGCGGGCGGCCTCCAGCTTCATGGCCATGTCCGCGAGCATGAACTGCACGCCCTGGAAGTCGCCGATCGGCTTGCCGAACTGCTTGCGCTCCTGGACGTAGCCCTTCGCGTAGTCCAGGGCGCCCTGGGCGATGCCGAGGGCCTGGGCGGCGATGGTGATGCGGGTGTGGTCGAGGGTCTTCATCGCGGTGGCGAAGCCGGTGCCCTCGGCGCCGATCATGCGGTCGGCGGGGATGCGCACGTTGTCGAGGTAGACCTCGCGGGTCGGCGAGCCCTTGATGCCGAGCTTCTTCTCCGGGGCGCCGAAGGAGACGCCCTCGTCGGACTTCTCGACGACGAACGCGGAGATGCCCTTGGAGCGCTTCTCGGGGTCGGTGACGGCCATGACCGTGTAGTACTCGGACTCGCCGGCGTTGGTGATCCAGCGCTTCACGCCGTTCAGGACCCAGAAGTCGCCGTCGCGGACGGCGCGCGTCTTCATGCCGGCCGCGTCCGAACCCGCGTCCGGCTCGGAGAGGCAGTACGAGAACATCGCCTCGCCCTTGGCGAGCGGGGCGAGGTACTTCTTCTTGAGGTCCTCGGAGCCGGAGAGGATCACCGGGAGCGAGCCGAGCTTGTTGACCGCCGGGATGAGGGAGGAGGACGCGCAGACGCGGGCCACCTCCTCGATGACGATGACCGTGGCGAGCGCGTCCGCGCCCGCTCCGCCGAACTCCTCGGGTACGTGCACGGCCTGGAGGTCGGCCGCGACGAGGGCGTCCAGGGCCTCCCGCGGGAAGCGGGCGTTCTCGTCCACCTCGGCGGCGTACGGGGCGATCTTCGCCTCGGCGAGCGCGCGCACCGTGTCACGGAGCATGTCGTGCTCTTCGGACGGCCGGTACAGATCGAAATCGGGCGAACCTGCCAAGGCTTCTCACTCCCAAGGATGCTGATGCGATGCGGGTGCGGCGATGCTAATTACCGTTAAGTAACCCTGATTTTAGAGGGTGCGGCCCGGCGGGGGATACGTGAGTTTGCCTACAGGGCCGCGTCCTCGCCGGAACATCCCCTTTCGGCTGCCCGGATATGCTCGGGCGCGTTGTCCCGCCCGTACCGCTAGGAGCACCGCATGGCCCTCAAGATCACCGTGATCGGCACCGGATACCTCGGCGCCACCCACGCAGCGGCCATGGCGGAGCTGGGATTCGAGGTGCTCGGCCTCGACGTCGTGCCCGAGAAGATCGAGATGCTGAGCGCCGGGCGCGTGCCGATGTACGAGCCGGGTCTGGAGGAACTGCTCCACAAGCATGTGGAGGGGCTGCCGGGGTCGACCGGGCGGCTGCGTTTCACCATGGACTGGGCGGAGGTCGGGGAGTTCGGCGACGTGCACTTCGTGTGCACGAACACCCCGCAGAAGCACGGCGAGTACGCGTGCGACATGAGTTACGTGAACAGCGCCTTCGCCTCCCTCGCCCCGCATCTGCGGAGCGACGCGCTGGTGGTCGGCAAGTCGACCGTCCCGGTCGGATCCGCCGCCCGGCTCAAGGAGGTGCTCGCGACGCAGGCCCCGGAGGGTGTCGAGCTGGCGTGGAACCCGGAGTTCCTGCGCGAGGGCTTCGCCGTGCAGGACACCCTGCACCCGGACCGGCTGGTCGTCGGCGTGGAGAGCGAGCGCGCGGAGAAGCTGCTGCGCGAGGTGTACGCGGTGCCGGTCGCGGAGGGGTCCCCGTTCGTGGTGACCGACTTCCCGACGGCAGAGCTGGTGAAGACCGCCGCGAACTCGTTCCTGGCGACGAAGATCTCCTTCATCAACGCGATGGCCGAGGTGTGCGAGGCCGCCGACGGGGACGTGGCGAAGCTGGCCGAGGCCATCGGGTACGACGAGCGGATCGGCCCCAAGTTCCTGCGGGCCGGTATCGGGTTCGGCGGCGGCTGCCTGCCCAAGGACATCCGGGCGTTCATGGCGCGCGCCGGTGAGCTGGGTGCCGATCAGGCGCTCACGTTCCTCCGGGAGGTCGACTCCATCAACATGCGCCGCCGCGGACACATGGTCGAGCTGGCTCGGGAGGCGCTGGGGGAGGGCGGTTTCCTCGGCTGCCGGGTCGCGGTCCTGGGTGCGACCTTCAAGCCGGACTCCGACGACGTCCGGGACTCGCCCGCGCTGAACGTCGCCGGGCAGATCCACCTGCAGGGCGGACAGGTGACCGTGTACGACCCCAAGGGCATGGCCAACGCCCGCCGTGTCTTCCCGACGCTCGGCTACGCCGACTCCGCGGTGGACGCGGTGCGCGGCGCGGACGTGGTCCTGCACCTCACCGAGTGGCGCGAGTTCCGCGAGCTGGACCCGGCGGAGCTGGGCGAGGTCGCCGCACGCCGGCTGATCCTGGACGGCCGCAACGCACTCGACGCGGCGAAGTGGCGCGAGGCGGGCTGGACGTACCGGGCGATGGGCAGGCCGAAGGCCTGAGCGGGGCGCGGGCGGGCGGGAGGTGTGCCCGCGGGGTTCCCCCGGCCCGCCCGTGCGGGATCAGCCGTCCAGGTCCTCGATCCGGGCCGTCGACGCCCGGCGCCGCTGCCGAGCCGTCTTGGAGGTGAGCTCCACGTCGCGGAGCACCCGCTGGAGATTGCCCCAGGTGAGGCGGGCCAGGTCGCTCTCCGGCCAGCCGCGTTCCAGGAGTTCGGCGATCAGGAGCGGGTACGCGGCCGTGTCGGCGAGGCCGGCGGGGTGCGGGGCGCCCGTGTCGTACATGCCGGAGAGGCCGACGCACGCGGGGCCCGCGACGGAACGGATGTGGTCCAGGTGGTCGGCCACGTCGCGCAGTTCGGGGCCGGTGCGGTCCGTGGCGAGGGGGACCATGCACAGGCCGCCGTTCTCGTGCAGCGCGGTCAGGACGTCGTCGGGGACGTTGGCGGGGTGGCCGTTCAGGGCGGCGGCGCCGGTGTGGGTGAAGATCACCGGGGCCCGGGAGACGGTGAGGGCCGCGTGGGCGGTCGGTGCGGTGGTGCCGCTGAGGTCGGCGAGCATGCCGAGGCGGTTCATCTCCCGTACGACCTCTTCGCCGAACCGGGTCAGTCCGGTCGGCGGTGCCCAGTCGACACCGGTCAGGGTCAGGCACCGCACGCCCAGCGAGTACAGGGTGCGCAGGGCGCCGAGCGAGTCGCCGATCGCGGGGGCGCGGGCGGGTCCGAGCAGTGAGGCGACGCGCCCGCAGGAGCGGGCGTCGGCGATCTCGCCGGAGCTGAGCGCGAGGCGCAGTCCCTCGGGGTAGGCGTCGGTGAGCGAACGGACGCGGTCGATCTGCTCCAGGGTGGTGCTCACGGGACAGGAGCGGTGGGCGGGTCCGGGGAGCTCGGCAAGGTGGGTGTGCTCGGTGTGCTCGCTGTGCCCGGCGCGATCGGAGCGCTGGGCGCGCTCGGTCGGCGCGGTGTTGCCCGGGCGCGGGGCCTGGTCGTACGGGTCGGAGTGCAGGGACCAGAACTGTGCGCCGACGCCGCCCGCCCGCAGCCGGGGGATGTCGGTGTCCAGGCTGCTCTCGCCCAGCTCGACGTCCGACCACGGGACCGAGCGCAGCGCCCGGGCCAGCCCGTTGTACCCGTCGGCCACCGGGTGGGCGGCGAGGAGGGCGCGGGCCCTGGCGACCTGGTCGGGGTGCGGCTCGGGTTCCGCCGGGGCGTCGGCCGCGGGGGCGTTCGTGTCGAGCGGGCCGGCCGTGGGGGCGGCGTGCGGGTCGTCCTGTATGAGTGCCATGACGGGGCTCCGGTTCGGCGACGGCAGTACGGTTCACCGTGGCACGGGCGCGGCGGAGGGTCGCGGCGGGTGAGGCGTTCGGGGTACGGGGCGGGGCGCCCGCCCGGGTTGCGGGCGCCCCGGTCGTACGCGCTCGGGCGGGGAAGCGGGTGCTGTCCGAAAGGAGGGCCGTACGAAGGGGTACAAAGGGCATGAGAGAACCCGCCCCCCGTGGGGACGGGCTGTCTCGTTCGCCTCAGTCGCCTCAGTCGCCTCAGCGGTCCGGGGTGACGGTGACCGGCTCGTCGTTCTTGATCTGCTTCACCAGCTGCTGCATCTTGGCCTTGTCCCAGACGAGGTTGCTGCCGCGCTTGCCGGAGATCGGCATGTTCATGGACTTGCCCTCGCCGCCCTGGACGCCCTTCATCGCGAAGAACATCTCGCCGAGGTCGAACAGGCCCATGTCCTTGTCGACGACGAGGGTGTCCAGGCCCGCGCCCAGCGTGGGGTAGAGCGAGAACGGGTTGAGGATCGTGCCCGGGGTGGCCGCCTGCGAGGCCAGCGCGGACAGGAACTTCTGCTGGTTCTTGGTGCGCTCCAGGTCGGAGCCGAACGCGTAGCGGGTACGGACGAAGGCCAGCGCCTGCTCACCGTTGAGGGTCTGCTTGCCGGCCTGGAAGTCGGCGCCGGACTTCTTGTCCTTGAACGCCTTGGGGATGTCCAGTTCGACGCCGCCCAGCGCGTCGACGATGTTCGCGAAGCCCGCGAAGCCGATCTCCGCGTAGTGGTCGATGCGCAGGCCGGTGTTGTGCTCGACGGTGCGGACGAGGAGTTCGGGGCCGTCCTGTGCGTACGCGGCGTTGAGCTTCATGCGGATGTGGCGGTTCTCGAAGCGCTTGCCCGACTCCGACCCGACGAAGGACGGGATCTCCACGTCCGAGTCGCGGGGCAGCGAGATCATCGTGTTCCCGCTGCCGCACGAGGCCAGGATCATCATCGAGTCGGTGCGCTTGCCCTCGGCGGAGCCGGTGTGCAGCTTCTTCTTCTCCTCGGCGGTCATGCCCTCGCGGCTGTCGGAGCCGACGATGAGGTACGTGGTGCAGTCGCCCTCCTCCGGCCGGTCGATGACCTTGGAGAGGTCGACCTCGCGGCGCACCTTGGAGTCCGCCCAGAAGTACGTGGCGACGGAGGTGACGGCGAGGACCGTGACGGCCGCGATCGCGCCGACCTTGATCCGGCGGCCCCAGTTGGGGGCGGGGCGCGGGCCCCGGCCGCCGGAACCGCCGGGTCCGCCCGGGCCGCCGCCGGAGCGGCCGCCGCCGTAGACCTGGCCGGTGTTGTAGCCGTCGTTCCGGCCGGTGCCGCCGTACTGGTCGTGGGCGGCGAACCCGTCGTGACCCTGCGCGTGCTGCGCGGGGACGGCACCGCGGGGCGGGGCGGTGGGGGCGGCCGGATGCGGGTGCGCGGGACGGGGCGTCTGGCCGCGCTGCACATGCCGCATCACCCGGGGGCCCTCGGGCTGCGCGCTTGCGCTGCCCCGGCCGTACCGGTCGTCGCGGTCGTCGTTTCGTGCACTGGGCCAGTCGCTCATGGCCTCAGTGTGCAGGCAGGGAGCCGCGGTCTCACAGGCCGGGTGGGAAATCGGGGCAGGGCTGTTGCAGAGCTGATGCAATGCGTCGGGCGCATAAAGTAGAGCGCATGACAGATCAGGCCCAGGGCCCGGAAGATCCCATCCCGGGCAAGCCCACCTCCGCTTCCCGCACCACGCTCAGCCACATCATGACCGCTGCGGAAACGAATCTGCTCGGCACGGTGCACGGCGGCGTGATCATGAAGCTGGTGGACGACGCGGCAGGTGCGGTCGCGGGCCGGCACTCCGGTGGGCCCGCCGTCACCGCCTCCATGGACGAGATGGTGTTCCTGGAGCCGGTGCAGGTCGGCGACCTCGTGCACGTGAAGGCCCAGTGCAACTGGACCGGCCGTTCCTCCATGGAGATCGGTGTACGGGTCCTGGCCGAGCGCTGGAACGAGTCGACCCCCGCCCAGCAGGTCGGCTCCGCCTACCTCGTCTTCGCGGCCGTCGACGCGGACGGCAAGACACGCTCCGTTCCACCGGTGATCCCGGAGACGGAGCGCGACCAGCGGCGCTACCAGGAGGCCCAGATCCGCCGTACGCACAGGCTCGCGCGGCGGCGGGCGATCAAGGAGCTGCGGGACCGGCGGGCGGCCGAAGGGCTCAACGACTAGCGCGGGCGTGCGCCCCGCCCGGGCGGGTGTCCGTATGTCCTGACAGGAGCCAGGACGCCCGTGTCCGGACATGCATCCTTGTCAGGACATCTGTGTCGTGACAAAGCGGTGGCGCTACGGGCAGACCACCTGGTCCCCGGTCACCACCCCGAACTCCCCCTGGTGCGGATCCAGCGCCCGCACCGGCGTCACCGCCCGGAAGTCCGCGCCCGCGGTCACCCGCATGGTCCCGCCCTGCCCCGGCACCGCCTTCAGCTCGCAGCCCGGCAGCGCCGCCGCCAGGGACTGCGCCGAGCGGTCCCAGCGCGGGTCGTACGTCACCAGAGTGCGCGTCAGGTCGCGGCGCAGGCCGTTGCCCGGAAGGCCCGTCGTACGGAAGCCGGTGGCGCGCAGGCCCGCGTCGACGCGTTTGCCCAGGCCCGCCGTGGGCGTCCCGTTGTCGACCTGCACCCGGATCTGCTCGGGGGAGACGTCCACGGTCGTCGCCTTGGGCCCCCGGGGGCGGGGCGCGGCCAGCGGCCGGTCCTCGCGCAGTGCCGCGAAGAGTTTCTTCGCCTTGGCGTCGTCCCACTTCAGGGTGGTGCCGATGCCCCTGACCTGGTGGCCCATCTCGCCGATCGGCACCGACGTGAACTCCGACGAGGCCGGTGAGAACCCGCGCATGGCCTGCGCCAGCGCGTACATCTCCGTCGTCCCGAAGCCGCTGTCCGCGCGCACCGATCCGAGCAGCGTGGCCGCCACCGCGCGGAACCGCACCGGGTTGAGCAGTGCCCCGCTGCTCGTCGCCTTGGCGATGAAGGCGGCCAGGAAGCGCTGCTGGCGCTGCATCCGGCCCAGGTCGGAGGCCCCGTCGATGTGCCGTGAGCGGACGTACTGCAGTGCCTCGCCGCCGCCGAGCCGGTGCGTGCCGGGGGCGAGGTCGAGACCGGTGTGGCTGTCCTTCAGGGCGCTGGAGGTGCAGATGTCGACGCCGCCGAGGACGTCCACCGTCTTCATGAAGCTGGTGAAGTCGACCTCCAGGTAGTGGTCGATCTTGACGCCGGTCATGTGCTCGACGGTGCGGGTGGTGAGGGCCGGGCCGCCCTCCGCGTACGCCGCGTTGAGCTTGACCGGGTGCGCCTTGTGGTGCTCGCCGCTCGTCCCGTCCGTGTGCTCGGGCATCTCGGCGTAGCTGTCGCGGGGGAGGCTGACGATGCTGGCGCGGTCCCGGTCCTCGGAGACGTGCACGACCATGATCGTGTCGGTGCAGTGGCAGGGTGCGCCACCGAGGCGGTACTTCTCCTTCTCCTCCTTGGTGATCCTGTCGCGCCCGTCGGTGCCGACGAGCAGGATGTTCATGCCGTTCCCGGCCTCGGGCCGGTTCTTCATGTCCTTGAACGGGTCGACGCGGGCGATGCCCGTGTTCATGCTCGTCACCACCGCGTGTCCGATGCCGCCGGCCGCGAGGACCAGTACGGACAGGGTGGTCGCCGCGCGCATGCCCCAGTGCGGCCGCTCGTCCTGTCGCCTGCGCTTCTCGCGCCGCCGCCGGGGGCGGCCGTGGTCGTGTGGGTGCGGGTCGGCTGGCGGACGGGGTGGCACGGGCACGGGGGACACCTCCGCTGGAGCACAGGACGGGGATCGCGTTGCACCGTATGCCGATACGATCTGCAGCCCGCAGCATCACCGCGGCCGCCGCGCGAGGCTGTCCCCCGTTCGCTGTAACGTGAGCCGGTGTGAACGCCATTGCCCCCGCCGCCCCCGCGGTCTCCGTGATCATGCCGGTCCTCAACGAGGAGCGGCACCTGCGCAACTCGGTCCGCCACATCCTGGAGCAGGAGTACGAGGGCGAGATGGAGGTGGTGATCGCGCTCGGCCCGTCCACGGACCGCACCGACGAGATCGCCGCCGAGCTCGTACGCGAGGACCCCCGCGTGCACACCGTCCCGAACCCGACCGGCCGCACCCCCGCCGCCCTGAACGCCGCGATCAAGGCGTCCCGCCACCCGATCGTCGTCCGCGTCGACGGCCACGGCATGCTCTCCGCCGACTACATCGCCACCGCGGTGCGCCTCCTGGAGGAGACCGGTGCGCAGAACGTCGGCGGCATCATGCACGCCGAGGGCGAGAACGCCTGGGAGGAAGCGGTCGCCGCCGCGATGACCTCGAAGATCGGTGTCGGCAACGCGGCCTTCCACACCGGCGGCGAGGCCCAGCAGGCCGAGACCGTCTACCTGGGCGTCTTCCGCCGCGAAGCCCTTGAGCAGCAGGGCGGGTACAACGAGGAGTTCATCCGTGCCCAGGACTGGGAGCTGAACTTCCGCATCCGTGAGGCGGGCGGCCTGATCTGGTTCTCGCCCGAGCTGAAGGTCCAGTACCGGCCGAGGCCCTCCGTCAGGGCGCTCGCCAAGCAGTACAAGGACTACGGCCGCTGGCGGCACGTCGTCGCCCGCTACCACTCCGGCTCCATCAACCTGCGCTACCTCGCCCCGCCGGCCGCCGTCTGCGCGATCGCGGCGGGCACGGTGGTCGGCGCGCTCGTCACCCCGTGGGGCTTCGTGATCCCGGCCGGGTACCTGGCGGCCATCACGGCCGGCTCGCTGCCGGCCGGCAAGGGCCTGTCCCTCAAGGCCCGGGTCCGGATCCCGGTCGCGCTCGCGACCATGCACATGTCGTGGGGGTACGGCTTCCTCACCTCGCCGAAGTCCCTCGCGAGGAAGGTCATCGCGAGCCGGCGTCCCTCGGTGCAGGGCGCCGCGGTCTAGCCGTACGTACGAGGCCGTAGCCGTGCACGACAAGGGGGGCCGGGACACGACGTCCCGGCCCCCCTTCGCGCACCTCCCCGTCCGTACGACCGGGTGCGCTACCGCCAGACGAAGCCGGGGTGGATCTTCATGCAGGCCTTGGAGTCCTCGCCGTTCAGGATGCCGGCCGTGCTCGGGGCCTTGTCGTCCTTGGGTTTGGGGTACGCCGCGCCGGTGCGCCAGTCGGCGCCCACGATCACGGTGACGCCGCTCGCGTCCGTGGACTTCTGGACCGCCCCGGACGGCAGACCGAGCGCCTTGGCCACCGCGCGGGCGTCGCCCTCCAGTTCGGCGCTGGGGTACTGGACGACGGTGGACGCGGCGGAGAGCCGCTCCTGGGAGGCGGCGGCGCGGGTGTAACCCTTGCCGGCGAGGATCCGCGCGACGTCCGAGGCACGCCCCTGCACGGCCTGCTGGGTGTTGTCACCGGTGCCGTTGCGCACGGAGACGCCGATCTCGCCCGGCGCGTGGGCGGGCTTGTCGGGCTCGGGAGCCTTCTTCGCGGGCTGCTTCGACGCCTTGCCGTCCAGCGGCAGGTCCTCGCGGATCAGCCGGAACAGCTGCTCGGCGTCGCCCGGCATGGGCTCGACGTCCTGCCGGAGGGTGTAGCGCCAGGGCATGGTCGCCATGGTGATGCGGTTGGTCGGCACGCTCTTGAGCTGGGTGCCCAGGTCGAACAGACCCTTCACGTCGAGGGAGTCGTCGACCTTCAGCGCCTCGATCGCCGCTTCCGCGAGCTTGCGCAGCTTGTGCGGGTCGGTCAGCTTCGCGTTCGCCCGCATCTCGCGCACCATCGAGTTCATGTACATGTGCTGGGCCTTCGTACGGCCGATGTCGGTGTTGTCCTCGAACCCGTAACGGGTGCGCAGCCACTGCAGGGCCTGCTCGCCCTTGACCGGTGTGGTGCCCTTGCGGAGCTCCAGACCGGAGCCCTTGCCGTCGGCGGTGCGGGAGCGCACGTTGTCCTGCACGCACACCGGGACGCCGCCGATGGCGTCCGCCATCGACACCACACCGGCGAAGTCGATCATCATGAAGTGATCGATGTGGATGTTGGTCAGGTTCTCCCAGGTGGAGACCGTGCAGCCGGGGCCGCCGCGCCCCAGCGACTCGTTCGCCTTGTACCGGCGGGTGGTCGCCGGGTACACCTTGCCGTTCTCGGGGTCGGTGCACTTGGGCAGTGTGACCATGGTGTCGCGCGGCATGCTGACGACGGAGATGTTGCTGCGGTCCGCGGACATGTGGAGCAGCATCTGGACGTCCGCGAGCGGCGGGGTGTCGAAGCTCTTCTTCGCGCCGCCCAGAGACTTGTTCGCCTCGGTGTCCCGGGCGTCCGAACCGATGAGGAGGATGTTCAGCGGGGTCTGGCCCGCCGCGTTGGGTGCGGCCTTGCCCGGCCTGTCGTCCCCCAGGCTGAGCTTTTCCCTCCGGAGCTTGCTGTCGAGGTACTCGTAGTACAGGTATCCCGCGCCGGCCGTGCCGAGGATCAGCACGGCCAGGGATATCGCGGCCCAGCGCAGGGCGCGACCGCGCCTGCCGTTGCCGGCACGTCTTCGCGCCGAGTCGCCGCGGCGCCGCCCCCCGCCCCCTGCCGTGCCGTTCGCGCCGCCTTTGGGGGCCTTGCTCCTGCCGGAGCCGGCCCTGTCGGTGTCGCCCGTTCCCGGTGCCGCATCCCCGGGCGCCGCGCTCTCGTAGAGACTCTCGTCCCAGCCGAGGCTGCGGGCCCGGGTCCCCTCCCCGTGCACACTGCTGCTGCTCACCGGGCCCCCACTCCCACTCCGACTCAGATCGTGCTCGACGCGCGGTGACCGGCGGTCACTGGGCGCACACCGACTTGGCGGCGTTGGCCTGCTGCACGCCCTCCGGCGCCTTCGTCGGCCCGCCGAGCGGCTTGCCCGCCCCGCCGAAGTCCTTGCCCAGCGTCAGCGTCATCGGCTCGCGGTCCCCGGCGTTCTGGCCGGACGGCTTCAGCGCCGAGGCGGGCAGGCCCATCATCGCGGCGAGGGCGCGGGCCTGGTCGGCCTGGTTCTCGCCGTACTCCAGGACGGTCGTCGCGATGTCCGGGTTCGGCGAGTTGCCGCCGTTGGTCGCGAGCTTCGCGCCCTTCTGCAACTGGAGCCAGGACAGCGTCTCCTGGGCCGCGCCGCCCTTGCCACTGCCGTTGTAGATGTTGACGCGTACGTCCTCCGCGGCTGCCTTTTCGCCGTGCAGCAGGGCGTTCTGCTTCTCCTTCGCCTCGGCCTTGTCGGCCTTCTCCTTCTTCTTCACCTCGGTCAGCGAGGTGTCGGCGCGCAGCATCTCGAACAGCGGGAGCGCCTTCGCCTCGTTGAGGACGACGGTGGACCGTTTGTTCGGCGGCTCCGCCGGGTTGTCGAGGACCGGCAGCGTGGCGAAGGTGACGTTCTCCGGGTCGACCTGGGCGATCTCCCCGGCGAGGGACTTGAGTTTGCCGATGCCGTCGATGCCCGAGTCGACGGTGAGCGCCTTGGTCGCGGCGTCGGCCAGCTTGTAGAGCTTGCTCACGTCGGTCAGGGTCTCGCTGGACTTCATCTTGCGGATCATCGCGCCGAGGAACTGCTGCTGCGTCTGGATCCGGCTGAGGTCGGACTTGTCGCCGAACGCGCCGCGGGTGCGTACGAAGGCCAGCGCCTGCTCGCCCTCGATGGTGTGCTTGCCCTTGGTCAGTTTGAGGTGCGACTTCTTGTCGTCGACGTCCTTGGCGACGCAGACCTCGACGCCGCCGATGGCGGAGGTCAGCGACTTCACCGCGTTGAAGTCGACCATCATGAAGTGGTCCACGGTCAGTCCGGTCATTTCCCGGACGGTGCGCATCGTGCAGCCGGGGTCGCGGCCGGACTGACCCAGGCTGGTGTTGAAGCGTTCGAAGGCCGAGCCGGGGACGACCGTCTCCGAGCCGTCCGTCTGCTTCGTGGGGCAGTCCGGGATCTTCGTCTTCAGGTCGCGCGGGATGGACAGCACGGTCGCGTTCGTCCGGTCCTTGGAGACATGGAAGAGCAGCGTGGTGTCGGCGTGGCCGGGGCTGTCCTTGTCGCCGTAGCCCTCGTTGCCGTCGCCCGTCCGCTTGTCCGTGCCGATGACCAGGATGTTGATCGCCTGGTCCTTCTTGAAGCCGCCGGACCCGCCGGACACCTCGACGGAATTGAGGTTGCCGTCGAGGTGCTCGTACAGCGCCCACGCGCCGACCGAGCCCGTCACGAGCACGAAGCCGACGATGCCGCCGGTGATCTTCAGGGCCTTCTTGCCGCTCTTCTTCGGCTGCTTGCGCTTGCGGCGGCCCGCCTGCGCGGTGCCGTCGGTGGCGGACCGGGGACCCTTGGCGCCGGGGCCGCCTGCGGTCTGGCCACGACGGCTCCGCTGCGCGGGCACCTCACGCCGGGGCGGAGTTCCGTCGCCGGGGCCCCGAGGGGCCCGGGAACGGCCGCGAGGGCTCCCCTGCGGCTGCCCGGCGCTCCGTACGGACTCTGCGGAACGGTCCAGTCGCAGTTCGTAATGGCCGGTGTGCGGGTTGAGAACCCACTGGTCGGCGGGGTCGATCTCGTCCGCCCCGCCACGGCTGTGCGCGTCCACGGTTGCCTGAGTCCTCCGTCGGTCCCACGCGAGGCGCCTCCCCCCAGGCGCTCGGTCATTCGGTCCAGTTGTGCGTGCGTGACCCGAGTTGCGGCTCGTTGCACTGGATCGCGTCACACTATCTGTCCGGATCAGTGGCGAGCGACGTCAGTGACCAACTCCACGGCCCTTACAACCGGGCAAGTCGACCAAAAAGCAACGGGTAATGGCCTCACCTTGGGAATCGCTTTACTCGCACATGCCTGTTGCCGCGTTTGTGCCGGTGAAAGTGGGGGACGGCGTGGGGTCCGCCGGCCCCGGGTCGTCCGGCTTCTCGTCGCTCACCGGCGTCTCGCCCGGCGCACGCGACTTGTTCGGTGTCACCGAAACGGGTGTGTCCTCGCGCAACTGCCTGAACAGCACGTCCGCCTGTGATGTGACGAGTTCGTCCCGATTCGTGTTGTACCGGTACGGCCGTCTGGGCACCGTCATGAACTGCACCTTCTCCGACGGCACGTCCCGCATGCTGGTCGCCAGGTCGTACAGGTCGCGCAGCGAGGCCAACCCGGGATCCGTGGTGAGGGACTTGGTCGCCGCGTCCAGCACCGGGTAGAGCTTCGTCGGGTTCAGCAGGACGCCGGTGCTCTGCATCTTGTTGACCAGCGACGCGAGGAACTGCTGCTGACGGTCCATGCGTTCGGTGTCGCTGCCGCCGCCGATGCTCTTGCGTGCGCGCACATAGCCCAGCGCCTGCTCGCCGTTGAGCGTCTGCGGGCCCGCCGCGAGCTTGAGGTGTGCGTCGTGGTCGTCGATCGGCTCCTTCAGGCAGACGGCGACGCCGTCGACCGCGTCCACCATGTCCTTGAAGCCCTCGAAGTCGACCACCATGTGGTGGTCGAGCCGGATGCCGGTCAGCTTCTCGACGGTACGGATGGTGCAGGCCGTACCGCCCATCTGGAACGCCCAGTTGAACTGCGCGAACATCGCCCGGGTGCGGGACCCGTCCGCCTTCGTGCACGTGGGGATGTCCACCATCAGGTCGCGGGGCAGCGAGACGGCCGTCGCGCTGGAGCGGTCGGCCGCCAGGTGCAGCAGGATCGTGGTGTCGGAACGCTGGGTGCCCTCGTCCCGGCCGTACTTGCTGTTGTCGCCCGCGCGGGTGTCCGAGCCGATCAGCAGGATGTTCTGCGCGTCCATCGCCATCTCGGCCTGGGCGGGACGCTCCTTCTCCCAGGTGTGCAGCTCGGCCGCGACGCCGGTGTCCGTGGTGATGTTGCCGTCGAGCTTCTGGTAGAACCACCACCCCGTCCCGGCGGCCGCGAGCACGACGAGCGCTGCCCCGCCGGCGGCCCAGCGCACCCAGCGCCGCTTGCGGTGGGACGCGGCGGCTTCGGGGCCGGCTCCGGCCGTGCCCGCGCCGGTCCTGGAGGTGTCCCCATCGGCGGTACCGGGCTGGGGACCGGCCCCCGTCGCGGCTGCACCGGCCTCGGCGGCGGAGGCGGAACCGGTGCCGGGCGGAGACTCCGCGGCGTCTTGCGCACCGCTGTCCTCCGTCACCGGCCTTTCCGGTTCGGGGGGCGTGCCAGCGGTGTCGGTCACGTCTGCGTCCATCCTCGGTGCGAAGTCGGCGGCGCGCGGGGCCGCCGATCGCAGGGGTAGACGGCTTAACCCGGCACTTGGTTGTGCGCTTCACCGATCATGTACCGGGCCGCTCCCGGAGCCCGCGAGGCCGCGCCCCGGTCCACCGAATGGTCCGCCCCCCGTCGACGTACCCGCCCTACGCCTGCGCCGGCGCTCCCACCGTGTGCGTCACGCGCTCGCTCTCCACCCGCTGGGCGAGCCCCTCGGCAGACAGCTGCCCGAGGTTCCGGCACAGGACGACCGAAGCGCCCGCCGCCAGCGGCGCGTACAGACCGGAGGACAGTCCCTCCCAGGTGTCGTACGGCAGGCCCGACAGGATCCGCGAGCCGGGTGCGAGCCCGAGCGCCTGCGCGTCGGTCCGCGCGCGCCCGACCACGTCGGCCGCGGTCAGCGTCGTGCCGCCGACCGACAGGGCGGGCCCGTCCGCGTCGACGGGCGCGTACGGGGCGAACCGGTCGCCCTGGGAGGGGACTTCGACGGCGTAGTCGGCGAAGCCCTCCGGCGGCTGCGGGAACCGGCCGCCCAGCGGACGCAGCGCCAGCGCGATCCGCTCGCCCCGGCAGGCGCGCGCCGCGTCGAGCGAGTCCGGGCCGCTGACCACCACGTCCGCGTCCTGCGGCGCCCCCCGTACGTCGGCCTCGACGCCCACCGAGGCGCAGGCGAGCAGCCAGGCGGCGGTCTGCCAGTGCGCGGGCAGGTGCAGTGCGAGCCGGTCGCCGGGGCCCGCGGAGAGGTCGCCCTGAAGGAGGTTGGCGGTCTTGGCCACCCAATTGGCGAAGGTGGCGACGGACAGTTCGACGCGCTCGCCGGTCGCGTCGTCGTAGAAGGTGACGAGGGGACGGCCCGGGTCCGCGGCGAGTGCGGAACGCAGCAGGTCGGCAGGGGTGCGGTCGGTGGTGTTCATCGCACGAGGGTACGTCGGACGGCGCGGTGCGGGCGGGCGGAGCGGAGGGCCGTGGCCACCCGTCCGGCAGACGTGACGTCAATTCACCGATGGACAGATTTATACCGCTATGCCCACTATCAGCCGTATGCGTGCACTTGTTGCTTCCTCACTCGGCGTCACCTGTGCGGTCCTCGTCTCCCTCCCGTTCGCCCTGCCCGACGACGGCCGGCCGGACCGGTACGCGGACAAGGCGGGCGACGCGCGGGCCGCGGACCTCCCCGGGGCCACCCGCTCGATCCCGCTGGCACCGCTTGGCGGGCACAGTACGAACAGGGCGGCGCGGCCGGCGCCGACGGCGGACCTCGCGGCCCGGGACGTGGAGCCGTTCTCCCTGGTCGGCGCGGTCTGGGACGATCCGCGCGCCGTACTGGAGGGACGGGTCCAGGTGCGTACGAGAGCCGTCGGCGGCCAGTGGTCCGGCTGGCAGGACCTGACGGCCGGTCATGCGGACCACGGCGCCGACCCCTCGGCGAAGGAGGCGCGCACCGGCCGCAACCACGGCTCGACGGACCCGCTGTGGGTCGGCGCCTCGGACGGTGTGCAGGCGCGCGTACGGACGGACGGCGCGCCCCTGCCGCGCGGACTGCGTCTGGACCTGGTCGACCCGGGCGCGGAGCCGCCCCGCCCGCGTGCGGCCGACGTGGACGGGGAGATCCCCGCCCTCGACCTGGCCCGGACAAGGGCGGAAGCGGAAGCGGAGATGGGCGGCGCAGGCCCGCACATCGGGCCGCGCCCGAAGATCATCACGCGCAAGAAGTGGGGCGCCGACGAGCGGCTCAGGGAGAAGGGCTTCGTCTACTCGAAGACGATCAAAGCCGCCTTCGTCCACCACAGCGCGTCCGGGAACGGGTACAGCTGTTCGCAGTCGGCCTCCGTACTGCGCAGTATCTACCGCTACCACGTCAAGAGCAGTGGCTGGCGTGACTTCGGCTACAACTTCGCCGTCGACAAGTGCGGCAACATCTACGAAGGACGTGCGGGGGGTGTGGCCAAGCCGGTTCTCGGGGCGCACACTCTCGGTTTCAACACCAACAGCATGGGCATCGCCGTCCTCGGAACGTACAGCCGCACCACCCCGCCCGCCGCCGCGGTGAACGCCGTCGCCCGGCTCGCCGCCTGGAAGCTCGGACTGCACGGCGCCAACCCCAAGGGCGTCGCTTACCTCACCTCAGGAGGCAGCAACCTCTACAAGAAGGGCAGCAAAGTCCGGCTCAACGTGATCTCGGGCCACCGCGACGGATTCGCCACCGAATGCCCCGGCGGGCGCCTCTACAAGAAGCTCGGGACCGCACGCGCGAAGGCGGCCGACCTCCAGGGGCGCTGACGGGGACGGTTCGCAAGTCTGTGCGGGGCGCCGACCGGGACGGATCGAACAGTCTGCATACACTGGCCGCCCACTATCCGGCCGGCCCCAGCAGGAAGCAGAGACGACAAGGTGACTGAAGCGATCCTCCTGGTCGGGGGCAAGGGAACCCGGCTGCGGCCGCTCACGGTGAACACCCCCAAACCGATGGTCCCCGCGGCGGGCGTGCCCTTCCTGACCCACCAGCTGGCCCGGGCGAAGGCGGCCGGAGTCGAACACATCGTCCTCGCCACCTCGTATCTCGCCGAGGTGTTCGAGCCGCACTTCGGTGACGGATCCTCCCTCGGCCTGCATCTGGAATACGTCACCGAGGACGAGCCGCTCGGCACCGGCGGCGCCATCCGCAACGTCGCCTCCCGTCTCCACTCGGGCCCCGACGCGCCCGTCCTCATCTTCAACGGGGACATCCTCACCGGCCTGGACATCGCGGCCCTCGTCTCCACCCACCGCACCTCCGGCGCCGACGTCTCGCTGCACCTCACCCGGGTCGAGGACCCGCGCGCCTTCGGGCTGGTGCCCACCGACGACACGGGCCGCGTCACCGCCTTTCTCGAAAAGCCGCAGACCCCCGAGGAAATCGTCACCGACCAGATCAACGCGGGCGCGTACGTCTTCCGCCGCTCGGTCATCGACACCATCCCCACCGGTCGCCCGGTCTCCGTCGAACGCGAGACCTTTCCCGACCTGCTCTCCTCCGGCGCGCACCTGCAAGGCATGGTCGACTCCACGTACTGGCTGGACCTGGGCACCCCGCAGGCGTTCGTACGGGGCTCCGCCGACCTCGTCCAGGGCCGTGCGCCCTCGCCCGCCGTCCCCGGCCGCTGCGGGGACCGCCTCGTCATGCCGGGCGCGGCCGTCGCTCCCGACGCCAAACTCACCGGCGGCACGGTCATCGGCACGGACGCGGTGGTCGGCGAGGGGGCCCGGATCGAGGGCAGCACGATCCTGGCGGGCGCGGTCGTCGAGGCGGGTGCGGTGATCACGGACTCCCTGGTCGGCGCGGGAGCCAGGATCGGCGCCCGTACAACGCTGCTGGGCGCCGTCGTCGGCGACGGCGCGAGCGTCGGGCCCGACAACGAACTGAACCCCGGCGTCCGCGTCTGGTGCGACGCGGTGCTCCCGGCGGCCTCGGTCCGCTTCTCCTCGGACCAGTAGCCCGCGTACCGGCTCCGACATACGGGCGAGGTGGTGCGGGGGAGCGGGACGAACCGCGTGGGGCCGCACGTCCCCCCGGTCGCGTGCGCGGGGCTCTCCTCCTCAGAGGTGGGCGATGCGCCGGGGGGCCATGCGCGGGGCCCGGCGGGGCGGGGTGAGGCCGGTGAGCATGATCAGGCGGGCGGCACGGTGCCGCTGACCCGTGTACGGCGCCAGCAGCTCCAGCATGTCCGCGTCGGTGGCGCTTCGGTCGCCGGCCAGCGCGTACCCCACGATCCCCGGCAGGTGCAGGTCGCCCACCGTCAGGGCGTCCGGCGCCCCGTTGCTCCGCTGAAGCGTCTCGGCGGAGGTCCACGGCCCGATGCCGGGCACCAGCTCCAGCCGGGCCTTCGCCCTTTCGTACGGCATCTCCGCGGCCTCCTCCAGCCGGGCGGCGACCCGTACGGCCCGTACGACGGTGTCGGAACGCTTCGCGTCGACGCCCGCCCGGTGCCACTCCCACGACGGGATCAGCGCCCACTGGCGGGCCGACGGCATCACGTACAGGTCCTCGGGCGCGCCGGCCTCCGCCCCCGGCGCGCGTTCGCCGAACCGGCGCACGAGGGTCCGCCAGGACCGGTACGCCTCGATGACGGTCACCTTCTGTTCCAGCACCGACGGAATCAGCGACTCCAGCACCAGCCCGGACCGGCACAGCCGCAACGCGGGATTCCGGTGCGCGGCCTGTGCCACCACTCGGTGATGCGCGACGAACCCGTGCGGCTCGTCCCGTGCGCCCAACAGGTCCGGAACCCGTTCCAGCAGCCACTGCGCCCCGGGGCCCCAGGCCTCCACGGAGCCCGCACCGAACCGCAGGGTGCCCGGCCCGTCGGGCGTACGGCTCGCCCGCCACACGCTTCCGTCCGGCGTCACCCGGAACGTGGGGTCACCGGGGCCCCGCCGCAGCGGTCCCAGCACCAGCCCCAGTTCCGCCCGCCCCACCCAGAATCGCCCAGCCACCCCCAAAGCCTACGACCCCCACGCCGGCCCCCTCTACGCCCCGCCCCCTTGCCCCGGCGGGCCGCCCGCTCCTACGGCCCACCTCCTCGGGCGGCGAGGCCGACCGCCTCTACGCCCCGCCTCCTCGGGCGGCGGGGCCGCCCGCCCCTACGCCCGCCCCTTTGGGCGGCGGGGCCGCCCCGAGGGCGGAACGGGCGGGCAAGGGGGCGGCCCACCGGAGGTGCACCCTCCCGCCGCACGCCCCGCACCGCACGCGCCCCCCCAGCCGGACGTGCACCCTCCCGCCATACGCCCTCGCACCGCACGCGCACCCACCGTTCACGCTCCCACCGGGCGCCCCCGCACCGCGCACCCACCCCCGCGCCACCACCCCCCACGAGCCGCCCGCCCAAGCCCCTCACCGCACCTCGACGAACCCCTCCAGCCCTCTCTCCGCCCTCTCCGCCGGCGCCACCGCCGCCCGCCCGACCGCCACCGCACCCATCGGATCCCACTCCGGCGGAATCCCCAGCACGTCCCGCACCACGTCCCGGCAGAACATCGTCGACGACACCCACGCCGACCCCAGCCGTTCCCCGGCCAGCGCGACGAGGAAGTTCTGCACCCCCGCCCCCATGGCCACCACGAACATCTCCCGTTCGGCCGCGTCCCGCCGCGTGTCCCCGTACGTGTGCGAACCGTCCATCACCAGGCAGGGCACGACCAGGCAGGGGGCGCGCCGCAGCACCTCCCCCCGCCGCACCCGCTTCGCGATCGACTCCTCGGACTTCCCGTCCGCCCGCAGGTCCGCGACCCACGCGTCCCGCATCGCGTCCAGCAGCCGCACCCGCGACGCCTCGCTCTCCAGCAGCACGAAACGCCACGGCGTCGTGTGGTGCGGTGCCGGCGCCGTGAGGGCGGCGGCGACCGCCCGCCGCACCGCCCCGGGATCGACCGGCTCGTCCGTGAACTCGCGCACGGTGCGCCGCTGCGTCACCGCCTCCCGTACCGCCTCCGAGGTCCCCAGCCGGAACATGTCGTCGGCCGCCCCGCGTACCAGCGCGCGGGCGCCCTCACCGTCCGCGTGTGCGTCCACCACGTGCGCCAGGCCCCGCACCACGGCCACCGGCAGTCCGGCGGCCTTGCCCTTGACCAGGTCGCCCGCGGCGGCCAGCTCGTCCGCCGTCGCCACGACCGTCGCGCTCAGCGGATTGCCGTACGCGTCGACGCCGCCCCGCAGGTCGTCGAGCACCCGCACTCCGGCGGCCCCGATCGCCACGTCGGTCAGCCCGCTGCGCCACGGCCGCCCGAAGGTGTCGGTGACGACGACCCCGACCTCGACGTTCAGCGCGTCCCGCACCCCGTCGCGGATCGCCCGTGCGGAGGCGTCCGGGTCCTCGGGCAGCAGCAACACGGTCCCGGCGGGGGTGTTGGAGGCGTCCACCCCGGCGGCGGCCATCACGAGCCCCTGCCGGTTCTCCACGATCCGCAGCGCCCCGCGCCGCGCCACCACCCGTACGGTCTCCGCGTCGATCGCGTCCTCGCGCGAGTCCGCGGCGACGATCCGTCCCTCCGCCTTGCTGACGATCTTGGACGTCACGAGGAGCACGTCCCCGTCGGCCAGGCCCGGCTCCGCGGCCACGATCAGCTTCGCGAGGTCGTCGCCCTCCCGGACCTCGGGCAGTCCGGGGACCGCCCACACCCGGTACCCGGGCGCCCTCTCGGCCGCGACGCCGCCGCTCGGCCCCGCGACGCGGCCGTCCGCGCCCGGCCGCATGCCGCTCACGCCCGCACCTCCGAGGCCAGCTCCAGTGCGGCCCGTGCCATCGCTGTGGTCGCCGCCAGGTCCGTCATCATCAGCGGTACGGCACGGCAGCGGATCCCCGCGTCCTCGACCACCCGCACGGAGCCCGCGTCGACCGTGTCGACGAGCCACCCGTCCAGCAGTCCCGAGCCGTAGTGCTGCGCCACCGCGGCGGCGGTCGAGTCCACGCCGACGGCCGCGAGCACCTTGTCGGCCATGCCCCGCACCGGTGCGTCGCCGACGATGGGGGAGAGGCCGACCACCGGCACCCCCGCGTTCGCGATGGCCTCGCGGATACCGGGGACCGCCAGGATCGTCCCGACGCTCACCACCGGGTTCGACGGGGGGAAGACGATGACGTCGGCCCCGGCGATCGCCTCCAGCACGCCCGGCGCGGGCTTCGCCCGGTCGGCACCGACCGGCACGACCGCGTGCGCTTCCACGGAGGCGCGCAGCTTCACCCAGTACTCCTGGAAGTGCACCGCCTTGCGCTCGCCGTCCACGTCGACCGCCACGTGCGTCTCGACGCGGTCGTCGGACATCGGGATCAGCCGCACGCCCGGTTGCCACCGCTCGCACAGGGCCTCGGTGACGGCGCTCAGCGGGTAGCCGGCGCCGAGCATCTGCGTCCGCACGATGTGCGTCGCGAAGTCGCGGTCGCCGAGTCCGAACCACTCCGGTCCGACCCCGTACGCGGCGAGCTCGGCCTTGACGTGGAAGGTCTCCTCCGCACGCCCCCAGCCCTGCTCCTCGTTGATGCCACCGCCGAGGGTGTACATCACCGTGTCGAGGTCGGGACAGACCTTCAGCCCGAACAGATGAATGTCGTCACCGGTATTGCCGATGACGGTGATGTCCGCCTCCGGTGCCGCCTCTTTGAGGCCGCGAAGAAAACGAGCACCGCCGATACCGCCTGCCAAGACCACAATGCGCATGCCGAGAAGTCTCTCAGGCAGTACTGACATCCTGTCGGGCAGTCATGGCAGCGCCGGTCCGGGCACCGGCGCCGTACATCGGCATCTCGGTCAGCCCCGGGAAATAGACGTGCAGGCTGACGGCCGGCTCCAGCGAGTCGTTGACGACCTCGTGGACGTGACCGGGCACGGACACGTACTGCGCGCCCGTCCCTAGGACCCGGGCTCCCCTGTCGTTGCGCTCGGTGAGTTCGCCCTGAAGGACGGTGAGGACACCGGTCGACGCGCCGTGGTCGTGCGCCCCGCTGCCCTGGCCCGGCACCCAGCTGAGCAGCCAGACCTCGTAGCCGGGCCCGGTCCGCAGCCGGTGGTACCAGCGGGTGGTGGCGTCGTACTCGACGAGCGGGGCCCACTGCGCGCGGTCGGCCGCGACGGCTCGGGCGAGACCGGCGAACCCGGCCACGGTGGAGGGGTGCTCGCGGGCGGGAGCCAGGAGGTGCGTGACCTCAAGGATGTCGCCGGCGATCTGCAGGTCGCTGTCGCTGTTCATAGTGCGGGGGTTCCTCGGCAGTGAGTGCTGGGGTGTCGCAGAACGGGTTCGCAGAGCCTCGCCCCTCGGGGGGGCGACTGCGGGGGAGATGCAGCGCACACGGGATGCGGTGTGCGGCGGATCAGAGCTGGAGCGCGGGTGGCTTCAACAGCTGTGACAGCAACAGTGACAGCGGGCCGGGGCAGCACAGCGGACCGCACGGGTGCGGGTCCGGGTGGGTGCTGCGGTCGCTGGCATGAGAACAAAGGTGACGGGCCCCCTCTCGGCTGTCAACTCGGGGACCGGTTCGGCGGCAATGTTTCACCTCTTCCGGTTACGTCGTCCGGAGAAAGGTTTGTGCAGTCACTGACGAGGAGAAATGGCGCTTCGACCGTGCCCGCGCCCGGGTGGACCCGGGCACCCGGCGCCTTTGCCGTCCCGTGATCCGACTGTGATCCGAGTCGCTTCGCCGGATCGGCCGCAACAAGATCACTCCGAACCGCGTCTTCCTCCGTGACCGGGGTACCCGCACAGAGGTGAGGTCATGTGTCACGGTTTTTGGCGATTTGAACACTTTCTGCATAGCTTTGGTTCCGCAGAGTGAATAACGGGCCCAATAGCAGACCTGAGCTTGACCGCCACGGAGCTACACACTTGTAATTTCACTCGTGTCGTTCGGCCGGTTCCGGTAACGGCAACATCACGGGGAAGCAAAAGACAGACGAGGGGCGCACATGACCGAGCTGTTCCAGCAACTGCTGGTCGACGACGCGGACGAGGAACTCGGCTGGCAGGAGCGCGCATTGTGCGCCCAGACCGATCCCGAGTCCTTCTTTCCCGAGAAGGGTGGTTCCACTCGTGAGGCGAAAAAAGTCTGCCTCTCCTGCGAAGTCCGCTCGGAATGCCTTGAATACGCCCTGTCGAAGGACGAACGCTTCGGGATCTGGGGCGGATTGTCGGAACGTGAACGCCGGAGACTGAAGAAGGCCGCCGTCTGAGCGCGCCGACGGGCAGGTCCGCGCTGCGGCCCCGGTGAGGCACCGGCGCCCCCGCCCAGCAAAACAGCACAAGGTCGTACACAAGAGACGGTCCGCCGCCTGCCCCTTCCCCGCAGGCGGCGGACCGTCCGTATGCACAGCCGTTAGTGTGGGCCGCTGTCCAGCGATCGCACCCGACGCCCCCGCGAGGGCCCGCGCGTGCACCGCAGTCAGCTACACCAGCCTTCCGGGGGGCGACCCCCGGACCCCGGCCGGAGGGCCCGTACGTCGATGTCCGTCAGTCAATCAACGGCCCCGTACGCGGCCGCCGCCACCCCGCCCGAGTTCCCACGGCACGTCGTCACCGCCGTACTCGTCTCCCATGACGGTGCGCGCTGGCTGCCCGACGTACTGCACGGACTGCTCGGCCAGGAACGCCCCGTGCAGAACGCCGTCGCCGCCGACACCGGAAGCGCCGACGACTCCGCCCGCCTCGTCGCCGAGGCACTGGGCGACGAGCGCGTCCTGCACCTCGCCCGCCGCACCGGCTTCGGCACCGCCGTCGACGAGGCCGTCCGCACGGCGGGCGTCCTGACGCCCGAAGACCTCCCGTACCTGAAGAAGCCCAGCGGCTGGGACCCCGTCAGCAGGCAGTGGCGCGACGACGCCTACGACATGCCGGACCTGCCGCACGGCGAGCCCGTGCAGTGGCTGTGGCTGCTGCACGACGACAGCGCCCCGGCCCCCGACGCACTCGCCGAACTGCTCCGGGTCGCCGACTCCGACCAGTACGCCGCGATCGTCGGCCCCAAACTCCGCGGCTGGTACGACAGGAAGCAGCTGCTCGAAGTCGGCGTCTCCATCGCCAACAGCGGCCGCCGCTGGACCGGCCTGGACCGCCGCGAACAGGACCAGGGCCAGCACGACCAGGTCCGCTCCGTGCTCTCCGTCTCCACCGCCGGCATGCTGATCCGCCGCGACGTGTGGGAGCAGCTGGGCGGCTTCGACCGCCGGCTGCCCCTGATGCGCGACGACGTCGACCTCTGCTGGCGCGCGCACGCGGCCGGTCACCACGTGCTGGTCGCCCCCGACGCGGTCCTGCGGCACGCCGAGGCCGCCGCACGCGAGCGCCGCACCGTCGACTGCGCGGGCCGCTCCGTCGCCAACCCGCACCGCGTCGACAAGGCGGGCGCCGTTTACACCATGCTCGCCAACGCCCGGGGCGCGGTCCTGCCGTACGTCCTGCTGCGCCTCCTCGTCGGCACCCTCCTGAGGACGCTGGCCTACCTCGTCGGCAAGGTGCCGGGGCAGGCCGTCGACGAGGTCACCGGACTGCTCGGCGTCCTGCTGCGGCCCGGACGCGTACTGGCCGCCCGCAAGGCACGCGGAAAGGGCGCCGTCGAACCGAGCGAACTGCGGCCGCTGTTCCCGCCGCCGGGCGCCACCCTGCGGGCCACCGTCGAGCAGATCGCCGCATCCTTCGGCGGCAGCACCGAGGCGGACTCCGGAGGCTCCCGGCACGGCGCCGTCGAGAGCGGCCCCGGCGGCGACGACGCGGACTTCCTGGAGGTCGAGCAGTTCGCCCGCGTCAAGAAGGTCGCCCGCAAGCCCGGGCCCGTCCTGTTCGCCCTGCTGCTGCTCGTCGCCCTCGTCGCCTGCCGCGGCCTCTTCGGCGGCGGCTCGCTGGCGGGCGGCGCCCTGCTGCCGTCCCCCGACGCGGCGTCCGAACTGTGGGCCCGCTACGCCCACGCCTGGCACCCCACGGGCATCGGCGGCACCCAGACCGCGCCGCCGTACCTGGCGCTCCTCGCCGCCTTCGCGACCCTGCTGTTCGGCTCGGCGCACGCGGCCCTCACCGTGCTCCTGGTCGGTTCCGTCCCGCTGGCCGGACTGACCGCGTACTTCGTCTCCCGGCCCCTAGTGGAGTCCCGGCTGCTGCGCGCCTGGGCGGCCGTCGCGTACGCCTTCCTGCCCGCCGTCACCGGCGCGCTGGCGGGCGGCCGGATCGGCACCGCGGTCCTGGCGGTGCTGCTGCCGCTGATCGCGCGCTGCGCCGTCTCCGCGAGCGGTGCCCGCAGCACGGACGGCACACGTGCCGGCTGGCGCTCGGTATGGGCGTACGCGCTGCTGCTGAGCATCGCCACGGCGTTCACCCCCATCGTGTGGCCGCTCGCGGTGCTCCTGGGCCTCGGCGTGCTCGTACTGCGCCGCGACGACCTCGTGGCGTACGCACTGCGCTGGGCAGCCGCCGTCGGTACTCCCGTGCTGGTGCTCGCCCCGTGGTCGCTCACGTTGCTGACCGAGCCCGCCTCCCTGCTGCGCGAGGCGGGGCTGCCCTTCGGGGCGGGTTCGGCCACCGCACTGGACCTCCTCGGCATCAGTCCGGGCGGACCGAAGACGGCGGGCGGACTGCTGCTCATCGGTATCGTGCTCGCCGCGCTCGCCGCCCTGCTGCGCGGCGAGCGGCAGTTCGCGATCCGCAGCGCCTGGGTGGTCGCCCTCCTCGGTCTCGTCCTCGCGGTACTGGTCAACCGGGACGGCTGGGCGGGTCCCGCCACCCTCGTCTACGGCCTCGCGCTGATCGCGGCCACCGTGCTCGGAGCGGACGGCGCCCGCGAACGCGTCGCCTCCCAGAGCTTCGGGTGGCGCCAGCCGGTCGCCGTGCTGATCGCCCTCGCGGCGGCCGCAGGACCCGTACTCGCCGCGGCGGGCTGGCTGATCACCGGCGCCGACGGGCCGCTCGGAAGGCGCGACCCGGTGCAGGTGCCCGCGTTCGTGGCGGAGGAGTCCACCACCCGCGACCAGCCCCGCACCCTGGTACTCGGCGGCACCTCCGCCAACCGGGTGTCGTACTCGCTCGTACGCGGCTCCGGCGGACGTCTCGGCGACGCGGAACTGACCGAGGCGGGCGCCGCGACCCCGCAGCTCGACAAGATCGTCTCGAACCTTGTCGCGGGCTCCGGCGCGGACCAGGCGGACCAGCTCGGTGCCTTCGCCGTGCGCTACGTCCTCGTACGGGACGGCGCCGGCGCCCGCCAGATGAGCCGCGTGCTCGACTCCACCCCCGGCCTCGGCCGCCTCAGCCAGCTCGACGGCAGCGCCCTGTGGCGCGTCGACCGCCAGGTCGCCCGCCTCATGATCGTGCCGCCGGGGGAGGGCGCCGAAGCCCAACCCGTCGCCTCCGGGGCCGTCGAGGCGCACACCACCGTCCCGCAGGGCGGCCAGGGCCGCGTGCTGCGCCTCGCGGACGCCGCCGCACCCGGCTGGAGGGCCACGCTCGACGGCCGCGAGCTGACGAAGAAGACCGTCGACGGCTGGGCCCAGGGCTTCGACCTGCCCGCCGGGGGCGGAAAGCTTGTCCTGACATATTCCGCGCCGCTCACCCACACCGTCTGGCTGTGGACCCAGGGCGCGCTCGCCCTCCTCCTGGTGGTGCTCGCACTGCCCGGCCGGCGCCGCGAGATCGACGACGACCTGCCCGAGGAGGCGGCCCCGGACTTCTCTGCCGCCCCCGTCGAGGGCGAGGGCCGCCGGGCGCGCAGACTGCGCGCGGCAGCAGAGGCGGAGACCGCGCACGAGGAACCGGCCGCCCAGGTCGTGGACCCGTACGCCTCGCCCTACCCGGCGCCCGAGGGCGACCAGGACCCCTACGCGGCGGTGCCGCAGCAGGCGTCGTACGGCGAGTGGGACGCCCAGGTCCCCGCGCCCCCGCCCTACGCGCAGGACCCCTACCAGCAGGACGCCGCCCCGCCCGCCCCGTACGGCACCCAGCAGGGCTACCCGGAGGGGCAGCAGTACGACGCCTACGGCTACCCGCAGCAGCAGTACGACCCCTACGCGAGCGGGGGCTACGACCCGCAGCACCCCGCGCAGCAGCAGCCGTACGACCCCTTCGCTGACGACCAGGACAACGGCCGGCAGCGTCCCGACGGGAGCAACCACCGATGAACCGCGCCACCCTCTCCCTGCTGGCCGCCGCCACCGCCCTCGCCGCCGTCACCGGATTCGCCGTTGTCACCGCCCCCGAAGGCAACGGAGGCCCGGACACCGAGGGCGCCCCCGCGGCCGCCGCGGCACGGCAGCCAGTGGAGCGTTCCAGCCTGCTCTGCCCCGCGCCGAGCACGTCCGACCTGGCGGAGACGACGTACTCCGCCTTCACCCCGAAGAGCGACGCCGCGCCCGGCCGCGCCGGCGACGCGAAGCCGGGCAAGGCGGAACTGTTCCCGGCGGGCGGCAAGGCCGCCGGTAAACCGGTCGTCTCGCTGGCGGGGCCCGGGACGCCCGTCACAGCCACCGCGAGCGGTGCGGAGCGCCCCGCCCTCGTCGGCACCGCGGACGGCGCTCTCGCGCCCGGCTGGGCCGCGCAGCAGACGACCAAGGTCGCCGCCGGAACCTCGCGCGGCGTGCTGGGAGTCAGCTGCACCGCGCCGGACACCGCGTTCTGGTTCCCCGGCGCGAGCACCGCCGCCACCCGCCAGGACTACGTCCACCTCACCAACCCGGACGACGCCGCGGCCGTCGCCGACGTCGAGCTGTACGGGCCGCAGGGCGCCCTCAAGTCCGAGACGGGACAGAACATCACCGTGCCGCCGCGCTCCAGCGTCGCGGTGCTCCTGTCCACGCTGTCGGCCACGCGGGTGACGGACGCGACCGTCCACGTCCGCACGCGCGCGGGGCGCGTCGCCGCCGCCGTGCAGGCCGTGGAGGCGAAGGCCGGCAGCGACTGGCTGGCCGCCTCGGCCGACCCGACGGGCAGCGTGGTGCTCCCCGGCATCCCGGCCGACGCCACCTCGGTGCGCCTGGTGGTGTTCGCCACCGGTGAGGACGACGCCGATCTGAAGGTGCGGCTGGCGGGTGCCAACGGTTCGCTCACCCCGGCCGGGGCGGAGACGCTGCACGTGAAGTCGCGGATGACCAGTTCGCTCGACCTGCGCGACGTCACCAAGGGCGAGGCGGGCTCCCTGGTGCTCACGCCCTCGCAGGGCGGGCGCGGGGCCCCCGTGGTGGCCGCGGTGCGGATCGTGCGCGGCACGAAGGACAAGCAGGAGGTGGCGTTCGTCCCGGCGACCGCCCCGATCGGCGCGCGCTCCTCGGTGGCCGACAACAGGGCACAGGGCGGAGTGCTGTCGCTGGTCGCGCCGGGGGCGGCCGGCGAAGTGAAGGTGACCGCATCGGCGGGCAGCGGCGGCGGCGCGCCGGTCGTCAGGACGTACAAGGTCAAGGCCGGTACGACGCAGTCGCTGACGGCACCCGTGCCGACCGGCCTGAAGGGCTCGTACGCGCTGACCGTCGAAACGGTCTCGGGCGGCCCGGTGCACGCGGCGCGGATGCTCCAGTTCCCCGAGGACAACGTCCCGATGTTCACCATCCAGACCCTGCCGGACGACAAGGGAACCGTCGTGGTGCCCCGGGCGCACAGCGACCTGTCGGTCCTGGACGACTGACGGCCGCCCCGGCTCCGTACGCATCCCCGACGCGTACGGAGCCCTGGGCCGTGCACGTCGCCGACGCACACGGGTCACCGGCCCGTGTGCACGGAAGTGATCGCAAAGGCCCGCCCGCGCAAGGGGGGCCTTTGCCGTCGGAAATGGTCGGGAACGGTCGAGTCCGGTCCTGCCGTCCGTCGTGGGTGCCGGACGCGTGGGAGCGTGGGTGCCCCCGCCGGGCGGGGATCAGTCCTGGCCGTAGCGCGGATCGACCGACTCGGGAGCCAGCCCCAGCAGCTCGGCCACCTGCTCGACCACGATCTCGTGCACGAGCATCGCCCGCTCGTCCCGGCTCTTGGTACGGATCTCCACCGGACGCCGGTAGACCACCACGCGTGCCGGGCTGCCCTCGCCCGTGCTGCCCGACGCGATCACCCCGCCGAGTGGAACCGGCTCGTCCGTCCAGTCCTCGGCCCCCTCCGCACTCGGCGCGCGGGGCACGTCGAGCACCAGGAAGTCGACTTCGGAGAGCTGCGGCCAGCGCCGCTCCAGCCGCTCCACGGAGTCCCGTACGAGATCGCCGAACACCTCCGCCCGGCTGACCGAGAGCGGCACCTGGGGCGGCGCCACCGGGCCGCGCATGCCGCGGCCGTGCCGGTCACGCCTGCGCGGCCGGGGGCCGGCGGGGGGCGGTTCGGCGGGCGGGGAGCCGACTGCGTGCGGCCCGGGGGATCGGTGCGGTCCGGAACTGTCCATCACTGACGCAGCGTAGCCCTCCTGCGAGCCCCACGATCAGGTCTCCGGCCGGACGCCGCACCTGTCCTCGATTGATCGTTTCAGCCAAGCAGGGGCTCGAAATCACGCCTGTCAGCGATCACGGACTTTTCGTCAATTGGCGCATACACGGCTTTATGTGACCGAAACGACCGGACCGATCCTTCCGTCCCGTCCGCCTTCCCGCAGGTCAGCGCAGCCGCCCCGGGACCGCTCAGGAGAACACCCCGGGAGCGACACGGTGGGGTGCCGTCGGGGGTGAGTCGTCGCGGCCCGTTCAAGAGTGCGGTACCGTCCAACCTCGTGAGCCCTGTACGTCGCTGTTCGCGCACCGCGTGCGGCCGCCCTGCCGTCGCGACACTGACGTACGTCTACGCGGACTCGACCGCAGTTCTCGGTCCGCTTGCCACCTACGCCGAGCCCCACTGCTACGACCTGTGCGCCGAGCACTCGGACCGGCTGACCGCGCCCCGAGGCTGGGAGGTGGTCCGGCTCTCCGACAGCTCGGCCCCCGCGCGTCCCAGCGGTGACGACCTCGAAGCGCTCGCCAACGCCGTCCGCGAGGCCGCCCGGCCGCACGAACGTCCCGCCGACTCCGACGCCAACAGCGCGCGTACGGCGAACCCGGGCGCACCCTCCGCCACCCGGCGCGGCCACCTGAGGGTCCTCCGGTCGCCCGAGTAGTTTCCCGTACCGCCTTCTCCTCCCGCGAGCTCCGCTCGGACCGCACGGCCCGCAGTACCCCCGCACGGGTAGTTTTGGGCCGACCGAACAGGAATTTCAGGAGGGGTGGCCGTGGCTGCTGATCTGTCACAGATCGTCAAGGCGTACGACGTACGGGGGGTAGTCCCCGACCAGTGGGACGAAACCCTGGCGGAACTGTTCGGAGCCGCTTTCGTACGAGTCACCGACGCGGACGCGATCGCCGTCGGCCACGACATGCGCCCCTCCTCGCCCGGCCTCTCGCGGGCCTTCGCCCGCGGTGCGGCAGCCCTCGGCGCGGACGTCACCGAGATCGGCCTCTGCTCCACGGACCAGCTCTACTACGCGTCCGGCGCGCTGAACCTTCCCGGCGCGATGTTCACCGCCTCGCACAACCCGGCGCAGTACAACGGCATCAAGCTGTGCCGCGCCGGCGCCGCTCCGGTCGGTCAGGACACCGGCCTCGCGGAGATCCGCGCGCTGGTCGAGAAGTGGTCCACAACCGGCGCGCCGGCCCCTGCCGCCTCCCCGGGAACCCTCACCTCCCGCGACACGTTGCAGGACTACGCGGCCCACCTGCTGTCCCTCGTCGACCTCTCCGCGCTCCGCCCGCTGAAGGTCGTCGTCGACGCGGGCAACGGCATGGGCGGCCACACGGTGCCCACCGTCTTCGAGTCCCTGCCGCTCACCCTCGTCCCGATGTACTTCGAGCTCGACGGGACGTTCCCGAACCACGAGGCGAACCCGCTCGACCCGAAGAACATCGTCGACCTCCAGGCCCGCGTCCTCGCCGAGGGCGCCGACCTCGGCCTCGCCTTCGACGGGGACGCCGACCGCTGCTTCGTCGTGGACGAACGCGGCCGGGGCGTGTCCCCCTCCGCCATCACCGCGCTCGTCGCCGCCCGCGAACTCGCCCGCAACGGAGGCCGCGGCACGGTCATCCACAACCTGATCACCTCCTGGTCGGTCCCGGAGGTCGTGCGCGAGCACGGCGGCACCCCCGTACGCACCCGCGTCGGCCACTCGTTCATCAAGGCCGAGATGGCGGCCTCCGGCGCGATCTTCGGCGGCGAGCACTCCGCGCACTACTACTTCAAGGACTTCTGGAACGCGGACACCGGCATGCTGGCCGCCCTGCACGTCCTGGCGGCGCTCGGCGGGCAGGAGGGCCCCCTCTCCGCCCTCGTCTCCTCGTACGACCGCTATGCCGGGTCCGGCGAGATCAACTCCACCGTCACCGACCAGGCCGCCAGCACCGCCGCGGTCTCGGCCTTCTACGCCGACCGCGACGACGTCACCCTCGACCACCTCGACGGCCTGACGGTCACCGCCGCGGACTGGTGGTTCAACCTCCGCGCCTCGAACACCGAACCCCTCCTGCGCCTGAACGTCGAAGCCCGCGACGAACCCACCATGCGCCAGATCCGCGACCAAACCCTCACCCTCCTCCACCCCTGACCCCACCCCCGAGCGAACCCCCTCCCTCTCCCGCCCCAACGCCAGCCCCCCTCCCTCGCCGTGCCCGCCCGCTCTCCATAGCCCTCTTGGGCGGCGCGGCCACCCCCTCCCGGCCCCGACCCCTTCGGCGGCGGGGCCGCCCACCCCCGGTAGCTCCCTTGGGCGGCGGGACACCCCTACGCCAGCCTCCTCGGGCGGCGGGCCGCCCCGCGGGGCGGAGCGGGCGGGCAAGGGGCGGCCCTCAGCGGGCGCCGTCCCTTGCCCTACGTCCCCACCCCCCCCGTACGCCCCACCCCGCACCCCCCCCCCACCCCGCGCCCCCTCACCCCGACCCCACCCCAGTGCGACCCCACCCCGGAACCCGCACCCCCAACCCCCTCCCCCCACCCCACCCCGGCGGTACGCTGACCTCGCCCAACCCGTACACGCACCACGCACCTGAACGCCGCGCACACCCGTGCACCCGCACCCGCGCACCCCGCACACCGCACGCTCTGAAGGGACCACCCCCCATGCCGCTCGAAGCCGGCCTCCTGGAGATCCTCGCCTGCCCGGCCTGCCACGCCCCGCTCGGCGACGAGACGGCAGCGAACACCCCGGAACTGATCTGCACGAGCAAGGACTGCGGACTGGCCTACCCGGTACGCGACGGCATCCCGGTCCTCCTCGTGGACGAGGCCCGCCGCCCCGCCTGACCCGACCACTGCCAGGCCCAGCCCCATCGATGGATGCCCAGGCCGGGCCACCAGGCCCGGCCCCCCGGGACCAGATCCCGTTCAGGGACCGCGGCCACCGCCCGGAACCCGCCCCCGGCCACCAGCGCCGGGCCCCCTCCTGGCGTCCCGCAAGTCCCAATCCGTGCAAGGCGATCGGAGGCTTCACCCCATGCTCGACGAGTCGCTGCTCGATGCCCCGGAAGCTCTGGCCCGAGCCGACCACCGCGGGCTTCTCCGCGGCGCGGCCGAGGCCGGAGCCCGGGTACGCACCGCCGCCCGGCACGCCACCGAGGCCGGCCTCGCCGAACTCAAGCCGGAGGGCCGCCCCCGCGCCGTACTGATCGCGGGACCCGGCATCGCCGCCGTGGGGGTGAGCGACCTGCTGACCACCCTCGCGGGCGCCGCCTGCCCGGTGGCCCGTCTCAACCCGACCGGCGTCGCCCCCGCCGCGGGCGCCCTGCGCTGGACACTTCCCGGCTGGGCGGGCTCCGTCGACCTCCTGCTGCTCGTCACGACGGACGGCGCCGAGCCCGGCCTCGCCCTCCTCGCCGAACAGGCCTACCGCCGCGGCTGCACGGTCGTCGCGGTCGCCCCGCAACGCTCCCCGCTGAGCGAGTCCGTCAGCGGCGTGCACGGAGTGGTCGTACCCATGGCGGCCGCCCCGTACGAGGAGTACGACAACGGCACCGCCGCGGGCCCCGGCGCCCTCTGGGCGCTGCTCACCCCGCTCCTGGTCCTGCTCGACCGCGTCGGTCTCCTCTCCGCGCCCCCCGAGACCCTCCAGCTCGTCGCCGACCGCCTCGACCACACCGCCGAGCGCTGCGGCCCGGCCGTCGCCACGTACAGCAACCCGGCCAAGACGCTCGCCACCGAGCTGGCCGACTCGCTCCCGCTGGTCTGGACGGAAGGCACCGTCGCGAGCCCGGTCGGCCGCCGGTTCGCCGCCGTCCTGGCCGAGCTGGCGGGCCGCCCGGCCCTCGCCGCCGAACTGCCCGAAGCGCTGCCCGCCCACGGCATGCTGCTCACCGGCACGTACGCGGCCGGAGCCGACCCGGAGGACTTCTTCCGGGACCGCGTGGAGGACCCCCAGGCACTGCGTGCCCGCGTGGTGCTGCTGCGCGACCGCCTCACCGGCGGCCTCACCGCGGCTCCCGCCGCCCGCGAGCTCGCCCTCGGCCACGACACGGCGCTCAGCGAACTCGAACCCGGCGAGGGCGGCGAGCTGGAAAGCCTCGCCGAGCTTCTCGCCGTCACAGACTTCGCGACCGCCTACCTCTCCCTCGCCGCATCCGCACCTCCGCCCGCCGGCTGACACTTCCCGGCGGACGCCCGCCGGATCGTCTCCGACTCACGGCCCCGGACCGGAAAGAGCCACCATGGACCGCCTCGACAACACCGTGCGCCCCTATGCCTGGGGTTCCGTCACCGCCATCCCGGAACTCCTCGGCACCGAGCCCACCGGCGAACCGCAGGCCGAACTGTGGATGGGCGCCCATCCCGGCGCGCCCTCCCGCCTCACCCGCGCACGAACCGGGGAAGCGGCCCAGGACGGGACAGCACAGTCGTACGCCCTGTCCGACGTCATCGCCGCCGCACCCGAGACCGAGCTGGGCCCGGCGGCGGTGAGGAAATTCGGCCCGCGACTGCCGTTCCTCCTCAAGGTGCTCGCCGCCGGAGCACCGCTCTCGCTCCAGGTCCACCCGAACCTCGCCCAGGCGCAGGAGGGGTACGCCGACGAGGAACGCCGCCGGGTCCCGGTCGACGCCCCGCACCGCAACTACAAGGACGCCAACCACAAACCCGAACTGATCTGTGCGCTCACCCGGTTCAACGGACTGTGCGGATTCCGAGTTCCCGCCGAATCGGCCGAAATCCTCGAATCCCTCGGCGTCGACTCCCTCAAGCCGTACGCGGACCTGCTGCGTGCCCGCCCCGAGGAAGCCGCCCTCCGCGAAGTCCTCACCGCGGTCCTGGCCGCCGACCGCACCGAGATCGCCGCCACGGTCACGGAGGCTGCCGCCGCGGCCGGACGCCTGGCCGCCCACCCCGGCACTCCGCCCCGCGAAGCAGCCGCTCACGCGATGACCGTGTCCCTCGCCCACCACTATCCGGGCGACCCGGGCGTCCTCGCCGCGATGCTCCTCAACCACGTGGAACTCCAGCCCGGTGAGGCCCTGTTCCTCGGTGCCGGCGTCCCGCACGCCTACCTGGACGGCCTCGGCGTCGAGATCATGGCGAACTCGGACAACGTCCTGCGCTGCGGCCTCACGCCCAAGCACGTCGACGTCCCCGAACTCCTGCGCGTCGTACGCTTCGAGGCGACCGACCCCGGCATCCTCCGCCCCGAAGCCGCCCCCGACGGTGAAGAGCTGTACGTCACCCCGACCGACGAGTTCCGGCTCTCCCGGTACGTCCTGCCCCGGGACGCCGCTCCGGTACGTCTTCCGGCCGGCGCCCCGCAGATCCTGCTCTGCACCGCGGGCACACCCCGGGCCGGTGAACTCCCCCTCACCCCCGGCCAGTCCGTGTTCGTACCGGCGAGCGAAAATACCGAACTGTCCGGGCCCGGCACGGTTTTCCGTGCCACCCTGATGGCCTGACGCACCAGCGACCCCACACTCACCACCCGAAGCTGCAACAATGTGCGGCCGCACCTCCCTGTGGCGCTCCGGCCGCAGCATTCAGGGCATCCCCGTCCACCAGGATTTCCAGAAAGGAACCCTGTACCCATGAGCGCGTCAGGCGGCACCAAGGCAATCGTGGCGGCTCTCGTCGCCAACCTCGCGATCGCCGTCGCGAAGTTCGTGGCGTTTCTCTTCAGCGGCTCGTCCTCGATGCTCGCGGAGAGCGTTCACTCCCTCGCCGACTCCGGCAACCAGGGCCTGCTCCTGCTCGGCGGCAAGAAGGCCAAGCGCGAAGCCACCCCGCAGCACCCCTTCGGTTACGGCCGCGAGCGCTACATCTATGCCTTCCTCGTCTCCATCGTGCTCTTCACCGTCGGCGGCATGTTCGCCATCTACGAGGGTTACGAGAAGATCCACGACCCGCACGAGATCGAGGCGTGGTACTGGCCGGTCGGCGTACTCATCTTCGCGATCATCGCTGAGAGCTTCTCCTTCCGCACGGCCATTCAGGAGTCCAACGCGACCCGCGGCCAGCAGTCCTGGAAGGACTTCATCCGCCGCGCGAAGGCCCCCGAACTGCCCGTCGTCCTTCTCGAAGACCTGGGCGCGCTCGTCGGCCTGATCCTCGCGCTCATCGGCGTCAGCCTGGCTCTCATCACCGGCAACGGCGTGTGGGACGGCATCGGCACCCTCTGCATCGGCATTCTGCTGATCATCATCGCGATCGTCCTCGCGGCCGAGACCAAGTCGCTCCTGCTGGGCGAGTCGGCCGGCATCGATGAGGTCGACAGGATCAAGGCCGCCGTCGTCGACGGCGAGACGGTCACCGGACTCATCCACATGCGCACGCTCCACCTCGGCCCCGAGGAACTCCTCGTCGCCGCCAAGATCGCCGTACAGCACGACGACACGGCCGCGGAGATCGCGCAGGCGATCAACGCCGCCGAGGACCGCATCCGCGCCGCCGTACCGATCGCACGGGTCATCTACCTGGAGCCCGACATCTACAGCGAGACCGCGGCCGCCATGGGCCAGGACCCCGGGCACACCCCGGCGGGCCCCGCTCTCTGACGCGCTCCGCCCCGAAGGCCCCCGCCCAACCGGACGGGGGCCTTCCCGCGTACGGCACGTCCTGTACACGGCCGAAAGCACATCGCTACGCGGATGCGGGCGCCCCACAGACGGTGCCCGGAGGCGCTCCACCTCTCGCCCTACGGACGTTTTCCAGCCGCACCCGTAACCTCCGCAGCAGACCTCCGCCGCGTCCGACCAGCGACACCCTTCCCACCACCTGCACGGAAAGTCCTCAAGGTGCCGAAATGCGCCCTGCCGGTCACACGGATTACGGCCAGGATCACACCCCGGACGGGCTGGGGGTCGCTGGGCCGATCGGTGTAGGTTCGTAACCTAGCCAGACGTCGCTGCTGATGGCGGTCGGGCGGTCCGCAGGACCGGCCGAGGGAGAGAGGGCCTCCGACGGACTGCGCTGCGAGTGCTCGGGCATTCGTATGCCCGCCGCCGCAGATCAGCCGTAACCGCCTCGCACCACTTCACGAGGAGCAGCACTTCATGACGACTGTCGCCACCGACCAGGACTTCAAGGTCGCCGATCTCTCCCTCGCCGCGTACGGGCGCAAGGAGATCATCCTCGCCGAGCACGAGATGCCCGGCCTGATGTCGATCCGTCGCGAGTACGCCGCCACCCAGCCGCTCGCCGGCGCGCGGATCACCGGCTCGCTGCACATGACGATCCAGACGGCCGTGCTCATCGAGACCCTCGTCGCGCTCGGTGCCGACGTCCGCTGGGCCTCCTGCAACATCTACTCCACCCAGGACCACGCCGCCGCGGCCATCGCGGTCGGCCCCGACGGCACTCCGGAGAACCCGCAGGGCGTTCCGGTCTTCGCCTGGAAGGGCGAGACGCTGGAGGAGTACTGGTGGTGCACGGAGCAGGCGCTGACCTGGCCGGACACCGCCACCGGCGGCCCGAACATGATCCTGGACGACGGTGGCGACGCCACCCTCCTCGTCCACAAGGGCGTCGAGTTCGAGAAGGCCGGGGCCGCGCCGGACCCGTCGACCGCGGACTCCGAGGAGTACGCGCACATCCTCACGCTCCTCAACCGCACCCTGGGTGAGAGCCCGCAGAAGTGGACCCGGCTCGCCTCGGAGATCCGCGGCGTGACCGAGGAGACCACCACCGGCGTCCACCGCCTGTACGAGATGATGCGCGACGGTCACCTGCTCTTCCCGGCGATCAACGTGAACGATGCCGTGACGAAGTCGAAGTTCGACAACAAGTACGGCTGCCGGCATTCCCTCATCGACGGCATCAACCGCGCCACCGACGTCCTCATCGGTGGCAAGGTCGCCGTCGTCTTCGGCTACGGCGACGTCGGCAAGGGCTGCGCGGAGTCGCTGCGCGGCCAGGGCGCCCGGGTGATCATCACGGAGATCGACCCGATCTGTGCCCTGCAGGCGGCGATGGACGGCTACCAGGTCTCGACGCTGGACGATGTCGTCTCCACCGCGGACATCTTCATCACCACGACGGGCAACAAGGACATCATCATGGCCTCGGACATGGCCAGGATGAAGCACCAGGCCATCGTCGGCAACATCGGTCACTTCGACAACGAGATCGACATGGCCGGTCTCGCCAAGGTCGAGGGCATCGTCAAGGACGAGGTCAAGCCGCAGGTCCACACCTGGACGTTCCCCGACGGCAAGGTCCTGATCGTGCTGTCCGAGGGCCGCCTGCTCAACCTGGGCAACGCGACCGGACACCCCTCCTTCGTGATGTCCAACTCGTTCGCGGACCAGACCCTGGCCCAGATCGAGCTGTTCACCAAGCCGCAGGAGTACCCGACCGACGTCTACGTGCTGCCCAAGCACCTCGACGAAAAGGTCGCCCGCCTCCACCTCGACGCCCTCGGCGTCAAGCTGACGACCCTGCGCCAGGAGCAGGCCGACTACATCGGCGTCCCGGTCGAAGGCCCGTACAAGCCGGACCACTACCGCTACTGAGCCGACCGGCACCACGCCGCTCACCAGCAGTGGACAGCCTCGCCGCAGCACGGCGCCGGCTGTCGGGCAGGCCCCCGGACTCCCGTGCCGGGGGCCTGCCCCGTGCCCGCCCCCGTGCGACCCGCAAGACCCGAAGGACGCCATGCCCCGCGGCCGCTACTCACTGCACGACACCCACGACCACACCCCTCTCGGCGAAGAACACTTCCACTGCGCGCCAGGCCCCTCCGGCTGGCGTTACGTCTCCCAGACCACCACCCCTTCCGGCCGCCACGCCGGCTCCCTCGACCTCGCCCTCGACGAACTCGGCCGCCCCATCCGGCTCCAACTCCACGCCTCCAGCTGGCAGGTACGGGGGGCCGCCCTCGACGGCGTCACCTGGGTCCGTACCGACCCGACCGGCGAGCACGCCACCGAAGGCAATGTCCGCGCCCATGCCTTCACCGGCACCTCCCCGGCATTCCTCATCGCCACCGCCCGCCTGCTGCGCCTCACCCCCGCTTCCCCCGCCGCCCGCGTCCGCCTGGTCGCCTTCACCGACCCCGTCCTGGCACCACGTACGCTCGACCAGTCCTGGGCCTTGGTGAGAAGCGAAGCACACGCCACTGACAACGGCCCCCTGACGGTGGACGAATACCAGGTCGGCGCCCTGGACACCGGTGAACAACACCTGATCCACCTCGCGGGGGACGTCGTGCTCTCCGCACCGGGAATCGAGCTCGAACACCTCGAAAGTCCACCGTCGGTCTTCCCCGCGGCTCCGGACACCGCCGGCGCCTGACCCAACGCCCCGCACCTACGAAGGGGGAGCGAACCCCGTTCTCCGTGGCCTGTCGTCCCCCGTCCCGCCCCGCGAGCCGCCCTCGGGGGCGGTCACCGGAACCTCACTCACCGGTAGCGCGGTCCCAGGGGCGCCCACACGTCCGTCCGCCGAGTCCGGCACGACGAGCGGCGACGCGCTCTCCGCCGCTCCCTGCCCCGCCACCCCACCCGCGCGCTCGCTCACAAAACCCCCTGGCCGCCCCCACACCTCACCCGCGCCCTGCGCCACAGCCTCGCTCGGCCCACGAGTCTGCGTGTCACCCGCGCTCCGCGGTACAGCCTCACCCGGCGCCCGGCCCCACGGCCCTTCCGCCTCGTGAGTCACAGCACTCGGACCCGTAACCCGCGGCCCGACCGCCCCGCCAGGGCCAGCCGCACCCGGGAACGCCCGCCGGGCGTCGCGTAGCTGCCGCTCGTGCACCACCGCCGCCAAGTAGGCGGCCGCAGGCGCCTCCTGAGGCGCCGATACTCCGGTGTACCCGGCGAGGTCCCCTGCCAACCGCTGCGCCATCGCCCCGCCCACCTGAGGGTCCAGCTGTGCCATGCGCGTCAGGTACTGCCGTACGGCCAGCCACAACCCATCCGGCACGCGCGACAGATCCAGCCCGGCAAAACGACCCACCAACCAAAGCGGCGGAGGCGGCACCGCACCGGCCCGCCCCGCCGACACCCGCTCCCGCACCACGAGCGTCCCCGCGAGAACATCCCCAATCCGGCGTCCTCGCGGGGAAACAAGCGAGGCGATGCAGGCCACAACGCCGAAGGTGCCCAAAATCTCGACGACCCCCACCGCTCCCCGCACCAGCGCATGGCGGAACCGGATCGGTCCACCGTCGTCCCGCACCACCCGCAGTCCGCAGGCCAGCTTCCCCAGGGAACGCCCACGCGTCAGCGTCTCCACCGCGATCGGAGCCCCCACCAGAAACAACAGGAACGAAGCCACCATGACCGCCGCTGTCGCCGCGTCGTCCAGCGAAGCGGTGGCCACCGCCAGCGCCAGCACCAACGCGAGGTAGGCCGTCCACACCACCACCATGTCGATCAGCAATGCCAGCGCCCGAGTAGGCAGGCGTGCCGGGCGCACCCCCAGGACCACCGCGTCGCCCGTCACGAACCGACTCACCGCTGCCCACCTCTCGCAGACCTTCCCCACCCCTGAAATCCTCAGTCTGCCAAGCTGACCCGCAGCGCGCGCAATGCTGTGTTTTCCCGCCGGACCCGGACCCAGTGCCTGGAGCAGCAGCCGACCATGGACCTCGACGTCTTCGTGACCGCCCACCACGCCGAGTGGAACCGCCTCGACCAACTTCTGAGCCGTAGCCGCCGGCTCTCAGGCACCGAGGTCGACGAACTGGTCGCTCTCTACCAGCGCACCGCGACGCATCTCTCGCTGCTCCAGTCCACGACCCCGGACCCCGCGCTGGTCGCCCGCCTCACTCACCTCGTGGCTCGGGCCCGTGCCGTAGTAACCGGCACCCGCCGTGCCTCCTGGCGGGACGCTGCGCGGTTCGTGACCGCGGGCTTTCCGGCCGCGGTCTACCTCTCCCGGCGCTGGTGGATACCCACCGCACTGCTTTCCATCGCGGCGGCAGCGGTGATCGGCTGGTGGATCGCCGTCCACCCCGAAGTCCAGGCGTCCATCGGTGCCCCTGGGGACCTCCGCGAGCTGACCCGGCCCGGCGGCCAGTACGAGTCGTACTACTCCAGCCACCCGGCCGCCTCCTTCGCAGCCCAGGTCTGGACGAACAACGCCCAGGCGGCCGCCATGTGCCTCGCGCTCGGCGCGTTCCTCTGCCTGCCGGTGCTCTGGATCCTCTTCCTCAACATGCTCAATCTGGGCATCGGCGTGGGCCTGATGTCCGCCGCGGGCCGCTTGGACACGTTCCTCGGACTGGTCCTGCCGCACGGGCTTCTGGAACTCACCGCCGTTTTCGTCGCCGCCGGTACGGGACTCCGCCTCGGCTGGACTCTCATTGACCCGGGGCCGCGCACCCGTAGGGCTGCCATGGCCCAAGAAGGCCGAGCCGCCCTGGGTATGGCCATCGGCCTCGCACTGGTCCTCTTCGTGTCGGGCCTGATCGAAGGCTTCGTCACCCCGTCCGGTCTCCACACCTGGGCTCGCGTCACGATCGGCGTTGCAGCGGAACTCGTCTTCCTCTTGTACGTCTACGTACTGGGCGGCCGGGCTGCCCGAGCAGGTGAACGAGGAGATGTCGAACCGGCGGACCGGAACTCCGAGCTCCCCGCAGCCGCTTGACGTGCGTGCAACCTCTCTGACCTGCTAGTCTGCATGGCGCCCCAAAGACCGTTGACATGGTTACAAAGGGGAGGTAGATTCGAACGGTTGCCTTGAGTTGGACAAACTCGATGGCGACCGGTTAGCGTCTCCCTCGTTCTCCAGGATTTACATCCGGTGAGAGCCTTTCGATTCCCTATTCAGAATCATCAGGTCGATTAGCTCGGCCAAAATGTGTCTGATAGAGTCGGAACCGCCGGAAAGGGAAAACGCGAGAGCGGAAAACCTGGAAAGCACCGAGAAAATCGGCACTGGAAACGGTCTGATAGAGTCGGAAACGCAACAACACAAAAGAAACACCGAACGAAAACGTCCGGAGGAAAGCCCGCAGGGGTGAGTACGAAGGAAGCGTCCGTTCCTTGAGAACTCAACAGCGTGCCAAAAGTCAACGCCAAATATGTTGATACCCCGGCCACTTCGGTGGTTGGTGGTTCCTTTGAAGTCCTACCGGCCCATGCGGCAGGTAGGCAAAACACAGCGAGGACGCAGGAACACACCGTCTTATTCCGATGGTGGCTGTTCCGCTCTTCCGATGTGTCTGCCCGATCACGGGTAAACATTCACGGAGAGT
>NZ_JACHEM010000003.1 GCF_014207445.1 Streptomyces candidus | reverse complement strand
CGCCGCTGGCATCTGGCACAACTGGACCACCGACGCCGCAGTCAAACGCTCCCTGATCGCCTACGACCACTGAAGACATCGGACTCATTCATCTAGGCTGAGCCCCATGTCGTCGTCGCAGACCCCCCTCCTCGACCGGGCCCTCGTCGAGGAGGCCACCAAGAAGTCCGGCCTCGTCTGGGTGCGGGGTTCCGGGCCCGCCCGCCCCCTGTGGCACGTCTGGCTGGACGGCGCCGCCCACCTGGTCGGCGACGGTCCCGGCGAGCAGCCCTTCCCGGGCCTCGCGGACGGTACCGCCGCCCACGTCACCGTCCGCAGCAAGGACAAGGGCGGCCGGCTCGTCGCCTGGACGGCCGTCGTACGGGAGCTGACGCCGGGTACCGAGGAGTGGGACGCCGCCGTCGCCGAGCTCAAGGGCAAGCGGCTCAACGCCCCGGACGCCGAGCAGATGACCGACCGCTGGGCCCGTGAGTGCCGGGTGCTGCGGCTGACGCCGCAGGGGGACCTCGCGCCGCTCCCGGCGGACTCGCTGTCGGCGGCGCCCCTGCCCACCTCGGCGACGACCCGCCGGCCCGTCCCGGCCGCGCTGCCGAAGCTGCTCCTGCGCCGCCGGAAGAAGGCGTAGCGGGCCGGCGCGCTAGTCGCTCGTCCTCGGGAGCTTCCGCCCGTAGTCGACCGTCAGGTCCTTCGGCGGGCGGGTCAGGGGGAAGTCCTTCTCCCAGTCGGTGAGCTGGACGATTCCCGCGCCGCCCGCCCGGACGAGGCGCAGCGGGTAGGGCTTCTGCTCCAGGGAGACGTCCAGCGCCCCGCCCTGCCCGTCCGCGCCGCCGACGACCTTGATCGTGCGCAGGCCCGCGACCCGCTCGCGGTCGCCCTTGACGGGGTCGCCGTTGAGGCCGAGGAGACCGTCGAGGAGGACGGCCTTGTCCGTGAAGCCGCGGAACTGTTCGTACGCGGGGTCGCCCTTGGGGACCTTGACGTAACGGTCCTCCAGCTTGTCGGCGGCCTCCGCGTCCTCCTTCTTGAAGTCGGCACCCGGCTTGGTGGCGTCGTGCCGCCAGAAGTCGGCGCCCGCCTTCATGAAGAGTTCGTCCTCCACGCGCAGCAGTTCGAAGGTGGAGTCCTTGGTGGTGACGGAGCCGGTGCCACCGGTGTTCTTGAGGCGCATGTTCAGCTTGTACGTGCCGCCCCTGCTGACGAAGGTGCCGGTGAGCCGCACCGACCGCGCCGCCTTGGCGGTCGTGCGCGCCTTGTTCTCGATCTCCGCGGCGGTGAGCCTGCCGACCCCGTTCGTGCCCTCGTCCGGGTCCTCCGCGCATCCCGTGAGGCCGGCCGCGAGTCCGGCGCAGACCGCACCGACGAATACGGCCCTGCGTGCGCGGGCGGCCGGGGGAAATGCGGTCACGGGCGGCACTCTGCCTCTCCTGCGGGGATTCGGGGGAACGCGGGCGTTTTCGGGGTACGGGGTGCTCGGGTGTCCGGTCGGCAGAGGGCAGCGTACCCGGGCCGGCCACGTGGGGGGACGGAGAGCCGTCCGGACGCCCGCCGGAGCGTCGGTGATCTCCACGGGCTAGCCTGAAGCCGGTGTCCGGCCCACGCGCAGACGAGTTCCTCGCAGTCGGTGAGCGCCGGCAGTACCTCATCGAGAGCCAGCAGCACTTCAAGAGGAGGCGGTCAGGATGGCGGCAGGCGCGCCCCGCGTCTTCGTTTCGCACCTGGCGGGCGTGCCCGTCTTCGACCCCAATGGCGACCAGGTCGGCCGGGTCCGTGACCTCGTCGCCATGATGCGGGTCGGCGGACGGCCCCCGCGGCTGCTCGGCCTGGTCGTGGAAGTGGTCAGCCGCAGGCGCATCTTCCTGCCGATGACCCGGGTGACGGGCGTGGAGTCCGGCCAGGTCATCACCACCGGCGTCGTCAACATGCGGCGCTTCGAGCAGCGGCCGACCGAGCGGCTGGTGCTGGGCGAACTGCTGGACCGCCGGGTGCGGCTGGTGGAGGACGGTGAGGAGGTCACCGTCCTCGACGTGGCCATCGCGCAGCTCCCGGCCCGCCGTGACTGGGAGATCGACAAGGTCTTCGTACGCAAGGGCAAGGGCGGCGCGCTGCGCAGGAAGGGCGAGACGCTGACCGTGGAGTGGTCGGCGGTCACCGGCTTCTCCCTGGAGGAACACGGTCAGGGCGCCGAGAACCTCATCGCCGCCTACGAGCGGCTGCGCCCCGCCGACCTGGCGAACGCCCTGCACCACCTCACTCCCAAGCGCCGCGCCGAGGTGGCCTCCGCCCTGGACGACGACCGGCTCGCCGATGTACTCGAAGAGCTGCCCGAGGACGACTCGATCGAGATCCTGGGCAAGCTGAAGGAGGAGCGTGCCGCGGACGTGCTTGAGGCGATGGACCCGGACGACGCCGCCGACCTGCTGTCCGAACTGCCGGAGGCGGACAAGGAACGGCTGCTGACCCTGATGCGGCCGGACGACGCCACCAACGTGCGCAGGCTGCTCTCGTACGAGGAGCGGACGGCCGGCGGTCTGATGACGACCGAGCCGATCGTGCTGCGGCCGGACGCCACGGTGGCGGACGCGCTGGCCCGCGTACGGCAGCAGGACCTCTCCCCCGCGCTGGCTGCCCAGGTCTACGTGTGCCGCCCGCCGGACGAGACGCCGACGGGCAAGTACCTCGGCACGGTGCACTTCCAGCGGCTGCTGCGGGAGCCGCCCGGCACTCTGGTCAGCTCGGTGGTGGAGTCCGACCTTCCGCCGCTGTCGCCGGACACCGCGCTGCCCGCCGTGACGAGCTACCTCGCGGCGTACAACATGGTCGCCGCGCCCGTGGTGGACGAGGGCGGGGCGCTCCTGGGGGCCGTGACCGTCGACGACGTACTGGATCACCTCCTGCCGGACGACTGGCGGGAGACGGAGTTCAACCCGGGGGGTGTCGTCGGTGGCCGGTGAGCGCGGTGGCGAGGGCAAGGAGCGTACGCGGTCCACGACCGGCGCGAACGCGGCGGCGCGCGCCTCACGGGTGCGTCTGGATCAGCCGAAAGCGCCCCGCAAGCGCCTGCTGCCCGAATGGGACCCCGAGGCGTTCGGGCGGTATTCGGAGCGGATCGCACGGTTCCTGGGGACGGGCCGGTTCATCGTCTGGATGACGGCGGCGATCATCGTGTGGGTGCTCTGGAACATCTTCGCGCCCAAGGATCTGCGGTTCGACGAATTCCCTTTCATCTTCCTGACCTTGGCGCTGTCGCTCCAAGCCTCGTACGCCGCGCCGCTCATCCTGCTCGCGCAGAACCGGCAGGACGACCGGGACCGGGTCACCCACGAGCAGGACCGGAAGCAGAACGAGCGTTCCATCGCCGACACCGAATACCTCACACGGGAGATCGCGGCGCTGCGCATGAACCTCGGCGAGGTCGCCACCCGCGACTGGATCCGTTCCGAACTCCAGGACTTGGTCAAGGAGTTGGAGGAGCGAGGAACCGTATTCCCGGCCGGGCCGGCGAACCGGAGTGACGAAGGCGACCGTTGACCGGCCTTCCCGGTCGCCCGCCCCACCGCCGTACTATCGGAGCATGGCTACGGAAGACGCGGTGCGTGAAGCACTGGCGACGGTGAACGACCCAGAGATCCACCGACCGATCACAGAACTCGGCATGGTCAAATCGGTCGAGATCGGGGCGGACGGCGCGGTCGCCGTCGCGGTCTATCTGACCGTCTCCGGCTGCCCGATGCGCGAGACCATCACCTCCAATGTGCGCGAGGCCGTCGAGCGGGTCGAGGGCGTCACCGGCGTCACCGTCGAGCTCGACGTGATGAGCGACGAACAGCGCAAGGAACTGGCGGGCGCCCTGCGCGGCGGCACGGCGGAGCGCGAGGTGCCCTTCGCCCAGCCCGGCTCGCTGACCAGGGTGTACGCGGTCGCCTCCGGGAAGGGCGGCGTCGGCAAGTCCTCGGTGACGGTGAACCTGGCCGCGGCGATGGCGGCGGACGGCCTCAAGGTCGGCGTCGTCGACGCGGACATCTACGGCCACAGCGTGCCCCGCATGCTGGGCGTGGAGGGCAAGCCCACCCAGGTCGAGAACATGATCATGCCGCCGTCGGCGAACGGCGTGAAGGTCATCTCCATCGGCATGTTCACCCCGGGCAACGCGCCCGTCGTGTGGCGCGGCCCGATGCTGCACCGCGCGCTCCAGCAGTTCCTGGCGGACGTGTACTGGGGCGACCTCGACGTCCTCCTGCTCGACCTGCCGCCGGGCACCGGCGACATCGCGATCTCGGTCGCGCAACTGGTCCCGAACGCCGAGATCCTCGTCGTCACCACCCCGCAGCAGGCCGCCGCCGAGGTCGCCGAGCGGGCCGGGTCGATCGCCGTGCAGACGCACCAGAAGATCGTCGGCGTCGTCGAGAACATGTCCGGCATGCCGTGCCCGCACTGCGACGAGATCGTCGACGTGTTCGGCACCGGCGGCGGCGAGCGCGTCGCCGAGGGTCTGACCAGGACGACCGGCGCGACCGTTCCCGTCCTGGGCTCCATCCCCATCGACGTACGGCTGCGCGAGGGCGGCGACGACGGCCGTCCGGTCGTGCTGACCGACCCCGACTCCCCCGCCGGATCCGCGCTGCGGGCCATCGCGGGGAAGCTGGGCGGGCGGGCCCGCGGGCTGTCCGGGATGTCGCTGGGAATCACACCGCGCAACAAGTTCTGAGACTCCGGCGCACCCGCGGGTGCGCACACATGGGTGAGGGGCGGCCTCCTGGAGGCCGCCCCTCACCCATGTGCCGGTCAGGCGTACGCCTGGATGTCCTTCACCACGGAGAAACCCAGTCCGTACGCGCTCATGCCGCGCCCGTACGCGCCGAGGTGGACCCCCGAACCGGTGGAGCCGGCGAGCACCCAGCCGTACTCGGACTCGCGGTAGTGGAAGGGGGTGGGCACCCCGTCGACCGGCAGCGAGAGCGACGACCAGTCCTCGCCCTGGAGGTCGTCGGCCAGGTCGAAACAGACCTCGGTCTGCTGGGCGAGCCAGTTGTCGCGCATCGAGTGGTCGAGCTGCGCGGGCCAGGTCTGCGACAGCAGGCCGGAGCCGGCGAGCCAGGCCGCGGAGGAGACCGAGGTGGCCTCCAGCGTTCCGGTGCCGTCGCCGCTGCGGCGCACCGGGTTGGCGGCGACGGTCACGACGACCGCGAAGCGCTCCTTGTCCAGGCCGTCCTCCGCGGCTGCCCGTATCGTCGGCTCGTCGCCGTGGCCCACCGCACCGTGCTGGACGGTGCCGTCGGCGGCGGCGGTGACCTGCATCAGCCAGCGCGGCCCGGTGAAGGCCTCGTCCAGCCCGTACCAGGGAAACGGGGCGCTCAGATAACCGTCGACCGTACGCCGGGCTGCCGGCCCCCCTCCCGCGGTGGACCCACCGGGCGCACCGGTATCCTCCTGCGCCCCTGCCCGACTCGTCGTCTCCATCTGCCCGGCCGCCTCCTCTGATCGTCAGCGTCCGGAGCGGCCCACCCCCCTCGGGCGTCCTGCACCCGGACAGTTGGAGGATAGCCCGCGCCCCCCGACCCCCCGGGGCAACGGGGCCGCACACCGTGCGCCCCTTGGGCGGCGGGGCCGCCCCCCCAAGGGCGCGGGGGTCCCCCTGCACGAGCGAAGCCGAGTGCTTGGGGGAGGACGGGCAAGGGGGCGACTGCCCACCGCGAGGTGCATGCCCACCCCACGCCCCGCTACCGCTCAGCGCAGTTCCTGCCCCGCTCCACGCCGCCCCGGCGCCCACTCACGTCGCGTCCGGATCAAAGGCCGGCCGATCGTCCTTCCGCAGATTCGCCGCGCCGGCAGCCGGCCCGGCCTCGTCCTTGCGCAGGTTCGCCCGCGCACCGCCGGCCGACCCCTCGCCCTTGGTCAGATCCGCCCGAGCCCCAGCGTCTGCACCGGTCCCCGCTCCCGAGTCCGCCACGTCCGAAGGCGTCCGCGCCGTCGGCCGGGCCCGCCCGTTCACCACATCGGTGACCTCGCTGAGTTCTCCCCGCAGGTCGAAGCTCTCCCGGATCTCCTTCAGCCCGAGGTCGTCTCCCCCGTGCTCCGCCAGCTGCTTGCGGACGAAGGCCTTCGGGTTGAGGTCCTCGAACTCGAAGTCCTTGAACTCCGGGCCCAGCTCGCTACGGATGTCCTGCTTCGCGCTCTCCGAGAACTCGCGGATCTTGCGGATGGTCCGGGTGGCGTCCTGGATCATCTTCGGCAGCTTGTCCGGGCCGAAGATGAGCACGGCGAGGACCGCGAGCATCAGCAGCTCAAGTCCGCCTATGTCTGTGAACACCTTGCAGCTCCTTGAATTCTCCGGGCGCGTTCCACGGTACCCGCCCCAGCTGTCCGGACGGTACCTTCAGGTGACACCTGTCTGCCGTTCGCGCGTCCCCCGCACGTCCCTCCGGCACCCGGTCAGCGGTCCCCCGCCGAGCCGAGTCTGAGGGACACCTCGCGCTCCGTACCGTCCCGGCGCAGCGTGAGTTTCAGCAGGTCACCGGGTTTGCGCGCACGGATCTTCACGATCAGTTCCTCGCCGCTGCGCACGCGTCGGCCGTCGACACGGGTGATGACGTCGCCGGGCTCGACGCCGGCCCGGGCACCGGGGCCGCCGGGGGTGACCGAGGGAGCGCCGCCCGCACCCTTCGCGCCGACCTTGGCTCCGTCGCCCGGGTACTTCATGTCGAGGGAGACGCCGATCACCGGGTGGGTCGCCCTGCCGGTGTTGATGATCTCCTCGGCGACGCGTTTGGCCTGGTTGATCGGGATCGCGAAGCCGAGACCGATGCTGCCGCCCCGACCGCCTTCGAGGCCGGTGCCGCTGTCCGGGCCGCGGATGGCGCTGTTGACGCCGATGACCCGGGCCTGGCCGTCGACGAGCGGACCGCCGGAGTTGCCGGGGTTGATGGGGGCGTCGGTCTGGAGCGCGTCGACATAGCTGACGTCACTGCCGTCGCCCTTCTCGCCGCCCGCGGTGATGGGCCGCTGCTTGGCGCTGATGATGCCCGCGGTCACCGTGTTCTGCAGGTCGAAGGGCGCCCCGATCGCCACCACCGGGTCGCCCACGCGGACGTCGTCGGAGTTGCCCAGCGGCAGCGGCTTGAGACCGGAGACGCCGACGACCTTGACGACGGCGAGGTCGTACCCGCTGTCCTTGCCGACGAGTTCGGCCTTCGCGCTCTCGCCGCTGCTGAAGGTGAGGGAGATGACACCGGAGGATCCGGCCGGATCCACCACATGGTGGTTGGTGAGGATGTGGCCCTTGTTGTCGAGGACGAAGCCGGTGCCGGTGCCCTTGCCGCTGCCTCCGCTGACGTGAAAGGTGACGACGCTGGGCAGGGCGCTGGCCGCGATGCCCGCGACGGTGTCGGGGGCGCGGTCGCGCGGCGCGCTGTCCGCCTGCGGGAGCCGTACGGGGCCGCGCAGCCCGTCGTTGCGCTCGACGTACGCCCCGACGCCGCCGCCGACGCCGCCCGCGACCAGGGCGATCAGCAGGGCGCCGACGAACAGCCCGGCGCGCCGCGGCTTTCTGGGGGCACCGTGGTCGTCGCCGTACGACAGCGGCTGCTGCGGCGCGGCGCTCCACGGGTCGTACTGGAGCCACGGGGAGGGCGGGTACTGCTGCCGAGGCGGCGAGTACGGCCCTCCGGGGTACTGCGGCGGTACGGGTGTGCCGTGCGCCGGGGTCGGCATCTGCACCGGCGGTGCCGGGGCCCAGGGGCCGGGGCCTCCGTAGGGGGGCGTGTTGTACGGGTCGGGGTCGTGCAGCGGCTGCGGCCTCCCCTGCCCGCGGACCTCGCCGACGGTGTCCTCGGCGCCCGCCGGGTCCGTGCGGTCCTTCGCCGGTGCACGGTCCGCCACGTGCGCCGCCCGGTCAGCGGACTCCGGCGGTTCCACGGGCGCAGGCTGGTTCCTGGGCGAGGGCAGGTCCACCGGCGGGGGCGGGCTCCCCGGCGCGGACGGAACCCCCGACGAAGGCGGGTCCGCCGGCGGGGGCGGGTCCACCGGCGGGGGCGGGTTCCCGGGCGACCGCGGGTTCATCGGGGGAAGCGGAGTGTCGGGCTCCGCTGCCGAGGCGCCCGGTGCCGGGTTCGAAGCCGGTTCGGCCGGGTGGGGCTCGGACGTGGTCGCAGACGCCCCCCGCCCGGCACGGCTCCACCACTTCGCCCGTGGCCCGGCGGGCTTGCCCTCGTCCATGCTCTCCCCGCAACTGCCCTTGGCCCGTACGAGAAGTCCCGGAACCAGCCTCCGCGCCCGTGTGGCGGGCACCCCTTCCCTGGATTCAACCAGGTTTGCGATTGCGCGCGCAGAGTACCCGGGGTCAGCGTCCGCGTGAGACGGAGAGTTCGGGAGCCGGGGGTACGGCCAGGTGGCCGCCGGCGGTCGGCGCCGAGGGGGACGCAGTCGGTACCGACTGCACCGGCCCCGGCGGCGCGGACGTGGGGGAACCGGTGGGCAGATGGGCCGGGAAGGGCCGTATCGCGTGGTGCCGAAGCGGTCCGGTGCCCGACCCCGGCCCGTGGTTCGCCTGATCCCGTGGCGGCAGCGAGATCGGGAAGACCTTCAGGCCCTCCTGGTAGGGAACGGGGGGTGCCGTGGCGGCCCCGGCACCGACTCCGGCGGTCGCCGAGAGCACGCTCGTACCGCCGCCTGAGGAGCTGCCGCTCCCGCTGTCCCCGCGGACGCTCGACGCACCGCCCTGACGGCGGCTGTTGTCCGTACCGCTCGCCGGGGTGGCGGCGCGGGCGGGGGTGAAGCCGCCGGACCGCTCGCCCCTGTGGGAAGGGCTGCTGGCGCTGTCCGCGGGAAGGGCTCCGCCGAGGGCGATCGCGGCCAGTGAGACGGCGCTCGCCGCGGCGAAGGCGAACCTGCTCGGCCTGCGCCCGCCGGGCCGCTCGCCCTCCGGACGGCCCACTTCGTGGATGCGGAAGCCCCGGTCACCGGAGCCGCCGGGGAAGACCGGGCCGTGCGCGCCGGTCGGCTCGTACCCGATCCGGCTGCCGAACCTCAGGGTGTCGTCGGCGGAGAAGGCTCCAGGAGCTCCGTCCCCGAATCGTCCGCGGCCGAACGGCCCGCCGTCTCCGGGGCCGTCCTCGTCCCCGGAACCTCCGGGCAGACCCTGGAGGCGGGCCAGGAAGCCCGCGGAGGGGGCGGGGGACGCGGTGTGCGCGAAGACGTCCTTGAGCCTGCGCTGCGCATCGGCCTCGGCCTTGCACTTGGCGCACGTCGCCAGATGGGCCAGGACCCGCTCGCGCGAGTCGTGGCCCAGTTCGCCGTCCACCAGCGCGGCGAGCCGGTCCCCGAGGTGTTGCTCCGCCGGGGTGGGTCGAGATCCGCTCACCCGATTCCGCCCTCTCCGACCGCCGCCGGGAACCCGAGACCCGTGGCCGCGCCCACGGGCGCCATGGCGCGCTGCTCGGCGCGGGCCTCGGGGGAACGGTGCTTGAGCGCCTTGCGCAGGTGCGAGCGACCGCGGTGGATGCGGCTGCGCACGGTCCCGAGCTTGACGCCGAGCGTGGCGGCGATCTCCTCGTACGAAAGACCCTCGATGTCGCAGAGCACGACGGCGGCACGGAACTCGGGCGCCAGGGTGTCCAGGGCCTGCTGCACGTCCGCGTCGAAGTGGGTGTCCTGGAAGACCTGCTGGGGCGACGGGTCGCGGCTGGGCAGCCGCTCGGCCGCGTCGTCGCCGAGGGAGTCGAAGCGGATGCGCTGCTTGCGGCGCACCATGTCCAGGAAGAGGTTGGTCGTGATCCGGTGCAGCCAGCCCTCGAAGGTGCCGGGCGTGTACGTCGACAGCGAGCGGAAGACCCGGACGAAGACTTCCTGGGTCAGGTCCTCCGCGTCGTGCTGATTGCCGGTCAGGCGGTACGCCAGGCGGTAGACACGGGTGCTGTGCGTGCTGACGATCTCCTCCCAGGTGGGAGGGGTCCACGCCTCCTCCGCCTCGGAGAAGTCGGCGAAGGTGGCCGTCGCGGGGACGGAACGGGCGGTGGAGGCGGAACGGTCAGCGGTGTCGGTCACGGATTTCGGCTCGCCCGCAGACCTGAGAAAGCGCCGGAGCACTCCTCCCCGATCACCGGCCGCAGCCGCACCTCCCCTGTCGGCTCTGGTGGTGTCCAGTGGAGCCCCTACCATAACCACCTCGCCCGTTAGCTCCGGATAAGACTCTTTGCGTGAATTTTGGACCCGTTCCCGGGTCTGCCGCCTGTGCTCCATCCATCCCCCTGTCCCCTCACAACGACCGGTCCCATCTGCGAGTTCCCGACGCCAGCGGATACAGTCACGGTTGCGCCAACTACGGGGACAGGAGAGGGTCATTACCGCTGACCGGCAGACGAGCTGGGCGTTCGCCGACGCCTACGTCGCCGAGGACGACACTCTGCACTGGGCCCGGGACCGGGCCCGGGACGCGGGCGTCCCCTCGGTGTCCCCGGGTACCGGCGCCGCACTGCGGCTGCTGGCCGGAACGGCGGATGCCAAAGCCGTCGCCGAAATCGGCACGGGCACGGGCGTGTCCGGCATCTACCTCCTGCAGGGCATGCGCCCCGACGGCGTACTGACCACCGTGGACCTGGAGCCGGAGCGGCAGACCTTCGCGAAGCAGGCGTTCCGCTCGGCGGGCTTCGCCGGCAACCGGGCCCGTTTCATCCCGGGACGGGCCCTGGATGTGCTGCCCCGGCTCGCGGACGGCGGCTACGACCTCGTCTTCTGCGACGGCGACCGCCTGGAGTCCCTGGACTACCTCGCTGAATCGTTGCGGCTGCTGCGGCCGGGCGGTCTGGTCTGCTTCGAGGGAGTCTTCGCGGACGGCCGCACCGTCGACTCCGCCGCCCAGCCGGCCGAGGTGATCCGCCTGCGCGAACTGCTGCGCACGGTGCGGGAGTCCACGGAACTGGTGTCGTCGCTGCTGCCGGTGGGCGACGGCCTGCTGTGCGCCGTACGGCGGGGCTGAGTTCGCTCCGATCCTTACGGCCGGGCACTTCTGCCGTATGCCGCCCCGGCCTGGGTCCCTCCGTACCGCACGGCATGGGTCCTGTGTGTGCGCACGGCCGGGGTCTGCTGTTGTGTGGCGCACGGCCGGGGGCCTTGCGCACACACCACTGCCCCGGTTCACGCTCGCGCGTGGCCGGGGCAGTGGAGAGATAAGAGCGCTATCCGCCTTCAGGCGTTAACCGACGACCTTCTTCAGGGCGTCGCCGAGTGCATCGGCCTCGTCCGGAGTCAGCTCGACGACAAGTCGACCGCCGCCTTCGAGCGGAACGCGCATGACGATACCCCGCCCCTCCTTGGTCACCTCGAGCGGGCCGTCGCCCGTCCGCGGCTTCATGGCCGCCATGCTCGTTCCCCTTCCTGAAACCAGCTCACGCAGCCGACAACCCAGGTGTCACCGGCATCGAACACATTGCTTCCAGGCCATTATCCCGCATCGATGGACCCAATGACCAACATCGGTCGGCATCGCTTGTGCAACGCGCAGCCGCAAAACCACCTAATTCGGTGATCGGCCTGCGATACTTCGCCGCTTCGCACCCGCCGCAGGGGCGGATTTCTTTGACGCAGGTCACATGGGCAGAGCCCAAGATCTCCGACATGCTGGCCTGTGCATGCCCAATTTCGCTCTGTGAGGGGACCGACGATGGCCGACACCGTGCTCTACGAGGTGACCGACGGGCTCGCGACGATCACGCTCAATCGTCCCGACGCCATGAACGCGATGAACACCGAGGCCAAGGTCGCCCTCCGGGAGGCGGTTCAGGCCGCGGCCACCGATGCGGCCGTACGGGCGGTACTGCTGACCGCAACCGGCCGGGCGTTCTGCGTCGGCCAGGACCTCAAGGAGCACATCACCCTGCTCGCCGCGGACCGGGAGAACGGCACCGGACGGACGATGAGCACCGTGCGGGAGCACTACAACCCGGTCGTACGGGCGCTGACGGAGATGCCGAAGCCGGTCGTGGCAGGGGTCAACGGGGTCGCGGCCGGGGCCGGTTTCGGGTTCGCGCTGGCCGCCGACTACCGGATTGTCGCCGACACCGCCGCTTTCAACACCTCCTTCGCCGGCGTCGCACTCACCGCCGACTCGGGCGTGTCCTGGACGCTGCCGCGCCTGATCGGCCACGGCCGGGCCGCCGACCTGCTGCTCTTCCCTCGCTCGATCACCGCGCAGGAGGCGTTCGAGTTCGGCATCGCCCAGCGCGTGGTGCCGGCCGCCGCGCTCGCCGCCGAGGCCACGGCCGTCGCCCGCGCGCTGGCGGAGGGCCCGACGGTCGCCTACGCGGCGATCAAGGAGTCCCTGGCGTACGGGACCGAGCACTCGTTGCGCGAGACGCTGGAGAAGGAGGACGAGGTGCAGACCCGGGCGGGTGCCTCCGAGGACCACTCCATCGCCGTGCAGGCCTTCGTCGACAAGGCCCGGCCGAAGTACCTGGGCCGCTGACCCGCGGGTCCTCCGGCCGGTGACCGGCCGGCCCTCCGGCCGGCGGTCCGCAGGCCCCGGCCGGTGAAACCGCCCCTCTACCGGCCGGCGCCCCGGGCGACGCAGTCCGCGAGGTGGTCGTCGACGAGGCCGCAGGCCTGCATCAGGGCGTACGCCGTGGTGGGGCCGACGAAGCGGATGCCGCGCTTCTTGAGGTCCTTGGCCAGGGCGGACGACTCCGGGGTGACGGCGGGTACGTCCCCGAGCGTCCGGGGTACGGGGCGGACCGCAGGGTCGGGGGCGTACGACCAGATCAGACGGTCGAGTTCACCCTGCGGCCACTCGGCGAGGACCCTCGCGTTGGCGAGGGTGGCCTCGATCTTGGCGCGGTTGCGGATGATGCCGGGGTCGGCGAGCAGCCGGGCCGCGTCCGCCTCGGTGAAGGCCGCCACCTCGGCGATCACGAACCCCGCGAAGGCGGTACGGAAGCCCTCCCGGCGGCGCAGGATCGTCAGCCAGGACAGTCCGGACTGGAACGCCTCCAGGCAGAGCCGCTCGTACAGCGCGTCGTCCCCGTGGACCGGACGGCCCCATTCCGTGTCGTGGTAGGCCGTGTAGTCCTCGGTGGTGGTCCCCCACGGGCAACGCAGAGCGCCGTCGGGACCGGGGACGGCGGAACCGGGAGCGTCGGTCATCGTCCGGGGCCCTCCTGGGCACTGCCCGTGCCGGGACGCGGCGCGTCCTCGGGGGACGGTGCGTCGTCGGGAAGCCCGTGCCCCCCGGTCTCGTGACCGAGCCGGCCTCCTGGGCCGGACGCGGACGGCGGCTCCTCCCCGTCCCTGGCGGGTCGCTCGGTGGCCGGGCCGGCGGGGGCGGGGGCGTCCGGGCCGGGAACGGTTGGTGCGGTCGAGGCAGGAGTGGGCGCAGCCGGTGCCTCGAAGGCCGGAGTGGGCTCGTCCGGTTCGCCGGCGGAGCGGGTCGGCGCGGTCGGTTCCCACAGGGGACGGGGCGCGGCCCAGGAGCGAGGGGCCGGGTCGGCCGGGAGGGCGGTCCGGTCGTCGTGGGCCGTCCTCGTACCGGCCCCGGCGAGGGCCGCCTCCAGTTCGGCGATACGGGCGTCCCGTTCCGCGAGTTCGGCGCCCACGCGGCCCAGTACGTCGTCCACGTCGGCCATCCGGTAGCCGCGGGGCGCCAGCGGCAGGCGCAGCGCCTCGATGTCGGCGCGGCCCACCGGGCGGGTCAGCGGCAGCGGATCCGTCAGGTGGTCGGGGCCGGCCTCCGGGAGGGTTCCCTCGTCACCGCCCCCGACGACGGCGAGCGTCACCGCGGCGACGACCACCACCATCGCCAAGAGCAAGAAAAAGAACATCAACACGAGCGTCTCCCGGGGCGCGCACTCGGACACAAACCTACTGGCCCTGATCGTGCCATGCGGGTGTGACAGCTAAGGTCGCAGACGGTCCGCCGGAGGACCGGCAGGGGACCGTGAAAGGTCCGGCAGGGGTCCGTGACGAGGAGGAATCAGCAGATGCTGCGGCTGGGACGGCGTGTTTTCGAGACCCACGAGCCGGTGATCATGGCGATCGTGAACCGCACCCCGGACTCCTTCTACGACCAGGGGGCCACCTTCCGCGACGAGCCCGCGCTGGCCCGCGTGGAGCAGGCCGTGGCGGACGGGGCGGCCGTCATCGACATCGGCGGGGTCAAGGCGGGCCCCGGCGAAGAGGTGAGTGCCGAGGAGGAGGCGCGGCGCACGGTCGGTTTCGTCGCGGAGGTGCGGGCGCGGTACCCGGATGTCGTCATCAGTGTGGACACCTGGCGTCACGAGGTCGGCGCGGCGGTCTGCGAGGCGGGCGCGGACCTGCTCAACGACGCGTGGGGCGGGGTCGATCCGAAACTGGCGGAGGTCGCGGCGCGGTACGACGTGGGACTGGTGTGCACGCACGCGGGCGGCGCGGAGCCGCGGACCCGGCCGCACCGGCGGGAGTACGAGGACGTCATGGCCGACATCCTCGACGTGACCGTCGGGCTCGCCGAGCGGGCGGTCTCGCTCGGCGTGCGACGGGACGCGATCATGATCGATCCCGGCCACGACTTCGGGAAGAACACCCGGCACAGCCTGGAGGCGACGCGGCGGCTCGGGGAGATGGCGGCGACGGGGTGGCCGGTGCTGGTCTCGCTCTCCAACAAGGACTTCGTCGGGGAGACGCTGGACCGGCCGGTCAAGGAGCGGGTCATCGGGACGTTGGCGACGACGGCGGTATCGGCGTGGCTGGGGGCGCAGGTGTACCGGGTGCACGAGGTGGCGGAGACGCGGCAGGTGCTGGAGATGGTGGCGTCGATCGCGGGGTGGCGGGCGCCGGCGGTGGCGCGGAGGGGGTTGGCGTAGGGGCGGGGTGCGGGGCGGGTGCGACGAGGCTGGGGCGGGCGGGGGGGCGACGTCCGGTGGGGGCCGCCCCCTTGCCCGCCCTCCCCCAAGCACTCGGCTTCGCTCGTGCAGGGGTACCCCCGCGCCCCCCGGCGGGCGGGCCCCGCCGCCCAAGGGGCTAAGGCGCGCGGCCCCGCCGCCGAGGGGGGCTGCCGGGGGGTGGGCCGGTTACTTTCCTGTTTCTTTGGTGACCAGGGCGACCGCTTCCTCCACGTCGTCCGTGACGTGGAAGAGGAGGAGGTCCTTGGCGGAGGCCTTGCCCTGGGCCACGACCGTGTCGCGCAGCCAGTCGACCAGGCCGCTCCAGTACTCCGTACCGAAGAGGACGATCGGGAAGCGCGTCACCTTCTGCGTCTGGACCAGCGTGAGCGCCTCGAAGAGCTCGTCGAGCGTGCCGAGGCCGCCGGGCAGGACCACGAAGCCCTGCGCGTACTTCACGAACATCGTCTTGCGCACGAAGAAGTAGCGGAAGTTGACCCCGATGTCGACGTGCGCGTTGAGTCCCTGCTCGAAGGGCAGCTCGATGCCGAGGCCGACGGAGACGCCGTTCGCCTCGCGCGCACCCTTGTTCGCCGCTTCCATGGCGCCCGGACCGCCGCCGGTGATCACCGCGAAGCCCGCTTCGACGAGTGCGCGGCCGATCTGTACGCCCGATTCGTACTCCGGGGTGCCGGCGGGGGTGCGGGCCGAGCCGAACACGCTGATCGCGTCGGGCAGTTCGGCCAGCGCACCGAATCCCTCGACGAATTCCGACTGGATCCGCATGACCCGCCACGGGTCGGTGTGCACCCACTCGGAGTCGCCCTCGGTGTCGAGGAGACGCTGGTCGGTGGTGCCGGGCTGGACCTGGTCCCGGCGGCGCAGCACCGGACCGAGGCGCTGCTCCTCGGGCGCGCGGCCGTGCGGCGACCGGTCGTCGGCCGGTCGTCCCCCGGCCGGCCCTCGGTCCGGCGTCCGCCCGTCCGGCGTCACTTCCTCGGGCGTCCGTCCCTCTTCGGGATGCGTCATGCCGTACTCCCTCCGCTGCGGTGCACGGTGGCGTGCATTGTTCGGTCAGATTAGGTCCACAGATGTGACGAACGGTGAAATTCAGGTTGTCAGCCAGGCGTGGAGTCGCTCCTCGCAGTGGTGGATCTTCGCCACTTCGACGTGCTCGTCCCGCTTGTGGGCGAAGATCGGGTCGCCGGGGCCGTAGTTGACGGCCGGGATGCCGAGCGCGCTGAAACGCGCCACGTCCGTCCAGCCGAACTTGGGCTTCGGGCTGCCGCCGACCGCCTCCATGAAGGCCGCGGCGGCCGGGTGGGAGAGGCCGGGCATGGCCGCGCCCGAGTGGTCGTCGACGACGAACTCCGCGATGTCGCAGTCCGCGAAGACCTCCCGTACGTGGGCGATCGCGTCGGCCTGCGAACGGTCGGGGGCGTACCGGAAGTTGACGGTGACGGTGCAGGCGTCCGGGATGACGTTGTTGGCGACGCCCGCCTCGACGCGTACCGCGTTCAGACCTTCCCGGTACTCCAGGCCGTCGATCACGGTCCGCTTGGGCTCGTACGCGGCGAGGGCCGCCAGGATCGGCGCCGCCTTGTGGATCGCGTTGGAGCCCATCCAGCCGCGTGCGGAGTGGGCGCGTTCGCCGCTGGTGCGCAGGAGCACGCGCAGAGTGCCCTGGCAGCCGCCCTCCACCTCTGCGTAGGTGCCCTCCAGCAGGACGGCGAAGTCGCCCTCCAGCCAGTCGGGCCGGGCGTCGGCGATGTGGCCGAGGCCGTTGAGGTGCGCCGCGACCTCCTCGTTGTCGTAGAAGACGAAGGTGAGGTCGCGGTTGGGCCGGGTGACGGTGGCGGCCATGCGCAGCTGAAGGGCGACGCCGCCCTTCATGTCGGTGGTGCCGCAGCCCCAGAGGATGCCGTTGTCGTCGAGCCGCGAGGGGACGTTGTCGGCGATCGGGACGGTGTCGATGTGCCCGGCGAGGATCACGCGCTCGGCCAGCCCCAGTCGCGTACGGGCGACGACGTTGTTGCCGTACCGGTCGACTTCGAGGTGCGGCAGGGTGCGCAGCGCCTGCTCGATGGCGTCGGCGAGGGGCTTCTCGTTGCCGCTCTCGGAGGGGAAGTCGACGAGCCGGGCGGTCAGGGCTGCGGCGTCGAGGCTGAGGTCAAGCGGTGCGTCGGTCATGCGTCCGACCCTAACGGGGCGCCGACGGCGGAGGCCGGCCGAGCGCAGGGCGACGGGGGATCCGGCGCGGGTGGGTGCCCTGTGCGAAAGCGGGACCGGTGCGGGCGGACTGTTGTACGGGCTCCAGTACCGTGACTGTGTGCTCCAGCTCCCCCCTCACTCCCCCTTTCGCGGCCGTCCCCTCCGCATCGTCGCGGGTGTCGTCGTCCTGCTGGCGCTGGCCGGGTACGTCGCGGCGCATTTCCTCTCCGGCGGCCCGGCCAACACCCGTTGCGTCGTACGCGGTGGCGACGGTGCCCAGGGCGGCGGCGCGCGGTACGAACTGACGGCCGAACAGGCCGTCAACGCCTCCGTCATCTCCGCCGTCGGCACATCGCGGGGCATGCCGGAGCGCGCCGTCACCATCGCCCTGGCGACTGCGCTCCAGGAGTCCGCGCTGCGCAACATCGAGCACGGCGACCGCGATTCGCTCGGCCTGTTCCAGCAACGGCCCTCGCAGGGGTGGGGAACCGCCGATCAGATCCTCGACCCGGCCTACTCGGCCGGTCGCTTCTACCAGCACCTCAACGAGGTGCCCGGCTACTCGCGGCTGCCGCTGACGGTGGCCGCGCAGCGGGTGCAGAAGAGCGGCTTCCCGCAGGCGTACGCGAAGCACGAGACGGACGCGGCCCTGCTGGCCTCGGCGTTGACCGGGCGCACGCCTGCGTCTCTTTCGTGTGAGGCGAGCCAGGGCGGTACGGACGGGAGGGGCGGCGATCCGGCCGAGGTGCGCAAGCAGCTGACGGCGGCCTTCGGACCGGACGTGCTGCCCGCCGTACGGGGGGCCGGGGGGCCCGCGGCCGGGGGTGCCGGGGCGGCCGGGAAGACGGTTGTCGTGCCGGTGCCGGGTGCGTCGGCGGGGGACGGGCGCGAAGGGGCCCGTGGGGCCGGTGCGCAGCGGGGCTGGGAGGTGGCGCACTGGGCGATGGCGCACTCCGTGGAACTGCGGATCGCGCGGATCGCCTACGCGGGGCAGGAGTGGCGGGCGGACCAGGGCGACCGGGGATGGCGGCGGGTGCCGAACGCGGGGTCCGGGACGGATTCCGCGGAGGTCCGGATCACTACGGCCGGCTGACGGGGCCCCGGCGGGCGGGCCTCCCGGGGCGGGCGAGGCGGGGACCCGCCGGCGCCGTCGCAGCAGCGGGTCGGCCCCCCGGCCGCCGTCCCTGCGGCAGAGCCGCCCGCAAGCTCACACCCCGGCCATCCGGTCGATAACGGACGGATCACCTCCGGGTCACCGGACGATCAACGACCGCTCACCCGTCCGACCGTTCCCTCGAAAGGGGCAGGGCGGCCTTCGGAGCGGCCATCGGGGCGTCCGTCCCACCGGCGTCCTGTCGCACACCCGCAACACCTTGCGGCACAAGGGAAGCGGGCCCGCCAGGCCCCTGGTCGGCCCCCGGCGACTGCGGCTCCTTTGCCCGGTTTTTTCGCCCCGGATCATGCCCCGCCTTGCGAACTCTTTACCTTGGCCGACCGAAACCTCTCCCGCCCTCCGAGCGGTTGTCATGGTGTCCGATCGCCGGACAGACAGCGTTTCCTCGTCTTTTCCCGCTAAGGAGCACCATGTCCCTCCCCCTGGCTCGTCGGATCGCCCGCGCCGCCCTCATCAGTGCGGCAGGCGCCGCTTCCGTGATCGGTGCGACCGGCTCCGCCAGCGCGGTCGACCTTCCGCCGACCTCCAACCTCGGCAACCTGAGCACGCTGGACGGCGCGGGTCTCGGAGACACCGTCGACAGTGCGTCGCAGCAGACTTCGAACATGGCGGGCAACACCGGCGGCGCTGCCGTCAAGACGGCCGTTCCGGCGGCCGGCAAGACCGTGGGCAAGGCCGGAAAGACGGCCACCCCGGCCGCCCAGAAGGCAGCCGGCGACGTCGCGGGCAACGCCGGTGACGTGCTCGGCGAGACCGCCAAGTCCGCGACCGACAGCGGCCTGCCCACCACCGGCCTGCCGACCGGCGGCGACCTGCCCGTCAAGGCCCTGCCCCTCGGCTGAGCAGGTACTCGTACGCCACCACGTGGAGGGGCCCCGGGAGCACACGCTCCCGGGGCCCCTCCACGTGGTGGCAGGCCCGCGGCCGGAGGGATCAGCCGGTCAGCCGGGCGGCGGCCGCCGCCACCCGCTCGTCGGTGGCGGTGAGAGCCACCCGTACGAACTGCTGCCCCGCCTCCCCGTAGAAGTCACCGGGCGCCACCAGGATGCCGAGCGACGCAAGGTGGCCGACGGTGTCCCAGCAGTTCTCGCCGCGGGTCACCCACAGGTAGAGGCTGGCCTCACTGTGCTCGATGCGGAAGCCGTGCGCCAGGAGGGCTTCGCGCAGGGCGGTGCGCCGGGCCGCGTACCGGGCGCGCTGCTCGGCCACGTGCGTGTCGTCACCGAGGGCCGCGACGGTGGCCGCCTGGACCGGCGCGGCGGTCATCATCCCGCCGTGCTTGCGGATCTGGAGCAGGTCGCCCAGGACGGCGGAGTCGCCGGCGACGAAGGCCGCGCGGTAGCCCGCCAGGTTGGAGCGCTTGGAGAGGGAGTGGACGGCGACGAGGCCGTCGAAGCTGCCGCCGCAGACGTCCTCGTGGAGCACGGAGACGGGGTCGGCCTCCCAGCCCAGTTCCAGGTAGCACTCGTCGGCGACGAGGAGGACGCCGTGCTGCCGTGCCCAGCGGACGATCCGGATCAGTTCGTCCTTGGCGAGGACGCGACCGGTCGGGTTGGAGGGCGAGTTGAGCCAGAGCAGCTTGACGCGGTCCGGGTCGAGGTCGGTGGTCGGGTCGTCGTAGACGACGGCCTCCGCGCGGGCGAGGCGGGCGCCGACCTCGTACGTGGGGTAGGCGAGCCGGGGGTACGCGACCTGGTCACCGGGGCCGAGGCCGAGCTGGGTGGGCAGCCAGGCCACCAGTTCCTTCGAACCGACGACCGGCAGGACGTTGACGTGCGCCGCGTCCCGCGCGCCGAGCCGCCGCCGTACCCAGTCCACCAGCGCGTCGCGCAGCTCGGCCGTGCCCCACACCGTCGGGTAGCCGGGCGAGTCCGCCGCCGCGACGAGGGCCTTCTGGATCAGCTCCGGGACCGGGTCGACAGGGGTGCCGACGGAGAGGTCCACGAGTCCGCCGGGATGGGCCGCGGCCGTCTTGCGGTACGGCTCCAGCTTGTCCCAGGGGAAGACGGGCAGGCGGTCGCGCGGCGACTCGACGGAAGGGCGGCGGACGGCGGGCGGCGGGTCGGTGACTGGGGACACGGTGCGGTTCGCTTTCTCGTGGCTCTCTCGAAGCATTTCGTACGTACGAGGACGGATCGGGCGCCCGGACCCGGTACCGGAAAACGCCTCGGTCCCGTACGGCGGCAGAGGCCGTACGGGACCGGGGCGGCACCAAGTGCCTGGCGCGCGTACCGCTTACTGGTTCTGCGGCGGCAGTGCGGCGATGAAGGGGTGGTCGCGCTCGATCAGTCCGAGCTTGGAGGCACCACCGGGCGAGCCGAGCTCGTCGAAGAACTCGACGTTCGCCTTGTAGTAGTCCTTCCACTCCTCCGGGGTGTCGTCCTCGTAGAAAATGGCCTCGACCGGGCAGACCGGCTCACAGGCACCACAGTCGACGCATTCGTCCGGGTGGATGTACAAGGACCGCTGGCCCTCGTAGATGCAGTCGACCGGACACTCCTCGATGCACGCCTTGTCCTTCACGTCGACACAAGGCTGCGCGATGACGTAGGTCACGCTGTCGTTCCTCCTCGATAGGGCGCGGCGGGCCGAGCTATTCCGGCTCCGTCCACGGGCGCGCGGGAGCGCGGCGTCGTGCGATGCCCGCACCTAGTATCTCCGTTCCCGGGCACGATCCGAACAGGAGGGGTGGGCAGAGCCGTGGAATTCACTACCGGCGGACGACTTGAGGTGCGGCTGACGCCGGACGACGTGGGCAAACGGGTATCAGTCCGGCGTCTGACCGGGGACCGTGCGGCGGGCGAGCGGTTTACGGACGTGGTCGGCGTTCTCACATCGTGGGACGACGACGTGCTGTCGATCACACGAAGGGGTGGCGAGACGGTACGAATCGGCGCCTCGTCGCTCGTCGCCGCGAAGGTGGTGCCCGCGGCCCCCGCCCGGCGGCGCGGACCGGCGGCGGACTTCGCGGAGCTGGCGGCGGTGACGGCACGGGCCTGGCAGCCGGTCGAGAGCGAGCGGCTCGGCGGATGGACGCTACGGGCCGCGAACGGGTTCACGCGGCGTGCCAACTCCGTACTGCCGCAGGGCGAACCCGGGCTGCCGCTCGACGAGGCGCTGTCGTACGTACGGAAGTGGTACGCGGACCGGGGCCTGCCGGCATACGTCCAGGTGTCGACGGGCGCGCAGGGCACGCAGGAGCTGCTGGCGGCCGAACTCGCCGGGCGGGGCTGGGAGCCGACGGCGTCGGCGGAGGTACGGACCGGGGCACTGGCACCGGTCGGTGACCTGGACGCGGGCCGCACGGAGGTGACCCTGACGCGGTCGGCGGACGCGGCGTGGATGTCGCGGTACCAGCGCTTCGAGACGCCCGCCCCGGAGGCGGAGAAAGTGCTGTCCAGCGGGCCCTCGGTGTGGTTCGCGACCGTGCCGGGCGAGGACGGGGCGTCGCCGGCCGCGATCGGCCGGTGCGTGGTGGACGGCCGGTGGGCGGGATTCATGGCGGTGGAGGTCGGCCCGGCCTGCCGGCGCCGGGGGCTGGCGACGGCGGTCATGGCCGTCCTGGCCCGCCGGGCACTCGACGAGGGGGCGTCGGCGGCGTGGCTCCAGGTGGAGCACGGCAACGACGGAGCGCGTGCGCTCTACGACGGGATGGGCTTCACGACCCATCACCACTACCACCACTACCGCCGCGCGTAGCGCGGGTACGAGGCAGACATGAACGAACTCCCGGACAACCGCGAACTCTCGGACTGGCACAAGCAGTTCGCCCTGGAGGCGCGGTCCGAGCAGCCGGACCTGGCGACGCTGTGCCTGCTGATCGGGGCGGTGGCCGATCCCGGTCTCGGCCAGGCGGGCATCGACGAGGCGCAGATCGAACTCGACCGACTGGCCGGCCTGTTGCCGTTCCGTCCGGTCGGCCCGCGCTCGTGGGCGAGGGCGCTGGCCGAACTCCTCGGCGGGCAGTGCGGGTTCGAGGGTGCGCCCGGCGACTACCGCAGGCTGGAGTCCTCGTTGCTGCCAGAGGTGCTGCGGCGCAGGAGGGGGCTGCCGATCCTGCTGTCGGTGGTGTGGATGGAAGTGGCGAGGCGGGCGGGGGCTCCGGTGTACGGGGTGGCGCTGCCGGGCCACTTCGTCGTCGGCTTCGGGCGTCCGGGCGGGGCGCCGGAGGAGCAGGTGCTGGCGGACCCCTTCGACGCGGGGCGGCTGCTGAGCGGCCCGGACGCCCAGTTGCTGGTGGCGGGCGCCACCGGGGAACCGCTCGACCCCGCGATGCTCCGGGCGGCGGACCCGCTGGACATCGTGCTGCGCGTCCTGAACAACATCCGTGCGTGGGCGACGGCGCGTCCCGAGCGCACCGACGTTCGGCTGTGGGCCGTGGAGCTGTCCCTGCTGCTGCCCGCCCACCCGGCGGGACTGCGCTACGAGAGGGCACAACTCCTCGTCGCGCGCGGCGACTTCCTGGGCGGCGCGGCGGAGATGGAGACGTACGCGGAGCTGGTGGAGAAGGTGGAGCCCAGCACGGCGGAGACGATCAGGGGGCGGGCCAGGGCGGCCAGGGCGCGGCTCAACTGAGGGGGCGGACGGCCGCGTCGGCCGTACCCCGGTTGCTCGGGCGGTACTTGCGCGCGGGGCCGCTGGAGAGGCGCGTGCGGGGATCGGGCGGGGTGTGCCGGGGACGCCGGCATCCGCCCGCCCGATCCCGCGGCGGCTGCCCTGGATACGGATCGCTCCCTCGGCCCACGGCCCCAGCGCGGGCCGAGGGGTCGGCGGTGCGCCGACGAACGGGCGCGGGGCCGTGGTGCGCCGACGAACGGGCGCGGGGCCGTGGTGCTCCCCGGCCGGCCCTCGGAGGGCCGGCCGGTGACTGTCCCGCCCCTCAGGACTCCTTGAGGGGGATCGTCCGGGTCCGCTCGGTCTGCGTCGTGCCGACGAGCGCCTTGCTCATCGCTTCGCGGACGTCCTCCATGGTGACGGGGCTCTTCGTCCCGTCCGCCCTGGTGATCATGACGCTGTCGAAGGCTCCGTCGCACAGCTCCTTCAGCGCGGCCAGGTCGTACTGCGGGACCAGCTTTCCACCGCTCGGCTTCATGGAGAGGATCTTCGGCAGCGACTTCGCCGGGCCGAACGGGATCGACTTGCCGCCCGCCTGGATCGTGATCACGTCCGACATGGCCGGCTTCGCGAACTCGTTCATCGCCCGGTCGAGTTCGGCCTTGCTGATCGTCGGCTCCTTGGCGACGACCGGCAGCTGGATCGGCACTGCCTTTCCGCTCGCGACCTGCGCCCGGTAGGCCTCCTGCACCTTCGCCATCGACGCCTTGACGTCAAGCGCCTTGCCCGTCCTGCCGGGTACGGCGACGGCCTTGCCGGGCTCGAAGGCGATGGTCCCGTCGGACGCGGTGCCCGACGTGCCGGCGAGCGAGGTCAGCGCGACGGTCAGCTTCTCCTCGTCGACCGGGATGACCGGCTCGGCGACCCGCTCGCCGCCGAAGAGGGAGCCCACCACGGACACCGGGTTGTAGTCGCTGCCGGACGCGCCGCGCACCGTCTCCTGGCTGTCCAGGGTCAGTCCCGCGTTGGCGGGGGCCAGTTCCGTCTGCTTGCCGTCGACGGAGAGCTGCAGCGGCAGGACGGCCCGCTTGCCGAGGGCAGCGTCGAGCTTGACGACTGCTTCGTCCTTGGTGCCGCCGCCGATGTCGACGCCGAGGACCGTGGTCCCCTTCGGCACGTCCGAGTGGTTGAGCAGCAGCCCGGCGCCGTACACACCGCCTGCGGCGACGATCGCGGCCACGGCCAGCAGGACCAGCTTGGAGCGGCCCTTCTTGGCAGGCGCGGCGGGCTTCGGCGCGGGGGCGGGCTCGTTCCGTACGGGCTCGGGGTGGCCGAAGTCGGCGGCGCCCGGCGGGCCCGGCAGCCGGGGCGTGAGGTCGGGCCCGCCGGGGAACGGCGTGCGCGGCCCCTCCGGCTGTACGACCGGCACACCACTGGTCAGGGTGTCGCCCGAGACGTAGCCGGGCGGCGTCATCGGCCCCGCCACGGGCCCGGGGGCGGGGGCGCCGGGGCCCGCGCCCGGCAGGTCGTCGCGGGGGTCGGTCTGCGGGGTGAGGACGGCGGTGTCGTCGGTCGTGCCGACCGCACCGTTCGCCCCGGCCATCGGGCGCGGAGGCTCCGTACCGTACGGCGAACCGCCGCCTGCCCGGCCGGGCTTCACCTCGCGCCACGGGCCCGAACCGGAACCCTGGGCGGAGGACGGGGAAGATGTGCCGGGCGCCATCGGGCCGAGCGTGCCGCTGCCCAGGGCGGGGCCCGCCGTCGGCCCGGTGGGGGCGGCTGCGCCGGTGGGGCCGTGCGGGCCGTTGGCTCCGGTGCCCACGGCGTCGGCGACTCCCGAGCCGTCCGTGAAGAACGGCAGGTCGTCCCGGCTGCCTCCCGGCTCTCCCGCGCCGGGTGTGCCGGACTGCGCGGCGGGCGGGGGCGGGGGGGTGACGGGTGCCTTGCGCGGCGCGAACCAGTCGCTGGTGGCGGTCTCCTCGCCGGAGCCGGAGCCCGCGGCCGACCCGGCGCCCGGTACCGGTCCGGAAGCGGAACCGGAGGCGGAACCAGTCGCTCCGTCGCCCAGGTTGTCCCGCACGGTCGCCCCCTGGACACGCGTCGGCAGCGGCGGATGTCCGGACCCGCTCGACGGCGCCCCGGAGGCGCCGGACCTCGCGGAGGGCGCCGGACGTGCCGAGGACGCGGAGCGGGCAGCGGAGCCCGCGGCCACGGCGGAGGGCGCGTTGGACAGCGGTTCGGACGGCGGCCACACCGTCTCACCGGTGGTCGGCCCCTCGCCCGGCGCCCCGTCGGCCTCGGCGTCCGCACCGTTCATCGGTTTACGCATGACGACCGGCGGAATCGGCCGCGATCCGGGGATGTTGATCCGGATGCGGGTCGTCAGCGTCGTCTCGGTTCTGGGCTCGTCGGACTCCACGGCCGCGGTGGGCTCGTCGTCGGCCTCCGCGCCGGCGCCGTCCCGGCCGTCCGGGGGCAGCGAGGCGTACGGGCTGCTGGATCCGTACGGCGGCGTTCCCGAGGGGTACGCGGTTCCACCGCGCCCTTGCGCGCCGGAGGACGAACTGTCAGTTTCACGACTCAAGGCAGGTTCTCCCGGTTGGCTCCACCGCCCGTTCTCTTAACCTGTGCTGCGGGCGGCTCGGCGGCGCGCACCACCATACTGGCCGCGGCCGACGCGCACCCCCTCGGCCGTGGGAAGGGCACCTCTCCCACAACTGCCGGGCGTGGCAGACGTCACGGACACACAAAGGGATTCACGGGTGGATTTCCGGCGCAATCACCTGTCGGTCCTGGCGGCGGGAAGGCCCGTGGGCGACAGCCTCGGCAGGGTGGCGCAGATCATAGCCAGTGCGATGCCGCCCAGCAGGAAGACGCTCGCCACCGTGCCGCCGCCGATCAGAATGTCCCCTTCCGTGCGGCCGGACGCGCCCAGCATGACGGTGGCGACCCAGCCGATCCCGGGTGCCAGCGCGCCGCTTCGGGTGCCGAGCGCGTACGTACCGCCGTAGAAGAGGGCCCCGGCGCCGAGCAGGCCGAGCAGCAGACCGGCCGGGACGAGTGCGGCGGAGACGAGGGAACCAGCCAGCCCGGTGAGGGCGCCGACGACGAAGAGCAGCAGGTACAGCGGGGCGCGCTTCCAGTCGATGTCGCTCATCACGCGTCCTCGATCCCCTCGAAGAGGTCGCTCTCGCGGATGTCCTCGTCGGCCTCCTCCTCGGTACGGGGCGGCAGCACCCGCTCGTAGTACTCGGTGGCGAAGACCGGCTGGGCCAGCTCGTTGGAGAGCAGGAACCAGGGTTCGTGGACGCTGATCTGGGTGGCGTGCGCGCGCATCGCGGCGGTCTTGGCACCGGCGTACGCGCTGCCGTCGATCTCCGTGGTGATGTGCTCCTCGTCCACCACGCCGGGGACGTCGTCGACCGACGCGATGCCCGGGAATCCGGGGTCCTCGGCGCGCAGGTGTGCGAAGGCCTCGTCGGCGACAGGACGGGGGACGCGGTTCCAATACACCTTCTCGACGGCGTGCGGAAGACCGAAATCCGGCCGGTAGGTGGGCTCGGCGGCGAGTTCGGCGGCGCGCATCGCGACGCGGTGCGCCTGGATGTGGTCGGGGTGGCCGTAACCGCCGTCCGGGTCGTAGGTGATCAGGACCTGGGGGCGCACTTCGCGGAGCACGGTGACGAGGTACGAGGCGGCCGCGTCGACCTCGGCGTGCCAGAAGGCGTCCTCGCGGTGGTTCTGCGGGGCGCCCATCATGCCGGAGTCACGGAACCGGCCCTGCCCGCCCAGGAAACGGTGGTCGGCGACGCCCAGCTCCTTCATGGCGGCGGCCAGTTCGGCGGCCCGGTGCGGGCCGAGGGTGTCCTCCCGGTCCGCCGCGAGGTGGGCGAGGGCGGGCGGGATGATCTCGCCCTCCTCGCCCAGGGTGCAGGTCACCAGGGTGACCTGCACGCCCTCGGCGGCGTACTTGGCCATGGTCGCGCCGTTGTTGATCGACTCGTCGTCGGGATGGGCGTGGACCAGGAGCAGGCGGCGGGCGGGGAGCGAGGTCATGGGGACAGCGTACGAGGTGGGGGCGCGAACGGGCCGTTGCGCACCCTCCCGCGCCCTCCCCACCTGCCTCGCGCCCTCCCCACCTGCCTCGCGGCTGCCCCTGTGCCCCACAGCGGCCCCCGCCCGCCTCGCGCGCTCCGCGGTCGTTCCGCTCCGTCAGAAGTGGAAGCCGCCCAGTACGCCGGCCACGTTCGTGGTGACGTCCTTGATCGTGGGCGCGAAGGACGAGCTGGCGAGATAGAACCCGAGCAGCATGCAGACCACCGCGTGTCCGGCCTTCAGTCCGGATTTCCGGACCAGCAGGAAGACGACGATCGCCAGCAGCACCACCGCCGAAATCGAGAGTGCCACGGCGGTTCACCTCCACTTGAGTACGGTCGGAACGACGGGTTGGGTACGGGCAGCACTACGGGTACCAGCGGGTCTATACCCACCTAGCGCTACGGATCATAACTATCCGCATCCACGCATTGATCGGTGCACAGCAGCACGAGGGGCGCACGGGGGCGGCCAGTTGAGAATCTTGGCCGAATTTCGCCGGTACGCACAAGGCAGTTGAAGCACCCCGGCCCACCAGCCCACCCCTACGAGCCCCCCCCATAGCCCCCGCAACCCCCTGGGCGGCTAGGTCACCCGCCGGTCGTCCCCTTGGACGGCAGGGCCACCCGCCAGCCGTCCCCATGGGCGGCGGGGCCGCCCCCGGGGGCGGAACGGGCGGGCAAGGGGGCGGCCCCCAGCGGAGGTGCACCCCCGCCCTACGCCCCGCCCACCCGCCATTCGCCCCGCCCACCCGACGTACGCCCCCTACACCCGCCCCAGCCGTACATCCGCAACGGGCCACCCGCCCCAGCCCCCACACCCGCTGGCCCCCCGCCCCTACCACCCCGGCGGACGCGAAGCCGGCGGCGGCGGCCCGAAGGCCCCCGCCGCCGGCTCCGACCCCCCGTACCCGCCCCCGCGGCCCTCGCCGCCCCCGTACCCCCCTGCGCCGTCCCCGCCCCCGTACCCGTCGTAGACGTTCGGCGCCAGCCTCGGCGGCCCGCCCGCCGGGATCCCGCGACGCCCCAGCACGAGGACCAGGACCACCCCCGCCACCAGCCCGAACGCCCACCACCCGACCATGAGCTGCTCGACGGCGTCCAACCGGCCGAACGCGGCGAAGAGTTCGGCGCGGACCGCCACCGACACCCCCGCCGCCCCGCCCGCCCCGACGAGGACCGCCGCCACCAGCCCCAGCGGCCGCGAGTGCACGGCACCCGCGAGCGCCCCCACGGCGGCCGTCAGGCAGACGGCCGTGAGGAGGAGGGAGAGCCATCCGGCGGGCATGCCCAGGAGTTGGAGCGCTCCCCCGCTGCCGGTGAAGCGTTCCGCGTAGAGGGAGGAGGAGCCGGGGTTCTGGCGGAACCAGTGGATCTCCCACGCCGCCGCCGACGCCCCGGCCGGGCCGAGCAGAAGGAAACCGGTGAGGCGGGCGCCCCGGCCGGGCCGGGTGGGGGCACGCCCCGGGTCGCGCACCGGACGGCGGCCCGCCGCGACCACGATCAGCAGGACGGCGGCCAGCCCCAGCGCCACGAAGGTGCTGACCATCGCCCGCATCCGCAGACCGTGCGGATACACCTCGGCAAATCCCTCGACCCACAGAAGGGGCGCGCGCACGGCCAGCGTGACGAACGCGGTGACGGCGAGGGCCTGGGCGGCCACCGGCGAGCGCGGGACGACGAGTGCGACGACGACGTACACGCAGAGCAGGATGAGGTCATAGAGCGTGCTCGCGGTCAGGAAGCGTTCCGGGCCGCTGCCCGCCCAGGCCCACCACAGCCGGGCCGGGTCGTCGACGAGACGGAGGTCGCGGACGACCCAGAGCGCGGTGAGGGCGGCGAGCAGCAGGCACACCCCGCTGCCTGTGAAGCGCGCGCCGCGCGCGAGTGACTGAGGCTGACCCGTCGGTCCCATGGGTGAATGCTCCCCCGTGGTACGGGAGTTGAACAAGAGGACCAGGTTCGGCCGCACCGCCCCGGGGGGACGTGGTGCGACGGGCGGGGGGCGACCGGCCGGAGCGCATTGCTTCGCCCCGGCCGGTCCACGGCACCCGCACGGCCGCACGCGGTCCAGCTTCGCGCGTACGTATATCGGCGGCGGGTCGGCCCGGTTGCCCCGCTGTTACAGGTCCGCGTACAGAGCCCCGCTCGGAGCGCCGTCGCCCGCCCGTACCCCGCTGTCGGGTGCGGGCGGGCGCCCGCCCCCTCACCGTTTTGTTGCGGGCGCCCGCCCGTATCCCCGCCGCTTCAGTGCGGTACGACCGCCTTCTCCTCGGCGAAGTGGCATGCCGAGTCGTGCGCCGCCGGGGTGTCCACGCCCCGGAAGACGCTCGGCACCGCGAGCAGCGGCACCTCCTGCGCACACCTCTCCTGCGCCTTCCAGCAGCGGGTGCGGAACCGGCAGCCCGAGGGCGGGTTGGCGGGCGAGGGAACGTCGCCGGTGAGAATGATCCGCTCGCGGTGCTCGCGCGCCGTGGGGTCCGGGACGGGGACGGCGGACAGCAGCGCCTGCGTGTAGGGGTGGGTGGGGTGTTCGTAGATCTCGGTGTCGGTGCCGATCTCGACGATGCGGCCCAGATACATCACGCCGACCCGGTCGGAGATGTGCCGGACGATGGACAGGTCGTGCGCGATGAAGAGGTACGAGAGGTTGAACTCCTGCTGGAGGCCGTCGAGCAGGTTGATGACCTGGGCCTGGACGGACACGTCGAGGGCGGAGACGGGTTCGTCGGCGACGATGATCTCGGGGTTGAGGGCCAGGCCGCGGGCGATGCCGATGCGCTGGCGCTGACCGCCGGAGAACTGGTGCGGGTAGCGGTTGATGTACTCGGGGTTGAGCCCGACGACGTCCAGGAGGTCCTGCACCTTGCGCCGGCGGCTGCCCTTGGGTGCGACCTCCGGGTGGATCTCGTACGGCTCGCCGATGATGTCGCCGACCGTCATGCGCGGGTTCAGCGAGGTGTACGGGTCCTGGAAGACCATCTGGATGTTGCGGCGGACCGCCTTGAGCGCCCTGCCGGACAGCTTGGTGATGTCCTCGCCCTTGTAGCGGATGGCGCCCGCGGTGGGCTGTTCCAGCTGGACGAGCATCTTGGCGACGGTCGACTTGCCGCAGCCGGACTCCCCGACGATGCCGAGCGTCTCCCCCGCGCCGAGGTCGAAGGAGACGCCGTCGACGGCCTTGACCGCGCCGACCTGCTTCCTGCGCATGATGCCCTGCGTGAGGGGGTAGTGCTTGACCAGGTCACGGACTTCCAGGATGGTCTCGCCGCCGCCGGTCGCGGGGTCAACCGGAACGGCCCACGCCCCGGCCTCGGTGGCGCCCGCCTCCTCGTGCTCCGCCCGCGCGTGGGGGGAGGTTCGGATGATCTCAGCCATCGAGCGTCTCCTTCCAGAAGTGGCAGGCGCTCTGACGGCCCGCGGCCACGTCGTACAGCGGCGGCACATGGGTGCGGCAGACGTCCTGGGCCCTCGGGCAGCGCGGGTTGAAGGCGCAGCCCGGCGGGATGTTCAGGAGGTTGGGCGGCAGGCCCTTGATCGCGTACAGCTCCTGGCCCTTCTGGTCCAGGCGCGGGATCGACTCCAGCAGGCCCTTGGTGTACGGGTGGGCGGGGTTGCGGTAGATGTCGTGGACCGGGGCGGTCTCCACGATGCGGCCCGCGTACATGACGGCGATCTTGTCCGCGACGTCGGCGACCACGCCCAGGTCGTGGGTGATGAGGATGAGGCCCATGTGCAGTTCGCGCTGGAGTTCCGCGAGCAGGTCCATGACCTGGGCCTGGACGGTCACGTCGAGCGCGGTGGTCGGCTCGTCCGCGATGATCAGCTTCGGTTCCAGCGCGAGCGCCATCGCGATCATGATGCGCTGGCGCATGCCGCCGGAGAACTGGTGCGGGTACTGGCCGACCCGTTCCTTCGCGGCGGGGATGCGTACCCGCTCCATCAGTTCGACGGCCTTCGCCCGGGAGTCCTTCTTCGACATGCCGCGGTGGACGACGAACATCTCGCCGAGCTGCTCGCCGACGGAGAGGACCGGGTTCAGGGAGGACAGCGCGTCCTGGAAGATCATGGCCATGCCCGCGCCGCGGATCTTCCGCCGCCGGTCCTCCTTGAGTTTCAGGACGTCCTGGCCCTCGAAGAGGATCTCGCCCCGGGGGATGCGGCCGGGCGGCATGTCGAGAATGCCCATGACGGCCTGGGCGGTGACGGACTTGCCGGATCCGGACTCGCCGAGCACGGCGAGCGTCTCGCCCTCGTCGACGCTGTAGTTGACTCCGTTGACGGCTTTGGCGATGCCGTCCCGGGTTTTGAACTCCACGTGCAGGTCGCGTACTTCGAGCAGCATGTCAGCAGCACCCTCTATCGCAGCTTGGGGTCGAGGGCGTCGCGCACCGCGTCGCCGAGCATGATGAACGCGAGCACCGTGAGGGCGAGCGCACCGGCCGGCCACAGCAGCATGTGGGGCGCGTTGCGGACGTAACCCGAGGCGGAGGAGATGTCGATGCCCCAGGAGACGGTGGGGGCCTTCAGGCCGACGCCGAGATACGACAGGGTCGCCTCCAGCGCGATGTACGTGCCGAGCGCGATGGTGGCGACGACGATGACCGGGGCGATGGCGTTCGGGGTGATGTGCCGCAGCAGCATCCGGGAGTTGCCCGCGCCGAGCGCACGGGCCGCCTGCACGTAGTCGTTCTGTTTGGCGGTGATGACGGAGCCGCGGGCGATACGGGCGATCTGCGGCCAGCCGAGGAGAACGATGAAGGTGATGACGGGCCACACGGTGGTGCCGGGGACCACGGACAGGAAGACCAGACCGCCGAGGACGACGGGGATCGCGAAGAAGACGTCTGTGATGCGGGAGAGCAGCGAGTCGAACCACCCGCCGAAGAAGCCCGCGAGCCCGCCGAGGAGGCTGCCGAGCAGGGCGACCCCGAGGGTGGCGCAGACGCCGACGGTGACCGAGGCCCTGGCCCCGTAGACCGTGCGCGTGTAGACGTCGCAGCCCTGCCCGTTGAAGCCGAAGGGGTGGCCGGGCTGGGAGCCCTGCTGGGCCTTGGCGAGGTCGCAGGCGAGCGGGTCGCCGGACGCGATCGCCGACGGCCACAGCGAGATGAACACCAGGAACGCGATGATCAGTCCGGACACCAGGAAGACCGGGTTGCGGCGCAGGTCGTGCCAGGCGTCGGACCACAGGCTGCGGGCCCGGTCGCCGCCGCTCCGGCCGGGCTTCGGCGGCTTCTCCAGGCTCGCGCCCTCGGCGACCGCGAGATCCATGGCTCCGCCGGAGCCGCCGAGCGCGGAGATCGCGCCCTCGTCGTGGGGATTGCGCCCCTGCGGGTTCTGCGGGGTCGTGGGCTCAGGCATACCGGATCCTCGGGTCGAGAACGGCGTACAAGAGGTCGACGATCAGGTTCGCCACCAGGAAGACCAGCACCAGGACGGTCACGAAGCCGACGACGGTCTGCGAGCTCTGCCGGACGATGCCCTGGTAGAGCTGGTAGCCGACGCCGTGGATGTTGAAGATGCGCTCGGTGACGATCGCGCCGCCCATCAGGGCGCCGATGTCGGTACCGATGAAGGTGACGACGGGGATCAGCGAGTTGCGCAGCAGGTGCCGGGTGATGATCCGGCGGCGCGGCAGCCCCTTGGCGACGGCGGTGCGCACGTAGTCGGCGCGGGCGTTCTCGGCGACCGAGGTGCGGGTGAGGCGGGTGACGTATGCCAGCGAGACGGACGCCAGCACGAGTCCGGGGACGAGGAGTTCGTCGACCGTGGCGGCCGGGGAGACGGCCGGCTTGATGAGTCCCCACTTCACGCCGAGCAGCAGCTGGAGCAGCAGACCGGTGACGAAGGTGGGGACGGAGATGACGACGAGGGTGAGGATCAGGACCCCGCTGTCGACGGGGCGGCCCCGGCGGAGCCCGGTGAGGACGCCGAGGCTGATGCCCAGGACGATCTCGAAGACGATCGCCACCAGGGTGAGGCGGGCGGTGACGGGGAAGGCGGTGCCCATCAGTTCGGTGACCTGCTGGCCGTTGAAGGCCTTGCCGAAGTCGCCGGTGAACAGGTTTCCCATGTAGGTCAGGTATTGCTGCCAGACCGGCTTGTCGAGGCCGAAGTCCGCCTTGAGCTGTGCGGTGGTCGCCGGGTCGCAGGTGCGGTCGCCGCACAGCCCCGAGACGGGGTCGCCCATGACGTTGACCATCAGGAAGATCAGCAGCGTGGCGCCGAAGAAGACCGGGATCATCTGGAGCAGACGCCGGATCACATAACGTCCCATGAAGGGCTCCCGTGGTCGTCGTGACGGGTCGACTGGGCCTGGGCGGGCGTCAGCCGACCTTGACCTCGTTGTAGACCGGGATGCTGAACGGGTTCAGCGCCACGTTCGAGGTGCGCTCGGAGTAGGCGGCGGAGCCGTTCTGGTACCAGAGCGGGATGGCGGCCATCTCCTCGGCGACGACCTTCTCGGCCTCCTGGAACTTCGCGGTGGCCTTCGTGGTGTCGGGCTCCGCGTTGGCCTCCTTCAGCAGGCGGTCGAACTCCTTGTTGGACCACTTGCCGTCGTTGGAGGAGGCGCCCGTCGCGTACAGCGGCTCCAGGAAGTTCTGGATCAGCGGGTAGTCCATCTGCCAGCCCGCCCGGAACGGGCCGTCCAGCTTCTGCTGGGTGACCTGGTTGCGGTAGTCGGCGAAGGTGCCGACGGGGTTGCCGACGCAGGCCTTGTTGTCGCCCAGCGCCTTGTTGATGCTGTTGCAGACCGCTTCGACCCACTCCTTGTGGGAGCCGGTGTCCGCGTTGTACGAGATCTTCATCTGGCCGCCGGGGATGCCGCCGCCTTCGGCGACCAGCTTCTTGGCCTCGGCCGCGTTGTACTTGCAGGCCGCCCCGCACAGTCCGGCCTGGTAGCCGCCCGCCTCGCCGAGCACCGGGGAGGTCCAGTCGGTGGCGGGGGTGCGGGTCTTCTCGAAGATCGTGTCGGTGATCAGATCGCGGTTGATGGCCATGGACAGGCCCTTGCGCACCTTCTCCGAGCCGGGCTTGTTCCAGTCGGCGTCGTAGAAGGGGAAGGCGAGCGTCTGGATGATGCCGGCCGGGGTGTTGAGGTAGCGGCCGCCGACGTCGTTCTTGACGTTCTTGAGCTGGGCGGCGGGCACGTCGTCCAGCAGGTCGAGGTTGCCGGCCGTCAGGTCGGTGTAGGCGGTGCCGTAGTCGGTGTAGACCTTGAGGTCCACGCCCTCGTTCTGCGCCTTGTCGTCGCCCGGGTAGTCGGCCCACTTGCGCAGGCTCATCGCCGAGCCCTTGTCGTACGACTTCACGGTGTACGGGCCGTTGCCGACAGGCGTCTTCAGGAACGCGTCGTGGTCGTCGAAGAACACCTTCGGCAGCGGGGCGAACGCGGCGTAGCCGAGGGTCTCGGGCCAGGTGGAGAACTTCTGCGTGAGCTTCACGGTGAAGGTCTTGTCGTCCTTGACGACCAGGCCGGACATGGTGTCGGCGGTGGCCTGGCCCTCTTCGGGGTGGACCTTGTCGTAGCCCTCGATGTAGGCGAAGAAGGGGGCGTTCTTCTGCTTGTTCTTGACGTGTGCGCCGTAGTTCCAGGCGTCCACGAAGGACTTGGCGGTGACCTTCTCGCCGTTGCTGAACGTCCAGCCGTCCTTGAGGGTGACGGTGAAGTTCTGCGAGTCGGTGGTGTCGATCTTCTCGGCGAGCATGTCCTCGGCCGCGCCGGTCTTCGGGTTGTAACGCTTGAGGCCGCGGAAGATCATCTCCAGGACCTTGCCGCCCTGCACCTCGTTGGTGTTGGCGGGTTCCAGCGGGTTCTGCGGGTCACCCCACGACGCGCTCAGCACGCCCGCGTCACCGCTGCCGCCGCCGCTTCCTCCGCCGCCGCATGCGGTGGCGGCGAGAGCGACGGCTGTCGCGACTGCGGCCCACTTGGCGTGCCTGGCTCCGCGCATGGAGTGCCTCCTAGAGTCCCAAAGACGACTTAAGGCCTCATACCACCCCAGATAGGACACAGTTGCATCTTCACCGCACCCATCTGCGGTCCGGCATTACGCCACTTCGCCCCGCACCCTGCCCGCCCGCCTCACCGGGGCGCCGGGTCGGTCGCCAGCCGGGCGTGCACGTGCACGTCGTAGTGACCGTCCGGCTCGACCGCAGGCAGCGCGCCCCGCGCGACGCCCTCCGGCAGGTAGCCCGCACGCACGGCGACCCGGCACGACGCCTCGTTCTGCACCACGTGGTCGAGCTGGACCCGGTAGAGACCTGCCTCCTCGAAGGCCCAGCGGGTGCACAGCTCCACCGCCCGGGTGGCCACCCCCCTGCCCCGCGCCGCGGGCAGCACCCAGTACCCGATGCCGCCGGTCCCCCGCCGGGGGTCGATCTTGTGCAGGCCCACTCCGCCCAGGGCCTCGCCGGTGCCGGCGTCCTCGACGCAGAAATGGGCCTCGTCGCCGCGGTCCCACCCCTCGGCACGGGACCGCAGGTACGCCCGCGCCCCCGCCTCGTCCAGCGGCTCGCGCAGGGACGCGTTCCAGCGTCGCACGGCGGCATCGTTCATCCCCCGCAGAACCGGGTCCAGGTCCTGCGGCGTCCATATCCGCAACCGCAGCCCGGAGCCGGTGGGCTCGGTGCGGGGCAGCGGCGGCCGGTTCGCGTCGTCGCTCACGAGGGCTCCTCTTCGTACGCGGGGAGACGGCGGCAGGGATACGACCGTACGGGAACACGACGCCGCCCCCGGCCCGAGGGACTCGGAGCGGGGGCGGCGGGGAGGCGCGGGGCGCGCGGTCAGACCGCGCCCACCACGTCCTTCTCCTCGGCGAAGTGGCACGCCGACTCGTGGGCGGCCGGGGTGTCCTGGCCCTTGAACCGCTCGGGCACCGCCAGCAGCGGCACCTCCTCGGCGCACTTGGCCTCGGCCTTCCAGCAGCGGGTGCGGAAGCGGCAGCCCGACGGCGGGTTGGCCGGCGAGGGGACGTCGCCGGTGAGGATGATGCGCTCGCGGCCCTCGCGGGCGGACGGGTCCGGCACCGGCACCGCGGACAGCAGCGCCTGAGTGTAGGGGTGCGTCGGGTGGTCGTAGATCTGCTCGTCGGTGCCGATCTCCGCCATCTTGCCGAGGTACATCACGCCGACCCGGTCGGAGATGTGCCGGACGATGGACAGGTCGTGCGCGATGAAGAGGTAGGACAGGTTGAACTCGTCCTGGAGCTTCTCCATCAGGTTGATGACCTGTGCCTGGACGGACACGTCCAGGGCGGACACCGGCTCGTCGCAGATGATGATCTCGGGGTTCAGGGCCAGGCCGCGGGCGATGCCGATGCGCTGGCGCTGACCGCCGGAGAACTGGTGCGGGTAGCGGTTGATGTACTCCGGGTTGAGCCCGACGACGTCCAGGAGGTCCTGCACCTTGCGCCGGCGTTCCCCCTTGGGAGCCACCTCGGGGTGGATCTCGAAGGTCTCGCCGATGATGTCGCCGACCGTCATGCGCGGGTTCAGTGAGGTGTACGGGTCCTGGAAGACCATCTGGATGTTGCGGCGGACCGCCTTGAGCGCCCTGCCGGACAGCTTGGTGATGTCCTGGCCCTTGAAGAAGACCTCGCCCGCCGTGGCCGTCTCCAGGGTCATCAGCAGCTTGGCGACGGTGGACTTCCCACAGCCGGACTCGCCGACGATGCCCAGGGTCTCGCCCTGGTACAGGTCGAAGGAGATGCCGTCGACGGCCTTGACCGCGCCAACCTGCTTCTTGAAGAGGATGCCCTGGGTCAACGGGAAGTGCTTGACCAGGTTGCGGACCTGGAGGATCGGCTCCCCGCGCCCGGCCGGCTTCTCGACCGCCGCGACGGCGGCCGTCTCGGTGGCCGCGTCGACCTTGTCGACACCGGTCGTGCGGGGAGTCGCGTCGGCCACGGCCTCGCCGGACTTCTTGAACTCAGCCATGGATCTGCTCCTTCCAGAAGTGGCACGCGCTGCCGCGGCCGGGCAGTGCGCTGCCGTCCCGCTCGGTGACCTGCACCAGGGCGGGGATGTCCGTACGGCAGATGTCCTGCGCCTTGGGGCAGCGCGGGTTGAACGCACAGCCGGGCGGAATGCGGGTCAGGTTGGGCGGCAGACCCTTGATCGCGTACAGCTCCTGGCCCTTCTGGTCCAGGCGCGGGATCGAGTCCAGCAGTCCCCGGGTGTACGGGTGCGCCGGGCGGCTGTAGAGCTCGTGCACCGGAGCGGTCTCCACGATCCGGCCCGCGTACATGACCGCGATCTTGTCCGCGACGTCGGCGACCACGCCGAGGTCGTGGGTGATCAGGATCAGCCCCATGTTGTATTCGGTCTGGAGCTCCGCGAGGAGGTCCATGACCTGGGCCTGGACGGTCACGTCGAGCGCGGTGGTCGGCTCGTCCGCGATGATCAGGTCGGGCTCCAGGGCGAGCGCCATCGCGATCATGATGCGCTGGCGCATGCCGCCGGAGAACATGTGCGGGTAGTCGTTGACCCGCTCCTTGGCGGCGGGGATGCGCACCCGGTCCATCAGGTCGATGGCCTTGGCCTTGGCGTCCTTCTTGGACAGGCCCTGGTGGACGCGGAACATCTCGCCGAGCTGGTAGCCCACGGAGAGCACCGGGTTCAGCGAGGACAGCGCGTCCTGGAAGATCATCGCGATCTTCCGGCCGCGGATCTTCCTGCGCTCCTCGTAGCTCATCTTGAGCATGTCCTGGCCGCGGAAGAGGATCTCACCCTGCGGGATCCGGCCGGGCGGCATGTCGAGGATGCCCATGATGGCCTGCGCGGTGACGGACTTGCCGGACCCGGACTCGCCGAGGACGGCGAGGGTCTCGCCTGCGCTGACGTTGTAGTTGACGCCGTTGACGGCCTTGACGATGCCGTCGCGGGTCTTGAACTCCACGTGCAGGTCGCGGACGTCGAGCAGCGGTCCGCTGCCGTCGTCGGCGGGGCCCTTGGGGGCGGGAGCATCCGCTGTTGTGTCGATGATGGTCATGTACGCCTCCCTCAGCGCAGCTTGGGGTCGAGGGCGTTGCGTACCGCATCGCCGAGCATGATGAACGCGAGGACGGTGACCGACACCATGAACGACGGGATCATGAGGATGGAGGGCTGATTGCGCAGCTGCTCCTGACCCGAGGAGATGTCGACGCCCCACGACACGGTGGGCTCCGCGAGGCCGATGCCCAGGAAGGACAGGGTGGCCTCGGCCGAGATGTAGCCGCCGAGCGCGATCGTGGCGACGACGATCACCGGGGCGATGGCGTTGGGCACGATGTGCTTGAGCAGGATGCGCGGGGTGGAGGCGCCGAGCGCCTTCGCCGCCTGCACGTAGTCCGCGTTCTTGATGGTGAGTACGGAACCCCGGGCCACACGGGCGATCTGGGTCCAGCCGAGGAACGCGAGGGCCAGGATCACCACGTACAGCGCACGCACCTCGAAGGAGGTGAGGACGACCATGGCGCCCAGGATGAACGGGACGCCGAAGAAGATGTCCGTGATCCGGGAGAGCAGGGTGTCGATCCAGCCGCCGAAGTAGCCGGCCAGCATGCCGACCACGGTGCCCAGGAGCGTCACGATGGCGGTGACCGCGACGGCCACGGCGATCGAGGCACGGGCGCCGTAGATGACACGCGCGTAGATCGAGCGGCCCTGGACGTCGTAGCCGAGCCAGTCCTTGTCGAAGACGTTGCCCCACTTGGGCTTCTGGAGGTAGTAGTCCAGGTTCGCGTAGCGGGGGTCCGCGCTGGTGAACAGGCCCGGGAAGAAGGCCATCGTCAGCAGCAGCGCGATGAGGACCGCGGAGGCCACGAACAGCGGGTTGCGGCGCAGGTCGTGCCAGGCGTCGGACCAGAGGCTGCGCGGCTTGGCGGCCTTCTCGGGCGCGGGGGCCGCGGCCGTCGGCTCGGTGGCCTTCTCGTCCTTGACGGTGAGTGCCTCAGGCATAACGGATCCTCGGGTCCAGGACCGCGTAGAGCAGGTCGACGAGCAGGCTGGCGACAAGGTAGATGACCACGATGAGGGTCACGATGCCGACCACGGTGGAGCCTTCACGGCTCTTGAGCGCGCCGAAGACGGTGTAACCGACGCCCTTGACGTTGAAGATGCCCTCGGTGACGACGGCGCCGCCGAGCAGGGCACCCAGGTCGGTGCCGAGGAAGGTGACCACGGGGATGAGCGAGTTGCGCATCAGGTGGACGCCGATGATGCGGCGCTTGGGCAGACCCTTGGCGACCGCGGTGCGCATGTAGTCCGAGCGCAGGTTCTCCGCGACCGAGGTACGGGTCAGCCTCGCCACGTAGGCCAGGGAGAGGGAGGCCAGGACCGTCGCCGGGAGGATGAGTTCGCCCCAGGGGGCGGCGTCACTGACGTTGGGGTCGACCCAGCCCAACTGGTGGGCGAAGAACGACTGGGCGACGAGGCCCAGCACGAAGGAGGGGACCGAGATCAGGAGCAGCGTCAGGATGAGCAGCCCGCGGTCCCGGAGGGTGTCGGCTTTGAGACCGGCGAAGATGCCGATCGAGATGCCGGCCACCACGACGAACGTGAAGGCGAACAGGGCGAGCCTGATCGTGATCGGGAACGCCTCCGAGATGATCTCGGCCACCGGCCGCCCACTGGCGATCTGGGTGCCGAAGTCGCCCTGGAAGAGGTTCACCAGATAGTTCCAGTACTGGTGCCAGAGCGGAAGATCGAGCCCGAGGTCCTTCTTCAACGCGGCGATCTGCGCCGGGTCGACGGTCTGTTCGCCTGCGAGGGCGCGCACGGGGTCACCGGGCAGCGCGTACATCATGCAGAAGACCAGCAAGGTCGACCCGAGGAAGACCGGGATCATCTGGAGCAGTCGCCTCGCGACATAGCGCCCCATGTGTGCCTCCGTGTGAATACTGCGGCCCAGGGGCCGCTCCCGGTCGGGAGCGGCCCCTGGGCCTGCCGCCAGATGCGGTGGCGGGTAATGGCCGAGTGAGGGTGGCCCGCAGGCTGGGGGCTACTTGGTGGTGACGTCGGTCAGGACGTACTCACCGTGGAAGTCGAGGTCGACGTTCGCGACTTCCTTGGAGTGACCGCCGTTGGTGCGGTACTGCCACAGCGGGATCGCCGGCATCTTCTCGACGAGCATCTTCTCGGCGTCCTGGTACAGCTTGATGGACTCTTCCAGGGTCTTGGCGTTGTCACCCTTGCGGAAGGCCTCGTCGACGGCCTTGTCCTTGAAGCGGCCATTGTTCGACTCGGCGTTGCTGTCGTACAGCTCGCGCAGGAAGTTGACGTTCAGCGGGTAGTCCGCGATCCAGCCACCGCGGTAGGCGCTCTTGACCTTGTCGGCGTCGCGGGCCTCCAGGTCGGTCTGGAAGTCCGGCTTCGGGTCGCCGATGCAGTCGACTCCGGTCGCGTTGCGGATCGACTCGCAGACGGCCGTGACCCACTCCTTGTGGCCGCCGTCGGCGTTGTACTGGATCCACATCTTGTTGCCGGGGACGCCGCCGTTGTCCTTGACGAGCTGCTTGGCCTTCGTCGGGTTGAACGTGAAGACGTCCGTGTCCAGCTCCTGGTAGCCCTCGACGCCCTTCGGCGTGAAGCCCTTCAGCGGGGTACGGGTGTTGTTGAGCACCGTCTTGGTGATCTGGTCACGGTTGATCGCCATGGACAGACCCTGGATGACCTTCGGGTCGATGCCCTTGAAGGTCTTGCTGTAGAAGGCCGGCACCAGCGTCTGGACGCCCGCGAACTCCTTGTCGACCACCCGGTCACCGAGGTCCTGGTGGTACTTCGGGAGGTCCTTGGGGCCGACCTGCCTGATGATGTCCAACTTGCCGGACAGCAGGTCCTGGTACGCGGCCTCGACGGTCGAGTAGTTCTTGAACTGGATGCCCTTGTTCTTGGCCTTGTTCGGACCCTGGTAGTCCGGGTTGGCCTTGACCTGGATGAGCTTCTTGTGGTCCCACTTCTCGAAGATGTAGGGACCGTTGCCGATCGGCTTCTGGGCGAAGCCCTTCGGGTCGTTGTAGAAGACCTTGGGCAGCGGCGCGAAGGTCGAGTAACCGATCTTGTACTCGAAGTACGGGACCGGCTTCTCCAGCTCGATCGTGAACGTCGTCTCGTCGACGACCTTCAGGCCCTCCATCTTCTCGGAGGTGGCCGTCTTGCCCTCGCCCGGGTTGACCGACTTGAAGCCCTTGATGTCCGAGAACCAGGGCGCGTTCTGCACCTTGTTCTTGGCAGCGGCGTACCAGTTCCAGGCGTTGACGTACGACTCGGCGGTGACCGCCTCGCCGTTGTGGAACTTCCAGCCCTTCTTGAGCTTGACGGTCCACGTCTTGCTGTCGTCCGACTTCACGGACTCGGCGTTCGTGTAGACGATCTTGCCGGCCTCGTCGAACGTCAGGAGCTGCGTGAACACCGAGCGGATGACGTACGCGCCCTGGGACTCGTTCGTGTCACCCGGGTTGAGCGGCTTCTGCGGCTCCGTCAGGTCCATGGAGATGTAACCGGCGGGCTTGGACTTGTCCTTGCCGGTCGAGCCCGTGTCACCGCCGCCGTCCGAACCGCCGCAGGCCGTTGCCGAGAGAGCGACGACTATGGCACCTGCAACCCACTTGGCACTCTTTGCACCGCGCATGGGTTCCTCCTCATGAGTCCACTGATCACTTAAGAGGGGGTACAGGAGGATCTCGCCGACACCCCTGACGACGAAGGTTCCCGCACCCCGAGTGTGCTCGTGAGTCGGCGCTCCCCACAGCGCGTGACCCATTGACCCGAGCTCAATGGAGCCAACTATTAAGTACGCCCGGACCGTAAACCACACTTAACGGGTCTCGTTTTGACAACATCACTTACCACCGAGTGCCCGAAATACGGACAAAGCGAGCGTAGACAGACACCCCCGAAACGGACTGTTAACGCAACTTCCGGAGAGTGTGGACCGATATCCGGACACTCGGGTCATGAAAACGACTTGACCGACGGCGCGGATCGTCGACGTGAGCCCGTCCGGGCGTACGGAGGGCCCGGCACCCCTCGGGGTACCGGGCCCTCCGTGCATGGCGGGCGAAGCGGTCGGCCTGTGACGGCCGGTGCTCGGCGGCTGCGCGTGGCGCGCGGGACGCTTAGCGCTTGGCGCGCGAGGCGGTGCGGCCGCGCTCCTTGGCGTCCAGGACGACCTTGCGGATACGCACGGTCTCCGGGGTCACCTCGATGCACTCGTCCTCGCGGCAGAACTCCAGGGACTGCTCCAGGGAGAGCTTGCGGGCCGGAACCACGTTCTCCGTGGTGTCCGCGGAAGCCGCACGCATGTTGGTGAGCTTCTTCTCCTTGGTGATGTTCACGTCCATGTCGTCGGCCCGCGAGTTCTCACCGATGATCATGCCCTCGTACACCTCGGTGCCGGCCTCGGTGAAGATGACACCGCGCTCCTGGAGGTTGACCATCGCGAACGGCGTGACCGAGCCCGCGCGGTCGGCGACCAGCGAGCCGTTGTGACGGGTGCGCAGGTCGCCGAACCACGGCTCGTGGCCCTCGAAGATGGAGTGCGCGATGCCGGTGCCGCGGGTCTGCGTGAGGAACTCCGTACGGAAGCCGATGAGGCCGCGGGACGGGACGATCCACTCCATGCGGACCCAGCCGGAGCCGTGGTTCGTCATGGTCTCCATGCGGCCCTTGCGGGTCGCCATGAGCTGCGTGATGGCGCCGAGGTGCTCCTCCGGCGAGTCGATCGTCATGCGCTCGATCGGCTCGTGCTTCTTGCCGTCGATCTCCTTGGTGACCACCTCGGGCTTGCCGACGGTCAGCTCGAAGCCCTCGCGGCGCATCTGCTCGACCAGGATGGCCAGCGCCAGCTCACCGCGGCCCTGCACCTCCCAGGCGTCGGGGCGCTCGGTGTCCAGGACGCGCAGCGAGACGTTGCCGACCAGCTCGCGGTCGAGACGGTCCTTGATCTGGCGCGCGGTGACCTTGTGGCCCTTGCCGCCCTTGCCGACCAGCGGCGAGGTGTTGGCACCGATGGTCATCGAGATCGCCGGCTCGTCGACCGTGATCAGCGGCAGCGCGATCGGGTTCTCGGGGTCGGCCAGGGTCTCGCCGATCATGATGTCCGGGATACCGGCGATGGCGCAGATGTCGCCCGGGCCGGCCACCTCGGCGGGCTTGCGGGTGAGGGCCTCGGTCATCATCAGCTCGGTGATGCGGACGTTGGACATCGTGCCGTCGCGCTTGATCCAGGCCACGGTCTGGCCCTTGCGCAGCTCGCCCTGCTCCACGCGGCAGAGCGCGATGCGGCCGAGGAAGTTGTCGGCGTCGAGGTTGGTGACGTGCGCCTGAAGCGGGGCGGCCTCGTCGTACTCGGGTGCCGGGACGTGCTGGAGGATCGTGGTGAAGAACGGCTCCAGGTTCTCGCTGTCCGGCGGGACGGTGCCGTCCTCCGGCTTGGTCAGCGAGGCGACGCCGTCACGCGCGCAGGCGTAGACGATCGGGAACTCGATCTGGTCCTCGTCCGCGTCCAGGTCCAGGAACAGGTCGTACGTCTCGTCGACGACCTCGGCGATCCGGGAGTCCGGGCGGTCCGTCTTGTTGATGCAGAGGATGACCGGCATCTTCGCGGCCAGCGCCTTGCGCAGCACGAAGCGGGTCTGCGGCAGCGGGCCCTCGGACGCGTCGACCAGCAGGACGACCGCGTCGACCATCGACAGGCCGCGCTCGACCTCACCACCGAAGTCGGCGTGACCGGGGGTGTCGATGATGTTGATCGTGATGACGTCGCCGCCATCCTTCGGGTGGTACTTCACCGCGGTGTTCTTGGCCAGGATCGTGATGCCCTTCTCACGCTCCAGGTCGTTGCTGTCCATCATGCGGTCGTCGAGCGACTCAGCGGCGTGCGCGGCGAAGGCGCCGGCCTGCTTGAGCATGGCGTCGACCAGGGTGGTCTTGCCGTGGTCGACGTGGGCGACGATGGCAACGTTACGGATGTCGTGGCGCGTGGGCATAGGTGGCTTAACGCTTCTCTCGATCGGGGGATGCGGCGTCTCGTTCCTCGTACGCCCACCGGGCGGACGCGCCACGGCTTACCCCATGGTACGGGGCTGTCGCGGGACGGGCTTCCCGGGCCGATCGTGAGGGGGTACCGCGGGGGTGGGGTGGGGGTCCCGCGAGCTGGGGGGGGAGGCTGGGTTCCGGGTCAAGGAGTCAGTGACGACCTTGCCCGCCGGAATCCCGGCGGGCAAGGAAATTGAGCCGAAACTGAGCTGATTCTCAGATCCCGAGACGCATGCTGACCTGCAACTCCGCCCCTATTTGCGGTTACTTGCGCGCATCTTTGGCCGAATCGGGCTTCTTGAATCCGATGTCCTGGTAGCGGGGCGAGGAGAACCCGAAGGCGCCCGCGTTCACGAGGTTCGGCCTGACGGCGACCAGCTCGGGACGCTGGTAGAGCGGAATGGACCCCGCCGCCGCCCAGATCCGCTGGTCGGCCTTCCTGACCAGCTCGCGGGCCGCCTCCTCGTCGAGCTCGGCGGCGGCCTGGTCGAAGAGCTGGTCGATGTGGTCGGTGCCGACCCGGGTGTAGTTCTGCTCGACGAGCAGCGAGCCGTCCGCGGCGGGCTCGGGCTTGGCGAAGATCGGCCGCCCGTCGGTCGCGGGGTAGGCGGTGCCCGGCCAGGAGTAGAGCGCCAGGTCGAAGTCGCCGGAGGCGATGTGGTCCTTGAAGTAGCTCGCGTCCTCCACCTTGGTGATCTCGGTGCGTACGCCGATGGTCTCCAGCATCCGCGAGATCCGGGCGCCCACGGTGCGCAGCGCCGCCGAGCCGGGGTCGGCGGGCAGTACGAAGCGCAGCGACAGCGGTTTGCCGTTCTTGCCGACGAGGAGGGGCGCCTTCGCGGAGCCGGCCGCCGCGTCGCCCTCTCCGGCGGCGCGGGGGGCCGCCGTGCCGCGCGGGGCGTAGGCGCCGGCCATCCCGCCCTTCTTCTCCTGTGCCTCGGTCTTGCTGTCGGTGCGGTCGTCCTCCGCGTACGGGGCGCGTTGCCACTGCGGGGCGGCGAGGGTGTCGCGGCGTCCGGGCGCCGGGGCCAGGACGTAGGTCCCGGACCGGACGCGGAAGGGGTCGTCGCCGCTCTTCCCGTCGCCGCTCTTCCCGTCTGCGTCCCTGCCCGTGTCCTCGCCGCTCTTCCCGTCGTCCCCGACGATGTACATCCCGTCGTCGGACGCCGCGTCGCCGTCCTTCTTCGCCTGCTCCGGCTTCTTCTTCTGCTCGTCGGAACGGCTGCCCGCGCGGCCGGCGTCCGCCGTGCGGGCGGCCCCGTCCCGGGTCCAGCCCGCCTCGGCGAGCAGGGTCTGCGCGGCGCCGGTGTCCTGGCTGCCGAGTGCGTCGCTGCCGTCGGCGTACGAGTCCTGCCCGGCGAGGGCGAGGTGACTGCCGAGCGCGGCGGCGGGCAGTCCGAGCGGTTTCAGGACGGTCTCGGCGATCTCCTGGCGGTTCAGCGCACGGGCCACGGCGCGGCGCACCCGCTCGTCGGCGAGCGGACCGGAGGCGCCGTTCAGGGCGAGCTGGGTGTACGCGGGCTCCAGGGACTTCCGTACGGTGAAACCGCGCAGGGCGCGCTGCTCGTCCTCGTACTGCCGGCGGGCCGTACGGGCCTTCGCGCGAACCTCCTGTTCGGCCTCGGCCTCCTCCTCGTCGACGGCGCCGTGCGCCCGCGCCCAGGAGCGGAGCGCCTGGGCGGGCGTGGTGGAGGAGCCGGGACCGTGGGTCAGGCGGGCCTTGCCGCCCTCCTTGGCCGCGCGCTCGATGCGTTCCAGGGCGCTCGGGTCGATCTCGGCGATGTCGAGGCGGCCCGCGGCGAGCGCGGAGGCGCGCTTGTCGCGGGGGACCTCGCGCAGTACCAGTTTGTCGAGCTTCGCGGGCTTCCCCCACCAACGCGGGTTGCGTTCCAGGACCACGGAGCCGTCCTCGCGGTCGGGGTTCGCCGGGCGGAAGGGGCCCGCGGTCTGCTTGAGGCCGGCGCGCGAGCCGTCGTTGAAGGCGTTGGGGGTGCCCATCACGGCCTTCGGGTACAGCGGGGTGAACAGGGAACGCCAGTCGGCGTACGGCTTGGCGTAGGTGACCTTCACCTCAAGGTTGTCGGCGCCCTTCTCGATCTTCTCGATGCGCTCGTAGCCCGCGTTGCGCGCGGTCCAGAACGCCGAGTCCTCGCCGCGCAGCGCCCGCCACTGGGCGACGAAGTCGGCTGCCCCGATCTCCCGGCCGTCGCTCCACACCGCCTGCTGGTTGATCTTGTAGAGGACGACCTGCTTGGGTTCGCGCTCGATGATCGAGGCGTCTTCCAGGAAGTCCGGGTTGCGCTGCGGCCTGCCCGCCTCGTCGAGCACGAACAGGGACGGCAGCACCGCGCCCGCGACGCGCGCGGTGGTGGCGTCGGCGTCGGCCTGGAAGGCGTTGTAGGTGGGCGGCATCGAGTCGACGGCCCAGTCCAGGGTGCCCCCGTCGGCGACCTGCTCGCGCTGGGCCGCGGCGAGGTCCGCCGAAACCGCCGTCACCCCTCCCGTCGCCTCCTCGTCCTCGGATCCGCCGCACGCGGCCAGTGCGGGGAGCGCGAGCACACCGCTGGTGAGGAGCGCGAGCCCGCGGCGGGCGCGCGAGGACCTCCGGGGACTGAACCGGCGGCTGGGGCGCCCGCTGGGGAAGCCGACGTCGGACATGGCTGGACCTCCAGGCTGACCCGGTCCATTCCTTGCGGAATGGGCCGTTGCATTCGCGTTCGGTGGGTTATGAGCTGATCACATTTGTTCGTGCTGCTGGCCCACTGAAAGGGACCTCGCGCGGGCGGCGGCGACGACACGTCGGGCATCCGGGGAAGCCCACCCGTGCGGCCCAACGGGGCGGGCGGCGGGGCGTCGGCGGGGGCGCGCGGGACGGATGCGCTCCGCGCGGCGGCGTACGCACTCTTCACAAGGAGGGATGTGACGCGCGACACTCCAGGCGCGGATGCGTTGCCGACCGCACCGCGGAAGCGAGGGCAATTCATGTCCCTGAAAGACGAGTTGACGGACCTTCAGCAGTGCCTTGACCGACTGGACCGGACGGTCCTGCGGGTGGCGGCGGAGGTGGGCGACAGCCTGGAGATCCGCCGGATCCGCACGGACGCGGCACACCTGCGCGAGAGCGTGGCGCTGCTCGGGGCCCCGACGCCCGCAGCGGGTGCGGGCGGACCGCCACGGGTCGAACTGATCACGATCCCGGACGCGCCGTACGACAGCGCACTGTGGACGGACTCGGACGACGAGGGGCTGGGGGCTCGGGACCGGCACGCGCCGTGAGGGGGTGCGGCGGGGTGAGCGCGCGGCTTCGTCGCCCCGTGGCCCCCGAGGCGCGCAGCGTGCCCGTGTCCCCACGGGACTCGGGCGACAGCCCCCGTGCTCCCGCGCGCCCAGCCGTCCCGGCGTAGCGCCCGCCCGTATCCGTGACCGTCCCCGACCCCTGGAGCCCCCGTTGGCCACAGGCACCGATCCCGCAGCCCGTTCGCCGCGCACACCCGGCACGGGCGTGCGCGGCGCGTCCCGCGCCGCCATTTCCGCCCGCCACCTGCGCACCGACCGGTGGTGGCTGAGTCCGGCCCTGACCGCGGCCGGGCTGTTCGCCTTCGTCGTGTACTCGACCTGGCGGGCCTTCGCCAACGGCGACTACTACGCCGCCCCCTACGTCTCGCCCTTCTACTCCCCCTGCCTCGCCGAGAACTGCATCCCCATGAAGGGCGGGCCCAACTGGGAGATCTTCGGCAGCTGGTGGGGGCTCTCGCCCGCGCTGCTCATCCTCATCTTCCCGCTCGGATTCCGGCTGACCTGCTACTACTACCGGAAGGCCTACTACCGGGGGTTCTGGGCCTCGCCCCCCGCCTGCGCGGTCGCCGAGCCGCACAAGAAGTACTCCGGCGAGACCCGCTTCCCGCTGGTACTGCAGAACATCCACCGCTACTTCTTCTACGCGGCGGTGCCGGTCGCCGGAATCCTCACGTACGACACGGCGCTCGCCTTCCGGGACGAGAACTACGAGTGGGGCCACATGGGGCTCGGCACGCTCGTCCTCCTCGTCAACATCGCGCTGATCTGGGCGTACACCCTGTCCTGCCACTCCTGCCGGCACATCGTCGGAGGGCGGCTGAAGCACTTCTCCAAGCACCCGGTGCGTTACCGGCTGTGGGGCTGGGTGGGCAGGCTGAACGACCGTCACATGCACTTGGCGTGGGCGTCTTTGATCAGCGTGGCGGCCTCCGACTTCTACGTCTACCTGCTCGCTTCCGGCGCCTTCGAGGACCCGCGCTTCTTCTAACACTTGGAGCCTTCTCACAATGACTCAGCTGGAGCGGCAGGAGTGGGACGTCGTCGTGGTGGGCGCGGGCGGGGCCGGGCTGCGGGCCGCGATCGAGGCGCGCGAGCAGGGCGCCCGTACCGCCGTGATCTGCAAGTCCCTGTTCGGCAAGGCGCACACCGTGATGGCCGAGGGCGGCATCGCCGCGTCCATGGGGAACGTGAACTCCAAGGACAACTGGCAGGTGCACTTCCGCGACACCATGCGCGGCGGAAAGTTCCTGAACCAGTGGCGGATGGCGGAGCTGCACGCCCGTGAGGCACCGGACCGGGTGTGGGAGCTGGAGACATGGGGTGCGCTCTTCGACCGGACTCCGGACGGGCGGATCTCGCAGCGGAACTTCGGCGGCCACGAGTACCCGAGGCTGGCGCACGTCGGCGACCGTACGGGCCTGGAGCTGATCCGCACCCTTCAGCAGAAGATCGTGGCACTCCAGCAGGAGGACTTCCGGCAGAGCGGCGACTACGAGGCGCGCCTGAAGGTCTACCAGGAGTGCACGGTCACACGGGTGCTGCTCGACGAGGAGCGCGTCGCCGGCACATTCTGCTACGAGCGCGAGTCGGGGCGCTTCTTCGTCCTGGAGGCCCCGAGCGTGGTCATCGCCACCGGCGGCATCGGCAAGTCCTTCAAGGTGACGTCGAACTCGTGGGAGTACACCGGCGACGGCCACGCGCTGGCCCTGCTCGCGGGGGCGCCGCTGCTCAACATGGAGTTCGTGCAGTTCCACCCGACGGGCATGGTCTGGCCGCCGTCCGTGAAGGGCATCCTGGTCACCGAGTCGGTCCGCGGGGACGGCGGCGTACTGCGCAACTCCGAAGGCAAGCGGTTCATGTTCGACTACGTGCCGGACGTCTTCAAGGACAAGTACGCGCTGACCGAGGAGGAGGGCGACCGCTGGTACGAGGACCCGGACAGCAACCGGCGTCCGCCCGAGCTCCTCCCCCGCGACGAAGTCGCCCGTGCCATCAACTCCGAGGTGAAGGCGGGGCGCGGCACCCCGCACGGCGGGGTCTACCTGGATGTGTCGACGCGGATGCCCGCCGAGACGATCCGCCGCCGGCTGCCGTCCATGTACCACCAGTTCAAGGAACTGGCCGACGTCGACATCACCGCCGAGGCGATGGAGGTCGGGCCGACCTGCCACTACGTGATGGGCGGTATCGCCGTGGACTCCGACACGGCGGCGACCCGCGGCGTGCCGGGCCTCTACGCGGCCGGAGAGGTCGCCGGCGGTATGCACGGGTCGAACCGGCTCGGCGGGAACTCCCTGTCCGACCTGCTCGTCTTCGGACGCCGGGCCGGGCTGCACGCCGCGCAGCACGCGTTCGAGCACGCCGGCGCGCTGCGGCCCCGGGTGGACGAGGCCCAGGTCGACGCGGCGGCGGCCGAGGCGCTGCGGCCGTTCAGCGCGGAGGGTCCGGAGGCGGGCGCGGCGGAGACGGGGCGCCCGCCGGAGAACCCGTACACCCTCCACCAGGAACTCCAGCAGACGATGAACGACCTGGTCGGCATCATCCGCAAGGAGGGCGAGATGGCCCGCGCCCTGGAGAAACTGGCCGAGCTGCGGGTCCGGGCCCGGCGCGCGGGCGTCGAGGGGCACCGCCAGTTCAACCCGGGCTGGCACCTGGCGCTGGACCTGCGGAACATGCTGCTGGTCAGCGAGTGCATCGCCCGCGCCGCCCTGGAACGCACCGAGAGCCGCGGCGGCCACACCCGCGAGGACTTCCCCGCCATGGAGCGGTCCTGGCGGCCGGTGAACCTGCTGTGCCGGCTGACCGACCCGGCGGCCGGGGCGGTGGCCGCCGATCCGGCGCCGGTGGACCCCGCGCGCGGCCAGATCGAACTCACGTCGACGACCACCGAGCCCATCCGCCCGGACCTGCTCGCCCTCTTCGAGAAGGAGGAGCTGGTCAAGTACCTCGCCGAAGAGGAGCTTCACGAGTGACCACTTCTGCCTCTGCCAAGTACGTCGCCGACTTCAAGGTGTGGCGCGGGAATCAGGAGGGCGGCGGACTGGAGGACTACAGGGTCGCCGTGAACGAGGGCGAGGTCGTCCTGGACATCATCCACCGCCTCCAGGCCACCCAGGTGCCCGACCTGGCGGTGCGCTGGAACTGCAAGGCGGGCAAGTGCGGTTCGTGCAGCGCGGAGATCAACGGGCGGCCCCGGCTGCTGTGCATGACCCGGATGTCGACCTTCACACCGTCGGAGACCATCACGGTGACGCCGCTGCGCGCGTTCCCCGTCGTACGGGACCTGGTGACGGACGTGTCCTTCAACTACGCGAAGGCACGGGAGGTACCCGCCTTCGTCCCGCCCGAGGGGGTGGAGCCGGGTGCGTACCGGATGCAGCAGATGGACGTGGAGCGGTCGCAGGAGTTCCGCAAGTGCATCGAGTGCTTCCTGTGCCAGGACACCTGCCACGTGGTGCGTGACCACGAGGAGAACAAGGAGTCCTTCGCCGGGCCCCGTTTCCTGATGCGCATCGCCGAGCTGGACATGCATCCGCTGGACGCGGCGCACGAGGCCGGGCTCGACCGCAAGCGCACGGCCCAGGAGGAGCACGGGCTCGGCCTGTGCAACATCACCAAGTGCTGCACGGAGGTCTGCCCGGAGAACATCAGGATCACGGACAACGCGCTGATCCCGTTGAAGGAACGGGCCGCCGACCGCAAGTACGACCCGCTGGTCTGGCTGGGGAACCGGATTCGCCGCCGTCCGGCCGGGCGGACGGAATAGCTCCGGCAGCGGACACGCTGCACAGGGCATGTGGAACAGTGACGAACTCGACCTCGACGGCTACCTGACGCGGCTGGGGCACGAGGGGGACCGCTCCCCCACCCCGGCCAACCTGCGCGCCCTGCACCGCGCCCATGTGCTGAACGTCCGCTGGGACAACCTGTCCGCGTACCTCCACGGAGACGTTCCCCTGGACCTGGCCGCCCTCCAGCGGAAGATGGTCTCCGGCCGGGGCGGCGGCTACTGCTTCGAGCATGTGACGCTGTTCGCCGCCCTGCTCGAAGCCCTCGGGTACCGCTTCTTCGTGGTGCAGGGGCGGGTCGTCATGGGCAGTACGAAGATGCTGCCGACGACGCACGCGATGCTGGTCGTCGGGTTCGACGACGGGTCCCGGTGGCTGTGCGACGTGGGCTTCGGGGCGAGCATGCTGGAACCGGTCGAGCTGGTGGAGGGGCCGGAGGGCGTCGAGGTGGCGCAGGACGCGTGGACGTACCGGCTGCGGCGGCAGGAGGTCACGCCCGGTGCGGTCGGCTGGGCGATGTACCAGCCCGCCCAGGGCCCGGACACCGACGACGGCACCGGGTGGATGGTGCGGCACACGGTGACGCTCGACCCGCAGTACCCGGTCGACCTCCGCACCACCAACTTCTTCGTGGCGCTCAGCCCCCATTCCCCCTTCAGTCGCCGCCTCTTCGTGCAGCGGGTGCTGCCCGACCGGCTGCACGTCCTGGACCACCTGGAGCTCACGTCCAGCCACCCGGACCCGTCGCTGCCCACGGAGACCCGCGAGCTGGAACCGCACGAGGTGCCCAAGGTCCTGGCGGACGTCTTCGGCATCGAGCCGAGCGAGGAGGACGCGGCACTGCTGGTCGAGAAGCTGACCGCATCGTAGGCAGGCGGCCGGGGCGCGGCGCCGCGGGGGCCGTCCGTACGGGCACGCCTGCCCCGCGCCCGCGCGCACCCGGCTCGGGTCTCTCCGTGCCCCCACACGCGCCCGCACCCGGCTCGCGCCGGTCCGGGGCCCGTCATAGCCTCCCCCTGTGACGCTTCCCGAGTGCCGTTCCCGGATACCCGGCGCGGTCGGCAGCCTCCGGCCCGCCGCCCTGCTGGCCGTTCTCCTGGCCGTGGCCGCCTGCTGGCTGGCCGTCCCGCGGACCCCCGCACACGCCGTGCGCGCCGAAGGCCCCGTCCGTCTCTCGGACGGCCAGATCACCGACAAGGCCGGCGCCCTCGGCAACAGACGCGGCGAGGTCGCCGAAGCACTCGACCGGCTGTACGCGGACCACCGCATCCAGCTCTTCGTCGTCTACGTCCGTGACTTCTCCGGCAGGTCCTCGCAGAGCTGGGCCGACACCACCGCCACCCGCAACGGTCTCGGCCGCGACGACGTCCTCCTCGCGGTCGCCACCCGCGACCGCCAGTACGCGTACTCCGTGGACGACGCGTCCCGCCTCACCGACGCACAGCTCGCGGAGGTCTCCGCGAACGCGGTCAAGCCGGCCCTGCGGGAGAACGACTGGGCGGGCGCCGCCATCGGCGCGGCCAACGGGTACGCCGCCGTGCTCGTCGGGCAGGCCGTCCCGACACCCACCCTCGTCCCCGGCACCAGCGACCCCGGCGCCGAGGACGGTGCGGCCGGGGACCTGGTCCTCCCGGTCGTCGCGGTCGGCGGCGCGGGTGCGCTGGCCGCGTACGCGTACAGCAGGCGCAGGAACCGGAAGCGGAAGGACGGGACGGGCGTGGACGCCGCCGGGCGGGCCCCCGCTCCCGCCGCCACCCCGTTGCCCGAGCTCGACGGCCGCGCCAAGCAGGCGCTCGTCGAGACCGACGACGCCGTCCGCACGAGCGAGGAGGAACTCGGCTTCGCCACCGCCCAGTTCGGGGAGGAGGCGGCCCGCCCCTTCGCCGACGCACTCGCCTGCGCGAAGGGCGAGCTCACCGCCGCCTTCCGCATCCGCCAGCAGCTGGACGACGCCTGGCCCGAGGACGATCCGACGAAACGCAGGATGCTCGACGAGATCCTCGCCCGCTGCGCCGAGGCCAACCGCCGCCTCGACGCCGAGTCGGAGGGCTTCGACCGGCTGCGCGAGCTGGAACGCAACGCGCCCGCGGCCCTGGACGCCGCCGAGGCCGCCTTCCGGGAGCTGACCGGCCGTACGAGCACCGCCGAGGCCACGCTCGCCGCGATGTCCGGCCGGTACGCCGACTCCGCCGCCGCGCCGGTCGCCGGGCACGTCGAGCAGGCCAAGGACCGCCTGGTCTTCGCGACGGAGAACCTGAACCTGGCCCGGCAGGCGCTGGTGGCCGACGACAACGGCAGGGCCGCCGTCTTCGTGCGGGCCGCCGAGGGAGCCGTCGGTCAGGCGGCCACCCTGGTGGACGCGGTGGAGCGGCGCGCCCTCGAACTGGCCGAGGCGGTGGGTCACCTGGAGGGCGCGCTCACCGAGACCGACACCGATCTCGCGGACGCCCGCGGGCTGCTGGACGGTACGGCTCCGGGCGCGGGGACCGCAGACCTCCGGGGCCGCATCGCCCGCGCGGAGGCCGTCGCCGGGAGCGTTCGTGAGGAAGTGAGGGCGGGGCGGTACGACCCGATCGACGCGCTGCGCCGGGTCGAGGAGGCGGACGCCGCCCTCGACGCGGCCCTGGCCGGGGCGCGCGAGCGGGAGAGCACGGGCCGGCGGGCCAGGGACCTGCTCGGACAGGCGACGCTGACCGCGCGTGCGGCGATCGGCGCGGCGGCCGACTTCATCACCACGCACCGGGGCGCGGTCGGCAGTCAGGCCCGCACCCGCCTCGCGGAGGCCCAGCGCCACCTGGAGCTGTCCACCGCGCTGGCGGGGCAGGACAACGCACCGGACGCCCTCGCCGAGGCCCAGCAGGCGGACGCCCTCGCCCGGCAGGCCCAGGGCCTGGCCGAGCAGGACGTACGCGGGTACGGCGGCGGCTTCGGCGCCGGCGGCATGGGCGGCGGACAGGGCGGCGGCCTGAACGGCGCGGTCCTCGGCGGCATCATCCTGGGCGGGATCCTCAACGGCGGACGCGGCGGAGGGGGTTACGGGGGCGGTTTCGGCGGCGGCGGATTCGGCGGCGGCCCCGGCAGCTTCGGCGGCGGGGGCACGAGGGGGCGCAGGGGTGGTGGCGGCCGGTTCTAGACACGTACACGCACCACGTCACCTCCCCCAGCACCCGCGGAACCCCGAAGGAGTCTTAATGACGAAGTCAAGCCGCCTGCGTGACCGGCGGAGTGGAGGTGAAGATCCGTCCGTCACGCAGCAGTGCCCACAACACGCTCGCCCGTCGGCGGGCCAGGGCGATGACGGCCTGGACGTGTTTGCAGCCCTCGCCCCGCTTTTTGAGGTAGAAGTCCCGGTTGGGCCCCTCGCGGATGATGCTGGTCTGCGCGGACATGTAGAACACCCGGCGCAGGCGGCGGCTGTAGCGCTTGGGCCGGTGCAGGTTGCCCGTGCGGCGGCCGGAGTCGCGCGGGACGGGCACCAGTCCGGCCGCCGAGGCCAGGTGGCCGGCGTCGGTGTATGCCGACAGGTCGCCCGCGGCGACAACGAACTCGGCACCGAGTATCGGGCCCATGCCGGGCAGGGACTCGATGATCTCCGCCTGCGGATGGCTGCGGAATGTCTCGCGGATCTGCTTCTCGATCCGCTTGAGCCGGTCGTCCAGGGCCAGGATCTGCGCCGCCAGGTCGGCGACGATCTGAGCGGCGACATCCTCTCCGGGCAGCGCGGTCTGCTGGGCCTGCGCGGCCTCCAGGGCGGTCGCGGCAACCGTATCGGCACCCCGGACACTGCGGTTGGCCAACCACGCCGTAAGCCGAGCCCGCCCGCGGCGACGGATGGCGGCCGGGGTCTGGTAGCCGGTCAGCAGGACCAGGGCGCCCTTGTGCGCGCTGTAGTCGAAGGCCCGCTCCAGGGCGGGGAAGACGCCGGTCAGCACGTCGCGCAGCCGGTTGATCATCCTCACCCGGTCGGCCACCAAGTCGGATCGGTGGGCGGTCAGCAGAGCCAGGTCGGCGGCCAGCCGGGCTGGCACGTCGATCGAGGCGAAGTCGTTGCGGTGGCGAGCGGTTTCGGCGATGACGTAAGCGTCGCGGGCATCGGTCTTGGCCTCGCCCCGGTAGGCGCCCGACATGCGGTTGACAGTCCGGCCGGGCACGTAGACGGCCTGCTGGCCGTGGGCAGCCAGCAGGGCCAGCAGCAGCGCGGAGGACGTGCCGGAGATGTCCACCGCCCAGTGGACCTCGTCCGCCAGGCCCAGGATTTCGCCAAGCGCTGTGAGGATCGCCGACTCGTCGTTCTCGATCTTCTTCGACCACAGGGTCGCGCCGGTCCCGTCGACCACCGCCGCCCAGTGATGGCCTTTCCCCGCGTCGATGCCGGCCCAGACCTGGGCGTGCCGCTTACTCACTTGCCCCTCCTCGTTCCGCACAGCATGCCGTCAGCCCGAGGAACACCCCGCCGTCATCTCCGTAATCAGCGACCGCACACAGCGCGCACATCTCAATCAGCAGCCAGGGTGCCCCGGAGAGCCGGACGGCCACTCCTTCGGAGCCACAACTGGCAAGACCCGATCAGCCACATCCGGCCCTCCCGGGCCGCCCAACAACTTACGGAGCACCCGATGTCCAAGCAGACCGTACTCGGCCGTGTCACCCAGCTCGCGAAGGCCAACATCAACGCCCTCCTCGACCAGGCCGAGGACCCGCAGAAGATGCTCGACCAGCTGATCCGCGACTACACCAGCAACATCGCGGAGGCCGAGGAGGCCGTCGCCGCCACGATCGGCAATCTGCGGCTGCTGGAGCAGGACCACCGCGAGGATGTCGACGCGGCCCGGGAGTGGGGCGCCAAGGCGCTGGCCGCCAGCCGGAAGGCGGACGAGCTGCGGGCGGGCGGTTCGGCCCCCGACGCGGACAGGTTCGACGACCTCGCCAGGGTCGCCCTGCAACGGCAGCTCCAGGCGGAGAAGGAGGCGAAGACCGCCGAACCGACGATCGCCGCACAGACCGAGGTGGTGGCCGGTCTCAAGGACGGGCTCACCAGGATGAAGGCCAAGCTCGCCGAGCTGACGTCCAAACGGGACGAGCTGGTGGCGCGTGCGAAGTCCGCGCAGGCCCAGAACACGATGATGGACGCCGTCAAGAACATCGACGTCCTGGACCCGACGAGCGAGCTGAGCCGTTTCGAGGACAAGGTGCGGCGCGAGGAGGCGAGGGCGCTCGGCAAGCAGGAGCTGGCGGCGTCGTCGCTGGACGCACAGTTCGAGCAGTTGGACAGCCTGGGCGACGACGCGGAGATCGCGGCCCGGCTGGCCGCCCTGAAGAACACGTAGCGGGGACCGTCCCCCGGCACGGACGGCCGGGCGGCCCCGCCACCGCCCGGCCGGTGCCCGACGGCCCCGCCGCCCGGCCGCGCCCGACGGCCTTGTGGACCCGCATGCCCGGCCCGCACCCGGGGGCGCCGCGGCCTCAGTACATGCTCAGCAGCTGCTCCACGCTCAGCTCGGCCGCGTTCGGGGACTCGCCGTCCGGCAGGGCGAGTTCGAACCACACCGTCTTGCCCCGGGGGGTCCGCCGCGCCCCCCAGGCGGCGCTGAGCAGTCCGACCAGCTGGAGGCCGCGTCCGCCCTCGTCGGTGTCGCGGGCGCGCCGCCGCCGGGGCTGGACCAGGCCCGCGTCCCACACTTCGCACACCAGGGTGCGGTCGCGCAGCAGCCGCAGTCTGACCTCGCCCTCGCCGTACCGCAGTGCGTTCGTGACCAGTTCGCTGACCAGCAGCTCCGTGGTGTCGACCAGTTCTTCGAGGTCCCAGGACTGGAGCTGCGCACGGGCCAGTTCACGGGCCCGGCCCACCGAACGCGGCTCGCGCGGCAGCCGCCAGTCGCCGACGGCCTCCGCCGGGAGCCCCTGGATGCGGGCCATGAGGAGCGCGATGTCGTCCTCGCCGTGCCGGGTGTCGAGCGTGGTCAGTACGTGGTCGCAGACGTCCTCCAGAGGACGCACGGGCCCGCTCAGGGCCGTACGGAAGTCGCGCAGGCCCTCGTCGAGCGGGTGCTCGCGGGACTCGACCAGGCCGTCCGTGTAGAGGGCGAGCAGGGACCCCTCGGACAGCTCCACCTCCACCTCCTCGAAGGGTTCGCCGCCCACGCCCAGCGGCATGCCCGGCGGGACGTCCAGGAGCAGCGGCTCCTCCCCCGGCTCGACCACCACCGGCGGCAGGTGCCCCGCGTTGGCGAACGTGCAGCGGCGGGTGACCGGGTCGTACACCGCGTAGACGCAGGTCGCGAGGTACACCTCGGAGAGGTCCGCCTCGCGGGACTTGTGCGCGGCCCGGGACGCCTGCTGGGCCCCGCTCGGAGTGCCGAGGCCGCGCGCGATCTCGTCCAGCGCGGAGAGCACCTCGGCGGGTTCCAGGTCCAGGAGGGCCAGGGTCCGTACGGCGGTGCGCAGTTCACCCATCGCGACCGCGGCCCGCAGTCCCCTGCCCATGACGTCCCCGACCACCAGTGCCGTGCGGTGGCCCGGCAGTTCGATGACGTCGAACCAGTCGCCGCCGACCTCGGTCGCCGTGTTCCCGGGCAGGTAGCGGCAGGCGATGTCGAGTCCCGCCGCCTCCGGGTCCCCCGGCGGCAGCAGGCTGCGCTGGAGGATCAGGGCGCGTTCGTGCTCCCTGCGGTAGAGGCGGGCGTTGTCCATGCAGACGGCGGCACGCGACGCCAGTTCGGTGGCCAGTGCCCGGTCGCGCTCGCCGAAGGGTTCGCTGCCCTTCGTACGGGAGAACTGGACGAGTCCGATGACGGTGTCGTGGGCGACCATCGGCACGGCGAGCGTGGAGTGCACGAGGTCGCCCTCGTCGCCGTTGACCGCGCGGGCCCGGCCGGTGCGCAGCGCCTTCGCGCAGGGGGTGCCGGAGGGGTAGCGGTGGACCGAGCCCACCGTGATCTCGGCGGGGTCCTCGCCGGGCCCGACACAGCCGGGCATGGCCAGCGGGGCGTCGGAGACTGCGCTCGCGAAGGCGACCCGGCGCAGTTCGGCACTGCCGTCCGTGACGCCGGGCGGGGCCTCGTCGCCGGTGAGCAGCCCCTGGTAGAGGTCGACGGAGGCGAGGTCGCAGAAGCCGGGGACGGCCACGTCGAGGAGTTCGCGGGCGGTGGTCTCCAGGTCGAGGGAGTTCCCTATCCGGGCGCCGGCCTCGTTGAGGAGGGCGAGGTTGCGCCGGGCGTCGGCGGCCTCGCGGGCGGCCCGCTGGCGGCGGGTGACGTCGGTGGCGAGTCCCGCGACGCCGACGGGACGGCCGGAGCCGCTGTGCACCCGGTAGAGGTTGACCGACCAGTGGCGGCGTTCGGTGCTGCCGGGTTCGGTGCCGGTGATCTGGATGTCGGTGATGGACTCGCCGGTCTCCAGGACGCGGGCGAGCGCGGTGTGCACCCGGTCGGCCTCGGGGGCGGCCAGGTAGTCGTGCACGGAGCGGCCACGGTGGTCGTCGGCGGTGCCGCCGAACACCGAGGCGAAGCGGCGGTTGGTGCGCTGCACCGTGAGGTCCGTCCCGAACAGCAGGAAGCCGAAGGGAGATTGACCGAAAATTGCCTGCGAAGCAGCGAGGTCGGTTTCGATGCGGCGCAGGTCGGTGACGTCCACCACGAGACAGAGCGCACCGCGCTCCCCTTCGGGGGTCTCGCTCGGCATCACATAGATTTCCGCGATCCCCTCCGCACCGCGGGTGTCGCCCGCCGCGTTCGGGGCGTCCGGCATCCGGAACGGGACGAGCCCCGTCCACTCCTTGCCGTCCAGGATCTCGGCCACCTGCCGGTGCCCGTCCCCGCGGTGCCGCTCGGGCACGAAGACCTCGACCGGGTCGCGTCCCACGACCTGGCGCGCGGAGAGCCCGAAGAGTTCCTCGGCCCGCCGGCTCCACTGCTCGACCAGCCCGTCGGCCCCGAGCGAGAAGGACGCGAGCCGGATGTAGTCGTAGACGGACCCGGGCGGACTGCTCTGCCACAGGGCGGTGCCCGTCACGGCGCCCGCGAAGGCGTCCCGGGCGTCCGCAGCACCCTGCGTACCGCCTGTCCCCGCGTCGGGCTGACGCCCCTCCGCCGGTATCTCGTTCACACGACCGTCCCCTCCAGCTCACCTCACCGGAACCGGCCCGACCCGCAGTATTCAGCACTACGGGCCCGGGCGGCACGGCGTTCACGATCGCGACGTTCTCCCGGCTCTCTCCCGGCCCTTTTCGGCCGTCCTGGCGCCGCGCAGTCCGTGCCGTCGTGATCGAAAGTCCCTTCAGACTTCTAACCGGGCAGGGCCAGCTCGAACCACACCGTTTTCCCTGTCTTTCCACGCCGGGTGCCCCAGCGCCGTGCCGAGCAGGCCACCAGCTGCATCCCGCGCCCTCCCTCGTCGTCGGGGCCCGCTGCCCGTGCACGGGGCGGATCCGAGAGCGGATCCGAGACCTCCACCCGCAGGACGGCGCGGGCGGGCCCGGCGGTTCCGGCGGTGGGGGCCGGGGTGTCGAGCCTCACCAGCCGGACACCGATGGGCCCGGACGCGTGCTGCAGGGAGTTGGTCACCAACTCGCTGACCAGCAGTATGCTCACATCGGCCAGTTCGTCCAGCCCCCAGTCGTGCAAGGCGTCGCGGACGGCGTGCCGTGCGGTGCGCACCGCGTCGGGCTCGGCGGTAAAGGTCCAGTCGGCGCGGGCGCCTTCGGTGTCGAGCACGCCGACCACATCCCAGAGCAGCAGCAGCGGACCCCCATGAGGAACGTCCCTTTTTCGGGGGGTTAATCAGCACATACCCGATATCGGGCGCCCTCTATCCAGGGAACGGGTGCACTGTGGCACGAACGGCGTACGGTACGGCCCGCGCGCCGCATCCCGTTGCCCCGCTCGGCCCTCCGCGCGCCGGGCGCTGCCGGCCCGTGCGCCGCCGGAGAAACGGCCCACCGCGGTGCGGTGCGCCCGGGCGGCGCACACCCGCGCACGGACGCCGCCCGATACCCCCTACACCGGCGTCGTACGCAGCAGGCGCACGGCCTCGGCGACCGCCGGGCGGTCCTGGTCGAGCCAGTCCACCGTGTCGCCGTCCTCGGGGCCGAGCCAGCGCAGTTCGTCGTGGTCCTCCAGGGGGCGGGGTTCGCCGGACAGCAGCCGGGCGGTCCACACCTGGAAGACGTACCCGGGCTTCAGCGGCCACTGGCCCGGGATCCGCTCGACCGGCTCGATCTCCACGCCCAGTTCCTCGCGCAGTTCGCGCACCAGCGCCTGCTCGGGCGTCTCGCCCGGCTCGCACTTCCCGCCGGGCAGCTCCCAGCGGCCGGCCAGTTCCGGCGGGGAGCTTCGGCGGGCGGCCAGCAGCCGGCCGCGATGAAAAAGGGCTCCGCCCACGACAAGTCGTTCCGTCATGGGCGGAGCCTACGGGTGGAAGGCCACGTCTCGGTAAATTGATCGGATCCACCGAGGCGCATCGCCGCGCCCGCTCTCTCTCATACGCTCCTGCAGCCGGAGCGGTTCCGTGCTCGCTGGTTCAGGACCTTTTCACCCCGGCCTGTTCGATCAGATACAGCTGCTTGTGTCCGCGACTGTCGAGTTGGTCGGCCCGCCGCTCGGCCTCCGCCCGCGTGGCGTACGCGCCCACGCGGTAGCGGTTGCCGTTGTCGTCCTGCCGGACCACCAACCACGGAAGCCGGTCACCGCCGTCGTTCACCGCGTGATTCATCACGTGCCTCCGTCCGCCGGCGCATGCGCCGACAACGCCGTCAAGGATCCCCAGGAAACCTCAGTACGCATATGCCCGACCCTACGCCTGACCTTCACGGACCGGATACGCCTTTGCACAAAGAGGCACCGATCTGGCCAAGAAGCGCAGGGGAGTTGACGCAAGAAAGGGGGGCGCATCCATGTGGATGCGCCCCCCAGAGGTCCCAACCTGCTTGCAGGGGACAGCAGTTGACGAAGCGCTCAGTTCACCGGGGCCCGTCGTGCCGAGTCACTTCACCGGCAGACGGTAGGCGACCCGGTAGCGGTCGGCAGGCACCACCAGGTCCGCCGTCTCGACCGCCCGCCCGGAGGCGAAGTACGTCCGCTCGATGGTCAGCACGACGTGCCCCGGCACGCCGCCCAGCTCGGCCAGCTCCTCCGCGAGTCCGGGCCGCGCACCGACCTCCTCCGTCACGTTGTCCACCACGACGTCGATGGCGGCCATCCGCTCGACCACTCCGCAGCCGCCCAGCGGACCCTCCTCGGGCAGCATCACCGGCGTGCGCCCGGTCACCGCGAGGGGCTCCCAGGAGGTGGAGAGCATCAGCGGCTCCCCCGCGTCCCGGAAGACGTACCGGGTGCGCATCACACGGTCGCCCGGCTCGATGCCCAGCCGGGCGGCGATCCCGCCCGGCGCGACGGTCTGCTCGCTGCGCGACTCCCAGGTCCCACGGGTGCCCTCGGCCGCCTGCTCCTGACGGAAGGGCGTGGAGGTGCCCACCGCACGGTAGGCGGAGCGGGTCACGCTCCGCGGCACCGGCCGCTCCCGCACATACGTCCCCGAACCCGAGCGCCCCTCCACCAGGCCTTCCGCCATCAGGACCTTGCGTGCCTCCAGGGCGACCGTGTCCGACACGCCGTAGACCTCGCGGATGCGGGCCTGCGAGGGAAGGCGGGTGTGCGGCGGCAGCTTTCCGTCGGCGATCTGCCTCCGGAGATCCTTCGCCACGCGCAGGTAGGCGGGCTGCTCACCGAATGTCACTGGCCACTCCCATCAGGTTGACAGACAGCAACAGCGTGGCAACCGTGGGTCGACGGACACAAGCAAAGGCCAGGGTTTCACTCGAAGTGATGATTTGCCGTTACGCAGGCATGTTTCCGCGAGTAAGGCCACGACACCCCGGGTCAGACCTCCTCACCCTGGACGTCGTCCGTCCCATCCGTACTGTCCGCCCCACCCGTGCCACCCGAATCTCCGCTGCCGGTGCCGCGGAGGGAGCCGGTGAGACGGTCGCCCGACTCGTCGCCGAAGACGCAGGTGACCCCGCGGTCGCCGAGCCGCCAGCCGCGCGGGTCCGGCATCAGGTAGTACGAGTCGACGTCGGCCGCGCCCCCGCCGGTGTAGCTCTTCTCGGCGATGGCGCAGCGCTGGTCGGCGACCTTGCTGATCTTCTCGTCGCCGGGGTACGCCTTCGCGTCCGCGAGGTCGAAGGTGCCGAACACCTCGGCGTCGTGCGGCTTGTCGCAGCCGACGACCTCCACGTCGTACGTGGTGCCCTCCAGCGACCCGTCGGGAGTGTTGAAGCACTGCCCGATCCGCAGATCCTCCACGGACCTGTTGCTGCCGCTCGCCCCCTTCCGCAGCTCGTCGCCGAGCGAGTTCAGCCCGCCGGTGAGCAGGCCGACAAGCACCAGGACGACGCTCAGCGACGACAGCACGATGCCGGTGACCGCGAGCCCCTTGCCGGAGTCGCCGCGCTTCTTGATCTGCGCCAGGGCCATGAGGCCCAGGATCAGGCCGAGCGGCGGCACGCAGCAGACGATGCCGGTCACGAGGGAAGCGACGGCCAGCCCGTTGGCGGCGGGCGGCGCGGGTGGCGGACCATAGGGGTGGGCGGCGTACGGGGGCTGCCCGTAGGAGGGCTGCGGGTACGGGGACTGGCCGTACGAGGGCTGGCCGTACGAGGGCTGGCCGGGGGCCGGAGCACCGAAGGGGGGCGCGCCGTACGCCTGGGGCGGCGGGGCGTGGGGGGCATGCGGAGCGGTCGGGTCCTGCGGGGGCTGCGCGTCCTGCGAGCTCTGCGGGGCCTGTGCGCTTTGCGGCCCGTGGGGGCGATGCGGGACGGCCGGGGCCTGCCGGATCTCGGTGTCGTGCGGGACCTGCGGGGACGGCTGCCGGGGCCGGTCCCAGGGCTGTTCCGGGGGCGGCGGGGGTATCGCCATGGATGCGGAGCTCCTCGTCGGGGCGTTGCGGGGGTGCCGCGCGCATCGTACGCGGCACGGCCGAAAGCGGTCGTGCCACTTCTCGCGCACGCGCCCGGACCGCACGACGGGGGTGCGGACGGCGGGCGCGGCAGGCGCGGGTGAGGTCGGAAAATCACCAGCCTCCGGGCCCGCGAAGTGCTCCACTGTGCCCATGACTTCTGCGATTTCCCACACATCCGGCGGCCGGGCCGCCGGTCAGCGCGAGAAGGCCGAACTTCTCCACGCCCTGCACCACATCCCCGGCTCCCCGCTCCTGCTCGCCAACGCCTGGGACGTCGCCAGCGCGCTGGTCGTCGAGGCGGCCGGAGCGAGCGCCGTGGCCACCAGCAGTGCGGGCGTCGCCTGGAGCCTGGGCGCCCCGGACGGTGACGCACTCGACCGGGAGCGGGCGCTCGAACTCGTGGCGCGGGTGGCCGACGCGGTGAAGGTACCGGTGACGGCCGACATCGAGGGCGGCCTCGCGGACACCGCGGAGGGCGTCGGCGAGACGGTCGCCGCCGTGATCGCGGCGGGCGCGGTCGGCGTCAACCTGGAGGACGGGCACCGTACGCCCATGGAGCAGGCGGGCCGCATCGCCGCCGCCCGCAGCGCCGCCGACAAGGCCGGCATTCCCCTCTACCTCAACGCCCGCATCGACACCTATCTGTTCGGCATCGGCGAGGAGTCGGGCCGGCTGGAGGAGACGATCGGCCGGATGCACGCGTACGTCGGAGCGGGCGCCAGTGGCGTCTTCGTCCCCGGCGTCACCGACCCGGAGACACTCGCGGCCCTGGTGGCGGCCGTCGACGCACCGCTGAACGTGCTGGCCGGGCCGGGGTCCCCGGCCGTCGCCGAGCTGGCCGCACTGGGCGTGGCACGGATCAGCCTGGGCGGAAAGGTGGCGGGCGCGGCATACGCGGTGGCGCGCCGGGCCACCGAGGAGCTTCTGACGTCGGGGACGTACGACTCGGTGGCGGGCGCGGTCCCGCACGACGAACTCAACGCCCTCTTCGAGAACTGACGGGCGCCTTTCCGAGGCCGGGCCCCGCCCAGGGGGACGCCCACGCGCGCCCCCGCGGGCCGGCACCTCGGGCTCGCGCGGAGGTGCCGCGGGCCGGCGGGCCGGCGCACCCGGGTCCGCGGGGATCCGCGGGCGCCTACCGCGCGCCGAACACCTGCGTCCAGCGGATGCCTCCCGAGGCGTCCGCGATGCCGATGCCGACCTCCTTGAACGCGCAGTTGAGGATGTTGGCGCGGTGCCCGGGGCTCTTCATCCAGGTGTCCATGACGGCGGCGGGGGTCGCCTGCCCTGCGGCGATGTTCTCCCCGTACGTACTCCACTTGTACCCGGCGGCGGTCACGCGTTCGCCGGGACCGTCGCCGTCGGGGCTGATGTGGTCGAAGTAGCCGCGGGCGATCATGTCCTCGGAGTGCCGCTGCGCCGCGGTGCGGAGCAGGGCGTTGCCCCTGACCGGGCCGCATCCCGCCTTCGTCCGCTCGGAGTTGACCAGGGCGATCACCTCCTGCGCGGGCCCGGCGGGCGGTGCGGGCGGTGCGGGCGGCGGGGCGGGGCGCGTGGGCTCGGCGGCGCGGGTCGGCTTGGCGGGCGGCGCGGCGGCCTCGGACTTCGTCGGGGCGGGGGTTCTGTCGGGCGTCCTGCCCGGGGTGGCGGATTTGGTGGGCGACGCGGTCGTGGGCGAGGGCACGGCACTGCTGGGCGCTCTGGATGCGGTCGCGGTCGCGTCCGTCCCCGTGCCGGACAGGACGGGCCCGCTCGTCCGGGCTGCGTCCGCGACGGAGGTTCCGGCCGCGGCGTCGTCCCCGCCGGCGAACCACTGCACTGCCCCGATCCCGCCGCCGACGACCGCCAGCACGGCGACCGCCACCACGACCTGCCGCCTTCGCTGCCGGGTCCGGCGCCGGTCGCTGCGCGAGGGGCCGTCACCGACGGCGCTGCCGCCGGGCGTGCGCTTCCCGAGGTCCCCGCCCGGCCCGTCGGCACCCGCGCCCGCGCCGACGAGCGGCTCCGTCCCGGGGGTCCGGTCGGTCGCGGGGAGGGAGGTCGCGTCCGGATACGGGGCCGTGCCCGGGTCCGCGTGGGAGTACGGGTCCGCGTGCGGGTAGGGGACCGCGGTCGGTATCGGCTGGGTGTGTGCCGCGGATGCGGCGTCCGTCGCGTACGACACGCCGTACGCGTCGTACGCCCCGGTTGCCGCTGCGGGCCCGCCCCCGTTCCGTACCGCCAGGCTCACCAGCTCCACCAGTGCCCCGGCCACCGGCACCAGCCCGAACCCCGCCAGCAGTCCCTCCGCCGGGACGAGCCCGGCGCGGTGGCCCGAGCACGTCGCACAGTCCTTCGCGTGCCGCGATATTCGCTTCCGCCACAGCGCGGACGGTGTCCCGTCCCAGGCTGCGAGCACCTCCCGCAACTGCCCGCACAGCGGCACGGCGGCCAGTGCCCGTACCACCACCCGGGCCGCCTCCAGCTGGGACTTCATCCGCTGTACGCGTACGGCGGTGTGCTCCGGCGCGAGTTCCAGCGCCGTCGCCACCTCGGCCCGGGTCAGTTCACCTGCCGCCTCCAGCCACCACAGGGACAGCAGGGCCCGGTCGTCGCCGTCCAGCCAGCGGGTCGCCTCGACGGTCTCCTTGCGCTGTCCGGTCAGACCCATCCGGACGATGGTCAGGCCGACGAAGTCGGCTCCGGGGTCGGCGGGCTCGCGCTCCCCGGGCGCGGGAAGGCCGAGGGGCTGCTCGCGGTGCCAGTGCCGCCGCACCTCGTTCATGGCGATGGCCACCAGCCAGGACCGGAAACTCTCCGGGATACGGAGGGTCGGGAGGTTGGCGAGGGCACGCAGCATGGTGTCCTGCACGACGTCGTCGACATCGGCGTGACCGTCCAGCGCACGGCCGACGATGTTGTAGACGAGAGGCAGGTAGGCGGCGACAAGGGCGTCCTGCGCCTGCGGGTCACCGCTCTGCGCCGCTACGACTGTCGCGACTCCGTGGTCCCTGGTCACGGTTTCCCGCCTCTCTCACACCTGCTCGGCCCGTACACGCGTACGTACGGCACGCACACGCATCTTGCTCCACGGAACAGGAGACCGGGGCCGGGTTCCCGGATAACAGAAACCCGTTGACGAACTTCCCCCGTCCCGCGGAGGCGGGCGATCCGGCGCATCCGGATGTGCCTGCCGGCCCTCACGGGCCTGCGGCAGGACGCACCGGGGCGGCGGACACCCGGCCCCCGCAACCGAGTCCGAGGGCATGCCAGAGCTACGGTCCGGGCGCGGGGGTCAGCCCTCCCGCTGCCCCTCCGCCAGCGCCGCGTTCAGCCGAGCCCGAGCCCCTTCGAGCCACCCCCTGCACACCTTCGCCAGCTCCTCCCCGCGCTCCCACAGGGCCAGTGACTCCTCCAGCGTCGTACCGCCCGCCTCCAGGCGTCGTACGACCTCGATCAACTCGTCCCGAGCCTGCTCGTAGCCCACCTCGGCTCCGGCACCGGCTTCTTCCGTCTTGGCCATGCGATCCACCCTATGTGCGAGGTCCGACAACGACAGTGCAGCTCACCCGCCCCCCAGCGGCCCTCCCCGCTCCCCGTCAGCCGCCCCTGTCATTCCCCCTCGTCGCGCGCCGCCGCGACCCGTACCGCGAACTCCCCCTCGAAGACCCGCGCCCGCAGTTCGTCCCCGCCCGACACGTCGTCGGGCGAACGCACCACCGCCCCGTCGCCCCGTTGCAGCACCGCGTACCCCCGTTCCAGCGTGGCGGCCGGCGAGAGCGCCACGACCCGCGCCCGGGTGTGCGACAGCTCGGAGTCGGCCCGGTCCAGCAGGTGCCCCAGCGTCCGGCGGCTCCGTGCCACCAACGCGTCCACCTCCGCCTCCCGGTCCTCGACCATCCGTTGCGGCCGCTCCATCACGGGCCTGGCCAGCGCGGAAGCGAGGCCGCGCTCCTCCCGGTCGAGGAGACCCTGCACGATCCGCAGCGCCCGGTCGCGGAGCGCCTGGACCCGGTCGAGCTCCTCGCCCACGTCCGGTACGACCTTCTTCGCGGCGTCGGTGGGCGTGGAGGCCCGTACGTCGGCGACCAGGTCCAGCAGCGGCGAGTCCGGCTCGTGCCCGATGGCCGACACGACGGGCGTACGGGCCGCCGACACCGCCCGTACCAATTGCTCGTCCGAGAACGGCAGCAGGTCCTCGACGCTGCCGCCGCCGCGCGCCACGATGATCACGTCGACGTCCGGGAGGGCGTCCAGCTCCTGCACGGCCTGAACGACCTGCGGGACCGCGTGGACGCCCTGGACGGCCACGTTGCGCACCTCGAAGCGGACGGCGGGCCACCGCCGCCGCGCGTTCTCCAGGACGTCACGCTCCGCCGCACTGGCCCGCCCTGTCACCAGCCCGACCAGCTGCGGAAGGAACGGCAGGCTCCGCTTCCGGTCGAGTGCGAAGAGGCCCTCCGCGGCCAGGGACTTCTTCAGCTGCTCCAGCCGGGCGAGCAGTTCCCCGATGCCCACCGGTTTGATCTCGCTCGCCCGCAGCGACAACTGCCCGCGCGGCGCGTACCACTCGGGCTTGGCGTGGACGACGACGCGCGCGCCCTCCGAGACGACGTCGGCCACCGCGTCGAAGACCTGCCGGTAGCAGGTCACGGCCACGGAGATGTCGTTCGACGGATCACGCAGCGTCAGGAACACCACCCCCGCGCCCGGCCGCCGTGACAACTGTGTGATCTGCCCCTCGACCCACACGGCGCCGAGCCGGTCGATCCATCCCCCGATCAACCGGGAGACCTCACCGACCGGAAGGGGCGCGTCCGCTGACGTGTTGAGAGCCATGCCCCGAGGCTAGCCCGCAGCACCGACAACGGGGCCGCTTGCCGAGGAGCACGGCCTGCCCGGCGGCGAGCCGCACGGTCTCGCGGTGCACCCGCTCGGATCGACGTGGCCGTACGCACCTCGGGCCCGGACGTCGTGGCCGACCGGTGGCCGTCCCGCCGCCCCACGCCCCGCACCCGGCCCGGCCCCGACCACCCCGCGCCCCCTCTACCGCCGAACCGCCCGCCCCCGTTGGGCGAACAGGACCACCAGCCCCACCAGGAGCCACGCCGCGCCCACCACCTGCGCCGCCCGGCTCGCCTCCACGATGACGGCGACCGCGATCAGCGCCCCCAGCACGGGGGCGACGACGTGCCGCCACCACACCGGCGCCCCCGCCTTGCGCCGAACGGCGAACCACCCGATCACCGAGGCGTGCAGCAGGACGAAGGCGGTCAGCGCACCGATGTCGACGACCGACACCAGATGGTCCATGCCGTCCCCCCGCCGGGCCGCCCACACCGCCGCCACCAGCGTCACCACGGCCGCGAGCCCGAGCGCCACCCTCGGCACCCCGGACTTCGCGTCCACCCGCGCCAGCACGCCCGGCAGCCGCCGTTCCCGTGCCATCGCGAACAGCAGCCGCCCCGCCGCCGCCTGTCCCGCCAGTGCCGCGAACGCCGCGCCGATCGCCTTGCTCACCGCCACCAGGTCGTGCAGCCACGCCCCCACTGCCCCGTCCACCGCGTCGTAGAAGGCCGTGCCCTGTTTCGACGGGTCGGCCGCCAGCTCGGCCGCCGTCACCGGCGACAGCAGCGCCACCAGGTACGTCTGTACGACGAACAGCACGCCGACCAGCGCCAGACACATCAGCACCGCGCGCGCGACCCGTGCCGAGCCTCCCGTCACCTCCTCCGCGAACGAGGCGATCGCGTCGAAGCCCAGGTAGGACAGCACCGCCACCGACACCGCGCCGAGCACCGCCGCCAGCGAGAACGCCCCCATCGACCCGTCGCCGGTCAGCGGCGACAGCCAGTCGCGCTGGGCGCCGTCCCGCAGCAGCACCACGAGTGCGGCCACCACGAAGACCAGCAGCACCGCGATCTCCAGCGCCAGCACCGCGAACCCGACCCGCGCCGCGGCCCGTACGCCCGTCATGTTCAGCGCGGTGGTCACCAGCACGGCGAGCGCCGTCCACACCCACTGCGACACCGACGGGATCAGGGCGTTCAGCGCGATGCCCGAGAACAGGTACGCCACGGCCGGGATCAGCAGGTAGTCGAGCATCGCCATCCACCCGGCGACGAACCCCGGCCCCTCGCCGAGCCCGGCGCGCGCGTAGGCGAAGACGGAACCCGCCTGCGGGACCACCCGCACCATCTGCGCGTAGCTGAAGGCGGTGAACGCCATCGCCACCGTCGCGACGACGTAGACGAGCGCGACGGCGCCGTGCGACTTGGCGTCGAGGGTGCCGAAGACACCGACCGGGGCCATGGGCGCGATGAACAGCAGGCCGTAGACGACGAGATCCCGGAACCCGAGGCTCCTCCTGAGCTGCGGCCGCCCACCGGGCCTGCGTCCACGCGGCCCAGCGGCCTCGCCTGACCCGGCGGGTCCACCGGCACCCGCGGCGTCGGCGGCCTCCGTCGCCCCTGTCGTACCGGCCGTACCTTCGGTCCCGTCAGGACTCCCCGCCATCGTTCCTCCGTACGCGAGCCGGTCAACCATCCCAGTGTTCCCCCGCGGGCGATCTTTGGCCTCCCGGACACGGCCTTACGATGGGGTGCATGACTTCCTCCCCTGCCCGCCGTGTCCTGCTTGCCGCCCCCCGTGGCTACTGCGCGGGCGTGGACCGCGCCGTCATCGCCGTCGAGAAGGCCCTTGAGCAGTACGGTGCGCCGATCTACGTCCGGCACGAGATCGTCCACAACAAGTACGTCGTGCAGACCCTGGAGAAGAAGGGCGCGATCTTCGTCGAGCAGACCGCGGAGGTCCCGGAGGGCTCCATCGTGATGTTCTCCGCGCACGGCGTCGCCCCGACCGTCCACGCCGAGGCCGCCGAGCGGAAGCTCGCCACGATCGACGCCACCTGCCCCCTGGTCACCAAGGTGCACAAGGAAGCCGTCCGGTACGCCAAGGACGACTACGACATCCTGCTGATCGGCCACGAGGGCCACGAGGAGGTCATCGGCACCTCCGGCGAGGCCCCTGACCACATCACCCTGGTCGACGGCCCACAGGACGTGGAGAACGTCACCGTGCGCGACGAGTCGAAGGTCGTCTGGCTCTCCCAGACCACCCTGTCCGTCGACGAGACGATGGAGACGGTCGACGCCCTGAAGTCCAGGTTCCCCAACCTCCTCTCCCCTCCCAGCGACGACATCTGCTACGCCACCCAGAACCGCCAGATCGCGGTCAAGAAGCTGGCCGAGGACGCCGAACTCGTCATCGTCGTGGGCTCCAAGAACTCCTCGAACTCGATCCGGATGGTCGAGGTCGCCCTGGACGCCGGAGCCCCCGCCGCCCACCTGGTCGACTTCGCTGCGGAGATCGACGAATCCTGGCTGGAGGGAGTGACGACGGTCGGCCTCACCTCGGGCGCCTCCGTACCGGACGTCCTCGTCGACGGCGTCCTGGAGTGGCTCGCCGAGCGCGGCTACGCGGACGTCGAGACGGTCAGGACGGCCGACGAGTCGATCACCTTCTCGCTGCCCAAGGAACTCCGCCGCGACCTGCGCGCGGAGGCCGCCGCCCTCGGCAGCAGGTAGCCCTCCGCAGGACTCTCCGCCCGGTTGTCGGTGGTGCGTCGTACGGTGGTGTCCATGAACGTGTTCGGAGTGGACATCGGCGGTTCCGGCATCAAGGGCGCTCCCGTGGACCTGGCGCGGGGCGACCTTGCCGAGCCGCGGCACAAGGTACTGACCCCGCACCCGGCCACGCCGGACAGCGTGATCGACGGCGTGAAGGAGGTCGTCGACCACTTCGGCTGGTCGGGGCCGGTGGGCATCACCTTCCCCGGCGTCGTCACGGACGGCGTCACCCGTACGGCCGCCAACGTCGACAAGGGCTGGGTGGACCTCAACGCCCAGTCCGTGCTCGGCGAGCGCCTCGGCATGCCGGTCACCGTGCTGAACGACGCGGACGCGGCGGGCGTCGCCGAGATGACGTTCGGGGCGGGCGCGGGCCGCCAGGGCACGGTCTTCCTCCTCACCTTCGGCACCGGCATCGGCAGTGCCCTCTTCCTCGACGGCAAGCTCGTCCCCAACACCGAACTGGGCCACCTGGAACTCCACGGCCGCGAGGCCGAGAAGCACGCCTCCACGAAGGCCAAGGAGGACGAGGACCTGAGCTGGGAGCACTGGGCGAAGCGGGTCACCAAGTACTTGGCGCACCTGGAGATGCTCTTCTCGCCGTCCCTGTTCATCATCGGCGGAGGCGTCAGCCGCAAGGCGGACAAGTTCCTGCCCCTCATCGAGGGCATCCGCGCGGAGATCGTCCCGGCCCAGCTCCAGAACAACGCGGGGATCGTGGGCGCGGCCATGGCAGCCGCCAAGCGCTAGCTCCGCCGCCCCGCCCGCCCGGTCGCGGTGCGGGGGCGGCGTGCACGGCGAACGCGGGGTTCAGGCGCCGCGCGCGGGGATCCGGGACGCTCGGTCACCGCGCAGGAGACGGCACTTTCAGGCGCGAGCGGGAAACGGCGGCGGGTAACGGCGCCCCCGTCACCGCGCGGGGAGCTGTGCTCCTCAGTCGCCGTGCGGCGGCCGCTGAGGCTGTACGCCAGGCCGCCGCCGTACCCGCGGAGGCCGTGGTGCGCCCGGCGCCTGCGACCGTGCGACGGCGGGGGCGACCGGCACGGCGGCGGAACCCTCCCGCGCCGCGGCACGCTTGCCCGCCATCTGCCGGATCTTCCGCACGCTCGCGATGAGACCGGCCACCAGCGTGCCGCCGTAGAGCCAGCCCGCGTGCACGGCGAGTGCCGTGACGACCGCCATCAGCCGGCCGCCCACCCCGTCGGACCCGCCGGCGATGGGCAGCAGCCCGCAGGCGAAGGCGATCGGCACGGCGATCGGCGCGGTGACGAGGTCCGCGGTCCGCACCCACAGCGCGGTCAGCGCACAGACCGGCAGGAAGAGCACCCCGTAGACCACCGGCGAGCCTCCGAACAACAGCCTGTCCAGACACCCCAGCACGAACATGATCACGGAGGCGAAGAGCCCTCCGCCAAGGCCGGTCAGCCGGGGATTGGGCAGCCGTCGCAGCGCCGACACCACCGGCGCGACCGGCCGCTCGGGGCGGCCGGCCCCCCGGTACACGGGCGAGGTCTCGGCGGTGACCTCCTCCACGGCGATGCGGTGCGGCCTGCGCTGCGAGGGGCGCGGGCCGCCGGGGCGGGGTCGGGTCCTGGGTTGCTCCACCGGACCAACGTAGGTCGCCGGACTCATGAATTCGCGGCTTGGACACGCGTTTTGGCCGACCTTGGGGTTGAGTTCGACGGCATACGGCCGGGGGCCGGGCGGCCGGCGCCCCCGCGGAGCCCGGCAGCGTACCCAAGCGCCGCCCCTCCTCCCGTACGACACCCCCGCACCCCGCCCGTAAACTGGGAGACCGGTCGGCCCGCCCCGGGCCGCAACCAGCTCCTCTCTCTCCGCTACGGGAAGTCGCCAACGTGTCGCTCACGATCGGAATCGTCGGCCTGCCGAATGTCGGCAAGTCGACCCTTTTCAACGCCCTGACCAAGAACGACGTGCTGGCGGCCAACTACCCGTTCGCCACCATCGAGCCGAACGTCGGCGTCGTCGGCGTCCCCGACCCCCGCCTCGCGGTCCTCGCCGGCATCTTCGACTCCCAGAAGGTCCTGCCCGCCACGGTCGACTTCGTCGACATCGCGGGTATCGTGCGCGGCGCTTCCGAGGGCGAGGGCCTGGGCAACAAGTTCCTCGCGAACATCCGCGAGTCCGACGCGATCTGCCAGGTCATCCGCGCCTTCAAGGACGAGAACGTCGTCCACGTCGACGGCAAGGTGTCCCCCAAGGACGACATCGAGACGATCAACACCGAGCTGATCCTCGCCGACCTCCAGTCCGTCGAGAAGGCGGTGCCCCGCCTCACCAAGGAGTCCCGCCTCCAGAAGGAGAAGGTCGCCGTCCTCGCCGCCGTCGAGAAGGCCAAGGCCATTCTCGAAACCGGCCAGACCCTCTTCTCCGCCGGCATCACCAAGGGCACCGAGCAGGGCGACCTCCTGCACGAGCTGCACCTGCTGACCACCAAGCCCTTCCTCTACGTCTTCAACGTCGACGAGGACGAGCTGGTCGACGAGGACTTCAAGAACGAGCAGCGCGCACTCGTCGCCCCCGCCGAAGCGATCTTCCTCAACGCCAAGATCGAGTCCGAGCTCATCGAACTCGACGACGAGGAAGCCCTGGAACTCCTCCAGTCCATGGGCCAGGAGGAGCCCGGCCTCGCCACCCTGGGCCGCGTCGGCTTCGCCACCCTCGGCCTCCAGACCTACCTCACGGCAGGCCCCAAGGAGACCCGCGCCTGGACCATCCCGAAGGGCGCCACGGCCCCGGAGGCGGCCGGTGTGATCCACACCGACTTCCAGAAGGGCTTCATCAAGGCCGAGGTCATCTCCTTCGCCGACCTGGTCGAAACCGGCTCGGTCGCCGAGGCGCGCGCCAAGGGCAAGGCCCGCATGGAGGGCAAGGAGTACGTCATGCAGGACGGGGACGTGGTGGAGTTCCGCTTCAACGTGTAGGGCACGCGTTGGCGTGGATCACGCGAACTGGTCAAGTTCGCAGGTCAGACGGGGTCGGCCCGAGTGGGGGTCGGCCCCGTTCGCGTACCCGTGGCTGGATTTCGGCTGGACGACCTGACGCTCCGTCACCTGTCGTCATGCCTGGATGTCCGTACCGGTGCTGGATCTCTGTTGTACAGCCCCGGGGCGACGGCGGACGTGCGGGAGGTTCAGGGGGCAAGCGTTCCATCCCTGACGGCCGTGATGAAGGTGGTCCATCCGCCGGCCGGGACGAGGAGCGCGGGGCCATGCGGTTCCTTGGAGTCGCGGACGGGGACGGCCCGGGGAAATCCGTCGGCGATCTCGACGCACTCGCCGCCTTCGCCGTTGCTGTAGCTGGACTTGCGCCAGGTGGCGATGACATGGCCCGGAGCCACGCCGTCGTCGAATCCGACGGTGGAGCACGGTGCGTCAGTCGGCCGTTCCCGGCTCCACGACCCACTGGCAGCGCTGCCCGGTGATGCCGACGATCATGTCGTAGTCGGCGTCATGGTGGAGGACGATTGCGCCGCTCAGCTCGGCAGTCGCGGCGACGAGCAGATCCGGGAGGGACAGCGCGCGGTGGAAGCCGCGCTCAACAGCGGCACGCTGAACCTCCAGGGCACGATCGAAGACCCGGTCGTCGCCATAGAGGTAGTCGAAGCCCCGGAGCCACGCCGCGACGGCGGGGGCCTCGCTCTTTCCACGAATGCTGTACATGAGTTCGTACTCGACGGCGGGACAGATCGCCAGCAGCCCTCGTTCGTGGAGCGGGTCGAGAGCGGCGCCAACCGGCGGCAGGTGCCAACGGGCGAGGGCCGACTTGTCGACCAGGAACGGAGCAGTCACTCAGACTGCCCTCGCGTCCCGTCCGGCGTCCGTCACCTTCGTGTTCTCGACGATCTCCCCGAAGTCGAGCTCCCCCGCTTTGACGGCGTCGATGAACTGCTGGCGGAGACGACGCTTCACGGCATCCTCCACAGCCGCACGCACGGCGGCCGCCTTGGTCTTCGTGCCGTAGATCTCCTTGGCCTGCGCAACCATCTCGTCATCCAGGTCGATCATTGTCCGGGACATGCGCGGCTCCCCTCAGAGAAACAGACGACACCAAAGGGTAGCAGTAAATGGTGTCGTTCTCGCCGGGAGCCTTGGCGCAAGGGGCGGGCAGCCGCCAGGAACGGCCGGTCGTCGACCCGTCGTTACCGGCGGCTGGATCGTGGCTGGATCCGCACCGGCGCTCCGGTGTTTCCGCAGGTCAAAAACCTGGTTCCACTGTTTCGCTGCAACGCGTTGGGCACGCGAACTGGTCAACTTCGCAGGCCAGACGGGTCGGCCCGAGTGGGGGTCGGCCCCGTTCTCGTACCCGTGGCTGTATTTCGGTTGGACGACCTGACGTCCCGTCACCTGTCCGGCCGGGACGGTGGCGGACGCGCTGGAGGTTCAGGGGGTAAGCGTTCCGCCCCTTGACGGCCCCGCGCTCCTCGTCCCGGTCGACGGATGGACCACCTTCATCACCGATCAAGACGACGGTGGACGTGTACGGCCACCTCGTCCCCGCCTGCTGGGACCGCTGCCGAACGACCGTGCAGAACGCGCTACGGCCCGACACCCCGCCCACCGCCCCCCGTGGGGCAGCCGGGACCTCCGGCTGTTCTGGGGCCCCGGGGGAATCACCCATCACATCCGTCATGAACTGTCGCGTCCACATGAGGAGGTAAACCGGTCACCACACAGGACCTCCAACCGGATCCTGTTCGATCTGAAAGCGTGAACGCAGTTCCAACGGGGGGACGAGCAAGGAGCACCTGTGTGCATTCCCTCCTGCCCTGACCAATCAGGAGACGGTATGACGCACTTGAGCCGGATCTCGCCAAACTTCGCACAAATCATCCCTCCCGCCCCTCTGGCCGGCGACGGGAGTCGGACACCGGAGCTTTCTCGGCTCACCATCGGTGCCCCCCTCACGCCGTACCGGTGGGAGGCCTTCTGTTGATCCACACCCCACGGGCCGGTCTCCCCGACGGTTCCACCCCCTACACCGTGTGGAAAGAACCAGGGCTCGCCGCCCTCCCCACCCAGGCGACATCGGCCGACGCCCCCACTGAAGGACCTGATCCGTGCTTCGGCATCCTCGGGCAGTTCAGCGAGATCCTCTGGGACGACCCGCCGGTCTCGGCCACCGCGAACCTCCGCAGCCACGTGACCCGCGTCGCGCACGGTGCTCAGGTGGTGTGCGATGACGATGCGGGTGCAGTCGAGCTCCGAGAGGTTCTCGTGCACGATGGCCTCGGTGGTCGCGTCCAGGTGGCCGGTGGCCTCGTCCAGCAGCAGGACCCTCGGCCGGTGCACGACGGCCCGGGCCAGGGCCACGCGCTGTCGTTGCCCGCCGGAGAGGCCGTTGCCGCCCTCACCCAGGATCGTCTCGTACCCCATCGGCATGTGCGTGATGTCCTCGTGGACGGCCGCGAGGCGGGCCGCCGCGACGACATCGTCCAGGGTGGCGTCGGGCATGACCAGCGCAATGTTGGTCAGCACCGAGCCGCTGAAGATGTCCGCGTCCTGGGTGACGACACCGCACTGGCGGCGCAAATGACCGAGGTCGAGTTCGGTCAGCGGGGTGGAGCCGTAGGTGACCTCCCCGCCCGTCGGGTCGTGGAGCCCGAGGATGAGCCGGGCCAAGGTCGACTTACTTACCCGAACCGCTGCTGCCGACGATGGCGATCTTCTCGCCCGGCCGGACGGTGAGGGAGATGCCGGGCAGGGCCTCCGGTCCGTCCCCGGAGTAGCTGAAGCTGACGTCGGTGAGGGTGATCGGCTCGTTCAGGTCCACCTTCTCAGCGCCCTGCCCCAGGGACTCCGGGGGCTCGTTCAGCACGTCGCGCAGCCTGTCGAGGTGGACCCGGATGGTCTGGAACGTCTCGATGCTGCGGCCCGGTTGGGCCACCGGGGCGAGGGCGGCCACGAGGTCGACGACGGCCGAACCGAGAACCGCCCTCGTCACCCACCCGCGGGCCCTCTGCCCGCGCTGCACGCCCATCGGGAGCCCACCTCGTCCCGGAACGCCGCTCACCTGCGCAGTCTCGTTGCAGGTCCCGCCGGTGCGCCATGGATCTCTCCGCCCCGGCACTTGGGGCCAGTCCGCAGCACACCCATGAACGGCCGTCGGAGATCAGCCGGGGGCGGCTCCTCCAGGGGAGGATCTGCTCAACGCCGGTTCCCCGTCCCCCCGATCAGTGCCGTGGCGGCGCAGCACGCCGTCAGGGCGATGGCCGCTGCCGCTGTCGCTCCCCAGCGGTCGAGTACGGCTCCGGCCACGGGGTTGGCCACCGCGGAGGCGGCGGTGGTCGTGGCGGCGATCCAGCCGAAGGCCTCGGCACGGTGTGCGTCGCCCGCGAAGTCGGCGACGCTGTCGTAGAGGGCGGCGAGGGCGGGCGGGATGACGGTGCCGCCGAGGGCGAGGGCCGCGGCGACGGTCCAGGCGGTGCCGCCGCCGAGCCGTTCGGAGAGGGCGGGAAGCAGCAGGGCGACACCGACGGTGACGAGGACGAGGCGGCGCCACAGTACGGCCGCGCCGGTGAGCCAGAACGTGGCGGCGAGACCGCCGGCGGCCGAGGCGATGGCCCACACGCCGGTGAGGAGGCCGCCGAGTTCGGGCGCCCCGCGGGAGTGCGACCAGGAGATCAGGACGAAGTCGACGACCGAGAAGCCGGCGATGAGGACGGTGACGGCGGCGATCGCGCGTACCGCCGCCGGGTTGCGCAGCAGCGAGCTGCGCCCGGGCGGGGTCTCGCCGTCCGGCGCGGTGACGGGAATACGCACGGGGGGCGCGTCGACACCGGCGCGGCGTACGGCGCGCGCGAGGCCGAGCCCGCCGAGTGCGGCGAGCGCTCCGCAGACGGCGACGGAGGCGCGCGCGCCGACGAGGGCGATGCACAGGGACGCGGCTCCGGGGCCGGTGACCAGGACGAGTTCGTTGACGGTGGCCTGGAGGTTGTACGCGCGCTGCCGCAGGGTGCCCGCGGCGAGCTGGGCCACCTTGCAGCGCGAGACCTGGGTGGACGGTGGGCAGGCCAGGCCGACGACGAAGGCGACACCGGCCAGCGTCTGCCATCCGGCTGCCTCGGGTACGGCGGCGAGGCCGACGAGTCCCGCCCCGTACAGCAAGGAGGTCCAGACGAGGATGCGGGCGGCGGGGCGGCGGTCGACGGTACGGCCGCGGATCGGTCCCGTGATGCCCTGGCCGAGGACGAGTGCCCCGGTGACCAGGCCGGCGGTGGCGTAGGAGCCGGTGTTGTCGGCCGCGACGACGAGGAGCGCGACGAGGGTCGCCGACAGGTGGAGGCGGCCGACGAGGCTCCAGCCCAGCAGGGACAGCAGGGCCGGGGCCCCGGCGAGCTCCTTGAGGGGGCTCGCCGGGCGCTCCGGTACGGGCGTGGGGGCCGCGGCGGTCATGACCGCAGGGCGCCGCGCCTGCGGTGCCAGTCGGTGACCGCCTCGCACCAGGCGTCGAGTTCGGCGCCGAACAGCGCCGCGTAGTGGGCGACGAACTCCTCGCCGAGGAGGCGGGCCGGCAGCTTGGACGTGGAGAAACGTTCCAGCGCTTGCCAGGGGGTGGTGGCGAGGTGGTCGAGCGTCTCCCCGGCGGGCGGTGCCGGAAGGTCGTCCTCGATGCCCGACAGCCCGGCGGCCAGCAGCGCCGCGACGGCGAGGTGCGGCTGTGCGTCGGCGCCCGGGAAGCGGCATTCCAGGCGCAGCGACGGCCCGCTCCCGACGAGGCGTACGGCGGCCGTGCGGTCGTCGGCGCCCCAGCGGACCCGGGTGGGCGCGAAGTCCCCGGTGCGCAGCCGGACGTAGGAGTTGGTGGTGGGCGCCCAGATCGGGGTGAGGTCGGCGGCGGCGCGCAGCACCCCGGCGAGGAACGAGCCCAGCAGGCGGCTCGGACACCGCGGGTCGGTGCCGTCGGCGCCGAGGTTGTCGCCCTCCGGGCTGTTGAGGGAGAGGTGGACGTGGCACGAGCTGCCCTGTCCCGGTCCTTCGGCGGCGAGGTAGGAGGCCTGGACGGAGTGCCGGGCCGCCGTCTGCCGGACGAGGGTCTGCTGGATCATGGCGTCGTCGCAGGCCGCCAGTGCGTCGCGGTGCCGCAGGACGATCTCGTACTGTCCCGGGTGGCATTCGGCGCGTGCGGACTCCACGCCGAGGGCCGCCTCGCGGAGGGTGGCGCGCACGTCGCGCAGCAGCGGGGCGAGGGGTTCGGTGCCGCCGAGCGCGTAGTCGATGCCGTGCGCGGTGAGCGGTGTTCCGTCCGCACGGTAGAAGGTGACTTCGTGTTCGAGGCCGACGGAGGGGACGATGCCGAGTTCCTCGGCCGCCGTCAGCTGCGTGCGCAGGGCGGTGCGCGGGGCGACGTCGACGGGGGAACCGTCGGGCCAGGCCGCGTCGCAGACCACGTACCAGCTGCCGTCCTCGCCGGGCTGGGGCGTGAGGGTGGCCGGGTCGGGGTGGAGGACGAGATCGCCGTACGCGTCGTAGTAGCGCTGGAGTTCGGGGGCGGCCACGGTGCCGCGCTCGACGGTCCAGGCGTAGAGGTAGGTGCACGCGCCGTAGCCGTTGTCGAGTACCGAGTCGAGGGCGAATCCGCCGTCGAGGTCGACGGCAGCGAATCGGCCGTGCGGGTCCGGTGCGAGCAGGGTGAGCCGGTCCGGCGCCCGGCCGGCGAGTGCCGCACGTATGCGGTCGGCGGCCCGGCTGCGGTCGGCGAGGGTCCTGGGGCCGGCCGGCCGCTGCCAGAAGGCAGCGGCCGGCTGCTGGGCGTCGTTCACCAGGCGCCCTCCGGATCCGGTGCGGAGAGCGGGTTGGGGACGCGGCCGAAGCGGACGTCGAACTCCTCGTCGCGGTCGACTCGTTCGAAGCCCTCGCCCGCGAGGTGCTCGCGGTTCAGGCAGACGCGCTCGACGTCCGGGGCGAACAGGTCCAGGTCCGGGTAGCGCTTGGCGTCCTCGGGGAAGCGGTCGGCGTACGCGCGGATGACGGTGCGGACCTGCTCCCACATCTCGGCGCGCGGGTAGCCGAAGTCGTCGTGGGCGATCTCGGCGAGGAAGCGGATCTGGCCGGAGAAGACGGACGAGAACAGCGACTGGGCCATCAGCGGGGCGGGCCAGCGCAGCATGTCCTTGCGGGCCTCCTCAGCCAGCGTGTCGTGGACGGGCAGGTCGGCGTCGACGAGGTCCACGCCCTGCGCGAAGTCCTTGATCATGACGCGGAGGGGGCGGCCGTCCGGGTCGGTGATGAGGACGAGGTTCTGGCTGTGCGGGCAGTAGGCGACGCCGTAGCGGTACAGCCAGTGCAGCAGCGGGGTGAGGATGAGGTCGTACAGCTTGCCGAACCACTCCTGCGGGGACATGCCCGAGGTGGTGATCAGGTGCGCGACGACACTCCGGCCGTCGTGGTCGCGGTACGGGAGGGTGGCGAGCGAGATGGCCCGCTCGTTCTCGCCGACCCGGGTGCGCAGCGGCTCGCGCCACAGCACGCCGAGCGTCTCGTGGAAGCGGTAGGGCAGCTCTTCGAGCGAGCCGAAGAGCGGGTGGGTGACGGAGACGGCGGCGACCTCGCCGAGGAGGTCGAAGCGGTACTCGTCGCGCAGCAGCGCGTCGCTCTCGTGGATCGACAGCAACCACTCCGTGACGGCGGGTCCGGCGAGCGTGGCGGCGGAGTTGAGCCCCCGGTAGACGAGGGTGTTCCGCACGGAGCAGGCCGTCTTGACGTCACGCCGGGTGGGGTGTGTGACGTTCGCGAGGGTGCGCACGGTCTGGTGGGGCACGTAGGTGTCGGCCGAGTCACCGAGGAGCACGATGCGGCCGGTGGCTATCTCGGCGGCGTAGAGAGTGCCGACGATCTCGTCCCACTGCCAGGGGTGGATGGGCATCCAGACGTAGTCGGCCAGGTCCGCGCCGGTCGCCGCGAGACGCTCGGCGAACTCCTGGCGGGTCGCTTCGCCGAGCTCCTCCGCGAGCAGCGTCTGCTCGTCGAGACCGGCGACGGAGCGGAAGCTGGCGAGGTCGCGGTGGACGGCGGTCCAGCGGACGGCGAAGGGGTTGCGTGCCTCGGGGGCGAGGCGGGCCCGGTCGGCGGCGGAGAAGCCGACGCGGCCCTTGTTGACGACGATGCGGGGGTGGCCGGTGAGGTGGCCGTCGGCGAGGTCGTACGGGAGGGCCGCCAGCTCGGCCGCCGTGATGGGCCGCTCCAGGCGCATCGCCTCGTTGGCCACGGTGGCGGTGAGCTCGCTGAGTACGTCGGCGAGGCGCATGCCGCTGAGGCCCAGGACGGTACGGGCGTCCGTGACCAGGATGCGCGGGTCGTCGGCCGGGGCGTGCCCGTCCGCGGTGTGGCGGGTGGCGGAGCCGGGGGTGACGACCCAGCAGCGGAAGGCGCCGTGACGGGCCCGGAAGCGGTAGGTGACGTCACCGGGCAGGTCGAGACGCCAGGCGGGGTCGGCGCCTTCGGTGACCGGGCCGGTGTCGGCGACCGGCTCGAAGAGGTACTCGTAGGAGAGTTCTCCGAGCATCTTCTCGGTGATCAGGCTTCCGGCCCGCTTCCAGGCGGCGGCCTGCGGTGATGTCTGCACGGTCACGAACGTCCTCCGACGGTGGTGCTTGCGGTGAGCTGGTGGTCGCGGCCCCCGGCGGAGGTGCCGCCGAGGCCGAAGGTGGTGAAGGCGGTGCGCCGGGGCAGCGGGTAGGTGTCCCGGCCGGTGAGGGCGTTGAGGATGACGGCGCTGCGCCAGGCGGCGAGGCCCAGGTCGGGGGCGCCGACGCCGTGGGTGTGGCGTTCGGCGTTCTGCACGAAGACGGAGCCGGTGACGCTGCTGTCGAGGACCAGGCGCTGGTGCTCGTCGACCTGGTGGCGTCCGGCGCTGTCGTGGGCGATGTACTTCGCCAGCGGGGAGAGCAGCGCGTCGACGGGCCGCTCGCGGTAGCCGGTGGCCAGGACGACGGCGTCGGTGGTCAGGTGGGCGCGGGTGTCCTGCTCGCCGTGCTCCACGGCCAGTTCGATGCGTCCGCCGACGCGGGAGCCGCCCTGGACCGCGACGCCGGGCGTCAGCGTGACGTCGGGCCAGCCTCCGTCGACGGTGCGCCGGTAGAGCTCGTCGTGGATGTCACCGAGCGTCTCCTCGCTGACGCCCTTGTAGAGCTGCCACTGCGCGGGCAGCAGCCGGTCGCGGGTCTCCTCGGGCAGGCCGTGGAAGTAGCGGGTGTAGTCCGGGGTGAACTGCTCCAGGCCGATCTTCGAGTACTCCATCGGCGCGAACGCCGGGGTGCGGGCGAGCCAGGTAAGCCCCTCCGCGCCGCGCGGCCGGGCCCGCAGCAGGTCGAGCAGGACCTCGGCCCCGGACTGGCCGGAGCCCACGACGGTGACGTGGCGTGCGGCGAGCAGCCGGTCGCGCTGGGCCAGGTAGTCGGCCGAGTGCAGGACCAGTGCGCCGGGGTCGGCCGCCAGCTCGCGCAGCGGCTCGGGGATGTGCGGCGCCGTACCGACGCCGAGGGCCAGGTGGCGGGCGTACGTGCGGCCCACGGCCTCGGCGTCGCCCGCCGCGTCGAGTCGGGTGAAGTCCACTTCGAACGCACCGAGTTCGGCGTCCCAGCGGACGGTGTCCACCTGGTGGCCGAAGTGGCAGGAGGCCAGTTGCCCGCTGACCCAGCGGAGGTAGGCGTCGTACTCGGCCCGGTCGATGTGGAACTTCTCGGCGAAGTAGAACGGGAACATCCGCTCGCCGGTCTTGATGTAGTTGAGGAAGGACCAGGGGCTGGTCGGCTCGACGAGGCTCACCAGGTCGGCCAGGAACGGGACTTGGAGGGTCGCGCCTTCGATGAGCAGGCCGGGGTGCCAGCGGAAGGAGGGCCGCTGTTCGAGGAAGGCCGAGGTCAGGCCGGGCACCCCGTCGGCGAGGGCGGCCAGGGACAGGTTGAACGGCCCGGTGCCCACCCCCAGCAGGTCCAGGGGTGCGGTCTCGGCTCCGGGGATCATCTGGGTCCTCCGTGGGGACGTAGGGGGGCGGCCTGGCCGGGGAACGTCTGCCGGTGGGTGCCGTGGCCGCCGGCGTCCCGGCTGTCGGGCGTCGGGCCGACGGCGACGTTCCGCAGCAGGGGTTCGAGGTCGGCCGGCCGGGTCCGGGGGTGGAGCAGGGTGGCCTTGAGCCACAGGCGGGGTGTGCCGTCCGCGTCCTCGGCGACCGCCCGTCCGAGCACGGCCTGTCCGTCGAGCAGGAGGCGCCGGCGGATGCCCGCGACGAGCGCGTCGCCGTCCTCGTCCGGCAGCGCGTCGGCGGCGACCGGCCTGAAGAGCACCGTGCTGATGCCGATGTCGCCGGGGCGGCGGCGCAGCGCGGGGTCGGCGTCGATGCGGCGCGCCAGGTGCCCGGCGGTGTCGACGCAGTGCTCGACGAGAGCGCCGAGTCCGTCGCGGCCGAGGGCGCGCAGTGTGGCGGCGATCTTCAGCGCGTCGGGGCGGCGCGAGGTGCGGATGGACCGGCCCAGCAGGTCGGGCATTCCGGCCTCGGTGTCGTCGTCCGCGTTGAGGTAGTCGGCGGTCAGCGACAGCGGCCGGAGCGTGTCGGTGTCGGCGACCGCGAGGACGCCTGCGGCGACCGGTTGCCAGCCGAGCTTGTGCAGGTCGAAGGTGACCGACACGGCGGACTCGATGCCGTCCAGCCGGGGAGCGAGCCTGTCGCTGAACAGCAGAGGCCCGCCGTAGGCCGCGTCCACGTGCAGCTCGGCGCCGTGCGAGGCGGCGACCTGGGCCAGTTCCGGCAGCGGGTCGATCAGTCCTTCGTCGGTGGTGCCGGCGGTGGCCACCACGAGGGCGGGGGTGCCGGCGAGGCCGACCAGCGCCCGGTCCAGGGCCGCGGGCACCATGCGTCCGGCCCGGCACTCGACGGTGACCGGTGCGGGCAGGCCGAGGATCCAGGCGGCGCGGGCGATGCTGTGGTGGGCGTTGGTGCCACAGAGCACCTGCACGGGCCGTGCGCCCCTCGCGCGGGCGCGTTCCCGGGCCAGCAGCAGGGCCACCAGGTTGGACTCGGTGCCGCCGCTCGTGATCAGGGCGTCGGGTGCGGCCGCCCCGGGGTAGACCAGCGCGGCCAGTGCGGCGGTGGTCCGCTCCTCGACGACGGCGGCGGCGGGCGCCTGGTCCCAGGAGTCCATCGAGGGGTTGAGCGCGGAGGCGGCCAGGTCGGCGGCGGCCGCGACGGCGAGCGGCGGGCAGTGCAGGTGGGCGACGCAGGCGGGGTCGGCGGGGTCGGCGGCACCCTCGGCGACGGCGCGGACGAGCCCGTACAGGGCCGCCTCGGCGCCCACGCCCCGTTCGGGCAGCAGCGGGGTGCACACGGCCAGGACCCGCTCGGTCACCGCTTCCGGGCCGCCGGGCGGCAGCGGTCCGCCGCGTGCGGCGGCCCCGTCCGCGAGCGCGCCGAGCACGACGGTGGTCAACGACCGCAGGGCACCGGGCCCTTCGGTGCCGCCGGCGACCGCGGTGGAGAGGCGGTCCGCGGCCTGCTGACGGGCGGTGGCGTGGCCGTCCGGGGTGAACAGGCCCGCCGGGGAGTGGCCGTCCGGGGTGAGGTCCTCCGTGCCGTGCTGGGCCGCGGTGGCGTAGCCGTCCGTGCCGTGGCGGTCCTTGGCGTGCTGGTCGACGGTGGTCCGTCCGGGAGTGGTCATGCGGCGTGCTCCGTGTCGCGCAGGGCGTCGGCGATGCGCGCCAGTACCGAGTCGGCCTCGATGTCGCTGAGGATCAGCGGCGGCAGCAGCCGCAGCACGGTGTCGTCGCGACCGCCGAGCTCCAGGATCAGACCGTGGTCGAGGCAGGCGGCGCGCAGGGCCTTCGCGAGGGCCGGGTGCGGGGGGAGGGATCCCAGGCGGTCGGGTGCGCCGTCCGGGTCGACGAGTTCGACGCCGATCATGAGGCCGCGGCCCCGGACCTCGCCGAACACGGGGTGGTCGGCGGCCAGTTCGCGCAGTCCTTGCCGCAGGCGTTCGCCCAATTTCTCGGCGCGTTCGGTCAACTGCTGCTCGGCGACGGTCCGCAGGGTGATCTCTCCGGCCACCATGGCGAGGGTGTTGCCGCGGAACGTGCCGGTGTGGGCGCCGGGCTGCCAGGTGTCCAGATCCGAGCGGTAGGCGATCAGCGCGAGCGGCAGGCCGCCGCCCACCGCCTTGGACGTGACGAGCACGTCAGGGGTCACGCCGGCCCGTTCGCAGGCCCAGAAGTGCCCGGTGCGGCCGACGCCGGTCTGCACCTCGTCGACGATCAGGAGCACGCCGTGCGCGGCGGTGATCCGGCGGACTTCGCGCAGCCAGGCGTCGGGGCCTTCGACGACGCCGCCTTCGCCCTGGACGACCTCCAGGATCACCGCGGCGGGCTTGTCGACCCCGCTGCTCGGGTCGGTGATCAGGCTCTCCAGCAGCCGGGCCGAGAGCACCCCGGCCTGTTCCGCGCCGACGCCGAACGGACAGCGGTAGCCGTACGGGTAGGGCAGGCGGGTGACGGCCTGGGAGTCCGCGGGGCCGCCCGCGCGCATCCCCTCGGGGCCGGACACGGAGGCCGCGCCGAGCGTCATGCCGTGGTACGCGCCGGTGAAGGCGACGACGCCGCGCCGACCGGTCGCCTGGCGGGCGAGCTTCAGCGCCGCCTCGACGGCGTCGGTCCCGGCCGGGCTGCAGAAGTGCAGCCGGGCATCGTCGCGCAGCTCGCCGGGGAGGCGGCCGAGCAACTCGGTGCTGAACGTGTCCTTCTGCGGCGTGATCATGTCCAGGCTGTGCAGCAGGGCGCCGGAGCCGAGGGTCGACTGGAGGGCCGCGACGACCTCGGGGTGGTTGTGCCCGAGGGCGAGCGTGCCGGCGCCCGAGAGGCAGTCGAGGTAGGTGCGTCCGTCGACGCCCGTGACGACGGCTCCGGCTGCCTTGGCCGGCGCCACGGGCAGGTTGCGGGCATAGGTGCGAGCAGAGGACTCCCGCCGTGCCTGGCGGTCGAGAAGTGTGGCGCGCAGCATGGCAGTCGTGCCCTTCGTCGTATGCGGAACGCGGTTAGGTTAGCCTAACCTTCATATTTCGTGAAGAGCTGTTCCGGACGTCGTGCTCGCCGCGCGGGTCACGACCCCCGCGGCGAGCACGGCACTTGAGGCGACGTCACACAGTGGCCTCCAGCCGGTCGCGGTCCCGGCCGAGCGGGATGACGAGCAGGGAGCCGCTCTCCTCGTCCCGTCGCACACGGGCACGCAGCCCGAAGACCTCCCGCAGCAGGTCCTCCGTCAGGACGTCCTCGGGCGCCCCCTGGGCCACGATCCGGCCGTCCTTCATCGCCACCAGCCGCTCGGCGTACCGCGCGGCCAGGGCCAGTTCGTGCAGCACCATCACGATGGTCCGCCCGGTCTCCCGGTGCAGCTCGCCGACCAGCTCAAGGACGTCGATCTGGTGGGCCAGGTCCAGGTGGGTGGTCGGCTCGTCGAGCAGCAGCATCTCGGTGTCCTGGGCCAGCGCCATGGCGATCCACGCGCGCTGGCGCTGACCGCCCGACAGTTCGTCCAGCGTGCGCTCGGCCAGCTCGTACGTGCCCGTCCGGCGCAGCGCCCGTTCGACGGCCTTCTCGTCCTCGGAGGACCAGCGCCGGTACCAGGTCTGGTGCGGGTGCCGGCCGCGTGCCACCAGGTCGGCCACGGTGAGCCCCTCGGGCGCCGTCGGAGACTGCGGCAACAGGCCGACCAGCGCCGCCACTTCCCTGGTGGGCATGGCGTGGACCGAAGTGCCGTCCAGCAGCACCTGTCCGCTCATGGGCTTGAGCAGCCGGCCGAACGAACGCAACAACGTCGACTTCCCGCATCCGTTGGGACCGATCACCGCGGTGACCGAGCCGTCCGGGATGTCCAGGTCGATGCCGTGGACGACCGTGCGGTCGCCGTAGCCCAGAGTGAGCCCTTCGGCCCGCAGCCGCACCGCGGGCTGTCCGGGTCCCGGCTCCGCGAGGTCCTTGATGTCGACCGTCTCCGTCATGTCCTTCTGGCCTTTCCGCTCCGGGCGAGCAGGTAGAGGAGGTAGGGGGCGCCGACCGCCGCGGTGAGAATGCCGACGGGCAGCTCGATGGAGCCGAAGGCGGTACGGCCCAGCACGTCGGCCCACACCGTCACGGCCGCGCCCAGCAGGGCCGAAGCGAGCAGCGGCGGTGTGCCGGTACGCAGCAGCCGCACCGCCAGCTGGGGGCAGGCCAGCGCCACGAAGGCGACCGGCCCCGCCGCGGACGTCGCGGTCGCGGTGAGCAGTACCGCGGTCACCAGCAGCGCGGCGCGCGCGGCGTCGATCCGTACACCGAGTCCGCGGGCGGTGTCGTCGTCGAAGTTCAGCGCACCGAAGGGGAAGGACAGCACCAGCGCGACGGGCAGCAGTACGAGCAGCGCCCAGCCGACCGCACGGGCGTTGTCCCAGGTGCTGGCGTTGAGGCTGCCGGTCAGCCAGAGGATGGCCCGTCCCGCGTCCACGATCGAGGCCTTCACCAGCAGCCAGGAGATCAGGCTGGAGAGCACGGCCTGGACTCCGACGCCGACGAGCAGGACGCGGTAGCCGGACAGCCCGCGCCGTACGGCCAGGGCGTAGACGAGGACCGCGGCCAGCAGCCCTCCGAGGACGGAGGCGGCCGGTACGCCGATCTCGGCGAGCGGGCCGCTGACGCTGCCGTACTCCCCGCCGAGGACGATGACCGCGACCGCGCCGGTACCCGCGCCCGCGGTGATGCCGAGAATGTCCGGACTGGCCAGCGGGTTGCGGGAGATGCCCTGCACGATCGCCCCGGCCAGCCCGAGCGCGGCGCCCACCAGCGCGCCCACGACCGAGCGCGGCATACGGAATTCCAGCACCACCATGCGGGAGGCGGAGTCACCGCCGCCGAACAGCACGTCGACGACTTCCGGCACGGAGATCGGGAAGTCGCCGCGGCCGGTGTTGACCACGACCGCCGCGAACAGCGCGAGAGCCGCGGCGAGGGGGACGAACACGTCCCGCGCGCGCCACACCCCGGAGACGGGGCCGACTCTGACGGCCTTGCGGCCCGGGACGGACGACGGCTCGCGGGATCTGCGCGCGGTGGGCTCGACGGACGGTTTCAGCATCGACGGTGTCCCCTGGTTCGCGTCGTTCACAGTCGCACCGGCTTGCGGCGGCGTACGAGGTAGATGAAGACCGGTGCGCCGATGAACGCGAGCATGATGCCCACCGGCAGCTCCCCGGGCTTGGCCACGACCCGGCCCAGGACGTCCGCGCCGACCATCAGCACGGCCCCGAGCAGCCCCGCGTACACGAGCACCCACCGGTAGTCGGGTCCGGTGTACGCGCGGCCGATGTGGGTGGCCATCAGGCCGACGAACCCGATCGGCCCGCAGGCGGCGACCGCGACACCGGTGAGCAGGGTGATCGCGGCCATCCCGGTCAGCCGGGTGAGGGCGATCCGCACTCCGAGGGCGCGCGCGATGTCCTCGCCGAGCGAAAGGGCGTTCAGCCCGCGTGCGTTGGCGGCGGCGAGGAGCAGCCCGACGGCGACGAACGGCAGCATCTGGAGCGTGATGTCCGCCGGCCGTCCGGCGACCGATCCGACGGTCCAGAACCGGTACGTGTCCAGGGCCTGCTCGTCGAGGACGAGCATGCCCGCGGTGAGGGCGGTGAACAGCGCGTGGATGGCGGCGCCGCCCAGCGCGAGGGTGACCGGCGTGGCGCCGCCCCGCGCGTACGTGCCGACGAGGTAGACGGCGGTGGAGGCGAGCAGCGCCCCGGCGAAGCCGAACCACACGTACCCGTACAGCGTGGTGACGCCGAGGAAGAAGATGGCCCCGGCGACGAACATGCCGGCGCCCGCGCTCACGCCGAGCAGTACCGGGTCGGCGATCGGGTTGCGGGTGTGACCCTGCATCAGCGCTCCGGCGACGCCGAGAGCGCAGCCGGCGACGACGGCGAGGGCGGTGCGCGGCAGCCGCAGCGAGCGGATGATGATGTCGCCCTCGGTGCCGGTCGCACTCCACAGCCCGTGCCAGACCTGTTGCAGGCTCAGGGACTTGGTGCCGAAGACGATGCTCAGCAGGATCGCCACCACCAGCGTTGCGGACAGCACGAGCAACCCCAGCCAGTGCCTCCGGGCATGACTGAGCGCCACGCCGCGTGGTGCCTCCGTGGACGGGGGCGCAGGTAGCGCTTGGGTCACGATCTCCTCCGTGGCCGAAAACATTTAGTTAGGTGAGCCTATCCTTGCATCGCTCTGGTCAGTGAAGAAGGGATCCGCCCATGAAAACCCGTTGGGTCAGCCGTTTCAGCCGTACAGCCACCGCCGCAGCCATCGCCGTGGGTCTGCTCGCCACCGCCGCCTGTGGCGGCGACGCGGACAAGAAGAACGACAGCAAGGACGCCAAGACCCCGGCCGCTTCGGACTCCGCGTACCCTCGCACGGTCACGCACGCCATGGGCTCGGCGGAGCTGAAGGCGCAGCCCAAGCGGGTCGTCGCTCTCGACATGACTTTCGTGGACGCCTCCCTCGCGCTGGAGGCCGAGGTCGTGGGATTCACGACCCTGTCGGGCGGCGGGGACAAGCTGCCGGCCTACTTCGGCGCCGACTCGCAGAAGTTCGCGCCGAAGGCCACCCCGGTCGGCACCCTTGAGGAGCCCAGCCTCGAGAAGATCATCGCACTGAAGCCCGATCTCATCCTTTCGGCCAAGGTCCGCCACGAGAAGCTCTACAAGCAGCTCAGCGGTATCGCTCCGACGGTCTTCTCGGAGACCACCGGCGGCACGTGGAAGGACAACGTCCAGCTCGTCGGCAAGGCCCTCGGCAAGGAGGACCTGGCCAAGCAGAAGGTCCAGGACTTCGAGAAGCGCGCGAAGACGATCGGCGACTCGGTCCGCAAGGCCAAGGGTGCCAACCCCGAGGTGTCGGTGGTCCGGTTCGTCGACGGGCCGACCCGCATCTACAAGGAGGACACCTACACCGGCGTGATCGTGAAGGACCTCGGGTTCGGCAAGCCGGCGGCCGCGACCGGCACCGGCTTCAACACGGAGATCTCCGACGAGGAGATCAAGAAGATGGACGCCGACGACATCTTCATCTCCCTGTACGCCGACGAGGCGGGCCTGAGCAAGAAGACCAAGGAGAAGTTCCAGGCCAACCCGCTCTGGAAGCAGCTCAAGGGTTCCATCCACGAGGTCGACGACAAGATCTGGATGAGCGCCGTGGGCCTGTACGGCGCGAACGCGGTCCTGGACGACGTCGCCAAGACGTACAAGGTGGACGCCGCGAAGGCGTAACCGCCGCACGGAACACGGGCTGTGCGGCCGGGTGATGTCCGGCCGCACAGCCCGTGTTCCGGTTTCTGCGCCCGCTTCCGGGCAGGGCCGGCGGTCCGTCAGCGGGAGAGCCGCGGGCAGGTGTCGCAGACCTCGTCGGGGCGGATCGTGTAGAAGAAGCAGCAGCCGGCCCGGGTACGGGTCGCCTCTCCGTTCGGGCCCTCGGGGGTACGGAACCCCGCGCGGCCAAAGTACGGAGCCGTGCCGCCGGGCAGCAGTGCCTCGGCGGCCCCGACGGCGGCGCGCTGATCGCCGAGCACACGCCCCAAGTGCCAGATGCCCTCGGCGAGTTCGTCGGTCGCCATGCCCCACAGCGCTCGGGCCCCGCGGCGTATCACCGGCCGGAACGCCTCCAGGACGGGCGCCAGGTGATCGGCCACGGCGGCGCGCAACTCCGCGCGCAGCGACTCCTCGTCGGCCACCGTACGCACGCCGGGCGACTGCGCGGCGGGATCCCCCGGCAGACAGCTCACGCCTTCCGCCCCGGCCACCGAGATCGCGCGCGTCCGCCAGTCGTAGGCGACGGCGTCCGGGGTGAGCCGCGGCACCCTGCGGTCGAGGTACCAGGGGCCGCTCATCGCGAGCACAGCGGTGAACGCGTAGCGGTGCAGCACCCAGGTGGCGGCGACGTCACGCCTCGCGCGCACCCCGTAGACGTCCCGGATGCGCAACTCCTCGGCCGCGACGAGCAGCTCCAGCACACCCTGGTCCTCGGCCAGTCGCCGCCCGGTGATCCAGTCGCCGTCCGGCCCGGGAAGCCCCGCCCCGATGTTCAGCAGCGGGGAGGCGGCACGCAAGCGGCGGTAGACGTCGGCAAGCAGCGCGGTACTTCGCATGGGGGAGGTGACTGCGAGTGGCATGCGCATCCCTAATCATTAGGTAAGCCTTCCCTCATTATTACCAGCTGCCACGCCACGGCAAGTCAGACCCGCCCGCCTCGCGCGCCCCAGGGGAAGTCCACCTGCCGCGACCAGCGCGGCACCGCCGCACGTGACCCCCGTCACGAAGAACCGGTTTAGTTGAAACTTAACCTAAAACGGGGTTACGGTGTCCGGTATCGCTTGATCCCACGCACGTCCGGAAGGCACCACGCATGTCCCTCGTTCTTGACCCCGCCGCCCAGGACCTCCTCTTCCGCGAGGCCCGCACCGCCAACACGTTCTCCGACGAGCCGGTGACCGAGGAGCAGGTCCGGGCGATCTACGACCTGGTCAAGTACGGCCCGACCGCGTTCAACCAGTCGCCGCTGCGCATCACCCTGGTCCGCTCCCCCGAAGCCCGCGAGCGCCTGGTCGGCCTGATGGCCGAGGGCAACCGGCCGAAGACCGCGACCGCCCCGCTGGTCGCCATCCTGTCCGCCGACAACGAGTTCCACGAGGAGCTCCCGGCGCTGTTCCCGCACTTCCCGCAGGCCAAGGACGCCTTCTTCGCCGAGCGCCCGGTCCGTGAGCAGGCCGCCCTGGTCAACGGCACCCTCCAGGCCGGCTACTTCCTCATCGGCGTCCGCGCCGCCGGTCTGGCCGCGGGCCCGATGACCGGCTTCGACTTCGCGGGCGTCCAGAAGGAGTTCCTGGACGACGACCACACCCCGCTGATGGTCGTCAACATCGGCAAGCCGGGCGAGAACCCCTGGTTCCCCCGCTCCCCGCGCCTGGCCCACGACGAGGTCATCACGACCGTCTGAGCACGAGCAATACGCAGGGGCCGTAGCACCGAAGGGTGCGGCGGCCCCTTCCCGTACCCGGGGCCGCTCCGCGCGCTAGGACTTCTTCGGTTCCGGGGACCCCGTCGGCTCCGGCTGCTGCGGCTTCAGGGCGGCGGCCATCTCCGCCAGCCGCTCGTCGGACGCCGTGCCGAGGACGACCGTCGTGGCGTTCTTGTCGGTACGCACCAGGGCGTCGTACTTCTCGCCCTTCCAGACCTGCCACGTCACGCCGCCGGCCTGCTTGGTCCGCCCGCTGTCCTTCGCCGAGAAGGTGACCTTCGGCACGTACTTCGCGGGGTCGGCGGTGGACTGCTCGACCGCGACGTACTCCGTGTCCGGGTCCAGGAAGCCCAGGTGCCAGGCCTTGTCCTCGTTGCCGCGGTACGTCACCGAGGTCGCGCGCCACCCCTCGGGCAGGCCCTGCGGGGCGAGCACCGGGTACGGGGCGGAACGCTGCGCCGTGGTGACTTCGACGCGGTAGTCGACCGTCTTGAGGGGGTCGGCGTCCTCGTCGTGCGGGACCGCGGTGTAGACGACGGCGACCACACCGCCGATGACGGCCATCGAGAGCACCATGTCCCGGATCTTCTGATTGCCACGCTTCGCTGCTGCCACGCCCCCATGGTCCCCCATCGCCCGGCGGACCCCGCCATCGGGCGGCCGTCGGCGGGACGTGCCGGACATGCCGCTCATACGTGCCCCGCTCTGCTCATTTTGTCGATGTACGGATAGAGTCACATGACCGTCCTCATCCTGGTTTCCGGGTCCTCCCCGGTACCTCCACCGGCCGTCGCCGCCGTAGCCCGTACAGAAAGGTGCGCACCCGATGACCGAGCACCAGCTCCCCTCACCGCTCGATGTTCCCGCCGAGGCCCCCGACCGCAACCTGGCCCTTGAGCTCGTCCGCGTCACGGAGGCCGCCGCCATGGCCGCCGGGCGCTGGGTCGGCCGCGGCGACAAGATCGGTGCGGACGGCGCGGCGGTGAACGCCATGCGCACCCTCGTCTCGACCGTGTCCATGAACGGCGTCGTCGTGATCGGCGAGGGCGAGAAGGACGAAGCGCCGATGCTCTTCAACGGGGAGCGGATCGGTGACGGCACCGGCGCCGAGGTCGACATCGCGGTGGACCCGATCGACGGCACGACGCTGAACGCGAAGGGCATGCCCAACGCGATCGCCGTGCTGGCGGCGGCCGACCGCGGCACGATGTTCGACCCGTCGGCGGTGTTCTACATGGACAAGCTGGTCACGGGCCCCGAGGCCGCCGACTTCGTCGACATCAACGCGCCCGTGTCGGTCAACATCCGCCGCGTGGCCAAGGCCAAGAACTCCACCCCCGAGGACGTCACGGTCGTCATCCTGGACCGGCCCCGTCACGAGGGGATAGTGAAGGAGATCCGGGAGACCGGCGCCCGCATCAAGTTCATCTCGGACGGCGACGTCGCCGGTTCGATCATGGCGGTACGGGAGGGCACGGGCGTCGACCTCCTGATGGGCATCGGCGGCACCCCCGAGGGCATCATCAGCGCCTGCGCCATCAAGTGCCTCGGCGGCACCATCCAGGGCAAGCTCTGGCCCAAGGACGAGGCCGAGCGTCAGCGGGCCCTGGACGCCGGCCACGACCTGGACCGCGTGCTGCACACCGCCGACCTGGTCAGCGGCGACAACGTGTTCTTCGTCGCGACCGGCATCACCGACGGCGAACTCCTGCGCGGCGTCCGCTACCGCTCGGCGACCGCCACCACGCAGTCGCTCGTCATGCGCTCCAAGTCCGGCACGATCCGCCAGATCGACTCCACGCACCGTCTCTCGAAGCTGCGCGCGTACAGCGCGATCGACTTCGACCGCGCGAAGTAACCCGCCACGCACCACTCGGGGCGGCCACCTCTGCACAGAGGTGGCCGCCCCGACCGGTGTGCGCGAAAAACGTTCAGCCCGCTATGCGTTGGTCGCCGGCGCCGGGCACCGCCTTCAGCTCCATCTCGCGCCTGCGCCGGCGGGCGAGCACCACGCGCCGTTCGGCAGCGGTGAGGCCGCCCCAGACGCCGTACGGTTCCGGCTGGAGCAGGGCGTGTTCCCGGCACTCGATCATCACCGGGCAGCGGGCACAGACCCTCTTGGCGGCCTCCTCGCGGGCCAGCCGGGAAGCGGTCGGCTCCTTCGACGGGGCGAAGAACAGCCCGGCTTCGTCCCGGCGGCACACCGCCTCCGTGTGCCAGGGGCCGGCCTGGTCCCGCTGATCACGGACCGGTACCGGCGCGCGCTGCGCGGGCACGGCGGCGACCTGCAAGGACTGATGCGGCGGTTGCAGCACGGTCTACTCCTGACGACGGCTTCGCGAGCGAGCGACGATGCGCAGTCCCTACCCGCTGTGCCGACGCCTATGCACAGGGTTTCGAACCATGTCCAGTACGCGTCAAGAACGTCGTCGTCCCGTTTGTCAGTGCCCGAGGTGTTTGCGCAGACGATCCTGCAGGTCGGCGGTGAGCTTGCCGCGCTTGGGCTTCGCCTCGATGTTGCCGAACACGGCGTACCCGTTGACGACCACGACGGGGGCCTCGGGGTCTGCGGCCTCCAGTGTGCGGACCTCGAAGTTGCCGAGGATCCCGTTGCCGTTGCCGCGCAGCGTGATGTTCTCCGGCACACGGACCTCGACGTTGCCGAAGACCGCGGTGGCGTCGATGGTGGTCAGGCGCTGGGAGAACAGGGCCTCGGTGAGGTCGATCTCGATGTTCCCGAAGAACGCGAAGGCGCGCGTGCGGGGCGCGATGCGCCAACGGCCCTTGCGGGTCGAGCTGCTGAGCACGGCGACGAGACTGTCGGTCACCGGCAGGCCGTCCGCCCCTGTTCCGTGCGGGTCGTACGCCGCGGTGGGGGCACCGCCCGGCGAGGTCCGGTGGCCGTCGCCGGGGGCGGGCAGGTCCCGTACCAGTGGCTCCAGTTCGGCCTGCGTCTTGGCCCGGTAGACGGCGTCGACGCGCTCGCTGTGCTCCTCGGCGTCGAGACGGCCCTCGGCCATGGCGTCCCGCAGGATGTCCGCGACGCGGTCCCGGTCGGCGTCGGAGGCGCGCAGCGGGGTCCGCTGCCCCGCGGGGGCGGACGCGTTGGACTGAAGGGGCGGCTGCGGCTTCTTTTCGAGGTCCACCTCCCCACCGTACCGAAACGCGATAGATCGCGACTAGGGGGCGGAGGGGTCCGGCTTCCGTCCCGCCCGGCCGGCCCCGGGCGCAGGTGAGGCCGACCTCACCCCCGGCCCGGCGCCCGCGCGTCATACGCTGGTGGGCGCGGTGCGCCAACGGAGGCGTGGGCCGCTGTCCGCCTGCCTAGTGAGGGATTGGCCGTAATGCCAGAGTTCGAGTACTCCGATCTGCTGCCGCTGGGAGAGGACTCCACGCCGTACCGGCTGGTGACCTCCGAGGGTGTCTCCACCTTCGAGGCCGACGGGCGTACGTTCCTCAAGGTCGCGCCCGAGGCGCTGCGCACCCTCGCCGCAGAGGCGATGCACGACATCTCGCACTATCTGCGCCCCGCCCACCTCGCCCAGCTGCGCCGCATCATCGACGACCCGGAGGCGTCCGGCAACGACAAGTTCGTCGCCCTGGACCTGCTGAAGAACGCGAACATCGCGGCCGCGGGCGTCCTGCCGATGTGCCAGGACACCGGCACGGCGATCGTCATGGGCAAGCGCGGACAGAACGTGCTCACCGAGGGCGGGGACGAGGAGGCGCTGTCGCACGGCATCTTCGACGCCTACACCAAGCTGAACCTGCGGTACTCGCAGATGGCCCCGCTGACCATGTGGGACGAGAAGAACACCGGCTCGAACCTGCCCGCGCAGATCGAGCTGTACGCGACCGACGGCGGCGCGTACAAGTTCCTGTTCATGGCGAAGGGCGGCGGGTCCGCCAACAAGTCGTTCCTGTTCCAGGAGACGAAGGCGGTGCTCAACGAGGCCTCCATGATGAAGTTCCTGGAGGAGAAGATCCGGTCGCTGGGGACCGCCGCCTGCCCGCCGTACCACCTGGCCATCGTGGTCGGCGGCACGAGCGCCGAGTTCGCCCTGAAGACCGCGAAGTACGCGTCCGCGCACTACCTGGACGAGCTGCCGTCCGAGGGCTCGCCCACCGGGCACGGCTTCCGGGACCAGGAGCTGGAGCAGAAGGTCTTCGAGCTGACGCAGAAGATCGGGATCGGCGCCCAGTTCGGCGGCAAGTACTTCTGCCACGACGTGCGCGTGGTGCGGCTGCCGCGGCACGGGGCGTCGCTGCCGGTGGCCATCGCCGTCTCCTGCTCGGCGGACCGCCAGGCCACCGCGAAGATCACCGCGGAGGGGGTCTTCCTGGAGGAGCTGGAGAAGGACCCGGCGCGGTTCCTGCCGGACACGACGGACGAGCACCTGTCGTCGTCCGACGAGGGCGTCGTACGGATCGACCTCAACCGGCCCATGGACGAGGTCCTCGCCGAGCTGACCAAGTACCCGGTCAAGACCAGGCTCTCGCTCACCGGCCCGCTGGTCGTCGCGCGCGACATCGCGCACGCGAAGATCAAGGAGCGGCTGGACGCGGGCGAGGAGATGCCGCAGTACCTCAAGGACCACCCGGTGTACTACGCCGGCCCGGCGAAGACGCCCGAGGGGTACGCGTCGGGATCGTTCGGGCCTACCACGGCCGGGCGGATGGACTCCTACGTCGAGCAGTTCCAGGCGGCCGGCGGGTCGAAGGTGATGCTCGCGAAGGGCAACCGCTCCCAGCAGGTCACGGATGCCTGCGCCGCGCACGGCGGCTTCTACCTCGGGTCGATCGGCGGGCCCGCGGCGAGGCTGGCGCAGGACTGCATCAAGAAGGTCGAGGTCGTCGAGTACGAGGAGCTCGGGATGGAGGCCGTGTGGAAGATCGAGGTCGAGGACTTCCCGGCGTTCGTCGTGGTCGACGACAAGGGCAATGACTTCTTCACGGCGCCGGCGGGGGCGCCGCTGGTGACGAGTATTCCGGTGCGGGGGCCGGGGATGGCGTAGGGGTCGGGGGTCACCGGGGCTACCGGGGGGTGGGCCTCCCCTCCCCGGTAGCCCAAGGGGACAGACGGAGGGCGCGTGTCAGGGGGTGGGGCGGGTTATCGCGGCCAGCATGCCGAGCATGTTGTCTTGGCCGTGGCCCGCTGCGACCGCCCGGTCCGCGACGTTCTGGGCCGCCCGCAGCACCGTCGCGTCCAGTCCGGCCTCCTCGGTGGCGTGGGCGATATGGGCCATGGCGGTGGCTGCCGAGGCCAGGTCGCTCTCGTCGCCCGGGTACTCCCCCGAGTCGGCGTCCTTCGCCAGTTCGTCGACGAAACCGGTGACGAGGTTGCCGATGTCCTTGGCGAACGGGGCCAGGTCGGTCGCGGCCACCCCGTACGCGCGGGCGAGCGCGAAGCTGTGCACGAGTCCGCTGATCGACGTCCACCACAGGTCGAGGAGGGCCACCTCGTGGGAGGCGGCGCGCGTGGGGTCCGGGCCGAGGTGGGTCGCGGTACCGCCGAGGGCACCGAGGGTGGCCCGGTGCGCCTCGTACGCGTCGGCCGGTCCGCTGTGGAGGAAGACCGCGTGCGGGGTGCCGATGGTGCCGGTCGGGGTCATGATCGCCCCGTCGAGGTAGGTGACCCCGCGCGCCTGCGCCCAGTCCGCCGCCTCGCGGGCGCGGACGGGGGTGTCGGCGGTGAGGTTGACGACCGTACGGCCCTTGAGCGCGTCGCCCGCGGTGTCCAGGATCGCGAGGGCCGCTTCGTGGTTGAGGACGCAGACGACGACCAGGCCGGAGGCGTGCGCCGCCTCGGCGGGGGTGGCGGCACGTACGGCCCCCGCGGCGACGAGGGAATCGGCGCGGGAGGGGGTGCGGTTCCATACGGTGGTGGGATGTCCCGCCACGAGGAAGGCACGGGCGAGGGCCTGCCCCATGGGGCCGAGCCCGAGGACGGTGACGGCCGCCCTCACGGGAGCGTCGACGGCGTTGTCGGTGGTGGCGTTCATGATGGATTCCAGACGTGGCGAAGGCATGCGTGGGCAAGGCGTGCGGGCATGCGGGGACGAGGGGCGGGTGTGCTGAGTTGAAGAAGCTGCCGTATCAGTGCGGGCTGGACGCGGCGATCGACGTCGTCGACGGCAAGTGGAAGGTGTTGATCCTGTGGGCGCTGCACGAGGGGCCGCGCCGTTTCGGGGAGACCCGGCGGGAGCTGCCGGGCATCAGCGAGAAGGTGCTCACCGAGCAACTGCGTGAGCTGGAGGCCGACCTGGTGGTGCACAGGGAGGTGTACGCGGACACGGCGGTGCCGCGCGTCGAGTACTCCCTGACGGAGTTCGGACAGGAGTTGAACGAGGCACTGGGCCCGTTGGGCGCGTGGGGTCAGCGTCGGCTGCTCAAGCTGGCCGAACTGGAAGAGGCCGAAAAGGAGTTGAGCGGGGTGGCGTCCTCGGCTGCCGGGTAGGGGGCGGGGATGTCTCCAGCCTCCACCCGGCGGACGGGGCGATCAAGTACGCACAAAGAGGTGGGTGGTTACCCGTATGTAAGGACGCGCGGCGACCGGAGCATCCGTGTCCGTCCGCGCCTCCGCGCCTGGCGCCGGGATCCGTCGCCGTTGCCGCGTCCGCGCCCCCGTTCCCCTCGCGACCGCCTCCCGCGCCCGGTCAGCGGTCCGCGTACCACGGCGAACGGCCCCGGCGTCCTCCCCGCGTGGGGTGCGGGGAGGACGCCGGGGCCGCAGGGCGCCGGGTCGCGGTGAGGGCCGCGACGGTCACCGGTGCTGTTCCGCTGCTGCTCCGGCGGCAGGGGCTACGCGAACTGCTGGCCCGCCGAGCCGTCGCAGGTCCGCAGCCTCAGCGGGTCCTTGGCGGCGGACAGGGTGACGCACAGGCTGCTCGCGGCGGCCGGACGCAGCGTGCTGCCCTGCCGTACGAACTGCTGGTTGGCGGCTCCCGAACAGTTCCAGACCACCAGTCCCGCGCCGGGCTCGTACTTGGCGCCGGGTACGTCAAGACAGCGGTCGTGGCTCAGCTCGGTGCGCAGCGACTTCTGGGCGGTGTCGTACCACCAGCCCTGGTTGCGTCCGCCGTGGCAGTCCCAGCCGCCGACGGCCGTGCCGTTGCGGGTGACGGAGGCGGGCACGTCGACGCACGCCCCGGTCCCGGTGTTCCTCAGCGGTTTGTACGCGTCGTCCCACGCGCCCGGGGTGAGGACGGCGTTGCCCGTGGACGCCGGGTCGGCGCAACCGGCCTCACGCAGACCGGAGTGGTAGAGCTGGGTGAGGCAGGAGGCGAAGGCGGCGTGGCCGCGGATGTTGGGGTGGAAGGACTGCCGGACGGAGTTCTCGTCCGGGAGGCCCGGCTTGGAGAGGTCGATGTAGAGGCCGCGCGCCCAGGCGTCGTCCATGCAGACCTCGTGGCCGTGGAAGAGGCGCGAGTTGTCGAGGTAGGTGGCGCCGGTGGAGGACGCCGCCCTGCGGATGCCGCGCTCGAAGGCGGGGACGGCGACGTTGCGGCCCCAGGCGGTGTCGGAGTCGTAGCCGAGACCGCCGCAGGCGACCTTGCCGGGGAAGCGGGGGTTGTCCTTGAAGTCGGGGCCGATGGGGCTGGGGTAGCTCATCACGACGAGCTTGTAGTCGGAGTCGGCGTATCCGGCGCCGGTCATGGTCGTCCGCAGGTCGCGGACGGTCTGCTCGACCTTGGGCACGAGCCCGTCCACGCGGGCCTGCCAGCCGGCGGCGTACTTGCTCTCGCACGGGCCCTGCAGGGTGAGGTACCGCGTCACGCAGTCGGTCATGACGGGGCCGAACTGGAGGTCGTCGTTGGCTCCGGCGACCAGCAGCACCATCTTGATCTTCGTATTGCGGGCCTTGATGGCGAGGCTGTCGCTCTGTACGAGCTCGTCGGCGTACTGCTTGGTGCCGCCGATCCTGATGTTTCCGGTCGCACCGCCCGAGCAGGAGACGTTGTACGTCACGTCCGCGGGGATGGAGGTCCGGTGGATCGCGGCGTCCGGCGAGCGGTGGCACCAGTTCGTGGGCCCGTTGGTGGGCGGTTCGTACGTGCCGACGCCCTCGCCGGAGATCTCGCTGTCGCCGAGCGAGATGAGTCCGGTCCTGCGCTGGTCCATGGGCCGTTCGGCGGGGCTGCCGTACAGCTTGGTCGCCTCCGCGGCGCGGATGGCCTCCAGCTCGGGCGGAAGGGGGGTGGAGGGTGCGGCTGCCCTGGCCGTGCCGTCGTCGGCCGCGGCGGCGGTGGTCGCCGTCAGACCGCCGACGGCTACCGCGAGTGCGGCGGTCATGGCGAGAGTGCTGCGGAATCTGTACCTGGTGCGCGGCATTGCGCCTCCCCGGGTGTGGTTACCCGAGGTATTTACTGGCCGGTAGCCCAGATGGGAATACCCAGGACAGGACAACCGCTCAACTTTCACAGGAGGTACGACGACGATGACGACCGACGACGCACAGGATTTCCGGATCGAGCACGACTCCATGGGTGAGGTACGGGTCCCCGCCCACGCCAAGTGGCGTGCGCAGACACAGCGGGCCGTGGAGAACTTCCCCATCTCCGGCCAGCGCCTGGAACGCGCCCACATCGAGGCCCTCGCCCACATCAAGGCGGCGGCCGCGAAGGTCAACGCCGAACTGGGCGTCCTGGACAAGGACGTGGCGGAGGCGGTCGCCGATGCGGCACGGGAGGTGGCGCGCGGCGACTGGGACGAGCACTTCCCGGTGGACGTCTTCCAGACCGGCTCCGGCACGTCCTCGAACATGAACATGAACGAGGTCGTCGCCACCCTCGCGACCGAGCGGCTGAAAAGCGCCCACGCCTCCCTCGGCCAGGCGGACTCGTCCAGCGGCTCCGTCCACCCCAACGACCACGTCAACGCCTCCCAGTCCTCCAACGACGTGTTCCCGTCCTCGATCCACATCGCCGCGACGGCCGCCGTCACCCACGACCTGATCCCCGCCCTCGAACACCTCGCCGCCGCCCTGGAGAGCAAGTCGGCCGAGTTCGCGGACGTGGTGAAGTCCGGTCGTACGCACCTGATGGACGCCACCCCAGTCACCCTCGGCCAGGAGTTCGGCGGCTACGCGGCGCAGGTGCGGTACGGCGTCGAGCGCCTCCGCTCCTCCCTCCCCCGGCTCGCCGAGCTCCCGCTGGGCGGCACGGCCGTCGGTACGGGCATCAACACCCCGCCCGGTTTCTCCGCCGCCGTCATCGCCGAGGTCGCCCGCACCACCGGCCTGCCCCTCACCGAGGCCCGCGACCACTTCGAGGCCCAGGGCGCCCGGGACGGCCTCGTCGAGACGTCCGGCCAGCTCCGCACGATCGCCGTCTCCCTCACCAAGATCGCCAACGATCTGCGGTGGATGGCCAGCGGCCCGCGCACCGGACTGGCCGAAATCAACCTGCCCGACCTCCAGCCCGGCTCGTCGATCATGCCGGGCAAGGTCAACCCGGTGGTCCCCGAGGCGGTCCTGATGGTGGCGGCCCAGGTCACCGGCAACGACACGACGGTCGCCGTCGCGGGCGCGGCGGGCAACTTCGAGCTGAACGTGATGCTCCCGGTCATCGCCAAGAACGTCCTGGAGTCCGTCCGTCTCCTCGCCAACTCCACCCGCCTGCTGGCCGACCGCACCGTCGACGGCATCACGGCGAACCGCGAGCGCGCCCTGGAGTACGCGGAGTCCTCCCCCTCCGTGGTGACCCCCCTCAACAAGTACCTCGGGTACGAGGAGGCCGCGAAGGTCGCCAAGAAGGCGGTCGCCGAACGCAGGACGATCCGCGAGGTCGTCGTCGAGGGCGGCTACGTGGAGCGCGGCAACCTCACGGAGGAGCAGCTGGACGCCGCCCTGGACGTGCTGAGCATGACGCGGCCGTGACGCCGGACGAGCCGGGGCGGGCGGGGGCGCGGCGGCGTCCCGTGATCCAAATCGCTGCGCCACCGCCCCCGCCCTCCTAAAATCCGTTCATGACAGAGCACGTGGACGTGGACACGAACGGGGCCGGGGCGGTCGGCGGCAGGTGGGCCGCCGGGGACCGGATCCTCTGGCGGTACCGGGACAACGCCTCCGCCGGCCTGCACATCTGCCGTCCCGTGACGGTGGTGCAGGACACGGACGAGCTGCTCGCGGTGTGGATGGCGCCGGGGACCGAGTGCGTCAAGCCCGTGTTGCTGGACGGCACTTCGGTGCATCAGGAGCCGCTCGCGACGCGGTACACGAAGGCGCGGACGACGACCACGTCGCGGTGGTTCGGCACCGGGGTGCTCAAGCTCGCGCGGCCCGGCGATCCGTGGTCGGTGTGGCTGTTCTGGGAACGCGGATGGCGGTTCAAGAACTGGTACGTGAACCTGGAGGAGCCCCGGTCGCGGTGGTCGGGCGGGGTGGATTCGCAGGACCACTTCCTGGACATCGCGGTCGCGCCGGACGGGCGCTGGATGTGGCTGGACGAGGACGAGTTCGCCGAGGCGCTGCGGGTCGGGCTGATGGACGAGGAGCAGGCCGCACGCGTACGGGAGGCCGGGCGGGCGGCCGTGCGGCAGATCGAGACATGGGGGACGCCGTTCCGTGACGGCTGGGAGGACTGGCGGCCGGATCCGCGCTGGGGCGTGCCCGAGCTGCCGGACGACTGGGACCGCACCCCGGCCCGCATGGCGACGTGAGACTCTTGATGCGCCCCCGGGGTCCAAACGTAGGATCGTCCTCCGGAAGGCCGCGCACGCAGTGGTCGGATGCTTCAACTACCGGGTGTGGAGCACCACCTGACCGTATGTCACCACAGGGGGGTGGTTCTGTGAACCTGCACAAATGTGCGTGCGGTTCTGTAACGTTCACAGGCCACCGTTCTGTCGACGCCGCCCGCAGAGCGGGTATACCGCAGGCAGCGATTGCATCGCACGAGCTCCCCGGACGGACGGAACCCCACGCGTGACGGAGCAGCAGTCCACCTCGCACGAAGGCCGGCAGCCGTTGGCTGCCGGGCCGCAGGAACGCGCCCGGCCACGGCAGGAGCCGCAGGAGGAGGGCGCGCGGCCGACGACGGCCGCGGTGCCCGCCCCGGCAGGACCGGCGGCCCCGGGCGGACCGGGCAAACCGGGCGCCCCCACGGGCCCCGGCGGTCCGGGCGGCCCCACCGGCCCCGGCGGCCCGGGTGCCCCCGGCGGTCCCGCGGGGCCCGGCGGGCACAGCACGCCCGCCCAGCCAGCCCGTACCGAGGGCGACCGGCTCCGGTTCGTCGGGGCCGCGACCCGGCGGATCGCCCGCGGCATCGACCTGGACGAGATCGTGCTCGGGCTGTGCCGGGCGACCGTGCCGACGTTCTCGGACGCGATCCTGGTGTATCTGCGCGATCCGCTGCCCGTCGGGGACGAGCGGCCCGCCGTGCCCTTCATGCTGCGGCTGCGGCGCACGGACCGGCTGCGGCCCGGTGACCTCGGCGAGTCACCGGAGGCCGTCGAGGAGCTGGACGCCGTGGTCGGCGACGGTTCGCCCGCGCAGCAGCTCTGCGAGGTGCTCAGCGGCGGCGCGCTGGCCGAGGTGCTGCGCGGCGTGCGGCCGGTGTTCGGGGACGCGTCGGCGGCCCGGATCGCCCTGCCGGAGCTGCTCGGCCGGGAGTGCGCGCTGCCCGACGGGCGGCGCGCGATACTCGCCCCGCTCCGGGGCCGCCGCCGGGTGATCGGTGCGGCCGTCTTCCTGCGCAGGCCCGAGCGGTCCGCGTTCGAGACCAATGACCTGCTGGTCGCGGCGCAGTTGGCGACGCACACCGCGCTGGGCATCGACAAGGCCGTTCTGTACGGGCGCGAGGCGTACATCGCGGACGAGTTGCAGCGGACGATGCTGCCGGACTCGCTGCCGAAGCCGACCGGCGTCAAGCTCGCGTCGCGCTACCTCCCGGCCGCCGAGACCGCTCGGGTGGGCGGGGACTGGTACGACGCGATTCCGCTGCCGGGCAGCCGGGTGGCGCTGGTGGTGGGCGACGTCATGGGGCACTCCATGACCTCGGCGGCGATCATGGGGCAGTTCCGTACGACGGCCCAGACCCTCGCCGGACTGGACCTGCCGCCGCAGGAGGTGCTCCACCACCTCGACGAGCAGGCGCAGCGGCTCGGCACCGACCGCATGGCGACCTGCATGTACGCCGTGTACGACCCGGTGTCGCACCGGATCACCATCGCCAACGCCGGGCACCCGCCGCCCATCCTGCTGCACCTGGGAGGGCGCGCGGAGGTGCTGCGGGTGCCGCCGGGGGCGCCGATCGGGGTCGGCGGCGTCGACTTCGAGGCCGTGGAGCTGGACGCTCCGGCCGGCGCGACGCTGCTCCTGTACACCGACGGCCTGGTCGAGTCCCGGCTGCGGGACGTGTGGACGGGCATCGAGCAACTGAGGGAACGCCTCGCCGCCACCGCCCAGTTGACCGGCCCCGACCACCCGCCGCCCCTTGAGGCGCTCTGCGACGACGTGCTCGACATGCTCGGGCCCGGTGACCGGGACGACGACATCGCGCTGCTGGCCGCCCGGTTCGACGGGATCGCGCCGAGCGACGTCGCGTACTGGTTCCTGGAACCGGAGGAGCAGGCTCCGGGGCGGGCGCGGCGTCTGGCCCGGCGCGCGCTGGAGCGCTGGGGCCTGGAGGAGCTGTCGGACTCGGTGGAACTGCTCGTCAGCGAGGTCGTGACGAATGCGGTGCGCTACGCGGAGCGCCCGGTGACGCTGCGGCTGCTGCGTACGGACGTGCTGCGGTGCGAGGTCGGCGACGACTCGCCGCAGCTGCCCCGGCAGCGGCGGGCACGGGACACCGACGAGGGCGGGCGGGGCCTGTTCCTGGTGAACCGGCTGGCCCGCAAGTGGGGCGCGACCCGCTTGAGCAGCGGCAAGGTCGTGTGGTTCGAGCTGGGGCTGCCGGGGTCGGCGGCGGAGCCGCCGCACTGAATGCCCGCTCGCCGCACCCGGCGGGCGACGGCACGGACAACCGCGGGGCCCGTCCTGGTACGCACAGGACGGGCCCCGCCGTCGTACGGGATCGAGCGGAGTGCCGCACGGTACGGAGGCGGCGGGCCCCGCCCCGGGTCGGGGTGGGGCCCGCCGTCGTCAGCGCCCTGCGTGCGGGCCGGCTACGGCTGCGGGGGCCACTGCCCGTCGCCGCCGTTGACGTTGCCGCCCGGTTTGCCGACCGTGTCGCCGCCCTGGTTGGCGCCGCCGGGCTGGCCGGTGCCCGGGTCCGGATCGGTGCCCGGGTCGGGGTCGGGCGGGGTGCCGCCGTTGTCGCCGCCGCCCTCGCCTCCGTTGGCGTTGCCGCCACCGTTGCCGTTGCCGCCGTCGCCCGGCGGGGTGCGGGTCGGCGGGGGCGTGTACTTCGGCGGCTCGGGTGTGTCGGTCACCGGCGGGGGCGTCGTCGCCTCCTGGGTGGGCGTCTCGGTGGCCGGCGGGGGCGTGGTGGGCGGCGGCGGGGGCGGTGTCCGGAAGTCGGCGCCCGCCCTGACCTCCAGGTCGAACTGGGCGGCCTTTTCCTTGCTGCTGAGCGCGCCCAGCGTGTAGTCGCGCCAGATTCGGGCGGGGAAGCCGCCGCCGTTGGCGCGGCCCGCGCTGGCGGTGCCGGTGAGGGAGACCTGGCGGCCGGTCTTGGGGTCCTGGCCGAAGAGGGCGACGGCGGTGGCGAGCCTGGGGGTGTACCCGGCGAACCAGGCCGCCCGGTTGTTCTCGGAGGTTCCGGTCTTGCCCGCCGCGTTGTACTCGCCGCTGTCGGCGTTCACGCCCGAGCCCTCCTTCATCACGTTCTGCAGGACGGAGGTCACGGTGTCGGCGGTCTCCCGCTGGAGGCCCCCGGCGTCCTTGAGCGCCTCGGGCCGGATCTTCGCGAGGTCCTTGTGCTCGGCCTCCTTGATGATCGAGGGGATGATCTTCTTGCCGTGGGCGGCGAGGGAGCCGTACGCGCCCGCCATGTCCATGGTGCTGGCGCGCATGGTGCCGAGCGACATCGCGGGGACCTCGCCGAAGTCGCCCCGCTCGCGCATGCCGGCCCGCAGCGCGACCTCCTTCGTGAGCTTGGGCCCGACGTCCACGATCATCTGCGCGAAGACGGAGTTGACGGACTTGGCCATCGCCGTCTGGACGGTGATGTCGCCGTAGCTCTCGTTGTCCTCGTTCTCCGGGGCGAACGGGATCTCGCTGCCTTCGACGGGACGCTTGCTCTTGCCGCTGTAGACGGTGTTCGCCGTGATCGGTTCGCCGTCCTGCGTCTCGGAGTTGTTCTCCAGTGCGGCGGCGAAGATGAACGGCTTGAAGGTGGAGGCGGGCTGGTAGTCGGTGCGGGTCGCGTTGCTGACCTGGTGCGTGAGGAAGTCCGCTCCGCCGTACAGCGCGACGACGTTGCCGGTCCTGGGGTCCACCGAGGTGGCGCCCGCCTGGACGGTCGAGTCGACCTTGTTGCCCTTGCGGTCGAGCTTGGACTCCAACTGGCGCTGAACGGCCTTCTCCAGGGCCTGCTGCCGCTTCTTGTCGATGTTGAGGGTGATCTGCCAGCCGCCGGCCGCGAGCTGCTTCTCGTCGACCTTCTCGCGCACCTTCAGCTGCTGCTCGGCCGCCTGGACGAGGTAGCCGGTCTGGCCCTTGAGCCCGGGGTCGGCCCGGACGGGCTCGGGCATCGGGAACTTCATTCCGGCCCGGTCGGCCTGCTTCAGCTCGCCCATCTTGACCATGTTGTCCAGGACGTAGTTCCAGCGGTCCATGACGAGCTTCTTGTTCGTCGGCGTCGCGTTCAGCACGTCGTAGCTGCTGGGCGCCTGGAGCAGGGCCGCCAGGTAGGCACCCTCCTCGACGGTGAGCTTCTCGGCGTCCTTGCGGTAGTACGCCTGGGCGGCGGCCTGGATCCCGGCGGCGCCGCGCCCGTAGTAGCTGGTGTTGATGTACCCGAGGAGGATCGTGTTCTTGTCGTACTTGTTGTCGACCTTGAGGGAAATCACCAGCTCCTTGAGCTTGCGGCTGACCGTCTGCTCAGGGGTGAGGTAGTAGTTCTTCACGTACTGCTGGGTAATCGTCGAACCACCCTGCTTGCCCTTGCCGGTGAGGGTGTTGAGCACGCCTCGGGCCGTGCCCTTGAAGTCGATGCCCTCGTCCTCGTAGAACGACATGTTCTCGGCGGCGACGAAGGTCTTCTGGACCTTCTCGGGGATCTTGTCGAGCGAGACGTTCTCACGGTCGTACGCGCCGTCCTGGCCGGTGCGTGCGAAAACCTCGCCGTCGCTGTACTTGTAGACGTTGCTCTGGACCTTCGCCGCCGCGTTGCCCGCGGGGATCTCGGTGAGCATGTAGAGGGCGACGAAGCCCGCCATCCCGAGCAGGCAGAGTCCGACAAAAGTACCGAGCACCTTCTTCCAGGTGAAGAAGCGGCGTATGCCGGTCCTCTCCGTCTGCGCCCGGCGCGACCCACGCTGCCGGGCCTTTCGCGCATCCGCACGGCCCATTGGTCAGTTGCTCCGCTTCTCAGTCATCGCTCGCATAGCTCGCCCATACTCACCGAACTATCGCCGGATCAGCTCAGAAAGCTAACACCGTCGACTTGGACAAATAGCCGCAGATCACGCCTTTTGCGGACGTGACAATCAGCACCTCCCCCCAAGGAACCGACGAACGGGGAGCCTCAAAGGTTGCCAGGAGTGAGCGAAGTTGAGGAAACGAGTCCGATTCACCTCCTGATCCTTCCGGACGGGGGCGGCACACCTCTGGGCAGGCACGGCGGGACGCGTTAAAGTGATATCACTTTGCTAGCTCAGCAGTGACCGTGGCCGGCAGAGCGACGCCCATGCGTGAAGTGCTTCAGAGAACGGGGAACCGCATGACCCACACAGCCAACGGACCGTCCCACGACCCCTCCGACCCCACCCGCCCCACCGACAGCTCCGACACCCGCTCGCCGGACCTCCCGGAGATGCCCGCACCCCGCGTCACCGAGTTCCCGGCGCACAGCATCCCCGGCGGGCTCGCCCTGCTGCTGGGCCTGCTCGGCGTCGTCGCGGCCGTGGCACTGGTGGTGCTCGGCGCCTCGATCGCCGCCGCCGGCGGAAAGTTCGCCCTCATCGGCATCGGCATCCTGCTCTTTCTCGGGTCGCTGCTCGCCATGAGCGGCCTGAACATGGTCGCGCCGGGCGAGGCCCGCGTGGTCCAGCTCTTCGGCCGCTACCGGGGCACCATCCGCACCGACGGACTGCGCTGGGTGAACCCCCTCACCACCCGCAACAAGATCTCCACCCGCGTCCGCAACCACGAGACCGCCGTCCTCAAGGTCAACGACGCGTACGGCAACCCGATCGAGCTGGCGGCGGTCGTCGTGTGGCGGGTCGAGGACACCGCCCAGGCCCTCTTCGAGGTGGACGACTTCCTGGAGTTCGTCTCCACCCAGACCGAGGCGGCCGTCCGGCACATCGCCATCGAGTACCCGTACGACGCGCACGAGGAGGCCGGGCTCTCGCTGCGCGGCAACGCCGAGGAAATCACCGAGAAGCTGGCCGTCGAGCTGCACGCGCGCGTGGAAGCGGCGGGCGTCCACATCGTCGAGTCCCGCTTCACCCACCTCGCGTACGCGCCGGAGATCGCCTCCGCGATGCTCCAGCGCCAGCAGGCGGGCGCGGTGGTCGCCGCCCGCAAGCTGATCGTCGAGGGGGCGGTCGGCATGGTCGAGCAGGCGCTCGCCCGCATCACCGAGCAGGACATCGTCGAACTCGACGAGGAGCGCAAAGCGGCGATGGTCAGCAACCTGCTGGTCGTGCTGTGCGGAGACCGCGCCACCCAGCCGGTCATCAACACGGGGTCGCTCTACCAGTGAGCGACGACGCGGGGCCGGAGCGGGCGGACGCGGCGGCCGAGGACCGGGCGGCCGGAGCGCGGAACTCCGCGCCCGGGCCACGGCGCGAGGCCCGCAAGCAGGTACTGCTCCGGCTCGACCCCAAGGTGTACGACGCCCTGGCGCGCTGGGCCTCCGACGAGCTGCGCAGCACGAACGCCCAGATCGAGTTCCTGCTGCGCACCTCGCTCTCGGACGCGGGACGCCTTCCCAGGCACACGGGCCCGCTGCCGCGACGGGGCCGCCCGCCCAAACGGCCGCCAGAGGACGAGAACTAGCAGGTGGGGACCCTTTTGCGAGGGTCCCCACTCCTTTTTTCCGACTGCTATGCACTGCATGTATACACGCCGTGTACAGTGCTCGACATGTCCATCGGTCACACCCTGCTCGGCCTCCTGGAGGCCGGCCCACGCCACGGCTACGACCTCAAGCGGGCCTTCGACGAGAAGTTCGGCCACGACCGCCCCCTGCACTACGGGCAGGTCTACTCCACCATGTCCCGCCTCCTGAAGAACGGCCTCGTCGAGGTCGACGGCACCGAATCCGGAGCCGGCCCCGAACGCAAGCGGTACGCCATCACCGACGCGGGCATCACCGACGTCGAACAGTGGCTGGCGGAGCCCGAGAAGCCCGAGCCGTACCTCCAGTCGACCCTCTACACCAAGGTCGTCCTCGCCCTGCTCACCGGCCGCAGCGCCGACACCCTGCTGGACACCCAGCGCGCCGAACACCTGCGCCTCATGCGCATACTCACCGACCGCAAACGCGGCGGCGACCTCGCCGACCAGCTGATCTGCGACCACGCCCTGTTCCACCTCGAAGCGGACCTGCGGTGGCTGGAACTGACCGCCGCCCGCCTGGACCGCCTCGCCACGGAGATACGACGTTGAGCAATCAGCCCCCGCAGAACAACACCCCCGGCCACGCCCCCGCGGGCTCCCTCCTCACCGCCACCGACCTGCGCAAGACGTACGGCACCACCGCCGCCCTGGACGGCGCGCACTTCTCCATCCACCCCGGCGAGGTCGTCGCCGTCATGGGCCCCTCCGGGTCCGGCAAATCCACCCTGCTGCACTGCCTCGCCGGAATCGTCACCCCGGACTCCGGCACCCTCACCTACGACGGCCGCGACCTGTCCGCCATGTCCGACCGCGAACGCAGCGCCCTGCGCCGCAGCGAGTTCGGCTTCGTCTTCCAGTTCGGCCAGCTCGTCCCCGAACTGACCTGCGTCGAGAACGTCGCACTCCCCCTCCGCCTGGCCGGCACCCCCCGCAAGGACGCCGAACGCACCGCCCTGTCCTGGATGGAACGCCTGGAAGTCGACGATCTCGGCCCCAAACGCCCCGGCGAGGTCTCCGGCGGCCAGGGCCAGCGCGTCGCCGTCGCCCGCGCCCTGGCCTGCGGACCCCGCGTACTGTTCGCCGACGAGCCCACCGGCGCCCTGGACTCCCTCAACGGCGAACGCGTCATGCAGCTGCTCACCGAGGCCGCCCGCTCCACCAACGCCGCCGTCGTCCTGGTCACCCACGAGGCACGGGTCGCCGCCTACTCCGACCGCGAGATCGTCGTACGGGACGGCACATCGCGCGACGTCAGTATGGAGTTCACCCGATGAGCGCACTCGACGACCTGCGCCTCGGGGTCAAGTTCGCCGTCAACGGCGGACGCGAGGGCTGGACCCGCACGCTCCTCACCGCCGTGGGCGTCGGCCTCGGCGTCGCCCTGCTGCTGATCACCTCCGCCATCCCCAACGCCCTGACCGCCCGCGACCAGCGCAGCGCCGCACGCGGCGAGTTCGGCGGCCACTCGGTCGAGAAGGCCGGGCCGGACACCCTCCTCGTCGGTTCCTTCTCCACCGATTTCCTCGACCACCCGGTCCAGGCCCGCATGCTGCGGCCCGAGGGGCCCCGGGCGCCCCTGCCACCCGGCCTGACCGCCTTCCCGAAACCGGGCGAACTGGCGGTCTCCCCCGCCCTGAAGGAACTCATGGAGTCCGGTGGGGGCGAACTGCTGCGGAAGCGGCTGAACGGCCCCGTCACCGCCGTCATCGGCGACGAAGGCCTCCTGGGACCCCACGAACTCCTCTACTACCAGGGCAGCGACGACCTCGCCCACCGCCCGGGATCGACCCACCGCATCTCCTCCTTCCAGGGCGTGGAACAGGAGGGTCTGGACCCGGTCCTGCTGCTCCTGGTACTGGTGGCCTGCGTCGTCCTGCTCGCCCCCGTCGCCGTCCTCATCGCCGCGGCCGTGCGCTTCGGCGGCGACCGACGCGACCGGAGGCTCGCCGCACTGCGGCTGGTCGGCGCCGACGGAAGGATGACCCGGCGGATCGCGGCGGGCGAGGCGCTGGCGGGCGCCCTGATCGGACTGGCGGTCGGTGCCGGACTGTTCTTCGCGATCCGCTCCACGGCCGGACTGATCACCCTGGAGCGGATCAGCGTCTTCCCCGCCGACCTCGTGCCGCTGCCCTGGGTGGTGCTTCTGATCTGCCTCGCCGTGCCCGCGTCGGGGGTCCTGGTGACACTGCTCGCGCTGCGCGGCGTCGTCATCGAACCGCTCGGCGTGGTCCGCACCACGAAACCGGTACGCCGTCGGCTCTGGTGGCGGCTGCTGCTGCCGGCCGTCGGACTGGCCCTGCTGCTGCCGATGTTCGGGCAGGGCGGCGACGGCGGCGACTTCAACCGCCCACAAGTCATCGGCGGCACCGCACTGCTGCTGATCGGCGTCACCGCACTGCTGCCCTGGCTGGTCGAAGCAGTCGTCGCCCAACTCGGCAGTGGACCTGTCTCCTGGCAACTCGCCGTGCGGCGCATGCAGTTGAGCAGCGGAACCGCAGCACGCACGGTCAACGGCATCGCGGTCGCGGTCGCCGGAGCCATCGCCCTCCAGATGCTCCTCAGCGGCATCACCGGCCGCTACACCGACGACACCGGGGCCGACACCTCCCGGGCGAACATGTCGTTAAACCTCCGCCCGGACAGCCGGGCCCATAACAAAGCCGGCGAACTGACCGAACGGCTCGCCGGCATCCCCGGAGTGGCCCGCGCCCTCGCCGTCGACCAGGCGTTCCTGGGCGGCAGCTCCGAAGCGTCGGACGTATTCTCCGAACTGACCGTGGGCGACTGTACGGCCCTGCGCGAGTTCGGTGCCGTGACGTCCTGCAAGGACGGCGACGTCTTCCTGACACGCGGCAACGAGACGGACGGCACCAGCACACCCGCGGGCTTCAGGCCCGGCGGTCGCTACTACATCGACCCCACGGTCGGCCCGACGACCGGCCTGGCCCTTCCGTGGACCCTGCCCACCGGCATGCCGACCGTCGAGAGCAAGGAAGGCCCGGAGGGCTACCGGCGCGGCGGCATCCTCGCCACCCCCGGCGCGGTCCCCGCGGCGGCCCGCGAGGCCTACGTCCGTGCCATCTACGTCAAGTTCGACGGCTCCGTGCCGGACGCACCCGACCTGGTGCGCAACGCCGTCTACACGGCCGACCCGCTGATCCACGTCTCTGTCCTGTCGGAGACGAGGACCGCGAATCGCTTCGAGCAGATCCAGCGCGGGATGTTCGCCGGGGCGGCGTGCGTGCTGCTGCTGATCGGCGCGAGCCTCCTGGTCTCCCAGCTGGAACAGCTGAGGGAACGCAAGAAGCTTCTCGCAGCCCTGGTCGCGTTCGGCACCCGGCGCTCGACGCTGGGCTGGTCGGTGCTGTGGCAGACAGCGGTGCCGGTGACCCTGGGCCTGGCCCTGGCGATCGGGGTCGGCGTGGTCCTGGGCATGGTGCTGCAGAGGATGACGGCCGTGTCGGTCGGCATCGACTGGGGCCCGATCGCGATCATGTCGGGCATCGCGGGAGGCGTGGTGCTCCTGGTAACGGCCCTGAGCATGCCGGTCCTGCTACGCCTCATGCGCCCCGACGGCCTCCGCACGGAATAGCCCCCGGCAACCCCTTCGGGCGCCCCGCCACCCGCGTCCCCCGCGGGCGGCGGGGCCGCATGCCGTACCCCCGTAGCCCCCCGTGCCCGCCCGACCCCACCTCCCCTAAAGCATCCGCACCGGCAACCCCTCCAACGCCCCCCTCAACGCCCCCGCGAACTCCGCGAACTCCTCCCCCCGCGCCGCCCCCGCCCGCATCACCAACGCCACCCGCCGCGACGGCGCCGGATCGGCGAAGTAGCCGGTCACCAGCGCCGGATTCCGCCCCGCCTCCACCTGCACCGCCGTCCGCGGCAGCAGCGTCACCCCCAGCCCCCCGGCCACCAACTGCACCAGCGTGGACAGCCCGGCCGCCGTCGTCGTGACCGGCCCGCCGTCCTCCCGCCCCGCCTCCCGGCACACGTCCAGCGCCTGGTCCCGCAGACAGTGCCCCTCGTCCAGCAGCAGCAGATGCAGATCCCGCAGCGCCTCGCGCGGAATGTCCTCCCGCCCCGCCAGCCAGTGGTCGTCCGGCATCACCAGCACGAAGTCCTCGTCGAACAGGGGGAGTTCCACCACCCCCTGGACCCCGAGCGGCACCGCCAGCAACAAAAGGTCCAGCCGCCCGGCCGCCAGCCCGTCCACCAGCGACGACGTCTGCTCCTCGTACACCTGCAGATCCAGCTCGGGATAGGCGCCCCGCACCAGCCGCAGCACCGTCGGCAACAGGTACGGCGCGACCGTCGGAATCACCCCGAGCCGCAGCACCCCCGTGAACGGCGCCCGCACCGCCTCCGCCTCCTCCAGCAGCTCCCCCACCGCCTCCAGCACCACCCGCGCGCGCACCGCCAGCCGCTCCCCCGCCGCCGACAGCAGCACCTTGCGCGTGGTCCGCTCGACGAGCTGCACACCCAGCGTCTCCTCCAGCGCGGAGACCGCCCCGGAAAGCGCCGGCTGACTCATCCCGATCGCAGCCGCCGCATCCCGGAAGTGCAAGGACTCCGCCACCGCGACGAAGGCCCTGAGCTGGGCCAGGGTGGGCTGCTTCTTGGCGCTGTTGGCGGCGATGACTGTGCTCCGTATCGGCATCTGGCGGTGCGGGGTCCGGGCTTCTCTCCCCGGAGGGGGGATGCGACGGCAGTCGATCCGGACCTCCGCGTGCGCGTCGACGAGCTCTAGATCAATAACCCTCGTCGATCAAAGTCTACACTTCACCCGATTTCACTGATCAGTGACTCCATGGCAGGCTGATCAAAGTCCAACCCCCCAGAAATGCTGCGAAAGCGGCCTTTCCTCTCCGTCCAAGAGGAGCCCCATGCTTACCGTTGGTGACAAGCTTCCCCCGTTCGAACTGAGCGCCTGCGTCTCTCTGGAGAAGGGCAAGGAGTTCGAGCAGATCACCCACAAGTCGTTCGAGGGTCGCTGGCTTGTTCTGTTCGCCTGGCCGAAGGACTTCACCTTCGTCTGCCCGACCGAGATCGCCGCGTTCGGCAAGCTGAACGAGGAGTTCGCGGACCGCGACGCGCAGATCCTGGGCTTCTCCGGCGACTCCGAGTTCGTGCACCACGCCTGGCGCAAGGACCACCCGGACCTGACCGACCTGCCCTTCCCGATGCTCGCCGACTCGAAGCACGAACTCATGCGCGACCTCGGCATCGAGGGCGCGGACGGCTTCGCCCAGCGCGCCGTCTTCATCATCGACCCGAACGGCGAGATCCAGTTCACCATGGTCACCGCCGGTTCCGTCGGCCGTAACCCCAAGGAGGTCCTCCGGGTCCTCGACGCGCTGCAGACGGACGAGCTGTGCCCGTGCAACTGGACCAAGGGCGAGGACACCCTGGACCCGGTCGCGCTGCTCTCGGGCGAGTAAGAACCCCCGACACCAGCACGCCCGCGCACGGACCACGGAACGGAACCCATCTGACATGGCACTCGACGAACTGAAGTCCGCCGTACCGGACTACGCCAAGGACCTCCGCCTGAACCTGGGCTCGGTCATCGGCAACAGCGACCTCCCGCAGCAGCAGCTCTGGGGCACCGTCCTCGCCTGCGCGATCGCCTCGCGCTCGCCGAAGGTGCTGCGCGAGCTGGAGCCGGAGGCGAAGGCGAACCTCTCCGCCGAGGCGTACACGGCCGCCAAGTCGGCCGCCGCCATCATGGCGATGAACAACGTCTTCTACCGCACGCGCCACCTGCTCTCCGACCCGGAGTACGGGACGCTGCGCGCGGGCCTGCGGATGAACGTGATCGGCAACCCCGGCGTCGAGAAGGTCGACTTCGAGCTGTGGTCCCTCGCGGTCTCCGCGATCAACGGCTGCGGCCAGTGCCTGGACTCGCACGAGCAGGTCCTGCGCAAGGCCGACGTCTCCCGCGAGACCATCCAGGAGGCCGTCAAGATCGCCTCGGTGATCCAGGCGGTCGGCGTCACCCTCGACTCCGAGGCCGTACTGGCCGAGTAGTGCCGAGTACGTACGTGTGAAGGGGCCCACCGGCTGTTCGGACAGCCGGTGGGCCCCTTCACGTATACCCGCTACTTCTTGAGCATCGTCATCAGCTCGCGCATGTCGCTCTCCAGGAGTTCCGGCACACCGGCGTAGGTGGGCGTGACCTCCTCCCCCTCACCCTCGAAGTCGACGCTGCCGTCGATCGAGAGGACGAGGACGACGCCGCCGTCCTGCACCACGAGTTGCCTGTCGTCCTGGACGTAGTAGTCCTCCGTGAACGTCAGGTGGAAAGCCCGGTCACCCAGCCCCTCCACCGGCGTCACGTCCGGCTTGGTGCCGTACTCGCCGGCGGTGAGCCGGGCCTCCAGCTCCGGCCCCGGGTCGGTTCTGCGGTGCTGCTCGATGACGAGCCCGGCCCGATAGGTGGTCGGCCAGCCCTGGGTGTGCTGGTCCGTCGACTTCAGGCCTATCTGGCAGACCGACCGGTCGTAGGCCGGGTCCTCGAACCGCTCGGAGCTGTCGGCGGGCCGGTCCCGTGCGCCGAACCGCTCGGTGATCGCGCTCAGCGGCGCCTTCTCACAGGTTTCCGCCGTGACCCCGTAGCCCCGCTGGTCGGGTCCCCCGTCGCGTTCGAAGGCGTACAGCCCGCCCGCCCACAGCGCCGACGCGAGCACGGCCCCGCCGACTGCCCACAGCCAGGGCCGGCGCGGTTCCTCCTGGGTGCGCGGAGCGGGGTCGCCGCCCGAGTGGAGGGTTTCGAGCGGTGGCGACACGTCCGCTCCGCCGACGAGTTCGGGCTCGGATATCACCGGGTGTCGCCGTCCGGCGCGCCCGGGGAGGGCGGTGCCGGGGAGGGCGCGCCCGGTGCCGGTGTCGGCCCCGCGCCCGGTGTCGTGATCGTCGCGGTCGGGGCCGGTGTCGGGGTCGGTGTCGGCGCCACGTCGATCGCTGTCGCCCCGTGCGGCTTCGGCGCGGCCCGCAGGGCGCTTTCCTTGGCGTGCGAGCGCAGGTAGCCGATGGCCGTGTTGAGGACGGCGACTATCGGTACCGCGACCACCGCTCCGCCGATCCCGGCGACGAGGCCGCCTGCCGCGACCGAGAGGACCACGGCGAGCGGGTGCACCCGTACCGCTCGGCCCAGGATGAACGGCTGGAGGATGTGACCCTCGATCTGCTGCACCGCGAGGACCACGATCAGCACCATGAGGGCGATGAACGGCCCGTTGGTGACGATCGCGACGACGACCGCCAGCGCGCCGGAGATGACCGCGCCGACCAGCGGGATGAACGCGAACAGGAAGATCAGGACGGCGAGCGGCACCGCCATCGGCACGTCGAGGAAGTGCAGGCCGAGCCCGATGAAGATGGCGTCGATCAGGGCGACGATCACCGTGCCGCGTACGTACGCGGTGAGGGTGCGCCAGGCGCGCGGGCCGGCGCCCGCCATGCCGGGGCGGGCCTGGGTGGGGATCAGTTTGAGCGTCCACTCCCAGATCCGCTTGCCGTCGTACAGCAGGAAGAGGGTGGAGAACATCGCGAGCAGCATTCCGGTCATCATCTCGACGATGACGGTGACGCCCTGGAGTCCCGCGCTGGTGATCTCCTGGGTGTTGGTGCCGATGGCGTCGCTGAGGTTCTTGGTGATGTCGTTGATCTGCTGTTCGGTGACGTGGAACGGGCTGTTCAGCAGCCAGGTCCGCAGGTCCTGGAGGCCCTGTTGGACCTGTGCCGAGAGGTCTTCGGCGTTGTCCATGATCTGCCAGACCACGAACCAGCCGATCAGGCCGATCACGACGAAGCCGAGGATCGCGGTGAGCGCGGTCGCCAGTCCCCGCGGCAGGCCCACCCTCTTCAGCGCGGCCACGGTGGGCTGGAGCAGTGCGGTGATCAGGAGGGCGCCCATGAAGGCGAAGGCGACCAGCTGGACCTGGCTGATGATCTGGCCGAGTACCCAGATGGTGCCCGCGAGGACCAGCAGCCGCCAGCCGGCTTCGGCGGCGACCCTCATGCCCCAGGGGACCGCGTCGGCGGGTTCGGGCCTGGCGCGGACGGCGGGGGCGTAGTCCGGGGGCGGCGGGACGTGTTCGAGGTCGTGGTGGTCGGGTACGCCGTTCTCCGGGACGGCGACCGCGTCCGGGTCGGCGTCGGCCTCGGCGCGGCGTTCCTCCAGCCGGTCTCCCATGTGGGTCAGCCGCGACCCGAGCCCGCCGAGCCATCCAGGCGTCTTCGACATGATGTTTCCTCTTCCCACCCCGACGCCCCACGGCGAATTTGGTCGGACCCGACCGTACACGTGCGGAGCCCCCCACCGTATGACGGTGGGGGGCTCCGCGGAGTTGAGTGCCCGGGTGATCGAGTACCCGTATTCGGCGCTGTCAGTACCAGCGGTTGTCCTGCCAGAAGTCCCAGGCTCCGCAGGGGCTGCCGTAGCGCTCGTTCATGTAGTTGAGCCCCCACTGGATCTGGGTGGCCGGGTTGGTCCGCCAGTCCGGGGCGACCGAGGCCATCTTGGAGCCCGGGTTGGACTGGACGAGGCCGTAGGCGCCCGAGGAGGGGTTCACGGCCTTGTAGTTCCACGTGGACTCGTGGTTCACGATGGTGCTGAAGCACTGGAACTGGCCGGCCGGGACGATCTGGCGGGCGATCGCCTTGACCTCGGCGACGGTGTAGGAGGTCTGCGGCTCGAAGGAGGAGGCGTCGCGGGATGCCGAGCGGGAGGCGACTTCGCCCTGCTCCTGGCGCTCCTTGGCTTCCTTCTCGGCCTTTTCGGCCTTCTCCTTGGCCGCCTTCTCGTCGGCGGCCTTCTTGTCGGCCGCTTCCTTCTTGGCCTTGGCGTCGGAGGCGGCCTGGATGCGGGCCGCTTCCTCGGCGTTCTTCTTCGCGGCTTCGTCGACGGCGGCGGCCTGGACGTCGGCCTGCTGCGCCAGGGAGGCGGTCGCCACCTGCGCGTGCTGACCGGCGGGGATTTCCGCGAGGAGAGTCGTGTCGGCGGCGGCTGCCTCGAAGTTGTTGTCGCTCGACGACTGCGGGTCGCCCGATGCGACGCCCACGACGGCGCCGACTGTGGTGACTGCGGTGGCGGAGGCCACTGCGAATCCCCGAACCGAGATCCGGCTCACACGGTTTCCTTCCAGCAGCGTCCGAACCGGTGACCCTCGCGGACGCAATCGCACCCCTGGCGCTGGCACTCCCTTTTGGTACGTCACGGGAGGCGCGGACCCGGTGGGCAACTCCCGTGGGAGTGCTCCGTGTTACTCGGGCGGCATACGGCGCAATCTGTTGAATTAGGTGGTGTTGCACCTCTGGAGGTGCGGGTGTGCCGTATGCGGGGCCTGACGGAAGCAAGACTCTGCCGGAAGGGCATGCCGGTAATCAATTCTTGGTTGCGTGTGAAACGTCACATCGATTTTGTGGCTGTTGTTTCAGGGAAGTACTCGCGTCGCGCGACGCCGCCCGGCTAGGATCTCGCGCTTCTCGCGAGTCCGGCCGGGCGGCGCAACTTCCGTGCGTTTATGCCTTTTCGGTCAGATCTGGCGGTCCTCCAGCATTTCGGTCACGAGGGCGGCGATCTGCGAGCGCTCGGACCTGGTGAGGGTGACGTGGGCGAACAGCGGGTGTCCCTTCAGCTTCTCCACGACGGCGACCACCCCGTCGTACCGGCCGACCCGGAGGTTGTCTCGCTGGGCCACGTCGTGGGTGAGGACCACCCGCGAGTTCGCCCCGATCCTGGACAGGACCGTCAGGAGGACGTTCCGTTCCAGGGATTGGGCCTCGTCGACGATGACGAACGCGTCGTGCAGCGAGCGTCCCCGGATGTGGGTGAGCGGCAGGACCTCCAGCATGCCGCGTCCCAGTACCTCTTCGATGACTTCCTTGCCCGCGACGGCCGAGAGGGTGTCGAAGACGGCCTGCGCCCACGGTGACATCTTCTCGGACTCGGAGCCGGGGAGGTAGCCGAGTTCCTGCCCGCCGACCGCGTACAGCGGCCGGAAGACCATCACCTTCTTGTGCTCCTGCCGCTCCAGTACGGCTTCCAGGCCCGCGCACAGGGCCAGGGCGGACTTTCCGGTGCCGGCCCGTCCGCCGAGGGAGACGATGCCGACCTCGGGGTCGAGCAGCAGATCGAGCGCGATGCGCTGCTCGGCGCTGCGGCCGTGGATGCCGAACGCGCCTCTGTCGCCCCGTACGAGACGGACCTGACCGTCCGGGGTGACCCGTGCCAGGGCCTTGCCGCGCTCCGAGGAGACGACGAGGCCGGTGTGGACGGGGAGGTCGGCGGCCTCGGGCACGTAGAGCCGTTCCTCGGTGAAGAGGAGGTCCACCTGGTCGGCTTCGAGGGTCAGTTCGGCCATTCCGGTCCAGCCGGAGTCGGTGATGGCCAGTTCCGCGCGGTACTCCTCGGCGAGCAGACCCACCGAGGAGGCTTTGATGCGCAGCGGGAGGTCCTTGGAGACGACGGTGACGTCGAACCCCTCGGCCTGGAGGTTGCGTGCGACGGCGAGGATCCGTGAGTCGTTGTCCCCCAACCGGTAGCCGGCGGGAAGGACGCCGGGATCGGAGTGGTTGAGTTCGACGCGCAGCGAACCGCCGAGGTCCCCGATCGGGATCGGGGCGTCGAGACGGCCGAACCGGATGCGGTAGTCGTCCAGCATGCGCAGGGCCTGCCGGGCGAAGTAACCGAGTTCCGGGTGGTGCCGCTTGGCCTCCAGTTCGGTGATGACGACGATCGGGAGCACGACTTCGTGCTCTTCGAAGCGGGTCATCGAGCTGGGGTCGGCCAGCAGGACGCTGGTGTCGAGAACGTAGGTGCGCCTGTCGGGAAGGCGGCGCTTAGAGCTGTTCACCACGGAAGGACGTACCCCCTCGGACTGAGGTCGGGGTGCGACGACGTCGCGGGCGGAAGGGACCGGTTCCGGCCGCTCTGCGCGGGCCGGTGACCGGCCCTTGCCACCACTACCGCGTCATTTCTGGCGTGGTCGTCCTGGTGCAAAGGGCCTCCCGGGCGGGCGGCATCGAGCCGTCCGCTGAGATGCGGCGTCCGTGGACCGGACGCCGACCTGGAGGGGGTATTCCCTCGAACATGCGCGGCCATGCCTGGTCATGGCCAAGGCATATGACGTCTCTTCGCGCATGTTCGGTACGCCGAGGGGGTACGGGCAGCGGTCAGGAACCGTAACGCCGGTGCCTGGCCGCGTAGTCGCGCAGGGCGCGCAGGAAGTCGACCTTGCGGAAGGCGGGCCAGAAGACCTCGCAGAAGTAGTACTCCGAATGAGCGCTCTGCCACAGCATGAAACCGGACAACCGCTGCTCACCGCTGGTGCGGATGACGAGGTCCGGGTCGGGCTGGCCGCGGGTGTAGAGGTGTTCCGAGATGTGCTCGACGTCGACGATCTCGGCGAGTTCCTCGAAGGAGGTCCCCTTGTCGGCGTGTTCGAGGAGCAGCGAGCGGACGGCGTCGGCGATTTCCTGGCGGCCGCCGTAGCCCACGGCGACGTTGACCAGTATTCCCTTGTTGTCCGCCGTCGACTGCTCGGCCTCCTTCAGTACACCCTGCGTTCGGGCGGGGAGGATGTCCATGGTGCCGACGTGGTGGACCCGCCAGCGGCCGTCGGCGGCGAGAGCCTTGACGGCGCCCTCGATGATGGAGAGCAGGGGGGTGAGTTCGGCCTCGGGCCGGTCGAGGTTCTCGGTGGAGAGCATCCACAGGGTGACGACCTCGACGTCCGTCTCCGCGCACCAGCCGAGAAGTTCCTGGATCTTGCTCGCGCCGGCCTTGTGCCCCTGCTCCGTGGTGCCGCCGGCTGCCTTCGCCCATCGTCTGTTGCCGTCGAGGATGACGCCGATGTGCTTGGGCACCTGGGCGTGGTCGAGACGGCCCTCCACGCGGCGTGCGTACAGCCGATACACCAGGTCGCGCAGGTTCACAGCGTTCCACCCTCTCGTCTTCCCGGGCGCCCGGACCTCTGGGGGTCGGCCGGTATGTGCTCCGGTGCTGTTTTCCGGGGGCCCGAGCGCGTCACATTACTGCGCGCGGGTCCCGGCGGCCCAACCCGGTCTGTCACAAGTGCGTACGTGATAGGGAGGTGATCGTGACTGACGACTCTCTGCACTACCGCGCATCCGACGACCGCTACGACACGATGCAGTACCGGCGCTCCGGCCGCAGCGGCCTCAAGCTCCCGGCCGTCTCGCTGGGCCTGTGGCACAACTTCGGCGACGACCGCAGCCTCGACTCGCAGCGCGCCATCCTGCGCCGCGCCTTCGACCTGGGTGTGACCCACTTCGACCTGGCGAACAACTACGGCCCGCCGGCCGGCTCGGCGGAGTCCAACTTCGGCAAGATCTTCGCGCAGGACTTCGCGCCGTACCGCGACGAGTTGCTCGTCTCGACGAAGGCGGGTTACGGGATGCACCCCGGCCCGTACGGCGAGTGGGGCTCCCGCAAGTACCTGCTGTCCTCACTGGACGCGTCGCTGAACCGCATGGGTCTCGACTACGTCGACATCTTCTACTCGCACCGCTTCGACCCGGACACTCCTCTTGAGGAGACCATGGGAGCGCTCGCATCGGCCGTCCAGCAGGGCAAGGCGCTGTACGTGGGCGTCTCGTCGTACAACAGCGAGCAGACCGCAGAGGCCGCGCGGCTGCTGCGTGAGATGGGGGTGCGCCCGCTCATCCACCAGCCCTCGTACTCGATGATCAACCGCTGGACGGAGGACGACGGCCTGCTCGACACCCTGGAGGAGGCGGGCATGGGCTGCATCTCGTTCGTGCCGCTGGCGCAGGGCCTGCTGACGAACAAGTACCTGAAGGGCATCCCGGAGGGCTCACGTGCCACCCAGGGCAAGTCCCTGGACCCGGGTCTGCTGAGCGAGGAGGTCCTGCGCCGTCTCAACGGCCTGAACGACATCGCCTCGCGGCGTGGCCAGTCCCTCGCGCAGCTCGCGCTGTCGTGGGTGCTGCGGGACGAGCGGATGACGTCGGCGCTCATCGGGGCGTCCAGCGTGAAGCAGCTGGAGGAGAACGTGGCGGCGCTCGGGGCTCCGGCGCTCACGGACGCGGAGCTGAAGGAGATCGACTCCTTCGCGGTGTCCACGCCCGGCACGAACATCTGGGCCGACCGGGGCTGACACGCCCGGGGGGTGCGGCTGCGTGGGAAGGGACGTTCGGCGCGTTACGGGTCCTTTCGGAACCGTGGGGCGCCGAACGGAGACAAAAAACGGGCCGGTCCGTGGGGGGGATACGGACCGGCCCGAGGGGGGGTTTCCACCATAACCCTTCGTAAGTGATGCTGCGCACCAGGACGCCGAATAATTACTCTCCGGAGTTGCCGGTGTGCACCCCGCAAGGGGCGGAATCCCTTGTGGCAGCTGGCATCCGGGCGCCTTTCGGCCGCTCGGGCGGGCGGTCGGACTTCCACCCGTCGGGGGTGTCGCCAACGTCGCGGGATTGACGTTTCTGCTCCCGCTCGGGGATTTCCGCCCCGCCCGCCGGCTCAGGCACCCGTGCCCGGCGGCTCCGGCACCCGTGCCCGGCGGCTGCGGCGCCCACGCCGGACCGTTCCCGCGCCCGGCTCAGTAGCGCAGGGCCGCCGCGATCCCCCCGGCCTCGCCCAGCGCGCCCTCCGGTACGAACGTCACGTCGCCGTCCGCCTCCAGCACCAGCTCGACCAGCGAGTCCACGATGTCGTCCTCGGCCCCTTCGGAGTCGGGCCCGGTCAGGACCAGGGAGGCCCGTGGGGCCCCTTCGACCTCTTCCGGCCGCGCGGAGACCCGGAACGTCTCCTCCACCACCAGGTGCCCGATCCGCCCCTCGCGGGCCGTCTGCCAGCAGTCCTGGACGCCGGCGGAGTAGCGCCGCCCGCTGCGTGCCGCGTCCAGCGCCTTCAACGCCTCCTCGGCGTCGATGGCGGCGAGCGCGGACCGCGCCGGGGCGAGCTGCTCGACGAGTTCGGCAGCAGTCGTCTGGAGCAGTCCGCCCACCTCCAGGTCCGTCGCCAGCACCGCCCCGTGCCGGGACAGCTCGCGGAAGGTGGCGATGTGCTGCCGCAGCCCGACGAGCACCACCGGAAGCGCCGCTTCCTGGAGCAGCGGGGTGAGCTTGCGGTCGGCTTCGGCGAGCATGTTGCGGAAGTCCTGTTCGGCGGCGTGGTCGCCGCTCCTGGTGGGCGCGCCGTCGCGTTCCGCGCCGGAGGAGACGACCGGGAAGCCCGCCTCGTCGTGGTCGAGTTCGTGCAGTTCGTACCCGACGCCGTGCCACAGCCGCACTTCCCCGGTGCTGAGGATCAGCGCGAGGTACGGGATCTGCCGCGCGGAGGCGGCCACCAGGTTGCGGGTCAGGTACGAGTCGCCGATCACGATGCGCTCGGGCACCTCCGCGCTGACCAGGTACGTACGGGCCTCGTCGGCGGCGGCGAACAGCACCAGGCCTTCCAGGAAGTGCTCCGGGTCCAGCTCGTCGACGGCTTCGGTCAGCTGCCGCACGACGGCGGCGGCCTGCTCGCGGCTCACCTCCGGGTCGTCGGCCAGCCGCTTCTCGACCTCACCGAGGAGGTTGCGCAGCCGGATGTGGTCCTGCTGGTTCTCCGGCCGGTGGCGGTGGGTGGGAAGGGTGACGGAGACCGCCGGGTAGGGGCGGGGGCGGCGCAGTTCGGCGAGCAGGTCCGACTCGTCCTCGTCAGTCATGAACTCTCACTCCACTCGGTGGAACTCGGGGGCACTCGGGATGGTCGCGGAAGAGGGGCGCAGAGCGGGTGCCGCGGATGCGACGCGTACGGCGCATGCGGCGCGTGCACGGCGGCCGAGGCCGCCCGCCGACGCCCCGGGGCCGACCCTCCTTCGCAATTTCTCACGAATGGCCGCGGTTCGCCCCCTCGCGGAGACTTCCGCCGCACGCGTCCCCCGGGCTCTCTGTCGACTTTCAGCCTGCCGCCCCCAGGCCCCCCAGCAGCAGTCCCGCCCACGCCCCGGCCAGCATGAACGGCCCGAACGGAATCGCCGTCCTGCGCCCGCCGCGCCGCGTGAGGATGAGCCCGAGCCCGTACAGCGCCCCCAGGACGAACCCGGCCATCGCCCCGGCGAAGAGGACGGACCAGCCGTACCAGCCGAGCACAGTCCCGATGCCCAGTGCGAGCTTCACGTCCCCGAAGCCCATACCGGCCGGATTGATGAGGAACAGGACGAAGTACATGGCGCCGAGACCGGTCCCGCCGAGCAGCGCGCCGAACCAGGACCCGCCGTCGCCGGGCAGCAGCCCGGCCACCCCCAGGAGACCGGCCGCGGCGCCCGCCAGCGGCAGCGTCAGCACGTCCGGCAGCCGGTGCACCCGCCGGTCGACGACGGCGAGAAGCAGCGCGAAGGGTGCGAGCAGCAGCCACACGGCCAGTTCGGGCCGGGGGCCGGTGGCGAAGGCGAGGGAACCGCAGACGATGCCCCCGAGCAGCACGAAGCGGAGGGTCTTCTCGTACGGGGGGCTGCAGGGGGCGTCGGGCGGGGCAGCGGGCGGGGCGTCGCGCGGAAGGGCGCCCGGCGGGGTGCGGGGCGGGAGGGAGCCCTTGCGGGTGCCGGGCGGGAGGGGCCCACTCCGGGTGCTGGGTCGGCCCCCGGGAGGGAGGGGGCCACTGCGGGTGCCGGGCGGAACGGGCCCAGGTGACGGTCGCGCGCGCCCCGCCGCCACTCTCGCCGCTCCCACGCAGTCCACGCAGCGCACGGTGCCCAGCCAGCCCCCGGCGACCCCGGTGAAGGGGTGTCCGGCGGGGCAGACGGCGCGCCAGGGTTCGTCGGGCTCGACGGAGAGCCGGTGGGCGGCGCGCGGCACGAGGAGCCCCGCGGCGGCCCCCCACAGGACGGCGGCCGTGGTCAGGGCGACGGTGACGGACACGCGTCAACCCTAGGGCCGGGGGCGGCGGTGGTCATGGGCCCGTGGACCCATAGCCGCCTGCCCCACGCCTATTTGGCCACACGCCTGCTGAGCCCACGCCCCCTTGGCCCCCGCGTCCGAGCGCGCCTACGCTCCCGCCATGCGTCCGCCCGAAGTACCGGCTCCCGGAATCCTGACCGTCGGGGCCGACACGACACCCGTTCCCCTGGAGATCGCCGCCACCCGTCGCACCCGCGCACGCGGCCTTCTCGGCCGGTCCGGTATCGAGGGGGCGATGCTGCTGACGCCCGCGCACAGCGTCCACACGTTCGGGATGAGCTTTCCGCTCGAAGTTGCCTACCTGGGACGTGATTTGCGCGTACTGGCGGTACGGACGATGCCCACGGGGCGGCTGGGCATGCCGCGACTGCGGGCGCGGCACGTACTGGAGGCGGAGGCAGGGGCTCTGACCCGGTGGGGCGTGCGGCTGGGGGTCCGGGTGAGGATCGATTCCGTTCCGGAGGTCGTTGTCAGTGGTGGGTGCCAGGATGCGTCCATGACCGAGAACACACACGCCAAGCCGGCCGTCAAGGGCCCCGCCAGCTACTTCCCTTCCATCGAGGCGAAGTACGGCCGCCCCGTCGCCGAGTGGCAGGACATGGTCCGCAGCTCGCCGCTGACCAAGCACATGGAGCTGGTCGCGTGGCTGAAGTCCGAGCACGGCTTGGGTCACGGGCACGCGAACGCCCTGGTGGCGCACACGTTGGCGGAGGACAAGGCCAAGTAGACCGGCCCACCGACGCGCCCTTCGGCCTCAACTACCCAGCTGCTTGCGCAGCTTCCGCCGTTCCCAGGGGCCCGGGTGGCGGGCGGTCACACCTGCCGCGCCGCCCGCGCCGACGAGCCGGATCAAGGGGGTGCCGGGACGGCGTTCTCCCGTGACCTTGTTCCGCATGCCGCCCAGGCCCGGGTCGACGCCGTCGCTGTCCACGGCCCAGCCCTCGGGGACGACGACGGTGACCCCCGCCATCTCTCCGTAGACCTCCACCTCGACCTCCGCCAGCCGCACTCGGGTGCGGGTGAAGTCGAGCTTGACGCCGCCCATGCCGCCGCGCGCGACGATCTTCGACGGGACGTTCCAGCCGCCGACCCGCGAGACGCCGTGGACGCCGCCCTTGAGGACCAGCGGGTCGGCCGCGACCAGGGCGCCGCCCGGCGGCCCGTCCGGTACCAGGTCTTCGGTGAGCGGCCCGAGTTCGGCGACGGTCTTGGCGGTGAGGGCCGCTTCCAGCCGCTCGTCCAGTTCGTCGAGGTCGAGCCGGCCCTCGGCGGCCGCCTCCCTCAGCAGTTCGACGGTGGCGTCGCGGTCGGCGTCGGAAGCGCGCAACGGACGGCGACGCGCGGGGGTACCTGCGGACTCGGCAGTCATGCGTCCGATGATACGAAGCCGTCGCACGGGGTGGCCGACACCTGTGTAGGTTGCCCGTTGTACGCATGTGAGGCAGAGATGAAGAGGTACGTGTGATGGGCTCCCGGCGAATCTGGGTGGGCACGGCGACGGCAGCCCTCCTGCTGGCCATGTCGGCATGCAGCGGTACATCCGACGAGCCCGGCGCCGAGGACGGCAAGGGCGGCTCCCAGCTCCAGTCGGAACAGCCCCACCTCCCCGACCCTGCCACGTCTTTCAAGGACGCCAAGGCACTCGCCGCCGTCCTCCTCCGCGGCGAGGACCTGCCCACGGGCTGGACGGAGGACGCCGAGGGCGACAACGGCGGCATCACGGCACAGCCCGCCTCCTGCGAGGGCCCGTGCGAGGGCCTGACCTTCGAGGGCGTCGGCAACTACACGGACAGCTCGGGGGCGCTGGTCGGTACGAGCGTCAAGGCGTACGGCAGCAAGGACGCGGCGGTCACCGGGTACACCCGGCAGACCGAACTCGCGGACGACGCGCGCCGGGAGGACGGGCCCCCGGTCGGGAACGCGTACACCTATGTGAAGGCCGGCGAGGACGACACCAACGCTCTGCGCGTCATCCACTTCCGGGTCGGTACGACGGTGGTCGCGATCTCGCAGGAGTACCGGAGCGAGGACGCGGAGGGCCTGCAACACTTCGCGGAGGACCAGGCGAAGCGCGTCGAGAAGGCGCTGGCGGGAGGCCAGTAGCACCCGGCCCTCGCACCCGCGGCCCGCGCCTCCCCCGGCCCCCGCTCCTCCCCCGGCCCCCGCTTCACCCTCGTACCCGAATCCACTGGCCTCCCCTCTTCGCTCCCGCGAGGATCGCCGTATGCAGACCGTGCCCTTCCTGACGACCGACCGCCTCGTCCTGCGGCCCTTCACGGACACCGAGGCCGACCTCGACCACCTCGTCGCCCTCGACAACGATCCCGCCGTGATGCGCTTCATCAACGGCGGCGAACCCACCGCCCGCGAGACGATCCGCAGCCGCTCACTCCCCCGCCTGTTGCACACCCATCCGTGCACGGGCGAGCGCGGGTTCTGGGCGGCCGAGGAGCGGGCCACCGGGGCCTTCCTCGGCTGGTTCGAGTTCCGGCCGCTGTCGGACGACGACGCCACCGTCGTGGAGCTGGGCTACCGGCTCAACAAGACCTCCTGGGGCCGCGGTTACGCGACGGAGGGTTCGCGCGCACTGATCGACAAGGGCTTCACGGACCTCGGCACGGAGCGGGTGACGGCGAACACGATGACCGTGAACACCGGCTCCCGGCGCGTGATGGAGAAGTCCGGCCTGACCTTCCTGCGGCACTTCACCGGGGAGTGGCCGGACCCCATCGCAGGCTCTGAGCAGGGCGAGGTCGAGTACGAGCTGACCCACGGGCAATGGGAACAGCTGCGACAGCGGTGAGCGGAAAGGCTCCGCGGCCCGCCCTCACCTACCGGCACGTTGGCCTCCTACCGGCACGGTCGGCGGCAACGGCTCGAAGTCGGCCACCCCCGCGCCCTCTTGACCGAGGGCCGGACCTGCCCGGCGGCTTGACTCTCACACCGTGTCAGGCGGTCAGCTCGGAGACATCATGTTCACCATCGGAGACTTCGCCCGGCTCGGGCGGGTGTCGGTCCGGATGCTGCGTCACTACGACGCGACCGGCCTGCTGCACCCCGCCCGGGTCGACCCCGCCACCGGCTACCGGCACTACACCGCCGCCCAGCTCGCCCGTCTCAACCGGGTCATCGCGCTGAAGGACCTCGGCTTCACCCTGTCGCAGGTCCGGGAGATCCTGGACGAGAAGGTCACCGTCGAGGAACTGCGCGCCATGCTGCGGCTGCGGCAGGCCGAGCTGGAGGCGGCGATGACGGCGGCGGCGGACAGGCTGACGCAGGTCGAGGCGAGGCTCCGGTCGATCGAGAGCGAGGGGCACATGCCCACGAACGATGTCGTCGTGAAGAGCCTGCCGAGCATCCGGATCGCCGAACTCAGGGGCCTGGCAACGGGGTTCGACAACGTCGCAGCGGTCATCCAGCCGCTGTACGAGGAACTCTTCGCGCTCCTCGGCGAGGCGGGCATCACCCCGTCCGGACCCGGCGTCACGTACTACGAGGACGTTCCCGGGAGCGGCATCCTCGTCCACGCGGGCGTGCAGGTGGCGGTTCCCGTACGGGACGACGGCAGGTTGCGGGTCGTGGACCTGCCGCCCGTGGAGTCGGCGGCGACGATTGTGCACCGGGGGCCGATGGCGGCCGTCCTGACGCCGGTGCAGACGCTGGGCCGCTGGATCGACGCCCACGGCCACCGCTCCGCCGGCCACCCCCGCGAGGTCAACCTGGAGTGCCCGGCGGACCAGAACGACTGGGTGACGGAACTCCAGGCACCGATCGCCCGGTCCTGACCGGGCCCGACGGACCGACAGGCAGGAACGGACATGGGACCCCGCACGCGTACTGGCAGGCCGAACGGCGTCTCACCAACAGCGCGCTTCCGCCGCGGAGTTCAGACCCTCGCCGCATCCACGTGACACGGCGATGCCCCCAGGACCGGGCCCGGTCCTGGGGGCATCTTCGTTCAGCGCCGGCCGGAGCCGCCGAGGTGCTTGATCTTCTCGAAGGGGTACGCCCCCACGATCACCACGACCAGGCCGTAGAGGGCGAAGACCGCGAGGCCCCAGGTGGAGACCGACTTGCCGCCGTCGCTCAGGATGACGCTCCCGATCGGTACCAGAGGAGCGAAGCTGAGGGCCGCGGCCCCGGTGCACCAGAACGCCACCAGGCTGTTCGCCCGCTTCCGCAGCGCGGGATCGGACTTCACCTCGGCGGGGACCTCGTACCCGTCGGACCTGTCGCAGACGGTTCCCCGGTACCCCACGCGCGCCGCCAGCGAACTGACTACGCCCAGCAGGAGGAAGCAGCCGAAAATGAACATGTAGGCCATGCTTACCTCATGAGCTCGTCGTGCCGGGCGATGCTAGCGGATGTACTTGATGATGAAGGCGATCACCATGTTGATGGCCTTGTTCTTCACCCAGCCGGGCAGGAACTTCCAGACGACGCCGCCGATTTCGCCGCCGATGCAGCCGATGATGGCGTTCCGGACGTAGGTCTTCTTGCTGGACGCCTTGCCTGCCGCGATGTCGCTGAGGACCGACGTCGGGATGCTGGCCAGAGCGCCCTTCGCGCACCAGGCGGCCGCACCGATGGCGACGGCGGCGATCGGGAACGCGCGGGTCTGGATGCCGCCGGACGGGTTCTGGCTCATCCCCTTCTCGATTTCGGCGAGGGCCTCCGGGCCCATCCCGTCCTCGATGAACCGGCGCTGCTCGGCGGTGATCGCCGGCGTCTGCGCGTCGGCGGCCACGGCCGCCGTAGTGGTGTTCCCCCGGGTGGTGCGGTCGGCGGCCATGGCATTGGGAGCCACGGTGGCGAGCATGGCGGCGCTGGTGACAGCGGCGATTCCGGACAGCGCTATACGACGTGTGGTGGTCTTGCGCACGTGTGTTTTCCCCTGTTGTTCGATACCTCGCCCCCGGGTCAGGGAGGCGAGTTCGTGGTCCGCCCCCCTGGTCGGGGAGGGCGATGACACATGGACCCTCACATCCCGGAGCGCGGGTGGAAAAGGGTGATCACGTGTGAAAGAGATCACGTGCGTCGGCTGAACCCGCACCTCGCGTCGGCCGTGCCTTCTGGGAGAAGAATTCCCGTTGACGGTGGCCCAGTCCGCCTGTTTTCCTCAGCCGGGGGGTGATCAGCGGTAGTCGTCCGGGTGTCCCTGCATCCACGTGTTGATCTTGTCGCGGGTGCCGAGCAACGAGGTCTTGTGCTTCGTGAGGTTCGCCGTCCCGCGGTCGGTGCCGAGCTTCGCGTCGAGCGCCTTGATCCAGGCGAGGGGCTCGGAGAAGTGGCCGGGGCCCTTGGGGTCGGCCTTCATCGACGCCTTGAGGCCCATGAGTTCCTCATTGACGCGCCCCAGGAAGTACCCGCAGCCGCCCGGCGTCTCGCACGAGTCGTTGAGCGTCGCCTGGAGTCCGGCGAAGGCGTCCCGTACTCGTTCGGGTCCGGGCGTCACCGCGGCCTCTGCCCCGGTGTCGGGCACTGCCCCCTCACCGGCCGCGCGGTCGCCCCCGGCACTCGGGACCTCGGACGGCGAACCGGCGTCGGACGGTGCCGCTGTGGCCGCGTCGGCCGAGGGCGCTGCGGTCGCCGACCCTTCCGGCGAGGACGTGGGTCCGCAGGACACGGTGAGCGCGGCAAGGGCCGCGCCGAGGACGGCGGCGCGACGGACAGTGGCTATGAGCATGGTTTCCCCCGGAATCAGTGAGTCGCCCGATCCTAGCCAGCCATCGGCCGAGCGGCGGGAGCCGGTCCCGGAGGCCCGCGCCGCTCCTGGGCGGGTGCGTCACCGACGGCCGGTCGTGTATCGAGTCGTGATCGGTTTGCGGGATTCGCCCTCCTGTCGGGGACGGATCCGGTAATCCGTTGTGCAGCGCCCGGCGGTGGAGCACCGAGCGGGAGAACAGGGGACGGGGACAGGCACGTTCAGGGGGTGCACAGTGGGCAGGTGCGCGTTCCCACCGACGGACGTGGTGGAGTGCACGTTCCCACTGGCGGATGAGGGCGGGTTGATGCGGGGCTCGGTTCTGGACGGGCGGTACGCGCTGGTCGAACGTGTCGGTGCGGGAGGCATGGGTGAGGTGTGGCGGGCCGAGGACGTGCGCCTGCGTCGACAGGTCGCCGTCAAGGTCCTCAACATGCCGCCCGGCACGTCGCCCGCCGAGGGGCAGCGGCTGCTCGCGATGTTCGAGCGGGAGGCACGCGCCGCCGCTGCTCTCGACAGCTCGTACATCGTGCCCGTCTACGACCACGGGACGGCGGACGGCGTCCCGTACCTGGTGATGCCGCTGCTGTCCGGCCGGACCGTGCGGGATCTCCTGAGGGACGCGGGCCCCCCGCCGCTCGTCCGGGTCGCCGCGATCGGCGCGCAGGTCTGCCGCGCACTGGTCACCGCCCACCGGGCCGGCATCGTGCACAGGGACATCAAGCCCGCGAACGTGGTGGTGACGGACGAGGGCACGGCCAAGGTCCTTGACTTCGGCATCGCCAAGTTCCTCGACGCCACAGCCGGGGCCGGGTATCTGACCGGGACTTCGGACGCTCCGGTGGGAACGTTGCACTACATGGCACCGGAACGTTTCACCCGGGCCTCGGACGACGGCCGCTCCGACGTGTACTCGCTCGGCTGCATGGTCCACCAACTGCTGGTCGGTGAGCCGCCGTTCGACACCGGTTCGGCTGCCTCGCTCATGCACTGCCACGTGTACGAGACCCCGCAGGCCCCCTCGGTGCGCCGCCCGGACCTGCCCCCCGCATGGGACGAACTCGTCGTGCGGATGCTGGCCAAACAGCCGCGCGACCGGCCGGACGCCCAGCAGGCGCTGGAGGCCTTCGAGTCGCTGGGCGGCGCGTCGGCCCCCGCCGGGCCTCCCGCACCGGTACCGGCACCTGCTCCGTCCCCCGACACCGACTCCTTCCGCCTCGCCCCGCCGCTGCCCCCGATGCCCCAGGCGCCGCCGGCCCCCGCGTCGTCGCCGCCCGCCGCGTTCCCCCGCACGATCTCGCCGCCGCCGACCGTGACGGCACCCACCGCACCGTCCTCCGCCACGTCCCGGGACCCGGGCTCCGTCGACCCGCCGCCCCCGCAGCGCGGTTCGCGCACCAGGGCCCGGTGGGTGGGCGCGGGCGTGGCGGTGGCCGTCGGCGCGCTGGTGGCGACCCTCGTGGTGGTCGACCCGTTCAAGGGGGGCACGGGCCGAGGCGGTGGCGGCAGCGCTTCCGACGCGGCTGCTCCCGGCGCCAGTGTGTCCCCGGTGGCAAGGACCAGGTACCTCAGCATCGGCTCCGCGGACGACTCCCAGGGTCCCGCCCCCGTCGTCGACGGAGCGCGCAAGGGAGGCACAGTCACCGTCCTCGAACCGAACGCCCTCGCCACGATCGATCCGGGCCGCATGGCACCGGGCACCCACCAGCAGGTGGCCGACCTCCTCCATCGGCGTCTCACCGCCTTCAAGACCGACGAGAGCGGGTACGTGAAACTCGTCGGCGACCTCGCGACGGACGCGGGCCGTTCGACGGACGGCCGGGAGTGGACGTTCACGCTCAAGCCCGGTCTCGTCTACAGCGACGGAACCCCCGTACGCGCCAGGGACTTCAGGTACGCCATCGAGCGGACCACCAGGCCGGAGCTGTCGGAGGGCGACCGTACGGTACGGGACTTCCTCTACGGCCCGAAGACGGGCGCGGTGCGGCGCGGTGCGATCGAGACGCCGGACGACCGCACCGTCGTCTTCCATCTCGACGATGCGCGTTGGGACTTCAACGTCGCCCTCGCGAGTCCGACGGCCGCGCCGATGCCCGAGGGGGCCGCCGATTCCGGGCAGGACGCGAAGGCCGGCGCCGGGCTGCCGAGCACCGGCCCGTACCAGGCCGCGGCCTTCACCGCCGGCAAGGCCCTCACCCTCACCCGCAACCCCCGTTGGCAGCGGAACACCGATCCGGTCCGCACCGCGTACCCCGACGGCTACACGGTGGAGACGGGAATCCCCCTCCCGCAGCTCCGCTTCCGCCTCGCCGCGGAGTCGGCGAAGGGCAGGGCCGTGGCGACCTTCAGCGGCTCCGACGAGCCTCTCTTCACGGCCGGACAGGCGGGCACCGAGGGCGGCGCGCTGAAGTCCGTCCAGGGCCCCACCTGGTACGTCCAGTCGTACGTGATCAATGCCGCCCGGGTGAAGAACCACAAGGCTCGGCTGGCCATCGCGGCCGCGCTCCCCGCCGAGGACGTCCGCCGCGCCAGTGGCGGGAACGGCACTCCGGCCGAGGGCCTGGTGCCGCCCGACGTCGTCGGGGCGCCCGGACACCGGCTGGGCGGATGGGGCCCGAACGGCAGCCCCGCCGAGGGCCGGAAGTTCCTCATCGAGAGCGGTCTGACCGGTCTCCGCCTGACACTCGCCCTCCGGGACGACAGCGTCGCCGACGCGCACCGCGCCGAGGCGGTCAAGGCGGGGCTGAAGAAGGCCGGAATCGACGTGACCATCAAGAAGGTCGGCAGAACCGAGTTCTGGGACGGCATCCGCGACGGCAAGTACGACCTGTACCGCATCGCCGTCGGCAGCGGGCTGCCCACCGCGTCCACCTTCCTGCCCGACTACTTCGACGGCCGCCACCCGCCCTACCCGGCATCGAGCAACTACGGCCGCTTCAACAACGAGGAGGTCAACGAGAGGATCGACGCCGCCCGGAACGTGGAGTCCCTCAGCGACGCGGGCAGCCAGTGGTCCTACGTGAACGAACTGCTGCTGGCACAGGTGGCGGCCGTCCCCGCGTACGTGCCGACACGCACGTACCTCCACTCGGCGAAGCTGCGGGGTCTGCAGGTCAGCATGACCGGCCTCTCCCCTCTGAGGGCCTTCGTGGCCAAATGAGACCCCACCGCCCCCTGCGGCCCTGCCCTCCGGTGTCTCGCGGCCGGGCGTCAGACGAGCAGGCGACGACGGTGGCCCTCAGACGAGCAGGCGACGACGGTAGCCCTCGGCCACCGCCGAGGCACGGTCACGCACGCCGAGAGGTATCCGACCGCGCCCACCTCGATCGCCGGCAGTACGTCGCTCTCGCTGTCGAAGGGGGTAAGGATCAACACCCGGGTGTTCGGCGCCCGCTCGCGCAGGGCCGCGGGCGACGTGCTGCCCGTAGCGCTTGCGCAGATGTCGAAAGACAGCTGCCTTAAGGTGTGTGCCACGAAGATCCGTCAGCGGCCTGGAGGCGACGCGTCCATGCAGATGAAGTTGAGTGCGATAACCCTCGACTGCCCTGATCCGCCGGCCCTGGCGACCTTCTATCAGCAGGCCACCGGCCTCGCACCGCACCCGAAGTCGAACGCCGACTTCGCGAGTCTCCACCGGGAGGGTCACGTCCTCGTCGGCTTCCAACGGGTCGACGGCTACCGCGCTCCGAGCTGGCCCGACCCGGACGTCCCGCAGCAGCTCCATCTCTGCTTCGAGGTCGAGGCGGACCTGGACGAGGCCGAGACCCGCCTGCTGGAGCTGGGGGCGAAGAAGCCGGATCAGCAGCCCCACCCGGAGAGGTGGCGGGTCCTCACCGACCCGGCCGGGCATCCCTTCTGCATCGTCAGAGGCTGAGACCGCCTCCCCGCCGGGGCCGCAGCCGTTGTGCCGCAGGTCAGGCTTGCGCGGCGTTGCCTGCCCGTGGCGGGCGCACCATGAAGACGTCGGTCGGATCCTGGGCCTCCACGAGAAATCACTGCCTGCCTTCGGACGCTGTACGGCGACGACGCCGTGGTGTGTGACGATCAGCCGCCGCTCGTCGACACCGGAGTGTCAGGACGTCTCCTTGTGGACGGCTTCGATGTTGTTGCCGTCCGGATCACTGACGAACGCACAGTAGGCGCGGTACTCCCCCCACGCGCGGGGCGCGTGCCGGGAGACTCCCCCGGCCGCCACCGCAGCCGCATGGAAGGCGTCCACGGTCTCGCGGCTGTCGGCCGTGAACGCGAGGTGCACCCCCGTGGTGACGGTGTTCCTCGCGCGTTCCAGGGACAACGACGGCGTGTCCCGCTCCGGACGCCAGTACTCGGTGACGCCGTCGGCCCGGTAGCCGACTCCGACCCCCAGAGCTCCCAGCGCGGCGGTGTAGAACCGTTCGCTGGCCTCGAAGTCCGAGGCGAACACCCCGAGGTGATGGACGAAGGACGCCGTTGTCTCCATGACCGCCGAGCCTACGGAACAACAGCTCGCGCGGCCGCTCCGACGCTCGTCGCCGCTCCGGATGACCTCCCGGTCACGGTGCCGGTACCAAGGTGCCGCCGCCTCGGGCGTCCCGGGTGCGTCCGTAGCATCCGTCGGGCGGCGCCCGCGCCGGGGCCCGTCCCGTCCCAGGGAGCACCGTGCGGTCCCTGCGCCCCACGTCAGCGTGGCAACGTCACCCAGGACTTGACGCCCCGGTGCGGTGGCAGCGCCTCCTCCACGCCCCAGTCCCCGCCCCAGTCCTCGACCGCCTCCGACGTGAGCCACAGGGCACGTCGCCGCCGTACGAAGCACAGCGACGCCGCGTCCGGCTCCGCGTGTGGCGGATGCTGGTCCCAGACGACCAGGCGCAAGGAACCGTCCCGGTGTCGCAGGGAGACGTACAGGTCCGCGCGGTCCGTCAATCTGCAAGCCGCGGCGATCAGTTCGGTGACCGCGAGCGTCGCCACCAGCCCGTACCGGTCCAGGCCGTGGGCGTGCAGGGCGGCGTTCATGGCTGTTCGTACGATCCCGGCACTGCGGGCCTCGCCCGGGACGGTCAGGCTCAGCGCGAGGCCGTCGGCCTCCGCGTGAGTGGTTCTGGCCGGGGCAGTGTCCGGCATGGCGGCCACCGGACAGAGAAGCGGGTTCGACGTCGTCGACGTCATCATTGGACTCCCTTGCTGGGCATGGGTGTTGCGCGTCGCCCCGGTACGTCGTCGAGCAGTGGCCTGTCTCCCTGGCGCGAGGCTGCCCCTCCCAGGGATGGAGGTTCGGGCAGGCTCGCGCGATGCACTTCCAACTCGGTCGCGTAGTCGGTGCGTTACTGACTGTAGGGCATCTCACGGTACATGTACCGTGGAATGGCAAATACTCTCCGTACGTAAGTGGACCGGCCGAGCGACGCCGAGGCAGACTGAGCCAGACTTTTATGCCTGACAAGAGGGGGCTCATGTCGCCGAGAGGAACACCCACCGAGCGCCAGCGACGCGTGGGTTCCGAACTGCGGAAGATGCGGATCGACGCGGGCATGACCGTGGAGTTCGCTGCCGGACTACTCGGCGTACCTCGCACCAACGTGCCCAACATGGAATCCGGGCGGGTGGGTGTCAGCGCCGTGCGGGTGCGCACCCTGGCGGCCAACTATGGCTGCTCGGACCAGGACTACGTCGAAGCGCTGGTACGCATGGCGACCACTCGCGGAAAGGGCTGGTGGGAGTCGTACCGGGGACAACTGCCGGCCGCGATCCTCGACATCGACGAGATGGAGTGGCACGCGCGCCGTCTCCGTATCGCCCTGTCAGTACACATGCCTGGCCTGCTGGACACCGAGGAGCACGCCCGCGCGGTGTTCGAGCAGGTCATCCCTCCGATCCCGCGCCGTGAGATCGATATCCGAGTCGCCCATCGGCTGGCCCGCCAGCGCGCGCTGGACAAGCCCGACCCTCCTGCTGTCGACCTGGTCATTCACGAGGCTGCTCTGCGCATGGAGTTCGGGGGCCCCAAGGTCGCGAGGAGGCAACTCGAACACGTACTGAAAGTGTCGGAGCGAGACAACGTGACCGTCCAAGTGGTGCCCTTCAAAGCGGGCGGCTTCCCCGGCGCGGGGCAATCTGTCATCTACGCGGAGGGTGAGGTCCCACAACTGGACGTCGTGGAGTTGGACAGCACGCACGGGCCCGAGTTCCTCAATTCGGACATGCAGCTCCGGAAGTACCGTGCCCTGCTGGACCGGATGCACGAAGTGGCCCTCAGCCCTCGCGAATCACACGCCTTCGTCCGTACCATCGCCGACCAGCTCTAGGAGATTCCGGCATGCCGACCATCCACTGGGACGAAGCCTTCTGCGGTGAAGGCGCGAACTGCTTCCGTATAGGGACCGACGACGCCGACAACGCGTACATCGCCGTCCTCGGACAGGAGGACACCCCTCTCACCGACACCCGCGAAGCTCTCCGCAACCTCATCCTCGACATCAAGGCCGGCAAGGCCGACCACCTCCTCTGACGCGCGCCGCCACGACTCCGCGAACTTCGCGTGCGAGGGAAAGGCTTCGGGCAGCCCGCCCCGCTGGCCCGGAGTCGCGGCGACTCCGGTTCCGCCCGAGTGCCGACGACCCGATGAGAAGCCGGTGTCATCGACGATCAAGGCGGTGACGCTCGATCAACTACCGCAGCCCGGCCGAGGCGGCCCTCACATCAGCCGCCCTGGCATGGGCTGGAAGTGATGGGCCCTCCCCCAGCCGCAGCCCGCGCAAATACCCCCAGCAACACCGGTCCGCCCGCGCAAGCATCTCGCACTGTTCCGCCACGCAGTCCTTCGGATACCACCGGACCACGGCCAGCTTCGGCACGCCGCTCGGGAACAGGACACACCCACGTCCACGGAAGCCCTCGGAGAACCCACACGAAACGGCGCGTCGGAGATATCCCTGCCCGAAACCGGAAAAAGTGGGTGCAGTGGTGGGGCTATCAGGAGTTCATTGACCAGTCGATCATCCTGGCATACGATCGGCGCCGATCGGGTGGAACTGCTCTGCGCTTTGACGGAGTTAGCTATTCCGAAACTCCGCAGAGAAGGCAGGAAAAGCCCCTCGGGTCCGTTTGCACGCACAGCTGCGACTGGTGTCGCTGTCGCTACGACATTCCTCGCTACGACGTCTGCAATTCGGCGCAACATGGGCTGTGGACTGGGAAGACAGACATAGGGCCATCTGCATCGCAAATAACGATGGCGGCGACTCCGAATGCATTGGCCACTCTGCCCCCTTTGAAGGTACCGAAGTGAAATTTGATCAGGCGACCCCCGCGACCTCCGAGGAGAGCGCCCCTCAGGTACCCCCGTCCAATGGCAGCAACAAGCGGGAACAGCGGCCGTCGCGCCGCGGGGCGTATGTTGCGGCAGGCATCGTCGCAGCGGTCGTTGCAGCAGCGGCAATTGCCGTGACTCTGACCATGGGCGGCAACGGCGAACAAGGGCAGCAATCCAGCGCCAAGTCCGCCGGCCCGGACGTTACGGCCCGTCCGGATCAGTCACCGCCGCGGGACCTGATCGCGGCGGGAAAGATTGCCCTCTCGGCCTACCACACCACAAAGGATGTGAAGCAGCCGAACGGGGACGTCATTCGCACGTACAACTGGCGGTTGCTCAATACGAACACCGGGCGGTACGAGGAAACCGATTGGGCCTGGCTCTCAGTTGCTCCCGGGATGCAGACAGCCGCCGTGCTGGAGCGGGGGCTGCCTGCGAAGCGCGTTGGGCTGTTGAGCCTGGCCACCGGCAAGGTGACGCGCTGGATCGACGTCGACAAGGGTGTCGGTGGCGTGCAGTTCTCACCGGACGGCAAGAAACTGCTGGCAACGGCATACGGCCTCAACCCGGACCGGATGTTCATGGACACGCCTCAACAGGTGAACGGGAAGAAGCAGCCGGGGCCGAAAGCGAGCCGCACCGGCTTCTACGCCATCGACGTCGCTACCGGCAAGGCGGACTTCGCCGATCGACCGGCCGACAAGACCGCGGTGCTGATGCCGGGCGGTGGGCGCAAGGACTTCCGCTGGAGCCATGACAGCAAGCTGCTGTGGGAGTACCGGACCGACAATCCCGGCAGGATCTTCTACACCCTGAAGGGCAGCGAGACCCAGGCTCCGAAGGCGGAGGCGCATCTGGACTACGCGGAGGCGGGTCTGTCTCCCGATGGGAATCTGGTGGCCGGCTCGTTCGCGGGGAAGAAGGGTCAGATCATCTCCGAGGTGCTGGATGCCAGGACCGGTAAGCGAGCCGCACTGGTACCCGGGCAGCAGTTGCTCGCGTGGGCGGACGACAAGCACCTCGTTGCCTGGAGCTGCGATCCCGAGCAGTGCGACCCCGGCCGGGGGGAGTTCCGCAACCAGCTGATCCTGGTCGGTCCGGAGGACGAGACCGTGACGCCGCTCTCCGGTTTCCGCGAGGCGAAGCTCCACTACGACGGCCGCTGGAATCCGGTGTTCACGAGGCGCTGAGCTGCGCAGCACCGGCTACTGCAAGGGTCCTTGCCCTCGGTCGTGCGGGTCAGCCCGCCGCCCGGGCACCGGCACGCAGCGCCGTCCGCCCACCGTGGCCGAAGGGAACCGGGCCGGGGCCTGGACAACGCGGCCTTCGCGAAAGCGCGGTTGACGACCGTGTCCCGCTGGACTCCTGCTCAGGAGGGTCGCTCTGGTCGACCCACCTCCCGGGCAGGAGTCCTCCCCGGTCTCACAACAACGGCTCAGAGCCGCGGTTGTTTTCCGGTCAAGCGGCCCGCGGCCGATCTACTCGTTGAACCTTCCGGACTTGCGGACGATGCCGTCACCCGACCACCAGAAGTGCATCACGTAGTAGTTCGCGCCGATGTCGTACCCCTTCTTGTCGCAGCCTTTGTCGCCGCCGTCGTCGAGGTACAGGTAGGTGGTGCCGGTGAAGTAGTCGACCAACTGGCCTTCCACACCGTGCCCGTCCGCATTGGTGTCACAGATCTCGAAGACATCCCCGTCATCATGGAAGAGCATGTAGCCGCGACTGCTCTTGACGAAGATGTCGGTGTTACTGGCGCGGGAGGCACCCGCCTCGCCCGCCTCGACGGCGTGGGCCGGCGATGCCACTGTGCCGAGCACCGTGGCGAGCGCGGCAGCGCCCACAGCCAATCGCCTGAATGAACTGCTCAACGAATCTTCCCCTTGGAATGCGCTGACCCGAAAGAACGGGTCCCCTCTGATCGACGCCAAACTTTCTGGGACGCAGGTGCGCTATTCCCGGAACGACTTCGACGCCAACGTGCCGCCACCACCATTCCAGTGGAGCCTCATCTGATAGGTGTACGATGGGGACTTCTGGACGTCGTGACCCTTCTTGTCACAACCGGCGTCGCCACCGTCGTCAACCCGGAGAATCTCGCCGAATCCCGGCACAGGGCTGTTGTCGTTGTTCTCCAGCAGCACGCCCGTGACGCCGTGGCCGTCCGCCTTGGTGTCGCAGACCTCGAACACGTCGCCATTGTCGTGGTAGAGGAAATAGCCGTGCTGGAACTTCAGGATGATGTCGGAGTCGGCCAGGGCCGGAGTCGCCGTAGCGGCTAGCAACGTGGCGGCGGCTGCGCCGGTGACGGCTACGCGGGTGAACGATCTACGCATTGCTTCCTCATTCTCTACTGGACTGCCCGGCAGCCCAATGGAAGACGCACTTCTTGTCGAGCGGAGAAGGACGCAGGGCAGACTGCGTCGGCAGGCCTACTCGCTGAAGTACCTGGAGTACTGGACGGGGCCGCCACCGTCCCAAAAAAAGCTCATACGGTACTGCGCGGAGTCCACGTTGTAACCCTGCTTGTCGCAGTTCTCGTCACCACCGTCGTCGATGTGCATGACGTTCCCCGTGCCCGTTTTCGTCAGAAGTCCATGGACCCCGTGGCCGTCGGGGTTCATGTCGCAGATCTGGAAGACGTCCACACTGTCCTTGTACGTCATGTAGCCACGATTGCTGTTGAGCGTGATGTCGGAGTCGGCCAGAGCCGGAGTCGCTGTCGCGACGAGCGTCGCGGCAACAGCCGCTCCTGTCACAGCTATACGAGCAAAAGTCTTCTTCACTTGTTCTTCACTTTCCCCACGTGACTGCAGAATATTTTGAGAGAGCTCGGGAAAGTTCCCCCGGTGGGCGCTGATCATAGGTGAGGGAAATCAAGTGGTAAAGGACGGGTCGAGCTCGCTGGTGCATTCACTCGCAGAGGGTGACAGAGGTGGGGGGAATCAAATTGGACCATGAATCCGACATGAGCCAATAAGAGGTGCCAGGGCGAGTGGGAACATCGCATGCGTGCACACGGTGGGTAGCGGCCAGGCGCCCCTGTGATGTGCGTCACGGCATGCAAGGTTCTGTGCTTTGGGGGCAGGTGAGCCTGTTTCGGTGTTTCCGAGAGCCGCGACAGGCCCAGCGCGACTGCTGGCGTGCGACTGGCCGGGTCCGGGGAGCACAGGACGAACGCACCGTGACCTGCGGCGAGGGGAGTTCTTCGCGTTGAGTGCCTTCTCGCGGGCCTTCGCCCGGGGCGAGTTCGCCGACTGAGATCGTCGGCCGGAAGTGCACCTGCCGCCTGGCCGGGGGCGTCTGGACTGGTCGTCGTTGCCAGGGTTCTGCGCGAGGGGTGAGCGGGGCGGGGTCGCCGACAGTGACGCGTCCGCGGTCTCCGGGGTCATCGAGCCCGTGCGGCCACGGGCTCGGTCGGGCCGGTCCCTGCCTCTGTTCCGTACTGGTGGTCCGTGGCACCGGACGGTGGCCGGGTCGCGGTCCTGGGCGGTATAAGCGCTCTGCGGCGCGCTCCTTCGTTCTCTTGCTGTCGCTCGTACAGCGGCGGCCGGCACGGTGCATGAACGGGGCGCTCCGAGGCCGACTTGGTGACCTTCCTGTTCGCCTGCGGGGCGCTCGGGCCGGACGACCGGCTGCCGTCGGGCCGCTCGTCCGGCCGGTGAGCCTCAGGTGCCGGTACCCGCGCCGGAATCGGTGTTGGCGTTCGGGCCTTCGCCGCGCGGGAAGGAGACTTCGACGCGTCGGTTTTTCTTGCGGCCCTCTTCGTTGCTGTTGTCTGCGATCGGGTAGTCCTCGCTGTAACCGCGCACCTCGAAGGTGACGTTGGAACCGAGGGTTCTGTTCAACTCGATCTGAACCATGTCGGCCCGCTTCTTGGACAACACCTTGCCGTGCTCGTAGGAGCCGAGGTTGTCCGTGAACCCGAAGACGCGGACCTTCGTCGCCTTGTTCGCCTGCGCCTCCTGCGCGATGGCCTTGATGCGGGCGGAGGCCTCGGGCATCAGCTTGGCGCTGTCCTTGGGGAAGAGGACTTCGGCCTGGAGGGCGAACTTGACGTCCGAGTTGGTGTCTTCACGGCGCTCTTCGCCGCCGAGGTCTTCGACGACGGATTTGATGTCGATGACTCGGGCGGGGGCTAGAGTGCCGCCGTCGCTGATCTTGAGGCCGGGGGCGTTGGCATCGACCTTGGGGGGTTCTTGGGTGGTCGTGCTGCCGGGGGGCTGGCTGGTGTCGGGGGTGGGTTCGGCGTAGGCGTTAGCAGCCCAAACAGTTGAAATTACCAGAGCCGTCGCGAGCGTCGATACCGTCAGCGGGGCTGGGCGACTTCGCGCGAGAGGAAACGGCATTGGTTACTCCCCCTCGGAGATTTCGATGGCAGCGGGGGGCAGGTCCGCAATCTGGAAGTCTACCTTCGTAGTGGTTGCCGGTGGAGCTGGGAACTGCGCGAAGAACGATTTTTCCTCACCAGCCTTGAAGCCGCCACCAAACTTGGTGCACAGACAACGACCATCAGTGTCCCGAAGGACTAGGTACTTCTTCTTTCCGACCCCATCCACCAATGACGCGCCGGCCATGGAGGCGGAATTTCCAGAAAGCTCTTTCTCCGTTCCTTTCCAATCCGCCGGATTCCAGAAACCGCCTTTTCCGTTCTTTACCTTGCCGCTGATGGTTACAAACCCACCGGCATCACGAACGGCTGAGTTGATAGTGAGAGTGTGGTTGTCACCACCCTTGACCTCAGCCAGCACCGCGTCACTCGTAGGCGGTTGCGGAGTGACCTCCTCAGGCTTCTGGTCAGGCTGCTCGCCGGGCCCCTGAGACGGCGAGCTGGCAGTCTTCGGCTTGTCCCCTCCCTCATCACCACCGCATCCGGCCACCGAGAAACCCAAGCCAGTCGTGATCGCCACCGCGGTCAGTGCCCTTCGGGCCTTCATGGTGCGCCGCATACTCATCAACAGTTATTCCTTTGCTTGTCGTTCGCTCGCTACTTGACCAGATGAACGTTGAACAGGTCTTTCGGCTCCGGCAACAGGCCCGGCAGGTCCACGACCTTTTTCGGGTCGACCTCCCAGATCATTTCGTCCTCACAGTGGACGAAGACCAACTTAAGTGGATCACTTTCCGGGCCGATGAAGCAGCGGGGCTCAATCACCGCAGTAGCTTCGGCCTCGGCCGTGCTGGTCTCGATATCGGGGATGACCGAGTCACCGCCCGTAAAACGGGTCTCGATTCTCACCTGCCGAGTAGGAGAATTGTCCTCGAACCCTGAGTTCGGCCCGGCAATCACATCCGACTGGTTCTGGTTGGCAAGTGCTGTTGCTCCGTCCGCACCGTTGGTCACATCGCCCTGGCCTCGCAGCCATTGGCCCCACGTCCCTGGATCGGCGATATCGCGGAAGAAGTTTTCGGCGTACTCGTCCCGAGCTTCCTGCGCGGCCGCAAGTGCTGACGCGTCGGCAGCAGACTGGCCGCCACTGCGGGCAGAGGCGGCCTGGGCGAAGACGAAGAGGGCAAACGCGACAAAGAGCAGGAGCCCCACCGACATGATGTAGATGGGGAACGCCTGCCCTCGGTCGCGTTGCTTGCTAGCGACTGTCAGCCACCGCCAGTGATGTCGGCAACCGCCTCGCCGATTGCCGTCGAGATCGTCGTATCCAAGTTCAACGCATTCACCGCCACCACGATCAGCGCGATGATCACCACCAAGCCCGCGTACTCCACCACGCTCGCGCCCTCGTCCGCGCGCTCCCGCATCTTGCTGACGACCGTGTTGCGCCACGTGTTGATGGCGACCAACGTTTTCTGCATGCGGTGCCCCTCCGGGTCCCAAGGTCTCTCGGCCAGTAGCGCCGCTCGCGTCCCCGCTCGTCTCCCGGGCCGTCTCGCTCGCGACGTACGGAACGTATGCCGGGAGGCGGGTCCCGGCGCAGGGTCCGTGGGCCCAAATGCGGGCCCAAAGCGTGTGGTGGGCCGGGCCCGGGGTGCGGGGCGGGAGTGTGTGCAGGCCCGTATCGTTTCTCGGTTCAGCCATGACCGATCACCCCTCCCCCGCTGCCGATGCCGCCCGTCGCCGTACGGGTCCCGATCCACGTCGCGATGGCTTCGCTGCGGCTGGCACTGTGCAGCTTCGCGAAGATGCGGTTGATGTGGTTCTTGACCGTTTTCTCGCTGATGAAGCAGGTGACGGCGATTTGCTGGTTGCTCATACCGGCCGCAATCAGGTCCATGACCTCCACCTCCCTCGAACTCAGGCCAAACTGCCGCTTGTTGACCGTGCTCCTCGTATGCCTCGACGAATAATGTGCCACAACCGGTTGCACCTGCGAAGCGGTTTGGCGGGATGACTTAGAACTTGAGACAGGTGGCTCCCAACCGTGGCCTCCGCTGTTCTGTGCAGTCGTGGTGCGCCCGCCGTGCGGGACGGCCGTCGTGTATGCCGTGCCGAGGCCGTCCGGGAGGGGGTGGGCGCCTGCCGTCGCCGTGCCGCCTTCGTGCCGGTCGGCTCGCATGTGGGCGAGCAGGGCGTTCTGGGCGGAGGTCGTGAAGTAAGCCCGACCGGCCTGTAAGTCACGCACCGCGGCGACCAGTTGGTCGGCGGTGAACTCGCCGTGGACCACGTAGCCACCGGCGCCCAGGCGGAGGGCCTCCTGCACGACCTCGTTCTCGCTGCTGTACGTCAGCATCATCACCGGGGCGACCTTCGCGAGGTGCGGGAGGGCGGAGATGCCGTCGACGCCCGGCATCCGTACGTCGAGCAGGACCACGTCCGGGCGGGAGCGTTCGGCGGCGGCGAGGGCCTCTTGGCCGTCGGTGGCCTCCGCCACCACGTGGATGTCCTCGCGGGCGTCGAGGAGGGCGGTCAGGCCGGCCCGTACTACGGGGTTGTCGTCGGCGATGAGGATGCGGAGGGGGGTTGGGGAGGTGGGCATTGGGGCCTCCTCTCGGGGAGGGGGTGCGGGGTGGGCGAGCGGGGGGCGTACGTGGGGTGGCGGGGCGTGGGGTGGGGGGTGCACCGTCCGGTGGGGCCGCCCCCTTGCCCGCCCGTTTTGCCCCCGGGGGGCGGCCCCGCCGCCCAAGGGGCTACAGGGGTAGGGCGGGCGGCCCCGCCACCCAAGGCGACTACGGCGGGAGGGCCGCCAGGGGGAGCTCCAGGCGGACTTCGGTGCCGGCGGGGGAACGGCCTCGGCCGATGCGGAGGCGGGCGCCGATGCCTGCCGCGCGTTCCACCATGCCAAGCAGGCCGAAGTGGCCCGACTTGCGCAGGTCGTCCAGGCTCAGGTCCTTCGGCAGACCCGTGCCGTCGTCGCGGATGCTGATGCGCAACACGTTGTCCAGGGCGGCCAGCTCGACGGTGACGTGCTGTGCTCGCGCGTGGCGGTGGCTGTTGTCCAGGGCCTCGGTGGTGATGGTGACGAGCTGGCGGGCCACCGCGTACGGGACGGAGAGCGTTCCGGGCTCGGGGAGGCGGTTGAGGAGGGCTGTCGGGACGCCCGTGCGGGCCTCGAAGTCCTTGGTGCGGGCCGCGAGTTCCTCCCGTAGGTCCACTCCGGAATCGTTGGGGTCCGTGCGGCGGCGCAGGTCGGAGAGGATCTCGCGGGACTCGGCCGCCGCGCGGCGGGCGGAACGGGCGACCAGGCCCGCCTGGTGTTTGACCGTACGGGCGTCCATGCGGTCGGCGGAGGCGGCGAGGCCGTCGGCGGCGAGGGCCACTCCGTGCAGGGTCTTCGCCACCGAGTCGTGCATCTCGCGGGCCAGGCGCGCGCGCTCCTCGCCGACGGCGTCCGTGACGGCGAGGCGGGCCTTGACCTCCGAGAGGGCGACGGTGGCTTCGCCGAAGCGGAACACCAGGTTGCGCAGCGTCACGCCGACCACCCCGGCGGCCACGCAGAAGCCGCTGATGAGGAGCGTGCTGGCCGGGCCCGACATGCGGGCCGCCCAGGCCGCGTACACCGCGAGCAGGATCAGGATCTGCACGGCGGCGAAGATGCCCGCGCCGCGCCAGCCGTAGAGCAGTCCGGCGAGCAGGGGCGTGCACACGGTGGCGTAGCCGAGGGCGGAGTCGGGGGACGCGGTGAGGAGCAGGACGGAACCGAAGACGAGGTCGGCGGCCATGAGCGAGCGGTACTTGATGAGGAGGGGTGCGAAGGTCTCCCAGTCGCGGAGCATGGCGTAACTGCCGACGACCGTGACGATGACGGCTCCGCCGACGAGGTATGTGCCGAAGGGGCCCTGGGCACGGCTCAGGGCGAGGGGCGCACCGAGGGCGATCATGGCCAGCCGGAAGCCGAAGAGCTGGCGGCAGAGGGCTTGCAGGGCGTTGATCTGGATCGGGAGGGAGGGGGCGGGTGCGTCGTCGGCGAGAGCGGATGCGGCGAGGGCGTCTCCGACGAGAGCAGAGGGCGCGGGGGCGCCGTCGGCGAGAGCGGAAGGGCCGGGGAGCGGGGCGGGGCCGGTGGGGGCGTTGAATCCCCGGAGAGCGGAGGCGGCCGGAGGGGAGGGCTCGGGGTGGGTGGCGGGGTCGGTGGGAGCGCCGGGCCCCGGGAGGGCGGAGGCGGCCAGGGGGCGGCGTTCCGGGCGGGTGGCGGGGTCGGAGGGCGGGGGAGGTTCTGGAGGGCAGGGGGGCTCCGGGAAGCGGGGTGGTTCGGCGGGGGCGGGCATGTCAGCCTCCGAAGATGGAGCCGAAGTCCGCGCCGGAGCCGAGGAACATGTTGGCGACGATGAGGAGCAACGTCGCCGGGACCATGAAGGTGAGGGTCACCACGGTGGTTTTCGGGATCGCCTTGGCGGCCCGGCGGCGGGAGTTCTGGGCGTCCGTGCGGCGCATGTCGTTTGCGATCTGGATGAGGGTGTCGGCGATGGGTGCGCCGAGTTCCTCGCCCTGCTGGAGAGCGGTGACGAACTGGGAGACCTGTTCGGACTCGTTGCGCCTGCGCAGTTCCTCGAAGGCGATGCGGCGGCTGACGCCCATGTCCATCTGCCGCAGGGTGATGCGCAGTTCGTCGGCCCAGGGGCCTTCGTACCGTTCGGCGACCCGGTCGAGGGCCTGCCGGAAGCCGAGGCCGGCGGAGACGACGACGGCGAGGACGTCGAGGAAGTCCGGGAGGGTGCGTTCGATGACGTCCTTGCGGGCGCGGATCGCCTGCCAGATCAGCGCGTCCGCCGCGAACCACCCGTACGCCAGGCAGAACACGGCGAACAGCGTGAAGCCGTTGACCAGGCACAGGAAGGCGGTGACGCCGCCGAACAGGCCGTACGCGGCGCGGCGGGCGGCGTAGCGGTCGATGGTGAGGCCGCCGGGGTTTCCGGCCGTGTCGATCTTGCGGCGCTTCTTGTCGACGAGGGTGGGGCCCATGGCGGAGAGGACCGCCGGGGCGAAGCGCATGCCGAAGCGGTCGATGACGGATTCCGTCGCGGAGACGCGGGAGGCGCCCACTTCCAGGGCGACGGCGAGGTCTCCGGGGACTTTGGCCTCGGCGCGGTAGAGCTTGATGCCGTACGCGATCCCCGCGACGCTCAGCCCGACGGCGAGGGCGAGGAGCAGGCCGGTCAGGCCGCTGAGTGGTGACATGTCGGGCGCGCCTCCTCAGACGTCGATCTTGCCGAGTCGGCGCATCGCGATGAAGCCGAGGGCGTAGAGGCCGACGGCGACCGCGACGACGATCTGGCCGACGGGGCTGCCGGTCATCTTCGCCATCGAGCCGGGGGTCATGGTGTTGAGCATGATCATGGCGCCGAGGCCGAGCAGCGGGACCGTGTAGGCGGTCGCGTTGACCTCGGAGAGCATCGTGCGGACCTCGCGCCGGGTCTCCTTGCGCTCCTCCAGGGTCTCGGTGAGGTTGCGCAGGGAGCCGACGACGGTGCCGCCCGCCCGGTTGGACAGGACGAGGGTGGTGACGAGGACGACGAGTTCGCGGGAGGGCAGGCGTTCGGCGAGTTCACCGAGGGCGTCGTCGATGGAACGGCCGACGGACAACTGGTTGGCGACGGTCGCGAGTTCCTCGCCCGCCGGTGCCTCCAGCTCCTCCGCCGCCATGCTCAGCGCCGTACGGAGGGCAAGGCCCGCTGCGGTGGCGTTGGCGAGGATGCGGGAGAGGTCGGGGAGCTGGTTGATGAACGCCTCGATGCGCTTCTGACGCTGCCAGTTGAGGAACGTGGACGCCGCCCAGATCGCCACCAGACCCGCGATCGGTCCGAAGAAGGGCGCGAGAACGGAAGAGGCGATCAGCCACAGCGCGACGACGCCCCCCAGTACGTACACGAAGAACTCGCCGGGCGTGACGTCCAGTCCGGTGGCGGCCAGCCGGTGCTGGAGACGCTTGCCGAGAGCCGTCCTGCGCAGCCGGCGGTCCAGGCCGCGGAAGTTGCGGCGGCGGCCGGTGTCGTGTCCGGTGGTGAGCGCGAGGCGGTTCTCCAGGGCGGCGCGCTGGGCCCGGCCGGAGGTGTACGAGTGCACGCCGATGGTGGCGAGCACGCAGGCGAGGAGCGTGGCGCCGACCGCCAGGAGGGCGGGGTTGCTGAGGTTCGGATCGATACCCATGGCCGTACCTACTGGGCCTCTCGGACGTAGAGGGAGTCTTGGAGCGGGTCGTCGACCACGCCGAACGCGGGCGGGATCGGCTCGCCCGCGAGGTAGAGGCGCTCCGCGACGCGGCGGGGCAGCGGGAGGTGCTCGAACCGGCCGTGGACCACCCGGTCGGGGCTCATCGCCTGGGCGAGGAAGCGGGAGACCGTCGCGATCTGGAACTGCTCGCGGCCGTGGCTGACGAGGATGACGATCTCGCTGATCTTGCGGGTGCCGTCGGCCATGCGGCTGAGCTGGACGATCACGTCGATGGCGCTGTTGATCTGGTCCTTCAGGGCTTCGAAGGGGATCTCCACCTCCGACATGGAGCCGAGGGTCTGGAGCCGCATCAGGGCGTCCTCGGCGCTGTTGGAGTGGACGGTGGCGAGGGAGCCGTCGTGGCCCGTCGACATGGCCTGGAGCATGTCGAGGGTCTCGCCGCCGCGGACCTCGCCGACGATGATGCGGTCGGGGCGCATGCGCAGCGAGTTGCGGACGAGGTCGCGGATGGTGATCTGGCCCTTGCCCTCGACGTTCGGCGGGCGGGTTTCCAGGCGGATGACGTGCGCCTGCTGGAGCTGCAGTTCGGCGGCGTCCTCGACGGTGATGATGCGCTCGTGGTCGGGGATGAGGCCGGAGAGGGCGTTGAGGAGGGTGGTCTTCCCGGAGCCGGTGCCGCCGGAGACGATCACGTTGAAGCGGGACCGTACGAACGCCGACAGGAGCATCAGCATCTGGTGGTCCAGGGTGCCCAGGCCGATCAGCTCGTCCAGGCGGTAGGCCTTGGGGAAGCGGCGGATGGTGAGGGTGGGGCCGGTCAGCGACAGCGGTGGAATGATCACGTTGACGCGCTCGCCGGAGGGCAGGCGGGCGTCGACCATCGGATTCGACTCGTCGACGCGGCGGTTGACCGTGGAGACGATGCGCTCGATGGTCTGCATGAGCTGCTCGTTCGACGCGAAGCGCATCGGGAGCTGCTCCACGCGGCCGGCCCGCTCGACGAATATCGAGTCCGGGCCGTTGACCATGATCTCGGTGATGGAGGCGTCTTCGAGGAGCGGTTCGAGGACGCCCAGGCCGAGGGCTTCGTCGACGACGCGGCGGATCAGCTGGGAGCGCTCGGAGGTGGAGAGGACGGGGCCCTCGCGGCTGATGATGTGGCCGAGGACGCGTTCGAGGCGGGCGCGGCGTTCGGCGGCAGCGAGGGAGGACATCTCCGCGAGGTCGATCTCTTCGAGCAGCTTTCCCCGGTAGGTGGCGACCAGATGGCCGTCCTCCCGGCCCCCGCCGGACTCCTCGGGGGCGGCGATGCGTTGCCGCAGGCTCATGGGGGGCTCCTCGGGTTTTCGCGGTGTGGTGCGGGGGTGCGGGGGCGGGGGCTGGTTCCTGGCGGGGTGGGTGGGGTGGGAGTGCTGGTCCTTTTACGGGACGTCGTCGGAGGGCATGGCGACGGACTTCTCGATGGGGCCGAAGGTGAAGCCGGGGATCAGGGACGGGACCGGGACCGTCGCGGTGGCGGTGACGATGTCCCCGTCACTGCACGTGACAGTGCCGCCGCGGGAGACCAGCCAACCGCTCATGGCTGCCTCGCCGGCAGCCGTGCACTGGCCCCGGTAGGCCTCCTGGGACTCGATGCGGGCGCCGGCGCGGGCGGCGGAGTTGGCCTGGAGGGAGGCGTATCCGGCGATGCCGAGCTGGATGGCGGCGAGGGCGACGAGGAGGAGGATGGGGAGGAAGCCGGCGAATTCGATGGCGGCCACGCCTTGGTCGCGGGGCGCTCGGGGGTGGGTGGGGGCGGGGGTGGCGGACGTGGGCGTACGGGGGTGGCGGGGCGTACGGCGGTGGGGTGCACCTCCGGTGGGGGGCCGCCCCCTTGCCCGCCCGTTCCGCCCCCGGGGGGCGGCCCCGCCGCCCAAGGCGGCTACCGGGGAGAGGGCGTGCGGCCCGAGGGGGCGGCAGCGCCGTCCAAGGCGGCGGGCGTAGGTGTGGGAATGCATTAGTTGTCTCCCTCCAGGGCTGCGCCTGCTTCGCCTTCGCTTTCCCAGCCGAAGTTGCCCACGCCCGGGAAGAGGATCGGGGTCGTCAGGGTGACCTTGGCTTTGTAGAGGTTGCCTGCGGGGTTGCAGTCGGTGTTCGCGACCTCCCAGTTGCCCGGGAGGTGGCGGCGGATCGCTGCCTCGCATTCCGCGTTGCCGGTGCCTCCCGCCCCGTACGCCGCCGTGCCCGCCCGCGCCCCCTCGTCCGCCGCGTTGCCCGCCAGGGAGTACGTGTAGCCCCAGACGGCCGCCTGCCACATGATCACCATCACGAGCAGGATCAGCGGGAACATCCCGGCGAATTCGGCGGAGACGGCCCCCTTGTCGCCGTGCGGGCCGCGGGCCCGTTCCTTGCGGCCGAGGAAGCCGATGGAGCCCCGGTCGTTGGTGCGGGCGGCGCGGCTCCCTCTGCCGCCCGACGACGTTTCCGCTGCCTTCACGAGCCCCAGCTCCCCTGCGAGTGCCCAGATGCTCTGCTTGACGGTGCTGCGGCTGTCCAGGTCCTGGAGGCGGCCCGCGTCGGCCGCCGACTGGAGTTCCTTGTAGTGGGAGGGGATCGCGCTGCGCGCGACCTTCGTGCCGGTGATGCGTTCCACCAGGGGTGGCTGGATTTCGGTGTTGCGGGTGTGACGGTTGACGACCGTCACGGTCTCCTCCGCCTTGCGGATCTGGAGGCGGTCCCAGAGCCGGACCATGCGCTTGGCGGCGCGTACGGCGATCACGTCCGGGGTGACGACGAGCAGCGCCTGGTCCGCCATCTCGACGGCGGCGGCGTTCGCGCTGTTCATCTGGGTGCCGCAGTCGACGACCACGACCTCGTACCGGTTGCGCAGGGCGCTGACGACCTGGCGGGCCACCCGGTCGGTGACCTCCTCGCCGCGTTCGCCCTCCGCCGGGGCGAGCAGCAGGCCGATGCCGGTGGCGTGGGTGAACAGGGCGTCCTGGAGGACGCGCGGCGAGATGTCGGAGATCCCGGCGAGGTCGACGATCGAGCGGCGGAACTGTACGTCGAGGTAGGAGGCGACGTCCCCGGACTGGAGGTCCAGGTCGACGAGGGCGACCGTCTTGCCGGACGCCCGCGCGGCGAGGGCGAGTTGGACGGAGATCAGGGTGGCGCCCATGCCGCCCTTCGCGCCGGTCACCGTGACGACGCTGCCGCCCGGCCCGCTGAAGACGTCCGCCCCGGCTCCGAGGTGGCGTCGCACCCCCACCGACCAGGACGCCGCGTTCTGCACGCGGACCGCCAGCTCCTCGTAACCCAGCGGCAGTCCGACGAGCCCTCTGGCCCCCGAGTCCATCGCGGCGGTGAACAGGTGCGGGCTGGTGTCGGCGGAGATGAGGACGACGCCGACCGCCGGGAAGCGCAGGGCGACCTCGCGGATCACCTCCAACGCCGGTACCGGGCCGATGCGTTCGTGGACGAGGACGACCTCGGGCAGCTCGTCGAGGGACTCCGAGGCCAGTCTCGCGAGGGTGTCCAGGAGCGAGGTGGAGTCGGGCGCCGGGGAGGCCGGCTCGGCGTCGGGGAGCTGGCTGAGGAGCGTGGTGATGGCGCGGGCGGCGTCCGGGTCGCCCACCGCCGGGAGGATACGAGTCGTCATGCGGGCGTCCTCACTACTTGTCCGCAAGTCACTGCCGGTACGTCCTGCCCGTGCGTTTCCGCCGGGGGTTCCTGCCCGCACGTCACCGCGGGGATGCCCTGTCCCCGCGTCCACGCCGGGGCCACGTGCTCCCGCGTCCGCGCCGGGACCGACCGCCCGCGCGTCGACGCCGGGGTGCGGGACGGTGCCTGGGGCCAGGTCACGACCTGTCCCCGGGGAGGTCGTAGATCCGGTCGCGCGGGGTGACGTTCGGGTCGCTGCCGTCGGGGATGCGGGCCAGCCGTACGTGCTCGGCGAACGTCTCGGCGTAGGCGATGCGCTGGGCGTCGCGGGTGTTGAGCGCGAAGGTGATCGGGACGGCGTCCTTCATCTTGCGGTTGCGGTCGTCCTTGCCCGGCTCCAGCGGGGTGATCTTGCCGACGTCGATGACACGTGCTCCCGTGACGATCACCCAGGACTCGTTCACCGCTTTCTGTGCCTTCGACTCGTCGCCCTCGAAGGTGGCGTACACATTGACCTTCGAACCCGGGGTGATCTTGCCCGCGACGCCCGTCTCGGCGTCGATCATGATGGCGATCTCCTGTTCGCCCGCCTGGAGTTCGGGCTTCTTCACCAGCATGTCGGTCTGGAGCAGGGAGCCCGCTTTGAGCTGGGTGACGGCGATCTTGCCGCGGATCTCGGAGATGTCGGTGACCGCGTTGTCGGAGAGCCACCGTTTGGGCATCTCGACCTTCTCGAACTGCGCCTCGCTGAGCTTGCGGTACGGGGCCACGTCCCCCTTGAGCCGGTACGCCGTCACCTCCGGGCCGACCTTCGAGTTCACGTCGCGGATCACCGAGAGCACGCCGACGAACGCGCCGACGGCGCACAGGACCGACAGGAGCAGCAGGATGATGCCGCGACGCTGACGTGAGTTCATGTGGCGTGCTACCTCGATCAGGAACGTGGGACCCGGTGCGGATCGACGGACGGTGAGCGTGGTGGTGCGCGTGCGGCGGGGCGGGAGCGGTACGGGAGGTCTAGGTGGGCCCGCGGTGGAGGACACCGACGGCGTGCGGATGGTTCTCGTTCGGGGCGACCGGGGCGGAGCAGAATCCGCAGCGGTCCCCTATCAGCTGTATGCCGCACCAGTGGCACTGCTCGCGCCGTACGGAGGACACCAGCTGGTACAGGACCGAGATCTCCGGCAGGAAGGCGGCGAACTCGACCAGCTTGGTCGTCCCCCACCAGGCCGGGGAGGCGGCCGGGAGGTCGACCTCCTGGGCGCGCTGGACCTGCCAGCCGGGGGCGAGGGTCTCGGTGACCCAGTCGGAGGCCTGCTGTCCGCGGGCGAAGGCGAGCTGGGTGGCGAACTCGGGGCCGGACAGGGTGGTGTCCTCGCCGCCGAGCTTGATCAGCTGCGGTTCCGGGTTCGCGAGTACGGCGAACTGGCTGCCCGGCATCCACGACTTGGCGTGCGACTTGAGGCTGACCGGGATGCGGTCGAGCTTGGCGACGGAGGAGAGCAGGGCGCCCGCGTACACGTAGTGGGACAGCAGGCGGGCCGCGGAGGCGACGACACCCGCACTGAAGTCGCACACGGAGAGCTGGCGGAGCTGACGGGCGAGGACCGCGATGCCGAGCGGCGGCAGGTCGATCTTGAGGAGGGCGATGCGGTCGGTCTCCATGACCGAGCGGACCGCGTGCATGCGCCGCTCGTGGGCGGCGGGGATCGACGCCGGGTAGAGGGCGACGACGTGGCCGTGCCGCTCCAGCAGCACGTTCATGTCGGCGAGGGCCTCGTCCAGGGACTGGGTGCCGGGGCCCTGGAGGACGGCGGCCGTCGGGGTCTGCGGATCGGTCGGGGGCAGCACCAGGTCCGCGCTGGTCACGGCTATCGCTGTCGGCACGTCGCTGACCCCGCTCCCCCGTTGCCCGTCCGTTCCGGTACCCGCACCTGTTCTCGTTCACTCATTCGCTCAGCACAGGGTGCCTCAGCACTTTAACCACGTCATACGTGGCAGAGAACAGGTTCCATCGATCCCGCACGTCACTCGAACTGCCCCCGATCGCCGAAGAGTTGATCTTGATGCGCTTGGGTTTTCGTTCCGTTTGCTCGTTGTGGAACCTGGCGACCGCACGTCACTGCGTTACTACCGCTTGTGATCATGCGTTCCGTTTGGGGTTCGCGGGAGAGGGTTTCGGGCCAAGTTTCGACGCCGGGGCGCGATGCAGCCGACAATGGGGGCCGTGATCCGTCCGTGACGACCTGGAGGCAGAACGTGCCGAGCACCACCCGAACCCGCCGGCTCACGATGGGTGCGGCGGTGGTCGCCCTGTGCACCGGGGCCCTCGGGGCGTGCTCGTCCCCCGGCGCCCCGAACGACGCCGGCACCTCCGGCAGCAGCGCGCCCGCCTCGAAGCCCGTCCCGGATCCGGCCGGGCGCAAGGCCCTGGGGGCGCCGCAGGTCCCCGCGCACGCCCTCACCGGCTACTGGCAGAACTTCGCCAACGAGTCGAAGGTGCAGAAGCTGAGCGAGGTGCCCGACGCGTACGACATCATCGCCGTCTCCTTCGCCGACCTGGCGGGCGAGCGCGGCGAGGTGGGCTTCAAGCTGAACTCCAAGGCGCTCGGCGGATACACCGTCGAGCAGTTCAAGGCGGACATCGCCGCCAAGCGCGCGGCCGGCAAGTCGGTGATCATCTCGGTGGGCGGCGAACACGGCAAGGTCGAGGTGGACGGCGGGGTGGCCGCGCAGCGCTTCACGGACTCCGTGCACAAGCTGATGACGGAGTACGGCTTCGACGGCGTCGACATCGACCTGGAGAACGGCCTCAACGCCGAGTACATGACGCGGGCCCTCAAGGCCCTGCACCGGAAGGCCGGCCCCGAGCTGGTCGTCACGATGGCTCCGCAGACCGTCGACATGCAGTCCAAGGACAGCGACTACTTCAAGACCGCGCTCAACATCAAGGACTTCCTCACGGTCGTCAACACCCAGTTCTACAACTCGGGTTCGATGAAGGGCTGCGACGGCAGGACCTACCAGCAGGGCACCGTCGACTTCCTCACCGCGCAGGCCTGCATCCAGCTCACCGGCGGCCTCGACCCGTCCCAGGTGGGCCTGGGACTGCCCACCAACAAGGGCAACAAGGACGCGGGGTACGTCGAGCCCGCCGTGGTCAACCAGGCGCTGGACTGCCTGACGCTCGGCACCGGCTGCGGGAAGTTCACCCCGGAGAAGAAGTACCCGACCCTGCGCGGCGCGATGGCCTGGTCCACGAACTGGGACGCGGCGTACGGCAACGAGTGGTCGCGGTCGGTGGGCGCGCGGGTGCGCGCGATGCGGTAGCGGCACCGGCCGGACGGGACGGCGCCGGGACTTCGTACGGTACGGGTCCCGGCGGTACGGAGGCGGGGGTGCGGGCCCCGCCTCCGTCCCCCGCTACTTGTTGAACACCTCGATGATCTGCTGCACGCACAACACCACGAACAGCAGCCCGCTCGCCGCCAGCAGTACGTTGCTGAGGATGCCGTTGCGCCACTCGCCGGGTGTGCGCGAGGAGTTGAGCAGCCACAGCAGGGTCAGAGCGAGGAACGGCATGAAGAACGCGCCGAGCACCCCGTAGACGACGACCAGCCCGAACGGCTGGTCCAGCCACAGCAGTGCCATCGGCGGGAACGTCAGCCACAGCAGGTACCAGCGGAAGTACTTCGACTTCTCCCGCTTGCCCTCCGCGACCTCCGCCGCCGTGCCCAGCTCGACCGGTGCGCCCTCGCGGTCGCGGCGGAAACGCTCCACGAAGTCCGCGAACATCAGGCTCACGCCGTGCCACACCCCGATGAGGGAGGAGAAGGAGGTGGCGAAGAAGCCGACGAGGAACAGCTTGGACGTGACCGTGCCGAACCGGTCCTCCAGGACCTTGCCCAGGTCGATCAGCCCCCGGTCGCCCTTGGTGAGCGCCAGGTTCGCGGAGTGCAGCAGTTCCGCGCCGACGATCAGCATGGCGATGACGAAGATGCCGGTGGTGAGGTAGGCGACCCGGTTGTCCAGGCGCATCACCTTCATCCAGGAGGAGTTGGTCATGCCCTTGGCGTTCACCCAGTACCCGTACGCGGCCATGGTGATGGTGCCGCCGACGCCACCGATCAGGCCGAGCGTGTAGAGCAGCGAGCCGTCCGGCAGGACCGGGGCCAGGCCCGCGAAGGACTTGCCGACGGACGGGCCGACCCGGATCGCCACGTACACGACCACTACGAACATGATCCCGACCAGGACCGTCATGACCTTCTCGAAGACGGCGTACCTGTTGAACCAGACGAAGACCAGACCGGCCAGCCCGCAGACGATGGCCCAGAACTTCAGGCTCGGCCCGTCCGGGAACAGCGCCACGACGGGCAGGGCGGACGAGGACATCGCCGTCGCCCCGTAGATGAAGCCCCAGATCACGACGTACACCGCGAAGTACCAGGTGGTCCACTGGCCGAGGCTGCGCCAGCCCTCGAAGAGGGTGCGGCCGGTGGACAGGTGCCAGCGGCCGGTGGCCTCGGCGAGCGCGATCTTCACGACGCAGCCGATGACGGCCGCCCACATGAGGGTGTACCCGAACTTGCTGCCCGCGATCAGTGTCGCGACCAGGTCACCCGCGCCGACGCCGGTGGCGGCGACCACGATGCCGGGGCCGATGTACTTCCAGCTCGACTTGCGGGGACGGGACGCCTCGCCCGCGTCCGCTCCCGGCGGCACTCCGGTGCTGCCGCTGCCCTGCACGCTGTCGGCCATGGTGCGTTCCTCCCGCTCGTCCCCCTGATGATCTGGATCACCTAAAGGGGGACGGGCGGGCCCGCGCAAGGGGGCGGCGGGATTCGTCGCCTTATCGCAGCACTGGACGGCACGTGGCGCGCGTACCGCCCCGCGGACACCGCGCCACGTCAACTGACGTGCGGGAGGCAGCGGTTGCGGGCGCGCGGGGCATCCGGCTAGATCACCAGGCTCAGCAGCGCCGCCACCGCGAAGCCCGCGACGGACAGGACCGTCTCCAGGACCGTCCACGACTTCAGCGTGTCGCGCTCGGAGATGCCGAAGTACTTCGCGACCATCCAGAAGCCCCCGTCGTTGACGTGCGAGGCGAAGATCGAACCCGCCGAGATCGCCATGATGATCAGGGCGAGGTGCGCCTGGGACAGGTCCTGGCCGTCGACCAGGGGGACGACGATGCCGGACGTGGCGACGATGGCGACCGTGGCGGAGCCCTGGGCGACGCGCAGGACCACGGAGATCAGCCAGGCCAGCAGGATGACGGGCAGACCGACGTCCTGGAAGGTGTCGGCGAGCGCGTCGGCGATGCCGCTGCCCTTGAGGACGGCACCGAACACCCCGCCCGCGCCGACGACCAGCAGGATGTTGCCGATCGGCTTGAGGGAGGCGGTGGAGACGCGTTCCAGGGACTTGCGCGACCAGCCGCGCCGGATGCCGAGCAGGTAGTACGCGAGCAGCAGGGCGATCGTCAGGGCCACGAACGGGTTGCCGAAGAACTCGATGACCGAACGCGGCGTCGACTCGGACAGGGTGATCGAGGAGAACGTCGCGCCCAGGATCAGGACCAGCGGGGTGCCGATGATGGCGAGGACCGTGACGAGGGAGACGGGGTGCTCTGGCGGAACGACGCCCGCCTCGCGCTGCTCTGCGGCGACCGCCTCCTTCGCCTCCTGGGCCGCCTCCAGCATGTCCTGCGGTACGGGCACGAAGAGGCGGCGGCCGATCCAGGCCGCGTACGCCCACGCGGCGAGGACCGCCGGGATGCCCACCACGACGCCCATCAGGATGACCCAGCCGAGGGAGACCTCGAACAGGCCCGCCGCGGCGACCGGCCCGGGGTGCGGGGGCAGGAACGCGTGCGTCATGGACAGACCGGCGAGCAGTGGCATGGCGTACAGGACGATCGACTTGCCCGAACGCTTGGCTGCGGCGTAGACGATCGGGGCGAGCACGAAGATGCCGACGTCGAAGAAGACCGGGACGCCGAAGATCAGGCCGGTCAGGCCCATCGCGAGCGGTGCGCGCTTCTCACCGAAGAGGGCGAGCAGCTTGGAGGCCAGCACCTGCGCGCCGCCGCTGACTTCGAGGATGGCGCCGAGCATCGTGCCGAGTCCGATGATGATCGCGACGTGACCGAGGATGCCGCCCATGCCGGATTCGATGACGGAGGGGATCGCCGACTTTTGCACGGTGCCGAAGAGTTCGGTGACCGAGAGGCCGGCGCCGAGGCCCACGGCGATGGAGACGGCGAGCAGCGCCACGAACGGCTGGATCCTGACCTTGATGATCAGGAGGAGGAGCAGGGCGATGCCGAGGACGGCGACGGTCAGCAGACCGGCCGTACCGTCGATGAGGTGCAGGAGGCCCCCGGTGTGCGGGACCTCGGCGGGGGCCGCGGCCGGTGCGGCGAGGGGCGGGCGGAGGGGGTGGGCGAGGGGTATCGGGAAGGCTGCGGCGAGCTGCATGTGCGGTCGACTCCGGTCGGTCCTGAGGGACTTCGGGGCAGGGTGGAGCGCGGCACGGCGCGCCCGCCGGGTGGCGGGGCGCCGTGCCGGAAAGCACGTGGGGGGCGGAGTGGGGGTGCAGGATTCAGCCGAGGACGGCGAGCGCGTCGATCTCGATGAGCAGGCCCGCCGGCAGGCCCACGTACACGGTGGTGCGCGCCGACGGGGCTTCCTTCAGGTCGGCGAAGTACTCGTTGTAGAGGTCGTTCAGCTCGGCGAAGTGCGCGGTGTCGGTGAGGTAGACGCGCATCATCATCACGTCCTCCCAGCTCGCGCCGCCCTCCTCCAGGATCGCCTTGACGTTGGCGAAGGTCTGCAGGGTCTGCTCGCGCAGGGTGGGTCCGGCGGGCGTCGGCGCCCGGCCGTCGGCGGCGGGCAGGAAGCCGACCTGGCCGGCGACCTGGAGGATGTTCCCCTTGCGGACTCCGTGCGAGAACCTCGCGGGCGGTGCGGTGTGGGTGGGCGGGGTGAGGGCGGTCTTGGTGAGCTTGGCTTCGGACATGGACTTGCTTTCTCCTAAGGAGTGTTGGGGCCGCCCCTCGTGTGGGTGGCGGGGTCGGGCTCCTACGGGGCGGCGGTGGCCGCCGGGGGCTCTCCGGTTCCGGAGTACTCGCGGCTGATGGCCTCCGCCGTACGGCGTACCAGCGGGAGCAGGGCGAGCAGTTCCTCCGCGGTGACGACGACGTTCGGCGCGGAGACGGACATGGCGGCGACAACACTGCCGTCGGTGCCCCGGATCGGAGCGCCGACACAGTTGATGGACTCCTCGTGGCCGCCGAGGTCGGTGGCCCAGCCCTGCTCCCGTACGAGCGCCAGCTCCCGCAGGAAGGCGGCCGGGTTGGGGGTGGAGCGGGCGGTGTACTGGGGGTAGTCCAGCTGCTCGGCGATCTCGCGGCGCTCCTGCTCCGGGAGGTCGGCGAGGAGGAGTTTGGCGACGGCGGCGACGGTGATCGCGACGGGCTTGCCGATCCGGGAGTACATCCGTACCGGGTAGCGGCTCTCGACCTTGTCGATGTAGAGCACCTCGCCCTCCTCGCGCACGGCCAGGTGCACGGTGTGCCCGCACTCGGCGTTCAGCTCCTTGAGGTACGGGTGCGCGATGTCCCGTACGTCCAGGTTCTCCACGGCTTCCTGGGCGAGCGCGAACAGTCGCGCGCCGAGCCGGTAGCGCTGGTCCTGCTGGCGGTGCACGAGGCCGTGCTCGTGCAGGGTGCGCAGCAGGCGCAGGGCGGTCGACTTGTGCACATCGAGGCGCGCGGCGACCTGGCCGAGGTCGGCGGGGCCCTGCGCGAGCAGGGGAAGAATGCTGAGCGCGCGGTCGACGGTCTGGCTCATGCTCGTGCCTCCTGAGGTCTCCCCGTCCACCCGGGGCCGAGACGAAGTCTCCCCCAGGCGTCCGGGCCGAGCGCCGCGAGCTCGTCGGCGTACTCGCGCGGCGGCGGTACGGCGACATCCCCGGGCACGGTGAGGGCGGCGGCGGCCATCAGGTGCCCGTGCCGCAGCCGCAGCGGTACGTGAAGTCCGCGCAGGGTCGCGGACAGGAACCCGGCGGCGAAGGCGTCGCCGGCTCCGACGGGGGCGACCGGGGTGACGAGGGGGGCGGGGACGTGGTGGGTCTCGGTCTCGTTGCCGGCCGCGCGCACGAACGCGGTCGCGCCCGCCGCGCCCTGCTTCACCACCAGTACCGCAGGTTCCGGCAGCGCCGCGCGGATCGCCGCGGGCCCGCCGCGGATGCCCCAGGCGTCCGCCGCCTCGTCCTCGCCGACGAAGACGAGGTCCGCGCCGCGGGCCAGTTCGAGGAGGACCGGCGCGCCGTCGTCGCCGGAAGCCCACAGCCCGGGGCGGTGGTTGACGTCGAAGGACAGGAGGGGCCGGTCGGTGGAACGGGCGCACAGGGTGCGCATCAGGGCCAGGCAGCCGGGCGACAGGGCCGCGGTGATGCCCGACAGGTGCAGGACGCGGGTCGCGCGGAGGTCCGCGAGCGGGACGGTGTCGGGGGACATCGCGGAGGCCGCCGAGCCCGCCCGGTAGTAGACGACCTCGTGACTCGCGTCGGCGCGGTCGTCCGCGGTGCGGAAGTACACGCCGGTGGGGCGGTGCGGGTCGCGGACGACGGAGCGGACGTCGACCCCGTACGCGGCGAGGGCGTCCAGCAGGTGCGTGCCGAAGCCGTCCGCGCCGACCCGGCCGACCCACTTCGCGGCGTGCCCGGACAGGGCCAGCGCGCAGGCAACGTTGGACTCCGCGCCCCCGATGGCACGGTGGAACGACGGCACGTCGGCGAGGGGCCCGGGGCCGGAGGGCAGGAAAGTCACCATGGACTCGCCGAGACAGACGACGTCGGCGAGCCCGGCGGCACCGGAGACTGCGGGAACACCCGCGGCCTCGGGGACATCCGTAGCCGCGGGGACACCCGTGGCCGCGGGGGCGGTGGCCGGTCCGCGTGCTCCGGCTGCTGCGGGGGACCCGGCGGGCCGTACGTCGGCGGGCGCGGGCGTCCCGGGGGCGGCGGCCTCGGCGGGGCCGGGGGCGTCGGCGGTTTCGGGTGGCTGGGGCTGTTGTGCGGGCACGGCTCGGATGTTAGACATCGGTGAGCGATATACGCAATGGTCGTTGCACTCTTCGCAACGACTCGAAGAAGGGAGCCCGTCATGGGAGTTGACCAGGGACCGTCGGACTCGGGGCGACAGCCGTCCCGCAAACCTGCCGACGCCCTCGCGTCCCTCGCGCGGGAACCCGTGACCTTCCGCTTCAAGGGGCTCCCGCCGGACGCCGAAGCCGCCGGTCTCGACGTCGGCGCGCTCGCCGCCCAGCGCCGCAACCTCTTCGACGGCGGCTTCACCACTCCGCTGCTCGCCCTGTCCGCAGAGTCCCTCGACCACAACCTCGCGCTGCTGGGGCACTACGCCGAGCAGCACTCCCTCGCCTTCGCCCCGCACGGCAAAACCTCCATGTCCCCGCAGCTCTTCGCCCGCCAGCTGGAGCACGGGGCATGGGGCATCACCGCCGCAGTCCCGCACCAGGCGCGGGTCTACCGGGCGTACGGCATCCAGCGGATCTTCCTCGCGAACGAGGTCGTCGACCCGGCGGCCCTGCGCTGGATCGCGGGCGAACTGGACGCCGACCCCGATTTCCGGCTCGTCGTGTACGTGGACTCCGTGCGCGGCGTCGAGCTGATGGACCAGGCGCTGCGGGACGCCGGGGCGCGCCGGCCGCTGGACGTGGTCGTGGAGCTGGGCGCGGGCGAGGGGGCGCGCACCGGCGCCCGTACGGCCGCGGACTGCGCGGCGGTCGCCGACGCGGTGGCCGCCACGGGGACGCTGCGGCTGGTCGGCGTCGCCGGGTACGAGGGCGAGGTGCCGCAGGCCGACGAGCGGCGGGTCCAGGCGTGGCTGCGCCGGCTCGTGGAGCTGGCAGCGGAGTTCGACCGGGCGGGCCGGTTCGCCGGGTCGCTGGACGAGATCGTGGTCAGTGCGGGCGGCAGCGCCTGGTTCGACGCCGTCGCGCTCGTGTTCGCGGAGATCCCGGAGCTGTCCCGTCCCGTGCTCAAGCTGCTGCGCTCCGGCGCGTACGTCTCCCACGACGACGGCCACTACCAGGAGCTGACTCCCTTCAACCGGGTCCCCGACGAGGGCGCGCTGCGGCCCGCGTTCCGGCTCTGGGCGCAGGTCGTCTCGCGGCCCACCCCCACGCAGGCCTTCGTCAACGCGGGCAAGCGCGACGCCGCACACGACCTCCACCTGCCCCGGGCCCAGGTCGTACGGTCCGCCCGCGACGGAAAGATCCGCCCGGCCGACGGCATCACCGTCACCGGGCTCTCCGACCAGCACGGCTGGCTGCGCACGGACGAGCCGGCCGCCGCGCTGGAGGTCGGCGACTGGGTGGGGCTCGGCCTCTCCCACCCCTGCACGATCTTCGACAAGTGGCAGTTGATCCCGGTCACCGACGCGGACGGCACCGTCGTCGACTTCGTCCGCACCTTCTTCTAGAGAGGCCCGCACCCATGGATCTCGCGATACGCGGCGCCCGGGTCGTCGACGGCTCGGGCGGCCCCTCCTACCGGGCGGACGTCGGCATCACCGACGGCCGCATCAGCACGATCAGCACGGCCGAACGCCTCACGGCAGCGCGGGTGCTGGACGCCGACGGCCTCGCCCTCTCCCCCGGCTTCGTCGACATGCACGCCCACTCCGACCTCGCCCTGCTCCGCGACCCGGACCACAGCGCGAAGGCCGCGCAGGGCGTGACCCTGGAAGTCCTCGGGCAGGACGGGCTGTCGTACGCCCCCGTCGACGACCGCACCCTGGCCGCCGTCCGCACCGCCATCACCGGCTGGAACGGCGACGGGTCCGACATCGACTTCGACTGGCGGACGGTGGGCGGGTACCTGGACCGGCTGGACCGGAACTTCGGCGGTCAGGGCATCGCCGTCAACGCCGCGTACCTCGTCCCGCAGGGCACCGTTCGGATGCACGCCGTCGGCTGGGACGACCGGCCCGCCACCGCCCGACAGCTCGACCGGATGCGGCAGCTGGTGGCCGAGGGGCTGGAACAGGGCGCGGTCGGCATGTCGTCGGGGCTGACGTACACGCCCGGCATGTACGCCGACGACGCCGAGCTGACGGAGCTGTGCCGGGTGGTCGCCGCCCACGACGGCTACTACTGCCCGCACCACCGCTCCTACGGGGCGGGCGCGCTCGCCGCGTACGAGGAGATGGTCGCCCTGACCCGCAACGCGGGCTGCGCGCTGCACCTCGCCCACGCGACCATGAACTTCGGCGTGAACAAGGGCAGGGCCCCCGACCTCCTCGCCCTCCTGGACGACGCCCTCGCGGCCGGCGCGGACATCAGCCTCGACACCTACCCCTACACCCCCGGCTGCACCACCCTGGTCGCGGTACTGCCCAGCTGGGCGGGCGAGGGCGGGCCGGACGCCATCCTGGACAGACTCGCGGACGACGCGACCGCCGAGAGGATCCGCCACCACCTGGAGGAGATCGGCTCGGACGGCTGCCACGGGGTACCGGTCGAGTGGGACACCATCGAGATATCCGGCGTCACCTCGGACGAGCTCGGCGACTACGTCGGGCGGACCGTCGCCGCCTCGGCCGCCGCGCGCGGCGAGGCCCCGTGGACCACCGCCCGCCGCCTGCTGCTCGCCGACCGCCTCGGCTCGACGATCCTCCAGCACGTCGGGCACGAGGAGAACGTACGGACGATCATGCGTCACCGGGTCCACACCGGCGGCAGCGACGGCATCCTCCAGGGCGACAAGCCACACCCCCGCGCGTACGGGACCTTCCCGCACTACCTGGGCCGCTACGCGCGGGAGCTCGGCGTCCTCACCCTTGAGGAGGCGGTCGCCCATCTCACCTCCCGGCCGGCCGCCCGGCTCCGCCTCGAGGACCGCGGTCTGGTCCGCGAGGGGTTCGTGGCGGACCTCGTCCTCTTCGACCCGGAGACGGTCGCCGCCGGTGCCACCTTCGACGCCCCGCGCACGCCGCCCGTCGGAATCCCGCACGTACTGATCGGCGGGAAGTACGTGATGAAGGACGGCCGGCGCACGGACGTCCTGGCGGGCCGGTCGATACGGAGGACTCCCCGTACCGGACAGTGAACACCCGCGCACACAAAGCGCCACCAAAAGGGTGCATAGCGTAACTTTCCGAACATGACTGGATCCCCTTCGGCGCTCCTCTCCCGCCCCGCCCCTCCGTCACCGCCCCGCACCCCCGCCCCGGCGCCCGGCGCCTCCCGGCTCGGGCGCCGCCCCGCTCCCGTCGAGGCGGCGGCCGTCGCCGTCGGCACCGCTCTCACGGCCCTCCACGCCTCCCGGCTCGGCCACTGGCTGGTGGACGACGCGGCGATCACCTTCGCGTACGCACGGAGCATCGACGAGGGGTACGGGCCCGTCCAGCAGCAGGGCGCCGAGGCGGTGGAGGGGTACTCCAACCCGTCCTGGCTGCTGCTCCTCGTCCTCGGGCGCCGCCTGGGCCTCTTCGACAGCGGGACCTCGGTGCTCGGGGTCGCCGACCTGGTCTGGTATCCCAAGCTCCTCGCCCTGGCCTGCGTGGCGGGGATGCTTCTCGCGGTCACCTGGGCGGCCCGTGCCGTCTTCCGCCCACGGGTCGTGCCGGTGGTCACGCTCCTCGCGGGGGCGGCCGTGGCGGGGAACTTTTCCCTGGTGGCCTGGCTCTTCTCCGGGCTGGAGAACCCGCTGTACGCGCTGGCGGCGACCGTCCTCGCCGCCCTGGCCGCCCGCGCCGCCGCCCTCGGCACCCTGTCCACCGGGCGCACGGCCGCCGCCGCCGGACTGCTCGCGCTGCTGGCGGCGCTGACCCGCCCGGACGGGGCCGCGTGCGCGGCGGTGTACCCGGTGGCGGCGCTGCTGTTCCTGCGGCGCGGCCAGGCGCGCCGCACGCTCGGGAACGTGTGCGTGGCACTCGGCGCGTTCGCGGTGCCGTACGCCTCGTTCCTGCTGTGGCGGCACGAGACCTTCGGGCGCTGGGTGCCGAACACGGCGGTCGCCAAGGCCCAGGGAGCCCCGGAACTCGCCCAACTCGCGCACACGTCCGGATTGCTGGCGTACACGGGGTGGCTGCTGGTCCTGGCGCTCGCCGGGTGCGCCGGGCTGGTGGTCGGCCGCCCGGGGCGGGCCCGGCGGGCGCTCGTCGCCGCCCTCGTACCGCTGACGCTGCTGCTGTTCGCGTACGGGATCCTCAACCAGGACTGGATGGGCCTGTACCGCTTCGCCACCCCCGTGTGGGCGGTCGGCGCGCTCGCGGGATCGTTCGCCCTGGTCGCGGCTTGGGAGGGCGAGGGGTGGCGGGGACGCGGAGCCCTGGCGGCGGTGACGGCCGCCGCCGTGGCGCTGTCCGTCGCGGGACGGGAGGAGCCGGACGCCAGGTTCGAGGCGTCACCCACCGTCCCGATGTGCTTCGTCGTCCAGCGCTACGGCGAGACGTTCAACACGTACGCGGACCGGCTCGGCGTCGACGACGGCGTGCTGGCCCTCCCGGACCTCGGCGGAACGCTGCTGACCACCCGCCTGACCGTCCTGGACACCGCCGGGCTGACCGACCGCGCCATCGCCGACGCGCTCGCCGCCCGGAAGCCGGGCCGGGTCCGCGACCACGTGCTGCGCCGGGTGCGGCCGGCGTTCGTGCACACCCATGGCGTCTGGAGCGGGCGCATCGGCCTCACCCCGGAGGCGCTGACCGCCCACGGCTACGTACCACTGACCCTGCGGGGGGCCAACGGCGACTGGGTGCGGCGGGACGCGATGCGCGACCCGGGCGCCCTGGGACGCGTACAGGCGTGGGCGCAGGACAACGCGGAGCGGCTCGACGGACGGCAGCACCTGCGGGGCGGGGCGTCCTGCGGGGACGTACTGCGGGCGGGCCGGACGCGCTGAGGGGCGCACCCGGACGGAAGCTTCCCGGCCGTGCCCGCCCTGGGCCGGATCGTCCTGGGCGGGCTGGATCGTCCTGAGCCCTTCCGTCGGGTGCTCCCGGTGCCCGGCGTGACGTACGACACCCGGGGGCGGCCCGCCGGGCGGTTTCTTAGCCTCCCGGCGGGCCGCGCTTGGGTTTCGGCGGTCCGGAGCCGGGTGTGCTTTGCGATGGAAGACGGCGCGGGCGGGTTTCTTGGACCCCCGCGGGTGGTGCGGCCGTAAACCCCGGCAGCCCCGTACGCGCGCCCGTAAGCTCGCCGTCATGCAGGTGATCCAGTCGACGAAGCTCGCAAATGTCTGTTACGAAATCCGGGGACCGGTGCTTGAGGAGGCGATGCGGCTGGAGGCGGCCGGACACCGCATTCTCAAGCTGAACACCGGGAACCCGGCGGCCTTCGGGTTCGAGTGCCCGCCCGAGATCCTGGAGGACATGCTCCGCAACCTCGGCAGCGCGCACGGGTACGGGGACGCGAAGGGGCTGCTGTCCGCACGGCGGGCGGTGATGCAGCACTACCAGACCAAGGGCATCGACCTCGACGTCGAGGACATTTACCTTGGCAACGGCGTCTCCGAGCTGATCCAGATGTCGATGCAGGCACTGCTCGACGACGGCGACGAGGTCCTCGTACCGGCCCCCGACTATCCGCTGTGGACCGCCTCCGTCTCCCTCGCGGGCGGTACGGCCGTGCACTACCGGTGCGACGAACAGGCCGACTGGATGCCCGACCTCGCGGACATCGAGCGGAAGATCACCGATCGCACCAAGGCGCTCGTCGTCATCAACCCGAACAACCCGACGGGTGCGGTGTACGACGACGAGATGCTGCGCGGGCTCACCGAGATCGCCCGCCGCCACAACCTGATCGTCTGCTCCGACGAGATCTACGACCGGATCCTGTACGACGGCGCGACCCACACGCCGACCGCCGCGCTCGCCCCCGACCTGATGGTCCTCACCTTTAACGGGCTCTCGAAGAACTACCGGGTGGCGGGCTACCGCAGCGGCTGGCTGGCGGTCTGCGGCCCGAAGGCGCACGCCACCTCGTACATCGAGGGCCTCACCATCCTCGCCAACATGCGGCTGTGCGCCAACATGCCGTCGCAGCACGCCGTGGCGACCGCGCTGGGGGGCCGCCAGTCCATCGACGACCTGGTACTGCCGGGCGGGCGGATCCTGGAGCAGCGGAACACCGCGTACGAGCTGCTGACGCAGATCCCCGGCGTGACGTGCGTGAAGCCAAAGGGAGCGCTGTACCTCTTCCCGCGCCTGGACCCGAACGTCTACAAGATCAAGGACGACCGGCAGATGGTCCTCGACCTGCTGCGGGCCGAGAAGATCATGGTGGTGCACGGGACCGGCTTCAACTGGCCCGAGCCGGACCACTTCCGCATCGTGACGCTGCCGAACACGAAGGACCTGGCCGACGCGGTGACGCGGATCGGGAACTTCCTGGACGGCTACGGCCAGCACTGACGGGCCCGCGCGACGGCTTTACCGAGGTTTTCTCTACCCCGGACAACTTTAGACACGATCCAAGCTAGGATGGTCTCCTGACGCACGACGGCAGGAGGCCATCCCCGTGTACGAACCGATCCGCACCAAGTCGGTCCACTCCATGGCCGACGCCGACGACCGCTTCCCGCACCGCTCGCGCGAGGAGGAGCTGGACATCCAGCTCGCCGGACACCTGTCCGCACTCCTCGCGGTGACCGACGAACTCGGGCTCGGCGTCGCCGCCGACCGCATCGCCGTACAGGTCGCGCGCCTGCGCGGCGCCCCGCCCGCCCGGCACGCCGGACACCGCCGCGAGGCGCCCGCCGCCCTGCACCGCCGCGCCCACGCGCTCGCGGGCCGCGCCCTGGTCGTCGCCGCCTCCCGCGCGGACACGGCCGCCGCGATCCTCGCCGCCGAACGCATGGACGCACACCAGGCGGCCACGGCGGCCCCCGCAGCCGACGATCTCGTCGGCTCCTAGAACGGCCCCGGTCCGCGCCCGCTCACGCGCGCGGACCGGGCGCCACCCACCCGCCCCTCCGGGCAGAGCCCCGCGCGTCCGCGCCCGGACATGAGGCGACCCCCGGAGCCGTGAGGGGGCTTCGGGGGTCTCGCCGCGTCTCGTTCCGGTGATCCCACAGGTCAGGGCGGTGTCGTGACGATCCGAGTGCGGCTCTCGTGTCCCCTCCGGGTGTTCGTGCACCCGGAGGGGAGTCCGGTGGGGACTAGCCCAGGCGCTTCACCAGCGCGCGGTACTCGTCCCACAGTTCCTTGGGGGCGTGGTCGCCGAAGGTGTTGAGGTGCTCGGGGACCAGGGCGGCCTCCTCGCGCCAGACCTCCTTGTCCACGGTGAGGAGGAAGTCCAGGTCGGCCTCGGGCAGGTCCAGGCCGTCCGTGTCGAGGGACTCCTTGGTCGGCAGGATGCCGATCGGGGTCTCCACGCCGTCCGCCTTGCCCTCCAGGCGCTCCACGATCCACTTCAGGACGCGGCTGTTCTCGCCGAAGCCGGGCCACACGAACTTGCCCGCGTCGTTCTTGCGGAACCAGTTCACGTAGTAGATCTTCGGAAGCTTCGACTGGTCGGCCTTGTCCGCGCCGACCTTGACCCAGTGGCCCATGTAGTCGCCCATGTTGTAGCCGCAGAACGGCAGCATGGCGAACGGGTCGCGGCGCAGCTCGCCGACCTTGCCCTCGGCGGCGGCGGTCTTCTCGGAGGCGACGTTGGCGCCGAGGAAGACGCCGTGCTGCCAGTCGAAGGACTCGGTGACCAGCGGGACGGCGGTCGCGCGACGGCCGCCGAAGAGGATCGCCGAGATCGGGACGCCCTTGGGGTCCTCCCACTCGGGGGCGATCGTCGGGCACTGGGCGGCCGGGACGGTGAAGCGGGCGTTGGGGTGGGCGGCGGGCGTACCGGACTCCGGGGTCCAGTCGTTGCCCTTCCAGTCCGTGAGGTGGGCGGGGGCCTCTTCGGTCATGCCCTCCCACCAGACGTCGTTGTCGTCGGTGAGCGCGACGTTGGTGAAGACGGAGTTGCCCCACAGGGTCTTCATCGCGTTGGCGTTGGTGTGCTCGCCGGTGCCGGGCGCGACGCCGAAGAAGCCGGCCTCCGGGTTGATCGCGTAGAGGCGGCCGTCCTCGCCGAAGCGCATCCAGGCGATGTCGTCGCCGACGGTCTCCACGGTCCAGCCGGGGATCGTGGGCTCCAGCATGGCCAGGTTCGTCTTGCCGCACGCGGACGGGAAGGCGGCGGCGACGTACTTCGCCTCACCCTGCGGGGGCGTCAGCTTGAGGATCAGCATGTGCTCGGCGAGCCAGCCCTCGTCGCGGGCCATGACGGACGCGATGCGCAGGGCGTAGCACTTCTTGCCGAGCAGGGCGTTGCCGCCGTAGCCCGAACCGTACGACCAGATCTCGCGGTCCTCGGGGAAGTGCGAGATGTACTTGGTCGGGTTGCAGGGCCACGGGACGTCGGCCTCGCCCTCCTGGAGGGGCGCGCCCAGGGTGTGCACGGCCTTCACGAAGAAACCGTCGGTGCCCAGCTCGTCGAGGACGGCCCGGCCCATGCGGGTCATGGTGCGCATCGAGACGGCGACGTACGCCGAGTCGGTGATCTCCACGCCGATCGCGGACAGCGGCGAGCCGACCGGGCCCATGCAGAACGGGACGACGTACATCGTGCGACCGCGCATGGAGCCGCGGAAGATGCCCTCCCGGCCGTCCTTGCCCTGGAAGATCTCCCGCATCTCGGCCGGAGCCTTCCAGTGGTTGGTCGGGCCGGCGTCCTCCTCCTTCTCCGAGCAGATGAAGGTGCGGTCCTCGACACGGGCCACGTCCGAGGGGTCGGAGGCCGCGTAGTAGGAGTTGGGGCGCTTGATCTCGTCGAGCTTCTTGAACGTGCCCTTGGCGACGAGCTCCTCGCAGAGCCGCTCGTACTCCGCCTCTGACCCGTCGCACCACACGACTCGGTCGGGCTGGGTGAGGGCTGCGATCTCGTCGACCCAGGAGACGAGCTCCTGGTGCTGGGTGGGGACGGTGCCGGGAGCCGCGATGTCGCGCGCCACGATTGCTCCTAAACGAGGGAATTGTTGGTTTCTGCCCCGTGGGGGCTGCGACCCGGATGCTTCACGTGGAACTCCCTGGCGCTCATCCGGTGCCGACCGCACTCATTTGATCATCGGGGTGTTCCGCCCATATGTCCAGAGGGCCGCCCACGTGAGCATCGCCACTTCGTGACAAGTGCGCCCGTACGTGAGCATCACCACTCGCCACCCCGGGCCGTCCGGAACTTACGGACCCGTAGGTAGCATTCGGGGCATGACGCCGCATGCCGTGCCCGACCAGGTCACCGAGATCGATCCGCCCCCGATCAAACCGAGACTGCGTGGCTGGCTGCACGCCGGCATGTTCCCCGCGGTCCTGGTCGCGGGCATCGCACTGATCGTCCTCGCGGACTCCACCCGGGCCCGCGTCGCGTGCAGCGTCTTCGTGCTGACCGCCTGCCTGCTCTTCGGGGTCAGCGCCGTCTACCACCGGGGCACCTGGGGGCCGGTGGGCGAGGCGATCCTGCGCCGCCTGGACCACGCGAACATCTTCCTGATCATCGCGGGCACCTACACCCCGCTCACCGTGCTGCTGCTCCCCGCTTCGTCCGGCACCACCCTGCTCTGGGCGATCTGGGCGGCAGCCGGCGCGGGCATCGCCTTCCGTGTCTTCTGGGTCGGCGCCCCGCGCTGGCTGTACACCCCGTGCTACATCGCGATGGGCTGGGCCGCCGTCTTCTTCCTGCCCGACTTCCTGCGGGAGGGCGGCGTCGCGGTGCTGGTGCTGGTCGTGGTCGGCGGGCTGCTCTACAGCGCGGGCGGCGTGATCTACGGCCTCAAGCGCCCCAACCCGTCACCGATGTGGTTCGGTTTCCACGAGGTGTTCCACTCCCTCACCCTGGCGGCGTTCGCGGCGCACTACGTCGCGATCTCGCTGGTGGCCTATGCGGCCTGAAGGCGTGGTGGGCGCGACGCCCGCTTCCGCCCCGCGCGGTGGCCGTGGCTTCGAAGCCGCGGCCACCTGCCATGCCAGCACCCCGACGGCGGCCCCCACCACACCGAGCACCGCCCATTCCCCCCAGACCAGGAAGGCCGCCACACACAGGGCCGCCACCACTCCGGTCAGCACGTTCACGATTCTGCGCATGCTTCCTCTTTCCTCTATCACTCCGCACATCTGTCGTAATTTCACGGACGGTTCTGCTACCCACCACACATCGTGACATGCCGCACCGACAACCGACCGGCCGTCAGAAGTACGTGATCATGGCCGACAATGGCGCAATGTCCGCACCCCACCGCTCCCCCGGCACCACCGGCACCCGCCCGGGACTGCGCGAACGCAAGAAACTCCGAACCCGGCTGGACATCCGCCGGGCCACCTTCCGGCTGGTTGCCGACCAGGGCTGGGACGCCCTCACCATCGAACAGATCGCGGCGGAGGCGGACGTCTCACCGAGCACGGTCCTGCGGTACTTCCCGGTGAAGGAGGACATCGTCCTGCCGGACGGGTACGACCCCGTACTGGAGGGCGCCCTGCGCGAACGGCCCGCCTCGGAGCCCCTCCTGGAGTCCGTGCGGGCCGTGCTCACCGCGGCGATGCGCCGCTCGCTCGACGAGGAGCCGGACGAAGTGCTGCTGCGCACCCGGCTGATGCTGGAAGTGCCCGCCGTGCGCTCCCGGATGGTGGAGAGCGTGAACGTCACCAGCCGGATGCTGTGCCGGGTGGTCGCGGAGCGGACCGGACGGGACGCGGGCGAGCTGGAGGTCCGGATCTTCGCGACGGGACTGCTCGCCGCCGTGCTGGAGACCACGCTGTACTGGGCCGAACGCGGGCAGCGGGACGACCTGGTGGGGCTGGTGGACCGGATGCTTCGGACGTTCGAGGGGGGCCTCGGCCGTATCGAGGACCTCGACGGCTGAGCCCCCCGCCGCCCCGCGGGCGGCCCGCCCTCCGTCCCGTTACCGCCCCCGTACCCCCACCTGCTCCCCGAGCACCCCCGCGTCCGTCGTGGGCGCGGCGCACACGAAACGGCGGCAGACGTACGCGCCCGGCGTCGGCCGGTCCGTCAGCAGCGGGAACTCGGTGCCGTCCGAACCGAAGGCGACCACCGCGCCCGGTGCCGTGCCCAGCAGCGCCGTCCGCCACAGCTCCCGCGCCGCCGGGTCCGAGGCGGAGCCGACGACCGCCACCTCGCGCGGTCCGTCCAGCGCCGCCTCCGCGACCGCCAGGCCCCAGCCGATGAAGCGCGGGGCACGGGAACCGAGGGTCTTGACGACGCCCAGGGCGCCTTCGGCCGCTTCCCGGTGGGCGGCGGAACCGGTGTGGGCGGCGTACGAGAGGAGTGCTCCCGCCGCTGCCGTCCAGCCGGACGGGGTGGCGGTGTCGGTGGGGTCCTGCGGGCGGCGGATGAGCTTCTCGGCGTCGTCGGCCGTGTCGTACAGCGTGCCGTCCTCCCCCACGAACCGCGTCAGCACGTGGTCGAGGAGGAAGCCGGCGAAGTCCAGCCAGGCGCCCTCGCCGGTGACCGAGGCCAGGGCCAGGAAGCCCTCCGCGACGTCCGCGTAGTCCTCCAGCACACCCGCGTGAGGGCCGACCCGGCCGTCCCGGGAGGTACGGGCGAGCCGCGCGGCGTCGTCGAGGTGCACGCGTACGAGCAGGTCGGCGGCCTCCGTCGCGCGTTCGATCAGGTCGGGGCGGTCGAAGTACGCACCGGTCTCGGCGAGCGCGGCGACGGCGAGCCCGTTCCAGGCGGCGACCACCTTGTCGTCGCGGCCCGGCGCGGGGCGCTCGGCGCGCGCGGCGAGCAGGCGGGCGCGGATCGACTCGATCTGCCCGGCGTCGGCCACCGTGCCGTTGTCCTGCGGGAGCTGGAGGACGGAGGCGCCCTCCTCGAAGGTGCCCTCCTCCGTCACCCCGAAGTACGCCTGGGCGAGCCCCGCGTCGGCCTCGCCGAGCACGTCGCGCAGTTGGCCGGGCGTCCAGACGTAGTACGCGCCCTCGACGTGCCGGCCGTGCGCGTCCTCGCTGTCGGCGTCCAGCGCGGACGCGAAGCCGCCCTCGCCGGTGCGCAGTTCCCGGACCATGAAGTCGGCGGTTTCCAGGGCGACGCGGCGGGCGAGGTCGGAGCCGGTGGCGCGCCAGAGGTGGGCGTAGACACGGCACAGGAGCGCGTTGTCGTACAGCATCTTCTCGAAGTGGGGCACGACCCACTCCCGGTCCACCGAGTACCGGGCGAAGCCGCCGCCCAGCTGGTCGTAGATGCCGCCGCGCGCCATCGCCTCGCACGAGTCGGACGCCATCTGCAACGCGCCCTCGGAGCCCGTGCGGGCGGCGTGCCGGAGGAGGAATTCCAGCGCCATGGACGGCGGGAACTTGGGGGCGCCCCCGAAGCCGCCGCGCACCGCGTCGTACTCCCGGGTCAGGCCGAGGAGGGCCGCCGCGAGGTCCTGCTCGCCGGGCAGCTCGGAGGTAGCGAGGGCCAGGGAGCGCTCGCCCAGATCCTTGACGATCTTTCCGGCGACCTCGTCGACCTCCGCCCGCCGGTCCGTCCACGCGGTCCGTACGCCCTCCAGGACCTGCGGGAACGACGGCATCCCGTGCTTGGGCGAGGGCGGGAAGTACGTTCCGAAGTAGAAGGGCTCGGCGTCCGGGGTGAGGAAGACGCTCATCGGCCAGCCGCCCTGCCCGGTGGCGGCCTGCACAGCCTCCATGTAGACCGCGTCGACATCGGGCCGCTCCTCGCGGTCGACCTTGATGTTCACGAAGTGCTCGTTCATGTACGCCCCGACACTGTCGTCCTCGAAGGACTCGTGCGCCATGACGTGACACCAGTGGCAGGCGCTGTAGCCGATGCTCAGGAACACGGGGACATCGCGCCGCCGGGCCTCTTCGAACGCGTCGGTCCCCCAGGGCCACCAGTCAACGGGGTTGTCGGCGTGCTGGAGCAGGTAGGGCGACTGCGAGTCAGCCAGTCGGTTCATGCCGACATCGTCGCACGACCCGGACCGCCCAGCCCGCTCCGTGCTCCGCATCGCGGTCGGGCACGCGAGGGCGCAGGCTCGTCCGACACGACGCACTCACCCATCGTCCGGCCGGCCGTCGGCCCTCACCTGCGGACTCGGGTCCGGACTCGCCGGACGCCGCGACTGTTCCGCAGGACCGAGCCGCTGCTCCTCTTCGGTGGTGGCGGACGAGGGCACGGCGCGGCCCAGGTCCGCACGCTGGAAGCAGTAGAGCGCGAGCAGCATGACGGCACCGCCCAGGAACTGGAGCGGGCCCATTCCCTCGTCGAGGATCAGCCACGCCAGGGCGGCGGCCACGACGGGACGCAGCAGTCCTGACATGGATGCGAGGGCCGGGTCCACGGTGCGCAGCGCATAGGTCATCAGCCCGTGCCCGAGCAGCTGGCAGACGAGCGCGTAGCCGAAGATCAGTGCGTATCCCGAGGCGCTCTTCGGCAGCAGGGGATCGCTCGTCAGCATCGCCACCGGTGCCAGCATCACCATGATCACCAGCGAGTTGGTGAGCATGATGACGCTCGTGGGGATGCGTTCGCGCAGGCGTTTGGTCATGAGGAGGAACACGGCGTACAGCGCCGCGGACGTCAGAGCGAGTCCGTCGCCGAAGGCGTGCAGGCTGCTCGGCGCCTGGTCCCCCCCGCCCGCCACGACGAGCGTGCCCCCGGCCACCGCGACGACCACCGCCACCAGCTTCATCAGGCCGACGCGCTCGCGGTACACCAGCCGGGCGAAGAGCAGCACGAACACGGGCGAAGCATTCATCAGGAACGCGGCGTTGGCCACCGAGGTGTAGCTGACCGCCCACTGATTGGCCAGCAGATCGAGCCCGGAGACGATGCTGACCAGCACGAGCAGTCCCATGTCCCGGCCCCGTATGTCCCGCACCCGCACAGCAGCGCTCCGCGGTGCGAGAACCGCCCCGATCATCATCGACGCGGCCAGCATGCGCAGCATGAGCGTCGCGGTGGGGTCCACCTCGCTCAGGCGCACGAAGATGAAGGCCGAGCCGATCCCCACGACGCTGCCCCCGAGGGCGAGTTTCCCCCGAATGCGCTCCGTCCGTGTGGGAGTCGGAGTCGTCTCCGGCGCCTTCGTCATGAGGTCCCGCTCTCCTCTTCCGGAACACGAACGGTGTTGAGTGCGCAGTGAATGCTTCCGAAGAGCTTGTGGTGGTTGTCGAAGGGCACGCTCACCACCTCGATCCCCCGCGGCTCCAGGAGTGGCGCCAGTTCCTTGTGCGCGGCCGTCGAGGTGAGGACGGTCTGCCCGTCGGGGAGGAAGAAGCTGTTGGCGGCGAAGAGGAGCCGTTGCGCGGCCGAGAGGGGGATGACCTCCACGCCTGTCGCGTGCAGCGCCTCGCGCAGGGTTTTCGCGGCGGCGCCGGGTTCGTCCGGGTCCCGATGGACGACGGCCGACACCTCGACGTCGTCGAGCCGGTCCTCGGCCACGAGGGCGGTGTCGTGGCCGAGGGCCAGCCAGTGGTCGAGGTGGAACTCCTCGGGGCGCCGGCGTCCGTCATGCACGCTGATGACGGCCCGCTCCCCGGTCAGCAGCAGCCGGCGGAGCCGGTCCATCGCCTCGGGGCTGCTCCGGAACCCCCCGCTGAGCACGGCGACGCGTGGCGAGACCGCGGCGTCCCCGCCCTCCAGCCAGTGGCCTTCCTCGGTCGTGAGCTCGGCAGGCCTGCCCCGGAGCTGCTCGAGGACCGTCCTGACGACCCCGGTCTCCCGCGCCCGGTCCTGCCGGCGCAGCCGGCCGAGCGCCACCGCGTCCCCCAGGTCGACGTAGTGGTCGCGGGGGAACATCAAGCCGAACAGGGGACGGATCTCGTAGGACTCGTAGGAGGCGTCGGGGCTGATCTCGGCGAGCTGGGGATCGGCGTACGTGCGCAGGTGCGGTTGGCGGATCACGATGTCCGCCAGGTCGTCGCCGCTCCAGCTGTCGAAGGCCGCCCGGATGCCGGGCCGGCGACCCGGGTCGTCGGTGCCGACCGCGGCAGCGGCGAGAGCGACGAGCGCCTCCCGGGGGGCGCCGGTCAAGAGCTGACGGACGCTCAGGCACTCGGCTCCGCGGCTGACCAGGACCTCCTTCAGCGCGGCCGACTCCGCGGCGGCGCACCCCGGGTCGTACGGCGGGTCCTCGCCCATGAACAGCGCCATCTCCGCGGGCATGACCTCGCCCGGGTCCTGCATCAAGAAGACGATACGGCTCATCGTCCCTCCTCCGTCAGCACGTAGCGGTAGGTCCGCAGCGTCTCGTCGACCGCGTCGGTGATGTGTTTCGCGGACGGCGCGCGGTAGCGGAACCGCCCGAGGAGCTTCTCGTAGCCACCGGCGCCGTCGAAGCGGTGGCCCGGCTCGGGCAGTACCTCGGCGTACAGGCACTCCACTCGTTCCAGCACGCTCTGCCGCGACGCCAGGGTCAGCCCCGCCGGTTCCGGGAGCATGAGGAATCCCGCGTGCTCCCGGGGGACGCCCTGGGGCAGCGTCCGCGGAGTCTGCGACAGGACGACGCGGAGCCAGTCGCCCACAAGGTCCACCCCGTAGACATCGTGCAGGACGAACGGTATCTCGCCGCCACCGACTCGCGCTCCGACTTCGAGGAAGACGGGCCCGTCGTCGCTCTCGATGACCTCCAGGTGGAACGGTCCGTCGCGCAGGTCCAGCGCGTCCAGGCACCGGCCGGCGAACTCACCGATGAGGTCCGCCTTCTCGTCGAGGCGCACCACGGAGGCAAGCGGCTCGCCGCGGGAGAACCCGTAGCAGGTGCCGACGTACTGGGAGCTGAGCTGGAAGCACGTGCGGCCCCGGTGGCGCAGGCCGTCGACGTGCCAGATCGGCCCGGAGACGTGCTCCTCTGCCTCGTACTCGGCCAGGTCGAGGCCGGCGAGTGCCGCGGCGGGGTCGGTGCCGGGCTCGATCACGACGACTCCGCTGGAGGCCGCACCGGCGCGCGGCTTGGCCACCATCGCTCCCCCGCAGGTACGGGCGAACTCCACGGCCTGCGCGACCGACGTGACGGCGGTGAACTGCGGAACCCGCAGCCCTGCCTCGGCGACGGCTTCCTTCATACGGGGCTTGTCCCGGAACAGTTGGGTGGCCTGCACCCCGGGACCGGGCACGTTCAGCTGCTCACGGACGGCGGCAGCGGTCAGCAGGTCGAACTCGGACTGGGCGAACACGGCGTCGAAGGGACCGGCTTCCCGGTGGCACCGCTCGGCGGCCCGGAGCACCTCCTGCTCGTCGCCGAGCGAGGACAGCACCTCCAGGTGGCGGTGGCTGGACCGCCGGGCCATGGGCACGTGTGCCGGAACCGTCACGTAGGAGACCTCATGCTCCTGGTGGTCGATGTACCGGTCGTACTCCGCGAAGCTGTCGCTGTGCCGGTTGAGAATCAGAAGCCGCATGCCACGGTCCCTCCCGTCGCTTTCCCCATCGGGGCGTCCACCCGGGCCACTGCGGCTTCGTCCGCCGCGCGACCACGGTGGCGCGCGAGGCGCGTGCGGTGCTGGATGTCCTTGCTGTAGCGGTAGGGCTCGTCCCGGCCCTCCGGCACGGCCCAATGGGTGGACATGCGCATGCGTTCCCTAACGTGTTCGGTGGGGGGTGGTGCTGTCCGCGGGTGCCCGCGGAAGGGCGCCCGCACAGAGCTGACGGGCCGCCGGCCTCGCGTGCGTTCGTGATCAGGCCCGCTCGACGACCTGCCGGTGGCCGTAGCGGCATTGCCGACCAGCCCCCGAGCCCACGGTGGCGCAAGCGAGCCGATGCCGGTGGAGGACGGTCTCGCCCGGCCGACGTCCCCGGCTGCGGCCATGACAGGTGTCCGGGCACTCCGCGCCCTGACACGGAACCGGGGCGTCATGGACGTCCTCGGCAGCCTCGACGCGTCCGCGTCCCGGCGGGACCGTCGGGAGGTGATCCGCGAGCGCCACACCGCTGCCCCGATGCCGGGCGTGGCCGAGGTACTCGCCGTGTCCGGCGAAATCGTCGCTGCAGCGGTCGGCGATCAGGATGCCCATGCTGCGGCGCTCCTCACGGACTGCTCGACGTGCGTATCCACTTGTGCGAGGGCGGCGTCCAGCGCCGCCCGGTCGTCGGCCACGAGGACAGCGTGTCCGAAGCGGTCGCGGAAGTCGGTGGCGGGCCGCAGGGCGGCTCCCGCCGCATGGCTGACCGAGGCGTCTCGGCACCCGGTGACGGCGGACATCCGCCGGACGAGCCGACCCGGGTCGCCGAGAACAGCCGGGTGCGGGACGCTGAAGAAGCGCACGCCGGCAACACGTGGCCGTCTGCCCGCATCCGGTGGTGTGACGGGCAGCCCGGCCAGGGCCTGGATCATCGCTCGTGGCAGGTCGAATCCGTACGAGGCCGCGACCAGTTCCGGAATCCGGTCACCGCCCAGGCGCGCGGCCACCTCGATCACTACGGGGCCCGACGAAGTCAGCCGCGCCTCAAGGTGGAAGACCCCGACGTGCAGGCCGAGGGCCTGGACGGCGGCTCGGGTGACCCGCTCCACCTCGGCCCGTGCCGCCGGTTCGAGCCCGGCATCCACGATGTGCCCGACCTCGACGAAGTGCGGTTCGGCACCCAGTTGCTTCTCGGTCACGGCCACGACACGGACGGTGCCCTCCGCGACGTATCCCTCGACACTGACTTCGGGACCCGTCACATACGACTCCACGAGGAGCCGGCCACCGATGCTGAGTCCCATGTCGTCGATGGGGTCGCGGCGGGACAGCTCCACCTGGTCGCACAGCTCGCCGAAGTCTTCGACGCGGCGCACCCGGAGGCTGCCGCAGCCGTTGACAGGCTTGACGACCGCGGGGAATCCCACCTTGCGGGCCACGTCCTGGAGTACGGCGTTGTCGGCGCGCTCGACGGCGAGCGGGACGCCGTAGGCCACCCGTACGCCATGGGCCGCGAGCGCTTGTTTCATTCTGCGTTTGTCTCGCAGCAGTTCGGCCGACCGAGGGGTGATTCCCGGAACGCCGAGGCGCTGCGCCACAGCGGAGGCGGTGGATATGGAGTACTCGAACCCCGGTACCACCGCGGCGACTTGGGTTCGCCGCGCCAGGGCGGCGGCCATGTCGGCCACCGCCCCGACCGACCGTGTGTCCACCTGGACGTGGGCTGCCGTACCCGCCGCGATGGCATCCCGTACCGCGGTGGGCAGCTCATGCGCAGCCCGACGGTCACCTATGTGGACACCGAATCCGAGCCCGAGCGCTGCCGGGATGAGGTCGACGCCGGACGACTCCGGTTCGAGTATCAGGACGGTCCCGTCGGGCACTGCGGATCCTTACGGTCGACATGGCATGACACGGCGATGCGGACACCGTGAACGGTGCAGGATTTCGCGGCGACTCAGGCCTTGCGGCCGGCCGTGGTCTCGTAGAGCTCGGTGAAGTAGAGCGCGATCAGGTCGATGAAGTTGACCAGGTGCCGTTCCGCGTCGTCGAGGGAACCCCAGCCCTTGATGGCTCGGTCCACCGTGCCCCACATCAGCTCGTCGTGGTCGTGGGACTCGTCGTAGTCGATGTGCGCCTGGGAGCCCTTGACCTTCTCCAGACCGTAGATCTCGGCCGCGTGCTTGGTGATGCCCGGGTTGTAGCGGTCCGAGTACCACTCGACGAACCAGTTCCAGACCGTGGTCGGGAGCGGTCCTTCCTGGTTGATGGAGAAGTACATGTACCCCATGAGGTATTCGGTCGACGGCATGGGACGGGTCGCGTCCACGTCTTCCTTGCTGAGACCGAATTCTTTCAGGTCGCGCAGGAACATCCCCTCGTGGTTGTTCTCTTCGGAGAGATACCTCGCGAGTGTCGCAGCAAGCCGGTGGTCCTTGTAGCCCACTTTGTACAGACCGTAGGCATCCACCTCGTTGTTGAGGCGAATGCGCAGTACGGTCTCGACGAGGTGACGACGGTAGTAGTCCGGGTCCGACCATTCGGCGGCGTGGAATTCACGTGCCTTCGGAACCTTCTCGAAGAGCCGCTCCATTCCTTCAGCGGCAAGCTTTTCGAGGCGTTCGCGTGACATATAAGTGCCTTTCATCGCTCGATGGTGAGAGTTCCTGACACCCTCGGCGCGCCAGAGATGGCGCTGGCGCCTTCCGCAGCAGGGCGCGTCGTTCCGGCAAGCGCGACTTCGACCCTCGGCTCGATACCTCGTGGACGGTTCGAGTTTCCTCTTGCACGCCCTGGGAGCGGTGCCATCAGTTGCCTCACTCCGGGAGTCGGACACTCGGCCGAGATGAAGAAGCGTTTCGGCGTGCGGTGCGGTCGGCACTCCTGCTGCCCACCGCGTGATCGGGAGCTTGAGCTGGTAGCACGTGAGGTCATGTCGTGGCGGTCGTCGTGGAGTTGACCTTTGTGGGGATGCAGATGTCTCGCGCCCGGACTCCACTCCGAGCGGCGTGCTCACCACCGGCATAAGACCACTCATCCGAGGACTCACACGGAGGATCGTTCCTAATGTGACCCAGATCACAAGTGCACCGCGCGTCGCGCGCGCCAGCGATCCTGCCTCATGGCTGGCCCCGTGAACTCCCTTTCAGAAAGCGCCACTTACCTCCAGCGAGCAGGGAGGATCCACCGGCGGTCCGTACCTCAGGCAGCCGCCGCTCTACAGACACTGACCACGGAGGCAGCCGGATGCGTGGTGCACGGGGACGTCGCCCCGGGCACGTACTCCACCCGCACTTCGAAGTCCGTGACGGCGGCCGTGGATGCGGCCCAGGTGGTCGGGCTGCGGCCGCGATGCTCCCGACAGTGGTCTCGTACCGGCGGCGGTGAGCCGCGATCCGGAGCGGCCCGGCCCCCAGGCGAGCGGGCCGGTACGCAGGGCTTTCGAGCCGCAGACCTCGTTGCCGGGCCAGTGGGCTCACGGGCGGAGGCGGCGGTCGGCCAGGCGGTGAAGGTTCGATGAACTCCCCTGTAATGCAATGTCGTTGCTTCGCATCGCGCGCCGCCTCGAGAGACGACTACTCACCTCCGCGAACCCCTGTTCGGCCTCACGCACAGGAACGGCCCGGACGCGGGGCACACCCGGCAGCAACACCGTCGACAGCAGCCGTGGCTTCTTTTCCGCGCGGCCGGGACCGAGAATCCCGCCGGGGATGTCGTCCAGGACTTCGCAGCGCCATCTCGCCGACCCCGCGCGGAACCGGCCTTCGACGAGGCCGGGCAGGACGGGAAGGGCACAGCGACCGCCGGCAGGAGGGCGCTGGAGCAGAGTTCACCTTCCACACCAGGACCACCCTCGCCTGCCCACAGGCGACCCGCGCCGGACGACGGCCCTGACGTCGGCGAGGCGGTCGGGCACCCCCACCGACCCCGCCTCGACGCCCTCGGACACGTCCATATCCATCGGTCCAACAGGACGGTGACGCAAGGAAGTTAGGGGCCCGCTCCACCCATCAGAACGCCCGTTGACACCCGTTGAAGCACGTCCTACCGTGACCGCATGGTTTCAGCAAGATCATATGTCCTCCTCTTAGGGCTCGGTACGCGCTATTTTTTGCGCGAGCGATCGTTCTCGGGCGCGAAGGATGCAAGTTCCCTGCCTGTGTGGGCAACAGCGGTCGATCCGCAGCGATCTCCGCAGCGCTTCTTCGATCAACTGATAGCGGCGGACGACGGCTACGCCGATTCCGTGCTCGCGGCGGTGGCCGAATGGAAACAGCGCGGCTGGGACCTGGCGGCAGTGGTGCCTATCAACGACTGGGGTGTGCCGACAGCGAGTGCCGTCGCGAAGGAATACGGGTTGCCGGGACTCTCCGCCGATTCCGCACACGCCACCCGCGACAAGTACGCGATGAAGGCCCGCTTCGAGGCGGCGGATCTGCCGACCCCGCGCTCCATCGCCGTCACCTCCGAGGAAGAGATGCTCGCGGCGGCCGCGGAGATCGGGTACCCGGTCGTGCTCAAGCCCGCCGACTTCAGCGGCAGTGGCGGGGTCAGCCTCGCCCATACTCGTGCTGAGGCGAGTGCCGCGTTCGCGGCCTCGGTGGAACACATCGAGCGCCACCGCGATGATTTCCCCATCGAGGGCACCCACTACCTGGTTGAGCAGTACGTGGACTCCCAGGAAGAAGTCTCCGTCGAGGTGCTCTGCCACGGCGATCGGCGCATGACGCTCACGGTGACCGAAAAGTACCTTTCGGAACCTCCTGTGTTCGCTGAGGTCGGGCACCTCGTACCCAGTCACCGTACGGGCGATACGGCGCTGAAGACTTTGGCGGAGAAAGCGTGCGAGGCCCTCGGGATCGATCGCGGGATCGCGCACGTCGAGGTCAAATTCGACAGCAAGGGCACTCCGTGGCTCATTGAGGCGGCGGCTCGTCCCGGCGGTGACGGCATCATGGACCAGATGGAACGTGCCTACGGGTACAACCCCTACACCCTGCACGTGGCCTCTTACCTGGGGATTGATCCTTTTCCTCTGGTGCGGAGCGAGCCCACCCGCAGCAGCGCCGTTGCCTTCCTGAAGGCACAGCCAGGGAAGATCACTTCGGTAAGGATTCCGGAGGAACTTCCCGAGAGCGTGGTTTCCGTCTACGTGTCCAAGAAGCCCGGTGACGTCGCGAAGCCTGTCGCGGACTGGACCACCCGGGACGGCGTGGTCGAAATCGTCTGGGACGAAGTTTTCACCGAGCGCACCATGATGCCTGTCAAAATCGCGGATACGCTCTCCGACGAAATTTTCGGTTGATCAGAGATTGGGCGCATGAGGAAAGTCTTGCCAGCATCTATGATCCGCTATACCGTCGTTTCGACCGCTTACCGGCTCTTCGCTGGCATCTTCCTCGTTGTGATCAACTGGCAGATCGCGACGGCAGAAGGCGGGGGCTACTGGCGGTTGGTCATTTCGACGCTGCTGTCGTATTTGCCGGCACTGGCGGTACCGCTCCTGCTCCGCCGCGTCAAGATAACGGGGCAGCGCCTTTCTGTGCTGTCCCTGCTTTATGTGGCCATGATTTCCTTCGTGGTCAGTTTCCTCGTCGAGAACCCCACCGCGCTGGTCGTGGCAAATCTCTTCATGTGGATCGGATTCTTCGCCCTGGAGGCGAGCTGGGAAAGCTGGTTCAACGAGGAGAAGCGGCGTCAGGACGTGTCGTGGGCCAGCTCCGTCACCATGTCGGGCAACCAGGCGGCCCTGATGATCGGGCCGCTGATGGCCCCCGTGATCATCGAAGTGGTGGGCACCCGCGGCATCGTCCAGGCGTTGACGGCGGGCTTTGCACTGGTTGCGGCGCTCAGTTGGCCGAGGGTGGGTGCCGCTGCGGTCACTGACACGGAGGCCGAAGCCGTGGCGGAAGCCGACGCAGGACCCCCGGCGAAGCCTCGGGCCCCGCTCCGTCTGATCGCCACGTTCGCGCTCATCTGGCCGGTGTTGGGCGCGTTCAACTTGATGCTGCCGCTCCAGGTCAGCGACCGGGGCGCGGGCCTTGTCACGGTCGCCATCGTCGACGCCTGCCTGGGCATCGGCGTCATCGCCGCAGGGGTGATTTCGGCCCGCACGAAGCTGTCTTCCGCAACACTCTCGAAGCTGGTGATTGCCTGCGCCGTACTGGGCGGGGTGTTGTGGGCGCTGCCGACGGGTGGAACCACCGTGGTCGCGATGGCGCTCTCCACCTTCGCGCTGGGGGCCGGCTTCGGCGCACTGCGCATTGCCCTGCGGGAGTACACCGCTACCCACTACGACTCCGCCGTTACCGGTCAAGCGGTCGCCATCGGTAATGCCACGGCGATTCCCATCTTGGCCGTCGTCTTCCTGGTCTTCGGTGCGGCGCAATCGCTGGTGTGGATCGCACCGTTCCTGCTCGTCATCGTAATGTCGTGCTCATTGCAAGGATTGCGGACATGGAAAGCATCGTTGAAGATCTAGTCGCCCTCCGCCTCGACCCTCGCACCGTTCGGAACACTGACCCGCACCACGGCCTCATGGTTGCCGCCGAAGGCGTCACCAATATGGAGGCAGCGCGATTCCGTGAGGCCATCGACATTCTCGAAGCGATGCCCCCTCGCTCCCTCGACCCCGAGTTCCGCACCACGCGCGAGGCCGTGTTGAGCTGGGCCCGCGGAGATCTGCCGAGTGCCCGCGAGATGCTGGCGAGCAGCCTGCAGACCTCCAGTGGGGGGCATGCACTGCTCACCGGCTTCCTGGCACATATGGCCGATTTCTTCCTGGGTGACAGTGAGGGAATGCTGGAGACGGGCCGCAGCCTCATCGAGCTGCGCTCCACGATGACCCGCCGCGCCGCCGGCCTCAGCGACGGCCTCCTCGCCTTCGCTCTGGAGGAATGCGGGGAATTCTCCGACGCGATCTCCTCCGCTGAGCGTGCGATGAGCATTAATCCTGATGACATCTACGCGCTGCACGCCAAGGTGCACGTGTTACAGAGGCTCCGCGACAACAAAGCGGCGAAAGAGTCCATCTCCCGTTACTCCAACGGCTGGGGAGCGGCGGAGCCGATGCGCATCCACATGTGGTGGCACTTCGCCATAGGGCTGCTCGGTGAGGGTGAACTGGATGAGGCTCTGCGCTGCTACCAGCTGGAGGTGCGCCGCAAGTCAAGGGCGGGAGCCTGGGAAGACCTCGATGCGGTCGCGCTGCTGTGGCGGCTGGAAATGCTGGGAGGACAGGAGTTCTCCGAGATGCTGGCGCCCCAGTGGTTGACGCTCGCGGACGCCTGGGCCGCCTATGCGGCGGACCCCAATTACGTCTTCAACGATCTGCACGCCGCGATGGCGTTCGCGAAGGCGGAAGACTACCGACTCTTCGACAGGATCGTGGCTTCCTGCCGCGCTCGAGAGACGCCGGAGTTCTTCCACTCGGTGTGCCGGCCGCTCTTCGAGGGCATCGCAGCCTTCGCGCAGCGGGACTACGCGACCTCCGCACGGGTCATGCGCGTCGCCCTAGAGCGGCAGCAGTTGTCCATCGGCGGCAGCAAGGTACAGCAGAACATCTTCCATTGGACCCGGGATGCGGCCGATACCTATCTCCGGGACAGCAACCCCAGCGAGCTCTTCAGCTCTCACATCCACGCACGAACGGGGAGATGAACACAATGACGCATCACATGACCGCCACCATCGACGAAAACGAAGTCGTGCAGCTCGACTATCCGGAGCCCGCGTCGCTGACGGTCAAACAGGGCAGGCTCGGTTTCTACTGTCTGCCCGACGGTGGTTATTCCGAGGAGGAGTTGCGCGAAGGCGTGACGGTCATCGGCGTCGGCGAGAAAATAAGCATTGCGGCGGGCGACAAGCTCTTGCTGACGGCTGCGCAACCGCATACGGAGTACAGCAGCGAAAGCACGGCGGAGCCGAAGCAACGCAGCATCCCGGCGGACTACCCGATTGTCTCCGCGATGTGCAATTACGTCACGGAGAAGGGCTACTACTTCGGCTACGAAGACCGCTACGCGAAGGTTTACGAGCGCGGCGCGTCATCTTGGGAGGGAACGTCCGAGAACGCGAGCCTGCGCGAGATCCTTGCACGGCACCCGGAGATCTTCGAGGGTGACATCGTGGACCTGGGAACAGGGGAAGGGCGCGACAGCCTCTTTCTGCTGAGCAGTGGAATAGGTCGCAGTGTGACCTCCTTTGACGTGTCGCACAGCGCCCTGGAAAAAGCGCGCCAGCGGGCACGGGAAAAGGGCCTGCCCGCCGATGTATTCATTGAGAAGGACATCATCTTCCTGCGCGATGTAGCGGCGGAGTCCTTCGATCTGGCCCTCAACATGGGTGCACTGCACATGCTCGACCGGGCGGAGGACCGGGCGCGTCACATCGCCCGTGTCTTCGACGTCCTGCGCCCCGGTGGACACTTCGTCGTCGACCACTGTGCCTCGGACTGGGGCCGTGGCTTCCACACCATCAAGAACTACGACAGCGTCGCTGCCGACCTGGTGCCGGGGCGCACCATCACCCGCTACGTCGAGATCGAAGGCGAGCGCAAGCCCATCGACCTCGAGGTGCTGCACTACTCCGAGCGTTCCCCGGAATCGCTGCTCTCCGAGTTGACCGCCGCGGGCTTCGAGGAGTTCACACGCCTCGACACCGACACGGAAGCCTTCGGCAACTCCACACTGCAAGTAGTGCGGAAGCCCAGGAAGGATGCTCAGTAAATGACACCCGGACTCCCCCCCACCACATCGGCCGAAGCGAATGTGCTGGCGCTGGTGAAAGAGCTGACTGAGGGCGCGGTCGCGCGTGATCGTCACCGCGAGCTGCCGCGGGAGCAGGTGCGTGCTGTAGCCGACGCAGGCTTCAGTCGGCTGCGCATACCGAAGGAATGGGGCGGTGACGGGCTCACGATTCCTGAGTGGGGAGACGTACTCGTCGAGCTGGCGGCGGCCGATCCCAACATCTTGCAGATCTTCCGCGGCCACATCGCCTTCGTGGAGGATGTCGTACACCGGCCCGACGAGGAGTACCGGAAGCGGTGGCTGCCCCGACTTCTTGACGGGCAGGTGGTGGGCAACGCCTGGGCGGAGGCGGGTCCGGTCGCGATGGGGAAGAAGAACACGCTCTTCACCCGGCAGGACGACGAGATGACGGTCTCCGGGAAGAAGCACTACACCACCGGCTCCATTTTCGCGGACTGGGCGGATGTATCCGGAATCCACGAGGGGCAGAGCGTAGCTGGATTCGTCTCGATGCATCAACCGGGCATCACCGTTCACGACGACTGGGACGGATTCGGCCAACGCACCACCGGCACGGGCACGGTGATCTTCGACAAGGCGCGTGTCGACCCACGCGATGTCTCTCCCTTCGAGGATCGCATTCGCTATCAGACGCCGCTTTACCAGTGGATATTGCTCGTCGTGCAAGCAGGTATTGCGATCGCCGTTGAGCGAGACATCACAGAAGCCGTGCGAAACCGTCAGCGCAACTATTCGCACAGTTCCGCCCTTCTGGCGAAGGACGACCCGAATATCCAGTCGCTCGTGGGGGAAATCTCCTCCATAGCCTACACAGCGCGGGCGCTGACCCGCGGAGTGGCGGAGGCCTTGCAGCGGGCCTCGGAGACGGGGGTTGCCGGGCGGGATTCGGAGGAGGATCGTGAGGCGAATCTTGTGGCGGAAATCCGCTCCGAGCAGGCGCAGGTGATGCTTTCCGAGTTGGTACCGCGCTCGGCAACCCTGCTGTTCAACGCGCTGGGTGCCTCGGCGACGAGTGCCGGTCGCGATCTCGACCGGCACTGGCGCAACTCAAGGACGGTCGCCAGCCACAACCCGGTGATGTTCAAGCAGCGGGCCATTGGGGACTGGCTTCTCAACGGTACTCCGCCGCCCGTCGACTGGCAGGTGGGAGCTCCCGCCACAGAGAAGACGCCTTCGAGTTGACATCGAAGAACCCGTTGGCACCCTCCCCAGGGTTCGACGATCGCGGCGGCCCCAGCGCGGCAGCAGCCGATCAGCTGGGACGTGTCACGGCAGGGGCGACGGGCACAGCGCCCCTGCCGTGCTTCGGCACCTCCGCACCCGCCAACTCCCCTTCCAGGGCGCCCATTCCACCATCCCCGCCCGCTACTCCCTGACCTGCACAGACAGCGCCACGATCAAGACTCACAGCTGCCACCCCACACGATCGCCACTGCCGGCCGCGTCATGCAAGAAGGGAACTGTGTTCGTGACCGCATCACCCGTAGTGACCTCGCAGGAATTTCGTGCCGCCATGGCCCGGTTCACATCGGGAATCGCCATTGTGACAACGACTGACAGAAATGGCACAGATCACGGCTTCACTGCGAGTTCCTTCACCTCTGTTTCCCTCGATCCTCCGCTGGTGCTGGTCTGCATAGCCCGGAGCGCACGCTGTCACCCGGTGTTTCGGCAGGAACACCGCTTCGGAGTCAGCATTCTCGCTTCCGGCCAGGGGACGTTGGCGCAACGCTTCGCGAGCTCGTCGGACGACAAGTTCCAGGATGTAGCTGTCACGCGCACCGACCATGGGACGCCCCTGATTCATGGCGCGTTGTGCACCCTCGAATGTGAGACGAACGCGCAATACGACTCGGGAGACCACACGATTCTGGTGGGGCGGGTGGCGGAGGCGGTATGCGGAGACGGCAGCCCGCTCGTCTGGTACGGCAGGGGCTTCCACTCGCTCGCTGCGTTGAGCCACGCGCTGGCTTAGCGTGTCCCTACTGCCGGGGAACCGCACCGGAGGAAGGCCCGGAAAGCGGCCTCAGCAGATCTTTCGGACGTCGATGCGCACCGACGCCGCGACACCGGCAAGAGAAAACCCGATTTCCTCGCCGAGCCGGCCCGGCAGGGCAGGGCACCACCGTGGCGCACTCGCCGCCCTTCGGTGCCTGGTAGGGCCGGGCCCATCCCGAGACACCGCCGTCGCGCGGACCGGGCACCACGAACCGGACCGGACGTTGTCCTGCCACTGGCACCAGCGGTGAGCAGGAGGAGTCCCCCGCTCAGCAGCGCCGGCACCGCCCGCCTGCGCGCCTCCTCGAAGTCCTCGGCGGACCAGGGCCATCGTCGACCGGATGTCCGCGTGCGGGAGGAGGCGGGGGCGTCTCATGGTCCGGGCGCTCGCCCGCCGCGTCCATGCGCCAGGTTCTCGCCATGCGGGAGCGCCGGTGCCCGCACTCGCCCTCGCCGAGGCGCCCCGAGCGGGCCGCACGCCACCGCCCGACGGCGCCGTCGAAGGCCGGGCGGCCGGCGGCCGGGGAGTCGACCGCCGACCGGCCGGACAGTGGCCCGGCTCGCGTGCGGTTCGTGCTGCCGGCAGCCCCTGCTTCCGGTGGCCGGGCGGGGCGCTAATTCTTCTTGCCGGGGCCCCGGTCCGGTCCCCCGGACCGGGAACCGGACGGCTCGGCCGGGGCGGTCCCCGCCGCCGCCTTCTTCGCCCCGCCCTCGCCGCCCTCGGGTCCCGCGACCGGAGCGCCCGGGTCCGGCGCCTCCTGGAAGGAGACCTTCCCCATGTGCCGGTTCATCGACTTCATCAGCGCCCACACACCGACCGCCAGCGCTGCGAACACGAGGAAGCCGAGGACTCCCGGCGTCACCTTGTTCTTGTCGAAGGTGTCGTCGGCGGCGAGCGACACGAGCTGAGTCATTGCCTGGGAAACGTTCACCTAGGCATTGTCGCGGATGCCCGCAAAGAGGTCGCTCTCGGGGAGGGACGTGGGCACCAGGGACTTCGCGAGCTCGTAGTCCTCGGTCGGCCAGACCTCCTTCTGGAGGTCCATCGGGATGCGGAACCAGCCGCCGTCCGGGTCGATCTGCGTGGCGTGCGCGATGAGCGCCTTGTCCCGGATCTCGAAGAACTCGGAGGCGGGCACGAAGGTGGTCAGCGTGCGCTCGTCGCGCTGGAACTCCTCCCAGCGCTTGAGCCAGTCCCCGTACGGCGACTCCATGCCGCGCGACAGCAGCGCCTCGTGCAGGGCGACGGTGCGCGGCTTGTTGAAGCCCTGGTTGTAGTAGAGCTTCATCGGCTGCCAGACCGGGCCGAACTCCTCCTCCGGGTACGCCGCCGCGTCGGCCGCCCCGTCGAAGGCCACCATCGTGATCTTGTGGGTCATGATGTGGTCGGGGTGCGGGTAGCCGCCGTTCTCGTCGTACGTGGTGACGACCTGGGGGCGGAAGGCGCGGATGGACCTCACCAGGCGGCCGGCCGCCTCGTCGACGTCCTCCAGGGCGAAGCAGCCCTCGGGCAGCGGCGGCAGCGGGTCGCCCTCGGGCAGGCCCGAGTCGACGAAGCCGAGCCACTCCTGCTTGACGCCGAGGATCTCGCGGGCCTCGGCCATCTCCTTGGCGCGCACCTCGTGGATGTGCTCCTCGATGTACTTGTCGCCCTGGAGCTTCGGATTGAGGATGGAGCCGCGCTCCCCGCCGGTGCAGGTCACGACGTGCACGTCCACCCCCTCGGACACGTACTTCGCCATCGTGGCGGCACCCTTGCTCGACTCGTCGTCGGGGTGGGCGTGCACGGCCATCAAGCGCAGCTGCTCAGTCAAGACTCTCGATCCTCGTGTGATCCGGCGCCCTCGGTGATCCGGCGCAATGGTGCGGCTTCTATATTGACCGAACCGGGGGCGGAAAATATTCCTGGATTCCCGCACGGCCGGAGGAACACATCATGAACGCGGTAGGCGACAGCGCTCCCGGCGCTCCCGAGGGCCGTTACGGCCGCTCAGCGTCCGCCGACGCCCGCACGGACCGCAAGCTGAAGATCACGGGCGCCGTGCTGGGGACGCTGCTGCTCGCGCTGGTCGGCTGGATCGGGTACGGCTACATCACCAAGCAGCAGATCAGCGCCGAGCTGATCAAGTTCGACCTGAAGTCCTCGGACACCGAGGTGCGGGTCCACCTGGAGATCCGCAAGGGTGCCGACGTCACCGGGACGTGCACGGTGCGCGCGCTGGCCCGCAGCGGCGCCGAGGTCGGCCGCAAGGACGTACGCATCGACCAGCGGGGCCAGAGCCGGATCGACGAGATCTATCCGATCCGCACGACGACGAAGGCGACCAGCGCGGAACTGCTGAGCTGCACCGCCGACAGGCAGTGACGCGGCCCTCCCCGAAGCGGGCTTGAACGCTCTGAGCTGCGATGATGCGCCTGTTACGGTTTTTCTCCTCCCCTCGGGGGGAACGAATTGTTAGGCTCGTGGTTTCGCCCGCCCGTGGAGGCACATCCTTCTGGGGTAGGGCGATGCTTTGTTATCCGTAACTTCGAGGAGCACCTGTGACCCAGACCAGCGACGACGTCACCTGGCTGACCCAGGAGTCGTACAACAAGCTCGTGGAAGAGCTGGAGTACCTGTCGGGTCCGGCGCGCGGTGAGATCACTGCGAAGATCGCGGCGGCCCGTGAGGAGGGCGACCTCCGTGAGAACGGCGGGTACCACGCGGCCAAGGAGGAGCAGGGCAAGCAGGAGCTCCGCATCCGTCAGCTGAAGCAGCTCCTGGAGCGCGCGAAGGTCGGCGAGGCCCCGGCGAAGAGCGGCGAGGCGGCGCCCGGCATGGTCGTCAAGATCGCGTTCGACGGCGACGAGAACGACACGATGACGTTCCTGCTCGCCTCGCGGGAGTACCCGACCTCCGACATCGAGACGTTCTCGCCGCAGTCCCCGCTGGGCACCGGCGTGATCGGCAAGAAGGTCGGCGAGGACGCCGAGTACGAGCTGCCGAACGGCAAGAAGGCCATGGTGCGGATCCTGGAGGCGACGCCGTACCAGGGCTGACGTCCCCCGCGTACCCGCGTCGCCCGTACGTACGCGAGTGCCCCCGGCCGCCAGTGGCAGCCGGGGGCACTCGCGCGTGCGGTTACGGGTCAGACGGTCGCCGAGCGGTACTTGCGGACCGCCAGGGTCCGGAAGACCAGGATGATCAGTACCGACCAGATCAGCGAGGCCAGGACCGGGTGTTCCATCGGCCAGGCTCCCGTGACGGAGACCGGCCGGCCCTCGATGGTGTTGCCGAAGAGCTCCCGGGCCGCCTGCACCGTCGCACTGAACGGGTTCCACTCGGCGACGTGCTGGAGGAACGACGGCATCCCGTCGACCGGCACGAAGGCGTTCGAGATGAAGGTCAGCGGGAAGAGCCAGATCAGACCGCCCGAGGTGGCCGCCTCCGGGGTCCGTACGGACAGGCCGATGAGTGCGCCGATCCAGGAGAACGCGTACCCGAGGAGGAGCAGCAGGGCGAAGCCCGCCAGCACCTTGGGGATGGCCTCGTGGGCTCGCCAGCCGATCAGCAGGGCGACCGCGGCCAGCACGACCAGCGTGAGCGCCGTCTGCACGAGGTCGGCGAGGGTGCGGCCGGTGAGGACCGCGCCGCGCGCCATGGGCAGCGACCGGAAGCGGTCGATGAGGCCCTTGTGCATGTCGTCGGCGATGCCCGCTCCCGCGCCGGCGGTCGCGAAGGTGACCGTCTGCGCGAAGATGCCCGCCATCAGGAAGTCCTTGTAGGCCTGCTTGAGATTCCCCGCGTCGGCCCCCGGAATGTTGATCGAGCCGCCGAACACGTAGGTGAACAGCACCACGAACATGATCGGCTGGATCAGCCCGAAGATGACCATCTCCGGAATGCGCATCATCCGGATCAGGTTCCGCTTGGCGATGGTCAGCGAGTCGGTGACCGACTGGGCGAGCCCGCCCCTGGCCACGGGCGCCAGCGACTTGGCCGGCATGGTCTCGGTGCTCACTTCTTGCCCACCTCCTCGGCGTTCTCCGTCTCGTCGACCTCGGCGGCGTGCCCCGTCAGGGAGATGAACACGTCGTCGAGGGTGGGGCGCCGCAGCCCGATGTCGTCGATCTCGACCCCCCGTGCGTCGAGTTCGCGGATGACCTCGGCGAGGAGCTTGGCGCCGCCGGTGACCGGGACGGTCAGCTTGCGGGTGTGCTGCTCGACCTTGGTGTCGCCCTTGCCGAAGCCGCGCAGGACCTCGTCCGCGATCACGATGTGGTCGCGCGCGTGGACGACGACCTCGATGCGTTCGCCGCCGGTACGGGCCTTGAGCTGGTCGGAGGTGCCACGCTCGATGACCTTGCCGTGGTCGATGACGCAGATGTCGTGCGCGAGGTGGTCGGCCTCCTCCAGGTACTGGGTGGTGAGCAGGAGGGTGGTGCCGCCGGCCACCAACTCCTGGATGACCTCCCAGAGTTGCTGCCGGTTGCGCGGGTCGAGTCCGGTGGTCGGCTCGTCCATGAACATGACCGGCGGGGAGACCACGAGGGCCGCCGCGAGGTCGAGCCGGCGGCGCATGCCGCCGGAGTACGTCTTGGCCGTACGGTCGGCGGCCTCGGAGAGGTTGAAGCGCTCCAGGAGTTCGTCCGCGCGGACCTTGGACGCCTTCTTGGACATCTGGTAGAGCTGCCCGACCATCTGGAGGTTCTCGCGGCCGGTGAGATATTCGTCGACGGCGGCGAACTGGCCGGACAGGCCGATCGAGCGCCGTACCTCGTTGGGATGCTTCAGTACGTCGATGCCCGCCACGAACGCCTGGCCGCTGTCGGGCCGGAGCAGGGTGGTCAGGACGCGGACGGCCGTGGTCTTGCCCGCGCCGTTGGGCCCGAGCAGCCCCAGCACGGTGCCCTCGGGGACGTCGAGATCGACGCCTCCCAGGGCTTTGACGTCGCCGAAGGTCTTGACCAGACCCTCGGCATAGATGGCGCCTGGCATAGGGGGTCCCCCAGTTGTCGGGTGGTTCCTCACGCGAAATATTGGATTTGCCGGTTGTGCACCGCCCGGCGAGCACAGGGAGCGGAAGCGCCGCCCGGGGCAGCGCGCGGCACACCCTAACGCGATACATCGCGTCGCGGAAAGGGATTTACGGGGTTCGCGGGAGCCCCCGGGGGCTCGTGCGGACCGCCCGTACGCCCACCCCTACGACACGACCCGGTACCCGGCCTCGCGCAGTGCGCCGCGCACCTCCGCGCAGTGCTCCGGACCCTTCGTCTCCAGCTGCACCTCCACCTCCACCTCGGTGAGTCCCAGCCGCGGATCGGTCCGTGCGTGGCTCACGTCGACGACGTTAGCGTCCACCACTGACAACACCCCCAGAAGATTCGCGAGCGCCCCCGGACGGTCCGTCAAACGCAACCGCAGCGACAGATAACGGCCCGCTGCGGCCATACCGTGCCGCAGGGTCCGCTGCATCAGAAGCGGATCGACGTTCCCGCCCGACAGAACCGCCACCACCGGACCCTCGAAGGACTCCGGCCGGCTCAGCAGCGCGGCCACCGGGCTCGCCCCGGCCGGCTCCACGACCAGCTTGGCGCGCTCCAGGCACAGCAGCAGCGCGCTGGACAGCTCGTCCTCGCTCACCGTCCGCACCTCGTCGACCAGTTCCTCGACCAGCGCGAACGGCACGTCCCCCGGCCGGCCGACCTTGATGCCGTCGGCCATCGTCTGCACCGATTCCAGCGCCACCGGCCGCCCGGCCGCGAGCGACGGCGGGTAACTGGCCGCGCCCTCGGCCTGCACGCCCACGATCCGTACGTCCGGCCGCAGCACCTTCACCGCGACCGCCACGCCCGCGGCCAGCCCGCCCCCGCCCACGCCGACCACGATGGTGCGCACCTCGGGGCACTGCTCCAGGATCTCCAGCCCCACCGTGCCCTGCCCCGCGATCACGTCCGGGTGGTCGAAGGGATGGATGAAGACGGCACCGGTCCGACGGGCGTACTGCTGCGCCGCGGCCAGCGTCTCGTCGACGACCTGCCCGTGCAGCCTCACCTCCGCGCCGTACTCCCGGGTGGCCGCCACCTTCGGGAGGGGCGCGCCGACCGGCATGAACACGGTGGACCGCACGCCGAGCAGCGAAGAGGCCAGGGCGACGCCCTGTGCGTGGTTGCCCGCGCTGGCCGCGACCACCCCGGCCGCCCGCTCCTCCGGGGACAGCCCGGCGATGCGGATGTACGCGCCGCGCAGCTTGAAGGAACCGGTGCGCTGGAGGTTCTCGCACTTGAGGTGGACGGGCGAACCGACCAGATGCGTGAGGTGCCGGCTGCCCTCCATGGGGGTGCACCTGGCAACGCCGGCGAGCATCTTCTGCGCGCCGCGCACGTCGTCGAGGATGAGGCCGGGGGCGGGGACACGGACGTGGCCGAGGGTGCGGAAGCTCATGCGGCAAGTCTGGCAGCCACGGACCGGGCGGGCGCTCGCGGTCCGGCGCACTCCTGTCCCCGGCCACCGGTTCACGCAGCGCCGGTACGTGTCCGGCAAGGTCCGCGTACCCTTGCCCCACCAACCTGACCACCGTACGAAGAGAGCCCGAGCCATGCCCCCCACCCAGGACATGACGAGCGAACCGGCCGCCGGTCTCCTCGATGCGCTTCAGCACGAGGTGGCCGTCTTCGCCCGGCGTGCGGAACAGACCCGCCTCGGCGGCCTCGGCCAGGTCCGCAACTCGATGGACCGTGCCGCCTACCTGCTGCTCAACCGTCTCGACCAGGAAGGCCCGATGGGCGTCAAGGCGCTCGCCGCGGGCATGGGCATCGACTCCTCGACCGTGACCCGCCAGGTCGCGCCGCTCGTCGACGGCGGCCTGGTGAAGCGCGCCTCGCACCCCGAGGACGGCCGGGCCGTCGTACTCCAGCTCTCCCCGCGCGGACAGGCCCGGCTGGACGAGGTGCGGTCCTCGCGGCGCCAGCTGATGGCCCAGGTGACGGACGGCTGGAGCGAGGACGAGCGGGAGGCGTTCACGACGCTGCTGACCCGCTTCAACTCGGCGCTCTCCGCCCGCCAGTCGGCACATCTGATCGAGAACCCCACGGACGGCTGACACCCCCGCCCGGCCACCACCCGCGGTCGGTGCGCCACTCGCCCGCGACGCCTCTCGCGAAGCACCTCGTACCGGCCTCTTGACCTCGCCCCCGCCCTGTCCTCATATGAGACGCACGGGCGGACGGGAGGCCACGGTGCGCGAGCGCGAAGCGGCCAGGCGGCGGTGCCACGAGGCGGAGTTCGAGGCCTTCGTCGCGGGCGCCGCGGGCCGGCTCCTGCACACCGCCACCCTGCTCACGGCCGAGCCGGCGGCAGCCAACCCGCGCGCCCAGCAGCTCCTCGCCGCCGCCCTGGCCAGCACGTACGCCCACTGGGCGGGGCTGCGCGGCGAGGATCCGTACGACCGCACCCGCCAGGACCTCGTCGCCCGCTTCGCGCGCGGCGCCTGGCGCGACTGGCACCTGTGGCGACTCCGGCAGCGTCTGCACCTGCTGCACCGGCGCCCGGACGTCGCCCCGCTGGAGACCGTCACCCCGCGGGAACGACTGGTCATGGTGCTGCGGCTGTACGAAGGGGTCGCGGAGGAACAGACCGCCGCCCAGCTCGGCCTGCCCCTCCAGCGTGTCCGGACACTCTGCAACCGGGCCGTCTCCCAGCTGTACGAAGCCCACCTGGACGCCCGGACGAAGCCGCGGCAGAGCCCGCCGGAGCCGCAGCAGCCCCACGGAACGCGCGGCCCGCGCGGAAACCCGGTCGCGTCGCACCCCAAGGGCCCGCAGGACCCTCAGCCGGACGCCCGCGCTCCCCGCGCGGTGGTGGCACCGTGACGCCGCGCCGGGAGGAGGACCAGGTGCGCCGCCTCCTCGCGGAGGCCGCGCACCCGCCCGTACCCGCGGACCTGCTCCCCCGGGCGACGGCCCGCGGCCTGCGCAGGCGCCGTCGGCGGCGGGTGCTGCGACGGACCCTGTGGACGCTGGCGGCGGCACTGCTGGTGGCGTTCCTGGTGTGGGCGACGGTCACCCAGCCGTGGCTCGGCCCGCCCGCGGACATCGCACCGCCGGTGGGGGGCGTCTGAGCGTCACCGGCCGGGCCCCCGCCCCGTCCCCCTACGCGAGCGCCTGCTTCAGGTCCGCGAGGAGGTCGTCGCCCGATTCGATACCGACCGACAGACGCACCAGATCGCCCGGCACCTCCAGCGCGGACCCGGCCACCGACGCGTGCGTCATCCGGCCCGGGTGCTCGATCAGCGACTCGACACCGCCCAGCGACTCCCCGAGAGTGAACAGCTGCGCCCTGTTGCAGACCTCCACCGCGGCCTCCTCGCCGGCCTTCAGCCGGAAGGACACCATGCCGCCGAAGGCCTTCATCTGCTTGGCGGCGACCTCGTGCCCCGCGTGCTCGGGCAGTCCCGGGTAGAGCACCTGGGAGACGGCGGGGTGCGCGGTCAGCATGTCCGCGATCCGTGTCGCGTTCTCGCTGTGCCGGTCCATGCGGACGGCGAGGGTCTTGATGCCGCGCAGCACCAGCCACGCGTCGAACGGCCCGGCGACGGCACCCATGGCGTTCTGGTGGAACACCAGCTCCTCCGCGAGAGCGGCGTCGTCGGTGACGAGCGCGCCGCCCACCACGTCCGAGTGGCCGCCCATGTACTTGGTCGTCGAGTGCACGACGACGTCCGCGCCGAGCGCGATCGGCTGCTGGAGGTAGGGACTGGCGAAGGTGTTGTCGACGACGAGCCGTGCCCCCGCCGCGTGGGCGACCTCGGCGACGGCCGCGATGTCGGTGATCCCGAGAAGCGGGTTGGACGGCGTCTCCACCCACACCGCCTTCGTACGCGGGGTGAGCGCGGCCCGTACCGCGGCCGCGTCGGAGGTGTCGGCCACCGACCACTCCACGCCCCACCGCGAGACGACCTTCGCGAACAGCCGGAAGGTCCCGCCGTACGCGTCGTTCGGGATCACCACGTGGTCGCCGGGCGACAGCAGCGTGCGCAGCAGGCAGTCCTCGGCCGCCAGCCCGGAGGCGAACGCGAGCCCGCGCCGGCCGCCCTCCAGCGCGGCCAGGTTCTCCTCCAGGGCGGTACGGGTCGGGTTGGCGCTGCGGCTGTACTCGTAGCCGCCGCGCAGCCCGCCCACCCCGTCCTGCTTGTACGTCGACACCTGGTAGATCGGCGGCACGACGGCGCCGGTCAGGGGGTCGGCGGTGTTCCCGGCGTGGATGGCGAGGGTCTCGAAAGCGCGCTCGTGGCTGCTCTGCTCATGAGTCATGGGGCCGAGGGTAGTTCGCCTTCCGGTACTCCGTGTCCGCCCCACGCTCCTGCGGGCGACCCCACGCCCCCACGTGGCCGGTCCCGGCCCTGCACCGTCCGCGCCCTCCCCTCCCCCGCAGTCCGCGTCTCCCCCGCAGTCCGCGTCTCCCCCGCTCCCCTGCGGTCCTGCCCTCCGCGCTCCCTCGCGGTCCGTTGCCCGCCGCCGTCCGGGACAATGGCCGTATGGAGATTCTCTGGTTCCTGATCGCGGCGCTCATGCTGGGCGCCGCCCTCGGTCCGTTCCTGCTGCGCAGGCGCGGCGGCATCCGGCTGGCCGCGCCGGGTTCGCCCGACGCGGCGGATCCGGAGGAGTACGGCTTCGTACGGCAGGAAGCACTCGACGTACGCCTGCCCGGCCCCGACCAGGACCTCCTCGACGTACTGGACGTGGTGCAGCGCACCCAGGACTGGCGGGCCGCCGCCCAGCTCCTCGCCGGGACGCCCAAGGAGGGCGAACTGCGCTGGCAGCGGGTCCAGTCCTTCGCGGGCGCGGCCTCTCTGGAGCTGGCCCAGCGTCCGGGCGAGGGCGGCCGGTGGCTGCGCGCCTGGCGGGCGGATTCGCCGAAGGACGCGGGCGGCGCGCAGGTGCACGCGGAGTTCCTGGTGCAGCAGGCCTGGCGGTCGTCCGCCGCCGGAAAGGACGACTTCCGGATCATCCTCGAAGAGGCCCGCGAGCTGTGTGCCCAGGCCGCGCTCCTCGCCCCCGGCGACCCCGTCCCGTACCTCACCGAGCTGTCCGTCGCCCGGGGGCTGGGCTACCCCCGCCCCGAGTTCGACCGGCTCTGGGCAAAGGTCCTGGACCGCGCACCGGCACACATGGGGGCGCACCTCGTCGCGCTGCACTACCTCTCCGAGAAGTGGCACGGCTCCCGCGCCGAAGCGGACACCTTCGCCACCCACGCCGCCTCGCGCGCCCCCCGGGGCTCCCTGCTCGCCGCCCTCCCCCTCTTCTCGGTCCACGACCACCTCCCCGAGGTCGTCATGGTCAGCAGCTTCTACCAGAGCGCGGTCGTCTCCCGGGCGGTGGAGGGCGCCCTGTTCGCCGTGCACGCCGCCCGCCCGGACGATCCGATGCTCCCCCACGTACGCCACCTCCTGATCCTCTTCCTCGTCCGCTCGGAGCGCTGGGCCGAAGCGGTCAAGCAGATCGCCGCCGTCGACGGCTACGTGGGCGCCCTCCCCTGGACCCTCAACCCGGACCCGGCCGCCGACTACACCCTCCACCGCAACCTGGCGGTGGCGGGCTACGAGGCGAACGGCGGAAGCCCGGCAACGCTGCGCGGCTAGCACCGGCCGTACGCACGTGGTGCGAGGGCCGACGGGCCGACCGTACCCACGTGTTGTTCAGGAACGGCGCGCCCGCACGCGCGGTACGGGAATCCCCGCCGCGCCCGCCACGTTGTACGGGACGTCCGCCCCGCGCTCCAGGAGGAACCGCCATGCTCTTCGACCGTACGCAGCTCCCCACCCCCGAGCAGGCCCTGAAGGGCCGCGCGACCCCGGAGTTCGAGGTTCCGTCCCGCCACACGGTCCTCGGCAACCCGCTCTCCGGCCCCTACCCCTCCCACCTGGCGGTCGCGGCCTTCGGTCTGGGCTGCTTCTGGGGCGCCGAGCGGAAGTTCTGGCAGGCCGAGGGCGTCTGGACGACCCTCGTCGGCTACCAGGGCGGCAGCACCCCCAACCCGTCCTATGAGGAGGTGTGTTCGGGCCTCACCGGGCACACCGAGGTCGTCCGGGTCGTCTACGACCCCGCCGTCACCTCCTACCCGACCCTGCTGAAGCTCTTCTGGGAGTCCCACAACCCCACCCAGGGCTTCCGCCAGGGCAACGACGTGGGCACCCAGTACCGGTCCGCGATCTACCCGCACACCCCGGAGCAGGCCGTCGAGGCCGAGGCATCCCGCGCCGCGTTCCAGGAGGTCCTGACGGGTGCCGGCTTCGGCACGATCACCACGGAGATCCTCCCGGCCGCCGACAACCCCTTCTACCCTGCCGAGCCGTACCACCAGCAGTACTTGGACAAGAACCCGGACGGCTACTGCGGCATCGGCGGCACGGGCGTCACCCTGAGCGCCCCCTCCGAAACCAACTGGGGCCGCTCCTGCCCGACGGGCATCGCTTCGGCCGGCAGCTGACGCCGGTCCGAAAACCTCTTCTCCGGCGAACGCCAGGCTGAGCGACCGGCCGGCGCCTGACGTCAGGGTGTCCTCAACCGACGTCGGGCACCGCCGGAGGCCGGAGGGGAACTCCTCCGTCGGCGGACGGTGACGGGCCCCGCCTCACGCCTGGGCGTCCCGTACCTGCGCCGCCGTGGCCGTCGCGTCGTAGTTCTCCGGTACGCCCTCGACCAGGATGATGTCGCCGGGCAGGTGGCGGGTGCGCAGCGGGAGGATCTCCTGGTACTCCGGGGACTTGTACCAGGCGCGGGCCCTGTCCATGTCGGGGAAGGCGACCAGGACCGGGGCGCCGTGCCAGTCGCCCTCCAGCAGTTCGTGCTGCTCGAAGTGGACGAGGAAGCGTCCGCCGTAGGGGGCGAAAGTGCCTTGGATGCGCTCCATGTAGCGCAGGACCTCCTCGTGGAGCGGGCCGTCGGCCGGGCCGATGCGGGCGATCGCGTACGCGGTCATGGCGTCCTCTTCCGTGAGTGAAGTGGCCTTGTGGTGGCCTGGGTTCAAGAGTGCGGCGGCGGGGGGCCCGGGTCGATCACCTCGGAGGTAGGTTGGTGGAGTGGATCTTGTGAGGGGTGGGGGCGGCGGCGCGGAGTTCGTGCTGCGCCGGGCGGTTGACGGGGACGCGGAGGCCGCCGCGGAGGTGTATCTGCGGTCGTACGGCGCCGCTCTGCCGGGCGTGCGGCGGGCGCACGACGACGACGAGGTGCGGGCCTGGTTCCGCCACGTGGTGGTACCGGAGTGCGAGACCTGGGTCGCGGAGGACGCGGCGGGGGCTCTCGTCGGTGTGATGGTGCTGGACGCGGCCGGGATCGACCAGCTCTATCTGGCTCCGGAGCGGCGCGGCTGCGGGCTGGGCGATCTCTTCGTCGCGAAGGCCAAGCAACTGCGGCCGGAGGGGCTGGAGTTGTGGACGTTCCAGGTGAACGAAAGCGCCCGTCGCTTCTATCTCCGGCACGGCTTCACCGAAGCGGAGCGCACGGACGGGTCGCGCAACGAGGAGCGCAAACCGGACGTCCGGCTCGTCTGGAAGCCGTAGGGCAGGAGCCGGCGGGACGCGGCGGGCTGCGGTACGAGACCGGCCGGTGGCACAAACCCGGCCGGCGACGGTACGGAACCAGTGGTGCGTAACCGGTGGCACGACGAAGGCGGGCGCCGCCCACGTGCAGTGGGTGGCGCCCGCCTTCGTACACGCTGCGGCTCGTAGCTGCCGCGGCAGGTCTCAGATCAGACCGCGGAGCCCGCCTTCCAGGCCGCCCAGTCCAGGTTCCAGCCATTGAGGCCGTTGTCCGGCTTGATGGTCTTGTCCGGGGAGTTCTTCACGATCACCACGTCACCGACGAGCGAGTTGTTGAAGAACCACGCGCCGGGCTTGCCCGGGTCGTCCGCGCCCTTGGCGTCCTCCAGGCCGACGCAGCCGTGGCTGGTGTTGGCGGTGCCGAAGATGCCCTTGCCCCAGTAGTTGCCGTGGATGAAGGTGCCCGAGGTCGACAGCCGCATGGCGTGCGGGACGTCCTTGATGTCGTACTCGCCCTTGCCGTCGTCGTCCGTGAAGCCGACGGTCGCGCCGTCCATCCGGGTCTCCTTGAACTTCTCGGAGATCACCATCTTGCCGTTGTACGTCGGGTTCTCCGGCGAACCGGCGGAGATCGGGATGGTCTTGACGACCTTGCCGTCCTGCGTGACGGTCATCTTCTTGGTCTTGACGTCGACGGTGGAGACCTGGTTGCGGCCGATCCGGAAGGTGACCGTCTTGTCCTGGACGCCCGTGATGCCGTTCGCACCCTCGACACCGTCCAGGGCGAGCTTCATCTTGACCGTGGAGTCGGCCTTCCAGTAGTCCTGCGGCCGGAAGTCCAGGCGCTGCGAGTCGAACCAGTGGCCGACGACTTCCTGGCCGCTGCTGGAGGACACGTCGATGGCGCTCTGGACGGCCTTCTTGTTGGTGATCGGCTTGTCGAAGCGGATCGAGACCGGCATGCCCACGCCGACCTTCGAGCCGTCGTCGGGGGTGAAGTTGCCTATGAAGCTGTTCTTCGGGGAGACGGTCGTGAAGGACCGGTTCTCGTGCGCGGCGCGCTTGTCGGCGTCCTCGGCGGTCACGCTCAGCCTGTAGACCGTGGCGCGCTGCAGGCGGGTGTCCGGCTGCCAGCTGGTGCCGTCGGCGGCGATGGTGCCCTTGACCGGCTTGCCCGCCGCGTCGGTGAGCGTGACCTCGGTCAGCCTGCCGTCGGCGACGGTGACCTTGGTGTCGTTGTTGATGCCGACGTTGGTGGCACCGGCCTTGGGGACGATCTCTATTCGGGCCTTGGAGGTGTCCTTGGCGGCTGCCTCGTCGGCCTGCTCCTGCGACTTCTTGGAGGCGTCGGCGTCGGCACTGCCGCTGCCGCCGCCCTTGCCGTCGTCGCTGCAGCCCGAAAGCACCAGTACGCCGCCGAGCAGCGCGGACGCGGCTGCCAGACCCCTGCGCCGCCGCCTGCTGTTCGTGATCACACGCTTCTCCATCGTTGCCGCTTCCCCACGATCTCCCGGGGCTGCCGTCCGGGCACGGGTACCCAGGTCCCGCCCGGCCGCACTTCCCCTGTCAATGCTCTAACAACGCCCCTGGAGGCAAGGCCGTTCCACTTTGTGCGAAAGTGTGGGCAACGCCACTGCCGCGGGTGCAAGCCCGACACGTGCTCTCCTTCGACGCTACGCCGTCCCTTTTGCCCCTGGTCGGGCGGGGTCATGCACGGTGCGCGGGGTCGGAGGAGGCATCGGCGGGACGGAGACGGCAGCGCGCATGGCGGCGGAACGAAGAATTCCACCCCCACATGCCTTCCGCCGGACCGTCTGCTTTCACTAGCATCGGCGCGCACGACCAATTCGCGAGTGCCTCAAGGGGGATCGATACCGTGGCCGCACTCCGACCGCTGCTCACCGCTACCGCCGCAGGTGGGCTGCTGGCCGCACTGTGGTTCGTACCGTCGGCCAACGCGACGGTGGAAACACCGAGGCGGACCGTCCAGGCACAGGCCGCCGGTGCCGACCGGGCTCCGCAGGAACAGCCCCCGCAGCCCCCGCAGCCCCCGCAGCCCCGGCAGGCCGCGCACACCGGGGGGGACTCCGCGCCCTCCGCCGCCGGCACCGGGGCCGTCGACCCGCACCTCGCCCTCGCCGACACCGGCAGCGTGGACACCACTCCCTACCTCGTCGGCGGGACGGCGTTCCTGGGCATCGGCGCGGGGTTCGTGGCCTACTCGGCCCGGCGCCGGGGCGCGGGCGGCGGGATCCCCGCCTAGCGCAACCCGGCCGTCCGCAGGGTGAGTTCCCGCGGGCGGAGGACTCAGCACATACGGATGAGGGGCGCCGGGCATGCCGCCCGCCGCCCCTCATCCATACCTCTCGGAACTGCGGCGGCTAGGCCAGCGGGCCCGTCACCGGTTCCACCGCCGCGACCAGTGCACCGCTGCGTACGAACGCGTCCGCGGCCGCCAGGTCCGGGGCGAGGAAGCGGTCGGGGCCGGGGCCCTGTACACCGGCGGCGCGTACCGCGGCGATGACGGCCTGCGAGGCGGGTGCCGGCGTCAGCCCGTGGCGCAGTTCGATGCCGCGCGTCGCGGCGTACAGCTCGACGGCCACGATCCGGGTGAGGTTGTCGATGGTGGTCCGCAGCTTGCGCGCCGCCGACCAGCCCATGGACACGTGGTCCTCCTGCATGGCCGAGGACGGGATGGAGTCGACGGACGCCGGGTTGGCGAGCCGCTTCATCTCGCTGACCAGGGCGGCCTGGGTGTACTGGGCGATCATCAGCCCGGAGTCGACGCCGGCGTCGTCCGCGAGGAAGGCGGGGAGGCCGTGGCTGCGGTTCTTGTCGAGCAGGCGGTCGGTGCGGCGCTCGGTGATGGAGCCGAGGTCGGCGGCGGCGATGGCGAGGAAGTCCAGGACGTACGCGACGGGCGCGCCGTGGAAGTTGCCGTTGGACTCCACCCGCCCGTCGGGCAGCACCACCGGGTTGTCGACGGCCGCCGCGAGTTCCCGCTCGGCGACCGTGATCGCGTACGAGATGGTGTCCCGGCCCGCGCCCGCGACCTGTGGGGCGCACCGCACCGAGTAGGCGTCCTGGACGCGCGGGGCGTCGTCCTGGTGGTGGCCGGTCAGTCCGGAGCCCTCCAGGACGCGCAGCATGTTGTCCGCGGAGGCGCCCTGGCCCGGGTGGGGGCGGATGACGTGCAGCTCGGGCGCGAGCACCTTCTCGGTGCCCAGCAGCGCCTCCAGGCTGAGCGCGGCGGTGATGTCGGCGGAGGTGTAGAGCTTCTTGAGGTCGGCGATGGCCATGATCAGCATGCCGAGCATGCCGTCGGTGCCGTTGAGGAGGGCCAGGCCCTCCTTCTCCCTCAGCTCGACGGGGGCGATGCCGTGCGCGGCGAGCAGCTCGCCGGCGGGCCTTACCGTCCCGTCCGGGCCCTCCGCGTCGCCCTCGCCCATCAGTGCCAGCGCGCAGTGGGAGAGCGGCGCGAGGTCGCCGGAGCAGCCGAGCGAGCCGTACTCGTGCACCACGGGCGTGATCCCGGCGTTCAGTACGTCCGCCATGGTCTGCGCGACCTCGGGGCGTACGCCGGTGTGGCCGGACGCGACGGTCTTCAGCCGCAGGAACATCAGCGCCCGCACCACCTCGCGCTCGACCCGCGGGCCCATGCCGGCCGCGTGCGAGCGCACGATGTTGCGCTGGAGCTGGGCTCGCAGCTCCGGTCCGATGTGACGGGTGGCGAGTGCCCCGAACCCGGTGGAAACCCCGTACACCGGCTCGGGCTTGGCGGCGAGCGCGTCCACGATCTGACGCGCGGCGGCCAGCGCGCCGACGGCGTCGGCGGACAGCTCGACACGGGCGTTGCCCCGGGCCACGGCGATGACGTCTTCGACCGTGGTCCCGGAGGTGCTGAGCACGACGGTGGCGGGGGCGGCGGGGTTGGCCAGGGTGTGCATATCCATATTCAGGAGCGTACGTTTTGAATGCGCGGCTGTCACTAGTGGTGGGCGGGTGGAACCCTTACCGTGTGCCGACGGTACGGCGGTCCTTGAGGGGTCCGCCGCCGCACTCCTCGCGACCGCCCTGCCCCTCGCCGAGGCGGTACGCCCCGCCTTCTGGCGCGACCCGCCATCGGCCTCCGCCGCCCGGCAGGCACTCGCGCACGTCCCCGACGGAGCGAAGGTCGCCGCCACCAACCGACTCGCCCCGCACCTCACCGACCGTGCGACGGTCTACCTGCACTCCCCCGGCCGCCCGGACGCGCGGGTCGACTGGATGGTCCTGGACACGACGGACACCACGTTCTCCCACGACCCGCCGAAGGCGACACGACCCGGTTTCCACCAGGTGTACGCGGCGGGCAGCCACGTCGTCCTGCGGCGCGACGGGGCACAGGGCCGGGCGCGGGCGTCCGGGCGGTAGGCGATCCCGCCGGGGCGCCCGGGCGGGAGACGGACTTCAGGGCAGTCCCGGCTGCTCCGGCCGGCCTTCTGGCAGTCCGACTGCCGACCGACTGCCACGTCAGGTGCCAGGAGCCCCACGGCACGCGATCCGGTGGAAAGGTCTGCGGGGGCGAAGGCCGCGGTCCGGCTCTGATCCGCATCGCGGGCGTCCTGCGCATGGTCCGACTACCTTTATGTCAAGGGGTGTACATGATGCTGGCCAAGAAGATGCTCGTCTCCGGAATGCTGGCGCTGACCGTCATGGGAAGCGGTGTCACCACGGCCGTAGCGGCCGAGGCGCCGGCGGCCGATACGGCCGTGGTCCTCGTGAACCGTGACTGCAAGGCCAACAACAACCTCGACGAGATCGCCGCGAAGTTCATCTCCCGCTGCCGCAAGGCATCGATCAGGCGCGAGTTCCCGGGTACCCATCTCTCGCGGAACCTCGGTGAGATCAAGGCCGGGAAGAGCGCCAACGACAAGAAGGCGTGGAAGCTGTTGAACGACAAGCGTTTCGAGAAGTGAGCGGAGAGGAGAGGCTGTGCCTTCTTCTGAAGAAGACGTGACGGGCGCCCCGTACATTGCGATCGTGCTGATGGAGTCCTCGTCCGACAGCGCGGAGTACGTGCCCCTGTACCAGGAGGACATCGTGCTCATCCATGCGCGGGACGAGGATGCGGCGCGGCACGCGGCGGAGCAGCGGGCCCGGCGGTCGGAGAGTTCGTTCCTCAACGAGGACGGGCAGAAGATCACTTGGCGGCTGAAGACGATCGTCGACGTGCAAGAGGCGCAGGACACGGATCTGACACAGGATGCCGACCTGTACTCCCGCCACTTCCGCGATTACGTCGCGTACGAGAAATTCGAGCCTCTCCTCTCCGGCGAGGAGCTCTGACTCCGGCTCCGGCATGAATGAGGCCCGCGCGAAAGTGCGGGCCTCATTCATGTGCCCCGCGCGGAATGCATGTGCCCCGCTCTGAACCGGCACCGCCCCTCACCGCTACGTACAGGGTGAACCGACTGTGACCCGGAGGAGTCCTCATGCTGTACGACACGGCCCCCCCGCCGCTGAAGAGGCCGCGCGACAATCCCTCGCTCGTGACGGTGGTGCGTGCCGAGCTGGCGCGCAACAAGAGGGGGTTCGTGCCCTGGTACCACCTGATCGCTCCTCTCGTGATCACCATCCCCCTCTTCCTCGGGGCACTGGGCTCCTCGGAGGCGAAGGCCGGGCAGACATTCGAGGTCTTCCGCAATGTGACGCTGGAGTTCTGGGGCGTACTGGTGCCGATGACGGCCGGACTCGCCGCGGCGCTGACCGTGCGTGCCGACCAGGACGCCTGGCGACTGCTGCTGTCGTACGGAGTGCCCCGCCACCGCTACTTCGTCGGCAAGGTGGCCGCGCTCGGAGTGTTCGGCTTCGCGGCCTCCACGGTGCTGCTCGTGATGCTCTCGCTGGGCGCCCTGCTGTGCGGCAAGTTCCCCGAGGGGATGGGCGTGGTGGTCCCCGCGGTCTACCTGCCCTGGCTGGTGGGACTTTCGATGACCGCGCTGGCGGTGCTCGTCGCGGTCATGTGGGGGACGGGGCCCAGCATCGGGGTCGGGGTCGCCGGACTTCTGTGCGGGGCACTCGTCTCGGACAAGGACTTCTGGTACGCCGTCCCGTTCGCCTGGCCGATGAGGGTGGTGCTCCCGCTTGCCGGAATCGGCCCCAACGGAGTGCCGCTGCCCGAGAACAGCGCCGTACGGGACATGTCGGCCATCCCCCTGGCCGTCGTACTGGCCGTCGTACTGACCGGACTACTGCTGGTCGCGGGCAGCGCGCACATGAGCCGCAAGGAGATCTGAACATGGTGGCGACGAACGACGCCGTACTGGAAGTGCGGCAACTGCACAAGCACTACGGCACCCATCGCGCGCTCGACGGCGTGGACCTGACCGTGTCCCGAGGGGAGGTCTACGGCCTGCTCGGACCCAACGGAGCGGGGAAGACGACCCTCATGAAGGCGGTGCTGGGGCTGCAGCGTCCCACCGCCGGGACCGTTCGCCTCTTCGGCGGCGCGGTAGGGCGGGAGACGCTGGCCCAGGTCGGCGCGCTCATCGAAGTCCCAGGCCTGTGGCCGACGCTGACCGGCGACGAGACGCTGCGCCTGCACGCCAGGCTGCGCTGCGTGCCCGAGCAGTGGACGGAGCCCGCCCTGGAGCTGGTGAAGATGACCGGGGCGCGGCACCGGAAGGTCGGCGCGTACTCGCTCGGCATGCGGTGGCGGCTGGGCATCGCGGTGGCCCTGCTGGCTCGCCCGCGTCTGCTCATTCTGGACGAGCCCACCAACGGCCTCGACCCGGTGGGGATCCGGGAGATGCGGGGCATCATCAGGTCGCTTGCGGACGAGGGGGTGGCGGTACTCATCGCCAGTCACCAGCTCGCCGAGGTGGCCCAGGTGTGCGACCGGGTACAGGTGGTGGTCGCGGGACGGACGCGATATGAGGGGCTGCTGGGCGGTCTGGCGGTCGACGGCGATCTGGAGGCGGGATTCTTCCGGCTGCTGGAAACGGCGGACGCGGCGGCCTTCTGAAGCGGCGGGCGTGCCGGGCGGCCCCCGGCGGAAGCCGGGGGCCGCTGCCTCCGGGACGGTACGCCTCGCCCCTGCCGCGGCGTCCGGGGGTCCTGCGGCCGTCGAGTCCGGGGGCGGGGCCGGCGTCCGAGGGTGTGAAGGGGCGCCGTGGCGGGTCAGCCCGCCCTGGACCGCAGTCCCTCGGTGGAGGCGAGGTCCGCCGACACGAGCGTCTTCAGCTCGGACCGGTTGCCGACGCCCAGCGAGTCGTACAGCCTCCGGATGCGGCGGTACATGGACCGCTCGGAGCAGTAGTGACTGCGCGCGATCTCCGACACCGTCATGGGCGTGCAGAGCTGGCGCGCAAGATCCCGGTCCTCGGCCGAGAGCTCCGGCGTCGGCCACACGGGCGGGGGTGCGGCCGGTGCGGGGACTTGCAGGGCGGTGCCGACCGCCGCCCGGTGAGGAACGGGCTGGAGGCGGGTGGTGGCGAAGGCCCGTGCCTCGGCGTGGGCCCTGAGCCGTGCGTGCACGATGCCCACCTGTCGCCGGCCCTCGATGGCGAGGTTGAAGACGAAGTTCGCGCCGGAGCGTATGGCGTAGTAGGTGGGGTGGCCCGAGATGTCGTTCGTGACGGCGATGAGCAGGGCGAGCGGGTGCAGATTCCGCAAGGCCCGGAGTTCCTCGGTCTGGTACTCGCTGTGCACCGGCAGCAGTACCGGCAGGTCGAGGGTGCCGTCGACGGCGGCCAGTTCCTTCCCTTCGACGAAGTCGACCCGGTCCAGACATCGGTGCAGGGACGCGAAGGGTGAGTCCGGGGCGTGCGCCGTCTCGAAATGGCTCTTGAGAGCGACGTGGGCCAGTACGTGGAGGGGCTGGGACTCGTGCATGATGCTTTCCCCCGTGTGATGGAAACGTTCTTCCCGGCCGCCGCTGGTCAAGGGCGTCCGGGACGGCCTGTGAGCTGACGTATGGTCAAGTCCGCTGTGTAGTAAGGTACTTCGCGCGTACCGAGGCCATGCTGCCTGGTCGCTTCCGGCAATGAGGGTCAGGACGCCCTGTGTCCACCCCGCTTCTCGCGTCTGTTCACGGACGACGTGTGCGGTCCGCTCGGCAGCGCGCTCATCGCTCTGTCACTTCGTTCCTGCCGTCCCGATTCCGGTCTCGGGTCGAGACGCCCCGGCCTGCGGTGTCCGCAGCGAGCAGCGCGGCGTACCCGTCCTCCAGGGACGGTTCGACGGGCCGGCCCCCGGGCGGCGGGGTCGCGGTGACGACGCGGTACTCGGCGTCGCCCGCCGGGGTCGTGACGGCGCTGACCACCTGGGCGTCGGCGGGCGGGAGGCCCCCCGGGCCGTGCCCCCGGACCACGTACGTACAGCCGGCCGCCTGGCCGGCGAGCGCACCGGTGGAGCCGTGGAAGACCAGTCGGCCGGCGGCGATGACCGCCACGTGCCGGCAGGTCTGGGCCACGTCGTCGAGAAGGTGGGAGGAGAGCAGGACGGTGCGGCTGCCGCCCAGTCCGGCCAGAAGGGCACGGAACCTCATGCGTTCGTGCGGATCGAGTCCGGCGGTGGGCTCGTCCACGATGAGCACGGACGGGTTGCCGAGGAGGGCCTGGGCGATTCCGACACGACGTCGCATGCCGCCGGAGAACGCGGCGAGCCGCTCGGAGCCCCGCTCCCGCAGGCCGACCGCGTCGAGGTGCTCCTCCACCTGGCGGCGGCGCTCCTGCTTGCTGTGCATGCCTTTGAGTACGGCGATGTAGTCGAGGAACTCCCGGGCCGTGAGGTCGGGGTAGAGGTTGAGTTCCTGCGGCAGATAGCCCAGTTGGCGTTTGGCGGCGGTGAGACCCGCGGTGGTGGACAGGTCGTTCCCGCCGACCAGGACCCGGCCCGAGGTGGGACGCAGGACACCGGTGAGGATGCGCAGCAGGGTGGTCTTCCCCGCCCCGTTGGCACCGAGCAGGCCGACGGTTCCCTGGTCGATGTGCAGGTCGACGGCGTCCAGCGCGCGGCGTCCGCCGCGGTAGACCTTCGTCAGCTGCTCGGTGGTGATGTTCATGATGCTCCGTGTCGTCGGATGCGGGTGACGAGGTGGCCGAGCACGTGGCAGATCAGCGTGGCCGTCACGACGAATGCCAGGTTGAGCAGGGCGGTCGTACTGTCCGCCTCGGGGCGCAGGGCGCCTGTGCCCTCCCGGCTCGCCCACACGGCCGGGGCGTGCGCCCAGGCGACCAGCGGGTAGCCGCCCAGCGGGGACAGGAGGGTGCCGGTGGCGGTGGGTACGGGGGAGAACGACGGAGGGAAGTGACAGGCCCAGAGCCAGATCACGACCAGCAGGCCCCGCGCGACCGCCACCGGCATCAGCACCCCGAGCAGTCCGCCGAGCGCGGTGGCGAACGCGGCTGCCGGGAGCACGGCGAACAGCAGGGCCGCGACGCCCGAGCCGAGCGGGGCGGGCGTGCCGGACAGCGCCGACACGGTGCCCGCGTACAGCAGGTACAGGACGGCGACCGGGCCCAGCGCGGTCAGCAGCGGGCCGACGAGGGTCCCGGTGGTGCGGACAAGGGGTGCGCTCTGGGTGGCGGTCAGCAGCTCGGGCATTCCGCGTGCGTCCAGGGCATGGCGGAGCCGGTCGGCGAGCGCGATCCCGATGCCGAGCGTGCAGAAGGTGTTGACGAGCACCGCGGCAGCACCGGTCCGGGCGGCGGCGTCGGAATGCGCGGTGATGGTCGGCGAGGTCGCCGAGAGGAGCAGGGTGAGCAGGGCCAGAGGCAGCACCGTCACCCAGACGGTCCTGCGGCGGGCCGCCATCAGCGCCTCGTACCGGAGGGTCCATGCGAAGGAGGTCATCAGGTGCGGGGGCCCTCCGTGGTGGGTGTGCGGGGCGGTTCTCCCGCCCGTCCGGGGTCGAGTGCCCGCAACGCCCGAACGGTGAGCAGGATCCCGGCGAGCAGCGCGGGCAGGGCTTGTGCGGCGCCGGAAACGACCCGGTCGAGCAGGAGGAGCTTGGCCAGGACGAGGGCGGTGACCAGGCCCGCCGCGGGGGCGGCCGAACCGGAACGGGCCGTCGCCCAGACGGCGCCGCCGCTGAGCAGGGAGGTCAGTCCGGTCAGTTCCCAGAGCAGGACCAGCGGATCGTCGAGCGCCCGCCGGCCGGTGGCCGCCAATGCCGCCACCAGAACGATCGCCGCGCTCGCGGTGACGGCGGCGGGCCAGCAGAGGCGACGGGCGACGGTACGCGCATAGCGGGTCGGCAGGGACAGGTGCAGTTCCGGCATGCGCTCGCGTGCCACCACGGCCGCACAGGCCAGTGCCGCAGCCGCGGGCAGGGCGCAGCTCAGCACGGAACGGCCGAGCAGCAGGCCGGTGGCCGAGTCCGCCGAGCCCGCCGCGTAGGCGAGGAGAGCCGCCACGACGGGCAGGGCCAGGGCCTGCCGGCCGCAGCGATGCACTTCGTACGGCCACCACACGGCAGCACCGACCGTGGCGCCTCTCTCCTGTATCGCCATGCAACCTCTCCCGTCGGCGACGGCTCCGGAACCAAGGGGCAGCACCTTGTACGTAGCGGTGCGGGGCCCGGTGGTTCACGGCAGACGATCCGTACGTGTGGATCGGTGACCGGCTCTTGTCACTCCGGGGGCGCGAGGGGGCGGAAGGAGCGCATGACCCGTACCGCCCAGCTCAGGAGGGCGGCAGCGAGGAGCACTGTCCACACCGTGGTGGACAGCAGGGGGCCCAGAACGCCGGTGAGCGGAGTGGTGAACATCTGCTGCGGCCCGCTCAGCACTCCCAGCAGCCACACCGCACCGCCCGCCGTCGCACCGGCGGCAGGTGTGAACCGGACCGCGAGCGCAAGTGCGCAGGCAGCGGCCAGCAGGGACGGACCGAGCCAGCCGGAGACCACCCCGGTCCACCCGGCCGGATCATGCACCAGAGCGGAACAGGCCAGCGCCAGCGCCACGTCGACCCCCATCACCACGGTCAGCCGGGCCAGGAACACCGTGGCCGGCGGCACCGGCAGTGTGAAGAGCAGTTCGCTCCTGGGGTCCCGGCGTGGGGAAACCACCATCAGCGCCCCCAGCATCACCAGGAGAACCACCACGGAGCCGAACACGCCGGGCCCGAATGCGCCGGGGCCGTGGGGGGACGCCAGCACGGCGGCTCCGAGGAGGATCGCGGCGCTCAGCGGCGCCCAGCTCCGCGGCAGCAGCAGGACCTGGCGGGACACCAGCTGCCAGGTGGTCCGCCAGGCGCCCCGGGTGTCGGGCGGACGGGTGACCGGATCGGCGGCGGAGGGCGCGAGTGCGGCCGTCTCCCGGTCCAGTGGCTCGCGCAGCAGGACCTCGAACGAGGGCGGCAGCACCGTCCGTTCCTCGGCCCGGGTACGTACCGCGGCGGTGATTGTCCGCCACTGCGCCATCCGGCCCCGGCAGTCGGCGCAGGCGGCGAGGTGCGGCTCGGGGGCCGCAGGAACTGCTCCCGGCCCGCCCCGCGCGGTGCGCGTCAACCGGATCAGTGCGTCGTCCGTGAGATGTTCGGTCGTCATGGTCGCTTCGCTTCTTCCAGCCGTCCGGCGGCGAGCATGCGGCCGAGCCGCTGCCGCGCGTGGGACATCCTGCTTTTGACGGTGCCCACCGGGATGGCGAGCACGGTGGCCACTTCGGGGTACGGGAGTTCTTCGACGAGGACCAGTTCGAGGACCTCGCTGAGATGTTCCGGAAGCGCGGCCACGGCGGTCATCAGTTCGGTGCGTTCCGCGTGTTGGAGGACCTGCTCCTCCACACCGGGCGCCGGGTCCGGCACATCCCCCGCCTCGGCCAGATCGATCACCTGGAGGCGGGTACGGCGGAGCTGGTTGTGGGCCTGCCGCCTCGCCACGCCCATCACCCACCCCTTGGCCGAGGACTCGCCGCGGAACGCCGCCGCCGAGCGCCACACCGCGAGCCACGTCTCCTGGAGGATCTCCTCCGCCATCCCCTGGTCGGAGGTGAGTCTGCGGATGAGGCGGAGCACGGCGGCGGCATGCCTCTCGTAGAGGACACGCAGAGCGGCGTGGTCGCCTTGGGCAAGGTCGGCGAGCAGGTCTTCGTCCGGACGCACACCTTGTACGTATCAGGGAACGACGGGCCGGTTCACAAGTGGGGCGAAATTTCCGCGACTTGCTCTTGCGTGTCGCGCCCCTGCCAAGGGGCTGCCATTGCTGCCATTCGGGCCGGTGACGGTTGTTCGGGCGCGAACCCCCGTGATTGCGTGGCCACGGATCGCGATCAACGAGCATTCGTTCGATTCAAGCGAAGGAGCACCCTCATGGGCAGCGTCAACACGGCCACCCCGTCGAAGCAGGACGCGGACCTCTTCGACCTCGACCTTGAGATCGGCGTGGAGAAGTCGGTCGCCGGCCCGGCCATCACCAGCGTCTCCTGGTGCACCCCGGGCTGCACCAGCGACGGCGGCGGCTCCGGCTGCAGCCACTGCTGCTGACGACCGGCACGGTCATGTGAGAACCCATGGGGCGGGGCTACCCCGCCCCATGGGGCTTGACGAAGGAGAAGGGGACATCGTGGGGGAACCGTCACAGGTGCGCCGTACCCGACGAGAGAACGCTTTCGAAGCCAGGGACATCTTCCTGCACCGGGCTCCCGTGGCGCCCTGCGCAGCCCCGCTGCCCCTGCCCGCCGCGGACCCGGCCGACCTGGACGGCTGCGCCGGTCTGCTGGCCTCGGTACCGGCGGACCCTGCGCTGGCCGAAGCCGTCGACCTGGCCTCGCCCAGCCTCAGCGCGATGATCCGGCGCGTCGCCACGCGCGGCCCGGCCGGCATCAAGCCCGGCCAGTTGCGCCGCGCCGCCCTGGCGGTCCTGCGCTACGACATCCGGATGCGTACCCGGCCCACGCCCTTCGGCCTGTTCGCCGGTGTCTCCACCGGCTGCTTCGACTCGGCCGCCAAACTGGCCCGGGGCGGGGAGCACCGCACCCGCACCCACGCCGACATGCAGTGGCTCACCCGGATCGGCCACCGTCTCGAACAGGACCCGGCCGTCCTGGCGGCCCTCACCGTCCAGGCGCACCAAGCCCTGACCGTACGCGGCGACCGCCTGGTTCTCACCGCGTCCTCCGCGCAGGGCGTCCGTCTCACCGAGGGCGGCGAGACGCGCTCCACGCTCTCCCTGCGCCGCACCCCCGTCGTCGCCAGGGCCGTGGCCGACGCCGTGCTCCCGCTTCCGTACAAAGAGCTGGTCGAGCGGCTCGCCTCCGCCTTCCCCGCGGCACCCGCCGACAAGATTCGCGCGCTGATCGGCGAGCTGGTGCGCCAGGAGGTGCTCATCACCGGACTTCGGCCGCCCCTGGACGGCGGCGACCCACTCCGACACGTACTCGACCGCCTCGCGCCGGTGGAACACCCCTCCGACGAGACGTGCCGCCTCCACCGCGCACTACAGGAGCTGGACCGCCAGCGACAGGTGTACGACACGCTCGACGTCGGCGCCGGACGCGAGCAGCTCGGTCGGCTCCTCGCCACGGCACGCGGAGCGGAACCCGACGACACGCCTCTGCACATCGACACCCGTCTCGACAGCACGCTCCATCTGCCCCACACCGTCCGGAACGTGGTGGAGCGCGCCACGGAGACCATGTGGCGGCTCTCCCGTCCCAAGCTCGGCCTCTTCGCCCTGCGCAACTACCACCGCCGCTTCCTGGACGTCTACGGAGCCGACCGGCTCGTACCCGTCCTGGACCTCCTCGACGAGTCCACCGGTCTGGGCGCACCGGCCGGCTACGGGTGGCCCAACGGCGACGCCCCGCCCGTCCCGGTGCCCGACCCGCCGCGGACCGCGCGCAGGGACCGGTCCATGGCGCGCATGGTCGCGACCGCGCACAGGAAGGGACTGCGCGAGATCGTGCTCGACGACGCGGACCTCGAAGAACTCCTCCACGACACCGCCGACCCGGCGGACCTGCCCAGTTCGGCGGAGGTGACGGTGCAGGTCGTCGCCGACTCGGTACAGGCCTTGGACGACGGGGAGTTCCTGGTCTTCCTGTCGCCCTCGCCCGGCTCGCACCGGGCCGGATCGACCTTCGCCCGATTCGCCGACCTGGACCCGCAGTGGCGAACGGAGTTCACCGGTCTGCACCGCGGCAACCCTGTGCACGTCCAGAACGCCGTCGCCGTGGACCTCGCCTTCCGGACGCGCTCGGGGCGCGCCGCCAACCTCGCCCACACCGTCCCGGCCACCGGACGCCGCATCGGAGTCGGCGTGCCCGACGCACCGGGCGTCGAGGAGCTGCGCCTGGCAGACATCGGCATCGGGGCGACCCTCGACCGTCTGACCGCCGTCCACGTGCCCACCGGCCGGGAGATCGTTCCCGTACTCGGAAACATGGTGAGCGCACCGGCCCAGGCCCCCAACGCGGTCAGGCTGCTGTGGGAGATCGGGCTGGAGGGCCAGCGCGTGTGGGAGCCGTGGAACTGGGGGCCGCTGGCCGACGCCCCGTTCGTGCCGCGCATCCGTCACGGGTCGTTCGTCCTGGCCTGCGCGGTGTGGCGGTTGGACGCTCTGCGCGCGACGGCCGCCGCCTGCGCGCAGGACACCGCCGCCTGGGGCCGCGTCGTCGGCGACTGGCGCGCCGACTGGGACGTGCCCCGGCACGTACTCGCCGTGACCACCGACCAGCGGCTGCTGCTCGACCTCGACGACACCTGGCACCGCGAGGTCCTGCGCGACCAGATCCAGCGGCACCCCGACCTGATCGCCCAGGAGGTACCCGGCGAGCACGAGGGCTGGCTGGACAGCCCGCTCGCCGGGCACACCTCGGAGCTGGTCGTCCCCCTGGTCCGCCGGGAGACCGGCCGTCCGTCGCGCCGCCCGTACGCCGGACGCCACCAGCCCACCCGTACCGTGCACGGCTTGGGCGGCGAGTGGATATACCTCAAGCTGCACGGTGCCGCGCGCCTCCAGGACGACCTGCTGCGCGACCACGTCCCCGAACTGGTGTCTTTGGCCGAGCAGAAGGGTGCCGACGCCTGGTTCTTCATCCGGTACACGGACGAGGCCGGCCAGCACCTGCGTCTGCGCCTGCACGGCGACGGGCCCGAGCGGCTGTGGGGTTCGGCCGCCCCCGCGCTCGGGGCCCTCCTCGACCGCTGGCAGCAGCAGGGGCTGCTGCGCAGCCACAGTCTGGCCCAGTACGACCCGGAGAGCGAGCGTTACGGAGGCCCCGCCACCGCGCGCCTCGCCGAACGTGTCTTCCAGTACGACAGCGAGGCCGCGCTCGCTCTGCTGGCCCTGGCCAAGGACCCGTCGAACGACCACACGGTCGACTCCCTGGCCGCCCTCTCCTGCGCGGCGCTGGCCCATGCCTTCGGACCGCCGTCGCCGCAAAACCCCTTGGGGGTAGGGGACTTCGGGGACGACGCCGCGGCGGCCTGGCTCTCCATGACCGGCTCCCGCCGCGACCTGCCCGCCGCCTTCCGCACCCGCGCGGCCCACTGGCGCCGCATCATCGACCCGTACGGCGGCTGGCCCGCGCTGGACCCGGCGGGAGGACGGGCCCTGGCAGCGCTGGGCCGGCGCGACAGCGCCGTCCGGCGCCTCGCCGGTGCCGTCCGGGAAGCGGGCGCCACCCCCGAGGGCCGCGTCGTGGGCAGCCTGATGCACATGGTCTGCAACCGCCTCTTCGGCGGGCAGAGCGCCCGCGAACTGGCCGTGCTCGGTATCGCCCGAGGAGCCGTGCAGGACAACTTCCAGCGCCGGAGCCACACTTCATGAACGCCACCGCAGGTACCGCACCTACCGCACCTACCGCACTCACGGCCGAGGGCGCCGTGGCGCTGGTCGCCGACCGGCTCGCCGACCCCGAGCAGGTGGCCGAGGTCGCCTCGCGCGACGACAACCGCGACCCGGTCTACGACGCCGTCATGTGGGGCCCGCTGACCCTGGCCAACGGCCTGCCGGGCACCGCGCTCCTCTACGCCGAACTGGCCAGGTCCGACGAGTCCTGGCGGCCGGTGGCCCACCGGCATCTGGCCGCCGCCGGACGGGCGATGAACTCCGCGCCGAGCCGGGGACTCTTCTCCGGGCCCGCCGCGCTGCTGGCGGCCGCCCAGAGCTGTGCGGGGCCGGCCGGACACTACGGGGCACTGCGCCGGAAGCTCGCGGCCTGGGTCGCCGAGGACCAGCGCGAGCGGCTGCGAGTGTTCCGGCAGCGGGCAGACGGCGGCGCGACGGGCGTCGACTGGGCGGCGTACGACCTGGTCAACGGCGCGTCCGGCACCACCCGCCTGCTCCTGGACGCCGCGGCCGACCAGGCCGAGACCGGCCCGGACGTCGAGACCGCCCTCGCCGAATCGCTGCACCATCTGGTACGTCTCACCCACCCCGTCCGGGTCGACGGCCACGAGGTACCCGGCTGGTGGGTTCCGGCCGGGCTCCAGGTCAGCGAACGGGACCGGCGGACCTACCCGCGGGGGGACTTCAACCTCGGGCTCGCGCACGGGATCGCCGGACCACTCACCGTGCTCGCCTCGGCCCAGCGGGCGGGGCACCGGGTCCCCGGCTCCGCCGAGGCGGCCGAGCGGATCGCCGACTGGCTGCTCGGCTGGACACTCCGCGACGACGCGGGACCGTACTGGCCCGCCCGCGTGAGCTGGGAGGACGAACTCGCCGACGCCCGACCGCACGCCCTGTTCACCCGCACTGCCTGGTGCTACGGCACCCCGGGTGTCGCTGCCGCTCTCTTTCACGCCGGGACCGCCTTCGACCGGCCGGAATGGCGCGCAGCGGCAACGGACGCGCTGCGGGCCGCACTGCGCCGGGACGTATCCAGGTGGGCGATCGAGGGCGCCACCGTCTGCCACGGCCACGCGGGGCTGCTGCGGGTCGTCGCCCGGGTCGCCGAGGTCACCGGCGACGCCGAACTGCGCCGCGGATGCGCCCGGTTGACAGGCATGATCCTGGAGTGCGCCGACGAGGAAGCGCCCTTCGGGTTCCGCCACCTCATGCGCTTCCCGGCGGCGGCCCGGTCCCCGGTGCCGCACCGGGCCGTGAACACGGCCGGGATGCTGGAGGGAGCGGCCGGCGTGGCGCTGGCACTGCTTCCGGTAGGCGACGGGCCGTTGCCCTGGGACCGCACGCTGGGGCTGGCATGAGCCGGCCCGAGGTTCCCGGAGGCACGGCGAGAACGGCGCGAATCGGGGAACCCGAGCGAATCGAGGAGATCGACGTGTCCACCGCAGAGGCGCCGGCAGCCTTCGAACTGACCGACCTCGTCGTGCGCTACGGCAAGGTGCGCGCCGTCGACGGCGTGTCCATCAGCTCGCCGCCCGGCCGGATCACCGCACTCCTCGGCCCCAACGGGGCGGGCAAGTCCAGCCTGCTGGGAGTGCTGTCGACGGCCTCGCGACCAGCCTCGGGGCACGTCCGCGTCTTCGGACACGACGTCCTCACGGCCCCGGTGGCCGCCCGGCGCCGACTCGGCCTCGTCTTCCAGGAACGCACCCTGGACAAGGAGTTGTCCGTCGAGCGCAACCTGTGGTTCCACGCCCGCCTCTTCGGCATGCAACGCTCCGACGCCCGGGCGCGGATCGACCTCATGCTGGACCTCTTCGAACTGACCGACCGCCGACGGCAGCCGGTCGAGGACCTGTCCGGCGGCCTCGCCAGGCGCGTGGAGATCGCCCGCGCCCTGCTCCACCGGCCCAACCTGCTCATCCTCGACGAGCCCACCAACGGCCTGGACCCCACCGCCCGGGCCGCGGTCTGGGCCGACCTGCTGCGCCTGCGCGACCGGCTCGGCGTCACCGTCCTCTACTCGACCCACTACATGGACGAGGCCGAGTACGCGGACGAGATCGTCATCCTGCGCAAGGGCAGGGTCGTACGGCAGGGAAGCCTCGGAAGCCTCAAGAGCAGTCTGGATTCCTCACGCATCGTGGTGTCCTGTGCCGACGACGACGCCGCCGCCCGGCAGTTGCGCACCGCGGGCTTCGAGCCGCTGCACGAGCCCGGCGGGGTCGCCGTGCACTGCGCCGACCCCGAGTCCCGCATCGCGGACGTGGTCCGGGCCCTGGACGTGCCCGGTCTGACCGTCGCCGTCCACCACCCCTCCATGAACGATGTCTACCTGGCCGCGGCGGTGGAGCACGAGAGCCCGGGACTCGCGCCCGGCGACCACCGGGAGCAGCCGGGCCTTCCGCACGAGCACCGCCAGGAGAGGATGAGCACCCAGTGACCGCGACCATCGTTCACGACGTCGGGCCGGAGACCGTCCCGGAGGACAGCCGGCTGATCGTCGCCCTGCGCGCCGTCGGCGTCATCGCGCACCGGGATCTGCTCCGGCAGGTCAAGCGGCCGGGCATGCTCATCAGTCAGGGGGTGCAGATCCTCTTCTTCGTGCTCGTCTACGCCGTCGGCTTCAACGCCATGATCGGTTCGGTCGGCACGGTGCCGTTCAGCGCGTACGTTTTCCCCGGGATCATCGCCATCCAGGTGGTGTCGATCGGTGTCGCCTCCGGCCAGACGTACGCCTGGGACCGGGAGTACGGCGTCCTGCGCGAACTCCTGGTCGCGCCGGTCCCCCGGATCTGCCTGCCGCTGGGCAAGGTCGTCGCGGGGGCGGGCATGGTCACCGCGCAGAGCGTCGTGATGCTGGCCTTCGCGCCCCTGGCCGGGATCGCGCTGACGCCCGGCCGGTTCGCCGCCGCCGTCGGCGTCTACGCGCTGACCGCCGTGGTGTTCAGCGTCATCGGCCTGTCCCTGGCCACGGTCATCAAACGGGTACAGACCCTCCAGGCCACCGTCCAACTGGCCATGTTTCCGATGCTGTTCCTCTCCGGATCGGTCTTCAGCGCGCAGGATGCGCCCGGGTGGCTGGCCTGGATCATGCACCTCAATCCCATGTCGTACGCCGTCGACCTGGCCCGCCAGACCCTGGTGGGCAGCGGGGGGCTGCTGCCCTGGTGGGCCGACCTCGGAGTCCTGGCCGGGTTCCTGGGGGTCGTCCTGTGCGTGCTGCGGCTCAGGAGCGGCCGGTGACCTCGGCCACCCGGCCCCGGTCTCCCGGGCAGCTCGACGAGGGCGAGGCCGCCGACCTGGTGCTGTCCGGCACCCTGCGCTGGATCGAGTCCCAGGTGGAGTGGTTCGCCCCGGAACGCTGGGAGCAGCACCTGCCCCGCCGCCCCTTCCGCCCCGGTCCCCTCCTGGAACTTCTCGGCCTGGTCAGGATCCTGGAGCGCGCGGACGCCCTCCCTCCCACGGCTCCGCTGCGGACCAAGGCACTCGACCTCGCCGAACGGGCAGTCGCCGAACGGTCCTTCGAGGCAGGTCTGCGGGCAGGGGACGACTTCCTCCCCTACCACCTGAACCTGATCGCCCTGCTGGAACAGCTGGGCCGCCCCCAGCCCGCCCTCCGCACGGTGGGCCAGGCACTGCTCACGGCGGACTCGGGTGGCCTCGCCCGACCGTACAAACCGGTGTTCAACCGGCTGGAGCTCCGCTACTTCGCCGATCGCGGCGGCTTCACCGCTCCGCCCCACCTCCCCGAGGCAGGCGTACTCCACCGGCAGAGCATCGCCGCGCTGGACCCCGACGTCCTGCAACTGAGCGAGAGCGAGACCTACGCCCTCACCCATGTCGTCTTCTACGCGACGGACTTCGGCCGGAAACCCCTCCTGCTCGACGGCGACGACGCGGCAGCACGACTGCGCGAGTCCGTACGCATCCTGCTCGGCGTCCGCCTGGCCCGCGGAAGTCTGGACCTCCTGGCGGAACTGCTCGTGTGCGAGTCCGCCCTGAGGACGGGTACGGGTTCCGGTGCGGGTACGGACGAGGGTACGGCCCGGACGACGGCTGCCGCTTGGAACACCCTCACCGCCGCCGTGCGGCCGGACGGCGCCGTGCCAGGCCCGGTGCACCGGCCCGACGTCATGACCGGCCTGAGAGGGGACAAAGCGGCCGCGTACCTCTTCGGCACCTGCTACCACACGACCACCGTGGCAGCGCTCGCCGCCGCCGTGCGAAGGAACCGCCCCCGGGAGCGCACTGCCGCGCACGGCCCGGCTGTGCCGCCCGCCGAGTCCGACCACATGCGGGCCTGGGCGCACGAGGTCACCACCAGCGCTGCTTCCTCCCCGCCCGGCCTGCAAAGGGCATGGGCCGCCCAGCTCGACTCCCTGCTGGTCGTGGCCGCCCAGGACCGCGCCCTGGAACTGCTGGCTGACCTCCTCCACGCCGCCACCGCCCTCGGCCGGGCCGACCGCCCCGTCCCCCGCAGGGCGGCGGAACTCCTCGCCGCCTGGACCCACTGACTCCACCGCGTCCGCCGGGACGGCGACGGCCCCCGCCGACCCGGCAGCTACTCCCCCGTCCGGGCCGCCCCTCGTCGCGCGTCCCGGCGCACCGCGCGCCGCAGCACCCGCCCACAGCGCCGCGCGTACGCGGCCTGGAACAGCGGCACCAGTGGCCCGGCTGCTCGGGCGTACCAGGCGACGGGGCGGCTGAACGCCCGGACGGTCAGCCACACGCTGCCGTCCGCCTGGTCCGTTTCGACGAGGAACACTTCCTCGCCGCACTCGGGGTGGCCGGGCAGCGTCCCGTACCCGAATCCGGCGCGGCGCTCCTCGTCCACCGTCCACACCACCCGGCACGGCGTGCTCCGGCGCCGGCGGGGGTGGTGAAGATCTACCCGTGCACGCGCCGGAACAGGGCCGTCCACAGGAAGCTCTCGCCGAAGTGCGGGGAGTCGGCGGGCTCGTCGCGCATGCGGCGGATCTCGACCTCCTCCAGGCCCGGGACGGCGGCGAAGATGCGACGGAGGGACTCCGCGGAGTAGGCGAGGCCGCCGTGCAGGTGGGGGCGGTCGGCGCGGTAGAGGTCCGCGTCGGGGATCTCGCTGCCCATGCCGCCCTCGCCCGCCGCGAAACAGGTGAGGGAGAAGTACCCGCCGGGCGCCAACAGACGTTCCAGCATGGCGAGATAGCCGATGCGGCGGTGCGGCGGCAGGTGGTGGAAGCAGCCCGAGTCGTGGATGACGTGGTACGGGCCGGACAGGGGGGCGGAGGCCTGGGTGAGCGCGAACGCGTCGCCACAGGTGAAGCTGATCCGGGACGCGATCTCCGGGCCCGCCTCGCGGGCGCGGTCCTCGGCCCAGGCGATGGCCTTCGGGGAGAGGTCGACGGCGTCCACGTCGTAGCCGGCGGCGGCCAGGAGGAGAGCGTTGCGGCCGGGGCCGCAGCCCAGGTCGAGCGCCTCGTCGCCGCGGCCGTGCCCGAAAAGTCCGCCGTGCAGGTACGAGGCCAGGTTCTCGTCGGGCTTCGGGACGAAGAAGGGGACGGGCCGGTCGCGGTCCGCGTAGAAGCCGTCCCACCAGTCGGACGCCCCTTCCGTCCACCGGTCCGTCTCGGGGGCGAACAGCCCGTCGAGGAGGGCCATGACGTCGTCTGCGGTACGTATGGAACGGTTGCGGTCGTGCTTCACCCAGACCCCCGAAGTGTGCGGTGCGGTAGGGGTCAATTCTAAGCCCGCAGCCCGTAAATGCCCAGGTGGGAGGGGGTGTTGGGGTGCGGGGCGGGCTCGCGTACGGAAGGTGGGCGGCCTCCCGTGCGGCACGACCGCCGTACCCCCGGCGGTCGCGGACAACATGCCGCCCCGGCCCGCCCCGGGCCGTTACGGGGCCTTGCTGGGCGGCGGCGCGGTGGATGTTTTCCCGGGTCCGCCGGGAGGGCGGAAGGTCCGGAGTCCAGGAGTCGGCGCTCGGTGCCGGTTCGGCGGCAGGGGGTCCGTCCCCGCCACCGAGAACCACGTGTTCATCGTCCCGAGCGCCAACTCCCCGGCGCCTGCCTACTTTTTCGTGCTGCCGGTCACCGACACGACGAACCGCCCGTCGACCTCAAGGACAGCAAGGTCGGCGATCGGTGCCGATGCGGGTCCGAGGGCGAACCGATGCTCGGCCCCCATCCGGTCCCCGCGGCGCTCACGGACATCGAGCGCGTCCGTACCTCCGGCGGTGTCGAGCTCGGCGACCCATGCGACCGCCTCATCGACGCTCTCGCCCTTCTGGAGGTATCGGCAGACTTCCTCCTCGGACTTGTTCTGGGCCGTCGCCGCACCCAGGAACTGCCGCACTGCCTCCTCGCCGGACTTCGCACCACTCCCGCAGCCGGTCCTTCCGCAGGCCGTTGCCGTTGCCAGCAGGCCCACCGACGCCACGAGGGCGAGCCAAACCGGCAGACGGCCCATGGTCCTGCTCACACCTTGTTTGCCCACCATGTCCTTCCCTTGCTGTTCATCGCGGTGAACGGCTTGTTCTTGGTGTTGGACGTGTGATACGAGAGCAGCGGGACTCCGCGACTGTGCCCGGTGGTCACCATCGAATGCACCATGTTGTTGTAGCTGGTGCTGTTCGCATACTGAAGGATGTCACCGACTCGCAACTGGTAGACGTTCGACCATCCGGTTGCCCGCTTGGACTCGATCCGCGCGAAGCGGAAGAAGTTGGGAGCGCCGGCCCACGTCCACGAAGCACGTATTCCGACGTTCCCGGTGTACCACCAGTTGCCGTCGCTGCGGTACCAGCCCAGGTCGTGCTTCCAGCCTCCCGCTTTGAGCGACTGCGACACGAAGTTGGTGCAGTCCTGCGACCACTCGTGGTACGAGCGGTTGGGGCTCAGTGCGTGTTTCAGGGCGTAGTTCTTCACCTTGGTCCGGTTGGCCGCGCTCAGTGCCCGGGTCTCGAACCCGCCCGGTGTCTCGTCCTTGGCCAACGGCTTCGTCGAGGACGGTGCGACCGCCGGATCGGACGCGGGGACGAGTGGTGCCTTCAGACCGGGGTCGGTGAACTCGGCCGGATCGAACTTCGGCACACTGTCGAAGTCGAGCAGTTCGGCGGGAACCTGATCGAACTGCACTGCTTCACCGTCAACGGCGAAGAACTGGCCCGGCCGCAACGTGCCGAGCGGTGCGTCGATCACCGCGTACGGCTGCAGTTCCTCCCACACCTGGCCGTCGCCCAGTGTCCTTGCGATGTGCAGCGTGACGAACCGGACGCCACCGTCGGTCACCACGCGCTCGATCGACGCGTCGACATCGGTGACCTTGATCCTGCCGTCGGCGTGGAACTCTTCGGCGACATCGCCCATCCTGCTCGCCTCAGCAGCGAGGGAACGGAGCGCGCGAGGTTCAGCGGCGAGCCGTGACACGTCTTTGCCCACGGATCGCTGAAGTCCGGCGGCGGACGTGTTCTGCTTCTCGACGTAGATCTTGCGGTTGATGTGCTCGACGGCGCCGGCGAGGTCGGCCGCTGCCAGCGTGACGCCGCGCGAGTCCCTCAGAGGCTCGGCCGACGCAGTGGAGACAGTGGCCGTCAGCAGCCCAGTGAGCAGCGTCAGCGCGCCTATCAGTGCGACGCCGGCCCTGCCCCTCGGCGCGGCCTCTTCTGCGTGGACCTCGGACTCCTGGGTGTCGCCTCTTCGTGTTCGATTCAATTGCTTCACTTCATCCCCCGTGGGTCGGAGCCCCCCATTCACCTCGATGGGGGTGGCTTCGAACCACCTGATGTCACCGGATCGAAAAATCCCACAGGCCCGGCCGAATGAATCACCGGCTGCGCTGCCGGTTACGAACACCGGTGCGTCGAGGGCTTGTTACGCTGCCGAAGGGGGGAACGCATCCCTGAATGCGGCCTGCCGGTCGGTCTCCCAGGGGCACGTGGCATCCAGGGGGATGCTGCCTCGGCACGGCCTCCTTCAGCGCGATGTGTCAACGGACGCGCTCGGGGGAGGCGCCGGATGAGGGACGTTTTCTATAGCGAGTTCTTCGCAGACATGCTTCCGAAGGTGCACCGTTTCATCCGGGCGAGATTCCCTTCCGGGCTCGCCGAGGACCTGGCCAGCGAAACGATGTTGACCATCTGGCGCAAAGAGGTGCCCGTTCCCACCGACGACGTGGGCTTACGGCAGTTGCGCACCTTGACCTACAAGATCGCTCTGGGGCACATCTCCAACGCGGAGAGGAAGGGTGCCCGAGAATCGGGTGCGCTCCAACAGGGGATGCTCCGATGCATTCCTGGAGTCGACCCCACGTACGAGGCGGTCGTACCGGTGGTCCTGGCCGAGGCGATCGCCCAACTCGACCACAACGACCGCCAGGCGGTGAACCTGATGATCGCCGGGTTCCGTACCGCGGAGATCGCGGAGATCCTCGGGATCACCGAGAAGGCGGCATCCATGCGCCTGGCGCGTGCGCGGAAACGACTTGACCGCAGGCTCGTCACAGGTGAGGGGGAGGGAGAGGGCACCGCATGATCCTGAATGCGGGGGCGGGCCCGCGGACCTGCTGCGGCCCCGAGGCGTGCGGTGCGGTGGGGCGATCCGTCAGCGCGCAGGCCATAGCCGCCTTGGTGAACGGGGCGTTGGGGCGCGGCGTGGGACTCGTACGCTGAGTCAGGCCTCCCCGGCAGGACGACCACCGCACCCCGCGTGAACGAGTCGCGCTGGGCCCGGCGTCCTCGGTCCGGCGCGCGACGCCCGCCGCCCCTTCGCGCGGACCGGGCCGTTCCAGGCCCCGCCGCCCCCGGTACGGACCGCGCCCCGGCTACCGCCCGTCGCGACCCGCCGCGCCGCGGAAACGTCGGCGTTCGCCCGTTCCGCGTTCCTGCGGTGTCTCGGCCAGCGGGATGACCTCGCCGTCGCGCCCCGCCACCACCGGCTTCGCCGAGCGGGCGGCCTTGGCGCGGTACTGGGCGGCGTCCGCCAGTCGGAAGAGGCGGCGGGCGGAGGTGATCTCGCCGATGGGGTCGCCGGTGGAGGCGATGCCGCAGGCGACGCCGTCGCCGAACTCCAGCTCGGCCGCGCGGTGGCAGAGTTCGTCGGCGACCCGGACCACCTCGTCGGCCGTCGGGCCGACGGTCAGGAGGCAGAACTCGTCGCCGCCGAGGCGGGCGGCGAGCGTGCCGGGGAGCATGGCGCCGCAGCGCGAGAGGACGCAGCCGAAACGTTCCAGCAGGCGGTCGCCGGTGGCGTGGCCGAGGGTGTCGTTGACCCATTTGAGGCCGTTCACGTCGCAGACGGCCAGGCTGACGACGGCTCCGGTGTCCCGGTGCGCTTCGAGGGCCTCGTCCAGGCGTATGTCGACGGCTCTGCGGTTGGCGAGACCCGTCAGGGGGTCGGTGAAGGCGAGTTTGCGGACCTCCTCCAGGCGTTCGGTCTGGACGATCCCGGCGGCGATGACCGAGGCGAGCACGGTCGCGAAGTCGGCGTCCGCCCGGTCGAAGACCGGCTCGCCGACGGCGCGGGCCACGTACAGCTCGCCCCACGCCCTGCCGTGCAGCACGACCGGTGCGACGACGCAGCAGCCGCGGCCCCGGCGGCGCAGGGCGGCGACCCTCCCCCACACCCCGAACGGCGCGGGGGACGGCCTCCGGCGTCGGTCTCCCCGGTCGCTGCCCCCGCCCTTTCCGGACCCGGTGTCCGGGTCGCGGTCGCCGTCCGCCGTCTCCACCCACGCGTCCGGCTCGCCGCCCCCCGCCCACTGCTCGTGCAAAAACTCGGTGATCTCGGGGAACTGGTGGACGGGGTACGTCTCGTCCTCGGGAAACTCCTCTTCGCCCGGCGCGCGCTCGCCCTCGTTGACCAGGACCCGCAGCCGGCCCGCCTCCCGTTCCCATACGGAGAGCGCGGCGAAGCTGCCGCTGAGCGCATCCCGTGCCCCCAGCGCGGCCGCCCGCCAGCTCTCGCGGGGCGTGTGGGCGGCCGCCATCGCCTGCGCCAGCGCGACCACGGCCCTCACACGCACGTTTTCACCCATTAGTACAGGTTAGGCATGTTTTGCCTGATCCCCCGCTCGGGAGGGGCGGTCCGGGTCACCAGGAGGCCGTACGGGGGCCACCGAGGACGGGACCGGACCGCACGGGTGCGCGCACGGCCGCCGCGGGCGTCACTCGCCGGGCCACTGCGGCTTCCGCTTCTCGTTGAACGCCGCCACGCCCTCGGCCCGGTCGCCCGAGAACGCCACCGAACGCCACGCCGCGTCCTCCACCTCCAGGCCCGCCCGCAGGTCCAGGCCCTGGCCCAGCCGCATGGCCTTCTTCGCGGCCCGCAGCCCGACGGGGGAGTTGGCGGCGATCCGGGCCGCCAGCGCGAGGGCCTCCTCGCGCGCGTCGCCGCCGTCGGGGGCGAGGACGTCGACCAGGCCCAGCTCCGCGGCCTCCGCCGCCGCCACCCGGCGCGCGGTGAACACCAGCTCCGCCGCCCTCGCCGCACCCACCCGGCGCGGCAGGAGCTGCGTGCCGCCGCCGCCGGGCAGGACGCCCACGGACACCTCGGGAAGCCCGACGACGGCCGACGCGTCGGCGACGATGACGTCACAGGCCAGGGCCAGTTCGTAGCCGCCGCCGAGGGCGAAGCCGTGGACGGCGGCGACGGCGGGCATGGGGAGGTCGAGGACGCCGGTGTACGCGGCGCGGGCGGCCGGGCGCTGGCGGACGAGTTCGGCGTCGGTGAGGGAGTTGCGCTCCTTGAGGTCGGCGCCGACGCAGAAGGCGCGGTCGTTCGAGGAGGTCAGGACGGTCGTACGGACGGTGGGGTCGGCCGCGAGGGCCGCGCACGCCTCGGTGAGGGAGGCGGCCATCGCACTGGACACCGCGTTCATCGCCTTGGGGCGGTCCAGGACCAGCTCGGCGACGTGACCGCCGTCGCCATGACGTCGTACCGCTACGAATTCGCCGTACCGCTGCTCGTCGCCGCTCATGCCGCACCCTCCGGTTAACGATCGTTTCCCGGGGATCTTAGGCGCGCCGTCGGCCGGTCAGGAAGGGGGCGGCCGGGCGCCCGGCGCAGGGCGCGGGCGGGCGGGGCGCGGGCGGCCGGCCGGGGGTGACCGTCAGGAGGGGTCGGGCTTGGCGCGGCGGGCCAGCATCCACGGTTCGACCATGCCGAGGCCGCGGACCGGGCGCTGCCACATCGGCTGGAGGCCGAAGCGGTACGTGGGCGACTCGGTGCCCTCCTTCTCCGCCTTCTCCGCCTCCGCGGCGGCCTCCGCCTCCGAGACGGGGGCGTCACCGGTGCGGGACAGTTCCTCGGCGAGCGCGCCGTCGACCAGGACGGTGTCCTTGGGCGCTATCGAGGTGAGCCGGCTCGCCAGGTTCACGGTGGTGCCGAAGACGTCGCCCATGCGGGTGGTGACCGTGCCGAAGGCGATGCCGACGCGCAGGGCGGGCATCGTCTGGTCGTTGGAGAGGGTCTCGATGAGGCGCAGGGCGATCTCGGCGGCGGTGCCCGCGTCGTCGGCGCAGTAGAGGACCTCGTCGCCGAGGGTCTTGATGAGGCGTCCGCCGTGGGCGGCGACGAGGTCGGCGCACGTGGTCTCGAACGCTTCGACGAGTTCGCCGAGCTCCTCCTCTTCGAGACGGCGGGTGAGACGGGTGAAGCCGACCAGGTCCGCGAAGCCGACGGCCAGACGGCGGTCCACCATCTCGTCGTCGTCGGCGGCCTGCACGACCCGGCCGGTGGCGGCGGCGAGCTGGCGGCGCCACACGTAGACGAGGAACTCCTGAAGTTCCGGGAGGAGCAGCTCGACCAGCGGATACGTCACCTCGGTGCGCGTCATGCCGGGCTCGGGAGGCTCGGTGAGGCCCTCCAGGAAGCTGTCGATCTGCCATTCGGCCAGCCGGGCGGTGGTCTGTCCGGTGGAACGGGCGACCTGAACGGCCATCGGCTCGCTGAGCAGGCCCGCCTCGACGAGGCCGGCCAGGCGGCGCAGGGCGAGAACGTCCGCTTCGGTGAGCGCCTTGGCCTGGCCGATGTCCGGGAAGCCCATGGCGCGCCAGAAACGGGAGGCGAGGTCCATGGAGACACCGGCGGTGCGGGCGGCCTGGAACGCGGTGTAGCGCCGCTCGGCGCCGAGGATGAGCTGCTCCAGGCGGATCGCGAGGGGATCGTCCGAGGGCTCGGCGGTGTGGTCGACCTCGTGGAAGACGGGGGGCGGGGGCGGGGTCTTGTAGACGTCCGGGGGGCGCTGCGGAGTCGCCGGAGTAGGGGACTGAGGGTCCTGGGGACCCCCGGGACTCCGGGGGGCCTCGGGGCCGGAGGGATCCGCGTCCCCGTCGGACGTAGTGCCGTCGACGGTCACCTGCCGCCTCCTGCCCGTTCCCTGCGCACTGCCCGCACTGCCCTACCGCCGCCTGTCGATCTCTCGCGACCCGTCCTGTGGCGCCCGGTCACGGACCGCGTGACGCGGGTCGCCTCAACGATACGGCAGATGTGCCGTGGCTCACTCCCCGCGCGGGGGGCCGGTGGGGCGGGTGTCGTCGGGCGGGGTCGCGGGACCGGCCGTGCGGTTTCCGGCGCCCGCACCGACCGGGCGCGCCCCGCCCGGGGTCCCGCCCCGGGTCCCGGCCTCGTTGCTGACCCCGTCGGCGCCACCGGCCCCGTCACTCGTCCGCTTCCGCTCCCGGCCGCGCTGCCCGTCCCGGCTCCGCTGCTGGTCCCGCCTCCGCCTCTGCTCCCGCTGCCGGTCCCGCCACTCGTCCCGCCTCCGCTACTGGTCCCGCCCCGCGCGCAGGTGCACGATGTCGCCGGCGCCCACCGGCTGCTGCACGCCCTCCGCCGTGCCGATGACCAGCCGGCCGTCCCCGTCCACGGCGACCGCCTCGCCGGTCAGGACGTGGCCGCCCGGGAGTTCCGCGCGGACCGTGCGGCCCAGCGTCGCGCAGCCCGCCGCGTACGCCTCCTGGAGGCGGCACGCCGCCGGGTCGCCGCCGGCGTCGCGCCACTCCCCGTACCACTGCTCGATCGAGCGCAGGACGGCCCGCAGCAGGGTGTCCCGGTCGGTGGAGACCGCCCCGGCGAGGGCGAGCGACCCGGCGGCCGGCACGGGGAGCTCGTCGGCACGCAGGGAGACGTTGAGCCCAACGCCGATCACGACTCCGTCGCCCACGCGTTCCGCGAGGATGCCGCCCGCCTTCCGTTCCTCCCCGTCGACGGTGACCAGGAGGTCGTTGGGCCACTTGAGTGCCGTGTCCACCCCGGCCTCCCGGCTCAGCGCGGCGGCGACGGCGACGCCGGTGAGCAGCGGCAGCCAGCCCCAGCGCTCCCCCGGAACGCCCTCCCCCGGCTTGAGCAGTACGGAGAAGAAGAGTCCCGAGCGGGCGGGCGCCGACCAGGTGCGGTCGAGGCGCCCGCGTCCGTGCGTCTGCTCCTCGGCGACGAGCACCGCGCCCTCCGGGGCGGAATCCCCGCGTCCGGCGAGGTCGCTGTTGGTCGAGCCGGTCGCGGCGACCACGTCGAGCGAGGTCCACAGCCCGCCTTCGCGGACCAGCGCGCGGCGCAGGGCCGGCTCGTTGAGGGGGGGCCGGTCGAGGTTGTTCCAGCGGTCCGGCCGGGGGGTGTCTGAAGCATCGGGAGGCGTCATGCAACCCAGCGTAGGTGTGGCAAACGACGCACTGCCGACCAGCGGTCCCGCGGCTACGCTACGGGTCAGTAGCCGTCCGTACCGTCGCCGTTGACGCCTGGCCCGCTTGGCGCGTCGACGCAGTCGAAGCAGGGAGCCGCATCCCCGTGTCCGCACCGCAAGAGCCGCAGAACGCCGACATCCACACCACCGCGGGAAAGATCGCGGATCTCAGCCGCCGCATCGAAGAGGCCACCCACGCGGGGTCCGAGCGCGCGGTGGAGAAGCAGCACGCCAAGGGCAAGCTGACGGCGCGCGAGCGGATCGCACTGCTCATGGACGAGGGCTCGTTCGTCGAGCTCGACGAGTTCGCCCGGCACCGCTCCACCAACTTCGGCATCGACAGGAACCGCCCGTACGGGGACGGCGTGGTCACCGGTTACGGAACCGTCGACGGCCGCCCGGTGTGCGTGTACTCGCAGGACTTCACGATCTTCGGCGGCTCGCTCGGCGAGGTGTACGGCGAGAAGATCGTCAAGGTCATGGACTTCGCGCTGAAGACCGGCTGTCCGGTCGTCGGGATCAACGACGGCGGCGGCGCCCGCATCCAGGAGGGCGTGGTCGCGCTCGGCCTGTTCGCGGAGATCTTCCGGCGCAACGTCCACGCGTCCGGTGTCGTGCCGCAGATCTCGCTCATCGTCGGCCCGTGCGCGGGCGGCGCGGTGTACTCCCCGGCGATCACCGACTTCACGGTGATGGTCGACCAGACCTCGCACATGTTCATCACGGGTCCCGACGTCATCAAGACGGTGACGGGCGAGGACGTCGGCTTCGAGGACCTGGGCGGCGCGCGCACCCACAACACGACGTCCGGGGTCGCGCACCACATGGCGGGCGACGAGAAGGACGCCATCGAGTACGTCAAGTCGCTGCTCTCCTACCTGCCGTCGAACAACCTCTCCGAGGCCCCCGCCTTCCCCGAGGAGGCCGACCTGGAGACCACGGACGAGGACCGCGCGCTCGACACGCTCATCCCGGACAGCGCCAACCAGCCCTACGACATGCACACGGCGATCGAGCACGTCCTGGACGAGGGCGAGTTCCTGGAGACCCAGGCCCTGTTCGCACCGAACATCCTCACCGGCTTCGGCCGCGTCGAGGGCCACCCGGTGGGTGTCGTCGCCAACCAGCCGATGCAGTACGCCGGTTGCCTGGACATCAACGCGAGCGAGAAGGCCGCGCGGTTCGTCCGCACCTGCGACGCCTTCAACGTGCCCGTGCTGACCTTCGTCGACGTGCCGGGCTTCCTGCCGGGCGTGGACCAGGAGTACGGCGGGATCATCCGGCGCGGCGCGAAGCTCATCTACGCGTACGCGGAGGCGACCGTCCCGCTCATCACCGTCATCACCCGCAAGGCGTTCGGCGGCGCGTACGACGTCATGGGCTCCAAGCACCTCGGCGCGGACCTCAACCTGGCCTGGCCGACCGCGCAGGTCGCCGTCATGGGCGCCCAGGGCGCGGTGAACATCCTGCACCGCCGCACCATCGCCGCCGCCGAGGACCCGGACGCCACCCGCGCCGAACTGATCGCCGACTACGAGGACACCCTCCTCAACCCCTACGTCGCGGCCGAGCGCGGCTACGTCGACGCGGTGATCATGCCGTCCGACACCCGCGCCCACATCGTGCGCGGCCTGCGCCAGCTGCGCACCAAGCGCGAGTCCCTGCCCCCGAAGAAGCACGGCAACATCCCGCTCTAGTAGCTCCGGAAAGGCAGTTGGTGACCATCATGGCCGACATGATCAAGGTCGTACGGGGCAACCCGACCCCGGAGGAGCTGGCCGCCGCACTGGCGGTGGTCCAGGCCCGCGCCGCGGCCTCGGGCACCGCGGCGCCGGGACCGGCCGCCCCCCGCCCCGCCTGGTCCGACCCCTCCCGGGTCGCCGCCCACCGGCTGCCGCAGCCGGGACCCAGCGCGTGGGGACGCACGTACTGGCCGTCCTAGCCGGGGCCCCTCCTGCCGGGCGGCCGGTCCGGCTGGGTGGGGCCGCCCCGCCGGAGGAACCAGGGGGAATTAGTCATTCCGCACCGGGGCGCCTGAGTACACGTACTCAGGCGCCCCGGGCCTCTGCGTCGCACCATCGAAGACATGCTGTGGTCCGACCCGGAGAACGAGCCGCCCGAGGAACTCCGCGACATGCAGGCCATGCTGCGTCGCGCGGGACTGGTCCTGGCGCTGGCGATGGTGGTGGCGATGATCGTGCTCGGTCTGCACTGAGGCCCCGGTAGTCGGCGAGCCGGTGCAAAGGCCTCGTACGGGCCACGACGGCGGCCACGCCCCCCTCGTACGATGACCCGCATGACTGAACAGCGCCGCCGCCTCGTCCTCGGATCCGCCTCCCCCGCCCGGCTGGGACTGCTGCGGCAGGCGGGGCTCGCCCCGGAGGTGATCGTCAGCGGTGTCGACGAGGACGCGCTGAGCGCCCCGACGCCGGGCGAACTGGCCCTCGTCCTGGCAACGGCGAAGGCGGACGTGGTGGCCGCGCTCCCGGAGGCCGCCGGAGCACTGGTGATCGGCTGCGACTCCGTACTGGAACTGGACGGGCAGGCGCTCGGCAAGCCCGACGACGCCGAGGACGCGACGGCCCGGTGGAAGGCGATGCGGGGACGGTCCGGGGTGCTCAGGACCGGGCACTGCGTCATCGACACGGCGAGCGGACGCCGGGCGTCCGCCACCGCGTCGACGGTCGTACATTTCGCGGAACCGTCGGACGCGGAAATCGCCGCGTACGTGGCGAGCGGCGAACCCCTCTACGTGGCGGGCGCCTTCACCCTCGACGGCCGCTCGGCGCCGTTCGTACGTGGCATCGAGGGCGACCCCGGCAACGTCATCGGGCTGTCGCTGCCGCTGCTGCGGAACCTGCTGGCCGAACTGGACGTGGCGATCACGGACCTGTGGGCCTGAGTCCGGGTCCGGCGGGTCCGGGAGGCGCTGCGGGGCCGGTCGGTCCGGGAGGTACCGCGGGGCGGGTCGGTCCGGGCGGTGCCGCGGGGCGGGTCGGTCCGGGAGGTGCCGGCGGTCCCGCGGGCTCCAACTGCCCACCGGGGCGGCTCGGTTCCGGGGGCGCAGCCTGCCCGTCCGGGTCGCGCTGCCCGTACAGCAGCAGGCACAGCACGATCAGCCCCAGCACCGCCATCGTCCAGCCGAACGCCCACCAGCCCACCAGGCCGACCGCCGCCGCGCCCAGCACCCCGTGCGCCACCGCGCAGACGATCAGCAGGATGCGGGCGAGCCGGGCGGGCGCCCGGTCCCGGAGGGCCGCCCGCAGCAGGAACACACCGCAGGCGGCGAGGAAGAGACCGGCGAGGCCGCCCAGAACCCAGGCACCGGCCGCCGTCGCCCGCGGGTCCGTGCCCGCGAGGGACATCGACTGGCCGTCGACGACCCGGCCCAGTACGTAGTGGACGAAGACGACGCCGACCGCCTCCAGGAACAGGACGAGCGCTGTCGCCGCCGCCACCGGCCTGCGTACCATCACGCGACCACCCACTTCCGTACGGGAGTTCTCGAACGCGCACGCTACTCACTGGTAATGCTCACGACAAGGGTCTACGGGCGCCCCCGCACCGGTCTCCGCGGGTACGACCGGACCCCGCTTGCCGCAGGGCAAAGTTTGCGCGACGCCTTCGTAGGGACTCCACAAAGAAACCCCTCCCCCCACTGGCCACCAGAACAGAGACCTTGGCCACATCACGGGGTTACTGTGCGATGAGGTAACCCGTCGTACCGTGGTGCGACAAGGGATTTCGCGACTCGAGTGCACCTCGAATCACGCTCCGTGTGGGCAAGCTCACCATTGGGGACGGGTCGTATGGCCGTGTAGGCAGTCCCTAAACTCAGCTTGTTTCACAAGGAGGAGGGAGTCATCGTGCGCAAGGTGCTCATCGCCAACCGAGGCGAAATCGCTGTCCGCGTCGCCCGAGCCTGTCGGGACGCCGGGATCGGGAGCGTAGCGGTCTACGCCGATCCGGACCGGGACGCTCTGCACGTCCGCGCGGCCGACGAGGCGTTCGCCCTGGGCGGTGACACCCCGGCCGCCAGCTACCTGGACATGGCCAAGGTGCTCCAGGCCGCGAAGGACTCGGGCGCGGACGCCATCCACCCGGGCTACGGATTCCTCTCCGAGAACGCGGAGTTCGCGCAGGCCGTCCTCGACGCGGGCCTGACCTGGATCGGCCCGCCGCCGCAGGCCATCCGCGACCTCGGCGACAAGGTCGCCGCCCGGCACATCGCGCAGCGCGCCGGCGCCCCGCTGGTCGCGGGCACCCCCGACCCGGTCTCCGGCTCGGACGAGGTCGTCACCTTCGCCCGCGAGCACGGCCTGCCCATCGCGATCAAGGCCGCCTTCGGCGGTGGCGGTCGCGGTCTGAAGGTCGCGCGCACGCTGGAGGAAGTGCCGGAGCTGTACGACTCGGCGGTACGCGAGGCGGTCGCCGCCTTCGGCCGTGGCGAGTGCTTCGTGGAGCGCTACCTCGACAAGCCGCGCCACGTCGAGACCCAGTGCCTGGCCGACACCCACGGCAACGTCGTCGTCGTCTCCACCCGTGACTGCTCCCTCCAGCGCCGGCACCAGAAGCTGGTCGAGGAGGCCCCGGCGCCCTTCCTCACCGCCGAGCAGAACGCCGAGCTGTACGCCTCCTCCAAGGCGATCCTGCGCGAGGCCGGTTACGTCGGCGCGGGCACCGTCGAGTTCCTGGTGGGCGCGGACGGCACGATCTCCTTCCTTGAGGTCAACACCCGTCTCCAGGTCGAGCACCCGGTCACCGAAGAGGTCTCCGGCATCGACCTGGTCCGCGAGATGTTCCGCATCGCCGACGGCGAGGCACTGGGCTACGACGACCCGCCGGTGCGCGGACACTCCTTCGAGTTCCGCATCAACGGCGAGGACCCGGGCCGCGGCTTCCTCCCCGCTCCCGGTACGGTCACCAACTTCGCCCCGCCGAGCGGCCCGGGCGTACGCCTGGACGCCGGCGTCGAGTCGGGTTCGGTCATCGGCCCGGCATGGGACTCGCTCCTCGCCAAGCTGATCGTCACCGGTGCGACGCGCGAGCAGGCGCTCCAGCGGGCGGCGCGGGCGCTCGCTGAATTCGAGGTCGAGGGCATGGCCACGGCTATTCCCTTCCACCGCGCGGTGGTTGCGGACCCGGCGTTCACCTCGGACCCGTTCACCGTCCACACCCGGTGGATCGAGACCGAGTTCGTCAACGACATCCCGGCGTTCACCGTGCCGGGATCCGAAGGCGACGAGGACGAGTCCGGTCGCGAGACGATCGTCGTCGAGGTCGGCGGCAAGCGGCTGGAGGTCTCGCTGCCGTCCTCGCTGGGGATGTCGCTGGCCCGTACGGGCCTCGCGGCGGGCGCGAAGCCGAAGCGCCGGGCGGCGAAGAAGTCCGGCTCCGCGGCCTCCGGCGACAGCCTTGCCTCGCCCATGCAGGGCACCATCGTCAAGGTCGCCGTCGAGGAGGGTCAGCAGGTCAACGAGGGTGACCTGATCGTCGTCCTCGAAGCGATGAAGATGGAACAGCCGCTGAACGCGCACCGGTCGGGCACGGTGAAGGGCCTGTCGGCGGAGATCGGCGCTTCCGTCACGTCCGGCGCCCTGATCTGCGAGATCAAGGACTGACCCACCCCCCTCTCCCCACGGCCCGCCCCCACCGCAGGAGGCGGGCCGCCCCCTTCCCCACCCCACCCCCGTAGCCCTCTTGGCCGACGAGAGCCCCCTTGGCCGACGGGGCCGCGCGCCGTAGCCCCCTTGGGCGGCGGGGGCCGCCCCCGGGGGCGGAACGGGCGGGCAAGGGGGCGGCCCCCACCGGACGGTGCCGCCCCCGCCCCGCGCCCTGCCACTCCACGTACGCCCGGGACCCGTACCCCCGGCCCCCCGCACGCCTCACCCCCGCACAACCCCAATGGCATGCTGGACGCCATGGCGACCACCAGTCCCCCCACAACCCCCATCACCGCGACAGCGACAGCGAGCCCCATGCCCCGCCCCATGCGCGCCGACGCCCGTCGCAACCACGACCGGCTGCTCGCCGAAGCCCGCGCCGCCTTCGCCGCGCACGGCACCGACGCCTCCTTGGAGGAGGTCGCCCGCCGCGCAGGCGTGGGGATCGGGACGCTGTACCGCCACTTCCCCACCCGGTACGCCCTGATGGGCGCGGTCTTCCAGGGCGCGGTCGACGAACTCGTCGCGCGCGCCGAGGGCTTGACCCACGCGAGCGCCCCCTGCGAGGCCCTCGTCGCATGGCTGCGCGCCATCATCACTCATGCGGGTGAGTACCGCGGCCTGGCGCGCGCGCTGATGGCGGAGTGCGGCACCGACAATCCCGCCTCGGCGATGGCCTCGTGCAGCATCCCGATGCGGGAGGCGGGTACGGCGCTGCTGGCCCGCGCCCAGCGGTCCGGCGCCGTACGCCCCGACGTCCCCATCCGGGACCTCATGCAGCTCACCAACGCGATCGCGCTGGCAGCCGAACAGTCGCCGGACGACCCCGAGTTGGCCGACCGGTTGCTGTCCCTGGCGCTGCGCGGCCTGCGCCCCCGCACGGAAGAGGACGGGCCGGCGTCACAGCCGTAAGCGGCCTCCGGTACGAGCTACGGCGCCCGCCCCAGCAGCCACCGCGTGAGCAACGCCCGCCCGCACCGCAGCGGACCCGTACCGGCCACGGAGACCCGTACCGGCCACGGCGGCCCCGCACGGGGCAGCCGCTCAGCGCCGACGCATATCGGCCACTCTCGCCCGCTCACCGGCCGCCGCCTGCTGCTCGCCGAGACTCGCAGCACTGCGCAGCGGACCGCCGGGCGCCCCCGGATGCATGCGGCGCTGACCCGGCAGAGGCGTCTCCCGGCGCGGCTGCTGACGCCCCGCCGGGACGCCGTCGCCTCCGGGCGCGGACGCCCCCGCACCGCCCGCTCCCGCGACGGCGATCTGCACGCCCTGGTCGGCGAGCGCCTGCAACTCCGTTGCGGCGCGCTCGTCGTGCGGCGGCGGCTCGTCGGTCACCAGTCGGGTGATCAGGTCGGTGGGCACCGTCTGGAACATGGTGTCGGTGCCCAGCTTGGTGTGGTCGGCGAGGACCACCACCTCCGCCGCCGCCTGGACCAGAGCCCGGTCGACGCTCGCCGAGAGCATGTTGGAGGTGGAGAGGCCGCGTTCCGCGGTGAGGCCACTGCCCGAGAGGAAGGCGCGGGTGACCCGCAGTCCCTGGAGGGACTGTTCGGCACCGCTTCCCACCAGCGCGTAGTTGGAACCCCGCAGGGTTCCGCCGGTCATGACGACTTCGACGCGGTTGGCGTGCGCCAGCGCCTGGGCGACCAGGAGGGAGTTGGTGACGACGGTCAGCCCGGGGACCCGGGCGAGCCGTCTCGCCAGCTCCTGCGTGGTCGTACCGGCGCCGACGACGATGGCCTCCCCCTCCTCCACGAGTCCCGCGGCGAGGTCGGCGATGGCCGTCTTCTCCGCGGTCGCGAGGTGGGATTTCTGCGGGAAGCCGGATTCGCGGGTGAACCCGCCCGGCAGTACCGCACCGCCGTGCCGGCGGTCGAGGAGTCCTTCTGCCTCCAGCGCCCGCACGTCCCGCCGTACGGTCACTTCGGAGGTCTGGACGACGCGGGCGAGCTCACGGAGCGAAACCGCCCCGTTGGCCCGCACCATTTCGAGGATCAATTGGCGACGTTCTGCAGCGAACACGAAACTGACAGTAACCTGAGCGGCCGATAGTTTTCAGCAGTTTGCGCCGATTAACAGAAGTTGGTCACAAAGAGTGCCCGGTAGTGGTATAGGGGTGCGGGCCGGAGCATGTCCCGCCCCGGCCCGCGGCCGTCACCCTGCGCTACCGCCCGTTCGGCCTAGCTGTCGCCCGCCGTCTTGCGGGACTGCAGCTGCCGCGCGACCTCGGCGATCGAACCCGACAGCGACGGGTAGACCGTGAACGCCTTGGCGATCTGCTCGACGGTGAGGTTGTTGTCGACGGCGATCGAGATCGGGTGGATCAGTTCGCTGGCGCGCGGTGCGACGACCACGCCGCCGACGACGATCCCGGTGCCGGGGCGGCAGAACAGCTTCACGAACCCGTCCCGGATGCCCTGCATCTTGGCACGCGGGTTGCGCAGCAGCGGGAGCTTGACGCCGACCGCGTCGATGCGGCCCTCGTCGACGTCGGCCTGGGTGTAGCCGACGGTGGCGATCTCGGGGTCGGTGAAGACGTTGGAGGAGACCGTCTTGAGGTCCAGGGGCGCCACCGCGTCACCGAGGAAGTGGTACATCGCGATACGGCCCTGCATCGCGGCGACGGAGGCGAGCGCGAAGACGCCGGTGACGTCACCGGCCGCGTACACGCCAGGCGCGGAGGTGCGCGACACCCGGTCGGTCCAGATGTGCCCGCTGTCCTTGAGCTTGACCCCGGCCTCCTCCAGGCCCATGCCGGCGGAGTTCGGGATGGCGCCGACGGCCATCAGGCAGTGCGAACCGGAGATGACGCGGCCGTCGGCGAGGGTGACCTCGACGCGGTCGCCGACCCGTTTGGCGGACTGGGCCCGCGAGCGCGCCATGACGTTCATGCCACGCCGGCGGAAGACGTCCTCCAGGACGGCGGCGGCGTCGGGGTCCTCGCCCGGCAGCACGCGGTCGCGGGAGGAGACGAGGGTGACGCGGGAACCGAGGGCCTGGTAGGCGCCCGCGAACTCGGCGCCGGTCACACCGGAGCCGACCACGATCAGCTCGTCGGGGAGTTCGTCGAGGTCGTAGACCTGGGTCCAGTTCAGGATGCGCTCGCCGTCCGGCTGCGCGTCCGGGATCTCGCGCGGGTGCCCGCCGGTGGCGATCAGCACGGCGTCGGCCGTGAGCCGCTCCTCGGTACCGTCCGCCGCCGTCACGACGACGGTGCGCGAGCCGTCGTCGGCCTGCCGGCCCTCCAGACGGCCGTGGCCGCGTACGACCCGGGCACCGGTCCGCGTGACGGACGCGGTGATGTCGTGCGACTGGGCCAGCGCGAGGCGCTTCACCCGTCGGTTGACCTTGCCGAGGTCCACGCCGACGACGCGCGCGGACTGCTCCTCGGGCGGGGTGTCGTCGGCCACGAGGATGCCCAGCTCCTCGTACGAGGAGTCGAAGGTCGTCATCACCTCGGCCGTGGCGATCAGGGTCTTGGACGGTACGCAGTCGGTCAGTACCGACGCCCCGCCGAGTCCGTCGCAGTCGACGACGGTCACCTCTGCGCCGAGCTGGGCGCCCACCAGGGCCGCCTCGTACCCGCCGGGTCCGCCGCCGATGATCACGATCCGGGTCACGAAAAGTCCGCCTCGCGTTCGCTTGAGCCTGAGTCTGGGTGTCGCTGGGGTGCGCTGACTCCGCCCGGCCCGTCCTGCCTGCCCCGGCCGGGGTCCCGGGGGGTCGCCCCGGAGGAGTGCAGTACGTACGTCATTGTCCCGTACCCGGGAGCGGACTTCGCCCCGGGGCCCGCGTACGGGAACCAGGAGGGGCGTACGAGCGTTGTCATGCCCCCCATGTTCACCCCGCGCACGCCCCGGCCCTCCGCCCGGCACGAGATCAGCGGCGTCCGTACGCGAGCGTCGGGCCTCCCGTACCCTCGGAGCCATGTCGCTCTACGCCGCGTACGCCGGCAACCTCGACGCGCGGCTGATGTCCCGCCGCGCACCGCACTCGCCGCTGCGCGGCACCGGCTGGCTCAACGACTGGAGGCTGACCTTCGGCGGGGAGCAGATGGGCTGGGAGGGGTCGCTCGCCACCGTGGTCGAGGCGCCCCGCTCGCAGGTCTTCGTCGCCCTGTACGACCTCGCTCCGATGGACGAGGACTCCATGGACCGGTGGGAGGGCGTCGGCCTGGACATCTACCGCCGGATGCGGGTGCGTGTGCACACGCTGGAGGGCGAGGAAGCCACCTGGATGTACGTCCTCAACGGGTACGAGGGCGGCCTGCCGTCGGCCCGCTACCTGGGCGAGATCGCGGACGCGGCGGAGTCGGCGGGCGCGCCCCACGACTACGTGATGGAACTGCGCAAGCGCCCCTGCTGAGCCGCCCGGCCGGACGGTCCGCGGCACGCGTGCGCCCCGAACCGGGTGTGGCCAACCGCACCCGGACGGCCCAACGCCCTCGACGGCCCCCGATTCCCGGGCGTCGACGCCCCTTCCCGTACGGCCGGGGCGCGCGCTTTCGTACGAATGCACAAGCCTGCCCCGGCAGGTCCGACGAGCAGACATCTACGCGCGTAGGGCCAAAGCGGCTACCCTTCTGCGCGTGAACGCATCTGTTATTTCGGACCCCCAAGCCGCCGCCGACTCCGCGGCCGCGCGCCTGCGTGAGCTCACCGGCGCCGAGACCCATGACGTCGCCCTCGTGATGGGCTCCGGCTGGGCGCCCGCCGTGGACGCGCTCGGCGTCGCCGAGGCCGAGTTCCCGGTCACGGAGCTGCCCGGCTTCCCGCCCCCCGCCGTAGAGGGTCACGGTGGCAAGATCCGCTCGTACAGGATCGGCGACAAGCGCGCGCTGGTCTTCCTCGGGCGTACGCACTACTACGAGGGCCGCGGTGTCGCCGCGGTCGCACACGGTGTCCGCACCGCCGTCGCGGCCGGCTGCAAGACCGTCGTCCTCACCAACGGCTGCGGCGGTCTGCGCGACGGCATGCGCCCCGGCCAGCCGGTCCTCATCAGCGACCACCTCAACCTGACGGCCGCCTCGCCGATCATCGGCGCGAACTTCGTCGACCTGACCGACCTGTACTCGCCGCGTCTGCGGGCCCTGTGCAAGGAGGTGGACGAGACCCTGGAGGAGGGCGTCTACGTCCAGTTCCCCGGCCCGCACTACGAGACCCCGGCCGAGATCAACATGGTCCGTGTCATGGGCGGCGACCTGGTGGGCATGTCCACGGTCCTCGAAGCCATCGCGGCTCGTGAGGCGGGTGCGGAGGTGCTCGGCATCTCCCTGGTCACCAACCTCGCCGCCGGTCTGTCGGGCGAGCCCCTCAACCACGAAGAGGTCCTCCAGGCCGGCCGCGACTCGGCGGCCCGCATGGGCAGCCTGCTGGCGCGGGTGCTGGAGCGCATCTAGCCGGGCCGGGGGCGCGGTTCGCGGGGAATAGTCCTTGCCGGGCCGCACCCCGGGTCCGGCCGCCCCGCCCGGGCCGGACCGGGGCCGGGCCGGGTTCGGGGCCGGTGCGGACCGCTCCTCCGCCTCCGCCGGGCGGCGGGCCGGGCCACCGGCCGTGGGCCGCTCCGCGGGTTCGGCCCCTCCCCGCCCCTTCCCGAAACCGCTCGCCGCGGGTCGGGGGCCCTCTGCGCGGGTCCGTGGTGGCTGGACGCGCAGTTCCCCGCGCGCCTCAAGCGGGCCCGTGCAGAGCGGTGCGTGGCCGTAGTGACCAAACTTCCCCGTCCCGTGGCGAGCGGTCCGGCGGAGGGGCGGGTAGGGGACCGGAACCGACGACCGCCCCGCCCTGTCCCGCCACCGCCCGGTGACCACCGGACTTCCCGTTCTTTCCCGAAAGGCGACCCGTGCTCCAGGACACCCCCTCAGACCTTCTCGCCCGCGCCAGCGCCTGGCTCGCAGAGGACCCCGACCCCGAGACCCGCGAAGAGCTCGCCGAGCTCATCGACACCGGGGACACCGCCGAGCTGGCCGCCCGCTTCTCCGGCACCCTCCAGTTCGGCACCGCCGGGCTGCGCGGCGAGCTCGGCGCGGGGCCCATGCGCATGAACCGTGCCGTCGTCATCCGCGCCGCCGCCGGTCTCGCGGCGTACCTGGCGAAGCAGCCGGGCCATCCCCGCTCGTCCGACGACCTGGTGGTCATCGGGTACGACGCGCGCCACAAGTCCGCCGACTTCGCACGCGACACGGCGGCCGTGATGACGGGCGCGGGCCTGCGCGCCGTACTGCTGCCGCGTCCGCTGCCCACCCCCGTACTGGCCTTCGCCATAAGGCACCTGGGCGCGGTGGCGGGTGTGGAGGTCACCGCCAGCCACAACCCCCCGCGCGACAACGGCTACAAGGTCTACCTGGGCGACGGCTCGCAGATCGTGCCGCCCGCCGACGCGGAGATCGCCGCCGAGATCGACGCCGTCGCCGTCCTCGCCGACGTACCGCGTCCCGACGACGGCTGGACGGTGCTCGACGAGGAGGTCCTGGAGGCGTACCTGGCCCGTACGGACGCGGTCCTGGCCCCCGGTTCGCCGCGCGGCGCCCGTACCGTCTACACGGCCATGCACGGCGTCGGCAAGGACGTCCTGCTGGCCGCCTTCGCCCGCGCGGGCTTCCCCGAGCCGGTCCTCGTCGCCGAACAGGCCGAGCCCGACCCGGACTTCCCGACCGTCGCCTTCCCCAACCCGGAGGAGCCCGGCGCGATGGACCTCGCCTTCGCGACGGCCCGCCGTACCTCCCCCGCCCCCGACCTGGTCATCGCCAACGACCCGGACGCGGACCGCTGTGCGGTGGCCGTTCCGGACGGCTCCGTCGAGGGCGGCTGGCGCATGCTCCGCGGCGACGAGGTCGGCTCGCTCCTCGCCGCCCACCTCGCCCGCAAGGGCGGCCTCGCGCCCGACGCGGTCTTCGCCGAGTCGATCGTCTCCTCCTCCCTCCTGGGCCGCATCGCCGCGCACGCGGGCATCCGCCACGAGGAGACCCTCACCGGCTTCAAGTGGATCGCCCGGGTCGACAACCTGCGGTACGGGTACGAGGAGGCCCTCGGCTACTGCGTGGACCCCGAAGGCGTCCGCGACAAGGACGGCATCACCGCCGCCCTGGCCGTCACCGAACTCGCCTCCGAGCTCAAGGAGCAGGGCCGCACCCTCCTCGACCTGCTCGACGAGCTGGCGGTCACGCACGGCCTGCACGCCACCGACCAGCTCTCGGTACGGGTACAGGACCTGAGCATCATCGCCGACGCGATGACCCGCCTCCGTACGGCTCCCCCGGCCCACCTGGCCGGTCTGCCGGTCGTCTCCGCCGAGGACCTGAGCCGGGGCACGGAGTCGCTCCCGCCGACGGACGGCCTGCGCTACCACCTGACGGGCGCGCGCGTCATCGTCCGGCCGTCCGGCACCGAGCCGAAGCTCAAGTGCTACCTGGAGGTCGTCGTCCCGGTCCCGGACGCAGCCGCTCTCCCGGCGGCCCGCGCCCAGGCGGCCGACATCCTGGCCGCCATCAAGCGCGACCTGTCGGCGGCGGCGGGCATCTGACCTCCTGCCCCGTTCCGCCTCCCGAAGTCCCGCCCACCGGCCCGCACCGGAGGGCGGGACTTCGCGTTTCCCGCGCCCCGGTTCCGGCCCGGATCACCCCCGCGCGACGCACCGTGCGGCTCCCGACCAGGGGGCTACTTCCGGCCCTTGAGCTTGTGGAACAAGAAGATCACTCCCGCCACAACGAGGACCAGGAACAAGAAGACCGACAGAAGGGTCATCACCACTGGCCCCGCGTCGTCGGAACTCTCCGCTGTCGTCATGGAGCCCGGGTACCCCCGGCCCTCCGGCCGAACCGCCGAGAGTCGGCCACCGCGACCGCACCGCGCGGAGCGGCACGAGGGTCCTGTTATCGTGCGCCGATGTCAACGATCAGGCAGATCCAAATCACCTTCGACTGCGCGGAACCCACGCGGCTCGCCGCCTTCTGGTGCGAGGTTCTGGGGTACGTCCTTCCCCCGGTCCCGGAGGGGTTCGCCACCTGGGAGGAGCACCAGCACTCGCTGCCGTTGGAGGAGCGGGAGGTCTACTTCGCGTGCAGCGATCCCTCCGGCGCGGGACCGCGCGTGCTCTTCCAGCGCGTTCCCGAAGGGAAGACGGTGAAGAACCGGCTGCACGTGGACGTACGGGCCGGTATCGGGCTCGTGGGTGACGAGCGTCTGGCCACCCTGGAAGCCGAGTGCGCACGACTCGTCGCGCTCGGCGCGGTGCACCTGTACACGATGCGCGCCGACGGCGAGAACGAGTCCTGCGTCGTGATGCAGGACATCGAGGGCAACGAGTTCTGCCTCGACTGAGGCGCGCGCCCCTCGGGGTGCCCGCACCGCGAGGATCCGTGCGTACGGGGTCCCGCACGCGCGGCCCCGTACGGCGAAAACGAAGCCCCGCTCCCCTGGCGCAGAAGGAGCGGGGCTTCGGCCGTGCGCCGGCGTCCGTACCGGTGCCCCGGAGTCCGGGTCGGACGGTCAGTACGCCGAGCCCGACGCGCCCAGCGAACCCGTCGGGTGCCAGACCGTCTTGGTCTCCAGGAACGCGGTGAGGCGCTCCGTGCCCTGGGGCGCCGTCCAGTCCGTCGCGGACGACGGGCGCAGGACGCGCTTCAGGTTGTCGGCCGCGGCGATCTCCAGGTCGCGTGCCAGGTCGGTGCCCGCGCCCGCTCCCGTGAGGTCGATCGCGTTGACGTCCTGGTGGGCGGCGAGGGAGGGAGCGATTTCCGCGGCCCTGCCGGTGAGGATGTTGACGACGCCGCCGGGGAGGTCGGAGGTCGCCAGGACCTCGCCCAGGGTCAGGGCGGGAAGCGGGGACTTCTCCGAGGCGACGACGACCGTGGTGTTGCCGGTCGCGATCACGGGGGCGAGCACGGACACCAGGCCCAGGAACGACGAGTCCTGGGGGGCGACGACCGCGACCACGCCGGTCGGCTCCGGGGTGGAGAGGTTGAAGTACGGGCCCGCCACCGGGTTCCCGCCGCCCGCGATCTGGGCGATCTTGTCGGTCCAGCCCGCGTACCAGACCCAGCGGTCGACGGCCGCGTCCACCACGGCCGCGGCCCTGGACTTCGAGAGGCCCTCGGCGTCGGCCACGTCGCGCACGAACTGGTCGCGGCGGCCTTCGAGCATCTCCGCGATGCGGTAGAGGATCTGGCCGCGGTTGTAGGCGGTCGCACCGGACCACGGGCCGAAGGCCTTGCGGGCGGCGACGACCGCGTCCCGGGCGTCCTTGCGGGAGGAGAGGGGGGCGTTGGCCAGCCACGTCCCCTTGCTGTCTTGCACTTCGTACACCCGGCCGCTCTCGGAACGCGGGAACTTCCCGCCCACGTACAGCTTGTAGGTCTTGAAGACGCTCAGACGCCTCGCGTCGGACTGCTTCGCGTCGGACTGCTTCGCGTCGGACTGCTTCACGTCGGTCGACTCAGACATCGAGGTACGCCTCCAGGCCGTGGCGACCGCCCTCGCGGCCGTAACCCGACTCCTTGTAGCCGCCGAACGGCGACGTGGGGTCGAACTTGTTGAATGTGTTGGCCCAGACGACGCCCGCCCGGAGCTTGTTCGCGACCGCGAGGATGCGCGAGCCCTTCTCCGTCCAGATGCCCGCGGAGAGGCCGTACTGGGTGTTGTTGGCCTTGGCCACCGCCTCGTCCGGGGTCCGGAAGGACAGGACGGACAGCACCGGGCCGAAGATCTCGTCGCGGGCGACCGTGTGCGCCTGGGTGACGTTCGTGAAGAGCGTCGGCGCGAACCAGTAGCCGGAGGACGGGAGTTCGCAGGGCGCGGACCAGCGCTCGGCGCCCTCCGCCTCGCCCGTGTCGGCGACGGCCTTGATACGGGCGAGCTGCTCGGCGGAGTTGATCGCGCCGATGTCGGTGTTCTTGTCGAGCGGGTCGCCCAGCCGCAGGGTGGACAGCCGGCGCTTCAGCGCGTCCAGCAGCTCGTCCTGGATCGACTCCTGGACCAGGAGGCGCGAGCCCGCGCAGCAGACCTGGCCCTGGTTGAAGAAGATGCCGGTGACGATGCCCTCGACGGCCTGATCGATCGGCGCGTCGTCGAAGACGATGTTCGCGCCCTTGCCGCCCAGTTCGAGGGTGACCTTCTTGTTCGTGCCCGCGACCGAGCGGGCGATGCCCTTGCCGACGGCGGTCGAGCCGGTGAAGGCGACCTTGTTGACGTCCGGGTGGCCGACCAGGGCCGCACCCGTGTCGCCGTAGCCCGGAATGATGTTGACGACGCCGCGCGGCAGACCCGCCTGGCGGCAGATGTCCGCGAAGAAGAGCGCGGACAGCGGGGTGGTCTCGGCGGGCTTCAGGACGACCGTGTTGCCGGTGGCGAGCGCCGGGGCGATCTTCCACGCGAGCATCAGCAGCGGGAAGTTCCAGGGGATGACCTGGCCGGCGACGCCGAGGGGGCGCGGGTTCGCGCCGTAACCGGCGTGGTCGAGCTTGTCGGCCCAGCCCGCGTAGTAGAAGAAGTGCGCGGCGACCAGGGGGAGGTCGGCGTCCCGGGTCTCCTTGATCGGCTTGCCGTTGTCCAGCGTCTCCAGGACGGCCAGCTCGCGGCTGCGCTCCTGGATGATGCGGGCGATGCGGAAGAGGTACTTGGCGCGCTCGGAGCCCGGCAGCGCGGACCACTTCTGGAAGGCCCTGCGGGCGGCCCGGACCGCGCGGTCCACGTCCTCCTGGCCCGCGAGGGCCACCTCGGACAGGACCTCTTCGGTGGAGGGGGACACGGTCTTGAAGACCTTGCCGTCCGTGGCCTCGACGAACTCGCCGTCGATGAACAGGCCGTAGCTCGGCGCGATGTCGACGACCGCGCGGGACTCCGGCGCGGGTGCGTACTCGAAGGTCATGGGATCAGTCCACCGTCACGTAGTCGGGGCCGGAGTAGCGGCCCGTGCTGAGCTTCTGACGCTGCATCAGCAGGTCGTTGAGGAGGCTGGAGGCGCCGAAGCGGAACCAGTGGTTGTCCAGCCAGTCCGCGCCCACGGTCTCGTTGACCAGTACCAGGAACTTGATCGCGTCCTTGGTGGAGCGGATGCCGCCGGCCGGCTTCACGCCGATCTGGATGCCGGTCTGCGCGCGGTAGTCCCGTACGGCTTCCAGCATCAGCAGCGTGTTGGGCGGGGTGGCGTTGACCGCGACCTTGCCCGTGGAGGTCTTGATGAAGTCCGCGCCGGCCAGCATGCCGAGCCAGGAGGCGCGGCGGATGTTGTCGTACGTGGACAGCTCACCGGTCTCGAAGATCACCTTGAGCCGGGCGCGGTCCCCGCACTCGGCCTTCACGGCGACGATCTCCTCGTACACCTTCAGGTAGTGCCCGGCGAGGAAGGCTCCCCGGTCGATCACCATGTCGATCTCGTCCGCGCCCGCCTCGACGGCGTCGCGCACGTCGGCCAGCTTGACCGGGAGGGCGGCGCGGCCCGCCGGGAAGGCGGTCGCGACGGAGGCGACCTTGATACCGGTTCCGGCCAGGGCCTCCTTGGCGGTGGCCGCCATGTCCGGGTAGACGCAGATCGCGGCGACCCTCGGGGTCGTGCGGTCGGTGGGGTCCGGGTGGGCGCCCTTGGCGCACAGCGCCCGGACCTTGCCGGGGGTGTCCGCGCCTTCGAGCGTGGTCAGGTCGATCATCGAGATGGCCAGGTCGATGGCGTACGCCTTGGCCGTGGTCTTGATCGAGCGCGTACCGAGCGCGGCGGCGCGGGCCTCCAGGCCGACGGCGTCGACGCCGGGCAGCCCGTGCAGGAAGCGGCGCAGTGCGCTGTCGGACGCGGTCGCGTCGACAAATGCGGATGCGGGAGCGGATGCAGAGGTGGGCATGGTCACCACTGGAGCATATCTACGCGCGTAGCGACCTGTACACCCCGTAGGGAAAGGAGGTGCCACCCCGTAGGGAAAGGAGGTGCCACCCCATGGGCCGAGAAGGTGTCACCCCGCAGGGAGAAGAGGCGCCGCCCCGGAGGGAACGCGGTGTGGCCCGAAGGGAAGGCGGTCCTCACCGCCCCGCGAGCGCACGCCCGCCCCGGGCCGCACCGTGACCGGAGACACAGGAGCTTCGGCCTCGAACGGACGTCAGGCAGAATCGGCCCCATGACAAGCAGCGGTCCCTCTCCCTCCCCCGGCAGCTCCGGCGGCTCCGGCGGCTCCGGCGGCTCCGACGAGTCGACGGGCTACGCCGACCGCGTCTTCCGTTCGGGTGCCAACGTCTTCTGGGGCGTCCTGATGCTCGCTGTCGCCGCCTGGCTCTCCGTCGACGCGATGCTCAAGACGGACGCGCACACGATGGGGGCCGTGCTCGCGGGGCTGGCGTTCGCGGTTCCGCTTGTCGTGGCGTTCCTGCTGCGCCCGGCCGTGTACGCCAACGAGGACCGGCTCCGGATCCGCAACCCGTTCCGGACGATCGTGCTGCCGTGGGGGGCCGTCGACGCGATCCGTACCGGTTACACCAGTGAGGTGCTGGCAGGCGGCGCGAAGTACCAGCTGTGGGCCGTCCCGGTGTCGCTCCGGCAGCGCAAGAGGGCGGTCCGCACCCAGGCGAAGGCCACCGCATCCGGGGAGCTGCACACCGGCCGCGCGCCGCTCGGCCGGCCCTCGCGGGGCGGCGACAGCCACGTCGCGTCGAGCGACCAGCGGGTCATCGACCTCCAGGACCTCGCCGAGCGCAACGCCGCCCGCCCGTCCGCGCAGGGCGAGGCATCGGTGCGCTGGGCGTACGAGATCATGGGGCCGTGCCTGGCGGGGCTGATCGCGCTGGTCGTGCTGCTCGCCGTCTGACGGACGGGGTGCGCGCCTGCCCCTGACCCCACGCGGGGCCAACCCCGGCGGCGGCCCCGTCCTCTCCCGCTCAGCCCGGCAGAAGGCCCAGGGCCCGGCCCGCCACCGGCAGGTCCTTCGTTGCGCCGCCGTTCGCCAGCGGGGCCGTCACGAGCCCCGTATGGACCGGCCGGAAGTCGGCGAGCTGGGTGCCGATCGTATTGTTCAGCGGGTCGGCGCTGGTGCCCGCCAGCGGGTCGAGCTGCACGTTCTTGGCGGGTCCGAGGCCGCCGGCCGCGGAGTGGGTGAGCGCGCCCACCAGAGCCTGACCGGCGGTCGGGGCGGCCTCGGTGCCGTCGGCCGGCTGGCCGACCCCGGCGGGCAGCGCCGCGTCTGGGGCCGCCTGGGCCGCGCCCGCCCCGGCCGCCAGGGCCGCGCCGACCGCGGCCACGGTGAGTCCGGCCCGCAGGAGGGAGCGGCGCGGCGGTCGCGGGGCTGCGTGACGTGGTGCCTGTGCCATGAGTGAGTCGCCCGTCTGCGTCATGGATCGAGTTCCGGAGCGGCACCGGAACGAAGATCAAGTGATCATCTGCGTACGCAGAGTAGTTGACGAGCGGTGCGGTGCACCAACGACTCCGCCCGGGGAGACCTCCACGGGGCTCATGCCGCACACTTGTCTCCCGTGAGCTCTTCTCCTCCGACGGCCCGCGTCGTCCTCCTCGCGGGTCCCTCCGGCTCCGGGAAGTCGTCCCTCGCCGCACGCGCCGGTCTGCCCGTACTGCGCCTGGACGACTTCTACAAGGAGCACGACGACCCGACGCTTCCGCAGGTCGAGGGCAGTACGGACATCGACTGGGACTCCCCGCTGTCGTGGGACGCGGACGTGGCGGTGGCCGCGATCCTGGAACTGTGCCGTACGGGCCGGACGACCGTCCCGGTGTACGACATCGCCACCAGCGCACGGGTGTCCGAGGAAGCGCTCGACATCGCCCGCACGCCCCTGTTCGTGGCGGAGGGCATCTTCGCGGCGGACATCGTGGCGAGGTGCCGCGAACTGGGCGTCCTGGCGGACGCGCTGTGTCTGCGGGGGCGGCCCTTCACGACGTTCCGGCGGCGGCTGCTGCGGGACGTGCGGGAGGGGCGCAAGTCGGTGCCGTTCCTCGTGCGCCGCGGGTGGCGGCTGATGCGGGCCGAGCCGGGGATCGTGGCGCGGCACGTGGCGCTGGGCGCGCATGCCTGCGGCAAGGACGAGGCGCTGGGGCGGCTGGCGGGAGCGGCGGCGGGCCGCTGCCCCGGCGCCGGACGGGCGAGCGTGGTCCCGGACGCGGCGAGCCAGGCCCCGGGGGCGGGCGTCGGCACGCTGGCGGAGCCGACGGCGTAGCACCGCCGCGCACAGGCTCCGACACCGGCCGGTCCCCCCAGAGCCCCGCTGTCGAAAGCACTGCGGGCACGCGAAAGCGGGACCGCGTCGGACCCCCCGGCCGACGTGGCCCCGCTTCGCTCTCCCGCACCCCCGTGCTCTCGCCGTCTCCCCCGAAACGACGACCCCCGTCGTGCCCTCGGCGACCCGTTCGCGCCGTGGGGCACCTCGTGCCCTCAGGCGACCAGTTCGCCGAAGGACTCTTCCTCGTCACGGCCGAAGCTGAGGACCTCGTCCTCGCGCATCCGGCGCAGGGAGCGCCAGATGCTGGACTTCACCGTGCCGACACTGATGTCGAGGATGTCCGCGATCTCGGGATCGGTACGGCCCTCGTAGTAGCGCAGGACGAGCATCGTGCGCTGGAGTTCGGGGAGCCGGGCCAGGGCCTGCCACAGGACGGCGCGCAGTTCGGTGCCGCGCATGGCGTCCGTGTCGCCGACCGTCTCCGGCAGCTCCTCCGTCGGGTACTCGTTCAGCTTGCGGCGGCGCCACGCGCTGATGTGCAGGTTGGTCATGGTGCGGCGGAGGTAGCCCCCGACCGCCGCCTTGTCACTGATCCTGTCCCAGGCGCGGTACGTCGAGAAGAGGGCGCTCTGCAGCAGGTCCTCGGCCTCGAAGCGGTCGCCGGTCAGGTGGTAGGCGGTTGCGTACAGGGAGGCGCGGCGCTCCTGGACGTAGGCGGTGAACTCCGCCTCCGCCGCCGTCGCGGGTACCCGCTCCCCCGTGCCCTCCCCGTACGTCGCCCGTGCCGCTGCCGGCGCTCCCCCGAACGCCCCCCCGGCAGCCGCTCCCCCGTTCCCCCCGTTGGTTCCCCCCTTGGTCCCCCCGTCGGTCCCCCCCGGGCCCGACGTTCCCCCCGGCACGTCCACGGTCGTCATGTACTGGCTGTACGACGACGTCCGCGAACGCCCGGCACCACGACCACACCCCCGAACGGTCACGGCGCCGGACTTCTCGACGCTCCGTACGACGTCGTGGAGACGCGTGACAACTGCGCTTGAGTTGGTGCTGTGCAGTGCGTTCATCTCGCGCCCCCCGTCGGTGGAGTCCGTAGCGGTCCGTGTGAGAAAGAGCTTGCCCGTGCAGTTTCATCGGGCTGTCCGGCGACTGTCACAGGCGCGTCACAGGGGCGGTCATGACGAGTGGCGTTACCACCCGTGGCGATGGGAGCGCTCCAACTGTCGAAGTCCTGCGCCCGGATGGGCCAGAATGAGCGCGTGCCCTTCCTGTTGCTGATCGAGGACGACGACGCCATCCGTACGGCGCTTGAGCTGTCGCTCACCCGCCAAGGACACCGTGTTGCCACGGCGGCAACCGGTGAGGACGGCCTGAAGCTGCTGCGCGAGCAGCGGCCCGACCTGATCGTGCTGGATGTGATGCTGCCAGGGATCGACGGCTTCGAGGTGTGCCGGAGGATCAGACGCACCGATCAGCTGCCGATCATCCTGCTCACCGCGCGCAGTGACGACATCGACGTGGTGGTCGGTCTGGAGTCCGGGGCCGACGACTACGTCGTGAAGCCGGTGCAGGGGCGGGTGCTCGACGCGCGGATCCGGGCCGTGCTGCGGCGCGGCGAACGGGAGGCCAACGACGCCGCCTCGTTCGGGTCCTTGGTGATCGACCGGTCGGCGATGACGGTGACGAAGAACGGCGAGGACCTGCAACTGACGCCGACCGAGCTGCGGCTGCTGCTCGAACTGAGCCGACGGCCGGGTCAGGCGCTGTCCCGGCAGCAGTTGCTGAGGCTGGTGTGGGAGCACGACTACCTGGGCGACTCCCGGCTGGTCGACGCGTGCGTGCAGCGGTTGCGGGCGAAGGTCGAGGACGTGCCGTCGTCGCCGACGCTCATCCGTACGGTCCGTGGTGTGGGCTACCGGCTGGACAGTCCTTCGTGAGTACGGCTCTCAAGCGTGCCCTGCTGGCCGGGCTGCGCTGGACCAGTTTGCGGCTGCGGCTGGTGGTGGTGTTCGCGCTGGTGGCGCTGACGGCCGCGGTGTCGGTGGCGGGGATCGCCTATTGGCTGAACCGCGAGGCCGTACTGACGCGCACCCAGGACAGTGCCCTCGACGACTTCCGGCAGTCCATGCAGAGCCGCGTCGCGTCCCTGCCCCTCAACCCCACCCAGGCCGAACTGCAGCGCACCGCCGAGCAGATGTCGGCGCTGAGCGCGCGTCCCGGGTACAGCGTGCTGCTGGTGGACAGCCGTGACGACGGCAAGCCCGTGGTCGGCTACTCCGACCTCGACGAGTTCACCCTCGACAACGTGCCGCCCAAGCTCCAGGAGCAGGTGAACAGGGAACAGCCGGTGTCCGGCGGCAATGCGCACCCGTACCACCTCTTCTGGATGCGTACGCAGCTGGACGGGGCGCCGTACCTGGTGGGCGGGGCGAAGGTCATCGGGGGCGGGCCGACCGGGTACATGCTGACCTCGCTCAAGCAGGAGCGGGACGATCTGAACTCGCTGGCCTGGTCGCTGGGGATCGCGACCGGTCTCGCCCTGCTCGGCTCGGCGCTGCTCGCCCAGGCCGCCGCCACGACCGTACTGAAGCCCGTGCAGCGGCTCGGGGACGCGGCGCGGCGGCTCGGGGAGGGCAAGCTGGACACCCGGCTGCGGGTCTCCGGTACCGATGAACTGGCCGACCTCTCACGGACGTTCAACCGGACGGCCGCGCAGCTGGAGAAGAAGGTCGCGGACATGAGCGCCCGGGAGGAGGCGAGCCGTCGCTTCGTCGCGGACATGTCGCACGAATTGCGGACGCCGCTGACCGCGATCACGGCGGTGGCGGAGGTGCTGGAGGACGAGGCGGACAGCCTCGACCCGATGATCGCTCCCGCCGTGCACCTGGTGGTGAGCGAGACCCGGCGGCTCAACGACCTCGTCGAGAACCTGATGGAGGTCACCCGCTTCGACGCGGGCACGGCGCGGCTGGTCGTCGACGACGTGGACGTGGTCGACCAGCTCACGGCCTGCCTGGACGCGCGTGCCTGGCTGGACGCCGTCGAGCTGGACGCGACGCGGGGGCTGATGGCACGGCTCGACCCGCGCCGGCTCGATGTCATCCTGGCGAACCTGGTCGGCAACGCCCTCAAGCACGGCGGTTCACCCGTCGGGGTCTCGGTGCGGGCCGACGACGGCGAGCTGGTGATCGAGGTACGGGACCACGGCCCCGGCATCCCGGCGGAGGTCCTCCCGCATGTCTTCGACCGCTTCTACAAGGCGAGCGCCTCGCGGCCCCGGTCCGAGGGCAGCGGGCTCGGCCTGTCCATCGCGATGGAGAACGCGCTCATCCACGGCGGCACCATCACGGCCGCCAACTGCCCGGACGGCGGCGCGAAGTTCACGCTCCGGCTGCCCCGGGACGTGTCGCCGGAGCCCGGACCGGACTCCGGTCCGGACACCGCTGCGGTACGGGAGGGAAGCTGATGGCGCGGTCGGCAGGGGTCGGAGCACGGGTACGGCGGGCGTCGGCGTTGGCGGGCACGGCCCTCGCCTTCGCGGTGGCGGCGTCGGGGTGCGGGATCCGGAGCACGCAGGTGCCGGTGAACGCGGGGCCCGCGCCGTCCCGGGTGTCCTGCGACGTCCCCTCGAAAGCGGCGTCCGCACCGTCGGAGGCGGGGTCCACGGTACGGGTGTTCCTGGTGTGCGGGGCCGGGCTGGTGTCCGTGCAGCGGGTGGTGGGGGTGTCCGCCGAGACGATGACGGCCGACCGGATGCGGGCCGCGCACGCGCTCCTCGACGAGTTGCAGAAGGACCCGTCGCACGAGGAGAAGCAGGCCGGTTTCAGTACGGACGTACGCGGGTCGCTGACGGTCTCCGCGGGCCGACGCGGGGACCCGCCGGGAGCGCTGCGGCTCAGCCGCGAACCCGACGACCTGCCGCCGCACGCGCTCGCCCAGATCGTGTGCACGTACTCGGGCAGCGCGGCCGACGACGGGGGCGGCTCCGTGGAACTGGGCGGCCCCGCCGAGGACCCGCCCCGCAAGTACCAGTGCACGGCGGCGCTGAAGGCCCGCCCGGAAGCGGCCCCGGACCCGCGGTGACCGGGCGGGGGCCGGGCCGGCCCACGGGCCCGGCCGAGCTGCACCGCCCCCGGTGACCGTGCGCCGCGTGCCACACCCGTGGCAGGGAACCGTTCCCCGTGCGCCCCGCGTCTTGGGGGTCGTGCGTCCAGCTCCGATCGGCAGTGCCGTCACCCGCTTCCGCGCGACGGGGAGACTCCTCCTCCTCGCGCATCTGCTCTTCGTCGCCTGGGTCGCCCTGCGTCCCCTCGACGACGTGCTGTGGGTGACCGCACCCAATCTGCAGCCGCTGGCCGGCATCCGGGCCGATCTCGCGCTGGGCCCCGTCGAGGGGGCCCGCCGGATCGGCGAGGGCCTGCTGCTGCTCGCCCCGCTCGGCGTACTGCTGCCGATGGCGGGCGGCCGCCTCCAGGTCCCGCCGTTCGTGTCCCTCGTGCGTACGGTCGCGGCCGGGGCGTTCCTGTCGCTCGGCATCGAGCTGTGGCAGACCGGGGTGCCGGGCCGGGTCGTGGACGTCGACTCGCTGCTGCTGAACACCGCCGGCATCGCGCTCGCCCACCTCGCCGTCGTACCGCTGACCCGGGCCAGGCTGCGGCGCAGGTGGGAGGCGGCCCGGGGGGCGGCTCGTACCCGGGTAGGGGGTGCGCCCCTGACGGGGGAGGACGCGGGGGCAGGGACGACCCCGAGGATTCCCAGGGTCCACGTCGCCCCGTAGAGCGATGCCCGGAGAGTGCGCGGGCAGGAGTATGGAGACATCGGGAGCACTTACCGCGCTCCCCCGCTCTGCACCTACGAAGCTCGTTAAGGAGCCCGCCATGACCGCACTTGCCCGACCCCGCGACGGCCGTGTGATCGGTGGAGTGTGCGCAGCGCTGGCCCGGCGTTTCGGCACCTCCTCGACCACGATGCGCGTGATCTTCCTGGCCTCGTGCCTGCTGCCGGGGCCGCAGTTCCTGCTCTACCTGGCACTGTGGATCTTCCTGCCGGCCGAGCGGACCTCGAAGACCGCCTGGTGACGAGGGCCGCCCGGTGACACCGGCCCGCCCGGTCATGCCGAAGGGGCGCGCCCCCCATTGCGGGAGGCGCGCCCCTTCGTCGTGTCGCGTGCGCCGGATCAGCCGCCGAGACCCGGCAGGCCGCCGGTGGGCAGCGCGCTGGTGGGCAGACCGCCGAGGAGACCCTTGCCCGGGATGGCGCTGTCGCTGACCGCGGCGGTGGGCTTGCCGAGCGCGTTCGTGCCTGCCTTCAGCGCTTCGGGGCCGCCGGCGGGAAGCGTACTCGCGGCCTGCTCCACGGGGAGGGCGGCGGTGACGGTGGACAACGTGCCGGCGGCGTCGGGGAGCGCGGGGGCGGCAGCCGCGGTGGCAGAACCGGCGGCGGCGGCGACGAAGGCGGCACCGAGGGCGGCGGCACCGATGCTCTTGGCAGCAGACTGCTTCATGAAAACAACGTCCTCAGGGGAATTCGGGGAGTTGAGCGGCTCTGCAAGCTAGTCAGAGGTCCTGTCGCCCCGCAAACACCCCGCGGCCGGGGGTTGATATCCCCGGCCGCTTGTGCGAGACGTCTGCGCTCCTTTGTTCCGCACAGGAAAGCCGCTGTTCACCGCGGTCGTTCGGGGCCTACTGGAAGAGCCACTGCGACTTCAGTTCGGCATATCCGGGCTTGATGACGTCGCTGATCATGGCGAGACGTTCATCGAAAGGAATGAAGGCGCTCTTCATCGCATTGACGGTCGTCCACAGCATGTCGTCGAGCGTGTACCCGAAAGCACCGATCAGGTGCTCGAACTCGCGGCTCATGCTGGTGCCGGACATCAGACGGTTGTCGGTGTTGACCGTCACCCGGAACTGGAGCTTGCGCAGCAGGCCGAAGGGGTGATCGGCGTACGAGGTCGCCGCGCCCGTCTGCAGGTTGGAGGTGGGGCACATCTCCAGCGGGATGCGCTTGTCCCGTACGTACGCGGCCAGGCGGCCCAGCTTGACGCTGCCGTCCGTCTCGTCGACCTCGATGTCGTCGATGATGCGGACGCCGTGGCCGAGGCGGTCGGCGCCGCACCACTGGAGCGCCTGCCAGATCGACGGCAGGCCGAAGGCCTCGCCCGCGTGGATGGTGAAGTGGTTGTTCTCGCGCTTGAGGTACTCGAAGGCGTCGAGGTGGCGGGTGGGAGGGAAGCCCGCCTCGGCGCCCGCGATGTCGAAGCCGACGACGCCGGTGTCCCGGTAGCGGTTGGCGAGTTCGGCGATCTCCAGGGCGCGCGCGGCGTGCCGCATCGCGGTGAGGAGGGCGCCGACGCGGATGCGGTGGCCGTTGGCGCGGGCCCGGCGCTCGCCCTCGCGGAAACCGTCGTTGACCGCTTCGACGACCTCTTCGAGGGTGAGGCCGTTCTCCAGGTGCTGCTCGGGCGCGTACCGGACCTCCGCGTACACGACGCCGTCCTCGGCGAGGTCCTCGGCGCACTCGGCGGCCACCCGGAAGAGGGCGTCGCGGGTCTGCATGACGGCGCAGGTGTGCGCGAAGGTCTCCAGGTAGCGCTCCAGCGAACCGGAGTCCGCGGCCTCGCGGAACCAGATGCCGAGCTTGTCGGCGTCCGTCTCGGGGAGGTTCTCGTAACCCGTCTCGCGGGCGAGCTCGACGATCGTGGCGGGGCGGAGGCCGCCGTCGAGGTGGTCGTGGAGCAGCACCTTCGGTGCCCGGCGGATCTGGTCCGCGGTGGGCGTGTTGAGGGGCTGTCCCGCCGTCTGCTGCGTGGTCTGCTTCGTGGTCTGGCTCGTCATTGAGGCACTGTAGCCCCTACGCGCGTAGACAGCACCGGTCGATACGTAACAGTGACCGTGCGGGCGGGTGGTCCCGGACGCCGGTTCTGAGACTGTTCTGTCATGACACAGCAAGTCGCGCCGGGGCCGACCCCCCGGCTGGGGCGGGCCGTCGGGGCGCCCGGGGTGCCGGGCGGAACCGTGGGCGGCGTCGTTCTCGTACTTCCCGCGGGCGCGCCGGAGTCCTCGCGGGGGCCGTCCGCCCGGGCCTACGCGGCGGCCCGCCCGCTCGCCCGCCGGGTCGCCGGGGCCGGGGCCGCGGACGGGCTCGTCGCCCATGTGGTGCGGTACCGGGGACGCGGATGGAACGGGGAGGCGGCCCGGCTCGCGGCGGACGCCCGGTGGGCGGTGGAGGAGGCGGTACGGCGCTACGGCGACGTGCCGGTGTGCCTGGCGGGGCTCCACATGGGCGGCCGGGCGGCCCTGCGGGCGGCCGGTCACCCGGCGGTCACCTCGGTGGTGGCGCTGGCCCCCTGGCTGCCGGACGGCGGCGAGGAGGATCCGGTGCGGCAGCTCGCCGGGCGGCGGGTGCTGATCGCGCACGGGACGGACGACGGGCGGGCCGACCCCGAGCTGTCGTTCCGGCTGGCGGCGCGGGCGAAGAAGGCGAACCGCGACGTGTGCCGGTTCGAGGTCCACTCGGACGGGCACGGCATGCGGCAGCACCGGGCGGAGGTGCGGGCGCTCGTCGCGGACTTCGCGGTGGGCTCGCTCTTCGGACGGCCGTACGCCCGGCCGCTGGCGGACGCACTGGCGGCCCCGCCGCCGCTGGGGCTGCGGATGCCGCTGGCGCTGGGCTTCGGGCAGAGGTAGGGCCGGCGCCCCGTCCGACTCCTGGGGCCTGCCCGGCCCTCCGACGCGCACCGCCCGCGCCCTTCTGCCACTGTCGGATCCATGAGCAGCACCTCAGCCCGCCTCCGCGTCCCCCACTGGTCCGGCGTCGTCCCCGTCCTGGCCGTTGTCCTGCTCGCGTTCTCCTGGGGGCGCGAGGGCATGGCGGGTCCCGTCGTCGCGCTCCTGGCCTGCTTCCTGGGCGGGGCCGTCCTCGCCGCCGTGCACCACGCGGAGGTGGTGGCGCACCGCGTCGGCGAGCCCTTCGGGTCGCTCGTACTGGCCGTCGCCGTGACCATCATCGAGGTCGCGCTGATCGTCACCCTGATGGCCGACGGCGGCGACAAGAGCGCCTCACTCGCCCGGGACACGGTCTTCGCCGCCCTGATGATCACCCTGAACGGCATCGTGGGCATCTCGCTGCTGGTGGGCGCCCTCAAACGGCGGGTCGCGGTCTTCAATCCGGAGGGGACGGTGGCCGCCTTCGGGGCGGTGGCCACCCTCGCCGGGCTGAGCCTCGCCCTGCCGACGTTCACGACGAGCACGCCGAAGGCCGAGTTCTCGACGACGCAGCTGGTCTTCGCGGCACTGGCCGCCGTGGTGCTGTACGGGTTGTTCGTCGTGACCCAGACCGTGCGGCACCGCGACTACTTCCTCCCCGTCACCCACGAGGGCAAGGTCATCGCGGAGGACGAGCACGCCTCCCCGCCGGCCGCCAGGACCGCGATGCTCAGCCTCGGGCTGCTCGCGGTGTCCCTCGTCGCGGTGGTCGGGCTGGCCAAGGGCGTGTCGCCCACCATCGAGTCCGGGGTGGCCGCCGCCGGGCTGCCCGCGTCCGTGGTCGGCGTCGTCATCGCGCTGCTGGTGCTGCTGCCGGAGAGCATCGCGGCGGTACGGGCGGCCAGGCGCGACCGGGTGCAGACCAGCCTCAACCTCGGTCTCGGGTCGGCGATGGCCAGCATCGGGCTGACCATTCCGGCGGTCGCGATCGCGTCGATCTGGATGGAAGGGCCGCTGCTGCTGGGACTCGGGCCGACGCACATGGTGCTGCTGGCGCTGACCGTGGCGGTGGGCACGCTGACCTTCGTACCGGGGCGGGCGACACCGTTGCAGGGCGGCGTGCACCTGTCGCTGTTCGCGGCCTACCTGGTGCTGGCGGTCAGTCCGTAGCGGCCCCCGCCGGGCCCGTCGCGGGCTCGGGTGCGGTCGCGGGTTCGGGCGCGGCCTCCGGCAGCAGGCGTCCGCGCCGCGACAGCAGGAAGCGTTTGAACGCGGCGACGGGCGGGGTGTCCGGGTGCCCGTCCAGCCAGGCGACGCCGATCTCGCGGGCGGCGCGCGGGGCGGTGACGGTGAGCTCCACGACCCCGGGGCGGGCGACCGCCGGAGGTGGCAGCAGCGCCACGCCGAGCCCGGCGGCGACCAGGCCGCGCAGGGTCTCCGCCTCCTCGCCCTCGAAGGCGACCCGGGGGCGGAAGCCCGCCTGCGCGCACAGGTCGTCGGTGATGCGGCGCAGCCCGTAGCCCGGTTCGAGGGTGACGAAGGTTTCGTCGGCGGCCTCGGCGAGGCGGACGCGCTTGCGGACGGCGAGGCGGTGGTCGTCGGGCACGACGAGACGCAGCCGCTGTTCGTCGAGGCGGCGGGCCACCAGGTCGGGGGCCTCGGGGACGGGCGAGGTGAGGCAGAGGTCGAGGTCACCGGCGCGCAGCCGTTCCAGCATCGCCTCGCCGTAGTTCTGGACGAGCTGGAAGCGGATGTGCGGGTGGTCGGCACGGAACGCGCGGATCAGGGCGGGGACCGTTTCGGAGCCCATGGTGTGCAGGAACCCGAAGGCGATCTTCCCCGAGGTGGGGTCGGCGTCGGCGCGTACGGACTCGGCCGCCTTCTCGACCTCGGCGAGGGCGCGTTCGACCGTGGTGAGGAAGGTGCGGCCGGCCGGGGTGAGGGAGACGGTGCGGCCCTTGCGGGCGAACAGAGTGACGTCCAGGTCCTGTTCGAGCCGGACCATCGCGCGCGAGAGGGTCGACTGCGGGACGCCCAGCTCGTGCGCGGCGCGGGTGACGTGCTCGTGACGGGCGACCGCGGCGAACTGCGCGAGGCGCGGGGCAAGTACCTGCTGGATGTCTTCTTCGTTACTGTTCGGTGACACCCGACTCTGTGAGCTCGGCTTATGCAACATGGCATGAAGTATCGCGTGTTTGTGCATTGGACGCATGAGAAGGCACGATCTAGGTTTCAGGCATGCCTTCCGCCAGTAGTACGGCGTCCATACCTGTGGTTGTGGGCGCCGATCCTTCCGTTTCCTTTGATTCCTCTGCACAGAGGGGGTCGAGCGAGCCCGTGGACCCGCGGCTCGCTCCCTCCTCCCCCGGTTTCCGCAGGATGAGCTTCGCGCTCTTCGCGGCCGGGATGGCGGCCTTCGCGCTGCTCTACTCCACGCAGGCGCTGCTGCCCGCGATCTCCGCCGATCTGAACGTGACCGCTGCGCAGGCGAGTTGGACGGTGTCGGCGGCCACCGGCGCGCTCGCTCTGTTCGTACTGCCGCTCAGTGCGCTCTCCGAGCGGTTCGGGCGGCGGACCGTGATGACGTACGCCCTGGTGGTGGCCGTCGTGGTGGCGCTGGTGATCCCCTTCGCGCCGGACGTCGAGTGGCTGATCGCGCTGCGCGCGGTGCAGGGTGCGGCGCTGGCCGGGCTGCCCGCTTCCGCGATGGCCTACCTGGCGGAGGAGGTACGGCCGAAGGCGCTGGTGGCGGCGATCGGGCTGTTCGTGGCGGGCAACTCGCTCGGCGGGATGAGCGGGCGGATCGTGACCGGCTGGGCCGCCCAGCTGTGGGGCTGGCGGGCCGCGCTGGCCGCCGTGGGACTGATGGCACTGGTGTGCGCGGTGGTGTTCCGGCTGCTGCTGCCGAAGGCGCGCAACTTCCGCCCCGGCAGCCTCGACCCGCGGGCACTGGCCAAGACCGTCGGCACGCACCTCTCCGATCCGCTGCTGCGCAGGCTTTACGCGATCGGCGCGCTCTTCATGACCGTCTTCGGCGCCGTCTACACGGTGATCGGCTACCGGCTGGCCGAGGCGCCCTTCAGCCTCCCGCAGGGCGTCGTCGGCTCGGTCTTCCTGGTCTACCTGGTGGGAACGGCGTCCTCGGCGGGCGCCGGCACGCTGGTGGCGCGCACCGGGCGGCGCGGGGCGCTGTACCTGGCGGTGTCCACCACGGCGGTGGGGCTGCTGCTGTCGCTCTCGCACTCCCTGGCGGGCGTGCTGGCGGGGCTGGTGCTCATCACGGCGGGCTTCTTCGCCGGGCACGCGGTCGCCTCCTCCTCGGTGAGCCGCACCGCGAAGACCGGCCGCGCGCAGGCGTCGGCGCTCTACCAGTCGGCGTACTACCTCGGTTCCAGCGTCGGCGGCACCCTCGGCGCGGTGGCGTTCCACGCGGGCGGCTGGGAGGCCACCGTCGGCCTCGGCCTGCTGGCCGTCGTCGGCGTCGCCTCGATCACGCTGTACGGGACGCGCTGCGCGCGGGTGGAGCGGCGCTCCCTCGTGGTGGCCGGACGGAGCGCTGTCACGAATTCGTGACACTTCAACTCCCTTGTCGGTACAACGCATTGGCTTCCCCGCCCGTCTGAACGGGCAGGAAACGTGCAGTACGGCACGCACGCGCGTGCTGCACGACAGGGGAGAGGGAAGTCCATGGGGGACAACAACGGAAGAGTCGGCACCGTACGGCTGCGGCACGCGCTCCGCACCCGGACGGGCATCGCCGCGGGGATCGCCGCGATGGTGGTCCCGGTGGCACTGACGGTGGGGGCCGCCGCCCCCGCCCAGGCGGCGCCGTCCTGCACGGCGGGCACGGGGCCGTACCAGAAGCAGGTGGAGCGGTTCCTGGGGCTGAAGGCGGACGGCAGGCAGTCCGCCGCCGACTGCCGTGCGATACGGGCCTTCCAGTCCAAGCACGGCATCACGCCCACCGCCGGGTACGCGGGCTCCGTGACCTGGGGCGCGATGGACTTGATGAACAAGCAGAAGGCCGCCGGGCGCAACCCGAACGCGGCCGGCAGGTGTCCGACCAACAAGGGCCGCATCGCCTGCGTCGACCTGACACGGCAGCTGTCCTGGATCCAGGACGGCAAGAAGCTCACGTACGGCCCGGTCCCGGTGCGCACCGGCCGCGACGGCAACGAGACCAGGACCGGGTCGAAGCGGATCTACCAGCGGACCCTGAACCACTGGTCGTCGCTGTACAAGGTGTGGATGCCGTACTCGCAGTTCTTCGACGGCGGGATCGCCTTCCACTCGGTGACCAAGTCCATGTGGAACCCGCCGGGATCGCGCGGCTGCGTCAACATGCGGCCGGGCGACGCGAAGGCGTACTGGAACCTGCTGAAGCGCGGTGACGACGTCTTCGTGTACGGGCGCAAGCCGGGTACGTGACAGGGCGGTTCACCGCATTCGGCAGCCGCTGTCAGACCCCTCCCGTAGAGTTTCACCACACAGCAGTGGTGGGTGGATGAACGGGTGGGGTGGACCTGTGAGTGATGTTGCGACGCCAGGAGTGGAAGCACAACTGGAGGACTACCGGACCGAGTTGACCGGTTACTGCTACCGGATGCTCGGCTCCGCCTTCGAGGCGGAGGACGCCGTGCAGGACACGATGGTGCGCGCGTGGCGCAGTCAGGACCGGTTCGAGGGGCGTTCCTCGCTGCGGTCCTGGCTGTACCGGATCGCCACCAACGTATGTCTGGACATGCTCGGCAGCAGCAAGAAACGGGCCCGCCCGATGGACTTCTCCGATCCCAAGCCGCTCGCCCAGGCGCAGCTGAACCCGCAGCCGGAGGCGGCGTGGCTGGAGCCGGTCCCCGACGGGCGGGTACTGAGCCCCGTCGCGGACCCGGCGGAGACCGCCGTGGCCCGCGAGTCCGTACGGCTGGCCTTCGTGGCGGCCCTCCAGCACCTGCCGCCCAAGCAGCGCGCGGTGCTGATCCTGCGCGAGGTGCTCGCGTGGAAGGCGAGCGAGGTCGCGGAACTTCTGGAGACGAGCGTCGCCTCGGTCAACTCCGCGCTCCAGCGGGCACGTGCCACGCTCGCCGAGTCGAAGACGGGCGAGTCGGACACCGCCAAGCCGATGGACGAGGAACAGCAGAAACTCCTCGAACGGTATGTGGCGGCCTTCGAGGGCTACGACATGAAGACGCTGACGGCGCTGCTCCACGAGGACGCCGTGCTCTCCATGCCCCCGTTCGACCTGTGGCTGGTCGGCGCCGCGGACATCACCGGCTTCATGCTCACGCACGGTGCGGCGTGCAACGGCTCGCGGATGCTGGCCACGGTGGCCAACGGCACGCCCGCGTTCGCCCAGTACCACCCGACGCCCGCCGGACACTTCGAGCCGTGGGCGCTCCAGGTCATCGAGATCTCAGACGGCCGGATCTCCCACATCAACACGTTCCTCGACACCAAGCGGTGGTTCCCGCTGTTCGACCTCCCGGCCAGGATCGAGGCCGACGGCACTCCGGGTCCGCCCGCCGTCCCCGGGGGGATCTCCGGATTCGAGGCCGCCGCCGCGGCTGCTGCCGGGGGCGGTGCTGCCGGTGGCGCCGGTGCTGCCGGTGGCGTCGAAGGTGAGGCCGACGAGGTCCAGTAGGCCGGTCAGTTCACGGCTGGGGTGCGCCAGATGGAAGCGGCACCCCAGCCTCCGGGCGGTCAGCCGCATCCGGGTCAGCGCCTCCACGGCGGCCAGCCCGGGGTCGGTGAGGGCGGAGACGTCGCAGTGCAGTTCCGTCGCGCCGGTGACCAGGAGGTGTGCGCGCAGCCGCTCGCACAGGTGCGGTACGTCGGCCCTGGTCACCGGCCCGACGAGCGCCATGGGGTGATGCGTCGATGAGTCTTCCACGGGGGTAGGACCGGGCGGACGGCCAAAACTCATCGGCAGGAGCGGACCGGCGTCCACCCGGGTGGACCTGTCAGCCCGTCCAGCGGCCCGACAGGTACGACACGGCGAAGATCATCATGAGCGGCGCCGCCACCATCACGTACGCCGTCTTCACCCGCGGACTGCGCACGCTCCACGCGGCGAGCAGCGTCCACAGCGGCCACCACAGGAGGGTGGCTCGGGGCACGGACGTGAACCAGTACGAGGTGCCGAGCGCCCACAGGCTGAGGGCGAGGTACACGGCCTCGGGCCAGCGGCGCAGCCACAGCAGCACCCCGAGCAGGACGAGGCCGACGACCATGGCGAGCAGTTCCGCCTGCCACATGTAGGCGTACCCGGTGGGGTAAGCGCCGTCGAACGCGGCCCGCCAGGTGGTGGCCCAGGACTCCCAGGGGGCGTGGAACTGGCGGTACCAGCCGCGTTCCTGGGCGTGCTTCCAGGCCATCCAGTCGCCGGTGTGCGCATACAGGTAGGCGCTGTAGAGCAGGGCGGGCAGGGCGGGCAGCAGCGTCCAGGGCAGCGGCCGCCAGGCCCTCGCGGAGCGGGCCCGCCACGCGGTGATCAGGAAGTGCACGCCGATGGCCGCGGCGACGAAGAGCCCGGAGATCCGCACGCCGGTGGCGAGTGCGGTGAGCAGCCCGGCCATCGCCCACTGGTGGCGCTGCGCGGCCAGCCAGGCGGGCAGCGCGAACGCGAGGAAGAGCGCCTCGGTGTACCCGGCGGCGAGGAACACCGCGCAGGGCGAGAGCAGCAGGAAGAGCACGGCCCGCTGTCCGGCGGGCGACGGGGAGTCGGAGGAACCGGAGCGCTGCACCGGGCCGGGGGCGGTCTGCTCGCCCGGCAGGTGCAGCCTCGCTATTCGGGCCAGCGCCAGGACCACGACCGCGCCCGACACGAAGGAGATCAGCAGCCCGGCGAGGGTCCAGTCCGGGACGACGGTGTGGACGGCGCGCAGCACCAGCGGAAAGCCGGGGAAGAAGGCCTCCCGGTTGTCCCAGTCCGGTGTGCCGGGGCCGGCACCCTCGGGGAAGTACCCGGCCTGGGCGATGTGCAGGAAGTGCGTCCAGTCCCACTGCGCCCACCGCGAGAGCGCCGAGGGCGCGTCCTTCGCGTCGCCGTTGCCCGGGAAGAGCCAGGCCACGCTGTACGAGGTGACCCACAGCCCGACCCGGGTGAGCAGGTACAGCCACAGGACGTCCCGGTCCGCGCCGTGGAGCGCCGGCTTCCACCGGGGAACGCGCAGCCGGCGCCCGTCACCGGACTCCGGTGTGCCGGGTGCGGGGTGCGGGCCGGGCGGCGTGGGCTGTTGCGCGGTCCGCTGCGGCGGGGGCGCGACGGTCATGGTCCGGCTCTCCTGGGCGTTCGAGGGGCTTGGTGGTTCCCCGGCTCCTGACGAACCAGGGGGTGGGTGCGCGGCCGAAGCGGCCGGTGGACGAAACGACGTCGGTCGTACATGCGTACGCCAAGCGCGCCTCGTACGGAAGACGGCCGCGGCGCGGCGTCGCGTTCCCGCATGCGCCGAAAGGTTTCCGCACTCCCGTACCGGGCGTGTCCTCCCGCACTCCCGTACCGGGCGCGTTCCCCCGCACACGCATCGCGGGGGACCCCGCACACGACACGGGACCGGCGGGGCGCGATACCCCACCGGCCCCGTGCGTCACAGAGCTTGGCACTCCCAGAGTGCCCCGGCTCAGGCGATCCGGTCCAGCACGATCGGTGCCGGAACGAAGTCGGCCGCCGCCGCGGAGTGCGCGTCGGCGGTCAGCACGCCGCCGTCCAGCGCCTCGATGGCGTACGCGAACTTCTCCGGGGTGTCGGTGTGCAGCGTCATCAGCGGCTGGCCCGCGACGACCCTGTCACCGGGCTTGGCGTGCAGTTCGATGCCCGCGCCGGCCTGGACGACGTCCTCCTTGCGGGCCCGGCCCGCGCCGAGCCGCCAGGCTGCGACGCCCACCGCGTAGGCGTCCAGCCTGGTCAGCACCCCGCTGGAGGAGGCGTTGATCACATGCTGCTCGCGGGCCACCGGAAGCTCCGCGTCCGGGTCGCCGCCCTGCGCCTGGATCATGCGGCGCCACACGTCCATCGCGGACCCGTCGCGCAGCGCCTTCTCCGGGTCGGCGTCCGGCAGGCCCGCCGCGTCCAGCATCTCGCGGGCCAGTGCGAGGGTCAGCTCCACGACGTCGGCGGGGCCGCCGCCGGCCAGGACCTCGACGGACTCCCGTACCTCCAGGGCGTTGCCCGCGGTCAGGCCGAGCGGGGTCGCCATGTCGGTCAGCAGCGCCACGGTCTTCACCCCGTGGTCGGTGCCCAGGCCGACCATCGTGGAGGCCAGCTCGCGGGCGTCCTCGATGGTCTTCATGAAGGCGCCGGAGCCGACCTTGACGTCCAGCACCAGCGAGCCGGTGCCTTCGGCGATCTTCTTGGACATGATCGAGGAGGCGATCAGCGGGATGGCCTCGACGGTGCCGGTCACGTCGCGCAGCGCGTACAGCTTCTTGTCGGCGGGGGCCAGACCGTCACCGGCGGCGCAGATGACCGCGCCGGTGGATTCCAGGACGTCGAGCATCTCGGCATTGGACAGCAGCGCGCGCCAGCCGGGGATGGACTCCAGCTTGTCGAGGGTGCCGCCGGTGTGGCCCAGGCCCCGGCCGGAGAGCTGCGGCACGGCCGCACCGCAGGCCGCGACCAGCGGGGCCAGCGGGAGGGTGATCTTGTCGCCGACGCCGCCGGTGGAGTGCTTGTCGGCGGTCGGGCGGGACAGCTGGTCGAAGTTCATGCGCTCGCCGGAGGCGATCATGGCGGCGGTCCAGCGGGCGATCTCGGTCCGGTTCATGCCGTTCAGCAGGATCGCCATGGCCAGGGCCGACATCTGCTCGTCGGCGACCGCTCCGCGCGTGTACGCGTCGATGACCCAGTCGATCTGCTCGGGGCTCAGCTCGCCGCGGTCGCGCTTGGTGCGGATGACGGAGATGACGTCCATGGGGTTCCTTCCGGTCGTACGACTGGGTGCGAATCTACGCGCGTTGCGCTGGGAAAGGGGTGCGGCCCCGCCACCGGGAAACGATGACGGGGCCGCGAACGTACTACTTGAGGTGCTGCGGGCCAAAGGCGTCCGGCAGCATCTCGCCGAGGGTGCGGACCCCGGACGAGGTCTCCATCAGGAGCTCCGGACCGCCGAACTCGTACAGCAGCTGACGGCAACGGCCGCACGGCATCAGGTTCTCGCCCCGGCCGTCGACGCAGGTGAAGTGCGTCAGCCGGCCGCCGCCGCTCGCCTGGAGCGCGGACACCAGCCCGCACTCGGCGCACAGCGACAGCCCGTACGAGGCGTTCTCCACGTTGCAGCCGGCCACGGTGCGGACCGTGCCGCTGCCGTCGTCGGCCAGCGCCGCCGCGCCGACCGGGTACTTCGAGTACGGGACGTACGCCCGGGACATCGCGTCCCTGGCCGCCTCCCGGAGCAGCTCCCAGTCGACCGCCGCGGCGTCGGGGGCGGTCACTTGCCCTGCCCCTTGCGGTAGCGCATGCCGTCGGCCTTGGGCATCCGCAGCCGCTGCGCGGACAGCGAGAGCACCAGGAGGGTGACCACGTACGGGGTCGCGCTCACGAACTCGGTGGGCACGGTGTCCGTACCGAGGTACCAGACCAGCACGCCCGCCGCGATCACGGCGCAGATGGCAGCAGCGACGAACGCCTTCCTGTATGCCTTCCACAGCGCCAGGCCCACCAGCAGGACGACCAGGAGCAGCAACAGCGCGTGCACCGAGGTGCCGCCGTTGCGCAGCTGGAGCGCGTCGGCGAAGCCGAAGAGGCCCGCGCCCATGGCGAGGCCGCCCGGACGCCAGTTGCCGAAGATCATCGCGGCGAGGCCGATGTAGCCGCGGCCGCCGGTCTGGCCCTCGTTGTAGATGTGCGAGGTGACCAGGGACAGGAACGCGCCGCCGAGGCCGGCCATGCCGCCCGAGACGATCACGGCGATGTACTTGTACTTGTAGACGTTGACGCCCAGCGACTCGGCGGCGATCGGGTTCTCGCCCGCGGAGCGCAGGCGCAGCCCGAACGGGGTCTTCCAGAGCACCCAGAACGTCAGCACGAACAGCAGCACGGCGACGATCGTCAGCAGCGACACCTTGGTGACCAGGCCGCCGAGGATGCCCGCGACGTCCGAGACGAAGAACCAGTGGTGCTTCTCCACCGAGTACAGCCAGTCGGAGACCCCGGGCAGGCTCAGCGTGTCGATCGACTCGGCGGGCGGGGACTGCTTGGGGCTGCCGCCCTTGGCCGCGGCCTCGGGGCTGTTGAACCAGAGCTTCGCGAAGTACGAGGTGACACCGAGCGCCAGGATGTTGATCGCGATGCCGGAGATGATGTGGTCGACGCCGAAGCTCACGGTGGCGACCGCGTGCAGCAGACCGCCGAACATCCCGCCGAGCACACCGGCCAGCACGCCGATCCACGGGTTGGTCTGCCAGCCCGCCCAGGCGCCGAAGAAGGTGCCGAGGATCATCATGCCTTCGAGGCCGATGTTGACGACGCCCGCGCGCTCCGCCCACAGGCCGCCGAGACCGGCGAGGCCGATCGGCACGGCCATGGACAGCGCCGCGCCGATCTGGCCGGACGCGGTGATGTCCTGCGCGCCGGTGATGGCGCGCACCGCCGACAGGGCGATCAGCGCGCCCGCGACGATGAGCAGGACGACCGGGAGGGAGAGGCGGCGCTTGCCCGCCTTCTTGCCCGCCGGGGACTTGGCCGCCGGGGCGGTGGTCGCCGTACTCACGCCGACACCTCCTGCTTCTTGGAGTTCTTGGCCTGGGCGGCGAGCTTCTCGCCGACCTGCCGCTGCTGGCGCTTGAGGCCGTAACGGCGGACGACCTCGTAGGCGATGACGACGGACAGGACGATCACGCCCTGGATGACGCCGACGATCTCCCGGTCGTACCCCTCGAATTCGAGCTTTCCGGAACCGCGTTCCAGGAAGCCCCACAGGAGTGCGCCCAGGGCGATGCCGACGGGGTGGTTGCGGCCCAGGAGGGCGATGGCAATGCCGGTGAAGCCGATGCCGGTGGGGAAGTCGCCGCCGTACTCGAAGGAGTCGTTGAGCAGCGTCGGCATGCCGACCAGACCGGCCACCAGACCGGAGATCAGCATCGAGGTGATGATCATCTTCTTGACGTTGACGCCACTGGCGTCGGCCGCCGACTCGGACTGGCCCACGGTGCGCAGGTCGAAGCCGAAGCGGGTGCGCGACAGGATGAACCAGTACGCGACACCGGCCAGTGCGGCGACGACGATGAAGCCCCACACCTGGTCCGGCACGGTCGGGAAGACGAAGAAGTGCGAGGACTCCGGCAGCGGCTTGGTGGAGACCTTGGTTCCCGCGCTGTCCAGCTGGCCGAGCCGGCCGTCCTGGAGGAGGTAGCCGATGATCGCGGTGGCGATCATGTTGAGCATGATCGTCGAGACGACCTCGGAGACGCCCCGGGTGACCTTGAGGACACCGGCGATACCGGCCCACATGGCGCCGACGATCATCGCGGTGAGGATGATCAGCGGGATCTGGAGGAAGCCGGGCAGGGTCAGCGCGCCGCCGAGGGCGGCGGCGAAGAAGGCGGCCAGGCGGTACTGGCCGTCGACGCCGATGTTGAAGAGGTTCATCCGGAAGCCGACGGCGACCGCGAGACCTGCCAGGTAATAGGTGGTGGCCTTGTTCAGGATGTAGACCTGGCTGTCCGACTTCATGCCGTAGTCGAACATGATGCCGAACGCGCTGAACGGCTCCTTGCCGGTGGCCACCAGCACCACGGCGGTGACCAGGAACGCGGCCACGATCGCGAGCAGCGGGGCCGCGATGCCCAGGAGCAACCGCTCCTTGTCGAACTTCTTCATCGGTCCTCTCCCCCAGTCCGGGGGTCGGTCTCGGCCGGGGCGCCGTGCGCCTCCAGGTGTCCGGTGGCGGCGCCCGTCATGGCCGAGCCCAGCTCTTCGGGGGTGATGGTGGCGGGGTCCGCGTCGGCGACCAGACGGCCGCGGAACATCACCCGCAGGGTGTCGGAGAGCCCGATCAGCTCGTCCAGGTCCGCCGAGATCAGCAGTACGGCCAGGCCTTCGCGGCGCGCCTCGCGGATCTGGTCCCAGATCTGCGCCTGCGCGCCGACGTCCACGCCACGGGTGGGGTGGGCGGCGATCAGCAGCTTGGGGGCGTGGCTCATCTCGCGGCCGACGATCAGCTTCTGCTGGTTGCCGCCGGACAGGGAGGCCGCCGTGACGTCGATGCCGGGCGTGCGGACGTCGTACTCGCGCACGATCCGCTGGGTGTCGGCGCGGGCCGCCTTGAGGTCCAGGAGGCCCTTGTTGCTGTTGGGCTTCTCGGAGACGTGACCGAGGATGCGGTTCTCCCACAGCGGGGATTCGAGGAGCAGGCCGTGCTTGTGGCGGTCCTCGGGGATGTACCCGATGCCGTCCTCGCGCCGCTTGCGGGTGGGGACCGACGAGATGTCGACGCCGTCGAGGGTGAGCGCTCCGGCGTCCGGGGTGCGCATGCCCATGATGGCTTCGACGAGTTCGGCCTGGCCGTTGCCCTCGACGCCGGCGATGCCCAGGACCTCGCCCTTGTGGATGGTGAACGCGATGTCGTCCAGTACGGAACGCACGACGCCGTCCGGGTCGACGGCGCTGAGCCGCAGGTCCGAGACGCTCAGCATGGGGACGTCCGTGACGGTGGACTCGCGGGTCTCGGGCGAGGGGAGTTCGCTGCCGACCATCAGCTCGGCGAGCTGCTTGGGCGTGGTGTTCGCCGGGTCGGCGGTGCCGACCGTGGTGCCGCGCCGGATGACGGTGATGTCGTCGGCCACCGACAGCACCTCGCCGAGCTTGTGCGAGATGAAGATGACGGTGAGGCCCTCGGCCTTGAGCTCCCGCAGGTTCGCGAAGAGCGCGTCCACCTCCTGGGGCACGAGCACCGCGGTCGGCTCGTCGAGGATGAGCGTGCGGGCACCGCGGTAGAGGACCTTGAGGATCTCCACGCGCTGGCGGTCGGCGACGCCGAGGTCCTCGACCACCGCGTCCGGGCGCACGTTCAGGCCGTACGCCTCGGAGATCTCCTTGATCCGGGCGCGGGCCCGGTCGCCGATGCCGTGCAGCTTCTCCGAGCCGAGCACCACGTTTTCGAGGACGGTGAGGTAGTCCGCGAGCATGAAGTGCTGGTGCACCATGCCGATGCCGCGCGCGATGGCGTCACCGGGGCTGTTGAAGGTCACCTGCTGCCCGTCGACCGCGATGGTGCCCTCGTCCGGCTTCTGCATGCCGTAGAGGATCTTCATCAGGGTGGACTTGCCCGCGCCGTTCTCACCGACGAGGGCGTGCACGGTGCCGCGGCGCACGGTGATGGCGATGTCGTGGTTGGCCACGACACCGGGGAACCGCTTGGTGATCCCGTGCAGTTCGACAGCGGGGCTGCCGTCCGCGGCTCGGGATGCGGCGTGGGGACTGCTGGACGCTTTGATGGCGCACTCTCCTAGGCAGGAGGCGGAGGAGCTGAGGCGGAAGGTAGGGAGGGTACGGCTGCTACGACGGCGGCGTGCGGCGAGATGACTGTGGCGGAAAAGTACCGCGCACCACGGAAGCTACGCGCGTAGCTGCCGCAAATTGTGAAGCAGCCCGGCCCAAAAGTGAAGCGGGGCGAGGCTGTCGGAAGAGTCACTCCGGGCGGGACCGCACAGGAAGCGGGGCCCGAAGATCAGCGCGAGCTTCTCTTCGGGCCCCGGCTCCGCAGAGCGGATCAGAGGGTGGACTTGACCTTGATGGCGCCGTCCACGATCTTCTTCTTCGCCTCGTCCAGCTTGGCCTGGATGTCCTTGAGGTGGTCACCCGTGGTGGTCAGCGTGACGCCGTTCTCCGCGAGGGAGTAGGTCGTGGTACCGGTGCGCGGCTTGCCGTCCTTGACGGACTTGGCGAGGTCGAAGACGCCCGCGTCCACGTTCTTCACGACGGAGGTGAGGATCGACGCCTTGTACTTCGACAGCGACGGGTCCTTGGCCTGGTCGGAGTCGACGCCGATCGCCCAGGCGCCCTTCTTGCCCGCCACCGCCTCGATCGCGCCGGCGCCCGAGCCGCCCGCGGCCGTGTAGACGACGTCGATGCCCTTGTCGAGCATGCCCTTGGCGGCTGCCTTGCCCTTGTCGGGGCTGGAGAAGCCGGAGGTGTCCTGGCCGGTGCCCAGGTACTGGATCGTCACCTCGACCTTGGAGTCCGTCTCCTTGGCGCCCTGCTGGAAGCCCGCGGCGAACTTCTTGATCAGCGGGTTGTCCACGGCGCCGATGAAGCCGACCTCGCCGCTCTTGGACTTGAGGGCGGCGGCGACACCGGCGAGGTAGGAGCCCTGCTCCTCGGTGAAGACGATGTTGTTGACGTTCTTCACGTCGGAGACCGAGTCGACCAGGCCGAACGTCACGTTCGGGTGCTTCTTGGCGACCTTGTCGACCGACTCCTTGTACGCGAAACCGACGGCCAGGATCGGGTTGTAGCCGCTCTCGGCGAGCTGGGACAGGCGCTGCTCGCGGTCGGCCGGGGTCTCACCGTTCTTCGCGGTGAGCTCCTTGGTCTCGGCGCCCAGCTCCGCCTTGGCCTTGTCCAGGCCGCGCGCGGCGGAGTCGTTGAACGAGTTGTCGCCACGGCCGCCGACGTCGTAGGCCATGCCGATCTTGAGCTTGCCGCCACTCTCGGAGCTCGAAGAGCTACCGGTGGAGGACTCGCCACACGCGGTGGCGGTGAAAGCGAGGGCCGCAGTGGCGATGCTCGCAGCAGCGATCTTGGATACCCGGCGCACGGGACGCTCCTTCAACCTGACCGAAGCGCCTCTGAGCGGCGCTGGTTTCGCGGCGATCGTAACGCGCGTAGATGCCGGTAAAAGACCCGTTCATGAGTCGTTATCGGATCGACGCGCGTTCGATTCGCCGATGGACGACGAACATAAGCAATGTACATACTCACAACGGACATAGCGACTACTACTGGAGGAAGACACAAAGGAAATGCGGGAGGGGCGCCCCCGGCCCGCCTCCCGGCCACCGCGAACGCCCCCTTCCCCGCCGGTCGGCGCTAAGCCCGGACGTCCAGCAGCGCAGCCGCGGTGAACAGCTCCACCCCCACCGTGATCGCGCTCTCGTCGGCGTCGAAGTCGCCGCGGTGCAGGTCGCGCTTGGTGGTGTCGCCCGGAGTGCGGACGCCGAGACGGGCCATCGCGCCCGGCACGTGCTCCAGGTACCAGGAGAAGTCCTCGCCGCCCAGGCTCTGTTCGGTGTCCTCGATGGAGTGCGCGCCGCGGCGGGCGGCCATCGCTTCGGCCATCAGCTCGACCACCGCCTGGTCGTTGACGACCGGCGGGACGCCCCGGATGTAGTTGATCTGCGACTTCGCACCGTGCAGGTCGGCGATGCCGGCGACGGCCGCGTGGATGAGGTCGGGGGCGTCGCGCCAAGCGTCCAGGTCCAGACAGCGGACCGTGCCCGCCAGCTCGGCCCGCATCGGGATGACGTTGCAGGCGTGCCCGGACTCGATGCGGCCCCAGGTCACGGACAGCCCGGAGCGGGCGTCGACCCGCCGCGAGATCACCGCCGGCACCTCGGTGGCCACCTTGGCCACGGCCGTCACGAGGTCTGTGGTCAGGTGCGGGCGGGCGGTGTGGCCGCCGGGTCCGTCAAGGGCGATTTCCAGCCGGTCGCAGGCCGAAGTGATCGCGCCGGTACGGAGGCCGATACGCCCCGCGTCGACCTTGGGGTCGCAGTGCACGGCGATCATCCTGCCGACCCCGTCCAGCGCTCCGCACTTGATGGCGTCGGCGGCCCCGCCGGGCAGCACTTCCTCCGCGGGCTGGAACAGCAGCCGCACCGGGCGTGGCAGCCGGCCCTGCCTGTGCAGCTCGGCGAGGACCAGTCCCGCGCCCAGCACCACCGTCGTGTGCACGTCGTGCCCGCAGGCGTGCGCGCGGTCCGGGACGGTGGAGCGGTACGGGACGCCGACCTTCGCGTCCGGAATGGGCAGCGCGTCGATGTCCGCCCGCATCCCGAGCATCGGCACCCCGCCGTCCCACTCGCCGATGTCGCAGATGAGCCCGGTTCCGGAGGCGAGCACGCGCGGCGCGAGTCCGGCCTGCTCCAGGCGGGCCTTGATCGCGGCGGTGGTGCGGAACTCCTGGTTGCCCAGCTCGGGGTGCATGTGCAAGTCCCGCCGGAAGGCGATCAGTTCGGCACGCAGCTCGTCGGAGAGCGTGCCGGGGAGATCGTCTCCGGCGTCGGGACCGGCTTCGGACACGAGGGAGATCAACTGGTTCACCCCGTCAACGGTAGGCGCACTCCACCCCCAACTGCCTACCCATCAACAAAACTTCCGCCCGATAGGTGTAAGAAAAATGGCGAAGTGAGGTGTGCCCGCAATGTGAGACGGGTATCAAAGGGGGTTGCCCCACGCGCTACGTCACCGGCAGAACCCGGAGTTTCCGCACGTCACGGGCGGTGGTGGCGACTCCGGCGAGGAATCCGGGGGCGCGCGGCGAGGCATTGGCCGAAAGCCATGCGGGGTCGATGTCACACACCGCGACTTTCACATCCGTTCCCACGAGTGCCTTCGGGAGCGTGTGTACGACAGTGGAGGGGAAGCTCAGGATCGTACGCCCGATGGGGCCGCGGCGGGCTATCACTTCCAGGGGAAGATCCGGGCGTACCACCTCCAGTCCCGTCTCGACGGCCAGCCGGTGCAGCTTGTCGGAGCTCTCGCGTCGGTGGGCGAAGTACCGGGTGGCCCCGTGCCCCCGGGTGAGGGAACGGACCGCGCGCAGGTAGTGGTCGGGGTCCAGCACACCCGTCTCCACCAGCGAGGTGCCGACCAGGTCGGCGCTGCGGGTGATGCGCGGCGGGCCGAACCGGGAACGGGTCCAGGTGAGCTCGTTGGCGGTGACGGTGATGCCGGGCAGCGCCTCGGCGAGCAGGGCCTCGTCGACGGGCATCGCGGTGAAGAGTTCCACGGAGCGCCGGGGCGTCGGGGCGAGGCGGCGGCGGGCGGAGGTGGTGACGGGGGCGAGGAGGAGCTCGCGCGCCCCCGGCCGGCCGCCGCGCCGGTGCCAGCGCACCAGGCGTTCCCCGCGCGCCAGCTGCCCGGCGAACTCCATGGTGGCCGTTCCGTCGTCGACGACCACCAGCGCGGGCGCCCGTACGAAGGTCAGCAGCAGTTGCACGTAGCGGGAGAAGGGATCCCCTATGACGACCCGGTCCGCCCTGCGGAGTGCGCCGGCCAGTCCGCCGACGGTGCGCAGCGGCGCCCCCGCCCCGTCCCTGGCGTCCTCCCAGCGCACCTCGCATCCCTCGTCGCGGGCCAGCTCGGCCATCCGGCGGAGCTGGCCGCGGGACATGGGGTCGACGGGCGAGAGGACGACGACCATCACGTCGGTCATGTCGTACGTGGTGGTGTGCGCCCACTCCAGGACGTTGAGGAGCTGGACGGGGCTCTCGACGAAGGCGAGGGTGCCGGGTGTCCTGGAGGACCGGGGTGCCCGGGGGGCCGCCCGGCGGACGCCGCTGCTGGCTGTGGCCATGGCCGTCAGACCCCCGCCGGTGCTGCCGTCTCGGCGTCCGTGCCCGCCTGCGCGACGACGCCCGGCACGCGGCGCAGCTTGCGCATCGGCGCGAGCTCCGACTCGTACACCCTCTTGACGCCGTCGCCGAGGGACGCCTCGATCGTGCGGATGTCGCGGACGAGGCGGGTGAGGCCGCCGGGCTCGACGGACGCGGCCTGGTCGGAGCCCCACATGGCGCGGTCCAGGGTGATGTGCCGCTCGACGAAGGCGGCGCCGAGGGCGACGGCGGCGAGGGTGGTCTGGAGGCCGGTCTCGTGGCCGCTGTAGCCGATGGGGACGTTGGGGTACTCGGCCTGGAGGGTGTTGATCACCCGCAGGTTCAGTTCGTCGGCCACGGCCGGGTAGGTGGAGGTGGCGTGGCACAGCAGGATGTTGGCGCTGCCCAGCACCTCGACCGCGTGGCGGATCTGCGCCGGGGTGGACATGCCGGTGGAGAGGATGACGGTACGGCCGGTGGTGCGCAGTTCGCGCAGCAGCTCGTCGTCGGTCAGCGACGCGGAGGCCACCTTGTGGGCGGGCACGTCGAACTTCTCCAGGAAGGCGACGGCCTCGGTGTCCCACGGGGAGGCGAACCAGTCGATGCCGCGCTGACGGCAGTGGGCGTCGATCGCCCGGTACTCGTCCTCGCCGAACTCCACGCGGTGGCGGTAGTCGATGTACGTCATGCGGCCCCACGGGGTGTCGCGCTCGATGTCCCACTGGTCGCGCGGGGTGCAGATCTCCGGGGTGCGCTTCTGGAACTTCACGGCGTCGCAGCCGGCGTCGGCGGCGGCGTCGACCAGGGCCAGGGCCTTGTCGAGGTCGCCGTTGTGGTTGATGCCGATCTCGCCGGTGATGTAGACGGGGTGGCCGGGCCCTGCGGTCTTGGAGCCGAGGGTGCGCAGGCGGGAGTTGACGTTGCTCATCTTGCTCGTCCTTAAAGGGTGTGGAGGGGTGCGGAAGTGCTGTGCGCCGTGGGCACGGGGTGGGGTGCAGGGGTGCTGAGCGGGGGTGTGGGGTTGCTGAGGAGGGGTTCGGGGGTGTGCAGGAGGGGTGTCGGGGTGTTGAGGTCCGGGCCGAGGAGCCAGGTGGCGACCTCGCGGACGGCTCCGCTGCCGCCGGGGGTGCGGGTCGTGGCGCGGGCGGCGGCACGGACGCTGCCGTGGGCGTCGGCCACGGCGACGGGCCAGCCCGCGAGGGCGAAGCAGGGCAGGTCGTTGACGTCGTTGCCGACGTACAGGACGCGGGAGGGGTCGACGGACTGTTCCTCGCACCACTCCTTGAGCGCGAGGTCCTTGCGGTCGACGCCGTGCAGGACGGGGATGCGGAGCTTGCGGGCGCGGGCGGCGACCACCGGGTTCTGCTCGGTGGACAGGATGAGCAGCGGGATCCCGGCGTCCCGCAGCGCGGCGATCCCCAGCCCGTCCCCGCGGTGCACGGCGACCGTCTCGCGGCCCTCGGCGTCGATGAGCACCCGGTCGTCGGTCTGCGTCCCGTCGAAGTCGAGGACGACGGCGTCGACGTCGCCGCGGGTGGGGTACGCCGCCGTGTCGAGGAGCGGCGCGAGCGCACGGGCCCGGTCCAGGTCGCGGGGGTCGTCGACCTCCAGCACGCGGGCGGGGTCGGTCCGTACGAGGGCGGTCCGCCCGAAGAACCGGTGCCGGTGCCGGCGGAACCCGGTGGCGTCCATGGCGTAGGCGGCCCCGGTCTCCAGCAGGTCCTCCGGCCGGTCCTGGCGGCGCGGGCGGGTGGCCTTGTCGTGGTTGACCCCGGTCCCCTTCCGGGCGCCGGAGCGCGGGGTGACGGCGGAGGCCGCGCTGTCCGCGCCGGGCGGGGACGTGACGGCGGGGGCCGCGCCGGGGGCGTCCTGTTCCTCGTCCTCCTCCCGCCACACGAAGCCGTGGAACGCCGCCACCGTCACCGCCGTGTCCGCCCCGTCGAGGACCGCACGGGCGACCCCGTCCACGTCCTCCCCGGTCACGAAGGGGCTCGTGCACTGCACCAGGAGCACGACGCCGGGCTCGTCGGCCCGCACGTCGAGTGCGTCCAGGGCGTGCAGCACGGCCGCCTCGCTGCTCGCGGTGTCCCCGGCCAGCGCGCCCGGCCGGACGACCACTTCGGCTCCCGCCGCCAGCGCGGCCGCGGCTATCGCGTCGTCGTCCGTGGAGACGACGACCTCGGTGACGTGCCGGGCGGCGAGGCAGGCCCGTACCGCCCGTACGACCAGGGGTACGCCGCCCACCGGCGCCAGGTTCTTGCCGGGGACGCCCTTGGAGCCTCCCCTGGCGGGGATCACCGCCAGGACCCGTCGCGCGCGTTCCATCAGAGTTCTCCCATACGTCGGATGACCGGTGCCACTCGCTGCACCCCGTGCCGGTACGCCCCCCGGGCCGCCTCCCGCACCGCGTGGCGCACGGCCTGCCGCACGCCGCTGCCGCGCTCGGGCGGAGCCTCGTCGAGGCGGTGGCGGGCGAGAATGCCGGGGAGGTAGCCGGTGGCGGTCCCGGCGGTGTAGTACGGGGCCGGGGGCGCGAGCCGGGGCTGTGCGAGGAGAGCGGCGAGCTTCGCCCGCACGGCGTCGTAGGGGTCCCCCGGCGTCCGCACCCCGTGCCGCACCAGCCACTGCTCGTCGGCCTCCGGCCGGTGCCCGGCGTCCAGCCGGTCCCACGAGGTGAGGCAGCCAGAGCCGAGGAAGTGGTGGTTGCCGAGGGGTTCGCGTACGCCCAGGTCTGTCAGCACCGCCGTCGGGATCCCCCGGTGCAGGGACTCCAGCGCGGCGGTGGAACTGACGGTGACCAGCAGCCCGGTCCGGTCCAGCACGTCACCCATGTGCCCGTATGCCAGACGGAAGTTGGGCGGCGGTGCCAGGTCCCGCACGAGCCGCTGGTAGGGCAGCTCCTCGATGTGCGTGGTGTGTTCGCCCGGCTTGCTGCGCAGCTTGAGGACGACCTCGCGGTCCGGGTGGAGGCGGGCATGCCCGACGAGCCGCCGCAGCAGGTACGTCCGGTCCGCCCGCCGCTCGGGCACCGAGGGCTGGGCCGCGAAGACGACCGTGTCGGCGACACCGCCGTAGGGCGTCCCGCCCAGGAAGGGCAGGGCGGCCCGGGTCACGCAGGACGCGTCGGCGCCGACACCTTCGTACACCGCCCTGAACCTCTCCTCGTCGTACGGCGAGTTGGCGAGGACGAGGTCGGCGCCGTGACGCAGCAGGAGACCGTCGGCGAGCTTCTCGTAGACGACGCCCACGTACCCGGTGACGAGGACCGGGCGGCGGGCCGGCTGCGGCCAGAGCCGGGCGAGACCGTGCAGCAGGGCCTGTACGGAACCACCGACGAGAGCGAGGACGATCACGTCGTACGGCCCGCCGCGCACCAGGCCGAGGAACTCGGTCCCCGTCACCTCACGGGGCGCGGGCAGGCCCGCGCCGACCTCGCCGAGCTGGCGGGCGGTCGGAGTCGCGCGTCCCCGCAGCAGGAATCCGGTGATCGCCGCGTCGGCGCCGGAAATGTCCCCGGCAATCCGCCGCGCCGTGAGTGCTCCCCATTTCCATCGGGTGTCCGAGTCTGCGAGTACGGCGACCCGCAGCGTTTTGCGGCTGCTTGTTTCTGCTGGCACGAGGAAAAAATTAGAGACCGGTTCCGTTTCCCGGCCCAACTCGACAGCAACAGACGGTTAACAGCAGTCGACGGACGGACGGGACACCGGGAAAAGATTGCGATTCACCTTTGCGACACGGCCAGTTCACCCGGCATCCGCCGCCACGCCCTAATGTCCGGCGGGTGGTCAAGCTCTCCGTCGTCGTGCCGTTCTACAACGTGCAGACATACGCCCCAGATGCCCTGAGAAGTCTCCGCGCGAACGCACGCGACGACTTCGAATTCCTTCTCGTCGACGACTGCTCGACGGACGAGACCCCGGAGCTCCTCAACCGCGCGGAACGCGACCTGCCCGGTGCGGTCCTGCTCAGACACGAACGCAACGGCGGTCTGGCGACGGCCCGCAACACCGGGCTGGACGCCGCGCGCGGCCAATACGTGACCTTCCTGGACGGGGACGACTGGTACGCCCCCGGGTACCTCACCCAACTGGTCGACACCATCTCCTCCTTGGGCTGCGACTTCGTCCGCACCGACCACGTGCGCTGCGACGGCCGCAACCGGTCGGTGCAGCGCGTCCCGCACGGCAGGCGCGGCGAGTGTGTCCCGCCGCGCTCGGCGATACTGCCCGCCGACCGCTCCACCTCCGTGGACTACGCGTTCGCCTGGGCCGGCGTCTACCACCGGCGCCTGCTGGACCGCGGTCTGCTGCATTTCACCGACGGACTGCGCACGGCGGAGGACAGGCCGTGGATCTGGCGGCTGCACCGGGAGGCGGAATCCTTCGCCGTAGTGGGACTTCTCGGCATTTTCTACCGGCGCGGAGTTTCCTCCTCGCTCACCCGGATCGGCGACGTGCGACAACTGGATTTCATCCGCGCCTTTGATCAGATACTGGAGGAAACGGCACGCGACCCGGACGCGTCGTCCCTGCTCCCGAAGGCCGTACGGACGTACTGCGCCATCATCTCCCACCATTTGGGGAGTGCGGCGGAACCGAACAGATTCGAACCGGCGGTGGCGAGACAATTGCGGGCGATGAGCGCGGCGGCCCTGCGGCGGATGCCGCAGGACGTCCTGACGGAGGCACTGAACTCGATGGACGCACAGCGCGCGGGGCGTCTGCGTCGGCTGCGGCGGGGCCTTTCGGGGGTGGCGGCCTGATGTCCCGTACGACCGACTCCGCGCCGGACCCCACGGCAGCCGGTTCCTCGATGTCCGGCCCCACCGCGACCGACCGCACGACGGGTGCCGCGACGGCGACCGGATCGGCATCGAGCCGTCCCGTGCCGACCGGTTCCGCACCCGCGACGCAGATCTTCCTCGCGTCCACCCTGTACGGGACCGCGACGCTCGCCGCCGCCATCGACAGCGGCTGCTTCCCGCCCGCCGCCCGCCGCATCCTCCTGGCCAGCAACAACGCGGCCGTCCCGGAGACCACGCCGCCCCTGACGCAGTCCCCCGGCTTCGCCCGGCTCCGTACCCGCTTCGACGACGTGCGCGACTGGAACGAGGCGATCGCCCCGCTGCACCCGAGCGGCTGGACGCCCCGCGCCGACGACGTGCCGCTGTGGGAACGGCGGTTGAGGAGGGAGTGGGGCGTCGCGGACGACGAACCCGTCTCCCTCGTCCTGGAGTCGATCCAGGTCGCTCCCGCCCAGGCGGTCGCCCAGCTCTTCCCGGACGCGCCCGTCGACGTGTACGCGGACGGCCTGATGAGCTACGGGCCCACCCGCAACAAGCTGGACCCGCTGATCGGGGGCCGGGTCCGTCGTCTCCTCCACCTGGACCTGGTGCCGGACCTGAGGCCGCTGCTGCTGAGCGAGTTCGGGGTGCGGCCCGCCCTCGTACCGACGGACGCCTTCCTGGACGTCCTGTCGGAACTCTGCGACGCCGAAGCGGACTTGGCCGTCGGCGACTTCGACGAGCGGCCCGCGCTCCTGCTCGGCCAGTACCTCTCCGCCCTCGCCATCCTCACTCCGGAGGAGGAAGAGGACCTGCACATCCGGATGCTGCGGGGCGCGGTGCGGCGGGGGCACAAGCGCGTGGTGTTCAAGCCGCACCCGTCGGCGCCGTCCCGCTGGTCGTCGCGGCTGGAGCGGGAGGCGGCCGAGCTGGGCGCCGAACTCCTGGTATTCGACACTCCGTTGCTTGCGGAGGTCCTCTTCCGCCGACTGCGCCCGGCTCTGGTGGTCGGCTGCTTCTCGACGGCCCTGTTCACGGCGCACGCGCTGTACGGGATCCCGACCGCACGCGTCGGCACCGAACTGCTGCTCGAACGCCTCACCCCGTACGAGAACAGCAACCGCATCCCGGTGACACTGGCCGACGCACTGCTCCCGGACCTGGAGGAGGCTTCCCCCGCCGCGCCCCCGGCCGACCCGACGGCACTCGTGGCGGCCGTCGGGTACGCGATGCAGCCGCAGCTTCTGCCCGCCCAACGGCCGCACGCGGAGCGCTACTTGCGCGCTCACTCGCACCGGCGCTACTTCAAGCGACGGCGGCTCACCGCGCTCGGGCTGCCCGGCGGCCTGCCGCAGCGCCTGGCCTTCGTACCGCGCAACGCGACCGTGCGGAGGATGGCCCGCAGGGTCCGCAGGCTCACGGCTTGACGCCGAGGACGTGCACGATGCCCCGTCGTGTCGCCGAGCCGTCCCTCCCTCCCTCCACACAGGCGGAAACCGGGTCGCCGTCCTCGTACCGGAGTACGACAGCGGAATCGGGCCCGTGGTGTGACGCCGCGCGCCCGTTTCCCGGCCTACCTTCCTCTCCTCGCCGGCTCATCGGCCCGTCTCGCGGCAAACCGGGCCGGCTGCCGTACTGCCCGCCCACCCGGGAGAGGAATTCCGCCATGGTCACCCGACTCCCGCGCCGGCACGTGATCCTCGCGGCCGTCGCGCTGGTCCTCCAGCTCGTACTGCTGCACGCCCACGCGTCGCAGCCGCCCGCACGCCCGGCCCTCACGCACGAGGCGGGCCGGCTCGCCCCGTGAAGCCCGGCTTCCCCGTCGGTCCGCCGGCTCCGGTGATCACGTCCGGTGCCAGTAGTCGACGTCGCCGCCGAGCCCCGGGGCGACCACCAGGCGGTGCCGCTCCCGGCCGGCCGCGTCGCTCACCACGAGGCGGCCGTCGCGGTACGAGACATGGGCGCAATCCGCGGTCCACAGCCGGGCTGTACAGGCCGCCTTCTTCGCGTCGTACGAGAAGGCGGTGACCGTGTGGCTCGTACAGGCCAGGTAGTGGCCGGCCGGGAGCATCACGTACGGCAGCCGGCCGCTCGCCTCGCGGACCGGCACCACGAGACGCACCCGGTCGCGCCGCTCGCCGCTGGGGGCGTCCCACGTCTCGTACCGCGCGCGGACCTCGTCGAGACCCACCGGCGGCCCGTGCCGTTTCCAGCGCAGCCAGGTCAGCGCGCCCACCAGCACGGCGAGTCCCGCGTACGCCCAGCCCTTCACCCAGGGGCTCCAGTCCACCCGGACAAGCACCTGCGCCAGCAGGGCGCAGGAGAACAGCGGCGTAAAGAGGCCGAGGGTCCGTAGAACCGCACGCGGGAGGTCCGCACCCTCCCGGCTCACCGGGGGTGGCCGTCCGCGTGCGGCGGCAGGTGCGTGGGGACATCGAGCGTGGTCACGACCTTTGGCACCCGGTGCGGCACCGTCGTCCGGATTCCGTCCACCGCTCTCGCCCCCTGCGCGCCCGTTCCGCCACCCGCCCCCCGTCTGCCCCTCGCCACGAGACGTATCCGCCTGCCCGCGGTCCCGTTCCTCCGGGACTACGCGGCGGTCGGGGGCGGACCCGAGGGCAGGGGGATCTCGGACAGGACCGGGAGGACGACGGACTCCTCGTAGTCCATGTGGGCCGTCAACTCGTCTGCGATCACGCTGAGTTCGGCGAGGAAGACCGCAGGGTCGGCTGTTGTGAAGGCGTCGAGGTGGGCGACGAGCCGGGACTTGAGGGCGGCCACCTTGCGGTGTTCCTCGCGCAGCCGGCCGATCGCTTCCGCGAGGTGGGGGTGGTGGAGCTCGATCTGCGGGAGGACGGCCGCGTCCTCGCTCCTGTGGTGGAAGTCGAGGGTCTCGCAGAACGCCAGGCAGTGCTGGCGGATCTGGAGGCCCAGACCGGGGAGGGTGGGAGCGCCGGGAGCCGTCCGTGCCGCCGCGAAGTGGGCTTCGGCGTCGGCTTGTACGCGCTGGAGCTGGCCGCGCAGCCAGAGGTGGATTTCGAGGAGCTTGTCGCCGACGGTCAGGACCGGGCGGGGACCGCCGCCGGGGGCGGGCGGGCCGTATGCGGTGGGCTCCAGGACGACCACGGGAAGGGTGCGGGTGGTCTGCGCCTGGTACTCGGCGTAGCCGGGCTCGGCGCTGACCACCCGCTCGAAGAGGCGGTCGCGGTGCTCGCCCTCCGCGGGCACGGCCACCGCGTCGTAGGACCTCCTGCCGACCTCCACTTGCACGGCGGGGTGGGCGAGCACGTTGTGGTACCAGGCGGGGTGGCGTGGCGAGCCGAGGTGGGAGGCAACGATGAGCAGCCGGCCGTCCGTGTCGGTCACATGGCCGAGCGGGACGGTGTGCGGTGTGCCGGACTTCGCGCCGGTGGTGGTCAGCAGGAGCAGGTCGGCGCCTTCGAAGGGGCCGCCCACCGTGCCGCCGTTGGCGCGGAACTCGTCGATGACCCACTGGTTGAAGGAGGCGGGTCCGGTCTCGGACGTGACGGACGCGAACGCGGAGGGGGATTCGGATGCTGCGGACGACATGAGGTGTCGACACTCCTGAACAGGTGTGGGTGAACTCCGCGGCAAGCGAGGCGCGACGCGCGCTCGTGCGGCACGGAGCAGAGGAGAGGAGAGGGAAAAGCGGGCGGCGCAGAGCTGCCGGACGCCTCAGATACGGGGTGCGGAGCAGGTACTCATCACACGGGCCCCTTGGGGTGAAGGTGCTGGCTCGGTTGCCGGCCTGCCCACTTCTCTGTGGCCGGCGCCGCGCTGCACGGCGCTCATTACAGCCCGGCCGTTCGAGGGTGTCAACCCTGCACATGACGGTGGGCGCACGCCCGCCCGGAGGCGGCGCGAAGGGGACCCATCGGCGATCGGCCTCCGATGGCCGGGCGAAGGGGAAGGGAGAAAGAGGCGCGGACGGGACCGGGGGAACGGATCCCGCCCGCGCCAGGTGCGCAGAGCCGCAGGTACGGGGGGAACCCCGGCTCGTGCGCAGCCGATGACCAGTCGGCTCACTCAGTACTGCGCCGTCGCGCCGAAAAGTGTCACACCCGTGCGCGCGAGGGGCCCGCGAGCGGTACGGACGGCACATGCGCGGCGGACTCCGCCTGTGCGCGCCGAGGCGTCGGGGCGCTCTCGTCGAAACCCTGAAGGACGGCGGAGCTGCGGTTGACGACGGAGCTCCGCTTCGCGGCGCTGTGGCCACTGCCGAGCTGGCCGTTGCCCTTGCCGTCCCCGCTGTCGCCCCTGCCCTTGCCGTCGCTTCCGTTTCCCTCGTCCGGAGCGTGCCCGCCGGCCCCGCTTCCGCTTCCGCTTCCGTTTCCGCCGCCCTGGTTCCCGTTGTCCTGGCCGTCGCCACGGGGCGGCCTGGGGGCGGGGCGGGTGCCGTTGCCCTTTCCGCCCAGCAGGTCGTCGCAGAAGCGGGTGATGCGGCCGGCGCCCCTGGCCTCGGCCTCCAAAAACGTCCGGAGGTTGTCCGGCAGGCGGTTGGCCCGGTAGTCCCGGCAGGCCTTGACCGCGTGCTGCCGCCGGTCGCCCGACGGCCTGCCCCGCCCGTCGGAGGCGTTGGGCTGCCCGGCGTCCGAGGAGCCGGACGCCCCGGCCGAGTCGGACGCGCCCGAGGCACCGTCCGCACCGGAGGAGTCGGACGAGCCGGGCCCGCCGGTGGCCGGGCCGGTGCCCGCGCCGTCGGTCGCGCCGTGCGCGCCTCCCGCGTCGGAGCCTCCGCCGGACACCCCGGCGCTCGCTTCCGTACCGGCCGGCGCGTTGTCGCGACGGGGGTCGGCGGAGCTGCCGCCGGGCTGTCCGGGGCGTTCCGGATCGGTGTCCGGCCGGGGGTGCGGATCGTTGTCGGTGGATTCCGTTTCCTCGGGATCCGCCGCCGCGGAGACGGAGGAGGCGGGCTCGGGGCCGCCGAACGGGAACGGCGACGGCAGGACGCCCACCCCGGCGGCGACGGCCACCCCTCCCAGCGCACCGGCCGCGAGTGCCGACACCACGCCTATCCGCATCGGCCGCGCCCAGCGGGAACGCCGACGGGCCGGCGCGGTACCGGCCCTGGACTGCCGGAACGCGGCCAACGCGGCTGCTTCGCCCGGGAGTTCACCGCTACCGGTCGTACCGTCGGCCGTGCTGCCCGACCCTGCGAGGCCTGCCCCGGAGCGCAGCACGGCAAGCGCCTCGGCAAGCCGCTCGGCCTCGGCGCCCCCGGCCTGCGCACGACCCGCCGCACCGCCGGTCCGGCCCTGCGGACCCGCACCCGTGGCACTGCCCGCGCCTGCGGCACGATCCCCGCCGTCGGTACGACGCGCGCTTGCGGCGCCGCCCGCACTCCCGGCGTGAGGCGCGTCACCAGCGCCGTCCGCACCGTCCGCGTGGCCTGCCTCGCCGCGCAGCAGACGTTCCGCCACGTCCTCGTCAAGCCACTCGTAGCGCTCGTCGGCCATCACATGTCCTTCTGCGTCCGCGCGCGCGATTGCGTCACACCCTTGCCCCCGTGCGCACCGCGCGCCGGCCCCGCCACCGCGGCCGGACGCCGGCCCCGTTGCAGCGGTACACCTTCCAGTTCGGGCGATGGTACGGACGTACCGCCCCCCTCCGCCCGCCCCTCCGCCGCAGCCCCGGCGGGCGGTCCGCCCGCCGGCTGCCCGTCCTGGCCGCCCAGGAGTTCCGCGAGCCGCTTCAGCCCCCGGTGCGCGGCGGTGCGCACCGCGCCCGGCCGTTTGCCGAGCGTCTGCGCCGCGCTCTTCGCGTCGAGTCCGACCACCACGCGCAGCACCACCGCCTCCGCCTGGTCCTGCGGAAGCTGGGCGATGAGCGCCATCGTGTCGTGGGTGGCCAGGGACTCCATCGCCTCGCCCACGGTGTCCGATTCGGCCGGTTTCTCAGTGAGTTCGGTGTCGTCGCCGCCGATGGCGGGGCGGCGGCCCCGCATCCGGATGTGGTCGAGCGCCCGGTTGCGGCCGATGCGCGCGGCCCAGCCCCTGAACCGGTCGGCGTCGCCGCTGAACCGGTGCAGGTCGCGCGCTATCTGCAACCACGCCTCGGATGCGACGTCCTCGGCCTCCGGCTCGCCGACCAGTGTGCGTATGTAGCCCAAAAGCCGTGGATGCACGGCGCGGTACACAGTCCGGAAGGCCTGCTCGTTCCCGTCCTGCGCCGCGAGCACCGCGGCGGTCAGCTCCGCGTCGTCCCCCAGCACTATCTCAACCTGTCCCCAGTCGATGCTGGTCTCCCTGGCGCACCACCCCAGCGCGAATGTGCACGCTACGACGTCAACGGGCGATTCGTCCATGACTTGTACAACGCGCAACGACCTGCTGACACAGCGGGGTGTGACAGAAAACGCATCCCCGGCGCAGTACGGAGTACGGGCTCGTCGCACAGCCCGTACGGACAGACGGCCGGGGTCACTCCTGTGGGGGGTGGCGGCCCCGGCCGTCCTTCCGGCACATCCGCTCCGGCCGGGGAAGGCCCCGGCGCAGTCCGCTCGCACGCGCGGGGCGCCGTTACCGCCGCCGGGCCCGTCGCGCCGCCGCCGCGCGCAGCACGCGTTTGCCCTCGTCGGACTGGACCAGGACGGCGCGCAGGCCGTCGCCCCCGGCGGCGAGCAGGTCCAGCAGACGTTCCTGGCGGCGGAGTTCTCCCGTGGCCAGCGGGCCGCCGTCGGGGTCTCCGTCCAGGTAGCGGTGCACCGCCAGGGCGGCGGCCGAGCAGGCACCCGCCCACCGGTGCAGTTCCGCCGCCTCGTACACCCGGGGGACGTCGGCCGCCCGGCGCAGTTCCGCCACCGGGCCGGGGTGCGGGCGGCCCTCGGCGGCCCGTACGACACCGACGGCGGCGGCCCGCAGCCGGCCGAGCCACGCATCGCCGCCCTCTGCCGCCTCCCAGAGCGGGCGCAGTGCCGCTCCCGTGTCGACGGCGAGGGCGGCGCCCGTACCGTCCTCGACGTACTCCAGGAGCGGCAGGCAGCGGTCCAGGCAGGCGAGCGCGCTGATGCCGAGGCTGCGTTCGTCGGCGCGGGCGAGCCGCTGTGTCAGCTGGGTCGGTACCACCAGGGGCAGACTCATGCGTTCTCCTCGGTACGACGACACGGCGGCCGTACGGCGGGCAGCGGCGCGACGAGTCGTACGGCAGTCGGCGCGGCGGGGCGTGGACGGCGGCTGTCCGGGTCCGTCCGATACGGACCCACTGCTCCCGTCTGCGTACCGGCGCCCGATTGCGTCACAGCGAGCGGCGGCCCGGACCGGGCACCGGGGCCCGCCGCCGGAACGTCACTGCTGTCGTTCCAGCCCCAGTACGTCCAGGAAGTAGCCGAACAGTTCCTCCGCCAGCGGGTCCGCCTCCGCGGACAGCACGGTCACCAGTGGCTCCAGCTCCACGGTCTTCCCGGCCTCCGCGGCCCAGGCGACGCCCTTCTCCGCGGCGTCCTGCGGCGACAGGAACAGGTCCTCCAGCAGCAACCCGTCCGCCTGGAGGTAACCGGCCATCGCCTCGCGCCCCAGGCACGCGAACCACGAGCCGCCGTCCGGCATCGCCGCTTCCACGACCACGCAGTCGCTGCCCATCACGAAGGCGAAGAGGGCGGGCGCCCCGGTCTCGCGGCACACGCCGCGCGCCAGCGCTCCCATGTCGCCGACCTCGAGCTCGCTGGGGCGCTCCCAGACCTGCCAGCCGCCCACCCGCTCGTCGTAGAGCGCGAGATCCTCTCTGACCTCGGACAATGCTTCCAGTCCCGAGAGCGGCCCGGTGTTCTTCCCCACGACGAAGTAACCCCAGAAACCCATTTGCTCCACTCCCCCCACGCGCTGATCCCAAGAAGCTCAAGCCTCACCCGAGCTGGGCCGTAACGGCCAGTTGCGCACGTATCCACCACAGCCCTGGCACATTGTGCCCACACGACGGGGGGTCATGGCCATCGAGGGTCACGAAAAGCGCCTCACCCACTCATTCCACCTCACCTGCCAGCTCCTTGAACCCCTCCCAGTCCAGCGCCGGCTTCTTCGGATCCCAGAGCTTCTGTGCCGTCGCGAACAGCGGCAGGCGGATGCCCCGGGCGACCTGGTCCTGCGTCTGCGCGCCGTGCAGGTCGCACCAGACGGCGAACTGGCCGCCGGTGATCTGGGCGTCGTAGCGGGCCGGGACGGCCTCGCCGCCGCGCAGCACGCGCGGGTGCCACTCCTCGTAGATGCGGCGGCCGGTGGGGTACCGGAAGGTGTTGGGCTCGCCCAGGACGTAGTAGAGGTACTCGTCGTTGACGTTCAGGACCCTGCGGCCCTCCCGCAGGTACTCCAGCGGCTTGCGGGCGCCGATCTCCTTGCCCGTCCAGTACGCGACCTCGCGGGACTTCGGCGCGTCGACGACGCCGCCCGCGAAGTAGCCGTCGTTCCAGGCACGGACGTCGGTCTTGCCGTGCCCGGCGATCACGGCTGCCCGGTCGTTCAGCCAGCCGGTCGCCAGGTCCTGCACCCGGGCCCTGGGGCCGTACTTCCGTTTCGCCTCGCGGGCCAGCCGCGGGTAGGTGGCCTCCGGGTCGTCCACGGTCAGCGCACGGTACTCGTCGCCGCCCAGGTGCCAGTACGTGCCGCGGAAGAGCCGCGCGTACTCGGCGAACAGTTCGTCGACGATCCGCGCCGCCTTCGGGTTCGCGATGTCGACGGCGCCGCGCGACGGCTTGCCCGAGACGCTGCGGAGCTGCAGGTCGGGGTGGGCGGCGATGACCGCGCCCAGGTGGCCGGGCGAGTCGATCTCGGGGATCACCCGGATGTGCCGGGAGGCGGCGAGGGCGACGATGCGGCGGACCTCGGCATGGGTGAGGTGGCTCTCGGAGACGATCTCGGGGTGGGAGGCGGAGGCGATGCGGAAGCCCTGGTCGTCGGAGAAGTGCAGGCCGAACTCGTTGAGCTTGAGGTCGCCCATCTCGCGGATCCGGTCCTCGATCCACTCCGCGTCGAAGTGCTTGCGGGCGGTGTCCAGGGCGAAGCCGCGCCGGGGCTTGGCGGGGGCGTCCCGCAGCACCCCCTCCGTCAGCCCGCCACCGGAGCGCACCGCCTGCTTGAGAGTGCGGGTGCCGTAGAAGACGCCCGCCTCGTCGCCGCCGGTGATCCGGACCCGGCCGTCACCCGTCGTCACCGTGTACGACTCGGGGGTACGGGAGACGCCCGCGACCCCCGGTGCGCCCAGCACCAGCTCGACGTCGCCCGGCCGGGCCGCGACGCCCTGTGCGTACCGCTTGCCCAGTTCGCCCGCGAGCAGCCGTCCCTCGTCGGCGAGGGCGTGCTCGCTGCCCGCGGCGACGACGACCCGGGTGGAGGCCAGGGGCCGCCAGCCCTGCCCGCCGACCGGCCGCTGCTCCCGTACGAGGGGCACGGACCGGGCCGGGCCGGTCACCGGACGGGCGGAGACGCCGGGCGAGGACGGCGCGGCGGCCTTCGCGTCGCTCCGCGCGCTCTCCGAGGGGGCACCCTCCGACCAGGCGGCCTCCGCCGGTCCTGTCGGCCGCCCCGTCGCGTCGGGCCAGGCCGCCACCGTCACCGTGGCCGCCGCACCGATCACGACGGCGGCCCCGACGGCCAGCGCCGCGCGCGGCACCCGGCTGCCCGGTCCGCGCGAACCCGGCCGTTGCGTCTCTCGGGAATCACTCATGCGCACTCAACTTTCGCTTCTGTCGCATACCGTACCCAATTCACCCGAAAGAGGGAGTTTTCCCTGGTCGCGCTGTCCACTCCGCGCACATAAACCCTCTCGTTCGGATGAAATTCGTGCATTCGTCGGACGCTTGCTTCGTCCCGTCGATAGCGTTTGCGACCCCGCCATCGACCGGGCCGCCCGCGATTCGAGGAGTTCCGCTGCACCCCTCCGTCTCCCTTACAACGAGCGGCCGTGGCGGCCGGAGCCCCCTCACCTCACTCGACGGGTTCAACGCCGCCCCGGCGGACGCCGCCGAGGCGGCCCTCCTGGCCTGCTGCCGCAGCCACCGCTGGGCCGCACGGGTCGCCGCACACCGCCCCTACCCGGATCCGGCGTCGCTGCTCGCCGCCGCCGAGGAGGCCTCGTACGACCTGTCGGGGGAGGAGGTGGTCCGCGCGCTCGCCTGCGAAAAAGCGCCCGCTCCCGGCCCGGACGCACCGCCGTCGGCGCGCACCGCGCTGCACGCCGCCCGTGCCGCGTACGAGAGCCGCTTCGGGCACGCCTTCGTGATCTGCCTGGACTCCTATCCGCCCTCCCGGCACCTGGACCGGACACTGTGGGCCATCCGCTACCGGTTGGGCAACGAACCCGACGAGGAGCGTGCGGTCGCCGCCGACGAGCTGCGGCTACTGGCCCGCGGACGGCTCGCCCGGCTCGTGGGGGAAACCGGGCCTTCGGGCGCCGGGCCCGTGCCGGTACCGCGGTGACCCCTTCCAGCAGCCTCGCCGCGGGCTTTCCCGGTCCCCTCCGTTGCGCTGTTGGACTGCCTGTTTGATCACACCGGGGGCCCCCGCGCGAGGGAACCGACAACTCGTCGCTACGATGACCGGGGCCGGTGGACCGTACCCGGCCGGGTCAGACCGACATAACCAAGCCGGCCGACCCCAATCCCCGCTCCCGGAGGGTATTTCCGTGCCGGCTGGAACGCTGTATCGCGGCCGGGAAGGCATGTGGTCCTGGGTGGCTCATCGAGTCACCGGCGTCCTCATCTTCTTCTTCCTGTTCGTACACGTCCTCGACACCGCTCTCGTCCGCGTCTCTCCCGAGGCGTACGACGATGTCGTGGCCACCTACAAGACCCCGCTCGTAGCGCTGCTCGAATACGGGCTCGTCGCCGCCATCCTGTTCCACGCGCTGAACGGCCTGAGGGTCATCGCCGTGGACTTCTGGTCCAAGGGCCCCCGCTTCCAGAAGCAGATGCTCTGGACAGTCATGGGCATCTGGATCGTGCTGATGGTGGGCGCCCTGTACCCCGTGCTCGGTCACGCCGTACGCGAAGTCTTCGGGAGCTGAGACAACACATGTCCGCAGAGACCTCTTCCGCAGGCGTCGGCCCCGTCGAAGGCGTGAGCCTCTACGACGTCGACAACCCGGCGCCCGTCATCGAGCCCCCGCGCAAGCGCACCTCGAAGACCCCCCGCACCACCCGCACCAACTTCGAGCTGTACGGCTGGCTGTTCATGCGGCTGTCCGGCATCGTGCTCGTGGTCCTCGTCCTCGGCCACCTGCTGATCCAGCTCGTGCTGGACGGCGGCGTGTCCAAGATCGGCTTCGCCTTCGTGGCCGGCCGCTGGGCCTCGCCGTTCTGGCAGGCCTGGGACCTGATCATGCTGTGGCTGGCCATGCTGCACGGCGCCAACGGCCTGCGTACCGTCATCAACGACTACGCGGAGAAGCCCAAGACGCGCTTCTGGCTGAAGAACCTGCTGTACACCGCCACGGTGTTCACCGTCCTTCTGGGCACGCTGGTGATCTTCACCTTCGACCCGAACATCCGCTAGGCCCGGGGCTGAGGCAACCACTCATGAAGATTCACAAGTACGACACCGTCATCGTCGGCGCCGGTGGCGCGGGCATGCGCGCGGCCATCGAGTCGACCAAGCGCAGCCGCACCGCCGTGCTGACGAAGCTCTACCCCACGCGTTCCCACACGGGCGCGGCGCAGGGCGGCATGGCCGCGGCGCTGGCCAACGTGGAGGAGGACAACTGGGAGTGGCACACCTTCGACACGATCAAGGGCGGCGACTACCTGGTCGACCAGGACGCCGCCGAGATCCTGGCGAAGGAGGCCATCGACTCCGTTCTCGACCTGGAGAAGATGGGCCTGCCCTTCAACCGCACCCCGGACGGGACGATCGACCAGCGCCGCTTCGGCGGTCACTCCCGCAACCACGGCGAGGCCCCGGTCCGCCGGTCCTGCTACGCCTCGGACCGCACCGGCCACATGATCCTCCAGACGCTGTACCAGAACTGCGTCAAGGAGGGCGTGGAGTTCTTCAACGAGTTCTACGTGCTGGACCTGCTGCTCCAGGACGTCGACGGCGTCCAGAAGTCGGCCGGCGTCGTGGCGTACGAGCTGGCCACCGGCGAGATCCACGTCTTCCAGGCGAAGTCGATCATCTTCGCCTCGGGCGGCACCGGCAAGTTCTTCAAGGTGACCTCCAACGCGCACACCCTGACCGGTGACGGCCAGGCCGCCGCCTACCGGCGCGGGCTGCCGCTGGAGGACATGGAGTTCTTCCAGTTCCACCCGACGGGCATCTGGCGCATGGGCATCCTGCTGACGGAGGGCGCCCGCGGTGAGGGCGGCATCCTCCGCAACAAGGACGGCGAGCGCTTCATGGAGAAGTACGCGCCGGTCATGAAGGACCTCGCGTCCCGTGACGTCGTGTCCCGCTCCATCTACACGGAGATCCGTGAGGGCCGCGGCTGCGGTCCCGAGGGCGACCACGTCTACCTCGACCTCACGCACCTGCCGCCGGAGCAGCTGGACGCCAAGCTGCCGGACATCACCGAGTTCGCCCGTACGTACCTCGGCATCGAGCCGTACACGGACCCGATCCCGATCCAGCCGACCGCGCACTACGCCATGGGCGGCATCCCGACGAACGTCAAGGGTGAGGTCCTCCGCGACAACACCACGGTCGTTCCCGGCCTGTACGCCGCCGGCGAGGTCGCCTGCGTCTCGGTGCACGGCGCCAACCGCCTGGGCACCAACTCGCTGCTCGACATCAACGTCTTCGGCAAGCGGGCCGGCATCGCCGCCGCCGAGTACAGCCACTCCAACGACTTCGTCGAGCTGCCGGAGAACCCGGCCTCACTGGTCCAGGAGCAGGTCGAGCGGCTGCGCAACTCCACCGGCACCGAGCGCGTGGCCGCGCTCCGCCTGGAGCTGCAGGAGACGATGGACGCCAACGTGATGGTGTTCCGCACCGAGCAGACGATCAAGGCGGCCGTCGCGAAGATCGCCGAACTGCGCGAGCGGTACCTGAACGTGTCCATCCAGGACAAGGGCAAGCGGTTCAACACGGACCTCCTCGAAGCCGTCGAGCTGGGCAACCTGCTCGACCTGGCCGAGGTCATGGCCGTGTCCGCGCTGGCGCGCAAGGAGTCCCGCGGCGGTCACTACCGCGAGGACTTCCCGACCCGCGACGACGTCAACTTCATGCGCCACACCATGGCGTACCGCGAGGTCGCGGCCGACGGCACCGAGTCGATCCGGCTCGACTACAAGCCGGTCGTCCAGACCCGCTACCAGCCGATGGAGCGTAAGTACTGATGGCTACCCCGACATTGGACAAGGCGGAGAAGTCCGGCAAGGGCGCGCCCGAGCCCGGCTTCGCCGACTCCCCGTACATCAAGGTCACCTTCCGGATCCGCCGCTTCAACCCCGAGGTGTCCGAGGACGCCCAGTGGCAGGACTTCGAGCTGGAGATCGACCCGAAGGAGCGTGTCCTCGACGCCCTTCACAAGATCAAGTGGGACCAGGACGGCACGCTCACCTTCCGCCGCTCCTGCGCGCACGGCATCTGCGGCTCGGACGCGATGCGGATCAACGGCAAGAACAGGCTCGCCTGCAAGACGCTGATCAAGGACATCAACCCGCACAAGCCGATCACGGTCGAGGCCATAAAGGGCCTGACGGTCCTCAAGGACCTGATCGTGGACATGGACCCGTTCTTCCAGGCCTACCGCGACGTGATGCCCTTCCTCATCACCAAGGGCAACGAGCCGACCCGCGAGCGCCTGCAGTCCGCCGAGGACCGCGAGCGCTTCGACGACACCACCAAGTGCATCCTGTGCGCCGCGTGCACGTCCTCGTGCCCGGTGTTCTGGAACGACGGCCAGTACTTCGGCCCGGCGGCGATCGTCAACGCGCACCGCTTCATCTTCGACAGCCGTGACGAGGGCGGCGAGCAGCGGCTCGAAATCCTCAACGACAAGGACGGCGTGTGGCGCTGCCGCACCACGTTCAACTGCACGGACGCCTGCCCGCGTGGCATCGAGGTCACCAAGGCGATCCAGGAAGTCAAGCGCGCGCTGATCACGCGCCGCTACTGACCTTCCGCCGCAGCCCGCAAGACGCACCGCACCACGCGCCGTACGCGACGTGAGGTACGGGAAGGGCCCCGGCCCCCGGTCACTCACCGGCGGCCGGGGCCCTTTCGCATCGCTCCGCGGCCCCTACAGCCGGTGCAGCTCCCACAGCCGCCAGATGCCCGTGCCGTCCGACAGGTACTGGGCGCCGCCGACCTGGTTGCTGCTCAGCACGTAGTCCTTGGTCTGCCACAGCGGCAGCAGCGGCACGTCCTGGGCCACGATGCGCTGCATCGCCTTGAAGTCGCCGACGGCGTCCGAGCGGTTGGAGGCGCCCTGGGTGCGGATGATGAGCTTCTCGACGTCGGGGTTGACGTACCCGTTCGCGTTGCTGTTGCCCTTGCCGACCAGGGGCTGGCTGTAGTTGTCGGGGTCCGGGAAGTCGGCGACCCAGCCGATGTTGTACGCGTCGTACTTGCCGGCCTTGTAGTCCGCCTGGAAGTCGTCCCAGACCTTCCGCTCGACGAGTTCCACCGCGAAGAGGCCGCCCAGCTCCAGCTGCCTCTTGAGCTCCTCCGCCTCGGGCCTGGTCGCGCCGCCCGTGGCGAACCCGAGCGAGAACTGCACCGGGAGCCGCACGCCCGCCTTGCGCAGCTCCCCCTGCGCCTTCGCGAGGTCCGGCTTGGGGGCCCGGTCGAAGAACGGCGTGCCGTGGGCGAGGACGCCCTTGGGGATCACGTCGTACAGCGGGTCGACGGTGTTGTGGTAGACGTCGATCGCCAGCTTCGGCCGGTTGACCAGGTACGACACCGCACGGCGCACGGACGCGTCCTCGAAGGCCGAGCCCTTGCGCACGTTGAAGACCATGTTGCGGATCTCGGTCGCCTCCACCTCGCTGATCCGCACGTTCGGGTCACCGACGGCCAGGTTGGCGAGCATCCTGGGCGGCAGCTGCCGGTGCGTGACGTCGACCTCCTTGGTCTCCCACGCCTTCTGCAGCTCCTTGGACTCCGCGTAGTAGTGCACGTCGATCGGCGCGCCGACCTTCGCCACGGCCCCCCGGTACGTGCCGCTCGGCACGAGGCGGGCGAGCCTGCCCTTCTCGTACGAGGCCATGGCGTACGGTCCGGAGCCGTCGACCCCGGGGTCCTTGCGCTCGCCCTGCGCCGGGTACTTCGTACGGTCGACGATCGACCCGCCGCCCGAGGCGACCTTGAACGGGAAGGTGGCGTCGCCGGTGTGCAGGTTGAACGTCACCGTCTGCCCGCTCACGGACACCGACTTCAGCGACGTGAACAGCGAACGCGGGCCCACGTCGGGCCCGTTGCGCAGGATCCGGTCGAAACTGAACTTCACGTCCTCGGCGGTGAGCTTGTTCCCGTTGGCGAACGTCAGGTCGTCCCGCACCTCGCACTGGTACGTCATCAGCTTCTGCCCGACGAACCTGCAGCTTCCCGTCTTCGCCGCGTCCTCGGTCGGCGTGGCGGAGCCCGTCCTGAGCGTCAGCAGCGACTGGAACACATTGCTGTACAGCGCCCAGGAGCCCGCGTCGTACGCGTAGGCCGGATCCAGTGAGGTCGACTTGTCCGTCGTGCCGACGCGGATCGCCGGGACGTCGCTGTCGTCCGACGACGGGAGGAACTGCCACCCCCCGACGGCTGCGGCGGCGACCACGCCCGCCGCGACGACGACACGCAGACGCACGGAACCCATCGACGGCATAGTGCCTGGCTCTCCTCGCAGTACCCCCGCCCAGGGACGGCGGAAGTGCACACGCCCGCCCCACGATTCGTTCACCTAATCACACGAATTGGGCCCACGGAAGGGGCGTTTCTTTCGTGAGCGACGCTTGTGGGCACAGATTCGGTGGAGTGCTGATCACTCGGGGACAGAATCGCGATGTCATGGCACGTCTCGGCACGAAGACGTCGGCATCGCTGCCAGGGGGAGGCAAGTCATGGACATGGTGGGTCTGTTGGTCTTCGGAGCGGGACTGCTCTGGATGGGCGTGATGGTCCACCTCGTGCGGAACCACGTCACGAAGGGCGGTATGGGCCGCAACTCTGCGATCGGCATCCGGACCAGGGCGACGACCTCCTCGGACGCCGCGTGGGAGGCGGGCCACGCCGCCGCCGCTCCCCTGCTGACGGCGACCTGCCGGGCGGCGTACACGGCGGGCGCGCTGACGTGGGTGTCGGTCCCCGTACTGACGCTCAGCGGCAGGGCGACCCCCGCGGTCGTCGCCCTGCCCGCGTGCGGGACCGTCGCGGTCGTCGTGCTGCTCGCGGTGGCGGCGGGCAGGGCGAACGCGGCGGCGCGCGCGGCCGGGGACGCGGACGGCTAGCCGGATCGGACGGCCGGCCCTGCTCGGCCTCCCGGCCCGGCGCGCCCGCGTGGGGTGGGCTGTCAGGCCTGGAGGGACGCCAGTTGCACGAGAGTGATGTCGGCGGGGGCTCCCACCCGGACCGGCGGCCCCCAGGCACCCGCGCCCCGGCTGACGTAGAGCTGGGTGTCGCCGTAGCGGTCGAGACCGGAGACGGTGGGGTTGGCGAGGGCGGCGACGAGGTTGCCGGGCCAGAGCTGGCCGCCGTGGGTGTGACCGGAGAGCTGGAGGTCCACCCCGTGGCGGACGGCCTCGTGGATCTGTACGGGCTGGTGGGCCAGGAGGACGGCGGTACGGGTGCGGTCGCGGTCGCCCAGCGCCCGGCCGAAGTCCGGCCCCTGCCCCGTGGGTTCGCCGCCGATGTCATTGACTCCGGCCAGGTCGAAGGCGGGCAGGGCCGTACGGGCGTTCTCCAGGGGACGCAGGCCCAGTTCGCGGAGGTGGGCCAGCCAGGGGGTGACGCCCGCGTAGTACTCGTGATTGCCGGTGACGAAGAAGTTGCCGTCGCGGGAGCGGAGCCGGGCGAGCGGCTCGGCCGCCCGGCCGAGGTCCTCGACGCTGCCGTCCACCAGGTCACCGACGACGGCCACCAGGTCGGGCTGGGTGGAGTTGACGGCGTCGACGATGCGCTGGGTGTGGGCGCGGCCGAGGATCGGTCCCAGGTGGACGTCGCTGACGACGGCTATGCGGTAGCCGTGGGCGGAGCGGGGGAGCTTGGCGAGGGGGACGGTGACGCGTTTGACGCGGGGCCCGGAGAGGACGTTGTGCGCGCCGTACGCGACGGTACCGACCGCGGCCGTCGCGGCGGAGGCTCCGACGGCCCTGGAGATGAAGAGGCGGCGGCTGGGGGCCGGCCCGGGGCCGGGGACCGGCGCGGCGTCGGGCGCGGGGTCCGGGGCGGGCGTGACGTCGGAAGCCGGCGCGGTCCCGGGAGCAGGCGCGGGGGCGGGCGCGCCCTCGGGGCCGGCCGGGGCGGGGGGTGCCGCGTCCGCCGGGGAGTTGTCGCGGCGCAGCAGGACAGCCCGGACGAGTTCACCGGCGAGGAGGGCCAGGGTGACGTACAGGAGGAGGGCCAGCCAGAGGTAGCCGGGCCAGGCGACGAGTTGCTGGAGCCGGAAGGGGACGCCCGCGCGGGCGGAGACGAACGCGCCGAGCGAGAGGAGGGGCAGGACGGTGACCGCCACCGTGCCCGCGCGGCGGATGCGCCGGCCCCGTACGGAATCGGTCGTCGTGTCGCGGATCAGCCGCAGCCAGACGTAGCGGTGGACCGCGGCGAGCAGGGCGAGTACGCACAGAAGGATCAGGACGGCCACCACGGTCACGGAATCCCCTACGCCTTTTCGCGGCGCAACGTGCGCACCGAACGGAACCCGATCACACCGATGCCCGTCCCCAGAAGAAAGGACGTCACTGCGAGCAGCAGGTGGACCCAGAAGTACCCGGTCGGGTCACCGGCGTCGTCGAAGGCGAGGCCGCTCCCGTCCTTGATCAGGTTTTTGACGAAGGTGACCCAGATGAACCAGCTCCACACGCCGAAGGCGAGCAGGAACCAGGACAAGGAGCGGTTGAGCTTCATGGGGCCAGTATCGCCGTCCGGCCTCCTCCCCTTGCCACGGGGGGCGGCGGCCCGTGGGACGGGCGGGGCGGGAGGGCTTGGGCTGTCCCGGCGGCTGTTGCGGCGGGTCCGTACCGCGCTGACGGGTTCGACGTGTGCGCCCTGTACGTTCTCGTCCGTGTCTGCCGTGAAACGGACCGCGCTCGCGGTCGCCTCCGCCGCCCTGCTGCTGCCCACGATCGCCGTTCCGGTGACGGCCGCTCATGCCGACGGCAGGAAGCCGGCGTCGGACGACAAGCCGAAGCCGCCGCCCGTCATGTCGACGGTGGGCGGGGAGCGGCTGGGGCTGCCCGGTACCCAGGTGAACCTGGCGCCCGGGGTTCCCGTGCTGCCCAAGGCGCTGTCGGGGCGGTCGTGGATCGTCGCGGACGCGGAGAGCGGGCAGGTGCTGGCCGCGCACAACGCGCACTGGCGTCTCGCCCCGGCGTCCACGCTGAAGATGCTGTTCGCGGACACGGTGCTGCCCCGGCTGCCCAAGGACCAGGTCCACACGGTGAAGCCGGAGGAGCTGACGGGGGTCGGTTCGGGGAGCAGCAAGGTAGGGGTGAAGGAGAACCACACCTACAAGGTGCACGACCTGTGGCTGGGAGTGTTCCTCCGTTCGGGGAACGACGCCGTGCACGTGCTCACGGCGATGAACGGCGGGCCGGCGAAGACCGTCGGGGACATGAACGCGCACGCGCGCGAGCTCCAGGCCGTCGACACGAAGGTCGTCTCGCCCGACGGGTACGACGCGCCGGGGCAGGTGAGCAGCGCCTACGACCTCACGCTGATCGCCCGCTCGGGCATGCAGAAGAAGGACTTCCGGGAATACGCCTCCACGGTGCGCGCCCGGTTCCCCGGCGGGATGAAGGACGGGAAGCGCGAGGACTTCGAGATCCAGTCCACCAACCGGCTGCTGACCGGGGAGGGGGCCGACGTCGACCCGTACCCGGGCATCGCGGGCGTCAAGAACGGCACCACCACGCACGCCGGCTCCACCTTCACCGGAGTCGCCCAGAACCGCGACCGTGTCCTGCTGGTGACGGTGATGAACCCGCAGTCCCACGAGAGGCAGGCCGTCTACAACGAGACGGCCCGGCTGTTCGACTGGGGTTTCGCGGCGGCGGGGAAGGTCAAGCCGGTGGGCGAGCTGGTCCCGCCGAGGTCCGCGGACCTCCGCTCCGGGAAGAACGCACCTCCGTCCGGCAAGGCGGCCAAGAGCCCGGCCCCGGTCGAGCTGGCATCCGCCGAGGACGGTTCCAGTGGGATGGGGATCGCGCTCGCGGTGGCGGGCGGGGTGCTCCTGGTGCTGGCGGGAGCAGTGTTCCTGGTCAATCGGCGGTGGCCGGTGCCCGCCCTGGCGCGTCGGGCGCCCCGACGCTGACGGCGGGCTTCTCCTCCGAGGCGTGCGGCGCCGCCGTCCAGGCGGCGCAGCACAGCATCAGTTTGGCGGTGAAATTGATCCACAGCAGCAGGGCGACGGGCACGCCGAAGGCGCCGTACATGCTCTTGGACGCCACTCCGCTCATGTAACCGCCGAGCAGCATCTTCAGGAGTTCGAAGCCGACCGCGCCGATGAGGGCGGCGGTGATCAGGCGGTGGCGTTCGGGGTGGACGCCGGGCAGGAGGGTGAGGACGTAGAGGAGGAGCAGGAAGTCGGCGGCGACGGCCACCAGCAGGGCGGCGATCCGCAGCAGTACGCCGCCTGCGCCGCTCTCCGGGATGTCGAGGGTGCGGGCGGTCCAGCCGACCGCGGTCGAGCCGACGGTGGAGGCCAGCAGCGAGCCCAGGCCGGTGCCCCCCAGGCCCAGCAGCACGAGGGCGTCCTTGGCCTTGCGCACGATCGGGTTGCCGGTGTCGGCGTCGTCCAACTGCCATACCGCGCGCAGGCATTCGCGCATCGAGCCGACCCAGCCGATACCGGTGAACAGCAGCAGCGCGCCCGCGACGAGGCCGACCGTGCCCGCGTTGGCGATGAGCGCGTCGATGTCGAGCTGGTCGGAGATGCCCGGGACCTGTTCGGCGATGCTGCTCTTGAGGTCGCGGATCTGCTGCTCGGAGAGGAAGGCCGCGCCGACCGCCGCGGCGACGGTGATCAGGGGGAAGAGGGCCAGGAAGCTGATGAAGGTGACCGCGGCGGCGAGCCTGCTCCAGTGCGCCCGGTCGAGGGTCTCGTACGTGCGCCAGGCGTGCGTGCCCATCAGGCGCGTGACGAGCGGCCCGATGACGGGGAGATTCTTCAGCCAGTCCATGTCCCTTATGTACCTGCCTGTCGGTGTGTACGGAAAACCAGGGTTCTCGTACCCCAGAAACGGAGGCAGGTCGCGAGGGCCATGCCGATGACGGACCCGGAGAGCGCGTCGGCGCGGGGGGACGTCAGGCCGAGGCCGTGGTGGGAGACGGCGAGGCACGTCAACTGGACGGCCGCGCCCGCCGCGTTGACGGCGAGGAAGACGCCGTACCGGCGGAGGCGGGAGGTCCCGGCCGCCCGGTCCCCGGCGGTGCTGTGCCGGTACGTGCCCAGGGCGTTGCCCGCGTACGCGACCGTGCATCCGGCGAGGAAGGCGACGGCCTTCGCGGCGAGCGGGTCCCAGTCCAGGGGGCCGCGGAACCAGACGAAGAGGGCGAGGTCGACGAGGTAGGCGCAGCCGCCGACGGCGGCGAAGGAGCGCAGTTCGGACCAGTCGGGTGTGCTGCGGGGCATCGGGCCGGCTCCTGTTTCTCGCGGGTCGTCACAGGCCGGCGACCGCCAGTGCGTACAGCGCCGTCCAGAGGAGGCCGATGAGCTGGAGTCCCCGGTCGCTCAGGACGACGTCCTCGGGGGCGCCCGCGGTGCCCCGGTCGGCGAAGACCGCGTATCTGAGCACTCCGGCGATGAAGCCGATCATGGAGATCTCGCGCCAGGGCAGCAGGGCGCCGTCGTCCACGCTGCCGCGCTCCAGGGCCCAGAGGCAGTAGCCGAGGACCGAGACGCCGGCCGCCAACTGCCAGACGAAGCGCAGGTATCCGGTGGTGTATTCGCTGAGCAGGGCACGGGTGCTGCCCTTGTGGGCGCTGTCGGCCAGCTGCACGGCTTCGGAGTAGCGCTTCGCCGAGACCATGAACAGCGCGCCGAAGCCGGTGGTGATCAGGAACCAGCGGGAGAGCGGGATGCCGAGGGCGATGCCGCCGATCATCGCGCGCATCAGGAATCCGGCCGTGACGACGACGAGGTCCACGACCAGGACGTGCTTGAGGCGCAGGCAGTACGCCATCTGCATGACGACGTAACAGGTGAGGAGGGCCGCCGTGAGCGGGTTGCACAGGAGGGCCGCGGCCGTGGGGGTCGCGACGGCCAGGACGGCACCGGTGGCGTGGGCGACCGGCACGGGTACCTGGCCGGCGGCGACCGGGCGGCGGCACTTGGTGGGGTGCGCGCGGTCGGCCTCGGCGTCGAGGGCGTCGTTGATCAGGTAGACGGCGGACGCGGCAGCCGTGAACAGGACGAACACCAGGGCGAGTTGTACGGCGGCGTGGGCGGAGAAGAGCTCACCGGCGGCGGCGGGCGCGGCGAGGACAAGACCGTTCTTGATCCACTGTCGGGGGCGCGCGGTGCGCAGCAGTCCCAGCGGGAGGGCGAGCGGGCGCAGGGCGCGGCGCTGCGGGGGCAGGGCGGCGGCGGACGCCTCCGGGCGACGGTCCTGCTGCTTGTCGTGGCGGTCCTGGTGGTCCTGGTGGTCCTGCTGCTTCTCCAGGAGGGGGGCGACGGTCGGCTCAGGCACCGGTGGCCCCCCGTCCCGCGGCCAGCCATGTGGCTCCGAGGCCCGCGGTCAGTCCGCCGAGCAGCGCACCGGCGGCGACGTCGCTCGGGTAGTGGACGCCGACGACCAGCCGGGAGACGCACATCGCGGCGGCCAGCGGTGGCACGACCCGCCGGGCGACGGGGCTCAGAGTGCCGAGGGCGACGGCGGCGGCAGCGGCCGAGGCGGCGTGCGAGGAGGGGAAGGAGTGCCGCCCGAGGGTCTTCACCAACGGCTGATGGGCGGCGAGCCGGGGACGGGGCCGGCGCACGGTGCGCTTGACGCCCATGCTCGCCGCCTGAGCCGCGGCGATCAGTGCCGTACCGCGCAGCCAGGCCGCCCGCCGGTCGCGGTCGAGGGCCGCGCCGGTCAGCCCGGCGGCGAGCCACAGCGCGCCGTGTTCGCCGCTGAAGGAGAGCGCACGCGCGGCGGCGGCCACCTTGGGGTCCGTTCCGCAGTCGCGCATCGCGGACAGCAAGCGGTGGTCCACTTCTCGCATCTGTCATCCCTCGGATCGGGTGGGCGTGGCCGGGGGGCGCACGTCAGGGGTGACTCTTGTCTACAAAAAGCAAATATTCATGACATTCCGGATTGACACCCCAATCAACCACCCGTTCCGCCGAAACAGGGTCCAACTCGGCGAAAAGCGGCATTTCTCCGGATACCGTCACGCCATGCCTGACTTCATCACCGCGCTCTCCGTCGACGACTTCGCCTCCGTGACCGGTTGGGGACGCACCGCCCCGACGACCGCCCTGGTGGTCCGGCCCCGTACGTACGAGGAAGCGGCGGCGGCGGTGCGCGGCTGCGGGACCCGCGGCTCGATCGCCCGGGGCCTGGGGCGGGCGTACGGCGACGCCGCGCAGAACGCGGGCGGCTCGGTGCTCGACATGACGGGTCTCGACCGCATCCGCACCGTCGACGCGGACACCGGAATGGTGGTGTGCGACGCGGGGGTGAGCCTGCACCGGCTGATGGAAGTGCTGCTGCCGCTGGGCTGGTTCGTGCCGGTGACGCCCGGCACGCGGTACGTCACGGTGGGCGGGGCGATCGGCGCGGACATCCACGGCAAGAACCACCACGTGTCCGGCGGCTTCGCCCGGCACGTGCGGTCGCTGCAGCTGCTGACGGCGGACGGGCAGGCCCGGACGGTCCTGCCGGGCACGGACCTCTTCGACGCGACGGCCGGCGGCATGGGCCTGACCGGGGTCATCCTCTCGGCGACGATCCAACTCCTGCGCGTGGAAACCTCGTTGATGTCGGTCGACACCGAGCGGGCCACGGACCTCGACGACTTGATGACACGGCTGACCGAGACCGACCACCTCTACCGGTACTCCGTCGCCTGGATCGACCTGCTCGCCAAGGGTGCGGCGACGGGGCGCTCGGTGCTGACGCGCGGCGACCACGCCCCGCTGGACGTGCTGCCGCCCCGGGCCGCCCGCCACCCCCTGGTGTTCCGGCCGGGGCAGCTGCCTGCCGCGCCCGCCTTCGTACCGGAAGGGCTGCTGGGGAAGCGGTCGGTGAGCCTGTTCAACGAGCTTTGGTACCGGCGGGCGCCCCGGGCCAGGACCGGTGAACTCCAGAAGATCTCCACGTTCTTCCACCCGCTGGACGGGGTGCCGCACTGGAACCGGATCTACGGGCGCGGCGGCTTCGTCCAGTACCAGTTCGTGGTGCCGTACGGGCAGGAGGAGGCGTTGCGGCGGATCGTCATGCGGATCTCGCGGCGCGGCTGCCCGTCGTTCCTGGCGGTCCTGAAGCGGTTCGGACGGGGGGACTCCGGGTGGCTGTCCTTCCCGGTGCCCGGGTGGACGCTGGCCCTCGACATCCCGGCGGGCCTGCCGCGCCTGGGCGTCTTCCTCGACGAACTCGACGAGGAGGTGGCCGCGGCGGGCGGACGGCTGTACCTGGCGAAGGACTCGCGGGTGCGGCCCGAGACGCTCGCCGCGATGTACCCGCAGATCGACCGGTTCCGTTCCCTGCGCGCCGAGCTGGACCCCCACGGGGTCTTCACCTCGGACCTGTCCCGGCGCCTCGCCCTCTAGCCCGACGGCCCCGCGGCACGCCCGCCCCGCCAGCACCCCACCCAAGGAGTACGCAGTCATGAAGGACGCCTTCGGCACCCCGCAGTCCCTGCTCGTCCTCGGCGGCACGTCCGAGATCGGACTCGCCACCGCCCGCCGTCTCGTCGCCCGCCGCGCCCGCACGGTGTGGCTCGCCGGACGGCCGTCCCCCGCGCTGGAGGCCGCCGCCGGACAGCTCCGCAGGCTCGGCGCGGACGTGCACACGGTCGCCTTCGACGCGCTCGACTCCGCCTCGCACGAGGAGGTGCTGGGGAAGGTCTTCGCCGAGGGCGACATCGACATGGTGCTGCTCGCCTTCGGGCTGCTCGGCGACCAGGCCAACGACGAGGCCGACCCGATGGCGGCCGTGCGGGTCGCCCAGACCAACTACACGGGGGCCGTCTCGGCGGGCCTGGTGTGTGCGAACGCGCTCCAGGGGCAGGGGCACGGCTCGCTGGTCGTGCTGTCGTCGGTGGCGGGCGAGCGGGCCCGGCGCGCCAACTTCATCTACGGGTCGAGCAAGGCGGGCCTGGACGCGTTCACCCAGGGGCTGGGCGACGCGCTGGTCGGCACGGGAGTGCACGTGATGATCGTCAGGCCCGGTTTCGTACGGACGAAGATGACGGAGGGCCTCCAGGAGGCCCCGCTGGCCACGACGCCGGAGGCGGTCGCCACGGCGATCGAGGCGGGGCTGCGCAGGCGCGCGGAGGTGGTGTGGGTGCCGGGGACGCTGCGGGCGGTGATGTCGGCCCTGCGGCACGTCCCCAGGCCCCTCTTCCGCCGCCTGCCGATCTGACGCACCCACCGAACCCCCGCAGGGCGCCCCTCAGGAGGCGCCCCCTCAGGGGCGCGGGGAACTGCGCGACCAGCCACCCACGCACCCGCAGAGACACACGGCCGGCCCCCGCCTCCGTACGGCCCCCGCCTCAGTACAGCACCGGCGCGTCGTGCGGCAGCCCCTGCGGCGGCAGGTCGCCCGCCGCTCCCCCGCCGAACGCGTAGTCGCACAGCTTGCGCCAGACCCCGTCCGCGCCCTGCTCGTACAGCGCGAACGACGTGCACGACCACTGCGCGACGAACTCCGCCAGTTCCCCGTACGCCCGGTCCATGCCCTCCTCGCTGATCCCGTGCGCGACGGTGACGTGCGGGTGGTACGGGAACTGGAGCTCGCGCGCCAGCGGCCCCGAGGCGTCCCGCACCCGCTTCTGCAGCCACGCGCAGGCCGACGCGCCCTCGACGACCTTCACGAAGACGACGGGCGACAGCGGGCGGAAGGTGCCCGTGCCGGACAGCCGCATCGGGAAGGGCCGGACGGATTCGGCGAGGGCCGCCAGGTGCGCCTCCACGGCCGGCAGCGCGTCCGCGTCGATCGCGGTCGGCGGCAGGAGCGTGACGTGCGTGGGGATGCCGTGGGCGGCCGGGTCCCCGAAGGCCGCACGCCGCTGCTGGAGCAGGCTGCCGTACGGCTCCGGGACCGCGATCGAAACGCCGAGCGTTACGGTCCCCACGTCGTTCTCCTCCGTCGTCGGTGCGGGCGAATGGCTGCGGGCGATGGTGCTGTACGGGTGCAGTGTGGCGGGCGCAGGGGCCTCGGGGCCAGAGCCCGAGGTCCAGGGCTCGCGGGACCTGCGTCACGTCCCTGTGCGGGTCAGTGCTTGGCGGGCAGGAAGCCGATCCTGTCGTACGCCTGGGCGAGGGTCTCGGCGGCGACGGCGCGGGCCTTCTCCGCACCCTTGGCGAGGATCGAGTCCAGCGTCTCGGGGTCGTCGAGGTAGCCCTGCGTGCGGCTGCGGAACGGCGTGACGAACTCGACCATCTGCTCGGCGAGGTCCGTCTTCAGCGCGCCGTACATCTTGCCCTCGTACTCCTTCTCCAGCTCGGCGACCGGCTTGCCGGTGAGCGTGGAGGAGATGGACAGGAGGTTGGAGACGCCCGGCTTGTCCACCGGGTCGAAGCGGATGACGGTGTCGGTGTCGGTGACCGCGCTCCTGACCTTCTTCGCGGTGACCTTCGGGTCGTCGAGCAGGTTGACCAGGCCCTTGGGCGTGGAGGCGGACTTGCTCATCTTGACCGACGGGTCCTGGAGGTCGTAGATCTTCCCCGTCTCCTTGAGGATGTACGGCTCCGGGAGGGTGAAGGTCTCGCCGAGACGGCTGTTGAAGCGCTCGGCGAGGTCGCGGGTCAGCTCGATGTGCTGGCGCTGGTCCTCGCCGACCGGGACCTGGTTCGCCTGGTACAGCAGGATGTCCGCGACCTGGAGAACCGGGTAGGTGAACAGGCCGACCGTCGTCCGGTCGGAACCCTGCTTCGAGGACTTGTCCTTGAACTGCGTCATCCGGGAGGCCTCGCCGAAGCCGGTGAGGCAGTTCATCACCCAGCCGAGCTGGGCGTGCTCGGGCACGTGACTCTGCACGAAGAGCGTGCACCTGTCCGGGTCGAGACCGGCGGCGAGCAGCTGGGCGACGGCGAGCCGGGTGTTGGCGCGCAGCGCGGCGGGGTCCTGCGGAACGGTGATGGCGTGCAGGTCCACCACCATGTAGAAGGCGTCGTGCGTCTCCTGCAGCGCCACCCACTGGCGCACCGCGCCGAGGTAGTTGCCGAGGTGGAACGAGCCTGCGGTGGGCTGGATGCCGGAGAGCACACGGGGTCGAGAGGCCATGTACGCCATTCTCTCAGGTACGGGAGAGGCACTCGTCCCGGGGAGCGGCGGGCAAGTGGGGGAATCCGGACCGGGCCGGCCCCCGCGCACGGCCGGCCCGGCTGCCTCCGGCGACAAGGTTTCCGCACGGCCGCGCCGACCGACGATAGAAAGGAGCGCCGTCCGCGCCTTTCGCCGGACGGCCGCCCCGGTAGACCACTGACGATCAACGATGATCGGAGTTGCCCACGTGTCGACAACGGACGCCACGACCGCCGCCGCCCTCGCTTCCGCCGAGGCGCACAGCGCGCACAACTACCACCCGCTGCCCGTCGTCGTCGCCGAGGCCGAGGGTGCCTGGATGACCGACGTCGAGGGCCGCCGCTACCTCGACATGCTCGCCGGGTACTCGGCGCTCAACTTCGGCCACGGCAACCGCCGCCTCATCGACGCCGCCAAGGCCCAGCTGGAGCGGGTGACGCTGACCTCGCGGGCCTTCCACCACGACCGGTTCGCCGCGTTCTGTGCGGAGCTGGCGGCCCTGTGCGGCAAGGACATGGTGCTGCCGATGAACACCGGCGCGGAGGCCGTGGAGACCGCCGTGAAGACCGCCCGGAAGTGGGGCTACCGGGTCAAGGGCGTACCGGACGGGCGGGCCAGGATCATCGTCGCCGCCGACAACTTCCACGGCCGTACGACCACCATCGTCAGCTTCTCCACGGACCCCGAGGCGCGCGCCGATTACGGCCCGTACACCCCCGGCTTCGACATCGTCCCGTACGGCGACCTGGAGGCGCTGACGGCGGCGATCACCGACGAGACGGTGGCCGTGCTGCTGGAGCCGATCCAGGGCGAGGCGGGGGTGCTCGTGCCGCCGCCCGGATACGTGGCGGGCGTGCGGGCGGTGACCCGGGAGCGGAACGTGCTCTTCGTCGCGGACGAGATCCAGTCGGGGCTCGGCCGTACCGGGAAGACCTTCGCGTGCGAGCACGAGGGCGTGGTGCCCGACGTCTACGTGCTCGGCAAGGCCCTCGGCGGCGGGGTGGTGCCGGTGTCGGCGGTGGTCGCGTCGGCGGACGTGCTGGGGGTCTTCCGGGCGGGCGAGCACGGGTCGACGTTCGGCGGGAACCCCCTCGCGTGCGCGGTCGCGCTGGAGGTCGTCGCGATGCTCCGCAGCGGCGAGTACCAGCAGCGCGCCACCGAACTCGGCGACCACCTGCACCGCGAGCTGAACCTGCTCGTCGGCGGCGCGGTGCGCGCGGTGCGCGGGCGCGGCCTGTGGGCCGGGGTCGACATCGACCCGGCGCGCGGCACCGGGCGGCAGATCTCCGAGCGGCTGATGGAACGGGGGGTGCTGGTCAAGGACACCCACGGGTCGACGATCCGGCTCGCCCCGCCGCTGGTGATCAGCAAGGAGGACCTGGACTGGGGGCTGGACCAGCTGCGGGCCGTGCTGAGCGAGTAGGGGCCCGCGCGGGACGAGGGGCCGCTCGGAGGGCGAGGGCTCCCGCGGAGGCGCCTCGGAAGGGGGCGGGCCCTCAGAGAATGACGTGGGGCAGGAAGCGGGCGTACTCGTCCGTGACCGGCCCCGCCGACTCCCGGATGCCGAGCCCCGCCGCCTCGTCCTCGACGACCCATGCGCCGAGCACCGTGCGGTTGCCGTCGAAGTCGGGCAGCGGGGCCAGCTCCTGGTAGCAGACGGGGTCCTGGGAGACCTCGGGCGGCGCGGAGCCCGGCGCGTGGACGGTGACTCCGGCGCCCTCGCGGCCGAGGAGGGGCTTGGCCACGTACCCCTTCTCCCGCGCCAGTTCGCGCGGGCCGTCGAGGTAGGAGGCGAGCAGGTTCGGGTGGCCGGGGTAGAGCTCCCAGAGGACGGCGAGGAGGGCCTTGTTGGACAGCAGCATCTTCCAGGCGGGCTCGATCCAGCAGGTGCTGCCGGTGCCGCCGCCGTTGTCGAGGGTGGACAGCACGTGCGGGCCGAACCGGTCGGTGGCCAGCCACTCCCACGGGTAGAGCTTGAAGCAGCTGCGGATGAAGCGGAGCTTCTCGTCGACGAAGCGGCCGGAGAGCCGGTCCCAGCCGATCTGCTCGACGGAGAGCGCCTCGGTGCGCAGGCCCGCCTGCTCGGCGGTCTCGCGCAGGTACGCGACCGTCATCAGGTCCTCGCCGAGTTCGTCGCCGTCGGAGTGCGCGAAGTGCAGCGGTCCCGGCGGCAGGAGGCGCGCCTGCGTCCTCCACGCGTCGACCAGGCGCTCGTGCAGGGAGTTCCACTGGTCGGCGCCGGGGAACAGCTCCTCCATCCAGAACCACTGCGCACTGGCCGCCTCGACGAGGGACGTGGGGGTGTCGGCGTTGTACTCCAGCATCTTGGCAGGGCCGGTGCCGTCGTAGCGCAGGTCGAAGCGGCCGTACAGGGAGGGCAGTTCGGCGCGGCGGTGCCAGGACTCGGCGACCAGCCGGGCCAGCTCGGGGTCGGTGATGCCGAGGTCGGCGAAGCGGCCGGTGGCGACGATGTGCGCGGCGGCGGCCAGGCACATCGCGTGCAGCTCCTCCACGACCTCTTCGAGCGCCTCGACCTCGGGGAGCGTGAAGGAGTAGTACGCGCTCTCGTCCCAGTAGGGGCGCAGGGTGTCGTCGGGGTAGCGGGTCAGGGGGTAGATGACGCCCTGTTCCTCGACGATGCGCTGCCAGTCGGGGCGGGGGGCGGTGGTGTGGCGTTTCACGGGGTGCCTCTGGGGTGGCGGTCGGGCCGGATGGACGCGTACGGGCTTGCGGGGCCGCCGTCCCGGCCGGGAGAGACCCCACGCGGGCGGAGCAGGAGCTCGTACCGGCGCGAAGGCTCGGTACGGACGGGGTGCCGGCGGGGCGGGGTCAGCCGCCGCCCGAGCCCGAGCAGCCGAAGCCGCCCCGGCTCACCGCGGACTTGTCGAAGCTGCCGCCCTCGACCTTGCTGTTGTTGACCTTGCCGCCGTAGTAGTAGCCGGCCGAGCCGCCGCGTCCGCCGCTGTCGCAGTCGGAGTCGGACCGCACCTCGCGGGTGCTGCGGTCCGCGCACCGCTTGTCCGGCTCCGAACCGCAGGACGTGAGCGCCAGTGCGAGCAGTCCCATGCTGCCGAGCGCCACCGTGCTGGACCTCATTTTGCGCCGTTGCGCCGCCATGCCCCGCCACTCCCCCGTGATTCTCCGCCGGTGCGCTCCACCGGCTCCGGACCGTCGACAGACTAAAGGGCTCCTGCCCCGGGAGGAACGCCGGAGTCCGCACCGCGTCGATTTGCCCGGTGGGCCGGACACCCCCAGCAATGGTTTATTATTCATCTATGCGCGGGTCCTTCACCGCGCCCCCCGAACCGCCCCGGCCGGTCTCCCCCGTCCGGCCGGGGCTTCCGCTCGCCCGAGGCATCCGTTTCCCCACGGTGTCCGCCGCGTGTTCGTGCGGCCGGGTGATCCGTGAGCGGCGCCAGTACCCGGGGGCGCCCGGGGCTCGTTGCAGACGGCGTGAACACCACTGCAAGCCCCTCCCACATACTGCCGAAGAAGCACTCCCCCGCTCCCCGGGTCACCTCCGTGGTCGCCTCCTGCCGCACCGAGGGGAGCACCCTCTCCATCGCCGTCCAGGGCGAGATCGACCACTTCACGGCGGCCCCGCTGAGCGCGCTGCTCACCTCGGCGGCGGCCTTCGGGCACACCTGCCTCGTGGTCGACGCGTCCCGGGTCACCTTCTGCGACTCGGGCTTCGTCAACGCACTGCTGGCCTGGCGGCGCGGCGGCAGACGGCTCGTGCTGGCCGCCGCGTCCACGGCCGTGAGACGGCTGCTGGCGGCGACCCGGTGCGGGCACCTGCTGGCGAAGGAGGCCCGGGGCTGAGCCGAGGCCGACGCACGGGCCGCACCCCGGCCCCCTTCCCCCGACCCCGGGCTCCGTACGGCGACGTACGGAGCCCGGGGCCGGCCCCGTACCCGCCACAAAAGCATCCGGCGCTACGGCAGGGCCCTGATCAGCGTCTCCAGGGTGCCCGCCCAGGCGCTGTCCGTGGGCGTCGCGTAGCCGACCATCAGCCCGTCCCGGCCCTCCCCGGGCGCCTGCGGGTGCCGGAAGCCGGAGAGCCCCACCACCGCCAGCCCCTGCCAGTGCGCGGCCCGGACCACCGACCGCTCGGTGCCGCGCGGGAGTTCGAGGATGGCGTTCAGCCCGGCCGCGATCCCGCTGACCGTGACGTGCGGAGCGTGCCGGGCGAGTGCGGCCACCAGGTCGTCGCGCCGCCGCCGGTAACGCAGCCGCGCGGAGCGGATGTGCCGGTCGTACGCGCCGGAGGCGATGAACTCGGCGAGGGCGAGCTGCTCCAGCGCACTGGAGGTGTTGTCGTGCGGGGAGAGCAGGCCGAGGCAGTCCTCGGGCAGCACCGCCCAGGACAGCCGCAGTCCCGGCGCGAGGGCCTTGCTCGACGTTCCCAGGTAGACGACGCGCTCCGGATCGAGCCCCTGGAGCGCGCCGACGGGCTGGCGGTCGTAGCGGAACTCGCCGTCGTAGTCGTCCTCCAGGATCAGCGCGCCCGTGCTCCGCGCCCAGTCGACGGCCGCCGCGCGCCGGTCCGGGTGCAGGGCCGCCCCGGTCGGGAACTGGTGGGCGGCGGTGAGCAGCACCGCCCCGACACCGCCGCCCAGCTCCGCCAGCGTGCCTGTCCGCGCGCCGAGTTCGTCGACGCCGATCGGCGGGATGCGCAGCCCGGCCGCCCGGAAGCACTCCCGGTGGAAGTCCAGTCCGTACTCCTCGACCGCGACGGCCTTCGCGCCGGGACTGCGGCGGCGCAGCGCCCCGGCGAGGAAGGTCAGCGCGTTCACGTACCCCGACCTGATCACGATGCGCTCCGGGTCGGCGTGCACGCCCCGCGCCCGGGCCAGGTACTCGGCGAGCACGGTGCGCAGCTCGGGCCGGCCGCGCGGATCGCCGTACCCGAAGGCCTCGTACGGGGCGGCGGACAGCGCCTTGCGGTACGCCTTGACCCACTCGGCGCGCGGAAAGGACGACAGCTCGGGCGAGCCGGGCAGCAGGCTGTACGCGGGCGCGGTACGGGCCGGGGGCCGGGCCCGCCCGGCGGGCGGGCGGTGTCCTGCGGGAGCGGGCGCGGTCCGCACGGGGCCGGTCCGCACGGGGCCGGCCTGGGAGCGATCGGTCTGCGTGCGGCCGGTCCGGGTGTGCCCCGCCTGTGGGTGACCATCCTGCGCGTGCCCGGTCCGTGTGCGCCCCGGCTGCTTGCGTGGCGCGGCGGGGGCGGCCCGCTCGGCGACCCGTGTCCCCGATCCCTGGCGGGCGGTGAGCCATCCCTCCGCGACCAGTTCCGCGTACGCGTCGGCGACCGTGTTCCGGGCGATGCCGAGATCGGCGGCGAGGGTGCGGGAGGAGGGCAGCCGGGTGCCGGGGGCGAGCCGGCCGCTGCGGGCGGCCTCGCGCAGGGCGTTGCGCAGACCGGTCCGCAGACCGGGTCCGTGCAGGTCGAGATGGAGGTCGACGCCGGAGGACGCCAGGAAATTGGCCCAGGAATCTTTCACGGAAATGGACCATACCGGCGGGCCGCGCGCTCCGTACCGTGGTGCCCATGACCACGAACGAGAACACCTCAGCAGCCACCCGCGTCCCCGAGCACACGCCCCGCATGAACTGGACCGAGCACGCCCCCGAGGTCTTCAAGGCGATGCTCCAGCTGGAGAAGGCCACCACGAAGCGGCTGGACCCGGTGGTCGCCGAACTCGTCAAGATCCGGTCCTCGCAGCTCAACCACTGCGCCTACTGCCTCGACATGCACACCAAGGACGCCCTCGCGGCGGGCGAGAGCGTGGAGCGCATCATCCAGCTGTCGGCGTGGGAGGAGTCGCAGCACTTCTACACGGCGAAGGAGATCGCCGCGCTCGAACTCACCGAGGCGATCACGGTGCTGACCGACGGTTTCGTCCCGGACGAGGTGTTCGACAAGGCCGCCAAGCACTTCGACGAGGTCGAACTCGCCCACCTGATCGCCGCCATCAACACGATCAACGTGTGGAACCGCTTCGCGGTCTCGACCCGGATGGTCCCCGGCCACTACACGGCGGGCTCGCACAAGGGCTGACGGCGGGGCGAGCACGCGGACCGGCCGGAGAGCGGTTCGCCGTCCCATCGCTTCCTCCGCCACCGGCTCCGCCGCCGGTGACGGGTGCGCACACCGCGCCGGGCCCGACGGACTGATCCGTCGGGCCCGGCGCGGTGTGCGTGTGCGGTCCGGCTACTTCTTCGGGATCCAGGCCTTCCAGGTGGACTCGTTGGCCTTGACCCACTTCTCGGCGGCGGCCTCCGGCGAGAGCTTCTGGTCGGCGATCATGAGGGCCACGTCGTTCTGCTGGTCGGTGGTCCACTTGAAGTTCTTCAGGAAGGTGGCTGCGTCGCCGCCGTCCTTCGCGAAGTCCTTGTTGAAGAACTTCTGCAGCGGGGTGTTCGGGTAGGCGCAGGCGATCTTCTTTAGATCGGCGTCGCAGCCCTCCTTGTACTCCGGCAGCTTGACCTCGACCATTTCGATCTCGTTGTTCAGCCACTGCGGGTTCCACCAGTACGTCAGGAAGGGCTTCTTCTCCTTCGCGTACTTCCTGATCGCGGTGATCTGGCTGGCCTCGGAGCCGGCGAACTTGGGCTTGAGGTTCAGCTTGAGGTTCTTGATGAGGGCTTCGTCGTAGGTGACGTAGTCCGGGGAGCCTTCGAGGATCTGGCCCTTGCCGCCGCTCTCGACGGTCGCGAAGTCCTTGGCGTACTTGTTGAGGTTCTTCCAGTCCGTGACGTCCGGGTGCTTGTCCGCGTAGTACTTCGGCACGAACCAGCCGATGTGACCGGTGACCCCGAGGTCGCCGCCCTTGACGACGGTCTTCTTGTTCTCGACGTACTGCTTCTCCTCCTTGGGGTGGCCCCAGTCCTCCATGATCGCGTCGATGTCGCCCTTGGACAGGGCGTCCCACGCGAGGACCTCGCCCATCTGCTGGGACTTGACCGTGTAGCCCATCTCCTTCTTCAGGAGGTACGAGGCGACGGCGACGTTGGCCTGGGCGCCGACCCAGGAGGGGACGGTGAGGGACACGGTCTTCGTGCCGCCCGCCTCGGTGCTCCTGCCGGTCTCCGCGGCGCCGCAGCCGCTGAGGGCGAGCAGGCCGAGGACGGCGGAGGAGGCTATGGCGGCGCGGGCCGCGGTGGTGCGCGTGAGCTGCGTGCGATTCATGACGCTGATCTCTCTTCTCTGGCGGGAAAGCGAAGACGGAGGAGCGGGAGCGAGTGGTGCGGCAGGCTCAGGCACCCTTGCGGGCACGTGCCTTCGCGGGCTGGGTGAGGCGGTCCAGGACCAGGCCGAGGCAGACGATCGCCGCGCCGGCGGTCATGCCGATGCCCATCTCGCCGCGGGACAGGCCCTTGACGACGTCGTAGCCGAGCGCGCCGCCACCGACGAGGCCGCCGACGACGACCACCGCCAGGACGAGCACGACACCCTGGTTGACGGCGAGCTGGAGGGCGGGGCGGGCCAGCGGGAGCTGGACCTGGAGGAGCTGCTGGCGGGACCCGGCACCGAGGGAACGGGATGCTTCCATGGCGGCCGGGTCGACCTCGCGCAGCCCCTGGGTGGTGATGCGGATGACCGCGGGCAGCGCGTACACGACGGCCGCGATGATCGCGGAGGCGCGGGTCACCCCGAACAGGGCGACGACCGGGATCAGGTACACGAACTGCGGCATCGTCTGCATCGCGTCGAGCACCGGTCGTACGACACGTTCGAAGCGGCGGGCGCGGGCGGCCATGATGCCGACCGCGAAGCCGATCACGAGGGTGACGACGAGGGCCGCCAGGACCTGGGAGAGCGTGTTGAGGGACTTGTCCCAGACGCCCAGGACGCCGATCCCGGCCATCGCGAGGGTCGCGGTCAGCGCGGTGCCCCAGGTGCCGACCAGCCAGGCCACGCCCGCGACGAGCAGCAGCAGTGCCCACCAGGGGAGCCAGGTCAGGCCGTCGTGCAGGGGGTTGAGGACCCACAGGGTGAAGTTCTGGGACCACACCTCGGTGCCGCCGAGGACCGGGACGCCGGACGACAGGTTCTCGGTGATCCACTCCTGGGCCTTGTTGACCGGGGTGGAGATGCCGTACGTCCAGGCCTCGGGCCACAGCCGGGCACCGGCGAGGCGTCCCGCGACCGCGGCGGCGACGGTGCCCGCGGCCACCAGGGCCCAGGCCCACCGGCCGTGCAGGAACCTGCCGCGGCCCGAGGGCGCGGCGGAGGAGGCGGAGTCGCCGATGCGGTCGCCCGCGGCGGCGGTCGTACGGTCCAGCCAGATCGCGATCAGCACGATCGGGATGCCCGCGGCGAGCGCCTTGCCGACGTCGACCGTGGACAGCGCGGAGTAGACCTCCTCGCCGAGGCCGCCCGCGCCGACCAGCGCCGCGATGACCACCATGGAGAGCGCCATCATGATCGTCTGGTTGAGGCCGAGCAGCATCTCCTTGCGGGCCAGCGGCAGCCGGGCCGTGCGCAGCCGCTGCCAGCCGTTGGAGCCGAGCGAGGTGGCGGCCTCCAGCACTCCGGCGTCCGCGCCGCGCATGCCGAGCGCGGTGAGGCGGGCCATCGGCGGGGCGGCGTAGATGACGGTGCACAGCAGGGCGGCGGGCGTGCCGGTGCCGAAGACCAGCACGAACGGCAGCAGGTAGGCGAACGCGGGCAGTACCTGCATGGTGTCCAGGACGGGGCGCAGGATCCGGTCGAAGCGGTCGGAGAGCCCGGCCGCGAGACCGAGGACGACGCCGACCAGGGACGCGGCGGCCACCGCGACGATCATCAGGGCGATCGTCATCAGCGTCGGGTCCCACATGCCGAGCGCACCGCAGACGGCGAACGCGGCGAGCGCGGTGGCCGCCACCTTCAGTCCGCTGCGGCCCAGGCCCCCGGCCCGCCAGGCGAGCAGCACGGCGCCGGCGGTGACGCCGACCCAGCCGAGCTGGGCGAGGCCCGCGTACACGGCGTCGACGGCGCTGGTGGCGGAGTTGGAGAGGTGGAGCAGGAAGTAGAGGAAGAGGGGGTGGGTGTCGCGGTTGTCGAGGACCCAGTCGTTGGCGTCGTCGAGGGGTCCGGACACGTCCACGGTCTGGGCGGCGGGCCAGCCGCCGCCGCCCCACAGTGCGGCGCCCAGCGGCAGCAGCACCAGGACGGCGACGGCGAGCGGCAGGAGCTTGCGGCCGGCGCGGTGGTGCAGGACCGTGCGGAACTTCCCGGCCGGGGCGGGCCTGCCGTCCGCGGGGGAGGGTTTCTCGCGCTGGTCGCGCGCGGTGGCGGAGATCGTGGGAGCCGTCATGCGGGGATCACCTCGCCGGTGGTACCGGTGGCGGCGTCGGGCCGCGGTACGCCCGCGCCGGCGGACGTACCCGTCGCACCCGTAGCGGCCGGGAAGTCGGCGCCCAGGCCCGCCACCACGGCGAGCAGGCCCTGGTGGTCGACGACGCCCAGGCAGCGGCCGTTGTCGACGACCCGGACGACGCCTCCGGTGCGGACGACCGCCTCGATGGCCTCGGACACGGTGACGCCGGGGGCGACGGACGCGCCCTGCTCGGCCTCGTCGCCCACCGGGGGGCGCATCGCGGTGCGGGCCGTCATGACCTGCTCGCGCGGCACGTCGCGGACGAAGTCCCGTACGTAGTCGTCGGCGGGCGAGCCCACGATCTCCTCGGGGGTGCCCATCTGGACGACCCGCCCGTCGCGCATCAGGGCGATGCGGTCGCCGATGCGCAGGGCCTCGCTGAGGTCGTGGGTGATGAAGACCATGGTGCGGCCCTCTTCGTCGTGCAGCCGGCAGACCTCTTCCTGCATGTCGCGGCGGATCAGCGGGTCCAGTGCGCTGAACGGCTCGTCGAACAGCAGGACCTCGGGGTCGACGGCGAGGGCGCGGGCCAGGCCCACGCGCTGCTGCTGGCCGCCGGAGAGCTGGCCCGGACGGCGGTTCTCCAGCCCTTGCAGGCCGACCTTGGCGACGACCTCGGCGGCCTTGGCGCGGCGCTCGGACTTGCCCATGCCCTGGATCTCCAGGCCGTAGGCGACGTTGTCGAGGACCGTGCGGTGCGGGAGCAGGCCGAAGTGCTGGAAGACCATGGCGGCGCGGTGCCTGCGCAGTTCGCGCAGCCGGCCCTTGTCCATGGCCAGGACGTCCTCGCCGTCGATGGCGAGCGAGCCTGAGGTCGGCTCGATGAGCCGGGTCAGGCAGCGGACCAGCGTCGACTTGCCGGAGCCGGAGAGGCCCATGACGACGAAGACCTCGCCCTTGCGGACGTCGAAGGAGACGTCGCGGACGGCGGCGGTGCAGCCGGTGCGGGCGCGGAGCTCCTCGACCGACAGGTCGGCGTACTCGGCGTTGCCGGGGATCTTCTCGGCCTTGGGGCCGAAGACCTTCCACAGGTTGCGTACGGAGAAGACGACGTCGTCCCCGGCGCTCTGCGCGGTCCCGGTGGCCTCTGCGGTTCCTGCGTGGGTACTGGACATTACGCGGCGCCTCCCGGAGCTGCGGTGGGACGGACGAGCAACTCCGCGCACTTCTCGCCGACCATCAGGACGCCGATCATCGGGTTCACGGCGGTCATGGTCGGGAAGACGGACGCGTCGGCAATGCGGATGCCTTCGAGGCCCTTGATCTTCAAGTCTGGTGTGACGACGGCGAGTTCGTCCTCGGCGGCACCCATCTTGCAGGTGCCGGCCGGGTGGTACACGGTGTGCGCGACCTTGCGGGCGTACTCGCTGAGGTCCTCGTCGGAGACGACGTCGGGACCGGGGCAGACCTCTCGGGTCAGCCAGCCGGCGAGCGGTTCGGTCTTCGCGATCTCGCGGGCGATGCGGATGCCGTCGACAAGGGTGCGGCCGTCGTAGTCGTCCTCGTCGGTGAAGTACCGGAAGTCGAGGGAGGGCTTCACGGCCGGGTCGGCGCTGGTGAGGAAGAGCCGGCCGCGGCTGCGCGGCTTGGGGATGTTCGGGGTCATCGACACACCGTGGGCGGGGCGTTCGTACCCCAGCCGCTCCGGGTTGTCGGTGAAGGGGATCTGGTAGAAGTGGAACATCAGGTCCGGACCCGCGTGCTCCGGGTCCCGCTTGACGAACAGGCCCGCGTCGGAGTCCATCGCCGAGTTCTCGGGGATCGGCCCGTCGGTCTCCCAGACGATGACCGACTCGGGGTGGTCGAGCAGGTTCTCGCCGACGCCCGGGAGATCGAGGGCCACGGGTATGCCGAGCGCTTCGAGGTCGCGCGCCGGGCCTATCCCGGAGTGCATGAGCAGTCGCGGGGTGTCCACCGCGCCCGCGCAGACCAGGACTTCGCGGGTCGCCCGGACGAGGACCTCCTCGCCGTCCTTGGTGCGGACGTGGACGCCGCGCGCCCGGGTGCCCTCCAGCTCCAGCCGGTACGCCCAGGTCTCCAGCATCAGGTGGAGGTTGGGGCGGTCCAGGAACGGGTGCAGGTACGCGACCGAGGCGGAGGACCGCTTGTTGTCCTCCGGGTGGTAGGCGAGGTCGAAGAAGCCGACGCCGTCCTCGAAGGGCTTGTTGTTGAACCCTTCGACGCGCGGCACGCCGAGGGCGCTCTGCGCGGCGTCGACGAAGTCGCGGGCGATCGCGTTCCGGTCCTTCCGGTCGACCGGGACGATGTTGTTGCGGAGCTTGGAGAAGTACGGGTCCATGGCCGCCGCACCCCAGCCCTCGGCGCCGTTCGCCTCCCACTCGTCCCAGTCGGACGGCAGCGGCTTGAACGCGATGAGGGTGTTGTGCGAGGAGCAGCCACCGAGGACGCGGGCCCGGCTGTGCCGGATGTGCGAATTGCCGCGTGGCTGCTCGGTGGTCGGGTAGTCGTAGTCCAGCTCGCCGCCGAGGAGGCCCATCCAGCGCCGGAGGGTGAGGACGTCGGGGCGGTCGACGTCGGAGGGGCCGCCCTCGATGACGGCGACACGGACGGAGGGGTCCTCGGTGAGGCGGGAGGCGATCACCGAACCGGCGGTTCCGCCGCCGACGACGACATAGTCGTACTCGTGGGTGGGATCGGGCATGGATGCTCTCCTGTTCGTACGGAAGGTGCTGCGCGTAAGAGGGCGGTCGGGACGGGTCGGGGCCAGGGGTCCTGGCCCCGCCGCCCGGCGCGACGGGGTGAGGGGGCGGCAGGGCCGCTCAGGTGGGTGGGCCGATGGGCCCGGCGGGGGGCCGGTGGCCGCGACGGGCAGGCGGTCCTCCGGGCCCCCCGGGGCGCGGTCACCTCGGTCGCCGCCTCCCGCCTCGGCCCGAGGTGTCAGCCCGCGAACCAGCGAACCGGCTTCGGGGCCAGGTTCTGGTAGATGTGCTTGGACTCCCGGTACTCGGCCAGGCCCGCCGGGCCCAGCTCCCGGCCGATGCCGGACTTGCCGAATCCGCCCCACTCGGCCTGCGGCAGGTAGGGGTGAAAATCGTTGATCCAGACGGTGCCGTGCCGCAGCCGCGCGGCCACCCGGCGGGCGCGGCCGGGGTCGGCGGACCAGACGCCGCCCGCGAGCCCGTACTCGGTGTCGTTGGCGAGGGCGATCGCCTCGTCCTCGGTGGTGAACGTCTCGACGGTGAGGATCGGCCCGAAGGTCTCCTCCCGGACGACACGCATCTCGCGGTGGCAGCCGTCGAGGACGGTCGGCCGGTAGAAGTACCCCTCGTAGCCGTCGCCCTCGGGCCGCTTGCCGCCGGCGCGCACGGTCGCGCCCTCTTCGATGGCCGCGGCGACGTAGTACTCGGTCTTCTCCAGCTGCTGGGCGGAGACCAGCGGTCCGCACTCGACGCCCTTCCCGGTGCCCCGCCCGATCCGGATCCGCTCGGCACGGCGGGCGAGTTCGGCGACGAAGCGCTCGCGCACGGACTCCTCGACGATGAGCCGCGCTCCGGCGGAGCAGACCTGCCCGCTGTGGATGAAGGCGGCGTTCAGGGCCTGGTCGACGGCCGTGTCGAAGCCCTCCTCGGTCGCGCAGGCGTCGGCGAAGACCACGTTCGGGTTCTTGCCGCCCAGCTCCAGGGCGACCTTCTTGACCGTCTCGGCGGCCGCCTGCATCACCTTCGTACCGCTGACCAGGCCGCCGGTGAAGGAGACGAGGTCGACGTCCGGGTGCTCGGCCATCCGGGCGCCGACCGAGGCGCCGGGTCCGGTGACGATGTTCGCGACGCCCGCGGGCAGGCCCGCCTCGACGAGCAGGGCGATCAGCGCGACCGTCGTCATCGGCGTGATCTCGCTGGGCTTGATCACGAAGGTGTTGCCCGCGGCGAGCGCCGGGGCTATCTTCCAGCTGGCCTGGAGCAGGGGGTAGTTCCACGGGGTGATCAGCGCGCACACGCCCACCGGCTCGTGCACGACGACGCTGTGGATCTCCGGCGAACCGGCGTCCACGACCCGGCCGCCGCCCTCGCCGATCACCAGGTCGGCGAAGTAGCGGAAGGCGTCGGTGACGCAGTCGATGTCGACGCGTCCCTCCTCCACGGTCTTGCCCGCGTCCTGGGCCTCCAGCCGGCCCAGTTCCTCGCGGTCGCGCTGCAGGAGGTCCGCGACACGGCGCAGCAGGGCTGCGCGCTCGGCGGTGGGGGTCCGCGGCCAGGCGCCCTCGCCACCGGCGAAGGCCTTGCTCGCGGCGGCGACTGCGGCGTCGACGTCTTCGACCCCACCCTCGGCGACCACGGCGAACGCCTTCGCGTCCGCGGGGTCGAGGATGTCCCGCGTGGCACCGGACATGGCTTCCTGCCACACCCCGCCCACATGAATGGTCTTTTCAGCCGACACGTCGTTTTCGCCTTCCGTTTCCCGTTTTGTTCCACACCGGTGGAACTGGCGGCGGGACCCCTCCCCCGGCGGGCCGAAAGCATGCCGAATACGTGGCCGAAAGTGCCATGAGTCACTTACAGGCCGGACATAAGACCCGATCAGGCTTGCTGTGCGTCCGGGGCGGCCGCGAGCTTGGTGAGGGCCAGCGCCTGCACGAGCCGCAGGCCGGGCTCGGCCTTGCGCAGGGCCCGGACGGCGGCGATCGAGTCGGGCTTGAGGTCCGCCAGGGGAAAGCCCGTGGATGCGATGCGCTCCCGGGCCCACAGGCCGCGCAGTTCGGCCTCCGAACGGGACGGGACCGCTTCCACGAGAGCGATGGCGCGGCCGAGGCCGGGGCGCTCGGCGTCGTCGGCGGACGCGAGGGCGCGGCGGAGTTCGCCGAGGATCTCCTCGCGGTCGCTCAGAGCGACGACCAGGGTGTCGGGCTTGCTGCGGAACAGTTCGGGCATGGGGTGCCTCCGGGCGCGGGATGTTCGCGGGTGAACTTGATCAAGATATGAGGCCGCCGGAACGCTCACGCGTGCAAGGGTCGGAGCTCGGAGGGGTCGGAGCTCCAAAGGCCCGGAGTTTCCAGGGCCCGGAGTTTCCAGGGCCCCGGGCGGAAGCGCCGAGATCCGGGGGTGCTGCGGGTCACTCCTCGCCGGGGGCGAAGTGCCGCAGGGCCGTTTCCAGGACGGTCCGCTGGCGGGGCCACTCGGCGGCGGGCCCGGCCACCGCGAGGACGTGGCGCCGGCCGTCGGTGGTCGGGAACACCCGTTGGACGAGCGTCAGCCGCTGCCCGGTCCGCGGGCTGTCGTACGAGTGGACGAGCTCGGCCGAGCCGCGGGTGGTGGGGTGCAGGGCGTGCAGCTCGTAGCCGGGCCGTTGCCGGTGGGACGCGACGGTGACCCGCAGCGCACGGGTCGCACTCGTCCGGGTCCCGGCGAGCGGCCAGAACCGGAGGAAGCGGGAGTGCGGGGAGTCGGACGACCGGTAGTGCACGGAGCCCGCCACCTCGCGCCGCCAGCCGACGGGAACGGCGAGGGTGACACCGGAGGGGTCCCGGATCACGGCGGAGTCGGGAGGAAGTACGGGGGTCCCGGACGCCCCGGGCAGCCGCGAAGTCACCTTCTCCGATGGGGCCTTGACCGGAGGCCGGGGCTTCGGCGCCAGCGGCGCGGCCTGCCGCGCCGCGGGCGGGGCAGGCGACGGCGTGGCCGGAGCGGCAACGGGGTCCTGGACGATCCACCCCGTGCCGACTCCGACCAGGAGCCCGAGCACCACGAGGAGGACGTTGGGCGGCGTGAAGCGGAACCGGAACCGTCCTCGCGGCTTCGCCGCGCTGAACGGGGAGCGCGCATACAGGGGTTGCCCGCCGTCCCCCTCCCCCGCTCCCGCCCCGTCCCGAACCGCGCGCGCCGGGTCGTCGGCCTGCGCCATGGCCCGTCCCCCTCCGCCGCTTGAACTCCTGTACCGGCAAGGGGACATGGTAGGTCCCGGGCAGCCGACCGGAACAGGTCGTGGGGATTCAGCCGTAAGAAGGGCCCTCGCCGTCGTCGGCGGAGTCGTCCGCCGGGGCGTCCTGCGCGAGGAGGCCCGCGATCCACAGCGGCATCATCCAGTGGAGGACGAAGACACCGGCGAGCAGCGGCGCGACGTACGCGCGCGTGAGGTGACCGTCGCCGAGGACCGTACTCACCCACAGGCCGACCGCCGCGCCGAAGATGAGCGCCCCGGTCATCATGTGCGCCGCACTGCGGGCCCGCTCGCGCTCCAGAAGCTGACGTTCGTCCAGGGCCCGGACGCGCAGCTCGAACAGGCCCCGGGTGGCACTGTTGAGCGCTCCGGTGGCCAGGCACCAGAGGAGGAGAACGGGGAGGAGGGCGAAGGCGGCCCACAGCTCGTCGTACGTGAACATCCGCGCGACGAGGGTCACCGCCGCGGCGGTGAGACCCACGCTCGCGGCGACAGCGGCCCGGCGACGGCCCTTCGTCGCGTGCAGGACGCGTCCCCGCGGATCGTTCATCAGCGCCCGCATGCGCCGGTCGTATCCCGTCAACTCGGTCTTGTCGGCGGTCGAGTTCATGGCTGTGCCTTCCTCCCGTAGATCTCCTGCGTGAGCGGGCCGAACGGCTCCAGGGAGAACAGCGCCTCCACCGGCAGCTCGAAGAACGCGGCGACCTTCAGGGCGAGATCGAGGCTCGGGTTGTACTGCCCGCGCTCGATGTAGCCGATGGTCTGGTAGTGGACGCCCACCGCCTCGGCGAGAGCCTGCCGCGACACCTTCCGCTCGGCTCTCACGACAGCCATTCTGTTGTGCACCTGCTCGCTCATGTATAAGAAGTACTACATTCCACAGCAGGAGCACAACACTCTGGCGCACACAAAGCCCCCCGGCGGTAGGACCGCCGGGGGGCTTTATTGGGTTCTGTCTCGGATCAGGCCGAGCACGCACAGCGATACGCGTAGATCCTGCGCGGTCGGATCGGGCCGAGCTCACGCACCGCGTCGCGCACAGCTCCTCCACGCGCCCCTCGCACCCATCGGCCCCTGAGGGCCTCCCGGGCTTCGGGACGCTGCGCCGGACTCCGTCCGTCGACCGGTCAGATCAGGCCGAGCTCACGCACCGCGTCGCGCTCTTCCTTGAGCTCCTGGACCGAGGCGTCGATGCGGGCGCGGGAGAAGTCGTTGATCTCCAGGCCCTGGACGATCTCGTACTTGCCGTCCTTGCAGGTGACCGGGAAGGACGAGATGAGACCCTCGGGGACGCCGTAGGAACCGTCCGACGGGATGCCCATCGAGGTCCAGTCGCCGGCGGCCGTGCCGTTGACCCAGGTGTGCACGTGGTCGATCGCGGCGTTGGCGGCGGAGGCGGCCGAGGACGCGCCGCGGGCCTCGATGATCGCGGCGCCGCGCTTGGCGACGGTCGGGATGAAGGTGTCGGCCAGCCACTGCTCGTCGTTGACGACCTCGGCGGCGTTCTTGCCGGCCACCTCGGCGTGGAAGATGTCCGGGTACTGGGTGGCGGAGTGGTTGCCCCAGATCGTGAGCTTCTTCAGCTCGGAGACCGGGGTGCCGGTCTTCTTCGAGAGCTGCGAGAGCGCACGGTTGTGGTCCAGGCGGGTCATCGCGGTGAAGCGCTCCGCCGGTACGTCCGGGGCGGCGGCCTGCGCGATGAGCGCGTTGGTGTTGGCCGGGTTGCCGACGACGAGCACACGGATGTCGTCCGCGGCGTTGTCGTTGATGGCCTTGCCCTGCGGCTTGAAGATGCCGCCGTTGGCGGAGAGCAGGTCGCCGCGCTCCATGCCCTTGGTACGGGGGCGGGCGCCGACGAGCAGCGCGACGTTGGCGCCGTCGAAGCCGACGTTCGGGTCGTCGGTGATCTCGATGCCCTGGAGCAGCGGGAAGGCGCAGTCGTCGAGCTCCATGGCGGTGCCCTCAGCGGCCTTCAGGCCCTGCGGGATCTCCAGGAGACGCAGCTTGACCGGCACGTCCTGGCCGAGCAGGTGGCCCGAGGCGATGCGGAAGAGCAGCGCGTAGCCGATCTGGCCGGCCGCGCCGGTGACGGTGACATTCACGGGAGTGCGGGTCATGGCGATCTCCGTAAGACAGGCGAAGTGGCGGGGGTCCCGGCCCCTCTGTGCGGGATATCTCGATGTGGAGAGATATCCGCCCGTCAGGCTATCGGACCCCGGCAGGACGGGATCCCCGGGTCCCTGTGGGACGCCGCACATCATCCGCCCCGGACGGTACGAAACCCGGCCGCACCGTCCCGGCGCGCCGCCGCGGGGCGCGGAGACGCCGACGGCCGCCCGCGCAGAGGGGGGGGAGCGCGGACGGCCGTCCCGGGGTTGGCGTACACCCGTGGGGGGATGAGGTCCGCCTTCCCCGGAGGGCGGCGGACATGCATCCGGCGTCGTGTTTTTCTTTACCCGGCCCCTACTCGGCGACCGTGCAGCCCTTCTGGCCGGACTTCAGCGTCGCGCAGGCCTTCGCCTCGTCGGCCGTGGCCGCCTGGACCATCTTGGTGTAGGCGCTGCTGTCCGCGCCCGCCACCCCGTTCTGCCCCGCGGCCGAGGTGTCCGAGGACACGGTCACCTTGTCGCCGCCGGCCGCGCCGGTGATACGGGCCCAGGCCGCGCCGCAGGTCTTGCTGTAGCGGACCTCGATGCTGGTCGCGCCGACCTTGCCGCGCGCGGACGTGACGGCGTACTCGCCGCCGCAGCCCATCGCCTCGGGGTCCTTGCCGTCGCAGTCCTTGCCGGTGCACTTGACGCCCGGCGGCAGCTTCTCCGCGGGCGCCTCGGTCTGCGAGGCCACCGGCGTCTTGCCCGCCGTCGGGTCCTTCTCCTTGTCGTCCCCGCCGGTCAGCAGAACGGCGGCGACGATCACGAGCAGCGCGCCGACGACGCCCGCCAGGAACATCGTCAGCTTGCGCCGCTGACGCTGCCGGTCCGGCGCCGAGTTCGGCGGCGACTGGTGGGAGGGGTGCGACGGCTCGGGCACCGAGGGGCGGCTGTGTCCGCCCGGACCGCCGGAACCGGAGCCGGGCCGTCCCGTCGGCGCGGAGGCCGACGGGCTGTTGTAGCTCTGGCCCTGGTGGAAACCGCGTTCGAAGTCGCTGGCGAAGTCACGCTCGGCGCGCGCGGTGCTCCGGGCACCCTTGCCCGCACCCAGGCCCGCACCGGCGCCGAGAGCGGTGCCCGCGCCCGGCGCCGAAGGCTTCCCCTGCCCCGTGCGCTGCCGGAGCTCGTCGGGGATCTTCAGGTTGGTGGTCATGTCGAACGCGTCGGTGTTCGGCTTGGCCGCCCGCTGGGAGCCGGTGGTCGTCAGCGGGCCGGAGTCCGAGCCGGGGCGCGCGGGCGGAGCGGCACTGCTCTGCTTGCGCGTCGCCCGGCCGGTCTTCGCGGCGGGCTGCCCGAACTCGCCCAGCGCGGCACGCGCCTGCGAGATCCGGATGGCCTCCATCGTCATGTCGTGGCGCATCTCGGAGCGGCTCCAGGCGCGCTCGGCGAGCTCCCACATGGTGGTGAGGTGCACGGGATTGGTCCCGGTCACCTCGGACAGCGCGACGACCGCGCCCTTGGGAGCGAGCAGCCGTCCGCCCAGATAGCGCTCCCAGGACGTCTTGCTGTACCCGGTGCGGTCCGCCACGGCAGCGATGCTCAGACCGCTGCGGTCCACGAGCCTGCGCAGCTGGTTCGCGAACTCCCTGACCTGCGGGTCGAGTCCCTCCGGCAGCGCTTTCCAACGAGGCATTGCTTCCCCCTTGTCCCCCCGTACGTTCCTGATGTGCCCCGCGCTCTTTCCCTGCCCCCTGCCCGTGTCCCCGAGAACCTGGGGAAACCTGGCTACCCAGAGGGATGCGCGAAGCCAGGATGTCAGTTCCTGGGGTGGGAGCGCACGGGAGCGGATCGGAACACCGGCGCACGCCGTTGCGCGCCTCTCGTCCCGATCGCCTGAACCAGTGTCCCACCGATGCTGTGTGCGGATTGCCGTAGCCCTGCCCTCTGCCTCCCGGCATCCCTCATGTCACTACAAGTCCACCTTTCGATGCCTTCGCGTGAAACATGTTTCTTGCGGTGTTCCGCAGTGGAACGCCAGGCTCCGGCCGGACACCAAGACGACGTCCAATACCGGAACGGTTCCCTCCACTTCTGCCCGCGGATCTTTCGTTCGAACGCTCCGCGGCACCCCCGGCCACATGGTTTCCCGGGTCCTACCTGACGGCGTGCAACTGCGCGCCACCGCCCCGTCTGTGGCATCCCCCACACCGGGCGCGGGCGCCGCGGCGTGGGCCCGTACATGACGGTGGCCGGTTCCTCCCCGCGGAACGGGAAGGAACCGGCCACCGGCCTTTCGCGGGGAACGGCCGTTCCCCGCGGCGCGTGCTCAGCGCACCGTGAAGCGGACCACCGACTCCAGGATGGGGATCTTCAGCCCGTTGGGCTGCGCCATCATCGCCAGCAGCGTGATCGTCAGGCCCAGCGCTCCGTAGGTCACGATGTCGGTGAAGCGGGAGCGGACCGCGAGCATGCCCACCGACGGCAGGAACCAGCGCAGTACCGCACCGGTGAGCAGCGCGACCCCCACCAGCACCGTGCCCAGCCGGAATCCGATCCCGAACGCGTCCACCGCGACGAGCAGCAGCCCGAGCGCCGTCATGCCGAGGACGGCGATCAGCGGCCACTGGCGGGCGGGCGCCGGGGCGTCGCGCGGCGCGGCCCGCCCGCCGCCCTCGGGGCGGGCGGTGTCCCGGGTGAACAGGGGAAAGCGGCGGGTGGTGCGCACGGGCCCGTCGGGGCCGGGAGCGCTGACGACGCCCTTGGCCCCGTCGACTCCGTCGACCGCGTCCGCCTCGTCCGGCACCTCGAACGCACCGGAGCCGGCGGGAACAGCGCTCGCCCCGGCCCTCCGGTTCGCGTCGCTCTGCTCGGTCCCGGCGGTCGCTCCGGTCGCCTCCGCGGCGCCGGTCCCGGCGGTCGCTCCGGTGGTGGCCGTCACCTCGGCCGCGCCCGCCGTGTCGGCCGCGGCCGTCGGCCCGGTCGCTTCCGGTTCGGTGCCGCGCGCGCCGCGGTCGTCTGCCTTGCCGGGCATCGGGGGTGGCCCCTCAGCCCGCGTCTGCGGCGTCGGCGGCGCGTTCGGCCGCCTCGACGACGTTGACGAGGAGCTGGGCGCGGGTCATCGGGCCGACGCCGCCCGGGTTGGGAGCGACCCAGCCGGCGACCTCGGTGACGCCCGGGTGCACGTCGCCGACGATCTTGCCGTTCTCGTCGCGGCTCACGCCGACGTCCAGGATGGCCGCGCCCGGCTTGACGTCCTCGGGCTTGATCAGGTGCGGCACACCGGCGGCTGCCACGATGATGTCGGCCTGGCGCAGGTGGTGGGAGAGGTCGCGGGTGCCGGTGTGGCACTGGGTGACGGTCGCGTTCTCCGACTTGCGGGTGAGCACCAGCGGCATCGGGCGGCCGATGGTGATGCCGCGGCCGACGACGACCACGTGCGCGCCGGCGATCTCGACGCCGTGGTGGCGGAGCAACTGGACGATGCCGTACGGGGTGCAGGGCAGCGGGCCGGTCTCACCGATGACCAGGCGGCCGAGGCTCATCGGGTGCAGGCCGTCGGCGTCCTTGGCCGGGTCCATGAGTTCCAGGACGCGGTTGGTGTCGATGCCCTTGGGGAGCGGGAGTTGGACGATGTAGCCGGTGCAGGCGGGGTCCTCGTTGAGTTCCCGTACGACAGCCTCGATCTCCTCCTGGGAGGCGGTGTCCGGCAGTTCGCGCTGGATGGACGCGATGCCGACCTGGGCGCAGTCGCGGTGCTTGCCCGCCACGTACCACTTGCTGCCCGGGTCGTCGCCGACAAGCAGGGTGCCGAGCCCGGGAGTGATTCCCCGGCTCTTCAGGGCCGCCACGCGGCCGGTGAGTTCGGACTTGATCGCGGCTGCGGTGGCCTTGCCGTCGAGAATCTGGGCAGTCATGCCCCCATCTTCGCGGAAGACGGGGGCGAGGTTCCAATTCGCCGGTTCCGCACGGCCGTCAGCGGCGGTCGAACATTGCACTTACACAACGCATAGTGCTTCCGGCTGGACAAAAAGCCGACGGTAATACCACGATGTGGCGCGCAGCACGCGGCACGCAGGGGGGGCACACCGCTGGTTCTCACGTATCTTCCTCCGCTCGGCCCGCACCGTCCCCAGCACCGTCAACGGAGGAATCGCTAGTGAGCTTCGGCGACCCCAACAGTCCCTACGGCCAGCCCCAGGGCGGCCAGCCCCAGCAGGGCCAGCCCGGCTACGGCTACCCGCAGCAGGCCCCGCAGGGCGTCCCGCAGCAGGGTTACGGCTACCCGCAGGGCCAGCCCGCCGACCCGTACGGCAGCTACGGCGGCCCGCAGGAGATGCCCGGCGGGGTGAAGGCCGCCCGCGTGATGCTCTTCGTCATCGGCGGTCTCCAGGTCATCGGCGCGATCCTGTTCGCACTGTCCGCCGCCACGATCAGCGCGGCCCAGAACTCCGAGGAACTCAAGAAGGACGTCCAGTTCGAGCAGCTGGCCGACTTCTCCACCGGTGCCCTGTGGGCGGCCACGGTGGCCGTGCTCGCCTGGGGTGTCCTGGCGATCGTCCTCGGCGCGAAGTTCGGCAAGGGCGGCAACGGGATCCGCATCACGGCGCTGGTGTTCGGCATCATCACCGCGATCCTCGGCATCTACCCGTTCATCCTCGTCGGCCTGGCCCACACCGTCATGGCGATCCTGATCGCCGTGTTCGTCGGCAAGTCCGACGGCGCCGCCTGGTTCAACCGCCCGCGCGGCTGATCCACCGCCGCACCCGGCACGACGGAGGCCGCCGGTACCCCGCTCCTCGCGGGGTACCGGCGGCCTTTCGCGTGCGCCGCCGCCGAGGTACTAGTGGAAGAAGTGACGCGTACCGGTGAAGTACATCGTCACGCCCGCCTTCTTCGCGGCCTCCACGACCAGCTCGTCACGGACCGAACCGCCGGGCTGGACCACGGCCTTGACGCCCGCGTCCAGCAGGATCTCCAGCCCGTCCGGGAACGGAAAGAAGGCGTCGGACGCGGCGTACGAGCCGCGCGCCCGCTCCTCGCCCGCCCGCTCGACGGCCAGCTTCGCGGAGTCGACCCGGTTGACCTGGCCCATGCCGACGCCGACGGACGCGCCGCCCCTGGCGAGCAGGATCGCGTTGGACTTGACCGCGCGGGAGGCCTTCCAGGCGAAGGACAGTTCCCGCAGCTCCTCCGCGGACAGGGCCTCGCCGGTGGCCAGCGTCCAGTGCGCCGGGTCGTCGCCCTCGGCCTGGAGGCGGTCGGTGACCTGGAGGAGGGCGCCGCCGTCGATCGGCTTGACCTCGACCTCGGCCGAGGGGGCGCCGTCGCAGCGCAGTACCCGGATGTTCTTCTTGCGGGCCAGCACCTCGACGGCCCCGTCCTCGTACCCCGGAGCGACGATGACCTCGGTGAAGATCTCCGCGACCTGCTCCGCCATCGCGACGCTGACCGGGCGGTTGACGGCGATCACACCGCCGAAGGCCGAGAGCGGGTCGCAGGCGTGCGCCTTGCGGTGGGCCTCGGCGACGTCGTCACCGATGGCGATGCCGCACGGGTTGGCGTGCTTGATGATCGCCACGCAGGGCTCGGCGTGGTCGTAGGCGGCACGGCGGGCGGCGTCGGTGTCGGTGAAGTTGTTGTACGACATCTCCTTGCCGTGCAGCTGCTCGGCCTGGGCGAGACCGCCCGTGCCGTCGACGTAGAGCGCGGCGCCCTGGTGCGGGTTCTCGCCGTAGCGCAGGACGTTCTCGCGGGTGTAGGTCCGCCCGACGAAGTCGGGGAAGCTGGCCGCGGCGGAGCCGTTGCCGGACTCCGTGTCGGGCGCCGCGTAGCCGTCGGCGAACCATCCCGCCACCGCCACGTCGTACGCGGCCGTGTGCTGGAAGGCCTCGCCCGCGAGGCGCTTGCGGGCGGCGAGGTCGAAGCCGCCGTCCTTGGCCGCCGCGAGGACGTCCGCGTACCGCTCGGGGCTGGTGACGACCGCGACCGACGGGTGGTTCTTGGCGGCGGCGCGGACCATGGAGGGGCCGCCGATGTCGATCTGCTCGACGCACTCGTCGGGGGTGGCACCCGAGGCGACGGTCTGCGTGAACGGGTAGAGGTTCACCACGACCAGGTCGAAGGGCTTGATCTCCAGCTCGGCCAGCTGCCGCTGGTGGTCCTCCAGCCGCAGGTCGGCGAGGATGCCGGCGTGCACGCGGGGGTGCAGGGTCTTGACCCGGCCGTCCAGGCACTCCGGGAAGCCGGTGAGCTCCTCGACCCTGGTGACCGGCACGCCGGTGGCGGCGATCTTCGCGGCGGTGGAGCCCGTCGACACCAGCTCGACGCCCGCCTCGTGCAGGCCCTGGGCCAGCTCCTCAAGACCGGTCTTGTCGTAGACGCTGACCAGCGCCCGCTCGATGGGCTTCTTGTTGCTGGAGTTGGCCGGGTTAGCGGAGTTCACCGACATGAACCTTTCGTCCCTCTATGCGGTAGCCGTTGCGGGCGAGACGCCCCACGACCTCGACGAGCAGCGTGCGCTCGACTTCCTTGATGCGCTCATGGAGCGCGGCTTCGTCGTCCTCCTCGCGGACCTCGACCACGCCCTGGGCGATGATCGGGCCGGTGTCGACGCCGTCGTCGACGAAGTGGACCGTGCACCCGGTGACCTTCGCGCCGTACGCGAGGGCGTCACGGACACCGTGCGCACCGGGAAAACTGGGCAGCAGGGCGGGGTGGGTGTTCACCAGCCGGCCGCCGAAGCGGGCGAGGAACTCCTTGCCCACGATCTTCATGAACCCCGCGGAGACGACGAGATCGGGCTCGTAGGCGGCGGTGGCGGCGGCCAGCGCCGCGTCCCACTCCTCCCTCGTCCCGTAGTCCCTCACCCGGCGGACGAACGCGGGGATCCCGGCGTCCGCGGCCCGTTCCAGGCCGGCGATGCCGTCGCGGTCGGCGCCGACCGCGACGATCTCCGCTCCGTACCCCTCGTCCGCGGCGATGGCGTCGAGCAGGGCTTGGAGGTTCGTACCGGAACCGGAGACCAGGACGACGACACGGGCAGGACGCCCGGCGGCCGGTGGGTGGACCGAGGAGAGGGCGGATGCTGCGGGGGGCGGGGAGGCCACGGCGGGTCTCTTTCTCGCGGCTCGTGCGGTTTGTGTGGTCGTACGAACGACTCGCACCCCCCGATACGGGGAACCCTACGAAGGCGTCGACCGCTGGCAACGATACCGGCACACCGGGCCGCCCCCACGGGACGGGTGCGCGGGCGGGAGGTAGCGTCAGGGCAGGACTCCGTCCCGTTCCGCGCCCCGGGCGACGAAGGGCGCGGAGAAACCAGACGACATACGACCTGCCGCATTGCGGAGCACAACGCTCCGGGAGCCGACGGAGGTCCGAGGGGAAGACGTTCACCAGATGACGGACCGACGCCGCCGCACCGCGGCTCTCCGCCACCCGTTCGCTCCGCTGCCGGTGCAGCCGCCGCTGACGGCCGTGCCGACGTCGCCGGGATCCCCGGTGCCGCCGGCCGATGGGAGGCTGCTCCGGGAGGGCCCGTCGTCCTCCTCGTCCCCGTCCTCCGAGACGGAGGAGCCGGGAGCCTCCGCGCGCGAGGACAACCCGTTCGCCCCGCCGCCCGAGGGCAGGCCGGATCAGCCCTGGCGTCCCCGCAAGCAGGACGAGGGCGACACCCCGGACAACGACTCCTCCTCCCGGTCCCCCTGGGCGGGCCAGTGGAGCAACCGCCAGCCGGGGCGGGGCAACGGAGGCTTCGGCGGCAACGGCGGAACTGGCCGCGGCCAGGGCGGACCCGACGGCACCGGGAACGGCCCCGGCGCCGGGCTGCGCTGGGACCCGACGGACCCGACCCAGCGCAGGGCACGCTACGCGCTGCTCGCGGGCATGTGGGCGTTCTTCTTCGCGGTGTTCACCCAGCGGGAGATCGCGCTGCTGCTCGGGTCGCTGGCGCTGTACTGGGGCATCAGCGCCCTCCGCGACAAGCCGGCCGCGAGCACGGCTGCCGCCGCCACCTCCCCGCCCGCCACCGCTGCCGCCCCGCCCGTTTCCACCAGGCAGCAGACGACGGCAGCGGTGAGCGGACTGGTGACGGCGGGCCTGGCGCTGGCGATCGTGGCGGCGACGTTCACGGTGCAGATGGTGTACCGGGACTACTACACGTGCGTGGCGGACTCCCTGACGAAGTCGGCACAGCTCTCGTGCAACGAGGAACTGCCCAAGTCGTTGATCCCGGTCTTCGGAGTGAAGGAGTAGGAGCGGCGGGCGCTCGTCGGGGGCGGGCAGCCGCTGTTCCGCCGCGCCCGCACGACCGGCGCTCCGCCCTCTACTCCCCCCGCTCCCGCTCCTCCGGAAGCTCCGGCACCAGCCCCCCGGACGCGTCTCTCAACGCCGCCCACCGGGCCTCCCGCGCCTCGCTGTCATGCCAGTTGTCGGCCTCCCCCGCGTACGGCGATCCGTCTCCGGTAGCACCCGGGGCCTCGGCCGGCCCGGGGACGGCCGGCGCCGCAAAAGGCTCTTTCGGTACGGGAGGCACGGGTGGCGGGGGGCCCGGGGGAGGCGTGAGCGGCATGGGCGGCACGGCAGCCGCGGACGTTTCGAGGGTCACAGGCGGCCGGGCGGTATCGGGCGTGGGGGGAATCGCGGGGGTCGCGGGGATCGCAGGGGCGTCGGGAAGCACGAGTACCTCGGAGATCGCAGGTGCCTCGGGAACGGGCCCGTCGGGGACCACAGTCGGGTCGGGAACCGCGGGTCCGTCGGGGACCACAGTCGGATCGGGAACCGCGGGTCCGTCGGGGACCACAGTCGGATCGGGGATCGCAAGCGCGTCGGGCACCCCGGGCGGGTCAGGGATCGCAAGTACGTCGGGGGCCACGGGTGCCACGGGGGGCTCGGGCAGCAGAGGTACCCCAGGCGCCCCCCGCCCGAGCGAGACCCAGGAGGCCACGGGAGGCACGTACCCGGCAGCCCCTCCGGAAGTCACGGTGTCCCCGGCGTCCTCGCCGGTCCCGGGAGCCCCGGAGGCCGCCTGGGTCCCGCCACCGGAGAAGACCCGGAAAACCCGCCATCCCCGCCAGGGCCCCCGCAGGCGCCAGGCCCGTAGCCCCAGTGCCCCGAGCGTCCCCACGCCCGCCGTCCAGACCGCCGCGCCCAGCCCCGTGGCCCACCACACCGGGCCGAACTCCGCCAGCCGTTCCGCGCCCAGCGGTCCGCCCGACGCCGCCGCCAGCACCGCCGTCGCCGCCCCGCAGCCGGCCCCGGCGAGCGCAGCCGTACCCGCCGTCCTGCTCCGGCTCCAGGCCTCCTCCCGTACGGCATACGCGGGCGCGGCCACCCGTACGGTGAACCACGCCACCGCCAGCCCGGCCGCCAACGGCGCTGCCGAAGCGGCCCAGTTGAGCGGCGTGGCAGGGACCTGTGCGGGCAGCGCCGCCAGCAGCGGGAAGTCCGGCAGCGCGACGTCCCCCGTCGTCCCGAGCGGCGAGACGGTCGCCCCCGTCCCCAGCCCGAACCCCGGCCCGATCCCGTACGAAGCCGCCCAGACGGCGGCGTTGGGCACCAGTGTCAGCGCCAGCAGCAGCACCGCGAACCGCCCGGACCACTCCCCCGCGAGCTGCTGGAACGACTGCTGCGCGAGCTCCGCGTGCATGGTCAGCGACGCTCCGACGACCAGAGCCCCGCCGCCCACCAGCGCCGTCGTCCCGGCTGCCGCCGCCCGCGCCGCGGCCGCGAGCCGGGCGCGCACGAAGGCGCGCCGCACGCCCTCCGGGACCCATCCTGGCAGCGGGCCGCGCGGGCGCCCGTACGCGGTCCACACCCCGGCCCCGGCGGCGGTCGCCACGACGAGTGGCACGTACACGGCCGCGCCGAGCGGTTCGGCGGGCAGCGGTCCCCCGGCTGCGTAGAACACTGCGGCGCATCCCACCAGCAGGTAGCCGACCGTCACGCCACCGAAGGCCGTCCAGCCGGAGGGCACGTTCCGCCGGTCGTCCTCGTCCTCGTCCTCCTCCAGCGCGTCCCTGGCCGCCCGGTGCGCGAGCCACAGCGGCAGCGCGGCAAGGAGCAGCGGGGTCAGCCCGACGGGCGCGGCGACCCCGCTCAGGGTCTCGGCGCGCACGAGGTCGGCGCCGTGCGCGAGCAGCCACAGACCGGCGGCGATGCGCAGCGCGGCTCCGGCGCCCGCGTCCGGGTACGGCGAACTGATCCACAGCACCATCACCACGACGGCGAACGTCCCCAGCCCCAGCCCGGCGGCCAGCGCCCCGCGCAGCAGACAGACGACCGACGCGGACGACACGACGGGTCCGAACACCGCGGACGACCCGGGCGCCGCGGAGCGCGGCCCCCCGTTGCCCTGCTCGCGCTCGTTGTGGCGCTCGTGCTGGTGGTGGGGCTGGGCCACTGGGTTCGGGTTCACGTCGCCATGCTGCCCACGACACGCGCCATCTTCACGTAACGGGTGAATGACCGCCGTGTCGCTCAATATACGTTTATGTACTTTTTCGTCCGATTCAGTGCAACGCGGGTCGCGGGGGCCGCGGGGACCACAGAGGCGGCCGGGGCCGGGGAGGCTCGTCCATGACGCACATCCTCCGGTCCGCCACCACCTCCGCACCCGCGGCGCCCACCACTCCCGCCGCACCCCTCGCTCCCGCGACCTCCGCTGCTCCCGGGGCACCCGTCGCTCCCACGGCGCCCACCGCGCCCGCCGCGCCCGCTGCTCCCACCGCCGGGCCGCCGGACCCCCTGCCGCCCCCGAAGGAGCGCCGAAGGCTGCGCGAGGCCAAGGCGCTGTCGCAGGCACAGGTGGCGACGATCCTGGGCGTCACCCGCGAAACGGTCCGCGCCTGGGAAACGGGCCGCACCACCCCCCGCGGTCACAAGGGGGAGGTGTACGCCGGGCTCCTCGCCGGCATCGAAGAAGAACTCAGGACCGAGGGCCGCGCCACCCCGGCCCGTACCGGCCCCCCGCCCGATACGCGGGACGCACCTGACGCACCGGCATCGGCCGCCCCGCAGGCCTCGGAGGAAGCCGCTGCCGGGACAACCCGCACGAACCCCACCGCCGCCCCGGCCCGACCCGCCGGAACGGCCCGCACGGATCGCCCCGCCGAACGGGTCCGTGCGCGCACGGATCACCCCGCCACCCCGGCCCGCGGGAAGTCCCCCGCCGCGCCGGAGCACCCCGGCGGCCTCCCGCAGCCGGGCCGTCGCACCCCCGCCCAGGCCTTCGACGAGCTCTACGCGCGCACCGCACCCTCCCTGGTCCGCCAGGCCTACCTCCTCACCGGGCGCAACCGGCTTGCCCGGGAGACGGTCGAGCGGGCCTTCCAGCTCGCCTGGCAGCGCTGGCCCGCGGTCGCCACCGACCGCGATCCGGCGGGCTGGGTGCGCGCGGCGGCGTACGAGTACGCGATGTCCCCCTGGCACCGCCTGCGTCCCGGCCACCGGCGCGTCGACGAACCCACCGCGGCGCCGGAGCCCGCGGCAGCGGCGACGGGCGCGCCGTCGGACTGCGGGCCGCCCGCGGAGCCGTCCGCAGCCGGATCCGAGGCCGTCTCCGCGAACGGGGCCGGACCGGCCGCCGTCCCCCGCGCCCTCCTGCACGCCCTGCTCGAACTGCCGCCCCCGTACCGCCGCACCCTCGTCCTCTACGACGGCCTCGGTCTGGACCTGCCCGAGACCGCGGCCGAGACCGAGGCCACCACCCCGGCCGCCGCGAGCCGACTGGAGTACGCACGCTCCGTCGTGGCCCGCCGGCTGCCGGAGGTGGCCGAGGCCCGCACCCCCGCGGAACAGTCCGCCCTGCTGCAGGAACGTCTCGGCACGCTCGCGCTCGCCCAGCCGGCGGACGGCCTCCCGCCGGGCGAGGCGGTACGGACGGGCGGCGAGCGCAGAATCCGGTTCTGGACCCGGGCGGCCATCGCGTTCACCACGCTGATCATCGGCGCGACCGCGTTCACCCTCGCGACCGCTCCGACCCGGTACGAATCGCCGCGCCCTCCGGGCGAACCGGTCGGTGGGGTCCCCGCGCACAGCGGACCGCAGCGGCTGTCCTCGTACGACATGCAACTGCGCGCCAAGCTCCGCGCCGAGCCCGAGGCCGGCCCGGAGCGCCTGCTTCCGCAGCCCCGCTGAGAGGTCGCGGAAGGCGTCGCACAACGCACGTGGCCCGCCCCCCGTCTCCGGGGTGCGGGCCACGTGCTTACGGAAAACCGTGCCGGCGCCGCAGGCGGACGCCGTGAACGGGTGCTGCGGATCAGCCCGCGAGGATCGCGCGCGCCAGCTTCGCCGTCTCGGTCGGCGTCTTGCCGACCTTGACGCCGGCGGCCTCAAGGGCCTCCTTCTTCGCCTGGGCGGTGCCAGACGAACCGGAGACGATCGCGCCGGCGTGACCCATCGTCTTGCCCTCGGGGGCGGTGAAGCCCGCGACGTAGCCGACGACCGGCTTCGACACGTTCTTCGCGATGTAGTCGGCCGCACGCTCCTCGGCGTCGCCGCCGATCTCGCCGATCATGACGATCAGGTCGGTGTCGGGGTCGGCCTCGAACGCGGCGAGCGCGTCGATGTGCGTCGTACCGATGACCGGGTCGCCACCGATGCCGACGGCGGAGCTGAAGCCGATGTCACGGAGCTCGTACATCATCTGGTACGTCAGCGTGCCGGACTTCGAGACCAGGCCGATGCGGCCCGGCTTCGTGATGTCGCCCGGGATGATGCCGGCGTTGGACTGGCCCGGGGTGATGAGACCGGGGCAGTTCGGGCCGATGATGCGGGTCTTGTTGCCCTTGGCCGAGGCGTACGACCAGAAGGCGGCCGAGTCGTGGACCGCGATGCCCTCGGTGATGACGACGGCGAGGGGGATCTCGGCGTCGATCGCCTCGACGACGGCGGCCTTGGCGAAGGCCGGCGGCACGAAGAGGACGGACACGTCCGCGCCCGTCTTCTCCATGGCCTCCTTGACCGAGCCGAAGACCGGGACCTCCGTGCCGTCGAAGTCGACGGACGTGCCGGCCTTGCGCGGGTTCACGCCGCCGACGATGTTGGTGCCGTCGGCCAGCATGAGCTTGGTGTGCTTCATGCCCGTGGCACCGGTCATGCCCTGGACGATGACCTTGCTGTCCTTGGTGAGGAAGATAGCCATGGTGTTTGGAGTCCCTCTTCCTTACTTCGCAGCTGCGGCGAGCTCGGCGGCCTTGTCGGCCGCGCCGTCCATGGTGTCCACGCGCTGCACGAGCGGGTGGTTGGCGTCGGAGAGGATCTTGCGACCCAGCTCCGCGTTGTTGCCGTCGAGACGGACAACGAGGGGCTTGTTGACTTCCTCGCCCTTGCTCTTGAGCAGCTCAAGGGCCTGAACGATGCCGTTGGCGACCTCGTCGCAGGCGGTGATGCCGCCGAAGACGTTGACGAACACGGACTTGACGTCCGGGTCGCCGAGAATGATCTCCAGGCCGTTCGCCATGACCTCTGCGGAGGCGCCGCCACCGATGTCGAGGAAGTTGGCGGGCTTCACGTTGCCGTGGTTCTCACCGGCGTACGCGACGACGTCCAGGGTCGACATGACCAGACCGGCACCGTTTCCGATGATGCCGACCTCGCCGTCGAGCTTGACGTAGTTGAGGTTCTTGGCCTTGGCGGCAGCCTCGAGCGGGTTGGCTGCGGCCTTGTCCTCAAGAGCCTCGTGGTCGGGCTGGCGGAAGTCGGCGTTCTCGTCGAGAGAGACCTTTCCGTCCAGCGCCAGGATGCGGCCGTCCTTGGTCTTCACCAGCGGGTTGACCTCGACGAGGAGGGCGTCCTCCGCGACGAAGGTGTCCCACAGGGTCACCATGGCCTCGGCGACACCCTCGGCCACGTCGGCCGGGAACTTCGCCAGCGCGACGATCTCGCGGGCCTTCTCGATGGTGACGCCGTCGTTGGCGTTGACCGGGACCTTCGCGAGGGCCTCGGGAGTCTTCTCCGCGACCTCCTCGATGTCCATGCCGCCCTGCACCGAGGCCATGGCCAGGAAGGTGCGGTTGGTGCGGTCGAGGAGGTACGAGACGTAGTACTCCGCCTCGATCTCCGGAGACAGCTCGGCGATCATCACCTTGTGGACCGTGTGGCCCTTGATGTCCATGCCGAGGATGTCCGTCGCGCGAGCGACTGCCTCGTCGGGGGTGGCGGCGAGCTTCACGCCGCCGGCCTTTCCGCGGCCGCCGACCTTCACCTGAGCCTTGACGACGGACTTGCCGCCCATCCCCTCAGTGGCCTTGCGCGCCGCCTCAGGCGTGTCAATGACTTCACCGGCCAGCACCGGTACACCGTGCTTGGCGAAGAGGTCCCTCGCCTGGTACTCGAACAGGTCCACGCGCGTCCGTCCCTTTTCTGGTGTTCGCGGTTCGTTATCGCGGTTCGTGTGTTGAATGCGATGGGCGTGCCGCGAAGGCAACGTGACAGCGCTGTCACTAGGGAGGCGTACACGGTTCCGGTACGCGGCATGTCCGTCTCGCAGGTTATCCCCGAGGGACGTGGGTCCCTAAATCGCAGCTCACACCTGAGCGGTGATACCTGTCACAGAGTGCCACTCGCAGCCTTGAGCGCTGTCACGCAGTGTCCGACGGACCGGACGTCCGGTGTTCCCTTGTCCGGTCATGCCGTGTCCGGTACCGGTATGGGCCTCCTCTCGACGGCCGCCGCCATGACCTCGGGGAACAGGTCCGGGGTACAGGCGAAGGCGGGGGCTCCGAGGGCGGCCAGGGCCGCCGCGTGCTCGCGGTCGTAGGCGGGGGCGCCCTCGTCCGAAAGGGCGAGCAGCGTGACGAACTGGACCCCGGAGGCCTTCATCGCGGCGACCCGCTTGAGCATCTCGTTGCGTATGCCGCCCTCGTACAGGTCGCTGATCAGGACGACGACGGTGTCGGCGGGGCGGGTGATCCGGGACTGGCAGTACGCGAGGGCCCGGTTGATGTCGGTGCCGCCGCCGAGCTGGGTGCCGAAGAGCACGTCCACGGGGTCGTCGAGGTCGTCGGTGAGGTCGACGACGGCGGTGTCGAAGACGACCAGTCGCGTCCGCAAAGAGCGCATCGACGCGAGGACGGCGCCGAAGACGGACGCGTAGACGACGGAGGCCGCCATCGAGCCCGACTGGTCCACGCAGAGCACGACCTCCTTCTTGACCGACTGGGAGGCCCGCCCGTGTCCGATCAGCCGTTCGGGTATCACGGTGCTGCGGCCGGGGACGTAGTTCTTGAGATTGGCGCGAATCGTACGGTCCCAGTCGATGTCGTGATGCCGGGGCCGCTGGACGCGGGCGCTGCGGTCCAGAGCGCCCGTGAGGGTGGCGCGGGTGCGGGAGGCAAGGCGCTTCTCCAGATCCTGCACGACCTTGCGCACGACGGCCCTGGCGGTCTCCTTGGTGGTCTCGGGCATCGCCTTGTTGAGCGAGAGGAGCGTGCCGACCAGATGGACGTCGGCCTCTACGGCCTCCAGCATCTCCGGCTCCAGGAGCAATGCGGACAGCCCGAGCCGGTCGATGGCGTCGCGTTGCATGACCTGGACGACGGAGCTGGGGAAGTACGTCCGGATGTCGCCCAGCCAGCGGGCGACCGACGGTGCGGAGGCGCCGAGTCCGCCGGACCTGTCGCCGCTCCCGCCCTGCGTCCCGCTGTGAGCTCCCGAGGCGCCGCGGCCGCCGTAGAGGGCGGTGAGGGCGCCGTCCATCGCGGCGTCCCGGCCGGTGAGCGCCCGGCCGGTGCCGTCGGCGGAGCCGCCGCCGAGAACCATCCGCCATCGCCGCAGCCGCTCGTCGACAGCGGATTCCGGTGCGGTGGGGGCGGGTGGGGGTGCGGGGGTGGCGGTGGCGGTGGCGGTGGCGGGATCGGACGCGGTTGTGGTGGCGGGGGCAGGGCTGGGGCCGGGTGTGGGGTCGGCGGCGGGGGCGGGCGTGGAGGTGGGGCCGGGTGGGGTCATGGGGTGGTCGCCTCCGTCGGAGCGTCTTCCTGGTCAATGCCCAGCAACAGGTGCAGGATCGGAAGCACGGCGTCGGCGCGCGCCGGGTCGAGCGCGGGTCCGAAGCCCGGTGCGGCGGCCTCCGTCCCGGCTCTCGGCCCGCCGCCGGCTGGTCCGGCGGGTCCGCGCCGGACCAGCTCGCCGAGGGTGCGCCGCACCCCCGCCTCGTACGCCGAGAACGTGCGCCGCAGCAGCGGCAGCACATCGGTGAAGGCGTCCGGCGCCACCTCGGTGAGCCAGGCGTCGACCAGGCCGAGGAGGCGCTGGTCGTGGATCAGGAGCATGCCCGATCCGGACGCGCCGCCGGCGAAGCCCTCGACCCAGGCCGCCGCGTCGGCCGGCGGATTTCCGGGCGAGAGGGCGAGGCCCATGAGACGTGCGGTCTCTTCCTCGTCGAGCCGCCCGTCGTCGAGGAGGAGGCGGACGGCCCGGCCCCGGATCACTCCGGCGACGCTGTCCCGCCCCGCGAGCTTGCCCAATACGTGGGCCCACCGCGCGCGCAGGGCAGCGGAGCTGTCGCCGCCCCGCTCCCCGGCGGGACGGTCGAGGAGGGCTGTCACGGTGTGCACGGCATCGAGGTGGCCGCGCATTTCGGCGGCGCCTTCCGCGTCCAGACCCGTACAGGCGGGGGGCAGACCGACACAGATCCGTTCGGCGAGGCCCGCGGCGACGTCGGTGAGGGCGGCGGTGCCGGTGCCGCGCACATCGCCGTACCTGAGGGTGCGGGCGAGGGCGGGGAGTGCCTGGGCGAGGTGACCGACGTCGCTGTCCAGGGCGGCGCGGTCGGCGAGACAGCGCATCACCACGGGCAGCGCGTCGGGGAGTTCGGCGAGCAGACAGCGTTCGGCCAGGGCGGTGATGTCCGCGAGCGCCTTCGCCGAGACCGCCTGGGACTGCGCTTTCGCGGTGGCGGCGGCCAGGACGGTAGTGCCCCAGATCCCTGCCTCGGCGACCTTTACCGACAGTTCGGGCTCCCAGCGCAGCCGCCAGCCCTCGCGGAAGGTGCCGGTGCTGCCCCGCGAGACGGCCGGCTCGCCCCAGCCGACGCCGAGCAGCCGCAGTCGGTGCAGCAGGCGGCTGCGGGCGGCGTCGGTGTCCTTGCGCAGGTCGAGATCCAACTCCCGCACCGCGGCTTCCGCTGTGAGCCGCAGGGTGCGCTGCTGCCGGGTGAGGTCGCGTTGCAGCGGGACGGCGGGGGCTCCCTCCGGCACCTCGCCCAGCACGTCGCCGACGACCAGCCTGTCGTGTACGAGCGAGAGCGGTACGTCGGAGCCCTCGCACATGACGGCCCGGATCGCGTCGGTCGTCTCGGTGAGCCCCGCGAGCGGCCGCCCGCGCATGACGGCGAGGGCCTCGGCGAGCCGTACGGCCTCGATGACGTGTGCGGAGGAGACGGGTCGGTCCTCGTCGCGCAGCAGCCCGGCGGCCTTGGTCATCCAGCGCACGACCGGCTTGTCCGCCGCGTCGAACAGGTGGCCGTACCAGCCGGGCGAGTCGATGCCCGCGCCGTATCCGCTGCGCCGGGCGAGCCGGCGGTGGGTCCAGGGGACCCAGGTCAGCTCGGCCTTGACCTTGGGCAGCCCCTTGAGGAGTGCCCGGTCGGCGGTCAGGGCGGGCGGCCTGCCGGCCAGCGCGGGAACGTGCCACGCGCCGCAGACCACCGCGACGTCGTCGCCGAACTCCTTATTCGCCGCGCGCAACTGGAGGCGCATGTGTGCCTCGCGCACCAGGTCGTGGCGGTGCCCCGCGTCGCCGTACTCCTCGCGCAGCGCCGCCATGGCGTCGGCGACGGCCTGGAACGGGGCGAACGCGTCGCTCTCCCCGGCGGCGCGGTGCTCGACGACGTCCTCCCACCAGCGCTCCGGGTCGTCGTACCCTGCTGCGTCGGCGAGCACGGCGAGCGGGTCGACCCGCAGCGCGGCGGACCCGCCTCCGTCTTCCTCGGGTCTGTCGTCGAACTCAACACCCGGTACGGCCCCGTGGCCGTCCTGACCGCTCTCCTCGGGCTCTTCGCGGGCCGCCAGCGAGTGCGCGGCCGGCAGGTCGATGAAGCGGACGGCCGCGTCGTGCGCCAGCGCCCAGCGGATGGCGACCCACTCCGGGGAGAACTCGGCGAGCGGCCAGAACGACGCCCGGCCCGGGTCGTCCCGCACGTGTGCCAGCAGGGCGACCGGCGGCCGCATCCCCGGATCCGCGGCGAGCGGGAGCAGGGCGTCCCCCTCCGGCGGCCCCTCGATCAGCACGGCGCGCGGACGCGCTGCGTCGAGTGCCTCCCGCACCGCGCGGGCCGAACCGGGGCCGTGATGGCGCACTCCCAGAAGCCAGGGCCCCCGCGGGGGCGACGAGGGGGCGCCCGGTGGTCCGGCGGGCCGGGCAGCCGTGCCCGCAGGGGCTTCGGGTGCCACGGCCGCAACGTCCGCGGCGGTCGTCATGCGGTCACCTCGCGGCAGGCGCGGTAGAAGTCCTTCCAGCCGTCCCGCTCGCGGACGACGGTCTCCAGGTACTCCTGCCAGATGACCCGGTCCGCCGCCGGATCGCGGACCACCGCACCGAGAATTCCGGCGGCGACGTCTCCCGGGCGCAGCACGCCGTCGCCGAAGTGGGAGGCGAGGGCGAGACCGCCGGTGACGACGGAGATCGCCTCGGCGGTGGACAGCGTTCCGGACGGGGACTTGAGCTTGGTACGGCCGTCCTCGGTGACTCCGGAGCGCAGCTCACGGAAGACGGTGACGACGCGGCGGATCTCGTCGACGGCCTCGGCGCCACCCGGCAGGTCGAGGGAGCGGCCCAGCTGTTCGACCCGTCGGGACACGATGTCGACCTCGTCCTCGGGCGTCGCGGGAAGCGGCAGGACCACCGTGTTGAACCGGCGGCGCAGGGCGCTGGAGAGGTCGTTGACGCCGCGGTCGCGGTCGTTGGCGGTCGCGATGAGGTTGAACCCGGAGACGGCCTGGCACTCCTGGCCGAGTTCGGGGATGGGCAGCGTCTTCTCGGAGAGGATCGTGATCAGCGTGTCCTGCACATCCGCCGGAATGCGGGTCAGTTCCTCGACGCGGGCGGTCATCCCCTCGGCCATGGCCCGCATGACCGGGCTCGGTACGAGGGCTTCACGGCTGGGACCGTGCGCGAGGAGCTGGGCGTAGTTCCACCCGTACCGGATGGCTTCCTCGGGCGTGCCGGCGGTGCCCTGGACGAGCAGCGTGGAATCGCCGCTGACGGCTGCGGCCAGGTGTTCGGACACCCAGGTCTTGGCGGTGCCGGGAACGCCGAGCAGCAGCAGGGCGCGGTCGGTGGCGAGCGTGGTGACGGCGACCTCGACGATACGGCGCGGACCCACGTACTTCGGTGTGATCACCGTGCCGTCGGGGAGCGTGCCGCCGAGGAGATAGGTGGCCACTGCCCAGGGCGAGAGCCTCCAACGGGCGGGCCGCGGCCGGTCGTCGGCCGCGGCCAGCGCCTTGAGTTCCTCCGCGAACGCGTCCTCGGCGTGCGGTCGCAGGGCTTCGGGCGCTTCCGGCGGCATCCCGACGCCGGCCGGGCCGGCCGTGTCCGCCGTGCCGTCCGCATCGGTCGAGTCGATTGCAGGCGTGGTCATGGAATCCCCCTCCAGATATCCCGGATGTGGTTTCCACGGTGCACCATGCCACTGACAATCAAGCGTCGTCGCAGGTCGGAGCCCAAATACCGAGCACCCGCGGGCACTTCGGAGCAGGGCGCTGCGGGGCTACCTGTTCATGGGTGCGGCGGCGATGCAGCCGCCCATCACTGCCTTCTGCCCCTTGGCCTCGGCCAGCACCTTGCCCTTGTAGACGATCTTGCAGGCGATGTCGGCGTCGGTCTTGAGCATGTCGGCGGCCTCGGGCATCACGGAGGGCGGCATGGCGCCCTTCAGCGTGACGGTCTTCTGCCACGGGACGGCCGGCTTGTCGACCGTGTCCTCCTCCGGGGCGAGGTCCGTGCCCTTGCCGCCGCTGTACTTGATCAGCACGACGTCCTTGCCTGTGACCTCGTACGTCACCTCGTAAGGCGTCTTGAGCAGCTCGTCGGCCGCCTTCTCCGCCCCCTGGGAAGCACCTGCCTTCACGGCCTCCTCCACCCCGGCGCACGCGCCGAGACCGAACAGGAGGGCCGTGACGGCGGCGGCGCAAGTAGCGGTGCGGGCAGTGCGGTTCATCTCTGGGGTCCCCCGGATCAGGAAGTGCGGAGATCGCACAGAAGCGCAAAGGCCAGGCAAAGTCAAGCGATCGACCGGCGGCCCCGCAGGTCAGACCGATTGTCAGTGGTGGCGTCTACCGTCGGAGACATGAATCAGCTGGGGGTTCGCTGGACGGCGGAACAGGTGCTGGCACTGGCTCCTGACGCCGCGTCGGCACGTGCGGGAAGCAGACTCGGCACCGCCGTGCCGTGGTCGGACGCGGGGTACGACGGCACCGGCGCGCTATGGGGACTGTGCCGGGGCAGCGGCACCCGTCCGTACCGGACGGCCGTGGACCTGACGGGACCCGGGGCCGCCGCCAAGTGCAGTTGTCCGAGCCGGAAATTCCCCTGCAAGCACGCGCTGGGCCTGCTGCTGCTCTGGGTCTCGGACGACCCGGTCGTCGTGCGGGAGACAGCGCCCGCGGACTGGGCGGCGGAATGGCTCGACGCCCGCAGGGAGCGGGCGGCGGCCAGGGGGAGCGCGGAGGAGGAACCGGGGGCGGCGAGCGTGGCCCCCGCCGCCAGGACCGCCGATCCCGAGGCGGCCAGACGGCGGGCGGAGCGCCGGGAGGCCCGGATCAGTGCGGGTGCCGCGGAGCTGGAACAGCGGCTGGCGGACCTGTTGCGCGGGGGACTGGCCGCCGCCGAGCACGCGGGGTACGGGATGTGGGAGGAGACCGCGGCACGCATGGTCGACGCACAGGCCCCGGGACTGGCGTCCCGGGTGCGGGAGTTGGGCGCCCTCCCCGCCTCCGGGCCCGGCTGGCCCGTGCGGCTTCTGGAGGAGTGCGCGCTGCTGCACCTTCTCGACGAGGCGTGGCTCGGCCGCGCACGGCTGCCGTCCGCGCTCGCGACGACCGTACGGACGAGGGTCGGACTGCCCTCCTCCCCCGGCGGCCCGGCGCTCCGCGACCGCTGGCAGGTGCTCGCCCAGTACGACCAGGCCGACAGCAGGGTCGCCACCCGCAGGATCTGGCTGTACGGGCAGGACCGCGGGCGCACGGCACTGGTGCTGTCCTTCGGTGCGGCCGGCCGGGCGCCCGAGGTGTCGCTGCCGGTGGGGCTCGCGGTCGACGCCGTATTGCTGCCGCACGGCGGTGCCGGACAGCTGCGGGCAACCCTGGGCGAGCAGTTCGTCCCGCCGTTTCCCGCTTCCGGGACACCCCCCGGCGGAAGCGTCACGGACGCGGTCGAGGCGTACGGACGCGCTCTGCGGGAGGACCCCTGGCTGGAGTCCTGGCCGGTCGTGCTCGCGGCGGTGATACCGGCCATGACGAACGACGGGTGGCAACTGGCCGACAAGGACGGCCGGTCGGCCCTCCCCCTCGCACCGCGGGCCCTGGGCAGGCCCGGCCTGTGGAAGCTCGTCGCCCTGTCCGGCGGCGGACCTCTCGACGTCTTCGCCGAACTCACCCCCCAGGGCCTCCTCCCCCTCACCGCCTGGTCCCCCGGCTCGCCCGCCCCCACCCCCCTGACCTGACCAGCCCGGCTCCGTAACCGCCGCCCGCACCGCGCCCGCCCACTCTCCCGGAGGGACCCGATGACCGGCCCCGGCCCCCAGCCCGCCCCTGCTGTCCCTGCCACCCCCACCTGGGAAGACCTCGTCACCTCCGCCCTCCTGGGCACCGACCGGCGCCCTCCTGCCACCGGAACCGGTGCGGGCTCGGGCCCCGGCACGGGCGCCGGGACCGGCACGGAGGCCGCCAGCGGCCCCGCCCCGGACGCCGGCCGCCGCGCTCGTTCCGGACCCCCCAAGGAGCCGCCCCTCGCCCTCCTCGACGCTGCCGCCCTGCACACCGTTCGCCGCCGGGCAGCCCTGCTCCCCGCCGCCGCCGGACCTGCCCTCCCGGTGGCCCCGCCGGACCCCCGCCCCGCCCTCCCTCCTGCCGCCCGGCGCCGCCTCGCCCAGCTTCTCGCCGACCGCGCCGCCCCCGCCCAGGCCGCGGGCCGCCGCGGCAGTGCCCCCGACCTGACCGAACTCCTCCCCCAGTGGCTGGCCGCCGCCAACCTCCGCCGTTTCCAGGCGCCCCCGGCCCTCCTCCCGGCCCTCCTCGACGCGGCCCGCGCCCGCACCGATCTGCGTCCGCAGGCCCTGCAGTTCGCGGGGACGCGCGGCCTGTGGCTGGCCCGCCTCAACCCGCAGTGGAAGTTCGCCCTGCGCGGCACCGCGGGCGGCACCACGCTCCCCGACATACGGGACGCGGAGGCCGTACGGAACCTCTGGGAGGAAGGCCTGTTCGCCGAGCGGGTCGGTCTCCTCGGCGCCGTGCGCGCCGCCGATCCGTCCGCCGCACGCACCCTTCTCGCCTCGACCTGGCAGAGCGAGCGGGCCGAGGACCGGCTGATGTTCCTGGACTCGCTGCGCGCCGAACTGAGCGCTGCGGACGAGGACTTCCTGGAACATGCGCTCGCGGACCGCAGCCGCAACGTCCGGTCCGTGGCCGCGGAACTCCTCTCCGCGCTGCCCGCCTCCGCGTTCGCCGCGCGGATGGCGGCGCGGGCCACCTCCTGCGTCGGCCTCGACCGGACGGGCGACGGCGGCATCGTGGTGGAGGCGCCGCACGAGTGCGACGCGGCGATGCAGCGGGACGGAATCGTCGCCAAACCGCCCACCGGCCGGGGGGAGAGGTCGTGGTGGCTGGGACAGCTGGTGGAGTCCGCGCCGCTGCCGGCGTGGAGGGCGCGCCTCGGCGGACGCACCGCCGAGGACATCGTCGCGCTGCCCGTCTCCGACGGGTGGCAGGAGGAACTGCACGCGGCCTGGTGCCGGGCGGCGATACGGCAGGGTGACGCGCAGTGGGCGCGCGCCCTGCTCGGCCCGCCCGCCCTGCCGCCCGACTCCGGCCCCGGCACGGCCTCGCTCGCCGAACGGGCGAAGCTGCTGGCCGCCCTGCCGGACGAGGAGCGGGCCGGCTGGGTCGCCGCGTTCGTCTCGGCGCACGGCCTGTCGGAAGCGTTCCAGCTGTTGGGCGTGTGTGTGGTGCCGTGGTCGCGGACGCTGGGGCGCGCAGTGGTCGACGCACTGGACATCGCGCGGGACGCCGGAAGTTACCCGTGGAGCTTCAGCGGAGTGATGGGCCTGGCCGAACGCTGCCTCGACCCGGGCGAGGCGGACCGCCTGGCCGTCCTCACCACCACACCGGACGAGGCGGAGGGAGCGGCTCCTGGGGCGGGCGGCTACTGGTCGGAGGCGTTCCAGCGGCTGGTGGGGACGCTCCGGCTGCGGGCCGCCATGCGGGCGGAGCTGGACGGCACCGCGCCGGAGGGCACCGCGCCATAGCCCCCGCCCGCCGTACCGCCGCGCCCGCTACACCCCGACGCGGACGTTCGCCCGCACCCACTCCACGATCTGCGTCGTCGTCGCACCCGGCGTGAAGAGCTCCGCGACGCCCTTCGCCTTCAACGGCGCGATGTCGTCCTCGGGGATGATGCCGCCGCCGAAGACCTTGATGTCCGCCGCGTCCCGCTCCTTCAACAGGTCGATGACCTTGACGAAGAGCGTGTTGTGCGCACCGGACAGGATCGACATGCCGATCGCGTCCGCGTCCTCCTGGATCGCGGTGTCCACGATCTGCTCGGGGGTCTGGTGCAGGCCGGTGTAGATGACCTCCATACCCGCGTCCCGCAGCGCACGGGCGATGACCTTCGCCCCACGGTCGTGCCCGTCGAGACCCGGCTTGGCGACCACCACACGGATCGGTCCAGTAACACCCATCGCTGCTGCCTCCCAGTACGCACGCGCCGCCGTTGGCGCGCAACGTCCCCCGCCCCGGGAGGGACAGGGAAGTGAACGAACGTTATCCCGCTGACCACAGCATCCCGCACGCCGCCGTTTCGCGGCGAGTGGAGAGGGGGAAATCACACGTGGGACATGTTCGCTGAGCGTCGTATCCGCATCGGTCGGCAGGGTGAGCAGGAAGACGGGACGAGCACCGCCACCGCCGCACCGGGGCACGGACGCACGGGGAGCCGCAACGAGGTCGCCGTACCACCGCGCCGTCAGCCGCCCGGCACGGCGGTACGGCCCACTCCCCCTCTCCACCGGCCTCCGTCACGGCACCCATGAGGGCACACGGGGATCGAGGCCGTCCCCACGCGTGCCGTTCGGGAGGTCGGCCATCCATGAAGGTCACCCCATTCCGCCCCTTTCCCCTCTCCACGATCTCCGCCGTCTCGCCGCTCCTCCGTGCCACAGCGCTCGAACTGGCCATTTTCTGCGGCCACTTGTTGCTCTATCCGTCGGGGATACGGGCGGAACGCAGCGCCGAGTCCGGCCCTGCCACCGCCGGGCGGCCCCCCGACGAACCGTTCCCGCCGACCGGACAGCCCCCACCGACCAGGCCGTCCGCACCGGCCGGACCGCCCGCACCGGCCGAACTGCCGTGCCCGGCACGCCCGCCGGTCGTTCTGCTGCACGGGTTCGCGGACAACCGCTCGGTGTTCGTGCTGCTCCGGCGTTCACTGGCCCGGCACGGCTGGCGTCATCTCGCCTCGCTCAACTACTCGCCGCTCACCTCCGACATCCGCGTCGCAGCCGAACTCCTCGGCAGCCACGTGGAGGAGGTCTGTGCGCGCACCGGGCACCGGGAGGTCGACATCGTCGGGCACAGCCTCGGCGGTCTGATCGCCCGCTATTACACGCAGCGACTTGGCGGCGACACGCGCGTGCGCACTCTTGTCACTCTCGGAACTCCGCACGAGGGAACACGCGTCGCACCGCCCATGAGTGCCCATCCCCTCGTCCGTCAGATGCGACCCACATCTTCCGTGATCGAGGAACTGGCACTGCCCGCACCCGGGTGCCGCACACGCTTCGTGAGTTTCTGGAGCGACCTTGATCAATTAATGCTTCCGGTGGAAACGGCCCGCATTCACCATCCCGATCTGATCGCCCGGAACGTGCAGGTCAGCGGGATCGGTCATCTCGCGCTGCCGGTCCACCCGGCTGTCGCAGCCGCGATCCGCCAGGCGTTGCAGAGCCAGGGAAACACCGACGCCGACGCCGCAGGAAATGTCTCCGTCGCGTGAACGTAAGGCCCGTGCGCGTCCGGTGAAAGAGCCGTGATCACGGCCCCGCAACTCTCGAACATTCGCCGAACGCAGCCGCAGAGCCACGCCCGCCGTCCACCAAAAGACGGCCGATTGCCCGTTTCCTGCTCGCTCAAAACCAGCCGGAGATTGTCGTCGTCGCATACCGCCGGGTACAGTCGCGCCACTGCTTCCACTCTGGGCGCCCCCGGGCTCCCGGGCACAGGTCCTGCTGCCGAGGCGAGAGAGACGTTGGTGAACGACCAGCAACCCCACGCCGGGTACGACACGTACCCCACCGGCACCTTCGAGAACGGCACCTACGAGAACGACCCCCTCTTCGGCGGTCCGTCCGGTACCAGTACCCCCACCGGCACGTACGACACCTCCCCCTGGGACACCGGCTCGCACGAGAACACCGCGTACGGCGCCTACGCCGCGCACTCGCAGCAGGCACACACCCTGGGTCAGGGCCCCGACCAGGGCCAGAGCCAGGGGTACGACACCTCCGGCAGCTGGGCCGGACCCGGCGACCACGGGCACACCGCCGACATCCCCGCCCAGGCGGGCCCGCTCTCCTACGGCTACGACAGCGGCGACGCGCCGACCACCGGGCAGTGGGACGCGCAGGTCTGGAACCAGGCGGACCAGATCCACCAGGCCCAGCAGTCGCCCTTCGAGAGCGGACAGTTCGACGCGACCCAGTTCGCGTACACGGCCGACAGCTCCGTGGGCCACCAGTGGCAGCCGTACGACCCCAGCCCCGAAACCGCCACCTTCGAAGCGGGCACCTTCGGGACGGGCACCTTCGAGACGGGCGATGCGGGCCACTTCGAACCCGGCGGGCTCGGAACCGGCACCTACGAAGCAGACAGCTTCGACGCCGGCAGCGTCAGCACGAGCGGCGTCGACACCGGCGTCTTCGACGCCTCCGACTGGGACCCGGCCGCTGATTCGGAGCCCGCGGACACCGCCGCCGCCGACGGCGACTACAGCACCGCCGAGTTCCCCGCCGTCCTCGAAGTCCCCGACGACGCGGACGGTCCCGGTCCCGTACCGGAACCCGTGGCGGCCGGCCCCCGTGCCGCCCGCCGAGCCCCCGCGGGCCGTGGCCGCCGCCGCCCGCCCGCCAAGCGCTCCGCGTTCATCAAGGTCGCCGTGCCCTCCGCCTGTGTCATGGGCGTCGCAGGAATCGCCGCCGCCTCCGTGAGCGGCGTCGCCGGAGCCGAAGAGACGAAGCCCAAGCCGGTCGCCCTGACCACCGCCGACCCGGCCACCGTCAAGGCCGTCGCGGTCAACCGCAAGCTCGACACCCAGCTCGCAGGACTGAGCGCCGACGCCCGTGACTTCGGCGACCGCGCCAGCCGTACGCAGGAGCGCATCGACCTCAAGGTGCGGCAGGACGCGGAGCGCAAGCGCAAGGCCGAGGAGGCCGCCCGCAAGGAGGCCGCCCGTCCGAAGTTCGTGCTCCCCGTCGAACAGCACGGCCTCAGCGCGTACTACGGGCAGGCGGGCGTCAACTGGGCGGCGGTGCACACCGGCATCGACTTCCCCGTCGGATACGGCACGCCGGTGATGGCGGCGACCGACGGCGAGGTCAGCTACCAGTACAACAGCGCGTACGGAAACATGATGAAAGTCGTCTCCCCGTCGGGCACCGAGACCTGGTACTGCCACCTCTCCACCACCAAGATCCGCTCGGGACCGGTGAAGGCGGGCGACGTCATCGGCTACGCGGGCGACTCCGGCAACTCCACCGGCGCCCACCTGCACTTCGAGGTCCGGCCCGCCGGCGGATCCGCCGTCGACCCGCTGGCCTGGCTGCGCAGCAAGGGGCTCGACCCCACGTAACCGCCCGTCCCGTCACCGGAGCGGGCCCGCGCCGGACTGTCCGGTGCGGGCCCGCTTCCGTGCGTACGGCGAGGGTGTTACAGCTTCTCCACGGGTGCGTACCGCAGCAGCAGCTTCTTCGGGCGGTCGCCGCCGAAGTCGATGGTGGCCTGCGCGTCGGAACCGGAGCCGGTCACCGTGACCACCGTGCCGAGGCCGAACTGGTCGTGGGTGACCCGGTCGCCGACCGCGAGCGAGATGACCGGCTTGTCGGACGTACGCCGGGTGGCGAAGCCCGACGGGCCGCCGCGCGCACGGGACTGCGACAGCGACGAGGAGAGGGACGCGGCCACGCCGCCGGCCTTGGAACCGGAGACCGGACCGGCCGGGATCTGCGCACCGGTGCGCTTCCACTCCACGTGGGTGTCCGGGATCTCCTCCAGAAAGCGGGAGGCCGGGTTGTACGAGGGCTGGCCCCAGGCGCTGCGCATGGTGGAGCGGGTCAGGTAGAGCCGTTCGCGGGCGCGGGTGATGCCGACGTACGCGAGGCGGCGCTCCTCCTCCAGTTCCTTGGTGTTGCCCAGGGAGCGCATGTGGGGGAAGACGCCGTCCTCCATGCCGGTGAGGAAGACGACCGGGAATTCGAGGCCCTTGGCGGTGTGCAGGGTCATCAGGGTGATGACCCCGGAGCCGTCCTCGCTCTCGTCGGGAATCTGGTCGGAGTCGGCGACCAGGGCCACCTTCTCCAGGAACTCGGCGAGCGTGCCGGTGTCCTCGCCCTCGCGCTCCTGCTCGAACTCCAGGGCCACGGCGGCGAGTTCTTGGAGGTTCTCGATGCGCGTCTCGTCCTGGGGGTCGGTGGAGGCCTGCAACTCGGCGAGGTAGCCGGTGCGTTCGAGCACGGCTTCCAGGACGGTGGCGGGTCCGGCGCCGGACTCGACGATCGTACGGAGCTCCTCCATCAGCGTGTTGAAGCGCTTGACGGCGTTGGCCGAGCGGGCGGCCATTCCGTACGCCTCGTCGACGCGGCGCAGGGCCTGCGGGAAGCTGATCCGCTCGCGCAGCGAGAGGGCGTCGATCATGGCTTCGGCGCGGTCGCCGATGCCGCGCTTGGGCACGTTGAGGATGCGGCGCAGCGGGACGGTGTCCTCGGGGTTGGACAGCACGCGCAGGTAGGCCAGGACGTCCCGGACCTCCTTGCGCTCGTAGAAGCGGACACCGCCGACGACCTTGTACGGCAGGCCGACCCGGATGAAGATCTCCTCGAAGACGCGGGACTGGGCGTTCGTGCGGTAGAAGACGGCGACGTCCCCGGCCCTGGCGTCGCCCGCGTCGGTGAGCCGGTCGATCTCCTCGGCGATGAACTGGGCCTCGTCGTGCTCGGTGTCGGCGACGTACCCGGTGATCCGGGAGCCGGCGCCGGCGTCGGTCCAGAGGTTCTTCGCGCGGCGGTTCTCGTTGCGCTCGATGACGGCGTTGGCGGCGCTGAGGATCGTCTGGGTGGAGCGGTAGTTCTGCTCCAGGAGGATCGTCCTGGCGTCCGGGTAGTCCTCCTCGAACTGGAGGATGTTGCGGATCGTCGCGCCGCGGAAGGCGTAGATCGACTGGTCGGCGTCACCGACGACGCACAGCTCACCGGGGGCGTCGGTGGGGCCGGACGGGCCGACCAGCTCCCGTACCAGCGTGTACTGGGCGTGGTTGGTGTCCTGGTACTCGTCGACCATGACGTGCCTGAAGCGCATCCGGTAGTGCTCGGCGACGTCCGGGAACGCCTGGAGCAGGTGCACCGTGGTCATGATGATGTCGTCGAAGTCCAGCGCGTTCGCCTCGCGGAGGCGGGCCTGGTACATCGCGTACGCCTGGGCGAGCGTCTTCTCGAAACCGTCGGCGGCCTGTCCGGCGAAGGTCTCCTCGTCCACCAGTTCGTTCTTGAGGTTGGAGACCTTGGCGCTGAAGGATTTCGGCGGGAACTTCTTCGGGTCGAGGTCCAGGTCGCGGCAGACCAGGGCCATCAGGCGCTTGGAGTCGGCGGCGTCGTAGATCGAGAAGGAGGAGGTGAAGCCCAGCTTCTTGGACTCGCGGCGCAGGATGCGCACGCAGGCGCTGTGGAAGGTGGACACCCACATCGCGTTCGCGCGCGGGCCGACCAGGGCCTCGACGCGCTCCTTCATCTCCGCGGCGGCCTTGTTGGTGAAGGTGATCGCCAGGATCTGGCCGGGGTGCACTCCGCGGGCGGCGAGCAGGTGCGCGATGCGGTGGGTGAGCACGCGGGTCTTGCCGGAACCGGCTCCGGCCACGATGAGCAGCGGCGACCCGGCGTGCACGACGGCGGCGCGCTGGTTGTCGTTCAGCCCGTCGAGCAGTGCCGCGGGGTCGACGACCGTACGGGGCGCGCCGTCGCGGTAGTACGCGTCCCTGGGCGGGGGCGGACCGTCGAACGCGCCTGCGAAGAGGTCGTGCGGAACCTCCTCCGGAGGTACGCCTGCGTCGGTGTCCTCCGGGGGCGGCGGGGGCGAGTCGTCCCTGGACTGGAGGCCGGCCAGGAAACTGTCGTCAAAGAGGCTGCTCATCGTCCACCGAGTCTAGGCGGAGCCACTGACAACCGGTCCCGGAATGCGCCACCACGGAAGGTGACCGGCCGGTGACCGGCCACCGGGGCGGGCCGGCGCCGCCCGGGGAACGGCCGCCCTCGGGGCGGTGGGGCGCGAGGTCAGACCCAGAGGACGGCGAGGAAGACGTTCAGTGTCGTCAGGGCGCCGACCGCGGCGAACAGGCCCTTCTCCGCCTTCTCCTCGTCACGCTTGACGTAGACGATGCCCAGGATCACCACGAGGATCGCCAGTTTGATGCCGATCTTGATGTGGTTGAGGGCATGGCCCTGGGCCTCGTTGATGCCGACCAGGATCATGCCCGTGATCAGCATGAGCAGCGCTCCGTGCAGCATCGCGGGCCCGAAGCGGGCCGTGCCCGCGCTCATCGCCTTCATCTGGGTGAGGAAGCCGCCGAGGAGCGAGGCGATGCCGATGATGTGCAGGGCCACGAAGAAGTGGAGGAGTACGTCCATGACACGGAGCCTAGCCACGCCTTAGCAGGCTCCCCGCGCCAGGGCGGGCCCCTCCGCCCCTTTGGTCACGGAGCAGGCGGGAGTAGTGGTTCCGCATTCCTGGCGGCAGTCAACGGCGGTCAAGGGCTGACCACTTTCGCTCAGTAGCGGGCATTCGAAGGCCGTGCCGTGAGGCCCAGGTTTAGCGTCCCTCCCCAGGCGGCCGACTCCCCACCGCCGCCCCGGCCCCGGGGCGGCTGTCGGCCGCCGTCGCCACATACACCGGCGGCGGTCCCGTTCCCCCTGTCCGGGACCGCCGCCGGCCGCGTACGGAACCCGCGTCCGCGACGGACGCACCGTGGAAGGACGTGAACGCCCTCGTGGCAGCGCACCGTAAGCCCAAGCAGCGCTCGCTCATCGGCAGCACCGCACGCCGCGCCCGCTCCGCCCGCACCACCGCGGTCACCCTCGCCCTGGCGGGCGCCGCGGGAACCACCGCGCTGGAGGGCACCGCACAGGCGGAGCCGACGCTCACGGCGGCCCAGATCAAGTCGAGGATCGACACGCTGTACCACGACGCGGAGGCCACCACCGAGGCGTACAACGGCGTCAAGGAGAAGTCCGAACGGACGAAGAGGTCGCTGGACGCACTGCGGGACGAGGCGGCACGCAGGACGGAGCGGCTGAACGCGGCCCGCGACGCGCTCGGCGCGCTGGCCACGGCCCAGTACCGCTCCGGCGGCGTCGAGCCCGCGCTCCAGGTCGCGCTGACCTCGGACCCCGACCGGTACCTGGAGCGCGCCGCGCTCGCCGGACGGGCGGGCGACCGGCAGGCCGTCACGGTGCGGGGCGCACAGCGGCAGGCCACCGAGGTGGCCCGGCTGCGCGGGACCGCCGACCGGCGCTTCGCCGAACTCACCGCCGCGCGGGCCGAGCTGCAGAAGCACAAGGCGATGATCCAGGGGAAGATCGCCGAAGCCGAGGCCCTGCTCGCCCGGCTCACCGCCGCCGACCGGGCCGCGTACGCCGCCCAGGACGGGCACGGCGGGACGAACGGGGACCGGGCCGACCGCGGCGCGCGCGCCGGCCTTCCGCGCGGCGGCACCCGCGCGCCCAACGCCCGCGCCGCGCAAGCCGTCTCGTTCGCCTACGGCGCGCTCGGGAAGCCCTACGTCTGGGGTGCCACCGGTCCCGCCTCCTTCGACTGCTCGGGCCTGACCCAGGCCGCCTGGCGGTCCGCGGGCGTCGCCCTGCCCCGTACCACCTACACCCAGATCAACGCGGGACAGCGCCTTTCGCGTTCCCAGCTCGCACCGGGAGACCTGCTGTTCTTCTACTCCGGCATCACACACGTCGGCCTGTACATCGGCGACGGCAAGATGATCCACGCCCCGCGGCCCGGCGCCCCGGTACGCATCGCCCCGATCGACGAGATGCCGCTGACCGGAATGACACGACCCGCGTGAGAGACCGCATCACCGGTTCGGGGGCGGGTACACGTCCGGCAAGGGCCGTGACCTCCACGGCGCACGAGACGACCGGAGGAACAGCCATGCCGGGCATCATCAACAAGCTCAAGAGCTACGCACGCAGTCCGCAGGGGCAGCGCACCATCCGCCGCCAGGCGTCCGACCCGCGACGCCGCGCTCAGGCCAAGTCGCTGCTGGGCAAGCTGCGCGGCGGCCGGACGGGCGGCCGCAGGTACTGACCCCTGCTACGTGCCCACCTGCTCCGAAAGCCACCGGAACACCTCCGGCACCTGCTGCTTCCACACGCTGGTGCCGTGGGGCCCGGTCAGTTTCACCACCCGTACCGTGGTCGGCTCCTTCGCCACGCTCTTCAACGCGGTGCCGCTCTCATAGCCGTCGCCCGCCGCACCCGAGACGAACAGGGCGGTGCGCGGCGGCTTGCCCGCGTCGGTGGCCTTCTTCAGGAGCAGGTACGGGTTGTTGGCGCGCCGCAGCTCCGGCGTCGCCGCGGTGAGCGCGGCGGGTTCCCCGTTGGGGTCGTTGAAGCCGGAGAGGCTCACGCCCGCCCGGTAGCGGTCGGGGTGGGCGACGGCCAGCCTGGCGGCGCAGTGGGCGCCTGCCGAGTACCCGCCGACCGCCCAGTCCGCAGCCCTGTCGGAGGCGCGGAAGGTGTCGGAGACCATCCTGCGCACATCGACGCTCAGCCACGTCTCGGCGTTGACCTTGCCGGGGGTGTTGGCGCAGCCGCTGTCGGTCTGGTCACCGAGCAGGTTGGTGCGCGGCGAGACCAGGATGAACGGCTTGACCTTGCCCTGCTCCATGAGCGGCTTCAGCTGCTTGTTCACCTCAAGGGCGCCGAACCAGGCCTTCGCGGAGCCCGGGTAGCCGGGCAGCAGCTCGACCACCGGGAACTTCTTGTCCCGGTACGCCGGGTCGTCGTACTGCGGCGGCAGCCATACGTACACCTCGCCCTCGACGCCGGATATCCGGCCCCTGAGCTGGGTGACCCGCACACCCTCGCCCATCCTGGCGTCGGTGACCGGCGTGAAGCGGGCCGGCTGCTTCGGCTGCTCGGACAGCTTCTGGCCGCCCGTGCCGTCGGGCCCGAGGTCGGCTGCGGCACCCGAGTGGTCCCCGGTGCCCAGGAGGTCGTCCCACGTGTCGTACAGCCCGTTGGCGTTGTTGACCGCGACGAAGACCACCGTGATGGCCGTGATCTGCGCGAACAGCAGCATCAGCACGCGGGTGCCGCCGCGCACGAGGGCGGGTCCGCGCAGCCGGCTCCACAGCGCCAGGGGCAGCACGAACGCGACCACGAGGAGGCATGCCGCTGTCACGAGGAAGGGGGTGCCGGTCAGACTCATCACATGGGTACTAGAGGGGCGATCCCGCTCCGGGGTTGCTCGCGGTCACGCCCCTGTCCTGTGATGCACGTCCGCCTGCGGCTCGCACCTCAGACGAGCCGCCGCGCGGTCGCCCAGCGGGTCAGCTCGTGCCGGTTGGAGAGCTGGAGCTTGCGCAGCACCGCGGAGACGTGCGACTCGACCGTCTTCACGGAGATGAACAGCTGCTTGGCGATCTCCTTGTACGCGTAGCCGCGCGCGATCAGCCGCAGCACCTCGCGCTCCCGCTGGGTGAGCCGGTCCATGTCCTCGTCGACCGGCGGCGCGTCCGTCGAGGCGAACGCGTCCAGAACGAACCCGGCGAGCCTCGGCGAGAACACCGCGTCCCCGTCCTGCACCCGGAACACCGAGTCGATCAGGTCGGCCCCGGTGATCGTCTTGGTGACGTAACCGCGCGCGCCGCCCCGGATGACCCCGATGACGTCCTCCGCCGCGTCCGACACCGACAGCGCCAGGAACCGCACGGGGCGCTCCGCGTCCGACATCAGCGGCGCGCACCGGCGCAGCACCTCCACCCCGCCGCCGCCGGGCAGGTGCACGTCGAGGAGGACCACCTCGGGCCGGGTCGCCGTGATGACGGTGACGGCCTGGTCGACGTCGGCGGCCTCGCCGACCACCTCGACGCCGGTGACCGCGGTCTGGCCGATCTCGGCCTGCACTCCGGTACGGAACATCCGGTGATCGTCGACCAGCACCACCCGTACCTGCCGGCCGGGGCCGTGCCCCTGCCCCTCCGTGGCCTGTGCGCCCTGTTCGGTCATGAGTCCGCCGCCCTCTCCATCTCCAGCTCGACTTCCGTGCCCCCGTCGGGCGCGGAACGCAGCCGTGCGCTGCCGCCGTTGCGTTCCATCCGGCCGATGATCGACTCCCGTACACCCATCCGGTCGGCCGGTATGGCGTCGAGGTCGAAGCCCGGCCCCCGGTCGCGTACGGACACGAAGACCAGACGGCCCTCGACCTCCGCGAAGACCTGCACCGCGCCGCCCTCGCCACCGTACTTGGCGGCGTTCACCATCGCTTCGCGCGCGGCCTGCATCTGTGCGGCCAGCTTCTCGTCGAGCGGGCAGTCGCCGACCACCACGACCTCCAGGGGCACCCCGTGCTTGTCCTCGACCTCGGCCGCGGCCCGCTTCACCGCGTCGGCGAGCGTGGCGGGTTCCTCCGACTCGTCCTTGCCGGTGCCCTCGGGCCGGTACAGCCAGTTGCGCAGTTCCCGCTCCTGGGCACGCGCGAGGCGGCGCACCTCCGAGCCGTCGTCGGCGTTGCGCTGGATCAGGGTGAGGGTGTGCAGGACGGAGTCGTGGACGTGGGCGGCGACCTCGGCCCGCTCCTGGGCGCGGATGCGCATCAGGCGCTCCTCCGAGAGGTCCTGCCCCATGCGGACCAGGTACGGACCGGCCAGCAGCCCGACCCCGACGATGACCGCGAGGGCGGCCGTCAGGACGTTGCCGAGCTGGGCGGCGGAGCCCCGGACGACCAGGAAGACGGTGAAGCCGACCCCGACCAGGGCGACCCCGGCGAGGCCGCGCATCACCTGGAGCATCCGGCGTCGCCCGCTGTCGGCCTCCGTCCAGTGCGCCCGGCGGGCGTTGTCGGCCTGCCGCCAGACGAGCACGACGCCCGCCCCGGTCAGCAGCAGCGGCCACACGTACCGGCCCGAGCCCGCCGTGTCGACGTTGCTGATGAAGATCGCGGCCCCGACGCACACCGCGACGAGCGCGGCGACCTGCCCCTTGTCGGGCATCCGCAGCCTGCGCCGCCCGTCCGGCAGTGTCTCGAAGGCACTGCGCGGCTCGGCCCCCACCCCGCCGACGCCCAGCGGCACGACGAACCAGAACACGGCGTACACCAGCGCGCCCAGCCCCTGCGTCAGGAACAGCGCGAGGAACGCGATCCGCACCCAGGCCACCGGCAGCCCCAGGTGCCCCGCCAGACCCCGGGCGACCCCGCCGAGCATCCGACCGTCCGCGCTGCGGTAGAGCTTGCGCGGCGGTGGCTCCGCCGAGTCCTGCTCGGAGGCGGGAGTGCGGGCCGCTCGGCGGCTCGGGGCGATGGACGACATGACTCGATGGTCACACGGTGACCGGGCCCGGCACATGGGGGAAGACCCCGGAATCCCCTGAGGGAAACCGCAGGGTGCGACCTGCGGAAATCAGGGATCAGCCAGGGTCGCCCCAGGTGCCGCGGGCCGCGGATGCCGGTCACCATGGGGCGTATGACAGAAGTCCACGACGAAGCGACGGCCGCCGTCCGGCCCGGCCGGGCGGGCGGCCCGGCAGCCGGTCCCGGTCCGGCGGGCGCCCCGGGCACCGCCGCGGGGGCCGAAACGGCCGGCTCCGTCGCCGAGTCCCCCCCGCGGCTGCGGCGCAGCCGGCGGCACAGGACCGTCGGCGGCGTCTGCGGCGGGCTGGGCCGGTACTTCGACGTCGACCCGGTGATCTTCCGCGTCGTGCTCGGCGTGACCGCCGTGACCGGCGGCATCGGCTTGATCGCGTACGGCTTCGCCTGGCTGCTGATCCCGCTGGAGGGCGACGACGAGAACGAGGCCAAGCGGCTGCTGACCGGCCGCGTCGACGGTCCCGCGCTGGTCGCCGTGCTCCTCGCCCTGCTCGGCTGCGGCATGTTCCTCTCGCTGCTGCACAACGGCGGCGCGTTCGGCTTCTCCGTCATGCTCCTGCTGGTCGTGGGGGTCAGCACCGTCTGGTCCCGGCAGCGCCGGGCGGCCGCCGCCTCCGACGAGCCGGGCACCGCCCCGGTCGCCGACGTCGCCGCGCCCCCCGAGACGAAGGCCCCGCCGGTTCCCGGCGCCCCGTCCTGGTGGCGCGACCCGATCGTCAAGGACGGCACCACGGGACCCGTTCCGTACGGCTACCTCTGGGGGCCGCCCGAGGCGCTTCCCGCGGACCGACGCCCGGCGAAGGACGGCCTCGTGCCCCCGGCCCGCGCACGGGATCCGCGCCCCCGCTCCCTCGGCGGCCTCACCTTCCTCGTCGCCGTGATCGCCGGAGGGGCCGGCACGGCGGCGCTCTGGCACTCGCATCCGCTGGGCACCAGTCTCTCGGTCGGACTGGCCTGCGCACTCGCGGTGTTCGGCCTCGGGCTGGTCCTCGCGTCTGTCTTCGGACGCGTCGGCGTCGGAACGATCCTCCTGGCGCTGCTCACCGCCGGCCTGCTGACGGCCGCCACGACGATCCCCAAGGACATCACCGCCCACTGGGGCACCGAGAGCTGGCGTCCGGCGGGCGTCGAAGCGGTCCAGCCGCGGTACGAACTCGGCGCCGGCGAGGGGCGGCTCGACCTCAGTGCCGTGACCGTGCCGCCCGGCACCACCCTGACCACCGGTGCCGAGGTCGGCGCGGGTGTGCTGCGCGTGATCGTCCCCCGCGACGCGACCGTCGAGGTGACCATGGAGGTCGGCATGGGTGACATCCAGCTCCCCGACCAGCGTCCCGACGACATCGACGTGCACTCCGGCCGGCACGAGACGCGCACCCTGCCGCCGCCCCCGGGGGCGGAGCCGGCCGGAACCCTCACGCTCCGCCTCGAAGTGGGCGTCGGACAACTGGAGGTGCAGCGTGCCGCGTCATGACTTCCTGCCGGGCCGCGCGGTCCTGGGCCTGACCTTCCTGACCGTCGTGGCCGTGTACGGCGCCGACGAGTCGGGGGCCTGGCACACTCCGTGGTGGACGCCGGTCCCGGTGCTGTGCGGCGGCCTCGTCGTCGCCGCGGCCGCCGCCCTGGTCGGCTACGGCATCCGGCGGCGGTGCAGGGCGCGCATCGCGTCCAGCGAGAAGACCGACGACCCGGCGAGCACCAGCGGCAGCCACGCCATCAGATAAGCGAGGTCGTTGCCGTAGTAGTACGGGGTGGTCTGCCAGCTGACGGTCAGCCACAGGCTGAGCGAGATCAGCGCCCCGCCGACGGCCGCCACCCGCCCGAATATCCCCACCAGGGTGGCGAGCCCGACGAGGAGTTCCGCGACCGCGAGACCGTAGCCGAAGCCCTCGGGGGCCTTGAGCGCCAGGTCGACGAGCCACGGCACGGCCGAAGCGTCGCGCACCGAGCTCATCACCTGACCGATCGAACCGTTGCCGCTCGCGGACAGGAAGGCGCTGTCGGTGAGCTTGTCGAGGCCCGCGTAGACGAAGGTGACGCCGAGGAACACACGCAGCGGGAGCAGGGCGAAGCGGCTCGCGGTGTGCTTCCAGCCCCGTGGTTCGTTCGTTCCGTACGCGCGCGTGCCGCCCGTCCCGTATCCGCCGTATGCCATGGTCCGGCCCCGCCTTCCTCGCGCTGTGCCTCACGTCCCGTCTCCCGACCCTACGTTCGACGCGGGGGCGGGGGGCTCAGCGGGTGGTGCGGTCGATCGCCGGGCTCAGTCGGTGACGTCGATCTCGCAGCGGTTCGTCTCGACGCCCGCCGCCGTCACCACCTGCACGGCGACCCGTCCCGGCTCCACCTCGACCGGTACCGGCACGGTCAGCGTGCTGTCCGTCGGATTCGCGAAGCCGCCCGGCACCGGCACCAGCGGCACGTGGACGTGGACCGTCCCGATCCGTACGACCATCCGCGCCAGCCGGTCCGGGGTCTGCGCCCCGGGCGGCACGAATCCGGCGCCCCGGATCTCGATGTCGTCGCCCGTGCGGACCGGGCCGTCGAGGTCACCCGCTTCCCTGCCCCGTACGACGGACAGCACGACCGGACGGCCGCCCTCCGCGTACTTCCCGGCGAAGTACGTCGCCGCGGACACCGCCACGAGCAGGGCCAGCCCCCAGGGCAGGTCGGGCAGTTGTTCCGGCCGCCTGGCGAGCCGTACGGCGGCGAAGACGACGGCGACGGTCGACACGAGGACGAACTGCACGTCGCCGAAGTTGCCGCGCCCGGAGTCGTCCGTCAGCAGGTCGGCCGCGCGCGGCCGGTCCGCCCGTACCTTCTGGAGGGTCTGCTTCCGCACCCGTACGCCGACCACGCGGCGTACCACCACGGCGATCGCGCAGGTCAGCGCGAGGACGGTCAGCACGCCCGCGCCCCGGGCCAGGTCGAGTCCCGCGATCAGCGCGTCCCGGTGGGCGGGGCGGGACGCCCCGGCCAGTTGCACCGCGAGCACCAGCACCGCGAAGACGGCCAGCAGGATCCAGCAGGCCGCGACGGTGCGCGAGGTGGAGAGCCGGTTGTCCTCGCCGATCAGCGGTGCGAGCAGCCCCCCGCGCTTGCGGTGCACCCGCGCGGCGGCCGTCAGCAGGGCGGCGGTGACGACGGCGGCCACCAGCCCCGCGGTACGGGCGAGCGTCCAGCCCGTACCGATGGCGGTGAACGCCTGGACCAGCGCGAGGGCCACCACGGCCCCCCACAGCACCAGCAGCGTCCTGCGCCACAGCAGCCGCAGCCACACGTCGCCCGCCTCCCGCGCCCGCTCGGCGACGTCCCGCGCCGACTGCGTCAGCTCGTCCGACACCCACTGCCGGGAGGCGCCGGCCGAGTGGGCGACCGCGGCGGGCAGCCCTCCCCCGGTGGCGAGTTCGTCGCGTTTGGCCAGGAAGGCGGCCACCGCACGCCGATGGCCCTCCCGGGCGCCGCTGGGGCAGTCGCCGCAGACACAGCCTCCGCCGTGCCCCGTGCCGTGCCCGCTGTCGTGCGTGCTCCGTCTCGCCTCTTGCACTGCCACGACAACTGCCGCCCTTTCCCTGCCCGAGCCACCCACGACGGGTGAACGTCCATGCCTCGCACGGGAATTGTGCCGTACCGGGAAGCGCGTGCGGCCCGCGGGCAGGCGGAGGCGGGGTGACGGCGGGGTCAGCGGGAGGTGCGGCGGCGGTCGATCGCGGTGAGGTCGATCTCGAGCGGGTACGGGACGTCCAGCTTCAGGGTGCGGTGGTGGATGCCGGTCGGGACGTACGCCTTGAGCGCGGGGTCGAGTTCGTAGACGTAGACGACCGGCAGGCCCTCGTTCTCCTCCACGCGCCAGAAGTGCGGGACGCCGGCGGCGGCGTACTTGCGGGGCTTGACCTCGCGGTCGCGGTCGCGGGACTCGTCGGAGACGACTTCGACGGCGAGGACGACGTCTACCGGACGGAGAAAGGTCCGCTTCGGTCCGGTGTCCGCGCCGGTGGGCACGACGAGCACGTCCGGCTCCGGTCGGTTCCGGACGTCCAGCTCGACGCTGAACTCGCGGAAGACGTCAAGGTGCTCCGGGGCTTGGTCGAGCAGGCTGTTCTCCAACAGACGCATGGTGCGCATGTGGAAAGTGGTCTGCGGACGCATGAAAACGAGGCTCCCGTCGATCAGCTCCGTGTGCGGAGGCAGATTCGGGAGTGTGTCGAGGTCGTCCGCCAGCCAGCCGCCCGCGGGAGGGCGGGGCCACTCGTAGTCCTCGGGCAGCTCGTAGTCACGTGCGGCGCTCATGATTGCTCCCATGGGACGGAGTCTCGCCTGTCGATTGAGCGTACCCAGCGGGTACGCCGATGCCGCCGCCCAAACGAATGAGCGACGGCATCGGCGCTGACCTCAAGCAGGCCCGAGCAGGGGGATTACTCCCACTCGATCGTCCCCGGCGGCTTGCTCGTCACGTCGAGCACGACCCGGTTGACGTCCGCCACCTCGTTGGTGATGCGCGTGGAGATCTTCGCGAGCACGTCGTACGGCATGCGCGTCCAGTCCGCCGTCATGGCGTCCTCGGAGGACACCGGGCGCAGCACGATCGGGTGGCCGTACGTGCGGCCGTCGCCCTGCACGCCCACCGAGCGCACGTCGGCGAGCAGCACGACCGGGCACTGCCAGATCTCGCGGTCGAGACCGGCCGCCGACAGCTCCTCGCGGGCGATGGCGTCGGCCTCGCGCAGCAGGTCCAGGCGGTCCTTGGTGACCTCGCCGACGATGCGGATGCCGAGGCCGGGGCCGGGGAAGGGCTGGCGCTGGACGATCTCGTCCGGCAGACCGAGTTCCTGGCCGACCATCCGGACCTCGTCCTTGAACAGCTGGCGCAGCGGCTCGACGAGTTCGAACTCGATGTCGTCGGGGAGACCGCCCACGTTGTGGTGGGACTTGATGTTCGCGGTGCCGGTGCCGCCGCCGGACTCGACGACGTCCGGGTAGAGGGTGCCCTGGACCAGGAAGGCGACGTCGGGGCCCTCCTCCTGCATGATCTCGAGCTGCGCCTGCTCGAAGACGCGGATGAACTCGCGGCCGATGATCTTCCGCTTGGTCTCCGGGTCGGAGACGCCGGCCAGCGCGTCGAGGAAGCGCTTCTCGGCGTCGACGACCACCAGGCGGGCGCCGGTCGCGGCGACGAAGTCCTTCTCGACCTGCTCCGTCTCGCCCTTGCGCATCAGACCGTGGTCGACGTAGACGCAGGTCAGCTGGTCGCCGATGGCCTTCTGGACGAGGGCGGCGGCGACCGCGGAGTCCACGCCGCCGGACAGGCCGCAGATGGCGCGCTTGTCACCGACCTGCTCGCGGATGAGGGCGACCTGCTCCTCGATGACGTTGCCGGTGGTCCAGGTGGGCTCGATGCCCGCGCCGCGGTAGAGGAAGTGCTCCAGCACCTGCTGGCCGTGCGTGGAGTGCATGACCTCGGGGTGGTACTGGACGCCGTAGAGCTTCTTCTCGTCGTTCTCGAAGGCGGCGACCGGCACGACGTCCGTGGACGCGGTGACGGTGAAGCCCTCGGGAGCGGCGGAGCACGCGTCGCCGTGCGACATCCACACCGACTGGTCGTCCGGGGTGCCCTCGAAGAGCGTCGAGCCGGACCGGGTGACCTTCAGCGGCGTACGGCCGTACTCGCGGGCGCCGTTGTCGTCGACGGTGCCGCCGAGCGTGGTGGCCATGATCTGGAAGCCGTAGCACATGCCGAACACCGGCACGCCGGCCTCGAAAAGGGCGCGGTCGATGGCGGGGGCGTCCTCGGCGTACACCGAGGACGGACCGCCGGAGAGGATGATCCCCTTCGGATTCCTGGCGAGCATCTCGGCCACCGGCATGGTGCTCGGGACGATCTCGCTGTAGATCCGGGCCTCGCGGACACGGCGGGCGATGAGCTGGGCGTACTGGGCACCGAAGTCGACGACGAGAACGGTGTCTGGCGCGGCAGCGGGGGACGCAGATGACACTGGCGGCCTTCCGGCGGTGGGAGCAGGTGGGTCGGTGTTGTCGATTCTACCGGGGATGACGGTGCCCGGTTCGTCTCACCGTACGAGCCCCGGGTTGACGCGCCACGCGTGCGTGGGGCGATACTGGCGCCATGCGCAAGCACCAGACCTCCGTCTTTACCTATGGCATCCGGCCCGTCCGGCTGCCACGGTCGTGCTGCTTGTAGCAACTGACAAGCGACTTCCCAGGCGCCCCGGGCCGACAGGCCCGGGGCGCTCTGTCGTTTCCGGACCCGGTGACCCGCGGGCGCTCCCCGACACCCCAGGAGTACGGACATGAGCGCCACCATCCCGACGACCCTCCCCGCCCCCGCAAGCGCCACCGACGTCACGGGTGCCCGCACCGAGGACGCCGCCGCCCTCATCACCGGCGCACGCGAACGCATCGACGCCCTCGACGACCGGATCATCGGCCTCGTCCAGGAGCGCATGGCGGTCTCGGCGGTCATCCAGGAGGCCCGGATCACCTCGGGTGGCCGCCGCGTCAACCTGTCCCGCGAAATGGAGGTCCTCGGCCACTACAGGGACGCGCTCGGCAAGCCCGGCACGACGCTGGCGATGACGCTGCTCGAACTGTGCCGGGGGCGCGTCTGACGTGCGCGCCCGGCCGGGTGCCTCAGGTGGGGCAGCATGCGGCGGCGGGGCGCGTGCCTCCGGTGGGGCACGGTGCGGCGGCGGGGCGCGTGCGTTCCCGCACTCACCCGTACGGCGCGTGACCGGACCGCGGGCGGCTTCGTTGGTCCCGGTGCCACGCGTGGCCTCGGCTGGGGCGTGTGACGCACGGGCTCCGGCCCTGCGTCGTGGGACCTCGCCCCAGCGTGCGACCGGACGGTAGGGGACAGCCGCACCGGTCGCCCCAGGCGGTCGGCTCCGGGGACGCCCGGAGCCGGTCGACAGGGGACACGGCGCCCTGTGACGCGGATCACGTAAAGATCCTGTGAGTCCGGGTACAACCTTTCCCCTTGGCCACGGGTCTCCCCTGCGTATCCACGGGACTCTCGATGTACTCCCGCATCGCAGGCCCCTCACATCTCGTGCCACGTCCCCCATGTAGGCGCGCCAGACTTTCTGAGGTCCCATGAAGCTCCGCCGTTCCCTGGCCCTCGCGGCCGCCACGGCCGTCATAGCTCCGGTCGCGCTGCTGTCGGCGCCCGCCGCGTACGCGACCACGCCCACGCCCACCCCGACCGCCACCGAGACGGTGACCCCGAGCGGTACGCCCACGCCTCCGGTCACGCCGTCCGCCACGCCGACCGCGACGGAGAGCGTCGAGACGACGCCGAGCCAGACGCCGGGGACGCCGACCAAGTCGCCGGAGACCACGCCGAGTTCGCCCGCGGCCACCACGCCCGGCAAGACGCCTTCCGGCACGCCGGCCCCGACCGCCTCGGAGAACCCGGGCGAGGGCGAGGACCTGCTGTGCGAGGAGGCCCTGATCGACGTCTCGATCAGCGGCCTGCCCGGCAAGATCGCCGCGGGCAGCGGCTGGCACTCGTTCAACATGAACATCCTGAACAAGTCCGACCGCACGCTGGACGGCGTCGCCTTCTTCGCGGGCGCCTCCTCCGACGCGCTGGGCGAGAACCTCTTCACCACCAAGCAGGTCGAGCTCCAGGCGTACGACGAGTCCACGAAGACCTGGTACTCGATCAGCGAGGACGGCCAGAGCGCCGGTTACGTGGGCGAGACCGACAGCCTCGCGCCCGACTACGAGGTCGACGTCAAGCTGCGCCTCAACGTCAAGCCGGGCGCTCCGGCCGGTGCGGGCTTCTCGCTCGGCGGCGGCGCGTACCTGGACGAGGAGTCGGAGTGCTTCGGCTTCGGCGAGACCTCGTACAAGTTCCAGATCGTCAAGGCCGGTACGGACACGTCCGGCACCAAGCCGCAGGAAGGCGGCAAGACGCCGCTGCCCAGCGGCAAGCCGGCCACCGGCAGCGTGCCGCAGGTCACCGGCAGCCTGGCGGAGACCGGTGCGTCCTCGCAGCTGCCGATGTTCGGCATCGCGGGCGGTGCGGCCGTCGCGCTCGGCGCGGGTGCGCTGTTCATCGTGCGCCGTCGCAAGTCCGAGGCGTAACCGCACGGGTACCTGACCGACCGGGTACCGGGTAGCGCGAAGAGGCTGCGTTCGGAGGGGAATGCAGCCTCTTTGCGTGCCCGGACGGGCGCGTTGACGGTCGTTCGGGTGGCCGGCCGCCCGGAAGGCGTGGCCCGGGAGGCCTACGGCTTCTTCGGCGGCACCGGCGGGACCGCCAGCAGCGGCAGCCTGAGCGCGCCGAACGCCTCCGCCGGAACGGCCGGGTGCTTCGGCTCCACCGGGGCCAGTCGCACGTACGCCTCGCCCTGGGGCGGACGCGGGTCCTGCTCGCCCTTGTTGGGCCACAGGGACATCGCCCGCTCGGCCTGCGCGGTGATGGTGAGGGAGGGGTTGACGCCCAGGTTGGCGGAGACGGCCGAACCGTCCACGACCGAGATGCCCGGGTGCCCGTAGAGGCGGTGGTAGGGGTCGATGACGCCCTCCTCCGCGCTCGCGCCGATCGGGCAGCCGCCGAGGAAGTGCGCGGTGAGCGGAGTGCCCATCAGCTCGCCGACGTTGCTGCCCGCGAAGCCGTTGATCTCCTTGGCGAGCAGGGACGCCGCCCGGGTCGCTTCGGGTATCTGCTTGGGGTTGGGGGCGCCATGGCCCTGGCGGGCGGTGAGCAGGCCCTTGCCGATGCCGTCCGGTTTGCGGTACGTGGTCAGGGAGTTGTCCAGGGACTGCATGACCAGCCCGATGATGGTCTTCTCCGACCAGCGGTGATTGGAGAGCGAGCGGGCGGCCTGCGTCGGGTGGCGGACCACGTTGGCGATCCAGCCGAGCGCGCGCGGGAACTTCTGCGCGTACGGCACCTGGAGGATGGACATCGTCCCCATCGCGTTGGAGCCCTTGCCGTAGCGGACCGGTTCGATGTGGGTGTGCGCGTCCGGGTGGATGGACGACGTGATGGCGACGCCGCGGGTGAAGTCGACCTTCCCCGAGCCGTCGGAGGTGCCGAGCTGTGCGCCGTGCGCCTTGCGGTAGCGGCGGTCCGTGGTCTGGGAGCCCACCAGCGCCTCGGAGTTGGTGCGGGTCAGTTCGCCGAGCCGGGACGAGATGCGCGGCAGGTGGCCGCCGTCCTTCATGGTGTGCAGGAGGGTCTGGGTGCCGTAGGTGCCTGCCGCGACCACCACGTGGGGGGCGCGGAAGACCTTGCGGGTGCCCTTGCGGCGGGCGTCGGTGGGGGCCGTGGCGACGCGGTGGCCGCCGTCGGGGTGCTCGGCGATGCCGAGGACGGACGTCATGGGGTGGATGACGGCGCCGGCCCGCTCGGCGAGGTGCAGGTAGTTCTCGGTGAGGGAGTTCTTCGCGCCGTGACGGCAGCCGGTCATGCACTCGCCGCACTCGGTGCAGGCCCTGCGGGCCGGGCCCCGGCCGCCGAAGTACGGGTCGGGCACCTCCTCGCCGGGTCCGGTCGTCGCTGAACCGCCGGCGTCCCGCCCGTCGCCGTAGAAGACGCCCACCGGAGCGAGGTGGAAGGTGTCCCCCACCCCCATCGCCTCGGCGGTCGCCTTCAGGTGCACGTCGGAGGGCGTCATGGTCGGGTTGAGGCGTACGCCCAGCATCCGCTCGGCCTGGTCGTAGTACGGGGCGAGTTCGTCCTTCCAGTCGGTGATGCCCGCCCACTGCGGGTCCTCGAAGAAGGGGGTGGGCGGCACGTAGAGGGTGTTCGCGTAGTTCAGTGAGCCGCCGCCGACGCCCGCGCCCGCCAGGACCATGACGTTTCCCAGCAGGTGCACGCGCTGGATCCCGAACAGACCGAGCGCCGGGGCCCACAGGTAGTTCTTCAGGTCCCAGGAGCTCTTGGGCAGGGTGTCGCGGGTGAACCTCCGTCCGGCCTCCAGAACGCCGACGCGGTAGCCCTTCTCGGTGAGCCGGAGCGCGGCGACCGCGCCGCCGAAACCGGAGCCGACGACGAGGACGTCGTAGTCGTACGGGGTGCTGTCGGGCTCGCTCGTCCTCGCGGCCGCGTCCTGGTGGTGGGCAGAGCTCTCCTGTGGCACGTGCACTCCTCGTTCGGTGAAAAGTGAATAGGGACACGGCATGCGGCGGTCGGGGCGGGGCTCATTGTCCTGCCCCGGGCCGTCAGCGCAGCCGCAGTGCCTTCATCACCCGGAGGCTGGTCGTCATGAACGCCGCGTACTTCTCGTCGTCCATGCCGAAGGACGGCGCGAGCGGCACCAGCCGCTGCTGCGCGACGGTCTGCGCCTCGGTGTACTTGAGGATGCCCTCGGCGCCGTGCCGCCGGCTCAGCCCGGACTCCTTCATTCCGCCCATCGGGGCCCGGACGCTGGCGTATGCGGGGGCGTAGCCCTCGTTGATGTTGACGGTGCCGGTGCGCAGGCGGGCGGCGACGGCGTGGCCGCGCTTGCCGTTCCTGGTCCAGACGCTCGAATTGAGGCCGTACGCGGTGGCGTTGGCCTCCTCGATCACCTCGTCCTCGTCGCGGAACCGGTAGATCGAGACGACCGGGCCGAAGGTCTCCTCGGCACAGACCGCCATCGGGGCCTCGACGCCTTCGAGGACGGTCGGCTCGTAGAAGTAGGGGCCCACGTCGGGGCGGGCGGTGCCTCCGGCCAGGACGGTGGCGCCCTTGTTGACGGCCTCCTCCACGTGCCGGGTCACCGTCTCCAGCTGGCGCGGGCCGGCCAGGGAGCCCAGATCGGCGCCGTACGCCAGGGCGGTGCCCAGCCGCATCGCCTTCGTGCGGGCGACGAAACGCTGCACGAAGTCGTCGGCGACCGACTCGTGGACGTACAGCCGCTCGATGGAGATGCAGAGCTGCCCGGCGGAGGCGAAGCAGGCGCGGACGGCTCCGGCGGCGGCCTTCTCCACGTCGGCGTCCTCAAGGACGAGCATGGCGTTCTTGCCGCCGAGTTCCAGGGAGACGCCGACCAGGCGGGCACCCGCGCTCTGCGCGATCTCCCGTCCGGTGCGGGTGGAACCGGTGAAGGAGACGTAGTCGGCGTGCCGGACGACCTCGGGGCCGACGACCGGGCCCTCGCCGAGGACGACCTGGAAGACCTCGGGCGGCAGGCCCGCCTCGACCAGCAGGTCCCGGCCCCACAGGGCGGACAGCGCGGTCTCGGTGTCCGGCTTCATGACGAGACCGTTGCCCGCGACGAGAGCGGGCAGGCAGTCGCCCACGGACAGCTCGAACGGGTAGTTCCACGGCGCGATCTGGCCGACGACACCGCGCGGCCGGCGCTGCTCGGTGACCTTGGTGAGGGTCGGCACCGCCCCGATGTGCCGCTTGGCCCGCAGGTACGCGGGGGCCTGGCGGCCGTAGTGCCGGGCGGCCATCGCGACGGCCTGGACCTCCTCGTGCGCGTGCAGCCGGGCCTTGCCGGTCTCCAGCTGGATCAGGTCGAGGATCTCGGCCTGCCGCTGGAGCACCAGGTCGTGGAAGCGCAGCAGGACCGCGGCCCGCTGCTTGACGGGCACGGCCTCCCACACCGGCTGGGCGGCGCGGGCCCGTGCGAAGGCGACGGCGACGTCCTCGGGCGTGGACTCGGGCAGGTCGGACAGCTTCTCGCCGGTGAACGGGCCGTGGTGGGCGGTCCGTCCGGAGCCGGCCACCCCGCGGGTCAGCTGGGCGACGACTTCGGGGGTGATCACGTCCGCCGCCGTGCGCGCGCCGGCGGGCGCGGGAGCGACGGGGTTGGTGCCGAGGGGTGCCGTGAGGGCCTGCGAGTCCGTCATGGACGCGAGCGTATGGCCCGGCGGGCACTTTTGGTACCCGTCGGTAACGGCTTTTCGCCGCCTCGCACGACTGCGCCAGCAGACACTGGCACATAAGCCCTGATCAGCGGCGCTTCCCCGACGGAGCACGGGAGACCGAGGATCTTCGGGCGTCCGGCGAGGTACGGGGCACCGCACCCGGGACGCGGGGTGCGGCGGCCGTCAGCCGTCCGTGCTCCAGCCCCGGAGCACCTGGCGGAACCGGGCGCGTGTCTCCGCCCGGGACCCGTCCGGCCCCGTCACGTAGATCGCGTACTCCGGGGCGCCGCCGTCCCCGAAGTGCATCCGGTCCAGTGCGTACCGCTTGCCCGGGTGGTCCGTCCTCTCCGTGTACGTGAACTCCAGGAGTCCGCTGGGGCGGTCCCGGTAGACGTCCTCCGTCAGCTGCAGCCGTTCGAAGCCGGGCAGCCGCTTCGACAGCCCCTTCTCCACGTCCACCAGGTGCCGGTAGGGGGTGTCGAAGTCCGGCGAGGGGTCGATGTTGACGCGGATGCGGTGGCGGCCGCCGTCCGGCGAGTAGTCGTACTGGTTCTCCTTGGACCGTTCGCGCCGCCATCCCTGGGGGACGGGCAGCCGGAAGCCGTCCCCCCGCTCCCAGCGCCAGCCGGCCGGGAGGGTTCTGTCGGTGCCCGGGTCCTGCTTCGGGTCCTGCTCGTCGTCCCCGCCCTGCCCGGCACCCTCGTCCTTCGCCGTGCCGCCGTCCTGCTGCGGTGTCCGCACCGGTCCCACCGCCGCCTCCGCACCCCTGCCCGCGTCGTCGGCGTCCAGGAGCCGCAGGACCCCGAAGACCGCCCCGCCGCCGAGAACCGCCGCCGCCAGCACGGTCAGCGCGACCTTGCCGCGCGTTCCGCCCCGTGTCCGCACGGGTCCGGTCGGCGCACCGTAGGCCCCGGGCGCCGGGCCCGTTCCTGGCGCATGCGCCGGCAGCGGCGTCGTGGGCTGCGCGGGCACGACGGCCCGCAGTTCGTCCTCGGTCACCCGGCGGGTCGGCACGTGCGCCTGTGCCTGGAGCGGCGCCCGTCCCTCCCTCGCCTCCCGCAGCATCCGCTCGGTCTCGGCCGCCGTCGGCCGCTCCCGCTCCTCCTTGCGGAGGAGCGCGACGACGACGGGACCGAGTGCGCCCGCCCGGTACGACGGCGCGGGCTCCTCGGAGACGACCGCCTGGAGCGTGCCGATCGGCGACGTACGGCGGAACGGCGAGCGCTCCTCGACGGCCGTGTACAGCGTCGCGCCGAGCGCCCACAGGTCGGAGGCGGGCCCCGGGTCCTCGCCGCGGATCCGCTCCGGTGCCAAGTAGTCGATGGAACCGACGAGTTCACCGGTACGGGTGATCGTCGAGTCGCCCTCGATGGCCGCGATGCCGAAGTCGGTGAGCAGCACCCGGCCGTCCCTGGCCAGCATCACGTTGCCGGGCTTGACGTCCCGGTGCAGCACACCGACCGCGTGCGCGGCGCGCAGCGCGCCGAGGACGTGCAGGCCGATCCGGGCGGCCTCGCGGGCGTCGCAGGGCCCGGTCTCCTTGAGCGCGTCCGCGAGGGAGGGCCCGTCGACGTACTCCATGACGATCCACGGCCGGTCGTCGTGGTCGAGCACGTCGTGGACGGTGACGACGCCGGGATGGTTGATCCGGGCCGCGGCGCGCGCCTCCTTCTGCGTACGCGCGTGCAGCAGCGCACGGTCGGCCTCGGCCGCGTACAGACCGGCCCGCAGTTCCTTGATGGCGACGGTGCGGTGCAGCACCTCGTCCCGGGCGCGCCAGACGCGTCCCATGCCGCCGCTGCCGAGGACGTCGCCCAGGCGGTAGCGCCCCGCCAGCAGTTGACCCGCCGTCGTGCCGCTGCCCGCTTCCCCGCCGCTGCCGTTCGCCACGTTCCCGCCCACCGCCCCGTGTCTTCGACGGCCCAGGTTACGGATCGGGCCTGCGACGGGGGAACAGAGGGCCGATCACGAGACCGCACCGTGACCGGGCCGGTCCTCTTCGGCACGGGGTCCGGCGGGCCCGCCGCCCCTCGTCCGCCACTACGTCGTGGGCCGGTAGTACCGCACCGCGGCGTCGAACACCTCGGTCACCTCGTCGCGCGCGGAGTCGGGGCCGATGACCTGGACGATGTGGTACTTCCCGGCGATGATCATCGCCCGGTTGCGCACGAAGACGTCCCGGCCGCTGCTGTCCGTCCAGGTGAACTGGCCCTCCGCGAGCGCCTGCTGTCCGATCCCGATGCGCTTGAGCCCGCCGGAGGTGGCCCAGGTGGAATCGCGCAGCGGCTGCAGCTCCCGCTCGACCCTGAGCTGGTAGGCCATCGGGTCGCCGCCCTTGTCCTTGACCGTGTCACGGCCGGGAACGACGACGAGCTCGATGTCGTTGCCCTGGTAGCGGACCTGGCGGTCCTCGTTCATCTGCGTCCGCTGCCAGTTCTTGGACACGGCGACCTGGAAGCCGTCCGGGTCCTTGCGCAGGACGTACCCGGCGGGCAGGTCGGAGGCCGGGGCCGGCTGGGCGGGCGGCTCGTCGGTCCGCTCACCGGCGGGCGGGGACGCGTCGCCGTTCTTGTCGTCGGCCGGCGGCGGGTCGGCGGGGGCGTCGTCGGAGGGCCCGGGAGCGGGCTGCTGCGGCCCGGACGACGCGGGCTGCCCGCTGCCAGCGTCGCGCCCGTCCCGCGCGGCCTCCCCGCCCTTCGGCAGGAACAGCACGGCGACCGCCACGGCCGCCGCCAGCCCCGCCATGACGAGCACCAGGAGCCACTTGCCCAGCGAGCGCGGCTGCCGGCCGCCGATCCGTGGCTCCCGCTGCACGCGCGGGGCGCGCGGCGGCCCGGCGCCCTTGGCCGCCTTCGTCCGGCCCCTGTCCTGCTTGTTCCGGTGCCGTCCGTGCTGCGCGCCGCCCCGCCGCTTGCGGACGAGTTCGCCCCTGCGCCGTACGATCGGCAGCCGCGCGGCGTCGGGCGGCGACGACGGCAGCGGTACGACCTTGGTTCCCGCGTCCGGCTCGGGAGCCGACCGCACGAGCGACCGCAGCCAGCCCCGCAGCTCCTCGAAGTCGGGACGCTCGGTGGGGTCCTGACGCAGCAGCGACTCCACGACCGGCCGCAGCGGACCGCACTCCTCCGCGAAGGCGGCCGGCTCGGCGCACACCATCTGCACGAGTTCGGCGGCGTTGTCCTCCGGGTAGGGCGCGTGCCCCTGCACGACACGGAACAGCAGGGCGCCCAGCGCCCACAGGTCGGTGGCCGGACCGATCGGCGGAGCCAGCTGCCAGTTCTCGTACACCGGTCCGGCCTGCTCGGGCGCCCAGCGCTCGGTGACCGCGCCGACGACCGCGATGCGGGTCTGCCGGGAGCGCTCGGCGGCGAGCGGCGTGCTGGGGCCGCGATACGGCAGCCCGGCGATGACGTCGTCCCACCGCCCGCCCGAGGACGGCGGCTCGGCGGACCCGGCGGGGACAGCGAGCTGTCCGCGGGAGGAGCCCTGCGCACCCTGCGACCCGTGGGGGTGCCGGGGCGGCCCGGCGCCCCGGGCGGCCGGCCGGGCGGGACCGGGGTGACTGTGCCGAAGGTCGTCCGCGCGCAGCGCCTCGCCGCCCGCGCCGCCCGAGGACCGGGGCAGCGCGCCGTGCCAACTGCCGCCCGGCTCCTGGCCGCCGACCCGCTCGACGCCCTTGCCGCGCTCCCCGGCCGGGCCGTGCCCCGGGTTGGCCCGGCGCCCGGCCCCGGCGCCCCGCTCGGCGGGTGCGCCGCGTTCCACGTCCGTACCGCGCGCGGGGTCCCCGGCGCGCGGGGTCCCCGGGGTTCCGGCGCTCCCGTAGGGGGACACCGCCCCGCCCGGCCGCTGTCCGTACGGTTCACCGGCCGCCGTACGGACCCTGCCGGGCGCTTCGCCGTACGGGGCGACCGGCCCGGTCCCGGCGGCCGCGGCCCCGTACGGGGACACCGCTCCCGGGGCCGTGCCGCCGCCCGGCCCGCTGTCCGGGTCCTGGAGGTACGGGCTGCGCGACGGCTCGACGGCCTGGCGGCGCTGGTCCTCGGTGGCCCTGGCCGCGGCCCGCGCACCGGCCCGGTAGGCGGCTATCGCTCCGGCCCGTGCCGCCCGCGGGTCGGACTCCGCGGGCGCGGGGGGCAGGGCGCGGTCCCCGTGCGGCCGGGTCGGCTCCGCGCCGGAGTCGGGCGCGGAGCGGCCCATGAAGTCGGTGGGGAGCGCGGGCAGCGCCGAACCGTGCGCGCCTCCCGCACCTGCGAGGCCCTCGTCCCCCTGCGCCACGTGACCGCGCGGCACCGGAACCGACGCCTCGCCCCAGCCGGCCGTAGGGCCGCCCGGCGCCGGGGCACCTGCGGCGCCGCTTTCCGGCAGGACTCCGCCGCCCGCGCCGGGGATCGGCGCGTATCCGCACAGGGCCTCCTCGGCCGCGCCGGCCGCCAGCCCCGTCAGGACGATGCGGCCGTCGTCGCAGACCAGCACGGTACGGACGGTGATGTTCCGGTGGGTCCAGCCGTGCGCGTGCAGCACCCGCAGCGCGGTGAGCACGTCGGAGGCGACCTCGGCCGCCCGGTACGGGCTGAGCGGGGCCTCAGCGAGCAGTGCCGCCAGCGGGCGCGCGGCCACCAGCTCACTCACTATCCAGAGGGAGCCGTCTTCCTCGAAGACGTCGAAGACCTGGTCGAGACGGGGGTGGTCGGGGATCTGGGCTGCGGCCTGCGCCGCTTCGATCGCCCGCCGCACCGCCGGGTCGCCGGACCTGCGGGGTCCCCGGCCGGGGGCCGGCCGCCGGTGCACGGGGCCGCCGTCGGCGTCGACGAACTCCGCCTCCACCACCTCGGGCAACGGCACCTGCCGTACCAGGACCTCCTGGCCGCTCGCTCCGTCGAAGGCCCGGGTCTCCACGAGGTCGTACTCGTCGGAAGGCGGCAGCGGCAGGCGGTAGCGGCCGGCGAGCACCCGACCCGCGTAGTCGTCCACGACGCCTCCCCAAAGCGCGCTGTTCCCTGCTGGTCCCGGTCTTCCGCGACCGTGTCCCCGGACATGCGAACCGCCGCAAACCGTCAATCCCGGTCGTTTACCGGCTTATTGCGGCTGCGTACGGTCCGCGGGGTCTCACGATACGTGGCAATACCCCGTCGCGAGGCAGTGTCAACGCATCCTGCCCGGACATCCGTTGGGCAATCGCGGAGCGGGCGTCAGGACGTCGGCCTGAACGTGGCGAACGCCGTCTCGCGCAGCTTGGTGCACTCCTCGCCCTGCCAGGCGTCCGCCGGGCAGCTCACCATGATCGCGTAGCCGCGCTTGCCGTCCACCTTGAAGCCGCGGTTGAGCACGTGTATCAGCTTGCCCTGCTGGACGCGTTCGAACTCCCAGTCGGCGGTGGTGGGGTAGCCGTTGTAGTCGACGGGACGTATGCCGAGGTGCTTGTACCCCTGACTGCTGCCGCTGACGACGGCGACCGCGGCGGCCCACGCCGCCTTCGCGTCGTCCTTCGGGCTGGCGTTGAAGTCGACCTGCACGCGCGGGAATCCGCCGCCCTTGCTGTATATCCCGCCCGAGCTCCGCCCCGCCACGCCCGTCCTCTTGAACCCCTCGGGCATCGCCATGGTGAAGCGGAACTGGGAGTCCGTGACGGTCTCGAAGCCCGCCGGAACCGCGTTGCCGTCGGGCTTCTGGGTGCTCGGATCGCCGGAGGGCTTGGTTCCGTCCGTCGCGCCGCCGGTCTCGCCGCCCGCCGTGTCGTCCTTGTCCTTGTCCGGGGCGGCGCCCTTGTCGGGTTCGGTGCCCTTGTCCGTGCTCTTGTCCGTGCTCTTGTCGCTCCCGCCGGAGGCGGCGCCGCCGGACGTGGCCGCGCCGTTCTTGCCCTCCTCGCCCCTGCCCTTCGCGTCGTCCTTGGCCAGCGCGAGCGCGAGGACCGTACCGAGGACGGCGATCACCGCCACCACCGCGACCACCAGCAGCGCACGCTTGCGCGCGGCGGGCGACATACCGCCGACCGTCCCGGGCGAGGTGCCCCCGCCGGAGCCGGAGCCCGCACCGGACGACTGCATCGCGGCCGTGGCGGCCCCCGCGGCGGACGCGCCGGCGACCGCCGACGCCACCGGAGCGGTGGCGGCAGCCGCGGGCGCCGCGGCCTTCTTCGCCTTCGGGGTGCGCGCCGGCTTGGCCGTGCGGGGCGCCGCCGGCGTCCGGGCGGCCACCGGCTCGGCGGGCAGCGGGGGAAGCGGAACCACCTTCGTGGCATCGGACCTGGCCAGTTCGTCGCCGGCCGCCTCCGCGTCGTCCAGCTGGCTCAGCACGTCGTTCAGGAGCGCCCGCGCCCCCTTGTCGTCAAGCCGCTGCGCCGGGTCCTTGGCGAGCAGACCGTAGATAACCTCCTCCAGCGGGCCCGCGTTCTTCGGCGGGTCCACCGGCTCGGTCATCACCGCGGTCAGCGTCGCGATGGCCGACCCCTTGTCGTACGGCGGGACTCCCTCCACCGAGGCGTAGATCAGTCCGCCCAGCGACCACAGGTCGGCGGCGGGGCCGGGCTTGTGGCCGCGCGCCCGCTCCGGCGAGATGTACGAGGGGGCGCCGACGAGCATGCCGGTGGAGGTGATCGAGGGGTCGCCCTCGACCTGGGCGATACCGAAGTCGGTCAGTACGACCCTGCCGTCCTCGGCGATCAGTACGTTGGACGGCTTCACGTCGCGGTGCAGGATGCCCTGGCGGTGCGCGGCGCGCAGCACGTCGAGGATCGCCAGGCCGACCTCGGCGGCCCGACGCGGCGTCAGCAGGCCGTCCTCACGGACCGCTTCGGCGAGCGACTTGCCCTCGATGAGCTCCATGACGATCCAGGGCCGGTCGTCCTCGTCGACCACGTCGAAGACGGTCACCGCGCCGTGGTTGCGGATCCGGGCGATGGCCTTGGCCTCGCGCAGGGTACGGGTGATCAGGCGGCGCTTCTCGTCCTCGTCGATGGCGGTCGGGAAACGCAGCTCCTTGACCGCGACCGTGCGGCCGAGGGTCTCGTCGACGGCCCGCCAGACGGTGCCCATGCCGCCCCTGCCGAGGACGTCGCCGAGCCGGTAGCGGCCCGCCAGCAGTCGCCCCTGTACCTCCTTCGAGGTGTCGGAGGCCGCGTCCTTGGCCGCTTCGGCCGCCTTGGCCTCGGCCTTCCGCGCGGCGAAGTCCCTCGCTGCGGCTTCCTTGGCCGGGGTGTCCCCGGCCGCGGCGGCGGCCTTCTCGTCGGAGGCGGCCTTGCGGCCGGACACCGCGTTGCCGGCCGGTTTTCCGACCGAGTCACCGGCGGCGCCCCGGGACCCGGCACCCCTGCCCGGGGACGCGGCAGGTTTGTCCTGCGGCGCGGCACCCTCGTCCGCGGAGGCGGCGCGCTCGTCCTGGGAGACGGCTCCCTCGTCCGCGGACGCCGCAGCCTTGTCCGCGGCATCCTTCTTGTCGGACACGGCGTCCTGCGTGCTCTTCCGCGACTGCTCCGGCTCGTCCGACATGCGTCCCCTCTGCGATCCCTGATCTTCGCCCCGTGCCCCGGCCGTACGAACGCGTCGCAGACCCACTCGGCAGCTTCTCCGGCGATGCGGCAACCCGCCCTGGCAGAGCCCTCATTGTCTCTCACGCGCAGACCGCCGACACCCCCGGGGCGCAACGCACCCTCACGCCGCGCCCCTCTTCCTTCCCACCCCCACTCGCGTCCCGTCCCAGTCCGGCTCCGCCCCTGCGGCGGCGCCGCCGCGGCGTGCGCTCCGCGGCGGCCTTCCTTCCCGGATTCCCCGTAACGGCCCTCCTACAACGGTGCGATGTCCGGCGCTCCCAGCCGCGCCGCGTCCGCCGTCAGGTCGTCCGGCTGACGCTGCGACTCGCGCTCCGCCTCGACCCGCTTCTCGTAGTGCTCGACCTCGCGTTCGACCTGCCCCTTGTCCCAGCCCAGCACGGGTGCCATCAACTCCGCGCACTCCAGGGCGCTTCGGGTGCCACGGTCGAAGGTCTCGATCGAGATGCGCGTACGCCGGGTCAGCACATCGTCCAGGTGCCGGGCCCCCTCGTGCGAGGCCGCGTAGACGACCTCCGCGCGCAGGTAGTCCTCGGCGCCGGTCAGCGGATCTGCGAGCCCCGGGTCCTCCGCGATCAGGTCCAGCACCTCCTCCGCCAGGGACCCGTACCGGTTCAGCAGGTGCTCGACGCGCACCACGTGCAGTCCCGTCCGGGCCGCGATCCTGGCCCGCGCGTTCCACAGGGCCCGGTACCCCTCGGCGCCGAGCAGCGGCACGTCCTCCGTGACGCACTCCGCGACCCGCACGTCCAGCGCGTGCACGGCCTCGTCCACCGCGTCCTTCGCCATCACCCGGTACGTCGTGTACTTGCCGCCCGCGACGACCACCAGGCCGGGCACCGGGTGCGCCACCGTGTGCTCGCGGGACAGCTTGCTGGTGGCGTCCGACTCCCCTGCCAGCAACGGCCGCAGCCCCGCGTACACCCCCTGCACGTCGTCCCGGGTCAGCGGCACCGCCAGCACCGAGTTCACGTGCTCCAGCAGGTAGTCGATGTCCGCGCTGGAAGCCGCCGGGTGCGCCTTGTCCAGGTCCCAGTCGGTGTCCGTCGTCCCGACGATCCAGTGCCTGCCCCAGGGAATGATGAAGAGGACCGACTTCTCGGTGCGCAGGATCAGCCCGGTGGACGAGTGGATCCGGTCCTTGGGGACCACCAGGTGGATTCCCTTGGACGCGCGCACGTGGAACTGGCCGCGCTCCCCGATGAGGGCCTGGGTGTCGTCCGTCCACACCCCGGTCGCGTTCACCACCTGCTTGGCCCGGACCTCGTACTCCCCTCGGGTCGCGACGTCCTCGACCCGCACCCCGACGACCCGCTCGCCCTCCCGGAGGAAACCGACGACACGCGCCCGGTTGGCGACCTGCGCCCCGTACGCGGCGGCCGTGCGGACCAGCGTCGCCACGAAGCGGGCGTCGTCCATCTGCGCGTCGTAGTACTGCAGCGCGCCCGTCAGCGCGTCCTTCTTCAGCGCAGGGGCCACCCGCAGCGCGTGCCGGCGCGTCAGGTGCCGGTGCATCGGCAGTCCGCGTCCGTGCCCCGAAGACACCGACATCGCGTCGTACAGCGCCACGCCCGAGCCCGCGTACCACCGCTCCCAGCCCTTGTGCTGGAGCGGGTAGAGGAACGGCACCGGCTTCACCAGGTGCGGAGCCAGCCGTTCCAGCAGCAGCCCGCGTTCCTTCAGCGCCTCCCGCACCAGGGCGAAGTCGAGCATCTCCAGATAGCGCAGCCCGCCGTGGATCAGCTTGCTCGACCGGCTGGAGGTGCCGGAGGCCCAGTCGCGGGCCTCGACGAGTCCGGTGGACAGGCCCCGGGTCGCGGCGTCCAGCGCCGTCCCCGCACCGACCACGCCCGCGCCCACCACCAGCACGTCCAGTTCCCGCTCGGCCATCGCGGCGAGCGCCTCGGCGCGCTCGGCCGGTCCCAGTGTCGCTGTCCTCACTGCTGCCTCCCGTTGGTGCGGTTGGTGTGGTGCGGTTGGTGCGTCTGGTGCGGTCCTCTCGGACGGGTGTGACCGGGGCCACGAACCCGATTCTCGCCGCAGGCGGGCCCTTCAGCCACCGCCTGTGGACAACCGGGGGGTGGACGCAGCACGCGACCCCTCTCCACGATGCCCCGAAATCCCCCATAACGGTCATATTTACGCCTAGTCTGACATTTCCTCGGCTCGAACTGTCCACAGGGCTTGCGCGCCGCCCCGCCCCCGGTTAAGGAGGCGTCGTCGCGGGCCCGGGGACCCAAGGGAAGGACGGCTCACGCCATGCCCGCAGACCTCGCCGTCATCGGACTCGGACACCTCGGCCTCCCCCTCGCCCAGGCCGCCGTCGCCGCCGGCATCGCCACCATCGGGTACGACACCGACCCGCGCCCCGTCGCCGAGCTGGCCGCCGGCCGCTCACCCGTGGACGGCTCGCTCTCGGCCGCGGAGATCCGCCGCATGCTCGCCAGGGGGTTCCGCCCGACCACCGATCCCGCCGAACTGGGCCGGGTCCGCACCGCCGTGATCTGCGCGCCCACCCGCCTCGGCCCGGACCGCACCCTGGACCTGTCCGCCGTCGAGGCCGCCGCCCGCACGCTCGCCGCGCGGCTGCGCCCGCACACCACCGTGCTGCTGGAGTCCGCCGCCTACCCGGGCGCGACCGAGGAGTTCCTGCGCCCCCTCCTGGAGCAGGGCTCCGGCCTGCGCGCGGGCCGCGACTTCCACCTCGCGCACTCCCCCAGCCGCCTGGACCCCGGCAACCGGACCCACGACTACGCGCACACCCCCAAGGTGATCGGCGGCCTCACCCCCGCCTGCACCGAGTCCGCCGCCGCCTTCTACGGCCGCCTCACGGACAAGGTCGTCCGCGCCCGCGGCCCCCGCGAGTCCGAGACCGTCGGCGTCCTGGAGAGCAACTACCGGCACGTCAACATCGCCCTCGCCAACGAGATGGCCGTCCTCTGCCACGACCTCGGCGTCGACCTGTGGGACGTCATCCGCTGCGCGGAGACCAAGCCGTACGGCTTCCAGGCCTTCCGCCCCGGACCCGGCGTCGGCGGCCACAGCGTCCCCCTGGACCCCAACTACCTCTCGTACAGCAGCCGGACCCCCGGCCACCCGCTGCGCATGGTCGGTCTCGCCCAGGAGATCAACGGACGGATGCCGCAGTACGTGATCCAGCGCTGCGCCACCCTCCTCAACGAACACGGCAAGTCCGCCCGCGGCGCCCGCGTCCTGCTCCTGGGCGTCACCTACAAGCCCGACCTCGCCGACCAGGAGGGCTCCCCCGCCCCCGAGATCGCCACCCGGCTGCGCGACATGGGCGCCCACCTCACCTACCACGACCCCCACGTCCCGCACTGGCGCGTGCGCGACGTCCCGGTCCCGCGCGCCGACTCCCTCTACGAGGCGGCGGCGGCGGCCGACCTGACGATCCTGCTCCAGCACCACCGCACCTACGACCTCCAGGGCCTCGCCGTGAAGGCCCAGCTCCTGCTGGACACCCGGGGCGCGAGCCCGGCGGGCGCAGCGCACCGGCTGTGAAGGGGGGCCGCGTACCGCAGAGACACCGGTGGCCCGCCACCTCCGCGAAGAGGTGCCGGGCCACGGGCTTACGCACGCGAGCGCTCAGCCGTACGGCGCGGGCAGCCGGCCGTACGGAGGAGCGGGTCAGCGGCGGTGCTGCGAGTCCGCCACCGTCACCTCGACGCGCTGGAACTCCTTGAGCTCGCTGTAGCCCGTCGTCGCCATCGAGCGGCGGAGCGCTCCGAAGAGGTTCATCGAACCGTCCGGGATGTGCGCCGGGCCGGTGAGGATCTCCTCGGTGGTACCGACGACACCCAGGTTCATCCGCTTGCCGCGCGGCACGTCCTCGTGGACGGCCTCCATGCCCCAGTGGTGGCCCCGGCCGGGCGCGTCCGTGGCACGGGCCAGCGGGGAGCCCATCATCACGGCGTCCGCGCCGCAGGCGACGGCCTTCGGGATGTCGCCGGACCAGCCGACGCCGCCGTCGGCGATGACGTGCACGTACCGGCCGCCGGACTCGTCCATGTAGTCGCGGCGCGCGGCGGCGACATCGGCCACCGCGGTCGCCATCGGCACCTGGATGCCCAGCACGTTGCGGGTGGTGTGCGCCGCGCCGCCGCCGAAGCCCACCAGCACACCGGCGGCACCGGTGCGCATCAGGTGCAGCGCCGCGGTGTACGTGGCGCAGCCGCCGACGATCACCGGAACGTCCAGCTCGTAGATGAACTGCTTCAGGTTCAGCGGCTCGGCGGCACCGGAGACGTGCTCGGCCGACACGGTCGTGCCGCGGATCACGAAGAGGTCGACACCGGCGTCGACGACGGCCTTGGAGAACTCCGCCGTGCGCTGCGGGGAGAGCGCGGCGGCGGTGACCACACCCGAGTCGCGCACCTCCTTGATGCGCTGCCCGATCAGCTCCGCCTTGATGGGCTCGGCGTAGATCTCCTGGAGGCGGCGGGTGGCGGCGCCCTCGTCGTTCAGCTCGCGGATCTCGTCCAGCAGCGGCTCGGGGTTCTCGTACCGCGTCCACAGCCCTTCGAGGTTCAGGACGCCCAGTCCGCCGAGCTGCCCGATGCGGATGGCGGTCTCCGGGGAGACGACCGAGTCCATGGGGGCGGCCAGGAACGGCAGCTCGAAGCGGTAGGCGTCGATCTGCCAGGCGATCGAGACCTCCTTCGGGTCCCGCGTACGCCGGCTCGGCACGATGGCGATGTCGTCGAACGCGTACGCCCTGCGGCCGCGCTTGCCGCGCCCGATCTCGATCTCAGTCACGTTGTGTGGCCTTTCCCTCTTGGTCTGCCGTTCCAGTATCCCCGACACGCCCGAAAGGGACGGCCCCGGGAATCCGGAACCGCCCCTTCCAGGACGCGGGTGCTACTTGCGGCTGTAGTTCGGCGCCTCGACCGTCATCTGGATGTCGTGCGGGTGGCTCTCCTTGAGGCCCGCCGACGTGATCCGGACGAAACGTCCCTTGCTCTCCATCTGGTCCACCGAGGCGGCGCCCACATAGCCCATCGTCTGGCGCAGTCCGCCGACGAGCTGATGCAGCACGTTGGCGAGCGGACCGCGGTAGGGCACCTGGCCCTCGATGCCCTCGGGGACGAGCTTGTCGTCGGAGGACACCTCGGCCTGGAAGTAGCGGTCCTTCGAGTACGAGCGGCCCTGACCGCGGGACTGCATCGCACCCAGCGAGCCCATGCCGCGGTACGACTTGAACTGCTTGCCGTTGATGAACATCAGCTCGCCCGGCGACTCCTCGCAACCCGCGAGGAGGGAGCCCAGCATCACGCTGTCCGCGCCCGCGGCGAGGGCCTTGCCGATGTCGCCGGAGTACTGGAGGCCGCCGTCGCCGATGACCGGGACGCCCGCCGCACGGGCCGCCAGCGCGGCCTCGTAGATCGCGGTGACCTGCGGGACGCCGATGCCGGCGACCACACGCGTGGTGCAGATCGAGCCGGGGCCGACTCCGACCTTGACGCCGTCCACACCCGCGTCGACCAGGGCCTGGGCACCGTCGCGGGTCGCCACGTTGCCGCCGATGACGTCCACGTTCACGGCCGACTTGATCTTGGCCATCCAGGAGAGGGCGTTGCTGTTGTGGCCGTGCGAGGTGTCGACGATAAGGAAGTCCACGCCCGCCCCGGCCAGCGCCTGGGCGCGGTCCAGCGCCTCGGGGCTCGCGCCGACGGCCGCGCCGACCAGCAGCCGGCCCTCGGCGTCCTTGGCGGCGTTGGGGTACTGCTCGGCCTTCTTGAAGTCCTTGACCGTGATGAGGCCCTTGAGGACGCCCGCGTCGTCGACCAGCGGAAGCTTCTCGATCTTGTGGCGGCGCAGCAGTTCCATGGCGTCCACGCCGGAGGTGCCGACCTTGCCGGTGACCAGCGGCATCGGCGTCATGACCTCGCGCACCTGGCGCGAACGGTCCGACTCGAAGGCCATGTCGCGGTTGGTGACGATGCCGAGCAGCTTGCCCGCCGGGTCGGTGACCGGGACGCCGCTGATGCGGAACTTGGCGCACAGCGCGTCGGCCTCACCGAGCGTGGTGTCGGGGCCGACCGTGATCGGGTCGGTGACCATGCCGGACTCGGAGCGCTTCACGAGGTCGACCTGGTTGACCTGGTCCTCGACCGACAGGTTGCGGTGCAGTACGCCGACGCCGCCCTGCCGGGCCATCGCGATGGCCATGCGGGACTCGGTCACCTTGTCCATCGCCGCGGACAGCAGCGGGATGTTCACACGAACGTTCCGCGAGATGAGGGACGAGGTGTCGACCGCGTTGGGGAGCACTTCGGAGGCGCCCGGCAGCAGCAGCACATCGTCGTAGGTCAGCCCGAGCGTCGCGAATTTCTCCGGCACTCCATCGACGTTCGCAGTCATGACACCTTCCCAAATGGTCTTGCCCGGCGCGGATGTCCATGCTAACGGGAACCCGAGGTGTCACATTCCACGATCATGACAACCGGCCGAGTTTGTACGTTTCTCCTGCACGCGGGTACGCCGATGCGGTAGGCGGTGCGCGGTACGGCAGGAGCGGGCCGGTCCGCGGGTCACTGCCCCGCGAGGGCGCGGAGTCTGCTCAGTGCCCTGTGCTGCGCCACCCGCACCGCGCCCGGCGACATCCCGAGCTTCTGTCCCGTCTCCTCCGCGGTCAGCCCGACCGCGACCCGCAGCACCAGCAGTTCACGCTGGTGCTCGGGAAGGTTGGCGAGCAGCTTCTTGGCCCAGGCGGCGTCGCTGCTGAGCAGCGCCCGCTCCTCCGGGCCGAGCGAGTCGTCGGGCCGCTCCGGCATCTCGTCGGAGGGCACCGCGGTCGACCCCGGGTGGCGCATGGCCGCCCGCTGCAGGTCGGCGACCTTGTGCGCGGCGATGGCGAAGACGAACGCCTCGAAGGGGCGTCCGGTGTCCTTGTAGCGCGGCAGCGCCATCAGCACCGCGACGCACACCTCCTGCGCCAGGTCCTCCACGAAGTGACGAGCATCACCGGGCAGCCGGGACAGCCGGGACCTGCAGTAGCGCAGGGCCAGCGGGTGCACGTGGGCGAGCAGGTCGTGGGTGGCCTGTTCGTCGCCCTCGACGGCGTGGTGCACCAGGGCACCGATGGCCCCCTGGGCCGCCACCGCCTCGTCGTCGCGCATCGGTCCATGGTGCCTTGACGTTCCGGCATCCGCGCCGCCGCGCCCGTAGTTGTGCACTGAAGCGTTATGAGCAGGTACGCCAGGACTCATCTCCCGCGCCCTCCCCTTCCGCTCGACCGATCCGTTCCCGAGGAACCCCATCCCTCAAGGATGCGGCATCGGCCGCCGAACCGGGATCGGGCGTCCTGCTCCCCGCCCGCGCGAGGGCGAGCGGGGGACCAAACTCACCTGCTGTCCGGTCAGCGGACCAGGCCCCAGCGGAACCCCAGCGCCACCGCGTGCGCACGGTCCGAGGCGCCCAGCTTCTTGAAGAGCCTCCTGGCGTGCGTCTTGACGGTGTCCTCGGAGAGGAACAGCTCGCGGCCGATCTCGGCGTTGGAGCGGCCGTGGCTCATTCCCTCCAGCACCTGGATCTCCCGGGCGGTGAGGGTGGGGGCGGCGCCCATCTCGGCGGACCGCAGCCGGCGCGGGGCGAGCCGCCACGTCGGGTCGGCGAGCGCCTGCGTGACGGTCGCGCGCAGCTCGGCGCGGGACGCGTCCTTGTGCAGATAGCCGCGGGCCCCGGCGGCGACCGCGAGCGCGACCCCGTCGAGGTCCTCCGCGACCGTCAGCATGATGATCCGGGCGCCGGGGTCGGCGGACAGCAGGCGCCGGACCGTCTCGACACCGCCGAGACCGGGCATCCGTACGTCCATCAGAATCAGGTCCGAACGGTCGGCGCCCCAGCGGCGGAGGACTTCCTCGCCGTTGGCCGCAGTCGTCACGCGCTCGACACCGGGCACGGTCGCGACCGCGCGACGGAGCGCTTCTCGGGCAAGCGGGGAGTCGTCGCAGACGAGGACGGATGTCATGACCGTCCTCCGCAGCTCTTGCGCGTCACCTTGGGCCTCCAGGCTGAATACAAGTCGTCACCTGTGCGGTTGACGCTCTCGGACACCTGCCCGATCGCCTTTTCCTTCAACCGCCTCAGCCAACTCAACGACGGTCACTCGAAAGAGTTACGGCCCGTGATCCGGCCTCTCGTGCCCCCACTGCCCCATTTAGTCGCTTTTCTTCCCTTTTGCTGGTGTCTGTGGCTAGATTTCCAATGAGTCATATTTTCATCTACTCAGATAGTAGATGTACCGTCTCGCACAGAGTTTCCGCCTCAGCACAGACGCAAGGGGACAACCAATGGCAGATTTCTCCCGCCTTCCCGGACCCAACGCCGACCTGTGGGACTGGCAGCTCCTCGCGGCCTGCCGCGGGGTCGACAGCTCGCTGTTCTTCCACCCGGAGGGCGAGCGCGGGGCCGCGCGAAGCGCACGTGAGAACTCGGCGAAGGAGGTCTGCATGCGGTGCCCGGTGCGCGCGCAGTGCGCGGCGCACGCACTCCAGGTCCGCGAGCCCTACGGGGTGTGGGGCGGCCTCACCGAGGACGAGCGCGAAGAGCTGATGGGCCGCGCCAGACACCGGCTGGTTCCGGCAGGAGGCGCCGTCGGCGGTACGGCGGCGGGGACGGCCGCGAAGAAGCAGGACCCGGTGACGGGCGGCGGCATGCAGCACGCCCGACGCGTCACCCTGCTGAAGTAGTCCGCCGCCGACGCCGGCAACGGCCGCCGTCCATCCTTGAAGGAACGTTTCTTCACCACACCGCCCCGCCCCGCGGTCAACCACCCGGATGGCGGCAGGTCGGGCGGCGGGGGCGCCGGGCAACTGCACGGAGGGCCGGCCCCGGCGCCCCACGGACGAAAGGCGGCGCCCGGCCGGCCGGACGAGGGGTGATCAGCGGGCCGCGGCGAGTGCCAGCTGGTCGAGCGTGGCCGCCACGGCAGGCACCTGCGCCAGGTCCGGCAGGGTGAGCGCGACGATCTCGCGCTGTACGGCAGGTTCCACCGCGACGGTGCGCACCGCCTTGTGCAGGACCGACTCCAGCGCCAGTTCCGGCAGGACGGCGACGCCGAGCCCCGCGCCGACCAGGCCCATCACCGCCGGGTAGTCGTCGGTCGCGAAGTCGATGCGGGGAGCGAAGCCCGCGCTCTCGCAGACCTCGACGAGTTGCCGACGGCAGCGCGGGCAGCCCGCGATCCAGGGTTCCTCGGCCAGTTCGCCGATGCCGACGGTGCCGGCCCCGTCGAGCCGGTGCCCCTCGGGGACGAGGCCGACCAGCCGGTCGGTGAGGAGGGGGCGTACGACCAGGTCGGTCCAGTCCTCGGTGGCACCTCCCGGCCCGTACCGGAAGGCGAGCGCCACGTCGCAGTCGCCCTCGCGAAGCATCTCCACCGAGCGCGGCGGCTCGGCGTCGACGAGGGAGACGCGGGTGCCGGGGTGGGCGGCGCGCAGGGCGGCGAGGGCGGTGGGGACCAGGGTGGAGCTGCCGGAGGGGAAGGAGACGAGCCGGACCCGGCCGGCCCGCAGGCCCGCGATGGCGGCGACCTCCTCCTCGGCGGCGGTGAGCCCGGCGAGGATGCCCACCGCGTGCCTGACCAGGGCCTCGCCGGCCTGGGTGAGGCGCATTTCGCGGCCGGTGCGGATGAGCAGGGTGGTGCCCGCCGACTGCTCCAGGGCCTTCATCTGCTGGCTGACGGCCGGCTGGGTGCAGCCCAGCTCGCGGGCGGCGGCGGAGAAGGACCCGGTGGCGGCGACTGCGCGCAGGACGCGGAGGTGGCGGGCTTCGATCATGGGCCGAGTATAAGACGAGCTTGGGTGCAGGAGAGAATTGCGGGTCGGAGCTTTGAGTTCGGCTCGGCTAGCGTTCTGCGTCATGAAGCTACTGAGTGTCAATCGGGGGCGGGCCGCGGCCAGCGCCCACACCGGCCAGCCGGAAGGGCTGACGGGCATAGGCAAACGGCCCGCCGAAGGGCCGGTGGAGGTGCGCGATCCGGGGCCCTCCGGCACCGGCGGCAGCGGGCTCGTCGGCGACGACGTGTGCGACCTGCGGCACCACGGCGGCACCCGGCAGGCCGTGTACGCGTATGCCCGCGAGGAGCTGGACCACTGGGAGGCCGAGCTCGAACGCCCCCTGCGCAACGGGGAGTTCGGCGAGAACTTCACCACCCTGGGCCTGGACGTGAACGGGGCACTGCTCGGCGAGCGGTGGCGGGTCGGCCCGGACCTGGTCCTGGAGGTGACCGCCTCCCGCATCCCGTGCCGTACCTTCGCGGGCGCGCTGGACGAGAAGCAGTGGGTGAAGCGCTTCACTGCGGCGGCGGTCCCGGGCGCGTACCTCAAGGTGGTGCAGCCGGGCTCGGTACGGGCCGGGGACGCCATCGCGGTGCTGCACCGGCCCGCGCACGAGGTGACGGTGGCGACGCACTTCCGGGCGCACACCCTGGAACGCGACCTGCTGCCACGGCTGCTGGAGGCCGGGGACGTGCTCTCCCCGTACACCCGGGAGAAGGCACTCGCTCACCTGGACAAGCACGGCAGCGTGGCACGGGCGGGCAACTAGGGCGGAGAGCGCACCGGTTGGGGATCGGGGCGGTCGGCGATGATCCGGGGCACTACCGTGGTCCACATGACGACTGCACTGATCACCGGAGCGACCGCAGGCATCGGCTCCGCCTTCGCACGGCGGCTGGCCGCCGACGGGCACAACCTGGCGCTGGTGGCCCGGAACACCGAGCGCCTCCGGGAACAGGCGACGGAACTGCACGACAAGCACGGCGTGGAGGCGGAGGTCCTGGCCGCCGACCTGTCCACGGACGAGGGCATCGCGGCCGTCGAGGAGCGGCTCGCGGACCGCACGCACCCGGTGGACCTGCTGGTCAACAACGCCGGCTTCGGCAATAAGGGCGAGTTCCTCGAAGTCCCGATGGCCGACGAGCTCACCATGCTCAAGGTGCACTGCGAGGCGGTGCTGCGGCTGACGTCGGCGGCTGTGCGCGGCATGAAGGAGCGGCGGCGCGGCGGGGTCGTCAACGTCGCCTCGGTGGCCGCCTTCGTGCCGCGCGGGACGTACGGGGCGAGCAAGGCGTGGGTGGTGCAGTTCACCCAGGGCGCGGCGAAGGACCTCAGCGGGAGCGGGGTGCGGCTGATGGCGCTGTGCCCGGGTTTCGTACGCACGGAGTTCCACGAGCGCGCCGGGATGGGCACGGACAACATCCCGTCGTGGATGTGGCTGGACGCCGACAAGCTGGTGGCGGAGGCGCTCAAGGACCTCGCCCGGGGCAAGACGCTGTCGATCCCGGACCCGCGCTACAAGGCGCTGATGGGTGTGGTGAAGGTGGCGCCGCGCGGACTGCTGGGCGGGATCACGTCGAAGACGGGGCGGAAGTACGGCCCGCGGTAGGCCCGTCCGGGGGCTGTGCCGCGCGCGTCGTGGCACAGCGGCTCCCGGCCCTCCGCAGCAGGGCCCCCGGCCCCGGGAGCTGTGGCCGTGACCGCCCGCCACCGCTGTCCGCGGCGCATGCCAGGACGCGCCGAAGCCCGGCTCGCCGTCGCGATGACGGGGAGCCGGGCTTCGGCGCGGTGCGGCCGGACCGGTCGTACTGCCGGTCCTTCACTCAGTGCGAGTGGCCGTGGCCACCGTGGCTGTGACCGGCGTCGCCCTCGTCCTCGGCCGGCTTCTCGACGACCAGGGTCTCGGTCGTGAGCAGCAGCGAGGCGATGGACGCGGCGTTCTCCAGCGCGGAGCGGGTGACCTTGACCGGGTCGATGACGCCGGCCTTGACCAGGTCGCCGTACTCGCCGGTGGCGGCGTTGAAGCCCTGGCCCTTGTCGAGCTCGGAGACCTTCGAGGTGATGACGTAGCCCTCGAGGCCGGCGTTCTCGGCGATCCAGCGCAGCGGCTCGACGGCGGCGCGGCGGACGACCGCGACACCCGTGGCCTCGTCGCCGGTCTTGCCGAGGTTGCCCTCCAGGACCTTCACGGCGTGGACGAGCGCGGAGCCACCACCGGAGACGATGCCCTCCTCGACCGCGGCGCGGGTCGCGGAGATGGCGTCCTCCAGACGGTGCTTCTTCTCCTTGAGCTCGACCTCGGTCGCGGCGCCGACCTTGATGACGCAGACGCCGCCGGCGAGCTTCGCCAGGCGCTCCTGCAGCTTCTCGCGGTCCCAGTCGGAGTCCGTGGACTCGATCTCGGCCTTGATCTGGTTGACGCGGCCCTTGACGTCCTCGGCGTTGCCGCCGCCGTCGACGATGACCGTGTCGTCCTTGGAGATCGTGACGCGGCGGGCGGTGCCCAGTACGTCCATGCCGGCCTGGTCGAGCTTGAGGCCGACCTCCTCGGCGATGACGGTGGCACCGGTGAGGGTGGCCATGTCGCCGAGCATCGCCTTGCGGCGGTCGCCGAAGCCGGGGGCCTTGACGGCCACGGCGTTGAACGTGCCGCGGATCTTGTTGACGACGAGGGTGGAGAGCGCCTCGCCCTCGACGTCCTCGGCGATGATCAGCAGCGGCTTGGAGCCACCGTTCTGGATGACCTTCTCCAGGAGCGGCAGCAGGTCCTGGATCGAGCCGATCTTGCCCTGGTGGATCAGGATGTACGGGTCGTCGAGGACGGCCTCCATACGCTCCTGGTCGGTCACCATGTACGGGGACAGGTAGCCCTTGTCGAAGGCCATGCCCTCGGTGAAGTCCAGCTCCAGGCCGAAGGTGTTGGACTCCTCGACGGTGATGACACCGTCCTTGCCGACCTTGTCCATCGCCTCGGCGATGAGCTCGCCGACCTGCTGGTCCTGCGCGGAGAGCGCGGCCACGGCGGCGATGTCGGACTTGTCGTCGATCGGGCGGGCGGTCGCGAGGAGCTCCTCGGACACGGCCTTGACGGCGGCGTCGATGCCCTTCTTCAGGGCGGCCGGGGAGGCGCCGGCGGCGACGTTGCGCAGGCCCTCGCGGACGAGCGCCTGGGCCAGCACGGTGGCGGTGGTCGTACCGTCACCCGCGATGTCGTTGGTCTTGGTCGCCACCTCCTTCACCAGCTGGGCGCCGAGGTTCTCGTACGGGTCGTCGAGCTCGACCTCGCGGGCGATGGTGACGCCGTCGTTGGTGATGGTCGGGGCGCCGAACTTCTTGTCGATGACGACGTTGCGGCCGCGCGGGCCGATCGTCACCTTCACGGTGTCGGCAAGCTTGTTGACGCCGCGCTCAAGGGCGCGACGGGCGTCCTCGTCGAACTTCAGGATCTTCGCCATGGAGCTTTTCAAGTCCTCTCGGAATACGAACTGCGCAAAACGAGCCGCGCCCCTGACCACCCGGCGTGTGAGCGGGGGCCAGGGGCGCGGTTCAAGCAATGCAGAAGTGAGTTACTTCTCGATGATCGCGAGAACGTCGCGAGCCGAGAGGACGAGGTATTCCTCGCCGCTGTACTTCACCTCGGTGCCGCCGTACTTGCTGTACAGCACTACGTCGCCGACGGAGACGTCGAGCGGCAGGCGCTCGCCGTTCTCGAAGCGGCCCGGGCCCACGGCCAGGACGACGCCCTCCTGGGGCTTCTCCTTGGCGGTGTCCGGAATGACCAGGCCAGAGGCGGTGGTCTGCTCTGCGTCGAGCGGCTGGACCACGATGCGGTCCTCAAGCGGCTTGATGGCAACCTTGGAGCTTGCGGTCGTCACGATCCGGTCTCCCCCTTCGGAGATCTCACGGGGTTAACAGTCTGGGGTGGCGACCAGGAGGATCCGTCGTCGCGGGTGCCGGACCTGCCCGTCGCTGTGTTGGCACTCTCCAGTGGTGAGTGCCAGCACCGAGACTATGACGCGGTTAGCACTCGGTCAAGCGGAGTGCCAATCGAGGCGGGCCGGATGTGCCGGGTGAGGACGAGAAGGCTGCTCACAGGTAGTCCTCCAGGCGGGCCACCGTGAAGCCCTGGTCCTGTATGCGGCGCAGCATGCGGGCGGTCATCTCGGTGATGGTCGAGCCCTTGAGCTCGTCCGGGCCGCGGAAGTGGGCGAGGACGATGTCGCCGGACCTGAGCCGGTCGCCCTCCGCGTACCGCATGTCGTGGATCTGCATCGACTCGCGCCACAGGACCAGTGCCTTCACCCCGCAGCTGCCCGCCGCGCGCACGGTGTCGTCGTTGTAGTTGCCGTACGGCGGACGGAAGAGGGTCGGGCGGGTGCCGAAGCGGGCTTCGAGGCGGTCCTGCTGGTCGCAGATCTGTTTGCGCTGGCCCTCGTAGGGGAGCGTCCGCAGATTGGCGTGGCCCGTGGTGTGGTTCTGGATGGCGCCACCGCCCGCGTCGCGCAGCCGCGCGAAGTGGCCGTAGTCGCTCCCCGCGACGCTGTCCGTGAGGAACATGCTGATCGGGAGCTTCAACTCGCCGACCATCCGCACGAATTGCGGGTCCTTCTCGGCCCCGTCGTCGAAGGTGAGGAAGACGACCTTGTCGTTCGTCCGCACCCGGTCGAACACGACGGGCGGACCGGACGGCTTGAGCACCGGCGTACGGTCCGGCTTCGCCGGAGCCGGTGCGAGGGGCCCCGCCAGTCCCCATGTCGCGTACGCCTTCAGCGGTACGCCCCGGGCGTCGGCCCCCGGCGCGGCGGCAGCACCCTGGCCGGGGGTGGTTCTGTCGGGGGTGGTGTCGTCGGGGGTCGGTGCGGTCGCTTTCGGGGGCCCACCCCCCTCCCCCTCCCCGGCGCCCCTTCCGGAGCATCCGCCCGCCCCCACCACCAGCACGCCGGCCGCCAACGCCCCCGCCACCCACGACACCGACCGGCGTGCCCGTACTCGCATCAGACGTAGTCCTCCAGCTTGGCCACGGCGTAGCCCTTGGCCGTGATCGTCTTCATGACGCGACGAATCATGTCGGGCATGGATCCCTTCCAGTCACCCGGCCCCCGGAAGTGGGTGAGCACGATGTCGCCGGGGTGCAGGTCCTTGTCCCACTCGCGCCATTCCATCCGGTCCGGAAAGGCTTCGGCCGCCCACAGCGGAACGGCTCTGACCCCGCATGTCTTGGCGGCGCGCAGGGTGTCCCTGTTGTAGTTGCCGAAGGGGGGCCGGAAGAGCGGAGGCCGGGTGCCGTAGCGCCGTTCCAGGTTGGTCTGCTGCCCGCAGATCTCCTTCTTCTGCTGCCGGTAGGAAAGTCCGGGCAGGTAGCGGTGGTTGAGGGTGTGGTTGTGCAGCGCCACGCCCTTGTCCTGCATCTTCTTGAAGTAGCCGTAGTCCTCCTTCACCACGTAGTCGGCGAGGAACGCGCTGTAGGGGATCTTCAGCTCGTCCATCATCCGGATCAGCTCCGGGTCCTTCTCGGCGCCGTCGTCGATGGTCAGGAAGACGACCCGCTCCTTGACCGGCACGGTCGTGAAGACCGGCGGCAGCGACTCGGACACCTGCCCGTCCACCTCGAAGCCCTTGCGGGTCCCGATCCTGGGCTTGACGGCGGGCGGTGCGGGTGCTGCCAGCGGCGTCTGGGCGAGGCCCCAGCGCCTTGCGGCGACGGCCCGGGCCACCTGCTGCGCCTCGGCGGCCTCCCGGGCGCGCCGCGCCTGCTCAGCGGGCGGGAGCAGAGCCCCCGCCGCACCGTCCACCGTCCTGCCCGTACGGTTCTCCCCCGGCCCGTTCTCCCCCGGCCCGTTTCCCCCCTTCAGCGCGGCGGCCCCGCTCCGCCCGCCCGTCTCCTCCTGTGCCGGGGTGGCGCACCCCGAGGCGATCGCGGCCAGTACCAGGACCGCGATGCCCATGATTACGCTTTTCCGCCCCCCTGCTCCTGGGTTGTGCACAGGAAGACCTCTTTCTTCGGTTTGTCGTACAAGTCGCATGGCGCCGCATCCTGTCAGCGAGAAACCCCGCGCACCCGCCGACACCGCGAGGGGATGCGCGCCGTCCCCCACTCGGCGCACACCCGGCCCGGCCGACGCAGCCCCCTGGCCTGGCCCACAATGGGCCGGGTGACGAACCACCCCGGCCGCCCCGCCACCGACTCCCGCGCCACCCCCGCCACCTGCGCCGACATCCCCGCCGCAGGCCGGGCCGCCGACCCCGCGACCGCCGCCTTCCGCGCCCTGTTCACCGAGGAGGGTCAGGCCCTGCTCGCCGAGCTGCGGGACCACGACCCCGCCCAGGAGCTGGCCGTGGCGACGCGGCTGCGCCGCGACCACTCCCCCGAGCTGGTGTCGGCGGCGCTGTCCCAGGCGCGGCTGCGCCAGCGGGCGGTGGCGAAGTTCGGGGCTGAGGACGCGCACCGGATGTACTTCACGCCCAACGGCGTCGAGCAGTCCACCCGCAGGTCGGTCGCCGAGTACCGGGCGGCCCGCTTCCGTGCCCTCGGCCCGGTCCGGGTCCTCGACCTGTGCGGCGGCATCGGCGGCGACGCCCTGGCGATGGCCCGCGCGGGCCTGTCCGTCGAGGCCGTGGACCTCGACCCGACGACCTGCCTGGCCGCCCGCGCCAACGCGGAGGCACTGCTCCCGGACCCGGCCGCGCTGACCGTCGTCACGGCGGACGTGACGTCGTACGACCTGACCGGTGCGCAGTCGCTCTTCGTCGACCCGGCGCGCCGGTCGGGGGCGCGCGGCAGGATCTTCGACCCCGAGGCGTACTCCCCGCCGCTGTCCTTCTCCGTCGACGCGGTGCGGAAGGCCGGTCTCGGCGCCATCAAGATCGCCCCCGGCATCCCGCACGAGCTGGTCCCGGACGACTTCGAGGCCGAGTGGATCTCCGACAACGGCGACGTGAAGGAGGCGGTCCTGTGGCACGCGGCAAACGCGCCCACCCACGGGGCCGGCAGCTCCCCGGCCCCCGGAGCCTGCTCCACCCCCGGTGGCTCCCCGGCCCACGGGGCCGCCTCCGCCGCCCCGGTCGTCGCCGGTGTCCGCCGCGCCACCCTGCTGCCGTCCGGCGTGAGCCTCGTCGGCCGGGGTCTGCCGGACCCCGCCGTGCGGAAGGTAGGCCGGTACCTCTACGAGCCGGACGGCGCGGTCATCCGCGCGCACCTCGTCGCCGAGGTCGCCGAGGAGCTCGACGGCGGACTGATCGACGAGACGATCGCGTACATCACCGCCGACGAGCTGCGCCCCACGCCGTATGCCACGCCGTACGAGATCACCGACGAACTCCCCTTCGGTGTGAAGAAGTTGAAGGCCCTTCTGCGGGAGCGCGAGGTCGGCGTCCTGACCGTCAAGAAGCGTGGTTCGGCCGTCGAGCCGGAGGAGCTGCGCAAGAGGATGAAGCTCTCCGGCAAGAACTCGGCCACCGTCTTCCTGACCCGGGTCGCCGGTGCCCCCGCCATGCTCGTGGGCCGCCCCGCACACCCGTAGCGTCATGCCCATGTCCTACACCGGCGAGGCTCTGGACGAACTGCGGCGGGTGCTCGGACACCGCGCCGGCGACGAGTACGGCTGGTCGGCCCACGCCGGAACCCTGAGCTGGTCCTGCCTGCGGACCGCCGAGCACATCGCGCACGATCTGACGGCGCACTCGGGGCAGTTGGCGGCCCGGCCCGACGACTCCTACCTGCCGATGGACCTCACCGTCCGGCCCGGGGCCTCCCCCGGCGACCTGCTGCGCGTGATCACCGCCGCGGGTGGGATGCTCGCCGCAACCCTCGCCGCCTCCGGGCCCGAGGTACGGGCGTACCACTGAGGCCCGTGCGACCCGACGGGGTTCGAGGCGATGGGCGTGCGGGGTACACCGGGCAGTCCGGATCGGCGGGCACTGGACGGCCGGATCGGGAGGCACCGGACGGCCGAATTGGAGGGCGCATCAGGGGCCTGAGGGCATCGGCCGGCCGGGCCGGAGTGCACCAGGCAGTGGCCGGATCCGGGCGCACCGGACGGCCGGAGGAGCGCACCGGACGGTTGCGCCAAGGCGACGGGCGGCAGGCTGCCGGGCCGCCGCGTCAGAGGTCGGTCAGTTCGTCCGCGTACACCTGCGAGAGCGGCTGCGGGCCCACGTACTGCTGGCAGTTGCACGTGCCGGCCTCGAAGCGGACGGGCTTCTTGTTCTCGTCCCAGGCGGTCGGCGTCTCGACCAGCTCGTGGCACTTGCCGGCCTTGTCGTGCTTCGCGAGGTGGTGCGTGCAGCCGCAGATCGGCTCCGGGGGCTTCTGCGCCGCCTCCAGTGCCAGCCGTTCCTGCCGGTGCGCCTCGATCCGTTGCAACTGGCGTTCGTGCCGGGTGGCCAGTGCCTGACGGCCGGCGTTCGCGAGCCCGCCGAAGCCGCCCATCATGAAGAAGATGAACAACCACCAGTACCAAGCCATTCGGACGTTCCTTCCCCCGGCTGCCACGCCTGTACGACCAGAGTACGCCGTTCGGCCGTAGGGGGGCCGGGGGCGTCGGCGGCCGCGCGAACCGGCCTTTCCGGCTGCCGCACGGGGGCGGGGAATGCGCACGGGCCGCCTCCGAGGGCCAGGAGGCCCTGCGGAGGCGGCCCGTGCGGGACCGGCCGAGGGGGACGGGACTACCGGGGTTCCGGTGTCAGCGCGCCCTTCTCGGTCGCGGTCGCGGGGGCGGTGAGGTCCACCGGGAGCGCGGTGTCCGCGGGGACCGCGGCATTCGCCGGGAGCTGCTCGGCCTGCGCTTCGCCGTCCGCCGCCGACCGGTGGTGGCCGCACCAGCCGACATGGCCGAGGTTGTCGACGTACTTGGCGCTCATCCAGCCGGAGCGGTCCCACAGCTTGAACCAGACCGCGTTGCCGGCGACGTTCTGGCCGCGCACCTTGCACGCGATGCGGACCATGGCGTGTCCGCGGTACGAGCCGATCCGCGCCGAGTGCGTGGTCGGGCGGGACCGGACGAACTGGCCGTGCTTCGCCGTCACCTTCCCCGCGACTCCGTGCCGTGCGGTGGCCTGCGCGCTCTCCGTGCCCGCGGCGGGCGCGGGGGACGTGGCGAGGGCGACGGCCGGGGCACACAGGGCGAGCGCGATTCCGACGGACACGGCGCCCAGGCGGGCCTGGGCGACCTTCAGCTGTACGGACATACTCCGGGACTCCTTCGGTGACGACGGGGGGGACACCCCTGGCATCGCCGAGTCTCAAAGGGAATTGTCCGAAAAGCGGTCAGCGCCACTCGCAGGTCAGCCGTTCGGCCCAGCTCCGGCCGACGCGTCCCGTCCGTCGGCCTCGACCGACTCGAAGCGCCACCTGTGCACCGCCCGCGCGATCAGCTCCGCCTCGGGTTCCGGGAGTTCGGGCAGCTCGGCCTCGTAGGGCGCGTCCCACCAGGTGATGACGAGGACCCGGCCCTGCGGTGCCCGCAAAATCTCCCGGCGCACGGGTGCGGCGGCGAGGACCTCCGCCTGGGCGTGGGCCCACTCCAGGAGTTCGGGGCCCCTGCCGTCGACGGCGCGGGCCTCCCACATCAGGGCGACGGTCATGAGTAGAGGTTGTCCTTGCTGATCTCGTGGACGTGGTCGTGGGAGTGCGTGTGCCCGTGTCCCGGTACGTGCGGTTCCGTCACCGGCAGCGAGGAGTCCGCCGAGAGATCCCAGTCGGAGGCCGGACGGTTGCGGGCGACCATCTCCGCCCCCAGTGCGGCGACCATCGCGCCGTTGTCCGTGCACAGGCCGGGCCGTGGGACGCGCAGCCGGATTCCGGCCCGTTCGCAGCGCTCGGCGGCGAGGGCGCGCAGCCGGGAGTTGGCGGCGACGCCGCCGCCGATCATCAGGTGGTCGACGCCCTGGTCCTTGCAGGCGCGCACGGCCTTCTTGGTCAGCACGTCGACGACCGCCTCCTGGAAGGACGCGGCGACGTCGCGCACCGGGACCTCCTCGCCCGCGTTGCGCCTGGCCTCGATCCAGCGGGCGACGGAGGTCTTGAGGCCGGAGAAGGAGAAGTCGTACGCCGGGTCGCGGGAGCCCGTCAGGCCGCGCGGGAACGCGATGGCCCTGGGGTCGCCCTCCTTGGCGAGGCGGTCGATGACCGGACCGCCGGGGAAGCCGAGGTTCAGCACGCGGGCGATCTTGTCGAAGGCCTCGCCCGCCGCGTCGTCGATGGTCGCGCCCATCGGGCGGACGTCGGAGGTGATGTCGGGGGCGAGCAGCAGGGAGGAGTGCCCGCCGCTGACCAGCAGCGCCATGGTCGGCTCGGGGAGCTTGCCGTGTTCGAGCTGGTCGACGCAGATGTGCGAGGCGAGGTGGTTGACGCCGTACAGGGGCTTGCCCAGGGCGTACGCGTAGGCCTTCGCGGCGGTCGTGCCGACCAGGAGCGCGCCCGCGAGACCGGGACCCGCGGTGACCGCGATGCCGTCCAGGTCGGCGGCGGCGATGCCGGCTTCCTTGAGCGCGCGTTCGATGGTGGGGACCATCGCTTCGAGATGGGCGCGCGAGGCGATCTCGGGGACGACTCCGCCGAACCTGGCGTGCGTGTCGACGCTGGAGGCGACCGCGTCGGCGAGCAGCGTCGTGCCGCGGACGATGCCGACGCCCGTCTCGTCGCAGGAGGTCTCGATGCCGAGGACCAGGGGTTCGTCGATACCGCTGGTGAGGTTCATGACTGGATCTTCTCTGTCTCTTCGGTCGTCGTGCGGCGCATCACGAGCGCGTCGACGTTGCCCGGCTGGTAGTAGCCCTTGCGGAAGCCGATCGGCTCGAAGCCGAAGCGTTCGTACAGCTTCTGCGCGCGCGTGTTGTCGACCCGTACTTCCAGGAGGACTTCGGTGCACTCGAAGGCGGTGGCGTGCTTGAGCAGGTCGGCGAGCAGGCGTGCGCCGAGGCCGGTGCCCCACTGGTCGCGGGCGACGGCGATGGTCTGGACGTCGCCGAGGTCACCGGCGGCGGCGAGGCCCGCGTACCCGACGATGCGGCCGGTGGCCGGGTCCTCGGCGACGACGTAGCGGCGGGTGGCGCGGGGGCCGCGCGCGTGGGCCAGCTCGGACCAGAACATGCCGGGCGACCAGGCGTCCTCGGGGAACAGCTCGTGTTCGAGGGCGAGCACGGGATCGATGTCCCACCAGCGCATTTCGCGCAGCACCTGTGCCACGGCGGTCGCGGAAGGGGTCACTTGGGGGTGACCACCTTGTAGTTCTTGGGGACCTGCGCGTCGGGGCGGCGCAGGTAGAGAGGGAGGGGCGCGAGGAAGCCCTCGCCGCCCGCGGCCAGCCGCTCGGCGGCCAGTGAGGCGAGGGCGGCGGCCGACACGTGTTCGGGGCCGCGCGCGTCGGGGAACGCCTCGGGGTACAGGAGGGCGCCCGCGCCCACCACGGGCAGGCCGGCGAGCCGGTCTGCGAGGTCGGCGGGGCGGTCCACGGCGGGTTCGGTGATACGGGTGCGGGGGTCGTCGTAGCGCGCCCAGTACACCTCCTTGCGGCGGGCGTCGGTGGCCACCGCGAAGGGCCCTTCCACCTCGCTCGCGTACGCGAGCGCGTCCAGCGTGCACAGTCCGTGCACGGGGACGCCGAGGGCGAAGCCGAAGGTCTCCGCCGTCGCGAGCCCGACCCGCAGGCCGGTGTACGGGCCGGGGCCGACGCCGACGACGAGGTCGGTGACGGCGTCGAGTTTCAGCCCGGCGTCGCGCAGGGTGGTATCGACGAGGGGCAGCAGCAGTTCCCCGTGCCGGCGGGCGTCGATCCGGGTGGTCTTGGCGACGACGGAGCTGCCGTCGTGGAGGGCGACGGTGACGGCGGGGGTGGCGGTATCCACAGCGAGCAGGAGCACGCAAACAGCCTACGGCCCGGACGGCGGAAGCACGGCGTCCGGACGGTCCGCGCACCGGCTGCTACCGTCACGACAAGTGGTGCGGAAGCTCGTGCGCCAGGTCGCGGCAGGGCCCGGTGGCGGGCTCGCGCGGAACGCGGCGCGGAGCCTCGGACAGAGGCGGAACGAAAGGTGCAGCAAGGTGGCTAGCAGCAGCTCGGGAATCGTGGCCGGGCTCACCGCGGGGGCACTCGCCGTCGTCGGCTTCCTCAGCTACCAGGCCTCGGCGAACGCGCCCGACTCGGTGGCCGCGCCCAGTGCGTCGGTTTCCCCCGGCCCGACGCCCACCGTCAAGGGGAAGGCGGCCCAGCCGTCGCCGCTGGCCCTGCCCGCCGACTCCGGGACCGGCACCCGGGTCGTGTACTCGCTGTCCGGCAAGCGCGTGTGGCTGGTGGACACCAACGCTCCGGCGGCGGCGCGGCAGAAGCCCCCGACGTACCCGGTCGCGCCGAGCGCGGTCAGCCCGTCGCCGGACACCTACCGGGTCTCCACCCGCTCGCTGCGGATCACCGGATCGGACGGCAAGCCGGTCGAGCACGTGGTGCGGTTCGCGAACGTGGACGGGGTGACGGTCGGATTCAGCGCGGCCGTCGACGGCACGATGCCGACGCCGGGCGCGCAGCCCCAGGAGGGGACGGGCGCGGTACGGATGGCGCGCGAGGACGCCACGAAGGTGTGGGAGTTCGCGACGGTCGGCGTCACGATCGTCGTCGTGCCCTAACCCTCGTACGGGTTACTCCCGGACGTCGGGGCGGGCGAAGCGGCAGGGGTCGCTAGGCGGCTTCGCGGCGCCCGGCGGCCCCCTCTTCGCTGTCCGCGGCCCGCTCGGCCGCTTCCCGGGGCGGGGTCGACACCGCCGTGGCCGCCGCGCACGAGGCGAGCAGCGCGCGCATGGTCACGGGAGCACCGGTGCCGGGCGCGGCGGCAGGCGTCATGGGCTTCTCGACTTCTCGTTCCGGTGCCGACATGGACGCCTCCTGGGGCGAGGGGGGCAGGCGCAGCGAGACGGGAGGTTAGGCTGACCTAACCACGGTCTCCCGACCATGTGACCACGCCCGGCACCCCGGATGCAACATCTTCCCGACACGTTGTCGGAATCTACCGGGAGAACGTACGGCGGGCCGCTCAGGTTCCCAGTGCCGCCAGCTCGCCTCCCGCCCAGCGCTGCCCGATCCCGTCCAGCCGTACCGTGCGCACATCGTCGTCGGTGTCTCCGGTCGCGCGGTCGATGACGACGTGCAGCCGGTCCTCGGAGAGCTCCTCGACCTTGCCGTCGCCCCACTCCACGACGATCACCGATTCGGGCAGCGACACGTCCAGGTCCAGGTCCTCCATCTCGTCGAGCCCGCCGCCGAGCCGGTACGCGTCGACGTGCACCAGCGGCGGCCCGTCGCCGAGGGAGGGGTGCACTCGGGCGATGACGAAGGTCGGCGAGGTCACGGCTCCCCGTACGCCCAGACCCGCACCGAGGCCGCGGGTCAGCGTGGTCTTGCCCGCGCCGAGCTCGCCGGTGAGCATCACGAGGTCGCCGGGGCGCAGCAGCCTCGCCAGCGAGTGCCCCAACTCCCCCATTTCGGCCGGGGAGTTGACGGTGAGAAGGTGAGAGTGGACCGGGATGACGTCAGGGGCGTTCGCAGCGGCCCCGCTGTGCGGTGCTTCCATGGGAATCAACGTTAGCCGTCGGCGGCAGGACACCGACGCGGGCCAGCAGCTCCGCGAGGCGCGCGCTCACCAGCTCGGGGTGTTCGAGCATGACGAGGTGACCGGCGTCGGGGACGACGACCAGCTCCGAGTCCGGCAGCAGCGCGGCGATGGCCTCGCTGTGCGAACTGGGGGTGACCAGGTCCGCCACCCCGGCCAGCACCAGCACCGGCACCTCCGCGAAGATGCGCAGCGCGGCCGTCTTGTCGTGGTCCTGGAAGGCCGGGTAGAACTCGGCGACCACGTCTATCGGCGTCCCCTCGATCAGCCGCTCCGCGAACCGGGCGACCGCCGGATCCACGTCCCGCGACCCGAAGGAGTACCGCTTCACCACGCCCGCGAACAGGTCGGCGGTGGCCCGCCGCCCCCGCTCCACCAGTTCCGTCTGCGTGCCCAGGGTGCGCAGGACACGGGGCAGGACACGGCGCACCGCGTTGACGCCCGCGACCGGCAGCCCGAAGCTGACCTCGCCCAGCATCCCGGACGACGTGCCGACGAAGGCGACGCCGACGACACGCTCGCGGATCAGCTCCGGGAACTGGTCGGCCAGCGCCATCATCGTCATGCCGCCCATCGAGTGCCCCACCAGCACCAGGGGTCCCTCGGGCGCCGCGGTGTCGATGACGGCCTTCAGGTCCCGGCCGAGCTGGTCGATGTCGACGGGCACGCCGTGCGCCTGCCCCGCCCCGCGCGCGGAACGGCCGTGGCTGCGCTGGTCCCAGTGCACCGTGCGGACCACACCGCGCAGGGCGGCGCGCTGGAAGTGCCAGGAGTCCTGGTTGAGGCAGTAGCCGTGGCTGAAGACGACGGTGACCGGTTCGGCGGCGCGGCAGCCGAGGAGCGCGGAACGCCCGTCACCCGGCGCGGGCGTCCCCGCCCCGCCCCGGCCCGCCCCGTCGGACCCGCGAGGTCCCTCGGGGCCGTCCGAGGCGTCCGGGTCGTCGGTCTCGTAGTAGAGCTCGGTGCCGTCGTCGGCGAGGGCCGTACCGGGGGTGCCGCGCAGCGCCCCGTACGGGGCGGTCGCGTCGAGGGCGAGCCGGGCCTTCTTGCGCATGCCCCGGCCGACGGTGAGCCGTTCGATGGCCACGCCGGCGGCGGCTCCCGCCGCGACCACCCCTATGGCGGTCCCGGCCAGTCCCGCGCGACGCCAGCCCCCGGCCGGCGCCGAGGCGCTACGGGCCGCGTCGGCCGCCACCCGGGCCGCGGCGGTCACGCCCTCCGCGCTGCTCTCGCTCACGTACCGCTCCTCGCTGCTGCGCTGGTGCCTAGCTGTCCCCGGACGCCCTGTCGCGCGCGTCCGGGCCCCCGTCGACATCCCCATCGACATGGACGCGCGGCACGCGCTGACCGATGCGCGTGACGATCTCGTACGCGATCGTGTCAGCGGCCCGCGCCCAGTCCTCGGCGGTCGGCTCGCCCTGTTCACCCGAGCCGAACAGGATCGCTTCTGCCCCCGGTTCGACGGTTTCACCGCCCAGGTCGACCACGAACTGGTCCATCGCGACGCGACCGCAGGCCCGCCGCCACCGGCCGCCGACGAGAACCGGGCCGCGCCCCGATGCGTGGCGCGGCACGCCGTCCGCGTACCCCAACGGGATCAGGGCGAGAGTGGTGTCGTGTTCGGTGACGTAGTGGTGCCCGTAACTGACGCCGTGCCCCGCCGGGACCTGTTTGACCAGGGCGACGGAGGCACTGAGCTTCATCACCGGGCGCAGGCCCAGCTCGGCGGGCGTGCCGAGTTCGGGGCTCGGCGAGACGCCGTACATCGCGATTCCGGTCCGTACGAGATCGAAGTGCGCGTGCGGGAGGGTCAGGGTGGCCGGTGAGTTGGCGAGGTGGCGCACCTCGGGGGTGAGGCCGCGGGTCTCGGCGTACGCGACCATCTCCCGGAACGCGGTGAGCTGAAGGTCGATGGACGGGTGGCCGGGCTCGTCGGCGCACGCGAAGTGCGACCACAGACCGGTCACCTTCACCGTGCCCTCGGCCTCGGCGGCGCGGGCCGCGGCGACCAGTCCGGGCCAGTCGGCGGGCTGGCAGCCGTTGCGGCCCAAGCCCGTGTCGGCCTTCAGCTGGATCTTCGCCGTGCGGCCCAGGGCGCGGGCGGCGTCGCTTACCTCGCGCAGCGACCACAGGCCGCTGATCCCCATGTCGAGACCGGCCTCGATCGCCTCCCGCCAGGGCCCGCCCGGGGTCCACAGCCAGCACATCACGCGCGCGTCGGCCTCGGTGATCCCGGCGGCGCGCAGGGCGAGCGCCTCCTGCGGGGTGGCCGTGCCGAGCCAGGTGGCACCCGCCTGGAGGGCGGCGCGGGCACAGGGCAGCGCGCCGTGCCCGTACGCGTCGGACTTCACGACGGCCATCAGTGCGGCGCGCGGGGCGCGCTCGCGCAGCGACCGGACGTTGGCGCGCAGGGCGGCGAGGTCGATCTCGGCGCGGGCGCGCACGGGGGGCAGCGCCGTCGCCTGCGTCACCTCTGTCACCGACTGCATCATCGCCCTGCTCATCACGTCGTTCGTCCCGGTCTTCACGGTCATCGCCCCCAGTCTCGCAGAGCGGTCCGGCACACCCGGCGCAGGCTGCGCACCGGCGGCCCGCCGCCGGGCGGCCCCACGAGCCGCCCGGCACGCGCCTGCTCACGCCGTGCCACACCGTCGGCCCGGCCGATTCACCCGTGCGGCAGGCCGTGCGTGGTGCACGGGGCGAACGGGCCGCCGGATGAGACGCAGCGGCAGGCTCGCGTCCAGGAGCCCGCCGCACGCCGCGGAAGCTGAGGAATCCATGGAGCGCGCCCCCTCGTCCGCATACCCGCGCTGTCCGCCCTCGTGGCCGTGGCGGTCGTCGCCGCCCCGGTGCCGTCCGCGTCAGCCACCCCCTCGGGGGCCGCCGTCCCGGCCACGTACGCCGCGCCCGGACCGCCGTGCACCCGCGCCCACCGGCCCGTACCGGGCGGAACTGAAACGCAAGCTGCGCCTCAAGGTCGACGGCAAGCAGTCACCGGCGGACTGCGTCGCCATCCGCGGACTCCAGCGAACATCCCCGTCACCTGGAACCTCAAGACCCCCCTCACCCCCACCCATCCCTAACCCCCGCCACACACCCCGCCCTGTGGGCAGAGGGCCGCCCCCTACCCCCTCCCCACCCCCCGCCAGGCCCCCGCCACCGCACCCGCCACATCGCCCGCCCCCACCGGCGCACCCCGCGCCGCCGACCTCCCCGCCAGCCCGTGCAGATACGCCCCCACCGACGCCGCGTCCACCGCCGCCAGGCCCGCCGCCAGCAGCGACCCCACCAGCCCCGACAGCACGTCCCCGCTGCCCGCCGTCGCCAGCCACCCCGTCCCCGTCGGGTTGACGCGCACCGGCCGCCCCCCGTCCGGCGGCGCGACGAGCGTCGTCGACCCCTTGAGCAGCACCGTCGCCCCGTACTTGACCGCCAGTTTCCGTACGGAGTCCAGCCGCCCCGACTCCACCTCCGCGCGCTCCACCCCGAGCAGCCGCGCCGCCTCCCCCGCGTGCGGCGTCAGCACCGTGGGCGCGCTCCGCCCCCGTACCTCCTGCGGGTCGAGGCCCGCCAGGGCGTCCGCGTCGAGGAGCACCGGCACGTCCGACGCCAGTACGTCGGCCCGCGCGTCCTTCACCCGGTCGTCCAGTCCGGGACCGATCACCCACGACTGCACCCGCCCCGCGTCCGCGGGCGCCCCCCCGCTCACCAGCACCTCGGGAAACCGGGCCAGCACCGCGTCCCCGCCCTGCCCGACGTAGCGCACCGCGCCCGCGCCCCCGTGGAGCGCGCCCGCGACGGCGAGCACCGCCGCCCCCGGGTAGCGGGCCGAACCGGCGACGACGCCCACCACGCCCCGCCGGTACTTGTCGCTCTCCGCAGCCGGTACGGGCAGCAGCGCGGCCACGTCGGCGTGCTGGAGCGCCTCCAGGTCGGCGGGGGTCCCGGCGGTCTCCAGCCCGAGATCGACGAAGCGCAGCGCCCCGGCCCGTTCCTTCGCCGGGTCGATCAGCAGCCCCGGCTTGTACGCCCCGAACGTCACGGTCACGTCCGCCCGTACGCATGCGCCGTCCACCCGGCCGCTGTCGGCGTCGACGCCGCTCGGCAGGTCCACCGCGACCAGCACCGCCCCGGAGGCCTCGGCCGCGCGCACCAGCGGCACCGCTTCGGGGCGCAGCCCTCCCCGGCCGCCGATCCCGGTGATCGCGTCCATGACCAGATGGGCGCGGTGCAGCGCCACGTACGCGGCGGACCCGGTACCGCCACCGGCGTGCGCCAGCGGGGCGGCGGGCCCGTCCGCACCCGTCCCGTGACCCTCGTGCACCTCGTGCACCTCGTGCACCTCGTGCGGTCCCGTCACGACCCGGCCCCCGGCGGCCATCAGCGCGGCGAGTCCGCCCGGGTGCGCCCGCTGCCGCGCGTCGACGAGCACGGCCGTCACACCGGCCCCGCGCCGGGCGAGCCGCGCCCCGGCGTACAGGGCGTCGCCCCCGTTGTCGCCGGCGCCGACGAGCAGCACCACCCGGGCGCCGTACACACGCCCCGGCGCCCGGCCCAGCAGGTCGGCGCAGGCGGCGGCCAGTCCCGCCGCCGCCCGCTGCATCAACGCCCCTTCGGGCAGCCGTTCCATGAGCTCGCGCTCGGCGTTCCGTACGGTCTCCACGCTGTAAGCAGTACGCATACGCCCGAGTCTGCTCCCACACGCCCCCGCTCACACACCGGCCGCTCGGCGACCCGCCGATCAGCGAGCACCCGCCCGGCGGCCCGGTCGTCCTGCCCGGCGCCGCGTGCCACGGCTGCCCCGCGGGACCTGTGGTCGGCTGACCCGTGACCCGCCTCCGCCCAGCCCCTCCGCCGGCCCGCCCGTCACCCCTCCGCGATCACCACCGCCGAGGCCACCCCCGCGTCATGGCTGAGCGACACGTGCCAGGACCGCACGCCCAGCGCCTCGGCCCGTGCGGCGACGCTCCCCGACACCCGCAGCCTCGGCTGCCCGCTCTCCTCGACGTACACCTCGGCGTCCGTCCACAGCAGCCCGGCCGGCGCCCCCAGCGCCTTGGCGAGGGCCTCCTTGGCGGCAAACCTCGCCGCCAGCGAGGCGATGCCCCTGCGCTCCCCGCTCGGCAGCGTCAACTCCCGTTCGGAGAAGAGGCGTTCGGCCATCTGCGGGGTGCGCTTCAGCGCCGCCCCGAACCGCTCGATCTCGGCGACGTCGATCCCGACCCCAACAATCACGTGTCCACCCTCGCTCACTCGCTCACACCACGGTCACGGCCCCGCCGGGCCTCCGCCGCACAGCCCCGCGGCCCCGCGAAGAAGGTCCTGCGGGGGCGCGACGAGGACCGACGGCTGAAGAAGCGTAGGCGTACCCGGCGCCCGGACCGGCCGGTCGGCGGTCCCGCCCCCACGTGACCCACCCCACCCCCCTCGATCGGCGACAAGCGGCCCCGACCCCCGACAATGGACCGTGTGATCACTTCGCCGCCACGAAGCTCCCACCGCCGGGCAGAGTCGTCCCCGTACCTGGACCTCACCCGTGCCGAGTGGAGCGCCCTGCGCGAGAAGACGCCGCTGCCCCTCACCGCCGAGGAGGTCGAGCGGCTGCGCGGTCTGGGCGACGTCATCGACCTCGACGAGGTGCGCGACATCTACCTCCCGCTGTCCCGGCTCCTCAACCTCTACGTGGGGGCGACCGGCAACCTCCGCGGCGCCCTCAACACCTTCCTCGGTGAGAACGGCACCCAGCGCGGCACCCCCTTCGTCATAGGGGTCGCGGGCAGCGTCGCGGTCGGGAAGTCCACCGTCGCCCGTCTCCTCCAGGCACTCCTCGCCCGCTGGCCGGAGCACCCGCGCGTGGAACTCGTCACCACGGACGGCTTCCTCTACCCGATGAAGGAGCTGGAGAAGCGCGGCCTGATGGCCCGCAAGGGCTTCCCCGAGTCGTACGACCGCCGCGCCCTGACCCGGTTCGTCGCCGACGTGAAGGCCGGAAAGGACGAGGTCACCGCACCCGTCTACTCGCACCTGATCTACGACATCGTCCCCGACCAGCGCCTCACCGTGCACCGCCCGGACATCCTCATCGTCGAGGGGCTCAACGTCCTGCAGCCCGCCCTGCCCGGCAGCGACGGCCGCACCCGGGTCGGTCTCGCCGACTACTTCGACTTCTCGGTGTACGTCGACGCGCGCGCCGAGGACATCGAGCAGTGGTACCTCAACCGGTTCCGCAAGCTGCGCGCGACCGCCTTCCAGAACCCGTTCTCCTACTTCCGCAAGTACACCCAGGTGTCCGAGGAGGAGGCGATGGCGTACGCCCGCAACACCTGGCGCACCATCAACCGCGCCAACCTCCTGGAGAACGTGGCCCCCACCCGCGGCCGGGCCACCCTGGTCGTCCGCAAGGGCCCCGACCACAAGGTCCAGCGGCTGTCGCTGCGCAAGCTCTGACCGCTTCCGTACGTACGGGAGGGGCCCGACCGTCGCACTCCCGGTCGGGCCCCTCCCGTACTGCCGTCATCCACGTACGGCGGTGCCGCCGTACGTGGATACGGTGCGCGTCGCTCAGCCCAGCGCGGACTTCACCACGTCGGCCAGCCGCTCCGCGACCGCCTTCGCCTGTTCGATGTCGGCGGCCTCCACCATCACCCGTACCAGCGGCTCGGTGCCCGAGGGGCGCAGCAGTACCCGGCCGGTGGAGCCCAGCTCGCGCTCGGCCTCGGTGACGGCAGTCGCCAGCTCCGGCGACGTGCCGACCCGCGACTTGTCGACGTCCGGGACGTTGATGAGGATCTGCGGCAGCCGCGTCATGACGCCCGCGAGGTCCGCGAGGGTGCGGCCGGTGGCGGCGACCCGGGCGGCCAGCATGAGACCGGTCAGGGTGCCGTCGCCGGTGGTGGCGTGGTCGAGGACGATGACGTGCCCGGACTGCTCGCCGCCGAGGGCGTAGCCGTGCTCCTTCATCGACTCCAGCACGTAGCGGTCGCCCACGCCGGTCTGCACGACCTCGATGCCCTCGCCCTCCATGGCCAGCTTGAAGCCGAGGTTGGACATCACGGTGCCGACGACGGTGTTCTTGCGGAGCTGACCGGCCTCGCGCATGGCGAGCGCCAGCACGGCGAGGATCTGGTCGCCGTCGACCTCGTTGCCCGCCGCGTCCACGGCCAGGCAGCGGTCGGCGTCGCCGTCGTGGGCGATGCCCAGGTCGGCGCCCTGCTCGACGACGGCGGCCCGCAGCCGCTCCATGTGGGTGGAGCCGTAGCCGTCGTTGATGTTGAGGCCGTCGGGCTCGGCGCCGATGGTGACGATCTCGGCCCCGGCCCGCGCGAAGGCCTCGGGGGAGACCCGGGAGGCCGCGCCGTGCGCCTCGTCGAGGACGACCTTCAGGCCGTCGAGACGGTTCGGCAGGACGCCCATCAGGTGCGCGATGTACTTGTCGAAGCCCTCGTCGTAGTCCGAGACGCGGCCCACGCCGCCGCCGGTCGGACGGTCCCAGGAATCCCCGCCGCGGTGCTGCGTGTAGACCTTCTCGATCCGCGCCTCCAGCTCGTCGGCCAGCTTGTGGCCGCCGCGCGCGAAGAACTTGATGCCGTTGTCGGGCATCGCGTTGTGGCTGGCGGAGAGCATCACGCCGAGGTCGGCGCCCAGCGCACCGGTGAGATACGCCACCGCCGGGGTGGGCAGCACACCGACGCGCAGGACGTCCACGCCCGCGCTCGCCAGGCCCGCCACGACGGCGGCCTCCAGGAACTCTCCCGAGGCGCGCGGGTCGCGGCCGACCACGGCCGTCGCCCGGTGGCCCTCGAAAGTGCCCGCCTCGGCGAGCACGTGCGCCGCCGCGACCGACAGACCGAGCGCGAGCTCCGCCGTCAGATCCGCGTTGGCCACACCGCGCACGCCGTCCGTGCCGAAGAGTCGTCCCACAGCTGTCCTCCGAAATACTCCGAAAACGCAAACCCCTGAGCGTCTTCTGCCCGTTGTACGCCCACGGTTGAATTAAACGAACGCCCCGGCGGCACGAAGAGTGCCACCGGGGCGAACGGTGATGCTGCCGAGCAAGCTCGTGATTAACGCTTGCTGTACTGCGGCGCCTTGCGGGCCTTCTTGAGACCGGCCTTCTTGCGCTCGACCGCACGGTCGTCGCGGGAGAGGAAGCCGGCCTTCTTCAGCGTGGCGCGGTTGTTGTCGACGTCGGCCTCGTTCAGCGCGCGGGCGACACCGAGACGGAGCGCACCGGCCTGACCGGACACGCCGCCACCCGAGATACGGGCGATGACGTCGTAGCGGTCGTCCAGTTCGAGCACCTTGAAGGGCTCGTTGACTTCCTGCTGGTGGACCTTGTTCGGGAAGTAGTCCTCGAGCGTACGCCCGTTGATCTTCCACTTGCCGGAGCCCGGAACGATCCGGACACGGGCGATGGCGTTCTTGCGACGGCCAAGGCCGGCGGCGGGCTGCGGGTCGCCGAAGCGGCCGGCGAGCGACTCGCTGGTGTACTCGCCCTCGACGGGAACCTCCGACTCGAAGGTGGTCACCTCAGCGAAGGTCTCTTCGCCCTCGGTGCCCTCGACGGGGTTCTCAACAGTGGTCTCGGCCACGATTCTCCTCAGATCTTTCTGTACGTCTTAGGGGGTGGCCGGAACTACTGCGCGACCTGGGTGATCTCGAACGGAACAGGCTGCTGGGCAGCGTGCGGGTGCTGGTCGCCCGCGTAGATCTTCAGCTTCGAGAGCATCTGACGGCCCAGGGTGTTCTTGGGGATCATGCCCTTGATGGCCTTCTCGACGGCCTTCTCCGGGCTCTTCTCCATGAGCTCGTCGTAGCGCATCGAACGCAGACCGCCCGGGAAACCGGAGTGGCGGTACGCCATCTTCTGGGTCTTCTTGTTGCCGGAGAGGTGGATCTTCTCGGCGTTGATGATGATGACGAAGTCACCCATGTCCATGTGCGGGGCATAGGTCGGCTTGTGCTTGCCTCGCAGGAGGTTCGCTGCCGTGGTCGCCAGACGGCCCAGGACGATGTCCTGAGCGTCGATGATGTGCCACTGGCGAGTGACATCGCCGGGCTTGGGGCTGTACGTACGCACTTCGTAGCCTTCGCTTCTTCAGTGGATGGGATCCAGACACACCTGAAGCGATCATGCAGCTGGGGCCCGCAATGCCGGGGACGATGCCCGTATGCGAGCCACTGGTAACTGCTCCAGGGAACCTACGTAAGGGCCGATCGCGTGAGTACGCCGATGCCGATACGCATAACAACAGCCGAGACTACCCGCGTCCCCCCGGACGGGTCAAAACGCGCTGCCCCTCGTCGGCCCCCTGCTGGCTCCCCCGGGCGACGGGGCCGCGCCCCCAGCGGGGCGGAACGGGCGGGCAAGGAGGGCGGCCGGCCCCCGGAACCGATCCCCCACCCGGGCCCGCCCCAGCACCGGTCCCGCGCACCTGCAAGCCCCGGCGGGCCCCGGACGCCGGCCCCTACCGCGCCCGCTCCACCCTGCGCTCGTCCCACACCGGCTCGGCCGTCTCCCGTACGACCCCGTCCGAACCGAAGACCAGGTAGCGGTCGAAGGACTTCGCGAACCACCGGTCGTGCGTGACGGCCAGCACCGTCCCCTCGTACGCCTCCAGCCCCTCCTGAAGCGCCTCGGCCGACTCCAGGTCCAGGTTGTCCGTCGGCTCGTCGAGCAGCAGCGCGGTGGTCCCCCGCAGTTCGAGCAGCAGGATCTGGAACCGGGCCTGCTGCCCGCCCGACAGCCGGTCGAAGTTCTGGTCGCCCTGCCCCTCCAGCTCGTACCGGCGCAGCACGGACATCGCGCCGCCCCGGTCCTTGGAGTGCTCCGCCCACAGGATGTCGACCAGAGTCCGTCCCATCAGCTCCGGATGCGCGTGCGTCTGGGCGAAGTGCCCGGCCACCACCCGCGCCCCCAGCTTCCAGGTGCCCGTGTGCGCGACCTCCTCCCCGGCCAGCAGCCGCAGGAAGTGCGACTTCCCCGACCCGTTCGACCCGAGTACGGCGACCCGCTCCCCGTAGAAGACCTCCAGGTCGAACGGCTTCATCAGCCCGGCCAGCTCCAGGCCCTCGCACGTCACGGCCCGCACCCCGGTCCGGCCGCCCCGCAGCCGCATCGTGATGTCCTGCTCGCGCGGCGGCTCGGGCGGCGGGCCGGCCTCCTCGAACTTCCGCAGCCTGGTCTGCGCCGCGTGGTACCGGGACGCCAGCTCGTGGCTGATGGAGGCCGCCTGCCGCAGGTTCAGCACCAGCTTCTTCAGCTGCGCGTGCTTCTCGTCCCAGCGCCGCCGCAACTCCTCGAAGCGCGCGAACCGTTCCTTGCGGGCCTCGTGGTACGTGTCGAACCCACCACCGTGGATCCACACCTCCGACCCCGCCGGCCCCGGCTCCACACTCGCGATCTTCTCCGCGGCCCGCGACAGCAGCTCCCGGTCGTGGCTGACGAAGAGAACCGTCTTGCGCGTCTCCTTCAGCTTCCCCTCCAGCCACCGCTTGCCCGGCACGTCCAGGTAGTTGTCCGGTTCGTCGAGCAGCAGCACCTCGTCCGGCCCCCGCAGCAGCGCCTCCAGCACCAGCCGCTTCTGCTCACCGCCACTGAGCGTGCGCACCTCACGCCACTGCGCCTTCTCGTACGGCACCCCGAGCGCGGCCATGGTGCACATGTCCCAGACGGTCTCCGCCTCGTACCCCTGCACCTCCGCCCAGTCGCTCAGCGCCTGCGCGTACTCCATCTGCGCGGCCTCGTCGTCCCGCTCCAGGATGGCCGTCTCAGCCTTGTCGACGGCGGCGGCAGCGGTACGGATCCTCGGCTGAGCCACCGAGACCAGCAGGTCGCGTACGGTCCGCTCGTCGCGTACGGACCCCACGAACTGCCCCATCACACCGAGCCCGCCGCTCACGGTCACCGACCCGCCGTGCGCCTGCAGCTCCCCCGCGATGATCTTCAGCAGCGTCGTCTTGCCCGCCCCGTTGGGCCCGACGAGGGCAACGACGGCCCCTTCCCCCACCCGGAACGAGACGTCACCGAGCAGCACCCGCCCGTCCGGCAGGTAGTACTCGACGTGGCCGACCTCAAGATGTCCCATGCCGTGCATTCTCGCCGCCCGGCGCTCCCCGCCCCAACCGGATTACGACGCCGGCCCGGCACCGCACCCGTCCCGCCCGCCCCAACGGGCCCCGACAGCCCGTACACCGCACCGATCCGCCTCGTTAGGATGCGCGGCATGAGCTTCGGGCATGGGGGGCCCTCCGGCGGCCCCGCGGGACAGCCCCCGCACGGCAACACCCCACCGCACCAGGAGGGTGACGACACCGCCCGGCATCCGGACCCGCGGTCCACCCCACCGGGCCGGGACGACGGGAACCCGTGGCCGGGGCAGGCCGGCCGGAGCCACACGCCGGGACAGGACGGGCGCAGCCCCGGGAACGGGCAGTACGGCCAGCCCGCCCGGCGACCCGTCGCGGACATGCCCCCGGTGCAGCTCGTCCAGCCCACCCCTGTCACCGCACCCACACCCGCATCCGCACCAATTCCGGCGCAGGGACCCGCGCCCGCATCCGCCCCCGGTCGGTTCCCCCTCCCTCCCCTGCCCCCCTCGTCCGCCGGTCCCATCGGCAGCTCCGGCAGCACCGCCGGCACCGGGCCGAACGGGAGCACCGGTCCGACCGGCCCCACCCCCGACTGGTCCGCCCTCGCCGACGCCGCGGCGACCCGGTCCCGCCGCAAGCGACTTCTCTACGTCGGCGGTGGCGTGCTGGCCACTCTCGCCGTCGGCGCACTCGTCGCCACGGCGGTCGTCTCGTCCGGCAGTCCCTCCGACGGCAAGAACGCCGCTCTCCCCTCGGCCGAGTCCCTTCCCGCCGAGGGCAACGCCCCCACTCCGTCCTTCTCCCCGGTGGCCCCGCCGCCCCCGCCGGACCCGAAGGAGTTCATTTCCCACGCCCAGAAGGACAGGGCCCCGCTGAGCGCAGCCACACTCTTCCCGGGCAGGACCCTCGCGCTGGAGGGCCGCACGTACACCAAGGGCGCCACGCACCAGACCAACGAATGCGCCGCCACCACCCAGGGCGCACTCGGCGGCATCCTCACCCGCAACGGCTGCGGCCAGGTCATCCGGGCGACGTTCATCAAGAACAACACCGCGGTGACGGTCGGCGTGGCCGTCTTCGGCACGGAAGCCCAGGCGCTCAAGGCCAAGGAGCAGGTGAAGGACGGCATCGCCTCCCTCCCCGGCTCCGGCGTCCCCACCTTCTGCCGCAACGGCACGATCTGCCGCAAGACCGCCAACTCCTACGGGCGTTACGCCTACTTCACCGTCGGTGGCTTCACCGACAACAAGACGGACGTCACCACCGCGGACAAGTCCGTCTACGCCCTGGGCGACGACGCGGCCAAGTACACCTTCCTCCGCATCCACGAACGAGGCCGCGCCCAGGCCTCCGCCGCCGCGGCCTCCGGCACCGTCAACGGCTGACCCGGCCCCGCGCCTCCACCCCTCTGGCGGCCCACCCGCCCCCTGACTACCCTGACGCCGGGGCGGCGCACGGGCCCGCCCACGGTCGGGGGCTGCCACACATGTATACGGACGACGACGACCACCAAGCACCGGACTCCCCCGCCGCGCCCGCCGCAGGGAGTGCCGAAGCCTCCCCCCGAGGCCAAGCCCCAGCCACCTCCGGCACCGGCACCGGCACCGGCACCGGCACCGGCAAAGCCGACCCGGGCGCAGCCCACGCCCCCTCAAACGGCGATCCCGCCCCGAACGGCCCCACCCGCAACAGCCCCGCCCGCAACGCCCCTCCGCCCGCCGGTCCCACGCCCGGCTGGCCCCAGTTGCGCCTCAGTGCTCCCCTCGCCCCGGTTGCCCCCGGTGCCGCCCCCATCCGGTCCCGGTCGCCCTCCAGCTCTCCGCGCAGTCCCCGTACCGAGGAGGAAGCACCGGGCACCCAGGCCGCCCGAGGGCCGCGCGGTCCGCGGCTCGCCGCCCCGCGTCCCCTGCCTCCGCGGGCCCCACGTCCCGGGCTCCCGGTCCGCCGCTCACCGGACCCCGCCACCACCACCCTGCGCACCGGCGGCCGCCCGCAGGACCCGCCCACCACCACCCTGCGCACACCACCGGCTCAGCTGCCCGGCCTGCCCCAGCCCGGCAGGGGCCACGGCTCCCACGGCCCCCGGCCACCCACCGGAGCCCACACCGGAGACCCGCAGCACCAGCCACCGCATCCCGCCCCCCGCTACCACCAGCACCGCCAGTACCCGGACGAACTCCCCGCCCCCGGCCCGTCCCACGCGGCCACACCGGCCGACGCGCACGCCGCGCTCCGCCGTCGCGCCACCGGCCCGACCACCGGTCTCCTGCACTCCGTCGGCTTCACGCTGCTCGCTGTCGTCGAGTACTTCCGCAGCCTCGTCAACAACCTCTCCCCGGTCCAGCGCGCCGCCGGTGGCTCGGCCGAGCTGCGTGACATAGCCGCCTTGCAGGGGGACCTGCTGCACCAGGACTGGTATCAGGCGGTCGGCGACCTCGCCCGGATCGCCACCTTCGACCAGCCCCGCGCAGCCCTCTGGGCCGCCGTCTTCCTCGCGCTCGTCGTACGCCTCAACCGCAGCGGCCCCGCCCGCCTCCAGATCGTCCTGTCGGTTCTGGCCGCCGGCTACTGCGGGCTGCTCGCCCTGGTCTGGTTCCCGTTCCTGTACGGCCTCGGCGGCGCGAGCGTCGCCGCCCTGGCGGCGACCGGTGCCCTCCTCTGGGCCGCCACCCGCCGCTGACCCAAGGCTTGCGGCCGCGCCCCGGGACCGACACACCGCGCCCCGAGTCTCCCCGCGGGCTACCCCCGGTAGACCATCGTGCAGAGCAGCGTGTCTCCCCCGTCGACCTGCCACGACCAGTAGTACGTCCGGTCCCTGGCCGCCCGCGCGCAGTCCCCCGGCGCGCGCCCGGACGAAGGGCCGTACACCCCGGTGATGTGCAGGACCGTGTCGTAGGGGGCCGCGGGCCGTTTTACCGTGCAGTCGACCGCCGTCATCGATCCCAGCCGCATCCGTGCACCGCCCTGGCCGCCCTCGCGTTTCTCCGCCAGCACGCAGTACCCGGCCCGGTACCGCCGGGTCAGGCACAGGACCCGCTTTCCGGCGTCGCTCACGCTCACGACGTACGACAGTCCGTCGCCCGTCGGGCAGGCGCTCCACCCGGTCCGTACCGCGCTCACCCGGGTCAGCCCGGCGTCTCCGGAACAGGCGGCCTTCCGCGGTATTCGGGTGTTCCAGCCCTTTCCCGTGTCGAAGAGGGCGAGGCAGTCCCCGGCCCGTACCGCGGCGAACGCCCGAGCCCGCTCCTCCGCGTCCGGCTCGTCGTCCCGTTCGCCCGCGTTGTCACCCGCACCGCCGCCCCCGCTCGCGGCAGCCCCCGTACCCTTCCCGGAGCTCGCGGCGACGCCACCGGAGGGGACGGTCCCCGAGCTGCCCGAAGTCCCGGACGCGGCGGGCGGCTTCGACGCCCGGGGAATGCCGAGCACCGCGCCGACCGCCCCCGTCCTGCGCCCCCCGTCGCCCTCCTCCCACACCTGTGGCAGCACCCCGGCCACCAGCGCCAGCACCGCGACGAACAGCACCACCGCCCCGCGCTTCTGTGCCCCCGTCATCACAGCCCCCAAGGCCCCACCGCTCGGAAGCCCCCCGTGAGCCACCCGAGTCGATGCGTGAAATCACCATCGCACAGCCCTCTGACAATGCCCCCGACCCAGCAAACCCGAGCCCCGCCCCTCAGAGCCCCGGCCCCCGGACTCAGGGCCCCGGCGCCGGACAGTCGCCGCACACCCCACCGCCCGAACCCGCCCGGAGCCACCCAGCCCCGGCCCTCAACCCCTCACGCCCTCAACAGCACCCGCCCCCGCCACCCGTCGGCAGCGTCCGCACGTTCCGCGCCTCCACGGCCCGCGCCGCCAGCAACTCGTCCGCCGGATACGCCACTTCCTCCAGCGTCAGCCCGTGCGCCTTCACCACGTGCACCGACGAGTCCCGTACCCCGGCGGCAAGGACCTTCGCCGGCCACTCCACCCCGCGGTGCCCGTCCCCCACGTACAGCAGCGCGCCCACCAGCGACCGGACCATGTTGTGGCAGAACGCGTCGGCCCGCACCGTCCCGGTGACGACGCCGTCCGCCCCCCGCTCCCACCACAGCTCCTGGAGGGTACGGATCGTCGTCGCTCCCTCCCGCTTCTTGCAGTACGCCGCGAAGTCGTGCTCCCCGAGCAGCCCCGCCGACGCCGCGTTCATCGCGTCGACGTCCAACGCCCAGTCGTGCCACAGCACGTGGCTGCGGATCAGCGGATCCACACCCCCCGGGTGGTCCGAGACCCGGTACCGGTAGCGCCGCCAGATCGCCGAGAACCTGGCGTTGAAACCGGCCGGCGCCTCCGCCACCCGCCACACCCGCACGTCGTGCGCCAGCCGTCCCGCCAGCCGTCGCAGCAGCTTCTCCCGGTGCTCCTGCCAGACGTCCACCGGCAGGTCCACGTGCGCGACCTGGCCGCGCGCGTGCACCCCCGCGTCGGTCCGCCCGGCCACCGTCAGGTCGAAGTTCCGTTCCGACCGCGTCACCGTCCGCAGCGCCGCCTCGATCTCCCCCTGCACGGTCCGCCGCCCGCTGGGCTGCTTCGCCCACCCGGAGAACTCCCTGCCGTCGTACGAGAGGTCCAGCCGCACCCGTACGAACCCGTCCGCCACCTCGTCAGCCACAGCCAACCTCCACACTCACGCCCACTGAGGACCCACCGACCCGAAGACCCGCAACGCGGAACGGGCCCGCCCCCAGAAAAACTGGGGACGGGCCCGTCCACGTACTGCTCGGTGCTACTTGGACTCGTCGCCCTCGGGCTTCGTGTCCTCGACGCCCTCGGCCTGGTCGGCCTTCTTGGCGTCGTCTTCCTTGACCGCGCGCTTCGTCGCAGCCTCGGCCTCGCCGACAGCGTTCTGCTGCACGGTCAGGGCCTCGACCAGCTCGATGACCGCCATCGGGGCGTTGTCGCCACGACGGTTGCCGATCTTCGTGATGCGGGTGTAACCACCGGGGCGGTTCTCGTAGCGCGGCGCGATCTCGGTGAAGAGCGTGTGGACGACGCTCTTGTCCGTGATCGTCTGAAGGACCAGGCGACGGTTGTGGATGTCGCCCTTCTTCGCCTTGGTGACGAGACGCTCGGCGACGGGGCGCAGGCGGCGGGCCTTGGCCTCCGTCGTCGTGATGCGGCCGTGCTCGAAGAGCGACTTCGCCAGGTTGGCGAGGAGCAGCTTCTCGTGCGCGGCGCTGCCGCCCAGACGGGCACCCTTTGCGGGACGCGGCATGGTGTTTCTCCTTGTGATCTGCACCGGCCGTATCAGGTACCGGTGTCAGTTACCGACGGGCTAGTGCCCGCCGGAAGATTTCAGCAGTCCCTGAGGACTAGTACTGCTCGGTCTCCACGAAACCGGCATCCGCGTCGTCGTCGGCGCCGAAGGCGTCGGCGGCGGCGGTCGGGTCGAACCCGGGAGGGCTGTCCTTGAGGGCCAGGCCCATGCCGTTGAGCTTCATCTTGACCTCGTCGATCGACTTCGCACCGAAGTTGCGAATGTCGAGCAGGTCCGCCTCGGAGCGGGCCACGAGCTCGCCCACCGAGTGGATGCCCTCGCGCTTGAGGCAGTTGTACGACCGAACGGTGAGCTCCAGCTCCTCGATCGGCAGCGCCAGATCGGCGGCCAGGGCGGCGTCCGTCGGGGACGGACCCATGTCGATGCCCTCGGCGTCGATGTTGAGCTCGCGCGCCAGACCGAACAGCTCGACCAGGGTCTTGCCTGCGGACGCCATGGCGTCACGCGGGCGCATGGCCTGCTTGGTCTCGACGTCGACGATCAGCTTGTCGAAGTCGGTGCGCTGCTCGACACGGGTCGCCTCGACCTTGTACGTGACCTTGAGCACCGGGGAGTAGATGGAGTCGACCGGAATACGACCGATCTCCTGGCCCACCTGCTTGTTCTGGACGGCGGAGACGTAACCGCGACCGCGCTCGACGGTCAGCTCCATCTCCAGCTTGCCCTTGCCGTTGAGCGTGGCGAGGACCAGGTCCGGGTTGTGCACCTCGACACCGGCCGGGGGCGCGATGTCGGCAGCGGTGACCAGGCCGGGACCCTGCTTGCGCAGGTACATCACGACCGGCTCGTCGTGCTCCGAGGAGACGACCAGCTGCTTGATGTTGAGGATGAGGTCGGTGACGTCCTCCTTGACGCCCGGCACGGTGGTGAACTCGTGCAGGACACCGTCGATCCGGATGCTGGTGACAGCGGCACCCGGGATGGACGACAGGAGGGTACGGCGCAGCGAGTTGCCGAGCGTGTAACCGAAGCCGGGCTCCAGCGGCTCGATGACGAACCGGGAGCGGTACTCGTCGACGACCTCTTCGGTCAGCGACGGGCGCTGTGCAATAAGCATGGGGTTCCTTTGTTCTTGGCGCCCACTATTTGACGCCAACTACCACAAGGGTACGGGCGGTACGCCTCGTAAGAGCCGTACCGCCCGAAACGTGACCCGGGCAGCGAGGAGGTCGGTCTCCACGCCGCCCGCGTCACGACTGTGCTTTTCCGGGGGACAACCCCCGAACCCCCGGCCGTACAAGCGGTACGGCCAGGAGGCACGGCGCCGTGAGGCGCCGATGGGTCAGACGCGACGGCGCTTCGGCGGGCGGCAGCCGTTGTGCGGCGTCGGGGTGACGTCCTGGATCGAGCCGACCTCCAGGCCGGTGGCCTGGAGCGAGCGGATCGCGGTCTCGCGGCCGGAGCCCGGACCCTTGACGAAGACGTCGACCTTGCGCATGCCGTGCTCCTGCGCGCGGCGGGCGGCCGACTCGGCGGCCATCTGCGCGGCGAAGGGGGTCGACTTGCGCGAGCCCTTGAAGCCCACGTGGCCGGCGGAGGCCCACGAGATCACGTTGCCGGTCGGGTCCGTGATGGACACGATCGTGTTGTTGAACGTGCTCTTGATGTGCGCGTGGCCGTGAGCGACGTTCTTCTTTTCCTTGCGGCGCACCTTCTTGGCAGCGCCCTGACGTCCCTTGGGGGGCATGTCTTACTCCAGATGGAGAGGGAGGTGATCGGTCCTACAGCGAAGACCGCTTGAAAAGCGTCCGGCTGAGGACTACTTCTTGCCCGGCTTCTTCTTACCGGCGATGGCGCGACGCGGGCCCTTGCGGGTACGAGCGTTCGTGCTGGTGCGCTGGCCGTGGACCGGCAGGCCGCGACGGTGACGCAGGCCCTGGTAGGAACCGATCTCCACCTTGCGGCGGATGTCGGCCTGCACCTCGCGACGGAGGTCACCCTCGGTCTTGAGGTTGGCGTCCACGTACTCGCGGATCTTGACGAGGTCCTCTTCGGCCAGGTCGCGAACACGGGTGTTCGGGTTCACACCGGTGGCGGCAAGGGTTTCCTTCGCCAGGGTGCGGCCGATGCCGAAGACGTAGGTGAGGGCGATCTCCACACGCTTTTCGCGCGGGATGTCAACACCTGAAACGCGTGCCATTCAATGGCTCCAGTTGTTAGTTCGGGGGTCTTCCACAGAGCTGCTCCCGGCCGCCGACCCCACGAGTGAGGTGGTACGTCCGGGTCCCCGGCCCCCGCCGGAGGTGCCGCCGGCCCTGTCGACCGGTCGTGCCCTGCGTATGTACGAATTGCTTGCGTCGCGCGAAGAACTGCGAGATGCAGGAAAGGTCGTGCGTCAGCCCTGGCGCTGCTTGTGGCGCAGGTTTTCGCAGATGACCATGACCCGGCCGTGACGGCGGATCACCTTGCACTTGTCGCAGATCTTCTTGACGCTCGGCTTGACCTTCATGGGATGTCAGGTTCTCCGGGTCAGTGCCACTAGCCCCCCGGAAGGGGCACGGCAGATCTACTTGTACCGGTAGACGATCCGGCCACGCGTCAGGTCGTACGGAGAGAGCTCCACGACGACCCGGTCATCCGGGAGGATGCGGATGTAGTGCATCCGCATCTTGCCGCTGATGTGCGCGAGGACTTTGTGACCGTTCTGCAGTTCCACCTTGAACATTGCGTTCGGGAGGGACTCGATCACGGTGCCCTCGATTTCGATGGCACCTTGCTTCTTGGCCACGCTTCGCCCTTCGAATCGGCTACCTTGATCGACTCTCATGCGGTCTACCGGCAGATTGCAGGCATACGGATGCACGAGAGCCGACGAGTCAGTCTACGTCAGGCCCCTCGAAAAGACGAATCCGTCAAGTTTGCCCAACACTGATGATCGTTATGCGGCATTCACCCCACCGGCACGGGCCCGACGCGGAGCAGCACCGTACGGCCCAGTCGGGAAACTCCCCCTGGACCCGCCGCCCGCGAACCTCAGCCCAGCGGGTCGGGAGCCGCCGTGATGCCGGCACCTCCCCCCACGCAGCCCTCGCGGGCTCGACGCCCAGAGGCGCCTCACCTGCTTCGTACTGCCGCGCCGGCCTCCGACCGGCAAGGCGCGACCGACCGGAGCCGGACGAGAAACACCCGGACCACCCGCCGCCCGCGAACCTCAGCCCAGCGGGTCGGGAGCCGCCGTGATGCCGTACTCCGCCAGCTTCGCCTTGCCGCCGTCGACCGCGGTCAGCACCAGCGGGCCGTCCTCGGTGAGGGCGATGGAGTGCTCCCAGTGCGAGGACCAGGTGCCGTCCGTCGTGATGACGGTCCAGTCGTCGGCGAGCACCTCGGTCTGCGCGGTGCCCAGCGAGACCATCGGCTCGATGGCCAGGCACACGCCGGGGACCAGCTTGATGCCCTTGCCGCGCTTGCGCGTGACGTAGTTCAGCAGGTGCGGGTCCATGTGCATCTCGGAGCCGATGCCGTGCCCGCCGTAGTCCTCGATGATCCCGTACTTGCCGGTGGCCGGCCGCGGCTGGCGGCGGATGTAGCCCTCGATGGACTTCGAGATGTCGACGAGCCGGTTGCCCTGCTTCATGGCGGCGATACCCGCCCACATCGACTCCTCGGTGACCCGGGAGAGCTCGACCAGCTCGGGCGCGTGGCCGCTGCCGACGAAGGCGGTGTACGCCGCGTCGCCGTGCCAGCCGTCGATGATCGCCCCGCAGTCGATGGAGATGATGTCGCCGTCCTTGAGGACGGTCTTCTCGTCCGGGATGCCGTGCACGACGACCTCGTTCACCGAGGTGCAGATGGTGGCCGGGAAGCCGCCGTACCCCAGGAAGTTGGACTTCGCGCCGTGCTCGGCGAGCACCTTGCGGGCGACCTCGTCGAGGTCCTTCGTACTGGCGCCGGGAACGGCCGCCTCACGGGTCGCCGCGTGAATGGCGGCGACGACCAGCCCCGCCTCACGCATCTTCGCGATCTGCTCGGGAGTCTTGATCTCCACCATGGATGTGCCTTCCACGCTCGTTTGTCTTCGGTCTCAACAGTACGGCCGCACGGAGAAGGCCGCGGCGCCTCAAGGACACCGCGGCCTTCACCGTCGTACGTATGGAACCCGGCAGCGTACGGCTGCCTAGGCAGTCCTGTTCAGGGCGTCCATCGCGCGCTCGGTCACCTCGGCGACCTTGCCCTCCGCGGAGAGGGTGACCACCAGGCCCTGCGCCTTGTAGTGGTCGATGATGGGCTCGGTCTGCGTGTGGTAGACGTCGAGCCGCTTGCGCACGGTCTCCTCGGTGTCGTCCGGACGCTGGTAGAGCTCGCCACCGCAGACATCGCAGACGCCCTCGGTCTTCGGCGGGCTGTACGTGGCGTGGAAGACGTGGGCGGAATCGTTGCGGCAGATGCGCCGGCCGGCGATCCGCTTCACGACCTCTTCCTCCGGGACCTCCAGGTCCAGAACCGCGTCCAGCTCCTGCCCCTGGTCCTTCAGCGCCGCGTCCAGGGCCTCGGCCTGGAAGACGTTGCGCGGGAAGCCGTCGAGCAGGAACCCGTTCTCGGCGTCGCTCTGGGCCATACGGTCCAGCGCCATACCGATCGTGACCTCGTCGGGGACCAGATTTCCGGCATCCATGATGGCCTTGGCCTGCTTGCCGAGGGCGGTGCCCTGGCTGATGTTGGCCCGGAAGAGGTCTCCCGTCGAAATGTGCGGGATCGACAGGTTCTTGGCGAGGAACGCGGCTTGCGTTCCCTTGCCCGCGCCCGGCGGCCCGACGAGGACGATACGCATCAGCGGAGGAACCCTTCGTAATTGCGCTGCTGGAGCTGGCTCTCGATCTGCTTCACGGTCTCCAGACCCACACCCACGATGATGAGGATGCTTGTGCCGCCGAACGGGAAGTCCTGGCTGGCACCGAAGCCGGCCAACGCCATCGTCGGCACGAGAGCGATCAGACCCAGGTACAGCGATCCCGGCCACGTGATGCGGTTCAGCACGTAACTCAGGTACTCAGCAGTAGGTCGACCTGCCCGGATGCCCGGGATGAAGCCACCATACTTCTTCATGTTGTCGGCAACTTCCTCGGGGTTGAACGAGATCGCCACATAGAAGAAGGCGAAGAACACGATCAACAGGAAGTACGTCGCGATGTAGTACGGATGGTCGCCCTTGGTCAGGTTCGAGGAGATCCACTGCGCCCACGGCGCGGAGGAACCGGAGAACTGGACGATCAGGGCCGGGATGTAGAGCAGCGACGAAGCGAAGATGACGGGGATGACACCCGCCTGGTTCACCTTCAGCGGGATGTAAGTGGAGGTCCCGCCATACGACTTGCGGCCGACCATGCGCTTCGCGTACTGGACGGGAATGCGGCGCTGCGCCTGTTCGACGAAGACCACGAGGCCGACCATCGCGAACCCGACGAGGATCACGATGCCGAACTCGATCCACCCGTCGGCCATCTTGCCGCCCTCCTTGATGGACCACAGGGAGGTCGGGAAGCCGGCGGCGATCGAGATGAACATCAGGATGGACATGCCGTTGCCGATGCCGCGGTCCGTGATGAGCTCGCCGAGCCACATCACCATCGCGGTGCCGGCGGTCATCGTGATGACCATGACCATCGTCGTGAAGATGGACTTGTCGGGGACGATCTGCGAGCGGACCGACTCGGGGCAAGCCTGGAACAGCGCACCGGAGTTGGCGGTCGCGACCAGGCCGGTGCCCTGGAGGACGGCCAGCGCCACGGTCAGATAACGCGTGTACTGCGTGATCTTCGCCGTGCCCGACTGCCCCTCCTTCTTCAGGGCTTCGAGCCGGGGAATGACCACGGTCAGCAGCTGAAGAATGATGCTCGCCGTGATGTACGGCATGATGCCGAGCGCAAAAATGCTGATCTGCAACAGCGCGCCACCGCTGAACATCTGCATCATCCCGAGGAGCCCGCCGCCGGACTCCGCCTGGTTCAGGCAGATCTGGACGTTCTTGTAGCTCACACCGGGAACCGGGACGTGGGACCCCAGCCTGAACAGCACGATGATGCCGAGTGTGAAGAGCAGCTTCTTGCGCAGGTCGGGCGTCTTGAACGCCCGGGCGAACGCGGTGAGCACGGTGCCTCCTGCGACCCCCGCGCTACTGCGTCAAGGGTGACGGTATTGAGGATCGACGAATACGTATCAGTCAAAGAACGAGCGGACAGCGTTGTGGGCACACCGCGCGAAAGTTAACAGTGCACGCCACCATACCGGCGGACCCCGCCCCCTAGGAACGACCAACCGGGGATGCCCCATATGAGAGGCATCCCCGGTCGGATGTTCAAGCCATCGAGCTGTCTCAGACGAGCTCGGTGACGCTGCCGCCGGCGGCAGCGATCTTCTCCTTGGCGGAGGCGGAAACGGCGTCAACCGAAACCGTCAGCGCCACGGAGATCTCGCCCTGGCCCAGGACCTTGACGAGGGAGTTGTTGCGCACCGCGCCCTTGGCGACCAGGTCGGCCACCGTGACCTCTCCACCCTCGGGGTAGAGAGCGCCGAGCTTGTCCAGGTTCACGACCTGGTACTCGGTGCGGAACGGGTTCTTGAAGCCCTTGAGCTTCGGCAGACGCATGTGGAGGGGCATCTGCCCACCCTCGAAGCGCTGCGGAACCTGGTAACGGGCCTTCGTGCCCTTGGTACCACGACCTGCGGTCTTACCCTTCGACGCCTCACCACGGCCCACACGGGTCTTCGCGGTCTTGGCGCCCGGGGCGGGCCGGAGGTTGTGGACCTTCAGCGGGTTGTTCTCCGCCATGTCAGTCGACCTCCTCAACCGTCACGAGGTGGCGGACGGTGTGAACCATTCCGCGGAACTCGGGGCGGTCATCCTTGACAACCGAGTCGTTCAGGCGCTTGAGGCCGAGCGAACGCAGGGTGTCGCGGTGGTTCTGCTTGCTGCCGATGTACGACTTCGTCTGCGTGATCTTGAGGCGAGCCATTACGCACCCGCCCCAGCACGTGCACGAAGGAGAGCCGCGGGGGCGACGTCCTCGAGGGGCAGACCGCGGCGGGCCGCGATCTCCTCGGGACGCTGCAGGCCCTGGAGGGCCGCCACGGTCGCGTGCACGATGTTGATCGCGTTGGACGAGCCAAGCGACTTCGACAGGATGTCGTGAACGCCTGCGCACTCGAGCACGGCACGCACCGGGCCACCGGCGATAACACCGGTACCGGGGGACGCCGGCTTGAGCAGGACGACGCCCGCGGCCTTCTCACCCGTGATCGGGTGAGGGATCGTGCCCTGGATGCGCGGAACCTTGAAGAAGTTCTTCTTGGCTTCCTCGACACCCTTGGCGATGGCCGCGGGAACTTCCTTGGCCTTGCCGTAACCGACACCTACGGTGCCGTCACCGTCTCCGACCACGACGAGCGCGGTGAAGCTGAAGCGACGACCACCCTTGACAACCTTGGCAACGCGGTTGATCGCGACAACGCGCTCAACGTAAGCGGTCTTCTCGGCGGCAGCGCCACCGTCGCGACCCTTCCGGTCCCGCCGCTCGCCGCCACCGGCACCGCTTCCGCGGCGCTGGGGTCCAGCCATTGGATTTACCTCTCTCTGTTACGTCCGTTAGTCCCGGAACCGGGGCTTAGAACTTCAGCCCGGCTTCGCGGGCGGCGTCAGCCAGAGCGGCAATGCGCCCGGCGTACCTGTTGCCACCACGGTCGAACACGACGGTCTCGACGCCGGCGGCCTTCGCACGCTCGGCGACAAGCGCGCCAACCTGCTTGGCCTGGGCGCTCTTGTCGCCCTCGCCGCCGCGGATCGAGGTGTCCAGGGTCGACGCCGACGCGAGCGTGTGGCCCGCGATGTCGTCGATGACCTGCGCCACGATGTTGCGGTTGGAGCGGGTCACGACCAGGCGAGGACGCTCCGGCGTACCGGAGACGTGCTTGCGGATGCGGACGTGACGACGCTTGATGGCAGCGCGCTTGTACGCGTCACCCTTGGCGATCTTTACACCGTATGCCATGGCTTACTTACCCGCCTTTCCGACCTTGCGGCGGATGACCTCGCCGGCGTACTTGACGCCCTTGGCCTTGTACGGGTCGGGCTTCCGCAGCTTGCGGATGTTAGCGGCGACCTCGCCGACCTTCTGCTTGTCGATGCCCTCGACGCTGAGCTTCGTGGGCGACTCGACCTTGAAGGTGATGCCTTCGGGGGCCTCGATAACGATGGGGTGGCTGTAGCCCAGGGCGAACTCCAGGTTGGAGCCCTTCGCCTGGACTCGGTAACCGACACCGCTGATCTCGAGCGCCTTGCTGTATCCCTGGGTCACGCCGGTGATCATGTTCGCCACCAGCGTGCGGGACAGGCCGTGCAGGGCCTTGTTCTGACGCTCGTCGTTGGGACGGGTGACGTTGAGAACGCCGTCCTCGTCCTTAACAATCTCGATCGGCGCAGCAACAGTGTGCGAGAGGGAACCCTTGGGGCCCTTCACGGCAACCGTGCGGCCGTCGATGGTGACGTCCACACCAGCGGGAACCTGGATGGGGAGCTTGCCGATTCGCGACATGAGCTTTCCTTCCTTTCCCGACTACCAGACGTAGGCGAGGACTTCCCCACCTACGCCCTTCTTGCCTGCCTGCTGGCCGGTCAGAAGACCGTGCGACGTGGAGATGATCGCCACGCCGAGGCCGCCGAGGACCTTGGGCAGGTTGGTGGACTTCGCGTAAACACGCAGACCCGGCTTCGAAATACGCTTGATGCCGGCAATCGAACGCTCGCGGTTGGGCCCGAACTTGAGCTCAAGGACGAGGTTCTTGCCGACCTCGGCGTCCTCGACCTTCCAGCCCGTGATGAAGCCCTCCTGCTGGAGGATCTCCGCGATGTGCGACTTGATCTTGCTGTGCGGCATCACGACGGTGTCGTGGTACGCCGAGTTCGCGTTACGCAGACGCGTGAGCATGTCTGCGATGGGATCAGTCATGGTCATGAATTGGCCTTCGGCCTCTCTCGCCGGGGTTTCCTGTATGCGCCATCCCTCTCCCCACTCAGAGGCGGGACGGGTGCGGTGCGGGGACCTACGGCGTAGTAAGTCGTTATGGGCGGCAGGCGCCCAACCCTTCTAGCCTACGGCATCGAGGGTGGGGCTCCTGCCGACCAGATACTTACCGAGAGCCCTGGAAAATCGGTACGCCCAAAGGGGAGTACGGACTACCAGGAGCTCTTGGTCACGCCCGGCAGCTCGCCACGGTGAGCCATCTCACGAAGGCACACGCGGCACAGGCCGAACTTGCGGTAAACGGAGTGGGGCCGGCCACAGCGCTGGCAGCGCGTGTACGCACGCACGCCGAACTTCGGCTTGCGAGCGGCCTTAGCGATCAGAGCCTTCTTCGCCACGGTCAGTTCTCCTTGAACGGGAAGCCGAGGTGACGCAGCAGGGCACGACCCTCGTCGTCGTTGGTCGCCGTGGTGACCACGGTGATGTCCATGCCCCGGACCCGGTCGATCTTGTCCTGGTCGATCTCGTGGAACATGACCTGCTCGGTGAGACCGAAGGTGTAGTTGCCACGGCCGTCGAACTGCTTCGGCGACAGACCACGGAAGTCGCGGATACGCGGCAGCGCGAGCGACAGCGTACGGTCCAGGAACTCCCACATGCGGTCACCACGGAGGGTGACGTGGCAGCCGATCGGCTGACCCTCGCGCAGCTTGAACTGCGCGATCGACTTGCGGGCCTTGGTGACGGCCGGCTTCTGACCCGTGATGGTCGTCAGGTCCTTGATGGCCCCGTCGATCAGCTTCGAGTCACGGGCGGCGTCGCCGACACCCATGTTGACCACGATCTTGACGAGGCCGGGGATCTGCATGACGTTCTCGTAGGAGAACTCTTCACGCAGCTTGCCCGCGATCTCCTCGCGGTAGCGCAGCTTGAGGCGCGGTGCGGTGGTGGCAGTCATCAGATGTCCTCACCAGTCCGCTTGGCAACGCGGATCTTGTTGCCCTCGTCGTCAAAGCGGTAGCCGACGCGGGTAACGACCTTGTTGCCGTCCTTCTCCACAACCAGCTGAACGTTGCTGACGTGGACCGGAGCCTCGGTCGTCACAATGCCGCCGGTCTGCGAACCGCGAGCGGTCTGACCGGCCTTCGTGTGCTTCTTGACCCGGTTGACACCCTCGACCAGGACGCGGTCCTCGCGGGGGAAGGCCTGAATGACCTTGCCCTGCTTGCCCTTGTCCTTACCGGTGATGACCTGTACCAGGTCGCCCTTCTTGATCTTCATGCTTACAGCACCTCCGGCGCGAGCGAGATGATCTTCATGAACTTCTTCTCGCGCAGCTCACGGCCCACCGGGCCGAAGATACGGGTGCCGCGGGGGTCGCCGTCGTTCTTGAGAATGACAGCGGCGTTCTCGTCGAAGCGGATGTACGAGCCATCCGGGCGACGACGCTCCTTGACGGTGCGAACGATGACCGCCTTGACGACGTCACCCTTCTTCACGTTGCCACCGGGGATCGCATCCTTGACGGTGGCGACAATGACGTCACCGATGCCCGCGTAGCGGCGACCCGAGCCACCGAGAACACGGATGGTGAGAATTTCCTTCGCACCCGTGTTGTCGGCGACGCGAAGTCGCGACTCCTGCTGGATCACGTCTATCTCCTGATCGTCTGCCGGTTCCCGGTGGGGCCGTATCGCTACGGCCCCACCGAGCCTGGCGGAACTGCCTGAAGGGAAACCCCTTCAGGGCGTATCTGTGGGAATTCCCTTGCGGGAATTACCTACTTGGCCTTCTCGAGGATCTCGACGATGCGCCAGCGCTTCGAGGCCGACAGCGGACGCGTCTCCATGATCAGGACGCGGTCGCCGACACCGGCAGCGTTGGACTCGTCGTGAGCCTTGAGCTTGTTCGTACGGCGGATGACCTTGCCGTACAGGGCGTGCTTGACGCGGTCCTCGACAGCGACGACGACGGTCTTGTCCATCTTGTCGCTGACGACCAGACCCTCACGGGTCTTGCGGAATCCGCGCTGCTCAGTCGTCTCAGTCACATTCTTCTCGCTCATCAGGCGCTCTCCACCGTCTCGATGCCCAGCTCGCGCTCGCGCATCAGGGTGTAGATCCGGGCGATGTCCTTACGGACGGACTTGAGCCGGCCGTGGTTCTCGAGCTGCCCGGTCGCCGCCTGGAAGCGGAGGTTGAACAGTTCTTCCTTGGCCTCACGGAGCTTCGCGACGAGGTCCTCGTCGTTCAGCTCGCGCAGCTCAGTCGCCTTCGTACCGGCCACCATCACGACTCACCTGCCTCGCGCCGAACAATCCGGCACTTCATCGGAAGCTTGTGAGCAGCGCGGGTAAGCGCCTCACGAGCAATCTTCTCGTTCGGGTAGGACAGCTCGAACATCACCCGACCGGGCTTGACGTTCGCGATCCACCACTCGGGGGAACCCTTACCGGAACCCATGCGGGTCTCGGCAGGCTTCTTCGTGAGCGGACGGTCCGGGTAGATGTTGATCCAGACCTTGCCGCCACGCTTGATGTGACGGGTCATCGCAATACGAGCCGCTTCGATCTGGCGGTTCGTCACGTAGGCCGGGGTCAGCGCCTGGATGCCGTACTCGCCGAATGCGACCTCAGTACCACCCTTGGCCATACCGCTGCGCTTGGGGTGGTGCTGCTTGCGGTGCTTGACCCTACGAGGGATCAGCATGTCGGTCAGGCCTCCGTTCCGGTGCTCTCGGCCGGAGCAGCGGCGGCGGGAGCGTCGGCCTTGGGGGCCTCGGCTGCCGGCGCGGACTGCTGCGGCTTGCGGCCGCGGCCGCCACGCTCGCCACCACGGCCACCACGGGCCGGGCGGTCGGCAGCGCCGCCACCACGGGCCGGGCGGTTACCCGCACGGGCCGCGGCGTTCTCGGCGCGAACCTCGGCGATGTTCTTGACGTCGCCCTTGTAGATCCAGACCTTGACGCCGATACGACCGAAGGTCGTCTTGGCCTCGAAGAAGCCGTAGTCCACGTTCGCGCGGAGCGTGTGCAGCGGCACACGGCCCTCGCGGTAGAACTCCGACCGGGACATCTCGGCGCCGCCGAGGCGACCGCCGCACTGGATCTTGATGCCCTTGGCGCCGGCCTTCATGGTGCCCTGCATGCTCTTGCGCATGGCACGGCGGAAGGAGACGCGGGAGGAGAGCTGCTCGGCAACGGCCTGAGCAACCAGCTGAGCGTCCATCTCGGGGTTCTTGACCTCGAGGATGTTCAGCTGGACCTGCTTGCCCGTGAGCTTCTCGAGGTCGCCGCGGATGCGGTCGGCCTCGGCGCCACGGCGGCCGATGACGATGCCCGGACGAGCGGTGTGGATGTCCACACGCACGCGGTCACGGGTGCGCTCGATCTCCACCTTCGAGATGCCGGCGCGCTCCATGCCGGACGTCATCATCCTGCGGATGGCGACGTCTTCCTTGACGTAGTCCTTGTACAGCTTGTCGGCGTACCAACGGGACTTGAAGTCCGTGGTAATGCCGAGCCGGAACCCGTGCGGGTTTACCTTCTGGCCCATTACCGGGTTCCTTCCTTGCTGCTGACGACCACGGTGATGTGGCTGGTCCGCTTACGGATCCGGTAGGCACGGCCCTGAGCACGCGGACGGAACCGCTTCAGGGTCGGGCCCTCGTCCACGTACGCCTCGCTGATGACCAGCGAAGAGGCGTCGGTGTGGTCGTAGTTGTGTGCGGCGTTGGCAATGGCGCTGTCAAGCACCTTGCCGACCGGCACGCTCGCGGCCTGCGGGGCGAAGCGCAGGACCGCCTGAGCCTCCGTGGCATCCATGCCACGGATAAGGTCCACCACGCGGCGGGCCTTCATGGGCGTGACGCGGATGTACCGCGCCTGGGCCCTGGCTTCCATGGTTGTCCCTTCGGTGTCGTTCATAGTCATCGCACCCCGCCTTAGCGGCGCTTCGACTTGCGGTCGTCCTTGACGTGGCCGCGGAAGGTGCGGGTCGGCGCAAACTCGCCGAGCTTGTGGCCGACCATCGACTCGGTGACGAACACCGGGACGTGGATCTTGCCGTTGTGCACCGCGATGGTGTGACCCAGCATGCTGGGGGTGATCATCGAGCGCCGGGACCAGGTCTTGATGACGTTCTTGGAGCCTGCCTCGTTCTGTACGTCCACCTTCTTGCTGAGGTGTCCGTCGACGAAGGGCCCCTTCTTGAGACTGCGCGGCATCTAAACCCGCTCCTAGCGCTTCTTGTTCGACTTGCGGCGGCGGACGATGTACTTGCTCGAAGCCTTCTTCGGCGAGCGAGTACGACCCTCCTTCTGACCCCACGGGGAGACCGGGTGACGACCACCGGAGGTCTTACCCTCACCACCACCGTGCGGGTGGTCGACCGGGTTCATCGCCACACCGCGAACGGTCGGGCGAACGCCCTTCCAGCGCATGCGGCCGGCCTTGCCCCAGTTGATGTTCGACTGCTCGGCGTTGCCGACCTCGCCGATCGTGGCGCGGCAGCGGGCGTCGACCAGGCGGATCTCTCCGGAAGGCATACGAAGGTGGGCCATGGTGCCCTCCTTCGCCAGCAGCTGCACGGAGGCACCGGCGGAGCGGGCGAACTTCGCACCGCCACCGGGCCGCAGCTCGATGTTGTGGATGGTGGTACCCACCGGGATGTTGCGCAGCGCGAGGTTGTTGCCCGGCTTGATGTCGGCCCCGGGGCCGTTCTCGATCCGGTCACCCTGCGACAGGCCACGCGGGGCGAGGATGTAACGCTTCTCGCCGTCCGCGTAGTGCAGCAGCGCGATGCGCGCGGTGCGGTTGGGGTCGTACTCGATGTGCGCGACCTTGGCGGGCACGCCGTCCTTGTCGTGACGACGGAAGTCGATCACGCGGTAGGCGCGCTTGTGGCCACCACCCTGGTGGCGAACGGTCACACGACCGGCGTTGTTACGGCCGCCCTTGCTGTGCAGGGGGCGGACCAGCGACTTCTCCGGCGTGGACCGCGTGATCTCGACAAAGTCGGCTACGGAGGAGCCACGGCGGCCCGGCGTAGTCGGCTTGTACTTGCGGATTCCCATTTCTCAGTCCTCGTCCGATTCCGGACGATCCAGACCGCCGTTAGGCGGTCGGACCGCCGAAGATGTCGATACGGTCGCCCTCGGCGAGGGTCACGATGGCCCGCTTGGTGTCGGCACGCTTGCCGAAACCGGTGCGGGTGCGCTTCCGCTTGCCCTGACGGTTGATCGTGTTGACTCCGGTGACCTTGACCGAGAAGACCGCTTCCACGGCCTGCTTGATCTGGGTCTTGTTGGAGCCGGGGGCGACGATGAACGTGTACTTGTTCTCGTCGAGCAGCGCGTAGCTCTTCTCCGAGACGACCGGCTTGACAAGAATGTCGCGGTGGTCCGTGAAGGTCTTGCTGGTAACGGCGCTCATCAGGCGTCGCTCCCTTCGGTCTCATCGGCCTGGGGGCCAGACACGAAGGACTCGAAGGCGGCCTTGGTGAAGACCAGGTCGTCCGAGACGAGCACGTCGTACGTGTTCAGCTGGCCCGGCTCCAGGATGTGCACCTGGGGCAGGTTGCGGGCGGAGAGCCACGCGGCCTCGTCCGAACGCTCGGCAACCAGGAGCACGTGCTTGCGCTCGCTGACCTTGCCCAGCAGGGACTTGGCGGCCTTCGTGGAAACCGCACCCTCGACCACGCCGGTGACGACGTGGATACGAGCATTGCGGGCCCGGTCGGTGAGGGCACCGCGCAGGGCGGCGGCCTTCATCTTCTTGGGGGTCCGCTGCGAGTAGTCACGCGGCTGCGGGCCGTGGACGACGCCACCGCCTGCGAACTGCGGGGCGCGGGTCGAACCCTGACGGGCGCGGCCGGTGCCCTTCTGGCGGTACGGCTTCTTGCCGCCACCACGGACTTCGCCGCGACGCTTGGTCTTGTGCGTGCCCTGGCGGGCAGCGGCCAGCTGAGCGACAACGACCTGGTGGATCAGCGGAATGCTGACCTTGGCGTCGAAGATCTCCGCGGGGAGGTCGACGGTCCCGGTCTTGTCGCCTGCCGGCGAAAGGATGTCAATGGTGCTCATCGGTTCCTCAAACCCCCTTGGCCGCGGTGCGGACCAGGACGAGGCCACCGTTGGGGCCGGGAACGGCGCCCTTGATGAGCAGCAGACCCTTCTCGGCGTCAACGGCGTGGACGGTCAGGTTCTGGGTGGTGACCCGCTCGTTACCCATGCGACCCGCCATGCGCATGCCCTTGAAGACACGGCCGGGGGTGGCACAGCCACCGATGGAACCAGGCTTGCGGTGCACGCGGTGGGCACCGTGCGAGGCCTTGCCACCGGCGAAGTTGTGACGCTTCATGACACCGGCGAAGCCCTTGCCCTTGCTGTTGCCCGTGACGTCAACCTTGACGCCGGACTCGAACACCTCGGCAGTGATCTCCTGGCCCAGCGTGTACTCGCTGGCGTCAGGGGTGCGGAGCTCCACCAGGTGGCGGCGGGGGGTCACGTCGGCCTTGGCGAAGTGACCCTTGAGGGGCTTGTTCACCTTGCGCGGGTCGATCTCGCCGAAGGCGATCTGGACCGACTCGTAGCCGTCGTTGTCGTTCGTACGTACCTGCGTCACGACGCACGGCCCGGCCTTGACGACGGTCACCGGGACAACCCGGTTGTTCTCGTCCCAGACCTGGGTCATGCCGAGCTTCTCGCCCAGGACGCCCTTGATGTTCTTCGTCATCTCGGCCGTCCCCTCAGAGCTTGATCTCGATGTCGACGCCTGCCGGCAGGTCGAGACGCATCAGCGAGTCAACCGTCTTCGGCGTGGGGTCGAGGATGTCGATGAGGCGCTTGTGCGTGCGCATCTCGAAGTGCTCGCGAGAGTCCTTGTACTTGTGCGGCGACTTGATGACGCAGTACACGTTCTTCTCAGTGGGCAGCGGCACCGGGCCTGCGACCGACGCACCAGTGCGGGTCACCGTCTCGACGATCTTCTTCGCCGAGGAGTCGATGACCTCGTGGTCGTAGGCCTTGAGCCGGATGCGGATCTTCTGTCCCGCCATGGCTACTAGTAGTCCTTTGTCTCATAACGCTCTGGAACCCGGGAAGCTGCGCTCTGCTTGCTCAGCACTGCCCTCTTCCGACCCACGCGGTCGGGCGTGTCGCATCCTCGCCAGTGCAAAACCCCAAAGGATTTCCCTGCTGTAAGGGATGCGGTCCGCAACCGCAAGCCGGGGGAGAACACCCACCGGGTGCCTGGTCGGCACCGCACTGGCACTTCCCGAAAGATTCCCGTACGTCCGCCTCAGCGCCGCCCATGGGGCAGTTGGGGCGACGAGTACTGTGGGACTCGCTTCCGGTCCTCCCGGCGGGAGGCGTGCAGCATCGATACTCAACCGAGCAACCCCGACAGTCTGCCATACGGGGCACGGTGCACGCCAATCGGGCGGAAGAGATTACCCGGAGCGTGACGGAGGTCAAACCTCGGCCTGCGGCAGCGGCTCTACAGCCCTTCCCGCGTACGGACATTTCTGCGAGTGACCACCCGTGCGGAGCACGGCATGCCAAAGGCATGTGCCAGCGGCTTTTCGTCTGCCAGCGTGCTCGCATGGTCAGTTCCTCGCACGAGGCAATGCACCGCCTCTTCCAGGAGGATCCCGGGGTCTTCGCACGCACGGCGCGCGCCCTGGGGCACTCCTTCACCGATCCCGTCGAGGTCTCGGTACTCCCGACCGACCTCACCGAACCGAGCCCGCTGGAACGCCGGGTGGACACGCTGCTGCGTTTCGACACGGCAGGCCCCGAAGGCAGCTTCCTGCTCGCCGTCGAGGCGCAGAGCAAGCGGAGCGACACGAAACCGGCGAGCTGGGCCTACTACGCGTCGTACCTCTACACGAAGTACGCCCTGCCGCCGGTCCTGCTCGTCATCTGCCACGACCGGGCCACCGCCGCCTGGGCCGCCCGGCACGTCGACATCGGTCCGCCGCAGTGGCCGACCCTCACCCTGCGCCCCCTCGTACTGGGCCCGCAGAACGTCCCTGTCGTACTCGATCCCGACGTCGCCCGCGCCGACATCCCGCTCGCGGCGCTCTCGGCGATCACACACAGCGACCATCCGGACATCGGTGCCATACTGAAAGCACTGGCCGGCGCCCTGAAATCACTGGGCGAGGACGATGCGAGCATCTTCATCGAGCTCACCGAACAAGGCCTGGGCACCGCCCCGGCAGCCACGACCTGGAGGGAACTCATGGCCGTCGACCTCTCCTTCTTCCGCTCGGAAACCGCGCAGAAGCTCCGCGGCGAAGGGCTCGCCGAGGGGCTGCTGTTGGTCTTGGACCAGCGTGGGATCGCGCTGACGGACGACGACCGCGCCCGCATCACCTCGTGCACGGACCACGACACCCTCACCGCCTGGATGACACGCGCCCTCAACGTCACCACGGCCGACGAACTGTTCCAGTAGGGGTCATCGAGAAACCCCTGCTCGGGGACGTTCCGGGCAGGGGCTCGTGGTCGGGGTCGCGTGGGCCGCGTCAGCGGTGGTCGTCCGTGGCGTACGGGACGAAGTCGGCCCACGTCGTGCTCATGAAGCCGAGCCGGGGGCCCTCGGGGTGCTTGGAGTCGCGGACGTGGACGGTGCCGGGGGCAGTTGCGACCTCAACGCAGTCCTGGCCGTCGCCGCTGTCGCTGTAGCTGCTCTTGAACCACTTCGGCTCGGAAGTAGGTCCGGCAGAGGGCTTGTGGATCATGTCTCTCCCAGCACTTGCTCGATGAAGGCCAGTGACTCCCGTGGCGTGAGAGCCTGGGCCCGGATCATCCCATAGCGCAACTCAAGGATTCTGAGCTGCTTCGGGTCGAAGACCGGGCGGCCACTGAACGCCCCCTCAGAACGTCCTACGGCAGTGCCGTCGGGGAACTTCAGTACCTGGATCAACCCACCCGTGCCGGGATGCTCCTCGCATCTGGTCGGCATCACCTGGATTGCCACGTTCCTCAACTGCCCCACTTCCAGAAGGCGTTCGAGCTGTCCACGCCACACCATTGAGCCTCCCACCGGACGGCGGAGCGTAACCTCCTCCTGCACGAAGCTGAGAGACGGGATGGGCTGGCGCTCAAAGATGGAGCGCCGAGCCATGCGAGCCGCCACGATGCGATCTGTCTCATCCGGCGTATAGGCAGGCAGCCACGACGCGAACAGCGCCCGCATATGCGCCTCGGTCTGCAGCAGGCCGTGAATGTTGTGGGTGCCGTACGCAGAAAGCTCCACCGCCCGCGCCTCCATCTTCGCCAGGTCCCGCACCTTCTTCGGGTACCTGGCCTCCGCCACGTCGTCCTTCATCGCGGCGATCCTCCCGCCCGCCCCCAGCGCCTCGTCCGACCGGTCCAGGTACTCCGGGCGCGGGATGCGCCGACCGCCCTCGACCTTGTAGACCAGGTCCTCCCCGTACCCGATCCGGGTCGCGAACTCCCCCGCCCGCATCCCCGCCGCCTCCCGCCACAGCTTCAGCTGGCGGCCCACCGTGGCCACCACCGCCGCGCCCTGTTCGTCGTCCGGGTCGACGTCCCAGCCGGGTTCGTCCACGTTGCCGTCGTCCACGTTCATCTACGCGCCACCTCCGACGTGCCGTTCTCCGTCAACCGGACCTGTCCCCCGCCAGGCACCCCGGACAGTCGGGACAGGACTGGACAGCGTCGGGACAGTCTCCGTACGCAAGGGCGATCTCCCTGTGCACGGTACGCACGCCCGGACACGCTGAGTGATGTGAACCAACAAAGCAGTGACAAGCCTCAACTCCGCACGTGCGTGCGGGAGTTCACCGTTCAGCTCTCCTCCACCCGGCGCGGGGCCCGGCTCGCCCGGTTGCTCGCCGTGGAGCAGCTGCGGTCCTGGGGGCTCCCCCTGGAGGAACCGGCGCACATCGTCGCCGAGCTGGCAGCCAACGCCGTCACGCACGGTCGCGTACCGGGCAGGGACTTCCGGCTCGCCCTGTCCGTCGACGACGCCGGAACGCTCCGAATCGAAGTCACCGACGCGTGCGGCGACCGAATGCCCAGCGCCGCGGCGGAGAGCGCGGACGAGGAGTCCGGACGCGGTCTGCTCCTCGTGGAGGTGCTCGCCGACAAGTGGGGTGTCACCCCCGGCCCCTACCCCTGCAAGACCGTGTGGGCCGAGTGCGCGGTGGCCGACTGAGGGGCGAAAGCCGCAGGTGGGACCGGATCGCGGTCCGCCTCGACCCGGTGCGCCACGACCCGCTCCCCGTGGACGTAAAACACCTTCAATACTCGGGGAACCAGAACCTCACCCAACCCCACCAGCCTCCCGGCGGGACCGCCGCGCGGCTCGTCACCCACATGGGTGGTCTCTGCCAACTCGGGTGGATTCGCGAAGGGTTGGCGGGCATATGCTCGCCCCGACAACCACAACTCCAGACATACGTCGGCCCCCGGCCGGGACTGCGAATCCCGATCGAGGGCCTGACCAACGAGGAAGAAAGCCGCTTCCCGATGGATACGAACGAGCTTAACGCGCCCTCGCGCGCCCCGTCCCGTGTACGCCGACCCAACACCCGATCCGGTGTCATTCACGAGAACACCCGGCACCGCAACCGCTTCACCGTCGTCGGCGACCACTTCTCCCAACACCCCGACCTGAGCTTCCTGGCACGCGGCTTGGGGCTGTACATCCAGTCGCTCCCCGACGGCGTGATCATCGCGATCAAGCTCCTGTCGGCCCGCTTCCCCGAGAGCGAGGCGCGGATCGCCACCGGCCTCCGCGAGCTGGAAACCGCCGGCTACCTCTCCCGTGACCGGGTACGGCTGCCGAACGGGCAGATCGTGACCCGGACCACCTTCCGCAACCACGTGGAAGCGGAAGCAGGAGCGGCTGCCCCGGCCGTACGGCAGGACCGCACACCCCGCCCGCCCCGCCCGCCCCGCGAGCAGGCCCCGGCGCGCCCCTCGGTACAGCGACCCGCGCCATCCCGTGCCCCGTCCGCGCCGCCGAGCCCCGTCGACGCACCGCCGCAGGAGCAGGCGCAGGCGTCCGGCGAACTGCCCCCGCTGTGGGCCGGGTTTGACGACGTACCCCCGCAGAAGCAGCCGGACGTACCGGCCACACCCGTTCCGCCCCAGCGGCCCCAGCAGGCCCGGCGGTCCCGGCTCCCCCTGCCCACCCCCCAGACCTTCGACCCCGAACGCGACCAGGCCGCCCGGGACCTCCTCGCCTCGCTGCGCGTGGACGACCCCCGGCTCACCCTCGCCGACCGGGACGTACACCGGCTCGGTCCCGCCGTGGCGAGCTGGCTGGAGCGACGCGTGGCGCCGGAAGCGGTGCGACAGGAACTCCTCAAGGGGCTGCCGGAGCGGCCGGACAGCCCCCGGGCGCTGATCGCGCACCGGCTGACGGTGAACATGCCCGGCGCGCTGCCGCCCGCGCCCGTCGTCGTACGGCCGGACCCCATGCAGGACTGCGACGGCTGCGGCCGGGTGTTCCGCGCGCCGCGGCCGGGGCGCTGCGGCGACTGCCGAACCGGGAGCGAGGCAGCGGCCTAGCATGAACGTGACGACCCTTCCTGCCCCCGGGCACGGACGACGAGGAGCGCACGCCATGACCATCGCCCCGGACAGCGCACGTCAGGGCAGCCCGGACTACCGGGCCATGAGCGACGCCGTCGACCACCTACGGGACCGCCTTCCCGGCAAATTCGAGATCACCAAAGAAGGAATCGTCCACGACATGATGACTCCGGGTCGTCCCCACGAATACACCGCCGGGCTTGTCAGCCGCCGCCTGGAGAAGACCATGGCGGACGGCATCTGGGCCTTCACGGGCACGCCCGACGTGGAGGACGAGCCCGAGGGGATCAAGCGTCACCCCGATGTCATGGTGATCCCCGAGGAGGACATGGAGGGCGAAGGCGCCTTCGACCCGCGCACCCTCCTGGCCGCCATCGAGATCGTCTCCCGATCCAACCCCGACAACGACTGGGTGAGCAAGATGCGGGACTACCCCCTGCTCGGCATCCCCGTCTACGCGATCTTCGACCCCCGCACCGGAAGCGGAGCCGTCCTCTCCGAGATCCACTCCACCCCCGACGGCCCCCGCTACGCCACCCGCAAGGACTTCGTCTACGGCGAGGACGTCACCATCGCCGACTGGACGATCTCCACGGAAGGGCTCCCGCGCTACGCCGAATGAGCAGGTGGCGGCCACGGAGACCGCACGCTGGTGGCGGCCACAGGGGCGCCACACGCCCAGCGGGCCGGGTGACCCGGTGGCGGCTACGAGGACCGCGCCGGTGACGGTCATGGGGACCCCACGCCCACAGCAGGCCGGACAACCCGGTGACTGCCACGGGAACCGCGCGTCCCCAGCGGCTCGCCCATCGCCGCGTCCCCGTCCGCCTCGTGAACTGGCCCACTCCCCGTCCCGGTCAGGCAACCGCCCGCCCCCGTCCTCCGTCTAGCTGGTCGCAGCAGGGCGGCCACCCCTTGTCGGGAAGTCGCCGCCCGCCGCGGAGAATGACCAGGCGCAGCGAGAACGACCCTCCGCTGCCGGGGCAGCGGACGGAGAACTTCACACGTGAGCAGCACGACAGCCGGGCCCGGCCTGCCCGAAGGCCCGGTCGGCACCGGCATGCCCGGCACGCGCGAGCCGGGACGGACGGCGCCCGGACTGCACCGCCGTACCCTCCTCGCCGCCGCCGGTGCCACCGCGGGCGCCCTGGCCCTCTCCTCCTGCACCGTCCCGCCGCCGCGCCGCCGCGACCCGGTGGCCAACCCCGGGCCGGGCCGGCCGATCTCCACCGCCGAGCGGCCGCTGCTGCTCCAGGTCCTCGCGCACCCGGACGACGACCTCTACTTCATGAACCCGGACTCCCGGCGCCTGCTGGAGGCCGGTACCCCGGTCGTCTCCGTGTACGTCACGGCGGGTGAGGCCAACGGGGTCAACCACCCGCCGGGCCGCCCCCGCCCCAAGCCCGACAAGACCGCGTACGCCTCGGCCCGCCAGCAGGGGCTGCGGCAGGCGTACGCCACGCTTCTGGGACTGCCGAAGTTCAGCCCGTGGCAGCGCAGCGTGCTCACCCTGCGCGGGGACAAGCACGCCGAGCTGAACACGCTCTCCCACGGCGACCGCCGCGTCGACCTCGTGTTCCTCAACGTGTCGGTGAACGCCTCCCGCAACCGTCCCGCGATGACCGCGCTGTGGGAGGACCGCGGGATGACCCAGCACACCCTGGTGCCGGACAACACCCCGCTGAAGAAGTCGAGTTCGTACGACTACGAGCAGCTGGTCGACGCCCTCGCCGGGTTGTACGACCGCTACCGTCCCACCGTCGTGCAGACCCTCGACCCCGATCCGGACATCCAGAACAGCCCCGAGCGCTTCCGCAGGAAGGACAGCGAACAGCGCGGCTACTCGGACCACCCGGACCACACCGCCGTGGCCTGCTTCAGCTGGGCCGCGCTGATCCGCTGGGTCGCGGAGACCGCAGACCAGGACAAGCCGCTCCCCCGTTTCGCCGCCACCGCCTTCCGCGGCTACTACAACCACCACTGGCCCAAGAACCTCCCCAAGAGCGTCCTGAGGGAGAAGGCCGGGACGCTCGTGCCGTACGGCGGCGACGTCGACTGGCAGTGCGGCAACCCGGCCGGCTGCGGTGACTACGGGGTCGGCAAGCGGCGTCCGCTGGAGAACTGGAAGGGCTGGGTCAACTCCACCAACTACCGTTACCCGGGGCCGCAGTTGGTGACCCACCAGCAGGGCGGAGCGCTGACGGCGTACGGCGTGCTGGGGCTGCGCCTGGTCCGCTGGCGGGCCGCCGGGAACGGCACATGGAGCGCCCCCGAGGACCTCGGCGGCGGCCCGCTCGCTCCCGTGATCGGGCAGGCCGTGCTGCGGGAGCACAACGGGGGCAAGCACTCCGGGCAGCTCCTCTTCGCCCTGCGTTACGCCGCGCTCGGCGGGCACGGCAGCGCGAACACCCGTGAGGTCGTCCAGTACGACGGCCGGGCCTGGACCGGACTGGGCTCCCCCGAGAAGCTTCCCGACCGCTCCCGCCGCATCGGCGTCCCGGTCGCGGTCACCGCGGGCGACGGCCGCGTCCACCTCTTCGTACGGAACGCCTCGAAGAGCGTCAGCACCCGGGTACGCGAGGCCGACGGCCAGTGGGGCCCGTGGCGCACCCTCGAAGGGCCCGACGCGGACAGCCCGAGCCCGTACGAGCAGGCGCCCCTCAAGCGCGGCAGCCGCTCCCCCGTCGACGGCAACGGCCCCGGCAACGGCGACGGCGTCCAGGACGGGCTGTCCGCGGTCGTCGACGCCCAGGGGCTGGTCCACCTCTTCGCGGCCGCCCGTACCTCCGTCCGCCACTGGGCGCAGACCGTGCCCGGCGGCCCGGTGACCCTGCGCCCGGCGAGCCGGCTGCCCGCCCCCGGCGACATACCGCGCGCCCTGGCGTACGAGGACGGCACACTCGGCGTCCTCTACCGCCGTCCGGTCAGCGCGCGCCTCACCGCCGTCCGCCCGGACGGCACCGCTCTCCCCGGCGGGCCGGCCCTGCCCGGGTACGGGCCGGTGGCCGCGCTGAGCGACCCGGCGGGTCCCGTCCTGCTCGGCCGCACGGAGCAGGGGGCGCTGCAACTGCGCTCCGCGAAGGGCACGTTGAGCAAGCGCCCGGGGGCGTGTGTCGGCGCGCCCGCGCTGCTGCGCACGACCGCCGGTGCCCCCGCCGTGGTCGGCCTCGGCGCGGACGCGACGCCCTGGCTCTGGCTGCCGTAGCGCCGTGGGTTCGTAGCACCCGTACGCCCGTCGGCGGTTTCCGTACACCGTCGGCGGGCGGCCGTGCGGACCGGCCGCCCCCGGACAACAGAAAGGCCCCGGCTCCCACCGCTTGCGCGGCGGGGCCGGGGCCCTTCCCTTGGAACGTGGAGCTCAGTCAGCGAGCTGCCAGGTCAAACCACCAGGTGATTACTTGGTGATCTTGGTGACCTGGCCGGCGCCGACGGTCCGGCCACCCTCACGGATGGCGAACTTGAGGCCCTCCTCCATGGCGACCGGCTGGATCAGCGCGACCGACATGACGGTGTTGTCGCCCGGCATGACCATCTCGGTGCCCGCGGGCAGCGTGACGACGCCGGTGACGTCCGTGGTGCGGAAGTAGAACTGCGGGCGGTAGTTGTTGAAGAAGGGGGTGTGACGGCCACCCTCGTCCTTCGACAGGATGTACGCCTGCGCCTCGAACTCCGTGTGCGGGGTGACCGAGCCCGGCTTGATGATGACCTGGCCGCGCTCGACGTCCTCGCGCTTGATGCCACGGAGGAGCAGACCGACGTTCTCACCGGCCTGGCCCTCGTCGAGCAGCTTGCGGAACATCTCGATGCCGGTGACCGTGGTGGTGGTCTTCTCTTCCTTGATACCGACGATGTCGACGGTCTCGTTGACCTTGAGGACACCACGCTCGATACGGCCGGTGACGACGGTGCCACGACCGGTGATCGTGAAGACGTCCTCGATCGGCATCAGGAACGGCTTGTCGACGTCGCGCTCGGGCTGCGGGATCGACTCGTCGACGGCGGCCATCAGGTTCAGGACCGACTGGCCCCACTCCTTGTCGCCCTCGAGCGCCTTGAGCGCCGAGACCTTGACGACCGGCAGGTCGTCGCCCGGGAACTCGTACTCGGAGAGGAGCTCACGGACCTCGAGCTCGACGAGCTCCAGGATCTCCTCGTCGTCCACCATGTCGGCCTTGTTCAGCGCGACGACGATGTAGGGGACGCCTACCTGGCGGGCCAGGAGGACGTGCTCCTTCGTCTGCGGCATCGGGCCGTCGGTGGCGGCAACCACGAGGATCGCGCCGTCCATCTGCGCGGCACCCGTGATCATGTTCTTGATGTAGTCCGCGTGACCGGGGCAGTCAACGTGGGCGTAGTGACGCGACTCGGTCTGGTACTCAACGTGGGCGATCGAGATCGTAATACCACGCTGGCGCTCTTCGGGAGCCTTGTCGATCTGGTCGAAGGCCGAGGCCTCGTTCAGGTCGGGGTACGCGTCGTGCAGCACCTTGGTAATGGCGGCCGTGAGGGTCGTCTTACCGTGGTCAATGTGACCGATGGTGCCGATGTTGACGTGCGGCTTAGTCCGCTCGAACTTTGCCTTCGCCACTGGATCCTCCTGCGGAGTGGTTCTGTACGCCTTGCTTCATCGGCGCCAGGTGATCTTTGCTGGGATGCCGGCGCCCGGGGCATTCAGCACGGATTGCGCTGAATGCCCCAGTGGCTCCGGTGATAAGCCTAAAGCGTGTGCTCATACGGGTCGGAACCCGCACTCGCGATGAGCAACTCGTGAAGAGTCGCCCGGTTGAGTGACTCGGGGAGTTACTCGCCCTTGGCCTTCGCGATGATCTCCTCGGCGACGTTCCGCGGAACCTCGGCGTAGGAGTCGAACTGCATCGAGTAGCTTGCGCGACCCGAGGTCTTGCTGCGGAGGTCTCCGACGTAGCCGAACATCTCCGAGAGGGGCACGAGGCCCTTCACGACGCGAGCGCCGCTGCGCTCCTCCATGGCCTGAATCTGGCCACGGCGGGAGTTCAGGTCGCCGATCACATCGCCCATGTAGTCCTCGGGCGTGGTGACCTCGACGGCCATCATCGGCTCAAGGAGCACGGGAGAGGCCTTGCGGGCACCCTCCTTGAAGGCCTGCGAACCGGCGATCTTGAAGGCGAGCTCCGAGGAGTCCACCTCGTGGTAACCACCGTCGAGAAGGGTGACGCGGACGCCGACCATCTCGTAACCGGCCAGGATGCCGAACTGCATGGCTTCCTGGGCGCCCGCGTCCACCGACGGGATGTACTCCCGGGGGATGCGGCCACCGGTGACCTTGTTGACGAACTCGTACGACGCGTCGCCACCCTCGATGGGCTCAAGGGCGATCTGCACCTTCGCGAACTGGCCGGTACCACCAGTCTGCTTCTTGTGCGTGTAGTCGATGCGCTCGACGGTCTTGCGGATCGTCTCGCGGTACGCGACCTGGGGCTTGCCGACGTTCGCCTCGACGCGGAATTCGCGCTTCATGCGGTCGACGAGCACCTCGAGGTGAAGCTCGCCCATACCACCGATGATGGTCTGGCCGGTCTCCTCGTCCGAGTGGACCTGGAAGGACGGGTCCTCCTCCGAGAGACGCTGGATGGCTACACCCAGCTTCTCCTGGTCACCCTTGGACTTCGGCTCGATGGCGACCTGAATGACCGGCGCCGGGAAGTCCATGGACTCCAGGATGACCGGGTTCTTCTCGTCGCACAGCGTCTCACCGGTGGTGGTCTGCTTGAGACCCATGACGGCGATGATGTCGCCGGCGCCCACCGATGCGATCTCCTCACGCTTGTTCGCGTGCATGCGGTAGATCTTGCCGATGCGCTCCTTCTTGCCCTTGACGGAGTTCAGTACAGAACTGCCGGCCTCAAGGCGGCCCGAGTAAACCCGGACGAAGGTGAGCTTGCCCAGGTGCGGGTCGCTCATGATCTTGAACGCGAGGCCCGAGAAGGGCTCCTCGTCCGACGGCTTGCGCGCGATGACCTTCTCCGGGTCCTTCACGTCGTGGCCTTCGATGGCCTCGACGTCCAGGGGAGAGGGCAGGTAGCGCACCACGGCGTCGAGCAGGGGCTGAACGCCCTTGTTCTTGAACGCCGTACCGCAGAACACGGGGCTGACGGTGACGGAGTCGGCGCTGCCCTTCGACGCGAGCGTGATGCGGCGGATGGCCGCCATCAGCTGCTCCTCGGAAGGCTCCTGGCCCTCCAGGTACAGCTCCATCATCGCGTCGTCGTGCTCGGCGACCGTCTCCAGCAGCTTGCCGCGCCACTCGTCGGCAGCCTCGATGTGCGTGTCCGGGATGTCGACCGTGTCGTACATCTCGCCCTTGGCGGCCTCGGCGGACCAGACAAGAGCCTTCATCGCCACGAGGTCGACGACGCCCTTGAAGTCGGCTTCGGCACCGATGGGGAGCTGCATGACGAGCGGGACCGCACCGAGGCGGTCGACGATCATGTCGACGCAGCGGTGGAACTCGGCACCCGTACGGTCGAGCTTGTTGACGAAGCAGATGCGCGGCACGCCGTAGCGGTCCGCCTGACGCCAGACAGTCTCGGACTGGGGCTCGACGCCGGCCACACCGTCGAACACGGTGACAGCGCCGTCGAGGACGCGGAGCGAACGCTCCACCTCGACGGTGAAGTCGACGTGACCCGGGGTGTCAATGATGTTGATCGTGTGATCGACATCATTGAGCGGCCAGTGGCAGGTCGTCGCGGCAGACGTGATCGTGATGCCGCGCTCCTGCTCCTGCTCCATCCAGTCCATCGTGGCAGCGCCGTCGTGGACTTCACCGATCTTGTAAGACACACCGGTGTAGAAGAGGATCCGCTCGGTGGTGGTCGTCTTGCCCGCGTCGATGTGGGCCATGATCCCGATGTTGCGGACCTTGGCCAGGTCAAGCGAAGTGGTGGCCATAAGGCTCAATCTTCTCTCGGTCTCGATGTGGGTAGCGACTACCAGCGGTAGTGCGCGAAGGCCTTGTTGGACTCGGCCATCTTGTGGGTGTCCTCACGCTTCTTGACGGCAGCGCCAAGACCGTTCGAGGCGTCGAGCAGCTCGTTCATGAGGCGCTCGGTCATGGTCTTCTCGCGGCGGGCGCGGGAGTAACCCACGATCCAGCGGAGCGAGAGGGTGGCGGCGCGGCCGGGCTTGACCTCGATCGGCACCTGGTAGGTGGCGCCACCGACACGGCGGGACTTGACCTCAAGCGACGGCTTGACGTTCTCAAGCGCGCGCTTCAGCGTGATGACCGGGTCAGCGCCGGTCTTCTCGCGGAGGCCTTCCATGGCGCCGTAGACGATCCGCTCGGCGGTGGAACGCTTGCCGTCGAGCAGGATCTTGTTGATCAGCGACGTCACAAGAGGAGATGCGTAGACCGGGTCAATGATGACCGGGCGCTTCGGGGCGGGGCCCTTACGAGGCATTCTTACTTCTCCTTCTTGGCGCCGTAGCGGCTGCGAGCCTGCTTACGGTTCTTGACGCCCTGCGTGTCGAGGGAACCGCGGATGATCTTGTAACGAACACCCGGAAGGTCCTTCACACGACCGCCACGCACGAGCACGATCGAGTGCTCCTGCAGGTTGTGGCCCTCACCCGGGATGTAGGCCGTGACCTCGATGCCCGAGGTCAGGCGCACACGCGCGACCTTACGGAGCGCCGAGTTCGGCTTCTTCGGGGTGGTCGTGAACACGCGCGTGCAGACGCCGCGGCGCTGGGGCGAACCCTCAAGCGCGGGCGTCTTGTTCTTCTCGACCTTGTCCTGCCGGCCCTTACGGACCAGCTGCTGGATCGTAGGCACTACTTCTCCGGTTTCTGTGTGCCGATCACTGTGAAACTAACCTGAAACAGTCACCGACCCACGCGGTCGGGTGTGTCGGATCCGGCACGCTTCCGCGGAACGGAAGAGGACGCGAATCGCGAAGGCCCACATAAAGACGGACTCGCTCTGCGGCTGTAAACACGCACAGGAGCCCAGGCACAACCCAGGCACAAGGTCTGAGCGTACCTACCGCATCGACCTGGGTCAAAACAAATGCGAGGGGGCCACCCGGCGCCGGACCGGGGACCTGTCAATACCGAGGTTCCGGACGCGTGCTGCACGGTCCGCCGCTGGTCCTGCCGGCCACCCCGTAGGCCTACCTCCAGGGACAGCCCTGAGGGGTACGACGAGGCCAGGACGCCCTCCCCGCCCGCACACGCCGAAGGGCGGCCACCCACGGGGTGACCGCCCTTCGTACGTACAGCTGCACGCTCTTACTGGTTGTACGGACCGTAGTCGTAGTCCTCCAGCGGAACGGCCTGGCCGGAGCCAGTGCCGAAGGGCGAGTAGTCGATGTCGTCGTAACCGACGGCCGAGTACATCGCGGCCTTGGCCTCTTCGGTCGGCTCGACCCGGATGTTGCGGTAGCGGGACAGGCCCGTACCGGCCGGGATGAGCTTACCGATGATGACGTTCTCCTTGAGGCCGATCAGGGAGTCGGACTTGGCGTTGATCGCCGCGTCCGTCAGGACCCTGGTCGTCTCCTGGAAGGAAGCCGCGGACAGCCACGACTCCGTCGCCAGCGAGGCCTTGGTGATACCCATCAGCTGCGGACGGCCGGAGGCCGGGTGGCCGCCTTCCGTGACCACACGACGGTTCTCGGTCTCGAACTTCGAGCGCTCGACGAGCTCGCCCGGCAGCAGTTCCGCGTCGCCGGACTCGATGATCGTCACGCGGCGCAGCATCTGCCGGATGATGATCTCGATGTGCTTGTCGTGGATCGACACACCCTGGCTGTTGTAGACCTTCTGGACTTCGCCGACCAGGTGGACCTGGACCGCGCGCTGACCGAGGATCCGCAGCACGTCGTGCGGGTTGGTCGCACCGACGGTGAGCTTCTGGCCCACCTCGACCGGGTCGCCCTCGCCCACCAGCAGACGGGCACGCTTGGAGATCGGGAATGCCGTCTCCTCGCTGCCGTCGTCCGGCGTGACGACGATCTTCTTGGTCTTCTCGGTCTCCTCGATCCGGATGCGGCCCTTGGCCTCCGAGATCGGGGCGACACCCTTGGGCGTACGAGCCTCGAAGAGCTCGACGACACGGGGCAGACCCTGGGTGATGTCGTCACCGGCCACACCACCGGTGTGGAAGGTACGCATGGTGAGCTGCGTACCGGGCTCACCGATGGACTGGGCGGCGATGATGCCGACCGCCTCACCGATGTCGACGAGCTTGCCGGTGGCCAGCGAGCGTCCGTAGCAGAAGGCACAGGTGCCGACCGCGGACTCGCAGGTCAGGACCGAGCGGGTCTTGACCTCCTCGACGCCGTGCATGACCAGCTGGTCGATGAGCACGTCACCGAGGTCGACGTTGGCAGGCGCGATGACCTTGCCGTCGATCACGACGTCCTCCGCCAGCATGCGGGCGTAGACGCTGGTCTCGACGTCGTCGGTCTTGCGGAGGATGCCGTCGGCGCCCTTCTCCGCGATCTTCAGCTTGAGGCCGCGGTCGGTGCCGCAGTCCTCCTCGCGGATGATCACGTCCTGCGAGACGTCCACCAGACGACGGGTCAGGTAACCCGAGTCGGCGGTACGCAGGGCGGTGTCGGCGAGACCCTTACGGGCACCGTGGGTGGAGATGAAGTACTCCAGCACGGACAGGCCCTCGCGGAACGACGCCTTGATGGGACGAGGAATCGTCTCGTTCTTGGCGTTGGACACCAGACCACGCATACCGGCGATCTGACGCATCTGCATCATGTTTCCTCGGGCACCCGAGTCAACCATCATGAAGATGGGGTTCGTCTTGGGGAAGTTCGCGTTCATCGCCTCGGCAACCTCGTTGGTCGCCTTGGTCCAGATCGCGATGAGCTCCTGAGTGCGCTCTTCCTTGGTGATCAGACCGCGCTCGTACTGCTTCTGGACCTTCTCGTCCTGCTCCTCGTAGCCCTTGACGATGGCCTTCTTGGCCTCGGGCACGACGACGTCGGAGATGGCCACGGTGACGCCCGAACGGGTCGCCCAGTGGAAGCCGGCCGCCTTCAGGTTGTCGAGCGTCGCCGCCACGATGACCTTGGGGTAGCGCTCCGCCAGGTCGTTGACGATCTCGGAGAGCTGCTTCTTGCCCACCGAGTAGTCGACGAACGGGTAGTCCTCGGGCAGCAGCTCGTTGAAGAGCGCACGGCCCAGGGTCGTACGGAGACGGAACGGGTCACCGGTCTGCCACTCGGGCTCGCCCTCCTCCGCGGTCGGCGGGGTCCAGCCACGCGGCGGGACGGTGCCTACGGGGAAGCGGATGTCGACCTTCGCCTGGAGCGACAGCTCCCGGTTGTCGAACGCCATGGTCGCCTCGGCCGAGGAGCCGAAGGACCGGCCCTCACCGATGACCTTGCGCTCTTCCTCGTCGGTCGTGAGGAAGAACAGGCCCAGCACCATGTCCTGGGTCGGCATGGTGACGGGACGACCGTCGGCCGGCTTCAGGATGTTGTTCGAGGACAGCATCAGGATGCGGGCCTCGGCCTGCGCCTCCGCGGAGAGCGGCAGGTGCACGGCCATCTGGTCACCGTCGAAGTCCGCGTTGAACGCGGTGCAGACGAGCGGGTGGATCTGGATGGCCTTGCCCTCGACCAGCTGCGGCTCGAAGGCCTGGATGCCGAGGCGGTGCAGCGTGGGCGCACGGTTCAGCAGAACCGGGTGCTCCGCGATGACCTCTTCCAGCACGTCGTACACGACCGTGCGGCCGCGCTCGACCATGCGCTTCGCGCTCTTGATGTTCTGCGCGTGGTTCAGGTCCACCAGGCGCTTCATCACGAACGGCTTGAAGAGCTCCAGCGCCATGGCCTTCGGCAGACCGCACTGGTGCAGCTTGAGCTGCGGACCGACGACGATCACGGAACGCGCGGAGTAGTCCACACGCTTGCCGAGGAGGTTCTGACGGAACCGGCCCTGCTTGCCCTTGAGCATGTCGGACAGCGACTTCAGCGGACGGTTGCCGGGGCCCGTGACCGGGCGACCACGACGGCCGTTGTCGAAGAGCGCGTCGACGGCCTCCTGAAGCATGCGCTTCTCGTTGTTCACGATGATCTCGGGGGCACCGAGGTCCAGGAGTCGCTTCAGGCGGTTGTTGCGGTTGATCACGCGGCGGTACAGGTCGTTCAGGTCGGAGGTCGCGAAGCGGCCACCGTCCAGCTGCACCATCGGACGCAGGTCCGGCGGGATGACCGGTACGCAGTCCAGCACCATGCCCTTGGGGCTGTTGCTGGTCGACAGGAACGCGGAGACGACCTTGAGGCGCTTGAGCGCGCGGGTCTTCTTCTGGCCCTTGCCGGTCCGGATGATCTCGCGGAGGCGCTCGGCCTCCTCCTCCAGGTCGAAGGACTCCAGGCGCTTCTGCAGAGCAGCCGCACCCATGGAACCGTCGAAGTACGTGCCGAAGCGGTCACGCAGCTCGCGGTAGAGGAGCTCGTCGCCCTCCAGGTCCTGGACCTTGAGGTTCTTGAAGCGGTTCCACACCTCGTCGAGGCGGTCGATCTCGCGCTGGGCGCGGTCACGGAGCTGCTTCATCTCGCGCTCGGCACCTTCGCGCACCTTGCGGCGCACGTCGGCCTTCGCACCCTCGGCCTCAAGCTCGGCGAGGTCCGTTTCGAGCTTCTTGGCGCGGGCCTCCAGGTCGGAGTCACGGCGGTTCTCGACCTGCTGGCGCTCGACGGAGACGTGCGCCTCCAGCGAGGGCAGGTCGCGCGTCCGGCGCTCCTCGTCCACGAAGGTGATCATGTACGCGGCGAAGTAGATGACCTTTTCGAGGTCCTTCGGCGCGAGGTCGAGCAGGTAACCGAGGCGCGAGGGAACGCCCTTGAAGTACCAGATGTGCGTGACGGGGGCGGCCAGTTCGATGTGGCCCATCCGCTCACGACGCACCTTGGCGCGAGTGACCTCGACGCCGCAGCGCTCACAGATGATGCCCTTGAAGCGGACACGCTTGTACTTGCCGCAGTAGCACTCCCAGTCCCGGGTCGGACCGAAGATCTTCTCGCAGAAGAGTCCGTCCTTCTCGGGCTTGAGCGTGCGGTAGTTGATGGTCTCCGGCTTCTTCACTTCGCCGTGGGACCAGGTCCGGATGTCGTCCGCGGTGGCAAGGCCAATCCGCAGCTCGTCGAAGAAGTTGACGTCGAGCACTTGTCGTCAATCCCTCTTTCGGGGGTTCGAGCCCCTCGCTTGCGCGAGATTCATGGGCACTTCAAATGGTCTGAACGGGTCCGGGGAGGGCCGGGGGTCTCCGGTGAAGGAGACCCCCGGCCGGCCCGTCAGACCTCTTCGACGCTGCTCGGCTCGCGCCGGGACAGGTCGATACCGAGTTCCTCCGCTGCGCGGAAGACGTCCTCGTCCGTGTCACGCATCTCGATGGACATGCCGTCCGAGGACAGCACCTCCACGTTGAGGCAGAGCGACTGCATTTCCTTGATGAGCACCTTGAAGGACTCGGGAATGCCGGGCTCCGGAATGTTCTCGCCCTTGACGATGGCCTCGTAGACCTTCACGCGGCCGGTCACGTCGTCGGACTTGATCGTCAGCAGCTCCTGGAGGGCGTACGCGGCGCCATAAGCCTCCAGCGCCCACACCTCCATCTCACCGAAGCGCTGACCACCGAACTGTGCCTTACCACCCAGCGGCTGCTGGGTGATCATCGAGTACGGGCCGGTCGAACGCGCGTGGAGCTTGTCGTCGACCAGGTGGTGGAGCTTGAGGATGTACATGTACCCGATCGAGATCGGGTCCGGGAACGGCTCACCGGAGCGGCCGTCGAACAGGTTGGCCTTGCCCGAGGGCTGGACCAGCCGGTCACCGTCGCGGTTGGGGATCGTGGCCTCGAAGAGGCCGGTGATCTCGTCCTCGCGCGCACCGTCGAACACCGGGGTGGCGACGTTGGTGCCCGGGGCGACCTGGTCGGCGCCGATCGCCTGGAGGCGCTGCGCCCAGTCGTCGGCCAGCCCGGAGACGTCCCAGCCGCGGCTGGCGAGCCAGCCGAGGTGGATCTCCAGGACCTGTCCCGGGTTCATTCGGGACGGGACACCCAGCGGGTTCAGGATGATGTCGACCGGGGTGCCGTCCTCCAGGAACGGCATGTCCTCGATCGGCAGGATCTTGGAGATGACGCCCTTGTTGCCGTGACGGCCGGCGAGCTTGTCACCATCGGTGATCTTGCGCTTCTGCGCCACGTAGACGCGGACCAGCTGGTTCACGCCCGGCGGCAGTTCGTCGCCCTCTTCGCGGTCGAAGACGCGGACGCCGATGACCTTGCCGATCTCGCCGTGCGGCACCTTCAGCGAGGTGTCGCGCACTTCGCGCGCCTTCTCACCGAAGATCGCACGGAGCAGGCGCTCCTCCGGCGTCAGCTCGGTCTCACCCTTGGGCGTGACCTTGCCGACGAGGATGTCGCCGGCGACGACCTCGGCACCGATGCGGATGATGCCGCGCTCGTCGAGGTCGGCGAGGACCTCTTCGGAGACGTTCGGGATGTCCCGGGTGATCTCCTCCGGGCCGAGCTTGGTGTCACGGGCGTCGACCTCGTGCTCCTCGATGTGGATCGAGGAGAGGACGTCGTCCTGCACCAGACGCTGGCTGAGGATGATCGCGTCTTCGTAGTTGTGGCCCTCCCACGGCATGAACGCCACGAGGAGGTTCTTGCCGAGCGCCATCTCACCCTGCTGGGTGGCGGGACCGTCGGCGAGGACCTGGCCCTCGATGACCCGTGCGCCCTCGTCGACGACAACCTTCTGGTTGACCGAGGTGCCCTGGTTCGAGCGGGAGAACTTGGCGATCCGGTACGTGGTGTACGTGCCGTCGTCGTTGGCGACGGTGACGTAGTCCGCGGAGACCTCCTGGACCACACCCGCCTTCTCCGCCTTGATGACGTCACCGGCGTCGACCGCACAGCGGTACTCCATGCCGGTGCCGACGAGCGGAGCCTCGGACGTGATCAGCGGCACGGCCTGACGCATCATGTTCGCGCCCATGAGCGCGCGGTTCGCGTCGTCGTGCTCCAGGAAGGGGATCATCGCGGTCGCGACCGACACCATCTGGCGCGGCGAGACGTCCATGTAGTCGACGTCGTCGCCCGGGATGTAGTCGATCTCTCCGCCACGGCGGCGGACCAGGACGCGCGACTCGGTGAAGCGCATGTCCTCACCGAGGGTCGCGTTCGCCTGGGCGATCACGAACCGGTCCTCCTCGTCGGCCGTCAGGTAGTCGACCTCGTCGGTGACGACACCCTCGGTCACGCGGCGGTACGGGGTCTCGACAAAGCCGAAGGCGTTGACGCGACCGTAGGAGGCCAGCGAACCGATCAGACCGATGTTCGGGCCTTCGGGGGTCTCGATCGGGCACATGCGTCCGTAGTGGGACGGGTGCACGTCTCGGACCTCGAAGCCGGCCCGCTCACGGGACAGACCACCGGGACCCAGCGCCGAGAGACGACGCTTGTGCGTCAGACCCGACAGCGGGTTGTTCTGGTCCATGAACTGCGACAGCTGCGAGGTGCCGAAGAATTCCTTGATCGACGCCACGACCGGGCGAATGTTGATCAGGGTCTGCGGCGTGATCGCCTCGACGTCCTGGGTCGTCATGCGCTCACGCACGACGCGCTCCATCCGGGCCAGACCCGTGCGGACCTGGTTCTGGATGAGCTCGCCGACGTTGCGCAGACGACGGTTGCCGAAGTGGTCGATGTCGTCGGTCTCGACGACGATGTTCCGGCCCGACTCGCCGACCGTCTCGACCTCGCCGGCGTGCAGCCGGACCAGGTACTTGATGGTGGCGATGATGTCCTTGCTGGTGAGGACACCCGCGTTCAGCGGCTCGTCCGCGCCGAGCTTCTTGTTCACCTTGTAGCGGCCGACCTTCGCGAGGTCGTAGCGCTTCGGGTTGAAGTAGAGGTTCTCGAGCAGCGTCTGAGCGGCCTCACGCGTCGGCGGCTCGCCCGGACGCAGCTTGCGGTAGATGTCGAGCAGCGCGTCGTCCTGGCCCTGGGTGTGGTCCTTCTCCAGGGTGGCGCGCATGGACTCGTACTCGCCGAACTCCTCCAGGATCTGCTCGGTCGTCCAACCGAGAGCCTTGAGGAGAACGGTGACGGACTGCTTGCGCTTGCGGTCGATGCGGACACCGACCATGTCGCGCTTGTCGATCTCCATCTCCAGCCAGGCACCCCGGGACGGGATGATCTTGGCGGAGAAGATGTCCTTGTCGGACGTCTTGTCGATGGAGGAGTCGAAGTAGACACCCGGCGAGCGGACCAGCTGCGACACCACGACACGCTCGGTGCCGTTGATGACGAAGGTGCCCTTGTTGGTCATGAGCGGGAAATCGCCCATGAAGACCGTCTGGGACTTGATCTCGCCGGTCTCGTTGTTGGTGAACTCGGCGGTGACGAAGAGCGGGGCGGCGAACGTGAAGTCGCGCTCCTTGCACTCGTCGATCGAGTTCTTCGGGGGCTCGAAACGGTGGTCGCGGAACGTCAGCGACATCGACCCGGAGAAGTCCTCGATCGGAGAGATCTCTTCGAAGATCTCCTCCAGACCGGACTTCGTGGGGACGTCCTGTCCACTCTCGAGAGCGGCCTCGACGCGACCCTTCCAAGCGGCGTTCCCGAGCAGCCAGTCAAAGCTCTCGGTCTGCAGCGCGAGGAGGTTCGGAACCTCGAGGGGCTCCTTGATCTTTGCAAAGGAGATGCGCAGCGGGGCGGTGCTGGCGCCGTTGTTCGTATTGGAGGTCGAGGCGTTGCGCGAGGCGGCCAAGAGGGGGTCCTTCCGAGGGCTCGGACTCACTACGCGCGTACCGGTCCCACGTCGGACACAGAGACAGAACGGCCCAGATCAGGAAAGCCCAGATCAGGGCGGATCATTCCTCGGTGCTCAAGCATGGGCATGCCCCTGGTGACGGGCAGGAGGCAGCTAACAGGCAGCGCAAAGGGTCAGTGTAGCCACTTGGCCCACTGATGTCCAGAGCGGGTTTTTGGGGACCCTCATCGGCCTCTTTGTTCTTCTCAACGCCACTGCCACGACTGCGGTTGTGCCAACGTCACGGGTGAGCCCTCGCGCCCTGCGGACGCACCTCGATACTGCCCTCTTCGTCTTCGATCCATGCCTCGGAGCCGGATCGATGTAACGACGCGTCCTGAGAATTGCGCGCTGCGTGCCGTTCGTCAAGGCCCCCCGCCACCTCAGGGCTCCGGTCACCTGCCCGGACCGCCACGACGGCGTACAACGGGCGCACAGCGGGCCTGTGGGGCGCACAACGAAGATCACCCTACTCGCCGCAAGCGGCTGCGCCCAGCCACCTGAGGGAACGCCGAAGGGCGACCACCCAATTGGATGATCGCCCTTGGCGGTGCCGGCGTTACACCTCTCGGTGTTTCTCCGGCGAAAGAGTCAGAGACTCAGAGGGTCACTTGACCTCGACGGCCGCACCGGCGCCCTTGAGGGACTCGGCAGCCTTCTCGGCGGCCTCCTTGGTGACCTTCTCGAGGACCGGCTTCGGAGCGCCGTCGACGAGGTCCTTGGCCTCCTTCAGACCCAGCGAGGTCAGCTCACGCACGACCTTGATGACCTGGATCTTCTTGTCGCCCGCACCGGTGAGGACGACGTCGAACTCGTCCTGCTCCTCGGCGGCCTCGGGGGCAGCGCCACCGGCGGCGGGGCCGGCAACGGCGACGGCCGCGGCGGCGGTGACGTCGAACTTCTCCTCGAAGGCCTTCACGAACTCGGAGAGCTCGATGAGGGTCATCTCTTCGAACTGCGCGAGCAGGTCGTCCTGGGACAGCTTCGCCATGATGGCGTCCTTCCAATAAGTCGGCAGGTGCCGGATGTACTTGTCGGCGGGCGTACGTTCGGCCCGCTGCGGTCGTGTCCCTAGTGGGCTACGACCAATGCGCGAGCCGAGTTACTCGGCACCGCCCTGCTCATCACGCTTGACGCGAAGAGCCTCCGCAGTGCGGACGAACTTCGACGGCAGCGCCTGGAAGAGCTGAGCAGCCTGGGACTGCTTGCCCTTGAAGGCACCGGCGAGCTTGCTGAGCAGAACCTCGCGGGACTCGAGGTCCGCGAGCTTCTTGATCTCATCGGCGGTCAGCGCCTTACCGTCAAGGACACCGCCCTTGATGATGAGGTTCGGGTTCTCCTTGGCGAAGTCACGAAGACCCTTCGCCGACTCCACCGGGTCACCGGTGATGAAGGCAACTGCCGTCGGACCAGTGAACTGGTCGTCCAGCGAAGTGATCCCGGCCTCGTTGGCCGCGATCTTGGTCAGCGTGTTCTTCACCACGGCGTACTGGGCGTTCTCACCGAGCGAACGACGCAGCGTCTTGAGCTGCGCGACGGTGAGACCCCGGTACTCGGTCAGCACGGCGGCGTTCGAGCTGCGGAACTGGTCCGCGAGCTCGGCTACCGCGGCAGCCTTGTCGGGCCTTGCCATAGAGCGTCGGCCTCCTTCCGGGTGATGAGGACCGCTCAGAAGGGGCTCGAAATACGAAACGCCCCGGCGCAAGCGCACGGGGCTGAGCTCAACCAGAGAACTGGGAACTTTCCACGAACACCTGCGCAGGTCGTCCGCGTCTAACTAGCGGATCCTTCGGCCACCGCATCCTCTTGCGAGCACACGGCAACGACCAGCGGTCTTTGGCTTCTTCGAGAGCGTACGCGAACGGGTCCGCGCGAGGCAAATCGGGCCGTGCGGACACCCGCCCGCACGGCCCGGCCGCGTCCCGCCCGACTGCCTGTCCGCCTGCGAGACCGTGTCTCACATGCCTTCGGCGCCCGCTCCGGCCTTCTCCAGCTCCTTCATCATTTCCATGAAGTCGACGGTGTCCTTGGCCGGCGGGGTCTGGACGACGGCCTCGGCCCCGTAGTCCGAGTAGTTCATGGTGATCTTCATCGTGCCCTGCGGCGACTGCACGCCGAGGAGCATCTTGGCGGGGTAGCCGTTGTCGTCGACCCAGACGTCCGTGTCGTACCCCTTGATGCCGGCCTTGTTCATGTTCGCGAGGAGCTGCTCACGCTGCACGGCGGTGAGCTGCTTGTCGACGTCCTTGTTCGTCTTCAGCATCTCGGCGACCGTCAGGGTGCCCTTGTAGTGCTGCGTCGGCACGCCCGCCACGTTCTCCGCGCCGACGTGCTTGAGGTTGGGCGACTCAAGCAGCATGCCGAGCTGCTGGGACGGGTCCTGGTTGGCGTTCTCCAGGCTGCCGGTGAACTGCCGGGCGGCACCCTTGCCGCCCATCGCGGCGGCGTCCTTGAGGTCTATCTTCATCCAGCGCTTGCCGTCCGCGCCGGCGGCGGCCTGGGCGCCCATGTCCATGTACATGATCTCGTCGACCATGATCATGCGGACCTGCCCGGGGCCCTTCCCGCCGGCCGCGAGTCCACCCTGCGGCTTCATGGTCATGTCCATGATCGTGGGACCCCAGCCCAGTGTCCCGGACATCTCGATGTTGCCTGCTTCGGGACCCGCCATGCCCGCCGGCATGGTCATCGTCATCCGCACCTTGGCGGACTTGGCGTCGGCCGTCTTCTTGTACGCGGCCTTGAGGACCCTGGCCGCACCGGCCCGGTCCTGCACCTTCGGTGCCTCGGCCCCGGCGGCCTTCTTCCCGCCCTGCTCGGCGCCGTCCTGGCACCCCGCGAGGCCCACCACGGCCACCAGTGCCACCGCGGACATCCCCGCCCGCTTCCAGCCAACTGCGTTCATGCTTCCCCGCCCCTTGCGATGTTCTTGTGAATACCGTGACGTTAACGCACGCCACTGACAGCCGTCGTACCCGTTTCCGAGCCGAAACGGGGCCGCCTTCACTTCCGGCCACCGGCAGGAACGGCGCGGCGCGGCGCACGAAAAAGCCGCTCCCGCACCTCGCGAGGAGGTGCGGGAGCGGCTTCGGTGCGCGGAACCCGCGCCGGCCGTGAGAGTCAGAGGACTCAGACGTCGGCCGGGTTCTCCTCGACGAGGAGGTTGCGGGTGCGGTTGGCGTCCAGCGGGATGCCGGGGCCCATCGTGGTGGCCAGCGTGGCCTTCCTGATGTAGCGGCCCTTGGCGGCGGACGGCTTCAGACGGAGGACTTCCTCCAGCGCCGCGGCGTAGTTCTCGACCAGCTTCGTCTCGTCGAAGGAGACCTTGCCGATGATGAAGTGCAGGTTCGAGTGCTTGTCGACGCGGAACTCGATCTTGCCGCCCTTGATGTCCGTGACAGCCTTCGCCACGTCCGGGGTGACCGTTCCGGTCTTCGGGTTGGGCATCAGACCACGCGGGCCGAGGACGCGGCCGAGGCGGCCGACCTTGCCCATGAGGTCCGGGGTGGCGACGACGGCGTCGAAGTCCAGACGGCCCTTCGCCACTTCGTCGATCAGTTCGTCGGAGCCGACAATGTCGGCGCCCGCGGCTTCCGCGGCCGCAGCACGGTCACCGGTCGCGAAGACCAGGACCCGGGCGGTCTTGCCGGTGCCGTGCGGAAGGTTCACGGTGCCGCGGACCATCTGGTCGGCCTTGCGCGGGTCGACACCCAGACGCATGGCGACCTCGACGGTGCCGTCGAACTTGACCGAGCTGGTGTCCTTGGCGATACGGACGGCTTCGAGGGGGGCGTACAGACGCTCCCGGTCGATCTTGGCGTCCGCAGCGCGGAGAGACTTGCTGCGCTTCACTGCTGCTCCTGTGTCAGGTATTCACCATGCGGCTGCCGCCGCGTGGCAGGTGTGGAGTCGTGGTGCGGGCCGCGCGTGGCCCTTCCACTGTCGTACGAAGGGGCTGATCAGCCCTCGACCGTGATGCCCATGGAACGGGCGGTGCCGGCGATGATCTTGTCGGCGGCGTCGAGGTCGTTGGCGTTCAGGTCGGGGAGCTTGACCGTGGCGATCTCGCGGACCTGAGCGGCCGTGAGCTTCGCGACCTTGGTCTTGTGGGGCTCGCCCGATCCCTTGTCCACACCAGCGGCCTTGAGGATCAGCTTGGCGGCCGGCGGCGTCTTCGTCACGAAGGTGAAGGAACGGTCTTCGTAGACCGTGATCTCCACCGGCACGACCATGCCACGCTGCGACTCGGTCGCGGCGTTGTAGGCCTTGCAGAACTCCATAATGTTGACGCCGTGCTGACCGAGCGCCGGGCCGACCGGCGGGGCCGGGTTGGCGGCGCCCGCGTTGATCTGGAGCTTGATAAGCCCCGTGACCTTCTTCTTCTTGGGAGGCATTGCTCTCTCCGGGTCCTAGTGAGAGTTTCGGCCAACCATCCGATCATCCGGATGGAGGCATACCGCACAACGATAACGGGTATAGACGTGCGGCTAAAAACCGAGCAGGTCAGACCGGCTTTCGCAGCCCGATCTGACCTGTTCGGAAGCTCTTGTCAGAAGTGTCTGACCTGGGGTCAGTTCTTCTGGATCTGGTCGAAGCTGAGCTCGACCGGAGTCTCGCGGCCGAAGATCTCGACGAGGCCCTTGACCTTCTTCGAGTCGGCGTTGATCTCGTTGATCGTGGCCTGGAGGGTCGCGAACGGGCCGTCCGTGACGGTGACCGCGTCGCCGACCTCGAAGTCCAGTACCTGGACCTCCATCTTGCGCTGCGGCGCCGGCTTGCCCTCGGCCTCGGCCGCCTCGCGGGCTGCCTTCTCCTCGGCCTCCGGGGCGAGCATCTTGACGATCTCGTCCAGGGTCAGCGGGTACGGGTCGTAGGCGTTGCCCACGAAGCCGGTGACGCCGGGGGTGTTGCGGACGACGCCCCAGGACTCGTTGGTCAGGTCCATGCGGACCAGGACGTAACCCGGGAGCTTGTTCTGACGGACGTTCTTGCGCTCGCCGTTCTTGATCTGAACGATTTCTTCTTCCGGCACTTCGGCCTGGTAGATGAACTCTTCGACGTTCAGGGAGACGGCGCGCTGCTCCAGGTTTGCCTTCACGCGCTTCTCGTACCCGGCGTAGGTGTGGATGACGTACCACTCGCCGGGCAGGGTGCGCAGCTCCTCGCGGAGGGCGGCGATCGGGTCGACGGGCTCGGCGTCCTCCGCCTCGGCGGCGTCCTCCGTGTCGGTCCCGGCCTCCGCCTCGACCTCGTCCGCCCCGTCCGCCTCTTCGGCGTCGGCGACCGCGGTCTCGTCCTCGGCGTCCTCGTCGGATCCGGCGACCACTGCGGTCTCGTCCTCGACGTGCAGGGCGGCCTCTTCGGCGGGCTCGCCGGCGGCGGCTTCAGCAGCGTCGGCCTGGTCGGGCTCCACAGCGTCCGCCGCCTCAACGATGGCGGTCTCGTCCTCAACGGACTCGACGGCGCCCACCGTCGGCTCGCCGGCGTCGTTCAGGTTCGGGTCAGACACGGTGGCTGCTTCTTCCTGGATACACAAATGGGTGGAACGCGCGAAAGGGGCGCCCGTGAGTGGAGGCGCCCTACGCGAGGTTTTTAGCCGAAGACGTACTTCACCACGGACGAGAAGCCCTGGTCGATGACGGTCACGATGCCGATCATGATCACCACGAAGATGATGACCACGGTGGTGTACGTCGACAGCTGACTGCGAGTGGGCCAGACGACCTTGCGGAGTTCCGCGACGATCTGGCGGTAGAACTGCGCGAGGCGGCCCAGCGGGCCCTTCTTGCCCCGCTTGCCGCCCTTGCGTGCCTTCTTCGGCGTCTCGTCCTGGGCATCAGGCATGTCGATGGAGCCCACGGCGTCCGTCACGCTACTCACCTGATTCCGGGTCGTGGCCGTGCCGCGCCCGGTGGAGCCGCACGACAATGCAGAGAAGTACGTACATGCGCACACATCCTGGCGAAGGAGTGTGTAGCAGGGCCGGAGGGACTTGAACCCCCAACCGCTGGTTTTGGAGACCAGTGCTCTACCAATTGAGCTACGACCCTTTGTGGTTCCCCCAACCTACCGCATCCGACCGAGTGCACGGAGTGCGCTCTGCTGGAGCGGGCTGCTGTGGGCCAACGACAGGTGAGTGTACGTGCTCCACGGCCCCGCGTCGAACAGATAGCGGCCCGACGCGGCGGTGACCAGTCCGCGAAACCCCTGTACGAGGGCCCCCGGGGGTCTGGGACCATGGGCCGCATGAGCGCTGCTACCCCTCCGACCGAGCGCCGGGTCTCCGCCCGCGTCGGTGCCATTTCCGAGTCCGCCACCCTCGCCGTGGACGCGAAGGCGAAGGCCCTCAAGGCCGCGGGCCGCCCCGTGATCGGCTTCGGCGCGGGCGAGCCGGACTTCCCCACCCCGGACTACATCGTGCAGGCCGCGATCGAGGCCTGCGCCAACCCGAAGTACCACCGCTACACCCCGGCCGGCGGTCTGCCCGAGCTGAAGAACGCGATCGCCGCGAAGACGCTGCGCGACTCCGGCTACGAGGTCGACGCCTCGCAGGTCCTGGTCACCAACGGTGGCAAGCAGGCCATCTACGAGGCCTTCGCCGCGATCCTCGACCCGGGCGACGAGGTCATCGTCCCGGCCCCGTACTGGACGACGTACCCCGAGTCGATCCGTCTCGCGGGCGGCGTGCCGGTGGAGGTCGTGTCCGACGAGACGACCGGCTACCGGGTCTCCGTGGAGCAGCTGGAGGCCGCGCGCACCGAGCGCACGAAGGTCGTCCTGTTCGTCTCGCCGTCCAACCCGACCGGCGCGGTCTACAGCGAGGCCGACGCGGAGGCGATCGGGCGCTGGGCGCACGAGCACGGTCTGTGGGTGCTGACCGACGAGATCTACGAGCACCTGGTGTACGGGGACGCGTCGTTCACGTCGCTGCCGGCGATCGTGCCGGAGCTGCGTGACAAGTGCATCGTGGTCAACGGCGTGGCGAAGACGTACGCGATGACGGGCTGGCGGGTCGGCTGGATCATCGGCCCGCGGGACGTGGTGAAGGCGGCGACGAACCTCCAGTCGCACGCCACGTCCAACGTCTCCAACGTGGCGCAGGTGGCGGCGCTGGCGGCCGTCTCCGGATCGCTGGACGCGGTCGAGGAGATGAAGACCGCCTTCGACCGGCGCCGCAGGACGATCGTGCGGATGCTGAGCGAGATCGACGGCGTCGTCTGCCCCACCCCGGAGGGCGCGTTCTACGTGTACCCGTCGGTGAAGGGGCTGCTCGGCAAGGAGATCCGGGGCAAGCGCCCGCAGACCTCCGTCGAGCTGGCCGCGCTGATCCTGGAGGAGGTGGAGGTCGCGGTCGTTCCGGGCGAGGCCTTCGGCACGCCGGGCTACCTGCGGCTCTCGTACGCGCTGGGTGACGAGGACCTCGTCGAGGGCGTGTCACGGCTCCAGAAGCTCCTCTCGGAGGCGCGCGACTAGCTCCTGGGTGCCTGCCGCGTCCCTGTGCGGGGTGCGGTGCGCCTCTTCGGGGCAAGTTGAGACGGTCCCCGGCCCGACGGCCGGAGGACCGTTTCTGCGTTCGGGGGTGCACCCGTTGGGGAAAAGCGGGTTCCGGGCGCGTCCCGCGTACGGCAAGATCCTTGGATGCCCGTCCTTTCCGGGGGTACCCCCCCGCGTGTACGTGATCTCACCCTGCTCCCCAAGGCTCATCTGCACCTGCATTTCACCGGGTCGATGCGCCCTTCCACCCTCCTGGACCTGGCCGAGAAGCACGGCGTCCACCTCCCCGACGCGCTGACCGGCGCGGAGCCGCCGAAGCTGCGGGCCACCGACGAGCGGGGCTGGTTCCGCTTCCAGCGGCTGTACGACGCGGCACGGTCCTGCCTGCGCACGCCCGAGGACATCCAGCGGCTGGTGCGCGAGGCGGCGGAGGAGGACGTGCGGGACGGGTCGGGGTGGCTGGAGATCCAGGTCGACCCCACCTCGTACGCGCCGCTGCTCGGCGGGCTGATCCCGGCGCTGGAGATCATCCTGGACGCGGTCGACAGCGCGTCGCGGGAGACCGGGCTCGGGATGCGGGTGCTCGTCGCGGCGAACCGCATGAAGCACCCGCTGGACGCGCGCACGCTGGCGCGGCTGGCGGTACGGTACGCGGATCGCGGGATCGTCGGCTTCGGGCTGTCCAACGACGAGCGGCGCGGCATGGCGCGGGACTTCGACCGCGCCTTCGCCATCGCCCGGGAGGGTGGGCTGCTGGCCGCGCCGCACGGCGGTGAGCTGGCCGGGCCCGCTTCCGTACGGGACTGCCTGGACGACCTGGACGCGTCGCGGATCGGGCACGGGGTGCGGGCCGCCGAGAATCCGCGGTTGCTGAAGCGGCTCGCGGACCGGCAGATCACGTGCGAGGTGTGCCCGTCGTCCAACGTGGCGCTCGGCGTGTACGAGAAGCCCGAGGACGTACCGTTGCGCACCCTCTTCGAGGCGGGGGTGCCGATGGCGCTGGGCGCCGACGACCCGCTGCTGTTCGGGTCGCGGCTGGCGGCGCAGTACGAGCTGGCGCGCGAGCACCACGGGTTCACGGACGCCGAGCTGGCCGAGCTGGCGCGGCAGTCGGTGCGGGGGTCGGCAGCACCGGTGGACGTGCGGGAGAGGCTGCTCGGCGGGATCGACGCGTGGCTGGCCGGCTGATCCCTACCCGCTGATGCCTGCCAGGAGGGTGGCGGCGAGGGCGGCGGCGAAGTCGTCGACGTCCTGCGGGGGCGGTGCGCCCACGGTGCCGGCCGGGTCGTAGGCGAAGGCGCGCTGCGCGCAGGCGCCCATGAGGAGCGAGGCGGCCGCGAAGGTGTCGGCGGTCGCGGCGATGCGGCCCGCGGACTGTTCGGCGCGGAGGTAGGAGTCAAGGCCTTCGATGGGCATGTGGGGGCCGGTGCCCAGCTCCCGCATGGCGGCGTCGTGACGGCTCTTGAGCTTGGCCTCGGCGTAGAGCGAGGCGGCGATCGGGAAGCTCTCGGCGTAGAAGAGGGTGGCCTGGCGGGCGATCTCGGTGAGGTTCTGCTCGACGGTGCGCCCGCCGGGGTCGAGGACCAGGCGGTGGAGCAGCGGGGTCAGGCGGGGCAGCCGTTCGCTGAGCACGGCGACGAAGAGGTCCTCCTTTCCGGCGAAGTGCTTGTAGAGCGCCGCCTCGGAACAGCCGGCCAGCCGCGCGATCTCCTTGGTGGTGGCGCGGGACAGGCCGAGGGTGCGCATCAGCTCGTGAGCGGCGTCGAGGATGCGCTCCCGGGTCGGTTTCTGCGGCTGGGGCCGTGACGGCGACATACGAACTCCGGACGGAATCGGTGACAGGGCTTGACGGGTGAGTGAGCACTCACCCACCCTCGGGGTGAGTGAATACTTACCCACCCGAGGAGACGCACGATGAAGCTCACGGTATTCGGCGCCACCGGCGGCATCGGACGGGAGATCGTCCAGCAGGCACTGGCCGCCGGGCACGAGGTCACGGCAGTCGTACGGGACCCGGCGCGGTGCGCGGTGAAGGGCGAGCGGCTCACCGTGTTCCGGTCGGACGTGTCGGACCCCGAGCAGCTGCGGGAGGCCGTCGCGGGCCGGGACGCGGTCCTCTCCGGCCTCGGGGCGCGCAGCGCCAGGGACGCGGGCATCACCACGACGTTGACCCGGGTCGTCCTGCGGGCGGTGGAAGCGGCGGGCCCCCGGCGGCTGGTGGTGGTCAGCGCCGCTCCTGTCGGCCCCGTGCCGGAGCGGCAGCCGGCCATGGACCGTGTCATGGTCAGGGTGATCAGCCGGGTGCTGAGGGGCGTGTACGACGATCTGCGCGCCATGGAGGGCGAGTTGGCGCGCTCGGCGACCGACTGGACCTCCGTACGGCCGCCGCGGCTGACGGACGCGCCGCTCACCGGCGTCTACCGCAAGGTGGTCGGCGGAACCCCGCGCAGCGGGCGGGCGATCGCGCGGGCCGATGTGGCCCACGCGATGCTGGCGACGCTGGACGACCCGACGACGCTGAGGCAGGGGGTCGGGGTGGCGTACTAGGCGCGTACGGAGGCCTCACAGGGCGCAGTTGACCGTCACGGGCTCGTTGACGAGGGTCACGCCGAACGCGTCGTGCACGCCGGCGACGACCTCACGGGCGAGGGCCAGGAGGTCCTCGGTGGTGGCACGGCCCCGGTTGGTGAGGGCGAGGGTGTGCTTGGTGGAGATGCGGGCGGGGCCTTCGCCGTATCCCTTGGTGAAGCCGGCGCGGTCGATCAGCCAGGCCGCCGAGGTCTTGGTCAGCCCCTCCCCCGCCGGAAAGGCGGGCGGCGCGGTGTCGGGGCCGAGGGTGGCGTGCACGCGCGCGAGAAAGGCGGCGAACTGTGCCTCGTCGAGAATCGGGTTGGTGAAGAAGGAGCCCGCCGACCAGGTGTCGTGGTCCTCCGGGTCCAGCACCATGCCCTTGCCCGCGCGCAGGGCGAGCACGGTCTCACGCGCGACGGCCGCACTCACCCGCTCTCCCGCTTCGACGCCCAGGGCGCGGGCGGTCTCCGGGTACTTGATCGGCGCGGACAGCCCGCCCGCGTCCTCCAGCTCGAAGCGCACGCGCAGCACCACGTAGCGGTGCGGGTCCTCCTTGAAGCGGCTGTGACGGTACGAGAAGGCACAGTCCGCGTCGGTGAGGGTGACCCGCTCTCCCGTACGACGGTCGTACGCGTCGACCTCGGTGATCGTGCTGGAGACCTCCTGGCCGTACGCGCCGACGTTCTGGATCGGCGTCGCACCCGCGGAACCGGGAATTCCGGCAAGGCACTCGATGCCCGCGAGACCGGCTTCGACGGTGCGGGCGACGGCGTCGGTCCAGACCTCGCCGGCGGCCAGCTCCAGCTTGGTGCCGTCGAGGCGGAAGCCCTGGGTGGCGATGCGCAGAGCGGTGCCGTCGAAGCCCCCGTCGCCGATGACCAGGTTGCTGCCGCCGCCGACGATCAGCAACGGGGTGCCCGACCCGTCGGCCTCGCGGACGGCGGCGATCACCTCGTCATCGGTGCGGGCCATGACCAGACGGGCCGCGGGGCCGCCGAGGCGGAAGGTGGTCAGGGGGGCGAGGGGGGCATCGTGGAGTTCCTGCACGGGGTCCAGCGTACGAGAGGCCCGGTGCGGGGATCACCGGGCGGCCGGGGTGTGGTGGGCGGAGGGGCTGGGCGCGGGTCCGGGTTGGGGCGTGGGCGCGGGCCGGAGCCCAGGTCCGGGCTGGGCGCGGGTGAGGGTCCGGGGAGAGCGGCGGGGTGCCGCGGCCCGGCGGGGGCGATCAGGTCCGGTTCCCGTCGAGGCGCTGGAGGGCGTCGGACCAGTCCAGCGGAAGGGCGTCCGCGCCGGTCGTCCAGGACACGAAGTCCGACCCCTTCATCAGCGCCTTCAGCGCGCGGGCACTGCTCCGGTGCGGGTCGCTGCCCGCGAATCGGTGCAGGGCCTCGGGGGACTCCCATACCGACAGCGTCCAGAAGGTGCGGCGCAACAGGCGGGCCCGCAGGGTGACCCCGTGGGCGCCGGGCGCGGTCCGTATCTGCCACATGATGCGAGGCGTCCGCGCGAAGAACCGGAACGCTCCCAGAAGGGTCCGGGTTTCGAAACGGGAGGCCATGGCATGGACCTCGGCGTGCGGCGCGGGACGGTGCGGGGCGAACCAGGGAAGCTCGGGCACGGGTGTTCTCCGATCGTGACGGGGGCCGGGCCGTGCCCGGCGAGGGGTGTGCGCACCGGGGCTGGCAGGTTTGCTGGGGTGTACGGGACGGGTGCGGGCGACGGATGCGCGTGGGCCGTGGCGTGGGCAGGGGAAGGGTTTCCGAGCGCGGGGCATGGGCCGACGCGGGCGGCCTGCGTGCCTGCCCGGGAGGGCGCGGGGCGGGGCACAAGCAGGACCGGCTCTGGCGGCCCGCTCCGGCTCCGCATCCGGCGGCAGAACGTCCACGCTCGCCCGCCCGCCGTTCCCGCTCGCCCGCCGCCCGTTCAGGCGCGACCGAGGCCGCTGCGAGCCTGCTCGGCCGCCGAGCCCGCCACCGCGGTGCCGCCGAGGACCGTCCCGTCCGCCGGCTTCGTACGGGGGATGAGCAGCGCCGCGAGCGCGGCCAGCGCGACCGCTGCGGCGCCGATCCAGACGGCCGGGACGGTCCCGTCGGTGAAGGCGGCCGGGGAGCTGTAGCCGCCACGGGACGCGAAGACCGCGCCGAGGACCGCGACACCCAGCGCGCCTCCCACCTCGCGCAGGGCGTTGTTGGCCCCGGAGGCGATGCCCTGTTCGGCCGGGCGGACGCTCGCCATGACGACGCCGGCGGCAGGGGCGAAGTACAGCGCCATGCCGACGCCACCGACGATCAGGGCGGGGAGCTGGGCGGCGTACGACACGTCCGGGCCGATGACCAGCGCGAAGAGCGCGAGTCCCAGTGCCTGGAGGGCCAGGCCCGCCGCGACGACGGGCCGGCCGCCGATCCGGTCGGAGAGGATGCCCGCGAATGGTGCCACCAGCAGGGGCATGCCTGTCCAGGGCAGCATCCGCAGCCCGGCCTCGGTGGGCGAGTGGCCGAGGGCGCCCTGCATGAACTGCGTGAGCAGGAAGATCGAGCCGAACATGCCCAGGAACATCAGCAGGCCCGCGAGGTTGATGCCGAGGAACGCACGGTTCTTGAACAGGCGCATGGGGAGCATAGGGTTCCTGTGCCGGAACCCGTGCAGGACGAAGCCGCCGAGCAGTGCCGTGCCGGCGAGGAGCCCGGCGAGGATCGGGGTGCTGGTCCAGCCGTCCTCCTGGCCGTTGACCAGGGCGTGGACGAGACCGAAGAGGCCGCCGCTGACGAGGAGGGTGCCGGGGATGTCGAGGCGGGCGTTCGGGGCGTACGACTCCCTGAGACGCAGGGCGGCGAGGGGCAGCAGGACCAAACCGACGGGCACGTTGAGCCAGAAGATCCACTGCCAGGACAGGTGCTCGGTGAGGCTGCCGCCGATGAGCGGCCCGCCAGCCACAGCGAGGCCCGTGACGGCGCTGAAGATGCCGAGGGCGGCTCCCCTGCGGGCTGCGGGAACAGCCGCGGTGAGCAGGGTGAGGGTGAGCGGCATCATGATCGCGGCCCCCACTCCCTGTATCGCGCGGGCCGCGATCAGCGCGTCGATGCCGGTGGCGAGCGCGGCGGCCGCCGAGGCCCCGGTGAAGACGGTCAGCCCCGTCACGAAGAGGCGACGGCGGCCGAACCTGTCGCCGAGCGCCGCGCCGAGCATGAGCAGTACGGCGAAGGTGAGCGTGTACGCGTTGACCGTCCACTGGAGGTCGGACAGCGCTCCCCCGAGGTCGGCACGGATCGAGGGCAGGGCCGTGGTGACGACGAGGTTGTCCAGAGCCGCCATGAATCCGGCGGCGCTCGTGATGATCAGAGTCCAGACGGCGCCCGGGCGCCGTGGCGTGGGCTTGTTCACCGCTGCTCCCCCTGCTCATTAGTTATTGATCACTAAGTTCCACGGGCAGAAAACACCCGCCGGATTCCGGCGCATGTCACTCATTCCTTGGGCTGCGGCGGCTGGTCGAAGCCGGTCCACGCCCGGTGCTCGGGGGGATATCCGAGGGACACGAATACGTTGATGAGCATCCCGTACGCGAAGAACTGGGTGGTCTCCCCGACGTCGGCGCCCAGCTTGAGGTGGACCGTGTCGAACATCTCCATCCAGCTCGCCCTGATCGGCTCGCCGAACTCGTGGTCCCCGACCGCTTCGGCGGATGCCACGGCGACGTACACCTGCATCTGCATGTGCAGCATGTCGGGGTCGTCCGCGATGAGGGCCCGGTAGGCCGCGCCCATGGCGTCCAGCGCCTCCTGGCCCTCCAGCCCTTCGCCGGCCTTCCGGAAGACCTCCGTGGTGTCCTCGACGCAGCGCTTGGCCGCGGCGAGGAAGATGGCCTGTTTGTTCGGGAAGAGACGGAAGAGGTACGGCTGGGACACGCCGACGCGCTGGGCGATCACCTCGGTGGAGGTGCCCCGGTATCCGGCACGGGCGAACTCGACCATCGCCGCCCGGATCACGCTCTCGCGCCGCTCCTCGGCACTCATCCTGACCATGCGAGAAAGTTAGTGTCCAATCACTAACGTCGTCAAGGGGCGGCACGCGCGGTAACCGGACGGGAAAGTGCGTCCGGCACGCGGTAAGGGGCGGCCCCCAGGAGATCGCCCCTGGTGGAGATCACCCCTTACCCGACACGCACCTCAGCTGAGCTGCACCACCGCGCGGGACATCCCGAGCACCTTCTGGCCTGCGCTCGTCGCGGTGAGGTCCACCCGGACCCGGTTGCCGTCCAGCAGGGCGGCCACCTTGCCGCTGACCTCGATCAGTGCTCCCGTACCGTCGTTCGGCACGACGACCGGCTTGGTGAAGCGCACTCCGTACTCGACGACCGCGGCCGGGTCGCCCGTCCAGTCGGTCACCACCCGAGCCGCCTCCGCCATGGTGAACATGCCGTGCGCGATCACGTCAGGCAGCCCGACCTCGACCGCGAACTTCTCGTTCCAGTGGATCGGGTTGAAGTCGCCGGAGGCACCGGCGTACCGCACCAGTGTGGCGCGGTCCACGGGGAAGGACTGGGCGGGCAGCTCGGTGCCGACCTCGACGTCCTCGAACGCGACCTTGGCAGCCATCTCACGCCTCCTCGGCGGCACGTGCCACCAGCTTCGTCCAGGCGGTCACCACGTGCTCGCCGCTCTCGTCCCGGACCTCGCCACGGATGTCCAGGATGTCGTTTCCGGCCATCGACCGGATCGCCTCGATGGTGGAGGTGACCGACAGCCGGTCCCCCGCCCGTACGGGACGGGTGTACGCGAACTTCTGGTCCCCGTGCACCACCCTGCTGTAGTCGAGGCCCAGCTGCGGGTCCTCTATCACCAGGCCGGCGGCCTTGAAGGTGATCGCGAAGACGAAAGTCGGCGGAGCGATCACATCCGGGTGCCCGAGCGCCTTGGCGGCCTCGCGATCGGTGTACGCGGGATTGCCGTCGCCGACGGCTTCGGCGAACTCGCGGATCTTCTCCCGGCCGACCTCGTACGCCGAGGTGGGCGGATAGGTCCGCCCCACGAAGGACTGGTCGAGCGCCATGAACCCGTTACCTCCTGAGAATCGTCGTGACATACGACACGAGGCCGCCCCCAGTAATTCGGGGACGGCCTCGTGTACGAGCCTGTACTTAGCGCGTTTCGCGGTGCGCCGTGTGCGAGTTGCAGCGCGGGCAGTGCTTCTTCATCTCCATGCGGTCCGGGTTGTTACGCCGGTTCTTCTTGGTGATGTAGTTCCGCTCCTTGCACTCCACGCAGGCCAGCGTGATCTTCGGGCGGACGTCGGTGGCAGCCACGTGAGTGCTCCTTGGACGGACGGATGTACGGATGAACGCAAAAAAGAGTAGCCGATCGGAGGACCGACCCTACAATCGGCTACTGCGCGTAGCGGTGACCGGACTTGAACCGGTGACACAGCGATTATGAGCCGCTTGCTCTACCGACTGAGCTACACCGCTTTGATGTCTGGATCACCTCCCCCGAGGGGGAGGATCTCCGAACACCAGAGCCCCAATGCGGAATCGAACCGCAGACCTTCTCCTTACCATGGAGACGCTCTACCGACTGAGCTATTGGGGCGAGCGAGGAAGACATTACACGGGTGTGCACCGATCCCCCAAATCCATATCGGAGCCCCCGCGGGACGCCGGTAAAACGCCTCCCGCGCCCCCTTCGCACCACCCGTCCCGTAGGCCACCCGAGCCCACTCCGGTACGACTTTCGCGCTCCTCCCCGAAGCGCCGGAACACCGCCCCTAGGCTCGGCCGCACGCTGCGTGATCCTGGGTGCCGGCCACCGCCCCGCCGCGTCCCCTCCGTCCGAGTCCCCGCCAGGAGCGCGATGTCCGACAGTCAGCCGCAGCCGCCCCACCGCCCGGGGAACTCCGGCAGCTCCGGCTCCGACGACGGCCCGCGGCACGGCACCACCGCACTGCTGCTCAGCCGGGCCCGGCTCACCGACGGCCGCACGGTCGACGTACGGATCAGCGACGGGCTCATCGAAGCGGTCGGCACGGCGGGGAGCCTTTCCGCGCACGGCGCCTCCCGCGTGGATCTCGCCGGCTTCCTGCTGCTGCCCGCCCCCGCGGAGCCGCACGCGCACAGCGACACCGCGCTGACCGCCGACGTGGACGGACCGGTCTCGTACGCCGTCCAGGACGTGCAGCGGCGCGCCACCGAGGCCGCCCTGCTGCAGCTCGGGCACGGGGCGACGGCGCAGCGCTCGCATGTGCGCATCGGGGACGTGCGGGGGCTCGGGCCGATGGAGGCGGTGCTCCGGGCCCGGCGGTCGCTGCGCGGTCTGGTGGACCTGTCGGCGGTCGCGGTCCCCCGGCTGCTGACCGGAACGGCCGGGGCGGACGACCTGGCCATGCTGCGGGACGCCGTGAAGATGGGCGCCACGGCGGTGGGCGGCTGCCCGGACCTGGATCCGGACCCGACGGGGTACGTGGAGCGGGTGCTGGAGGTGGCGGCCGAGCAGGGCCGCCCGGTCGACCTGCACACGGAAGGCGACGACCCGGTCCGGCTGACGCGGCTCGCGGCGATGGCGGGCGGCCTGCGCCCCGGGGTGACGATCGGCCCCTGCGGCGGGCTCTCCCGGCTGCCGCTGGAGGTGGCGGTGCGGGCGGCAGACCAGTTGGCGGCGGCCGGGGTGGGCGTGGTGTGCCAGCCGCAGGGCGGCTGCGGCGGGGTGGAGCAGCGGGGGATCGCGCCGGTACGGCTGCTGCGGGCCGCCGGGGTGCGGCTCGCGGCGGGCAGCGGGGCCCTGCGGGACGTGGCGAACCCGGTGGGGCGCGGGGACCCGCTGGAGGCGGCGTACCTGCTGGCCTCGCAGTGCGGGATGCGGGCGCAGGACGCGTACGCGTCGGTGGCTGCGCTGGCACGGGAGGCGATGGGGCTGCCGGAGGTGCGCCTGGAGGCGGGGTTCCCGGCGGAGCTGGTGGCCGTACGGGGCGAGCGGCTGTCGGGAGTGCTGTCGCTGGCGTACAGCAGGATCGTGGTGCACCGGGGCCGGGTGGTGGCGCGGACCAGCGCGGTGCGCGAGTACTGCGACTCGGTGGCGGCCGTGGAGCTCGAACTTCCGCGCCAGGGGCGGGGAGGCGGGGCGGGCGCCTGAGGGCCGCCGGGCGCCCGTACAGCCGCTCGGAGGGTGGTACGGGCGGCACTCTGAGCGGCGGCGGCCGGGTGGGCGTACGGTCGGGAGCATGCGCACTGTCATCGCGGGTGGACATGGTCGGATCGCGTTGCGGCTGGAGCGTCTGCTCGCCGCGCGCGGAGGCGAGGTCGCGGGCATCGTCCGTGACCCGAAGCAGAGCGAGGACCTGCGGTCGGCGGGCGCCGAACCGGTCGTCCTCGACCTGGAGTCGGCCTCCGTGGAGGAGGTCGCGGCGGTTCTCCGGGGCGCCTCGGCGGCGGTCTTCGCGGCCGGGGCGGGGCCGGGCAGCGGGGTCGCACGGAAGGACACGGTGGACCGGGACGCGGCGGTCCTGTTCGCGGACGCGGCACAGCGGGCGGGGGTGCGCCGCTATGTGGTGGTGTCCTCGATGGGCGCCGACCCCCAGCACCCGGGCGACGACGTCTTCGACGTGTACCTGCGGGCCAAGGGGGCGGCGGACGCAGACGTCCGGGGCCGGGACGGTCTGGACTGGACGATCCTGCGGCCGGGGATGCTGACGGACGACGCGGGCACCGGCCTGGTGTCGCTGGGGGTCTCCACCGGGCGCGGGCCGGTCTCCCGGGACGACGTGGCGGCCGTACTTGCCGAGCTGCTGGAGACGCCCTCCACGGCCGGCCTGACGCTGGAGCTGATCGGCGGAAGCGTGCCGGTGTCGGTGGCGGTGAAGGACGTGGCCGGGAACTGAACACCGGGCCCCGCGACGGGCCCCGGTCCGCCGTGACGAAGAAGACGTACAGGACCGACCCGCGCCTGCGGCCGGACCCGCGCGAGTGGGAGACGGACTTGGCCTTCCGGCCGGCGGACCGAGGCTCCCGCCCGGCAAGACTCCCGGGACGGAAACCGGGGCCACCGGCGGCCAGGAACGGTCAGGGGGAGAGTCGCCCGCAGGGAAAACCCAAAGGCCCCTGATCCGCGTTTCCGCAGTTCAGGGGCCTTCTTTTGTGGCGGCGCCAGGATTCGAACCTGGGTAGGCTAAGCCGACGGATTTACAGTCCGTTCCCATTGGCCACTCGGGCACACCGCCATGGGACGTCTCCGTGGATCTTCGCCTCGCGGCGCTTTTCCCTGGGGACGACGTAAACGATACCCGATGACCAAGGGTGCTCCGCCACCGGATTGATCCGCGCCCGGCGTCCGGCCGGGTGGCTAGGCTTTGCCCCGTACCCCCGAGGCTTTACGCCGTACCCGTCACCCACACCAAGGAGCCACAGGACATGGCCGACTCCAGTTTCGACATCGTCTCGAAGGTCGAGCGGCAGGAGGTCGACAACGCCCTCAACCAGGCCGCGAAGGAGATCTCCCAGCGCTACGACTTCAAGAACGTCGGCGCCTCGATCTCCTGGTCCGGCGAGAAGATCCTGATGGAGGCGAACTCCGAGGAGCGCGTCAAGGCCATCCTCGACGTCTTCGAGACCAAGCTGGTCAAGCGCGGCATCTCGCTGAAGGTGCTGGACGCGGGCGAGCCGCAGCTGTCCGGCAAGGAGTACAAGATCTTCGCCTCCATCGAGGAAGGCATCTCGCAGGACAACGCGAAGAAGGTCGCCAAGATCATCCGCGACGAGGGCCCCAAGGGCGTCAAGGCGCAGGTGCAGGGCGACGAGCTGCGCGTCAGCTCCAAGAGCAGGGACGACCTCCAGGCGGTGCAGGCGCTGCTCAAGGGCAAGGACTTCGACTTCGCGATCCAGTACGTGAACTACCGCTGAGGCGGCACCGACACGACAGCGGTCTCCGGACGGGGGCGGTGGGCGGCTCCGGGCCGGCTGCCGCCCCGTTCGCGTGGGCGCGGCGGGGTGCGCGGCCCGGGACCGGTCGGCCGTGGTGGAGAGCCGTGTCCGAATACCGCCGGATCGCCGCTCGCCGGGGGCGCAGAATCGGGTCGGGAAGCGCGGTGGGCGCCGCGCGGAGAGGATGGGGACATGAGGGTCTACGCGCACCTCGACAGCCCGCTGGGCGAGCTGCTGCTGGTCGGCGAGGCGTCGGCGGTGGCACCGGGCGGGGTCGCCCTGTGCTCGCTGTCGGTGCCCGGACAGAAGGGCGGGGCCGGGCTCCAGAACGGGTGGCGGCACGCGCCGGAGGTGTTCGGTGCGGTGGCGGAGCAGCTGAAGGCGTACTTCGCCGGGGAGCTGCGCCGGTTCGATGTGGCGTACGCGCAGGGTTCGGGGACCGGGTTCCAGCGGCGCGTGTGGGCTGCGGTGGACGCGATCCCGTACGGGGAGACGACGTCGTACGGGAAGCTCGCCGCGTCGATCGGGGCATCCCGGCCGGCGGTCCGGGCGGTCGGCACCGCGATCGGGCGCAATCCGCTGCTGGTGCTGCGACCCTGTCACCGGATCCTCGGGGCGGACGGGTCGCTGGCGGGGTACGCGGGCGGGCTGGAACGCAAGCGGTGGCTGCTGGACCTGGAGGCGGGCACGCGGGCGTGAGCGGGAGGCGCTCGGCGGCGGGAGGCGCCGGTGTGCGATTGGCGTGAGCGGGATTGGCGTGAGCGGGAGGCCGTCGTGAGCGAGGGGCCGTGGTGAGCGGGCTGTTCTCGTTGCCGCGGGAGGAGGTGGCGCCCGGGGCCGTGCACGTGCCCGGGTGGCTGTCGGCGGAGCAGCAGCGGGAGCTGGTCGTGGTGTGCCGCGAGTGGGCTCGTGGGCCGGTGCCGATCCGGCGGACGAAGCTGCCGGGCGGCGGGGTCATGTCGGTGCGCTCGGTGGGCGTGGGGTGGCACTGGCAGCCGTACCGCTACTCGCGCACGGCGGACGACGTCAACGGCGCGCGGGTTGCCGCTTTCCCGGACTGGCTGGCCGACCTGGGCCGGCGCGCGCTGGTCGACGCCTACCTGGACGAGCACGCGGCGGACGGATACGCCCCGGACGCCGGGCTGATCAACTTCTATGGCGGCGACGCCCGGATGGGCATGCACCAGGACCGGGAGGAGCGGTCCGGTGCGCCGGTGGTGTCGCTGAGCATCGGCGACAGCTGCGTCTTCCGTTTCGGCAATACGGAGAACCGCGGTCGCCCCTACCGGGACGTGGAGCTGGGGTCCGGGGATCTCTTCGTGTTCGGGGGGCCTTCGCGCTTCGCGTACCACGGGGTGCCGAAGGTGCGGCCCGGGACGGGTGATCCGGCGACCGGGCTGGCCGGTGGCCGGCTGAACATCACGTTGCGGGTGACGGGACTCGGCTGACCGGCGTCGGCGCCGTCACCGGTGCGAGCGGGAGTGGCCGAAGAGTAGCCGGTAGGCGATGAGCAGGACGAGCGAGCCGCCGACGGCCGCGATCCAGGTCGGACCGTCGTAGAACTGGTTGGCGATCTCCCGGTCGAGGAAGCGGGTGGAGATCCAGCCGCCGAGGAAGGCGCCCGCGATGCCGATCAGTGTGGTGCCGACCAGCCCGCCCGGGTCGCGGCCGGGCAGCAGGACCTTGGCGATGACTCCGGCAATCAGGCCGAGGACGATCCAGCCGACGATGCTCATGTGGGTCCCCCGTGGGTTCGTGCGGTGCGCGCGCGTGACACGTGTGTTCTCTCGTAGAGGAGGACGCAGCCGACGGCGCGGGGGTTGCGCAGGTCAGCGGGCGCCGAAGGGCTGGTCGGTGGGGACGATCTCCTTGCCCAGCGGCAGCAGGGACACCGGGATGAGTTTGAAGTTGGCGACGCCGAACGGAATGCCGATGACCGTGACGCACAGGGCGATGCCGGTGACGATGTGACCGAGCGCCAGCCACCAGCCCGCGAGGACCAGCCACAGGACGTTGCCGACGCAGGACGGGGCGCCCGCGTCCCGGCGGTCCACGACGGTCTGCCCGAAGGGCCACAGGGCGTACAGGCCGATGCGGAAGGCGGCCAGGCCGAACGGGATGCCGATGACCGTGACGCACAGCAGGAGTCCGGCGACCAGGTAGCCCAGGAAGAGCCAGAAGCCGCTCAGGACCAGCCAGATGAGGTTGAGGAGTGTCTTCACGGGCGGGGGCCTGCCATCCGTTCGAGTCGGGCGATGCGTTCCGCCATGGGCGGGTGGGTCGAGAACAGCTTCGCCGTGCCCCCGCCGGGACGGAACGGGTTCGCGATCATCATGTGGCTCGCGGTCTCGATCCGCGGTTCGGGGGGCAGCGGCAGTTGTTTCGTACCCGCGTCGAGCTTGCGCAATGCGCTGGCCAGGGCGAGGGGATCGCCGGTGAGCTGGGCGCCGGAGGCGTCGGCCTCGTATTCGCGGGAGCGGCTGACGGCGAGCTGGATGATCGAGGCGGCCATGGGGCCCAGGATCATGATCAGCAGCATGCCGAAGATGCCGGGGCCCTCGTTGTCGTTGGACCTGCCGACGGGGATCAGCCACGCGAAGTTGACCAGGAACATCACGACGGAGGCGAGGGCTCCGGCGACCGAGGAGATCAGGATGTCCCGGTTGTAGACGTGACTGAGTTCGTGACCGATGACGCCGCGCAGTTCGCGTTCGTCGAGGATCTGGAGGATGCCCTCGGTGCAGCAGACCGCGGCGTTGCGCGGGTTGCGGCCGGTGGCGAAGGCGTTGGGGGCCTGGGTGGGCGAGATGTAGAGGCGGGGCATCGGCTGGCGGGCGGCGGTGGAGAGCTCGCGGACCATGCGGTAGAGCTGGGGCGCCTCGAACTCGCTGACGGGGCGGGCGCGCATGGCGCGCAGGGCCAGCTTGTCGCTGTTCCAGTACGCGTACGCGTTGGTGCCGAGTGCCACGCAGAGCGCGACGAGCAGTCCCGTACGGCCGAAGAAGCTGCCGATGACGAGGATGAGCGCGGACAGTCCCCCGAGGAGTGCGGCTGTCTTCAACCCGTTGTGCCGGCGGTGCACGGTACGCCCTCCAGATGGTGCGGCAGGGGAACACCTGAGTCGGTGGTTCTTCCACTGGTCAGTGGACCTTCCTTACCTGGTCAACGCCAGGCGGAGGTCGCTAGTTCCCTTGTGCATCAAGGAGGGGGGCTGAGCCGTTCGGGTGGGTGGGGCGCGGCTACTGGAAGAGGTTGCCGGTGGCGAAGCGGAGGATGAGCTGCGGGACGCCGGAGAGGACGATGCCGGCGGCGAAGGTCAGGACGATCGCCAGCGCGAGGGGAACGGGGACGGGGAGCGCGGGCCGACGGGGCGCTCCTCCGCCCTCTGCGGGCGCCGGGGTGCCCGCTGCGGACTCCTGGGAGGCCGGTGCGCCGTCGGGGGTGCGGAAGAGCAGTGCCGTCCACTGGAGGTAGTAGAACAGCGCGATCACGACGTTCACGGCCATGACGACGGCCAGCCAGCCGAGGCCCGCGTCGACCGCGGCCGAGAAGACGGCGACCTTCGCGAAGAGGCCGATGATGCCCGGGGGCAGGCCGGCCAGGCACAGCAGGAAGAAGCCCAGGGCGAGCGCGGCCAGGGGGTTGGTGGCGTACAGGCCCCGGTAGTCGGCGAGCCGGTGCAGGGGCCTCGTACGGGCGACGACGGCGGCCACGGCGAACGCGCCGAGGTTCACGACGGCGTACATCAGGGCGTACGCGACGGTGGAGCCGATCTGGGTGTCGCTGGTGTAGGCGGCCGCCGCGATCGGGACCAGGAGATAGCCGGCCTGTCCGACGGACGACCAGGCGAGGAGCCGGATCGCGCCACGCGCGCGGGTGGCGGACTGGCGCAGGGCGGCGACGTTGCCGACGGTCATGGTGAGAGCCGCGAGGACGGCGAGCGCCGGGCCCCAGACGTCGGCGTACGACGGGAAGGCGACGACGGTGACGAGGATGAGCCCCGAGAAGCCGACCGCCTTGCCGACGACGGACAGGTAGGCGGCGACCGGGAGGGGTGCGCCGACGTAGGTGTCGGGGACCCAGAAGTGGAAGGGCGCCGCGGCGGTCTTGAAGGCGAAGCCGACGAGGGTCAGCGCGACGCCCGCCTGGGCGAGGGTGTCGAGCTGGGCGGGGACGTCGTCGAGGCGGGTGGCGATCTCGGTGAGGTGCATCGTGCCGGTCGTCGCGTACACGAAGCTGACGCCGAGAAGCATGACGGCGGTCGCGGTGACCGAGGAGAGGAAGAACTTCAGGGCCGCTTCGGAGGACCGCTTGTCGCCACGGCGCAGCCCGACGAGGGCGAAGGCGGGCAGGGAGGCGACTTCGAGGGCGACGACGAGGGTGGCGAGGTCGCGGGAGGCGGGCAGCAGGGCCGCTCCGGCCGCGGAGGACAGCAGCAGGAACCAGTACTCGCCCGCGGGGATCCGTGTGTCGTCCTTGGCGGCGGTGATCGACAGAAGTGCGGTGAGCAGGGCGCCGCCGAGGACGAGGGCCTGGACGGCCAGGGCGAAGTGGTCGGCGGTGTAGCTGCACGCCGTGGCGTCGTCGACCAGGCAGAAGGTGGTGCGGTCGCCCTTGCGGAGGGGGATCAGGGCGAGCAGTGCGACGACGAGGCCCGCGACCGAGGCGAGGCCCAGCAGGTGCTTGCGGCTCTCCCGTACGAAGAGGTCGGCGACCAGGACCAGGAGGGCGACGGCCGCCACGACGACGGGCGGGAGGATGGCGAGCCAGTCGATGCTCTGGACGACGGACTCGGCGGCCGTCCGGGCGGGGCCGGTGGCACCGGTGACGGCCACGGTGACGGCTTCTGCGGCCACGGTCACGACTTGCCTCCTGCGAGGAGCTTCTGGACGGCCGGGTCGGTGAGGCCGAGGAGGACTGCGGGCCAGAGGCCGGCGAGGACGGTGAGGGCGACGAGCGGGGTCCAGGCGGCGAACTCGTAGCCCTGGACGTCGGCGACGGGTCCGGCGTTCGCCCGCCGCTGCCCCATGCAGACGCGGCGCACGACGATCAGCAGGTACGCGGCGGTGAGGAGCGTCCCGAAGCCGGCGACGGCCATGAAGGTGAGGAACGCGGGTCGGCTGAGCCCTTCGGCGGGGTCGAACGCGCCGAACATGGTGAGCATCTCGCCCCAGAATCCGGCGAGTCCGGGCAGTCCGAGGGAGGCGACGGCGCCGAAGGCCAGGAGGGCGCCGAAGCGGGGGGCGCTGCCGTAGAGGGCGGCGCCGGTGGCCCCGGCGAGGGTGTCCAGGTCCGCGGTGCCGTAGCGGTCCTTGAGCGCGCCGACCAGGAAGAACAGCAGGCCGGTGATCAGGCCGTGGGCGATGTTGGCGAAGAGTGCGCCGTTGACGCCGGTGGGGGTCATCGAGGCGATGCCGAGGAGGACGAAGCCCATGTGGCCGACGGAGGAGTACGCGATGAGGCGCTTCAGGTCGCCGTTGTTCCCCTTGCGGGCCAGGGAGAGGCAGGCGAGGGATCCGTAGACGATGCCCACGACCGCGAAGGCGGCCAGGTAGGGGGCGAAGGTGTGCATGCCTTCGGGGGCGATCGGCAGGGCGATGCGGACGAAACCGTACGTGCCCATCTTCAGCAGCACTCCGGCGAGGAGGACCGAACCGACGGTCGGGGCGGCCGTGTGGGCGTCCGGGAGCCAGCTGTGCAGGGGCCACATCGGGGTCTTGACCGCGAGGCCGGCGGCGATCGCGAGAACTGCTGTGACCTGCACGGACGTTGTCAGGCCGCGGCCGTTGTCAGTGGCGAGTGCCACCATGTCGAATGTGCCGGACTTCAGGCCGATGAGGAGGAGGCCGAGCAGCATCACGACGGAGCCGAGCAGGGTGTAGAGGATGAACTTCCAGGCCGCCCGCGTGCGTTGGGCGCCTCCCCAGCGTGCGATGAGGAAGTACATCGGGATGAGGACCATCTCGAAGGCCAGGAAGAACAGGATCAGGTCGAGGACGGCGAAGGTGGCGAGGGTGCCGGACTCCAGGACGAGCAGGAGCGCGACGAATGCCTTCGGGGACGGGCCCGCGGGCATCTTGAAGTAGCTGTAGAGCGCGCAGAGGAAGGTCAGTAGCGCGGTCAGCACGAGGAGGGGGAGCGAGATGCCGTCGACGCCGAGGTGGATCCGGATGTCGAGCGCCGGAATCCAGTGGAGGTTGGTCGTCGCCTGCATCCTCGCGGGGCGGCTGTGGTCGAAGCCGAGCACGAGGACGATCGCGGCGAGGAGGACGGCGCCGGTGACGACGATCCCGTGCCGCAGGACGGCCTGGTCGGGGCTCTTGCCCTTGAGCCCCGGGGGTGCCGGGAGGAGGGCGGCGGCCGCGCCGACGAGCGGGCCGGCGACGATCAACGCCAGGAGGAACTGCATCACGGATTCGCTGATATCGATCATGGCTCACGCTCCGGCGGCGGCGACGAGGACGGCGGCGATCGCCAGGACGACGGACCCGGCGAGCAGGGCGCCGAGGTAGGTCTGCACGTTGCCGGTCTGGGCACGCCGGACGGCGGTGCCGAGCCAGCGCGGGAGGGTGCGGGCGCCTCGTACGTAGGTCTCGACGACCTCGCGGTCCAGGAAGCGGACCAGTTCGGCGGCGGCCCGTACCGGACGGACGAAAAGGGTGGCGTAGAGGGCGTCCAGGTGGAAGCCGGTGGCCGCGTGGCGGTGCAGGGGGCCGAGGAGGAGACGGCCGGGGTCGCCGGGGTCGGGGGCTGGGGCGAGGTCGCCGTAGGCCGCCGATGGGGTCTCCCCTGCTCGAACGGAGTTGAGAGCTCGGGGAAGGGTGGCGATGGCCGCCTCCTCGGAGGTGGCGGGGTCCGCGTCCGGGTGCGCGGCGACCGCGCCGAGGGGCACGCTGCCGTCCGCCCGGTAGCGCAGGGCGCGCCAGGCGGCGTACGTCATGATGCCGCCCACGGCGGCGACGCCGGTGCCGAGGACGGCGGTGGTGACGGTGGGGGTGAGGGCGTGCACGTCGAACCAGCCCGCGAGCTGTCCGACGGCCAGGCCGAGGGCGAGGGAGGGGACGGCGAGGACCCACAGGACCGCGCTCATCGCGATCGGCTGACGGCCGTGGTCCGGGGCGGCGGGGCCGTGGCCGCGGAAGGCGAGGAGCCAGAGGCGGGTGGCGTACGCGGCGGTGAGGAGTGCGGTGAGCAGACCGGAGAGCAGGACGATCCAGCCGGCGCCGGCCGGGGCGGTGACGGAGTCGCCGAGGGCGGTGTGTTCGGCGGCGACCAGGACGGCTTCCTTGGAGAAGAAGCCGGCGAACGGGGGCATCGCGGCGAGGGCGAGGAGCGCGATCGTCATCGTCCAGTAGGCGTCCGGGATGCGCTTCGGAAGGCCGCCCATGCGGGACATGGCGGACAGGGAGTTGGTGCCGGCGGCGTGGATGATCACGCCGGCGCCGAGGAAGAGGAGGGCCTTGAACGCACCGTGCGACAGGAGGTGGAAGACGGCGGCACCGCGGTCGCCGACGGCGAGGGCGCCGGTCATGTAACCGAGCTGGCCGATCGTCGAGTACGCCAGGACGCGTTTGATGTCGTCCTGGGCAAGGGCGGCGAGGGCCGAGCCGACCATGGTGACCGCGGCCAGCACCGCCAGGACGGTCATGGCGGCGGCGGAGGCGGCGAAGACGGGAAGGAGGCGGGCCACGAAGTAGACGCCGGCGGCGACCATCGTCGCGGCGTGGATCAGCGCGGAGACGGGCGTGGGGCCCGCCATCGCGTCCGGCAGCCAGGTGTGCAGCGGGAACTGCGCCGACTTGCCCGCCACACCCGCGATGAGGAGAAGCGCGATGACCGTGGGGTGCTGGAGGCCGCCGGTGGCGACGGTGTCCAGGATGCCGGTGATGCGGAACGTACCGGCGTCGGCGGCGAGGGCGAACAGGCCGAACAGGAAGGGGACGTCGCCGAGCTTGGTGACCAGGAACGCCTTGAGGGAGGCGGCGCGGGCTTCGGGCGTCTCCCAGTAGTGGCCGACGAGGAAGTACGAGCAGATGCCCATGACCTCCCAGCCGACCAGCAGCACCATCAGGTCGCCGGAGTAGACGACGAGCAGCATCGCGGAGGTGAAGAGGGAGACGAGTGCCGCGTACGAGGCGTAGCGGGGGTCGTCGCGCAGGTAGGCCGTCGAGTAGACCTGGACGCAGGTCGCGACGACGGTCACCAGGACGGCGACGAGGGCCGCGAAGCCGTCGATGTGCAGGGCGAGGTCGATGGGGACGGAGCCGGTCGGGGTGAGCCGGGTGGCGGCGTCGATCACCTTCCCGCCGCCCTGGTGCACGGCGACGGTGAGCGCGAGGGCCAGTGCGGCGAGCGTCGGGAGGATCGCCAGCGGGCGTGCGAAGCCGCCGGCCCTGCGCCCGACGAGCAGGCCGGCGGCGGCGCCCAGGAACGGGAGCAGGGGGACGAGGACGGCGAGGGTCGGGGTGGTCACGCGGCGGCCTCTGCCTTCTGTGCCGGGCCGTCGGGGGCTTCGGTGGCGTCGTCGGGGTCGTGGTCTTCGCCTGCCGTCTCGGCGGTGTCGCGGAGCTTGTCGATGTCCGAGGTGCCGCGGTTGCGGTACACCATCAGGACGATCGCCAGCCCGATGCCGATCTCGGCGGCGGCGATGGCGATGGTGAAGAGGGTGAGGGCCTGGCCGGAGTGCAGGGTGTCACGGAGCCAGACGTCGAAGGCGACCAGGTTGAGGTTGACGGCGTTGAGCATCAGCTCGACGGACATCAGGACCAGGATCGCGTTGCGGCGGGCGAGGACTCCGTACAGGCCGACGCAGAAGAGGAGGGCGGCGAGGACCGCCGGGTAGGCGAGGTGCATCAGCGCTGCTCCTTCTGCGGCGGCTCGCTGGGATCCGCCGTCGGGGGGCGGCCGGGGGCCTCCTGCGCCGGCCGGCTGCGGGTCTCCTTCGCGGGCCGGCCGGGGGTCCGCGTCCGTCGGCCCGGGTTCGGCCTCCCGGGCTCACCGGCGGACCCGGGCCCACCCGTGGTGCCGGGCTCGGCGGCCGCCGCGTTCTTGCGGGAGAGGACGATCGCTCCGACCAGCGCCGCCAGCAGCAGGACGGAGAGCGCTTCGAAGGGGAGCACCCAGTGCTGGAAGAGGATCCGGCCGGTCACCTCGGTGGAGCCCTGGACGGGCCCTTCCAGGTCGATCCAGGTGTGGCGGAACGCGTCGACGACCACCCAGACGAGGGCCGCGCCCGCCGCGACGGCCACCGCGAGGGCGACCGGGCGGTTGCCCGAGTCCGCGTCCGGTGAGCGGCCGATGGGAGCTCTGGTGAGCATCAGGCCGAACAGGAGAAGGACGACGACGGAGCCGACGTAGATCAGGACCTGGACCCAGGCGATGAACTCGGCCGTGAGCAGCAGGTATTCGACGGCGAGGCCGCCGAGGGCGACGACCAGCCACAGGGCGGCGTGCACGAGCTGCTTGGTGGTGACCGTGATGACCGCCGCGCCGAGGGTGACGACGCCGACGAGCAGGAACGCGATCTCGACGCCGCTCGGGGAGAGGAAGCCGGGGCCTGTCGCGGCGAGGACGCTGGTGGTCGTGATCACGCCGGTCCCTCCTGTTCCCGGGCGGTCTGCTGTCCCCGGGCCGCTTCGGCCTCCGCCGCCTGCTGCGCTTCGAGCTTGTCGGCGGTCTTGCGGGCGGCCGCGATCTCCTTCGGTTCCTCCGCGCCCGGATCGAGGGCGGGGGGCTCCGGTACGGTCCACATCCACTCGCGGAGCTTGTCCCGCTCGTGGGTGAGTTCGTGGATGTCGGTTTCCGCGTACTCGAACTCCGGCGACCAGAACAGGGCGTCGAAGGGGCAGACCTCGATGCAGATCCCGCAGTACATGCACAGCGAGAAGTCGATCGCGAAGCGGTCGAGGACGTTGCGGCTGCGCTCGCGTCCGCCGGGGGCGGCGGGCGGCATCGTCTCCTTGTGGGAGTCGATGTAGATGCACCAGTCGGGGCATTCTCGGGCGCACAGCATGCAGACCGTGCAGTTCTCCTCGAACAGGCCGATCACCCCGCGCGTGCGGGGCGGGAGTTCGGGCTGGGTCTCGGGGTACTGCGCGGTGACGGTCTTCTTCGTCATCGTGCGGAGGGTGACGGCGAGGCCCTTGGCCAGGCCGCTCCCGGGGATGGGTGCCATGACTACTGGATCGCCACCTTCACGATGCCGGTGAGCGCGATCTGCGCGAGTGCGAGCGGGATGAGTACGGTCCAGGACAGCTTCTGGAGCTGGTCCTCGCGCAGGCGCGGGTAACTGACCCGCAGCCAGATCACGACGAACGCGAGGACCGCGGTCTTGAGCAGGGTCCAGACCCAGCCGAGGCCGTCGGCCCCCCAGGGTCCGTGCCAGCCGCCGAGGAACAGGACGGTGGTCAGGCCGCAGACGATGACGATGCCCGCGTACTCGGCGAGCAGGAACAGCGCGAAGCGCAGGCCCGTGTACTCCGTGTACGCGCCGAAGATGATCTCCGAGTCGGCGATCGGGGCGTCGAACGGCGGGCGTTGCAGCTCCGCGAGTCCGGCGGTGAAGAAGACGAGCGCGCCGATGATCTGCCAGGGCAGCCACCACCACTCCCAGGCGTTCAGAATGCCGCCGAGGGAGACCGTGCCGGCCGCCATCGCCACGGAGGCGGCGGCGAGCAGCATGGGGAGTTCGTACGCGAGGAGCTGCGCGGCGGTGCGCAGACCGCCGAGGAGCGAGAACTTGTTGGCCGAGGCCCAGCCCGCCATCAGGGAACCGAGCACGCCGACGCCCATGACGGCGAGCACGTAGAAGATGCCCGCGTCGATGTGCTGACCGACGGCGCTCTCGCTCGGGCCGATGGGGATGACGAGCAGCACCAGGAGGTACGGGAGGAGCGCGAGGGCGGGGGCGAGCTGGAAGATACGGCGGTCGGCCCCGGCGGGGACGATGTCTTCCTTCTGCGCGAACTTCACGCCGTCGGCGACGAGCTGGGCCCAGCCGTGGAAGCCGCCCGCGTACATGGGACCGAGGCGGCCCTGCATGTGCGCCATCACCTTGTGCTCGGTCTGGCCGACCAGCAGGGGCAGGACCAGAAAGAGGACGAAGACGAGGAGCAGGCGGAGGGCGACGTCGAGTACGTCGTTCACGCGGGATCGCCTCCGGCGGGGGTGGGTGGAGTGTCGTCGGGCTCGGGCTCGGGCTCGGGCGCGGGCCGGCGGCCGGTGGTGTCCGCGTTGCGCTCGGTTCGGCGGGCGGCGGTGTCGGGCTCGGGCTCGTTCCGGTGCTTGGAGGTGCCCGCGTCGGGTTCGGGCAGACGGTCGGTGGTGTCTGCGTCGGCCGCGGCCGGGCGGTCCCCCTCCTGGCCGGTCCGGTGGGTGGGCTCTGGGCCCGGGTCGGCGCGCCGGGCGAGGGCCGGGTCCTCGAAAGCGGGGCGGGCATGGTGCCACGGGGCGTCGAAGCTGCGTACCGCCGGAGGGGCGGAGTCCGGTAGGGCGGCCTCCGGCCGGGCGGATTCCGGTACGGCGGACTGCGCTGCGTCGGGCTCCGGTACGGCCGCCTCCGGGGTGGCGGACCCCGTCGTGCCGGGATCCGGTGCGTCGGGCTCGGACACGCGCGGCTCGGTCATGCCGGGCTCGGACACGTCTGGCTCAGACACACCCGGCTCGGACACCTCTGACGCCGACACGCCCAGCTCGGACACAACCGGCTCGGACACAACCGGCTCGGACACGCTGCGCTCCGCCGGTGTCCGCTCCGACGCGGGGCGTGCCTGGGCGGCGGGCTCCGTGACGGAGGGTTCGGATGAGGCAGGTCCGGAGTCGGGAGGCGTCTGCGTCCCGGACCCCGGTGCGGCGGCCTGCGATGCCGAACCCTGGCTCACGCTGCGGGAACGACGGGCCGGAGCGGCCGTCTGCGAAGCCGGTGTGTCCGAAGCCGCTCCCGGCGACTGGGATGCCGAACCCTCGGTCACGCTGCGGGAACGCCGGGTCGTGCCAGCCGCAGCCGCAGGGGCAGCCGGCGCACCCGACGTGGTGTCCGGCGATGCCTGCGACGCCGAGCCCTCGGTCGCGCTGCGGGTGCGGCGGGCGGGGCGGTCCGTGGCCGCTCCCGTGCGGGCGCCGGCGCCCGCGGCTCGGGCGCCCCGGGCCGGGCGGGCCGCGGCGGCCGGGAGTTGTCCCTTGAGGGGGCCCCATTCGTTCGGGTCGGGGACGCCCGGCGGGAGCATCTGCCGCCGCTTGGGGCCGCCGTGGTCCGACTCGCCGGGCTCCTTCGCACCGGGCCACGCCTTGGCGACGCGGGCGGCCAGCACGAAATCCTTGCGCAGGGGGTGGCCCTCGAAGGTGTCCGGGAGGAGGAGCGGCGCGAGGTGCGGGTGGTCGGTGAACGCGATGCCGAACATCTCGTGTGTCTCGCGCTCGTGCCAGCCCGCGCCCGCGTAGACCCCGGTGGCCGTGGGCAGGACGGCGGCGCTGTGCGGCACGGTCGTACGGATGAGCAGGCGGCGTACCGTACGGCCTTCGAGGGAGACCACGTGGGCGGAGACGAGGAAACCGGTGCCGGGCTCGTCGACCGCGCTGAGCCAGTCGAAGTACGTGCACCCGAGCTCGTCCCTGGCGGTCTCCAGGGCGGTGATCCACGAGCCGGCGGGCACGTCGACGGTCAGCAGGTCGTACGCGTGCCCGGCCGTGGCCTCCTCGCCGAAGACCTCGGTGACGGAGTCGGGCAGGCCGTCGTAGGCGCTCACTGGCCACCAACTCCCGGTGCGGGTGCGGGCGGAGGGCTCACCAGGTCGCTCTGCAGATAGGCAACGGACGGGCGGCCCGCCGAGTTCCCGTAGCGGTCGGCGAGGGACTCGCGGGCGATTTTCTCCTGGAGCTTGAGGATGCCCTGGAGCAGCGCTTCGGGACGGGGCGGGCAGCCGGGTACGTACACGTCGACCGGGATGATCTGGTCGACGCCCTTGGTGACGGCGTACGAGTCCCAGTACGGGCCGCCGCAGTTGGAGCAGGCGCCGAAGGAGATCACGTACTTGGGTTCGGGCATCTGCTCGTACAGCCGCTTGACGGCCGGGGCCATCTTGTCGGTGACGGTGCCCGAGACGATCATGAGGTCGGCCTGGCGCGGGCCGGGCGCGAAGGGGATCACGCCGAGCCGGATGAAGTCGTGGCGGGCCATGGACGCCGCGATGAACTCGATCGCGCAGCAGGCCAGGCCGAAGTTGAACACCCAGAGGCTGTAGCGGCGGCCCCAGTTGAGGACCACCTTCATCGGCTCGGGCGCGAGGCGGGAGAGGACTCCGAGGCGCTGCGGCGCGGGGAGGTCCACCGGTGCGCCCTTCGGGTCCGGAGCGGGAGTTGCGGCGGGGGTCACGGCGGGGGTCACGTCCATTCGAGGACGCCCTTCTTGTATGCGTACAGCAGGCCCACGGCCAGGAAGCCGAGGAAGACGAACATCTCGACCAGAGTCGTGGCGCCGTAGCCGGGCGCCGCGAAGACCGTCGCCCACGGGAAGAGGAAGATCGAGTCGACGGCGAAGATCACGTACAGGAACGCGTAGACGTAGTAACGGACCTGGGTGTGCGCCCAGCCCTCGCCGACGGGGTCGACTCCGCACTCGTACGTCATGAGCTTCTCGGGGGTGGGCACCACGGGGCGCAGCAGGCGACCCGCCCCGAAGGCCACCGCGACGAAGAGCACGCCGAGGGCCGCGAGCAGGCCGACCACCGAGTAGCTCTGGAAGTAGTCGGCGGCGAGCACGGGGGCGTCCGCCGCGGGCTGTGGCATCGCGTCCTGCGGCCTCACGTGCGCCGCCGCCCTTCGATCGGCACGGTCGGTTCCGGCACGTCCCGTCCCTCCGGTCGTCGATCTGTCACGCACGGGAGTCTAGGGCCTGGTTGCGGCTTCGCCGGTGCCGGATGAGCCGGGAACTTGGCGAAGGTCCGGTGCGTGCTCGCGTCCGGGGAACGAGGGCCCGCCGGGAGGGCCGGGGTGGGGTTGTCCCCACCCCGGCTCCCCCGCCCACCCCATGGCGCGGGGTTGCGCGGCCCGGCAGGCTGGGGCGCATGACCGCCAGCTCCGGTGCACCTACGCCCGGCTCCGAACCCCCTCCGACCCGCGCCTTCGCCTTCGACCGGCACATGTGGAAGGAGGTCGCGCATCTGCTGCTCGACCTCCCGGCGGCCCTGATCGGGTTCGTCGTGACGGTGATCGTCATGGTGCTCGGCAGCGGCCTCGCCGTCACGGTGATCGGGTTGCCGCTGCTGGCCGCGGGGCTGGTGGCGGCCCGGCGGATCGGCCGGTGGGAGCGGGCACGCGCGCGCGTACTCCTCGGGGTGCGGGTGGACGAGCCGAGCCCGCTCAGGGCGGCCCGCACGCAGGACGGTCTCTTCCCCTGGCTGTGGACCGCGCTGAAGGACCCGGTGGGCTGGCGGTCGGTGCTGTACTCGGTGATCCGGCTGCCGTGGGGAATCCTGACGTTCACGGTGGCGCTGGTGAGCACGGTGCTGCTGTGGCCGGTACTGGGGTACGTGGCCCGGGGGCTGACCAACGTGGACCGGGCGATGGTCCGGGGGCTGCTGTCGCCGTCGGGCGAGCTGGAGCGGCGCATCGCGGAGCTGGAGTCCGACCGGGGGGTGGTCGTCGACACGGCCGCCGCCGACCTGCGGCGCATCGAACGCGACCTGCACGACGGGGCGCAGGCCCGCCTCGTCGCCCTCGCGATGGGGCTCGGGCTGGCGAAGGAGAAGCTGCTGGACGACCCGGAGACCGCGGCGAGGATGGTCGGCGAGGCGCACGGCGAGGTGAAGCTGGCGTTGCAGGAACTGCGCGACCTGGCCCGTGGCATCCACCCCGCGGTGCTCACCGACCGGGGCCTGGACGCGGCCCTGTCGGCGATCGCCTCGCGGTGCACGGTCCCGGTGCAGGTGACGACGGAGCTCGGTGAGCGGCCGGCGGAGGCCATCGAGGGCATCGCGTACTTCACGGTCTCCGAGCTGCTCCAGAACGTCAGCAAACACAGCCGGGCGCGGTCCGCGTCGGTCGACGTGTGGCGGTCCGGCAGCCGGTTGCTGATCCAGGTCCGGGACGACGGGCTCGGCGGTGCGCGGCTGGACGGCGGTACCGGGATGGCGGGGCTCGCGGACCGGCTGGGGGCGGTGGACGGGCTGTTGACGGTGGATTCGCCGCCGGGCGCGGGGACGACCGTGACGGCGGAACTGCCCTGGCGGGAGCGGGCGCCGGGGGAGACGCGCGACGGGGGACGACGGGCGGGCGGGCGGGTCGCCGCCGACGGGCAGGGGCACCGGGTGCGGTAGACGGCAGGGGGTGCCCTGCGATGCGGCGCGGGGCCGGGGGTGGGGTAAACCCCCGGGAAGGACGGAGCTTTACCTCATGGTCCGGGGCGTCGCGGACCAGCAGTCTTGGACAAGCACAACCACCGGGCATCCGGCCCGGCGGCGGCAGCGTTCCGCACGGAAGAAACGGACGGCATCATGGCCACGGACTACGCCCCTCGCACCCGGGACCACGGTCCCCGGGAACATCGCGTTCCGCCGGTACTGCGCGCGCCGTTCGAGGGCCGGGCCTGGCGTGAGCTCGCGTACGTGGTGTGCGGCCTGCCGCTGGCCATGGTGGCCTTCGTCCTCGCGGTGAGCACCATCTCGCTGGGGGCCGGGCTGCTGGTGACCTTCCTCGGCATCCCCGTACTGGCCGGTGGGCTCGCCCTGTTCCGGGGCTTCGGCGCGCTGGAACGGGCCCGGGCCCGGGTGCTGCTGGGGCTGGACGTGCCGCCGCCGCAGGCTCTGCGCAAGGCCAGGCCCGGTGCGATGGGCTGGATCGGGGCGGTCCTGAAGAGCGGGGTGTCCTGGCGGCACCTGCTGTACGGGGTGCTGCACATGCCGTGGGCGGTCTTCTCGTTCAGCGTGGCGGTGGTGTTCTGGTCGTACGGCCTGGCAGCCCTCACGTACCCGCTGTACGGATGGGCCGTCACGCACGCGGACGGCTCGAAGGGCGTCCAGCTCTACAGCGACATGGACAACCAGGTCTACCTGAACACCCCGCTGGAGATGGCTCTGATCAGCGCGATAGGCCTGGTCCTCGTGATCGCCTGCCCCTGGGTCACCCGGGCCCTGGTGTCGGTGGACCGGCTGATGGTGTCCGGCCTGCTCGGCCGGTCCGCCCTCGACAGCAGGGTCAGCGAGCTGGAGTCGGACCGCGGGGTGGTCGTCGACACGGCCGCCGCCGACCTGCGGCGCATCGAACGCGACCTGCACGACGGGGCGCAGGCCCGCCTCGTCGCGCTGGCCATGGACCTCGGGCTCGCGAAGGAGAAGCTGGCCGAGGACCCCGAGGCGGCCGCCCGCATGGTGGACGAGGCGCACGGCGAGGTGAAGGTGGCGTTGCAGGAACTGCGCGACCTGGCCCGCGGCATCCACCCCGCGGTGCTCACCGACCGGGGCCTGGACGCGGCGCTGTCGGCGATCGCCTCGCGGTGCGCGGTCCCGGTGCAGGTCGAGGTGGACCTGCCGGCCCGGCCGGCCCCGGCGATCGAGGGCATCGCCTATTTCACGGTCTCCGAACTCCTCCAGAACGTCAGCAAGCACGCCCGGGCCACCCGGGCGTCGATCGAGGTGTGGCACACGGACGGGCGGCTGATGCTCCAGGTCACCGACGACGGCCGGGGCGGCGCGAGCACGGGCGGCGGTTCGGGGCTGGCGGGTCTCGCGGAGCGGCTGGACGCGGTCGACGGCGTCCTGGTCGTCGACTCCCCCGCCGGTGGTCCGACGACGGTCACCGCGGAACTGCCCTGGCGCGGCTGACCGGCCGGGCCCGGGTGCGACGGCGCCCGCTCCGGATTCCCCTCCCCTCTCTTTCCCGCCACTCGGGCGCAGACCGGTCCGGGTGCTGGGATGCTGGGGGCGGTCGAATGCTGGACACACCGGAGCTGGGGGCAGGAAGAGTCGTGGGAGACAGGGTGCGCGTGGTCATCGCCGAGGATTCGGTACTTCTTCGGGAGGGCCTCACCCGGTTGCTGACCGACCTCGGCCACGACGTGGTCGCGGGTGTCGGGGACGGGGAAGCCCTGGTCAAGACCGTGGCCGAACTGGCCTCGCGGGGGGAGCTGCCGGACGTCGTGGTGGCGGACGTGCGGATGCCGCCGACGCACACCGACGAGGGGGTCAGGGCCGCGGTGCGGCTGCGGCGGGAGCACCCCGGCATCGGGGTGCTCGTCCTGTCGCAGTACGTGGAGGAGCAGTACGCGACGGAGTTGCTGGCCGAATCCAGTACGGGGGTCGGCTATCTGCTGAAGGACCGGGTCGCCGAGGTCCGGGAGTTCGTGGACGCCGTGGTGCGGGTGGCCAGGGGCGGCACCGCCCTGGACCCCGAGGTGGTGGCCCAGCTCCTGGGCCGGAGCCGCAAGCAGGACGTCCTGGCCGGGCTCACCCCGCGCGAGCGGGAGGTCCTGGGGCTCATGGCGGAGGGGCGGACCAACTCGGCGGTCGCCAAGCAGCTGGTGGTGAGCGACGGGGCGGTGGAGAAGCACGTCAGCAACATCTTCCTGAAGCTCGGCCTGTCGCCGAGCGTCGGGGACCACCGGCGGGTGCTGGCGGTGCTGACGTATCTGAATTCCTGAGGGCCGGCGGGCAGGGGTCGGCGAGGGTCCGGCGGTGCCGGGTCGAGCGGGGCTCGACCCGGCTGCGGGACCGGAACCGAAGGATGAGGTCAAAGCGTCTGCAGCACAGGTTCCACTCAGGCTTGAAACAGCGGTCCGGGGGCGGATGAATCGTGGGGAATCGGGTCGAAGAGGTGTCTCAAAAGCGGTCCCGGCATGTGGGCGGGCCGAGTTGGGCGACTCTCGCGGACGTAGGGTTGCCCCGGGACGACCGGTCGGCCGGCCGTTCCGGAACAGCCGCCTCTGAGGGAGGTCCAGTTCAGTGACCAGCCAGGTCAACAGTCCGGCCGTGCAGGCCGACGGAGCAGGCGTCGACGAAGCCCTCGACGCCCCGGTGACAGTTCCGGTCAAGGCCCCGGAGAAAGAGGTCCGCCGACTGGACCGGGTGATCATCCGGTTCGCGGGGGACTCCGGTGACGGCATGCAGCTCACCGGTGACCGCTTCACGTCGGAGACCGCGTCGTTCGGCAACGATCTCTCGACGCTGCCGAACTTCCCCGCCGAGATCCGCGCCCCCGCCGGAACGCTGCCGGGCGTCTCCAGCTTCCAGCTGCATTTCGCCGACCACGACATCCTCACCCCGGGCGACGCCCCGAACGTCCTGGTGGCGATGAATCCCGCCGCGCTGAAGGCGAACCTCGCCGATGTGCCGCGCGGGGCCGAGATCATCATCAACACCGACGAGTTCACCAAGCGGCCCATGGCCAAGGTGGGGTACGAGACGTCCCCGCTGGAGGACGGTTCGCTGGACGGTTACAGCGTCCACCCGGTGCCGCTGACCACCCTGACCGTCGAGGCGCTGAAGGACTTCGGTCTGTCGCGCAAGGACGCGGGCCGCTCGAAGAACATGTTCGCGCTGGGCCTGCTCAGCTGGATGTACCACCGGCCCACCGAGGGCACGGAGGCGTTCCTGCGGCGCAAGTTCGCGAAGAAGCCCGACATCGCCGAGGCCAACGTGGCGGCGTTCCGGGCGGGCTGGAACTTCGGCGAGACGACCGAGGACTTCGCGGTGAGTTACGAGGTGGCCCCGGCCACCGCCGCGTTCCCTCCGGGCACGTACCGCAACATCTCCGGGAACCTGGCGCTCTCGTACGGGCTGATCGCGGCCGGACAGCAGGCCGACCTGCCGCTCTACCTCGGCTCCTACCCGATCACCCCGGCCTCCGACATCCTGCACGAGCTGTCGCGGCACAAGAACTTCGGTGTGCGGACCTTCCAGGCGGAGGACGAGATCGCGGCGATCGGCGCCGCTCTCGGGGCCGCGTTCGGCGGCCAGCTGGCCGTCACGACCACCTCGGGGCCCGGTGTCGCGCTCAAGTCGGAGACCATCGGGCTGGCGGTGAGCCTGGAGCTGCCGCTGCTGATCGTGGCCATCCAGCGCGGCGGTCCGTCGACCGGGCTGCCGACCAAGACCGAACAGGCCGATCTGCTCCAGGCGATGTACGGGCGCAACGGCGAGGCCCCGGTGCCGGTGGTCGCGCCCCGTACGCCCGCCGACTGCTTCGACGCCGCGCTGGAAGCGGCGCGCATCGCGCTGACGTACCGGACGCCGGTCTTTTTGCTGAGCGACGGTTACCTGGCCAACGGCTCCGAGCCGTGGCGCATTCCCGGCCTCGACGAACTTCCCGACCTGCGCGTGCAGTTCGCCAAGGGCCCCAACCACGAACTGGCCGACGGCACCGAGGTGTTCTGGCCGTACAAGCGCGATCCCGAGACCCTGGCCCGGCCCTGGGCACTGCCCGGCACCCCCGGCCTCGAACACCGCATCGGCGGCATCGAGAAGCAGGACGGCACGGGCAACATCTCCTACGACCCGGCCAACCACGACTTCATGGTCCGCACCCGGCAGGCCAAGGTCGACGGCATCACGGTGCCCGACCTGGCGGTCGACGACCCGGACGCGGCCCGCACCCTGGTGCTCGGCTGGGGCTCGACGTACGGGCCGATCACGGCGGCGGTACGACGGCTGCGCGGCGAGGGCGTCGCGATCGCGCAGGCGCACCTGCGTCACCTCAACCCCTTCCCGGGGAATCTCGAAGAGGTGTTGAAGCGTTACGACAAGGTGGTCGTACCGGAGATGAATCTCGGGCAGCTCGCCACGCTGATCCGGGCGAAGTACCTCGTGGACGCGCGTTCGTACAACCAGGTCAACGGAATGCCGTTCAAGGCCGAGCAGCTGGCAACGGCCCTCAAGGAGGCCATCGATGACTGAGACGGTCACGTCGAGCGAACCCAAGCACTCACTGCTGTCCCTCGTGCCCCGGGCCGAAGGCAAGCAGTCGATGAAGGACTTCAAGTCCGACCAGGAGGTGCGCTGGTGCCCGGGGTGCGGGGACTACGCCGTGCTGGCCGCCGTGCAGGGGTTCATGCCGGAGCTGGGACTGGCGAAGGAGAACATCGTCTTCGTCTCCGGAATCGGCTGCTCCTCCCGCTTCCCGTACTACATGAACACCTACGGGATGCACTCCATCCACGGCCGCGCCCCGGCCATCGCGACGGGACTCGCCTCCTCGCGGCGGGACCTGAGCGTGTGGGTGGTCACCGGTGACGGCGACGCGCTCTCCATCGGCGGCAACCACCTGATCCACGCGCTGCGCCGCAACGTCAACCTCAAGATCCTCCTGTTCAACAACCGGATCTACGGCCTGACCAAGGGCCAGTACAGCCCCACCTCCGAGGTCGGCAAGATCACCAAGTCGACCCCGATGGGCTCCCTGGACGCGCCCTTCAACCCGGTCTCGCTCGCGATCGGTGCGGAGGCGTCCTTCGTCGCCCGCACCGTCGACTCCGACCGCAAGCACCTCACCGAAGTGCTGCGGCAGGCCGCCGACCACCCGGGCACGGCGCTCGTCGAGATCTACCAGAACTGCAACATCTTCAACGACGGCGCCTTCGAGGCCCTGAAGGACAAGGAGCAGGCACAGGAGGCGGTGATCCGGCTGGAGCACGGGCAGCAGATCCGCTTCGGCGCCGACGGCGCCAAGGGGGTCGTGCGGGACGCGGTGACGGGTGATCTGAAGGTGGTCGCGGTGACCGAAAAGAACCAGTCGCAGATCCTCGTCCACGACGCGCACCAGGCGTCGCCGACCACCGCCTTCGCGCTCTCCCGCCTCGCCGACCCCGACACCCTGCACCACACTCCGATCGGTGTCTTCCGCTCCGTCGAGCGGCCGGTGTACGACACCTTGATGGCCGACCAGCTCGACACGGCCATCGAGCGGGACGGCAAGGGAGACCTGGGCGCGCTGCTCGCGGGCAAGGACACCTGGACGGTCGTCGGCTGACCGCCGTACCCGCACACCTCCGCGAAGGAGCGCCCGGCCCGCACCAGGGGCCGGGCGCTCCTTCCGTGCTTCCGGACGCCCCCGCCTGTCATGACCGTATTGCGGAACGGACATGACAGGCGAGGCCGGGCGGGCTTACCGTCGTCGGCGACGGGTGTATGCAGAGTGCATGTTCCGGGCGGGAGGCCAGAGCCGTGTCGATGTCGCTGGAGACCAAGGACGAACAGCGGGCGGGACTGCTGTACGGCATCGGGGCGTACGGAATGTGGGGACTGGTCCCCCTGTTCTGGCCGCTGCTGAAGCCCGCCGGGGCGATCGAGATCCTCGCGCACCGGATGGTGTGGTCGCTGGCCGTGGTGGGCCTGGCACTGCTGGCCGTCCGGCGCTGGGGCTGGGTGCGCGACCTGCTGCGCCAGCCGCGGAAACTGGGCCTGATAGCCGTCGCCGCGGCCGTCATCAGCGTCAACTGGGGCCTCTACATCTGGTCGGTCAACAGCGGCCACGTCGTCGAGGCCTCGCTCGGCTACTTCATCAACCCTCTCGTCACCATCGCCATGGGCGTCCTGCTGCTCGGCGAACGGATGCGGCCGGCGCAATGGGCGGCGGTCGGGGTCGGCGCCGCGGCGGTCGTCGTGCTGGCGGTCGGGTACGGGCAGCCGCCATGGATCTCGCTGGTCCTGGCGTTCTCGTTCGCCACGTACGGACTGCTCAAGAAGAAGGTCAACCTGGGCGGGCTGGAGTCGCTGGCCGCCGAGACGGCCATCCAGTTCCTGCCCGCCCTGGGGTACCTGGTGTGGCTCGGGGCGTCCGGCGGAGCGGCGTTCGGGGCGCACGGCGCGGGGCACGCGGCACTGCTCGCCGCGACGGGCGTCGTCACCGCGGTGCCCCTGGTGTGCTTCGGGGCGGCGGCGATCCGGGTGCCGCTGTCGGTGCTGGGGCTGTTGCAGTACCTCGCGCCGGTGTTCCAGTTCGTGCTGGGGATCGTGTACTTCCACGAGGAGATGCCGGTGGAGCGGTGGGCGGGCTTCGGCCTGGTGTGGCTCGCGCTGACGGTACTGACGTGGGACGCGGCGAGGACTGCGCGGGGCGCGGCGGTGGAACGGAACGCGGCGGCGCGGGCCCTGGCGGCAGCAGCGGCGGCCGAGGCGACGGCGGACGTGGAGGCGGCACGGCCGGCGCGGGCGGGGCGGTAGGCCGGAGCGGCATCGAGGGGCGGGTGAGGGTGCGCGGGGCGGGGCGGACGGGGTCGGGGCCGGTGATGAACTCCAGAAGCGCGCCCGTGCTCTGCTCAGCGACCCCGACGAGGTGCCTGGTGGGGAGTTCGTCCTGTCCGGGTCGAGCGCGGACCCCATTGCCCACGGCCGGACACGGCCTCGCCGTCGAAGCCGCACGGAAGGGCCCTGCCCCGGCGGCCGTCGCCTATCTCGTCCGGCGCACCAAATGATCACGTCGGGCGAAGTGGGTTCGTTATCCGAACAGCTCTGACCGGATTACGCCCTTGACGGTGAGAGGAACTCTCGCTGAACATCAGGCACGCACTACGCACGCGTCACCGCTCAACTGCCTTACAGGTCATACCGGTTCGGCCAGTTCCCGCACGTTCCGTCCCATCCCCGTTCGGAATCCGGAGCCCCCCCATGACGCTTTCCCCCTCCCCCGTCGGCAGATCCCGGATATCCGGCAGATCCGGCAGGGTCGCCGCTGTCGCCGCCGTCGCCGTCGCCGGTCTGCTCGCCGGAACCGCCTCCGCCTCCGCCGGCACCACCGCCGCACCCGCCTCGGCGGGCGCGACAGCGCAGGCGCTCGCCGCACCCGACATCCCGCTGGCCAACGTCAAGGCCCACCTCACCCAGTTCTCCTCCATCGCCGCCGCCAACGGCGGCAACCGCGCCCACGGCCGCCCCGGCTACAAGGCGTCCATCGACTACGTGAAGGCCAAGCTGGACGCAGCCGGGTTCGCCACCTCGCTCCAGACCTTCACCACCAGCGGCGCCACCGGCTACAACCTGATCGCCGACTGGCCGGGCGGCGACCCGAATAAGATCGTGATGGCGGGCGCGCACCTGGACTCGGTGTCCTCCGGTGCCGGAATCAACGACAACGGGTCGGGCTCCGCCGCCGTCCTGGAGTCCGCGCTGGCCGTCTCGCGCGCCCAGTTGAAGCCGGACAAGCACCTGAGGTTCGGCTGGTGGGGCGCGGAGGAGCTGGGCCTCGTCGGCTCGAAGGCGTACGTCAACAGCCTCCCGTCCACCGAGCGCGCGAAGTTCGCGGGGTACCTCAACTTCGACATGATCGGGTCGCCGAACCCCGGCTACTTCGTCTACGACGACGACCCGGCCATCGAGAAGACCTTCAAGGACTACTTCGCCGGTCTCGGCGTCCCCACCGAGATCGAGACGGAGGGCGACGGCCGCTCCGACCACGCCAGCTTCAAGAACGTCGGCATCCCCGTCGGCGGCCTGTTCACCGGGGCGAGCCGCACCAAGACCGCGGCCCAGGCGCAGAAGTGGGGCGGCACCGCCGGACAGGCCTTCGACCGCTGCTACCACTCGTCCTGCGACAACACCGCCAACATCAGCGACACCGCCCTCGACCGCAACAGCGACGCCGTCGCGCACGCGCTGTGGACGCTGTCCGCCGGCGGCACCACTCCCCCGCCGACCGGCGACGACTACGAGAACACGACCCCGCTGGCGATCCCCGACGCCGGTGCGGCCGTGACGTCCCCGATCACCGTGTCCGGCCGTACGGGCAACGCGCCCGCCACGCTGAAGGTCTCGGTGAACATCAAGCACACCTGGCGCGGGGACGTGGTCATCGACCTGCTCGCCCCGGACGGGACCGCGTACCGGTTGAAGAATTCCAGCAGCGGCGACTCCGCCGACAACATCATCGAGACGTACACGGTGAACGCGTCGAGCGAGCCGGCCAACGGGACCTGGAGGCTGCGCGCCCAGGACGTCGCACGCCAGGACACCGGCAGCCTGACCAGCTGGAAGCTCACCTTCTAGCCGGCCGTCGGCACCCTGCGGCCGGAGCTGCGCCCTTCCGCCCGACGTACCGGACGCAGGGGAACGGCTGCCGGCCGACCACACCACCGCACCGCACCCGCTGAACCCTGCCGCCCCCGACGCGCGTCCACTCCCGCGTCAGGGGCGGCAGTCCAGCGACCGCAGTACGTGGTCGACCAGTTTTACCGTGCGCTCCGGGCTGTGCGGCGGCTTGCGCAGTGCGTAGCGGTAGTAGAGCGGCCCGTACAGCAGCTCCACGGTCATCTCCAGGTCGGCGTCGGCCGCCAGCCGCCCCTGCCGCTGGGCGCTCTTGAGCCGGTTCACGGCCGCGGTGAAGCGCGGAGTGATGAACTGGTCGTGGACCGCCCGGGTCAGCTCCGCGTCGTGGTGCAGCTCCGAGAGGATCCCGATGTAAGCGGGACCGAACGGAGGCGTCGTCAGCAGCCGCACCACCCGGTTCATCTGCGTGTAGAGGTCGCCGGCCAGGTCCCCGGTGTCCGGGAAGGGCGCCTCGGAGTCGACCTTCTGACCGACGGCTTCGAGGAGCACGGCCCCCTTGGAGGGCCACCAGCGGTAGATCGTCTTCTTGCTGACGCCCGCTCGGGCGGCGATCGCCTCCATGGTGACTCCGCCGTACCCCTTTTCGGAGCACAGGTCGATGGAGGCCGCGAGGATCGCCTGTCGGGACTTCTCGCTGCGTCGCTGCGGATTGGGCGTCGCGCTCACGCCCGGAGTTTAGCGGGCGGCGACACGCACCGTGTTGACAGCGGAAGGGCAGCCTCCAACAATAGCCACGCGAGGGGGAACGGTCCGTGTCGTGTCGAGCCGCATCGGGGGACGGCTCGGGACGGCACAGGCTCAGGGCCGGTCCCGTACGCCGGAGGGGAACGTACGGGGCCGGCCCCGTACCCCCTTCCGGCACCTCGCACCCGCCGGCGCCTCGGCTCCTCCCGCATCCCACCCGCCTGCGCTGCAGCCGTGTTCGCCTCCGGTGCCGCGCACCGGGGATGCTCTACGTCGTGATGTCCCGGGTCGTGAAGCGCGCCCAGGCCGCCGCGCCGAACACCGCCGCGTACGCGCCCTGGAGACCGAGGTTCTTCGCCAGGTCGTCCCAGAAGACGGGCTCGCGCAGCAGGTCCGCGAAGGACAGCCAGTAGTGCGGGAACAGGTACGGGTGGATCGCGTGCAACTGCGGGATCGTGTCCAGGATCTGCACCGTGATCAGCAGGCCCACGCTCGCCGCCATCGCGGCGATACCGCTGTGGGTGAGCGTGGAGACGAAGAGGCAGAGCGCGGCGAACCCGATGAGTGACGCCGCTGCGGCCAAGGCGATCGCCACCACCCGCAGCAGCCCCTCCCCGAGGCCGATCGGTACACCGGAGATCGTCATGACCTCGCCCACCGGGAACAGCAGCGCCCCGGTGGCCAACGCGGACGCCGCCACGACGAGGGTGGCCACGAGGCAGAAGGCGAGCGTGCCGACGTACTTGACCAGCAGGAGCCGGGCGCGTCCGGCGGGAGCGATTAGCAGATAGCGCAAGGTGCCCGCGCCGGCCTCTCCCGCGACGGCGTCACCCGCGACGACGCCGACGGCCATGGGCAGGAACACCGGGAGAGTGGCGGCGAGCGCGGCGAAGACCAGGAAGAGACCGTTGTGGGTGATCTGCGCGAAGAAGGCCGGTCCGCCTCCCTGGCCGCCGGACCCGGTGGAGCCGTCACCGGTCTCGACCTTGACGGCGACGCCGATCAGTACGGGTACGCCTGCGAGCACCGCCAGCAGCGCGAGCGTCCGCCAGCGCCGGAAGGTGACGCCCAGCTCGGAGCGGAGGAGACCCCACGACCACAGAGGACTCACAGGACGCACAGGCCCCACGGCTTTCCGCGCCCGCATCCCACGAGCACCCGCACCCGTTCCGGTGCCCGCGCCAGCACCGACACCGACGTCCGCACCCGTGCCCGCGCCAACACCGGCACCGGCTCCGACAGCCACACCGGCTCCCACAACTGCACCCGCACCCGGCCCGTCCCCCTCGTCCCCCGCGCCCGCCCCCCGCGCGTCCCGTTCAGCCCGTGACATCGAAGCCCTCCCCCGTCAGCGCCACGAACGCGTCCTCCAGCGAGGCCCGCTCGGCCCCGAAGCCGGTGACCCGGACCCCCGCGTGGACCAGCGCCGCGTTCAGCTCCGCCAGACCGGGGCCGGAGGTTTTGGGGGCCGCCCCGGTGACGCGTCCGTCGCCGACCTCCAGGTCGGTCACGCCCCGTTCCTTGAGGACCCGCGCCGCCTCGCCCGTGTCCGGGGTGCTGACGACCAGGCGGCCCCGGGCGCCCGCCGCGAGGTCGGCGACCGCGCCCTGGGTGATCAGGCGACCCCCGGCCATCACCGCCGCGTGCGTGCAGACCTGTTCGATCTCGTCCAGGAGGTGGGAGGAGAGGAAGACCGTGGTGCCCTCGGCCGCGAGTTCCCTGACGAGGGAGCGGATTTCCCGCATCCCCTGCGGGTCCAGCCCGTTGGTCGGCTCGTCGAGGACGAGGAGTTCGCGGGGCTGGAGGAGGGCCGCCGCGAGGCCGAGCCGCTGCTTCATGCCCAGCGAGTACGCCCGTGCCTTCTTGGCGCCCGCCGGGGTCAGCCCGACCCGGTCGAGTGCGGCGGCGACCCGCGCCCCGCGGGTGCGCGGATCGGCGGTGGGGTCGGCGGCGTCGTACCGCAGCAGGTTGTCGCGTCCGGACAGGAAGCCGTACAGCGCGGGGCCTTCGATGAGAGCGCCCACGTGCGGAAGTACGGTGCGGGCGGCGGCCGGCATCGGCCGGCCGAGCACCCGCGCCGTGCCGGAGGTCGGCTCGATCAGGCCCATCAGCATCCGGATGGTCGTCGTCTTCTCCGAGCCGTTGGGCCCGAGGAAGCCGAACACGCTCCCGGCCGGGACGGACAGGTCGAGGCCGTCGACGGCGAGCTGACCGCCGCGGAACCGCTTGGTGAGCCCGCGGGTGGCGATCACGGGCTCCGCCACGGATGCGGCGGAGCCTCTTTCCCCACCGGTCAGCTCGTCCACCGTCCGACCCCGACCCTCCCGGTGCGTCCGCCCACTTGCCCTACTTCGCTTCGTTGGCGGCCTTCACCAGGGCATCCTTGGTGACCGCGCCGACGTACACCGTGCCGTCGTCCGTCATCAGCGCGTTGACCAGGCGGGTCGAGAAGACCCGGCCCTCGCCGAACTTGCCGGACACCTTGTCGCCCAGCGAGTCGAGCAGACCCTGGGCCTCCGCGGGCATCTCGCCCTTCTTCGCCCCGGCTCCCACGCCCGGAGCCCCGGTGTTGATCCGGGCGATCGACGTCCAGCCCTCGCCGAGGACCTCGACGCCGCCCGCACCGGCGCCGCCCTTGCCGAACTCCTTCTCCAGGTCCTTGCCGAAGTCCTTGCCGAGGCCGAAGTCCCCGGAGTTCTTCCCCTTGCCGCCCTCGTGGTCCTTCAGCGCGTCGGCCTCGGTGACCTTCGCGCCCTTGGGCGGGCTGAAGTCGAAGGTGCCCGCGGCCGGCCTGGCGAAGTCGACCTTGGTGAAGCCGGCGTCGACCACGGCCTTGCCACCGCTGCTCGGGGAGAGCGTGAACTTCAGCGGAACGCCGTTCTTCGCGTCCACCGCGACCCGGATCTCGCCGACCGTCGAACCGGACTGCTTGGGCTTGATGAGCAGCTGGTACGCGTCCCGGCCCGCGACCTGCGCCGTGCCGTCGACCGTCACGGACGTGTCCTTCTCGGACGCCTTGAGTGCCTGCTCGGCGAACTCCTTGGGCGTGCTCGGCATCCCCTCGGGCAGCCTCTGGTGCTTGTCGGAGTCGCGCTCGCCCCGGTCCGCGTCGCGCGGCGCCTTCGCGTGGAACACCTCGTTCGAGGCACTGTCGTACGCCCAGACCTGGTCCTTGTTGTGGATCAGGCTGTACTCGGAGGCCTCGTCGAGCAGCGACACCTTCTGCCGGTCGGGGCCGTCGGCCGCGACGCGCAGCGTGTGCGTACCGGAGGCGAGCTGCATCAGCTTGGCCTGCGGGTCGGCGGACGAACCCTCGCCGGAGCCGCCCCGGGCGTCCTTGGCCGCGCCGCCGAGGCTGCCGGCCAGGCCGCCGAGCGAGGGCAGGCCCAGGTCCGTGCTGATCCTGACGGTGCCGGACAGCTGCTGGGTGTCCGAGGCGGCCATCTTCTCGATGAGCTGCTGCGCGGTGATCTGCGGCAGGTCCGGGTCGCCGGCGCTGGCGAGCGCCGGGACGAGTCCGAGAGTCAGCCCCGCCACCCCCGCCACCGCGACCGGCACCGCGTAACGCGCGGCCTTGCGGCGGCGCACCGTCCGGGTGCCCTCGGTGGTCTCTGCGTTGCCGTTCGGTGCCATGTGTGCCCCTGCCTCCGTGAAGTTGGCGGCCGTCGTCCTCACGTTCGTCCCCACCCCCGCGCCGCCATTCTCACCCGAAATGGTCAGGAGTGGTGAGGTCAATCAGACCAAAATGGGCGGCTCATTGCATCAGCCCCCGGGTGCAACCTCGTCTACACCCACGGGATGACAGAAACCACCCGCTCGTCCCCCACCAGGGGGTGGGGAAGAACAGGTGGCTCCTACAGGGACTTCGTACGCGGCCGTCAACCCGCCCGGTGCACCACCGCGTCGCACAGTTCCGCCAGTGCCGACTTGGCGTAGCAGTCCGGCAGCGGCGCCAGGGCGGCCCTGGCCTCCTCCGCGTACCGCACGGTGTCGCGCCGCGCCTGCTCCAGGGCGGGGTGCGCCCGCAGCTGCTCCAGCACGGCGGCCAGTTCCGCGTCGCCCGACAGATCGCCGTCGAGCCGTGCGCACAGCTCGATGTCCTCGGGCCGCTCCTCGGCCTCCGCCATGGCCCGCAGGTGCAGCACCGGCAGCGTGGGGATGCCCTCGCGCAGGTCGGTGCCGGGGGTCTTGCCCGACTCGTGGCTGTCGCTGGCGATGTCGAGGACGTCGTCGGCGAGCTGGAAGGCGGTGCCCAGGCGCTCGCCGTACTGCGTGAGGATGTCGACGACGCTCTCGTCCGCGCCGGCGATCATCGCGCCGAACCGGCAGGAGACGGCGACCAGCGAGCCCGTCTTGCCCGCCATGACGTCGAGGTAGTGGTCGATCGGGTCACGTCCGTCGCGCGGTCCGGCGGTTTCCAGGATCTGACCGGTCACCAGGCGTTCGAACGCCCCGGCCTGGATGCGCACGGCCTCCGGGCCCAGGTCCGCAAGGATGTGCGAGGCGCGGGCGAAGAGGAAGTCGCCGGTGAGGACCGCGACGGAGTTGTCCCAGCGCGAGTTCGCGCTGGGCACGCCGCGGCGCACGTCCGCCTCGTCCATCACGTCGTCGTGGTAGAGCGTCGCCAGGTGCGTCAGTTCCACGACCACCGCGGAGGGCACGACGCCCGGGGCGTGGGGGTCGCCGAACTGCGAGGCCAGCATCACGAGGAGTGGCCGGAAACGCTTCCCACCTGCGCGTACGAGGTGCTGCGCGGCCTCCGTGATGAAGGGGACCTCGCTCTTGGTCGCGTCGAGCAGTCCCTCCTCGACGGCTGCCAGTCCGGCCTGGACATCGGTCTCCAGGGCCTGGTCCCGCACGCTCAGTCCGAACGGCCCGACGACGGTCACGAGGGTTACTCCTGTCTGCTGACGATCACACGGATTGTCGATCTGTCGCTGGCATCACTCAACAAGTCAGCCTATCCCGTCGACTTTCGATCACCGAGACCAGCGCCCTGTCCCCTTCAGCACAGTCTGAAATGACCGACTTGTTGATGTAGAGCTGCTTCGACCAGGAATATTTCCTTTGTCGCGAATAGAGCCCCACCCCCGGCCCGGCGTACGGCACGCTCGTCTGTCTGGTGTCCGTGGCGGGCGGCTGGCTCGCGGACCGCATCCTCGGTTCGTACCGCGCCGCCCTGTGGGACGGCGTCCTCACCGCCTGAGGCCACTACGCGATGGCGGTGCCCACCGACGTGGCCGCCGCGAGCAGCGCGGCGAGTTCCCCGACCCGGCGCACCAGCTCCGGGGGCTCGTGCACCTCGAAGCGGGATCCGAACAGGCCACAGGTGGAGGACGAGTTCGTCGAGGGAGTCCGACCCGGCGCGCAGGATGCAGGACCGTCCGTCGATGTCCTCCAGCGTTCCCACGGTGGGCGGGATCACGGCGGCGGCCCGCTCCATCGGCACCCGCAGGACGCCCGGGCCCGGTAGCGGTACGCGGCCGTGGACACGCCCTGCGAGGTTCGGGAGGCCACCTTCTCGACGGTCAGCTCGCGCGGGGCGAAGCGCGGGCCGGCCGGGACGCGGGTGCGCAGCCGGTCGAGGCGGAAAGTGCGGCAGCGCAGCTTGTCGATGTCGCGGCGGACGGTCCGGACGTCGACGCCGAGGCGTTCGGCGAGCGCGGAGCCCGGCCAGTCGCGCGGGGTCTGGAGGAGGGAGAGCAGTCTCAGGAGGCGTGCGGAGGTTTCCGGCATGACCGTGGAATCCGGCAGCCGGCTAGGACCAAAGGTGTCCCAGGTGCCGCCTAGGTTCTTCTCATGAGCCGAAACGAGCAGGTCACTCCGTTCCGCGTCGACATCCCGCAGCACGAGTTGGACGCCCTGCACGCGAAGCTGGATGCCATCCGCTGGCCGGCCCCGCTGCCCGGCGACGGCTGGGACACCGGCGCTCCGACGCGGTGGCTGCGCGGGCTCGTCTCGTACTGGCGGGAGACGTACGACTGGCGGGCGGCGGAGCGCGAACTCAACCAGTACCCGCAGTTCACCACGGAGATCGACGGGCAGCGCATCCACTTCCTGCACGTCCGCTCGCCCGAGCCGGACGCGCTGCCGCTGGTGCTGACGCACGGCTGGCCGGGGTCTGTCGTCGAATTCCTCGACGTCATCGGCCCGTTGACCGACCCGCGCGCGCACGGCGGCGACCCCGCGGACGCCTTCCACGTCGTCATTCCCTCCCTCCCCGGCTTCGGCTTCTCCGGCCCGGTCGCCGAGAGCGGCTGGGACACCGCGCGGATCGCCCGCACCTGGGCGGAACTGATGCACCGGCTGGGATACGAGAGGTACGGGGCGCAGGGCGGGGACCTCGGGGCGAGTGTGTCACCGGAGTTGGGCCGGGTGGCCACCGAGCACGTGGTGGGCGTCCATGTGAACGGCGACCCGGGTCCGATGCCGGACCTTCCGCTCACGGAGGCGGAGTCGGCGTCGCTCAGTCCGCTGGAGCGGGACCGGATCGCCCGCATCGAGGCGTTCATGCGGGAGGAGTTCGGCTACCTCGCAATCCAGTCGACACGCCCACAGACGCTCGGCTACGGGCTGATCGACTCGCCGGTCGCCCAGCTCGCCTGGATCATGGACAAGTTCCGCGAGTGGACGCACCCGCGTTCCGTCGACCCCGAGGACATTCTCGGCCGGGACCGGCTGCTGACGAACGTGATGCTCTACTGGCTGACCGGAACGGCCGCGTCCGCCGCATACGTGGGCTACGCCCAGGAGCAGGCCTGGGGCGAGCCGAACAAGAACTCCGGCGTTCCGACGGGCGTACTGGTGCTGGCGCACGACGTGGGCATCCGGCGGTACGCGGAGCGGGAGAACACGATCGTACGGTGGACGGACGTGACCGACCGGGGCGGCCACTTCGCGGCGCTGGAGGAGCCGGACCTGCTGACGAAGGACGTCCGGGAATTCTTCCGGACGCTGCGGTAGGAGTGGCACGGACCCGGTGCGGGTCGTGCGGCGTCCCGCCCGGCGACATCCGGGGCGGGCGCTCAGCCGCCTCCCCCGTGGCTGGCCGCCTTGTCGCCGTCCACCGCGCTGCGGACCGCCTTGGCAGTCCACTCCCGCTTGGCGAGATCGCGCATCGCCGCCCGCAGGGGGCGGGCCGCGTAGCCGGGGAAATGGCGGTTCGCCAGGTCGGTGGCGGAGAGGAGGGCGGCCAGCAGCCGGTCGCGGGGATCGGGGAAACCGGACTTCGCCGCCACGGTCAGCCGACGGTGGAGCGGAGCCGACCGGTCCGGTCCTGCGGCCGGGTGGCGGATCAGCGGGAAGAGGCCGAGGACCCGCCTCGACTCGCGCCGCAGTACGCCCCGTTCGACCAGCCGGTCCAGGTAGAGCCCCGTCGCCTCGCGCCGGGTGCGCCGGATGAAGGAGGCGGTGCGGATGCCGCTGTCCCGCCCCTTCCCCGGTCCTGGCAGTCCGGCGAGCAGCTGCACCGCGACCGGGTCGGCCGCCGGCCCGGAGGTCAGGGCGGCCGGCGGGACCGGCGTGCGGACCCGCACCCTGCTGTGGTCCCGCTCCACGCAGCCCGCCCCCTCCAGGACCGCGAGGACGGCGCCCGCCACCCCGTACTCCAGGTAGCGGAGGCTGACACGCGCGCCGCCCTTCTCGGGGTGGAGGCCGAGCAGCAGCAACTCCTCGGGCAGGGACAGGTGCGGCTCGTGCGGCGGGTCGGCGGGCATCAGAACGTCAGCCTCCAACGAGAGGGCCCCGGGCTCCCCTTCAGGCTTCCCCGACGCCCGGGGTTTCAGCCCCCGACGACCTTGCCCGCGACGGATTTCGGCCCACGGGCCGGCGCATCGTCGACCGTGCCGGGCCCCGGCCCGCTTCGTACCCGACGTGTTCCGGCGCCCCCTCGGTCCGGTGTCAGCCCGCCGCCACGATGCGACCGGTGACCTCGCCCAGTCCCACGCGTGTGCCGTCCGGGCCCGGGGCCCACGCCGTCAGGGTGACTTCGTCCCCGTCCTCCAAGAACGTCCGCTTGCCCTCGGCGAGTTCGATCGGGTCGCGTCCGTTCCAGGTCAGTTCGAGCAGCGAACCGCGCTGACCGGTCTCGGGACCGCTGACGGTGCCCGATCCGTACAGGTCGCCCGTGCGCAGCGACGCCCCGTTGACCGTCATGTGCGCGAGCTGCTGCGCCGCCGTCCAGTACATGCCGGCGAACGGCGGCTCGGCGACGACCTGGCCGTTGATGGCCACGGAGATGCGCAGGTCGAAGCCGCCCGGATCCTCGTCGTCCGCGTCGTCCAGGTACGGGAGCAGCGGGAGGTCCCTGACGGGCGGGGCGACGCGGGCGGCCTCCAACGCCTCCAGCGGCGTCACCCACGCCGACACCGACGTGGTGAACGACTTGCCGAGGAAGGGGCCCAGCGGAACGTACTCCCAGGCCTGGATGTCGCGCGCCGACCAGTCGTTGAGGAGCGACAGGCCGAAGACGTGGTCGCGGAAGTCGGCCAGCGCGACGGGCCTGCCCAGCTCGGACGGCGTGCCGACGACGAAGCCGACCTCGGCCTCGATGTCCAGCTTCACCGAAGGGCCGAAGACGGGCGCGGGGTCGGTGGGCGCCTTGCGCTGGCCGGAGGGGCGCACCACGTCCGTCCCGGAGACCACGACGGTGCCGGACCGGCCGTGGTAACCGATCGGCAGGTGCTTCCAGTTGGGCGTCAGCGCGTCGCCGTCCGGGCGGAAGATCCTGCCGACGTTCGTGGCGTGGTGCTCGCTCGCGTAGAAGTCGACGTAGTCCGCGACCTCGTACGGCAGGTGCAGCGTGACCGCGCCGAGCGGGTGCAGCAGCGGCTCTATGTCCTCGCGGTGCGCGGGGCTGGTGAGCCAGGCGGTGAGGGCGCGGCGCACGTCGCGCCAGGCGGTGCGGCCCGCCGCGAGCAGCGGGTTGAGGGAGGGCTGGGCGAGGAGCTGGGCGTACGGGGAGCCGAGCGCCAGCGCGGCGGCTCCCGCGTCCAGCACGTGGCCGCCGATACGGACTCCGACACGGCGCCGCTCGGGCGCGTCCGCGGTGGAGAACACGCCGTAAGGGAGGTTGTGCGGACCGAAGGGGTCGCCCTCGGGGACGTCGAGCGGGGACGCTGGCGTGGACTGCTCGGGCATGGGGTACTGCCTCGCTTTCCGGGTCGTTGGCACACACGTTACGTGGGGGACGCCTGACACGGCAGGGGCCAAAGAGTTCGCAATGTCCGGAAAGCCCCTGCGGGGGGCGGGAACTCCGCCGAGGCATCCGTTCCGCCACGAACGAGTACTGCCCCGCCCCTCACGCCCGCGGCACCAGCAGCATCCGCACCCGGCAAGCGCCACGCACCAGCAGCAGCCCCACCCGGACCCGTACCAGCCGCGCCGACACCGGAACCCGCACCCGCACCCGCACCCGCAGCAACCTCGATGACGGCGCCCGCCCGGCCCCGGCCCCCGCCTAGTCCTCCGGCGGCGGCTCCATGTCCCACTCCGGCTCCGCATCCCAGTCCCACTCCGGCTCGGCGGCCCGCGCGCCGCCCCGGGCCGGCGCCGCGACCGCAGCTGAGGCCGGGGCCGGGGCCGGGGAACGTCCAGGTTCAGGGGCCGGTACCGCAGCCGATGCCGCAGCCGATGACCGGCCCGATGCCGACGCCGGGGCCGGGACCGAAGCCCGCGCCGGCACCTCCTCCGCCGTCCCGCCCGGAGCCTGTGCGGACGCCGGTGCCCCGGTCGGCTCCCCGAGCCCCGCGAGGACCTCCAGGACGCCCTCGCCGTACGTGGCCAGCTTCTTCTCGCCGAGCCCGCCGACCTGGCCGAGCTCCTCCATCGACCGGGGCCGCACCGTCGCGATCTCCTGCAACGTCGCGTTGTGGAAGATCACGTACGGCGGAACCCCCTGCTCCTTGGCCAGGTCCGTCCGCCAGGCCCGCAGCGCCTCGAAGACCGGCACGACCTCCGCCGGGAGGTCCACCGCCGCCGCCTTCGGCTTCCGCTCGCCGCGCGAGCCGCCGGCCCCACGCGCCGCCGCGGCCCGCTTCGGCTCCTTGCGCAGCCGGATCTCCCGCTCTCCGCCGAGGACCGCCCCGCTCGCCCCGGTCAGTACCAGCGTCCCGTACTCGCCCTCGACGGCCAGCAGCCCCTGGGCCAGCAACTGCCGTACCGTGCCGCGCCATTCGGCCTCGGTGAGGTCCTGGCCGACGCCGAAGACGGACAGCTGATCGTGGTCGAACTGGATGACCTTCGCGGACTTCTTCCCGAGCAGGATGTCGATGATCTGCCCGGCCCCGAACTTCTGCCGCCGCTCCTGCTTGAGCCGCCACACCGTCGACAGCACCTTCTGCGCGGGCACGGTCCCGTCGATGGTCTCCGGGGGGTTCAGACAGGTGTCGCAGTTCCCGCAGTTCTCGGCGGTCGCCTCCTGCCCGAAGTAGGCGAGCAGCTGCCCCCGCCGGCACTCGGCGGTCTCGCACAGCGCGAGCATCGCGTCCAGGTGGGCGGCCGCCCGCCGCCGGAAGGCCTCGTCGCCCTCGCCGCTCTGGATCATCTTCCGCTGCTGGACGACGTCCTGGAGCCCGTACGCCATCCAGGCCGTCGACGGCGCCCCGTCACGCCCCGCGCGCCCGGTCTCCTGGTAGTACCCCTCCACGGACTTCGGCAGGTCCAGGTGGGCGACGAACCGTACGTCCGGCTTGTCGATGCCCATTCCGAAGGCGATGGTCGCGACCACCACCATCCCGTCCTCCCGGAGGAACCGCGCCTGGTTGCGCGCCCGCGTCCCGGAGTCCAGCCCCGCGTGGTACGGCACGGCCTCGATGCCCTGCCGGCACAGGAACTCCGCGGTGGCGTCCACGGACTTCCGCGACAGGCAGTAGACGATGCCCGCGTCCCCGGGGTGCTCCTCCTTGAGGAAGGCCAGCAGCTGCTTCTTCGGCTCGGCCTTCGGAACGATGCGGTACTGGATGTTCGGCCGGTCGAAGCTGGCGACGAAGTGCCGCGCGCGGGGCATGCCGAGCCGCTGGGTGATCTCCTTGTGGGTGGCCGCCGTGGCCGTCGCCGTCAGGGCGATCCGCGGCACGTCGGGCCAGCGCTCGCCCAGTACCGACAGGGTCAGGTAGTCCGGCCGGAAGTCGTGCCCCCAGGACGCCACGCAGTGCGCCTCGTCGATGGCGAAGACGGAGACCTTCCCGCGCGACAGCAGTCCCAGCGTCGAGTCCAGCCGCAGCCGCTCCGGCGCGAGGTACAGCAGGTCGATCTCACCGGCGAGGAACTCCGCCTCGACCGTCCGGCGCTCGTCGAAGTCCTGCGTGGAGTTCATGAACCCGGCGCGCACGCCGAGCGCCCGCAGTGCGTCCACCTGGTCCTGCATGAGGGCGATCAGCGGCGAGATCACGACGCCCACGCCGGGCCTGACCAGGGACGGGATCTGGTAGCAGAGCGACTTCCCGGCACCGGTGGGCATGAGCACGACCGCGTCGCCGCCGGCCACCACGTGCTCGATGATCTCCGCCTGCTCGCCGCGGAACGCGTCGTACCCGAAGACCCGGTGCAGCGTCCGCAGCGCATCGCTCTCCGCGACGCCCGCCCCCGCGTGCACGTCGGCCGTCCCAGGACCGGCCGTCCCCGTACCGCCCGCCGCCGTGCCCGGCGTCTGCGTACCCGGCGTCTGCGTACCCGGCGTCTGCGTACCGGTTGTTCCGTCCGTGCCGTCCACGTCCACCATTCCGCTCGACCCACTCATCCCGCTCGTCACGCCCGTCACGTTCATCGCGCTGTCCCCCGTATCCGATTCGCCGCCCACCCACCACGGTAGAGGCCGGCACCGACAACCCGGACCAAAAGCCGCCGCCCGGCACCCCCACGAAGGGGCTGCCGGGCGGCCGCATTCCGGGCGTAGCAAGGGCTACCGGACGAAAGTCCCCGCCTGCCCCGCCAGGTCCAGGAAGTACTGCGGCGCGACGCCGAGCACCAGTGTCACCGCCACTCCCACCCCGATCGCCGCCATCGTCAGCACCGACGGCACGGCGACCGTGGGGCCGTCCGCCTTCGGTTCGCTGAAGAACATCAGCACGATCACCCGGATGTAGAAGAACGCGGCGATGGCCGACGACAGCACACCGACCACGACCAGCACCCCGGCCCCGCCCTCGGCCGCCGCTTTGAAGACCGCGAACTTCCCCGAGAACCCGGAGGTCAGCGGAATGCCCGCGAAGGCGAGGAGGAACACCGCGAAGACCGCCGCGACCAGCGGGGAGCGCCGCCCCAGCCCGGCCCACTTCGACAGGTGCGTCGCCTCGCCGCCCGCGTCCCGCACCAGCGTGACGACGGCGAAGGCGCCGATCGTGACGAAGGAGTACGCGAGCAGGTAGAAGAGGACGGACGAGATCCCGTCCGGGGTGGCCGCGATGACACCGGCCAGGATGAACCCGCCGTGCGCGATCGAGGAGTACGCGAGCAGCCGCTTGATGTCGGTCTGGGTGATGGCGACGATCGCGCCGCCCAGCATGGTGACGATCGCGACGCCCCACAGCACGGGCCGCCAGTCCCAGGTGAGGCCCGGCAGGACGACGTACAGCAGGCGCAGCAGCGCGCCGAAGGCCGCGACCTTGGTGGCCGCCGCCATGAAACCGGTGACCGGGGTCGGAGCGCCCTGGTAGACGTCCGGGGTCCACATGTGGAACGGAACCGCGCCGACCTTGAAGAGCAGACCCATCAGGATCATCGCCATGCCGATGAGCAGCAGTGCGTCGTTGCCCATGGTGCCGGCGAGCGCCGGGTCGATCTGCTGGACGGTGCCGTCCACCACGTCGGCGATCTTCGCGTACGAGACGGAGCCCGCGTACCCGTAGAGCAGCGCGATGCCGAACAGCAGGAACGCGGAGGAGAACGCGCCGAGCAGGAAGTACTTCACGGCCGCTTCCTGCGACATCAGCCGCTTGCGGCGGGCGACGGCGCACAGCAGGTACAGCGGCAGCGAGAAGACCTCCAGCGCGATGAAGAGGGTCAGCAGGTCGTTCGCCGCCGGGAAGGCGAGGAGCCCCGCCACGGCGAACATCGCGAGCGGGAAGACCTCGGTGGTGGCGAAGCCGGCCTTGACTGCGGCCTTCTCGGCGGCGCTGCCGGGCACGGCCGCCGCGTCCGCCGCGAACGAGTCGACGCGGTTTCCGTGCGACACCGGGTCGAGCCGCCGCTCGGCGAAGGTGAAGACGGCGACCAGCGACGCCAGCAGGATCGTCCCCTGGAGGAAGAGTGCCGGGCCGTCGACCGCGATGGCGCCCTCGGCCACGATCTGCGCCTTCGTGGTGGCGAACCCGCTCGTGGCGAGGCCGATGATCGCCGCGAAGGCCGCGGCGATCGCGACCACCGCGATGAACAGCTGGACGTAGTAGCGCCCCTTGCGCGGTACGAAGGCTTCCGCCAGCACCCCGAGCACGGCCGCGCCGACGACGATCAGGATCGGCGCCAGTTGCGCGTACTCGATGGTCGGTGCGTCGAAGGTGGCCCCCGGGGTGCCCGGGGGTGGGGCCGCCGCCAGACTCGTCCACAGGGTGTGGACAGATGTTGCGCTCACTTCGCGGCCTCCACTTCAGGCTTGGGGTCCTGCTTGTTCACGTCCTGCATGGTGTGGGTGATCGCCGGGTTGACGATGTCGGTCAGCGGCTTCGGATAGACGCCGAGCCCGATCAGCAGCACGATCAGCGGAACGGCCACCGCCAGTTCCCGGGCCTTGAGGTCGGGCATGCCGCTGACCTCGGCCTTCACCGGGCCGGTCATGGTGCGCTGGTAGAGCACCAGGACGTACAGCGCGGCGAGCACGATGCCGGTGGTGGCGACGATCCCTACCACCGGGTATGCGGCGAACACGCCCACCAGCACCAGGAACTCGCTGACGAACGGGGCGAGTCCCGGCAGCGACAGGGTGGCCAGACCGCCGATCAGGAAGGTGCCGGCGAGCAGCGGGGCCACCTTCTGCACCCCGCCGTAGTCGGCGATGAGCCGTGAGCCGCGCCGGGAGATCAGGAAGCCCGCGACCAGCATCAGCGCGGCGGTGGAGAGCCCGTGGTTGACCATGTAGAGCGTCGCGCCGGACTGGCCCTGGCTGGTCATCGCGAAGATGCCCAGGATGATGAACCCGAAGTGCGAGATCGACGCGTAGGCGATGAGCCGCTTGATGTCGCGCTGGCCGACGGCGAGCAGCGCCCCGTACACGATGCTGACCAGCGCAAGGACGAGGACGACGGGCGTCGCCCACTTGCTGGCCTCCGGGAAGAGCTGGAGGCAGAAGCGCAGCATCGCGAACGTGCCGACCTTGTCGACGACCGCCGTGATGAGGACGGCAACCGGGGTGGTCGCCTCGCCCATCGCGTTGGGCAGCCAGGTGTGCAGCGGCCACAGCGGCGCCTTCACCGCGAAGGCGAAGAAGAAGCCCAGGAAGAGGAGGCGTTCGACGTTGGTCGACATCTCCAGTGTTCCGGCCGCGCGCATCTCGGCGATCTCCGAGAGGGAGAACGTCCCGGCGACGACGTACAGGCCGATGACGGCGGCCAGCATGATCAGGCCGCCGACCAGGTTGTAGAGGAGGAACTTGACGGCGGCGTACGACCGCTGGGTCGCCGCTGCCTCGTCCGTGCCCGCGTGCGCCCGGTCCCCGAAGCCGCCGATGAGGAAGTACATCGGGATGAGCATGGCTTCGAAGAAGATGTAGAAGAGGAAGACGTCGGTGGCCTCGAAGGAGAGGATCACCATCGCCTCGACCATCAGGATCAGCGCGAAGAAGCCCTGGGTGGGCCGCCAGCGCTTCGACTGCGTCTCCAGGGGGTCGGCGTCGTTCCAGCCGGCCATGATCACGAACGGGATGAGCAGGGCGGTCAGGGCGATCAGCGCCACCCCGATGCCGTCCACGCCCAGTTCGTAGCGGACGCCGAAGTCCTTGATCCAGGAGTGCGACTCGGTCAACTGGTACCGGTCGCCGCCCGGTTCGAACCGTACGAGCACGATCGCGGCCAGCGCGAGCGTGCCGAGCGAGAACAGCAGCGCGAGCCACTTGGCGACCGTGCGACGGGCGGCCGGCACGGCGGCGGTGAGGATGGCACCGGCCGCCGGGAGAACCGCCGTCGCGGTGAGCAGGGGAAAGGACATCGTGATCAGACCGCCCTCATCAGCAGGGTCGCGGCGATGAGGATCGCCGTACCGCCGAACATCGAGACCGCGTACGAGCGGGCGTAGCCGTTCTGGAGCTTGCGCAGCCGGCCCGAGAGCCCGCCGACCGAGGCGGCGGTGCCGTTGACCACGCCGTCGACCACCGAGTGGTCGAGGTAGACGAGCGAGCGGGTGAGGTGCTCGCCGCCGCGGACCAGGACGACGTGGTTGAAGTCGTCCTGGAGGAGGTCGCGGCGGGCTGCCCGGGTGAGCAGCGAACCGCGCGGCGCGACCACCGGCACGGGCTTGCGGCCGTACTGGAGGTACGCGGCGGCCACACCGAGCAGCAGGACCACGATCGTCGCGCCCGTGATGACGGGTACGGAGATCGGCGGGTGCGGGTGCTCGAACCGGGTCACCGGGGCGAGCCAGTTGGCGAAGCGGTCGCCGATGGCGAAGAAGCCGCCGGCGAAGACCGACCCGAAGGCGAGCACGATCATGGGGATCGTCATCGACTTGGGCGACTCGTGCGGGTGCGGCTCGCTGTGGGAACCGTGCGTCTGCGCGGCGGGCTCGACGTCCGGCTCCGCCGGGGACGCGGTGGCCTTGTTGCGCCAGCGCTCCTCACCGAAGAAGGTCATCAGCATCACACGCGTCATGTAGAACGCGGTGAGTCCCGCACCCAGCAGGGTGGCCGCGCCGAGGATCCAGCCCTGGGCGCCGCCCGCGGCGAACGCCGCCTCGATGATCTTGTCCTTGGAGAAGAAGCCGGACAGACCGGGGAACCCGATGATGGCCAGGTAGCCGAGGCCGAAGGTGACGAAGGTGACCGGCATGTACTTGCGCAGGCCGCCGTACTTCCGCATGTCGACCTCGTCGTTCATGCCGTGCATGACGGAACCCGCGCCGAGGAAGAGACCGGCCTTGAAGAAGCCGTGCGTCACCAGGTGCATGATCGCGAAGGCGTAGCCGATCGGGCCGAGCCCGGCCGCGAGGATCATGTAGCCGATCTGCGACATCGTCGATCCGGCGAGCGCCTTCTTGATGTCGTCCTTGGCGCAACCGACGATCGCACCGAACAGCAGCGTGACCGCACCCACGACGGTCACCACCAGCTGGGCGTCCGGCGCGGCGTTGAAGATCGCACCGGACCGGACGATCAGGTAGACGCCCGCGGTGACCATGGTGGCCGCGTGGATGAGGGCGGAGACCGGGGTCGGGCCCTCCATCGCGTCGCCGAGCCAGGACTGGAGCGGCACCTGCGCCGACTTGCCGCACGCGGCGAGCAGCAGCATCAGGCCGATCGCGGTGAGCTTGCCCTCGCTCGCGCCCTCCGCGGCCCCCAGCACCGGCCCGAAGGCGAAGGTCCCGAAGGTGGTGAACATCAGCATGATCGCGATGGACAGGCCGATGTCACCGACGCGGTTGACGAGGAACGCCTTCTTGGCCGCCGTCGCCGCGCTGGGCTTGTGCTGCCAGAACCCGATGAGCAGGTACGAGGCGAGCCCGACGCCCTCCCAGCCGAAGTACAGCAGGAGGTAGTTGTCGGCGACGACGAGCAGGAGCATCGCCGCGAGGAAGAGGTTCAGGTAGCCGAAGAAGCGCCGGCGGCGTTCGTCGTGCTCCATGTAGCCGATCGAGTAGACGTGGATCAGGGTGCCCACACCGGTGATCAGCAGGACGAAGGTCATCGACAGCTGGTCGAGCTGGAAGGCGATGTCCGCCTGGAAGTCCGCGACCGGGACCCAGCTGAACAGCTTCTGGTGCAGGGCACGGTCGCCCGCGTCCTTGCCGACCATGTCGAAGAAGAGGACGGCGCCGATACCGAACGACGCCGCGGCGAGCAGCGTGCCCAGCCAGTGGCCGGCCCTGTCCAACCGGCGGCCGCCGCACAGCAGTACGGCCGCTCCGAGCAGTGGCGCCGCGACGAGCAGCGCGATCAGGTTCTCCACTTTTCTTCCGACCCCTTACAGCTTCATCAGGCTGGCGTCGTCGACCGAAGCCGTGTGGCGGGCCCGGAACAGCGAGACGATGATCGCCAGCCCGACCACGACTTCGGCGGCGGCGACGACCATCGTGAAGAACGCGATGATCTGGCCGTCGAGGTTGCCGTGCATCCGGGAGAACGCGACGAGCGACAGGTTGCACGCGTTGAGCATCAGCTCGACGCACATGAACACCACGATGGCGTTGCGCCGGATCAGCACGCCCGCCGCACCGATGGTGAACAGCAGGGCGGCGAGATAGAGGTAGTTGACCGGGTTCACTTGGCTGCCTCCTCTGCACGGTCATGGTCACGGCCGCGGTCGGGATGGCTGTCGGTGTCCCGGCCCAGGCGCTCCTCGGAGCGCTGTTCGAGCGCCTTGAGGTCGTTGAGGGCCTCGTGGGACACGTCGCGGATCTGGCCGCGCTCGCGCAGCGTCTGCATGACGGTCAGCTCGGACGGGGTCCCGTCCGGGAGCAGGCCCGCGATGTCCACCGCGTTGTGCCGGGCGTAGACGCCCGGTGCGGGCAGCGGCGGCAGGTGCTTTCCGTCGCGTACGCGCTTGTCCGCCAGCTCCCGCTGGGTCTTGGCGCGTTCGGTGCGCTCGCGGTTGGTGAGGACCATCGCGCCGACGGTGGCGGTGATCAGCAGGGCGCCGGTGATCTCGAAGGCGAAGACGTACTTGGTGAAGATCAGTTCCGCGAGCCCCTGCACGTTGCCGCCCGCGTTGGCCCTGGCGAGGCCGTTGAACTCGGCGAGCCGGGCGTGGCGGATGCCGGCGATGAGCAGGACGCCGAAGCCGAGTCCGCATCCGGCGGCCAGCCAGCGCTGCCCCTTCAGCGTCTCGGTCAGGGAGTCGGCGGCGGTGACGCCGACGAGCATCACGACGAAGAGGAAGAGCATCATGATCGCGCCGGTGTAGACGACGATCTGGACGATGCCGAGGAAGTACGCCCCGTTGGCGAGGTAGAAGACCGCCAGGACGATCATGGTCCCGGCGAGGCACAGCGCGCTGTGCACGGCCTTCTTCAGCAGGATGGTGCACAGTGCGCCGACGACGGCGACGGTGCCGAGGATCCAGAACTGCACGGCCTCGCCGGTAGAAGCGGCGGCAGCGACGGTGTTCACCCGCCCACCACCTTCGCCGACGCGGGCTCGTCCTCGCCGAACGTGGAGGCGGCCTCCTGGGGCCGCTCCCCCTTGCTCAGCGCGACCTGCCGTTCCGTACCCGGAGCGGCCTCGGTGACCAGGCCCCGGTAGTAGTCCTGCTCGTCGGTGCCCGGGAAGACCGAGTGCGGAGCCTCGACCATGCCCTCGGTGAGGCCGGCGAGGAGCTGCTCCTTGGTGTAGATGAGGCTCTCGCGGCTGCTGTCGGCCAGTTCGAACTCGTTGGTCATCGTGAGCGCCCGGGTGGGGCACGCCTCGATGCACAGCCCGCACAGGATGCAGCGGGCGTAGTTGATCTGGTAGACGCGGCCGTACCGCTCGCCCGGGGAGTAGCGCTCCTCCTCGGTGTTGTCCGCGCCCTCGACGTAGATCGCGTCGGCGGGGCAGGCCCAGGCGCACAGTTCGCACCCGATGCACTTCTCCAGACCGTCCGGGTGCCGGTTGAGCTGGTGACGGCCGTGGAAGCGCGGCGCCGTCACCTTCGGCGTCTCCGGGTACTGCTCGGTCAGCCGCTTCTTGAACATGGCCTTGAAGGTCACGCCGAAGCCGGCCACGGGGTTCTGCCAGGGGGTCCGGGGGTCCTCGCCCCGGGAAGATGCGTCAGACACCGTCAGCCTCCTTTCCGTCACTCTGGGTAGCCGTGTGGTCAGTATTGCCGCCGCCACTGACAACGAGCTCGCGCTCACCGCGCGAACGCCTGCGCGGGACCGGCGGCAGCGTCTGGCCGGGCAGCGGGGGCACCGGGAATCCACCGGCCATCGGGTCGAAGGCGGGCTCGTCGTCCGCCTCCTCGGCCTTGCCGCGCCGGAAGATGTCCCAGACGAACGACAGCAGCAGGATGGCGATCACCGCCCCGGCGACGTACAGCACGATCTGCTGGTACTCGACGTTGGCGTTGCGCAGCGCCCGAACGGTCGCCACCAGCATCAGCCAGACCACCGAGATCGGGATCAGGACCTTCCAGCCGAGCTTCATCAGCTGGTCGTAGCGCACGCGTGGCAGCGTGCCGCGCAGCCAGATGAAGAAGAACAGCAGCAGCTGCACCTTGAGGACGAACCAGAGCATCGGCCACCAGCCGTGGTTCGCGCCCTCCCAGAACGTGCTGATCGGGTACGGGGCCCGCCAGCCGCCCAGGAAGAGGGTGACCGAGACCGCCGAGACGGTGACCATGTTGACGTACTCGGCCAGCATGAACAGGGCGAACTTGATCGACGAGTACTCGGTGTTGAAGCCGCCGACCAGGTCGCCCTCGGACTCCGGCATGTCGAACGGCGCGCGGTTCGTCTCGCCGACCATGGTGACGACGTAGATGATGAACGACACCGGCAGCAGCAGGATGTACCACCGGTCGGCCTGCGCCTCCACGATCGTCGACGTCGACATCGACCCCGAGTAGAGGAAGACCGACGCGAAGGCCGCGCCCATCGCGATCTCGTACGAGATCATCTGCGCGCAGGAGCGCAGACCGCCCAGGAGCGGGTACGTCGACCCGGACGACCAGCCGGCGAGGACCATGCCGTAGATGCCGACCGACGCGCACGCGAGGATGTAGAGCATCGCGATGGGCAGGTCCGTGAGCTGCATCGCCGTGCGGTGGCCGAAAATCGACACCTCGTTGCCCGCCGGCCCGAAGGGGATGACGGCGATCGCCATGAACGCGGGGATGGCCGCGATCACCGGCGCGAGGACGTAGACGACCTTGTCCGCGCGCTTGACGACCACGTCCTCCTTGAGCATCAGCTTGATGCCGTCGGCGAGCGACTGGAGCAGACCCCACGGTCCGTGCCGGTTGGGCCCGATGCGCAACTGCATCCAGGCGACGACTTTGCGCTCCCACACGATGGCGAAGAGCACGGTGACCATCAGGAACGCGAAGCAGAAGACGGCCTTGATCGCGACGAGCCACCAGGGGTCCGTGCCGAACATCGACAGGTCTTCCACGGCGAGCGGGTACGTCGTCATGCCGTCACCTCCGTGGGGGAAGCGGCACCGGAGTCGGCGCCACGGGCGGCGGGGGCGAGGGTGACCAGCTGGCCGGGGCGGGCCCCGGTGTCGACGAGGACGCCGCCGCCCACGGAGTTCATCGGGAGCCAGACCACACGGTCGGGCATCTCGCTGATCCACAGCGGCAGTTCGACGGTTCCCGCCGGGCCGGTGACGGCGAGGACGTCACCGTGCCGGACACCGGTCTCGGCGGCGGTGGCGGCGGAGAGCCGGGCCACGGCCGCGTGCCGGGTGCCGGCCAGGGCCTCGTCGCCGTCCTGGAGCCGACCCTGGTCGAGCAGCATCCGGTGGCCTGCCAGAACGGCCTCCCCGGCGCCCGCGCGGGGCAGCGGGCGGGCGGTCTCCAGCGGGGCGGACGCATACGTTCCGTCCCAGCCGGCGAGCCGGTCCAGTTCCCGCCGTACGGACTTCAGGTCCGGCAGCCCGAACCGGCCGCTCCGGTCGCCGCCCGCGGCGGCGGCCATCGCGTCGGCCAGCATGTGCAGCACCCGCGCGTCGCTCGGCGCGAGCGTGCGGGTCATCTGCTCGGGCTTGAGCGCGGCCTCGAACATCCGCGCCCTGCCCTCCCAGTTGAGGAAGGTGCCGGGCTTCTCGGCGACGGCGGCCACCGGCAGGACGACGTCCGCGCGGTCGGTGACCTCGCTGGGCCGCAGCTCCAGCGAGACCAGGAAGCGCACCTCGTCGAGAGCCGCGCGGGCGCGCGCCGGGTCCGGCAGGTCCGCGACTTCGACGCCCGCGACGACCAGGGCGAGCAGTTCGCCGGTCGCGGCGGCCTCGACGATCTGGCCGGTGTCGCGCCCGTAGCGGTGCGGCAGTTCGGCCACTCCCCAGACGGCCGCCACTTCGTCGCGCGCGCGGGGGTCGGTCGCGGGGCGTCCGCCGGGCAGCAGCGACGGAATCGCGCCCGCCTCGACGGCGCCGCGCTCGCCTGCCCTGCGCGGGATCCACACCAGTTCCGCACCGGTGGCCAGCGACGCCCGTACGGCGGCGGTCAGCGCTCCCGGCACCCCGGCCAGGCGTTCCCCGACGACGAGGACCGCACCCGGCTCGCGCAGGGCGTCGGCGGCGCGCACGCCGTCGGCGTCCAGGCCCGCGTGCGAGGTGAGCGCGTCCAGCCACTCCGTCTCGGTGCCGGGGGCGGCGGGCAGCAGGACGCCGCCCGCCTTCTCCAGGCCGCGGGTGGCGTGCGAGGCGACGGCGAAGGTGCGCTGGCCGTACTTGCGGTGGGCCTTGCGCAGCCGCAGGAAGACGCCGGGGGCCTCCTCCTCGGACTCGAACCCGACGAGCAGCACCGCCGGGGCCTTCTCCAGCGTGGTGTAGGTCGTCCCCGTGCCGTCGAGGTCGCGTCCGCGCCCGGCGACGCGGGCGGCCAGGAAGTCGGCCTCCTCGCTGCTGTGCACGCGGGCACGGAAGTCGACGTCGTTGGTGTCCAGGACGACCCGGGCGAACTTGCCGTACGCGTAGGCGTCCTCGACGGTCAGCCGGCCGCCGGTGAGGACACCGGCGCGGCCGCGTGCGGCGGACAGCCCCTCGGCCGCCGCCGTCAGGGCCTCCGGCCAGCTCGCGGGCTCCAGTTCACCGGTGTCGGGGTTGCGGACCAGCGGGGTGGTCAGCCGGTCGGGGCGCTGGGCGTAGCGGAAGCCGAACCGCCCCTTGTCGCACAGCCACTCCTCGTTGACCTCCGGGTCCTCGGCCGCCATGCGCCGCATGACCTTGCCGCGCCGGTGATCGGTGCGGGTGGCGCAGCCACCGGCGCAGTGCTCGCAGACCGACGGGCTCGACACGAGGTCGAAGGGCCGGGAGCGGAAGCGGTACGCGGCGGAGGTGAGGGCGCCGACCGGGCAGATCTGGATGGTGTTGCCGGAGAAGTACGACTCGAAGGGGTCGCCCTGGCCGGTGCCGACCTGCTGGAGCGCGCCGCGCTCGATCAGCTCGATCATCGGGTCGCCCGCCACCTGGTTGGAGAACCGGGTGCAGCGCGCGCACAGCACGCACCGTTCGCGGTCCAGGAGCACCTGGGTGGAGATCGGGACGGGCTTCTCGTACGTCCGCTTCCTGCCGTCGAACCGGGAGTCGGGGTCGCCGTGCGACATGGCCTGGTTCTGCAGCGGGCACTCGCCGCCCTTGTCGCAGACGGGGCAGTCCAGCGGGTGGTTGATGAGGAGCAGTTCCATCACACCGCGCTGCGCCTTGTCGGCGACGGGCGAGGTGAGCTGGGACTTCACCACCATTCCGTCGGTGCAGGTGATGGTGCAGGAGGCCATCGGCTTGCGCTGGCCCTCGACCTCGACGATGCACTGGCGGCAGGCGCCGGCCGGGTCGAGGAGGGGGTGGTCGCAGAACCGGGGGATCTCGATGCCGAGGAGTTCGGCGGCGCGGATCACCAGCGTGCCCTTGGGGACGCTGATCTCGATGCCGTCGATCGTCAGCGAGACGAGATCCTCCGGGGGGACCGCCGCCTCGCCGCCCCCGGAGGGCGCGCTGTTGGTCGTGACGGTCATGCGTTCACCTCCGTGCTGTCTGCGTGCCGGTCGGCCCAGAGGGTCGACTTGGCGGGGTCGAAGGGGCAGCCCTTGCCGGTGATGTGCTGCTCGTACTCCTCGCGGAAGTACTTGAGCGAGGAGAAGATCGGCGAGGCCGCTCCGTCTCCGAGCGCGCAGAAGGACTTGCCGTTGATGTTGTCGGCGATGTCGTTGAGCTTGTCGAGGTCGGCCATGTGGCCCTTGCCGGCCTCGATGTCCCGCAGCAACTGGACGAGCCAGTAGGTGCCCTCGCGGCAGGGGGTGCACTTGCCGCAGGACTCGTGGGCGTAGAACTCCGTCCACCGGGTGACGGCCCGCACGACGCAGGTGGTTTCGTCGAAGCACTGGAGCGCCTTGGTGCCGAGCATGGAACCGGCGGCGCCGACGCCCTCGTAGTCCAGGGGCACGTCGAGGTGCTCGTCGGTGAACATCGGCGTCGAGGAGCCGCCGGGGGTCCAGAACTTGAGCCGGTGCCCGGCGCGCATGCCGCCGCTCATGTCGAGCAGCTGCCGCAGGGTGATGCCGAGCGGGGCCTCGAACTGGCCGGGGTTGGTGACGTGGCCGCTCAGCGAGTACAGCGTGAAGCCCGGGGACTTCTCGCTGCCCATCGAACGGAACCAGTCCTTGCCCTTGTTGAGGATCGCGGGAACCGAGGCGATCGATTCGACGTTGTTGACCACAGTGGGACAGGCGTAGAGCCCGGCGACCGCGGGGAAGGGGGGACGCAGCCGGGGCTGGCCGCGCCGGCCTTCGAGCGAGTCGAGCAGCGCGGTCTCCTCTCCGCAGATGTACGCGCCCGCCCCCGCGTGCACGGTGAGTTCGAGGTCGAGTCCGCTGCCGAGGATGTTCGTCCCGAGGTAGCCGGCGGCGTACGCCTCCCGCACGGCCTCGTGCAGCCTGCGCAGTACGGGGACGGTCTCTCCGCGCAGATAGATGAAGGCGTGGTGCGAGCGGATCGCGTAGCACGCGATGACGATGCCCTCGATGAGGCTGTGCGGGTTCGCGAAGAGGAGCGGGATGTCCTTGCAGGTCCCCGGTTCCGATTCGTCGGCGTTGACCACCAGGTAGTGCGGCTTTCCGTCGCCCTGCGGAATGAACTGCCACTTCATTCCGGTGGGGAATCCGGCGCCGCCGCGACCGCGCAGGCCGGAGTCCTTGACGTACGCGATGAGGTCGTCCGGGGTCATGGCGAGGGCCTTGCGCAGGCCCTCGTACCCCTCGTGCCTGCGGTAGGTCTCCAGCGTCCAGGACTGCGGGTCGTCCCAGAACGCGGACAGGACGGGCGAGAGCAGCTTCTCCGGGCTGTCACCGTTGCCGTTGCTGTTGATCTCGGCTGCCAAGGTCATCACTCCCCCTCCTCTGACGAGGGTCCTTGCGGGTGCTGCTCGGGTGCCGCGGCCGGGTCGGAGGCCGAGGTGGACTGCGGGGCGTCGTGCGAGCTGAGGTGTTCGGAACCGCTCTGCGGGCCGTCCTGCCCGGCGTCCTGCCGGTGCTCGCCGCGCGGCGACACGACGCGGGTCCGGCCCGGCACCTCGCCCTTGGCGAGTTTCAGGCCGATCAGTGAGGCGGGTCCGGCGCCGCCGGACGCCTCGACCGCTCCCGGGCGCTCGTCGGGGAACCCGGCGAGAATGCGGGCGGTCTCCTTGTACGTGCACAGGGGTGCACCCCGGGTGGGCTCGACGGGGCGGCCGGACCGCAGGTCGTCGACGAGTTTCTTCGCCGACTCCGGGGTCTGGTTGTCGAAGAACTCCCAGTTGACCATCACCACGGGGGCGTAGTCGCAGGCGGCGTTGCACTCGATGTGTTCGAGGGTGACCTTGCCGTCGCCGGTGGTCTCGTTGTTGCCGACGCCGAGGTAGCTCTTCAGCTCGTCGAAGATGGCGTCGCCGCCCATGACGGCGCACAGGGTGTTGGTGCAGACGCCGACCTGGTAGTCGCCGGAGGCCTTGCGCCGGTACATCGTGTAGAAGGTGGCGACCGCGGTGACCTCGGCGGTGGTGAGGCCGAGGACGTCGGCGCAGAACGCCATGCCGGTGCGCGAGACGTACCCCTCCTCGGACTGCACGAGGTGCAGCAGGGGCAGCAGGGCGGAGCGGCTGTCGGGGTAGCGGGCGATCACCTCCCCGGCGTCCGCTTCGAGGCGGGCCCGGACCTCGTCCGGGTAGGCGGGGGCGGGCAGTTGGGGCATGCCCAGTGACACATCGGTCATCGGTCGACGCCTCCCATCACGGGGTCGAGGGATGCCACCGCGACGATGACGTCGGCGATCTGGCCGCCCTCGCACATCGCCGCCATGGCCTGGAGGTTGGTGAAGGACGGGTCCCGGAAGTGGACCCGGTAGGGGCGGGTGCCGCCGTCGGAGACGACGTGCGCGCCGAGTTCGCCCTTGGGGGACTCGACGGCCGCGTACGCCTGCCCGGCGGGGACCCGGAAGCCCTCGGTCACCAGCTTGAAGTGGTGGATCAGGGCCTCCATGGAGGTGCCCATGATCTTCTTGATGTGGTCGAGCGAGTTGCCGAGCCCGTCGGCGCCGATGGCGAGCTGGGCGGGCCAGGCGATCTTCTTGTCCGCGACCATGACCTCGCCGGGCTTCTTCAGCCGTTCCAGGCACTGCTCGACGATGTCGAGGGACTGGCGCATCTCTTCGAGCCTGATCAGGAAGCGGCCGTAGGAGTCGCAGGTGTCGGCGGTGGGGACCTCGAAGTCGTAGGTCTCGTAGCCGCAGTACGGGTCGGTCTTGCGCAGGTCGTGCGGCAGGCCGGCGGAGCGCAGGACCGGGCCGGTGGCGCCGAGCGCCATGCAGCCGGTGAGGTCGAGGTAACCGACGTCCTGCATGCGGGCCTTGAAGATGGGGTTGCCGGTGGCGAGCTTGTCGTACTCCGGCAGGTTCTTGCGCATGGTCTTCAGCAGCTCGCCGAGCTTGTCCATGGCGCCGGGCGGGAGGTCCTGGGCGAGTCCGCCGGGGCGGATGAACGCGTGGTTCATCCGCAGTCCGGTGATCAGCTCGAAGGCGTCCAGGATGAGTTCGCGGTCCCGGAAGCCGTAGATCATGATCGTGGTGGCGCCGAGTTCCATGCCGCCGGTGGCCACGCACACCAGGTGCGAGGAGAGCCGGTTCAGCTCCATCAGCATGACGCGGATGATGCTGGCCCGGTCGGGGATCTGCTCGGTGATGCCGAGCAGCTTCTCGACGCCCAGGCAGTACGCCGTCTCGTTGAAGAACGGCGTCAGGTAGTCCATGCGTGTGACGAAGGTGGTGCCCTGCGTCCAGTTCCGGAATTCGAGGTTCTTCTCGATGCCGGTGTGGAGGTAGCCGATGCCGCAGCGGGCTTCGGTGACGGTCTCGCCGTCGATCTCCAGGATCAGTCGCAGCACGCCGTGCGTGGACGGGTGCTGGGGGCCCATGTTGACGACGATGCGCTCGTCGTCGGCCTTCGCGGCGGACTGGACGACCTCGTCCCAGTCGCCTCCGGTGACCGTGTAGACGGTGCCTTCGGTGGTCTCCCTGGCCGAGGCGGAGGAGGGGGAAGAAGGGGGTGTGGTCACGAGTACGACCTCCGCTGGTCCGGAGCCGGGATCTGGGCGCCCTTGTACTCGACGGCGATGCCGCCGAGGGGGTAGTCCTTGCGCTGCGGGAAGCCCTGCCAGTCGTCCGGCATCATGATCCGGGTCAGGGCGGGGTGGCCGTCGAAGATCAGGCCGAAGAAGTCGTACGCCTCGCGCTCGTGCCAGTCGTTGGTGGGGTACACCGCGACGAGTGACGGGACGTGCGGGTCGGCGTCGGGGGCGCTGACTTCGAGGCGGATCAGCCGGCCATGGGTGAGCGAGCGCAGGTGGTAGACCGCGTGGAGTTCACGGCCCTTGTCCTCCGGGTAGTGCACGCCGCTCACGCCGGTGCACAGTTCGAAGCGCAGCGCCGGGTCGTCGCGCAGGGTGCGGGCCACCTGGAGCAGGTGCGCGCGGGCGATGTGGAAGGTGAGTTCGCCGCGGTCGACGACCGTCTTCTCGATGGCGTTCGAGGGCAGCAGGTCCTGCTCCTCCAGCGCGCCTTCGAGTTCGTCGGCCACTTCGTCGAACCAGCCGCCGTACGGGCGGGAGGACGCGCCGGGGAGGGCGATGGTGCGGACGAGGCCGCCGTAACCCGTGGTGTCCCCGCCGTCGTTGGCACCGAACATGCCCTTGCGGACGCGGATGACCTCGCCGTCCGCGTCGCGCTGGGCGGGCACACCCTCCGGGGCGCTCTCGTCCTGGCTGTTGCCGTTCACGTGCTTGTCGCTCACCGGAGCAGGCCCTTCATCTCGATGGCGGGGAGCGCCTTGAGGGCCGCCTCCTCCGCCTCGCGGGCCGCTTCCTCCGCGTTCACGCCGAGCTTGGAGCCCTGGATCTTCTGGTGGAGCTTGAGGATCGCGTCGATGAGCATCTCGGGGCGGGGCGGGCAGCCCGGCAGGTAGATGTCGACGGGCACGATGTGGTCGACGCCCTGGACGATCGCGTAGTTGTTGAACATGCCGCCCGAGGAGGCGCAGACCCCCATCGAGATGACCCACTTGGGGTTCGGCATCTGGTCGTAGACCTGTCGCAGGACCGGCGCCATCTTCTGGCTGACCCGGCCCGCCACGATCATCAGGTCCGCCTGTCGCGGCGATCCGCGGAAGACCTCCATGCCGAAGCGGGCCAGGTCGTACCGGCCCGCTCCCGTCGTCATCATCTCGATGGCGCAGCAGGCGAGGCCGAAGGTCGCGGGGAAGACGGAGGACTTCCGTACCCACCCCGCTGCCTGTTCGACGGTCGTCAGCAGAAATCCGCTCGGCAGTTTCTCTTCGAGTCCCATGGGTGACCCCTCAGCCCCTCAGTCCCATTCCAGGCCGCCGCGACGCCACACATACGCGTACGCGACAAAGACGGTGAGCACGAAGAGCAGCATCTCGACGAGCCCGAAGATCCCGAGGGCGTCGAAGGAGACCGCCCACGGATAGAGGAAGACGATTTCGATGTCGAAGATGATGAACAACATCGCCGTCAGGTAGTACTTGATGGGAAAGCGGCCGCCTCCGGCCGGCGTCGGAGTGGGTTCGATGCCGCACTCGTACGCTTCGAGCTTTGCCCGGTTGTAGCGCTTGGGACCGATAAGCGTGGCCATGACCACGGAGAAGATCGCAAACCCTGCCCCGAGGGCGCCGAGCACAAGGATGGGCGCGTAAGCATTCACCCTCCTCGCTCCTTCCAGTCGTCCTTGACCGTTGGACCGCGCCGGGCTCGTGCTTGCCCCGGAGCGGGGGGCCGGTGCGCCTCGCCGCGAGGACCGTATGAAGATCGCGGATATGTGAGGCAGTTCACAAGCCTGACTGCCCCGCATCCTATGCCTGCCGGTCTGTGATCTGCGACACGGGGTGCGTCAACGACTTTGTGATCTCCACCACCTGACGAAGGATCATGAAGCCGGATGAGCGGTGATCTACATACCGGAAGCGCGCGAGTGATCACCAGACGTGACATTCGGTGGCGTCGTCGCTGGTCGGAGGCGTGCCGCTCTATCAAGAGGTGGCCCCTACAAGCAAATTGGAGCCGGACGCACCCTCGTGATAATTGCCCGGCGGGCCCCTCGTGGACCGCCCCGCACATCCACCCCTCCGCGCACTCACCCTCGCGAGGGGAGCCGCGGAGACGGGTGGACGCGTGCGCGCGTTCACGAGCCGACGGCCCTCCCCGGCGGAGGAACTGGCGCGAGGGCGGACGGAGCGGGCCGGACGTGTGACCTGCGTCACTCTCAACGCCCCGTCAGACAAGCGGGCTTGGCCATGCGTGTGAACGGATGGTAGGCGTCAGGGCATTTCGGGCGTATCGCGGAAAACCCTTGATCACAGGGTTGAAACAGGCTGTCCGTTTTGCCCTTTACGGCGTCAATAAGACGGCGCGGACGCCGAATTCGGCTCGCGAGTTGGCAGCTGTGGCGGACACCACGTTTCTTGATGCAGACTCGTTACCTCTGATAGCGGTTGTTCTCATGTCCCACACCGCTCACATACCCAGTCACCGGAAGCCCCGCCGCAGCGCCTCGAAGATGGCGCTCCGTGCCGGAGTTGCCGGTGGTGTTCTCAGCACCATCGCGGTGGCTGGTGCAGCCGCCCCGGCGCATGCCGAGCCGGTGCACGAGACCGTCGAGATGCCCACCCTCACCACCCCCGTCGCCCACAGCGCGACGACGACCGCCGCCGCGGTCACCGCGAGCGCCGAGGCCACCCAGGCCCTCGCGTTCGAGTACGACCGTGAGGCCCGTCAGCAGGCCGCCGCCACCGACGCCATGAAGGACGCCAAGCAGGCGCTGGCCGAGGCGGACCGCAAGGCCGAGGCCGAGAAGAAGGCCGAACAGGCCCGCAAGAAGGCCGAGGAGAAGGCCGAGCAGGAGCGCGCGTCGCGGTCCTCCGCCCGTACCGACCTCAGCTCGTACTCGGGCTCCTCGTCCGCCAAGGGCACGAACGCGTCCGCTTCGTCCTCTTCCTCCCCGTCCACCGCCTCGTCCTCCCAGGCCACCGGCAGCGCCGCGTCCGTGATCGCGTTCGCGCGGGCGCAGGTCGGCGACGCGTACGTCATGGGCAGCACCGGCCCGAACGCCTGGGACTGCTCGGGCCTCATGCAGGCCGCGTTCCGCACCATCGGCGTCGACCTGCCGCGCGTCTCGCAGGGGCAGTCGACCGCGGGCACCCAGGTCGGCCTGGACAACCTCCAGCCCGGCGACATCCTTTACTGGGGTGCCGCGGGCAGCGCGTACCACGTGGGCGTCTACGTGGGCGGCGGCAACTTCGTCGGCGCGCAGAACTCCAGCACGGGTGTCGTGGAGCGTCCCCTCTCCTACGACCCGCCGACCGGCGCGGTGCGCGTTCTCTGATCCCACCGGTTCGTCCTGAGCACGGCCGAAGGGCCGTCGTCCCCCCGCTCGGGGACGGCGGCCCTTCGGTGTGCGGTGGGGCGGGAGGGAAGTCACCTCCTGCCGTGGCACGGAGGGACCGCGCCAGGCCGGGTCAAGTAGGACGGGCGTTGGCCTCGTTGAGGAATACGTTGCCGGTATGACGATTCTGGTGACCGGGGCGACCGGCGTGGTGGGGCGGCAGGTGGTCGGGCAGTTGACGGCGGCCGGGGAGCGGGTGCGGGCGCTCAGCCGACGGCCGGAGGAGGCGGAACTGCCCGACGGCGTCGAGGTGATGGGCGGGGACCTTGACGTACCCGCGGGTCTGGCGCCCGCGCTGCGCGGCGTGGACCGCCTCTACCTCTTCCCGCACCCGGCCACCGCGCGCGAGGTCGTCGCGCTCGCCAGGGACGCGGGGGTACGGCGGATCGCCGTGCTGTCGGCGGCGGCGGTGACGGTCGGGATGGACACCGTGATGCACCCGGTGGTGGAGCAGGCCGTACGGGAGTCCGGGCTGGAGTGGACCTTTGTGCGCCCGGCCGGGTTCATGACCAACATGCTCCAGGTCTGGGCGCCCATGGTGCGGGCGGAACGGGTCGTGCGCTACCCGTACGGGGACGATCCGGGCGACTCCCCCGTCCACGAGGCCGACGTCGCGGCGGTCGCGGTGGCGGCGCTGCGGGAGGACGGCCACCACGGGAAGGCGTACACGCTGACCGGTCCGGCCCGGGTCACCGTGCGCGAACAGGTCGCCGCGATCGGAGCCGCGCTCGGCGAGGAGGTGCGGTACGAGGAGGTCACCCGGGAGCGGGCCCGCGAGATACTGCACGCCCAGGGCGGCTTCGCCGCGCAGTCCGCCGATCTGCTGCTCGGCTTCGTGGACTACGGCGGCGGCGACGACACCGCGGCCAACGACGGGTACGAGAAGCTGATGGAGCCCTGGCCGGACCTCGCCGAGGCACTGGGGCGCCCGGGGCGCACGTACCAGGAGTGGGCCAGGGACCACGCCGCCGATTTCCGCTGAGGGAGCCGGACGGCTGTCAGGCGAGGTCCCCGAGGCCCGTGTTCGCCCCGCACAGCACGATCGCGGTGCGCTCGCCGGGCTCCGGGGTGTACGCACAGGCCGTGGCCGCCGCGTGCTCGACGGCGAGGCGGTGCTCGTCCCAGAGCTGCTGCCGCGCCCGTACGATCGCCGCGTCCGGTACGAGGACGGAGCGCACCCCCCGACGGCGCGCGACGGCCAGCGCGGTCTCCGACACCCGGGTCGCGCCGAGGGAGTCGGCGGCCACCGAGTCCACGGCGGCGTCGACGACGTGGCCTGCGGCGAGGGCGGCGTTCAGGGCGCGGCAGTTCTCCGGCTCGACGGCGACGACCTCGACTCCCGCTTCCAGGGCGGCGGTCGCGACCCCGGCGAGGAGTCCGCCGCCGCCGACGGAGACGACGAGGGTGTCCAGGCCGTCCGGGACCCGGCGCAGGATCTCCTCCGTGAGGGTGCCCGCACCGGCCGCGATGAGCGGGTGGTCGTACGCGTGGGAGGCGAGCGCGCCGGAGGACACGGCGAACTCCTCGCAGGCGGCGCGCGCTTCGTCGTACCGCCTGCCGACGAGCCGTACCTCCGCACCGTACGAGCGCAGCCTGGCGACCTTCACCGGCGGCGCCGTCTCCGGCAGGAAGACCGTGGCACGCACCCCGTGCGCACGGGCCGCCCAGGCACAGGCGAGCCCGGCATTGCCGCCGGAGGCGAGGGTGAGCCCGGCGTCGGGCAGCAGGCCCGCCTCGCGGTGGGCGAGGAGGAAGTTCATGGCGCCGCGCGCCTTGAAGCTGCCGGTGTGCTGCATGAATTCGAGGGCGAGGACGGTGCTGCCGTGCGCCGGGGCGACGGTGACGGGACGTACGTGCCCGGCGATCCGCTCGGCGGCGGCATTGATGTCGCCGGGGGTGAGGGGAGGGGTGGCGGGATGCTGCACGGCTGCTCCAAGGGCCGGGGCGGGGCCCCGGAGGACGTGGGCGGGACGGGGTGCTCCCCGCCGCGAGGGGGCCGGGGAGGGCGGGGGCCGCGCGCGCGGGCGGCCCCGGCTCTCCCGGCCGCCCGCCCGCGCGCGGAACCCCCGTGACTCGACAAGTCGGTAAGGAACAACGTGCTCCTGCGGCCCGCGCGCGGCACCCCGCGCCGGCCGCTACGAGTTCGGCGCGACCTTCGCCAGGCCGTTGATGATGCGGTCCATCGCGTCGCCGCCCGTCGGGTCCGTCAGGTTGGCGAGCATCTTGAGGGTGAAGCGCATCAGGACCGGGTGGGTGAGGCCCCGTTCCGTGGCCAGCTTCATGATCTTGGGGTTGCCGATGAGCTTCACGAACGCGCGGCCCATCGTGTAGTACCCGCCGTACGTGTCCTTGAGGACCTGCGGGTAGCGGGCCAGGGCCATTTCGCGCTGGGCGGGGGTGGCGCGGGCGTGGGCCTGCACGATGACGTCGGCGGCGATGTGGCCGGACTCCATCGCGTAGGCGATGCCCTCTCCGTTGAAGGGGTTGACGAGGCCGCCCGCGTCACCGACCAGCAGCAGTCCCTTGGTGTAGTGCGGCTGCCGGTTGAAGGCCATGGGGAGGGCCGCGCCCCGGATGGGCATGGTCATGTTCTCCGGGGTGTAGCCCCACTCGGCGGGCATCGAGGCGCACCAGGCCTTGAGCACCTCGCGCCAGTCCAGCTCCTTGAACGCCTTGGAGGAGTTGAGGATGCCCAGGCCCACGTTGGACGTGCCGTCGCCCATGCCGAAGATCCAGCCGTAGCCGGGCAGGAGGCGGTCCTGGGGGCCGCGCCGGTCCCAGAGCTCCAGCCAGGATTCGAGGTAGTCGTCGTCGTGGCGGGGCGAGGTGAAGTACGTGCGCACCGCGACGCCCATCGGGCGGTCCTCGCGGCGGTGCAGGCCCATCGCGAGGGACAGCCGGGTGGAGTTGCCGTCGGCGGCGACGACGAGCGGGGCGTGGAAGGTGACGGGGAGCTTCTCCTCGCCGAGCTTGGCCTCGACGCCGGTGATGCGGCCGGTGCGCGGGTCCAGGACCGGTGCGCCGACGTTGCACCGCTCGTACAGCCGGGCGCCCGCCTTCTGCGCCTGCCGGGCGAGCTGCTCGTCGAAGTCGTCGCGCCTGCGGACGAGTCCGTAGTCGGGGAAGGACGCCAGTTCCGGCCAGTCGAGCTGGAGCCGCTGCCCGCCGCCGATGATCCTGAGCCCCTTGTTGCGGAGCCAGCCCGCTTCCTCGGAGATGTCGATGCCCATGGACACCAGTTGCTTGGTGGCCCGGGGGGTGAGGCCGTCGCCGCAGACCTTCTCGCGCGGGAAGGCCGTCTTTTCGAGGAGGAGTACGTCGAGACCGGCCTTGGCCAGGTAGTACGCGGTGGCGGAGCCGGCGGGTCCGGCCCCGACGACGATCACATCTGCACTGTGCTCGGAGGGGGGCGCGGTCGCGGGCTGCTCGGTCACGGCGGAATCTCCCGTAAGACTCGAAGGCGGTGGGGTGAGGGGGTCACAGGGATTGTGTGTCGACTGGGTGCCTTGACTGCACAAGCCGAAGGGCAGTCTATGGGGGCGTACTCCTCACACATCTGAAGGGCTGCCCTCATGACCCTCACTCCGCCCGCCTCTCCCGCGCTGCCCGCGGTGCTGCCCGCCGTGCGGCTGCGTGTACCGACCGAGGAGGACGCGTACGCCTGGTACGACGCCTTCAAGAACCCTGAGGTCATGGAGTTCCACGGCGGAAGGCCGCACGGCGTCTCGGTGTACGAGGAGCTGACGGCCCGGCAGCGCAAGCACGACGCCGAACTGGGCTTCTGCCTGTGGACGCTGCTCGACGAGAACGACACGGTGATCGGCTTCACCGGTGCGCAGCCGTGGCCCCACCAGCACTTCGGGCCGGTCGGCGAGATCGAGATCGGGTGGCGGCTGGGGCGCGAGTACTGGGGGCGCGGGTATGTGACCGCCGCCGCGCAGGCGACGCTGGTACGGCTGCGGGCGGCGGGCGTACGGGAGGTGTCGGCCATGGTCGACGCGCGCAACGCACGGTCGCTGGCGGTCTGCGAGCGGCTGGGGATGCACAGGGCGGAGACGTTCGTCGTGCCGCGGTCGGAACCGGAGCGCAGGGGCTACCGCTTCACGTTGTCGCTCTGACGTCCGGCGGGCGGGCGGGGCCTCGTGCGGGAGGCCCCGCCCCGCCTTTCACTCGGTGAGCCGCCACGAGGCGGTCGCGTGCCCGAAGATCTCCTGGGCGCGCGGCCAGTCCCGTTCCCGGGCCGTGGTGTAGAGCGAGTAGTCCGTGCCGTTCGCGGCGATGTAGCCCTGGTCGATGGCGCGGATCCGCTCGCCGCTCCCCTTCCTGAGGTACGTGTACTCCCAGACGGCGCCGGGGCGGCCCTGGAAGGTGTTGCGCTCCAGCCGGATGCGCTGGTAGCCGCTCTGCCGCTTGCGGGTCACCTGCTCCAGGTTGCGGAAGTTCTCGTACGAGGAGGCGTAGTCGGGGTTCCGGACGACGCCCACCAGCAGGTGCTCCATGCCCGTACTGCCGCCGTAGGTGACCTGTCCCTGGCGGTTCCCGATGCGGTGCCAGACCTCGGGGACGAGCAGGGCGAACCCCTCGGGGTCGTCGGCCTGTCTGAACCCGGCGGGGGCCGCCCCCGTGTCCGGGGGCGGCGCCACGTCGTCCGATTCGCCGGGGACGTCGGAGGGAGCGGCGGGAACCTCCGGCGCGGGCCGGGGAGGGGAGGGGTCGCTGCGGGGGCTGCCGTCCTCGGCGGTGGGAGTGTCGCCCTGCGCGGGGCCGGGGGCGGGAGCGGGTCCGGCGGGGCTGGAGGCGGGGGCGCTCGCCACGCTCTGCGCGCCCGCACCACCCCCGGAGTCCCTGTCCTCCAGGAACAGGACGCCCGCGGTGATGCCGCCCCCGACCACGACGGCACCGAGCAGGGTGCCGGCCCAGACGGCGAGGGGCCGCCGGGGCCGGGTCGCGGGGGCGGGAGCGGGTCCGACCGGGAACACGAAGCCGGGGCCGACGGTGGCCGGATGGGCGGCGGCCGGTTCCGCGGGCCGGCCGGCCGCGGTGGGCGCGTGAACGGGCGGCGGCCGGTACGGGGACTCCGGCCGGTACGGGGGCTCGGGCCGGGGTGGGGCGGCCGGCGGGTCGATACGGCTCTGCGTGACGGCGGCCGCCATGTCCGCGGCGGACGTGCCGCTGCGCCCTCCGTCCGCGGTGGTCCCCTCCCGTCCGACCGGCCCCTCGGGCAGGTCGTCGGCCCTCTGCTGCACGGGAGTCGACCGGTCGTCAGCCGGAGGACCCACCGGGGGCCACGGAACGGACGCGGGGCCCGGGAGGGGCGGGTCCACCCGGGTCGCCGTACGGGGCGGTACGGGCGTCGCCCCGGACTCCGGGTCCGCCGCCTCCTTCCGTACCTCTCCGCAGCTCGCGCAGAGGCGGGCCTCCTCGGGGGTGGCGGTCGCACAGTGGGGACAGTTCAGCGCCATGAGGGGCTCCGGGGAAGGGCAGGGGATGAGCGGTCGGTCACGCCCAGTCGGCCGTGGGTGACTGCACTGACTCATCCTGCCCGCCCGGCGGTTCCCGCAGAACCCCCGCGACGGGCCCGCCTGCTAGAACACCGAGAGCCCCGTCAACGTGGTGAACCGGTCCAGTGCCGCTATGCCCGCCACCGAGTTCCCCTGGGCGTCGAGCCCCGGGCTCCACACGCACACCGTGCACACCCCGGGCACCACCGCGACGATCCCGCCGCCGACGCCGCTCTTGCCGGGCAGTCCGACCCGGTAGGCGAACTCGCCCGCCGCGTCGTACGTCCCGCAGGTCATCATCACCGCGTTGATCTGCTTGGCGAGGCGGCGCGGCAGCAGCCGGGTGCCGTCGGCGCGCAGCCCGTGGCGGGCCAGGAAGCGGGTGGCCAGGGCCAGGTCGGCGCAGTTCATCTCGATCGAGCACTGCCAGAAGTAGTGGTCGAGGAGGGCGGGGATGGAGTTGGCGATGTTGCCGTACGAGGCCATGAAGTAGGCCAGGGCGGCGTTGCGGTCGCCGTTGTCGGACTCGGAGGTGGCGACCTCGGGGTCGAAGGCGACGTCCGGGTTGCCGCTCTCCTGGCGTACGAATTCGAGGAGTTCGCTGCTCGCGTCGCCGGTGAGGGTCTGCAGGCGGTCGGTGACGACGAGCGCACCCGCGTTGATGAACGGGTTGCGGGGGATGCCGTTCTCGTACTCCAGCTGCACCAGGGAGTTGAACGGGTTGCCGGACGGCTCCCGTCCGACCCGCTTCCACAGGTCGTCGCCGCCCTGGGCCAGGGCGAGCGCGAGGGCGAAGACCTTGGTGATGGACTGGGTGGAGAAGGGCCGCTGCCAGTCCCCCACCCCGTACACCTTGCCGTCGAGATCGGCGACGGCCATGCCGAAGCCGGGCTCGACGCAGGCGAGGGCCGGAATGTACGCCGCGATCTGGCCCCTGCCGATCTGCGGGCGGATGTCCTCCTCGATCTGTCCGAGGATGCTCTGGAAGTCGAAGTCGACGGGCGGGTCGGGTTCGGGCTGGGGCCCGTGTGCCGTCTGCCCGGCCGCCGCTCCCCCGCCGCCTGCCGTGCCCATCAGACCCGTACACCCCGGTGGAGCGCCACGATGCCGCCCGACAGGTTGCGCCAGGCGACCTGGGACCATCCGGCGCCCTGGAGCCTGGTCGCGAGGCCGCGCTGGTCGGGCCACGCGCGAATGGACTCGGCGAGGTAGACGTACGCCTCGGGGTTGCTGGAGACGGCCGTGGCGACCGGCGGCAGCGCCCGCATCAGGTACTCGGTGTAGACGGTGCGGAAGGGCGCCCAGGTCGGCTGGGAGAACTCGCAGATCACGATCCGTCCGCCCTTCTTCGTCACCCGGAACATCTCGCGCAGCGCGGCGTCCGTGTCGACGACGTTGCGCAGCCCGAAGGAGATGGTGACGACGTCGAAGGACTTGTCGTGGAAGGGCAGCTTGGTCGCGTCGCCCGCGGTGAGCGGCAGGTGCGGGTGCTTGCGCTTGCCCTCCCGCAGCATGCCGACGGAGAAGTCGCAGGGCACGACGTACGCCCCGGTCGCCGCGAAGGGGAGCGAGGAGGTGGCGGTGCCGGCGGCGAGGTCGAGGATCCGCTTGCCCGGCCCGGCGTCCACCGCCTTCGCCACTTCCTTGCGCCAGAAGCGGTCCTGGCCGAGGGAGAGCACGGTGTTGGTGAGATCGTAGTTCGCCGCCACGTCGTCGAACATCGAGGCGACTTCGTGCGGCTGCTTGTCCAGGGATGCTCGGGTCACCCGGCCATTGTGCCGGTTGGCGGAGGGGCAGGCATGGGCGGCTCTCTGAGCCGGGGCTCCCCGAGTTCCGGGAATCCGCGCGGCCGGCCGCGCCGCACCCGCACCGCCGTCCGCCCGGCGGCTCCCCCGGGGGCTCAGGCCCGCCGGAACACCAGTCGTCCCCCGACCACTGTCGCCAGGCACTCCCCGCCCGGCTCCGCGAAGACCGCGAAGTCGGCGACGGCCGAGGACGTGAGCGGGTCCGGGCGCGGCGCGGGCAGCACCCGTACCGGCGAACGGTCGACGGCGGCCCGTACGGCAGGATGGGTGAACGGGCCCGCGACGGCGGTCACGCCCTGCGCGAGCAGGCGCTGTACGCCCCGCCGGGCGCTCGCCCCCCATCGCTCGCCGGTCATCCCGAGGCCGTGCAGCCGCGCCCCGGAGAGGGGCTCGGTGCCGAACTCGGCGGCCTCGCGGGGGTCGGGCCAGTAGTGCGCCTGGAGGAGGGCGACGGCGTCCGGCTCGAAGCGTCCGGGGGCGAGATGTCCGTCCCACTCCCTGGTCCGCGCACCCGCGCCGACGCGCGCGGCCAGTTCGTCGTACCCGCCGACGGCCGTGATGCGGTCGCCGTCCACGACGACCGCGTCGCCGGCCGGGTCCTGCGCGCCGTCCGCGGTACGGATGCCGCGCGCCCGGTGAATGGTCGGCACAACGGCCTCAGTTGGAGGCGAGGAGCTTCAGCTCGGGGTGAGCGGTACCGCCCTCGATCGCCGTGGAGGAGAGGTGCGAGACGACGTGGTCGTCGACCGGGTCGTTCGCCGGGTCGGTGTGCACGACGAGGTGCTCGTACGTCGTGGCGCGCTGCGCCGGGACCCGCCCCGCCTTGCGGATCAGGTCGATGATCTCCATCCGGTTGGAGCGGTGCTTGGCTCCGGCGGACGAGACGACGTTCTCCTCCAGCATGATCGAGCCGAGGTCGTCCGCGCCGTAGTGCAGGGAGAGCTGGCCGACCTCCTTGCCGGTGGTCAGCCAGGAACCCTGGATGTGCGCGACGTTGTCGAGGAAGATCCGCGCGATGGCGATCATGCGGAGGTACTCGAAGAGGGTGGCCTGCGTCCGTCCCTTCAGCGCGTTGTTCTGCGGCTGGTAGGTGTACGGGATGAACGCGCGGAAGCCGCCGGTCCGGTCCTGTACGTCGCGGATCATGCGCAGGTGCTCGATGCGCTCGGCGTTGGTCTCGCCCGTGCCCATGAGCATGGTGGACGTCGACTCGACGCCGAGGCGGTGCGCCTCCTCCATGATCTCCAGCCAGCGCTCGCCGGACTCCTTGAGCGGCGCGATGGCCTTGCGGGGGCGGGCCGGGAGCAGCTCGGCGCCGGCGCCCGCGAAGGAGTCGAGCCCGGCGGCGTGGATCCGCTGGATCGCTTCCTTGGTGCTCACCCTGGAGATGCGGGCCATGTGCTCGACCTCGGAGGCACCGAGGGAGTGGATGACCAGCTGCGGGTACGCCTTCTTGATCGCCGAGAAGTGCTCTTCGTAGTACTCGACGCCGTAGTCCGGGTGGTGGCCGCCCTGGAACATGATCTGCGTGCCGCCCAGCTCGACGGTCTCCGCGCAGCGGCGCAGGATGTCGTCCAGGTCGCGGGTCCACACGTCGGGGCTCTTCGGCGCGGCGTAGAAGGCGCAGAACTTGCACGCCGTGACGCACGAGTTCGTGTAGTTGATGTTGCGCTCGATGATGTACGTCGCGATGTGCTCGGTACCTGCGTAACGGCGGCGGCGCACGGCGTCGGCGGCCTGGCCCAGCGCGTGCAGCGGGGCGTCCCGGTACAGGTCGAGGGCCTCCTCGGGGGTGATGCGGCCACCCTCGGCGGCACGGTCAAGGACTGACTGGAGGTCGGCCTTCTCGGTCACCGGGGCGGTTCCTTCCCAAAGGGGTGCACGGCAGGGTGCGGGGCGTACGGCAAGACCGATCCAGCGTACGCCAGGGCGGTGGCCCCGCCGTGGGCGGCCGGACCGCGCCCCGGCGGGGCCCCGTTCAGGCCGGTCCGGCGGGACCGGTGGGGTGGGCGGGACCGGCGGGGTCGTGGCTGATCAGGTCCCCGGGCTGGCACTCCAGCACCTCGCAGAGCCGCGACAGGGTCGAGAAGCGGACGGCCTTGGCGCGCCCGTTCTTCAGCACGGACAGGTTCACGACGGTGATGCCGACCTGTGCGGACAGTTCGGTGAGCGTCATGCCGCGTGCGGCGAGGAGGCGGTCGAGGTGGATCCGGATCGAGTGGGGTTCCTCTTCGGGCATCAGACGGTCCCTTCGAGGTCCTCTCGCATGCGTACGCCCTCGCGCATGATCTTCCCCAGGACGACGGCGGCCAGTCCCGCGAGGACGAGCACCTGCGGCCCGGCGACCGTCGGGCCGGAACCCACCATGGGTGCCATGCTGCCGACCAGCCAGGAATCCGACCAGCCCGCCAGGAGACCCGCGAGCGGGGAGCCCACGGCGACGAACCAGCCGAGGAAGAACAGCCGCCCGGCCACAATGTCGGTGAAAGGCCCTTCCTGCAACACCCCCTTGAGCAGCCGGCTGAACAGCAGCAGCCCGTGTCACGCGCGGTCCGGGGTCCCTCCGCGGGGCGGCGGGGCCGGCGTGCGGGCGCGGGAGGAGCGGGCCAGGGTGGCGAGCCAGGCCACGCCGACCAGCGAGACCAGGATCAGGCCGCCCACGGAGAAGAGGGTGAACAGGTGCTGCTGCGCCGCGGTCGGTTCCGGGATGTGTCCCTGGGCGAACAGGGAGCGCTGCAGGTCGTCGGCGGGTGCGAGACGGGCGACGATCCAGATGGCGAGGCCGTGCATGGAGTCCCACAGGGCGTGCAGCAGGGAGACGCCCAGATAGGTGCCGAGGACCGGGCCCGAGAAGCGGAAGCGGCCGTCGGGCGAGCGGAAGCCCAGCAGCGCCCCGCCCGCGATCGCGGTCCACAGACCGTGCCCGAAGGGGGCCAGCAGGCCGCGCAGCACCTCGGTCTCCAGCAGCGCGCGAAGGTCGAGGCCCCGCAGGGTGACGACGGAGTTGAAGGCGTACCCGGCCGACTCGAACGCGGCGAAGCCGAAGCCGACGGCCGCACCGAGGACCAGACCGGCACGCAGTCCCCGCAGCTGCCTGTGCCGGCGCACGACGAAGACCAGCGCCAGCAGCTTGGCCAGCTCCTCGATGAGGCCGACGCCGATGAACATCCACCACGACGGGCGCAGCAGATAGCTCTCCATGACCGACGCACCCAGCACACCGAGAATGCCGCCGGTCACGAAGCAGCCCGCGATCAGCCCCAGGCCGAGGTCGCGGCCGTGCCGCTCGTACGCCCACAGGACGAAGACCAGCGGCACGAGGAAGCTGCCGAGCAGGATCAGGGTGGGCAGCAGGGTGGTGTTCCGGGTCGCGTACGTGACGACGGCCGCCAGGATCCACAGGGCGAGCCCGCCGAACAGGCAGCGCCGCCACAGACCCGGGCGGGGAGCGGAATCGGGGGCCGCGGGACGGGGCGGGGCGGGTGCGGCGTGCGGACTCATCGAACCTCCGGAGACGGACTCGTCGATCGCCCACGGAGACCCACCACGAGGCCCCGGAGGTCCACTTTGCGCCAATTTATGCTAATCAGTACCCATGTCGCACCCCGGGACCCTCATCCTGATCATGGCCGTCGCGGTCCTCGCGCCCCTGCTGGCGTATCTGACCGCCCGTCGGCTGGCCGTACCCGTGGCGATCTTCGAGATCGCCCTCGGCATCGTTGTCGGCCCCGACGTGCTCGGCTGGGCGCACCACGACGAACTCATCGACACGCTCTCCCACCTGGGCCTGGCAATGCTGATTTTCCTGGCCGGGTACGAGATCGAGTTCCGGACGGTACGCGGCGACACCCTGCGCCGATCCGTGGCGGCCTGGGTGGTGACCCTGCTGGTCGCGCTGGGAGCCGCGTTCGCGCTCACCGGCGGTGAGGTCGCCAAGAGCTTCGTCATCGGGACCGCGCTGACCAGTACCGCGCTCGGCGCCGTCCTGCCGATGCTGCGTGACTCGGGGAGGCTGGAGGGCCGTTTCGGCACGGTGGTCATGGCCTTCGGCACGGTCGGCGAGTTCGGCCCGATCATCGCCATCTCGCTGCTGCTCAGCGGCCGGTCGCCGGGCATCTCGACGGTGCTGCTGTGCGCCTTCGCCGCCATTACGGCGGGCGCGGTGTTCTGGGCGCTGCGGCCGCGCCCGCCGTGGTTCTCGCGGATCATCGCCAAGACCCTGCACAGCAGCGGCCAGTTCGCGGTCCGGCTGGTGATGCTGCTGCTCGCCGCGATGCTCGGCCTGTCGTACGCCTTCGGCCTGGACACCCTGCTCGGCGCCTTCGCCGCCGGGCTCCTCACCCGGCTCGTCCTGGCCGGCGCCGCCCCCGAGCACAGCGGCGAGGTCCTCGGCAGGATCGAAGCGATGGGTTTCGGGTTCCTGGTGCCCCTCTTCTTCATCGTCACCGGCATCGACTTCGACCTCGACGCCCTGTTCTCCGGCGGCCGCCCCCTGTTGCTCCTGCCGGTCTTCCTGCTGCTGTTCCTGCTGCTGCGCGGCGGCCCGGCCTACCTGCTCGCCCCGCGCGACCTGTCCCGCCGGCAGCGCACCTCGCTGGCCCTGTACTCGGCCACCTGCCTGCCCCTGGTCGTCGCCATCACCACCATCGGCCTGGACGAGAACGTCCTCACGGCGGGCGAGGCCGCCGCACTGGTCGGTGCGGCCATGGTGTCCGTACTGCTCTTCCCGCTGCTCGCTCCCCGCCTGCTGAAGGACGGCGCACGCCGCACCGAGCGGGCGGACGCGACCCAGGAGACCTGGTGAGGGGCAGCCCTGACGCCGGGTGAGCGTGCCGTGCGGCTTGCCCTGCTGCGCGGAGGGTGACCCGTACCGGAGCGCGCCGTCCGGGGTGCGGGTGAGGACCAGGTCACCGTGGCGGTGCCGTGCGGCGCGCCGGCCATGCCGCCCGACCCCAGCCGCCCGAGCAGCCGGTAGTCACCGATATTCTGCGGTTGATCCGCTTCCAGCGGTTGCATGGCGTGCGCTCCCCCGAAGAACCGACCCTGCACTCGTACCGCGGACCACAGTAGGCCCGACGTGTACGCAATCACTCGGACAATTCGGGCATGGGGCGAACCGAAGCAGCGGCAGCCGCATCTTCCTCTGCGCGACCCCCACCGCACCCACCCGCCACCATCCGTCCCCCACCCCGCCGTCCGCCCGGAGTCCGAGAATGAATCGCCTGACCAGCCGCCTGATAGCCGTCACCCTGATCGGCTCCGCGACCCTCCTGTCGCTGACGGCCTGCTCCGACGAGGGCGATCCGTACAGCTTCAACTCGGCGGACGGCAACGGCGGCGCGGTCCGCAAGAGCGGCCTCGACCGGTCCTCCGCCACCGCCCACGACGCCAAGAGCCTCCTGCCGACGGGACCGCGCGCGGACTTCTCCGTCTTCCGCACCCTGGACGACGGCACCAAGATCGCGCAGACGACGCTGACCGGAATGAAGTCCGGGTTCACCGGCAAGGTCTGGGTGTGGGCACCCAAGCAGTACTTCGACCCCCGGTACGCGGACAGCGGCTTCCCCGTACTGATCGCACTGCCTGGGTCGTACGGATTCGACAGCAACTACTGGACGAAACCCACCAACCGGTTCCTCGACACCGTCGCGAGGATGGCGGACGAGGGTACCGGCCTGCCCTTCCTCGTCGTGATGCCCGTGCTGAATCCGGAAAAGCGCTATTACGACGGAAGCGATATCCCGGGCCGGCCGAAGATGGGCACCTGGATGACACAGGACGTTCCCGATTTCGTCCGGGCGAATTTCCGTACCTTCGATTCGCGGGACGGCTGGGCGTTCATGGGTTCGTCGTCCGGCGGATTCGTCGCGCTGAAATCCGTACTCAAGTACCCGAACCGTTTCAAGGCGGCCATCTCGTCGGGTCCGGACATCGTTCCGGATTCCCCTCTGTGGAAGGGCCACCCGCGGGAGAAGCTCGCGAACAACCCGCGCAAGCTGGCCGGTGACCTGCTCGGGCGCAAGGACGCCCCGGACGTCTACCTGGCGTTCCAGGTGGGGTCCACGGAAACGCTGATCCCCCGGGTCAACCGATTCATCAGGGAGTTCGGCAAGGGCCCGATCAAGACCCGGCTCCAGGTCGTCCCGGACGGCGTCCACAACCCGGCGACGTACGTGCGGGGCATGGAGGCGGGCAGCCTGAGCTGGCTCAGCTCGCACCTGAAGGCGCCGGTGCCCGCCGCGTAGCGACGTGCGCACCGCCCGCCGGCACGTGCTCCCCCGTCGGGCCGCTTCTCCCCGCCCGCGACCGACGGCTCGCCGCTCGCTACTCGTCGCTCCCTACTCGCTACTCGCTACTCGCCGAGCAGGGTGACGTGGACGTCCTCCGGATAGCCGGTGGTCGCGCCGGTCCTGCGCGCGAACTCCCGCACGCCCTCGATCTGGTCCGGCCCGAAGCGGAAGTCCAGCGTCGTGAAGTACTTCTCCAGGAGATCCGCGTCGAAGTCCTCCCAGCGGGCGGCCTGATCGGCGACCCGGTCGACCTCCGCGAGGGACAGGTCCCGGGATGCCAGAAACGCCTCGTGGGCCGTGTGCACGTGGTGCGGTTCGCGCGCCAGATAGTCCTTGCGGGCCGCCCACACCGCGAAGACGAACGGCAGCCCCGTCCACTCCTTCCACATCTGCCCCAGGTCGTGGACCTGGAGGCCGAGCCGGGGCGCGTCGTGCAGCGAGGCACGCAGGGCCGCGTCCCCGATGAGCACGGCGGCGTCCGCCTCGCGCATCATCAGGCCGAGGTCCGGCGGGCACGTGTAGTAGTCGGGCTCCACGCCGTACTGCTCGGCAAGGAGCAGCTGCGCCAGCCGTACGGAGGTGCGCGACGTCGACCCGAGGGCCACCCGCGCCTTGTCCAGCTCCGCCAGCGGCACCTTCGAGACGATCACGCACGACATCACCGGGCCGTCGCAGCCGACCGCGAGGTCGGGAAAGGCGACCAGGTCGTCGGCGTTGCGGAGGAACTCGACGAGGGTCACGGGCGAGATGTCCAGCTCGCCGCGCACGAGCTGCTCGCTGAGCCGCTCGGGGGTGTCCTTGGTCAGCTCGAAGTCCAGCAGGGTCCCGGTCCGTGCGAGGCCCCAGTACAGGGGCATGCAGTTCAGGAACTGGATGTGGCCGACGCGGGGCCGGGTGCGGTTCGGCGTCAGCTCGCCAGCGGTTGAATTGTCCACATCGTGAGGCTAGACCCGGCCGGAGCGGAGGACCCCTCCGGGGGTGGTCGCGAGCCCCGCCGGAGGGCGTCGCCAGCGGTGGGCACGGGCGGCGTCGGAAGCCCCGCCGGAGGGCGTCCGGAGCAGCGCATAAACAGACTTCTGTACCCCTCCCGGGGACAGCCGACACGCCCGTTTCAAACATCCGGGTGACGTGATCTTTCCCTCTACCGCTTGGCTGAGGGTGCGTGCTAGGCTCGCCCGCAAGTTGCAGTTTGGTTTCCCTTGCAGTACAGAGCCTGCGGAGCATGTAACCCCGCGGGCTTTTGTTTTCAGACTTCCTTGTAGGTTCTGGAGCAGGGCAACCCTTTGGCCCATGGGAGGGCTTATGGCTACCGGAACCGTCAAGTGGTTCAACGCTGAAAAGGGCTTCGGCTTCATCGCCCAGGACGGCGGCGGCCCGGATGTCTTCGTCCACTACTCCGCGATCAACGCGGCTGGCTTCCGCTCCCTCGAGGAGAACCAGCTCGTGAACTTCGACGTCACGCAGGGCCCGAAGGGCCCGCAGGCGGAGAACGTCACCCCCGCCTAAGTCCTCGGACTCAATCGGAACCGACCGATCGCGGTCGATTACCCGCATTACCCAAGGAGCCCTGTTCCCGGTTTACCGGAACAGGGCTCCTGCCTTGTGCCGCCCCTTTCCCGCACGCCCGCCGACACGCTCGTGGCCGCCGTTGCCCGCACGCCGGCCGCCGCCGGTCCGTCGCTACCGGTACAGCGCCTCGATCTCTTCCGCATGGCGTTCCAGAACCGCACGCCGGCGCACCTTCAACGTCGGCGTCAGCGCCCCGCCCGCGACGCTGAAGTCCTCGTCGAGGACCGCGAAGGCACGGATGCGGGCCGGCCGGGACGCCTGCGCGTTGGCCGCCTCCACGGCCTGCCCGACCAGCTCCCGCACCGCCGGGTGCTGTCCGGGACGCTCCCCCAGCTCGTGGCCCTCCCGGGCCGCCCAGGCCGCTGTCTACTCCGCGTCCAGGGTGATCAGCGCGACCGGATGCGGGCGCCGGTCGCCCGCCAGCACCGCGTGCGACACGTACCGGGACTGCTGCAGCGCGTGCTCGATGGGGGCCGGGGCGAGGTTCTTGCCCGCGGACGTGATGATCAGGTCCTTCTTGCGCCCCGTGAGCGTGAGGTAGCCGTCGGCGTCCAGGCACCCCAGGTCGCCGGTGTGCAGCCAGCCGTCCGCGTCGAGGACCTGCCGGGTGGCGGCGGTGTCCCCGTGGTACCCGGCGAAGACCATGGGGCCGCGAGCCAGCACCTCCCCGTCCTCCTCCGCGATACGGATCTCGCAGCCGGGATAGGCCTGCCCCACCGTCCCGTACCGGACGGCCCCGGGCCGGTTCAGCGAGATCACCCCGCCGGACTCCGTCATTCCGTAGCCCTCGTACACCGGGACCGAGCAGGCCCGCAGGAAGTCGAGGGTCTGCGGCGCGATCGGCGCGGCCCCGGTGAGGGCCCAGCGCAGCCGCCCGCCGAAGGCGCCGCGCACGAGACTGTAGAGCGACTTCTCGGCGGCCTCGTACGTCGCCCGGTCGGCGTCCGGAAGCCGCCCTTCCGCCGCGAGGAGCCCGACCCGTACCGCCTCCTGGAACCGTTCCTTGCCGCCCTCCTGCGACTCCGCGAGCCCCAGTACCACCGAGTGCACCTTCTCGAAGAGACGCGGCACGGACGGCAGGTGCGTGGGCGCGACCTCCGCCAGTTCCCCGATCACCTCCTCGATCCGGCCGCCGAAGTAGCACAGCTCGCCCCCGAACAGGAGGGTGTTGAACTCGATGAGCTGGGCGAGGAGGTGCGCGAGCGGCAGGTAGAGGTACGTCCGGTCGCCGGGCCCGCCGTCGATCGTCTCGGCTCCGCCGTCGAGCACGGCCCCGAAGTTGGCGTGCGTGAGCCCGCACCCCTTGGGGGGACCCGTGGTGCCGGAGGTGTAGACGAGGGAGCAGAGGTCATCGGGGCGCACCGAGGCGGCGCGGGCAAGGAACCCGTCGAGGGGGACGGAGTCCCGGGGCAGCCCGCCCAGCTCGTCGAAGAGGACCGTCCGTGCCCCCGGAGCCGCTCCCGCCACGCGCTTCGCCTGCGCCGCGCTCTCGCACAGCACCAGCCGCGCGCCCGAGTCGCCGAGCACCCACGCCACTTCGCTCTCCCCCGCCGTCGGGTAGACGGGCACGACGACACCGCCCACCGCCAGCACCGCGAAGTGCGCGTACGTCCACTCGACGCGGGTCTCGCCGAGGATGCCGATCCGGTCGCCGGGGCTCACCCCGGCCGCCATCAGCCCGCGCCCGATCTCCCGCACCCGGTCGCGGAGCCTGCCGTAGGAGACGGGCCCGGCCCCCTTCGCCCGGAGGGCGGGCAGCTCCCCGTACCGCTCCCCGGCCCATTCGGTGAACTCCGCCAGCGCCGGTGGGCGCTCCTTCGTCGTCGCCGTCATGACTCGAAGGTAAGTACGTACGGCAGTGGGGGAGATGACGGGAAACGTCACCCCCGCTGACCCGCGCGCTCAAAGCCGCTACCGTCGCGCCATGGGGAAGCGGACGATCACCGTGCACCATGTACGCGCCGTGCTGCGCGGGGCCGAACGCGCCGGCGCGGACACCGTCCCGCTGCTGCAGGCGGCGCAGATCCCGCCGCTCCTCCTCGGGGACGACCGGGCCAGGGTCACGAGCGTCCAGTTCGCCCGCCTCTTCCGGGCGCTGTACCGCACGACCCAGGACGAGTTCCTGGGCCTCTCCGCCACCCGCAGCCGCCCCGGCACCTTCGCGATGATGTGTTACGCCGCGCTGGCCTGCCCCGACCTCGGCCGCGCGACGGAACGCGGAACCGCCTTCTACGCCCTCTTCGACGGCGGGCCCGACCTCACCCTGCGCCGGACCGGGACCGAAGCGGTCTTCACCGTGCACAACCCGCTCCACACCGACGAGGACCGCTTCCTCACCGAGTGCATGTTGATCATCTGGCACCGGCTGTGCAGCTGGCTGACGGGTCGTCGCCTCCCGCTGCTCTGGGCGGAGTTCGGCTATCCGCCGCCGCCCCACCAGGACGAGTACGAGTCCCTCTTCGGCTGCCCGGTGCGCTTCGGGGCCGCCCGGACCGCCGCCGGCTTCGACGCCCACTGGCTGGACGCACCGCTCGTCCGGGACGAGGCGGCCCTCGACGCGCTCCTCCGCCGCGCCCCGTTCGACCTCCTCACCCGGCGCGAGTACGGCACGACCGTCGCCGAGCAGGTGCGCCGCTCCCTCGCCCGCTCGCTGCGCACCTCCCCCCGTCTGCCGACGCTGACCCAGACCGCCGCCCGCCTCGCTGTCAGCCCGGCGACCCTGCGCCGTCGCCTCGACCGCGAGAACACGTCGTTCCAGCAGCTCAAGGACGCCGTGCGCAGGGACGCCGCGATCGCCGGCCTCACCGAGGGCCGCGAGCCGATCGCCGAACTCGCGGCACGGCTCGGCTTCTCGGAGGACACCAGCTTCCACCGGGCGTTCCGCAGGTGGACGGGGACGACACCGGGTGCGTACCGAGTGGCGGTGCACACGTACGGGACTCCGCGTCAGCGAAGCTGAGCATTCCGGTCAGCGCCTTTCCTCGTTCCCTGTCACTACGTTCTCCTCACACACATCCGCAATGCCGCGCCAGACCGCCGTACGAGAGAGCCGCACCCCCCATCCCCCCACTCGCTGCTCGTAGGGAGAGCCGTATGTCCGTGTCCGTACGTCACAGAGTGCTCGCGGCGTCCGCAGCCCTCGCCCTGTCCGCCGCCCTGCCGTCCGCCGCGACGGCGACGGCCGCCGAGAACGCGCCCACCTCTACCCGGGCTCCGGCCGCGCAGACCGCCGCCGCGCCCGGCGACCTCGTCTCCACCTCACCCACCGCCTTCCGCACCGTCCCCCTGCAGCCCACGAACACCGACGCGTGGCACATCGAGTACCGCTCGACGACCGCGAAGGGCGCACCGAACACCGTCTCCGGCACGGTCATCGTGCCCAAGGACGGCAGGAAGGGCCCGCGCCCCCTCGTCACGTACGCCGTCGGCACGGTAGGCATGGGTGACCAGTGCGCCCCGAGCGCGGGCTTTCCGCACGGCACGACCGTCGAAGCGACCCTCATCAACCAGGCCGTGCAACGGGGCTGGGCGGTCGCCGTCACCGACTACGAGGGACTCGGCACCCCCGGCGACCACACGTACACCGTCGGCCGCGCCGAGGGCCACGCCGTCCTGGACGCCGCCCGCGCCGCCCTTCGCCTCCCGCCCTCCGCCACCGGCCTCACTCCCGCCTCCCCGGTCGGCATCATGGGCTACTCGCAGGGCGGCCAGGCCAGCAGCTGGGCGGCCGAACTGCACGACTCCTACGCCCCCGAACTGAACGTCAAGGGCACGGCGACCGGCGGCGTCCCCGCCGACCTGATGGAGGTCGCCGCGTTCAACGACGGCAACGTCGGCGCGGGCCTCATCCTCATGGCGGCGGCCGGTCACGACACGGCCTACCCCGAGCTGAATCTCGACTCGTACCTCAACATGCGGGGCAAGGCGTACGTCGACTTCATGCGGAAGAACTGCGTGGCGATCAACTCGATCTCCGCCCCGTTCAAGCGCATCAGCGAGGTCACCACCAGGAACCCGCTGGAAGCCCCCGACTGGCAAGCCAGGCTCGCGGACTCAAGGCTCGGCACCCACGCCCCCGACCACCCGGTGTACCTCTACCACGGCGGCGTCGACGAACTGATCCCGTACCAGGTAGGCGCCCGGCTCCGGGCCGACTGGTGCAGGACGGGCGCAAACGTCCAGTGGCGCTCGCACCCCCTCCTCGGCCACATCGGCGGGGTGACGGCCGGAGCGTCCCCGGCCATGGACTGGCTGACCGACCGCTTCACAGGCAAGCCCTCCACCGGCAACTGCTAGGCGCCACACCCCGAGCTGCGAAAAGGGGGCCGCAATGGGTTCGGGCCCCCTTTTCGCGCACGCACGCCAGGGAACGGGCCGACGCGCGCACACCTGGGAAACGAGGGGAGCGCCGGAACGTTATTGCGCGATCTCCCCACCTCGGGCGGCCACTCCCTGCCGAGCGCCGAGCGGGTATGCGGTTGTTCCGTTCCGTATCCGCGGCGTTGGCGGGCCTGCGGGCCGCGGCTGCCCCCAGAGGGACGGGGCACCGATCAGGGCGCGAATGCCACGGGACGGAGCGTTACTTCCGAAGGGTGCGGCTCGTTGCGCCTGCGACCAGCCGAATCACGCAGGAGAAGTCAATGCGCCACCAGCAGGCCTGCGCCGCCGCTCTCGCCGCCCTCGTCTCCGCCTCGGCCCTGGTAACCGCCAGCACCGCTCGGGCCGCGACCCCCGAGGTGCCCCCGGCGCCCCGTCCCGCCGCCGCGGCGGCCGACGACCTGCTCGGCGGGCTCCCTGTCCTGGGAGGTCTGACCAGGGGCGGGCCCCCCGCCGCGGCCGTCCCCGCAGGACTTCTCGGCGGTCTTCCTCTTGGGGGCTGAGCCCCTTCATTCGCCGACTTGTATGCAGTGGCCTTTCAGGTGACAAGGAAAATTCACGGAATTGAGTGAGTTTCCTCCCTGCCGTCAGATCGTTATGTATGAAGACGGCGGCACTACGGGATTCCCATGTGGACTCGTGCAGCGCGAAATACGTGGCTGTTCAGGGTGCCACCGAAAGAAAGGTCACGCAATGAAGTACAAGAAGTTCGCCGTGGTTTTCGCCGGTTCGCTGATGGCCCTGGGTGCGGCCTCCCCCGCCATGGCAGAAGCCGAGGCCGAGGCCGTGGCATCGAACTCCCCCGGCGTCGTCTCCGGGAACGTGGTCCAGGTTCCGGTCGAGGTGCCCGTGAACTTCTGCGGCAACACCGTCAACGTGATCGGTCTGCTGAACCCGGCCTTCGGCAACACCTGCGTCAACAAGTAATTCAGCATCCGAACCCTCGCGCGTTCGGAACCCGGTCGGCCCCTGAGTACGCGCCATGTACTCAGGGGCCGACCAATCAGCGCCTCCGCATGTGTGGACGAGCAATCGGCTCCCCCGCAAGCATGAAAGACAGGGAACGGCGAAGTGCGACAAGTATTGCGAAAGAGCGTGCTGGTAACCGCAGCCGTCTCGGGCGTCCTCTCCATGACCGGGGGCCATGCCTACGCCGACGCGGTGAGCGAGGGCACGGCCTCGGACTCGCCGGGTGCTCTCTCCGGCAACAGCGCGCAGGTTCCGGCACATGTTCCCGTGAACGCCTGCGGCAACACGGTCGACGTCATCGGCCTGCTGAACCCCGCGTTCGGCAACAAGTGCGCCAACGGGCCGATCCCTCCGGCAGGTCGGCCGCCGACCGGCACGCCCCGGTCCCATGAGCCCCCCGCGGAAGAGCCGCCCGCCTACGAGCACCCGGCAGAAGAGCCACCCGCCTACGAGCACCCGGCAGACCAGCCTCCGGCGGACGAGCCGCCCGCCGACGTACCCCCGACGGATCAGCCGCCGAAGGACCAGCCCCCCGCCGACGAGCCTCCGACGGACCAGCCCCCCGCCGACGAAGAGCCCCCCGGCGAGCCGCCGGTAGACCAGCCCCCGTCGGAGCAGCCCCCTGCTGACCAGCCCCCGTCGGGCAAGCCGCCCGTCGGCGAGCCGCCGGTCGTCGTCCCCCCGGTCGTCGGCAATCCCCCGGTCGGCAAACCCCCGGTGAGCCGGCCGCCGTCGGAGCCGACGCCCGGCAAGTCCGCAGGGCCGGGTAAGCCGCGCACTGTCGAGACGCCCGTTCAGCGCGCCGAGGCCGGCAAGGCACTCCTCGCCGACACCGGGGCCGGCGAGCTCGGTGGCGCCGCTGCCCTGAGCATGGCCCTTCTGGGCGGTGGCGTACTGCTGACCCGTCGCGGACGCGTCGCCCAGCGCTGAAGCCGGCACAGACAGACGAAACCCACCCCGCACGGAATGAGGAAATTTCTATGAAGCGCACGAAGGCGGCTTCGGTTCTGGCCGCGTCGATGGTGGTCGTAGGTGCGGGTTCCTCGTCGGCGGTCGCGGAGTCCCGCATGCCGGCCAGTCCCTCGACGAGCGCCCACCCGGGTGTGGCGCAGGTGGTGGGGGCCGACCACGCCCACTCCGAGCCGCTCGGCGCTCCGATCCCGCTCGTCGACTCCGCGAAGGGCGTGGCCAGGACGGCGAGTGACGCGAAGAACGCGGCCCCGGGGAAGCTGCTCGGCAGCGCGGTCGGCGGCAACAGTACGGGCACGATGCTCGGTGGGCTTCCCCTCGGCTGACGAGGGGGCGGTCCGGCCGGAGCGGTCGTACGCGGACCAGGACGTGCGCGCCGCAACCTGGCCCAGGTTGTCGGATACGACACCGGGGGAGCTGGCCGCCACGCTCTCCGCCTCGCTCCCGGCAGCGGCCGTACCGGCGGTGACACCCGCGAGCGGAACCTACGGTGGCGCGGCCGGGAGACGGCAGTGGGCGGCGGCACGGATGGTGTCCTCGTCGCCCACGAACGCCTGGAGCTGCTCCCGGGTGACCGGCTGTCCGGGCCGGTGGTACGGCCAGGGGCGGGTGGTGAACATCAGGTGCACCTGCCCGCGCTTCTCGGCCGCGGCGGTCCACTGGGGCGGGACGCTGCACGTGACGTTGAGGGGCGGCAGGGTCAGCACCGCGTTGCTGCCGTCCACCACGAGGGTCACCGGGACGCTGGACAGCGCACCGTTCACGATCGCGCCGCCGACCGGCAGCTTCGCACCGGCGAGTAGGGCCCGGACGGCGGCTTCGCCTTCTTCGCTGGTGCCGGTCCCGTCACCGAGGGTGTATGCGAGGAGGAAGGCCGCGTCGTGTCCGTCGTCGGCGTGTTCTCCCGCCCAGGCGAGCACGGCCACAGTGCCCAGGTGTCTGCGGTTGAGAGGTGCGGCGGTTCGGGAGGAAGCCATGCGACAGGACGGTAATTGCGCGGACTGGGCGTACAGCCACGCATGTCACCCACTCAGGCTAAGGAACGCCCCGCCGTAGCCCGTACGGGTAACCGCTCGGGCCCGCGGTGGCGTCACATGGGTTCGCCCATCGACGTCCGCCATTCCGGCCGCGGATCCGCGCCCACGCCCGTCCAGTACTCCCGGCCGCGCACGATCCGCCCTCCTCGACCGTCCAGAACGAGGCCGCGCGGAACAGGCCCAACTCCTGGTGCGGCACCTCGACCTCGGAGACCACCTCGTTGCCCTCGGCGACAACGGGACCCGATCGCGCGGTACGACGGCGGAGTGCCGGTGAAAGCCGGAGTGGCCGGGACGTACGGACCTGTCGAGACGGTCCTCGTCACCTGGCCGGCCCACCCGTCGTCGGCCCTTTGGCCGAACATCGCGTAGACCGACTGGGAGCCCCGGGCATCTAGTGGGGAGTGATCGGTAGAGGTCCTCCGCTTCCCTGTGAGGTTGTCCGTGACTGAGTCACCCGTGACCGAGACGTTCGAGACCGAGACCCCCGTCGCCAGGTCGCCCCTGTCCGGGTCGCCCGTCGTCTTTCCGCAGGACCGCGCCTGCCCGTACGCCCCGCCGCCCGGGTACGAGCCGCTGCGCGCGTCGGGGCGGCCCGTCAGCCGGGTGGAGATCTACGACGGGAGCGAGGTGTGGATGGTGAGCGGGCTCGCGGAGGCGCGGGCGCTCCTCGCCGACCAGCGGCTCTCGTCGGACCGCTCGCGGCCGGAGTTCCCGGTGTTCCAGCGGCGGCTGGAGAAGGTGGAGCGAAGGCGGGTGGAGCTGTTGGGCGTCGACGACCCCGAACACAACGTACAGCGCCGGAAGTTGATCCCCGGGTTCACGCTGAAGCGGACCGCGGCGCTGCGGCCCGCGATCCAGGAGACCGTGGACCGGCTGCTGGACGAGATGGTGGAGCGTGGCGCCCCGGCCGACCTGGTGAGCGCGTTCGCGTTGCCGGTGCCCTCGATGGTCATCTGTGCGCTGCTCGGGGTCCCGTACGCGGACCACGACTTCTTCGAGGAGCAGTCGCGAAAACTGCTGCGGGGACCCGAGCAGGAGGACGTGGAGACGGCACGGGACGCCCTGGACGCATACATCGGCGATTTGGTGGAGCGGAAACAAGCCGGAGCGCAAGGGCTGCCCGTCGGACTGCTGGACGACATGATCGACGTCTTCGAGGACCGCGAGGAACTGGTCAACCTCGCGGAGATCCTGCTCATCGCGGGGCACGAGACGACCGCGAACATGATCGCGCTGGGAACGTTCACGCTGCTGGAGCACCCGGAGCAGCTGGCCCGGTTCCGGGCGGCGGACGACGCGGGCGTGGTGGCGGCCTGCGAGGAGCTGCTGCGGTACCTGTCGATCGCGGACGGGATGGCGCGGCTGGCCACGGAGGACATCGAGATCGCCGGGGTGACGATCCGGGCCGGGGAGACGGTGGTGCTCGCGACGTCGCTGATCAACCGCGATCCGGCGACGTTCGAGGCGCCGGACGCGCTCGATGTGGAGCGCCGGGAACGGCACTTGGCGTTCGGGTTCGGAATTCATCAGTGCCTGGGGCAGAACCTGGCGCGCGCGGAGATGGAGATCGCGCTCGGGACGCTGTTCCGGCGGCTGCCTGGGCTGCGGCTGGCCGTACCGGCGGCGGAGGTTCCGCACAAGCCGGGCGACACGATCCAGGGGCTGTTCGAGCTGCCGGTGACGTGGTGAGGGGTGGAAGACGTGCAGGAGGGCCTACGGGAGGACGTACGTGATGCCGTACGGGCCGGACAGGTGAGCGGGAGCGGGATGGACATCGGGATCAATAAGGACGTCTGCATCGGGGCGGGCCAGTGCGCGCTGCTCGCGCCACGGGTCTTCACCCAGGACGACGAGGGGCTGTCGGAGCTGGCGGAGGACTGGGAGCAAGCGGCGGCGGGACCCGGCGCGCCGGTACGGGAGGCGGCGCGGGCCTGCCCGGTGGGCGCGATCAGCGTGACGGACGTGCGGTCCGCGTCCTAGGTTTCCGAGCCGCGCCGCCCTCCCTCGTACGGTTTGCCGCCGAAACGGACCGCCGTCGGCCGGTCGGTCCAGCCCGGTCGGGGTACACGGCTCACAGGAACGCCCGCTCGGGCGTGTGTGCGGGTCGTACGAATGGGGAGTCTGGGCAATGGCTGCTGATCGCTATCGGCGTCTCGCGGGTACGGCCCCCGGCCGGTTCCTGACCCGGCGGCTCGGGCTGCCGCAGCCGGAGGAGCTGGTGCGGTGGACACCGGAACAACCGCTGCTGGACGGGAAGTTGCTGGTCCTGTCAGCGGGCGGTGCGAGGCGCACGTCGGCGCTCTGCGCACTGCTCGCCCGTACCGGAATGGACGTCGTGCGCTCGGAGGCGCGCGACCCGGCGGTCGTCGTGCTGGACGCCTTTGGCGTGGCGACGGTGGAGGACCTCGCGACGGTGCACGCCGCGCTGCATCCGGTCGTGGGGTCGGTGCGGGCGAGCGGGCGGGTGGTGGTGATCGGCGCGACCCCGTCCGACGGCGACCCCGAACAGGCCGCGGTGCAGGTCGCGCTGGAGGGGTTCGTACGGTCGCTGGCGAAGGAGCTGGGTCGGGGACGGACGGCACAGTTGGTGCGACTGGCCGCGGGCGGTCCCGGAGCGGGGGGTCCCGCGGGAGACCCGGCCGTCGCCGCGGCGGAGTCGACGCTGCGCTTCCTGATCTCGCCGAAGTCGGCCTACGTGAACGGACAGGTCGTACAACTCAGCCCGGTTGAGGGTGGAGTGGCGGTTGACGACTGGGAGAGGCCGCTGGCCGGGCGTACCGCCCTGGTGACCGGGGCGGCCCGGGGCATCGGCGCCGCCGTCGCCACCGCACTGGCGCGGGACGGTGCGCAGGTCGTGTGCGTGGACGTGCCGCAGGCGGCGGAGGAGCTGGAACGGACGGCCGTACGGGTCGGTGGGACGGCCCTCGCCCTGGACGTCACCACTCCGGAAGCCGCCGACCGCATGGCGGAGGCCGGACCGCTCGACGTCCTCGTCCACCACGCGGGTCTCACCCGGAACCGGCGGCTGGCCGACATGTCGGAGACGGCGTGGAGTGCGGTGCTCGACGTCAACCTGGGGGCGGTCGTGCGGACCACCCGGGCATTGGTGAAGTCCGGGACCCTGGGGGCCGGTTCGCGCATCATCGCCACCTCCGCCGTCGCCGGGCTCGCGGGCAGCGCGGGGCAGACGAACTACGCCACGGGCAAGGCGGGCGTGGCGGGCCTCGTACGGGCACTGGCGCCGGGGCTCGGCTCGTACGGCATCACGGTCAACGCGATCGCACCCGGCTCCATCACGACACGGACCACGACGGCATCCCCGCGCCTCGTGCGCGAGGCCGGCCGCCGGATGAACTCCCTCGCTCAGTCCGGCTGCCCGGAGGACGTCGCCGAGACGGCGGCCTGGCTCGCTCACCCTGCTTCGGCGGCGGTCAACGGGCAGGTGGTGCGGGTGTGCGGACAGAGCATGCCGGGGGCGTGAGGCGAACGGCGGAACTCGGGCGCTACGTGGGGCGGCACCGCCGTGCGAGGGGGCTACGGCGTGCGGCGCCGCCGTGCGTGGGGGCCGGCAGGAACGGACTCGGCGTTCCCCGGGCGGTTATGGGGGTGGGGGTGGCGTCCAGGGGTTGTCGCGGAGGAGGTTTTGCAGGCCCGCCCAGGCGAAGTTCATCAGCGTCGACGCGGCTACCCGCGCGGTGACTCCTGGCGTCGCGTTCGCCCAGTCGGCGAGGGATTCGGCCGCGCCCACCAGCGCCTGCGCCAGGCCCGTCACCTCCGCGTCGGGCAGGAGGGGATCGCGGCGTGCCTCGCGGGCCGCGTCGTCAGGTGCGTCACGAACGCCGCCATGTCCTCACGCATCGCGGTGACCTCGGTGGCGAAGGGCTCCCCGTGCGTGCGGGCCCGGCGGTGCAGCACGGCCCAGCCGTCCGGATTCTCGGCGGTGTGCGTGAAGAAGGCGGTCAGCCCGTCCCACAACTGCCGGTCCGCGGGCAGCCCCGGCTCGATGCCCGCCCGCACGGCCGCCACCAGTGCGCCCGCCTCACGCCGAATGCACGCCGTGAAGAGTTCGTCCTTGGAGTTCAGGTACAGATAGACGAGCGGTTTCGACACCCCGGCCAGCTCCGCGATCTGGTCCATCGAAGCGGCCCGGTATCCGAGCCTGGCGAAACTCTGCACGGCCGCGTCCAGCATCTGCTGCTCCCGCGCCGCCCGCGGCATCCGTCGAACCTTGCCGCCGCCTCCCGGTCCTCGCCCCAACCGTTCCGTCTGCCCCACTTGTCCCCCCTGCCCCAACCGCCCACGTGGTCACCGGCAAGGGTACGGGCCCCACTGGGACGGCAGGGTGGGTCCGGACCACATCCGTGCCCGAAAACCCCGAGCGGGGCGCGAGGTGCGCCGTATGCACCTATCGGCCAGAAAGCGCTGGTCGGGTGAGGGCCCCTGGCTTCGCTCGCCGGGATCGGCACGAGTGACCACCCCACATGCCCGGACGGTGCGGAGGTCGTACGGAATTTCCGTACCGGACCAGCTTGTGCGGTGCCTCCCGCGCACCCCGAGGACAGGCGAAAGCCCCCCACCGGCGTGCGGTGGGGGGCTTTCGCCCAGTACTTCTCTCAGTGCTGCCGGATGATCGTCGGGCCGGTCATGCGGTGACCGGCACGCGCTCCTCGGACTTCTCGGACTTTTGCAGCTCGGCGGGCTCGTAGTCGTCGACCGGGGACGCCGACGCCGAGTTGAACATGTCGTGGTCGAGGATCTTCTCGCGGGCCGCGACGATCACCGGGACGGCTGCCTGGCCTGCGACGTTCGTCGCCGTGCGCATCATGTCGAGGATCGGGTCGATCGCCATTAGGAGACCGACGCCCTCCAGCGGCAGGCCCAGAGTGGAGAGGGTCAGGGTCAGCATGACCGTCGCGCCGGTGAGGCCCGCGGTGGCCGCGGAGCCGATGACCGAGACGAAGACGATGAGCAGGTACTCCTTGATGCCCAGCTGCACGTCGAAGATCTGCGCGATGAAGATCGCGGCCAACGCCGGGTAGATCGCGGCGCAGCCGTCCATCTTGGTGGTCGCGCCGAACGGGACGGCGAAGGAGGCGTACTCCTTCGGAACACCCAGGCGCTCGGTGACCCGCTGGGTGACCGGCATGGTGCCGACCGAGGAGCGGGAGACGAAGGCCAGCTGGATGGCCGGCCAGGCGCCCTTGAAGAACTGCAGCGGGCTGACCTTGGCGACCGTGGCCAGGAGCAGCGGGTAGACGCCGAAGAGGACGAGGGCGCAACCGATGTAGATGTCCGCGGTGAAGGTCGCGTACGGGCCGAGCAGGTCCCAGCCGTACTGCGAGACCGCCTTGCCGATGAGGCCGACGGTGCCGAGCGGGGCCAGCAGGATGACCCACCACAGGGCCTTCTGGAGAAGCTCCAGGACCGAGGTGGAGAGGGTGAGGATCGGCTTGGCCTTCTCGCCGAGAGCGAGGGCCGCGACGCCTGCCACCACTGCCATGAAGACGATCTGGAGGACTTCCAGGTCCTGGAACGGCGTGATGATGTCCGTCGGGATGATCCCGGTGAGGAAGTCGATCCAGGAGCCCGCGTCCTCGGGCTTCTTGCCGTCCGCCTTGGTGAGGCCGGTGCCCGCGCCCGGGTTCGTGACCAGACCGATCACCAGGCCGATGGCCACCGCGATCAGCGACGTGATCATGAACCAGAGGAGCGTGCGGCTCGCCAGTCGGGCTGCGTTGTTGACCTGGCGGAGGTTGGTGATCGATACCAGGATCGCGAAGAAGACCAGCGGGGCGACTGCCAGCTTCAGCAGGCCGACGAAGGTCTTGCCGATGGTGTCCAGGGTCGTGCTGAGCGAGGCGATGTCGTACTGCCGGGCCAGCCAGCCGAGCAGGACGCCGAGGGCCAGGCCCAGCAGGACCTGGACTCCGAACGGGATCCTGGATATGGGGTTCTTCTTCTTGGGCTTCGCAGGCTGCTCAGCCTGGTCGGCCTGCTGCGCGGGGGACGCGGACACGGACACACTCCGGTGAAGGAAGCTGCGGGGACAGCAGGGGGAGGGGGGAGAAAAGGTCGCGCTGAACTTCGAGAATTCGAGAGTTCGAGTCTTCAGGCGGAGCGGCGACAGGCGGCCGAGACCCGGCGGCAGAGATCGACATGCAGGCGCGCCACGAGCGGAACGCTCTTGAGGTTGCGGGGCGCGGCGGATGTCGTCATGCGGAACACGTTAACACTCGCACTTTGAGAACATCAAAGGTCTTCTTTGGGGGGAAAGTGGTCGGATGTGGCGCAGGTGCGGTGAAAAACGGGCGGCGCCCCGGGAGTTGAGCCAGTGGCTCGTTCCCGGGGCGCCGAGGCGTGTGACGCAGCTTACGGACCGCTTACGCGAGGTCCTCCTGCCGGCGGTTGGCCTCCATGCGGGCCTTGGTCTCGTCGACCTTCTCCACGATGCGCACGGACATCGCGTCGCGCTGCTTGCGGAGCAGGACGAAACTGAGCGGCGCGGAGACGACGATCGCGAGCAGCATCACCCACATCACGTTCGAGACGCCGCCGAGGCCGGAGGGCAGGACGCGCAGGCTGACCAGAATCCAGATCGCGCCGAAGCAGGCGGCGAAGACGCCCAGGCGCATCGCGGTGTAGCGGATCGTCGCGTGCTTGGTGCTCACGTCATGGGTGCTCACGGCGGGACCTTCTTCTCAGCAGCGGCCAAACGGGCTCCACCCAGTACAGCACAGGGACCCGGCGCACCTGCCGGGCCCCTGCGGTTCCGGGCCGCTCCCCGCGGGGTGCCGACGTGGGGCGGCGGTGTCTCAGGTGAGCGACAGGAGCATGATCACGTCGTCCCGGTCGTCGCCCGGGGCGACCCGGATCGCGCCCGGTACGCGACCGACCTCCTTGTAGCCGCAGGTCGCGTAGAAGGTGTCCGCGCCGATGCCGCCCCGGCAGGTCAGCCGGATCGCCTCGATGCCGGGCATCGTGCGGGCGGCGTCGGCGGCGGCCGACAGCAGGGCGCGGCCGTGCCCCTTGCCCTGGTGCCTGGGGTGGACCATCACGGTGTAGAGCCAGAGCCAGTGGGTCATCAGCCGGTGGGTGTTGCGGGTGAGGTACGCGGTGGCGGCGACGGCGCCGTCCTCGTCGTACCCGACGAGCAGCCGGGTGCGGCCCTCGGCCATGGCGACGAAGTGGTGGACCAGCTCGGTCCGTATCTGCTCGGGATCGGCCGGCGGGACGAACCCGACGGCGCCGCCCGCGTCGGTGACGTCCGCCCAGAGGGCGATCAGACCGTCCCGGAGGGCGGCGTCCACGGGCGGGTCGAGAACGAAGCGGAGTGGTGCGTTGTCCATGGGCGGCACGCTAGCCGGAACGCGAGGAGCCCCGGCCCGGAGGGTGCTCCTCCGGGCCGGGGCTCTCGTGCGTACGGACGACGGCCGGGGCTCTCGCGCGTACGCGAGGTGGGGGTCAGACGCGCATCGCCTGCGGGGTCTCGCGGCGGGCGGCGTCCGGGCCTTCGTACTCCTTGATGATCTCGTAGCGCGTGTTGCGCTCGACGGGGCGGAAACCGGCGTCGCGGATCAGTTCCAGGAGGTCGTCGCGGCCGAGCTTGTTCGGGGTGCCGTAGTCGTCCGCGTCGTGCGTGATCTTGTACTCGACGACCGAGCCGTCCATGTCGTCCGCGCCGTGCTGGAGGGCGAGCTGGGCGGTCTGCACGCCGTGCATCACCCAGAAGACCTTGACGTGCGGGACGTTGTCGAACAGGAGGCGGGAGACGGCGAAGGTCTTCAGGGCCTCGGCTCCGGTGGCCATGGTGGTGCGGGCCTGGAGCTTGTTGCGGACCTTGCCGTCCTTCATGTCGACGAAGTCGTGCTGGTAGCGCAGCGGGATGAAGACCTGGAAGCCGCCGGTCTCGTCCTGCATCTCGCGCAGCCGCAGCACGTGGTCGACGCGGTGGCGGGGCTCCTCGATGTGGCCGTACAGCATCGTGGCCGGGGTCTTGAGGCCCTTCTCGTGGGCGAGGCGGTGGATGCGCGACCAGTCCTCCCAGTGGGTGTTGTGGTCGACGATGTGCTGCCTCACCTCCCAGTCGAAGATCTCGGCGCCGCCGCCGGTGAGGGACTCCAGGCCCGCCTCGATCAGCTCGTCGAGGATCTCGGAGGCGGTGAGGCCGGAGATCGTCTCGAAGTGGTGGATCTCGGTGGCCGTGAACGCCTTGAGGGAGACCTGCGGGAGGGCTTCCTTCAGGGCGGAGAGGGAGCGCGGGTAGTAGCGCCACGGGAGCGTCGGGTGCAGGCCGTTGACGATGTGGAGTTCGGTGAGGTTCTCGTTCTCCATCGCCTTGGCCAGGCGGACGGCCTCCTCGATGCGCATCGTGTACGCGTCCTTCTCGCCCGGCTTGCGCTGGAACGAGCAGTACGCGCAGGACGCGGTGCACACGTTGGTCATGTTGAGGTGGCGGTTGACGTTGAAGTGGACGACGTCACCGTTCTTGCGGGTGCGCACCTCGTGGGCGAGGCCGCCCAGCCAGGCGAGGTCGTCCGACTCGTAGAGGGCGATCCCGTCCTCGCGGGTCAGCCGCTCCCCGGCCCGGACCTTCTCCTCCAGCTCGCGCTTGAGTCCCGCGTCCATACCCGGCCGCCTCCTATGTGTGTCCGTAAATCAAGCTCACCCAACCGTACGCCTACGCCTCTTCGGGCAGTTCTCCGACCCGGTTCTCCCACTTGGTGGAGAGGACGATGGTGGTACGGGTGCGTGAGACGCCCTTGGTGCCGGACAGGCGGCGGATGGTGCGCTCCAGCCCGTCGACGTCGCCGGCGCGGATCTTGAGCATGTACGAGTCGTCGCCCGCGATGAACCAGAGGTCCTCGATCTCCTCCAGGTCCTTCAGCCGGCGGGCCACGTCCTCGTGGTCGGCTGCGTCCGAGAGCGAGATGCCGATGAGCGCGGTGACGCCGAGGCCGAGCGACTTCGCGTCGACGGTGGCGCGGTAGCCGGTGATGACGCCCGCCGCTTCGAGGCGGTTGATGCGGTCGGTGACGCTGGGGCCGGAGAGGCCCACGAGGCGCCCGAGTTCGGCGTACGAGGCCCTGCCGTTCTCCCGAAGAGCCTGGATGAGCTGCCTGTCCACGGCGTCCATATACCTGAAGCCTTCCATTGTTCAGCGATACCGCGAGCTTGTGTAGAGAAACTAAGGCACAGGGGCGCTTCCCCTGTAAATATCCAAGGCCACACGGGGGTGTGACGACGGCCATCGGCTACCGGTTACGGGAGCCTCCCCCGAGCTCCCCCTTCCACCGGCGGTACAGGTCGTGCCGCACGCCCGCCGCGTCCAGCACCCGCCCCGCGACGAAGTCCACCAGGTCCTGGATGTGCGTCGCGCCGGCGTAGAAGGCGGGCGAGGCGGGCAGCACGACGGCTCCCGCCTCGTCGAGCGTCACCAGGTGCTTGAGCGTCTGCCCGCTGAGCGGGGTCTCCCGTACCGCCATCACCAGCTTCCGGCGCTCCTTGAGCGTGACGCTCGCGGCGCGTTGCAGCAGGTCCTTCGAGAGCCCCAGGGCGACGCCGGCGACGCTCGCCGTCGAGGCCGGGACGATGAGCATGCCCTTCACGGCGTACGAACCGGACGACGGACCGGCGGCGAGATCGCCCGCGCTCCAGTGCCGTACGTCGGACAGGTCCAGGTCCTGGAAGGTGTCCGGCTTGCCGTCCGCGCCGCGCGCCAGCCAGGCCGCGAGATCCTCGCGCCAGTGGCTGTCGCGGTACGCGATGCCCGTCTCGTCGAGGATGGTCAGCCGCGACGCCCGGCTGACGACCAGGTCCACGGCCTCCCCCGCGTCGAGCAGCCCGCGCAGCACGGCGGCGGCGTACGGGGTGCCGGACGCGCCGGAGACCCCCACCATCCAGGGGGTGCGCTTGCGCGCGGTGGCTCGGTCGACGGCGGGCTCAGTCATGACCGGAGCTTATCGGGGGCCGGTTCGCGGGAACCCGGCAAGGTGCCGGGACGTTCTCAGGTGACAACAGCGCGTGACGGACCGGAGGACCGGACGGCACCCGAGGGACGGCACCGGACGGACGCTGCCGGACCGCCGGCGCGCGCCACGCGAACGACAGGGGGTGGCGGACGACATGACGTACGCACCGCACACGGCGGGGCAGCCGCGACGGGACCGGGGTGCCCGGGTGAAGGCCGCGGCCGGGGTGATGCTGGCATGGGTGGCGCTGCTCTGGGTGCTGGAGGCGGTGGACGCCGCGACCGGGGCGCTGCACACGTTCGGCCTGTCACCGCGCACGCTTCCCGAACTGCGCGACGTGCTTCCCATGGCCTTCCTCCACCACGGCTTCGACCACGTGGCGTCCAACACCGCCCCGCTGCTGATCCTCGGCTTCATAGCCGCCCTGGGCGGGCTGCGCCGGCTCGCCGCGGTCGTCCTCACCGTCATGGTGGTGGGCGGTCTCGGCGTCTGGCTCACCGCCCCCGACAACTCCCTCACCGCCGGTGCGTCCGGAGTCGTCTTCGGGTTGTTCGGCTACCTGGTGGTGCGCGGCTTCGTCGACCGGCGGCCGTGGGACGTCGTGATCGGGGTGGTCGTCGCCGCCGTCTACGGCTCGATCCTGTGGGGCGTCCTGCCGACCAACACCGCGGTGAGCTGGCAGGGCCACCTGTTCGGGCTGGTGGGCGGGGTACTGGCGGCGTTCTGGTTCAGGCGGGGGCGGGGGCCCGCCTGAACCGCGGGCCGGTCAGGACCCGGCCGGCGTGCCGGGGTCCGCGGGCAGCTTGCGCGGTGTGGAGGGCGAAGCGACCGATACAGGTCCCCACTGCCTACACGGTCAGCCCGCGCACCAGGAGGTCGATCAGGGCACACCCGAACAGGGCTATCCCGATGAAGCCGTTGACCTGGAAGAAGGCCCGGTTCAGGCGGGACAGGTCGTGCGGGCGGACGATCGTGTGCTCGTACACGAAGGCCGCGGCGACGATCAGCATGCCCACCCAGAAGAAGATCCCGGCGTCCGTACGGACCCCGTACCAGACCAGCAGGGCCGTCGTGACGACATGGCAGGCGCGGGCTCCGTGCAGCGCGGCCGGGATGCCGAAGCGGGCCGGGACGGACTTCACGCCGTGCGCCCGGTCCGCCTGGACGTCCTGCGAGCCGAAGATCAGGTCGAAGCCGCCGATCCAGACGCCGACGGCGAGGCCGAGGACGACCGCGTCCCAGGACCACTCCCCCGTGATCGCTATCCACGCGCCGACCGGGCCCATCGCCTGGGCCAGACCGAGGATGGCGTGCGGGAAGTTCGTGAACCGCTTGCCGTACGGATAGACCACCATCGGCACGATCGCGATCGGCGCCAGCATCAGGCACAGCGGGTTGAGCAGGGCCGCCGCGCCGAGGAAGAAGACCAGCGCGATCCCGGCCCCCGTCCACGCCGCCTTGACGCTGACCGCGCCCGTCACGATCTCGCGGTTCGCGGTACGCGGGTTACGGGCGTCGATCTCCCGGTCGATGATCCGGTTCGCCGCCATCGCGAACGTCCGCAGACCCACCATCGCGACGGTCACCAGGAGCAGCTTGCCCCAGTGGATGTTCTTGTCGAGCTGGAACATCGCCGTGAGCGCGGCGATGTACGCGAAGGGCAGCGCGAAGACGGAGTGCTCGATGAGGACCAGGTTGAGGAACGCCCGCACCTTGCCCGGATGCCGGGGCAGCGCGGCGGCGTCGGCCGCGTCGGCGCTCACAGCCCGTACTCCTTCCAGCGACGGTCGACCTTGGACGCCGTCGCCAGGTCCGACTCGACCATGTTCGGCCAGCCGCCGTCCCGGGTGTAGCCCTCCTCGGGGAGCTTCTTCGTGGCGTCGACACCCGCCTTGCCGCCCCAGTACTGCTGGTACGACGCGTGGTCGAGGTGGTCGACCGGGCCCTCGACGACGGTGAGGTCGCGGGAGTAGTCGACGTTGCCGAAGGCCCGCCAGGCGACCTCGTGGTAGTTCCGCACGTCGCAGTCGCTGTCGACGACCACGATCAGCTTCTCCAGGGACAGCATGTGGGCGCCCCAGATCGCCGACATCACCTTCTGGGCGTGCTTCGGGTACTTCTTGTCGATCGACACGATGATGCAGTTGTGGAAGCCGCCCGCCTCGGGGAGGTGGTAGTCCACGATGTCCGGCACGATGATCTTGAGGAGGGGCAGGAAGAAGCTCTCCGTGGCGCGGCCCAGCGGCCCGTCCTCGGTCGGCGGCCGACCGACGACGATGGACTGGAGCAGGGGACGCCTGCGCATCGTGACCGTGTCGATGGTCAGCGCGGGGAAGTCCTCCTGCGGCGTGTAGAAGCCGGTGTGGTCGCCGAAGGGGCCCTCCGGGAGCATCCTCCCCGGCTCCAGCCAGCCCTCCAGGACGACCTCGGCGTGCGCGGGCACCTGGAGCGGGACCGTCTTGCAGTCGACCATCTCCACCCGCTTGCCCTGGAGGAAACCGGCGAAGAGGTACTCGTCGATGTCGCCGGGCAGCGGGGCGGTGGAGGCGTACGTGACGGCCGGCGGCGCGCCGAAGGCGATGGCGACGGGCAGACGCTCGCCGCGCCGGGCCGCCACCTGGTAGTGGTTGCGGCTGTCCTTGTGGATCTGCCAGTGCATGCCGATGGTGCGCTTGTCGTGGCGCTGGAGGCGGTAGAGGCCGAGGTTGCGGATGCCGGACTCGGGGTCCTTGGTGTGCGTCAGCCCCAGGTTGAAGAAGGAGCCGCCGTCCTCGGGCCAGGTGAACAGCGCCGGGAGCGTGTCCAGGTCGACGTCGTCACCCGTCAGCACGACCTCCTGGACGGGGGCGTCCTTGACCTTCTTCGGCGGCACGTGGGCGACCGAGCCGAGCTTCGCGAACGCCTCGCGTACACCCACGAAGCCCTGCGGCAGCTCCGGCTTCAGCAGACCGCCGATCTGGGCGCTGATCTCGTCGTACGACTTGAGGCCGAGGGCCTTGAGCAGGCGGCGGTCGGTGCCGAAGACGTTCATGGCGAGGGGCATCGAGGACCCCTTCACCTTCTCGAACAGGAGAGCCGGGCCGCCGGCCTTGTTCACCCGGTCGACGATCTCCCCTACCTCCAGGTACGGGTCGACTTCGGCCTTGATGCGCTTGAGGTCGCCCTCGCGCTCCAGAGCACGGAGGAACGAGCGAAGATCGTCGTAAGCCATGCCGTCCAGTATCGGACACCGACTACCCTGGGGCCCTCACCGGGGCCGGTCGAACGGCCCCGACGACGTTCCCAGGGGGAAGCACTCCATGCTCAGGGCACTGATGTTCATCCTGCCGCTGGCGCTGACGATCTACGCGTTCATCGACTGCCTCAACACCCCCGAGGACGAGGTCAAGCACCTGCCGAAGGTCGCGTGGGTCTTCATCATCCTGCTGTTCTGGGTCGTCGGCCCGATCGTGTGGATCGTCGCCGGCAAGAACCGCCGGGCGGTCACGGGCGGCCGTACGCCGTCGGAGTGGCAGCGCGGCCGGCGCACCCAGTGGGTCGCGCCCGACGACAACCCGGACTTTCTGAAGTCCCTCAAGGACGAGGACAAGGACAAGGGAGCCAAGAAGGGCGAGTCCCTGTTCGAGGACTGGGAGAAGGACCTCCGTCGCCGCGAGGAGGAGCTGAAGCGAGGCGACGGGGACGGCCCGGACGGCGGGCCCGGCACGGGCACCGGCCACGACAGCGGCCCGGACACCGGCCCCGGCACCGGCTCGGAGGGCCCGAAGGACACGCCGAAGTAATGCGGGGCCCCGTCTGCCCGGCACGGGCGGCCGGGACGCTGCCCTCCCCGCCGTAGTCCTCCCGTACGTCACCGATGCGTAAGATCCGCCCGGGAGCCGCGTTCCCGGGTACCGCGCCGAGCGGATATTGCCTGGTCCTCGGGGGTGTCCCGCGGCCACACTGTGGCCCATGCCGACCCCCCACGTACCGCAGCGGCAGGTACGCGCGCTGCACACCGCGGAGACCGTCACCGTCTACCAGGCGTACCCGCCGTCCATCGGGCTGCCCGCTGCCGCGAGCGGACGGTTTCCGGCGGCGTGGAAGCGGGAGCGGATGACGTGGATCAAGCCGTCGTTCCTGTGGATGATGTACCGCTGCGGCTGGGCGACGAAGCAGGACCAGGAGGTCGTGCTCGCCGTGGAGATCCGGCGGGAGGGCTTCGACTGGGCGCTGGCGCACGCCTGCCTGGCGCACCACGAGCACGGGGTGCACGCCGATCGCGCGGCCTGGAAGCAGGCGCTGCGGGGCGCGCCCGCACGCGTCCAGTGGGACCCCGAACGGGACGTACGGCTACAGCCGTTGCCGTACCGGTCCCTGCAGCTCGGCCTGAGCGGGGAGGCCGTACGGCGGTACGCGGACGAGTGGATCGTCGGAGTCAGGGACGTCACGCCGCTCGCGCGGACCGTGGCCGAAGCCGTGGCCCAGCACGGCGCGGCGAGCGCGGAACAGCTGCTTCCGGTGGAGTCGCCGTACCCGGTGTCCGACGGCGGGCTCCGGCACCTCGGGGCGGACTAGGACGGCCCGCGGGACGCGTACTGCGCCAGGAGTTCCCGGTAGCGGGTGCCGGACCGGGCCGACCGGTCGGAGGGGTGTCCGGTGAGGGCGGAGGCCAGGTGTTCGAGGTGGTGGTGCCAGCTCGCGAGGCGGCCGTCGCGCGCGGGCGCGTCGAGGTCCCGGACCTCGTTGGTGAGGCACAGGACGGTCGCTGACGGCCCGTCGGGCTCCAGGTGGAACCGGACCGGCGTCGCGGGGTTCGGCCGTGCCGTACGGGAGCGGGGGGATCGCCGTCGTCATGGCCAACAGACTGGCCCGGTCGCGTACGGAACGCTACCGGGCCGGGCTGTCGGGGCGCGCGCGTGGGCTCACACGCCGGCGTACGAGTGCTTGCCGGTGATGAAGATGTTCACGCCGTAGTAGTTCCACAGCCAGGTCGCGAAGGCGAACAGGGCGAGGTAGGCGGCCTTGCGGCCCTTCCAGCCGGCCGTCGCGCGGGCGTGCAGGTAGCACGCGTACACGATCCAGGTGACGAACGACCAGACCTCCTTGGGGTCCCAGCCCCAGAAGCGGCCCCACGCGTCGCCCGCCCAGATGGCGCCCGCGACGATCGTGAAGGTCCACAGCGGGAAGACACCGGCGTTGATGCGGTACGAGAACTTGTCCAGCGACGCGGCGGAGGGCAGCCGGGAGACCGTGCTGTCCATGAACCGGCGGAACGGGACGCGCGCCCTGCGGACGGCCGTCACGAAAGCGTTGGCGGGCGGCAGCGACGCGAGATGCGCCTTGAGGACGTCGGCGGTCTCGCCGAGTTCGGCGCGGACCTCGTACCGGTCGCGCAGCAGATAGCCGAGGGTGCCCACACCGCCGACGTAGAAGACCGCGCCGCAGAAGATGGCGGTGGAGACGTGGATCCACAGCCAGTACGAGTCGAGCGCGGGGACGAGCTGGTCGCTGTCGGTGTAGAGCCACTTGGTGGCGACGCCCAGGTCCAGGAGGACGGTGGTGACCAGAGGCAGCCCGATCCAGCGGACGTTCATCCGGGTGAGGAGGAACACCAGGTACGCGCCGACCGCCACCGTGGAGAAGGTGATGGAGAACTCGTACATGTTGCCCCAGGGGGCACGCTGCACGGACAGGGCGCGGGTCGCGACGCCGGCCGCCGCGATCAGGAAGCCGAGGAGGGTGAGGGAGATGGCGATGCGGCCGTACAGGTCGCCCTTCTCGGTGCCGCCCGCCGCGCCCTCGCCGTCCGCCGCGTCGCGGGTGCCGGCGGCGGAGCGGGTGACGACCTGCGGCTTGTCGAGGACCGCGGTGGAGCCCTGGGAGCGCACCGTGACCGCGGGTGCGGCCGGGCGGGTCAGCGCGGCGGCGGTGCGGCCCACCCGGCTGCGGCTGCCGAAGGTCCACTCGGCGATGTGCGCGAGGAAGGCCAGGGTGTAGACGGCCATCGCGGAGTAGATCAGCACGTTGCTGGTCTCCGCCAGGGACTGGTTGGTTGCGGCTGCGAGGATCACGCGCGCGCTCCTTCGGCAGGGGGTTCGGCTGGAGGCGGCGTCGCGGAGGTCGGCGCCTGGGTGTGGAGGGTTGCGGCGAGGGAGCCGAGCTCCTCGGGGAGCCGGTGGGACTCGCTGCGGCCGAGGCCGGCCATCTCGACGAGGGTGCTGCCGTCGTCCTGGCGTACGGCACGGATCCAGACGCGACGGCGCTGGATGAACAGGGACGCGGCGAGACCGGCGATGGCGGCGACGGCGCCGGCGAGGGCCCACATGTTGCCGGGCTGCTGGGAGACCTGGAAGGTCGCCCACTCCTTGATGTCCTTCTCGAAGGTGATCGAGCCCTGGCCGCCGGGCAGGTCCATCTTCTCGCCGGGCAGCAGCATCTTGGCGTACGGGCTGCCGTCGGGGTTCTTGAACTGCTTCATCTTGCGGGTGTCGAGCTGGTACACGTTCTGCGGCAGGCCCGCGTCGACGCCGAGGCTGCCGTGGAAGGCGGTCAGGGCGAGCGCGGGGAAGTCCAGGCCGGGGTACTTGGAGAACATGCTGCCCTTGCCCGCGCCGCCGAAGGTCGGCACGAACACGGCGGTGAAGCCGAGCTGGGTCCTCTTGCCCGCCTTGTCGCGGTAGCCGTCCATCACCTTGATCGCACCGGTGGAGGTGACGTTCGCGTCGGTGGGCAGCAGGGGGGCCGGGCCCTGGAAGACGACCTTGCCCCGGGGGTCGCGGACGGTGACGACGGGGGCGTAGCCGTGGCCGATGAGGTGGACCTTGGAACCGCCGACGGTCAGCGGCGTATTGACCTCGATGACGCTCTTCTTCGGGATGCCGTCCGCGCCCTCGGAGTACGTGATGTGGGCCTCGTACACGCGGGGGGTGCCGCGCTGGGGGCCGCTGCGCTCGTACGTGCCGACGAAGTCGTCGAGGTGGAAGCTGAACGGCTCCAGGTCGTGGTCGCGGTCGAAGAGCGAACCGGACTTGAAGTCGTCGTACTGGGTGAGGGTGTTGGAGAAGCCGCCGCCCTCGGTGATCAGCTTGCCGCCCTCGGACTTGAAGAGCTGGCCGGTCGCGAAGGCGAGCAGGAGAACGATCAGCGCGATGTGGAAGATCAGGTTCCCGGCCTCGCGGAGGTACCCCTTCTCGGCGGTGACCGCGTCCCCGGCCATGTCCGCGCGGAAGCGGCGCTTCTTCATCAGGGACAGGGCGAGGGTACGGACCTCCTCCGGGGAGGTGTCCGTGCGCCAGGACGTGTACGCGGGCATCCGGGTCAGCCGGCCGGGCGCGCCCGGCGGGCGGCTGCGGAGCTGGCCGACGAACTGCCAGGTGCGGGGCACGATGCAGCCGATGAGCGAGATGAACAGCAGGATGTAGATCGCGGAGAACCACACCGAGCTGTAGACGTCGAACAGCTGCACCTTGTCGTAGAGCGGTGCGAGCGTCTCGTGCGCCTCGAAGAAGTCGGCGACCTTCGTTTCGTCGACGCTGCGCTGCGGGATCAAGGACCCGGGGATCGCGGCGAGCGACAGCATGAAGAGCAGGATCAGCGCGACCCGCATCGAGGTCAGCTGCCGCCAGAACCAGCGGGTCCAGCCGATGATCCCGAAGGCCGCGGGGGCGGGAGCCGTGTCCTCGCGGTCGTCCTTGGGGGCGGTGGAGAGATGATCTCCGGCGGCCTGCTCGTCCGTCGTCGTGGCCGGTTCTTCGGTCTTGCTCATGGAACTTAGATCCCCACCTGGAAGCTGTCGGTCCAGCCTTGCATGCTTGCCAGCGCGGTGTCCCAGAGGCCCGTGAGGAGCAGGAGACCGGTCGCGATCATCATGATCCCGCCGACGCGCATGACCCAGACGTAGTGCTTCTTGACCCAGCCGAAGGCGCCGAGCGCCTTGCGGAAGGCGACTGCGGCGACGATGAACGGGATTCCCAGGCCCAGACAGAAGACGACCATCAGGATCGTGCCGCGCATCGGGGCGGCCTGGTTGAACGACAGCGACCCGATGACGCCGAGCGTCGGGCCCATGCAGGGCGTCCAGCCGATGCCGAAGAGCAGGCCGAGGACGGGGGCCCCGGCCAGGCCGGCGACCGGCTTCCGGTGAAAGCGGAACTCACGCTGGGTCAGGAAGGGGAAGGCCCCCATGAAGAACAGGCCCATCAGCACCATCAGGACGCCGAGGACGATGTTCGTGGTGCCTTTGTAACTCTGCAGGGTGCCGCCGATGTACCCGAAGAGCGCCCCCGTCGAAACGAACACCGCGCTGAAGCCCAGGACGAAGAGCGCCGCCCCGGCTGCCATCCGGCCCCGGCGCTGGTCGGCGAGATCGGTGCCGCTGGTGCCCGTGACGTACGACAGGTAGCCGGGGACCAGCGGCAGCACGCACGGCGAGAAGAACGAGACGAGGCCCGCGAGCAGCGCGATCGGCAGGGCCAGCAGCAGCGCGCCGGACTGCACCGTCTCGGTGGTGTCGGCGGCGAGGAGGACGGCGTTCACGCGGTCACTTCTCGGCCATCAGGGGGTCGATCATCTTGCGGAGCTTCTTCTCGCTGAGGGCGGCCAGGGAGCGGGCCGCGATCTTCCCGTCCTTGTCGATGACGATGGTGGACGGGATGGCCTGCGGGTTGAGGCTGCCCTTGGGGAAGCGCAGCATCAGCTTGCCGTCCGGGTCGTACAGGCTGGGGTACTCGATGCCCGCGTCCTTCTCGAACTCGATGGCCTGACCCTTCTGCGGGTCGCGCGCGTCGATGCCGAGGAACTCCACGTCCTTGTCCTTGAGCTCCTTGGAGACCTTCGCGAAGGTCGGCGCCTCCGCCCGGCAGGGCGGGCACCAGGAACCCCAGACGTTCACGACGACGACCTTGCCCTTGAGGGTGCTGGAGTCGAAGTCCTCGTCCTGGAGGGTCTTGCCGTCGAGCTTCGGGGCGGGCTTGCGGTCCGCCCTGGGGACGGTGTCGATGCTGTCCTTGCCCGCGACGAAGTTGCTTCCCCCGCCCGACGACTTGTCCCCCTCGCCACTGCACGCCGACAGCGCGAGAGCGCCGACGAGCGCACCGGTGACCACGAGTGCGGTACGGGAGGGGCGGGTCCGGCGGCTGCGGGGGGCGCGGGCAGGGCTCATGTGAAAAGTTTCGCATGGCAGTTCCATCGATCTTCCGCACCCCCCTACGTGCCCGCAAAGCCCCTTGTCAAGGGCACATAAGGGGCTATGCGGTGGACTTCAGGAAGGTTTTCCAGCCGCCGGCCGGCTTCTGCCCGACCTGAAGGGTGCGCAGCTTCGCGAGGACCTTCGGGTCCTGTACGTCGAGCCAGTCGACGTACTGCCGGAAGGAGACGAGGCGGGTGTCCTTCGTACCGGCGATGTGCTTGATGGCTTCCTCGACGGCGTCCATGTAGATGCCGCCGTTCCACTGCTCGAAGTGGTTGCCTATGTAGAGGGGGGCGCGGTTGGTGGTGTGGGCGCGCTTGAAGCCGTTGATGTACGCGCCCGCCGCCTCCTTCTTCCAGCCCGGGTAGCGCGCGGGCGGGCCCTTGGTGGAGTTCTTCGACTGGTTGGCGAGCATGTTGTAGTCCATCGACAGGACCTCGAAGGAGTGCCCCGGGAACGGCACCTGCTGCAGCGGCAGGTCCCAGATCCCCTTGCGCTTGACGGGCCACATCTGGTGGCCGCCGGGCGAGCTCGCGTCGTACCGCCAGCCCAGCTTCTTCGCGACGGGCAGCAGGTTGTCCTGGCCGAGGAGGCAGGGCGTGCGGGAGCCGACGAGTTCCTTCGAGTAGTCGAAGGGCAGCGGGTCGAGGTCGGTCCAGCCGGTGTTCGTCTTCCACTCGGTGACGAACTTCACGGCCTGGTCGATCTCGCTCTCCCACTGGGCGGGCGTCCACTTGGCGACCGAGCCGGAGCCCGCGCAGAAGTGACCGTTGAAGTGGGTGCCTATCTCGTGCCCTTCGAGCCACGCCTGACGCACGTACTTCAGGGTGTCCTTGATGTGCTCGTCGGTGAGGTAGCCGATGTCGGAGGCGCCGACGCGGTTGTTCGGCGGCTTGTACAGCTTCTGCTTGGACTCCGGCAGGAGGTAGAGCCCGGAGAGGAAGAACGTCATCGCCGCGTCGTGTTCCTGGGCGAGCTTCAGGAAGCGCGGGAAGAGGCCGTTGCCGACCTCGCCCGCGCCGTCCCAGGAGAAGATCACGAACTGTGGCGGGGCCTGACCGGGCTCCAGCGGAACCGGCTTCTCGGGCTGGTTCGGCTGCTTGCCGGTGTCGGCGGTCGAGCCGTCGCCGATGAGCTTGGCCTCGGCGGTCGGCTTCGGGGTGGCGCCGTCCTTGCCGGGCTGCTGCACGCCCTGGCCCTTGTCGTCGGACGCGGCGCCGTCGCCACCCTTGCAGGCGGCGAGACCGACCGCGGCGGCGACTCCCGCACCGGCTCCGAGCAGACCCCTTCGACTGATGTTGCGCATGATTCCCCATCCCGCGTTTCGTCGCGCCTTCGGCCCATCAACCCGTCACTGCCTCGGATGGACACAGCATTAGATGGCGCGACGAACACGCGGGTTCCGGCAAACCACACATAATTCGCTGGGTGTTCGCGGGATCACCCGCAGCTCACCGGGGCTGCTTCACGCGCCGAAGGCCTTGTCCTTGCCCTTCACCGGCTTCGCCCCGGCGAGCAGGTGCGCCGGTACGAGGTCCCGGGCGGGCTCGGTGTAGCCGACGGAGACGATCTTGTCCCCCTGGAAGGTGAACGTCGTCAGGGACGCCAGCGTGCACTGCCGCTTGCGCGGGTCGTGCCACAGCCGACGCCGCTCGACGAAGCTCCGTACCGTCCAGATCGGCAACTGGTGGCTGACGCACACCGCCTCGTGCCCGCGCGCGGCGTCACGGGCCGCGTGCAGGGCGCCCATCATCCGTACGACCTGCTCGACGTACGGCTCGCCCCAGGACGGCTGGAACGGGTTCGTCAGGTGCCTCCAGTTGGCGGGCCTGCGCAGCGCGCCGTCCCCGACGCCGAAGGTCTTGCCCTCGAAGACGTTGGCGGCCTCGATCAGCTTGGCGTCCGTCACGATGTCCAGGCCGTGCGACTTGGCGAGGGGCGTGGCGGTCTCCTGGGCGCGCTCCAGCGGGGAGGACACGACGTGCGTGATGTCCCGGCCCTGGAGGTGCTCGGCGACCCGGTCGGCCATCTGCCGGCCGAGGTCGGAGAGGTGGTACCCGGCACGGCGGCCGTAGAGGACACCGTCCGGGTTGTGCACCTCGCCGTGGCGCATCAGGTGGACGACCGTCATGTCGCCTCTGGACGTGCTGCTGGTGCTGCTGCTCATGCGGTGGCCTCTGCTGCGGCGCGGGCGGCGGCGGGCAGGGCGGCGGCGATGCGTTCGACGGCCTGCGCGTCGTGGGCGGTGGAGACGAAGTACGACTCGAACGCGGACGGCGGGAGGTAGACCCCCTGGGACAGCATCGAGTGGAAGAACGCGGTGAAGCGGAAGGACTCCTGCTTCCGCGCGTCGTCGTAGTCACGCACCTCGTCGGGCGTGAAGAAGACGGAGAACATGTTGCTGGCCGTCTGGAGGCGGTGCGCCACGCCCTCCTTGGTCAGCGCGCCGGTGATCAGCGCCTGGATCTCGGCGGAGACCGCGTTCACCTTCTCGTACGCCGCGTCGTCCAGCAGCCGCAGCTGCGCGAGACCGGCGGCGGTGGCGACCGGGTTCCCCGAGAGGGTGCCCGCCTGGTAGACGGGACCGACCGGAGCGAGGTGTTCCATGACGTCCTTGCGGCCGCCGAAGGCCGCCGCCGGGAAGCCGCCGCCCATGACCTTGCCGAAGGTCATCAGGTCCGGCTTCACCCCGTCGACGCCGTACCAACCGGCCTTGCTGGTGCGGAAGCCGGTCATCACCTCGTCGGAGATGTACAGGGCGCCGTTGTTCTCACAGGCCGCCTTCAGACCGGCGTTGAAGCCCTCGCCCGGCGGGACGACGCCCATGTTGCCGGGGGACGCCTCGGTGATCACGCAGGCGATCTCGCCGGGGTGCGCCCGGAAGGCCGCGTGAACCGCGTCCAGATCGTTGTACGGCAGGACGATCGTGTCGCCCGCCTGGGCGCCGGTGACGCCCGGAGTGTCCGGAAGTGCGAAGGTCGCCAGGCCCGAACCGGCGGCGGCGAGCAGCGCGTCCACGTGCCCGTGGTAGCAGCCGGCGAACTTGACGACCTTCGCGCGCCCGGTGAAACCGCGGGCGAGCCGGATGGCCGACATGGTCGCTTCCGTACCGCTGGAGACCAGTCGTACCTGCTCGACGGGCTCGATACGGGCGACGATCTCCTCGGCGAGCGCGACCTCGCCCTCACCGGGCGTACCGAAGGACGTACCGCGTGCCACGGCTTCCTGCACGGCGGCGACGACTTCCGGGTGCGCGTGGCCGAGGATCATCGGCCCCCACGAACACACGAGGTCGACGTACTCGCGTCCGTCGGCGTCGGTGAGGTACGGACCGGTACCGGACACCATGAACCGGGGCGTACCGCCCACGGCCTTGAAGGCCCGTACCGGGGAGTTCACGCCGCCGGGCGTCACGAGGGACGCGCGGTCGAAAAGCGTCTGCGAAACTGGGGCGTCATAGGGGAGGCTCACACAGCAATGGTGTCAGAGGCCCGCCCGGTCTCGCGGACAGGTGTTTCACCGCCCGGGGGCGGGGGAGGTCACTGGGACGATGATCGGGTTGCGCGGCCCAGGTCGCGAGTGGTCGGGTGGAGATATGCATCGCGGTGGCGGACTGGGCGAGGGGACCGACGACCTGGGTCCCGAGCGGGCTCGACGCGGGCGGCACCGCAGGCGGGAACGGGCGGCACGCACGGAAGCCGCTGCCGACCCCGGGGAAGCGGCGGCCGCCGCGGCTCCGGGCGTGCACTTGGGATCGGGTACGGGTACGGCGGGTACGGGAAGCAGGGCTGGCCGCGTGGGGGTGACCTACAAGTACTTCGGCGCCCCGAACGGCGCGACGGCCGCCCGCGTCCCCATTTCGATGCGCCCGGAGGAACTGGGCGGCGACGAACTGGGCATGGGCGGCATGTTCACGAAGATCAAGCCGGAGACGATGGCCGCGATGGTCCTCACCGGCATCCAGGGGATACCCCTGCACAAGGTCCCGCCACTGGAACTGGTCGTCCTGCACCCCGACTACGCCGTGGTGAAGCTCCCCATGACGGTCGTCGACCCGCTGCGCGGCATCGGCGAGGAATCGGTCGGGGCGGCGGCGTTCATCTGGTCGACGGTCCCCGACCGGGGCGGCCCGAGCGACGCGTTCAACGTCTACCAACTCCTGCACGAGTGGCAGGACTTCAGCCACCGGCTGCACGAGGCGGGCCACCAGGCGTACTGCCTGGTGTGGCCCTGAGACCGACAGCCGACAACTCCCCGCCGCCGCCGTGCGCACGGCCTGCGAAGGCCCGCCGCTTCCCCGCCCCCTCACTCTCCGCACCCCGGGGACGGGGTCCCTCGGCCGCGGTTTTCAGGACAATCTCAGGTGCGCGCAATGCCGATTGTCAGTGCCGACCCCTAGGGTTGTCCGCATGTCCTTCACCTCTCCTACTCCCGCCTCCCCCGGTTCCGCCCGCCCCGCCGCCGTCGTCAACGCCGAGATCCGCGCGCTCTGGTCGTGCACGGACGGGGCGCTGTCGTCGGCCGACGAGGCGCGGTACCAGGAGCTGCTGGTGGAGTGGGCGGAGGCGGTACGGGCGGCCCTGGTCAAAGCCGCGTAGCCGACCGGACCGACCGGATCCGGCCAAACACGGGCCGCCCCCGCACCCGGCGCGAACGCCGGACGGACCTCACTCCCTGCACAGACAGAACGGGTGACCCGCCGGGTCCGCGTACACCCGGAAGCTGCGCTGCCGGTCGTCGGCGTCGAGCACCTTCGCCCCGAGCGCCAGCACCTGCTCCTCCGCCTTGTCCAGGTCGGGCACGTCGAAGTCCAGGTGCAGCTGCTGGGAATTGTGCCCGGCGTTCGGCCACTCCGGCGGACGGTGGCCGGCGACCCGCTGGAACGCGATGCGGTGCCCGCCGGGGGCGCTCAGCACCCACCAGTCGTCGTCGCTCCGCTCCACCTCGCCGCCGAGAATGTCCGCGTAGAACGCGGAGAGCGTCGCCGGGTCGGGGCAGTCGAGCGCGACCAGGTCGTACTTGGCGATGGGCATGGGGCTCTTCCTCTCGTCACGATCATGAGCGTCGTACGCAGGACGGGTTCCCGTTCGTGCCCCGGATCACGCCACCGCACGGGTGGAACACCCCGCGGACCCTCGGGAACACCCCGCGGACCCTCGGGAACCCCCCGCGGACCTTCCGGAATCTAGAGGTCCTTCTGGAAGTGGAAGGCGGCGATTTCCATCCGCTCCCGCAGATAGAACTGGTGCGCCCGGGTGCGCTGGGTCCCCGAGTCCAGCACCAGCTTGTGGGCGCCCGCCTCCCGCCCCCGGTCCTGGAGGTAGCCGAGCAGGTGCGCGCCCACCCCGGTCGAACGGGCGTGCCCGGCGGTCACCAGGTCGTCGACGAACAGCATCCGCAGCGTGCTGGTGTTGACGACGACCCGCCAGCCCGCCGCCCCCACGCACACGCCCTCGTCGTCGTAGGCCGCGGAGAACCGGAGCCCGACCGGGTGACCCTCCTCGTACACCTCGGTGAAGGTCTCCGGGGTCAGGTGGGGCCGCAGTTCGAGGAGGACGGGCAGCAGGTCGGACAGGAGGCGCGGGTCGCCGGGTGCGAGATCGATGGTCTTCATCGCGGCAGCGTAGAACAGCAGTTCCGAAACCCCGATGCCGGGCGGGCGCCCCGGTGGCATCCTGACGGCGTGAACGGACCGCAGATCCAGATCAGTTTCGCGCCCGAGCTGCACCTCTTCCTCGCCCCCGGCCGCCGGGCGGGCCGCACCGATGTCGTCACCGACGGGGCGTCCACGCTGGGCCACGTCGTGGAGTCCCTCGGCGTGCCGCTCACCGAGGCCGGCGACCTGTACGTGGACGGGCGCACGGTGTCCGTCGCACACGTACCGGCCGCCGGGGAACGGGTGGAGGTACGGGCGGTGGCACGCCCGCAGTCCGTCCCGGGCGCGCCGCTGCGCTTCCTGCTCGACGTGCACCTGGGGACGCTCGCCCGCCGTCTGCGACTGCTCGGCGTGGACACGGCGTACTTCAGCGAGGACGTCGGCGACCCCGCCCTCGCCACGTACTCCGCCCGCGACCGCCGGGTCCTGCTCTCCCGGGACCGGGGGCTGCTGCGACGGCGCGAACTGTGGGCGGGCGCGTACGTCTACAGCGACCAGCCCGACGAGCAACTCCGCGACGTCCTCGGCCGCTTCGCCCCGGCCCTCTCCCCCTGGACCCGGTGCACCGCCTGCAACGGCGACCTGGAGCCCGCCACCAAGGACTTCGTCGCCGGCCTCCTCCAGGGCGGCACGGAACGCACCTACGACGTCTTCGCCCAGTGCACCGCCTGCGAACGCCCGTACTGGCGCGGCGCCCACCACGCCCGTCTCGCCGCCCTCGTACAAACCACCCTCACCGAATTCCCCCCACCCCCATAACCCCCTTGGCCGGCGCCCCCAACCTCCCGCAGCCCCCTTGGCCGGCGCCCCCAACCTCCCGCAGCCCCCTTGGCCGGCGCCCCCAACCTCCCGCAGCCCCCTTGGGCGGCGGGGCCGCCCCCCGGGGGCGGAACGGGCGGGCAAGGGGGCGGCCCCCACCGGACGGTGCACCCCTCACCCCGCGCCCCCCACCTCACGCCCCACCACCCCCGTACGCGCACCCCTGCATACCCCCGCCCACACCCCCCGTACACGCACCAACCCCCGCCCTCCCCCACGTGTACAACCCCCCACACCCGGGGAGTGTCCGCCCATGCCGACCCCCAACCACACCACCCCGCCCCCGCACCCCGACGTTCTCGTCGTCGGCGCCGGCCCCACCGGCCTCCTCCTCGCCGGCGACCTCGCCGCCGCCGGCCTGGACGTCACCCTCGTGGAGCGCCGCCCGCACACCGCCGCCAACCTCACCCGCGCCTTCGCCGTGCACGCCCGCACCCTCGAAGTGCTCGACGCCCGCAACCTCGCCGACGAACTCCTCAAGACCGGCCGCCCCCTCACCCGGCTCAACATGTTCGGCAACCTCTCCCTCGACCTCACCCGCCTCCGCTCCCGCTTCCCCCTCGTCCTCATCACCCCCCAGTACGAGATCGAGCAGCTCCTGGAGCGCCGCGCCCGCGCCGCCGGGGTCGACTTCCGCTACGGCACCGAACTCGTCTCCCTCACCCCGCACACCACGGCCGTCTCCGCGCAACTCCGCAGCCCGGATGGCGAGTTGACGGAACTGGACGCCACCTACCTGGTGGGCGCGGACGGCGTCCGCAGCACCGTCCGCGAGGCGCTCGGGCTGCCGTTCCCCGGCGAATCCGTCATCAAGTCGATCGTCCTGGCCGACGTACGCCTCGCGGACGAACCCGACACCGTCCTCACCATCGGCGGCCGGGGCGACGCCTTCACGTTCATGGTCCCGTTCGGCGACGGCTACCACCGGGTGATGGGCTGGGACCGCACCCACGAGGTCCCCGAGTCCGACCCGCTCGACCTGGACGAGGTCCGCCGCATCGCCCGTACCGCCCTCGGCGACGACTTCGGCATGCACGACCCCCGGTTCCTCTCCCGCTTCCACAGCGACGAACGCCAGGTCCCCTCCTACCGCGCCGGCCGTGTCTTCCTCGCGGGCGACGCCGCCCATGTCCACTCCCCGGCCGGCGGCCAGGGCATGAACACCGGCCTTCAGGACGCCGCCAACCTCTCCTGGAAGCTCGCCGCCGTCCTGCGCGGACGTGCCGAGGACACCCTCCTCGACACGTACCACGACGAACGCCACCCGGTCGGCACGATGGTCCTGCGCTCCAGCGGCGCCCTGATCCGCGTCGCCATGGCCCACACCCCGCTCCAGCGCGCGGGCCGCACCGTCGCCACCCGCCTCTTCAACACCCTGCGTCCCGTCACCTCACGGGCGATGGGCATGATCTCCGGCATCGGCATCTCGTACGGCAGGCCGCGCGGCGCCCACCCGCTGGTCGGCCGCCGCGTCCCCGACCTGGCCCTTGCCGAGGGCCGGCTGTACGAGCTGCTGCGCAGGGGCGAGTACGTCCTGGTCGCGGCGGCCGACGGGCCGCTCCCCGCCGACGTACCGCCGCACACCGTACGGGCGCACTGGGCCCGCGAGTCCTCGCTGCTGGTACGGCCGGACGGATACGCGGCCTGGGCAGCGGACGCCCCCCGCAGGCGAACCCGTACCGGGAAGCGGAACCGGCCTCAGAAGTAGTAGACGTCACCCGTGGCGGGCGCCAGCACCCGCTGGCGGTCGTTGCCGGGGTTCGCGTCCCGCACCCGCGTGCCGGGTTCGGCGGGGCCGGTCCGTACCGTACGCACCTCCACCACGACCTCCGCGGGCGCGCCCTTCACCCGCAGGCCGAAGTCCAGGACCCGGCCGCCCGCCGCCCCGGCGCGCAACTCGCCGGTCTCGCAGACCACCGCGGCGGGCCCGGAGCGCTCGCAGCCCCGCGGCAAGCGTCCTTCGACCGGCGCGGAGAACGACACCCGCACCGCGCCCGAGGCCAGGCTGTCGGGTCCGTGGTTCCAGGACCGCAACTGCATGGTCAGCCGGCCGCCCTCGTACACGACGTACCCGTGGTGCCCGAGATCGGCCTCACCGTCGTCCGCGAACGCGGCCCCCGCCGGACAGAGCAGCACTGCGACCAGCACCAACAGCCCCTTGCGCAACAGAGATGTCATGGTCACCGGCCTACCCGTTTCCTCTCGTACCGCTCGTGGGTGCGCGCACATGCCACCCTTATGCGCATGTCCGTACCCCGCTCAGCAGCTCTTTTCCTCCTCGCCGCGCTCTTCGAGATCGGTGGCGCCTGGCTCGTCTGGCAGGGCGTCAGGGAACACAAGGGCTGGATCTGGATCGGTGCGGGCGTCCTCGCCCTCGGCCTCTACGGCTTCGTCGCCACCCTCCAGCCGGACGGCGACTTCGGCCGCATCCTCGCCGCGTACGGCGGCGTCTTCGTCGCCGGCTCGATCGCCTGGGGAATGGTCGCCGACGGCTACCGCCCGGACCGGTGGGACATCGCGGGCGCGCTGGTCTGCCTGCTCGGCATGGCCCTGATCATGTACGCCCCGAGAGGCCGCTGACCCCGCCCCGCCTATCCTCGTAGCTGACGCGAACCCTTACGCACGAGGAGCAGCCGCATGCCCAGCGCCCCCATCGCCGTCGTCACCGGAGCGAGCAGCGGAATCGGCGCGGCCACGGCCCGGCAGCTCGCCGCCTCCGGCTACCGCGTCGTTCTCACCGCCCGCCGCAAGGACCGCATCGAGGCGCTCGCCGAGGAGATCACGGCCGCCGGGCACCAGGCCATGCCGTACGCCCTGGACGTCACCGACCGGGCAGCCGTCGACGAGTTCGCGACCGCGTTCCGCTCCGTCGCGGTACTCGTCAACAACGCGGGCGGCGCGCTCGGCGCCGACCCGGTCGCCACGGCGGACCCCGCCGACTGGCGCCAGATGTACGAGACGAACGTCCTCGGCACCCTCAACCTCACCCAGGCCCTGCTTCCCGCCCTCACCGCCTCCGGGGACGGCACGATCGTCGTCGTCTCCTCCACGGCGGGCCACGGCACGTACGAGGGCGGCGGCGGCTACGTGGCCGCCAAGCACGGCTCCCACGTCCTCGCCGAAACCCTCCGCCTGGAGATCGTCGGCACCCCGGTTCGCGTCATCGAGATCGCCCCCGGCATGGTCAAGACGGAGGAGTTCGCCCTGACCCGCTTCGACGGCGACGCGGAAAAGGCAGCCAAGGTCTACGCGGGCGTGGACGCCCCCCTGACGGCCTCCGACGTCGCCGAAACGATCACGTGGGCGGTCACCCGTCCCAGCCACGTCAACATCGACCTCCTGGTGGTCCGCCCCCGCGCCCAAGCCTCCAACACCAAAATCCACCGCCGGCCCTGACGTCAGCCCCCTTGGGTGGCGGGCCCGCCCTGCGCCCGCCTCCTTGGGCGGCGCGGCCCCTCACCTCCCCGGTAGCTCCCTTGGGCGGCGAAGCCGCCCCGGGGGCGGAACGGGCGGGCAAGGGGCGGCCCTCACCGGACGGTGCCCACTCGCCCCTACGCCCCGCCTCCCGACGAACGCCCACCCCACACCGCCGCAAACCCAGCCGACCCCGCCCCCGACGCACGCCCCAGACCCCGGCCCTACCCCCAGTGCCCCGGCCTCTCCACCCGCACCGGAATCCGCGTCCCCCCGTCCCCCCGAGCCGCGTTCACCTGCGTCTGCGTCAGGAACAGCGCCGCACTCAGATCCGCCCCCCGCACATCCGCGTCGCGGAAATCCGCCCCGATCACATCGGCCCCCCGCAGGTCCGCCCCGCTCAGATCGGCGGCGATCACGTACGCGCCCCGCAGGTTCACCCCGCGCAGGTCGGCCCCACTGCGCCGGGCGCCCATCAGGTCCGCGCCCCGCAGGTCGGTCTTCCGCTTCTTCCCGTTCTTCCTCGGCGGCACGGCGGCAGCCCACTCACGCCTGACCAGTTCGCTCACCCGCACCAGCACCCCGTTCACCTTCTGCCGGTGCTCCTCCACGTCGAGCGCCACCAGTTCCTCGGCGCTCCCCCGGGTCAGCTCCTCGGTCTCGTCCCGCAACGCACGCAGCTCCCCGTGCACGGCCCGGGCCGCGTCCTCCCGGAGCCCCGCCTCCACGTACCAGAGCAGCTCGTGCAACTGCTTCATCACCGGCAGCAGAGCGAACATCAGCTCCGAACTCCCGGGCTCGGCACGCCAGCTCACCCCGTCGAACGTCACCTGCGACAGCTTCTGCCCCGCCCCGAAGCAGTCGTACACGGTGCACCCGGGAAACCCCTCGCCCCGCAGCCGCGAATGAATCCCGCACCCGAAGTCCTCGGCGAGGTGGGGGCACGGTTTCCCGATCGGCTTGTCGATGGCGAAGTCCGACGACTTCGTCAACGTCAACGCCACACAGCACAGCCCGAAGCAGTTCCCGCAGTCGGAGCGCAGGTGGGAGTTCATCTCGGGCATGGTCGGGGCTCCACGGGTATGGCGGTACGGGACGAAGAAACGGTGTCGGCACGGTGTCGGGGACCCGGACACACTACGCGGGCACGGCGAAACGGACGGGCCCCCGGCACGCTGTCCGGGCCCGTCCGCCTCGTCCGCCGGGCTTGCGCTCAGCCCTTGACGCAGATGACCTGCTTCAGCTTCGCGACGACCTCCACCAGGTCCCGCTGCTGGTCGATGACCTGCTCGATCGGCTTGTACGCGGCCGGGATCTCGTCGACGACGCCGGAGTCCTTGCGGCACTCGACGCCGCGCGTCTGCTCCTCCAGGTCCCGTGTCGAGAACCGGCGCTTCGCCGCGCTGCGGCTCATCCGACGGCCCGCGCCGTGCGACGCCGAGTTGAAGGACGCCTCGTTGCCGAGCCCCTTCACGATGTACGAGCCGGCGCCCATCGAGCCGGGGATGATTCCGTACTCGCCGGAGCCGGCCCGGATCGCGCCCTTTCGTGTCACCAGCAGGTCCACTCCGTCATAGCGTTCCTCGCTCAAGTAGTTGTGGTGACAACTGATGACTTCACCGAAGGTGACCCTGGCCTTCTGGAACTCGCGTCGGACGACATCCTGCGAGAGCCTCATCATGATCGCGCGGTTGTACTTCGCGTATTCCTGGGCCCAGAAGAGGTCGTTGCGGTACGCGGCCATTTGAGGGGTGTCCGCGATGAAGACCGCCAGGTCCCGCTCGACCAGGTTCTTGTTGTGCGGGAGGTTCTGCGCCACCCCGATGTGGTGGTCGGCGAGCTCCTTGCCGATGTTCCGCGAACCGGAGTGCAGCATGATCCAGACAGAATTGTCTGAATCAAGGCAAAGTTCCCAAAAGTGATTTCCCGCGCCAAGGGTGCCCATCTGCTTACCGGCCCGGCCCCTTCGGAACTTGACCGCCTCCGCCACCCCCTCGAACCGCCCCCAGAAGTCCTCCCACCCGGCCGTCGCGAAGCCGTGCAGGCGGCTCGGGTCCACCGGGCCGTCGTGCATGCCGCGTCCCACCGGGATCGCCTGTTCGATCTTCGAGCGGAGGCGGGAGAGGTCACCGGGGAGGTCGTTGGCGGTGAGGGAGGTCTTGACGGCGGACATCCCGCAGCCGATGTCGACGCCGACCGCCGCCGGACAGACCGCTCCCTGCATGGCGATGACCGAGCCGACGGTGGCGCCCTTGCCGTAGTGGACATCCGGCATGACGGCCAGGCCCTTGATCCATGGCAGGGTGGCGACGTTGCGGAGCTGCTGCATCGCACCGTCCTCCACCGACCCCGGGTCGGCCCACATGCGGATCGGCACCTTCGCACCCGGTACCTCTGTGTACGACATTTCCCCTCGATTCCCCCGAGACGTCGAATCCCCCGAGATGCAGACAAAGTTCGCGGAACGCAAAAAGTGTGGGAAATGGCCGCGGAAAGGACAACGGACCGGCATCCACACCGGCGTGTGCGATACACATTGTGGTCATCGGCCTCCTCCGGGCGGCAACTACTTTTCCTCCGAAGGAGGCCTGGGAACGTGCCGCGAATGTCGTCCGCGTACGTCAAGGGGCGCGTACCTGGCCTCGTACTGATCGCCGCCCTCGCCGTGGGTGCCGCCGGGTGTTCCGGCGGGGGGCCGGGCGACGACGGCGCCTCCGACGCCAAGTCCGGCGGGTCCGCCGTACCGGCCGCCCAGCCCGGCAAGTACCGCACGCTCCCCGAGCCCTGCCGGATCGTGGAGCGCTCGCTGCTGCAGACGATGCTGCCGGGGGGCGCCGTGCTGCCGGAGGACCAGCAGCGGAAGCTGTTCGCGGGTGAGCCGGCGGTGACGTTCGACACGGACCGGCGGGTCGGCTGCCGCTGGAAGGCGGAGTCCCCGGAGGCCACCCATCAGCTGTCCGTGGCTTTCGACCGTGTCGTCTCCTACGACGACGCGGTGAGCGACGACGACCGGGCGCAGGCGGTGTACGCGAAGCTGCTGGACGCGGCCGACCTGCCGGTTCCGCCGGATCCGGTGACGTCGTCGGGGTCACCGACGGGTCCGCCGGAAACGTCCGGACAGCCCGGTCGGCACGCCGGACAGACCGGGTCCCCCTCCGGCACGCCGGCCGCCCCGCCCACCTCGGCCGGTGCCTCCGATTCCCCTTCCACTACGGCGACGCCTCCCGCCGACCCCGACCTCTCCGAGCTGCAACCCCGTACCCTCGGCGGTCTCGGGGACGCGGCGTTCCTGAACGACGAGCTGAAGAAGGCCGGGTCGTCGCCCGCGCAGGACCGCACGGTGTCGGTCGTCTTCCGCACGTCGAACGTGGTCGTGAGCATCGAGTACGGCGAGCAGCCGGGCGGCGGCGGTCAGGTCCCGGACAGCAGAACGCTCCAGGACCGGGTCCAGACGCTGGCCCGTAAACTCGCCGAGCAGTTCTCCGGCAGCGAGTGACACGACAGCGAGCCCGTATCGCAGACGATGAGTGAAGGAACCACAGGAACCATGCACCGTAAAGCCCCCCGTATCGCCCGCATTCTGACCTGCGCGGTAGCCGTTCCGGCACTGTTCGCGGTGGCCGGCTGTTCGTCGGACTCCGGTTCCGGTTCCGCCTCCGGTTCCGACGGCGGTACGAAGAAGGACCAGGGCGCCGACACCGCGAAGCAGACGCCTTCGGCGCCGCCCGCGACCGTGCCCCCGGCGAAGTTCGCGAAGCTCCCGGACGCGTGCAAGGCGCTGGCCAAGAAGACGATCGAGGAGCTCGTGCCGAAGGCCGAGAAGGCTGCGGGCGAGCCGGACGCCTCGTCGGACCCGGAGAAGCGGCGCGGCTGTTCCTGGAAGGGTCTCGACGACAAGGGCCAGCAGGGTTCGCAGTACCACTACCTGACGTTCTCGATGCACCGCTTCGAGTCGAACCCGGCTCTCGGCACCGGCGAGAAGCGCGCCGAGGAGCAGGTGGGGAAGAACGTCAACAAGTTCCAGGGCAAGGAAGGCGCGAAGGACATCCGGTCCAACGCGGTCAGCGGCATCGGCGATCAGGCGTCGACCGTGTCGTACGGGGCCAGGGAGGGCGGCACGGACTTCGAACACGCCGTCGTGGTGACCCGTACGGCCAACGTCGTCGTCACGCTGGACTACAACGGCGCGGGGTACTCGGGCGCGAAGGTGCCGGCCTCGGCGGAGCTGATGAAGGGCGCGCAGAAGGCGGCGAAGGAGGTCGTGGCGTCGATCGCCACGGCGAACAAGTAGTCGGCAGGCACCACGGCCAACGAGCAGTCGGGCGGGCGCCGGTGCCGTAGTCAACGACTTGACTACAACTGAGCCCGCTTCGGCCACGTTTACGGGGGTTCGGTCCTCACCCGGAGGGCGGGACCCCCGTCGGCGTGTGCCACGCTGTGGCCGCCGGTCCGGGATCGGATCGGCGTCGGACGTACGGGAGGGGATCGCGGGTGGCCGCGATGCAGTTGACACGCACGCACCGAATACTGATCGGCGTGGTGGTCGCCGGTGCGGTGATCATCGCGGGCATCGGTTTCGCGGGTTCGTACGCGGCGGTGCGTGAGCTGGCGCTCGAAAAGGGCTTCGGCAACTTCAGTTACGTCTTCCCGGTCGGTATCGACGCGGGCATCTGCGTCCTGCTGGCACTGGACCTCCTGCTGACCTGGATGCGGATCCCCTTCCCCCTGCTGCGGCAGACGGCGTGGCTGCTGACGGCGGCGACGATCGCCTTCAACGGCGCGGCGTCCTGGCCGGATCCGCTGGGCGTCGGCATGCACGCCGTCATCCCGATCCTGTTCGTGGTCTCCGTCGAGGCGGCCCGGCACGCGGTCGGCCGGATCGCGGACATCACCGCCGACAAGCACATGGAGGGCGTCCGCCTCACCCGCTGGCTGCTCTCCCCGCTGCCGACGTTCAAGCTGTGGCGGCGCATGAAGCTGTGGGAGCTGCGCTCCTACGAACAGGTCATCAAGCTGGAGCAGGACCGGCTGATCTACCGGGCCCGCCTCCAGGCCAGGTACGGCCGCTCCTGGAAGCGCAAGGCGCCGGTGGAGGCGCTGATGCCGCTGCGGCTGGCGAAGATCGGCGTACCGCTGTCGGAGACGGCGGCACTGGGCCTGGCGGCGGCGGGCATCGAACCCGCCCTGCTGCCCGCCGCACCGACCGGTGCCGCCGAACCGGTGTCCGCACCGGCTCTCCCGTCCTCGCCGCAGGTACGGGAGGAGGAGCCCGCGCAGCAGCCGAGCCCCACCGCCCGGACCGGCGCCTCCGAAGCCCCGCAGGCCCCGCAGGTCCCGCAGGTCCCGAAGGCCCCGGGAGCCCAGCAGGTCCCGAAGGCCCCGGGAGCCCAGCAGGCGCCCGAAGCACCGCACGCTTCCGGAGCCCCGCAGGCTCCCGGAGCCACACACCCCACCGGAGTCCCGCAAGCACCCGGAGTCCCACAGGGACCCGAAGCTCCGCAGGCCCCACAGCCCCAGCCGCCCCGGGCGAACCTGGTCAAGGAGCCGCAGGTCCAGGCCCCGGAGGGACCCGAGAACGCCGCCGAACAGGTGCCCGCTCATCCCAGCCCGTGGTTCGCGGCCGGCCCGGTGGGGCACGCGCAGCCGGAACACGGCGAGCAGAGGACGTACGACGAGCAGGCGGGTCACGCCGAGCAGGCCGTGTACGAGCAAGGCGTGTACGAGCAAGGCCCCCAGGGCCGGCCCGAGCGCGCCGCCCAGGACCGCCCCCCGGTGATGGTCCCCGACGGGCCCCACCGCAGCCGCCCGCTGGGGGGCTACAACCCGGACTACGACCCCGAGTTCGGGCCGGACTTCGCGTCGGCCGAGGCGGACTTCGTCCTGGACGACGACACGTACTACGAGGCGTTCCGCCGGTGTGCGGGCATGAACGGGGCGTTCCCCACCCCGTTGCAGTTCGGCGCGTATCTGGAGGAGGCCTACGGCAAGCAACTGCCCCTCGACGAGCTGGAGTTGTACACCAAGCGTTACGAGGAGCGGCACCGCCTGGAGTCCGACGAGTACACCCCCTGACCGCCCTTCAGCCCCGCGTCCTGGCACGCTTCCTGGCCGTCTCGCCCCAGAGGGCGAGGGCGGCGCCGACGAGCGCCATGGCGATGTAGACGGCGGTGGGCGGGCTGAACCAGAGGTGGAGCAGTCCCCAGTCCCTGTCGCCCCAGGTGCGGCCGGAGAAGCCCAGCACGCCCTGGATGCCGATGACCCAGCCGATGACGGCGACGATTTCACTCTTCATGGGTCCACGATCGCGCGGCGTGGTGCGGGAGGCGTCCTGCGGAGGGTGGAACCGACGGTCCCCCGAAGGATGCAGCCGGGACCCGGTCGGGGGCGCGGGGAACCGCCCGACCGGTCCCCCCACCCAGGGGAGCCCCCGACCCACGACGGAGGGCGCCCACCCCGCCACCGGGGTGACCGCCCTCCGTCCCGCGCAGGGGCCCTGCGCAGGGCCCCTCCCCCCGCGGGGGCAGGCTGCCTACGCCCCGAGCAGCTTGCGCACCCGCTCCGCGCCCACCGCGAGCAGCAGCGTGGGCAGGCGGGGGCCGGTGTCGCGGCCGACGAGGAGCTGGTAGAGCAGCGCGAAGAAGGTGCGCTGGGCGACCTTCAGCTCCGGTGTCGGCTTGGCGTCGGCCGCCAGCCCCGCCTGGATCTTCGGCACGCCGTAGACGAGCGTCGTCAGCCCCTCCAGCGACCAGTGCGAGTCGAGGCCCTCGACCAGCAGCCGCAGCGACTCGCGGTCGGCGTCGCCCAGCGCGCCGAGCGTCTGCGTGTCCGGTTCGCTCCGTACCAGCGTGCGCTGGTCGGCGGGCACGTACGCGGTGATCCACGACTCCGCGCGGTCCAGCCGGGGCCGCACCTCGTCCAGCGAGGCGATCGGGTCGGTGGGGTCCAGTTCGCTGAGGATGCGCAGCGTCTGGTCCTCGGCGCCCGCGGTGATGTCCGCGACCGAGGCGAGCGTCCGGTACGACAGCGGGCGCGGCGTGCGCGGCAGCTCGCCCGCGGCCGTGCCGATCGCGCGCGCGTAGGCCGCCGCGTCCGCCGGGAGCACCGTCCCGTCGGCGACCTTCGTGGAGAGCTTGTCCCACTCGTCGTACAGCCGCTGGATCTCCTGGTCGAAGGCGATCTTGAACGACTGGTTCGGCTTGCGGCGCGCGTACAGCCAGCGCAGCAGCGGCGCTTCCATGATCTTCAGTGCGTCGCCCGCGGTCGGCACGCCGCCCTTCGAGGAGGACATCTTGGCCATGCCGCTGATGCCCACGAAGGCGTACATCGGGCCGATGGGCTGGACGCCGTCGAAGACCTCGCGGACGATCTGTCCGCCGACGACGAAGGACGAGCCGGGCGAGGAGTGGTCGACGCCGCTGGGCTCGAAGATCACGCCCTCGTACGCCCAGCGCATCGGCCAGTCGACCTTCCAGACGAGCTTGCCGCGGTTGAACTCGTTGAGGTGGACGGTCTCGGAGAAGCCGCAGACGCAGGTGTACGTCAGTTCGGTCGTCTCGTCGTCGTAGCCGGTCACGGTCGTGAGGTCGCGCTCGCACTGCCCGCAGTAGGGCTTGTACGGGTAGTAGGCGCCGCCGCTCGTGCCGTCGTCCTCGGACGCGGCGCCGGAGCCCTCGGCGGCCTCCAGCTCGGCCTCGTCGACCGGCTTCTGCTGCTTGGGCTTCTTCGCCGCCGGGTCCTTCTTGGTGCGGTAGCGGTCCAGGACGGCGTCGATGTCCGCGCGGTGCTTCATCGCGTGCAGGATCTGCTCGCGGTAGGCGCCCGCGGTGTACTGCTCGGTCTGGCTGATGCCGTCGAACTCCACGCCCAGTTCGGCGAGCGCCTCGATCATCGGGGCCTTGAAGTGCTCGGCCCAGTTCGGGTGCGCGGAACCGGCCGGGGCGGGCACGGACGTCAGCGGCTTGCCGATGTGCTCGGCCCAGGACTCGTCGATGCCGGGGACGCCGTTCGGGACCTTGCGGTACCGGTCGTAGTCGTCCCAGGAGATGAGGTGGCGGACCTCGTGCCCGCGGCGGCGGATCTCGTCGGCGACCAGGTGCGGTGTCATGACCTCGCGGAGGTTGCCGAGGTGGATCGGGCCGGAGGGGGAGAGGCCGGACGCGACGACGACGGGTTTGCCAGGCGCACGTCGCTCCGACTCGGCGATGACATCGTCCGCGAAACGGGAGACCCAGTCGGTCTCGGGGGTGCTGCTCTGAGCCACGGTCGGCACGTCCTTGGTTCTCCGGATGTAGTGAAGCTGGCAGGGGCCATTGTCCCAGACGGGGGGACAGGGGCCTCACGAATAATGTGCGCGGGCTGCCCGGGGCCCGCGTGAAATACTCGGAGCACACACCACGCACTCATCAACAGGAACGGCACCCCATGGCCTCGGTCCCCTCGCTCGCTTCGACCGTCAACCAGCGGCTCGCGGACGCGCTCTCGGCAGCCCTGCCGGACGCCGCACCGGCCGACCCGCTGCTGCGCCGAAGCGACCGGGCCGACTTCCAGGCCAACGGGATCCTGGCCCTCGCCAAGAAGGCGAAGGCGAACCCGCGGGAGCTGGCCGGCACGGTCGTCGGCAAGCTGCCCGCCGACGACGCGGTGCTGAAGGACATCGAGGTCTCGGGCCCCGGCTTCCTCAACATCACGGTCTCCGACCGGGCGATCGTCGAGACGCTGGCCGCGCGGGCCGCCGACGCGCGCCTGGGAGTTCCGTACGCCGAGAACGCCGGGACGACGGTCGTCGACTACGCCCAGCCGAACGTGGCCAAGGAGATGCACGTCGGGCACCTGCGGTCCGCGGTGATCGGCGCCGCCATGGTGGAGATCCTGGAGTTCACCGGCGAGAAGGTGATCCGCAGGCACCACATCGGCGACTGGGGCACCCAGTTCGGCATGCTCATCCAGTACCTGGTGGAGCACCCGAACGAGCTGGACCACGGCGGCGCCGACCGGGTCGACGGCGAAGAGGCGATGTCCGCCCTGAACCGGGTCTACAAGGCCTCCCGGGTCCTCTTCGACTCCGACGAGGAGTTCAAGGCGCGCGCCCGGGACCGGGTCGTGCAGCTCCAGGCCGGTGACCCGGAGTCGCGGGCCCTGTGGCAGCGGTTCGTGGACGAGTCGAAGATCTATTTCTACTCGGTCTTCGACAAGCTCGACATGGAGATCACCGACGCGGACGTGGTCGGCGAGTCCGGCTACAACGACATGCTCGAAGAGACCTGCCGGATCCTGGAGGACTCGGGCGTCGCGGTCCGTTCCGAGGGCGCGCTGTGCGTCTTCTTCGACGACGTGAAGGGCCCGGACGGCAACCCGACCCCGCTGATCGTGAAGAAGTCCAACGGCGGCTACGGCTACGCGGCCACCGACCTCTCCGCGATCCGCAACCGGGTCGGCGACCTGAAGGCCGGCACCCTCTTGTACGTGGTGGACGTCCGGCAGTCCCTGCACTTCAGGATGGTCTTCGAGACCGCCCGGCGGGCCGGCTGGCTGACCGACGACGTCACCGCGCACCAGCTGGGCTTCGGCACGGTCCTCGGCAAGGACGGCAAGCCGTTCAAGACCCGTGAGGGCGAGACGGTCCGGCTGGTGGACCTGCTCGACGAGGCGATCGAGCGGGCCACGGCGGTCGTACGGGAGAAGAACAACGAGAAGGTCGGCCTCTCCGAGGACGAGATCGTCGAGAACGGCGCGCAGATCGGCATCGGCGCGGTGAAGTACGCCGACCTGTCGACGTCCGCCGCCCGCGACTACAAGTTCGACCTGGACCAGATGGTGTCGCTGAACGGCGACACGTCGGTGTACTCGCAGTACGCGTACGCCAGGATCCGGTCGATCCTGCGGCTGCGCGGCGACGCGACCCCGGTCGCCCACCCGGAGCTCGAACTCACCGCACAGGAGCGGGCGTTGGGCCTGCACCTGGATCAGTTCGGGGAGACCGTCGCCGAGGCGGCCGCCGCGTACGAGCCGCACAAGCTCGCCGCGTACGTCTACCAGCTGTCCTCGCTCTTCACGTCCTTCTACGCGGAGTGCCCGGTCCTCAAGGCCGACACCCCCGCACAGGTCGAGAACCGTCTCTTCCTGTGCGAGCTGACGGCCCGCACCCTGCACCGCGGGCTGTCACTGCTGGGCATCAGGACGCCCGAGCGGCTCTGACAGGTCGGTGCCACGGGAAAGGCCCCGGTGCGGAGCTCTTCGCTCCCCGCCGGGGCCTTCCCCGTACGCACTACTGCCGCCGCCCTCGCGCTCAGGAGTCGTCGTCGAGCGGCTTCTCCCAGGCGGAGGAGCCGAGCGGGTGGTGGTACGTCGGCCGCCCGACGGACCCGCTCGTCCGGAACGGCTTGCCGCCCCCGGCGTCGATGCGCTCGACGCCGCGCCGCCCGCCGCTGGACCACACGAGCTCCAGGTACCAGCTCACCGCGTGCGCCCGGGCGCTCGCCTTCACGTAGAACACCTCGGGGTCCGTCTCGCTGACCTTGTACGGGAAGTCCCGCTGCCCGGCGTGCGGGACGGTGGCCGGGCGGCCCGCGTCCAGGTCGACGGTGAACGACTTGGTGTCGACGTTGCCGCCGCAGCCGACCCCGGTGGCGTACCGGGTCCACGGCAGCGGTGCTTCGCTGCGCACGACGCGTACGTGCAGGGCCTCCAGGACGACGGTCTCCTTCGACCGGCCCTGGAGGGTCAGCGCGATGAGCTGTTCGTCGGCGGGGACCGCCCGGTAGGACGCGGCCCAGCCGGGCGCGTCCTGCTCGCTCGGCGGCGGGGCGACCTTCTGGGGTCTGCTGTCGACGAGGAAGTACTGGCTGCACGGCGTCTCGTACACGTAGGGGCGCACGGCGGTGACGAAGGGCGTGCCGGTGGCGCTCGTGCCGTCGCCGCCCTGGCCGCCCCGATCCGTGTCGCGTTCCGCGTCCTGTGGCTTCTCCCTGCCGGGAGGGTCGGCGGAGGGCAGGGTCGTGGGCGAGGCGCTGCCGGTGGCCGTACGGGAGGGGGAGACGGACGGGTGCGTCTTCGGCTCCGCGCCCGCAGGGCTGCCGCCCCCGGGGGCGTCCGGTACGGGTGACGAGGCAGCGCCCACCGGTTGGCCACCCGCGCCCTCGTCCCGTGCACCGCCCACGAGTTGCGTGACGAGCACGGTGGAGGCGACCACCGCGAGAACGGTACCGACGCCGATGAGGACGTTGCGCCGCCCGTTGCGCCCGAAGGCACCGGAACGTCCGCCGGTGCTGGAACCACCGCTTTCGGCGTCGCCGCCCGCACCGCGCAGGGAGACGAGCGGCCCGGACTCCGCACCGGGTTCGGCACCGACCGGGGCAGGGGCAGGGGACTCGGTGTCGGCCTCGGCGTCCGGCCGCACGACGTGCCCCTCCGAGCCCGCCCGCACCGGCTGCGTCCCCGCGTCCGCCCGCCCAGGCTGCGCCTCCCTCTTCCCTCGCGCCGCGTCCGCCAGGATCCACAGCCTGTGGACACCCACCATCTCGTCCGGAGTGGCTCTGCACAGCCGCGCCAGTCGCTCCACGGGGGCGAATTCCGTGGGTACGGCGTCCCCGTTGCAGTAGCGGTGAAGGGTCGACGTGCTCATGTGCAGACGCTTGGCGAGGGCGCCGTAGCTCAGCCCCGAGCGCCCCTTCAGCTCCCGCAGGAACTCCGCGAGCTCAGCCGTTCCCCCGGTGTCCGACACCGCTCCCCATCCCATCCCGGCGTTCCAGGAACACCGCATCACCGCAGGTCACAGCCGGTGGAATCGTTCCAGCGTCCCCGACTGCCCGTCAACTCTGGCAGCCAGGACGACCTTTCGTACAAGCTCTGGGCATCAAAGCACGCCGCTCCCGCCGACCGGTCGAGCGGCCCCTGCCGGCTCCGGCCGTCCCACGTACCGAAGCCCCCCTCACCGAACTCCCGCTCACAGAAGTCCCACCACAGAAACGGAATCCGTCATGTCCGCACGCCTCGTCCGCACAGCCCGCCGCACCCGCCTGTTCGCCGTCTCCGCAGTCGCTCTCACGGCGGCGCTCTCCCTGACCGCCTGCGACAGCGGCGAGGGCGCGAAGGACGCCGGAGCCGCCCGCACGTCCTCGCCCTCGTCCGCTCCCTCCGAGTCCACCGGCGGCAGCGACGGCAAGCCCGCAGGCGAAGCCGAGCCCGGCCGGGCGGGCGGCAACGCCCACCAGACCTCCTCCACCTCGGACGGCACCAAGAACACCGGCGGCAAGAGCGGCAGCACCGGCACCGCCGGAACTCCCGGGGCCAAGACCGACCCCGACGCCCCCGCCCACCGCGACCGCTGCGACGCCTCCAACATCACGGTGACCGCCCAGGTCGTCAGCCGCCCCCTGAACACCATGATCCTCACGGCCACCAACAAGGGCTCGAAGCTCTGCAACCTCTACTACGCCCCCGTGGTCCGCTTCGAGGGCGCCCAGTCCGTGCCGCCGTCCATGAAGGACACGCAGCCGCAGTCCGTGGTGAGCCTGCGCCCCGGTGCGAGCGGGTACGCCGTCGTGAAGCTCTCGTCCCCGACGGGCACCCCGGACCCCGGTTACACCGCGAAGTCGCTCTCTATCGGCTTCTACGACGCCCAGCACAAGAACGTGGGCGGCTTCGCGCGGGCGGCTCTCCCCGCAAAGGGCGTCTACGTCGACAGCTCGCTCAAGGTCTCGTTCTGGAACGCCGACCTCGACGACATCAGCAGCCTCTGAGCCCGAACGCCCGAGGCCCCTCGGGAGAGACCGCCCCCGACCCCTGCGCAACCCCCGGGACGGGGGCGCGCCTCTCCTCCCCGGCGAACTCGCACCACACGACCTTCCCCGGGTCCCGCTCCCCCACCCCCCAGTCGTCCGCCAGCGCCGCGACCAGGACGAGCCCCCGGCCGCCCTCCTCCAGGGCCGGCCCGCCGCCCCCGGCCTTCCGGGGCCTGCCCGGCCCGCTGTCGTGCACCTCGATCCGCAGCAGGTCCCGCGCGGCGAACACCCTGAGCTGGAACCCGCGCCCCGGCGGCACGCCGTGCTCCAGCGCGTTCGTGGCCAGCTCGCTGACGCACAGCAGTACGTCGTCCGAACGGGCAGTGCCCCCGAGTTCCGCGAGCACCCGGCCCACGAACCGCCGCGCTTCCGGCACGGACCGGCGCTCACGCCGGAAGAAGTGCTTGTCATACAGGGTCAGTTGAGTTGTCTCGTTCACGCGACGAGGGTTGCGGAACGTGACCGGTGGGGAGCACTGGGTTCACCCGTACAAAAAATCTGTACGGGTCGGAACACGCTCAAGCAGGTGCGCGTACGGGGAGTTTGAACAGCATGAGCCCCAGGCAACGCCAGAGGAAGAACACGTCCGCCATGAGGATGCTGGGCAAGCAACTGGCCAGATTCCGCGAGGCGGCCGGTCACACCCAGCAGACGCTCGCCGACGCCGTCCAGGTGGACGTCGAGACCATCGCGTCGATCGAGCAGGGCAGAAGGGCACTGCGCGCGGATCTCGCCCAACTGCTGGACGAACTCCTGGACATACGCGGTGCGTTGCGGGTGGGCGTGGAGAACATGCCGGACGTCGACCAGTTCCCCCGCTGGGCCGAGGAGTACATGGCGCACGAGCGCGAGGCCCTCACCTTGTCCTGGTACGACAGCCATGTCTTGCCCGGCCTGCTTCAGACCGCCGTGTACGCCGAGACGGTGATGCGCAACCGAGTCCCAGCCTTCGACGAGGACGAGATCGCGAACCTCACCGAGGGTCGACTCAAGCGGCAGGAGATCCTCCACCGCAAGGACCCACCGACCACCAGCTTCGTCATCTGGGAGCCCGCACTTCATGTGACCCTGTGCGCCCCGGCCGACCACAAGGCCCAGCTGCGCCACCTGCGTGCTTGTGCCGACCTCCCGGACCTAGCCCTGCAAATCCTCCCACTGACCAGCACCAGGCACGCTGGGCTATCCGGCCCCTTTACCCTCCTCGAAACCGTCGAGCACCAACACCTCGCCTACATCGAGGGCCAACTCGGTAGCCAGTGGGTCTCCAGCCTCGACGCTACCTCCAGGCTGGCGCGCAAATATGCGATGCTGCGAACTCAGGCCCTCAACACCGAGGACTCCAAGGGGCTGTTGGACAGACTGCTAGGAGACCAATGAGCACCGCACTTCAGTGGTTCAAGTCGAGCTACAGCAGCGACGAGGGCGGCCAGTGCCTCGAACTCGCCTACTCCTGGCGCAAGTCGAGCCACAGCGCCTCCGAGGGTGGCGCGTGCGTCGAGATCGCCGCCCACCCCGCCGCCATCCACGTCCGCGACTCCAAGAACCCGGACGGCCCCACGCTCACCCTCACCCCGACCGCCTGGTCCGCGTTCGCCCGCACGGTCTGACGCCCCGCCCCACCCCGTACAAGCACGCAAGGCATCCTCCCGACGGCACGAGACGGCCGCCCTGCGCATCCGGGCCGGGCGGCGGCGAGCCCCGCCCGCCTCCGCCCGCAGACCTCAGCGCAGCGCCCGCGCCGCCTCCGTCGCCCAGTACGTGAGGATCATCTGCGCACCTGCGCGCTTGATCCCGGTCAGCGACTCCATGATCGCCCGGTCCCGCTCGATCCAGCCCTTCTCGGCGGCGGCCTCGATCATCGCGTACTCGCCGCTGATCTGGTACGCGGCCACCGGCACGTCGACGCTCTCCGCGACCTTCGCAAGGATGTCGAGGTACGGGCCGGCGGGCTTGACCATCACCATGTCCGCGCCCTCCTCCAGGTCCAGTGCCAGCTCCCGCATCGACTCACGGGTGTTGGCCGGGTCCTGCTGGTATGTCTTGCGGTCGCCCTTCAGCGACGAGCCGACGGCCTCCCGGAACGGCCCGTAGAAGGCGCTCGAATACTTGGCGGTGTACGCGAGGATCGACACGTCCTCACGCCCGATGCCGTCCAACGCGTCGCGGACAACGCCGATCTGACCGTCCATCATGCCGCTCGGCCCGACCACGTGGGCGCCCGCGTCGGCCTGCACCTGGGCCATCTCCGCGTACCGCTCCAGCGTCGCGTCGTTGTCGACGCGGCCGTCCGCGTCGAGCACACCGCAGTGCCCGTGGTCGGTGAACTCGTCCAGACACAGGTCGGACATGACCACGAGGTCGTCGCCGACCTCCTCGCGCACGGCACGCAGGGCGACCTGAAGAATCCCGTCGGGGTCGGTACCGACGGTCCCGGCCGCGTCCTTCTTCGCCTCGTCCGGCACACCGAACAGCATGATCCCGGACACGCCTGCCTCGACGGCCTCCACGGCCGCCTTGCGCAGGGAGTCGAGGGTGTGCTGGTACACGCCTGGCATCGCGGAGATGGCGACGGGCTCGCTGATCGACTCCCGGACGAACGCGGGGAGGATCAGATCGGCCGGGTGCAGGCGGGTCTCCGCGACCATGCGCCGCATCGCAGGAGTGTTCCGCAGCCGCCGGGGCCGGGCCCCCGGAAAGGATCCATACGCAGTCATACGGCCAACGCTACGCCGCCCCAACCCCCACCTTTACCGACACCCCGCCGGTCCCACCCCCGACGCCCGCCACCTTGCGCGGCGGGGCCGTTCTACGTCAGCCCCCTTGGGCGGCGGGGCCGCCCCCGGGGGCGGAACGGGCGGGCAAGGGGGCGGCCCCCCACCGGACGGTGCCCCCCACCCCACGCCCCGCCACCCGCGTACAACCACACCCCCGCGCCCCGAACCCCGCACCTGCCCCTCCCCTCCCACCCGTTACCCCACCCCCGTCCCCCATGTGGTCAGCTTGAGGGTCGTACCCGCCCAGCAACCACGTCCCCGCCCCCGGCCCGAAGGGACAGCCATGACGGACCAGCCCGACCTGAAATCCGGCACATCCGCCAAAGTCCCCTCCCCGGCCGCCCCCTCCCCCCGCACCCTCGCACCTTCCCCCGCACCCACGCCCATCCCCCGCGCCCCCGTACCTTCCCCCGCGCCCGCACCCGCCCCCGCGACCTCCGCGAGCCCCTCCCCCACCCCCTCCGACCTCGCCCTCCTCCGCGCCGAACTCCGCCACCTCCGCGCCCGAGCCCACACCCACCCCCTGATCTCCCAGGCCCAGGGCATCCTCCAGGAGCGTTACGCCCTCGCGGACGGGGAATCCGCCTTCGCCCTCCTGCAACGCGCCTCCCAGCAGCACAACGTCCGCATGCGCCTCCTCGTCGAGGCCGTCATCCGTACGCCAGGGCCCGACCCGAGCCACCACCCCCTCTGGTTCCCGCGCCGCACCCAACTCCCGGCCCCGCCCCTCGCCTTCGAGGCCGCCCGCCACGCCACCGGCGAGACCAACGGGACCTCGCCGCTCAACCACGGCACCGTCCTGCGCTCGGTCCTCAGCCAGTTGCTCGCCATCACCGACACCGACATGGGCAACGTCCAGCTCCCCGACCGGGTCCGCGGCGGACTGCGCCTCGAACACCACACCGGACTCAGCGAGGACTTCGTCGACTTCTTCGCCCACGTCGGCGACGACGCCACCGCCTGCGCGGAGGCCGCCCGCACTCTCAGCCAGGTCACCGTCGGCGACGTCGAGTCCGCGGCGCTCTTCGACGAGCCCTCCCGGCGGGCAATCCTCGACGCGGGCAGCCGCGCCGCCCACAGCGCCCCGCTGTTCACCTCCGCCGGAATCTGTGTGGGCATGGTCTCCGCCCACCTGGACCGAACGGTCAAGGAGATGACGGCGGCCCAGCACAAGGCCATGACGGACCTGGGCGCGCAGGCCGGGCAGTGGCTCGCCTGGTACAACCGCACGGTCCTGACGGACGCCCTGGAACACCTGCACGTCCTGGGCACCCGCCACCGTGGCACCGCGGTCCGCCGCCGCTGACCCAAACCGACCGGCCCCCCACGCCGAACCGCGCCCGCGTCGCCGTGCATGCGCACGCCGAACCCCAAGCCCGCCCGGTAGCCCGCACGCACACGAAAGGGGCGGCCGGGGAAGAAATCCCCGGCCGCCCCACACACGGCAACCACTCACCGCAACCGCGCACCACAGCACGCGCGCACCACAGCACGCACGGCCCACAGCCCGCACGGCCCACAGCACGCTGCCGCGCGGCCCCTCACCGCACCCGACGCCTCACCTCACGCGCCGCGTCGCCGCTTTCAGGTCGTGCGCCGCCTCCGCGACCCCGGCCGCCGCTCGCTCGGTCTGGCCACGTGCTCGCCCGCCTCCAGCGCCGCCACCCGGCGCGCCGCGCCGAACTCGGCGAGCGCCTCCGCCAGCCGCGACACCGACGGTTCCGGCGACAGCACGTCGACGCGCAGCCCGTGCTCCTCGGCGGTCTTCGCCGTCGCGGGGCCGATGCAGGCGATGACCGTCACGTTGTGCGGCTTCCCGGCGATGCCGACCAGGTTGCGTACCGTGCTGGAGGACGTGAACAGAACGGCGTCGAAGCCGCCGCCCTTGATCGCCTCCCGCGTGTCCGCCGGCGGCGGCGAAGCCCGCACGGTCCGGTACGCGGTGACGTCGTCGACCTCCCAGCCGAGCTCGATGAGCCCGGCGACGAGCGTCTCCGTCGCGATGTCGGCGCGCGGCAGGAAGACGCGGTCGATCGGGTCGAAGACCGGGTCGTAGGGCGGCCAGTCCTCAAGGAGTCCGGCGGCCGACTGCTCACCGCTGGGCACCAGGTCCGGCTTCACACCGAACTCGACCAGCGAGGCGGCGGTCTGCTCGCCGACCGCCGCGACCTTGATCCCGGCGAAGGCGCGCGCGTCGAGCCCGTACTCCTCGAACTTCTCCCGCACCGCCTTGACGGCGTTCACCGAGGTGAAGGCGATCCACTCGTAGCGCCCGGTGACCAGGCCCTTGACGGCCCGTTCCATCTGCTGCGGGGTGCGCGGCGGCTCGACGGCGATCGTCGGCACCTCGTGCGGGACCGCGCCGTACGACCTGAGCTGGTCGGAGAGCGACGCCGCCTGCTCCTTCGTACGCGGCACGAGCACCCGCCAGCCGAACAGCGGCTTCGACTCGAACCAGGACAGCTGCTCGCGCTGCGCGGCGGCGCTGCGCTCGCCGACCACGGCTATGACGGGCTGGTGGCCCTCCGGCGAGGGCAGCACCTTCGCCTGCTTCAGCACCTGGGCGACGGTGCCCAGCGTCGCGTTCCACGTGCGCTGGCGCGTCGTGGTGCCGGCGACCGTCACCGTCATCGGGGTGTCGGGCTTGCGGCCCGCCGACACCAGTTCACCGGCGGCGGCGGCCACCGCGTCGAGCGTCGTGGAGACGACGGCCGTCGCGTCGCTCGCGCCGACCTCCGCCCAGCAGCGCTCGTCGGCGGTACGGGCGTCGACGAACCGTACGTCCGCTCCGGCCGCGTCCCGCAGCGGGACACCCGCGTAGGCGGGCACGCCGACGGCGGTCGCGACGCCCGGGACGACCTCGAAGGCCACGCCCTCGGCGGCGCAGGCGAGCATCTCCTCGCCCGCGTTGCCGTCCAGCCCGGGGTCGCCGGAGACGGCACGGACGACCCGCTTGCCGTTCCGCGCAGCCTCCATGACAAGATTGACCACGACCTTGGACGACATCGGCGTCCGGATCTCCGGCGTGCCCGCGGTCGCTGACGCATCGTCAACCACCGCCAGCTGAGGCGTGCTTACGCCCGCCTTCGCATGAGCACGTACGACATCGAGCACGGCGGGCTCGGCGATCAGCACGTCGGCGCTCGACAGCGCCTCGACAGCGCGCAGTGTCAGCAGGCCCGGGTCGCCGGGTCCGGCGCCGAGGAAGGTGACGTGCCCTGGTGCGGAGAACACCGAGGATGCAGGGGTGTTGGTGGGGCTCAAAGTGCTCGCTCCCCCATAAGACCGGCCGCACCCTTGGCGAGCATCTCGGACGCGAGTTCGCGCCCGAAAGCCTCCGCGGCGTGGTGCGACGTGGGTACGGGACCGGTAGTGGACAGCTGCACCAGCTCGGTGCCGTCGGTCGAGCCGACGACACCCCGCAGGCGCATTTGATTGACAATCTGCCCGTCAACCAGCAAGTCGGCCAACGCACCCACAGGTGCGCTGCAACCGGCTTCCAGGGCGGCGAGCAGGGCTCGCTCGGCCGTCACGGCGCACCGCGTGTGCGGGTCGTCGAGTTGGGCGAGCATGGCGGCGAGGTCGGCGTTGTCCGCCGCGCACTCGATGGCCAGTGCCCCCTGGCCGGGGGCGGGCAGGACCACGTCGGTGTCCAGGAACTCGGACACCTCGTCGACCCTGCCGATACGGCGCAGCCCGGCCGCGGCGAGAACCACCGCGTCCAGTTCGCCGCTGCGTACGTATCCGACCCGGGTGTCGATGTTGCCCCGGATCGGCACGGTCTGGATGTTCAGCCCGTGACCGCGCGCGTACGCGTTCAGCTGGGCCATGCGGCGCGGCGAGCCCGTGCCGACGCGGGCGCCGTCGGGCAGCTGCGCGAAGGTCAGCCCGTCGCGTGCCACCAGTACGTCCCGCGGGTCCTCCCGCGGGGGTACGGCGGCCAGCGCGAGGTCGTCGGGCTGCGCGGTCGGCAGGTCCTTCAGCGAATGCACCGCGAAGTCCACCTCCCCCTTCAGCAGCGCGTCGCGCAGTGCCGTGACGAAGACGCCCGTCCCGCCGATCTGTGCGAGCTGCTCCTTCGACACGTCGCCGTAGGTGGTGATCTCCACCAACTCGACCTCGCGGCCGGTCAGTGCGCGCACCGCGTCGGCGACATGTCCGGACTGGGCCATGGCCAGCCTGCTGCGCCGAGTCCCCAGCTTCAAGGCCGTGTTGGCCTCAGCGGCTTCAGTCATGCCCGCCCTCTCTTCGCGCTCTCGGCACCGGTGGTGTCGTTCAAGTCGTCCTTGGGCGCATCGGCCCTGCTCACCGCCGCGACCGTCTGCGGGTCGAGGTCGAAGAGCTCGCGCAGGGCGTCGGCGTACCCGGCGCCGCCGGGCTCGCTGGCCAGCTGCTTGACCCGTACGGTCGGCGCGTGCAGCAGCTTGTCGACCACGCGTCGTACGGTCTGCGTGATCTCGGCCCGCTGCTTGGCGTCCAGGCCGGGGAGCCGGCCCTCCAGCCGCGCGACCTCGTTGGTCACGACGTCGGCGGCCATGCTGCGCAGCGCCACCACGGTCGGCGTGATCTGCGCGGCCCGCTGGGCGGCCCCGAAAGCGGCCACCTCCGCCGCGACGATCCCGCGCACCAGTTCCACGTCGGCGGCCATGGGTGCGTCCGCGGCCGCGTCGGCGAGCGACTCGATGTCCACCAGCCGCACGCCGTCGAGCCGGTGAGCGGCGCCGTCGATGTCGCGCGGCATGGCGAGGTCCAGCAGCGCGAGACGCACCGCGGCCCCTTCGGCGCCGACCGGCTTGGGCGTGCGTACGGACTGCGCCGCCGCCTCGCCGTTGTCGGCCCACGCGCCGTGCAGTTCGAGGGAGCCCGCGTCGGGCTCGGTCCGCATCTGCGGTACGTGACCGGGCGCGGTCTGCGCGGCGGCCGTGTCGGCGGGTACGCCCAGGGCGTCCGCCACGTCCTCCACGGTCAGTACGAGGCCGGTCGCCCCGGTGCACGAGATCGCGACGTCGACTCGTGTCAGTTCCCGGGCCACGTCGTCCATCGGCACCGCACGGGCGGTGCCTCCGGACTGGTTCAGGATCCCGGCGAGCCGCTCGGCCCGCTCGGCCGTCCGGTTCGCGACCACGACCTCGGCCACGCCGACCCGTGCGAGGGTCGCCGCGGCGAGGGAGGACATGGAACCGGCGCCGATGACCAGTGCCCGCTTGCCGACGGCCCACTCGGCCACCGGCGCGCCGTCGGCGAGCTGTTCCAGGCCGAAGGTCACCAGCGACTGTCCGGCCCGGTCGATCCCGGTCTCGGAGTGCGCCCGCTTGCCGACGCGCAGGGCCTGCTGGAACAGGTCGTTGATCAGGCGGCCCGCGGTGTGCAGTTCCTGCCCGAGGGCGAGCGCGTCCTTGATCTGTCCGAGGATCTGCCCCTCGCCGACGACCATCGAGTCGAGGCCGCAGGCCACCGAGAACAGGTGGTGGACCGCCCTGTCCTCGTAGTGCACGTAGAGATAAGGAGTCAGCTCCTCCAGCCCCACGCCGCTGTGCTGGGCGAGCAGCGTCGAGAGCTCGGCCACACCCGCGTGGAACTTCTCCACGTCGGCGTACAGCTCGATGCGGTTGCAGGTGGCGAGCACGGTCGCCTCGGCGGCGGGCTCGGAGGCGAGGGTGTCCTGCAGCAGCTTCGCCTTGGCGTCCGCGGCGAGCGAGGCACGCTCCAGCACGCTGACGGGGGCACTGCGGTGGCTCAGCCCGACGACCAGGAGGCTCATGCCGGCATCACGGCGGGCACGTCGCCGTCGGGTCCCTTCCGGTTCGCGGCGGCCTCGGCCGCACGGCGCGCGGCGGGCGGCAGCAGGGCAGCGGCGGCGGCCTCGGCGTCACCGGCCTTGCGCTGCTCGTGGAAGGCGAGGATCTGCAGCTCGATCGACAGGTCGACCTTGCGCACGTCCACCCCCTCGGGCACCTGGAGGACGGTCGGGGCGAAGTTGAGGATCGACGTCACGCCGGCCGCGATCAGCCGCTCGCTGACCTGCTGTGCGGCGCCCGCCGGAGTGGCGATGACTCCGATGGAGACACCGTTCTCCTCGATGATCTTCTCCAGCTCGTCCGTGTGCTGGACGGGCATCCCGGCGACAGGCTTTCCGGCCATCGCGGGGTCGGCGTCGATGAGGGCGGCCACCCGGAATCCGCGGGAGGCGAAACCGCCGTAGTTGGCCAGCGCCGCGCCGAGGTTTCCGATGCCGACGATGACGACCGGCCAGTCCTGGGTGAGGCCCAGCTCACGCGAGATCTGGTAGACGAGGTACTCGACGTCGTAGCCCACGCCCCGGGTGCCGTAGGACCCCAGGTACGAGAAGTCCTTCCGCAGCTTCGCGGAATTGACCCCCGCGGCTGCGGCCAGCTCCTCCGAGGACACGGTCGGAACCGAGCGCTCGGAGAGCGCGGTGAGGGCGCGCAGATACAGCGGAAGGCGGGCGACGGTGGCCTCGGGAATGCCTCGGCTGCGGGTCGCCGGTCGGTGAGTTCGGCCAGTTGCCACGGTGCTCCTGCGGGATGAGCGGGGCTGCAGGCGGCCGTAAGTCCCAGGACCGCCCCGTCGAATGCAGGCTATGTCTTTGTGAACGCGTGCACAAAGATGGTGTCCGATTTGTCCAAGCAAAGTGACCGGGGTCACGCGCTCACGGCCCGTAATAGGGGAACCGGAACAGGTGCGGCGACGTCGCGCGAGCTTCGGGAGCAAACCCGGACACTCCCCCCACAAATCAGCCCCCAAGCCAACCCAAACCACCACCGATGGTACGCCGCCCCGAGCCTTCCCTCTCCCCTCGCGCCGCCCCTCGGCCGACCGGCCACCGCGCAGGCCCCCGGTGCGCCCCTCACCGGGGCCGGGCGCCCCGTCGCCCCCGTGCACCACCCCGGCCCTCTCCCTACGCCCCCAGTTCCCTCCGCAGCCTCGCCCCGTCCACCTTCCAGAACGTGTGCTGCTCCCCGTCCACCAGGACCACCGGAATCTGCTCCCAGTAGTGCCGGTACAGCTCCTCGTCCACCGAGATGTCCTTCTCCTCCCAGGCCACCCCCAGCTCCCCGCACACCTCCTCGACGACCACCCGCGCGTCGTCGCACAGATGGCACCCGGGCTTCCCGATCAATGTGACGAGCCGCTGCCCCGGCTCCTTCTTCTTGTTGCGCCGCAGCAAAGGAGACATCCCCCCATTCTCGCCGCCCCGCCGCGTTCCTCCCCGGGCGACGCCGGACACGGTCCCCCACACCGTCCGGTACGCGATCTCCGTACCCGATCTCCGTCACACCCCCGCCCCGGAGAGTTCACACCTCCGCAGCCCTCCCGCTCAGGAACTCCCGAACAGAATGGCTATGCTCACGACATGGCCGCACTGGGATGGCTCACCCCCCGTAGGCGCTCCGCGACCGCACGGAGCGTGCTGGCGGGCGAGGCTGCAGCCGAAGCAGCACGCAAGTCGTCACTGGAACTCGAAGAGCTGGACGCGGCCCGCGCCGCCGGCCCCGGGGCTCCGGACGAAACGACTCCCGAGCCCGACTTCCCCGTCCACGGCGACACCGAGGCCGCCGCCTTCTTCGACCTCGACAACACCGTCATGCAGGGCGCCGCGATCTTCCACTTCGGCCGCGGCCTCTACAAGCGGCATTTCTTCGAACGCCAGGAACTGGCCCGCTTCGCCTGGCAGCAAGCCTGGTTCCGGCTGGCCGGGGTCGAGGACCCCGAGCACATGCAGGACGCCCGCGAGAGCGCGCTGTCCATCGTCAAGGGCCACAAGGTCTCCGAGCTGATGACCATCGGCGAGGAGATCTACGACGAGTACATGGCCGAGCGCATCTGGCCCGGCACCCGCGCCCTCGCCCAGGCCCACCTCGACGCGGGCCAGAAGGTCTGGCTGGTGACGGCCGCCCCCGTCGAAACGGCCACCATCATCGCCCGGCGCCTCGGCCTGACCGGCGCGCTCGGCACCGTCGCCGAGTCCCACGACGGGATCTACACCGGCCGCCTGGTCGGCGAACCGCTGCACGGCCCCGCGAAGGCGGAGGCGGTGCGCGCGCTCTCCGCCGCCGAGGGACTCGACCTCACCCGCTGCGCCGCGTACAGCGACAGCCACAACGACATCCCGATGCTCTCGCTCGTCGGCCACCCGTACGCGATCAACCCGGACGCCAAGCTCCGCAAGTACGCCCGCGAACGCGAGTGGCGGCTGCGCGACTACCGCACCGGACGCAAGGCCGCCAAGGTGGGCATCCCCGCCGCGGCCGGTGTCGGCGCCCTCGCGGGCGGCACCGCGGCGGCCCTCGCACTGCACCGCCGCCGCCGCTGAGCCCGCGCGGTCCCGCCGGACCGCACGGGCCGTCCGCCGCCGGCCGCCACATTCCGCTTCCGTACGAAAGAAACCGCAACCGGCACGCACAAGGGCCGGGCGCGCCCCACCTCCCGGGGTGCGCCCGGCCCTTCGCCGTCGTACGGCCAATCCACAGGGCTTACCCCGGCCCCTCCACCGTCAGTCCTCTCCCCGGCACTCGGCCACAACAGATCGGGCAACCAGACAGTTCGAGGCCCGATCTGATCAACAAGTGGTCACGAACTGCTACTTGATACGTCGCCTAGACGTAACAGAAGAGACGGAAACGGTGATTTGAGCAACTGGGTGTAGCGCTGCCTGTACGAAGCGTTATTCTCCTCAGACGCATTCCGGAACCCATTCATCAGCATCACGAGTGAACAGTCCGGTACTGCACGTGATGGAAGCTCTGCCTCTGGGAGTCCCGTGTACCCACACGTCGGGGTTGACGCCTCGGGCCTGGCTACGCTGCGCGCAACGGTCGCAAACCGTCTGCGCGGCTTCGTCCCCACCGCGTACGCCGTCCCCGCCTTTGCCACCCCTCTACCTGCCGGACCCTGCTATGCCCTCGCCGACGGCGGTGCCGCCGTCGGCAGACGTAGCCGTGGCACCGGCAGCTCGGGCACCGGCACGTCCACCGTCCGTCGGCCCACCGCCGACAGCGACAGCGCGCGCATGATGGATCTGGTCGAGCGCGCCCAGGGAGGCGAAGCCGATGCCTTCGGCCGCCTCTACGACCAGTACAGCGACACGGTCTACCGCTACATCTACTACCGCGTCGGCGGAAAGGCGACAGCAGAAGACCTGACCAGCGAGACGTTCCTGCGCGCCCTGCGGAGGATCTCCACCTTCACCTGGCAGGGCCGCGATTTCGGCGCCTGGCTGGTCACCATCGCCCGGAACCTGGTCGCGGACCACTTCAAATCGAGCCGGTTCAGGCTCGAAGTGACCACGGGCGAAATGCTCGACGCCAACGAGGTCGAGCGCAGTCCGGAGGACTCCGTCCTGGAGTCGCTCTCCAACGCGGCCCTGCTGGAAGCCGTGCGCAAGCTCAACCCGCAGCAGCAGGAGTGCGTCACACTCCGCTTCCTGCAAGGCCTCTCGGTCGCCGAGACGGCCCGCGTCATGGGCAAGAACGAGGGCGCGATCAAGACCCTCCAGTACCGGGCCGTCCGCACCCTGGCCCGCCTGCTCCCCGACGACGCCAGGTGACCGCCACCTCCGGTCGTCTCTGACACAAGGTGACCGTTCGATCACCGGCTGTCGAAGCCTGACATCTTCGGCAGTCGGATCATCTTTCGTCCGTAACCCAAGTGCCCGGCGGCTCGTTGTGCGGGATGCAGGCTCCCTGCGGTCACGCCATGCCCGCAGCCACTCACCCATTCGGGTGGATGCTTCCATGGCGTGCAACCTTCCGGATCACCCGGGGAGTCGATCGTCATGATGAGAGGAGGTGCCGCCAGTGATCGCGAACGTATCGGCGCACCGGCGGGCCAACGCCTTCGCCCAGGCGCTGGAGGATCAGGAACTCCAGGGCACGGCGGCCGAACAGCCCGAAGGTACGGCCGGAGCAGCCGAAAGGTCTGCCGACCAGGGGACACTGCTGTCCCTGGCCGCGGGTCTTGGCGACCTGCCCGCACCGGAGATGGACCCCGAGGTCAAAGTGGTGCAACGGGCGCAGCTCGTCGCCGCCATGGAAGCCATGATGCTGGAAGGCACCGCGGCAGGGCCCACCGGCCCTCAGGTGCCCGAACAGCGCACGGGGCGGGGAGCCCACCGGGCCACCGCCCTCCGCAAACTGCGCCCCCGCTCCCGCTGGTCGAAAGGCCTCGCGGCGGGCGGACTCACCGTGGGCGTGGCGGCCGGAGCCTTCAGCGGCGTGGCCGCCGCCAGCTCCAACGCCCTCCCCGGTGATTCGCTGTACGGGCTCAAGCGCGGCATGGAAGATCTGAAGCTCACCATGGCGGGCGACGAGTCCGACCGGGGCCAGATCTACCTCGACCAGGCGTCCACCAGACTCCAGGAGGCAAGACGCCTCATGGAGCGGGGCAGGGCCGCCGACCTCGACCACGAGCAACTGGGCGAAGTACGGCGCACGTTGAACGGCATGAAGCACGACGTCAGTGAGGGCCACCGGCTCCTCTACGAGGCGTACGAGAGAGACGGCGACATCGGCCCCATCCAGGCGCTGACCGCCTTCTCCCAGTCCCACCGGGAGAGTTGGAGCAGCCTGCGCAGCCTGCTGCCCCCGCAGTTGGGCGACGTCGGCTCGCAGGTGAGTTCGGTGTTCGACGCCATAGACCAGAAGGTGGCCCCACTCCAGTCCCTGCTGCCCAAGCCGCCGCAGCCGGACCAGAAGCCGGCCGCTCCGAGCACCCACAAGGACCGCCCGGGCACCCCGCACCGGACCGACGGGACCCGTCCCGCCGCCCCCGGCAGCACACCCGGCGCACCGCAACAGGGAGGCAGGCCCGACAGCACACCCCCGCCCGCGTCGTCCTCGGACGGTGCCCCGTCCGAGAACCTCGTCGGCGGAGCCGGCGACCTGCTCGACCCGCCCGCGCCCGACAAACCCGACGCGCCGTCCGCCCCGGCCAAGCCCCCCGGGCCGGCCGTCCCCGACGTCACGATTCCGCCCATCCTCCCGGACGTACTGCCGGGCCTGGGCATCGACGCCGAGGACAGCAGGGGATAGCAAGCGCCGTGCAGCGGCGGCCGGTTCGTACCGTACGTACGGGAAGGACACCGGCCGTCGCTGCACGCGGCGTCCTCGTGCCCACCCTGCACCGGGGTCGGAGAACGACGGTCAGAAGAAGACCGACCGCCTCTGCACCAACAGCTTGTAGAGGGTGTGCTGGATCTGCTCGCGCACCTGGTCCGTCAGATTGAACATCAGCATCGGATCCTCCGCCGCCTCCTCCGTGTACCCGTCGGTCGGAATCGGCTCGCCGAACTGGATCGTCCACTTCGTCGGCAGCGGCACCAACCCCAGCGGCCCCAGCCACGGGAACGTCGGCGTGATCGGGAAGTACGGCAGACCCAGCACCCGGGCCAGCGTCCTGGAGTTCCCGACCATCGGGTAGATCTCCTCCGCGCCCACGATCGAGCACGGCACGATCGGCGCCCCCGCCCGCATCGCCGTCGACACGAAGCCGCCGCGCCCGAAGCGCTGGAGCTTGTAGCGCTCGCCGAAGGGCTTCCCGATGCCCTTGAACCCCTCCGGCATCACCCCGACCAGTTCCCCGCGCTCCAGCAGCGCCCGAGCGTCCTCCGCGCACGCCAGGGTGTGCCCGGCCTTGCGCGCCAGCTCGTTGACCACCGGCAGCACGAAGACCAGGTCGGCGGCGAGCAACCGCAGGTGCCGCCCCGCCGGGTGCTCGTCGTGCACCGCGGCCTGGAGCATCAGCCCGTCCAGCGGCAAGGTCCCGGAGTGATTGGCCACGATCAGCGCCCCACCCTCCGTGGGGACGTTCTCGATGCCCTTGACCTCGACCCGGAAGTACTTCTCGTAGAACGGCCGGACCATCGACATCAGGACCTGGTCGGTGAGTTCCTTGTCGTACCCGAACTCGTCGACCTCGTAGTCCCCGGTGATCCGCCGCCGCAGGAAGGAGAGCCCGCCCGCGATCCGGCTGTCCCAGCCTCCGCGCTCCGCGCCCGGCTCCTCGGACGCGTCGAGGGGCGTCCGGGGCAACGGGTCGTGCTGCTCCGGTACGGGGGCCAGCGTGCCCCCCGACGCCGCGGCACCCCCCTTGCGCCCGCCGCCGCTGCCGCGCTTGGCCGGGCCCGAGCGCGCGGCTCCCGTCCCGCGCCGGGACCGCGGATCGTCACCGAAGGGAATGACCTTGGCGTCGGCCATGTCAGATGCGCTCCTTGGATGCTGTCGACGACTGTGCTGGGGACGCCGGGGGTGCGGACGACTGGTCTTCCGAGGCTTCCGTACGTACGAACTCGGCGAGCCGGCCGATGTGTCCGGCGGCCCGGTCCACGGCGCTCGCGAGGGCCTCGGGCGGCAGCAGCCCGGCTCCCCGGCTGTGGGCGAAGTCCGCGAAGGCCTCCGCCGTCGTGTGCTTCGGCTCGAAGCCGAGCGTCTCGCGCATCTGGGTGGTCCGCACCACCCGCCCGTGCGTGAGCAGCCGGATCTGCTCGGGCGAGAAGTCACTCATCCCCACCGTCCGCAGCGCGGAGCCGACCCACCGCACGGCGGGCAGCAGGAACGGCACCGTGGGCCGCCCCAGCCGGCGTGCGCACTGCGACAGCAGCAGCACCCCGTCGCCCGCGATGTTGAAGGTCCCGCTGTTCAGCGTTCCGCGCCGGGGCTCGTGCGCGGCGATCCGCAGCACCTCCAGGACGTCGTCCTCGTGCACGAACTGCAGGCGGGGGTCGTATCCGAAGACCGTCGGCAGCGCGGGCAGCGAGAAGTAGTCGGCGAGCGGCGTGTCCGCGCACGGCCCCAGGATGTTCGCGAACCGCAGTACGCACACCGCCACGTCCGGCCGCCGTCGCGCGAAGCCCCGTACGTACCCCTCGACCTCGACGGCGTCCTTCGCGAAGCCACCGCTGGGCAGCGACTTCGGTGGCGTGGCCTCGGTGAAGACGGCCGGGTCCCGCGGCGCGGACCCGTACACGCTCGTGGTGGACTTCACGGCCAGCCGCTGCACGGTCGGCGACTTCTGGCACGCCCCGAGCAGCTGCATGGTGCCGATGACGTTGGTCTCCTTGACCCCGGTCCGCCCGCCGCCACCGCCCAGCGGCGTCCCGGTCACATCCAGGTGCACGACGGTGTCGACGCCGTACTCGGCGAGGACCCGGGCGATCGCGGGCTGCCGGATGTCCACCTGGACGAAATCCGCGCTCCCGAGAGGGTGCTCGGGCGGTACGGCATCGACCCCGATCACCCGGTCCACCTCGGGGTCGCGCTGCACACGCCGCACGAAACGGCCGCCCAGCTGCCGGGCCACACCTGTGACGAGCACGACCTTGCCCAAGATCAGCGCCTTCCCTCGGTATCCCCTGAGGCCCCCGGGTATCCACCGGGTCTCCCCCCGACGGCCACCGTAGCGCCTTGAAGTTGCGCTGTGATGACCGCACGGGCCGTGCGTTGGCGGCAATCACCGGGTACCCACCGAACGGGGCGGACAACGCGAAGAGGCCCTCCCGCCATCACTGGCGGGAGGGCCTCTCCGTACTGCGAACAGCTGTCGCTTACTTCTTGTTACGACGCTGAACGCGGGTGCGCTTGAGCAGCTTGCGGTGCTTCTTCTTGGCCATCCGCTTGCGCCGCTTCTTGATAACAGAGCCCACGACTACCCTCGCTTCTCTCAACTGGTGCGGGGCGTCTGGGCCCACACGACCTACAAGGGCCTAGCCTACCCGCCACCTCGTGAGGGACGTAATCCGAGGGGAACCCTAGGCTGTCTCCACCCCCACGAAGGACTCCCGGAGGTACTCGTGAACCGCTTGCTCCGGGACCCGGAAAGACCTGCCCACCCGGATCGCCGGCAGATGACCGCTGTGCACCAAGCGGTACACGGTCATCTTTGACACTCGCATCACCGAGGCGACTTCCGCCACGGTCAGAAACTTGACCTCGTTGAGAGGCCTCTCGCCTGAAGCAGTCATGACCCACCTGTACCTTCCGCACATGACGCGCACCGGCTTCCCCTTCCGGTGACTCTTCGTCGCTGTGCGCTCACTCCCCAGACTAGGGGCGTGTGATGCGAGTGGGGAAGAGGAGATGCGATCGGCCCGCTACCGTGACAGACACGCTCGATTGAGTACATAGCGAGTAAGCGGTCGGTAGTAAACGGACCGCACAGCGTCATCAAGCGGAACGGCGACGGCGACCCGCCCCTCGGCCTCCCCGACGAACAGGGCGGGGTCGTCCACGTCCGCCAGCCCGATCGCCTCGAACCCCAGCTGACCTGCACCGCAGACCCACCCGTGGTCCCCCACCACGAGCCCGGGAAGCGGCCCGGCACCCTCCGCGGCCGCCTGCAGAACCACCCGAACCGGCAGTGGAGAATGGGAGTGCACGCCGGTATCACTCCCGGGCTCCTGTGCGCCGGGTTCGCGCATCAGCGCGACTCCCCGTACGTAGTCAAGGTTGTACGTACGTACGCCGAACCGGGTCGTTATGTCGACACGGCGATCCTGCGCGGGAGTGAGCACTTCACACCCCGCCGCCGACAAGGCGTCTGCCAACGCGGCGTAGAAATCGACCAGTCGGTGCGGATGCCCCGTTCCGAACAGCACTGGCGTCCTGTTCGCCGCCGCCTCCCCGAGCTTTTCGGCGAAGGCGTCCAGGGCGTCCAGCGTGCGTTCCGGGTCGATGCAGTCGGGGCCGACCCGGTAGCGCACGTCCCCCGACACACCGCACCTCTCCGCCATCAGCCGCACCAACTCGCGCTCCGGCCAACCTTGTTGCGGCTCCAGACCCAGCAGAACCCTGGGGTCCCCCGCCCCGAACAACTGATAGCTCCGCAGGCTCACCTCCCGCGCGGTGGCCACCTCCCCCGCCAACTTCGCCGCCACCAGATGCGTCCTCAACCCACTACGACTCACCACCCCCTCATCCTCCCGCCACCCCCCACCCCCGTCTCCCGAACCCCAGCCCGCCACCCCCATGGCCCAACCCCAGCCAACAGCGAGCCGCCCCCGACGCCGGCCCCCGTGGCGGCGCGACCACCCCTACGCCCGCCCCCTTCGGGCCGGACCGCCCGCCGTAGCTCCCCTGGGCGGCGGGGCCGCACCCCGGGGGCGGAACGGGCGGGCAAGGAGGCGGCCCCCACCGCACGGTGCACCCCCCATAACCCCTACGCCAACAACCCCCGCAGCGGAAACACCGCCCCCCTCACCGCCACCACGGCCTGATCCACCCGATCCGCCGGGTCGTACCCCTCTTCCCACCCCCGCCAGGCCACCGTCCGCCCATCCGTCATCCGCCCCGGCCCCAACTCCCGCGTGAGCGCGTAGACCTGGTCCTTCCAGCTCTGCGGAATCACCGACTCCGGCTCCACCGGCCGATGCGCCGCAATCCCCACCAGGTGCGTCCACGACCGGGGCACGACATCCACCACCGCGTAGCCCCCGCCCCCCAGCGCGAGCCACCGCGCGCCCTCCACGTACTCGTGGGCCAGCTCATGACAAGCCGCCTGCACGGCCCGCTGTGCGTCCAGCGACACGGCGAGATGCGCCAGCGGGTCCTCGAAGTGCGTGTCCGCCCCGTGCTGCGTCACCAGCACCTGGGGGCGGAAATCGGCCAGCAGCTCAGGCACCACGGCGTGGAAGGCCCGCAGCCACCCCTCGTCCCCCGTCCCGGCCGGCAGGGCCACGTTCACGGCGCTGCCCTCGGCAGCCCCAGCCCCTCCCGTCTCCTCGGGCCACCCGGTCCCCGGGAACAGCAGCCTGGGATGCTCGTGCAACGAGACCGTCAGCACCCGCGGGTCGTCCCAGAACGCTGCCTGCACCCCGTCCCCGTGATGCACGTCCACGTCCACGTAGGCGATCCGCTCCACGCCCAGCTCCAGCAGCCGGGCAATCGCCAGTGCCGCGTCGTTGTAGACGCAGAACCCGGCCGCCGACCCCGGCATGGCGTGGTGGAGCCCGCCCGCGAAGTTCACCGCGTGCGCGGCGTCGCCCCGCCACAGCGCCTCCGCGGCCCCCACCGACTGTCCGGCGATCAGCGCGGCCGCCTCGTGCATCCCGCGGAAGGCCGGATCGTCCTCGGTCCCCAGCCCGTACGCCGCGTCCGCGTCCCGGGGCGACGTCGAAGCCGCCCGTACCGCGTCGACATAGTCCTGCCGGTGCACCAGCCGCAGGGTGGAATCCCCTGCCGCCGGCGCCGCCACCACGTCGACCGCGGTGTCCAGCCCGTAGGCCCGTACCAACCCCATGGTCAGTGCGAGCCGCACCGGATCCATCGGGTGGTGGTCCCCGAAGTTGTACGCCGTGACGGCGTCATCCCACATCAACAGTGCGCGACCGCTCATGCCCGCCACCGTATCGGCCGCCCTCTCCGTCGAACGAACGGGCGTACACCAGCGTCACCAGCACCAGACCCATCGGCACGAGCATCGCCGCCCGGTAGTTCCAGGCGTCCCCGACGGCCCCCACCAACGGCGATCCCACCAGGAAGCCCACGTAGTTGAAGACGTTCAGCCGCGCCACGGCGACGTCACTGTCGGCCGGGAACATCCGTCCCGCCGCCGCGAACGTCTGCGGCACGATCACGCACAGCCCGAGCCCCAGCAGCGTGAACCCGGCCATCCCCATCCAGGGCGTCCGCGCCGCCGCCACCACCCCGAACCCCACGGCCGCGACCACCGCACCGCAGCGCACCACCGCCACCGCCCCGAACCGCCGCACCCCGAGGTCTCCGACGGAGCGCCCGATCAGCGTCGTCACCATGTAGACGTTGTACGGAACGGTCGCCAGCGCCTCGGACGAACCCAGCACGTCCCGCAGGTACTTGGCGCTCCAGTTCGCCACCGTCGAGTCCCCGATGTACGCGATGGCCATCACCATGCACAGCGGCAGCAGCAACCTGAACGAGAACGCCCCCGCGGCCTTCCCCCCGCCCCTGCCCGCCCCGACGGCACCCCCCGCTCCCCCCGCACTCGCCGCATCGACGTACCACCGGCTCGCGACCAGCACCGTCGGCGCCAGCACGGCCACCACCGGCAGATACGACACCAGCAGGGACAGCTCCCAGTGCGCTCCGAGCCCCGCCAGCGAGGCCCCCACGATCCCGCCGAGGCTGTACGCCGCATGGAATCCGAGCATGATGCTGCGCCCGTAGGCACGTTGGAGGCTCACCCCGAGCATGTTCATCGAGGCATCCAGCATGCCGACCGAGACACCGAACAACCCGAGCGCGAGCGCCCCGTGCCACATCTCACGTCCACCGCCGACCCCGAGCAGGGACAGCAGCACCATGGGCTGCGACCACCGCAGCACCGCCGCCGGCCCCACGCGCCTGGCCAACGCCTCGGCGGCCAAACTGCCGACCCCGGCGAGCACCGGTACGGCGGCCAAGAAGACCGGAAGCACCGCATCCGACCAGCCGTACTGTTTCTGGATCGCCGGTATTCGCGTCACGAGGATCGCGAAGGCCACGCCTTGGGCGAAGAAGCTCAGCGCCAGAGAAGCTTTGCCGTGCCGCAGACGCGCATCTGTCATGAACGGTGAGAGTACGACTCCGCACTACTTGTGGGTAGGTGGGTCACCCACCCCATTGCTCCCCTCACCTCCACCGGGTCGGCCCCACCCCCCGCCTGCTCGGCTCAACCCACACCCCGCCCCTTTGCTCACTCCAGCAGGCCGAGAAGCGCCTTCATGTCCGAGAAGTACCCGTTGGCTCCGTCAAGGCGTTCCACGGGAGTCATCGCTGTGTAGCCGTACACGTCCATCCCCGCCGACCGAGCCGCCTGCACTCCCAGCGGACTGTCCTCGACCACCACGCACCGCTCGGGTGCGACCCCCATACGCTCGGCGGCGTACAGGAACAGGTCGGGGGCCGGCTTTCCCTTCCCCACGTCCTCGGAGCTGAACAGCCACTCCTCCTCGAACCACTGGTCGAGCCCGGCCCTGTGGTGCCCAACCCGGATCCGCTCGTGACTCCCGGAGGAGGCCACGCAGTACGCCACCCCATCCGCTACCAGTTCCCCGAGCACGTCCTCGACTCCGGGCACGCCCTGGAGCTCCCGCTCGAACGCGGCGAAGATCCGCTCCTGAAGGTTCCTCTCGAAGTCCGTGGGCAGATCCCGGCCGGTCCTCTCCTTGATGAGGTCGTGCACCCGGTGCACCGCCGCTCCCATGTAGTCCCTGAGGGACTCGTCGTACGTCGTGGGGTGCCCGAGCTCGGTCAGGTAGCCGGACAGGATGGTGTTGGAGAGCGGTTCGCTGTCCACGAGGACACCGTCGTTGTCGAAGATCACCAGTTCGTAGCGCATGAGTCGACCATAAACGCAAAAAAGCCGCTGCCCCCGAGTCAACAGACTCGGGGGCAGCGGCTTTTTTTAAAATTTGTTCGGCGGCGTCCTACTCTCCCACAGGGTCCCCCCTGCAGTACCATCGGCGCGGAAAGGCTTAGCTTCCGGGTTCGGAATGTAACCGGGCGTTTCCCTAACGCTATGACCACCGAAACACTATGAAAATTTGAACACCTGGCTGCTGTCACAGGACTGTTCGTTATTTCAGAACTAACACAGTGGACGCGAGCAACTGAGGACAAGCCCTCGGCCTATTAGTACCAGTCAGCTCCACCCGTTACCGGGCTTCCACATCTGGCCTATCAACCCAGTCGTCTACTGGGAGCCTTAACCCCTCGAAGGGGGTGGGAATACTCATCTCGAAGCAGGCTTCCCGCTTAGATGCTTTCAGCGGTTATCCTTTCCGAACGTAGCCAACCAGCCATGCCCTTGG
>NZ_JACHEM010000002.1:570680-644642 GCF_014207445.1 Streptomyces candidus | reverse complement strand
AGGTGGTGGTAGTTCCAGAGCGTGGAGACGCTGAGGCTCATAAGGCGAGCAGCATCCTTGGTCCACACGTGTCCGGGCGGGGGCGGTGGGGCAGCGTTGGCTGTCCTGGGCACGGTTCTCCTCAGGTAGGGGTGGTACCCGTGTCATTCCGTCCCCGGTTCGGGGATGACGGGGGCGCAAAAAGGACGAGCACGGCGACACCGAGGGCCTCAGCAACTGCGTGGGCTTCGGTGACCTCTAGCGAGGGTCGACCTCCGGCGATGAGCCGGCCGACTTGGGAGCGGGATACACCCGCCGCCTCGGCGAGGGTGCGAACGGTGTAAGGACTGCCCCTACCAGGTGTTTCCATGATCCTCCGGAGGAGGTCCGGATCCCTAAGGGCGTAGCGCACACTCAATGGTTCCCCCTGTGCAGAGGTGCCTTTAACTGCCTACAACTTAACCCTCTAGGGGCGACTCGTCAACAGACTTGGGGCGACTCATAGTCGCGTATCGGTAAAACCTCTGGCTGGATAGCATTGATCCGTAGACGCTCCGTCCCCAAAGACGGAAGGTTGTACGGACTGACCTGCTAATTTCCTCGTGCCATCCGAAACTCAGAGAGACAGACGGTGGAAGAGTGAACCGAGAGGATGACGATATGAAGGCGTCGGCCACCGCCGCCACAGGCGCGGCCGAGTCTCAGATGGGAGCACTTTCCCGCCTCATCCAGGCTGCGAACGACGAGGGGCTGTCCTACCAGGACATGGCCAACCGGGCGGTCGACACCCAGACAGGGACTCGTCTGCAGAAGCAGGCACTCCAGAAACTCGTCAAGACTCCCCCCGTCAATCCGCCGTCGATCGCACAGCTGCAGGCCATCGCCAACGCTATCGGCCGGCCCCTCTGGCAGGTGAAGGAGGCGGCAGCGGCACAGTGGCTTGAGTACGAGGCCACCGAGCTGGCGGGCTACGACGAGGAAGTGCGCATCATCGTCGGTCACCTGGCAGGCAAGACGAAGGCAGACCTTCTGCGCTGGCGCATGATGATCGAGGCGGAGGAGCGTGCTCGCCGGGAGTCAGGCGAGTAGCACCCCCTCCTGCAACTCCGCGCCGTGTGACCGCAATTGTCCATGAGTAGACATTTCGTGAACCGATTGTCGGCGACGGCGTGTAGTCGTAGCCTTCCATGACCGTGCGCTTCCGTCCGCTTCGGCTCAAGTGCACCACTAGGCGGGGAGGTCAGCAGAGTGCTCAGTGTCACCTACGAACTCGTTCCGGCCACCACGAGCGGAAGACGCGCTCACTTCTCAGAAGCTCGCGGCGCAGTCCGGATCGAAGTCGCCGATGGATTCGGCGCCCCCGATCTCATCGACGACCTGAACCGCGGGATGCAGGAGTTCCTCGACGGGGCACGCTGGTTCCAGCTCTGGCGCCACGACATCATCGGGCGCACAGGCGGCTGCCTCTCACTCGACATCAAGTTCAGCCTTGCCGACTTGGAGCCCGGCGACTACGTGGAGATCAGGGAAAGCCGTGGCTTCGTCTCCGTCGGGATCGAACGTACTGCCACAGCAGCCCAGTTCGTGCGCGCCGTCAACCCGGCCGTTGCCAACTTCCTCGACGGAGGCCAGTGGTTCCAGGTCTACGGCGGAGAGATAGTCGACAACTCCCACCCGGATAGCATGAGTACCGTCTGACAGAGCGCACAGGGGGCCGGGATGCCGGGCTACATCGAGGACCGCTGGTACACGAAGAAGCCCGACCCCGGCACAGGAAAACGCCGCGAGACGGCCCGCCACGGAAAGGGAAAACGCTGGCGGGTCGCCGGCATCCCCGGAGTGCGCGACCGCTCCTTCGTCCGCGAGGCCGACGCGAAGAAGTGGCTGAAGGAGTCGGCGACCGACTCTTCCCGGGGCACCTTCTACGACCCGCGCCTCGGAGAGATGACACTCCGGGAGTACGTCGAGACCCACTGGTGGCCGACACTGCGCCTGCCGCCCGCCACGAAGATTTCGATGCGCGGCCGGGTCTTCAACCACATCCTCCCCTACGTGGGGCACCTCTCGCTGAACCGCATCGGTCACGACGAGGTACGACTGTGGCAGACCAAGGCAGAGAAGAAGATCGAGACCACCACTCTGGTGACAACGTGGCAGCACTTCTCGTCGATCATGCAGGCGGCGTACAAGGCCAAGAGGATTCCGGAGAACCCATTCCGCGACGAGGACTTGAAGGCGCCGCGGCTGCCGAAGTCTAAGGCGAAGGCCTGGCCCCAGGAGACTGCTTCCGCGGTCCGCAAGGAGATGGATGCCCGGTACCGGATCCTGCTCGACCTCGGCATCGCGGCTGGACTGCGCCAGGGCGAGACCTTCGGGTTCTCGCCCGATGACATCGACGGATCAGAGATCAACGTGGTGCGGCAGATCGTCCATGTCGGGTCGCATCTGGGGTTCGGGCCTCCTAAGGGAAACAAGGAGCGCGTCGCACCCTGCCCGCCGGAGCTCGCGCGAGCCGTGAGGGAGTACGCCAAGGAGTTCCCGACGCTGGAGGTGACGCTGCCGTGGGTGGACCCCGACCGTCCGAACCTCGAATGGACTCAGCGCCCTCTTCGAACGGTTCGTCTGCTCGTGACGACGGCGGTCCGGACGGGTAGGAACGGTGGTGCGGTGCACCGGAACATGTTCAACGAGAAGAAGTGGAAGCCGGCCCTAGTCCGGGCGGGCGTCATTCCCGAGCCAAAGGTGGAGCTCGTGGCCGGCAACGGCAAACGGCCGTGGACGCGCACGGTATGGGACATGCCGCACGAGGAAGGGTTCCACGTGACGCGGCATACGTTCGCGTCGATCGTGTTGCAGGCGGGCGAGACCATCACGCAACTCGCGGCATGGCTCGGGCATGCCGATCCTGCGTTCACGTTGAGGACCTACGTGCACTTCATGCCGAAGTCTGGGCAGCATGGGCTTGCTGCGCTCGGTGGGTGGGTGGAGTCGCGTGAGGCGACTGTCGAAGCCTCTCCACGATTTGGATCTCCCCAGATTCTCCCCAGCGGCCCGTCCGTACCTGCTCAGCCATCCGGCGACACGGCAATCGAGGGCGTCGAAGTCGATCGTCACCGGGCCGCAGGCCAGGATGACGGCGGTGTTTCAACTACGGTGCAGTGCGCGTGAACAGGCACGATGCTGGGAAACAGTCGGGACCATGACAGACACCTTGAAGACTGCCGCTCCCCCACAGAAACCGGCCCGCCAGTTGCTCGCGGCCTCCGTGGGCAATGCCGTGGAGTGGTAGTACGACTGGTACGCGTACACCTTCCTCGCCACGTACATCGCCGCGCAGGTCTTCCCCAGGAGCGCGGGCAGCCCGCTGGTCCCGCTGCTGTCGGCCTTCGCGGTCTTCGCGGTGGGCTTCTTCATGCGGCCGGTGGGCGGCCTCGTGCTCGGCGCGGTCGCGGACCGGCGGGGGCGGCGTACCGCACTGACCCTGACGATCCTGCTGATGGGCGGCAGCAGCCTGCTGGTCGGGCTGACCCCGACGTACGCCTCGGCCGGTCTTCTCGCGCCGGTGGTCCTGGTGGTCGCACGGCTGCTCCAAGGGCTGTCCGTGGGCGGGGAGTTCGCGGCATCGACGACGTTCCTGGTGGAGTCGGCGGGACCGGGGTGCCGGGGGCTCTTCTCCAGCTTCCAGTACGTGTCCACGACGGTCGGCCAGCTCGCGGCCTCCGGTGTCGCGGCGGTGCTGGTGTCGAACCTCAGCGAGGGGCAGATGGACGGCTGGGGGTGGCGGGTCCCGTTCGTGCTGGGCGCGCTGCTGAGTCTGGTGGGGTTCTGGATCAGGCGCGGGGCACACGAGACGCACGCGCCTGCGGAACGGGCACCGCGTCCGGGCCTGTTCGACGCGTTGCGCAGGTATCCGCGCCAGTCGCTGCTGATCTGCGGCATCACCGCGGGCGGCACGCTCTCGTACTACACGTGGACTTCGTACCTTCCGACGTACGCGGAACTCAACGGCGGCTTCGAGAAGGCGGACGCGCTGCTCGCGGGCACGATCTCGCTGGCCTTCTTCGCGGTGCTGCAACCGCTCGGCGGGCTGCTCTCCGACCGGTTCGGACGCAAGCCGCTGCTGCTGTTCTTCGGTCTCGGTTTCGCGCTGCTGGTCGTACCACTGCTCGGGATCGTGGACGGCGGCGTGTCGTTCGGGACGCTGGTACTGGTGAGTTGCGCGGGGATGGTGCTGCTGACGGGGTTCACGTCGATCTCGGCCGCGGTGAACGCGGAGATCTTCCCCGCCGAGGTACGGGCCTCGGGCATCGGCTTTCCGTACTCGCTGACCGTGGCGCTGTTCGGCGGCACCGCACCGTACGTGGGCACCCTGTTCACGGACATCGGCAGTCCCGGGCTGTTCCCGTGGTACGTGGCAGCGCTGTGCCTGGTGTCGTCGGCGGTGTTCCTGCGGCTGCCGGAGAGCGCGCACAAGGATCTGGAGCGGTAGGCCGGCCGGCGGGGCCGCGGGCCCGGCGCCGACGGGCCGTCACAGGTTCGCCAGCGCCAGGTCCGCGGTCGCCACCAGCCCGTCCGCTCCGCAGGCCCTGGCCAGGCTCCGGCCCGTTTCCAGTTCCGTACGGGAACGGGCGGCGACGCCCCATTCGACGCGCGCCGCCGCGTGCTCGTACTTGCACGGTGAGGCCTCCAGGCACCGGACGGCCTGCCGGAGCAGTTCGGCGGCCTCGGGCCCTTCGGCCAGGGCGGCCTGACAGCGCAGGGCTTCGCCGATCGCCGTGTACGTACCGAACCGTTCGGCTCTCCGGCGGGCGAAGGCGGCCAGCTCGGCGGCCCTGGCCGGGTCCTCGGGGGCCACCGCGCGTGCCAGGTCGACGGCCCAGGGCGTCATGACCGGGTTGTAGCGGCCCCGTCGCGTCAACGCCGCCCCGGTTGCCTCCAGTTCTGCGACGGCCTCCTTGGTGCGGCCCAGTGCGAGCAGCAGCCGCCCGCGTACCGAAGGGGCGTCGGGGACGACGATCGTGGAGGGGTAGGGCGGGCCGAAACCGAAGTCCTCGGCGACCTCGCGGGCCTGCTGGACGTGCCCGCGGGCCAGCAGGGTGTCGATGAGCATGCAGGCGGCGTCCCAGTGCATGGGCAGGCCCTTGCCCACCTGGGCGGCCAGCCGCAGGCTCTCCCGCAGGTCCCTCTCCGCCCGCTCCAGATTCCCGCGCCTGCGCTGGAGGTAACCGGTGAGGGCGTTCGCGAAGGCGAGATGGCCGCCGCTCCAGCCCGCAGCGGTGAACGCCTCGCGGGCCTCCGTGAACAGCGCGTCCGCGCGGTCGAGTTGGTCGGCGAAGGTGTAGCCGAGGGCGAGCAGCGCGAGCGGTTCGAAGCCCCAGGTGGTGTCGGTCCAGCGCAGCCCGGCCGGAAGGCTTCCGTTGACCAGGGCGCGGTCGCCGGTGCTCACCGCGACCTGGGCGTCCTCGCCCGACGCCGTCGCGTCGAAGGCGCGGAGCATCAGCAGTACCTGTTCGGTGGTGTCGCGCCCCTCGACCCGGTCGGCGGCCTCGGCGAGGCGGCGGGAACGGCCGGGGCCGTCCTCCTCGGCGGCGAGGATGCCCTCCCAGAGGAAGTGCATGGTCGTGAAGCGCATCCGGGTCGGTCCGGCGGGTGCGGCGTTGGCCGCCGCGGCGACCATCCGGCCCGCTTCGCTGACCTGGTCGTTGTGGGTGAGTGCCTGGGAGAGCAGGAAGACGGCGTCGGCCTGCTGCTCGTGGTCGAGGCCCGGCCGGTCGAGGGCCGCCTTGAGGTGTGCGACGGTGGCGGCGGGGTCGCTGAGGTGGATGACCTTGCCGAGTTCGTACTGGACCGCGGCCAGGACGGTGGGCAGAGGCGGCTCGTCCAGGGCCCGCTCCAGACAGCGCCTGGCCGCACCCGGGGCGCCGACCAGGAAGTACTCCTCGGCCGCCGCCCGCATCTGCGCGACGAGGTCCTCGTCGCCCTCGGGCGGCACTTCGAGGAGGTGCCGGGACGCGGCTGCCGCCCCGTGTCCCGCCTGGGTGAGCCTTCGGGCGGCGACGCTGTGCATTCCGGTGCGCAGCCCTCGGGGGATCGCCCGGTAGACGGCCTGGGCGATCGTGGGGTGCACGAAGTTCAGCGGTTCGTCGTCGCCGCCGCTCAGGATGCGGGCGCCGCGCAGCCGATCGGCGCAGTCGGCGGCGTCCTCGGCCGTGATGTTGGCGAGCTTCGCGGCGAGTTCCAGGGAGATGTCGGCCTCCAGGATCCCGGCGGCGAAGGCGAAGTGCGCGGTGATCGTGCCCATCTCCATCAGGCGCTCGACCAGGCCGGGCGCGCGGGCGGACATGATCAGCGGACGCAGCGAGTCCGCGGACTCCTCCACCGGGTCGAGGCCGGCTTCCCTGGCGCGGGCCAGCAGTTCCACCGTCTCGTAGAGGTTGCCGCCGGTGACCGCCCACACCTCGCGGCAGAACGGGTCGTCGGCGTGCTCGCCGAGCTGTGCGCGGGCGAGCCGCGCGGTGGCGCCGGGGGTGAGTTCGCTGAGTGCCACGGCGTTCTCCCCCGCCGCTCCGTCGAGCCGGCGCAGCAGCGCCGCGGTCTCGCCGCTCGCCTCCTTGGTGCGGTACGCGGCGACGATCAGCACCGGCAGCCGACTGCCGCGTTCGGCGTAGTGGGCCAGCCAGCCGAGCGTCTCCAGGTCGCTCCACTGGGCGTCGTCGACGACCAGCACGAGCGGCCGGTGCGCGTCGGCGAGCCTGCCGACCAGGACGTCCAGCCCGTCCCGTACGCCCTGCGGGTCGGCCTTCACCTCGCTGTTGGGCGGAGCGATGCCGAGGGCGGGCCCGACGCTGGCGTACCGCTCACCGAGGAGGTCGCGGGCGTCGGCGGTGCCGGTCGTGGTGAGCGCGGGCTGCAGCAGGTGGCGGACGACGTGGAACGGGACGGACGTGAGGGTCTCGCCGCCGCGTGCGGACCACACCGAGCAGCCCCGCTGCCCGGCGAGCCGCTGCACTTCCGCCAGCAGGGCGGTCTTGCCGATGCCGGCCACGCCCCGGTACACGATCACGCCGCCGCGCGGTTCCTGTGCGCGCAGCCCATCGACCGCATTCGTCGCGGCGGTGAGTTCGGCCTCGCGCTCCAGCAACGACGGTCCGGGGACCGCTTCCTGTGGCCGGGACACGCTCATCCCATCCCCTTTGCAGTATCGGATCTCCGAGCGTAGTCCTACGGCGCGGATGCCGAGAGGGATCCTCCGGAATTCACCGTGCCGGGTGTCTGTTCCAGTCCACCGGCGTTGTGTGCACGGGGCGGCCGAGGTCCGGGGTGGCGGATGCAAGGTCGGGAATGCGCCGGGCGAGCGGACGCCGGCGCCAGGACGGGCGACGGCGCCTCGTCGTCCTCGCCCGCGCCGGCGCCCTGCCGCACAGCGCCCCCGAGGAACGGACCGGGACCGGTGGCGGTCATCCTGCGGCTCCTCGGCCGACGACCACACCTGAACGCCAACTCTCCTATGCTCTCAGCCGGTTGTGAGCAGCACGCCTCCGTACGAGACTCCTGCGACGACCAGCCACGCGCACAGTCCCAGTCCGGCGACGCGCCCACCGGTCCGGGTGAGGGAGGGCAGGTGGACGGCGCTGCCGAGCCCGAACAGGGCTGCGGCCAGCAGGAGTTCCTGCGCGTGGTGCGCGGCGTCGAGCGCGTACTGCGGGAGCAGGCCGGTGCTGCGCAGCGCGACCATGGCGAGGAAGCCGACGACGAACAGCGGTACCAGCGGGGGGCGTGTGCGTCCGGAGGCCGCAGCGCCGTCCTTGCGCCGCTTGCGTACGGACAGGGCGACGGCCGCGACCAGCGGCGCGAGCAGCGCGACCCGCATCAGCTTGACGAGGACCGCTTCGCCGAGCGCGCCGTGCCCGGCGGTCTGGGCGGTGGCGACGACCTGCCCGACGTCGTGCACGCTCGCCCCCACCCAACGCCCGAACTCGGCGTCGGTGAGCCCCAACGGCCCGTGCAGCAGCGGGAGTACGGCGATGGCGAGGGTGCCGCACAGGGTCACCAGCGCGACGGAGGTGGCGGTGTCGCGTTCGTCGCTGTCGGTGGCGTCGGCGACCGCGCCGATGGCGGACGCCCCGCATATCGCGTACCCGGTGGCGATCAGCAGGGGCTGGTCGCCGGGCAGTCCCATCCGGCGGCCGAGCCACCACGTGCCGAAGAAGGTGGCGGCGACCACGGCGAGGACCATGGCGACGGTCGCCCAGCCGATTCCCAGGACGTCGCCCAGGCCGAGCTTGAGACCGAGCAGGACGATACCGACGCGCATGAGCCGTTTACCGGCGAAGGTCAGGCCGGGGCGCGCTCCGCCTCGGACGAGGGAGCGCGCGAAAGGCAGGTGGGCGACGGTGATGCCGAGGACGACCGCGGTGGTCAGCATCGGGATACCGGGCAGGAGTTGGTGCACCGTCCAGGCCAGTGCGACGCCGAGGGCGGCGAGCGCGAGACCGGGCGCGTTGCGGGGGGCCGCGGAGGTGGCGGCCGGTGCGGCCGGGCGTTCGCGCAGGAGGGCCATCAGCGGTCGGCCGGGAGGTCGTACACACGGCGCACACTGGAGCCGATGCGGGATATGTCGGCGCCGTACACGTGCAGGGACGTCGCGACGTCCTCGCCGGCGTTCCAGACCTTGTGGATGTCGCCGGGCGGGGCGAACCCGCAGACGGCGCCCTCCGGGTTGACGACGTCCTCGGTGACGACGAGGTGTGCCTCGACGCCGGGACCCGCGGGGACCAGCCGGTAGCGGCGCTCGCGCTCCTCGCCGGTGTGGACCCCGGTGGTGCACCAGGAGACGTGGTCGTGGACGCAGGTTCCCTGGCCGGGCAGCCAGACGAGGGCGACGACCGAGAAGCTGCCGTCGCCCTCGGCGTGCAGGAGGTGCTGGCGGTAGCAGGCGGGGTCCGGTTCCCGCTGCTCCGGGGTGAGGAGGTCGGCGGCGCCGAGGTGCGGGGCGAGGCGTTCTCCGACGAGGTGGGCGGTGAGGTCGGGCGACAGCCCCTGGTCCACGGCCTCGCGCACCGAGGCGACGAGAGCGTCCAGGCGGGGCGTCGTACGTACAGCCGTACGGGCGGTCGAAATCGTGGTCATACCGGCAGCGTGACGCCGCCCGATCCATCACGTCCAACGCGGATTCGTACGCCGTGCCCCACGTTCTGCTTATGGGTCCGTGGAGCGGGACGCTGTCCGGAGGCGGCCGGTCAGCAGCCGACCTTGTTGGCGGCGACCGTCCTCAGCTCGTCGAGCACGAGAGCGGTGGCCGGTATCCGCAGGTGCTCCCGCAGGACGTACGCGGAGATCCGACGCCTGGAGGCGGGGGCGAGCGCCCGCCCGGTCACCTTCTCGTGGCGCAGGAAGTTCAGTACGAGACCCGGCATCATCGCGATCCCGAGCCCTTCGGCGACCAGGCTCTGCACCACCAGGTTGTCATCGGTGGTGAAGGCGATGTCGGGGGCGAAGCCGTTCTCGGCGCACTCGTGGAGGAAGTTGACCCGGCAGCGCAGGCAGCCGGCGATCCACTTCTCCTCGGCCAGGTCGGCGAGTCCGACGGTGCGCCGCCTGGTGAGGGGATGGCGGGTCGGCAGCAGAACGAGGAGCTGGTCCTCCAGGAGCGGTGTCTCCACCACCTCTTCGGGGACGTCCTCGTGCGACCCCGGGTAGGTGAAGGCCAGCGTGATGTCGCACTCGCCGCGCACCAGGCGGTGCAGCGACTCGGGCGGCTCGTCCTCGCTCAGCTCGACCCGCACCCCGGGGTGCCCGGCGGCGAGCCGGGCCATGGCCTCGGGGATGAGGGTGGCGTTGGCGCTGGGGAACGCGCAGACCCGTACCCGCCCGGTGTGCAGCCGGGTCAGCGCGGTCATCTGCTGCTGGGCGGTGGCCATGGTGTCGAGAATGGCGGCGGCGTGGCGCGACAGCGTCTCGCCCGCCTCGGTGAGGCGCAGACCGCGTCCGGCGCGGGTGAACAGGGGGGTGCCCACCTCGCGTTCGAGGGCCTTCATCTGCTGGGTGATCGCGGGCTGGGTGTAGCCGAGCGCGCGGGCGGCGGCCGAATAGGAGCCGGTGCGGACCACTTCGTGGAAGGTCTTGATGTGCCTCGAATCGAACACCGGCTCAGCATAGCGGGGCGGGGACCGGCGGATCATAAGCAGAATTTGGGTCCCGCCCCCGGCGTCTCAGTGCCGTTGTACGTCGCCGTCGCGCTCTCCCTCCCCGTGTCCGTGTGCGCCGTGCAGCGCCCGGTACTCCTCCACGGTCGGCTTCGGCACGTGCGTTCCCGGCCCGTACATCGCCTTCGAGAGCCGGGCCCGCAGCCGGTCGGAGCGCTTGATCTGTCGCCGTACGCCGTTGGCGTCGACCTCCGGTCCGATCTCGTACGGGGTGGGCTGCTCGTGCGCGGTCAGGGTGTGCAGTTCGGCCTGGCTCAGAGGGGTGTGGATCTCGACGAACTCGCCGTGCGGCAACCGTTTGATGGTGCCGCTCTCCCTGCCGTGCAGCGCCTTCTCGCTGTCCCGGTGCTGGAGCCCCAGACAGATCCTCCGGGTGATCACGAAGGCGAGCGCGGGCCCGGCGAAGACGGCGATCCGCACGAACCAGGTGATGGCGTTGATCGACAGGTCGAAGCTGGTGGCGACGATGTCGTTGCCGCCGCCGATCAGCAGCACGAAGTACAGCGTCAGCCAGGCCACGCCGAGCCCTGTCCTGGCCGGGGCGTTGCGGGGGCGCTGGGCGATGTGGTGTTCGCGTTTGTCCTTGGTGACCCATGCCTCGATGAACGGGTACACCGCGATGGCTGCCATGATCAGCGGGAAGAGCGTGAACGGGATGAACACCCCGAGTTCGAGCGTGTGCCCCCAGGCGTTGATCTCCCAGCTGGGCATCACCCGGATCAGCCCCTCGGAGAAGCCGAGGTACCAGTCGGGCTGTGCCCCGGTGGACACGTGGTCGGGCCGGTACGGGCCGAGCGCCCAGACCGGGTTGATGGAGAAGGTGGCGGCAACGATCGAGAGCACGCCGAAGACGAGGAAGAAGAAGCCGCCGGCCTTGGCGGTGTAGACGGGCAGGAACGGCGCCCCGACCACGTTCCTCTCGGTACGTCCGGGGCCCGCGAACTGGGTGTGCTTGTGGTGGAAGACCAGGATCAGGTGCGCGACGACCAGCCCCAGCATGATCCCCGGCAGCAGCAGGATGTGGATCGGATACAGCCGGGCGATGATGTCGTCGCCCGGGAACTCGCCGCCGAACAGGAAGAAGGCGAGGTACGTGCCGACGACCGGGACGGAGAGGATCGCCCCGTGGGCGAAGCGGAGCCCGGTGCCGGAGAGCAGGTCGTCGGGGAGCGAGTAGCCGGTCAGACCGGTGATCACGCCGAGGAACAGCAGGGTCCAGCCGAACAGCCAGTTGAGTTCGCGCGGTTTGCGGAAGGCTCCGGTGAAGAAGACCCGCATCATGTGCACGAGCATCGCGGCGACGAAGACGAGTGCGGCCCAGTGGTGGATCTGGCGGATCAGCAGCCCGCCGCGCACCTCGAAGCTGATGTCCAGGGTGGATTCGTAGGCCCGGGTCATCCGGACGCCGTTGAGCGGGGTGTACGACCCGTGGTAGACGACCTCGGCACTGCTGGGTTCGAAGAACAGCGTGAGGTAGATGCCGGTGAGGATGATGATCAGGAAGCTGTAGAGGCAGATTTCGCCGAGCATGAAGGACCAGTGGTCCGGGAAGATCTTGCGCATATTGGCCTTGGCCAGCGCGTACAGGCCGAGCCGTCCGTCCGCCCAGTCGGCCAGCCGCTCGCCCTTGCCGGGCGGCCCCGACCGGGTCCTGTCGCCCTGACCGAGCACTCCGTCGCTGTCCTCGCCCATGTGACCCCCTCGTACGGAACTTCAGAGTAGGCACGCCGCCCGGCGTATCCAACAAGGTTGACGAAGCGGGGAGTCGAAGTGTGACACGCGCCCCCGGAGAAGTTTCCGCGGCAGCGACGGACGGCGTGCCCGAGGGGGCGGGCCGGGCGGCGCTTCGGGGTGCCGGTAACCGGGCGAGCGCAGGGTCGCGCCGCAGGACCCGCGCAACCGGCGTGCCAGGGCGCCCAGTTGCTCCTGGTCGGCAGGCGCGGCCACCTCGCGTGTAAGGGCCCGGCGCACCGGTTCCGGCCGGCCGGAAGACCGCCCCGCCCGCTTCGCCGCCCGCACCGCGGGCGGCCGTAGGGTGGCCGGGACAGTACGAAAGCCAAGGCCAGGAGGACGACACGTGCCGGAGAGCGACGGCGTCGGGAAGAACGCGCCAGACGTCAGGGCAGCGGTCCGGGCGAGGGCCGGGCAGGTGCGCGAGGAGATCCTCGCGCTCAGCCGCCGTATCCACGCGCACCCCGAGACCGCCTTCGAGGAGCACCGGGCGGCGGCGTGGTGCGCGGACGTGCTGCGCGGGCACGGCTTCGCGGTCACGGCCCCGGCGTACGGCCTCGGCACCGCGTTCGCGGCGACCGTCGGCGGCGGTCCCGTAACGGTCGCCCTGGCCTGCGAGTACGACGCACTGCCGGGCATGGGGCACGCGTGCGGGCACCACCTGATCGCGGGCGCAGGCGTCGGCGCGGCGCTCGCGCTCGCACCGTACGCCGACGAACTCGGGCTCACCGTCCGGGTGTTGGGGACTCCCGCCGAGGAGCGCGGGGCCGGCAAGCAGCTGCTGCTCGACGCGGGGGCCTTCGAGGGGGTGGACGCGGCGATGATGATCCACCCGGGACCGTTCGAGCTGACCGACTTCCGGTCCTTCGCGATGGGGTCGCTGGAGGTGACGTACCGGGGGAAGGCGGCGCACGCGGCGATGAACCCGCAGGACGGACGCAACGCGGCCGACGCGCTCACCGTCGCGCAGGTCGCGCTCGGGCTGCTGCGGCAGCACCTGCCCGGCGACTGGAAGGTGCACGGCATCACCACCGAGGCCGGCACCGCGCTCAACGCGGTTCCCGACCTGGCGCGGGCCGCGTACGCGCTGCGCACCCCCACCGTGGCGGAGCTCGGGGAATTGCGCGCCCGCGTCGAGGACTGCTTCCGCGCGGGGGCACTGGCCACCGGCTGCGGGATCGACCTCGTCCAGCCCTCGCCGGACTATCTCGACTTCCGCACCGATCCGGAGCTGGCAGCCCTGTGGGCGGCGAACGCACGGGAACTGGGGCGGCCCGAGCCGCGGGTGCGCGGGCCGTTCGCGTCGACCGACATGGGCAACGTGTCGCACGCGGTGCCGTCGATCCACCCGATGCTGGACATCGGCAGCGGTGCGAGCGGCCCGCATCAGCCGGAGTTCACGGCCGCCGGCGCCACCCCGGCCGCCGAACGGGCAATGCTGGAGGGGGCGGTGGGGCTGGCGTGGACGGCGGTGGACTTCGCGGTCAGCCGACGGGCGTAGTCTCCGCGGCCGCGGGCGTGCCCGCGCTGGCGGCGACCGGTACGACGACGGGCGAGCCGTCGCCCGGGGCGCGGAGGATGTCGGCGTCGATGCCGTACAGCTCCTTGACCAGGGAGGCGGTGACCACGTCACGGGCGGGCCCCTGGGCGACGATGCGGCCGGCGTTCATGGCGACGACGGTGTCGGCGTAGCGGGCGGCGCTGGCGAGGTCGTGCAGGACCATGACGACGGTACGGCCTGCCGCGGCCACCTCCCGTACCAGCGACAGCACTTCGACGGCGTGCCCGAGGTCGAGTGCGCTGGTCGGCTCGTCGAGGAGCACGATGGGGGTCTGCTGGGCGAGGACCATCGCCAGCCAGCAGCGCTGGCGCTGGCCGCCGGAGAGCTGGTCGAGGCGGCGCTCGGCGAGGGCGGTCGTCCCGGTGGCCTCCAGTGCCTCCCGTACGGCCCTCTCGTCCTCGCGCGACCACTGCCGGAACAGGCCCTGGTGCGGGTGGCGGCCGTACCGTACGAGACCGGCGACCGTGACCGCCTCGGGGGCCTGGGGGGACTGGGCGAGCAGGGCGATGCGGTGGGCGGCCGCGCGCTGGGTGAGCTGCCAGACGTCCTTCTCGCCCGCCCGCACCGTGCCGGACTCCGGCTTGTGGAGGCGGGCCACGGCGCGCAGCAGGGTGGACTTGCCGCAGCCGTTGGGGCCGACGATCGCGACGACCTGCCCGCTGGGGACGGTGAGGTCGACGCCGGTGACGACGGGGTGGCCGGGGTATCCGGCGGTGAGGGCCTCTACGGTCAGTTCCACGGGGGTCAGGCCTTTCCGGTCTTCTGCGATGCGGCGGGGGGCGCCGGGGACGACTTCTTGCCGAACAGGACCCACAGCAGGAACGGGCCGCCGAGCACGCTGGTGACGACCCCGACCGGGATCTCCACCGGCGCGATGACCCGGCCGAGGGCGTCCGCTCCCGCGACGAGGGCCGCGCCCGCCAGCGCCGAGCCGACGACGGGTACCCGGGTGGGCCCGGTGAGCCGGGCGGCGAGTACGGGCGCGGCGAGCGCCACGAAACCGATCGGGCCGCCGATGCCGACGGCGATACCGGCCAGGGCGACGGCGAGGAGGAGAGCCACGGCGCGCACCCGGCGGACGTTCACACCGAGCGTGGAGGCCATGTCGTCGTCGAAGCGCAGGAGTTGCAGGCGGCTGCCCGCGACGAGCGCGAGCGGCACGAGGAGGAGCAGGAGGTATGTGAGGGGGGTTCCGACGCCCCAGTCGCGGCCGTTGAGGGAGCCGACCGTCCAGAGGAAGACGCCGCCCGCGGTGTTGTCGTTCTCGCGGGACATGACGAGGTCGGTGACCGCGCCGATGAACGTGGAGACGCCGATGCCGACGACGAGGATGCGGTAGCCGCCGCGCCCGGCACCGCCCGCGCACAGGACGACGACCATGGCAGCGGCGGCGGCCCCGAGCGGACCGAGCCACCAGTCGCCGATCATGCCGGTGGAGGAGCCGACGACGGAGGCGACGACGGCCATGGTGGCGCCGTCGTTGACGCCGATGACGTCGGGGGTGGCGAGCCGGTTGCCGGCCAGGGTCTGGGTGAGGCAGCCGGCGATGCCGAGCGCCGCGCCGACCATCAGGCCGACGGCGATGCGCGGCAGGCGGAACTCCTGCACGAGCATCACCGTCGCGGAATCGCCCGTTCCGAGCAGGCCGGAAACGGTGTCGGAGAAGCTCATCCCGGTGGAGCTGGCGAACGCGGCCAGCGTCACGATCAGGCCGATGACCACCGCCATCCCGAGGGCGGCCAGGGCGCTGCGGTACGGGAAGAGCCAGGAGAGGGCGCCGAGGCGCACCGGCGTGGAGTCGGGCGGGGTGAGGGACGGCGGGGACGCCTGGGTGGTGCCTGCGTCCGGGACGCCGCCCCCGGCGTCCCGCGTCTGCGCGTCCTGTGCGTGTTCCGTGCTCACGCGCTCGCTCCCGCCGTCGACATGCGCTGCGAGCGCGCGATCCAGATGAGCAGCGGCCCGCCGATGAACGCGAGGAGCACGCTCACGGGCGTCTCCCACGGCCGGATGACGACCCTGGCCAGCAGGTCCGCGACGATCATCACGACCGCCCCGAAGAGTCCCGACAGCACCAACTGTCCGGCCATCCGCGGCCCCGTGACGGCCCGCGCGGCGTACGGGGCGAGCAGTCCGAGGAAGGCGATCGGCCCGGCCAGCGCGACCGCCGAACCGGCGAGCAGCGTCACCGCCACCGCCACCGTCAGCCGGACCCGCCCGGGGTGGTGCCCCAGCGAACGCGCGCTGTCGTCACCGAGACCCAGCGCTGCCAGCGGCCTGACGCAGCAGAACGCGATTCCCAGGCCCACCGCGATCAGCGGCACGAGCGGGTACGTGTCCTTGGTCTCGATGCCGGCGAGGGAGCCGATGGTCCAGTAGCGGTAGGTGTCGAACGTCGACTGGGTGCCGAGCAGGACGTAGGAGGTCGCCCCGTGGAAGGTGGCGCCGAGCGCGGACCCGGCGAGCACCAGCCGCAGCGGTGAGCCCGCCGAGCGGCCCGACGCGGCGAGCATCAGCACCACCGCGCTCGCGGCCATGCCGCCGGCGAGGGCCCAGACCAGCACCCCGTACGCCGAGTTCACCCCGAAGTAGGTGAGTCCGATCACCACGCCCAGTGCGGCACCGGAGTTGACGCCGAGAAGTCCGGTCTCGGCGAGCGGGTTACGGGTGACGGCCTGGAGGAGACAGCCGGACACGCCGAGCGCGATGCCGACCAGCAGCCCGGCGAGGGTGCGCGGCATACGCACGTCCAGGACGGCCAGCCGCATCTGTGCGTCGGCGCGGGCGGCCGGATCGCCCGTCAGGAACCCCCACGCCCTGGCCATCGGATTCGAGCCCGAGCCGATCAGCAGCGACAGCACGCAGAGCGCCAGCAGCACGACGACCAGGGCGGCGGCGGCCCACAGGGTGGGACGGTGAAGCCTGGTGCGGAGCGCCGTGCGGGGCTTCGCCGAACCCGGTATGGGGGGTTCGGATCCGGACTCCGGGACCCGCCCCTCTTGTGCAACCAACATGAAGTTAGCCTAACCTAACCACGTTGTGGAACCCCTGGTCGGGGCTCCCGAACTCCCTGCTGCCACGGGGCCGGTTCGGCATGCCCAGACACGGAAAGAGCCACCCCGTATGTCCGGATACAACCCGTTCCGGCATCACTTCGCCTCACCAGCATGGAGATCACGGAATGTCCTCGAACCTCACCCCGCGCGCCCGGCTGACCGCGGTTGCGGCCGTCACCCTGGCCTCCGCGCTCACCCTCTCCGCCTGCGGTTCGGACGACTCCGGCTCCGGGAAGGGCTCGGGTTCCGGTACGCAGGCCAAGAACGCGGACCAGGTCGCCGTCACCGACGCGACCGGTGCCGAGGTCAAGGTCCCGGCCGCACCGAAGAGCGTCGTCGTCCTCAGCGAGATGGACCTGGACTCCGCGCTCGCCCTCGGCGTCAAGCCGGTCGGCCTGACCGCGGGCCGGGGCCAGAAGGGCGCGCCCGGCTACCTCGCGGACCAGGCGAAGGGCATACCGGTCGTCGGCGCCGTGACCGGCCCGGACATCGAGAAGGTCATCCAGGCCAAGCCGGACCTCATCCTGGCCGGACAGCTCGCCGACAAGCAGGTGCTCGCGCAGCTCCAGAAGGTCGCGCCGACCGTCGTCACCATCGACAAGAAGAAGGACTGGAAGAAGTCCTTCGAACTGTCCGGCAAGGTCCTCGGCAAGTCCAACGAGGCCGCCGAGTTCCTCAAGGGGTACGACGCCAAGCTCGCCGAGGTGAAGACGTCCCTCGGCAAGAACGCCAACGCGAGTGTGTCGGTGGCGCGCTACTCCGCCAAGGGCACCGCGGTCATGCAGCAGGGCGTGTTCATCTCCGACGTGGTCAAGGAGCTCGGCTTCAAGCGCCCCGGTATCCAGAACGAGAAGGGCCAGGGCCACTCGACGCCGCTCAGCGACGAGGACATCAAGCAGATCGACGCCGACTGGCTGTTCATCGGCACCCTGTCCTCGCAGGGCAAGGACGCGAAGCCGTTCGCGGAGCTGAAGAAGAAGCCCGCGTACCAGCAGCTCGACGCGGTCGAGAAGGGCCACGTCACCGAGATCGACGGCTCGAAGTGGACCAGCCTCGGCGGCGCCCAGGCCGCGATGTCCGTCCTGGACGACATCAAGAAGGCCATGGCCGCCAAGTAGTCCCGCCTCCGCTGTGCCCGCCCGCCGGACCGCGGACAAGTTCCGCAGGACGCCCGCGGGCGGGCACAGCGCCCCCGCACCGGGCAGGCACCTTCCGGCCCGCCCGCGCCGCGCCCCACCCGCGTCGCCCGCGCTGCCGTACCTGGAGCAACGCGCGCCCACTCAGCCCCCCGCCCCCTGCCGAGGACCCCCGTGCTGCCTGACACTCCGGCCACCCCGGACGCCCCCACCTGGCCCGCCGACTACGCCGCCCGCTATCGCGCCGCCGGCTACTGGCGGGGCGAAACCTTCGGCGAGATGCTCCGCACCCGGGCCGAGGCCCACCCGGACCGCGTCGCCGTCACCGACGGCGACCGCAACTGGACGTACGCCGAACTCCACGACCGCGCGACCCGGTTGGCCGCGGGCTTCGCCGCGCGGGGCATTGCCAAGGGCGACCGGGTCGTCGTCCAGCTCCCCAACGTAGCCGAGTTCTTCGAAGTGATCTTCGCCCTCTTCCGCCTGGGCGCCCTCCCGGTCTTCGCTCTCCCCGCGCACCGCGAGACCGAGATCCGCTACTTCTGCGAGTTCACCGAGGCCGTCGCCTACGTGATCCCGGACAGGTCCGGCGGCTTCGACCACCGTGACCTGGCCGCCGCGATCCGCGCCGACGTCCCCACCCTGCGCGAGGTGTTCGTCGTGGGAGAGCCCGGAGTGCACACCGCCCTCGGCGACGTGCCGTTGGACGCGACGCAGTGCGACGGGCCCGCCCCCTCCGATCTCGCCTTCCTCCAGCTCTCCGGCGGCAGCACCGGCGTCCCCAAACTGATCCCGCGCACGCACGACGACTACCTCTACTCCCTCTGGGGCTCCAACGAGCTCTGCCACGTCACCGCGGACTCCGTCTACCTCGTCACCCTCCCCGCCGCCCACAACTTCCCGCTCTCCTCGCCCGGTTCGCTGGGGGTCCTGTACGCGGGCGGGCGCGTCGTGATGTGTCCGCAGCCGGACCCGGCCACCGCGTTCCCCCTCATCGAGCGCGAGCGGGTCACGATCACCGGTGTGGTCCCGCCGCTCGCCCTCGTCTGGACCGAGTCGGCGGCCGGCACTCCGTACGACCTCTCCAGCCTCGAAGTCCTGCTCGTCGGCGGCGCGAAGTTCAGCGAGTCGGCCGCCCGGCGCGTGGGCCCCGCCCTCGGCTGCACGCTCCAGCAGGTCTTCGGCATGGCGGAGGGGCTCGTCAACTACACGCGGCTGGACGACGATCCGGAGACCATCGTCACCACCCAGGGCCTGCCCATCTCCGCCGACGACGAGATCCGCATCGTCGACGACGCCGACATGGAGGTGTCCGAGGGCGAGAGCGGACACCTGCTGACCCGCGGCCCCTACACCATCCGTGGGTACTGGCGGGCACCGGAGCACAACGCCCGCGCGTTCACCGCCGACGGCTTCTACCGCACCGGCGACATCGTGCGGCGTACTCCCACCGGCCACCTGATCGTCGAGGGCAGGGCGAAGGACCAGATCAACCGGGGCGGCGAGAAGATCGCACCGGAGGAGATCGAGAACATCATCCTCGGCCACCCCTCGGTGCACGACGTCTCGCTCGTGGCCGTCCCCGACGAGTTCCTCGGCGAGCGCACGCTGGCGTACGTGATCCTGCGCACCGGCGCCGAGCCGCTGAAGCCCGTGGCGGTCAAGAAGTTCGTCCGGGAGAAGGGGCTCGCGGCGTTCAAGGTCCCCGACCGCGTCGAGTTCGTGACCGCGTTCCCGCAGACCGGCATCGGCAAGATCAGCAAGAAGGACCAGCGGAACATCGCCACCGCCCCACAGGGCTGAGCCCGCCCCCGGAACGCACCGCACCGCCCCGCACTACCGAAAGGCCCCCACCCATGGCCCTCCCCGCCGTCGCCCCGTACCGCATGCCCGCCCCGGACGAGCTGCCCGAGAACCGGGTCGCGTGGACCGTCGACCCGCAGCGGGCGGTGCTGCTCGTCCACGACCTCCAGAACCACTTCCTGACGGCGTACACCCCCGGCACCTCTCCGACCACCGAACTCCTGGCCAACGTGGGCAGGTTGGCGAAGGCCGCGCGCGCCGCCGGGATCCCCGTCCTGTACTCCGCGCAGCCCGGCGGCCAGTCCCCCGCCGAACGCGGCCTCCAGCAGGACTTCTGGGGTCCCGGCCTGCCGGACGACGAGCACGCCAAGGCCATCGCGGGCCCGGTCGCCCCGGAACCCGGCGACACCGTGATCACCAAGTGGAAGTACAGCGCATACGTCCGCACCGACCTGGAGCAGCGGATGCGCGAGGCGGGCCGCGACCAGATCGTGGTCGTCGGCGTGTACGCGCACATCGGGGTTCTGATGACCGCGTGCGACGCGTGGATGCGGGACGTGCAGGCGTTCGTCGTCGCGGACGCGGTCGCCGACTTCTCCCGCGCGGACCACGACATGGCGCTGACGTACGCGGCCGGCCGGTGTGCGGTCGTGACCACCACCGACACAGTCCTGAAGGGGATCTGACGACATGGCAGCCCACCCGACCCTCACCGTCGAGCAGATACGCGCCGACGTCGCCGACGTCCTGGGCGAGGACCCGCAGGACATACCCGTCGACGAAAACCTCGTCGACTACGGCCTGGACTCGATGCGGATCATGACCCTCGTGGAGCGGTGGCGCCGCGACCACGGGACCACCGCGTCCTTCGTCGACCTGGCGGAGAAGCCCGCCGTCGAGGCCTGGGCCGCCCTCCTGGGGGCGGTCTCATGACGGACGCCCGCACAGCGGACACCGGCACGGTCAACCGCCTCCCGGCCGCAGGACTGCCACTGACCGCCGCCCAGTCCGGGATGTGGTTCGCCCAGGCACTGGACCCGGAGAGCCCGGCACAGAACACCGCGGAGTGCCTGGAGATCCACGGACCCGTGGATCCCGAGGTCTTCGCCCGTGCCCTCCGACAGGTCACCTCCGAGGCGGACGCCCTGCGCGTGCGCGTCGCCGAAGGGGACGGCGGGCCACGGCAGTTCGAGATCGACGACCTCGAACTGCCGCTCCACATCGCCGATCTCCGTTCCGGTCCGGACCCCGTCGCGGACGCATACGCCTGGATGCGCGCCGACCTCGCCACCCCGGTCGACCTGGCCCGCGGCCCGCTCTTCGCGCACGCCCTGCTGCGGGTCGCCGACAACCGCTGGCTCTGGTACCAGCGCGTGCACCACCTCGTGATGGACGGTTTCGGTTACTCCCTGCTCGCCCGCCGCACCGCTGAGGTCTACACCGCGCTGGCGGCCGGCGAGCCGCCTTCCGGCAGCCCGTTCGCCCGACTGGCGGACCTGGTCGAGGAGGACGCCGGCTACCAGGTGTCGGAGACGTACGACAAGGACCGCCGGTTCTGGGACGGCGCGTTCGCCGACCGCCCCGAGGCGCCGAACCTGGCCGGGCGCACCGCGCTGCCCTCCCGCACCTTCCACCGCCGCACCGCACACCTCTCGCCGCTCGCCACCGACCGGCTGCGCGAACTGGCGTCGTCGATCAAGGCGACGTGGCCGGAGGTGCTGATCGCCACCCAGGCGCTGTACCTGTCCCGGGCCACCCACAGCTCCGAAGTAGTGCTCGGCCTGCCGATGATGGGCCGCATGGGCTCGGTCGCTCTGCGCGTCCCCGGCATGGTGATGAACGTGCTGCCGCTGCGCCTCACCGTGTCCCCCTCCGCCACCTTCGCCGAGCTGACCCGTCAGGTGGTGCTCGGCATCCGCGCCGCCCGCCGCCACCAGCGCTACCGGTACGAGGACATCCGCCGTGACCTCGGCCTCCTCGGCGAGGGACGCTCCCTGGTCGGGCCGCTGGTCAACATCATGCCGTTCGACTACGAGTTGACCTTCGGGGGCGCCCGCGCCGAGGCCCACAACCTCTCCGCGGGCCCCGTCGACGACCTCACCGTCAACGTCTACGACCGCACCGACGGCAGCGGGCTGCGCATCGACTACGACGGCAATCCGGCCCTGTACGGACCCGACGAGCTCGCCCTCCACCAATCCCGCTTCCTGGAGCTCCTGGAGCGCGTCGCCCACACCGGCCCGCACACCCCGCTCGCCGTGCACAGCATCGCCCGCGAGAGCGAACTGGCCCAGGTTCTCCACGAGTTCAACGCCACCGGCCGTCCGGTCCCGGCGAGCACACTGATCGGCCCGATCGAGGAGCAGGCGGCCCGGACCCCGGACGCCACCGCTCTCGTCTTCGGCGGCGAGCGGCTCACGTACGCACAGCTCAACGCCCGCGCCAACCAACTCGCGCACCGACTCGCGGAGTCGGGCGTCCGGCCGGGCGCGCTCGCCGCGGTCGCCGTACCGCGCTCGCTGGACCTGGTGGTCGCACTCCTCGCCGTGCTCAAGGCGGGCGGCGCGTACCTTCCCCTCGATCCGGACTACCCGGCGGACCGGCTCGCGTACATGCTGGCCGACGCCGAACCGGCCTGTGTCGTTGCGGACCGTCCGGGCCGCGTCCCGGCCACGGGCGTGCCGGCGATCGCCCTGGACCGGCTCGACATCTCCGGGTACCCCACGGCGAACCCCTCCTCCGCGCCCGGCCCGCGTGACCCGGCGTACGTCATCTACACGTCGGGGTCGACGGGGCGCCCCAAGGGGGTCGTCGTCCCGCACGCGGCGATCGACAACCGTCTCCGCTGGATGCAGCACGAGTACCCGATCGGGGCCGGCGACAGGGTGCTGCAGAAGACCCCCTCCGGCTTCGACGTCTCCGTGTGGGAGTTCTTCTGGGCGCTGCGGGTGGGTGCGACGCTCGTCGTCGCCGAGCCCGGCGGCCACAAGGACCCGGCGTACCTGGCCCGGACCGTCCGCGAACAGGCCGTGACCGTCTGCCACTTCGTGCCGTCCATGCTCCAGGTGTTCCTCGGCGAGCCCGCCGCCTCGGCCTGCACCGGGCTGCGGCACGTCTTCTGCAGCGGCGAGGCGCTCCCCCGCGAGACGGTCCGCGAGTTCGGCCGCGTCCTGGGGGACGGCGTCCCGCTGCACAACCTGTACGGGCCGACCGAGGCGGCCGTCGACGTGACGTACCACCCGTGCGCCACCGGCGGATCGGGCCCCGTGCCGATCGGGCGGCCCGTATGGAACACCCGGCTGTACGTCCTGGACGCGGCCCTCCAGCCGTGCCCGCCGGGTGTTCCCGGCGAACTCTTCCTGGCGGGCGTGCAGTTGGCGGACGGCTACCTCGGCCGACCCGCTCTCACCGCGTCGCGCTTCGTCGCCGACCCGTACGGCGCGCCCGGCACCCGGATGTACCGCACGGGCGACCTGGCACGCTGGACGGCCGACGGCGAGGTCGAGTACCTGGGCCGCACGGACCACCAGGTGAAGCTGCGCGGCCAGCGCATCGAGCTCGGCGAAATCGAGGCCGAGTTGGCCAAGGATCCGGCGGTCGGCGCGTCGGGCGTCCTGGTCCGCGAGGACCGGCCCGGTGACCAGCGCCTGGTCGGATACGTCACCCCGGCGGGCGGGGCGGCCCCCGATCCGGCGGCCCTGCGCGCCCGGCTGGCCCGCTCCCTTCCGGAGCACATGGTGCCCGGCGCGATCGTCGTGCTCGACGACTTCCCGCTCAGCCCCAACGGCAAGCTCGACCGGCGGGCCCTGCCCGCTCCGGCGTCGGCCGGTACCGCCGAAGGCGGCCGGGCACCCGCCAACCACCGCGAGGAGACCCTCGGCCGGCTCTTCGCGGAGGTCCTCGGCCTGGACCGGGTCGGTGTGGACGACGCGTTCTTCGACCTGGGCGGCACCTCGCTGCTCGCGGCCCGTCTGGTGACCCGCGTCCGTACCACCCTGGGCGCGGAGCTCACCATCGGCACTCTCTTCCAGGCGCAGACCCCGGCCTCCCTCGCCGCCCAGCTCGACGCGGGCAACGCTGCGTCGGACCATGCCCTGGACCTGCTGCTGCCCCTGCGCGCCACCGGCGACCGCACTCCGCTGTTCGCGTTCCACCCGGCGGGCGGCATCAGCTGGTGCTACTCGGGGCTCCTGTCACGGCTCGACCCGGGCCAGCCGGTGTACGGCCTGCAGGCCCGTGGCCTGTCCGGCGACCCGGATGTGTCTCTCCCCGCCACCATGGAGGAGATGGCCGCCGAGTACATCGACGCCCTGCGCACCGTCCGGCCGCACGGCCCCTACCGGCTGCTCGGCTGGTCGGTGGGCGGAGTGCTGGCGCACACCGTCGCGGTCAAGCTGCAGGAGGCGGGCGAGGAGGTCGAGCTGCTGGCGCTGCTCGACGCGTACCCGTCCGACCAGTGGCGGGACTCGGCGATTCCCGCCGAGACGGACGCGCTCACCGCCCTGCTGCGGATGGCCGGTTACGACCGTACGGACGAACTCACCCGCGAGGACGTGCTGGCCACCCTGCACCGCGAGGGCAGCGCGCTGGCCGGGCTGCCGGACCGCACGCTGTCCGCGGTGGTCGACATCGTCGTGAACAACGCGCGTCTCATGCGGGCGCACGAGCACCGGCGCTTCGAGGGCGACGTACTGTTCTTCACCGCCGCGGCCCCCCGCGCCGAGGACTGGCTGACGTCGCGGGCATGGGACCCGTACATCGGCGGCCGGCTCATCAACCGTGATCTGGACTGCCTGCACCCGGAGTTGACGCAGCCCGCCCGCCTGGACGAGGTCTGTGCCGTACTGGCCGCACGTCTCAAGGAGTTGGACCACGCATGACGACACGGTCGCCTTTCGATCCGCCCGGGACGAGTGCGGACGCGGAGCCCACCCATCTGGTGCTGCGCAGTACGCACGGCGCGTACTCCCTCTGGCCGGTCTTCCGCGCGGTCCCCGAGGGCTGGGATACGGTGCACGGCCCGGCCGCGTACGGGCAGTGCCTGGCGCACCTGCAGGAGTCGCCCGCGTGACCCGGAGGGAGGGGGCCGCCCGGGCAGCGGCCCCCTCCCTCGTCATGTGCCGTCATTTCAGCAACTCGACCAGCCCGTCGGCGAGTTCGGTGCGCCAGCACAGGTAGTCGTGCCCTCCGTTGTACTCCCGGTACGCGGCGTCGTCGTACCCCTTGCGTGCCAGGGTGTCGCGCAGTCGGCGCGAGGCGGGCAGACCCACCCACTCCTGCTCGCCGACCGAGAGCCAGAACCGGACGGGCAACCGCTCGGCGGCGGCGATCCGCCCGGTCAGCCATTCCGAACGCGCCGGGCCGGGCTCGTCCGGCCACCAGAACGACCCCGACTGCGCCAGCACCTTCCCGAACCGCTGCGGCGCGCACACCGCGGCGTACGCGGCGGTCAGCCCGCCCAGACTCTGTCCGGCCACTACCGTCCGGGCCGGATCGCCCGTCACCGGCCACCGCTCCCCCGCCCACGGCAGCAGCTCGCGTTCCAGGAATCCCACGAAGCGTTCGTTGCAGGCGAGTTCGTCCCACCGCTGCTCCGCGCTCAGCGACTCGGGGAGCAGGGCGACGAGCGGCGGGATGCGGCCGTCCGCGATCAGGTTGTCGAGCAGTGCCGCGACGTCCAGCCCCGGCTGCCACATCTCGCCGTCCAGCAGCACCAGCACCGGCAGGTCGCGCCCGCCGCCCGGCGGCTCGTACACGTGCACCGGCCGCTCGTTGCCGAGCAGATCGCTGCGCACGACGTGCGCACTGACGGTGCCTCGGGGCACCCCCGCCCGCCGCTGCCAGCCGTCCCCGGCCGGAGCGAGCGGCAGTTCCACGTACGAGACCGGGTCACCACCCCAACGGCGCGCCAGAGTACGCGCGTTGAGCGGGTCGCCCTGCTGCCTGCCACGCAGCCACGCCCAGTACCCGTCCCCCTCGGGCCCGCCCCCCTCGTCCACGCAGAACGCGTACGTGGCCCGCCAGTCCGCCCTCATCCGCACCGACCAGTGCCAGACGTCCGTGCCCGGCACGTGCTCCATCAGGTTGCGCGGCAGGTCCCGCGGGTCGACGATTTTGTTCGGCATGACGAGCACGGCACGGGTCGCTTCGCTGCCCCGCCACAGGAAGGTGACCACCCGGTACGTCCCGTCGCCCGCCGGGTCGGGCTCGATCACCGGTCCGCCGCCCGCCCGCCGCACCGCCCCCCAGAAGTCGTCCTCCGCCAGGGCCCGCGCCACCCAGGCACTACCTGTCCGTTCCACGGGCCGAGGTCGCGCGATGCGCGGGGGCCGACGGGTCGTCCCGGCGGGCGGCGGGGCGGTCAGGGGCATACGGATCCTCCAGGGGGCGTCAGCGAGTAAGGGCAACCTTACCCACCGGGCCACGGACAAGCCCGTCCGGTACCTGTGCGGCGGCACCCCGCGCGCGTGCGGGGGCCGGCGTTTCGCCCGGACACCGGACCGGTTCAGCCGCCACCCCCTACACCCCTGTGCGCAGCCCGGTTTCCTCGGGGGACCCGGGTCCGGCGTCCAAGGGCATGAGCCGGGGGCGTTTCGCGGTACGGCCGTCGCCGGAGGACCGTCCGTACAGCCGGCGGAGGAGCCATGGCCCGAGGAAACCTGCGGCCCAGCGCAGTTCCGCCGCGGCGGCCTGTCCTCGGCCGGGAAGCTCCTGCGGGGGCAGGGGCCGTGCCCAGGTGTCGTCGCTTCCGGGCAGCCGCAGGGCGTACGCGGCGGCCGCGGCGATCCGCTCGTGACCGAGCGGGCTCGCGTGGAGGCGGTCCGCACTCCACAGCCGCGGATCGGTGGCGACGGCGTGCACGGCGGTGTCGGCGACGGTGACACCGTGCCGGGCTGCGGCGACGCGGATCCGGGCGTTCAGTGCGAACACCCGATGCCTGACCGGCCGGGCGACCGGCGCGATCCTCCCGATGTCGGGAACGGTCAGCGTCACGACGTGCGCCCCGGCGGCGGTGAGTGCCGCGAACATTTCCTCCAGCTCCCGCACGGTCCGGTCCGCGTCGAAACGCGGCCTGAGCAGGTCGTTGACGCCGGCGACGACGGAGGCCAGATCGGGGCGGAGGTCCAGCGCGGGCCCCAGCTGCTCGGCCAGGACCTGACCGGCGACACGTCCCCGTACGGCGAGATTGGCGTACTGGAGCGAGGGGTTGACGGCGGCGAGATGCTCGGCGAGCCGGTCGGCCCACCCTCGCAGGCCGCCGACGTCGTCACCGTCGCCGAGCCCCTCGGTCTGGCTGTCGCCCAGGGCCACGTACCGCCGGAATCCGTCCGTTCTCGGCTGCTCAGCGGTGTTCACTCGCACCCTTCCTCTCCGTCAGCACGGCCGAGATCCGCAGGCACCAGTCCCGGTTGCCCTGTTCGAAGGCGAGACCGCGCAGACAGGTCAGGTACGGCCCGATCCGCTCCCCGCCGCGCAGGAACTCCTCCTCCGGCGTCTCGCCGCGCATCTTCCGCAGCAGCTTGCCGAAGAGCTCCATCCGGGCCTCGGCCGCACGCACCCGCTCCGCCAGCTGTTCGAGCACCGGACCGATGCCGACATGATCGACGGCCTGCACCTTGACGAGGAGATCGTCGCGTACGAACGAGGGCTTCGACGCGGCGGCCGCGAACTTCTCCAGTTCGGCGAGCCCGGCGTCCGTGACCCGGAACAGTCGCTTGTTGGGCCGGGTCTCCTGCACCACCTGCCGTCCGGCCACCAGCCCGTCCCTCTCCAGCCTGGCCAGCTCCGCGTACAGCTGCTGCGGCTGCGCGTACCAGAAGTTCGCGACGCCGACGTCGAACGCCTTGGCGAGTTGGTAGCCGCTGTACTCGCCGTCCAGCAAGGCCGCCAGCACGGCATGACGCAAAGCCATCGAGGCCCCCTTCCCTTTTCGTGGATCTCCCCGCACCATACTCAAGAAACTGACTAATCATATCTCTGAGTACGAGGAGGAGTCATGGAGACCGCCGCACGCTTTCGCAGCGCTGTGGAGAAGGGGGATCTCGGCGCCCTGGAGGACCTCTTCACCGAGGACGTCCGCCTGTACAGCCCGGTGAAGTTCACCCCGTTCGAGGGCCGGCCGATGGTGCTGGGCCTCTTCGGCGTACTGCTCCGCACGTTCGAGGACTTCCGGTACGTCGGGCACTTCGAGGGCGCGGCCGAAACCAGCACGGACGGCAGCGAAGCCCCCGCCACGACCCTCGTCTTCCGGGCCACCGTGCACGGCAAGGAGATCCACGGCATCGACCTCCTGCACTTCGGCATGGCAGGCCGCATCAAGGAGTTCACGGTGATGGTCCGCCCGCAGTCCGCCGTCCACGCCTTGGGCGAAGCGGTCCTCGCAGGCCTGATCGCGGACGGCCTCGTACCACGGAGCGGGCAGCAAGCCCCTGGCCGATAGGGGAACGTGCTGGTGTCCGGGGCGGAAGAAGTCGGGCCGCTTGCCCGCCCTGTCCGGCCGGTGCTCCCGGCTTTCCGGCGGGCGGGGCGGGCAGGGGCGCTCCGGATGAGCCCCAGCCGGTCAGCCGCGAGGCGGCGCCCCCCGCCCCTCTGGAAGTCGTGGCACCGGCCTGTTCCTCGCGGAGTCAGCCGTGCGTCGAGGCCTCCCCCGGCGCGTGTCCTTCGGGCCCGGGTGCCATCTCCACGTGCAGGGCGTCCGTCGCGGCTCGCAACGCGTTCGCCACAGACTCCGCGCTGTCGCCGGTCGCGATGACCGCACCGACAGCGCTGGAGGAGAAGTGCTCGGGTGGGAGCTTGACGGTGGTGCCGGGAGCGCGGTCGAGAACGACGTGCTGGACCCCGGTGACGCCAAGCGCCGTGTCCAGTCCGTCGACCCGCACCAGCTTCCCCGCCGCCGGAGCCATCATCTTGCGCAGTCCGGCGTGCAGCGGTGGGCGGTCCGGCACACGCGGGGCACGGCCGGTCGCCACCCGGATCACGTTCTCGTGGAAGGGGACCCCGCTCGCAAGCCCGACCAGGTGGGAGCCGATGAAGTCCCCGCCGGCACGTGCGGCCACCTCCACGAGCCGGGCGGTCCCCGTCTCCTCGTCGTACATGCACTCCAGATGGAAGGCGCAGTCGTCGAAGCCCAGGGCAACCACGACCTCGCGGGTCAGCGCGCGCACGGCGGAGGCGGCCGCGGGGGGCAACGCGCTGGGGTGCTGATGCGCCAGCTCCAGACGGAACGGCTCGGTGGTGGTCTTGTCGGTGATTCCGCAGACCGTCACTTCGCCCCGGTGCACGAAGCCTTCGACGCTGTGCTCGCTGCCTCCGAGCAGTTCTTCGAGTACGAGCTCCCCGCGGTCGTTGCGGAAGATGCTGTCCCCGTCGGCGCCGGTGAGCCGGTCCAGTTCGGCGAACGCGGGCGGCAGATCTCCCGCCGAGCGCAACAGGAAGATGCCTTTGCTGCCGCTGCCGGCCGCGGGTTTCAGGACGGCCGGGAACCCGACGTGTTCCAGCGCCTGTTCGGCATCCCGCAGCGTCCGTACCCGGGCGTAACGGGGTATCAGGTGGGGCTGGCCGGAGAGCGCCTGGCGCATGAGGTACTTGTTGCGAGCCAGCCGGGCGGCCGCGGGCGTGATGCCCGGCAACCCCAGGCGGCGGGCAGCGCGAGCCGCCGGTTCCACACCCGCGTCCGACCAGGTGACGACGCCGGCGACGGAGTGTCTGACCGCGATCTCGTCCACCACGGCGTCGAACACGGCCGTGTCGTGCGGGTCGACCGCCCGCGCCTCGGCGAGCAACGCTCCCGGCAGCCCGGCCGGCGGGCGGGCCGCCAGCAGCACCACCGCGTAGCCCTCGCGGTGGGCGGCCTCGAACGCGGGCCGGTGCTCCAGCGGATTCTTGCGCAGGCCCACGAAGACGACGACAGAGCGCGCTCCGGGCCGGGCGCCTGGCCCGAGCTCAGGCACGACGGTCCACCTCGATGGTCAGCTCGGTCTCGACCCGGTCGAGGGCCGCCTCGAACTCCTGGGTCGTGTCCGCGCCCACGACCACCATCAGGCACCAGTCCATGGCATGGGAGAACCCGACCCGGTCGCCGACCTCCTTCATCAGACGCCAGCCGATGACTCCCTCGACCGCTTCGATCTGCTCGCCCGACGGCAGGCCGGTAACGGTCCCGGCGTGGGCCGGACGCAGGTGCAGCGCGCCGATGTGCCGGGGGGCGGGCACGGCGTCCGCGTCGGACCCGTCCGCCCCGCCGGAGCCGCTGAACCCGGTGTCGCCGTAGAGCAGCCCGGTGGCGACGGTGTCGAAGACACTCCGGCCGAGCCGGGCGGTGAGCATGTCGGGAATCCAGCCGCCGCCGATCCGGGTGGCGATCTCCGAGAAGAGGAGGTCGCCCGCGGGGGTCTCGAAGACCTCCAGGTGGGTGACGGCGGTGTCGATGCCCAGGGCCTCGTTGACGCTCGTATGCATCGTGCGGATACGTTCGTAGAGTTCGGGGTGCTCCTCGGGAGCCAGGATGTACGAGCCGTCCCGGCCCGGCGGGGCCTCGTCCGCGGCTCCGTCGGTGGCAACGTGGTCGAGCCGGGGCACGTAGTACGCGCTCACGGTCAGGAAGAGCGGCTTGCCCTCCCGCCACAGGGCGTCGATGTGCAGTTCGCGGCCGGACACGAAGCGTTCGAGGATGAGGTGGCCCGAGGCGAGCCGGTCGGGCTTCGCCAGGTCGCGCAGGACGCCGGCGAGCTCCTCGGCGTTCTCGACGCGGGTCGTGCTCATGGTGCCGAAGCCGAACGCGGGCTTCACGATCGCGGGGAACCCCACGTCGGGCGAGGTGTCGCCGTCGGCGAAGGTGACGTCGGTCGGCAGCGACGCCCACTCGGTCACCGGTACGCCGGCGGCGGCCACCAGGTGCTTCATCATGCGCTTGTCGCGCACCCCCGCCCGCATCTGCGCGCTCGCACCGCCGCAGCCGAGCAACGCGCGCATCTGGGCGGCGCCGAGCTGCCCGTCCTCGGAGAAGGACAGCACCTGGTCGACCCCGATTCCCCGGACCGCCAGGTCGACGGCGACCCCGGTCAGTTCCTCGACGGAGTCGATGTCGGAGACGCGGTGCACGGAGCGCGCGGCGGCTATCAGCCCCGGCGACGCCGCAGCGGTCGCCAGCTCGGAGTGCTCCAGAACGAGATGGAGGTTGGGCGTCGCGGCAAGCAGCGCCCTGACCATGTCGGGCCGCCACTTGCAGAGCACGACGACGGGGCCGTCCTCGGCGATCCGGGGCGGCTCGCCGGGTGCGTTCTTGGGTACGGCAGCCGGCGCGGGCACGGCATCGGCCGGCTCGACCCGGATGCTGATCTGCCGGAGCACGGCGTCGGCCGCCGCGTCCACCCCGGCGGGCGTGTCCGCGAGCAGCAGCGCGTGGGCGACCCGGTCGCCGGACGAGTGGAGGCCGGTGAGCACGTCACCCGCATGCTTCTTCTGGCCGACCCGCACCACGTCGGGACGCTCCTGCGCCGCCTCCACGCCGTCCACGGCCGTGATGCGGCCGGGGCGGGGGGCGGGCAGGAACAGTACGCCGGCCGCGCGGGGCCGTTCCGAGGGGAGACCGACCTCGCGCCCGAGGGCCAGTTCGATGACGCTGCGGAAGAAGTCGTGCCCGTATGCCCGGCACATCAGCTCCAGGATGTGGTCGCCGGGGGTGCGCACGGCGAACTCCATGGGCTTCAGGACGGTGCCGTCGTCCCGGTACTCCAGGTGGACGATGCCGGTGCGGATGCCGGCGGCGGCCACCAGCGCCGCCGTCTGCCCGTCGACGCGCTCGCGGTCGGCGGGGCGGTGGGGCAGCCGGTGCTGCAGTTCGACGAACTCGGGGGGCCCGGTGGTCACCTTGCGGGTGTGGTTGCCGAAGATCACCGTGCCGTTCTCGACGAGCCCCTCCCAGCTGTACTCGGGAGCGTCCAGGTACTCCTCGATCAGCACCTGCTGGCCCACGTCCCGGCGGGCCAGGTCCGCGCGGAGCGCGTCCTCGTCCGCCACACAGCGCACCCCGGCGCTGCCCGCGCCCCGCAGCGGTTTGACGACGACCGGGTAACGGCCGCGGCTCCACTCGGCGGCCCGCTCCACGTCGTCGACGACGGCGTGGTCGGGCTGCGGCAGCCCCGCGTGGGCGAACAGGGCGCGCTGGACTGCCTTGTTGCGGCTCGCCTCGGCGGCGGCGAGGGACGGCCCCGGGAGCCCCAGCAGATCCTGTACCCGCGCCGAGGCCATCACGTGCTGCTCGGCGAACGGCACGGCCCCGTGCGGCGGGTGCCGGTCGGCGAGGTCGAGCGCGGCCCGCAGCCAGTGCGTCTCGGTGGCGCCGGCAGGCGTCTCGAAGTGCGCGACATGCTGCTCGTGCCGCTCGCGCCAGGCCTCGTCGTCGAGCAGTACGGTCCGCACGTCGAGGTCCCGTGCGGCGGCGACGTAGCCGCGGCCCATGATGCCCGCGCCGACCAGCAGCAGTGTGTCCGTCATGTCGTTTCCTCTGTGTGTGACGCGGGTGTCTGTTCGGGCGTGGCGTCGGCAGGTGTGGCGCCGGGTCTCTGCACCGCGAGGCCGCGCCGGCCGAGGGTGAACAGCAGCAGCAGGCAGAACGAGGCGAGTCCCAGCCACACCACCGAGGCCTCGCCCGTGAGGGTCAGGGCGACGCCGATCGAGGGTCCCGCGGCCGTACCGATGCCCATGGCGCCACTGGCCAGGGCGGAGATCCGGGTGACGTCCTTCGGCTCGACGGAGCCGATCAGCCATGGGTGGAACGAGCAGGAGTACGCGCACTCACCGAGCGCGAAGACCACGGCGAACAGCAGGAGCCCCGCGTACCGCAACGGCAGCGGGCCGAACGACGACCCCATGGCCACGACGTACGCGGCGACCCACAGCAGGACCGCGGTCCGCAGCCCGAACGTCTCGTCGCGACTGCTCAGCAGGCGGGTGACCCAGCCCTGCCCCAGTGCGACGACGGCGGTGTTCACGAGCAACAGCGCGGAGACCGTGCCGAGCCCGATGCCCATGAGCCGTACCGCGACCAGCGGCGAGGTCGCCTCGAACTGGCTGTGCCCGAAGAGGTAGGCGCCGAGCTGGAACAGCACCGCGAGCGCTCCCGCGGCCCCGAGCCACTTCAGTCGCCCGCCGGCCGCCCCCGACGATGCCCCGACGGCTTCTCCTCCGGGTGCCGCGGAGGCCCGGCGTTCGGCGGCCCCGGCCTCCTCGCGCCGCTCTCGCGCGCGCAGCCGGTGGAAGGCGTACGCGAGGGGCAGATAGCTCAGCGCGTTGGCGACGAACAGCCACGGCACCACAGCGGTGGCGAAGAACCCCGTGGTCAGACCGGCGACGACCGCACCGAGTCCCAGGCCCACGTTGATGGCCCGGTAGCGTCGCGCGAAGACGGAGCGACGCTGCTCCGGCGGTGTCAGCGTGCTGAGCACCGGCACCATGGAGACCAGCAGACAGCCCTGGCCGCAGCCGATGAACAGCACGGCCACGAACAGCGCGGTCAGCGACCCGGCCGCCGCCGTCGCCAGGAAGCCCACGGCGAGCATCAGCGTCCCGGCCAACCCCAGGCGGGTGGGCCGCGGTGTGAGCCAGCCGGCGGCGAGCACGCCCGCGGTCACCAGGTTGGCCGCGGCGGCGGCGCCGTAGAAGATGCTGACGCCGGCCGTGCCCATCGCGGGCAGATCCGAGAGGTACAGCGCGGTGTAGGGGTAGACCAGGCCCGAGCCGAAGGTGGACACACCGTTCAACAGGATCAGCGCGTCCGCCGCGGTGAAGCGTCGGCGCAGGCTCCCGACCGTGCTCATGCGGCCCTCTTCCGTTCCCCGAAGGCCGAGTTGAGGAAGTACGTCCAGTCGGCGGCACCGGGGTCGGAGACGTGCAGCAGGTTCTCCACCGCGTCGTAGTGGGTGGTGGGGTACCGCACGACGCGGCGCACCATCTCCTTGAAGATGTGGAGGGTGGACAGCTCCTGCTCCCCGGCGCACCGGCAGATGTCGACCTCCTGCCCGACCAGGTAGTCACGCAGGCTTCCGGCGAGCCGGGTGAAGTGGGTGTTGTCCGCGTACAGGCCCAGGAAGTCGCGCTGGGTGCAGCGGGCGCGCAGCCGGTCGACGACCGTGAACCCGAGAGCGTCGACGACGCCGAGCACCAGGTCTGCCGTGCGCACGGTGTCCTCGCCCGCCGGGTTGAGGAGCGGCCCGGTCAGCAGTCCCCGCAGGGCGGCCAGATCGCGGCCGGGGTCGCTCAGGGTGCGGACGTACCAGTCCCTGGCGCGGACCTTGCGCTCGATGTTGCGCAGGGCCCAGGCGACGGCCTGCCCGGAGGTGTCCACCTCGTAGACGTCCTCGGCTGTCGGCTCGTACACGGAAAGGAGTCCGCGTACGGTGTCGCGGGCCGACGCGGCGGGGCAGCGCGCGCACGACCCGGAGAGGATGTCGGGCTTGAGGATGAGCAGGGCGCCCGTGTGCGTCGCGGTCTCTCCGGCAGCACTCATCGGGCCTCCTCCAGCAGGACGTCGAGCAGTCCGGTGAGCCGTACGAGGTCGTCGTCGTCGCACGTGCGGCCGAGCCCGACGCGCAGGGCGGTCGGCAGGTCCGGGTCGGCGAGCCCGTACACCAGGGCCCGGCTCTCCAGGTACTCCACCAGTTCCCTTACGGCGGCCGGGCTGAGCGTGGTGGGCAGGACGCACGCGAGGTCGCGGCCCCGTCGGTAGGGCGGTCCGGCCAGCCAGGAGCGGCCCGCGGTGCGCGCGCGGACCAGCGCGAGGCGCGCCCCGACCTCGTCCTCCAGGCGTTCGGGGTGGGACTCGGCCAGGGTCCGCACGCCGTGGGCGAGCATCATCAGGTCCGAGGCGCTGGGGCGTGGCGTGCCGGGTGCGTCCGCGTCGAGCAGGGCGCGGACGCCGAAGGGGCCGCTGTCCTCCTCCCCGCGGGCTGCTTCGGCCGCCCGCGGGGACAGGGTCAGGACGGTGCTGCCGGGCACGACGCCGAGCAGCGCGCCGGGGCAGAAGGCCGCCACGTCCAGTTCCGCGAGGAGCCCCTCGGCCAGCGGCCAGGAGGAGCCCGTGAGATCCGCGGCGCTCCACCCGCCGGGTCCGGCGGCGCCGGAGGGCCGGGCCGCTCCGGCGACCGGCCGGGGCACGACGTCGTGGGCCATCGCCCACTTCTCCCGGCCGAACTGCTGGGCCAGGGTCTGCGGCACCACGGGTACGAGGAGGCAACTGTGCCCGTCCGGCAGGCCCACCAGTGCGCGCAGCTCCTTCAGGAGCGAGGCGGTGAAACCGTCGGTGCCCGCGAGGCCGGGCCGCAGGCCGAGCACCGCGGGGCCCGACCGGGCGAGGGACGCGAGGCGGTCGGCGGGCACGGCGACACAGGAACCGCCGAGGCGCGGTTCACGGGGCAGCACCGCGTCGGGTATGTCGTACAGCTCGACGAGGTTCATCGGCGTCATCCCAGCTTCGGTCGGGCCACGAGGCGTATGTAGGGGCCTGCCTGCTCGCCGACCGAGTCGATCAGGGCGGCGAGTTCGGCCCGCGTCTCCTGGAGCGCGGCGGCCGTGTCGGCGGGCGGATCGAGCAGTCGGCGGGCGGTGTGCGCCGCGCACCGGGCTGGCGCGAGGACGGGGGTGGGCGCGGACTGGCTGGCGGGCCCGCGTTCCGCCTCGCGTCGCAGGAGCCGTACCAGCCACTTGACCGAGGGAACGGTCACGCCTGCGGCGGCGAGCGCGCACTGTCCGGTGTGCACCAGGGCTTCCCGGTACATCCAGGCCGCCGACTCGGCGTGCCCGTCGGCGAGTTCCCCCGACACGTCGTTGAGGCGGTTGACGGCGGCCACGGCGGCCACGTTCAGAAGGTAGCGCGGCAGGTCACCGGTGCCGAGGTCGTCACATAGTTCCTGAAGCCGGTCGGGACGGCGCAGGGCCTGGCCGGTGCGTACGCGGTGCAGGATCTTGAGATTGTCCCCGTCGACCAACTGCGCGATGCCCTGTTGCTCCGACAGGCTGGCCACCGCGGCCCGGAAGTCGTTCCGCAGCCGGTCGAGCGCTGCCGGGTCGAGCACCGCGACATTCACCTCCCGGCCCTCGTGAAAGGCGACCGTCGCGGTCCGTTCGCCCTGGCGTGCGGCCGTCTCCGAGCCCGTCACCCGGAAGTCGCCCACGACGTACAGGTCGAGGTCGGAGTTGCGGTTCGCGAGCCCGTCGGTCGTCGAACCGGCGAGGAAGAGCAGTTCCTCGGGGCCGCAGCCCACCGCGGCGAGCGCGGTGGCGGCGAGCGCCTCGTGGTCGACCGCGGCCGGTCCGGCCGCCCGTACGGTGTTGCTTCCTGGCACGTTCACTGCTGTTGCCTCGACTCCATCCAGGACCGGCAGCGTCGGCCGAAGGCGGCCAGCACCGCCCGGTCCAGGGGCGATTGATCGGTGTGGTGCTCGAAGTGCCACTGCACGCCGAGCACGAAGCGCTCCGGAGCACCGACGCTGACGGCCTCGACGGTGCCGTCCGCAGCCGTCGCCTCGACGAACACCTGGCCGGGCACCTTGGCGACCCGGTCGCTGTGCTGCGAGTTGACCGGCACGGCGCCCGGATCCTGACGCGGCTGCACCAGCGGGGCCAGCAGTCCGCCCGGTCGTACCTCCACAGTGTGTGCGGGCGCCCAGCGGTCGGGCCCGTCCACACCCGCCCGCAGCCGGTGCTTCACGTCCGACGCGGGTACCGCTTCGAGCGTGCCGCCCTGGTGTACGACGAGTTCCTGCAGCCCCCGGCAGCTCGCGAGGACGGGCAGAGCGGGAAGCGCGTCGGCCGCCCGCAGCAGCGCCGCGGCCGTCGCGTCCCTGGGCAGGTCGTACTCCCGGTCCGGCACGCCATCCGCTTCCCGCCCGCCATAACGCTCCGGATGTACGAAGGACCCGCTGCCCGGCAGCACGAGGCCGTCCAGGCGTGCCAGCACTTCTGCCGCGTGCTCGGGCCGCACCGTGTGCAGCAGTACGGCCGCCACGTCCGCGTGCGCCAGGAGCGGCTCCGTCAGATGGTCATTGACCCGCGAGTACGTCGTGCCGTTGGCCCGTTCCTTGTGACAGGCGAGGATTCCGACCAGCGGAGTGCGGGGCCCACCGGCGCTCAACAGGCCGACTCGCGCAGGCCCGCCACCGCACCGGGCAGCTCTGCGGGCTCGTCGGTGACGACGACGGCCACCACCGAGTCGGTGCCCGGCCAGTCCTCGGCGAGGACGACGCCGGGTCGCGCACGCACGGACATGACTACGTCCTGCACCGGGCGCCCCGCCTTCGGCAACAGCACCATGGCCGCGCCTCGTTCCGCCTCACGGGGCTCGTCGGGCAGCTCCCCACCGGCGAGCAGCGCCAGCAGGCTCTCGTACGGCCGCACCGCTTCCTGGTGTGCGTACGGGATGAGGTGGGAGTTGATCAGGTCGCCGCCCAGCCGCCCGCCCACCTCCAGGACCACCGGCCCCTGGGGTCCGAACCGCAGGTCTGCGTGAAAGCCGCCCGTGCGCAGACCGATCGCGAGCACGGCCTGCTCGGCGGCCTGCCGCAACTCCTTGACCTGCGTCTGGGTGCGGGCGGAGGGGACCGCTGTCGCCCACGACGCGGACAGTGGTCCATCCAGGTATTTGTCGGTGACGCCCAGGATCCGCACCGTGCCGTCGTGCACGACGCCCGACACCGAGTGTTCGGAGCCCTCGACGTACTCCTCCACCAGGAAGTCGGTGGTGCCCGAGTAGTTCGTCGACGTCAGCGCCCACACTTCGGCCAGGTCGGAGTCCGGGCCGATCACGGCCATGCCCCGGCCACCGGAACAGTGCGCGGACTTGAACACCAGCGGCCTGCCCGCGGCTCCGAGCTCTGCCGTCACGGAACGCAGATCATCCACCGTGCGGCCCGCACGCCAGGGCGGGTTGAGGCCGAACGGCTCCATCGCCCGGCGCTGGGCGACCTTGTCCGTGGCGCGATCCGCGGCGGCCGTGCCGACGCCGCGCAGCCCGAACCTCTCGGCGAGGAGCGCGGTGAGGCCGACGTACTTGTCGCCCCAGCAGACCACCGCGGCCACGTCCGCACCGGAGTTTGTCTGCTGGGCCCGCACGGTCCGCGCGGCCTCCGTCGCCTGGTCGGCGAGCGCCGCAGCACGGTCGAAGGACCCGCGCCGCCGCTCGGGCAGCTCGGTGTGGGTCAGGTCGGCGTCCGACGCGACATGGACGCTCAGTCCGCAGGCGCCGGCAGCCTCGATCTCGGCACGCCACTCCAGGGGCGAGCGGCGCAGGCCCAGAAAGAGCACCGCGGGGCCCTCGGCCGTGGTGGGGGGGTTCGCAGCTGTGGTCATGGGGTCAGACACCCTTCTCGTTCGCCGTGCTCGCCTGCGCGTTCGCCTCGGTACCGTACCGGCCCTGGTACCAGGGGTTTCCGAAGTCCTCGACCACGAACGGCTCTTCGCTCTTCTCGACGCGGACGGCGTGCTCCTGGTAGTAGCCGCGCAGGACCTCGCCCATCGCGATCGCCGACCGCAGCTCACGCAGCCCGTAGACGTCGCCCTCCGTGCGCATCAGCCGCAGGTCGTACACGCCCGGCCGGTGCGCGCCCGCCAGGGTGATGCCGAAGGGTACGCGTATGGCGTGCCGTACCCCGTTGGCCACGTGCCCCTGGTGGTGGTGCGAGGTCCACTCGGTCATGTCGGGCATGGAGGGGGCGAAGAACCAGTCGCGCTCGGCGAAGCTCTCGTCGTCCGAGACGGCCGCCGCGTGCGGCATGAAGTGCCAGCCGTTCCAGCGCATCCGGGCCGCGATCGCCCGCACCACCTGCGGCAGTTCGGCGGTGGCCCCCGCGGCGGCCAGCCGCTCACGGAAGTCCTCACCGGGCACGACACAGCAGTAGTACTCGCTGGTCTTCCAGTGCCCCGGTTCGATGCTGCCGTCGGCAAGCAGCGAACTCAGCCGCAGGATGTCCCGCGGTCCCCGGGACATGCTGACGTCCGAGCCGGTGGCGGACGCGGCGGCACCCACCAGCCGGTGCAGCACCTCTTCGAAGCGGCTGCCGAACCCTGGCTGCGAAGGCGAAGGACCACTGTCGAACAGCGGCTGCCAGTCCACGGCGAAGTCCCCGCCGCGCACGGTGTCCGGCGCAGACGGCACGAGATCCGCGAGGGTGCCGAGGAACGCCTCCGGTACGTCCGCCCCGGTGACCGGGGTGTCGAAGAGGTGCTCCTTCTTGTTGATGGTCATCGCCTGCACGGTCCGATAGACCACCGCCCCCGACTCCAGCTTCCGCTGCCGCAGCTCCCTTGCGTGGTCGGCGAGTTCGAAGAGCCTGCCCACCGCGGAGCCCGAGGCCGCCGGAGAAGGAACGGCACCGTCGTACGCCCGGATCCGCCCCTCGATGAACTCCGTGAGCCTGCCCGGCAGCAGCTGTGTGCCGCTGAACTCCTCGGTGCGTGAGGGAGTTCCGGAAGATATCAGCGCGGACATGCAGACGACGAAACAGGCGTCGACGGCACGCCACTCCCCCAGCGGGGTCTCGGCGAGCACCTTCATCCGGCAGCGATCGGACTCGGCCCCGATGGACTTGCCGACGAGATTGCCGTCCTTGCCGAGGTTCGTGTAGCAGGCGTCACCTATGTAGAGCCGTATCGGCCCGACATGCCGGAGCAGGAACCGCAGGCGGGCCACCAGACCCGCCGCATACTCCTGACCCTGCTCCGACAACCAGTCAAGGACCGCCGCGACCTCGGCGACCGCGCCCTCGGCGAGCGCCGCACACACAGCCTCAAGGCCGTCCGGCGGACCCTCGGGCCAGCGGATCCCGGCGACGACCCGCAGGTCGGCACCCCCCACCTCCCCCGGAGCCAGGAGGCAGGCCTTGCCCGCCTTCAACTGCCCGAACCGGTAGCCGCCCGCATCCCCCGCGGCCGATACGTCGACCAGCGCGCCGGCCGCCTCCACCGCTCCGAGCAGGTGATGCTCACCCGGACGCAGCGCACCGAGCGCCACTTCCGGCGTGAGCCGCTCACCGATCGTGGCCAGATGACGGACGGCGGCACCGGCGGAGGTGAACTCCCCGGCCTCGGTGGCGACCTTCTCCAGAAGCTTGTCGAATCCTTCGGACCGAAGCAGACCCATCTGCGATTCCCCTGTGAAGACATGTGACTTTTCGCAAGCGATCGCCGATGAACGCCAGATGCCGGACAGTTGGGACGGACGAACTCGAAATAAGCACGAACGAGCACGGGTTGACCGCGCACAGCGCCAAGTGACCGGATGGACGAAGGAGGGGTCGATGAACCCGCGACTTGAAGAATCCGGAAGAGCCCCGTTGCTCCAGTGCCGACCGATCGCAGATGGTGCACGGTCCGGCACGCGAGGTGACTCTAGCCTCTGGCGTAAGACCCGGCAATCATCAGACGTACAACAGATGACCAAGTCGGCTTCCCACGACCGAATTTCGCGGAGGCGTCTGGGGCCTCACAGGAGGGACGGGGCCTACGGGGTTGCACGGTGCGCGAGTTGAGACTCAGAGGGGGGCGACCGCAGTGGTGCCGGTCGACTACGCGCTGGTCGGCGCGGAGCCGTTCGGTCGGTGGCTTCGGGGAACAGCTTCGAGCACGCGGCCCCGACTACCGCGAGATGACTGCCGTCGAACATCTGTCCTGCGCAAGGCTACGGGTGGCGCGATGGGTCGCGCCACAGCCCGGAAAAGCAGAAAACCCCACGTGAAGTGGGGTCTCAGCTGGTGTCCGAGGGGGGACTTGAACCCCCACGCCCGATAAAGGGCACTAGCACCTCAAGCTAGCGCGTCTGCCATTCCGCCACCCGGACAAGGTGTCTGCCGTTCGGGCCCCGTCTTGCGCCGGCCCGTTCCGACGTGGAAAACAATACCAGGGGTTTGGGGTGGGTTTCACCTGCATATTGCGTGGTCAGTGACCTGTGAGGGTCACGGCGGACGGAGCTCGTCGACGTGGCGCCGTCATGCACACCGAATGTGGCCTGGCTGATACCCGTAGTAGTGGCGGGGGTGGAGCCGTACGGCTTGCGCCGGACGATGACTGCCGTCTCCGTCCGGAGGGGCGGGCGGGGCAACGGCTGGGAGGCGGCCTGGCTTCGCAGGGTGAACACTCCGGGTGGTTTCCGTTATCGCACGGCGAGTGCGCTTTCGACCCTGCGGGAGCATCTGCGGGACGTTCCTGGTTCGGTTGACGCGGGTCAGCCATGTCATCGACCGGATCAGCCGGGAGTCCCTCGCGGTGCTGTGGAGGCAGGAGCAGCGATGACGCTCCGTCATATGTCGCTCGCAGCGGGCGGGCCGGCGAAGTTCACCGACATCCTGTGGCAGGACGTCCTGCCGCACGCGGCCATGTACGCCGGGTTCCTCGGCATCGGCGGCTGGGTCACCTGGTGGTGGCAGGAGCGCAAGCGCGGGGTGCGCGGCGCGGCCGAGAAGCGCCGCCCCCCCGGACGGCCTCCGGCGGGGACGGGTCCCCGGCCGGGGCGAGGGCCGTCAGGGGCAGCGGACGACCTGGCCCGCGTACGACAGGTTGCCGCCGAAGCCGAAGAGCAGGACGGGGGCGCCCGAGGTGATCTCGCCGCGTTCGACCAGCTTGGAGAAGGCCATCGGGATGCTCGCCGCCGAAGTGTTGCCGGAGTCGACGACGTCGCGGGCGATGACCGCGTTGACCGCGCCGATGCGCTGCGCGAGCGGTTCGATCAGACGGAGGTTCGCCTGGTGCAGGACGACGGCTGCGAGTTCCTCGGGAGCGACCCCGGCGCGTTCACAGACCTGGCGGGCGATCGGCGGGAGCTGAGTGGTGGCCCACCGGTAGACGGACTGGCCGACCTGCTCGAAGCGCGGGGGCGTGCCTTCGATCCGTACCGCGTGGCCCATCTCGGGCACCGAGCCCCACAGCACGGGCCCGATCGTGCCCGCGTGCGTGGCCCGGTGGTCCTCCGTGGTCGCCTCGATGACCGCGGCGCCCGCTCCGTCGCCGACCAGGACGCAGGTGGAGCGGTCGGTCCAGTCGGCGACCTCGGTCATCTTGTCGGCCCCGATGACCAGGGCACGGGTGGCGGCCCCGGCCCGTACGGTGTGGTCCGCGCTGGCCAGGGCGTGGGTGAAGCCCGAGCACACGACGTTGAGGTCCATCACCGCGGGCGAGCCCATGCCGAGCCGGGCGGCGACCCGGGCCGCCATGTTCGGCGAGCGGTCGATGGCGGTGGAGGTGGCGACCAGGACGAGGTCGATGTCGGCGGGGGTCAGGCCCGCCGAGGCGAGTGCCTTGGCTCCGGCGTGCGCGGCGAGTTCGTCCACCGGTTCGTCGGGGCCCGCGACGTGGCGGGTCCTGATGCCGACCCGGCTGGTGATCCATTCGTCGCTGGTGTCGACCAGCTTGGACAGGTCTGCGTTCGTGAGTACCTTGGCCGGCTGGTAATGCCCGAGCGCGACGATCCGTGAACCGGTCATGCGGCGACTCCACCCCTCATTGCGGACAGTCGGAGCGACCCAGTCTTCTTTGTGACTCACCGGTACGAGGTGCGTGAACCAACAGCGTTCGCCACCCGGACTTTGGAGCTTCCCGCCCACCCCGCGGACAATGGTCAGCCCGCGCACACGCGCTGGTCACACACTCGCACGCATCGTCACTCTCGGGCAGGAATGATTCACCATGGGCCGGGTCACCGCACGCCGTCGTGTCATCCGCATCAGGGACGGCGCGGTCTCGACCCGGCCGGACACCCTCGTCGCGGAAGAGCCGCTGGAGATCCGGCTCAACGGGAAGCCGCTGGCCATCACCATGCGTACGCCCGGTGACGACTTCGCGCTGGCCGCGGGCTTCCTGGTCAGCGAGGGCGTGCTCGGCGACGGGGCGGACGTCGCGAACATCGTGTACTGCGCGGGGGCCCGGGAGGACGGTGGCAATTCGTACAACGTGGTCGACGTGCGATTGGTTCCCGGGACCGTCGTGCCCGACGTGTCGCTGGAGCGCAACGTCTACACGTCGTCGTCGTGCGGGCTGTGCGGCAAGGCCAGCCTGGACGCGGTGCGGACGACCGCGCGCTTCCCGATGGCGGACGTCCCGCAGGTGCGGGTGGCCCCGGAACTGCTCGCGACGCTGCCGGAGCGGCTGCGGGAGGCGCAGCGGGTCTTCGACAGGACGGGCGGGCTGCACGCGGCGGCGCTGTTCTCCGAGACGGGCGAGCTGATCGACGTACGGGAGGATGTGGGCCGGCACAACGCGGTCGACAAGCTGGTCGGGCGGGCGTTGACGGACGGCAGGCTTCCGCTGTCCCGGTCGATCCTGCTGGTGTCGGGGCGGGCGTCGTTCGAACTGGCGCAGAAGGCGGTGATGGCGGGCATTCCGTTCCTGGCCGCAGTCTCCGCGCCGTCGTCGCTGGCCGTGGACCTGGCGGCGGAGACGGGGCTGACGCTGGTGGGGTTCCTGCGGGGGACGCAGATGAACGTGTACGCGGGCGAGGAACGGGTCGTCCTGCCGTAACCGGGCTCGCTCCCGGTCCGTCGGCGCTTCTGCGAGGACGCTCTCGCGGCCCGTCGGCGCTTCTGCGGGGACGTTTTCCCGGCCGGCTCCTCGGGTCGGCGCGCCGTCGGACCCGAGCCGTACCCGTATGTCGGCGTGTGGTCGCGTTACCGCTTCTTGGCGGTGCGGGACTCGACCGGAGCGGGGAAGAACTGGAGTTCCAGCGTCGCGGGCGGCTTCGCGATGCCGGGTCCGCCCGCGGCGACCCACGCCAGGATCTCGTCGGTACTGTCGTCGTCCAGCGCCCAGCCCACCCAGGCGGCCCGGCCTCCTCTGCGGCGGCCTTCGGTGGACGGCTGGACGACCACGACGTTCGCCTGTCCGCACGGGCCCAGACAGTCGCTCGTACGAACGGCGAGCCGTCCCCCGGACCGCGCCGCGGCCTCGCGCAGGCGGGCGAGCTGGCCCGCGTGGTCGGTGCCGGGATGCTTGCGGACGTCGCCGCAGCAGCAGCCCCTGCACACGGTGAGGGCGCAGGGGCGGTTGCCGAAGGTGCGTATCGCTGAGGTCACCCGGCGATCTTGCCAGCCTTCGGTTCGGGCCGGATCCAGGGGGCCTCGCTTCCCCCGGCCGACCCGCCCCGCGGCACGTCGCCGGTCGGCGCGTCCTCAGGCAGGTCCTCGGGCGGTACGTCCCCGGCGCGCCGTCGGGCGAGCACCGCGCAGACCATGAGTTGCATCTGGTGGAAGAGCATCAGCGGCAGTACCGCGAGGCTCGCGTGCGCGCCGAACAGGACGGTCGCCATCGGCAGCCCCGCCGCCAGGCTCTTCTTCGAGCCGGCGAACTGGATCGCCACCCGGTCCGCCCGGCCGAATCCGAGCCGCTTCGCCCCGTACCAGGTCAGCGCCAGCATCACCGCGAGGAGTACGGCCTCCACGGCGATCAGCGCCCCCAGCCGGGCCGCGGAGACCTGCTGCCAGATGCCCTGCACCATCCCCGCGCTGAACGCCGCGTAGACGACCAGCAGGATCGAGCCGCGGTCGAAGTAGCTCAGCCCCTTCTTGTGACGGGTGACGTAGCCGCCGATCCAGCGGCGCAGCACCTGCCCCGCCACAAACGGCACCAGGAGCTGGAGGACGATCCTCAGCAGCGAGTCCAGGGAGAACCCGGCCGCGCCGCCGCTGATCAGCAGGGCGGCGAGGAGGGGGGTGAGGAGGATCCCGACGATGCTGGAGAAGGACCCGGCGCATATCGCGGCGGCGACGTTGCCGCGGGCGATCGAGGTGAAGGCGATCGACGACTGGATGGTGGAGGGCACCAGGCACAGGAAGAGCAGGCCGGTGTAGAGCTCGGGGGTGAGGACGTGCGGGACCAGGGCCCGAGCCGCGAGGCCGAGGAGTGGAAAGGCAACGAACGTGGCCGCCAGCACCGTGAGGTGCAGCCGCCAGTGCTTGAGGCCCTGCACCGCCTCCGCCGTCGAGAGCCGCGCCCCGTACAGGAGGAACAGGAACCCGACCGCACCCGTCGTGACGTACCCGAGCACCGTCGCGGCCGGGCCGGAGGCGGGCAACAGGGTGGCGAGGACGACGGTACCGAGAAGCACCAGTACGTACCCGTCGACCGGGAGCCAGGAGGGCAGCTTGGGGCGGTTCATGCGAGACATCGTCCCTCCCCACCGGCTGATCGGGAAAGCCGTACACCGTACTGACTGTTATCACGGGCAGTGATAACCGGGAGACGCTAGCGTCCGGGGCATGTTCGAGCCCACGCATCTGAGGACCTTCCTCGCCGTTGCCCAGACCTTGAGCTTCACGCAGGCGGCGCGCCGTCTCGGGCTGCGTCAGTCGACGGTCAGCCAGCACGTGCGACGGCTTGAGGAGAAGGCCGGGCGGCAGCTGTTCGTCCGCGACACGCACCGGGTGGCGCTGACCGAGGACGGTGAGGCCATGCTGGGTTTCGCGCGGACGATCCTGGCCGCGCACGAGCGGGCGACGGCCTACTTCACGGGGACGCGTCTGCGCGGACGGCTGCGGTTCGGGGCGTCCGAGGACTTCGTGCTGACCCGGCTGCCGGAGATCCTGGAGGCGTTCCGGCGCGAGCATCCCGAGGTGGACCTCGAGCTGACCGTGGAACTGTCGGGAATTCTGCACCGGCAGTTGGAGAGCGGGCGGCACGATCTCGTGCTGGCGAAGCGGCGGGCGGACGACACGCACGGCGAGCTGGTCTGGCGGGACTCACTGGAGTGGATCGGCGCGCCGGGCCTGCGGGTGGCATCCGACCGGCCTGTTCCGCTCATCCTCTTCCCGGCACCGGCGATCACGCGGGCGCGGGCACTGGAGGTGCTGGAGACGCAGGGGCGGGCGTGGCGGATCGCCTGTACGAGCGGGAGCCTGAGCGGACTGGTGGCGGCGGCGCGGGCCGGGCTCGGGGTGATGGCGCATACCCGCGGGCTGATTCCGCCGGGACTGGAGGCGGTGGGGGCGCGGAGCGGCTTGCCCGACCTGGGGGAAGTGGACTTCGTGCTGCTGCACGGTCGGCGACGGGCTGCGGCACGGGAGGCTGCGGACGCGCTGGCGGGGGCGATTCTGGCGGGGGCGGACCGTTTGCACAGGGGTGGGTGAGGGGGCGCCTCCGGTGGGAGCGGGGGCTTCGCACTGACGACGCGGAATGGGCGCGGAAGCGATACGCGGAGGAGAACCACCGGCCGGTCGGCCGCGGGACGAGCCGGGGGCAGCGCGACGCTCACGGCCGCGCGCAACCTCTGGGCCGTCCCCGCCCCAGCCCCCGGGACGCCCTGCAGCCCGCCGCGTACGGATTCCGTGGAAATTCTCCCACCGTGACTTACCCCCCAGTAAGGTCGCGGTCCGAGCCTCCCGCACCGGCGTGCCTTGGGGTACCGTCACCGGCGCCGTGCGGAGCGTCACAAGGAGCAGGTTCATTGCGCGAGTTCACTGTCCCACCCGTGGCTGCGTCTCCCCAGGTCGGCGGAGTGGCCGACGCCGTGTTCCGTCACGCGGACGAGGACCCGCACCGCGTCGCGCTCGGCCGGAAGTCCGCCGACGGCCAGTGGCGGGACGTGAGCGCCGGACAGTTCCGCGACGAGGTGCTGGCGCTGGCGAAGGGGCTGCTGGCACAGGGGGTGCGGTTCGGCGACCGGGTCGCGATCATGTCCCGTACGCGATACGAGTGGACCCTCTTCGACTTCGCGCTGTGGACGGTGGGCGCGCAGCCCGTGCCGGTCTACCCGACCGCCTCCGCCGATCAGGTCCTGTGGACGCTGCACGACTCCGAGGTGGTGGCCTGCGTCGTCGAGAACGAGGACCACGCCATGACGATCGCCTCCGTGATCGACCGGCTTCCCGGGCTGACCCTGCTGTGGCAGCTCGACAGCGAGGACGCGCTGGAAGACCTCGTCGCCTCGGGCGCGCAGGTGGAGGACGACGTCGTGCACCGGCACCGCCGTGCCGTCACCCCCGACACGGTCGCCACGGTCATCTACACGTCGGGAACGACGGGCCGCCCCAAGGGCTGCGTCCTCACCCACGCGAACTTCATGACGGAAACGGACACCGTCATCGCCCGCTGGGAACCGGTCTTCCGGCCCTCCCCCGGCGACGAGGCCTCCACCCTCCTCTTCCTTCCGCTCGCGCACGTCTTCGGCCGCATGGTCGAGGTGGCGGCGATCCGGGGAAAGGTGAAACTCGGCCACCAGCCCGCCATGGTCGCGAAGGAGCTGCTGCCCGACCTGACAGCCTTCCGGCCCACGTTCATCCTGGCCGTGCCGTACATCTTCGAGAAGGTCTACCACGCGGCCCGGCGGCGGGCGGAGGCCTCGGGCCGGACCGGCGCCTTCGACAGGGCCGTGGAGCTGGCGGTCCGTTATGCGGAGGCTGCCGAAGACAAGGCGTTCGGGACCGGACCGGGGCCCTCCGCGTCACTGAGGATGCAGCACCAGCTGTACGAGAAGCTGGTGTACGGAAAAGTGCGCGACGCCATGGGCGGGCGGGTGCGGCACGCGATGTCGGGCGGCTCGGCCATGGAGCGGCGGCTCGGCCTGTTCTTCGCGGGCGCGGGCGTGACGATCTACGAGGGGTACGGGCTGACCGAGTCGACGGCTGCGGCCACCGCCAACCCGCCGGAACGGACGCGCTTCGGGACGGTGGGGCTGCCCCTGCCGGGCACCACCGTGCACATAGCGGACGACGGGGAGGTGTGGCTGCACGGCGGGCACGTCTTCGCCGGCTACCTCAACGACCCGGTCGCGAGTGAGGCGGTGCTGCACGACGGGTGGCTGTCGACGGGAGACATCGGGGCCCTGGACGAGTACGGCTACCTGACCATCACCGGGCGCAAGAAGGAGATCCTGGTGACCTCGGGCGGCAAGAGCGTGTCGCCGACCGGGCTCGAGGAACGGGTACGTTCCCATCCGCTGGTCGCCCAGTGCATCGTCGTGGGGAACGACCGGCCCTACATCGCCGCGCTGGTGACGTTGGACCTGGAGGCGGTCGAACACTGGCGGGCGATGCAGGGGAAGCCGCCGTTGGCCCCGAAGGACCTGGTACGGGATCCGGAGCTGGAGACGGAGGTACGCAGGTCGGTGGTGGCGGCGAACACGATGGTCTCGCAGGCGGAGTCGATCCGGACGTTCCGCATCCTGGCGCACCAGTTCACGGAGGAACAGGGGCTCTTGACGCCGTCGCTGAAGCTGAAGCGGAAGGCGATCGAGCGGGCGTACGAGGTGGAGGTCAACGCGTTGTACCGGTGAGGGCGCTGGCGCGGGGGCCGGCGGGCTCGTGGGACGACGTGGCGAGAGGGGGGCTGCGGCGCGGCGCGCGCGGTGCCGACGTCGGACGCGCCGCCGACCTGCGCGCTCACTCCCGGTCCGTGCCGGCGCGGGCCGCACCGATGTCCTACGCCCGGTGGGACGCCGCGCAGCGCCGTGCTGCCCCCGGCCTCGTCGTGCTTGCGCCGGGCGTGGCGGTCACCCGGAGCGATGCGCACCGTTCTGACGCCAGGCCCCCGTGCACCATCGCGTCACCCCGGCCTCGTCCCGCCACTCCGGCCCCGCCCCCTCTCGCTCGGAAATTCCCTCGCACCGCTCCCGCGCCGTCCCGTAGCCTCTCGCTCATGTCTACGCCCCGCGTTTCCTAGCTGAGGACCCACACCCGCGCCACCCGTGTGTCCCTTTGCTTCTCCGGAGCGTAATTCCATCATTACCGTGCGCGGCGCCGACCTTCGTGTCGGCGCCCGGACCCTGCTGTCCGACGTCTCTTTCCACATCGCCCCCGGCGACCGCATCGGCCTCGTCGGCCGTAACGGCGCGGGGAAGACCACCCTGCTGAACACCCTGGCCGGTGCCGGAGCCGCCTCTGCGGCCGGTATCTCCCGCACCGGCTCCCTCGGTCACCTCGCGCAGGATTCCCGTGCCGCCGACCCCGCGGTCACCGTCACCGACCGCATCCTCTCCGCCCGTGGGCTGGACCGCTGTGTGCGTACCCTGCGTGCGGCCGAGCAGGCCCTGGCTTCCGCGGGCGGTCCGGCCGCCGAGCGGCGCGCCATGGCCGCTTACGCCCACGCCGAGGCCGACTTCCACGCGCGGGGCGGGTACGCGGCCGAGGCCGAGGCCGCGCGGGTGGCCGCGGGGGTCGGGCTGGCCGCGCCTGTCATGGACCGTCCGGTCGGCGCGCTCTACGGCGGGCAGAAGCGTCGCGTGGAGCTGGCCCGCATCCTCTTCGCGGACCACGACGCCCTCCTCCTCGACGAGCCGACGAACCACCTCGATGCCGATTCCGTGGCCTGGCTGCGCGGATTCCTGCTCTCCCACCGCGGCGGCCTCGTCGTGGTCAGCCACGACCTCGGCCTGCTGGCCGCCACCGTCAACCGGGTCTTCCACCTCGACCCGGCCCGTACCGCGCTCGACGTGCACAACACCCCCTGGGACGTGTATCTCACCCAGCGGGACGCCGAGGAGCGGCGGCGAGCCCGGGAGCGGGCGGCCGCGGAGCGGAAGGCGTCCGTGTTGCACTCCCAGGCGGACCGGACGCGGGCCAACGTGGCGATCGCGGTCGCCGCCAAGAACATGGCCCGGCGCGCCGACCGCATGCTCGAGGCCCTGGCGGCGGTCGACGCGTACCCGGGCGCGATGGTGATGGTGACGCACGACGAGGGGGCGGTCGAGGCCCTGCGTCCGGACCGGGTGCTGGTCCTCCCCGAGGGGACCGAGGACCTGTGGAGCGGGGAGCGCCTGGGGCTTGGGGCGGCGGTCTGAGGCCCCGGCCCCGTTCCGAAAGCCCAAAGGTGCGAGGGGCGGCGGCTCGGGCGCGCAAGGGGTGGTCACCTGGAGGCCGCCCCCTGCAGCGCGCCGTCTCCGACCGGCTTGCGGGCCTCGATCAGAAAGCGGGTCGTATGTGCCACGAAGGGACCGTCGCGACGGATCTGCTCGTCCATCTCGCGCAGCCTGTCCCGGTACTTCCCGACCGTGAAGCCGGGCACCATCCAGACGACCTTGCGCAGGAAGTAGACCACTGCCCCGATGTCGAAGAACTCGGTGCGGAGCGACTCCGACCGAAGGTCGACGACCTCCAGACCCGCCGCCCCGGCCTCCTCGCGGGCCGTCTCCGGACGGCGCCCCAGGCGTGCCTCGGGCTGGGGGCCGAGGAAGTACTCGACGATCTCGAAGACGCTGGCCGGGCCGACGTGCTGGGAGAGGTACGTGCCGCCGGGTTGGAGTACCCGGGCGATCTCCTCCCACCAGGCCTTGACCGGGTGCCGGCTGGTCACCAGGTCGAAGGCCCCGTCCGCGAAGGGCAGCGGCGGTTCGTCCGCGTCCGCGACGACGACCGCGCCGAGGGGGTGCAGGAGCGCGGTCGCCCTGGCGACGTTCGGCGGCCACGACTCGGTGGCGACCGTCACCGGGGGCAGCCGGGGCGCACCCGCGAGGACTTCGCCGCCGCCGGTCTGGATGTCGAGTGCGGCGGACGCGACGGCGAGGCGCTCACTCATGAGCCGCTGGTACCCCCACGAGGGGCGCTGTTCGGTGGCCCTGCCCTCCAGCCAGGAGAAGTCCCAGCCGTCGACGGAGACGGAGTCGGCCTCGGCGACCAGTTCGTCGAAGCCGGCGTGGGTACGGTCACGGCCCGGATGCGCGTTCATACGAGGATGATCTACGTTTTTACGGTTAAAAGCTACCGGGTCACGAGAAATCACCTGGGCCGGGAATGCGTCCCGGGCCGTGATCGTTGACAGTGGAGCAACACCGATGACGTACGACGACGTAAGGATCGATTTCCCCGTGAGCAAGGCCCCCTCCCTGACACTCAACAACGGCGTCGAAATGCCGCAGCTCGGATTCGGCGTCTGGCAGGTGCCGGACGACGAGGCCACGGCCGCGGTGAGCACGGCCCTGGAGGCCGGCTACCGCAGCATCGACACCGCCGCGATCTACGGCAACGAGGAGGGCACGGGCCGTGCCCTCGCCTCCTCCGGAATCCCGCGCGCAGACCTGTTCGTCACCACCAAGCTGTGGAACGACAAGCAGGGCTACGACTCCACCCTCCGCGCCTTCGACGAGTCGCTCGGCAAGCTCGGGCTGGACTACGTCGACCTGTACCTGATCCACTGGCCGCTGCCCGCCAAGGGCACTTTCGTGGACACGTACAAGGCCATGGAGAAAATTCTCGCGGACGGCCGCGCCAAGTCGATCGGTGTCTCCAACTTCCTTCCGGAGCACCTGGAAACACTGATCGCGGAGACCTCGGTCGTCCCGGTGATCAACCAGATCGAGCTGCACCCGCAGCTCCAGCAGGCCGATTCGCGCACCTGCCACGCGCAGCACTCCATCGCCACCGAGGCCTGGTCGCCGCTCGGCCAGGGCAAGGGCCTCCTGGAGGTCCCGACGGTCGTCGCCGTGGCGCGCAAGCACGGCAAGACCCCGGCCCAGGCGGTGCTGCGCTGGCACCTCCAGCTGGGCAACGTGGTGATCCCCAAGTCCGTGACGCCGTCGCGGATCGCGGAGAACTACGACGTCTTCGACTTCGAACTGGACGCCGACGACATGGCGGCGTTCGCCGCGCTGGACGAGGGCAAGCGTCTGGGCCCGGACCCGGCGGTCTTCGGCGGCTGAGCAGCCACAGTGGGTGAGTGAGCCGCCTCCGGGTCCCCGGTGGCGGCTCACTCGTATCTCGTGTCGGCGGTTGGGCGCACGGTACGGAAAGCCGCGCGGGCCGCGGCCCGGACACCGTACGAAGGCCGTCGTAGACTCCGCTCATGCTCATGCCCCACCCCGACCGTGACCGGCTCCCGCGAACGGACGTCCTCGCGGACCCCGGCTGTCCGGTGCGCCTCTGCCTTGCCGGCGGAGACGGCTGTTGACGGCCCGCCAGGACGCGGGAGCGCCGGCGCCGCTCCCGGGCACGTACCTGCTGCGCAACGTGGGCAGCGGTCTGCTTCTCGAAGCGCGCGGCGGCACTCGCGTGCAGCAGGGCAAGGACTCGGGCGCCGCGGGCCAGCGCTGGCTGCTGAGTCCGGTGCACGAGGGCAGCGGGCTGCACCACGTGGTGAACGGCGCGACCGGCAAACGGCTCGACGTCGCCAACGCCTCCGTCGAGAACGGCACCCGCATCCAGCAGTGGCGCGCCAACAACTTCGGCGCGCAGGAATGGATCGTCGAGCGGCACCCGGATGCGCCGGGCCGCGTCTCCCTGGTCAGCTGGATCAGCGGACTGCTGCTGGAAGTGGCGGACGGCAGCGCGGAGGACGGAGCCGGCGTCCAGCAGTGGGAGGACACCGACTCCCCCGCGCAGTGGTGGCAGCTGGAGCCCGTACCGGCCGAGTGAGCGGAGTGGGCGGGGCGCTTCACCCGTTCGTGACGGCGGGGCGAGGACACGCTCAGGTGTTCGCTCCCGGAACGAGCCGGCGTGGGCGGTCAACTCACCTGGCGGACAGGCGGGTTGGGCGTGGAGTGCCGTGCCGTGCAGCCGCCCGCTTGCCCGGTGGGCCTTCGCGCACCGGCTGAAGGAGGCCGAGTGGACCTGGAAGGACTCACTCCGCTACACCCCTGAGTGCGACACCATCGGCGGCACGTCCGGCTCCCCGGTGATCGACCGGCGCACCGGCAGGGTCGTCGCCGTGAACAGCACCGGCAACGACGACGGCGAGCGCTGCACGTTCAGCAATCCGCGCCAGGTCGACCGGCGCGGCCGGGTAACGGTGCGTCACGCCATGGGGTACGGCCAGCAGACATACCGCATCGCGCGGTGCATCTCACGCAACAGCTCTGTGGAACCAGGCCGTTGGGGCTGCCGACTGCCGGAGCCCGCACAGAGGCCGTAGCGGTCACCTGGCATCGCGCGTCACGTCGCGAGCCGGGCGCCCCGCGTACCGCAACGCGCACAGCAGTCCCGTGGACGCCCCCTTGTCCAACGCGACGGTTCCCCCAACAATGCCCATGACAACCGGGGTAGGCCAGCCCCGGTCACACAAGGCACTGAGGGGACCCCCACATGAAGAAGCCTCTCGTCGGCGCTTTCCTTGCCACCCTGCTCCTCGGGGCAGGCGCGGCACCCGCCTTCGCGGCCACGAGCCCGGACGCGGCACCGGTCGGCACGCGCGCCCCGGAATCCGTCGCGGCCCAGGCGGTCGACTTCGCCGGAACGGTCGCGCTGAGCAACTGTTCCGGGTCGGTCGTGCGCACGGCCGCCTCGCAGCCCAACGACCCGGCCCTGGTGATGTCCAACGGCCACTGCCTGGAGACCGGCTTCCCCGCCGCCGGCCAGGTCATCGTCAACAGGGCGTCGTCCCGCACCTTCTCGCTCCTCAACGGCGCCGCCCAGAAGGTCGGAACCCTGCGGGCCAGCAAGATCGCGTACGGCACGATGACCGACACGGACGTCGCGCTGTACCAGCTGACCAGCACCTACGCTCAGATACAGACCCAGTACGGGATCAGGGCGCTGGAGCTCAGCGCGGCGCGCCCGGCTCAGGGGACGCCGATCACCGTCGTCTCCGGGTACTGGAAGAGGACGTACAGCTGCAACATCGACGGGTTCGCGTACCGCCTCAAGGAGGGTGCCTGGACCTGGAAGGACTCGGTCCGTTACACCTCGGCCTGCAACACCATCGGCGGCACCTCCGGCTCCCCGGTGCTCGACACCGGCACGGGCAAGGTCGTCGCGGTCAACAACACCGGCAACGAGAGCGGCGGGCGCTGTACCGACAACAATCCGTGCGAGGTCGACGAGGCCGGCCGGACAACCGTGCGCAGGGGCATCAACTACGGCCAGCAGACGTACCAGATGGTGCCCTGCATCGTCGCGGGCAGCAGGATCGACCTGACCCGTCCCGGTTGCGGGCTGCCCAAGCCGTAACGGCTTTCGGCGTGCGCGGCGTCAGCCCGCGGCAGCCCTCCGGTGCTCCTGCGGGCTGACGCCGCGCACGCGCTTGAAGGCGGCGCTCAGCGCGAACGAGCCGCTGTAGCCGACCTTCCTCGCCACCGACTCCACCGTCGCGTCGGAGCCGCGCAGCAGGTCAGCGGCGAGCGTCAGCCGCCATCCGGTGAGGTACGACATCGGCGGCTCGCCCACCAACTCGCTGAACCGGCGCGCGAGTCCGGCCCTGGACACACCGGTCTCCGCGGCGAGGGAGGCGACGGTCCAGGGGCGGGCGGGCTCGTTCTGCATCAGCCGGAGCGCCCGGCCCACCACCGGATCGCCCATCGCCCGGTACCAGGCGGGTGCCTCGGCCTCCGGCCGCGAGAACCACGCCCGCAGCGAAGCGATCAGCAACAGATCCAGCAACCGGTCCAGGTACACGCTCTGCCCTGGCTCGTCCCGGCTGATCTCGTCCTCCAGTACGGGCAGCAGCGGGCAGTTCCACCTCTCGGAAGGCAGGTACGCGAGAGGCGGCAGGGCATCGAGCAGCCGCTGCCCGACCTCTCCGCCCAGCTGATACGTCCCGATCAGCATCACGGCCTCGCCGTCGACGCGGTCCCCCCAGGTCCGCACCCCGAGTTGCATGGACTCGGCGAGCGGCGTGCCGAACTGCGTACGGCACACCCCGCCGGGTCCGATCCTGGCCCGGACGGGGCTGGAAGGGGTGTCGGCGCAGACGTACGGGTCGGGGCCGCGCGCCACAGCGAGGTCTCCCGGCCGCAGCAGAACGGCGTCGCCGCTCTCCGGCATGACCCACGCGGTCGAGCGGGTCATGCACATGAGGGTGAGCGGGGCCCGGTCCTCGATGCGTATCGACCAGGGCGGGTCGAGCACGGCCCGCAGGAGGAAGGCACCGCGGGCACGGGGCCCGTCGAGAAGCCCGGCAAGAGCGTCCATGACCGGAACCCTAGCCGTGCGGCGAGAAGTTGGACGCACGCGTAGGCAAGTGAGCCTGTGGAGCATGTTCCGTCCACTCGCGCCGGACGAAGCTTGAGCCATGACAACGAACGAGAACACGGAGCAGAACAACACGGTGCTGGTGACGGCGGCCTCGGGCAAGACCGGGCGACGGGTGGCGGAGCGGCTGGCGGCGCACGGCGTCGACGTCCGGGCCGGGTCCCGCAAGGGCGAGGTCCGGTTCGACTGGGAGGACGAGGGGAGCTGGGGCCCGGCGCTGGCCGGCGCGGACGCCGCGTACGTGACGTACTACCCGGACCTGGCGGCGCCCGGCGCGGTGGACGCGATGCGCACCTTCGGGCGGACGGCGCGGGAGCAGGGCCTGACGCGGCTGGTCCTGCTCTCGGGACGGGGTGAACCGGAGGCTGTGGAAGCGGAGTCCGCGCTGCGCGAGGCGTGGGGCTCACCCGCGGGCATGACGGTCGTACGGGCGGCGTTCTTCGCGCAGAACTTCAGCGAGGGCGCGATGGGCGAAGGCGTCGCCGCCGGCGAGATCGCCTTCCCGGCCGGGGACACGGCCGAGCCGTGGGTGGACGCGGACGACCTGGCGGATGTGGTCGTGGCGACGCTGACGGAGCCGGGGCACGGGGGCGAGGTCTACGACGTGACGGGTCCGCGGCTCCTCACCTTCGCGGAGGTGGCCGCGGAGATCGGCCGGGCGGCGGGCCGGGAGGTGCGGTACGTGCCGGTGACGGTGGAGCAGTACGCCTCCGCACTGCAGGGCTTCGGGCTGCCGGAGGCCGAGGCGCAGTGGCTGGCGGACCTCTTCGGGACCCTGCTGGACGGCCACAACGCGACGACGACGGACGGGGTGCGCACGGTACTGGGACGGGAGGCCCGCGACTTCCGGACGTTCGCGGAGGAGGTGTGGGCAGGCCCGGCGTCCTGACCGGCCCCGGGCGTGGAGACGACACCGTCGGGCTCCGTGGGCGAATCGAGGTCTGGGGGCGAATCGGGGTCTGGGGGCGAATCGGGTCGGGTACGCGGGCGGGTCGGGGTGCCGGCCGGGTCCTCGCGCGGCAGGCGCCGCCCTGTTGGTCCGGCCTCGGCGAGGAAGAGGCGCGGAGTCGAGTACGGGCGGAATCCCGTACGGCGGGCTCCGCCCTTCTGGCCCGGCCCCGGCCACGCGGGCCTCGCAGGTCGGCTTCCGTCCTCGGCGCACCCCCCATCGTCACTTTGGCCACTTCCGTCACCCTTTCCTCGTCCGTCCCGCACATAACTCGCGCACGCGTATTGCCGGGCGTAACCACTCCCCATAACTTGCTGATATGGACCTGGAGTTGCGCCACCTGCGGACCGTACGGGCCATCGCCGACGCCGGAAGCCTCACCAAGGCCGCCGCCGCGCTCGGACTCGCACAGCCCGCGCTCAGCACTCAGCTGCGTCGGATCGAACGCGCCCTGGGCGGACCGTTGTTCGACCGCGACCACACGGGGTCCCGGCCGACCCCGCTGGGCGAACTGGTACTGGACCGGGCCCGCGTCCTGCTCCCCGCGGTGCGGGAACTGCAGGAGGACGCCGTCCGTTTCGCCAATACCTGGGCACACCTCGACCGGTTCCGGCTGGGGGCGACGCACGGACCGCTGCTCGGCGGCCTGGTGGACCAGTTGGCCACGGCCCGTCCTGCCGTACCGGTCACGACGCACACCACCTGGTCGGTCACCGAGATCAGCACCATGCTGATCGAGGGACGCCTCGACTACGCCCTGATCGGCACCTGCGGCGAGAGCCGTCCGCCCGCGACGGACCGGCTGAGCTGGGAGGCGGTCGGGGTGGATCCGGTGTTCGTGATGCTGCCGCAGAACCATCCACTGGCGGACGAGGAGGAGTTGGAGCTGTCCCGGCTGTCCGCGGAGTGCTGGACCGACGTGCCGGGCGAGGGCTGCTTCGGGGACTGTTTCACCGCGGCGTGCGCACGGGCCGGGTTCGCCCCGACGCAGGTGTACGAGACGGACACCGCGTCCTGCGTCCATCTGGTGCAGGTGGGACGGGCGGTGGGCCTGTGCCGGGCGACGTTCCCGCCGGCCCCGGGGATCGTGACGAGACCGCTGGCCGGGGCCCCGCTGACCTGGCGGCATCTGCTGGGCTGGCATCCGGCTGCGCCCGCCGCGGAGGCCGCGCGGGAGGTCGCCGGGTACACGGCCGCCGCGTACGGTGAGGCGGTCGCCCGGAGCGAGTCCTACGCGCGGTGGCTCGCCGCGGCTCCCCGCCCCGGCTTCGGCGCGGGGGCCGGGGCGCGCTGACCCCGCCGCGCGTCAGTGCGCGCCGTGCCCCGAGGCGATGTCCTCGACGCGGCGGGCCAGTTCGAAGTCCAGCTCGGTGACCGCGCCGCCGACACTGTGCGTGTGCACGGACAGGTCGAGGGTGCGGTACCCGAGCGCGAGGTCCGAGTGGTGGTCGAGCTCCTCCTGGACGGCGGCCACGTGGACGACCATGGCGGCCGCCGCGAAGTGCGAGCCGAGCCGGTAGGTACGGGCGATCCTGTCGTCCTGGAGCGACCAGCCGGGGAGTTCGCGGAGCCGGTCCTCGATCTCTTTCTGCGACAGCGGCTCAGGGGCCATGGCTGTACTCCCTTCCGTACGGTCCGACGCGTCACCTGTGGGGGAACAGGACACGTCACCTGTCGGGAACAGCCTGCCACCAACTGCCCCCGGTCACTCAGACCGCGGGCAGCGCATCTCCCTGCACCCGTGCGTGCAGGTGCTCGTCGTGCCAGCCGTCCGCGTGCAGCAGGGCACTGCGCATGGTTCCCTCGTACGCGAAGCCGGCCTTTTCGGCGACCCGGCAGGACGCCGGGTTGGCCGTGGAGTGGGTCAGCCGCACCCGGTGCAGGCCGAGGTCGTCCAGCGCCCAGCCGGTCAGCCGGACCGCCGCCTCGACGGCGATGCCCCGGCCGCGGGCGGCGGGCAGCAGCCAGTAGAGGATCTCGCCGCTCCCGTGCCGCAGCTGCACGTCCCCGAGGCCCACCAGTCCCACCGCCTCCCCTCCCCCGGGCTCCGCGACCGCCCAGATTCCCGCCGCCTCGTCCCGCCAGCGCCGGGCCCACTTCCCGATCCGCTGCTCCTCCTCGGCGACCGACAGCGGGGCCGGGCGGTTCCACTGCCGGATCTGCGGATCCCGGCGGGCCTCCACGAGCCGCGGGGCGTCCGCCGTCCGCCACGGGCGCAGCTCCAGGCCGCCCGGCAGCGCCAGCACCGGCTGCACCATGTCCCGCATCCGTCCGGCGGGCACCACGTCAGGTATGTCGTTGATCATCCGCCCATCGTGGCACGGCGGCTGCGGCTACTTTCGTCGTATGACAACGACCCTCACCGAGAAGCGGGTTGGCGCGATGCTGCGCCACTGGCGCGAGACCCGGCGGCTGAGTCAGCTGGAACTCGCGCTGCGCGCCGACTCCTCCGCCCGGCACATCAGTTTCATCGAGACGGGCCGCTCCCGGCCCAGCGCCGACATGGTGCTGAAGCTCGCCGAGCACCTGGACGTTCCGGTGCGCGAGCGCAACGACCTCCTGCTGGCCGCCGGTTACGCACCTCAGTACCGGGAAACCCCGCTCGACGACCCCGCCATGGGCGCCCTGCGCGCCGGCATCGACCAGCTCCTCAAGGGCTACGAGCCCTATCCGGCGCTGGTCGTCGACGGAACGTACGGGGTCGTCGCCGCCAACAGCGGCATCGGGATGCTCCTCGACGGCGTTGCGGGCCACCTCCTTGCGTCCCCGCTGAACGCGATCCGCCTGACCCTGCACCCCGAGGGCCTCGCCCCGCGCATCCGCAACCTGCCCGAATGGCGCGGGCACCTGCTGCACCAGATGGAACGTCAGATAGCCCTGGCCAGGTCGGCGCCGCTGCGGGCGCTGTACGACGAGGTGGCGGCGTATCCGATGCCTCCCGCCCCCGAGGGGGCGGAGCCGCCCGCCGCACCACCGACCGCCCATTTCGCGCTGCCGCTGCGGATCGAGCACGCCGGGCAGGTGCTGTCGTTCGTGTCGTCGATCTCGACCTTCAACACTCCGATGGACATCACCGTCGCCGAGCTGGCCATCGAGACGTTGCTCCCGGCGGACCGGGCCACCGTGGCGTTTCTGCGCGAACGGGCCGACGCGTGAGCGGTCGGCGTTCCTTTCACTCCGTCGCGTGCTGTTCCCGCAAGGCCGCGCCCTTCTTGTGGGCGGCCATGCAGGCGTACACGAGGACGCCGGTGAAGAGGAACAGCACGCCCTGGTAGACGGCCGCGTAGCCGGAACCGGCGACCAGCCACATCGAGAAGGCCGCGGCCAGGGCGGTGAGGACGCCGTCGCGGACCAGGCGGCCCCGGTCGACGCGCGCGGACTGCCCGGAGAAGAGGAAGTACAGCTGGGCCGCGGTGGCCAGGAGGTAGGGCACGGTGGCCGTGAAGGTGGTGACCAGGACCAGGATCTCGAAGACGCCCTGCGAGCCGGCCGTGTAGTTGTAGACCGTCAGCAGCGAGGCGAGGACGACGGTGACGAGCACTCCCACCGTCGGCACGCCGCGTCGCTTGGTGGCGAAGACGGCCGGGAACAGGCCGTCCCTGGCGGCGGCATACGGGGTCTGGGCACTGAGCAGCGTCCAGCCGTTGAGGGCGCCGAGGATGGAGATCACGGCGGCGCAGGCGACGAGGGTGCCGCCCCAGGTGCCGCCGAACATGTGGTTCACGGCGTCGGAGAAGGGCGCCCCGGAGTCCACCAGCCGGTCGTGCGGGACGTTGCCGAAGACCGACAGGGTCCCCAGGAGGTAGACGAACGCGGCGCCCAGGGTGCCGAGGATGGTGGCGCGGCCGACGTTGCGGCGCGGGTTGCGGACCTCGCCCGCGCTGACGGCGGCGGACTCGACGCCCAGGTAGCTGAACAGCAGGATCGCGGCGGAGGCGGAGATGGCGCCGACGGGTCCGCTGCCGGACGCCTGGAAGGGGCCCATGTTGCCGGCCTCGAAGGTGAACAGGCCGCCGAGGGCGACCAGCAGGAGCGGGGCGAACTTCAGGACGGTGGCGACGACCTGGACCGCGCCCACGTAGCGGGTGCCCGCGAGGTTCGCGGCGGCGGGCAGCCATTGGATGACCAGCGCGGCGAGCATCATCGCGTACCTGGAGTCGCCGAGCGGGATCAGGACGTCCAGGTAGCCGACGGCGGCCACGGCGAGCGCGGCGTTCGAGACCCAGGCGGTGATCCAGTAGCTCCAGGCGGCGAGAAATCCGGCGAAGTCACCGAAGGCCTCACGGGCGTAGACGTACGGGCCGCCCGTCCTGGGGTGCTGGTTCGCAAGCTTGCCGAAGACCAGGGCGAGGCAGATCGCGCCCAGGGTCAAGACGCCGAAGGCGACGAGGCTGATGGTGCCGAAGGGGGCGACGGAGGCGGGCAGCAGGAAGATCCCGCCGCCGATGATGTTGCCCATCACCAGGGCCGTGGCGGCCGGCAGGCCGAAGCGCCGCGCGTGCTTGCCCTGCCCTTCGGCGGTGTCGGCCGGATCCGGCTGGGGAGCGGTTCCGGTGTCGTGCATGGGTGGTGCCTCTCGCCGTACGAAGTGCCCAGGGTCGCCGGGCGACAGCCATGGTCGGGTACGGGGAAGCATGCACAAAATCAAGCGTTTTCATCCTGTACGGCGCGGTCTGCGGCGGGAAAACCTCCTTCGGGCCGGTCGGTGGGCAGGGAAATCTGCGCGGGTCCCAGTGGCACCTGCGGGCCCTGGCACTCCCGCAGCCAGCGGCGGAAGACCTGGTGAACGCGTTCCGCGCCGACGATGTCCTCCCCCTCGGGCACCGGATCGGACAGGGTGACGGGCCACAGCAGGAAGGGGCGGGACTGTTCGCCGCCGAGACCGCCGTGCGAACCGATCTGCTCCTCGAAGGCGTGCACCTCACCGGTCGCGGGGTCGTACGCCGAGTTGACCATGATGTCGGCGGTGTGCGGGAAGCCGTCGGTGCGCCGGATCGCATCGGCGGCACCCTTGCCGAAGGGTTTCAACGGGCCCTCGCCGTCGTGGAGTTCCGGCAGGGGAATCTCCGCGCCGCCCGCGCCGAGCAGCACCGCCCCGTACTCCTCGCTGCGCACCAGCAGGAACCCGATCCCGGGGTGCCCGGCGAGCACGCGCAGCAGGGCGGGGTGGCGGCGGTCGATCTCTTCGCGGGTGGCGCGTCCCGGCAGGTCGGGGAAGCTGATCAGGCCGAGGTTGCCGGAGGCGAGGACGATCGGGTCGGTGGCCGGTGCGGTGGAGGGCGACAGGTCGTCCTCCGTACCGGCGACGGGCCGGTGGAGTGCGGTGCGGACGACGTCACGGGCCTCCGAGCCGGACTTGCTGTGCTGGGCGCGGCGCGGGACGGGCAGGCCGCAGCTGGCGCGGACGTAGTCGCGCAGGGTCAGCCCGTAGCGTCCCTCGAAGGTCTCGCCGGGGCTCTGCCCGTGGTCGGAGAGCAGGACGACGCGGTAGGCGCGCGGGGCGTGTGCGGCGACCTCGGCCATCAGGGCGACCGAGCGGTCGAGGCGCCCGAGGACCCGCTCGGCGTCCCGGCTGCGCGGGCCCGAGTGGTGGGCGACCTCGTCGTACGCGACGAGGTCGGCGTAGATCGCGGTGCGTCCGGCGAGCATGTCCCCCATGACGGCGGCGACCACGACGTCCCGTTCGACGACGGTCGCGAACGCGCGGATGAAGGGGTAGAAGCCGCCGCGGCCGACGCGCGGGGTCTCCTTGCGGAGCCGGGAGCGGGTGGAGGAGTGGATCTCCCGGACGACCTCGGCGACGAAGGAGAGGGCGGTGCGGACGGCGTTGGCGGGGTCGGAGAAGTACGCGAAGTACCCGGCGCGCGAGCGGTTGCTGGGGCCGCGGCGGGCGGCGATGGACAGCACCAGAGCGAGCTGGTCGGCGCCGCCGGAGAAGAGGTTGCCGCGACTCGCACCGTCGAAGGTGAGGAGGCCTCCGTCACCGGTGCGCTCTATGGCGCGGTGCTGGAGCTCGGCGGTGCTGGCCGGGCTGGAGCACACCATGGTCCGGCCGCTGTCCTTCTCGTACCAGCGGAAGGCCGGCACGTCGTGGTTGGAGCCGTGCAGGATGCCGAGCTGGCTGGCACCGGTCTGGCTGGACCAGTCGGTGTGCCAGGGGGCGAGCCGGTGGCTGGGGTGCTCGCCGTCGAGCAGGGCGGCGACGGTGGGCAGCAGGCCTTTGCCGAGGGCGTGGCACAGGGTGTCGTGGCCGAGGCCGTCGAGCTGGAGGAACAGGGTGCCGGGCATGCCGTGCCGGGCCTCGTCGCGGCGTCCGCCGCGGCGGCGCTGGGCGAGCCGGGAGAGCCTGCGGCGGTAGGCCTCGTCGTCGCGCACCGCGAAGGCGGTGGACGTGGCGGAGGCGACGGCCGACATCACGGCGGCGACGACCACGGCGGTCCGCGGGTCGGCCTCGCCGCTGCCGTCGGGGAGGAGGCTGAGCGCGACGAGCAGCAGCGAGCCGTTGAGGAAGAAGACCAGCAGGCCGAGGACGAGTGCGGGGACGAGGAGCAGCGCGCGTACGGCGATCGGCCAGACCAGCGCGGACAGCAGACCGAAGGCGCCGGCCGCCCAGACCGCGGTGAGGGCGACGTCGGTGAGGCTCTCGTCGTTGTCGCGCTGGAGCTGGAAGTCGGGGAGGATGCCGGCGAGGGCGAGCATGGTGAGGGTGGACACCGCCCAGACGGTGATCACCCGCAGCAGGGTGCCGCCCGCTCTGCGCACTCGTCTCTCGCCCACCACGTCGTACCCGCCTCTGTCCCTGGCCGCGTCACCGGTCGTGCCGCGCACGTCACCGCCGCGCGTGCCGCTGCTCGTGCCGCTCTCCGTGCCGTTTTCCGGCTCCCCGGCTTTCGACCAAAGCCTGACACAGGGGCGCGGAGCGCTGGACGAACCGGATCAGCAGCCGTCGTATCCGGCTGTCGGCATGGAGAGCCGCCGGTGGACCCCGGCCTTCATCGAAGCGCTGTACACCGGCTCGTCCAGCCCGGCGGTCTCCAGGCGTACGCCGCGCCTCTCGCACTGGGCGGAGAAGTCGACGGGGGAGGCGAGGGCGCGTGCCAGGACGCGTTCGTTGGGGGTCACGAAGAAGTCCACGTGCCCGGCCTCGACGTCCGCCCACAGGGCGTGGTGGTCGGGAGGCAGTTGGTGCAGGACGAGCTGACGGCTGACGACGTACCCCTTGTCGGCGGCCCAGCGGGCGCACATCGCGTACTGGCTGCGGGTGTCCACGAGGAAGGGATCGCCGTCGAGTTCTTCGAGCGGCGTGAAGCTGGCGATGACGGCCACGCGTACGTCGCCCCGCGCCCGGTCCGGTAACTCGTGGCTCCCCGCGCCGTCCGGTGTTTCACCCCGAGCGTCGCCCTGGGCGCCGCCTTGTGCGTTCGCCGCCCCTACGCCGTCCATGACCCGTCCCCTTCGCCGCTGTCACCGCACGACCCTACTCCGCCCTCCCCCGCCGCGAGGAGGCGTGCGCACGGGGCGCGCGGTGCGCCGTAGGGTGGGCCGGACGTCCCGGAAGGAGCCCGTACCCCGTGAACAGCGCAGGCACCGTCGTCACGTGGTGGGGTCATGCCACCTGCACGGTCGAGGACTCGGGGGTGCGGCTGCTGACCGATCCGCTCTTCGTGCGGCGCTTCGCCCACCTGCGGCGACGGCGGGGCGCCCTGCCCACGGCACGGGCGGCGCACGCCGACGCCGTGCTGGTCTCCCATCTGCACTCCGACCACCTGCATCTTCCCTCGCTCGCCCGGCTGGCTCCCGGCACGCTCGTGGTCGTGCCGCGGGGCGCGGTGCGCCAGGTGCCGGGGCTGCGCCGGTTCCGTACCGCCGAGGTGGCTCCGGGCGAGCGCATACGGGTCGGTGCGCTGTCCGTGCGGGCGGTGCACGCGGAGCACGACGGGCGGCGGCTGCCGCTGGGCCCGCACCGCTGCCCCGCGTTGGGGTACGTCGTCGAAGGCGCGTCCACCACCTATTTCGCCGGGGACACCGGGCTGTACGACGGCATGGCGGAGGCGGTCGGTCCGGTGGACACGGCGCTGCTGCCGGTGGGCGGGTGGGGGCCGAATCTGGGGGCCGGGCACCTGGACGCGGGCCGGGCCGCACAGGCGCTGGCCGCGCTGGAGCCGCGGCACGGGGTGCCGATCCATTACGGGACGTACTGGCCGATCGGGCTGGACGGGGTGAGGCCGCACGAGTTCCACACACCGGGGATCGAGTTCGTGCGCCGGGCTGCCGTACTGGCGCCCGGGGTGGCGGTGCACCGGCTGGAGCACGGCGAGAGCGTGCGGACGGAGGGCCCCGCGTGACCGGGCAGTGGGCGGCGGGGCACCCGCTGTCCGGGCGGTGGTTCGGCGGGCAGTGGTTCGACGATGCCGTGCGGGCGGTGGCGGTTCCCCCGGAGGCGACGCAGCAGGTGGTGGGCTATCCGGCGCTCTTCGCACTGGTGGTGCTGGGAGCGCTGGTGCCGGTGGTGCCGACAGGGGCGCTGGTGAGCACGGCGGCGGTGGTCGCGCTGCACCAGAGCGTGCCGGCGTTGTCGCTGCTGCTGGTCTTCCTGGTCGCGGCGCTCGCTGCCTTCGTGGGCGACCTGACGCTGTACTGGCTCGGGGTGCGCGGGGTGCGTTCCAAGAACGGGTCGAAGTGGCTGGACGCGCTGCGCAAGCGGGCGCCGCAGCACCGGCTGGAACAGGCCCGGCGCAAGTTGGAGGAGCACCGGTCGCAGGTGCTGACGCTGTCGCGGCTCGTTCCGGCGGGACGGATACCGGTGATGCTGGCGTGCCTGCTGGCGAAGATGCCGATCCGCCGGTTCGCCCGGGGTGACGTGCCGGCGGCCCTGGCCTGGGCGGCCGCGTACCAGCTCGTCGGTGTCCTGGGCGGCGCCCTGTTCGCCCGGCCGTGGCAGGGGGTGGCGGCGGCGATCGCGGTGACGCTGCTGATCAGCGGCGCACCGGCGCTGTGGCGGCGGGTGCGCGGGGCCACGGGCTGACGCGCATCCACGGTTCTCCGCACGCACATAGGCGGTCCTCGGTGCACGGTCCTATGTGAGGACGCGGGAGGAGCCCACCGGCAGGTCCCAGAGCTCCTCGCGCGGGCGGCCCGTCTCCGCCCAGGCCGCGCGGACGCGGGTGAGCGGTTCGAGCACCGGTTCGGCGGAGAGCACGAAGGTGCCCCAGTGCATGGGGGCCATGTTCCGCGCGCCGACGTCCGCGCATGCCCGTACCGCTTCCTCCGGGTCCATGTGGACGTCGCGCAGCCACCACCGCGGGTCGTACGCCCCGATGGGGAGCAGGGCGAGATCGAGCCCGGGATGGCGGTCGCCGATCTCCCGGAACCAGTGGCCGTATCCGGTGTCGCCCGCGAAGTACACGCTTCGGCCGCGTCCGTCGCTGAGGACCCAGCCGCCCCACAGCGTGCGGCAGGTGTCGGTGAGGGAACGCTTGCTCCAGTGGTGCGCCGGCACGAAGTCCAGCCGTACGCCCCTGAGCTCGACACCCTCCCACCAGTCCAGCTCCGTGACCCGGGTGAAGCCGCGGCGGCGGCACCAGCCCGCGAGACCGGCCGGGACGAACAGGGGCGTGTCGCGCGGCAGCCTCCTGAGGGTCGGGGCGTCGAGGTGGTCGTAGTGGTTGTGACTGATGACCACGGCGTCGACGGGAGGCAGATCCTCCCAGCGGACGCCGACGGGGGTGACGCGGGCGGGCGTTCCGAGGATCTTGCGGGACCAGACCGGGTCGGTGAGCACGGTGAGCCCGCCGATGCGCACCACCCAACTGGCATGCCCGGCCCAGGTGACGGCGACGGTGTCGGTGTCGGCCACCGGCAGCGGGCCCGGCTCGTAGGGGAGCCTGGCGATGTCGCGCAGCCCTTCGCGCCCTGGCCGGACGGCCCCCTCGCGGGCGAGCCGGGCGAGCGCCTTCACACCCGGCAGGGGGGCGGTGAGGCGGTCGGCGAAGGTGCGGGGCCAGGGCGTGGAGCGGACCTCTCCGAGGGAGCGGGTGAGCGAGGAACGGACGGTGCACCGGGATCGTTCCACCAGGCCCGGCCTGCCGCTGCCGGGGTGCTCCGGCGGATCGGTGAGTTCGGTCTGTTCCGTCATCGAGAGGCTCCGTTCGGTGGCGTGCCCAGCCGTGCGCGCGGGACGTGCACGGCTGTCGGATCAGCCCAGTTCGGCGAAGGCTGCACCCAGGTCGTTCAACATGCGCTCCACATGCGGCAGTTCAAGCGGGTCCTGTGCCATGAGGGACTCCATCCGCTGCTGCGGGGTTGTCCCGAGAAGAGGCGCGGTGGCGATGCGTACGCGCAGCGCGCCCAGCGGATCGCCGAAGCGGTGCCCGCCGGGGACGGGAGTGGCCAGTCGATCGGTGAGGTGGTCCTCCAGTTCCATCGCGTCACTCACGCCACGGGCGGCGAGACCTGCCCGCAGCGGGTCGAGGTCGACGTACAGGTGGCGTCCGGCCGTCGGCGGGCGCGACAGGGCGCCCGCGGCGAGCACGGCGCGGTGAACGCCGCCCTGCACGCGCGCGTGCAGGGCGGCGGCGGCCCGTGCGCGGGCCACCACGGGCCCGGGGTCGCCGAGCGCGTACGCGGCCGCCTCGGCCACCGGGGCCGCGATCCCCGCCCCGAGCGCGGCGAGCACGTCGAGGGCGCGGGCGCGCCAGGACTCCCCGTGCGCGGTGTCCGGCAGTCGGGCGACGGCGGCGGGCCAGGCGGTGGGCAGGTGCGCGCCGGCCAGGTCGGTCAGGACGGTCACCCGATCGGGGAACATCTCGGCCGGGCCGACGAACACCGGCTCGCGGGGATGCGGCGCGGGGCCGTGGGCGAGCCGGTCGCGCTGGTGGGGGGTGGCACGGTGGACGGTACCGCGCCAGGTCTCGTCGCTGATGACCTGCAGCCCCTCCGCGAGGGCCGCCTCGCACACCTGGTGGACCACTTCCGGCGGCGCGACGGTGGCGGTCGGGTCGTCGGGGACGGACAGCACGAGCAGCCGGGGGTCGCCGCCCTCGACCCGGACCCGCCGGACGGTCTCCAGCAGGGCGTACGGGTCGGGTACGCCACCGCACTCCGCCGGAGTGGGCACGTGGTACGCGGAGCGGGTGCGGTCGTGGACGCTGCCCAGGAGACGGATCTGGGGCGCCCACCACGCCGGACACGGCCGCGGCAGCAGAACGTCGCCCTCGGCGGCGGCCAGCAGGGCGAAGAGCAGTTGGGGTGCGCCCGGTGCGGCGACCACGTGGCGCGGGTCCGCGTCCAGGCCCTGCCGGCGCCAGTGCGCGGCGGCCGCCTCGCGGAGGGCGCGGGCGCCGCCGGGGGGTTCGGGTTCGGTACGGGACGCGGCGGCGGCGAAGAGGGCGGCGAGCTCCGGGAGGACGGGGAGGCCCGGGGAAGGGACGGGAGGGCCGTGCTGGACTCGGCCGTGGTCCTCGGGGAGGGTCCGCATGGTGACCTCTCGGGTGAGTTTCTCTTCCGGGGCGGGCGTACGGCGGGTGGGGGGCGTGGGTCGGATGTGCAGCGGTGGGCGCCCTCACGCCCTTTATATGCGCGGTTGCGCACGGGCGCACGGGGAAGGGCCGGCCGGGCGGTTGGGGGCATGGGGAAGTGAAGGGGCCGAACGGTCTGCTGGCCCGTGCATGCCTCTGCCCGACGGGCGAGCCCGTGCTCCCCGGAGGTACGACCCGACGCCGCCGCACGCCGCGGCCGGTCGGGCCCGCGCCGTCAGGCCCGGCACGCGGCGCGCGCACGGCAGGCCGGCGGAACCCTTCGGATCAGGCCGCTTCCTTCATGGCCTGTGCCCGTAGCTGTGTGCAGCACCTGCTGATCAGCCGGGATACGTGCATCTGGGAGAGCCCCAGGTCCTCCGCGATGCTGCTCTGAGTCATGTCACGGAAGAAGCGCATGTACAGGATCTTCCGCTCCCGCTCGGGGAGCCGTTGCAGGCCCGGCTTCACCGCTTCGCGGTCGATGACGATGTCGAGCGCCGGGTCGGGGCCACCGATCGCGTCGATGAGCGAGTAACCGTCCTCGCTGCCGGGCAGTTCCGCGTCCAGGGAGAGCGCGGTGAAGGAGTCGAGGGCCTCCAGGCCGGACAGCGCCTCCGCTTCGGTCATGCCGGCCTGGGCGGCGACCTCGGCGACGGTCGGGCCGCGGCCCACCATCGTCTGGGCGAGTTCCTGGTGGGCGGAGCGCACCCGGTTGCGGAGGTCCTGGACGCGGCGCGGCACGTGCAGGGTCCACATGTGGTCACGGAAGTGGCGCTTGATCTCACCGGTGATGGTGGGAACGGCGAAGCTCTCGAAGGCCGCCCCGTGCTGCGGGTCGTACCTGTCGACGGCCTTCACGAGGCCGAGCGCGGCCACCTGGCGGAGATCCTCCAGAGCCTCGCCCCGGTTGCGGAACCGGCCCGCGATGCGTTCGGCCATCGGCAGCCAGGCGTTGACGAGTTCCTGCTTCAACAGGTCGCGCTCGGGGCCGGCGGGCAGGCCGGCGAGCCGCTGGAACTCGGCCGTCGTGTCGGGTGCGTCGTCGTGCGGGTGCTTTCCCACGGACTGAGTACGCATGTGTGCTCCCTGAAACCTCGAACGGTGCAGAAGGTGGGCGGTCACCGTGCGAAGGGAGTCGAGATCCGGCGCCCGGTCGGCCATGCGGCCGCGACACGCCCGGAGTGCCGACTGCCACTCCCACGGACGTGCCTCCTGTCCGAAGCACGGGGTCCGCCTGCCCTGGTCCCGGGGAGCCAAACGGGTTTCCTGGGCGCCGAATCCGGTACCCGTAGGGGTCCGGCCGAGGACCGGCCGAAAAGCGACCGGGCCGGGCACGGGGAGATGACGCGTCCCAGGACCGGAGGCACCGCGCACCCTCCGGGCCGGCTGCCGGACTCGGCGCGCCCGACGGGGTTCCTGTCGGGGTCCGGCAGCGGGCAGCCCGGACACAACAAGGGGCGGCCGGTACCCGGCCGCCCCCACTCTCTCGTCCCGCACCGCGGATCCTGCCCGCCCGGCGGGTCAGTCCGCCCGGCGGGTCAGTCCGCCCGGCGGGTCAGTCCGGTCGGCGGGTCAGTCCGGCCAGTAGCCGGTCATGCGGCGCACGACGGTCGCGCCGCCGCGCTCCACGGCGGTGCGGACGACCGCGAAGATCGCGCCCTCCACCGCCACGGCGGGCAGGATCTCCCGCCACTTGCGCTCCTGGTCGAGCCCGTCGGGGGCATCGTCCTGCCCGGTCGCGAGCTTCCAGGTCTTGCGGAACGCGGCGCCCGCGAGCAGACCGCCCGCCATGCCGAAGGCCATGCCCAGGGGCTTGTAGAGCACCTTGCCCTTGCTCATGTCAGCAACTCCTCCCCCGGCGGCGCACGACCAGCGCGGCGACCACCAGGGCCGCGCCGACGCCCACCGCGAACGGCACGGGGCTGCGGCGGACCTGCTCGGGGGCGTACTGCTGGAACCCTGCCGCGACCTCGGCGGCCTTGTCCTGGACGTGGGTCCTGACCTCGGCGGCCTTCTCCTGTGCCTGCACCGCGATCACCTCGGCCTGCACCTTGGCGTCGGCGGCCTTCTCCTGGGCCTGCACCTTGACCTCGGCGGCCTTCACCTGGGCCTGCACCTTGACCTCGGCCGCCTTGTCCTGGGCCTGCGCCCTGAACTCGCCCGCCTTCTCCTGGGCGCGTGCCTTCACGTCGGCCTTGGCGGCCAGTTCCTCGACGGTCTCGCCCAGCCGCTCGCGGGCCTCGGCGACGTCCTTGCGCGCCTCCTCGACCTCGGCGGGTTCGACGCTTCCCTGATTCTTGTGGTCGCTGCCGTCGTCGTTCATCGGTGTGCCCTCTCCTTGATCTCCTGGATGTCGGCCCGTACGTTCTCCGCGGCCTGTTCCGGTGCGAGCGGTGCCGCGCTGCGGGTCTTCTTCCGGCCGGCCAGTGCCAGTATCGCGGCGAGCGCGGCCAGGATCGCGGTGACGATCAGACCGCTCGCCCAGACGGGCAGCACCAGGGCGAGGGCTGCGATCCCGGTGGCGACCAGTGCCTGCAGGGCCAGGAAGGCGGTGATTCCGGCGCCGCCGTAGAGGCCGCCGCCGATGCCCGCCTTCTTTCCCTTGTCCTTCATTTCGGCGCGGGCGAGCCGCAGTTCTTCGCGTACGAGCTCGGAGAACTGTTCCGTCGCCCGTTTCACCAGGTCAGCTGCCGAGGGCTCGGCGGACTGGGGCTGGTTCACGGTCCTTCGCCTCCGTCATTGGGATGAGCAGCACTTCTTCGTAACGGCCGAGCGCGATGACCACGCCCAGCATGAACACGGGTAGCAGCACGGTCAGCAGGGCCATGGCCCCGTCCTTCCCTGTGGGCCCTTCTGCGTCCCCGACAACGGGTTGTGTACGGGCCTGTGTCCTGCGGGTGACCCGGGTGCCCGCCGGTAAACCCCGTCCGCCCCGGAAGGGTGGGGCGCGGCCGCTCGGGGCGGGTGAGCACGGTCGGGCCGACGTCCGCACAGCACTCCGGGCGCGGGGTCCGCGACCGCCGTCCCTGACGGTGCGCGGGTCCGCGCCCGGAGCCCATCCCTATCCCAGTGGCCACTCGGCCGCGGTCCGGGTCCCCCGCCCCGTCCATCCCAAACCCCGCGAGGGACGTGGAAGTTGGGATCGGCCCGGCGGGCGGCGTTTGGCTGCCATGTGTCGGGTAGGCGACTTTCATCCCCGAACAGACCATGGAGTGATGCACACATGCAGCGAGGCAGCGACCGCGTCAGCCGGCGTCAGGACGACGAGATGAAGCACGAGCTGGAGGGGCTGCTGCGGTCCGGTCATCCGACCAGGACCGAGGAATGGCACGACCCGGAGCCGGTCGCGGACGACGACCCGGAACTCGCCTCGGACCCGATGCCGCGGCCGGGTCCCGAGGGCGAATTCGAGAAGGTGCGTTTCGAGCTGGCCCGGCACCTGGGGCGTACGCAGTTCCCCGCGGACCGGGACGGCGTCGTCTCGATGCTGCGGCACGGCCACGCCCCGGACCGGCTCTGCGACGTGGTGGCCGCACTGCCCGGGGACGCCGTGTTCGACAACGTCCAGGCGGTCGCCGTGGCCGCTGTACCGGAAGCCGGCCGGTCCCGCTGAGGCGAGCAACGGTGCGGGCGGCGGACGCCACGTGGCCCGGCACCGTGGCCGGGAGTCCCGCTCGCCGGGGCGGACCAGCTGATGCGGGCCCAGCACATCGGTGATGTGCTGGGACGCGGGTTCAGGCACCGCACACCGCAGAAACCCTTCAGACAGCACAGGCAATCAGACAGCAGGCATCAGCACGCAGAAAGGAACCGCGGCATGCGCATCGCATTCCTCACCGCTCCCGAGGGTGTCGAACAGGTCGAGCTGACCGACCCGTGGGAGGCGGTCACCGCCGCCGGGGACACCCCCCGGCTGATCTCCACGGCCTCCGGCACCGTCCAGGGCTTCCACCACCTCGACAAGGGCGACACGTTCCCCGTCGACCAGGAGGTCAAGGACGCCTCCGTCGAGGAGTACGACGCCCTGGTGCTGCCGGGCGGAGTGGCCAATCCGGACGCCCTGCGGATGGACGCGGACGCGGTCGCCTTCGTCAAGGCCTTCTTCGCGGCGGGCAAGCCCGTCGCCGCGATCTGCCATGCCCCCTGGACCCTGGTCGAGGCGGACGTACTGACGGGCCGCACCCTCACCTCGTGGCCGAGCCTGCGCACGGACATCACCAACGCGGGCGGCACCTGGGTGGACGAGCAGGTCAAGGTCTGCACGGGCGGACCCAACACCCTGGTCACCAGCCGCAAGCCGGACGACCTGAAGGCGTTCTGCGAAACGTTCACCGCGGAGTTCGCGAAGAGCGCACGCTGACCGGCAGCCCCGTCCTCGCGCAGCGCGCCCCCTGAAGGACGAGCGGAGTCCCGCGCGCGCCACGGCAGCCGCGGGAAGTGGAGACACCGTACGAGCCCTGCGGGCAGACCCCGGTCGCCCGCAGGGCTCGTACGCGACCCCGAAGCCGGTTCGGAGGCGGCGGGGCGGGTAACCGGGTGCCATGTCCGAGCTCACTTCGCATGTTTCCGTCTCTCCGGGCCGCCGCGTCGCCGAATGGCTGTCCAGGCGGGACCACGCCGTGTTCCACGCCGTCGCCTCGCGGCACTGGCCGGGCGCGGACCGGGTGCTGCCCCGGTTGAGCCAGAGCGCGAACCACGGGCTGCTGTGGTTCGGTGCCGCGGCCGGAATCGTCGCCGTCGGCAAGAGCACCCGCTCGCGGCGGGCCGCGATGCGCGGGGTCGCCTCCCTCGCACTGGCCTCGGCGACCGTCAACACCGTCGGCAAACGTTCCGTACGCCGCATACGGCCCGTCCTGGACGCCGTCCCGCTGATGCGGCAGCTGAAGCGGCAGCCCGTGACCACGTCCTTCCCTTCGGGGCACTCGGCGTCCGCCGCGGCCTTCGCGACGGGTGTCGCGCTGGAGTCGAAGGGGTGGGGTGCGGTCGTGGCGCCGGTGGCGGGCGCGGTCGCGCTGTCGCGCATCTACACGGGCGCGCACTTCCCCAGCGATGTGGCGGTCGGTGCGGCACTCGGCGTGGGGGCCGCGTTCGCGGTACGCGGGCTGGTGCCGACCCGGGACCAGCTGCCCTCCCCCGGTCGCCCTCACACCGAGGCGCCCCGGCTGCCCGGCGGCAAGGATCTGGTCGTCGTCGTCAACAAGGCGTCCGGCAGCGCCACGGCCAAGGCTGCCCTGGTGCGGGAGGCACTTCCCGCGGCCGAGGTGCGCGAGGTGGAACCCGATGATCTGTGCGACGAAATCGACCGGGCCGTCAAGAGCGCCCGTGCGCTCGGCGTGTGCGGCGGAGACGGCACCGTCAACCGGGCGGCCGTGGCCGCCGCCCGTGCGGGGATTCCGCTCGCCGTGTTCCCCGGCGGCACCCTCAACCACTTCGCGTACGACCTCGGCATAGAGACCGTGGACGACACCTGCCGTGCGCTGACGGCCGGGGACGCGGTCAAGGTCGACCTGGGCCGGTTCACCCCGGGCCCGAACCCGGACGGCGCCCCCGGCTACTTCCTCAACACCTTCAGCCTCGGCGTCTACCCGGAGCTGGTCCGCATCCGCGAGCACTGGTCGCCGCGCATCGGCGGCTGGCCCGCCGGCGTACTGGCCGCCTTCCAAGTACTGCGCGGGGAGCGGCCGTTGGAGGCGGAGGTGCGCGGCAAGCGGCGCGGGATGTGGATGCTGTTCGCGGGCAACGGCCTGTACCAGCGGATGGGCCCCACGCCGGGCCGCCGCTTCGACCTCGCGGACGGGCTGCTGGACGTCCGGGTGGTGCACGGGGGCCGGCTGCCCGGGCTGCGGCTGATGCTGGCCGCGCTCGCCGGTCCGCTGAGCAGGTCCGCCTTCCACGCGGCGGGGCGGATGCGCCGGCTGCGGGTGGCGGGCATCGAGCCGGGCACGCCGCTCGCGTTCGACGGCGAGGTGGCCACGGCTCCGGCCGCGTTCGTCGTGGACAAGGCGGACGAGGCGCTCACGGTGTACCGCCCGCTGCCGATCGCGCTGAGCAACAGCCTCTAGCGCCGCTGCGGGACGAGCTCCCCCTCGCCGTCCATGTCCGTCGGCGCCTCCGTCACATCGAGGAAGACCTGGTCCGCCTCGGGCCAGGTCTCCCCTATGTTCCGCTTGATGCGCTCCGAGACCAGCTCGACGCGTTCGCTGTCCAGGCCGGGCCGGAGGTCGATACGTGCCGCCACCAGCGTGGAGTCGAGGCCCAGCCGCATCGTGAGCAGCGAAGCCACGCGGTCGATCTCCGGCTGCTCGTCGAGCAGGTCGCGGATGCCGTCGCGCAGTTCGGGGTCGACCGCCTCGCCGATGAGCTGGGCACGTGCGTCGGAGCCGAGCCGGTAGGCCACGTACACCAGGAGCAGACCGATGCACAGGGACGCCGCCGCCTCCCAGACGACGTGCCCGGTGGTCATGTGCAGGATCATCCCGGTCATCGCGATGAGCACGCCGACCACGGCCGTGCCGTCCTCCGCGACGACGGTGCGCAGCGCCGGGTCCTGGGCCAGGCTCCTGCCCGGCGTCCGGCGGACCTGCCGCAGCGCGCGCACCAGCGAGGTGCCCTCGGCGAGCAGGGCCACGCCGAGCACGACGAGGCCGGCGAGGTAGCCCGTGCCGGTCTCCCCGGCCGCGGGGGAGCCGAGGGCCGAGATGCCCTGGTAGAAGGAGAAGCCCGCGCCGAGCACGAAGATGCCGACGGCGGCGAGCAGGGACCAGAAGTAGCGTTCCTTGCCGTATCCGAAGGGGTGCCGGCGGTCCGCGGGGCGGCGGCTGCGGCGCAGTGCCGCCAGCAGGAAGACCTCGTTGATGCTGTCGGCGACGGAGTGCGCGGCTTCGGAGAGCAGTGCGGGTGAGGACGCGATCACGCCGCCGACAGCCTTGGCGGCGGCGATGAGGAGGTTGGCGGCGAGCGCCACCAGGATGGTGATCCGGGTTTTCCGGTCGTCGGAGCGGCTGGTCACAACACCTCGGTCCTTCGGGGGAAGTGTTCGCGGGGATCCTCGCGACGGATTCGGGGGGCCCCGGGCGCGCACGCAGCCCTCCCCGCGTTCGTGGGGAGGGCTGCTCCTCGCGACGGATTCGGGGGGCCCCGGGCGCGGGCCCACCCCCCCCCCCGAAC
>NZ_JACHEM010000002.1:0-570670 GCF_014207445.1 Streptomyces candidus | reverse complement strand
TGGTGTGGTGTTGGTGTTTGGTGTGGTGGGCTTCGTGCGTTGTGGGGGGGGGGGGGGGCGGGCCCCCCCCCCCCCCGGGGGGGGGGGGGGGGGCCCCCCCCCCCCGCGCCCGGGCGGGCGTCTCAGTCGCGTCAGTCGCGCGGGAGGAGGGGTCCGAGCGGGCCCAGGTCGATGTTGAGGTCCTCCGGCTTCAGCCCGAACTTCTCGCGCAGGATGCCCATCCGGTCCTCCAGCAGCATCAGCGTCATGCCGATGCGCTCCTCCTGGTCCTCGGTGAGTTCACCGGTCTCCACCCGCCGCAGCGCCTGACGTTCCATGAGCTGGCGCAGCAGCTCGACGACGGTCAGTACCAGTTTGGCCAGGTCGTGCTCGACGGTGTCGGCGTCGAGTTCGACCTGCTTGCGCCTGGCTTCGTCCCCGGTGGTGGCCGGTGCGGCGGCGCTGGAGCCGAGGCTGATGTTCCCGGCGCGGCCGGTGGCCACCGCGGTGTCCAGGTCGGTGGCGCCGAACTCGGCGCTCGTGGTGGTGCCGGGCAGGTCCGTGACGCCGGTGAGGGCTTCGTCGAGGCCGTCGAGGACCTTGTCGAGACCCGTCGGCCGCTTCTCATTCATGGCAACTCCCCTCTGCTCCTCGTCGGTCGAGGCCATGTCAGTTCATGTCCTCGAAGGGAGAGGGCACGTTCTCGCTGACCGAGCTGATGAGCGCGTTGAGGTCGATCCGTACGAGGTCGACGTCGGCGATCCGCAGGGTCAGGTCACCGCTGATCACGACTCCCCCGCCGAGCAGCCGGTCGAGCAGGTCGACGAGGGCGATCTCGCGCTGGGCGAGGGCGTCGATGTCGTGGTCGTCGGTGTAGTGGCTCATGTGGGCTCCTCCTCGCCGATGTCGGTGAAGGAGTACGGGGCCCAGGGGCCGGTCAGCTCGACCTTGACGCTCTCGTCGTCGCCGGGGGTGAGTGCGCGCACCCGCTCGACGAAGGCCTCGCTGGCGGCGCGGGGCACCAGGAAGGCGGCGTTGAGGACGTTCTGGCCGCTGCGGCCGGAGAGCCTGCCGTCCTGCAGCCGGTGCAGCACCGTGTGCTCGGCGGACTGCGACAGTTCCTCCTGGAGCCTGCGGCACACCGCGTCCGCCCGGTTCGCCGCGGTCTCCCGGGTACGCCGGTGCGCGAGCCGCTGCTGGAGGTAGCTGCGTCCGGCGCCGGGGGCGTCCGCGCTCGGTGCCGGGGCCTGCTCGGGGGACGGCGCGGCGGGAGGCGGGGTGTGGGTGTACACCTTCACCCCCCACTCGACCCGTCCGTCGAGCCGGTCGAGGGCGGAGACGAACCTGGCGCGTCCGGATTCCAGGAGCCGCCGGACCCCGCTGTCGTCGCGGCAGATCGTCGCGAGCCGCAGCGGCAGCGGGCTGGTGACGGTGGTCAGTGCGGTGATGACCCGCTGGTGGGTGCGGGCGGTCTCGGCGAGCCAGTCGAGGTCTTCGAGGTGGGCCTTGAGGGGCGCCTCGTCGAAGTCCGCGGCCGGCACCGGGCTGACCACCGCCACCAGGTCCCCGTGGTGCAGCAGCCGCGGCGGCTCGCCGTCCAGCCCGCGCCCGCCCTCTTCGGGGAGGACTCCCTCGAAGGGGCGGGTCACGGCGTACACGTAGCGGAGTTCGTCCTCCGGGAGCCCGGGGTGCCCCGACGGGGCCTGCTGGGACTCCGGGCGGGCCGGGGCCCGGCCGTCCGTCTCCGCGTTCGTGCCGCTCTGCGGGTGGTTCATCTCGTTCGCTGCCGTCATGCCTTTTCTGTGTTCCCGTCCGGAGCGGATTCAAGCTCCCGCTCCGTGCTTCCCGCGGAGTCCGCCTCAAGGTCGGCGATGCGCCGCTTCAGCCGCTCGTTCTCCTCGGTGATCTCGCGCCGCCTGGCTCCCGAGGAGAGCGACGGGTCGTCCTCCCACCAGTCGATGCCCATTTCCTTGGCCTTGTCGACCGAGGCCACGATCAGCCGGAGCTTGATCGTGAGGAGCTCGATGTCCAGCAGGTTGATCTTGATGTCGCCTGCGATCACGACGCCCTTGTCCAGGACCCGTTCCAGGATGTCGGCGAGGTTGGCCCCGCCGCCGGACCCGTACGGGTCCGGCATTCTGCTCGCGGTCGTCATCAGCGGCCCTTGTCTCCGGAGTCCTCGTACTCACGCTGCTTGCGGGAGTCCGCGTCCTCCTCGTCGTCCTCGTCGACCACCTCGGCGTCCTCGTACTCGGCCTCGGGGTCCTCTTCCTCCTCGTCCGCTTCCCCGGCCTCCTCGTCGTACTCGGCCTCCGGCTCGCCTTCTGCGTCGGCTTCCTCGTCCTCGTCGACCGGCTCACCCTCCTCCTCGTACTCGGCCTCCGGGTCCTCTTCCTCCGCGGCCTCGTCCTCTTCCTCGTACTCCGCCTCGGGGTCCTGCTCCTCGTCCTGCTCGTCGTCCTCGTCGTACTCTTCGTGCTCGTCCTCGGGACGGTCGTCGTCGGGCTGCTCGCCCTCCTCCCGACCGTCCTGCTCCTCCTGCTCGGCGCGGGCCTCTTCCTCCTCGGCGATGGCGTCCTCGTGGGTCTTGACGACCTCGCCGTCCTGGATCTCGCCCCGCCAGCCGTCGTCGATCTCACCCTTCATCGAAATGTGACGGGCGTAGTTCTTGAGGTCGAGCCGGGCCCGGCGGCCCTGGGCGCGCCAGATGTTGCCGGTCTTCTCGAACAGCCCCTTGGGGTAGTACTCGATGACGAGCAGCACTCGGGTGAGGTTGTCGCCCAGCGCGTGGAAGGTGACGACGCCCTTGGTGGTGCCCTTCGCGCCCTCGGACGTCCAGGACAGCCGCTGGTCGGGAACCTGCTGGGTGGTGTGTGCCTTCCAGCTGCGGTTGGACCAGAAGACCTTGAGCTTCCAGTCGGAGGTGGTGTCGTCGGCGGTCGTCGCGCTCTTGACGCCCTTGGCGAAGGTGGAGAAGTCCTCGTACCGGGTCCACTGGTCGTAGGCGGTGCGCACCGGCACGCCGACGTCGATGGTCTCCAGGATGACGATCGGCTTGCCTCCGCCGCCGCCCTTCTTCCGCTTGCCCTTGCCGCCGAAGAGGCCGGAGAAGGCGTCCTTGGCCTTGTCCTTCACGTGGCCCGCGCCGAGTTCCACGGCGGTGCGCATGGGGCCCTTGCCCTCGGCCATCTTCCGGCCGCCGTCCAGCGCGAGCTTGGCGAAGCCGGGGCTGTTGCCCTCGGCTATGTCGTTGAGTTTCACGGTGGACTCGCCGAGCTTGCGGCCCGCGCCGGTCAGGATCCGCGTGACCTGAGCGGTGAGGTACGCCTGTGCCTCCTGCTTGAGCCGGTCGGTGATCTCGCTGTCCGGCTTGAGGGCGCCGACGGCGCCCTTGGTGGTGTCCTTGATGTCAGCCACGGCGCTGGCCCCCCTTCGCGGCGGTCTTCTTCGCCGCCGTCTTCTTCGTGGCGCCGGCGGTCTTCGAGGCACCGGCGGTCTTCTTCGCCGTGCCCGAGGCGGTCTTCTTCGCCGCGGAGGAGGCGGTCCTGCTGCCGGTGGAGGAGGCGGTCTTCTTCGCCGTACGGGAGCCGGAGCCCGAACCGGGGCGGCCGCGGGAGCCGGATTCGGCATCCGTGTCGGAGGAGGCGGCCTTCTTGCGGGTCTGCCGCCGGGGCGCCTCGCGCTGCTCCTCCTCCTCTTCCTCCTCGGGCTCTTCGTCCTGGTCCTGGTCCTTCATGCTGGTGATGTCGGGGACGACGCCCGCCGCCTTGTCCTGCACGTTGAGCGTGCGGTCGTGCAGCTTGTCCGCGAGACCGCTCAGCTGGCGGTTGATGATCGCGCCGGTGGCGGCCTTGCCCGCGCCGCGCATGTCCTCGCGCAGCTGGTCGCCCAGTTCCTTGAACTGCGGGTTGTTCTGCAGCTGCGAGGACGCGAGGTCCATCAGCGCCTTCGGGCTCAGCTGCAGCTTCTTACCCGCGACGAAAGTGCCGACGGCGAAGGCGAACTTCAGCTTCTTGGTCCGCCCCAGCAGATAGCCCGCGCCCACGGCGAGCCCCAGTCCGAGCCTGTTGTTCATTTTCCTTCGATCCTCTTCTGCTCCAGCCGGTCGAGAAGCTCGTCCTCGCGGCGGTCGAATTCGGCCTCGTCGATCTCGCCGGCCTCAAGGCTCTCCTCAAGACGGCGGAGCTCGCTCTGGATGGCCGACGGGTCGTAGTACTGCTTCTCCGCCTCCGCGACCACCTGCCGCAGCACCCAATTGGTGCCGCGGACAGGAGCAAGCGGAAGCAGGAGCAGTTCTCCCAGGAGGCCCACGGGGCTACTCCACGAAGCTGTACGGGGGGAGCGGTCCATTGACCTGGAGCACCAGGTGCGGGGCCTCGCGTCGCAGCGCGTCCACCGCTTCGGTGAAGGGCGCGGAGTTGTCACGCTCCACGAGGAAGGACACGTTGGCCAGCCAACCGGTGCTCTCGGGGCCCGGGTTGGTGTCCTCGGCGTGGCCTTCGAGCACCTGGCGCACCAGCTGCCCGTCGTGCTTCTCCTGCGCCTGCACGGCGGCGGCGACGCGCTCGCCGAGGTGGATCTTCTGCTCGTACGTGCCGCCTCCGGCGGCCCTGTTCGCCTCGCTCAGGGCGCGCAGTTCGGCGTTCGAGCCGAGGACGTGGTGCAGCACGGCCTCTTCGTCGTGGGAGGCCTTGATGTTGTACTCGACCTTGCCCTCCAGGGCGTCGAGCCGCTCCAGGTAGTGCTTCTCGCGCTCGGCGAGGACGGTGTGCACGGCCTCGTCGTCCGGCGAGACGCTGCCGAAGCGCATCGGCAGAACCGCGCCGCCCGCGCCGGCCTCGGAGAGGACCGTCTGGTGGGCCAGCAGGTCGCGGCGCTTGGGCCGTAGTCCCTCCGGCGCCTCACTGACGATCGCGGACAGTTCACCGGTCCGCACGAGGTGGACCGGGCGTGGCGGGTCGCCGACGCCGGTCAGCTCCTCGGGGAGCCCGGGGTGTCCCGCCCGGGTGATGCCGTAGACGTACGTGCTCATTCCTGCTCCTCCTTACGGCGGGACGTGGTGCGGCGGGCGCGCGGCTTCGACTCCGACTGGCTCTCGTCGCGGGCCTGCTGGAACGCGCCGGATATGGTCTCGGCGGCCCCCGACAGTGCGCCCTTGGTCTTGCCGGACGCGCCCTTCTCCATCATGTCGCCGGTGATGTCGGTCAGACCGGAGGGCTTCTTGGCGCCGGTCTCCAGGTCGAGGCGGTTGCACGCCTCGGCGAAGCGCAGGTAGGTGTCCACGCTCGCGACCACGACACGGATGTCGATCTTCAGGATTTCGATGCCGACCAGGGACACACGGACGAACGCGTCAATGACGAGTCCGCGGTCCAGGACGAGCTCCAAAACGTCGTAGAGGCCGCTGGTGCCGCCTCCGCCTCCACCTTGCTGTGCCGGAACAACGCTCATACCGACCGGCCCTCCTTAGTTCGGGTACGGATGTACGGACCGGGCCTTCACTTCTTGTCGGCCCGGCCGCGCTCGTAACGGCCGACGCGGCGGTATCCCGTGAGCTCGCCGTCCGGGTCCAGCTGGACCTCGTACGAAGCGAGCAGGCTCATGGTGTCGGGGACGCGCTCGAGTTCGAGCACCTCCACCAGAAGCACCCAGCCGTTCTCCGTCTGTTCGAACGAGGACACGGATTCCGCAGGCATGCCGGTGAGTTCCGAGATCTGCTCGCGGGCTGCGCGCAGAACTTGCATCGGGCCCGGCTTGCGCGCGTTCCCCTTTTCCGGGGAACGCCCTTCGCTCTGCTCTTCGTCGGCCTTGGTTGATGATTTCTTCGGGGTGTTCTCTGATGTATTTGCCATGGCTGCCTCGGGGCTTCGTGTAACCCCGCACGTTCGGCGCAAACCCTTCGTGGGCGCGGCGGTGTTCGATTTGCGGTGGAGGTGTGCGCCCTCGCGCCGAAGGGCCGGCGTGGGGTGGGGTGGCCGCGGGTTTCGTCCAGGGAGGCGGTAGGGTTCGGCCTCTTCGTGGCGCAGGGTCAGACCGTGGCCGGGGGTGGAAGGGGCGACCGCGTCGCGCACCACACGCGGCGAGACCTCACGTCAGGAAGTACCCGGCGTCAGTCATGGGGTGCGCCTTCCGCACGGGGTGCGTGCGGCTTGGGGCGTACGGCGGCGCACCATCCGTGCGCTTCGGTACGCGGTGTACGCGCACATCTCCCGGGTAACCACAACGACGTCCGGAAACACACCGATCACGCCGTTTGGGCGTCCCGGTGAAGGGCACGCGGGACAGGTCCGTGCACCCGCCCCGACTGCACCGGAGTCCATCGTGAACCGTCCGCGCATCGTCGTCGTAGGTGCAGGATTCGCCGGCCCCCAGGCCGCGCGGACCCTTTCCCGGCAGGTACGCGACCGGGCCGAGGTCGTACTGCTCAACCCCACCGACTACTTCCTCTGCCTTCCCCTGCTCCCCCAGGTCGCGGCCGGGATCCTGGAGCCGCGCCGGGCACGCGTCTCACTCACCGGAACGCTGCCGGGTGTACGGCTCGTACCGGGCGAGGCCGAACACACTGACCTCTCCGGCCGACGGGTGCACTGCACCGATCCCGAGGGGCAGACAAGTGAACTGCCCTATGACCGGCTGGTGCTGGCCGCGGGCAGCGTCAACAAGCTGCTGCCGATACCCGGTGCCGCCGAGCACGCGCACGGCTTCCGCGGGCTCGCGGAGGCGCTCTGCCTGCGGGACCACCCGACCCGGCAGATCGAGATGTCCGCCGCGCGGCGACGGACTCCACCGAGGTTGCCGCGCGCCGCACCTTCGTGGTCGCGGGCGCCGGTTACACGGGGGCGAAGTCGCCGCCCAGGGCTCGATGTTCACCGATGCGCTCGCCCTGGGGCCGAGGGGCCGAGGTGCCCGCGACCGCACCCCGCAGCGGCGGCCGCGCCGGCTGCTCCTGGACATCGCGGACCGTGTCCTGCCCGAGCTGGACCAGCGGCTGTCCAGGACGGCGGCCAGGGTCCCGCGCCGACGCGGACTCCCCGTCGTCCAGCAGCACCCCGTCCGCCGTCGCCTCCTGGTCGGTCCGAAGCTGACGAGGGTGCCGGGCCAGCCGTCCAGAGGATCCGGCCGCGGATGCGACCCCAGCGGCCGACCGGTCCTACGGGCTCCGCAGCCGGGCCCAGGGGGTCCGGCGGGACCACTTGTACCGCAGACCGACGACACAGAGGAGCAACATGCCGAAGCAGGGCCTGCCCACCGCCGAACTCATCGACCTCGCACAGCAGTTGCGAGTGGACTCCATCCGCGCCACTGACACGGCCGGGTCAGGTCACGCGACCTCGTCGATGTCCGCCGCCGAACTGGCCGCCGTACTCCTGGCGAACCACCTGCGCTACGACTTCGACCGCCCCGACCACCCCGGCAACGATCACCTGATCCTCTCCAAGGGACATGCCTCGCCGCTCCTGTACTCGCTGTACCGGGCGGCGGGCGCCGTCACGGACGAGGAGCTGCTCACCTTCCGCACCCGCGGCAGTCGTCTCGAAGGGCACCCGACGCCCCGGCTGCCGTGGGTGGACGTGGCGACCGGCTCGCTGGGACAGGGGCTGCCGGTCGGCGTCGGCATCGCGATGTCCGGGAAGCGGCTGGAGCGGATTCCCTACCGGGTGTGGGTGATCAGCGGCGACAGCGAGATGGCCGAGGGGTCGGTGTGGGAGGCGATCGAGCACGCTGCCGCCGAGGGCCTCGACAACCTGACACTGGTCGTCGACGTCAACCGGCTCGGCCAGCGCGGCCCCACCCGGCACGGCCACGACCTCGACGCGTACGCCCGCCGTCTGCAGGCGTTCGGCTGGCACACCGTCGAGATCGACGGGCACGACGTGGACGCGGTGGACCGGGCGTACCGCGAGGCCGCTTCGACCACCGGCCGGCCCACCGCGGTCCTGGCGAAGACTGTCAAGGGCAAGGGCGTCGACGCGGTCGCCGACCAGGAGGGCAAGCACGGCAAGCCGCTGGAGGACGCCACGGAGGCCATCGCGGAGCTGGGCGGCGTACGGGCGGTCCACGTCGACGTGCACAAGCCGTCGGCGGCCCGCACCCTGCACGCGGTGCCCAGCGGGCACCTCACGCTGCCCCGCTTCGAGAAGGGCGGCGAGCAGGTCGCCACCCGCGACGCGTTCGGCAGGGCGCTGGCCGCGCTGGGTGCGGCACGCGGCGACGTGGTGGCGCTGGACGGCGAGGTCGGCGACTCGACCCGTACCGAGTACTTCGGCAAGGAGCACCCCGACCGGTACTTCGAGTACTACATCGCCGAGCAGCTCCTGGTCGCGGCGGGCGTCGGCATGCAGGTGCGCGGCCACGTCCCGTACGTGTCGACCTTCGCGGCCTTCCTGACCCGCGCCCACGACTTCCTGCGGATGGCGGCGGTCAGCCGGGCGGACCTGAACGTGATCGGCTCGCACGCGGGCGTCGCCATCGGCGAGGACGGGCCCTCCCAGATGGGCCTCGAAGACCTGGCGATGATGCGGGCCGTGCACGGCAGCACGGTGCTGTGCCCCAGTGACGCCAACCAGACCGCGAAGCTCGTCGCGGCCATGGCCGACCTGCGCGGGATCCGGTACCTGCGTACCGGCCGGGGCGCCACGGACGTCCTGTACGGCCCCGACGAGGAGTTCCCGATCGGCGGCAGCAAGGTCCTGCGGCGCTCCGACGCGGACCGGCTGACGCTCGTGGCGGCGGGGACGACGGTACCGGAGGCCCTGGCGGCGGCGGACCTGGTGGCGGCCGACGGCATCGATGTGCGGGTGGTCGACCTGTACTCCGTCAAGCCCGTCGACGCACCGACCCTGTGGACGGCGGCCGAGGAGACCGGCTGCCTGGTGACGGTCGAGGACCACCACCCCGAGGGCGGCATCGGCGACGCGGTGGCCGAGGCGTTCGCCGACGGCCGTCCGACGCCGCGCATGGTGCGCCTCTCGGTGTCCAGCATGCCCGGGTCGGCGAGCCCCGAGGAGCAGTTGTACGGCGCGGGCATCGACGCCCGGTCGGTGGCCGCGGCCGTGCGGCTGATGGTGGAGAAGGGCGTGGTGCGGTGATCCGCAGCGCTGCCGGCGCAGGAACGGGGACGTACGGCAGTGCCGGCGCGGCGGATCCGGACGGCACGCTCGTCGTACGTGCCGGTCGGCGCCATGTCACCGTCCGCCGCCCCGGCAAGGTCCTGTTCCCCGACCCCGGCGTCAGCAAGGCCGATCTGGCGGCGTACTACCGGCGGATCGCCATGTTCATGCTGCCGCAACTGCGTGACCGGCCGCTGATGCTGGAGCGCCTGCCGGACGGCCTCAGGGGTCCGCGGTTCATGCAGAAGGACACCCCGGAGAGCTGGCCGCCGTGGGTACGGCGGGCGCCGGTCGACAAGGAGGGCGGGATCGTGCGGCACGTCGTGTGCGACGACAGCGCCACCCTGGTCCTTCTCGCCGACCAGGCGTGCCTGACGGTGCACCGCTGGCTGTCGCGCACCGACCGGCTGCCGTGGCCGGACCGGATGGTCTTCGACCTCGACCCGCCCGGGAACGACTTCCGGGCGGTGCGCGATGCGGCACACCAACTGGGCGAATTGCTCGACCAGTTGCAGCTGCCGTCCGCCGTCATGACCACCGGGTCGAAGGGGCTGCACGTGGTGGTGCCGCTGAACGGCCACACCACCTTCGACCAGTCACGGAGCTTCGCCAAGGACGTCGCGGAAGCGCTGGCGGCCCGGTATCCGTCGCGTCTCACGACAGCGGTGCGCAAGCGGGCCCGCGGCGAACGCCTCTACCTGGACGTGCAGCGGAACGGGTACGCCCAGACGGCGGTCGCACCGTGGTCGCCCCGGGCCCTGGCGGGGGCACCGGTCGCGGTGCCGGTCTCCTGGGACCAGGTGGAGGATCCGGAGGTGGACGCGCGGACGTGGTCCCTGGGCGACGTGGAGGCCGTCATCGAACAGGCCAAGCGCAACCCCTGGGCAGGACTGTTGACCCGGGGCCGCGCCCTGGGGCCCGCCCGCAAGAGGCTGCGGGCGCTGGGGTAGGGCGCCGCGGGCGCGAAGGGCCGACGGACGAGTGGGGTGCGCCGCCTCGCGACCGCCCTGCTCTGTCGGCGTACCGGCCGGTTCCCCTCTACCTCGTGTCCGTACGGCGAGACACATATCTCAACATGCAGAACCCGGACGTACCGTAGACGCACTCACCGCTTAGCGAGTGCGAAGGGGTACCACCATGACCGAGGCGATGCCGGGAACGGCCGGGGAAACGGGTGCGGAGAGCGCCGTCTACACCCACGGCCACCACGAGTCCGTACTGCGCTCCCACACCTGGCGCACCGCGGCCAACTCCGCCGCGTACCTGATCCCCCACCTCCGGCCGGGCGACCGCGTACTGGACGTGGGCTGTGGTCCGGGGACCATCACCGCCGACCTGGCGGAGCTGGTCGGCCCGAAGGGGCGGGTGACCGGCGTCGACGCGGCGGCGGGCGTACTCGTCCAGGCCCGCACCACGGCCGCCGAACGCGATCTTCGCCAGGTCGAGTTCGCCACGGCCGACGTCCACGCCCTCGGCTTCCCCGACGACTCCTTCGACGTGGTCCACGCCCACCAGGTGCTCCAGCACGTCGGTGACCCGGTGGCCGCCCTGCGCGAGATGCGCCGTGTCTGCCGACCGGGCGGTGTCGTCGCGGCCCGGGACAGCGATTACGCGGCGATGACCTGGTTTCCCGAACTCCCGGAGATGCGCAGCTGGTTGGACCTGTACCGGAGGGTGGCCCGATCCAACGGCGGAGAGCCGGACGCCGGACGCCGGTTGCGCTCCTGGGCCAAGCGGGCCGGCTTCACCGACATCACGTCCTCCGCGGGCGTCTGGTGCTACGCGGAGCCGGACGAACTCGCCTGGTGGAGCGGGCTCTGGGCGGACCGCACGGTGTCCTCCTCGTACGCGGCGCTCGCGGTGGAGGGCGGGCACACCACCGCCGACCGTCTCGCGGAGATCGCGGACGGCTGGCGCGAGTGGGGTGCGCACCAGGACGCCTGGTTCATGGTGCCGCACGGCGAGGTCCTCTGCCGCCCCTGACCCGCCCGCCCGGCGCCCCGCGCCCTCGCACCGCACGACGGCTCGCAGGGCGGAACGAACCTCCTCCGCTCCCCCGCCCAACTACCCTTCTCCGTATGGAGATCTTGGGAACCACCCTGCGCGTCTACGTGGACGACACCGCAGCACTGGACACCACGGCCGCCTTCTACGAGCGCATCACGGGATCGCGCGCCCTGCGCTTCGAGCGCGGCGGGGTGTCCGTGGCCGCCGTCGGCTGCTTCCTGGTGATGAGCGGCCCCCGCGAGGAGATCGACCTGTTGCGCAAGGTGGCGGCGACGGTCGCGGTGAAGGACGTGGACGAGGCCCGCCTGACCCTCACCGCAGCCGGTGCGCAGATCGTGGCAGGTCCGGTGGTCACCCCGGCGGGCCGCAACCTGGTCGTCCTGCACCCGGACGGATCGGTCTTCGAGTACGTGGACCGGCGAGGCTCCGAGGGTTCCTGACCCCCGGCCCCGCGCGCGTCCGACGCCGCGGCTCCCCGGCCCGGCGTCCGGCTCCCGGCCGGACCGGGCGGGCGCGTGCCGACGCGGGGAGGTGCTCAGTCACGCGCCTCGTGCTCGGCGCGGGCCTCGCACTCGTCGCGCCGCCCGGGCTCCCGCGAAGGAATCCGGGGCCGGTACTCGGGTGCGGTGAGCGCCCAGCGTTCGTGGTCGCGCCAGGCGCCGGCGAGGAACAGGAAGTCGGGCGAGAAGCCCTCGTACCGGAAGTGGGCCTTACGGACGAGGGCTCGGGACGCCTCGTTGCCGGGCTGGATGTTCGCTTCCAGCCTGTGCAGGCCCAGACGCCCGAAGGCGCGGTCGAGCACCAGGTCCAGTCCCTCGGACAGCAGGCCGCGGCCGACGGCGTGCGCGAACGCGCCGTAGCCGAGGGCGCCGTTCTGGAAGGCTCCCTCGACGATGTTGTTGATGTTGACGAAGCCCGCGATGCGGTCGTCGTCGCGGGTGCAGACGAGGAAACCGACGCGGGTCGGGTCGTCGATCAGCGCGCCCGCGTACCTGCGGAACTTCGCCGGGGTGTCCGGCGGCGCGAGCCACGGCCCGTGCAGTTTTCGGCTCTCGCGGACCCGCGCGGTGAACTCCTCCGCGTCGGTCAGGCGGAACGGCCGGATGGCCACCCGCGGGCCCGGGGCGGAGTGGTGGGGGGCGGGGGAGGCTGGTTCGAACATCCGGCGATGGTACGTCCGGTGGCGCGCCTCCCCTCGTCACCGGCCCGGCACGCCACCGGGCACCGCACCGCCGGGCGCCGGGCCACACCGTCGGCCCCGAGTGACGCCGCGGGCGGCGGCGGTGCGCTCACACCAGCGCGGGCGCGTCCAGCGTCAGCGTTCCCGCGTCCGCGTCCAGCACGGCGGGCAGACCGAGCGGCACGGTCAGCGCGGTCGCCGAGTGTCCGAAGCCGAGTTCCTCGACCACGGGCACCCCGAGTCCGCCCAGCCGGTCCAGCAGCACGGGCCGGACCGCCTGCTCGTACGCTCCGCACTGGGCCCACGACCCGAGGGCGACCCCCGCGACGCCGTCCAGCCAGCCGGAGCGCAGGAGTTGGGTGAGGACGCGGTCCAGCCGGTACGCCTCTTCGCCGACGTCCTCGATGAGGAGGAGACCGCCGCGCGCGGAGGGCCTGGCGTACGGGGTGCCGAGGTCCGCGGCGAGCAGCGAGACGCAGCCGCCCAGGGTGACGCCGTGCGCCCGTCCGGGCACCAGGGTGCGCGCGGTGGGCAGGCCGAGCGTACGGACGGTCTCCGGGGCGAAGAGAGTGGCGCGCAGGGACTCCTGGGTGGGGCCGTCCTTGAGGAACGCGAGCGTCGCGGTCATCGGGCCGTGCAGGGTGGCGACGCCCATGCGCCGGGCGAACGCCTCGTGCAGTGCGGTGATGTCGCTGTACCCGACGAAGACCTTGGGCCTGCCGTACGCCGCCGTGGCCGCACGCATGGCCGCCCAGTCGACGAGGTCGACCATGCGCTGGACCCCGTACCCGCCGCGTGCGCACAGCACGGCGGACACGGTCGGGTCGCACCACGCCTCGGTGAGGTCCCGGGCGCGGGCGGCGTCGTCCCCGGCCAGGTACCCGAACTCCGGGTGCCGGTCCAGGACATGGGGCAGCACCACCGGGTCGAGGTCCCAGCCGCGCAGGATGTCGAGGCCCTGCGCCAGCCGGTCCTCGGGCACCGGGCCGCTGGGGGCCACCACGGCCACCCGCGCACCGGGGCGCAACCGTGCCGGCCGGGACAACTCGGGCGAGCGATGCGTCACTTGTCGAGCTCCAGTCGTGGAACGTCGGTGCGGTCGGCGCCGAAGGCCTGCGCGTACAGCGAGAGTTCGGCCTCCAGTGCCCTGGTCATGGTGTCGGCCCTGCGGAATCCGTGCCCCTCGCCCTCGAAGGCGAGGTAGGCGTGCGGTATGCCGCGCCCCGTCATCAGAGCGAGGAACCGTTCGGCCTGCGCGGGCGGGCAGACCGGGTCGTCGAGCCCCTGGAGCAGCAGGAAGGGGGCGGTGATCCGGTCGGCGTTCTCGACGGGCGAGCGCTGCGCGTAGACCTCGGGGCAGGTCGCGGGCGGACCGACCAGGGACTCGGGGTAGCGGGACTCCAGGTCGTGGGTCTCCCCCGTCGCCCACGCCGCCAGGTCGAGTACGGGGTACTTGAGGGTGCCGCACGCGTACACGTCCGTCGTCGCGAGGGAGGCGGCCACGGTGAACCCGCCCGCGCTGCCGCCGCGGACTGCGAGCCTGCGCGGGTCGGCGGTGCCCTCCTCGGCGAGGGCGAGGGCGACCGCCGCGCAGTCCTCGACGTCGACGACGCCCCACTGGCCGCGCAGCCGGTTGCGGTACTCGCGCCCGTAGCCGGTGGAGCCGCCGTAGTTGACCTCGGCGACGCCGATGCCGCGCGAGGTGAAGTAGGCGATCTCCAGATCGAGGACGAGGGGCGCGTGGTCGGTGGGACCGCCGTGTGCCCAGACGACGTAGGGCGGCAGCTCGTCGGCGGGGGCGATCCGTTCGGGGTGGTGCGGCGGGTAGATGTGGGCGTGGATGTCGTGGCCCTGGGGGCCGACGAAGGTACGGATGAGGGGTTCGGGGTAGTACGTGGGGTCGACCGGGTCGTCGTGCGGGGAGGCGATGACACGGGCACGGCCGGTGGCGGGGATGAGTTCCACGATCTCGTGGCCGCTTCGCGGGCTGGCGGCGACGCCGACGACCCGGTCGCCGCACACGGCGAGGGTGGGCGACCACGCGGTCCAGGGGCCCGCCGCGTCGACGAGTTCGCCGGTCTCGGGATCGAGTATGCCGAGCGCGGTGGCGCCCCCGCCGTGCACGACGGCGATCAGTCCGCTGTCCAGGGGGTGGAACCAGCGCAGTCCGATCTGCCACAGCGGTCCGCCGAACTCCTCCTCCCGGCCCATGCACAGCGCCCCGCTGATGCGGGTCCCGTCCCTGCGCAGCCGGTACAGCTCCCACCAGCCGCCCCGGTCGGAGGCGAACAGCAGGGTCCCGTCACGGTCCCACTCGACCTGGCAGACCGACTCCTGCTCGCCGCCCGCGACGGTGCGCGCGCCCGTGAACGGCTCTCGGCCGGCGGGGATCTCGGCGACCAGCACCTCCGTGCCGTCCCACGGCATCCGGGGGTGGTCCCAGCCGATCCAGGCGGCCTGCCGGCCGTCCGGGGAGAGCCGTGGCCCGGTGACGAAACGGTGCCGGCCGTCGCTCAGCTCCCGTACCCGGGTGCGGTCCCCGGCCGCCGATCCGTCCAGCGGCACGGCGGCGATCACCCGGCGCACGTCGGTGGCCGCCGGGCCGGTGAACTCCTCCAGTACGCACCACACCTCGTCGCCGTGGATCACCGGGTCGACCCAGCGCAGTCCGCCACCGACGGGCGAGAGGGGGGTCAGCGGGCGCGGGGCGGCGGCGGGGGCGTCCGGCTCGTAGGCGTACAGCCGCTGGTCGGCGAAGTTCACGAAGGCGACGAGCGGCCCGCCCGCGGCCCGCGGGGTTCCGGCCCAGGGCTGTCCGCCGTACTCGACGACCCGGCTGCGCACGTTCCAGGGGGCCGGCAGGACGGACTCCTCGCCGCCGTCCGGCAGCAGCCTCAGCAGCGCCCGGCGGCCGGCCTCCTCGGGGCGGGGGGCGGTCCACCACACCTCGTCGCCGACCGTGCCGACGAACTGCGGTGCCCCGTCGTGCGAGGCGGCGAGCGCGGCGTCGATCGGTGACGGCCAGCTTCCGTAAGGCCCGATGGGCACCATGCTGCAACTCCCCGGCTGTGGTCGGACTTCCCTGAGCCCTGTGGTCGTCGGACTGCGCGGGCGTCAAGCCCTGCGAAGGCAATGGTCCAGCACGCGCACCCCGAAGTGCAGTGCTTCGACCGGGACGCGTTCGTCCACCCCGTGGAAGAGCGCCTCGTAGTCGAAGCCCTCGGGCAGCTTCAGCGGCGAGAACCCGTAGCCGGTGATACCGAGCCTGGCGAACTGCTTGGCGTCCGTACCCCCCGACATGCAGTACGGCACGACGCGCCCCTCCGGCGCGAACTTCCTCACCGAGCGCGCCAGTTGCCGGTAGGTCGGTGAGTCGACCGGTGCCTCGACGGCGGGCGAGCGGTGGTGGAACTCCCAGTCGACGTACTCCCCGGTCAGCCGGTCCATGGTCGCGGCGAATTCCTCCTCGCTGCCAGGCAGAAACCTTCCGTCAACGTGCGCGGTCGCACTGCCGGGGATGACGTTGACCTTGTAACCGCCGGTCAGCATGGTCGGGTTGGCGCTGTTGCGCACGGTCGCCTCCACCAGGCGGGCGGAATGGCCGAGCTTGTTGAGCAGGGCGTCCACGTCGAAGGCGGGGTCGTCCGGATCGGGGGTGTCCAGGTCGTGCAGTGCGGCCAGCTCCCGCAGGCAGGCCCGTACCGTCGGGGTCAGACGCACCGGCCACTCGTGCTCGCCGATCCGGGCGACGGCGGCTGCCAGACGGCTCACCGCGTTGGCGGGATTGACCTTGGAGCCGTGCCCCGCCGTCCCGTAGCCGGTGAGCTTGAGCCAGCCCGTACCTCGCTCACCCGCGGCGATGGGGTAGATCTCCATGCCTGGTCCGGCGTGGAAGGTGTACGCGCCGGACTCGCTGACGCCTTCCGTGCAGCCTTCGAAGAGATGCGCGTGTTCCTCGACGAGGAAGTCGGCGCCGTCGATCGCACTGGCCTCCTCGTCGGCGGTGTAGGCGATTACGATGTCCCGGCGCGGCCGCACCCCGGTACGCGCCCAGGCACGGACGACGGACAGCACCATCGCGTCCATGTTCTTCATGTCGACGGCGCCGCGCCCCCACACCACGCCGTCGCGGACCTCCCCGGAGAAGGGGTGCACGGACCAGTCGGCGGGTTCGGCCGGAACGACGTCGAGGTGGCCGTGGACCAGGAGCGCGTCCGCGGACGGGTCCGTCCCGGCGATGCGGGCGACGACGTTGGTGCGCCCCCGGGTGCGTTCCAGCAGGTGCACGTCGAGGCCCGCGTCGGCGAGGCGCTCGGCGGCGTACTCGGCGGCCGGCCGCTCGAAGCAGTCGCCGCTGCCCCTGTTGGTGGTGTCGATGCGGATGAGGTCGGACGTGAAGGCGACCACCTCGTCCAGCGCGGTCCGGTCGATGTCGTGGTCACCCATACTGCTCCTCCACAGCGGACGAGACGATCGTGGTGACCGCCTTGAAGGTACGAATGCCCTCATACATCGTCGGGCTGGAGTAGGCGACACGCCGTTCGCCGCTTCGGTCCACTCCCGGCACGACGGTGGCCACGTCGGACAGGTGGGCGGCGTCGAACTCCAGCTCCACCGTGAAGGGTCCGCCGCGCACCGGCTCGTGACGCACCGCCAGCGCGGTGGCCCGCTCGGCGGCGGCCCGGATGTCGGCCGCGGTACGAGCCGGTGTCCGGCACACGGCCGCATACCGCGAGACGTGGTCCTTGACCGCCACCTTGCGCGCCCCGGGCGCGTACCCGTCGGCGTCCTCGCAGGTCAGGTCGTCGCCGGTGACGAGGACGACCGGTACCCCGTACTCGGCGACGACATGCGCGTTGAGCAGCCCCTCGCTCGCGCGCCTGCCGTTGAGCCACACCCCGGTGAGCGAGTTGGCGAGGTAGGTGTGCGCGAGGACGCCTTCCGCGCCGGCGCCCGTGTGGTAGCCGACGAAGGCGATGCCGTCGACGTCGCCGTGCTGGACGCCCTCGACCATGCTGAGCGACTTGTGGCGCCCGGTGAGCATCAGGGCGCGTTCGTCGAGCCGTTCGAGCAGGAGGTTGCGCATGGTCCAGTGGGCCTCGTTGATGAGGACCTCGTCCGCGCCGCCGTCGAAGAAGCCGAGGACGGCCGCGTTCACGTCGGAGGTGAACATCGCCCGGCAGCGCTCCCACTGCGGGGTGCCGGGCAGGACGTCGGCCGGCCAGGTGACCCCGGTGGCGCCCTCCATGTCGGCACTGATGAGGATCTTCACCGATGCTCACACCCTTCGCTCGGCATACCGCGGTCATCACCCGTGCACAGCTGCGTCATGCCTGGTGAGTGTACGTACGGAATCCGGTGGCACCGCGCAGCCCCTCCCGGCGCTCACCGCCCCCGGCCCACCACCAGCCAGCGCGCCGGCAGCTCGATCCGGGTGCCGTCCACGAGGTACTCGGTGGTGGTCAGCGGCAGTTCCCCGGCGGCGAGAACCCGCAGTCCGGCCGCCCGGAACAGCTCCGGCCCCTGGTCCTCGGCGAGCCCTCCGGTGGCTATCCCGTGGGCGAGGAGCGGGCGCAGTTTGGGCGGCGGTCCCTCGGGGTCGCGGGCCAGCGCGTCGAGGATGTCGCCGGCCGCCTCCGCCGGCTCCACCACGAAGGCCCGCCCCCGCTCCCCCACCAGCTCCGCCACGGCTCCGGCGAGCGCCTCCCGGTCGGCGGGTCCGGCCTGGTGCAGCACACCGCGCAGATACACCTGTGCGTCGCCCAGCTCCGTGCGCAGTGACCGTACGGCGGCCGGGTCGGTGGCGTCGGCGACGGTGAACCGCACCCGCCCGCCGGGGTCCAGGCTGCGGGCCCTCGCGATGGCGGCAGGCGCCAGGTCCACGCCCGCCACCAGGGGGAACCGGTCGGCGAGGTAGCGGGTCTGGGTGCCGTTGCCGCAGCCGAGGTCGACGACGGGCAGTACGTGCTCGGTCATGTGGGGCTCGAAGAGAGCGAGGTGGACGCCGGCCGTGAGGGCGGGCTCCGCGTCCCACAGGACCGCGCCCACCCGCTCCGGCGCGGCTTCCCAGAAACCCTCCCAGACGTCCCGGTACCGGCGGGTCACGCTCATGCGCAGCTCCTGAGGTGTGACGGAGAGTGGCGAAGATCGCTTCTACCGTCCCTGCCGCCGCGGGAGCGCGGCAAGGTGTCGACATACACCTTTGTCGGCCGTTCGAGCTGCGGAGTCGGCCGTGCACGCCGCGTGTGCGCCGTGCACGCCGGGGTTGACAACATGCGCTTTCCGGCTTGGGAGAACTCCCGTGTCCGCACCGGCAGTTCGATGTCACCGACCGTGCGGGGAGCCTCAGGCCCGTGCGCGGGGCCCGGTCCGCGCGGCAGTCCGCCGTACGCCGAGAGGCGGGTTCTCAGTCCTCGTGGCCGAGTCGGAGGTCACGTTCCGTGCGGTCGGTTCCCGTCACCCGGAGCACGGTCGCCAGCGGCGGGTATCCGGCCGCGATGACGGTGTATTCGCCGCAGGCCAGGTCGGCGAAGCGGAACGCGCCGTCCGGCCCGGTGGTGAGGGTGTCCAGCACGTTGCCCGCCGCGTCGAGCAGCGTCACTCTGGCGTCCTCCACCGGCCGCTCGCCGTTCGCCCGTACCGTGCCGCTCAGCACCGCGCCCCCGGCCAGCTCGATGTCCTGCCGGGTCTCGCCGGAGGACCGCACGCGCACCGGCAGCGCGGTCGGCCGGTGCTCCGGCGCGCTGGCGGCCAGCGTGTACTCGCCGGCCAGCAGGTCCGGCAGGACGTACGTCCCCTCGCGCCCGCTCCTCGTGCAGGCGACGACCTCGCCGCGCCCGTCGGTGAGGGTGACGGCCGCGTCCGGTACCGGACTCCCGTCGGCGCCGACGACGGACCCGGCCAGGCGTCCCGCGCCGCCGAGGACCACGTCCAGCTCGACCGGCCGCTCCCCCACGGTCACCGTGACGGCCTGCGGCTGGTACCCGTCGGCCGCCGCGATCAGTACGTACGCGCCGGGGCCGTGCACGCTCAGCCCGTACCGCCCGTCGGAGCCGCTCGCGCACCGCCCGACCTGCCGGCCCAGCACGTCGATGAGGGTGAGGGCGGCGCGCGGCACGGTGTTGCCGTCGTGGTGCCGGACGGTTCCGCGGACCGGCAGGCCGCCCGACTGCTGTGCGGGCGAGGGGAGGTGGGGCGCGGGCAGCGGGTGCGGGACGGCGGGCCCGGCGGGTTCCACGGCCGCGGCGGAGGGGGCGTTGTGCGCGGACACCAGCGGTTTCTCCTTGAGGAAGCAGGCGATGAGCAGGCCGAGCACGAGCACCGGCACCAAGTAGAGGAAGATCCGCGGCATGGCCACGGCATACGCCTCCACGTAGGCGTCGCGCAGTCGCGGCGGCATCGCGTGCACCAGCTGCGGGGTGAGGGAGGAGGCGTCGGGCAGAGCGACGCCCGCCGGCAGCGAATCGGCGAGTGCGTCGACGAGCCGCCCGGCGAAGAGCGTGCCGAAGACCGCGGCGCCGAGGGAGCCGCCCATCTGACGGAAGTAGTTGTTGGCGCTGGTGGCGGTGCCGAGGTCGCCCGGGTGCACGGAGTTCTGTACGGCGAGCACCAGCACCGGCAGGACCAGCCCGACGCCGACGCCGAGTACTGCCATCCAGATGCTGTAGTCGAGCTGCGGCGTGCCCCGCTCCAGCCGGGACAGCAGCCACATCCCGGCCGCCGACAGCGCGCAGCCGAGGACCGGGTACACGCGGTAGTGGCCGGTGGCGCTGATGAGCTGTCCGGAGACGATCGAGGCGATGACGACGCCGCCCATCATCGGCAGCATGAGCAGCCCGGACTCGGTGGCGCTCGCGCCGTCGACCATCTGGAGGAAGGTGGGGAGGTAGCTCGCCGCGCCGAACAGGGCGACGCCGACGACGGCTCCCACGAGTCCGGTGACGTTGAAGACCGAGTCGCGGAACAGCCGCAGCGGGATGAGCGGTTCGGCGGCGTGGTACTCGACGACCACGAAGAGCAGGGACGTTCCGGCCGCGCCCGCCGCGAGCCCGAGGATCACCCGGGAGTCCCATGCGTACTCCGTACCGCCCCAGCTGCTCAGCAGGACCAGGCAGGTCGACGCGGCGGCGAGCAGTGCGGCGCCCATGAGGTCGAGGCGGGGGCGGACGGCGGGCTTCGGCAGCTTCAGGACGACGGCGACGACGGCGAAGGTGACCAGGCCGAAGGGGACGTTGATGTAGAAGCACCAGCGCCAGGAGGCGTGGTCGGTGAAGAAGCCGCCGAGCAGGGGTCCTGCCACCGAGGCGAGTCCGAAGGCGGCCCCGATGAGGCCCATGAAGCGGCCGCGCCGACGGGGCGGCACCAGGTCCGCGACGATCGCCTGCACGCCGATCATGAGCCCGCCCGCGCCTGCCCCCTGAAGCGCGCGGAAGGCGATGAGCTGGTCCATCGTCCGGGACCAGCCGGCCAGTGCGGAGCCGACGACGAAGACGACGATGGCGAAGAGGAAGACGCCCTTGCGGCCGAAGAGATCGCCGAGTTTCCCGTAGACCGGCAGCCCGATGGTGGAGGTCAGCAGGTACGCGGTGATCGCCCAGGACATCCGGTCCAGGCCCTGGAGGTCGCCGACGATCGCGGGCAGGGCGGTGGCGATGATCATCTGCTCCAGCGCGGCGAGCAGCAGCGCGAGCATCAGTCCGCAGAAGACGAGCCGGACCCGGCGGGGGCTGCCGTACGGTCCCGGCGGGGCCTCCCCGTGCGCCGGGCCCGGCGCCGGCCATCCCCGCGTCTCCTCGAACGCCGGTGTCCCGGCGGGCAGGTCGCCGGGTTGCGGCGCGTCCCTGCCGTCCTTGACCAGAGTGATGCCGCCCACGTTTCCGCTCCCCTTCGTCGCGCCGTCTCGTCGCGCCTGCGCCGCCCATTTGTTGCATTCGGCGACAAGGCGGGGCAAGCACGATGATTGACGCGCGGCAGCTACGGGGTGGGCATCTGGGCCGGTGGGAGCCCTGACGACGCACAACCGGCCGTCACGGAAGACCACTCGAACCGGTGAGTGGCGGAGCTTCCCGTAACGGCCGCGGGAGTGGGCGGAGTTACTTCTCGACCTCGTGGGCGAGGTTGGCCAGCAGCTCGTCGTGGATGCGGGCAAGTCCCTTGGGCGCGAAGGCCCTTTCGAAGAATCCGCCGATTCCGCCGGCACCCGTCCACACGGAGGCGACAACGGCCTTGGACGAGCCGTCCCCGGCCGGGGTGACCGTCCAGGTGGTCACCATGGAGGAGTTGCGGTCCTTCTCCACGAGCTGGCCGTCGGTCGGCTCGGTGACCTCCAGCAGACAGTCCCGGACGCGCTTGCTGGTGGCCTGGAGCTTCCAGTGGACGAGGGTGCCCTCGCCGTCGCCGCCCTCGCGCACCTCGTACTCGCTGAAGTGTGCGGGCAGGAGCTTTTCGCGCGTGCCGCTGTAGTCGGCCAGCGTGTCGAACACCGTCTCCGCATCCGCCGCGATGATCCGCTCGGTCGTGGCCTCTACCTGCGCCATGCCTCTTCCTCCAGTAGTCGGTCTTCCGGGTGGCTGCGCTCACCCAACCACCTCGGGGGCGACCGCCACAATCCGGGTGGTGGCACCGAAGGGAACATGTGTTCTATTCTTGGTCCGCACTGCCTAGGAGGCGTCCATGCGCTGGAACCAGCTGACCGAGAACGCGGCCGATGGCCCGACGGACGGCGACGCAGCACCGGGGGCCGCGCTCTTCGACGCGGACTCGGTGCGCACCCGTACCTTCGACACCCCGGAGTTCCGCGGGATCACCTTCCACGAGGTGCGGGCCCGGTCGATCGTCAACCGGGTGCCGGGCGCGTCCCGGATGCCGTTCGAATGGACGGTGAACCCGTACCGCGGTTGCTCTCACGCCTGCGTGTACTGCTTCGCGCGCAAGACCCACAGTTATCTGGACCTTGACACCGGCCTCGGCTTCGACTCCCAGATCGTGGTCAAGGTCAACGCCGCCGAGCTGGTCCGCCGCAGGCTCGGCGACCGCCGCTGGCAGGGCGCGCACATCGCGATGGGCACGAACGTCGACTGCTACCAGCGCGCGGAGGGCCGCTACCGGCTGATGCCGGGCATCATCGAGGCCCTGCGCGACTACGCGAACCCCTTCTCGCTGCTCACCAAGGGCACCCTGATCCTGCGCGACCTGCCCCTCCTCCAGGAGGCGGCGAAGGTGACCGAGGTCGGCGTCTCCCTGTCGGTCGGCTTCGTCGACAGCGAGCTGTGGCGCACGGTCGAGCCCGGCACCCCCTCCCCCGAGCGCCGCCTGGACGCCGTGCGCACCCTCACCGATCACGGCCTCTCCTGCAGCGTGCTGATGGCCCCGGTGATCCCCTTCCTCGGCGACTCCCGGGAGCAGCTGCGCGCCACGGTCCGCGCCATCGCCGCCTCCGGGGCGGCCTCCGTCACCCCGCTCGCCCTGCACCTGCGGCCGGGGGCACGGGAGTGGTTCATGTCCTGGCTGTCCGCGCACCACCCGCAACTGGTCGGCCGGTACGAGCAGTTGTACGCCTCCGGGGCCTACGCCCCGACCTGGTACCAGCGGCGCATCACCCGTACCGTCCACGAACTGGCGGCCGAGTACGGAATCGGCCCCACCCGCAGCGCGGAAGCCCGCCGCATCGCCCCAGCACCCCCACACCCGGAGCCGACCGGACCCACCCAGCTCAGCCTGATGTGACGGGGGCGGGGAACCGGGTGTGCCACGGCAAAAGCCGAGGTGCGTTACACGAGCCGGCTCAGCGAGGCGGCGGCTGCCGCGCGCAGGCGCGGCTGACCCAGTGCCGCCTCCAGTACCGGGCGCGCGCGTGCGTCCCGCAGTTGACCCAGGCCCTCCACGCAGGCCAGCGCCACCCGCCAGTGCGGCTCGCCCGGCGCGAGCAGCCCGCGCAGGGTGGTGATGAGTGCCGGTACGGACTCCGGGGCGCGCAGTTCGGTCAGCAGCCGCACCGGATGCAGGGCGTACGCGGTGCGCATGGTGTTGGTGGCGAGGGCCGCGGCGGCGCGGGCGGTGCGCGGGTCGCCGAGCCGGGCCAGCGCGTACGCGGCGGACACGCAGCGTTCCGGATCCCGGTGGTTGAGCAGCAGGACCAGTGCTTCGAAGGCCCGCCGGTCCCCGGCGACACCCAGCCGAAAGGCGGCGATCTCGCGCGCCCAGAGGGGCTGTTGGGGTTCGGTGAGGACACGGACCAGTGCCTCCTGGTCCTCCGTCGCGATCAGCCGTTCGTACGCCGCGGACTCCTCGGCGCCCTCCGCTTCCTCGCCCAGCCGGTCGATCAGGGACCGCAGTTCCTCGTCCATGCCCGTCAGCCTAGCCAGCCCGTGGACCGCGGACGCGACATGGATCACATGCGGGGGCGCCCGCCGGGGGCTGGCGCGCTCGTTACCCGCCGGTTAGTCTCAAGTGAGCGGGTCGCCCCCACCACAGGGCTCAACACCCGCTGCACGATCAACTCTTGGCGGCCTGGTGACGCAGCCGCCACGAGGGGGTACTCCGGGCCCGCGCGGCACGGAGAAGTTCAGTCGGTTCGGCGTTTCGGTACGCGTACGGCAAGGCCCGGGACAGGGCCCGCCGAAATCCTCCACCCGGTACGGCACGCGGCGTCCGCACACTTCCTGTGCGTCGGCGTCCGTCTTTCCGTTCGGCCCGTCCCCCGCGGACCGGGTCCGCTCGCAGACGCCCCCTTTCAGTCGTCACCTTCTTCCTCTGGAGTCCCGTGATGGACATCCCTGCCTCCACCACCCCTCTCTCCTCCCTCCGCACCGTCGCCGTCGTCGGTCTGGGCACGATGGGCACCGGCATCGCCGAGGTGCTGGCCCGCGCCGGCCGCACGGTGATCGGCATCGACATCAGCAGCGCCGCCACCCACCGGGCGGTCGCCGCTCTCGAAGCGTCCACGGCCCGCTCGGTGCGCAAGGAGCGGCTGGACGCGGTCGAGCGGGCGGAGATCCTCGCCCGGTTCCGCACCTCCGTCGAGCTGTCGGCGGCCGCCGACGCGGACCTGGTCATCGAGGTCGTTCCCGAGTCGTACGAGGTCAAGCACCAGGTCTTCCGCGAGCTGGACACCCTCGTCCGCCCGGATACCATCCTCGCCACCGGCACCAACGCCCTCTCGGTGACCCGGCTCGCCGCCGACTCGGCGCGCCCCGAGCGGGTGCTGGGCATGCACTTCTTCAACCCGGCCCCGGCGATGAAGCTGGTGGAGGTCGTCTCCTCGGTCCTCACCGCCCCGACGGCCGTCGCCGCCGTCACCGACCTGGCGCACGACCTGGGCAAGGAGCCGGTCGCGGTCGGCGACCGCCCCGGCTTCGTCGCGGACGGGCTGCTGTTCGGCTACCTGAACCAGGCGGCCGCGATGTACGAGTCCAAGTACGCCTCCCGCGAGGACATCGACGCCGCGATGCGGCTCGGCTGCGGCCTGCCGATGGGTCCGCTCGCCCTCCTGGACCTGATCGGCATCGACACCGCCCGCACGGTCCTGGAGGCGATGTACTCGGAGTCGCACGACCGGCTGCACGCCCCCGCGCCGATCCTCAGGCAGCTCAGCGAGGCCGGGCTGACCGGCCGCAAGGCGGGCCGCGGTTTCTACACGTACGAAGAGGCCGGCAGCGGAACGGTCGTGCGGGACGCGCTGACGCCACTGGAGGCTCCGCCGCTGACCACCGGCCGGGAGATCCGCACCGTCGGCGTCGCGGGTTCCGGAACGATGGCCTCCGGCATCGCCGAGGTCTTCGCCAAGGCGGGGTACGGGGTCGTCCTCGTGGCCCGCGGCCAGGAGAAGGCGGACGCCGCCAAGGCCCGTGTCCACAAGTCGCTCTCGCGCTCCGTCGACAAGGGCAGGATGACCGCCGAGGCCCGTGACCAGGCCCTCGCGCGGATCACCCCGACGGGTTCCCTGGACGCCCTCGCGGACGTGGACCTGGCGCTGGAGGCCGTCGCCGAGGACCTCGCGGTCAAGCAGCAGCTGTTCGCCGCGTTCGACAAGGTCTGCAAGCCCGGCGCGATCCTCGCCACCACCACCTCCTCGCTGCCCGTGGTCGCCTGCGCCCGCGCCACCTCGCGGCCCGAGGACGTCGTCGGGATGCACTTCTTCAACCCCGCCCCGGCGATGAAGCTGGTGGAGATCGTCCGCACGGTCCTGACCGCCGACGACGTGCACGCCACCGCCCGCGACCTCACCACGAGGATCCGCAAGCACCCGGTGGACTGCGGCGACCGGGCCGGATTCATCGTCAACGCCCTCCTCTTCCCGTACCTGAACAACGCGATCAAGATGGTCCAGGAGCACTACGCGTCGCTGGACGACATCGACGCCGCGATGAAGCTGGGCGGCGGCTACCCGATGGGGCCTTTCGAACTCCTGGACGTGGTCGGCCTGGACGTCTCGCTCGCCATCGAACAGGTCCTGCACCGCGAGTTCCGCGACCCGGGCCTGGCGCCCGCGCCGCTGCTGGAGCACCTGGTCGCGGCGGGCTGTCTGGGCCGCAAGACCGGGCGCGGCTTCCGGGAGTATGCGCGCCGGTAAGCAGGCGGGCGGGCCTGGCTGGGGCGGACTGCTGGCAGGAGCCGGCAGCCCGCCCCCGCAGGCGCGGCCCCCTGCGCGGATGGGTTACGTTCAGGGCATGCCCCAGGCCCCCAGGACTTCTCGTACGACCTCTGCGCCCGACGCCCCGGAAAGTGCCGCGGGCACCCGCGCGGCGGCCCAGCGACTCAAGATGCGCCGTGAACTGTCGGCCGCCGCGATGGAGCTCTTCGCGACGAAGGGGTACGAGGCGACCACGGTCGACGAGATCGCCGCGGCCGGCGGGGTCGCCCGCCGGACCTTCTTCCGCCACTTCCGTTCGAAGGAGGAGGCGATCTTCCCGGACCACGACGACACCCTGGTCCGGGCGGAGGCGGTCCTGCAGGCCGCTCCCCCGCACGAGCACCCGCTGGACACCGTGTGCCGCGGCATCAAGGAAGTCATGCGGATGTACGCGGCGGCTCCGGCCGTTTCGGTGGCCCGCTACAAGCTGACGCGCGAGGTGCCCACCCTGCGAGAGGCGGAGATCGCCTCGGTGGCCCGCTACGAGCGCCTCTTCACCCGCTACCTGCTGGGCCACTTCGACGAGCACGACCACCAGCCCGGCAACGACGACCCGTTGCTCGCGGAGGTCGCCGCGTCGGCGGTCGTGACCGCGCACAACCACGTCCTGCGCCGCTGGCTGCGGGCCGGCGGCCAGGGCGACGTGGAGACCCAGCTCGACCACGCGTTCGCCATCGTCCGCGACACCTTCGGCTCGGGGATCGGCGCGGGCCGCAGCACGAGGCCGGAGCCCGGCGCCGCCGCGGAGACGACGGTGCACACGAACGGCGAGGTGCTGGTCGCGGTGGCCCGCACCGACGCCCCGCTGGACGAGGTCATGCGCACCATCGAAGAGGCGCTGAAGCAGCGCTGAGACGCACGCCACGCTGAAGGCCGTCCCCGACCCCGGGGGCGGCCTTTTCCGTATGGCAATACGGGCCCGATCGGACAGGCACCGATCGATCATCGCTCATATGCGCAGGTCAGGAAGGGGTGAGAGCATCTCTGTAGGAAATTGTTGGCACTCAGTGCCTTGTCACTTGTCACGGGGTGCCATACGTTGAAGTCGTCCGGGCGGCCGGCGTGCAGAGTCCTTTCGTACGCCGGCTGTCCCCGCACACCACTGGTGTGCGCGCCCGGACGCCTGCGTCACAGGCACCTCTCGCGCACCACCCCGCGCCGCCGCACCACCCGCATCACCGCCGAACCGACGGCACACCTCCACCTCACGCTCCACACCCTCACTCCCCTCAAGACCGAGCTCCGCCGGAGGCCTCCCGTGAAGGAAATCCTGGACGCGATCCAGTCGCAGGAAGCGACTGCCGCCGACTTCGCCGCTCTCGCCGTTCCCGAGTCGTACCGCGCGATCACCGTGCACAAGGACGAGACGGAGATGTTCGACGGGCTCACCACCCGTGAGAAGGACCCGCGCAAGTCGATCCACCTGGACGACGTGCCGGTGCCGGAACTCGGGCCGGGCGAGGCCCTGGTGGCGGTCATGGCCAGTTCGGTCAACTACAACTCGGTCTGGACCTCGATCTTCGAGCCGGTCTCGACCTTCAGCTTCCTCGAACGGTACGGCCGCCTCAGTGAGTTGACGAAGCGTCACGACCTGCCGTACCACATCATCGGTTCCGATCTGGCGGGCGTCGTGCTGCGTACGGGCCCCGGTGTGAACGCGTGGAACCCCGGTGACGAGGTCGTCGCGCACTGCCTGTCCGTCGAGCTGGAGAGCTCCGACGGCCACAACGACACCATGCTCGACCCGGAGCAGCGCATCTGGGGCTTCGAGACGAACTTCGGCGGCCTCGCCGAGATCGCCCTGGTGAAGTCCAACCAGCTCATGCCGAAGCCCGACCACCTCAGCTGGGAGGAGGCCGCCTCCCCCGGGCTGGTCAACTCCACCGCGTACCGCCAGCTGGTCTCGCGCAACGGCGCCGGCATGAAGCAGGGCGACAACGTCCTCATCTGGGGCGCGAGCGGCGGACTCGGTTCCTACGCCACGCAGTTCGCCCTCGCCGGTGGCGCGAACCCGATCTGCGTGGTCTCCAGCGATCAGAAGGCGGACATCTGCCGGGCGATGGGCGCGGACGCGATCATCGACCGCAACGCCGAGGACTACAAGTTCTGGAAGAACGAGCACGAGCAGGACCCGCGTGAGTGGAAGCGCTTCGGCAAGCGCATTCGGGAGCTCACCGGCGGCGAGGACGTCGACATCGTCTTCGAGCACCCGGGCCGCGAGACGTTCGGCGCGAGCGTGTACGTCACCCGCAAGGGCGGCACCATCGTCACCTGTGCCTCGACGTCCGGCTACAACCACGAGTACGACAACCGCTACCTGTGGATGTCGCTGAAGAGGATCATCGGCTCGCACTTCGCGAACTACCGCGAGGCGTGGGAGGCCAACCGCCTGATCGCCAAGGGCAAGATCCACCCGACGCTGTCCAAGGTGTACTCCCTGGAGGACACCGGCCAGGCCGCGTACGACGTCCACCGCAACCTGCACCAGGGCAAGGTCGGCGTGCTCGCGCTCGCCCCGCGCGAGGGACTCGGCGTCCGCAACCACGAGATGCGCGAGAAGCACCTCGACGCCATCAACCGCTTCCGGAATGTCTGAGTCAGATGACTGAGCGCAAGAAGGACCGCCCCTGGCTCATGCGGACCTACGCCGGTCACTCGACCGCCGAGGCGTCCAACGAGCTGTACCGGCGCAACCTCGCCAAGGGGCAGACCGGCCTCTCGGTGGCCTTCGACCTGCCCACCCAGACCGGCTACGACCCCGACCACGTCCTCGCCCGCGGCGAGGTCGGCCGGGTCGGGGTCCCGGTGTCCCACCTCGGCGACATGCGGCGGCTGTTCCAGGACATCCCGCTGGAGCAGATGAACACCTCGATGACCATCAACGCCACCGCCATGTGGCTGCTGGCCCTCTACCAGGTGGTCGCCGAGGAGCAGGGTGCCGACCCGACGAAGCTCCAGGGGACGACGCAGAACGACATCGTCAAGGAGTACCTGTCGCGCGGGACGCACGTCTTCCCGCCCGGCCCCTCCCTGCGGCTGACCACCGACATGATCACGTACACGGTCAACCGCATTCCCAAGTGGAACCCGATCAACATCTGCAGCTACCACCTCCAGGAGGCGGGAGCCACCCCGGTCCAGGAGATCAGTTACGCGATGTCCACGGCGATCGCCGTCCTGGACGCGGTGTTCGCCTCCGGCCAGGTCCCCGAGGAGCGCAAGGGCGAGGTCGTCGCCCGCATCTCCTTCTTCGTGAACGCGGGCGTCCGCTTCATCGAGGAGATGTGCAAGATGCGCGCCTTCGGCCGCATCTGGGAGAAGGTCACGCGCGAGCGGTACGGCATCGAGAACCCCAAGCAGCGCCGCTTCCGCTACGGGGTCCAGGTCAACTCCCTGGGGCTGACCGAGGCACAGCCGGAGAACAACGTCCAGCGCATCGTCCTGGAAATGCTGGCCGTCACCCTCTCCAAGGACGCCCGCGCCCGCGCCGTCCAGCTCCCGGCCTGGAACGAGGCACTGGGCCTCCCCCGGCCCTGGGACCAGCAGTGGTCCCTGCGCATCCAGCAGGTCCTGGCGCACGAGAGCGACCTGCTGGAGTACGAGGACATCTTCGCGGGCTCGCACGTCGTCGAGGCCAAGGTGGAAGAACTCGTCGAGGAGTCCCTCGCCGAGATGGGCCGCATCGAGGAGATGGGCGGCGCGATGGCCGCCGTCGAGTCCGGCTACCTCAAGTCGCAGCTCGTCTCCTCGCACGCCGAACGGCGGGCCCGCATCGAGAGCGGCGACGAGAAGATCGTCGGCGTCAACGTGTACGAGACGACCGAGCCGAACCCGCTCACCGCCGATCTCGACGCCGCGATCATGACGGTCGACCCGGCGAACGAGGCCCGCGTCGTCGCCAAGCTCCACGAATGGCGCGACAACCGCGACGAGGCCCGGGCGCAGGAGTCACTGGCCGCCCTCAAGGCCACCGCGGCCGGCACGGGCAACCTGTTCGAGGCGACGGTGGAGTGCGCCCGCGCGGGCGTCACCACCGGCGAGTGGTCCTGGGCGCTGCGGGACGTGTTCGGCGAGTTCCGCGCGCCGACGGGGGTCAGCAGTGCACCGGTGGCGGTCACCGCCGAGCCCGGGACGCCGCTGGCCCTGGTACGCGAGAAGGTGCGGCGTACGGCCGAGGACGTCGGAGCCGGACGGCTGCGCCTGCTGGTGGGCAAGCCCGGCCTGGACGGGCACTCCAACGGCGCCGAGCAGATCGCCGTCCGCGCGCGCGACGCCGGCTTCGAGGTGGTCTACCAGGGGATCCGGCTCACGCCCGAGCAGATCGTGGACGCGGCGCTGGCCGAGGACGTGCACTGCGTCGGCCTGTCGATCCTCTCCGGGTCGCACGCCGAACTGGTACCCGACGTCCTGCTGCGTCTGCGGGAGGCCGGGGCACCGGACATCCCCGTCATCGTCGGCGGGATCATCCCGAACGCCGACGCCGCCGAGCTGAAGCGGGCGGGCGTCGCCGCCGTCTTCACCCCGAAGGACTTCGGCATCACGGAGATCATCGGCCGTATCGTCGACGAGATCCGGAAAGCGAACAAGCTCGACCCTCTGGAGGTCCCCGCATGACCGTCAACCGCCTTCGCCCCCGCCGCTCCTGTCTCGCGGTCCCCGGGTCGAACCCCCGCTTCCTGGAGAAGGCCCAGGGCCTGCCCGCCGACCAGGTCTTCCTCGACCTGGAGGACGCCTGCGCGCCGCTCGCCAAGCCGGAGGCGCGGCACACCATCGTGAAGTTCCTCAACGAGGGCGACTGGACCGACAAGACGCGCGTGGTCCGGGTCAACGACTGGACGACCGAGTGGACGTACCGCGACGTCGTCACCGTCGTCGAGGGCGCCGGCCCGAACCTCGACTGCATCATGCTGCCGAAGGTGCAGGACGCCCAGCAGATCGTCGCGCTCGACCTCCTCCTCACCCAGATCGAGAAGACGATGGGCTTCGAGGTCGGCCGGATCGGCATCGAGGCGCAGATCGAGAACGCGCGCGGCCTCAACAACGTGAACGCGATCGCCGAGGCCTCCCCGCGTACCGAGGCGATCATCTTCGGTCCGGCGGACTTCATGGCGTCGATCAACATGAAGACCCTGGTCGTCGGTGAGCAGCCGCCCGGCTACGGCGCCGACGCGTACCACTACATCCTGATGAAGATCCTGATGGCGGCCCGCGCCAACGACCTCCAGGCGATCGACGGCCCCTACCTGCAGATCCGCAACGTGGACGGCTACCGCGAGGTCGCCAAGCGAGCGGCGGCGCTCGGCTTCGACGGCAAGTGGGTGCTGCACCCGGGGCAGGTCGAGGCGTCGAACGAGATCTTCTCGCCGTCCCAGGAGGACTTCGACCACGCCGAACTGATCCTGGACGCGTACGAGTACTACACCTCGGAGGCCGGCGGCAAGAAGGGCTCCGCGATGCTCGGCGACGAGATGATCGACGAGGCCAGCCGCAAGATGGCGCTCGTGGTCTCGGGCAAGGGCCGGGCCGCCGGCCTGAAGCGCACCTCGAAGTTCGAAGCCCCGGAGGCCTGATCACCATGCAGTTCGGACGCACCTTCGAGGAGTTCGAGGTCGGCGCGGTCTACAAGCACTGGCCCGGCAAGACGGTCACCGAGTACGACGACCACCTGTTCTGCCTGCTCACCATGAACCACCACCCGCTCCACATGGACACCAACTACGCGGAGAAGACCACCGACTTCGGCAAGAACGTCGTCGTCGGGAACTACATCTACTCCCTGTTGCTGGGCATGTCGGTGCCGGACGTCTCGGGCAAGGCGATCGCCAACCTGGAGGTCGAGTCGCTCAAGCACGTCGCGCCGACCTTCCACGGCGACACCATCTACGGCGAGACCGTCGTCCTCGACAAGACGCCCTCCAAGTCGAAGAACGACCGCGGCATCGTCTACGTCGAGACCAAGGGCTACAAGCAGGACGGCACCGTGGTGTGCGTCTTCCGCCGCAAGGTGATGGTCCCGACCCAGACGTACATCAAGGAGCGCGGCGGCGAACAGCCGGGCCGCCCGCCCGTCTCCCCCCAGCACTCTCAGTCGGCGCCCCTGCGGGGTGGCCCCTCGGCTTCCGAACCGAAGCTCAAGGAGAAGTGAGCCATGGCCCGTCTCGCCCAGACCGCAGGTCTGACCGACATCCAGCAGGAAATCCTCTCCACCGTCCGGAACTTCGTCGACAAGGAGATCATCCCGGTCGCCACCGAGCTGGAGCACCGCGACGAGTACCCCACGCAGATCGTCGAAGGCCTCAAGGAACTCGGCCTCTTCGGCCTGATGATCCCCGAGGAGTACGGCGGGCTGGGTGAGTCGCTTCTCACGTACGCGCTCTGTGTGGAGGAGATCGCCCGCGGCTGGATGAGCGTGTCCGGCATCATCAACACGCACTTCATCGTGGCGTACATGCTCAAGCAGCACGGCACGCAGGAGCAGAAGGACACGTTCCTGCCGCGGATGGCGCTCGGCGAGGTGCGCGGCGCGTTCTCGATGTCGGAGCCGGCGCTCGGCTCCGACGTCTCCGCGATCAGCTCCAAGGGCGTCCGCGACGGCGACGAGTACGTGCTCAACGGCCAGAAGATGTGGCTGACGAACGGCGGCACGTCCACGCTCGTCGCGGTCCTGTGCCGCAGTGACGAGGGTCACCCCGAAGGCACGGCTCCGCACAAGTCGATGACGACGTTCCTGGTCGAGAAGGAAGCGGGCTTCGGCGAAGTCCGCCCGGGGCTCACCATTCCCGGCAAAATCGACAAAATGGGATACAAGGGTGTCGACACCACCGAGCTGATCATGGACGGCCTGCGCATTCCGGCCAATCGCGTTCTCGGCGGCGCCACCGGACGAGGGTTTTACCAAATGATGGACGGCGTAGAGGTCGGCCGGGTCAACGTCGCCGCCCGTGGTTGCGGAGTCGCGCAGCGTGCCTTCGAGCTGGGGGTCTCGTACGCCCAGCAGCGGCACACCTTCGGCAAACCGATCGCCCAGCACCAGGCGATCCAGTTCAAGCTGGCCGAGATGGCCACCAAGGTCGAGGCCGCTCATGCGATGATGGTAAATGCAGCACGCAAAAAGGACAGCGGGGAGCGAAACGACCTCGAAGCAGGGATGGCCAAGTACCTGGCCTCCGAGTACTGCAAGGAGGTCGTCGAGGACGCGTTCCGCATTCACGGCGGCTACGGCTTCTCGAAGGAGTACGAAATCGAGCGCCTCTACCGCGAGGCTCCCATGCTGCTGATCGGTGAAGGTACCGCCGAGATCCAGAAAATGATCATTGGGCGGCGCCTGCTGGAGGAATACCGGTTCCAGGGCTGAATGTTCGATTTGCGGCGATTTCGACGCGAAGAAGATCACACCCTGTCATCGTCCTCCGGACGCTGACTCGCTTTCCGGCTTGCCCAGTTGCACCCCGCAACCGATAGCATCGCCGGAAAGCCGCCGTCCCCCGTCACCGCGCGGCATCATCCGCTACGAAGGTCTTCCATGCCCCACAGCCAAACCTCTGCACCACGCGATGGCTCCCCCCTGGGACTCCCCAAGGGCCGCCTTGCGCGCGGAGCATCGCCGTGGCTCCTGCCGACCGTCGCCACCGCGGCCCTCACCATGGCCAAGGCGCGCAAGTCGGGTCGCTGGGCCGCCGCAGCCGTCCCCACCACCGCTCTCGCGGCGGGGATGCTGTGGTTCTTCCGCGACCCCGAGCGCGAGATCGCCGAGGGCCGGGTCATCTCGCCGGCCGACGGCGTGGTCCAGAGCATCATGCCCTGGAAGGACGGACGTACACGTGTCGCGATCTTCATGAGCCCGCTGAACGTCCACGTCAACCGCGCACCCCTGGCCGGCACGGTGACCTCCGTCGAGCACGTGCCCGGCGGGTTCGTTCCGGCGTTCAACAAGGAGAGCGAGAACAACGAGCGCGTTGTCTGGCACTTCGACACCGAGCTCGGCGACATCGAGATGGTGCAGATCGCCGGGGCTGTGGCCCGCCGCATCGTGCCCTACATCCCGCAGGGGACCAAGGTCGAGCAGGGCGAGCGGATCGGCCTGATCCGCTTCGGTTCGCGCGTGGACATCTACCTTCCGGAAGGTGTCGATGTCGCGGTCGAGGTGGGCCAAACCACTACCGCGGGGGTGACTCGAATTGACCGTGACTGATCCCGAGACGCAGGCCGGCTGGGTTCCGGAGGCCGACGCGGACGACGACGCGGAGGACATGCCGCTCAGTATGAGGCTGTCGATAGCGGACACCCTCACGCTCGGCAACGCGACGTGCGGCTTCATGGCGGTGTACTTCACCACCACCGGAATCCTCATTCCGCACCTTCAGGGCAGCCAGGAGACCGGCATGGCGCGCAACAGCGCCGCCACCGCCGTCATCCTGATGCTCCTCGCCGCGATCTTCGACCTGTGCGACGGACTGGTGGCCCGCAAGCTGCGCAGCTCGCCGATGGGCGCGGAACTGGACAACCTCTCCGACCTGGTCAGCTTCGGGCTCGCCCCGGCCTACTTCGTGCTCGTGTACGGAATGGTCGCGGACGACGCCCAGCAGCGGGTCGCGGCCCTCGCCGCGATCGTGGTGCTGCTGGCGGTGGTCATGCGATTGGCGAGGTTCTCGGTCGTCACGATGAAGGACGGCATGTTCCAGGGCATGCCGAGCCCCTTCGGTGCGCTCACGGTCGTCTCCATCGTCCTGCTCGAGCTGCCCTTCATCCCCACTCTTCTCGCCGTGATCGGCGTGGCGTGGCTGATGGTGTCGCGGGTCGAATACCCCAAGCCGCGGGGAATCCTCGCGGTGGCGATGCTCAGCTGGATCGTGGGCGCGATGGGCCTGCTGGCGGCGTGGGCGTTCGACGCGCCCGGCGGCCAGCTCCTGCTCCAGACGGGCTGTGCGCTCCAGGTGGTCATGGGCGCGGTCATCCCGCTGTTCGCGACGGCGCGACGGGTGAACACGTTCCGGGACAACCGGCGCGAGGCAAGGGCGGCACAGCTGCCGTAGCGGTCGGCCTGTACGAACGAGGGAGGGCCCTCACCCCGGTGTTCACCGGGGTGAGGGCCCTCCCTCGTTCTGCGTCCCGCACGCGAGCGGGGCGGCCCCGGGAGGGCAGGGCCGCGCGCGCGTACGGAGCCGGGCCCGTCGCCCGAGCGGACGGGGCGGGACGGGGCGGGACAGAGCGTCCAGACGGGGGGGACGGAACCGCGCGTCCGGCCTCCACCCACCCGCACATAATTCTGCCCCCGCCCGGAACCCCGGACGGGGGCAGAACCATGGGGGCCGAAGCCCCGGAGGGTCAGACGTGCGCGGCCGAGCCCAGCAGGCTCGCCGCGTTCTGCAGCGGTGTGAGCACCGGAGCCGGCACCGGGGCGAACGTGTCGCGGCAGGTGAAGCCGAGACGGGTCAGCGCCCGGCTCACCTCGCTCGCGGTGAAGTCGCGGCGGTCCTGCCGGGTGATGACCTCGCCGACCTGCTTGACGGGGTAGGTCCGGCGGCCGATGGTGACGGACTCACCCGTGACGGGCTCGGGCTTGATCCCCTTCATCGCGTCCTGCACCTCGCTCTTGACCAGCTCGAAGGGGAAGCGGGCGATGACTACGCGCATGGTGCCTCAACAAGGTGGAAGGGATGGTGCGGGAAGCTTTCGAGCACGTTCGGGCGGTACGGGTCAGGCCGCACGGCGGGCCGGAGCCGCCTGCTGCGGGGCCCCGGTGCCGCGCCGTGCCTGGGCGGGACGGCGGCGGCCGCGGGAGGCGGAGCCGCCCCTGCGGGGCCTCTCCGTGACCGGCGCGGCGATGACGACCGGTACCCCGGTGGGGGCCTGGGCGCCGGTGATGCGGTTCAGCTCGGCGTCGCCCGCACGCACCTGGGTGGTCTGCGGGGTGATGCCGGCGGCGTTCATCAGGCGGCTCATGTCACGGCGCTGGTTCGGCGTGACGAGCGTGACGACGCTGCCGGACTCCCCCGCCCGTGCCGTACGGCCGCCGCGGTGCAGGTAGTCCTTGTGGTCGCTGGGCGGGTCCACGTTGACGACCAGGTCGAGGTTGTCGACGTGGATGCCGCGGGCGGCGACGTTGGTCGCCACCAGGACGGTCACGTGACCGGTCTTGAACTGCTCCAGGGTGCGGGTTCGCTGCGGCTGGGACTTGCCGCCGTGCAGCGCCGCCGCCCGTACCCCACTGCTGAGCAGGTGGTCGGTGAGCTTGTCGACCGCGTGCTTGGTGTCGAGGAACATGATCACCCGGCCGTCGCGGGCGGCGATCTCGGTGGTGGTCGCGTGCTTGTCGGCACCGTGCACGTGCAGGACGTGGTGTTCCATCGTGGTGACCGCGCCCGCCGACGGGTCGACCGAGTGGACCACCGGGTCGTTCAGGTAGCGGCGCACCAGCAGGTCCACGTTGCGGTCCAGGGTCGCGGAGAACAGCATCCGTTGGCCGCCGGGACGCACCTGGTCGAGGAGCTCGGTGACCTGCGGCATGAAGCCCATGTCGGCCATCTGGTCGGCCTCGTCGAGGACGGTGATCTCCACCTGGTCCAGGACGCAGTCCCGGCGCTCGATGAGGTCCTTCAGCCGGCCCGGCGTGGCGACGACGACTTCGGCTCCACCGCGCAGCATGTGCGCCTGGCGGCCGATCGACATGCCGCCGACGACGGTGGCCATGCGCAGCCGCAGGGAGCGGGCGTACGGGGTGAGCGCGTCGGTGACCTGCTGCGCGAGCTCGCGGGTCGGCACCAGTACGAGGGCCAGCGGCTGACGCGGCTCGGCCCGCTTTCCTGCCGTACGGGCCAGCAGGGCGAGCCCGAAGGCGAGGGTCTTGCCGGAACCGGTGCGGCCACGGCCGAGTACGTCACGTCCGGCGAGGGAGTTGGGGAGCGTCGCGCCCTGAATCGGGAACGGCACGGTCACGCCCTGCGTGGCGAGCGAGGCGAGCAGCTGGGTGGGCATCTCCAGGTCGGCGAACGCCTCGACGGCCGGCAGCGGCGGCGTCACGGAGACCGGCAGGGCGAACTCGCCCTGGATCGCGGCGGGTCGGCGTCCGTAGCCGCCGCCGGTGCGGGAGCGACCCGCGGGTGCGGAGCGGTAGCCTCCGCGGCCCGAGCCCGCGGTGCCGGCGGAGGAGCCACCGGTGCGGGTACGGGAGTACCGGTCGTTGGTACGAGCGGTACGGGTGGTGCGGTCCATGCGGAACCTTTCCTCGATGCGGCACGTATCGAGGAATTCCGGGCGGTGGGTGAACACCGGGTGGAATCGCAGGAACGAGCCGGGAAAAATGCGAAAACGAATTACGGCCATTCGACAGCCGGCCGAATTCGTAGAACAGGGGGGTCGCCGGGCGCAGGGGCCGGCCGACCATGATCCAGGGGATCCGGTATGTCCGCCGTACGGCCGCTGCGCGAGTGCGTGCGGCGTACGAGAGATGCGGACGGAACGTGGCGCGGGAGGGGAAGAAACACCGAACCGCAGGTCCACCGCTCCAGAAATGCAGCGAGCTGGGGCCCGCACCCCAAGGTGCGGGCCCCAGCTGCGTCGTGCGTCACCCGGTCATACCGGGCGGGCCTGAGCGATCAGGCCTGGCCTGAGTGATCAGGCGGGGGTGATGTTCTCCGCCTGCGGGCCCTTCTGGCCCTGCGTGACGTCGAAGTTAACCTTCTGGCCTTCCTGCAGCTCACGGAAGCCCTGGGCGGCGATGTTCGAGTAGTGGGCGAAGACGTCAGCGCCGCCGCCGTCCTGCTCGATGAAGCCGAAACCCTTTTCCGCGTTGAACCACTTCACGGTGCCAGTAGCCATGTCAAATCTCCTTGGGGCAGTACCCGGGTCCCGCACTGTGCGGATCCCGCGTCGCCGCAATGATTGCCCCGTCCGGAGAACCGGAAATACAAAGCGTCCGATCGAAAAGAGATCCGAATGTGAACGCTTGAAGTCTATGGGAACCACAACTGCAACTGAGATGGACAGTAGCACGGAAGAACCGGCGCAGCACGGCGACATTTCCCGGGCGGGTTTCCGCGGGACATTATCTCCAGCCCCGCCGGAGGGCTTTTCTGCACCGGCCGCGACAGTATTTCCGGTGCTCGCCGGTCCAGGGGCCCCTGCTCCCCCGCCGCGGACTCCCGGAGGTGCCGGAGCCGTCGGCGTGTCGGCGTCCGTCACCGGCCGGGCCGGGATCGGGGTGCGGCACCGGCAACTGGCAGGAATTGGTGGGGTTTCGACGTTCTGCCCACTGGGGCGCGCCCGTCGCGGGCGGCAGGATCGGCCCATGAACACGCAGACACCGCCCGTCGTCACGCAGGACACCGCCCTGGTCGTGGTCGACGTACAGCAGGGCCTCGAAGAGTCGGAACACTGGGGACGCCGCAACAACCCGGCGGCCGACGCGCACATCGAGACCCTCCTCGACGTGTGGCAGACCACCGGCCGCCCGGTGGTGCTCGTGCGCCACGACTCCGTCGAGCCGCTCTCGCCGCTGCGCCCCGGGCAGCCCGGAAACGGGTTCAAGGGTTACGTGGAGGAACGGCGCGGCCTGGGCGCGGGGCCCCAGCTCCTCGTCACCAAGACCGTCAACTCCGCCTTCTACGGCACTCCGGACCTGGACGCCTGGTTCAGGGCGTCGGGCATCACCCGGTTCGTGGTGGTCGGCATCCAGACCAACATGTGTGTGGAGACCACGGCGCGCATGGGCGGAAACCTCGGTTACGAGGTCCTGTTCGCCCTCGACGCGACCTACACCTTCGATCTGGAGGGCCCCTTCGGCTGGCGGCAGTCCGCCGACGAACTCGCCCGCGCCACGGCGGTCACGCTGCACGGCGGCGGCTTCGCGACGGTCACGACGACGGCGGAGCTGGTGGCGGCGGCCAAGCGCTGAACACGGACGGGCGAGGGACGCGGCGCCCACCGGGCACGCGCCCCTCGCCCGTCCCGCCTGCTACTCGCCGAACGTGAACTCCTCCGCGGCCTTCGACGCCGTCGGCTCCTGCACGACCTTCAGCCCGCCCGGTGTCTTCGAGTCCGGCTGCATGATCACCGACTGTCGGGTGCTGGGGGCCTTGGGGTCGGAGAAGTCGTGGGTGATGCCGAAGCCGTTCTCGTAGGACTTCATGGTCAGGAGTGCCTTGCCGATGCCTTCGCGCGTGAGGTTCTTGTCCGCGCACGCCTTGGTCAGGGCCTCGCCGTAGACCTTGCCCGCCGAGTAGCCCGCGACGACGCCGTTGTCGAGGTCGTCCTTGGGGTAGGCCGCGGCGTAGTCCTTGGCGAGCTTGGCGGGTCCGGGCTCCGGGGAACCGATGGGCAGCGAGGGGCTGGCCACGTGGTAGTTCTTCATCAGGGCGGGTCCGGCCGGGGTGGCGAGGATCTGCGGTGCGAAGGCCGAGTTGTTGCCGATGACGGGCACGCCGAACCTGCCGGCCGCGGCGACGCCGACGAGGGAGGCCGCCTGGCGCGGTCCCGCGCTGACGACGATGGCCTTGACTCCCGCCTGCTTGAGGGCGGCGACCTGGGCCGACATGTCGTTGTCGGTGGGCTTGATCTTCTGCTCGACGATCGTCAGCCCGGCCTTCTCGGCCGCGTACTTGGAGCCCTGGAGCGCGTTCTCGCCGTAGTCGCCCTCGAAGTAGACGTGACCGATCCGGTCGCCCTTGGTGATCTTCTTCTGGGTGAGGAGGAAGTCGATCGCGTTGATGGTCTCGATGTCGTACGTCGTGCCGATGGTACGGATGGACGGGCTGCCGAGGAGGGACGCCGACCAGGCCTGCGGGAGGACGAGGCCCTTGTCCTGGCCGTCCACGCGCTGCTTGACGGCGGCGACGAAGGGGGAGCCGATGAACTGGACGAACCCGGCGACCTTCGGTTCGAGTTCGGTGTAGGCGGAGACGGCCTTCTGCGGGTCGTAGCCGTGGTCGCGGACGACCAGTTCGACCTTGCGCCCGCAGATGCCGCCCGCCGCGTTGACCTCCTTGGCCCACAGCTGCTGGGCCTGGGTGATGCTCTTGCCCAGTGAGGCGTAGACGCCCGTGAGGTCGGTGAGGGCGCCGAGCGGAATGGTCTTGTCGGTGATGCCGTCACCGACCCTGACGCCCTTCTCGTCCTCCTTGCCCTCACTGCCGGTCCCGGCCTTGCTGCTGCATCCGGTCACCCCGAGAGTGAGCGCGAGGGCGGTGGCGAGGACCGCGGCGCGGGCGCGGCTGTTCTTCCGTACGGTGCGAGCCTTCATTTCGAGCCCTTTCGCGGCGTGCGAGTGCTGCGGATGCTTCGGAGATTCGGGAAACGGAGACGGGAGAGGCCGCCCGGCAGGAACAGGACGACGGCGACGACCGCCGCGCCGTACAGGTAGCGGGACGCCTCCCCTGGTGCGATGCCACCCGCGCCGGTGCCCGGCGCGGTGACCAGCGGCAGTGACTCGCTGTAGCGGGTGAGGAGTTGGGGAAGCAGCGAGACGAACGCGGCCCCGATGACCGCGCCGCGCACCGAGCCGAGCCCGCCGATGACGATCATGGCGAGGAACTCGAGGGAGAGGATCATGCCGAAGTACTCGGGCACGGTCCGCTGGAAGACCAGCGCCAGAAGGACACCGGCCCCTCCCGCGTACATCGAGGACAGGACGAAGACGGACGCCCGGTAGCGGGCGACGGGCACGCCCATGACGCCGGCCGCGATGCGGTGGTCACGGATGGCGTTCATCGCACGGCCGGGGCGTCCGCGCAGGACACCCCGGGCGAAGAACGCGCAGAACAGGAGGGCCGCCAGGGCGACGTACCAGAGCTTCTCGGCGGACTCGAAGGGGATGCCCCCGACAAGGGTCTGCGAGTCGTCGAAGGTGATGCCGAAGAGCGAAAGGGGCGGAACCGAACGGCCGTTGAAGCCGCCGGTGAGGTTGCTCGCGTTGAACAGCACGTGCTGCCCGATGAAGATCAGCGCGAGGGTGGCGATACCGAGGTAGGCACCGCGCAGGCGGCCCGCGATGGGACTGAAGAGGCCGCCCGCGATGCCCGAGATGCCGACCGCGAGGACGACGGCGATCCAGCCGGGCAGGCCGAAGCCGGTGAGCGTGTGGCCGTTCTCGGTGACGGGGTCGGCGGCGAGCACGCAGTAGCTGTACGCGCCGACGGCGAGGAAGAAGGCGTGCCCCATGGAGAGCTGCCCGGTGGCCCCGGTGAGGAGGTTGAGCCCGATGGCGGCGATGGCGGCGGCCATGGCGAACAGGCCGGCCTGGAGCCAGAAGCGGTCCAGGTAGAAGGGCAGCGCCAGCAGGAGGATCGCGAAAGCCGCCCAGGCGTATGTACGGGGGGTGCGCAGGGCCGCGCTCCTGCCCGGCCGCCCGGACTTCGCCTCCTCGGCGGGCGGGGCGACGGGCGGGGTGCGCTGGTCGGTGTCAGACACGGGCAGGCTCCTTCGTGCCGAAGAGACCCGCGGGACGGATCAGCAGCACCACGACCATCACCAGGTACGGCGCAAGGTCGCCGATACCCCTGCCGAGGAAGGACAGGTCGCTCTGGTAGCCGGTGGCGAGGGACTCGATGACGCCGACGATGAGGCCGCCCGCGAGGGCGCCGGTGGTGGAGTCGAGGCCGCCGAGGATGGCCGCCGGGAAGGCCTTCAGCGCGGCGAGCGAGGTCGCGCGTTCCAGGCCCGGGGTGGGGAAGACCGTCAGGAAGAGCGCGGCGACCGCGGCGAGTGCGCCGGCCACCGCCCAGGCGGACAGCGAGACCCGGCCCAGACGCACCCCCATCAGCGCTGCCGTCTGCGGGTTCTCGGCGGCGGCACGCATGGCCACGCCCCACGAGGTGTAGCGGAAGGCGAGCAGGAACGCGGTGATCAGGAGGGCCGCGGCGAGGAGTGCGGCGATCCGGGTCTGGGCCATGGAGACGGCGCCGAAGGTGACGACCTTGTCGCCCCACGGGTCGCCGGGCGAGAGCACCCGGGTGCCGATGCGCCGGGTCAGTTCGGTGACCAGGAGGATGTCGACACCGATCGTGACGATGGCCAGGACGCTGTGGTCGCTGCCCCGGTACCGGCGCATCACGAAGAATTCCACCGCCGCGCCGACGACCGCCGCGCCCGCGATGCCGACGGCGAGCGCGAACCAGAACCCCAGGTCGTCGTGGAGGACCGCGGTGACGTAGCCGCCCGCCAGAAGCAGCGAGGCGTGGGCGAAGTTGACGACTTCGGTCGCCTTGAAGATCACGACGAAGCCGAGTGCGATCAGTGCGTAGACGGCGCCCATGGACAGGCCGCCGAGGAGGAGTTCGATGAGTGTCGTCATGGCGTGGGCGCTCCCAGGTACGCCTGGACGACTGCGGGATCGTCCTGCACCTCGGCGGGTGTGCCGCCGGCGATGCGCTTTCCGAAGTCGAGTACGGTCACCGCGTCCGCGAGCCGCATCACCACCCCCATGTCGTGTTCCACCAGGACGATCGAGATGCCGAGGCTGTCCCGTACCCCCGCGACGACGGCGGCGGTGTCGCGCCGTTCGTCCGCGGTCATGCCGGCGACCGGCTCGTCCAGGAGGAGGAGCTTGGGTTCCATGCACAGGGCGCGGGCGAGTTCGACGAGTTTCTGTTTGCCGTACGGAAGCTCTCCGGCCGGCCGGTCGAGGTCGTCGGCGAGACCGACGAAGTCGGCTATCTCGCGGACGCGTTCGAGGTGCCTGTGTGCCTCGCGGGACGCGGAGGGCAGTCGCAGGCCGGTCGCGAGGAAGCCCGCGCGGGTCAGCCGGTGGCGTCCGAGCATCAGGCTGTCGGCGACGGTGGCCCGCGGCGGGAGCGCGAGGTTCTGGAAGATGCGGGCCACGCCGAGCGCCGCGATGCGGTGCGGGGCGAGACCGGTCAGTTCCGTGCCGCCGAAGCGGACGCTGCCGGAGGTGGCCCGGTAGACCCCGGAGAGGACGTTGAAGCAGGTGGACTTCCCCGCGCCGTTGGGGCCGATGACCGCGTGCACGCTGCCCGGCTCGACGGTGAAGGAGACCTGGTCGAGAGCGGTGAGTCCGGCGAACCGGACCGTCACGTCGGTGACCTGGAGGGTTGCGTCGGCGCTGTCGGCCGTAGCGGGGGCGGCCGTTCCGGGGGTGCGGGTGGCCGAGGCCGTGTCCGTTGCTCCGGAGCGGGTGGGCGAGGAGGGTGCGTCGGTCATGCGGTCCACCTGCTCAGCGTCGGGGCCGCCGTCCGTGCCCGGTCCGCGTCCTCGGCGGCCGTCTCGTCGACGACGCCCAGGTAGCGGCGGCGCACCTCGTCGGAGGCGGCCAGTTCGGCGGCCGGGCCGTGCAGGGCGACCTCGCCGACGTCCAGTACGTACGCCGTGGAGGCGAGCCGCAGGGCGAGGGCCGCGTTCTGCTCGACCAGCAGGACCGAGGTGCCGGTGGCGTTGATCTGCTGGATGGTCTCGGCGATGCGGGCGGCCATCAGGGGGGCCAGGCCGAGGGAGGGTTCGTCCAGCATGAGGAGTTTCGGACCGGACATCAGCGCCCTTCCCAGCGCGAGCATCTGCTGCTCGCCGCCGGAGAGAAGGCCGGCGTGCTGGCGGGCGCGGTCGGCGAGTACGGGGAAGAGTTCGTGCACATGGGCGAGGGCGGCCCGGGTGGCGGTGCGTCCGCCGGTGGCGCCCAGGGCGCCCGCGCGGAGGTTGTCCGCGACCGTCATACGGGCGAACACCTGCCGCCCTTCCGGCACCTGGACGATTCCGGCGGCCACTGCGCGAGCGGCCCCGGCGCCGTGCAGGTCGCGTCCGCCGTAACTGACCGTGCCGGCGGTGACCGCGCCCCGGTGGTAGCCGAGGGTGCGGGAAATCGCTCGGAGCAGAGTGGACTTGCCTGCGCCGTTGCCGCCCAGTACGGCGACCACCGCGCCGGCCGGGACGTCGAGCGAGACCTCGCGCAGGGCGCGCACCGGGCCGTACCCGACGGAGAGACCGCGCACTTCGAGTGCGGCGGCCGAGGGCGGTGAGGCTGATGTTTCTGACACGCGGGTGGGACCTCCTTCCACGTCTGCAGATCTCTGCGGCTCTCAGTCCGGACTTCCGCCGGGACTGCCGTCTGGACCCCTGTGGGGGCACACACCAACAGTTGACACGTGTAACCGTCCAGCGGGTATGCCGTAATCGCTGCCGATGACCAGCACTCCTGGGCAGCCGTTGTGCTCGGGCACAAAGGGTCTGTCCAGAAGGCCCCACCAGTGGCATCCTCACCGGTCATGGATGCCCGCAGAACGCGCACGGATCGCGAGTGGTCCGTGCTGGAGAGCGCGTCCGAGGTCCTGGTCGAACGGGTCGGGCACCTCACGGACCTGCTCATCGCCGAACTCCGCGCCCACTCGCCGCAATACGACATCGCCGTACCGGCAGACGAACACTGGCAGCAGATCAACGAGGCACTGCGGTACGGCATCGAGGCCATCCCGGCCCCCCGGTCGGCGCCCCGGCGCGACCTGGAGTACGCCGAGAAACTCGGCCGGCGCCGGGCGGAGCAGGGCCTTCCGCTGGACCTGCTGCTGCACGCGTACCGCAAGGCGGGTTACCTCGTCTGGGACGAACTCCTGGACATCGTCACCGCCAAGGACCCCGAGTCGCTGCCCGTCCTCGTCCACACGGCGGCCCAGATGTGGGCGGCGGTGGACCGGCAGGCGGCGACCGTCGCGCAGGCGTACCGGAACACGGAGGAGGACATGCACCGGCGCACCGACGAACGCGTACAGGCACTGCTGGACGCCCTGCTGGAGGGACAGGACTCGGCGGGGCTGGTCGCGCGGGCGGCGGCCGGACTCGACCTGCCCGAACAGGGACGGTACGCGGTGGTGGCGCTGCGGGCGGAACGGCGGGACGGCCGCGAGCAGTTCCACCGGGTGACGGCGGCCGCCGGGATGCGCTTCTTCTGGCGGATGCGGACCGACTACGAGGTGGCGGTGGTCGCACTGGAGCCGGAGACCGGACTCGCCGAGCTGGCGGCGGAACTGGAACGGCGGTGCGCGGGGACCGGCGGGATGAGCCCGGTGGTGTCCGGGCTGGGCGAACTGGGGCTGGCCCGTCGGCTGGCGGAGACGGCGCTGCGGACATGGTCGTGCGCGTCGCCGGACCTGCCGCACGTACGGCGCATCGTGCGGCTGGACGAACGGCTGCCCACCGCGCTGGTGGTCAGCCAGCCGGAGTTGGCGGCGCGACTGGTGGCGGAGGTCTTCGGGCCGCTGCTGGAACTGGATCCGGGGGACCGGGCCGTACTGCTGGAGACGCTGGACGCATGGCTGGGGGCGCAGGGATCGGCGGGGCGGGCGGCGACCCGGCTGTACTGCCACCGCAACACGGTGTTCAACCGGTTGCGGCGCCTGGAGCAGCTGACGTCGCGGTCGCTGTCGCGGCCACGGGACCTCACGGAGATGACCCTGGCCCTGGACGCGTTCCGCCTCTCGACGGGCTAGCGCGCGTCCCCCGCCCGCAGCGCCCGTGGACGGCGGGGCCGCCTGACGTGGGCCCCCTGCCCCCGGCAGCCCTCTTGTGCGGCGGGCCGCCCTCCGGGGCCGGAACGGGCGGGCAAGGGGGCGGCCCCCACCGAAGGCGCGCCCCCGGCCCCACGTCGCGACCCGCCTCCGGTTGCTGCCGCGCACCGTCCCGGCGAGCCTCCCTCCCCACCTCGCACGCCCCTGTGCCCGCGAGCCCCGCCTACCGCAGGAAGTCCCTGCCGATCTGCTCCGCCACCCTCTCCAGCAGCGGCCCCGCCTCCGCCATGCTCTTCGCCGCGTCCGGCTCCAGTGCGCTCAGCGCGTAGGCCCGGCGGATGCCCGCGCGGCCCAGTTCCTGCGGCGGCAGGGCCAGGCGTCCGCACACCGCGATGACTTCGATGCCTCGTGCGCGGGCCGCCGCGGCGACCCCCGCCGGGGCCTTTCCGTGCAGTGTCTGGGCGTCGAGCGAGCCCTCGCCGGTGATGACCAGGGTGGCGCGCTCCAGTGCCGGGGTGAAGCCGAGCACGTCGAGCATGACCTCGATGCCGGGACGGAAACGCGCCCCGAGCGCGGTGAGTGCCCCGTACCCGATGCCGCCCGCGGCCCCCGCGCCAGGCGAGTCGGCGACGTCCGGTCCGCCGGCCGCCGGGCCGAGCACGGACGCGTAGTGCGCCAGAGCGGCGTCCAGCGTCTCGACGTCCGTCTCGTCGGCGCCCTTCTGCGGGCCATAGACCGCCGCCGCGCCCTTGGGGCCGGTCAGCGGGTTGTCGACGTCGCTTGCGAGGACGAGGTCCACGCCGCCCTCGGTGCCGAAACGCGCGTCGAGACCCGACAGGTCCACGGACGCGAGGGAGGCGAGGGCTCCGCCGCCGGGGCCCACCTGCGCACCCTCCGCGTCGAGGAAGCGGGCGCCCAGTGCGGCCAGCATCCCGGCCCCGCCGTCCGTGGTCGCGCTGCCGCCGACGCCGAAGACGATCGTCTTCGCACCCGCGTCGAGCGCGGCCCGCAGCAGTTCGCCCGATCCGTACGTGGTCGCGGTGAGCGGGGCGAACACGCCCGGCGGGAGGTGCTGGAGGCCGGACGCCTCCGCCATCTCCACCACCGCGGTGCCGTCCGACTCGCGGAAGGCGTACGCGGCTGTCAGGCCTTCGCCGCGGGGGCCGCTGACCCGAACCTCCCGGCGCTCGAATCCGGCGGCCACCGCTGCCGCGACCGTGCCGTCGCCGCCGTCGGCGACGGGCAGTGCCTCCACACTCAGGCCGGGTACCGCTCTGCGCAGCCCGGCCGTCACCCGCTCCGCGACCTGTACGGCCGTGAGTGAGCCCTTGAACTTGTCGGCGGCGACGAGCACGTGGGCCACCCCGCCGTGCTGCGTACCGCTGTTGTGTACTGCTCCGTCCGCCACCATGCATCCCTTGCTTTCGAACAGGCAGTCGCGCCGCCACGACCATAACCGCAGGCACCGCCCCCTGCCCATGGGCCCAGGCACCGCACCGCAAGCCCTCTGACGGCGCGCCACCCTTCAATATCACGACATGGGGAGACATAAGGTGTGCGGCATGAGTACCGAAACAACGGAATCCCCCGGTCCACCGCTGCCGGACGCCCCCGGCGAGGGCCCGCTGCAGGACGGCAGGCCCGACCGCACCGTCATCCTCATCGGTGTACTCGCCGTGGCGGCCGTCGTGGCGTGGGCCTTCCTCGGCAAGGACTCCTTCGCGAGTTCCTCGTCGCACGCGCTCGCCTGGGTCCTCGAGAACTTCGCGTGGCTGTTCGTCATCGCCGCCGATGTGTTCCTGCTGATGTGCCTGTTCATCGCGCTGAGCCGGTTCGGCCGGATCAGGCTCGGCAAGGACGACTCGGAGCCGGAGTTCACCAATCTGGCCTGGATCGCGATGATGTTCAGCGCGGGCATGGGCATCGGCCTGATGTTCTACGGCGTGGGCGAGCCGCTCCAGCACTACGTCACCCCTCCGCCGGGCACCGACGCCGCCTCCAGGACGGGGGACGCCGCGCAGGCCGCGCTCCAGTACTCCTTCTTCCACTGGACGCTCACCCCGTGGGCCATCTACGGCATGGCCGGACTCGCTCTCGCGTACGCGACCTTCCGCAAGGGCCGCGGCAACAGGCTCAGCGCGGCGTTCGTGCCGCTCCTCGGCGACCGCCGGGCGGAGGGCTGGCAGGGCAAGGTGATCGACCTGCTCGCCGTCTTCGCGACCGTCTTCGGCACGGCGACCAGCCTGGGCCTGGGCGCCCTCCAGGTGGCCCAGGGTCTCCACATCGTCACCGGGGTGGAGGACAGCAAGGGCCTTGAGCTGATCATCATCGGCGCGCTGTCGGCGGCCTTCGTGCTGTCCGCCTTCTCGGGGCTGCACAAGGGGGTGAAGTGGCTGAGCACGATCAACATCGTGCTGGCCGCCTGCCTGATGGTGTTCGTCTTCCTCCTCGGTCCGACCGTGTACATCCTGGACGCGATCCCGGCTGCCGTCGGTGGCTACCTCGACCAGCTCCTGCCGATGGCGACCCGCACGGGCGCGTTCGGCGACGCGGACTGGCTGGGCGCCTGGACGATCTTCTACTGGGCGTGGTGGCTGTCCTGGGCCCCGTTCGTGGGCACGTTCATCGCCCGCATCTCCCGGGGCCGTACGATCCGCGAGTTCCTGATCGGCGTGCTGCTGGTGCCCAGCGGCGCTACGGTCGTGTGGTTCTGCGTGATGGGCGGCTCGGCCATCCGGCTCGACCAGACGAAGGCCGCCGACCTGGCGAGCACGGTCAAGGACGGCGCGGAGGCCTCGCTGTTCGCGATGCTGGAAGCGCTGCCGATCGGCACCATCACCTCGATCATCGCGATGCTGCTGGTCATGACGTACTTCGTGACGAGCGCGGACTCGGCGTCCCTGGTGATGGGTTCGCTCACCAGCCGGGGCGCGCTGCACCCGTCCACCTGGCTGGTGGTGCTGTGGGGCGTGCTGATGGCGTCGGTGGCGGCCGGTCTGCTGGTCGCGGGCGGCCTCAACTCCCTCCAGACGGCGACGATCCTGGTGGCGCTGCCGTTCGTCCTGGTCATGCTCGGCCTGTGCTGGGCGCTGATCAAGGAACTGCGCGAGGACCCGGGTGCGGGTCCGACCCGCCATCACGCGCTGCACGGACTGCGGGACGCGGTACGGGCGATGGTCGGCGACGCGATCACCGAGCAGGGCCCGGACCGGCGGCATCCCCGGCTGCGGCGTGCGGCGAAGTCCCGTACGGACGAGTGAGACCCGTGGGTTGTCCGGAGGGGCGCGGCCTGCCACGGCCGCGCCCCTCCGGCGTGTTCGCCGTCGTACGCCGGCTCCCCGGCCGGCGACGGCCGCACGGCTTGCGCTTCGGTCACGGTCCCGTGCGGCTCCCGCTTCGATGCCCCCGCGGCACGTGGTCCACCAGGACGTACGTTCCCGTGCCGCTTCCCCACCGCGACCGCGTGCGGGCGCCCACCGCGCGCCCCTACGCTGGCCGGGTGACCCAGGAACCTCAGGACTACGCCACGTACATCTCCTCGCTCCCCCGCGTCCTCGCCGGGGCGGCCGCCCTCTTCCGCGACACGGAGGGCCGGGTGCTGCTCGTCGAGCCGAACTACCGCGAGGGCTGGGCGCTGCCCGGCGGCACGGTGGAGTCCGACACGGGAGAGACGCCGCGCGAGGCCGCGCGCCGGGAAACGCTCGAAGAGATCGGTCTCGACGTCGAGTTGGGCCCGTTGCTCGTCGCCGACTGGGCGCGCGGCGAGGGCCGCCCGCCGATCGCCGCGTACCTGTACGACGGAGGGGTGCTCGAAGCGGAGCGACTGGCCGCGATCCGGCTTCAGGAGGACGAGCTGGTGTCGTGGCGGCTGGTGCCGGTGGACGAGGTGAAGGACTACGCGCTCAACGCGCTGGGCGACCGGATCCTGGCCGCCCTGGCAGCCCAGGCGGACGGTACGGGAGCGGTGGAACTGGTGGACGGGCGGCGGGTCGCGTAGCGGGACGCGGCGCCAGGAGCCGGGGAGCGCCGGGACGCGGCGCCGGGCCGGGGTGGCGGTGCCGCGGGGCGCGGCGGACGGGCGGCTTGTGGAGGGCACCCCACCACCGTGTTCTCAGCCCACGCCGCGGCCCTCGCAAGCCCCCGGCACCGCCGCCTTCGGCCTGTCTCCCCGTACCCCCCTCTCCAACCCCAGCGTGACGAGAACCGAGGCTGCCGCCGTCATCCCCATGGCCGCCCCCGGCGACGTCACCTCCGCCAGCCCGCCGGCCAGCGCGGCGCCCACTCCCTGCATCGCCAGCATTCCCGAGGTGTGCAACCCCAGTGCGTGCCCGCTCAGCTCGTCCGGGGTGAGCGCCATGAGCCGCTCCTGGAGCAGCAGAGTCGCCGCGAAGCCGCCGGAGGCGACCAGTACCACGCCCAGGGCGACCGGCAGGCCCGGCTTCAGGAAGAACAGCAGGTACGGCACGGCCAGCAGCAACCGGAGCGGCGGGCCGCCCCCGTCCCGCCACCGTCGCGGGACGAACCGGCCGACCACCGTGTCCCCGATCAGCATCCCGGCCGCTGCGAAGGCGAAGAGCAACCCCGCGCGCTCCGGTGCGTACGGGACGTACAGCGACTCGCAGCCCACGATCAGTCCGTTGGGCACGCACAGCATGAGGTAGACGTACCGGCGTGGCTTCGACGACCAGAGCAGGGCGTTCGTGCGCCAGGTCGCCGCCACCGACGCCCGGCCGGTGGCACGCGCGGCCCGCCGACCGAGCCCGAAGCGGGCGAAGCCGGCCGACGCGAGATGGAGGACGGCGCCGACCAGGAGCGCGCCCCGGGGCGAGAGAGCCGCGACCAGGACACCGCCGACGGCGAACCCGCAGATCTGCATGGCACCGTTGGCCATGTTCATCACCGAGCGGCCGATCAGGAAACCCTTCATCGGCAGAATCTCGTTCAACAGACCGTACGTCACACCACCGTTGAGCGACGCCAAGACGCCGATCACCAGCAGTACGGAGAAGGCCGCCCCTACCGGCAGCCCCGGGATCGCCTGTACCGCGGTGGCCATGCCGAAGATCAGCCCGAGTCCGGCGAGGGCGGCACGCGGCGGTACGCGGTCGGCGGCGGACAGCAGAGTGGTCGCGCCGACCAGCTGGGCGAGGGAGGGCCCGAACATGGCGAGCGAGGACAGCAGCGGCGACCCGGTGGACGTGTAGATGAGGACGCCGAGTGCGAGGCCGGTGACGGTCTGCGCCGCCGCTTTGGCGGAGGCGGTCAGGAACAGCGGGGTGAACTCCGGCTGCAGGAACAACTCTCGGTAGGTGCGCATGTCCGGGAGTCTCGGCGTGCGGCCGAGGGCGGGGTTAGTGTTTCGCGCGGGGGCGAAACAACCCGACGGCAGCACGCCGGACGACGCGACGGGGGCGCCGAGGAGATGGGCTGGTGGCAGGTCGACACGGACACCCTGGCGGGCGGTCGGTTCGTCGTCTCCCCGCTGTCGGAGGCCATTTCGAGCCTCAAGCTGCTGCAGTTGCACGCACCGGCCGCACACCCCGGCGATCGGTCCTGGCTCGACACGCACCTGCCCGCCTTCCGTCGCAGGGTCGCCGAGGACCCGTTGCTTCCCCTTCTCCTGCACTGCGCGTTCCGCCCGACCTGGAACGCGGACTTCATCACCCCGGCCCCGGTCGGCGACGGCAAGCAGGATTTCGCCCGGGAGCTGGAGCGGGTGCGCGCCGCCCCCGCGGAGTCCGTCCTCGACGATCTCGCCGTCGCGCTCGGCGGGCCACCGCCCGCCGAACTCCTCCGCACCGATCTGGCGGAACGGGCCGCCGCCCTCCTCGACTGGGTGTGGCAGGAGACCGTTCTCCCCGAATGGCCGCGCCGCCGCCGGGTGCTGGAGGCGGACATCGTGGCGCGCACGGCGCAGTTGAGCCGGGCAGGCTGGGTGGCGGCGCTGGGGGGCATGCGGCCGGGGATGCGCTGGCTGGGCGGCGACCGGTTGCAGATCAACACCCAGGACCACCCGCCGCGCGAAGTCGCCCGGGCGCAGTTGCTGTTCGTCCCGGTGAGTTTCGCCACGAGTTGGGTGTCGTGGGAGGGACGGCGCCGGTTCGCCGTGGTGTACCCGTGCGCGGGCGCCCTGGCCGATGCGGACCGCGGCCGCACCTCCGCGCCCGGGGCGCTGGCGGCACTCCTGGGCCCGGCGCGGGCGGGCATCCTCGTCCTCCTCGGCTCCCCGAAGAGCACGACCCAGTTGGTGGCGCTGACGGGTCTGGCACTGGGCTCGGTGGGCCGCCACCTGAAGGTGCTGCTGGACGCCCGTCTGGTACGCCGCAGGAGGGCCGGCCGCTCGGTCCTGTACTACCGGACGGACTCGGGCGACGTGCTGGTGAACTCGCTGGAGACCGGGCCTTGATGATTGCTCATCAGCCGCGCACCAGGATCCGTTTGTGCGCGGTGCTGGCGACGAACCTCGCGGCGGACGTGCATGTCGTGTACGGGCCGCTGCGCAGCGCCGGCGGTGCAGCCCGCCGTGTCTCTGGCGGGCCTGGCGGCGGAGCACGGAGCGCGGCTGATCATCGTGAACGGGGAGCCGACGCCGTACGACGCCCTCGCCGACGAGGTGGTGCGGGAGCCGATCGGGACGGCGCTGCCCGCGCTGCTCGCGGGTCTGGGCCAGAGCCGGAGCAGCACGCGGGGCGTGCCGGGCGCTGCCGGGGCGGCCGTTTCGGGCCGCCGTGCCGGACGGCGCTAGTGGGCCGCGCTAGAAGAGGGCGGCTACGGCGGGGACGCCGCTCTCGAAGGCGAGCAGTCGCTGCTTGCGGTCGAGGCCGCCGCCGTAGCCGGTGAGGCTGCCGGTGGAGCCGATGACCCGATGGCAGGGGACGATGATGCCGACGGGATTCTTGCCGTTGGCGAGGCCTACGGCTCGCGAGGCCCCCGACTTGCCGAGCCGGTCGGCGAGTTGGCCGTACGAGCGGGTCTCCCCGTAGGGAATGCGCTGGAGCTGCTCCCACACGCCGCGCTGGAACGGTGTGCCGTGCAGGCGCACGGGGACGGTGAACTCCCGCAGCTCCCCGGCGAAGTAGGCGTCGAGCTGCTCGATCACCTCGGGGAACGGCTCCGGGTCCGGTACGCCGAAGCTCTCCTCGGCGGGACGGTGGCGCTGGTCGGCCATGTAGAGGCCGGAGAGGACGCCGTCGGTGGCGACCAGGGTGAGCGGCCCGTACGGGCTGTCGACGACGGTGTGCTGCGTGATGGAGGACATGAGGTACGACTCCCCTACTGCGGTAGGTGGTTGATGGGGTGGGCATCGGTCGCCCACAGGTACTGGACGGCGTACGCCCGCCAGGGCCGCCAGGCGGCGGCACGCGCGGTGAGTGCCGCCGGGGTGTGCGGCAGCCCCAACCCTTGTGCCGCGCGCCGGATTCCGAGGTCCGAGGGGAGGAAGGCGTCCGGGTCGCCGAGGGCGCGCATCGCGATGACCTCGGTGGTCCACGGCCCGAAGCCGGGGAGTGCGAGGAGCTGGGCGCGGGCCCGGTCCCAGTCGCAGTCGACACCCAACCGTATTGTCCCGTCAGCGAGATGGGAGACCAACGTGGTGAGCGTGGTGCGGCGGCTGCGGGGCAGCGCGAGCGCCTCGGGGTCGAGGCCGGCGAGCGCGTCGGGGGTCGGGAAGAGGTGGGTGAGCCCGCCTTCCGGGTCGTCGACGACGGCGCCGTGGGCGGTGACGAGCCGGCCGGCGTGGGTACGGGCGGCAGCCGTCGAAACCTGCTGGCCGAGCACGGCCCGTACGGCGAACTCGGCGGGGTCGGTGGTGCGCGGAACCCGCCGCCCGGGCGCCTGTGCCACCAGAGGGGCGAGCAGCGGATCGGCTCGCAGCCGCTCGTCGACGGCGACCGGGTCGGCGTCCAGGTCGAGCAGCCAGCGGCAGCGGCTGATGGCGTGGGTCAGGTCCCGCAGATCCGTGAGCGCCAGCCGGCAGGCGATGTGGTCGGGGCGCGGCGTCAAGGCCACGATGCCGTGTCCGTAGGGGAGTTGCAGGGTGCGCCGGTACGCGCCGTCGCGCCACTCCTCCACCCCGGGGACGGCGGTCGCGGCGAGGTGACCGAACAGGTTGTCCGGGTTGAGCGGGGCACGGAACGGCAGCCGCAGAGCGATCACTCCCGGCGTCTGTGCCCCGTCCCTCTTCCTTACCCGTGTCCGCAGCTCGCCCGGCGGCAGCCCGAAGACCTCCCGTACCGTCTCGTTGAACGTGCGTACCGAGGAGAACCCGGCGGCGAAGGTGATGGCCGCCATCGGCAGTGCGGTCGTCTCGATCAGCAGTCTGGCCGTCTGCGCCCGCTGGGCGCGGGCCAGTGCGAGCGGCCCGGCGCCCAGCTCGGCACGCAGCTGCCGCTCGATCTGCCGGGCCGAGTACCCGAGCCGCGCCGCGAGGCCTTGGACCCCCTCGCGGTCGACGACCCCCTCACGGATGAGCCGCATGGCCCGCGCGACCGAGTCGGCACGGGCGTTCCACTCGGGGGACCCGGGACTGGTGTCGGGCCGGCAGCGCTTGCACGCCCGGAACCCGGCCTGCTGACAGGCTGCGGCGCTCGGGTAGAAGGTCATGTTCTGCGGCTTGGGAGGTACGACGGGGCAGCTCGGCCGGCAGTAGATCCGGGTGGTCGTCACCGCCGTGAAGACCCAGCCGTCGAACCGCGCGTCCTTGGACTGCACGGCGCGGACGCAGCGTTCGGTGTCGTGGTGCATGGCACGCGTGGCCTGGCCGGCCGGAGGGGGTGACATGACCCCAGCATCCGCCACCCACCGCTCTGTCCGCTGGCGGAAATCCGACAACAGCCTGCGCAGACCAACGGCTGCCGGAAGAGCGGCAGCGGAAGGCGAGCAGCCCGGCGGGCAGCGGTGGGGGATGCGCCGCTCTGCGGGGGCCGCCCCGGCCGTTCTGTGCGCCTCGGCCGCCCCGCCCCGCCGCCGAGGGACCTCCGCCATGTGCGCCCCTTCGCCACCCGCGAGGCCTCCGGCCACATTCCCCCGCCCGCCGCCGGGGCTACGGCACGCGCCCCGTCCACTCCCCCGTTCCGAACTTCTCCTGCACCAGTTCCTCCGCCCGCGCCATCTCCGCCTCCGTCACGGAACCCTTCTCCAGCCCGTACCGCCCCCGGAAGGACCCGATCATCCGCTCGATGACGGCTTCCCGCGCCAGCCCGGTCTGCCGCCGCAGCGGATCGACTCGCTTCTTCGCGCTCTTCGTCCCCTTGTCGGACAGCTTCTCCTTGCCGATCCGCAGCACGTCCGTCATCTTGTCGGCGTCGATGTCGTACGCCATCGTCACGTGGTGCAGCACCGCCCCGCCGGCGTCACTCACCATCCGCTTCTGCGCGGCCCCGGCGATCTTGCCCGCGTCGGTCGCGATGTCGTTGAGCGGCTGGTACCAGGCATTGACGCCCATGTCGGCGAGCGCGCCCAGCACCCAGTCGTCGAGGTAGGCGTAGCTGTCGGCGAACGACAGCCCCTGCACCAACGCGGTCGGCACGGACAGCGAGTAGGTGATCGTGTTCCCCGGCTCGATGAACATCGCGCCGCCGCCGCTGATCCGCCGTACGACCTGGATCCCGTGCCGTTGCGCGCCCGCCGGGTCGACCTCGTTGCGCAGCGACTGGAAGCTGCCGATGACGACGGCCGGGGCGCCCCATTCCCACACCCGCAGCGTCGGCGGGCGACGGCCGGCCGCCACCTCGGCGGTGAGGACCTCGTCGAGCGCCATGTGCAGGGCCGGGGGCTGAGGTCCCTCGTGGACGAGCTGCCAGTCGTAGTCCGTCCAGTCGGTGGCGTGCGCCAGCGCCCGCCGCACGGCGACGGCGATTCCCTCCGCCGTCAGCCCGAACATCACCGTCCCCTCGGGCAGTGCCGTCTCGATCCGCGCGGCCAGTCCGGCGGCGTCGGTGTCGGCGGGAGCACCCTCCAGGGCCCGGTTGATGGCGACGATCGCCTCGTCCGGCTCCAGAAAGAAGTCCCCGGCCACCCGCACGTTGCGCAGGACGCCGCCCACCGCACCGTCACCGTCCGCCGTGTCGAGGTCCACGACGACGAGCTTGCCGCCGGGGACCTTGTATTCACCGTGCACTGTGTTCCGCCTCCATCAGCACCCGCAGGGGTGGTCGTGACCAGCGACAACGCTATCCCGGGTCGGGACATTCCTCCTCTTCCGGACGGCTTGCGCACGGCGGCCCTCCGGGGCCTGCTGTCAGTGCGGCGTGCTTTGCTGGGACGCATGATCGAGAACACGCTTGTCGCCGCCGTCGAAGGAGCCGTCCGCCGCGCGGTCGCCGACGAGGTCATGCCCCGGTACCAGCAGCTCGCGGCACACGAGGTGGTGGAGAAGAACGGCCCGTACGACCTGGTGACGGTCGCGGACCGGGGTGCGGAGGAGCATCTGACGGCTTCGCTCACCCGGCTGCTGCCGGGCTCGGTGGTGGTCGGGGAGGAGGCCGTGCACGCGGACCCGACGGCCTACGCGGCGATACGCGGCGCTGCTCCCGTGTGGATCGTCGATCCGGTGGACGGGACCCGTCAGTTCGTGCACGGGGAACCGGGGTTCTGCACCCTGGTGGCGCTGGCCGTCGACGGCGAGGTGCAGGCCTCGTGGACGTACGCGCCCGCGCTGGACGAGATGGCGGTGGCGGTACGGGGACGGGGCGCCACTCTGAACGGCGTGCCCCTCAGGTCGGGCTCCCCCGCACCCGGCAGTGCGCTGCGCGTGGCCACGTCGCACCCGGACTACACGACCGAGGACCAGAAGAAGGCGTTGCGGGCGCTGGAGACGGAGGGCGTGCTGCCCCGGCCGTGCGGGTCGGCGGGCCTGGAGTACCTGGCCGTGGCCCGGGGCGAGCTGGAAGCGGTCGCCTTCTCCTGGGAGCTGGCGTGGGACCACGCGGCGGGCCTGCTCCTGGTGGAGGAGGCCGGCGGCACGGACCGTACCCGTACGGGCGAGCGCTACCGGATCGCGGGCGGCAACACGCTGCCGTTCACTGCGGCCCGGGACGAGGCGACGGCGAATCGGGTGCGGGGGCTGCTGGCGGAGGAGGACTGAGCGGCCGGGGCTACCGCGTCAGACTCCCCCGCACCTCTCGCACCAGTGACTCCGCCGCCCGTACAGCCTCCTCGTCGAGCCCGTGCAGCGCCCGTGCCACCCGCTGCGCGAAGTCGGGCGGGGCACAGGCGAGTCGGGCGGCTGCCGCCAGGGCGCCCTTCTCGTTGAGGCACCAGGTCCGCTCGTGCGCCAGCATGGCCTGCGCGAGGACGCCGAAGGCCTTCGACAGGCACAACGACACATGGAGGGCGTCACCGGCGCCCACCGACTTGCGGGCGGCCGCGACCGAGAACTCCGCCTCCCACGCGGCCTCTGCCAGCGCTTCGCGCAGCGCGTCCGGGTAGTGCCGGGTCCGGGCCCGCAGGGCGGTCAACTCGCCCGCCGGGTCGGCCAGTACGCGACAGTGGGCGACCTCGCCCGCGTACGCCGGCGACCAGAAGCCGAGCGGGTGCCCGGCCTGCGTACCGACCTCGAAGCGGCCCGCCCGGCAGTCCGCCCAGACCCGTTCCACCCGGTCGAGATCGCGCAGGATCCAGTCGACCGCCGTTCCGTCGACGGAGAGCCACGCGCCGCCGTTCACCCAGGGCCCCCAGCCGCCGGGGGCGGCGATGTCCACCGCTCGGCCGGTGAACTCCGCGGCCAGGGAGGCGAGAGCGTGGACGTCGAGTGCGTCCGCGTCTCGGTAGTACAGGCCCAGGTCCCAGTCCGAGTCGGGACGGTGCGTGCCGCGTGCGCGGCTGCCGCCGAGGACGACGGCGCGTACGCCGGCGACGGTCGACAGACGTTCGGCCATGGTGCGGATCACGGGATGCACGATGCGCGACCCTACCGCCGCCCGCCCTCTCGGCGCACAGGAATACCCTGGCCCTCCGACTGGAAAGCGTGTGAGGAGCCCGAGGTGTCGCCGATGCTGGATGCAGTGGTCGTGGGGGCGGGGCCCAACGGCCTGACTGCCGCCGTCGAGCTGGCCCGTCGCGGTTTCTCCGTGGAGGTCTTCGAGGCGAAGGACACCGTGGGCGGCGGCGCCCGCACCGAGGAGCTGACGCTGCCGGGCTTCAGGCACGACCCGTGTGCGGCGGTGCACCCGCTGGGCATCGGCTCCCCTGCGTTCCGGAACCTGCCGCTGGAGCGGTACGGGCTGGAGTGGCTGCACCCCGAGCTGCCGATGGCGCACCCCTGGGACGACGGCACCGCGGCGGTGCTGTCCCGTTCCGTGGCGGAGACCGCCGCCTCCCTCGGGGTACGGGACGCCGGTGCGTACCGGCGGCTCGTCGCCCCGTATCTCGGCAGGTGGGACACTCTTTCCCAGGACTTCATGTCGTTGCCGCTGACCGCCCTGCCGCGCCACCCGGTGACGTTGGGCCGGTTCGGGCTGGCCGGGCTGCCGCCGTCGACGTGGCTGATGCGGCGGTTCCGCGACGAGAAGGCCAAGGCGATGATCGCGGGCCTCGTCGCGCACGTGATCGCGCCGCTGAACGGACTCGCCACGGGCGCGATCGGCCTGATGTTCGCGCTCGCCGCGCACGCGAACGGCTGGCCGGCGCCGCGCGGCGGCTCCCAGGCGATCCCCGACGCGCTCACCGCGTACCTGCGTGACCTGGGCGGAGTCGTCCACACCGGTTTCGAGGTGCGGCGCCTCGACGATCTGCCGCCGGCCCGCGCCTACGTCTTCGACACCTCGCCGACCGCCCTCGCCCGGATCGCGGACCTCGGCAACGTGTACGAGAACTACCGGTACGGCGCGAGCGTCTTCAAGATCGACTATGCGTTGGACGGACCGGTGCCGTGGACCGCCGAGGAGGCCCGCCGGGCGGGAACGGTGCAGGTCGGCGCGACGAAGGGCGAGATCGACACGGCCCTGCGCCGGGCGTCGCGGCAGGGCAGGGCCCCCGAGGCGCCGTTCCTGATCACCGCCCAGCCGAGCCTGGCCGACCCGTCCCGGGCACCCGAGGGCAAGCATGTCTTCTGGGCGTACGGGCACGTCCCGCACCACTGGGAGGGCGACCTCACGGACGCCATCGAACGACAGCTCGAACGGTTCGCGCCCGGTTTCCGCGACCGCGTCCTCGCCCGCGCCACGGCGGGCCCGCGCGAGCTCGTCGCCCGCAACGCCAACTACGTGGGCGGCGACATCGCCTGCGGCGCGTTCACCGGCCTCCAGGTCCTCTTCCGCCCGAAGCTGTCGCTCTTCCCGTACGGCACCTCGCACCCCGCGGTCTTCCTGTGCTCGTCGGCCACTCCGCCGGGCCCCGGGGTGCACGGGATGTCGGGGCACAACGCGGCGAAGGCGGTCTGGCGCAGGCTGCGCGCCACGGACGGCTGAGCCCCCTCCCTCACAGGGCGCACGGCCCCATTTCCCCCGCGGGACGCCCGGACCCGTTTCGCCGTGCCGATCCCCCGGCCCCGCCCCACAATGTGCACATGGACGACCTGGACCGCGCCACCGCCTTCGACTACGTCACCTACCTCAGGGCCACCCCCGACCGGATCTGGGAGGCGCTGACCGACCCGGCGTCCACGGCCCGCTACTGGGGCATGACGTTCGTGTCGGACTGGCGGGCCGGGTCCCCGATGGTCTGGCAGGGGATGGGGCTGGGCGAGAGCGACCCGGAGCAGGTGGTTCTCGCCGCCGAACCGGGCCGCAAACTCTCCTACACCTGGCACACCTTCACCACCGAGTTCGCCGAGGCCACGGGCATGCCGCCAGAGCTCCACGCCGAGCTGGCGGCGGAGTCCCGCTCGAAGGTGACGTTCGACATCGAACCGGCCGGGCCGACGCTGACCCGTCTGGTCACCGTCCACGACGGCTTCGACGAGGGCAGCACCGTCCTGTCGATGATCCGCGACGGCTGGCCCGCCCTGCTCTCCAGCCTCAAGACCTACCTGGAGACGGGCGACCCCCTCCCCGACCCGCAGTAGCCTCCCGCGTCCTGCGGTGCGCCCGGCCTCAGGAGCTCAGCGCCGGGATGACCGACTCCCCGTAGGCGTCGATGGTCGCCTCGCGCGCGTCGTGCATGTCGTAGAGGGCGAACTGGTCGACGCCCAGCGCCCGCAGCGCCCGCAGCTTCCCGATGTGCGCCTCCACGGGCCCCAACAGGCAGAAGCGGTCCACGATGTCGTCCGGCACGAAGGCGGTGTCCGGGTTCCCGGCCCGCCCGTGGTGCGCGTAGTCGTACCCCTGACGCTGTTCGATGTACGAGGTCAGCTCCGCCGGCACGAACCCGCTGTCCGCCCCGTACTTGGTCACCAGGTCGGCCACGTGGTTGCCGACCATCCCGCCGAACCACCGGCACTGGTCGCGGGCGTGCGCCAGGTCGTCGCTCACGTAGGCGGGAGCGGCGACGCAGATCTTCACCTCGGCGGGGTCCCGCCCGGCGTCGGACGCGGCGTCGCGCACCGCCCGGATCATCCATTCCGTGAGGAAGGGGTCGGCAAGCTGGAGGATGAACCCGTCCGCCTTCGCGCCCGCGAGGGCGAGCGCCCTGGGCCCGTACGCGGCCATCCACACCGGGAGCCGGCCGTCCCGCACCCACGGGATCCGCACCGTCTGCCCGTCCACCTTCGCCTCGCGTCCCTCGGCGAGGTCGCGAATGACGTCCATGGCTTCGCCGAGCCGGGCCAGCGTGTTCGGCCTGCGGCCCGCGACGCGCATCGCCGAGTCCCCGCGGCCGATGCCGCAGACGGTGCGGTTGCCGTACATGTCGTTGAGGGTCGCGAAGGTGGAGGCGGTGACCTCCCAGGTCCTGGTGCCCGGGTTGGTCACCATGGGGCCGACGATCATCCGGTCGGTGTGCTCCAGGATGCGGCTGTAGATGACGAACGGCTCCTGCCACAGCACGGCGGAGTCGAAGGTCCATCCGTAACGGAACCCGTTGCGTTCGGCCCGGCGCATCAGGCCGACGACCTCGGAGGCGGGCGGATCGGTCTGCAGCACGAGTCCGAAGTCCATCGGCGCACTGGGCATGAGAGGTGTACCTCCTGGTTCAGGTACTTCGGGTGCGAACGGGTGGTGGTCCGGTGGCTCTTTCCGGGGCCGCGGCGGCCGGCCTCGTGCGGGCCGGACCCCTCAGCGCACATACTGCGAGGTGGACCGGGCGAGATACACCCCGTGTCCGGGGCGCCCCTTGAACTCTCCCCGATCGATGACCACTTCACCCCGTGACAGGACTGTCTTCACCCGCCCCGCGATCCGTCGCCCCTCGTAGGCGGAGTAGTCGACAGCCATGTGGTGCGTCGCCGCGGAGATCGTCTGCTCGGCCGCCGGGTCGTAGATGACCACGTCCGCGTCCGCGCCCGGGGCGATTGTTCCCTTCCGCCCGTACAGGCCGAACATCCTCGCCGGGGTCGCGCACGCGATCTCGATCCACCGGCGGCGGGAGATGTGGCCGTCGACGACGGCCTGGTGGAGGAGGTCCATGCGGTTCTCCACCCCGGGGAGGCCGTTGGGGATCTTGGAGAAGTCGCCGCGGCCCAGTTCCTTCTGCCCGGTGAAGCAGAACGGACAGTGGTCGGTGGAGACCACTTGGAGGTCGTTGGTGCGCAGGCCCCGCCAGAGGGCGGCCTGGTGTTCCCTGGGGCGCAAGGGGGTGGAGCACACGTACTTCGCGCCCTCGAAGTCCGGCTCGGCGAGGTTGTCGGTGGAGAGGAAGAGGTACTGGGGGCAGGTCTCGCCGAAGACCGGGAGCCCTTCCGTACGGGCGCGGGCGATCTCGGCGAGCGCTTCCCGCGCCGACACGTGCACGACGTACACCGGCGCGCCGGCCACCTGCGCCAGCTTGATGACGCGGTGCGTGGCCTCGGCCTCCAGCAGCGCCTTGCGCACCTCGCCGTGGTAGCGGGGGTCGGTCTCGCCGCGGGCCAGCGCCTGTTCGACGAGCACGTCGATGGCGAGGCCGTTCTCCGCGTGCATCATGATCAGACCGCCGTTGCCGGCGGCCCGCTGCATCGCGCGCAGGATCTTCCCGTCGTCGCTGTAGAAGACTCCGGGGTAGGCCGTGAAGAGCTTGAAGGAGGAGATTCCTTCGGCGACCAGACCGTCCATCTCCTTCAACGACGACTCGTTGACGTCGGAGAGGATCATGTGGAAGCCGTAGTCGATCGCGCACTTGCCGTCGGCCTTCGCGTGCCAGGCGTCCAGGCCGGTGCGCAGGCTCTGGCCCGGGGACTGGATCGCGAAGTCGATGATCGTCGTCGTGCCGCCCCAGGCGGCGGCGCGCGTGCCGGATTCGAAGGAGTCGGCGGCGAAGGTACCCCCGAAGGGCATCTCCATGTGGGTGTGCGCGTCGACGCCGCCGGGGATCACGTACTTCCCGGTGGCGTCGACGACACGGTCCGCGGTCCAGTTCTGGGTTCCCGGGGTGGCCAGCGCTGCGATGCGGCTGCCTTCGATCAGTACGTCGGCGTGGACTTCTTCGGCGGCCGTGATGACGAGGCCGCCGGTGATCAGAGTGCGGGTCATGCTTCGCACCTCCTCGGGAACGGGCAGAGCGGGAAGGGGGGACGGTCAGGCAGACGGGACCGGGGGGACGACGGACAGGGGGCGGGACTACACGCTGTGCAGGGCGGTTTCGAGGATCGTGGCGCCCTCCTCCGCTTCTGCCACCGTCAGCGACATGGGCGGCGCGATGCGCAGCACGCTCGTGTTGTGGCCGCCGCCCTTGCCGAGGAGGAGACCGCCGCCACGGGCTGCTTCCTGAACGGCGGTCGCGGCTTCCGGCCAGGCCTCGTCGGTGCCCGGGTGGGTGATCTCGATGCCCAGCATCAGGCCCCGGCCGCGTACCTCCCGTACGCAGGGGGTGGTGGCGCCGATGGCGCGCAGGCGTTCCAGGAGGAGGCCGCCGACGCGGCGCGCGTTGCCCTGGAGGTCGTGTTCGAGGAGGTAGGAGAGGTTGGCGAGGCCCGCGGCCATGGTGACCGGGGAGCCGCCGAAGGTGGAGATGGAGCTGGAGTCCAGGCAGTTCATGACCTCGGAGCGGGCGACGACGCCACCGACGGACATGCCGTTGCCGATGCCCTTGGCGAAGGTGAGGATGTCGGGCGGGCCGTTCTCGGCGTGGGCCTGCCAGCCCCAGAAGTGGTCGCCGGTGCGGCCCCAGCCGGTCTGCACCTCGTCGGCGATCCAGAGAATGCCGTTCCGGGAGAGGACTTCGCGGAAGGCGGCGTAGAGGCCGTCCGGCGGGGAGGTGAAGCCGCCCACGCCCTGGACGGGTTCGGCGATGAGGGCTGCCACCTGGCCCCGGGTCTGACCGAGGAGGTCTTCGAGGTCGGCGACGCACGCTGCCACGAATTCGGCGTTGGTGAGGTGGGCGAAGGGGCCGCGGTGGCGGACCCCTCCGTGCACGTAGAGGGTCTGGAGCGGCGAGAGGCTGGTCGGGGACCAGTCGCGGTTGCCGGTGAGCGAGACGGTGGCGAAGGAACGGCCGTGGTAGCTGTTGCGCATCGCGAGGATCTGGTTGGAGCGGCGGTACGCCGATGCCAGCAGCAGCGCCGTGTCGTTGGCCTCGGTGCCCGAGGTGGTGAAGAAGACGCGGGCGTCCGGGATGCCGGAGAGGTGGGCGACCCGTTCGGCCAGGTCGATCATGGGGCGGTTGAGGTACAGGGTCGAGGAGTGGATGAGGCGGCCGGCCTGCTCGGCGACGGCCTTGCTGACCTCCGGGAGGGCGTGCGCGGTCATCGTGGTGAGGATGCCGCCGAAGAAGTCGAGGTACCTGCGGCCCTCGGCGTCGAAGACGTGGCGGCCCTCTCCGTGGGTGAGTTCGAGGGGCTGCTGGTAGTAGAGCGCGAGCCACTCGGGCAGGACGGCCTGGTGGCGGGAGTGCAGGTCGGTCACGGCTGAACCAGTCCTTCGTACGCGTCGGGGCGGCGGTCGCGGTAGAACGCCCACTGCTGGCGCACTTCCTCGATGAGGTCGAAGTCGAGGTCGCGTACGACGAGTTCTTCCTTGGTGTCGCTCGCGGTGTCGCCCACGAACTTGCCGCGCGGGTCGACGAAGTAGCTGGTGCCGTAGAAGTCGTTGTCGCCGTATTCCTCCTGTCCGACGCGGTTGATCGCGGCGACGAAGTACTCGTTGGCGACGGCGGCGGCGGGTTGCTCCAGCTGCCACAGGTGGGAGGAGAGGCTGCGCGAGGTGGCGGAGGGGTTGTAGACGATCTGTGCTCCGCCCAGACCCAACTGCCGCCACCCTTCGGGGAAGTGGCGGTCGTAGCAGATGTAGACGCCGACCTTGCCGACGGCCGTGTCGAAGACCGGCCAGCCCGCGTTGCCCGGTTTGAAGTAGTACTTCTCCCAGAAGCCCCTGACCTGTGGGATGTGGTGCTTGCGGTACATGCCGAGGTAGCTGCCGTCGGCGTCGATGACGGCAGCGGTGTTGTAGTAGAAACCGGACTGCTCGCGCTCGAAGACCGGGACCACGATCACCATGCCGGTCTCGCGCGCGAGGTCCTGCATGCGGCGGGTGGTGGGTCCGTCCGGCACCGGCTCGGCCCAGCGGTAGTGCTCGGCCTCCTGCACCTGGCAGAAGTAGGGGGCGTTGAAGACCTCCTGGAAACCGATGATCTTCGCGCCCTGGCGGGCGGCCTCACGGGCGTGTTCCTCGTGCTTGGCGATCATGGATTCGGTGTCGCCCGTCCAGGTGGCCTGGACGAGGGCGGCGCGTACGACGTTGGCCATGACTCGTCTCCGTATCGAACCGGACGTCCCGCCCTTCCGACGGGACGTCAGAGACCTTCTACACCCGTAGAGTTGGACGCTTCGGGACGCTGATCGAACGAACGTAAGCCTCGGCGGGGAGCGGGGCAAGACCGTCGCCGCCAACCCGCCGAGTGGATCACCTTTCACACCCGCAGGAGTGAAGGGCGGGGTTTACACCTCGATCGCGCACCCGATCACGAGCGACCCGCCCACCCACCGCCGGGCTCGTTCAGGTGCTCGAAATTTCGATCTTGATACCGACGTGCGGTCGCCGGCCGCGGCGCACCAGGGTGGCGGGCAGGTCGGTGAGCCAGAACTGCCAGGTGTACTTCCGGGCGAGCAGCTTCCTGACGAACCGCAGCCCGTCCTCGTCGAGCACGGTGGCCCGGCCCTCTATGGTCGGCGCACCCTTCCTGGGGCCACCCCGGGCGTCGCAGGGCGTGACGGTGACGCGGCCGTCGCGGCGGATCCGCTTGACCTTCCAGGACTCCGCATTGGTCCACACGTAGAGCACGCCGCTCTCGCCGGCGACCCATACAGGGGTGGCGACGGGCGTGCCGTCCTTCCGGAAGGTGGTGAGGCTGATGTAACGGGTACGGGCCAGGGCCGACGTCAGATTGTCCATGCCCGGACCCTACGCGGCCTCCTCGACCGGCAGCAGTGCGCAGCGCTGGAGGAGATCGTCGAGGGAGAGGCCGAGGGTGGCCGCGAGGGCGGCGACCGTGAAGAACGCGGGGGTCGGCGCGCGACCCGTCTCGATCTTGCGGAGCGTCTCGGCGGAGAGGCCGGAGCAGGTGGCCACGTCGAGCATCGAGCGGCCGGTGGAGGCGCGGGCTTCGCGGAGCAGCCGGCCGAGGCGTTCGCCGCGCTCGCGCTCTTCGGGAGTGAGAGGGGTACGGACCATGGCGTTATTCTAATACCTGCTCGACCGGTATAGTAATTGGCATGGTGGAGATCAAGACGGATGCGTCCGTGGATGCGATGCGTGAGGCCGGCCGCGTGGTGGCCCAGGCGCTGAGGGCGGTACAGGATGCGGCGTCGGTCGGGGTGACGCTGCGCGAACTGGACGAGGTGGCGAGGGAGGTACTGCGTGGCGCGGGGGCCGGCTCCCCGTTCCTGGACTACCACCCGGACTGGGCGCCGGTGCCCTTCCCCGGGGTCATCTGCGCCTCGGTCAACGACGCGATCGTGCACGGCGTGCCGGACGGCTACCGGTTGCGCGACGGCGACCTGGTGAGCATCGACTGCGGCGCGAGCCTCGGGGGCTGGGTGGGCGACTCGGCGGTCAGCTTCACGGCGGGGCGGGCGCGGCCGGAGGACGTACGCCTCATCGAGACGGCGCGCGAGGCGCTGGACGCGGGTATCGCGGCGGCCGTGGTCGGCAACCGCATCGGCGACATCGCGCACGCGATCGGCACGGTGTGCCGGCGTGCGGGTTACGGCATCCCGCAGGACTTCGGCGGCCACGGCGTGGGACGCACGATGCACGAGGGGCCGGACGTCCCGAACGAGGGACGCCCCGGGCGGGGCATGAAGCTGCGGCACGGGATGGTGATCGCGATCGAGCCAATGCTGATCGGGGGCGGCGGGGACGAGTACCGCCACTCGCCGGACGGCTGGACCCTGCGGACGACCGACGGCAGTCGTGCGGCGCACGCGGAGCACACGGTGGCGATTGTGGAGGGGGGTGGAGCGGGACGGGTGTTGACGGCGCTTTAGGTGGGGGGCGGGGGGCGCGTGCGGGCGTGGTGGGTACGGCGTGGGGTGGTGGGCGGGGCGTACGTGGGGTGGGCGGGGCGTCGGGCGGGAGGGCACCGTCCGGTGGGGGCCGCCCCCTTGCCCGCCCGTTCCGCCCCCGGGGGCGGCCCCGCCGCCCAAGGGGGCTGAAGTGGGCATATAACGTCCTGCCGCCCAAGGGGGCGGGGCGGGGGCGGCTCCGCCGCCTCGGGGACTGCCGCTCCGAGGGGCTCCGGGTGATACCGGCGTGCGGGGCTAGTGGGGGGACGGGTGGGTGACCATGGCTGAGCCTCCGCCGCGGCGGACCTTTTCCGCCGCCGCGAGCCACCGGCCGTCCGGCAGCCGCTGTACGCCCGTCGCCGCCCCGATCTCCGGGTTCGGCTTGAAGACGTGTCCGAGCGCTTCCAGTTCGCCCCGTACCGGACTGTTCCACAGGCCCGGCTCCAGGTCCGTCGTGGCGGAGTTGCGCTGGCTCGCCCTGGGCGCAGCGATCGCCTCGACGAGCGGCAGGCCCCGGTCCAGGTGCCCGATCAGCGACTGCAGCACTGTCGTGATGATCGTCGCGCCGCCCGGTGAACCGAGCGCCAGCACCGGCCGGTCGTGCCGGTCGAGCACGATCGTCGGGGAGATCGAGGACCGCGGCCGCTTGCCCGGGCCCGGCAGGTTCGGGTCGTGCACCACGGGGTTCGCCGGGGTGAAGGAGAAGTCGGTCAGCTCGTTGTTGAGCAGGAAGCCACGGCCCGGGACGGTGATGCCGCTGCCGCCCGTCGACTCGATCGTCAGCGTGTAGGCGACGACGTTGCCCCACTTGTCGGAAGCCGTCAGGTGCGTCGTGTTCTCGCCCTCGTACGTCGTCGGGGTGGCCTCGCCCGAACTCCGGCACGTGCGCGACGGGTTACGCGGGTCCCCCGGCGGCAGCGGACTCACCAGTACCGCGTCGTCCTTGATCAGGCACTCGCGGGAGTCCGCGAACCGCTGCGACAGCAGGCCCTTCGCCGGGACGTCCTCGAAGGCCGGGTCCCCGACCCAGCGCCCGCGGTCCGCGAACGCGATCCGGCTCGCCTCGATGAAACGGTGCAGGTACTTGGCCTGCGACGCCTGGGAGAGGTTCGTCCGTTCGAGGATGTTCAGCGCTTCGCCCACGCTCGTGCCGCCCGACGAGGAGGGGCTCATGCCGTACACGTCGAGTCCCCGGTAGGACACCTTGGTCGGCTTCCGCCGCTCGGTCCCGTACGCTCGCAGGTCCCGCTCCGTCAGGTCGCCCGAGCGCACCACCCGCGCCGCCTTCGGGTCGACGGGAGGCTTGCGCACGGTACGGACGATGTCGCGGGCGAGGTCGCCCTTGTACAGCGCGCCGACGCCGTACCGGCCCAGCTTCTCGTACGTGCGGGCCAGGTCGGGGTTCTTGAACGTGGAGCCCACCACGGGGAGTTGCCCACCCGGCAGGAAGAGTTTCGAGGAGTCGGGGAAATCCCGGAAGCGGGCCTCGTTGCCCTCGGTCTGCGCACGGAAGGTGGCGTCGACGGCGAACCCGTCGCGGGCGAGGTGTTCGGCCGGCTTCAGGAGGGTGCGGAGCGGCTTCGTGCCCCAGGCGTCCAGCGCCGCTTCCCACGTGGCGGGCGTGCCGGGGGTGCCGACGCCGCGGCCGCTGGTCATGGCCTCGGCGAACGGGATCGGCGCACCGTTCTCGACGAAGAGGTGCTTGGTCGCGCTGCGCGGGGCGGTCTCGCGGCCGTCGATGGTGTGCACCTTGCGGGACTTGGCGTCGTAGTGGACGAAGTAGCCGCCCCCGCCGATGCCCGCCGAGTAGGGCTCCGTGACGCCGAGGGCGGCGGCCGTGGCCACCGCCGCGTCGACCGCGTTGCCGCCGGCCCGCAGGACGGCGATGCCTGCCGCCGAGGCGTCGGCGTCGACGCTGGCGACTGCGCCCCCGTAGCCGACCGCGACCGGGACCTTGACCGGCGGGGTGCCGGCGGAGCCGGTGCTCGAAGGGCTCGCACTGCCCGGCGGGGCCGCTGCTCCCACGGTGACGACTGCCGCTGTCGCGGCCAGCAGGGACAGTGCCCGTACGGCGGGCCGGGTGGGTCGACGCATGCGTACCTCCTGGCGAAAGGCGTCCGGGCAGCGTAGCCGCACCGCCCGCACCCCGCCAGGGACCCCGGGGCGCGTCTCGCGCCCCGGCCTCCACGCCGCACGACCGGCGCGCCCCGGCACCCAGGGGCCCGGCGGACCCGTGCATGACCGCCGACACCGGCCGGCGTGCCCGTATGCGGCGGCCTCGGCGGTCGGCGGTTCGGCGGTTCGGCGGCATCCTCCTCCGCCGCCGCGCAGCACCCTTGGTCCGGTGTCCCCTTCCGGAGCTGGTCAAGCCACCTCCAGTTCGAGGGACTTCAGGCCGTTGATGAAGTGGGAGACGAGCCGGCGCGGTGGCGCCGCAAGCCGGTAGGGGCGGGGCATCGCCCGTAGCGCCTCCTCGTGCAGAACCCGCAGTTGCAGGCGGGCGAAGTGCGCGCCGAGACAGACGTGCGGGCCGTCCCCGAAGGACACGTGCGGGTTGGGATCCCGCACCAGGTCGAGGTGGTGGGGCTCGGTGAAGACGCGCTCGTCGTGGTTGGCGGAGGCGTGGAAGACCACGATCTTCTCTCCCGCGCGCAGCCGCTGCCCGGCAAGTTCGGTGTCCGTGGTCACGGTACGGCGGAAGCTGAGGACGGGCGGGTGCCGACGCAGCAGTTCCTCGACCGCCGTCCGCAGGTCCAGCTGGGGAAGATGCTGTTGGGCCTCGGGGTTGCGTGCCAGCTCCAGGAATCCGCCGGGTGCCGCGCTTCGTACCGTGTCGTTCCCGGCGACGGTCAGCAGGAAGAAGAACATCTCCAGTTCGGGTCCGGTGAGCCGGGTGTCGTCGTCGGCTGCGTGGGCGAGCACCGTCATGATGTCGTCGCTCGGATGCCTGCGCTTGTACGCCGCCAACTCCCTTGCGTAGGCGAACATCTCACCCAGCATGGCGGGTGACCGGGGGTTGACGGGCCGCCCGTCGGGACCGCGTACCACCATGACCTGCTCGTCCGGGTCCTGATACGCGATGACACGCTCCGTCCACTCAAGGAGGAGGCCACGGTCGCTCTTCGGCACGCCGAGCAGGTCGGCCAGGTTGAGAAGGGCGTAGTCGTCGGTGACGGAGGTCACCAGGTCGAGGACGCCGTCGCTGTTGCGTCGCGCGTCCTGGAGCGCTGATTCGAGGAGGCCGCGGGCGCGGCTGCGGACCCGTTCCTCAAAGCGGCCGGTGCGGCCGGGTGTGAAGGCCCGGCCGACCAGTTTCCGTAACCTCCCGTGTTCCGGAGGGTCCTGATTGAGCATCATGCGCCGGATGAACGGCAGGTCGGCCGGGTCAGGGTCGCGGATCTGGGTGGCACCGAGCCGGGACGAGAAGGTGCGGGCGTCCTTGAGGACCCGTACGACGTCGGCGTGCCGGGTGACGGCCCAGAAGCCGGGACCGGCGGGCCAGCCGAGCACCTCGTACTCGTCCTGCCAGGCGACGGGCCGCGTGTCGCGGAGCTGCCGGTAGGCCGCGTGCGGGATGCCCCGGGCGTACGGGCGCGGATCGAAGACGTCCGGGACGGAGGACGGCGCCATGTCCGGCACGGCGCCCTCCCCGTCCCGTACCCCTTGCGCTTTCCGCGTCACTCCGAGCCGTCCGCGCGCAGGAAGTCCTCCACTGTGCGCAGGAGTTGGAGCGGGGTCTCGTCCATGGCGTAGTGGCCCGCGCCGGGAAGCTCCACCAGTTCGGCACGCGGGTACCAGCGCATCCAGGTCTGGCGCATCACGTCGGCGCTCAGCGCCGGGGCGAGCGCGCCGGCGACGGCGAGGGCGGGGCGGTCGCAGCCCTCGACCTCGGCATGGAAGTCCTCACCCGCCCAGGAATCCAGCCAGGCGCGGAACGCCTTGGGGTCGCTGCGGTCCACGGACTGCTGCACCATCCGGTCGAGCCAGGCACGCGGACGCACACCGCCGGTGGTGTTGTCGATGATGGTGCGCCGGTTCTGCGGGTACTCCGCCGCTCCGGCGAACAGCTCCCACGCGTCGGCGGGCAGGGGCATCCCGCTCGCCGGTACGGGTGACACGCCCACCAGCCGACGTACGCGCTGCGGCGCGGCGGCGAGTACGCGCTGGACGACCGACCCGCCCATGGAATGCCCGACCAGCGAGAAGCGGTCCCAGCCGTGGCGGTCGGCGAGGGCGAGGACGTCGGCGGCGCCCTCGGCGGTCGTGTACGTGCCCAAAACCTCCTTGGCCTCGCCGTATCCGCGCAGATCGACGAAGGCGTACCGGAAGTTCACCAGGTCCAGGTCCGGGAGGACGGCGTTGTAGGCCGCACGGTCGGCCAGCCAGCCGTGTACGGCGATCACCGGGTGGGGGCCGTCGCCGACGAGGGAGTGAGGCAGCACGAATGCGTCCACGGAGTCTCCGATTCCACGTGCTCTGCGCGCCAGCGGTGTGTGACGCCGTCCCTTACGGTGGACGCCGTTGCGGTCCCGTACAAGACCGCCTGCGCAAGAGCCCCGGGGAACATCGGAGGGCCGCACCGGGCTTCCTGGCCGGCCCCGGCTCACGGGCCGAAGAGGCCGCACAAGGAAGCGTCGGAGGGCCCCTGGTACGGACCCGAGGACCGGCACCGGCCGGCAGTGCGCGCAGAGGGCGCGAACCTCGCAGTGGGGCCTTTCGTTGTCACAACGAGTAGCACTTCAAGGTTCACCCACCGCCCCCGGCGGGAAAGGGGGCTAGTGGCGCGGGGGTGCGTCGCCGCGTGTCAAGGCGCAAGTCGGTCAATACCAGGAGGCGGCAGGATGACTACAGCGGCGACAAGTTCGCAGCTCGCGAGCTTGATCCGGGCGAACATCAAGCCTCGAACCGAACGTTTCGCAATGCGGGAGCAGGCCGGTATCGCACGTTTGGGCGCGTTTGACGGAGGTTCACAACCCGGGGCCGTCGAGATATCGGGGCGGGCGGCACTGGCTGCGAGTCCGCGGGAGTTTCCCGCGCCCGACGGCCCGGGAGCGGCACGTCTAGAAGCACTGGAGCAGTCGCTGACTCTCGTGCAGAAAGCTTTCCCCATTATGGAGACCGATGTCCGGCTGTGCCGGCTGCTGGCCGGGATGCTCGAAGGCGCCTGGCTGGAGCGCGCACGGGCCCACCCCGGGACTCCGGCCACCTCGCCGGGCGATGCGTGCGACTGCGCCCTGTGCGGGCAGCTTCCCTCACCGCCGCAGCGTCACCTCTCCGACTATTCCTGGCGCAGGAGCAACGGCCTTCCGCTCGCCGTGAAGACCTGGCCCTTCCGGCAGGAACTCGACAGCGTCCTGATGGGCGGCTGGGTCTGGAACAGGTCGCTCCAGGACGCCGATACGGGCCGTGACTTCAGGTTCCGGTACGAGGACGACTTCCCCTCCTTCCTTGAGTACAAGCGTTCCGCGCGCGCGGTGGACATTGCGGGCACCGCCCTGCGCATCGAGAAGAGCCTCGCCGAGAACTTCAGCTTCAACGGTGCCCGCGCTCTGATCAGCGGCCTGTTCATCGCACACAAGCGCTCCGTGGACGAGTACTGGATAGGCCGGCACCGTCAGGGCACGGTCACGCTCCCGCAGTCCACCCCGCTGGACTTCGCCACGTATTCCATGCTCCAGATGCTGGACTGCGAGTGGTGGCACGTGGGGCCGGACGAGGAACAGTGGCTGGAGGAGAACCTCGCCGTCCTCGCCCTGTCCCGCGTGGTGGACGACATGGTGGACGCCAGGGCCGACGCCGTCACCGGAGAGATCAACAACTTCTGGCTGGCTTCCATGCCCACCCATGACAAGGCGGTACTGGCCGCCTGCGTCCTCGCCCAGATCAAGTACATCTGCATGCCGGAGTCCCGGGGTGTCCTCTACAACAGCACCCTGGTGGCCAATACGGCCGCCTGGATGGGCCTGGCCGGCCGGCACGCCGTGTGGTTCGACGGCATACCCTCGGGCCTGGCCCCGACCGATGACTGCCTGCTGTGCGACCTTGAGCCCAACTCGTGTGCGGGGCTGCTGACTTCGGGCGTCACCCTGCGCATGGGCTGCCGACCGCGGGTGGACACGCTCGGGCCGGCGGCCGCCACGCTCTCGGAGCGCTGCCGCACCACGCACCCCCAGGCGTGGCGGCTCTTCCACCAGGAACTCTCCGTCTTCGAGGCGCTGCACGGCGAATGGCACGGCGACGTGGACCCGTGCTGGGAGATCCTGCGGCGCACGTACGTGGCGGCCGTGGTGTCCGCGGAAGCGCACCGGGCCGGTGCGCGCGACATCCAGGCGGACTCCGCCCCGCTCGGCACGTCACTGTTCCACGTCCTGAACGTCGGTACGCCCGGGTGGCAGGAGAACACCGTCCTGCTCAACTACATGTTCGGCTGCGCGCACCCGCACTTCTTCTGGGCCGCGCAGCGCTTCGCCCCGACGGCCATGGGAGGGGACTGGGTCGACGGCTGAGGCCGGCGGGCGTGTCGCGGCGAAGCGTGAGAAGCGACCGGCGCGACGGCGAGCCGCGCCGCCCGGTCGGCCGCGAGGGCCCGTCAGGACCGTCGTCCAGGGACCTTGGTCCGTACCCGTTGCGTCGCTTCTCACAATGCGCCTCGGGTGTTCGGCGCAACCGTCCCGTACCGGATCACCTCCTCCACAGAGACACAGACAGGACAGACGCCACGCGCCCCTCCGGAGGTTTTCCCGTTGACTGACACCCGCCGTCCGCACACCCGGCTCCGCTCGGCCGCCCTCACGAGCACGGCGGTGCTCGCCGCAGCCGCTCTGACCGCCTGCGGCGGCGGCTCGGGAGCGGGCTCCGGTGCCGCGAGGGCCGCGGAGGCACCGCGGACCGAGGTCGCCGTGAACCTCTCCGGCGGGCAGGCCAAGGCGGGTGAGCCGGTCAAGGTCTCCTTGACCGGGGGCGAGAAGCTGGACAGCGTCACCGTCACGGATGCCAAGGGCGGCACGCTGACCGGCCACATATCCGCCGACGGCAAGTCCTGGACCTCGGCCCGCACGACGTCGCCCGGAACCCGCTACACCGTCGAGGCCAAGGCGGCGGGCGCCGCCGCCACGAGGGCGGAGTTCGGCACGGCGGTGGCGGACAACGTCAACAGGGTGACCATGGCGCCCGGCAGGAACACCACCATCGGCATCGCCCATCCCCTGTCGATCGTCTTCGACAACCCGGTGAAGAACCGGGCCGAGGTCGAGAAGCACCTCAAGGTCACCACCTCGAACGACACCGAGGGCTCGTGGGGCTGGATGATGGACTACTCCGGCAAGGACCGCGTCGACTGGCGGCCGAAGGAGTACTGGAAGTCGGGCACCAAGGTCTCCCTGGCGGCCGACCTGAACGGTGTGGACTCCGGGAAGGGCGGCGGCTGGTTCGTCCGCGACTACCGGACGAACTTCACCATCGGGAAGAACCAGGTCGTCAAGATCGACCTGGACGGCCACCGGCTCAAACTGATCCGCGACGGGCAGCAGGTCGCGGACGTGCCGATGTCGGCGGGCACCCCCGGCGGGAAGAAGGCGTCCTGGCGCGGGAAGACCGTCCTCATGTCGAAGGAGGGCACCATCAACATGCGCTCCGAGACGGTGGGCCTGACCGGCAGCGACAGCTACGACAAGATGGTCGACTACTCGATGCGCCTGACCTGGTCGGGCATGTACGCCCACGCCGCTCCGTGGAACAAGGCCTACTTCGGCAGCACCAACCGCAGCTCCGGCTGCATCGGCATGAGCACCCCCGACGCCAGGTCCGTGTACGACCAGGTCCAGGTCGGCGACCCGTTCGAGGTGACGGGGTCGGCCGCCAAGGGCACTCAGGCGCTGAACAACGGCTACGGAAACTGGAACGTCTCGTGGGCCGACTGGCAGACCAGGAGCGCACTCAAGGGCTGATCGCCCCGGTGGGCGGGCGCGCCCCGGCCTCCCCCGGGACGCCCGCCCACCAATCGTTACCCTCGCGTAACTTACTGGCTGGTTACCCCAGGTAAGCCTCTCCGGTTACCGTCAGGTCACTTTGCACCTGGCGTACCGAGGAGCGACACATGGGACACCCGCGCACGACCCCCACCGCAAGGACCCTGCGCACCACCGCCATCGGCACACTCTCCGCCGCCCTGCTCGCCGGAGCCGTCGGCGTCGCCGCCCCCGCCCAGGCCCTTCCCGACGCCCAGCGGGCCGCCACGGACGCCGGGCCCGCCGCGGCGAGCGGGGTGCGCTTCCACGACATCCCCGGCTCCGGCGGCATCACCCTCAAGGGCAACGTCTTCACCCCCGCCGGCGCCGACGGCTCCCGTACGTACCCGGTGATCGTCCTGCCCACCAGTTGGGCGATGCCCCAGATCGAGTACGTCGCCCAGGCGAAGAAGCTCGCCGACTCCGGCTACGTGGTGGTGAGTTACACCTCGCGCGGCTTCTGGCTCTCCGGTGGACAGATCGAGGTCGCGGGCCCCGAGGACATCGCCGACGCGTCCGCCGTCATCGACTGGGCCCTCGCCCACACCCCCGCCGACAGAGAAAAGGTCGGTATGGCGGGCGTCAGTTACGGCGCGGGCATCAGCCTCCTGGCCGCCGGGCACGACAAGCGCATCAAGGCCGTGGCCGCCCTCAGCGGCTGGGCGAACCTCATCGACTCGATCTACGGCGGTCGCACCCAGCACTCCCAGGCGGGCGTGCTGCTCGGCACCGCCGGGGCGCTCACCGGCCGCCCCAGCGCGGAGCTCCAGCAGACCCTCAAGGACTTCCTCGGCTCCAACCTGGCCAAGGAAGAGGACATGATCGCCTGGGGCAGGAAGCGCTCCCCGGAGACGTACCTGCCGCAGATCAACAGCAACGGCGCCGCCATCATGCTCGGCAACGCCTGGGGCGACACCCTCTTCTCCCCCAACCAGTACGCACGGTTCTACGAGAAGCTGACCGGGCCCAAGCGCCTCGAATTCCGGCCGGGCGACCACGCCACCGCGGAGGCGACCGGACTGCTCGGCCTGCCCAACGACACGTGGACCAGCACCCATCGCTGGTTCGACCACCATCTCAAGGGGGTCGACAACGGCATCGACCGCGAACAGCCCGTCCAGCTCAAGTCCCGTACCCGCGGCGGTTACGAGGGCTACCCGGACTGGAAGTCGGTCGGCGCGAACCAGCGGAAGTTCGCCCTCGACGGCACCCGGACGATCCGCGCCAACGTCGACTCCGGTGCCAATGGCGGTCTGGTCCTGCTCTCCAACCTGCTCGACCAGTTCGTGAAGCTGCCGCCGATGGCGTCGGTCCCGCTGCTCCCCCGGTCGTACGCGTCGGTCTGGCAGTCACCGAGGTACACGAGCACCCAGGAAGTGCGCGGCACCGCGAAGTTCCGCACCACGCTCACCAGCAACAAGGAGAGCGGCACCCTCGTCGCGTACCTGTACGACGTGGGGCCCCTCGGCGTCGGCAAGCTGGTCAGCAACGCGCCGTTCACCTTTCACGGGCAGCCGGCCGGCAAGCCGTTCCCCGTGGACCTGGAGCTGCACTCCACGGCCTACGACGTCCCGGCCGGCCACCGGCTCGCGCTGGTGGTCGACACCGTCGACCCGCTCTACATCGAGCACAACCCGTCCGGCGCGCAGCTGACCTTCTCGTCCCCCGCGTCCGACCCGAGTTACGTGTCGGTACCGCTTCGGAACAAGTGATCCCCGGCTGCTGCCGGACAGGCGTCGTGCTCTCTCCGGTGGGCCTTCTTCTGTTGAGCTACCGCCTGCCCGGCAGCAGCGTCCCCGCCTCGGCCGGACCGATGTCCACGGCCTCCGTCCCGGGAGTGCGGCGCTGGCACCTGGCCACCCGGTCGGCGTACCAGGAGAGCAGCGTGCACATCCCGATGTGGATCGGCGAGAGCACCGGCACCACGGGGATGAACGGCAAATCGTAGTCGAGATCGGACGCGATGGGCTTTCCGGCGTGGAGAAACTCCTCATGGGTGATCGGATATCCGAGTGCGATGTCCTTCCGCGCAGGGTCCACGAGAACCGCGGTGACGAGGGCCGTTCCGGCAGGCCGCATGGTTGGGCCCCGCTCAGTGCTTCAGGATTTCGGAGAGGAAGTCCCTTGCGCGGTCGCTCTCCGGATGCGTGAAGAACTCCACCACCTCCCCGCGTCCCACGGTGAGGCCGATGTCCTGGAGGACGTGCAGCTCACCGAAGTACTTGCTGACGTCCCGCAGCTCGATCAACGGATCGACGGCCATACGCTGCCCCACTCACTCTCAGCTGTGTCGAGGTCAGCGCAAACTATCCATCCCGAAAAGGGACTTCATACCCGACACGCACAAGGGAGGTAAGACAGGCATAAGCCCTATTTACGCGGTTGACACTGGGTGTCGGTGAACCCGGCGCCCGACGCGGCGTGTCAGACCTCGGACGCTTCCGCGTACACCTGGGAGAGTTCGGGGGCGCCGGTGGCCGCCCAGTCGAGACCCGCCCCGACCACGTCGATGTCCCGGCCGGAGGCCAGCATCACGACGGGCTGTCCGCTCGGCCACAGGTGCCAGGACGCGCCGGGTACGGTGCGCACGATGACGGTGCCGAGATAGAGCCCGGCGTCGTTGCCGAACCAGGGCAGTTCTTCCGGGTCGTCGCGCCAGCGCGGCGGGAGCTGGTCGAGGGCCTCCAGGGAGGCGGGGGTGTCGTCCAGATCGAGGCCGTGGTGGGCGGCTCGGACACGCAGCAGCTCGCATTCGGCGAGGAGTTCGGCGATGCCTTCCTGATCGGCGCCGTCGGAGGTGTCCAACGCCGTGGCGTGCGCCGGACCGAGGCGCTTGCGCCAGGTGTCCAAGAAATTCATACCGCTCAGGTTCGCACCCGGATGGGTGCGCGGACCACAGGCGCGCGGATGTTGACGTCCCCCGGGGCCCCGCGCGGAGGCCCCCGGGGAGCAGCACGTGCCTCAGAGGTCGAGGTCCACCACGACCGGGGCGTGGTCGGACGCGCCCTTGCCCTTGCGCGCGTCACGGTCCACGTAGGCGTCGCTCACGGCTCCGGTGAACGGCTTGTTCCCGTAGACGAGGTCGATCCGCATCCCCTTGTTCTTGGGGAAACCCAGCTCCCGGTAGTCCCAGAACGTGAACGGGTGGTCGTACTTGAGGGGGCGCGGCATGACGTCGCTCAGGCCCGTCTCGCGCAGGGCTGCCAGGGCCGCGCGCTCGGCGGGAGTGACGTGCGTGGCGCCCTCGAACAGTGCCGGGTCCCAGACGTCGTCGTCGGTCGGGGCGACGTTGAAATCACCCAGAACGGCGAACGGCCGTGCTCCCGCCGCATCTTCGGCGACGGCGTCCTTCAGTGCCTCGAACCAGGCCAGCTTGTACGTGTAGTGGTCGTGTGCGACCTCGCGGCCGTTGGGCACGTACACCGACCACAGGCGCAGCGGCCCGCAGGTGGCGGAGACGGCGCGCGGCTCCTGCACCCCGCCGAAATCCGGGCCGCCGGGCAGTCCGACGACGACGTCCTCCAGGCCGACCCTGGAGAGCAGCGCCACGCCGTTCCACCGGCCGTCGGCGTTGACCGCGGACTCGTAGCCGAGCTCGCGCAGCTGGGCGGCGGGGAACTGTTCCGCGGTCGACTTGGTCTCCTGGATGCACAGCACGTCCGTGCCGGTGCTCTCCAGCCAGGCGAGCAGCCGTGGCAGTCGGGCGGTGATCGAGTTGACGTTCCAGGTGGCGATGCGCATGTCCTCAACCTACTCTCCGGGTCTGACAGTGGGGGTGCGTGGCGGCTTCCGCCCGGCTTCCGAACCGGTCAGAGCCGTGCGGACTCCCCCGGTGCCAGCCGGTTGTGCTCCGCGCCGCCCAGGGCGCCGATCTGCCCGTCGTAGATCGGCCGGGCGAGGTCGGTGAGCAGGGCGTCGTGGATGTCGTAGGCGCGCCGCGGCCCGACCTCGCGGACGTAGTCGATGACCTCGGAGATCTTGCTCCAGGGAGCCATCACGGGCAGCAGCAGCGTCTCGACGGGGCGGTCGGGGACGGTGAGCGCGTCGCCCGGGTGGAAGACGGAGCCGTCCACCAGGAAGCCGACGTTGGTGATCCGGGGGATGTCCGGGTGGATGACGGCGTGCAGTTCGCCGTGCACCTGGACGTCGAAACCGGCGGCACGGAAGGTGTCCCCGTGGCCGACGGTGTGGACACGGCCCGGGAACGCGGCGGAGAGCTTCTCGGCGACGCTGCGCAGCGTCCAGATCTCGGCCGCCGCGTTGGCCTCCAGCGCGGTGCGCAGATGCTTCTCGCTGAAGTGGTCGGGGTGCTCGTGCGTGACCAGGATCGCGTCCGCGCCCACTGCGGCGTCGGCCTCGCTGAAGCCGCCGGGGTCGACGACGAGGGTGCGCCCGTCCCGTTGCAGGCGCACGCAGGCGTGGGACTTCTTGGTGAGGACGAGGCGGTGCGGGTTGTCGCTGCTCATGGCTTCCATCCTGCTACGGCTGTGGGGTGGTCTCCTGTCGGACCACTTCGCGGGCGGTCTCGAAGGCCGCGTGGGCCGCCGGCACGCCGCAGTACACGGCGGTCTGGAGCAGCACCTCGCGGATCTCGGCGGGGGTGAGCCCGTTGCGCAGGGCCGCGCGCAGGTGCGCGGCGAGGGACTCCTGGCGGCCCTGGGCGACGAGGGCGGTGAGGGTGATGGCACTGCGCATGCGGCGGTCGAGCCCCTCCCGCGTCCAGACCTCGCCCCAGGCGTAGCGGGTGAGGAGTTCCTGGAAGTCCCCGGTCAGCTCGTCGGCATCGGCCAGCGCCTCGTCGACGTAGGCCTCGCCCATGACCTCGCGCCGCACCTTGAGCCCCGGGTCGTACGGGTCCAGGCGCGCGCCGTCGGCGGGCGCGGGCGCCACCGCCTCGGGCTGCGGCACCGGAACCGCGGCCTCGGGGACGGGCGCGAGGGGCTGGGCGAGTGGCGGGACGGGTGCCAGCAGGGTGGTGCTGGTGTCCTGCCATGCGCCGGTGAAGTGCCGTACCAGCAGGTCGGTGACCGCGGCCGGCTGCTCGACCGGCGCCAGGTGGGAGGCTCCGGGCACGAGCGCGAGACGGGCGTCGGGGATGCCGGCCACCAGAGTGCGGGCGTCGGCGGGCCCGGTGACCTGGTCCTCCGCGCCGACCACGACGAGGGTCTCGGCGGCGATCCGCCCGAGTTCGGGGCGCACGTCGAAGGCCGCCAGTGCCTCGCAGGCGGCGATGTAGCAGCCCGGGTCGGTGGTCCGTACCATCTGCACCGCCCACTCCACTATCGCGGGCTGCGCGGCGGCGAACGTCTGGGTGAACCAGCGTCCCGGAGCGGAGGCGGCCATGGGGTCCATGCCGTTCGTACGGACGATGACGCCGCGCTGGCGGAACTCGTCGGCGGTGCCGAACCGGGGCGAGGACGCGATGAGCGCCAGCGCGGCCACCCGGTGCGGATGGCGCAGAGCCAGCTCGGCGCCTATCGCCCCGCCGAGGGAGCAGCCCGCGTACCCGAAGCGCTGGACGCCCAGCTCGTCGAGGACACCGAGCAGCCGGCCGGTCAGCTCCCCGACCGAAGCGGCGGGCTCGGCGGGCGCCCCGCCGTGCCCGGGCAGGTCGTACCGGAAGACCCGCCAGGTCCGGGACAGTTCGGGAACCTGCCGGTCCCACATGTGCCATGTGGTGCCGAGGGAGGGGCCCAGGACGAGGACCGGAGCATGTTCTGGCCCGTCAAAGCGGTATTGGAGGGTTTCTGCCGTCGTCTGAGTCACCCGTCCAGGCTGCCATCTCTCACAATCTCTCACAGGAGGGGGTCGGGGCTCGGCAGTTCCTCCGCAGGATCTGTGCCTCCCGGCCTGACTGCCGCCCGGCCGGCAGTCAGGCCGGCAGGTGCACGAGGCTGCGGTTGAGCGCGCTGTCGGGGCGTCCGGCCAGTTCCTCCCACGTGCCTTCCTCGGTGACGCGTCCCGCGTCGAGGACCGCTATGCGGTCGCACCGGCGGATGGTGGCGCGACGATGAGCGATGACCACGGTCGTCCGTCCCTCCTGGCGCAGTGCCGTGGCGAGTTCGGCGTCACTGGCGTTGTCCAGATGGGCGGTGGACTCGTCCAGTATCAGGACTCTCGGCTGCGTCAGGAGGGCGCGGGCAAGGGCGATGCGGGCCCGCTGGCCGCCGGAGAGGGTGACGCCGCGCTCACCGACCAACGTGTCCATCGGGGCGATCCGGTCGACACCGCACCGACGGGCCGTTTCGGTGAGGAGGACGTCGTCGGCCTCGGGAGCGGAGAGGCGAAGGTTGTCGGCGAGGGTTCCGTGGAAGAGTGGCGTCTCCTGCCCCACCAGCGCGACGGACCGGCGGAGTTCGGCGTCGTCCACCTCGCGTACGTCGATGGGGTCCCCCTCGGCGGGCAGCAGCTGTACCGCTCCGGCGGCGGGGTCCCAGAAGCGCGCCAGGATATGGGCACACGTCGACTTTCCGGCGCCCGAGGCGCCGACCAGGGCAAGCGTCTGCCCGGCCGGAACGGTCAGGTCGACGCCGTCCAGCACGGGGCTGCCGCCGTAGTCGAACTTCACCCCGTGCAGCCGCACGCCCAGGGGGCCGGTGGGAAGCGAGCGGGGCGAGGCCGGCGGCGGGGCCAGGGCCGGAGCCTTGACCGCGGCGCCCACGCGGGAGGCGGCGGCGCGCAGGGACACGGCCTGGCTCAGGGACCGGGCCGACTCCGCGACAGGGCCGAGGAGAGCGAGGGCGAGTGCCATGGACGCCGGCGCCCATGCCCCGTCCAGCCGCCCCGAGGTCACGGACCGCGCCATCGCGGCCACCACGCCGAGGACGGCCACCACGATGAGAAGGTCACGGACCGCGGCGGCCAGGGCCTCCCAGGTGGCTTCGGCGCGTTGGGCATCGCCCACCCGCCGCCCGCGTTCCGCCAGTCGGCGTCGTCGGCCGTCGAAGGCACCGAAGGCGAGCAGCTCACGCAGTCCGTCCACGGTCTCGACGGCATCGGCCGACAGCTCGGCGCCGGCCTGCCGCGTGCGGGCACCACGCCTCGCGCGTCCGCCCGCCTCGGCGAACGGAGCAGTGATGAGCAGCACTGCGATCGGCAGCACGGCGGCCAGCAGCCAGGGCTCGACCGTGGCCAGGACCACGGTGCCGACGGTGAGAACTGTGCCCGAAGCGAGGAGTTGGGCGGTGGTGTGGGCGTAGAAGAACTCCAGTGCCTCCACGTCGGCCATGGCGGTGGCGGCGAGATCGCCGCTGCGCCGGCCTGCGACCCGGGCGGGCGCGCTGCGGGCGAGCCCGTCGAAGACGCGTACGCGCAGTGCGGCGAGGACCCGGTAGGCCAGGTCGTGCGAGAGGTCCATCTCGCGCCAGGTCATCAGGGTCCGTAGGAGCACCAGGGCCACGATGACGGCGACGGTGCCGGAGGCCGGGGCTCGGTCTTCGATCACGGCCGTCCCCACGGTGTGCGCCGACAACGTCAGCAGCGCGACGAGGGAGCCCTGTTCGAGGAGCGCGGCGGCGCACGTGCGGACCGTCATGGCCCGGTGCCCGGCCAGGGCGGGAAGCAGTGCGCGAAGCGAACCTCGCGCGGGCACGAAGGTGCTGGTGGCCGGGGTGTCCGTGGTGTTGTTCATACGGTGAGTTCCTCGGGGTGGGTACGGCCGGCCGCGACGAGTCGCGCGTAGACGCCCCCGGTGCCGGCAAGCCCGGAGTGTTCGCCGACGGCTTCGACACGCCCCGCGTCGAGGACGACGATGTGGTCGGCGTGCTGGACGGCGGCCAGCCGGTGGGCGATCACGAGGACGGTCCGGTCGTTGGCGGCGTTCGTCAGTTCGCGGACGATGTCCGCCTCGCGGCGTTCGTCGACCGAGCTCGTCGCCTCGTCGAGGACGAGTACCCGGGCGTCCGTGAGCAGCGCACGGGCGAGTGCGAGCCGCTGTCGCTGTCCGCCGGAGAGGGTGGCGCCGCGTTCGCCGAGGACAGTGGCGTAGCCCTCGGGGAGAGCGGTGATCTCGTCGTGGATGCCCGCGGTTCGTGCCGCCGCCGTCACCTCGTCGTCCGTGGCGTCCGGCCGGGCCAGGCGCAGGTTGTCGGCGACAGTGGCGTGGAAGAGGTACGTCTCCTGCGACACCACGGCGATGCCCCGTCGGAGTGCTCCGAGGGAGTACTGGGTGGTATCGCGCCCGTCAGCGGTGATCCGCCCTTCGCCGGGGTCGTGGTGACGCAGGAGCAGGGCGAGCAGTGTGGACTTGCCCGCGCCGGACGGGCCCACGATCGCGGTGGTGCGTCCGGCAGGTGCGGTGAAGGAGACACCGTGGAGGGCGGCCTCCGGTACGCCGTCGTAGGTGAACCGGACGTCCTCGAAGCGGATCTCCGGGGGCGTCGGCCAGTGCGCGGATGCGGTTCCGGTGTCGGGGACCGCCGGCTCGGCGGTACGCAGCGCCGCGATCCCGTCCGCGGCCGAGGCGCCCAGGTATCCGGCGTGCCATTCGCGAGCGAGGTCGCGGACCGGCCGGAAGCACTCGGAGGCCAGGAGCAGCACCAGGTAGGTGCCGGTCGCCGTGGTGGACCCGCTGACGGCCGACCAGCAGGCGAGAAGGGCTGCGGCGGCGGTGCCGCCCTGAATGGCGAGGTCGGTGATGCCGGTGTCGGCCAGGGAGACGCGCAGTTTGGCGACGGTCGCCCTGTGCAGCGCCGCCGAGCGCTTCTCCAGGCGTTCGCGGGTGCGGCCGACCGCGCCGGCGGCACGGAGCGCGGGCATTCCCTGCAAGGCTTCCAGATAGTCGGCGCCCAGGCCTTCGTACGTGTCCCAGTGGTCCTTGCCGCGGGCGGCCAGGAGCCGGTCCCAGGCGCGCGGGCCGAACAGTGCCAGCAGCAGGGCCGGTACGAGACCGAGCAGCGCCAACGGTTCCACCACGGCCAGCACGGCGAGCACCAGGGGCGGCACGGTCAGGGTGATCAGAAGTTGGGGCAGGTAGCGGGAGACGTAGGCGTCGACGCCCTCCACTCCGTCGACGAGGGTGGTGCGGACGGCTCCGGCGCGCGCGGTGGTCAGATGCGCGGGCCCCAGCCGCCCCAGGTGGGCAAGAAGCTCGTCCCGCAGAGCCACCCTCGCCTCCGCTCCGGCACGGGTGGCGGTGCGTCGTTGCCACGTGCCGAGCCCGGCTCGGGCCGCCACCACGACCAGCACGGTGGTGAGCAGCCACGGAAGCTGTCCTGTGTGGCCCCGGGCGAGGCCGGCCAACGCACATGCCAGCAGGATGGCCTGTACCAGGTGGGTCAGAGTGACAGCGCCCTGCAGAAGACTGGCGGTGAGCAGAGGGCGCCGCACCCGGCGGGCGGTACGGCGCAGTTCGGGATGGACGATCATGCGGTGTTCTCCTCGTCTGCGTGAAGGGTGCCGAGAGCCAGTCCGTGGACGATCCTGTCCCGGCCCGGCGCGGCACCGAGCGCGGCACCGAGGTCCGCCTGCTGCCAGGAGCCCACGGGCCGGGCAGCCAGACCGTGGCGCCGGGCGGTGACGTGGGCCAGCTGGACGGCGAAGCCGGCGTGCAGGTGGGTGCGGCGGATGTGCGGCTCGTCGGCGTCCTGCGGACAACCGCGGGCGAGCAGGACGGCTCCCGCCTCGGCGATCCAAGCCTGGCCCGCGGCCCAGACGGCGAGCGTCGGGCGGGCTTCCCCCGCAGCGAACCGTCGCAGTGCGTCGCCGTCGGCACTCAGCTCCATCAGTCCGGGCCGCGGGGGGCCGGTGGCCACGCACCACCGCAGGTCGCTGCCGCCGGCGCGGGTGGCGGTGGTGAGGACCGCTCGCAGCGCGTCCGGATCCGGCCTGCCCGGCAGCGGCGGCGGCGCGCTGCGACGGGCCACCAGTTCCTCCGGCGTGGGTACCCGCACCGGCGGCCGGGGACACGGCGGGCCGTGGAGCGGGAGGGGCGGGGGGAGGTGAACGGACGCGAGGGGGGTGTGCGTGTGGCCGTCCAGACGGAGCTCGGGCACGCCCGTGCCCAGGGCGCGGGCCGCCAGGAACAGCGCGCCGGCGGCGTGCCCGGTGTCGAGGAGCAGCAGCGGCCAGGCGCGATGGCCGTAGTGCGAGAGCGTCCGACGCGCAGTGACGGAGAGTTCCGCAATGACGCCCGACGGCGGGGTAGCGAGTCGCCGGCCGAGACGGTGGACACGGTCGTGCAGTGGGTCGTAGCCGTAGCGCCCGGGTGGCAGAGGGCATCCCGTTCCCACGACCAGTTCGGTGTCCACCGGGTGCAGTGCGCCTGCGGAGGGGGCCGGCCGCAACCGGCCGGAGGCGTCGCCAGCACGCAGGGAGAGCTCCAGCAGGGCCCGCAGGTCGAGTTCGGCAGGGCCTGCTGTCTCCGGGATCGCGTGCGGCTGTCCCGGCCAGGCCGGGACAGCGGTCCCCGCGGGGGTGTCGGGGCAAGGACGCCGCGGGGAGCGGGCGTTGGCGAGAGCGGCGGCGAGGCCCTCCGCGGGGGTCCGATCGGGAAGTCGCACGGAGTTCCTCACATGTGGGGCGGAGGCGCGAGCGTGTAGTCGTCCGGCGCGCCCGGCGCGTTCGTCCGCCAGCCCCTTCGTACGGCTGCTTCGGCGAGCCGTGGGCAGCCGAAGTATCCGAACGCCGCCGGGGCGTTCGGGAGGAGCCCGGACACAAGGACCCGGGCCACCCGCAGAGAGGTCTCGGCCACGTCCTCGGTGGTCAGGTCGAATGTCATGAGGCGGTGGCCGCCCGCGTGCAGCGCCTTCTCCAGTCGCTCGCGGCTGCCGGGCTCGATCGCGTCGACGGACACGGTCCCGTGGGCGGGGCCGGTGAACCGGCGGGCTTTGGCCGCCATCCGTTCGTCCAGCCATACCTGCACGTGCGCGCCCAGGTCACGTACGTGCTCGAACTGTTCGCCGCACGCGTCGAGATAGCGGCCGTCGGCGCGGTGCTCAAGGTAGAGCCCACGCGCGAGCAGTCCGGCTGCGACGGCCTGGAAGACCCAGCCTTCGGGGCCGGTCAGGCCCTGCGCGAAGACCCAGGTGTGAACGGCTTCGAGAACGGCCTTGCGGGCGGCCTCGGCCGGGTCGTACTTGCAGGCGAATCCGGCCGCGTACAGGCCGAGAACGGGGTCGTGGACGAGCGCGGCCATGCAGGGGGCGAACTCGGACGGCATCTCGACGAGGTGGACGTCGAGCGCGCATCCGGCCAGGTCGTCCATGAGCCCGGGCACGCTGGCGGGGTCGATGCCGCGGGTGGGCCCGTCGAGGTGCCACCACAGTTCCAGCGCGTCGCGTTCCACGATCTCCAGCAGGCCGCGTTCGACGGCGTCGTCGAGTCCCTGCCCGGTGGCTATGCCCGCGTAGTTGAGGTGGTGGGTACGGGGCAGCTCGCGCAGGTCGCCCTGGCGCCAGTTGAGATGGGTGAGCGCGACGGGGGCCCACACCTCCGTCGTGCGCCCGCCGGGCAACAGTTCGGTGCCGCGCGTCCACAGCGACGGCGTGTCGGCGGTGAGGCGGCGGTAGGGGAACTTCTCCCTGGCGTACTGCCACGGCGCATAGGTGGGCAGGTCCTCGGGGCCGTAGAGCCGCAGGCCCTGTGCCAGCAGCTCGGCGGCGGTGGCGCGCAGGGGGGCGTCGGGGTGGCCGGTCGGCGGCACCCGGTTGCCGCAGTACCGCTCGATGCCCTCGGCTATCGCGGCGATTCGGGCCTGTTCGGGGTCGCCGAAGGTGGTGCCGAGCGAGACCCGGTCGGCCGGCCACAGACCGAGTCTGCGTGCGTCCGATATCTCGGCGGTGAGCGCGGTGTAGCGCGGTGGTGCACCTGCGGGGTGCTCGACGGGCTGGACGTTGCGGACGATGCCGCAGACCGGGTCGACGAGTGCTTCCAGCGGCAGGGCCGTCATCGCAGGATCTCCTTGGCGGGGTCGGTGGGGGTGGGGCGGGAAGGGAGGACGGGCAGCGTCAGCGTCACGCTCGTGGCGTCGACTTCCCGCCGGGAGGCGAGCAGCCGGCCGGCCGTCATGGGGTCGCCCCCGGTGTGCGGGTTGCGGGCGTGGGCCGGGAAATGGTGTGCGGCGATCTCGACGCGCAGTCGGGTGCCGGCCCGCAGGCGGCGGGCGAGCCGACCGAGTTCGACCGTGAACTCTTCTTCCTGGTAGGGGCCTTCGCGTCGCAGTACACCCACGGCAAGCCGCTCGGCAGTCCCTTCCGGGGTGAGGGCCACGAGGCGGGCGGCCCAGTCGGCGGACGGAGTGTCGGCGGTGGCCCGCAGCCGTATGCGTACGGACCCGACTGCGTCGAGGGGGCGCGCCAGTGGCGAGGTGACCAGGAGGCAGCGGTCGGCGGGTTCCCCGGTGGGCACCGTGAGGTCGTCGGAGCGGACGGGGCGGCCGGGGTCGGCGGTGAAGTCGGCGCCGTGCAGCAGCCGCAGCCGCTGGACGCGCGGTTCGCCGTCGGTGTCCGCGGGCAGCCACAGGTCACCGCCCCCCAGTGCCAGCGCACCGTGGCGGCCGGGCGCGAGCGCGCCGTCCAGAGCGCGGCGTGCCCAGTTCGCGTACAGGTCGCCGAGGACGACCCGGTGGGAAGGGCCGGCGTCGGGTCCTGGTGCGGTGACGAGGCCGTGCCCCCAGGGGCCGAGGAGCAGGCGGGCCGAGGGCCCGCCCCAGGTGCGCCACAGCGCGATGGTTTCCTCGGTGAAGTGGTCGTGGTGGCCGCCGACCGCGAGCAGGGGGATCTCGGCCCGGGTGGCCAGGGCGACGAGCCGGCCGCGCCCACCGCGCGCCCACAACCCTGCCCAGGAGGGGAGGTCGCGCCCCATCCGACCGGGAAGGCCGGTGACGGGCAGATGGGTGAGCAGGTCGGGGTCCGCGGCGATCGCCTTGTCCAGCGCGCTCTCGTCGGAGTCACGCCGGTCCCCGTGCGCGGCCCACCACCCGGCGCGGGCCAGCAGCCGCTCGACACCGGAGGGTTCGCGGGCGGTCTCGGCGGCGCCGAGTGCGGGCACGGCAGCGATGACGGCGTCCGGCTCTGCCGCCGGCTCCCCGTGCGCTTCGAGGGCAAGAACGAGGGCGCAGTGGGCGGCATAGGACGAGCCGACAGCGACGTACCGTCCGTCGCTCCACGGCTGCTGCCGGATCCATCGGGCGGTCACCGCCCCGTCGGCAGCCTCGTTCTCGTAGGGCTGCCACTCCCCCGGTGAGGCGAAGCGGCCCCGCACGTCCTGGACGACGACGGCGAAGCGCCGCCGGGCCCAGCCGCGCGCCTCGGCAAGATGCCGGGCGCGGTCGTACGGGGTGCGGATGAGGACGGCGGGGAAAGGGCCGCGGCCGTCGGGAAGGCAGACGTCCGTGGCGAGGTTTCCGACAGCCGTACGGAAGGACCTCATTCGTCTCTCTTCGGTATCGGTGCGACCGGCGTCGGTGCGACGGCGGGCACCGGCAGGACCGGGTGCTCGGTGACGCTCAGCGTGCGCAGGTCAATGCGCCGGAGTCGACGTCGTGCCGGGAACCCGGCCGTGTCGGCGGCTCCGGTGGCCCATCGGCCGAGGTCGTCGGCGAGCAGGGCCGCGAGCAGGGCGGCGGCGGGGACGCCGAGCCGGACCGGTGCGCCGGACGTACGGGGCCCGCTCCAGTAGGCGGCCAGCTCGCGGTGGGCCGGGGTGGCGGCGAGCCGGCGGGCCCGGACGTGGGCCGAGGTGACGTCGCCGGGACCAGCGGCAAGGGGTTCGACGTACGCCTGCCAGCCCTCGCGGTGGCAGCGCAGCCAGGCGACCCCGTGCTCGGGCAGCCGGTCGGCGGCGTTCCACCATCCGGCGGGTACGGGTCCGTCGAGGCACCACACGACGGCGGCGGGCCCTCCGGCGAGCAGGTCCGCGATCTGCACCGGTGACACGTCCGCGGCGGCCCCGGCAGGTGTCGTTCGGGGCTCGGCACCCATGGCCGCCAGGTTCGCGGCCAGCGGTCGCGTCAGTATCGGATCGCCGAGAAGCCGGATGTCCCGGCGGGCAGCGGGCCAGCGCGGGAGCTGGGGTTCGTCCGTCAGATAGCCGGCCTGCTCGAAGGCCTTGACGACACGGTCGAGGTCCTCGTCCGTCGGGACCGGGCCGTCTTCGGACAGCCGGGAGAGCAGAGCACTCTCACCCGCCTCCCGGGTTCTGACGGTGAGGAACTCTCCTGCGGTGGTGCGGACTGCGAGACCTCGCCCTGGCACGGCGACGACTTCGACACCGGGTGCGAGCCGGGTGCGGGACACGGCGATCCTCCTGGCGAAAGGGCTTGGGATGGGCGTGGGCCCGCCCGAAAGGAAACGGGTGGGCCCACGGTGAGGGTGTTGAGGCCCTCGATTACTCCTCGTTGTCCTCGAAGGGGTTCTCGACGAGGGCGTTGGAGTGGGAGGCCGAGGCGTGGGCCAGCTGACCCGGGTCGGCGATCGGGGCGAAGATCTGCTCGTTGTCCATGAACTCTCCTAATGCGTAAGGGAGATGAGGCGTTCGGTTGAGCGCCGTCAACGACACTAATGGAACTGATTTTCATTTTCTAGTGCGTGGAGGGGGTGATCTGGGTAACACACCGGCCAGCCGCCCTCGGGGTCCGTGCCGACGCGGCCCGCCACCTTGAGCACGTCCGCGAGGAGTCCCGGCGTGACGACCTCCTTCGGCGCTCCGTCGGCCACCACGAGGCCTTCGCGGAGCGCGACGATGCGTTCGGCGAACCGGGCGGCATGGGCCAGATCGTGCAGCACCATCACCACGGTCAGCCCCCGCTCCTCGCGCAGGCGGACCACCGTGCGCAGCACGTCGAGCTGGTGATGCAGGTCCAGGTAGGTGGTCGGCTCGTCGAGCAGCAGAACGCGGGTGTCCTGGGCGAGCGCCATCGCGAGCCGTACCCGCTGGCGCTCGCCCCCCGACAGCGCGTCGACGTCCCGGTCGGCCCAGTGCTCCACACCGACGTCGCGCAAAGCCCGGTGCACGACGGGGTCGTCGCCCTCGCGCAACATCCCCAGTGGGCCCCGCGCCGCGTACCGCCCCTGCCGCACCAGGTGCCGTACCGTCATCCCCGGTACGGCGGGCGCGGACTGGTGCAACAGCGCCACCCTGGCCGCCGTGGCCCGCCGGGAGAGCCGGGCGAGATCCTCCCCGCCGAGCAGTACGCGCCCCCGGTTCGGTCGGAGCAGGCCGGCGGCCAGTCGCAGCAGGGTCGACTTCCCGCAGCCGTTGAGGCCGATGAGAGCGGTCAGCTCGCCCGGCCGTACGGTCAGGTCCACCCCCCGCAGCACGGGCCGCGCGGGGTAGCCGAAATGGACCCCCTCGACGTGTATTCCGATGGACTGGGTAAGGCTCATGCCTTGTCCTCCGTGGACTTCAGAATGTATGGCTCGGCGATCGCCGCACGACGACCAGCAGCAACGCGGCTCCGAGGCAGGCGGTGAGCGCGCCGACCGGAACCGTGAGCCGGCCGGCGTCCAGCGTCTCGGCGAGTATTCGCGAGGACAGCTGGGCCACGGCGTCCGCCCCGCACACCACGACCGCGCCCAGCAGGGCCGCCCCGGGAAGGCTCGTGCGCAGGTCCGCGCCGAAGACGGCGAGGGCCAGATGCGGGACCAGCAGCCCCACGAAACCCAGCGCCCCGACGGCGGCCACCGCACCGGCCGTCAGTGCCACCGCGCACAGCAGCGCGAGAGTACGGGCCCGCCCGGCCGAGAGGCCGGCGGCCAGGGCGATGTCGTCACCGCAGCGCAGCAGGGTCAGCGGGCCGGCCAGCAGCCAGACCGCGGTCCCCCACAGCAGGGCCCAGGGCCACAGCAGGTGCCAGTGCTCCCAGACGCGGCCCTCCGTGGTGCCGACCAACCACTGCACGACGCTGCCGAGTTCTCCCGGCTCCACGAGCAGCACCATGGCGGTGAGTCCGCCGAGCACCGCCGACACCAGCACTCCGTGCACAGCGGTCTGGGCGGGGTCCGCACCTGTGCGGCCGGCGAGCAGCCAGAGCAGCAACGCACCGACGCACCCGCCCGTGCACGCAGCGAGCACCACGGCCAGCGGCGAGTCCCACCCGGCGAGCCCCAGGGCCGTCGCAGTGACGGCACCGAGAACCGCGCCCGGTGTCACGCCCGTCACCTCGGGCCCGGCGAGGGGGTTGCGCAGCGCGGACTGCAGGACCAGTCCGGCCACGGCCAGGCTCGCGCCCGCACCGAGGGCCACCAGCATCCTGGGCAGCCGCAGCTGGAGGAGAATGTGCCGTTCCGTCACCTCCCCGCCACCGCCCAGCACGTCCCAGACCGCACTCGGGGACATCCCGCGGCCGGCAACCAGTTCCACCCCGGCGCATACGACGGCCAGCGCCGCGAGCCCCACGAAACGCCGGTTCACCGTACGTTCTCCGTTCCGGTCGTGCGATGTGCGTCCGGCTGCGCCGGCACAGCGGCGGAAAGGGCCGGCCCGGCTGCCCGGCGACGGCGCCCGGACCGCATCAGGGCGACCCCGGCCGGCACTCCCAGCAAGGCCGTCCAGGCGCCCGCCGGTGTCTCCACGGGGGCCAGTGCCAGCCTGGCGGGGACATCGGCGACCATGACGACGACGGCACCCCAGGCAGCCGACCACGGAAGCCAACGCACCGCCCCCGCAGCAGGGTTGAACCAACGGGCCAGATGCGGGGCGAGGAAGCCCACCCACGCGACGGGCCCGCACACCGCCGTGACGGGCGCGATCAGCAGGACGGCGATGGCCAGCGCGGCCAGCCGCGCCCGCTGGGCGCGCACCCCCAGCGCCTCGGCGTCCTCGTCCCCCAGCCGCAGCACCGAAAGGATCGGCGCGCACAGAACGAGGGCGGGGACCGCGACGAGCAGCCACGGCCACAATCCCGATACGTCGTCCCAGGTCCGGGCGGAGAGGGAGCCGAGCAGATAGCGGTAGATGAGCTGAAGGTCGAGTTGGTCCGCCATGACCATCAGGACAAGCAACGCGGCCTGCAGCGCCGCAGCGACGGCGGCGCCGGTCAGCAGCACCGCCGCCGGACTGCGCCCGAGACCGGCGGCGAGCAGTGTCAGCCCGCCGCCGAGCGCTGCCCCGGCCAGCGCGAGCAGCGGCTGGACGGCGGCGGGCAGCGACAGGGCCAGCACCAACGGTGCGGCCACCCCCAGCGCCGCCCCCGACGAGACGCCCAGCATCTCCGGCACGGCCAGCGGGTTGCGCAGGGCCTCCTGGAGCACGAGCCCCGCCGCACCCAGGCAGGCCCCGGCGATCAGCGCCAACACCAGCCGCGGCACCCGGAGTTCGCCGACGACGATCCCGGCGAGCGTGGCGTCCCCGTCAAGGAGCGCACCGGCGAGCCGGTGCGGTGGCACGTAGGGGGTGCCCAGGCACAGCGCGCAGAGCGACGCCACGGTCAGTGCGGCCACCACCAGCAGAGGCTGCCGCACCCGCGGGCGCGGCACCCTGCGGCGGGCCCTGTCCGCCGCAGGGTCTGCGGCGGCGGGCGTGGCGGAGGGCGCCCTCACCGCAGCGCGGCCGTGGCCTCGTCGAGGACGATGCCCAGCGAACGGGTGCCGCGCCCCTTGGCCCACACCTCGGGGTTCACCTCGTGGACATCGCCGTTCTTCACGGCTGGGATCTTGCTCCAGAGAGGGTTCTTCGCCAGCTTCTCCGACAGCTTGCCGTCCGCCCCGCCGAAGCTCATCGTCTCGACGAACAGCACGTCGACGTCCTTGGCGAGAATTTCTTCCAGGCTGTAACTCCCCTGCACACCACGGGACTTCCACGGATACTGGGAAATCTTGGGAAACAGGCTGGCGGTCACGTCGCTCTCCGGGGTGGCGACACCGAAGTTCTCGTCACTGCCGTAGATGATCAGCGCGGTCCTGTCGCTCGGAGCCTTCTCGGCCTTGGCGAGCTTGGTCCGGAAGGTCCGTTCAGCCTTCTCCCCCTCGGCAGTGCGCCCGGTGAGGGCAGCGGTGTCGCGCAGGTAGCCGACACTGTCCTGCCACGACTCGGGCTGTACGGCCCAGAAGGTGGTGGCGCCCTTCAGTGCGGGGGCGAGCTTGCCGTGGGTGTCGCCCAGCCCGATCACGAGGTCCGGCTTGTGGGCGAGGATCGCCTCCACCTCCGGGGCGATGAACCCGCCGGGGATCACGTCGACCTTGCCCGCCCGGTCCTTGCCCAGGAACTCGGCGTGGGCGAGCAGCGAACTGTTGGTGGCCACCGGGACGATGCCGAGCTCGGTCAGGATGTCGTCGCAGAGCGCGAACAGGCAGACGATCCGCTCCGGAGGCTTCGGCAGGGAGACCTTGACGCCGTTGACGTCGGTCAACTCCGTTGCCGCCTTGATGGGTTCAACGGTGACCTCGGTCCTCGCGCCGGGCCCGGCCTTGCCGCTCGTGGCCCCATCCGAGGACGAGCCGCAGCCGACCAGGACGGACCCCACCAGCGTTGCGGCGAGCCACCTACGGACGAATCTCGATGGTGCGCGGAGCATCGATGCCCTCACTTCTTCTCAGGAACCTGGAACGCACTGAACATACATGATAATCATTTTCACTAGTAAGCCCTCTGGAGGATCCCGTGACCGCTGCCGCTTCCGTACTGCTCGTCTCCGACCACGTGGAGGGGGCCGTCCATGTGCTGTCCGTGCCGGACGGCACCCTCATCGGCCGCCTCACCGGGCGTCATCTCTCCGAGCACGCAGGGTTCTTGGCGCTGCCGGGAGGACGGGTGGCCTGTGTCGACGACCGCCGGGGCGAACTCCTGGTGCTCGATCCGTTCGGCGACGACCTCGTGGCACTCACGGTCCCGGTCGCCGTGCCGGGCGAACATCTGGCCTGTGATCCGGCAGGTCGCCGACTGGCCGTCACCACCGGTCTGGGCGACAACACCGAGCCCTGGTCGGACCTCCTGACGGTCGTCGACCTGGCCACCGGAGAGGCCGCTCGGGTGCGCACACGCATCGGCGAACCGGGCGTGACGGTGCTGGGCGGCGGCGATCCACTCGTCGTGCTGCGGCACCGGGAGCCCGGCGCGCTGGCCGTCCACCGGTTCGCGGATCTCCTCGCGGCCCCGCCCGGCTGCCCCGTGGCCACCCCGCACGCGCTGCTGCCGCTGCCTGACGACGGACACGGCGACGCCCAGGACCCGGGCGCGGGGCGGGTGTTCGCGGCAACAGGCACGGGAGTGCACACGGCCCGCAGAGAGGGGGACGCGCTGGTGGCCGGGCCGGTGATCCCGTGGGAATCGCCCGCCCGTGGCTGGTACCTCCGTCTGGACACTCGTGGCCGGGCGCTGTGGACCACACTGCGCGGAGGTCCTGCCGACCCGCTGCGGTGGCCGGAGTGGACCAACCAGGCGTGGCGCCACGACCTGGGCACGGGCCACACGCTCCGCACCGAACTCGGCCCCGGCCTCGTCTTCCGGCTGGCCCTCTCCCGGAACCACACGGCCTTCTCCCGCGTACACCCCGACGGCGACGAACTGGTCCTCCTGGGAGCCGACGACTCCCTCCGCCGTGTCCCCCTGCCCGCCATGGACGGCGCGCCGAGGCGCGGCGGCACTCCCTGGGAGGGCGTCCAGCGCCGCGCTGTAGCGGCCTCACGGGGCGCCGACTGGGTAGCCGTCACACGCGGCGGCCACGGCGAAGTACACCTCCTCGATGCGGAGACGGGCGGCGAGGTGTCCCGTCCGCGGCTGGAGACGCCCCTGCACCATGGCGGCCACGTGATGCTGCTCAGCCGGAACGACGGTGCCGAGGGCGATACGGTGGGCCGTTGACGGGCTCGGGCCGGCAACTGGCGCACGCCCCACCGAGTGCGACCGCGGGCACCGCGTCCGCCGAGCCGGAGGCCGCCGCGGCCTGTCTCGTGCGGGAGCGACCGCGGGGACCCTCACCGGCGCGGGGCGGAACGCCCCCGGATTCAGCCGCGGCACCGTCCCCGTCCGCGGGCCGCCCGCCGCGCGGACAGGCCCACCGCGGTCAGGCCGGCCGCCAGCGTGACCGCACCGGCCCTCCGCACGGCGGTGCGCCTGCGGCCGTGCCAGCCGCCGTCCGACGAGGCCACGTCGTCCAAGGGCCGTACCACGTTGCCGTCGGTGGGGGCGGCCGAGCGCGTACGGGAAAGATGGGAGCGGTCCATCTGGTGTGCCAGCACCCGCTCCGCGAAGGCGGGCGTCAGCTTCGACTGGATGCCCAGCACGCGTCCGGCCGGCCCCACGTACGCTTCCCTGCGCGGTCGCTCCGCGAGCCGCACCACCGTCCTGGCGGCACGGCGCGCGGTGTACACGGGCGCCATCGGGGTCACCGCCCGGCCGCTGTAGTTGGCCGCGTGCCGGAAGAACGGGGTGTCCATGGTCGCCGGGAGCAGCGTGCAGACGTGGACGTCGTCCAGCCCGGCGAGGCGCAGTTCCTGACGCAGGCTGCCGCCCAGCGCCCGTACCGCCGCCTTGGACAGGACGTAGGGGGTGTTGTACGGGACCACGGCGGCGCCCACGACCGACGAGACGTTGACGACCGTGCCCGTGCGCTGCTCCCGCATCACTCGCAGAGCTGCGCGGGCGCCGTTCACGCACCCCAGCACGTTCACGTCCATGACCTGCCGGAAGATGTCCCGAGGCACCTCGTCCAGTGCGCCGAAGGCGGCCACCGCGGCGCTGTTGAGCCAGACGTCGATCCGGCCGAACTCGGCGACGCACCCCTGCGCGAGCTGCTCCACCGCGTCGACGTCCGTCACGTCGGTGGGGGCCACGCGTACCCGGATGCCGTAGCGCGCGCGGCACTCCTCTGCGAGGTCCTCCAGCGCGTGCGCGCGGCGGGCGGCAAGCACCAGGGCGTATCCGCGGGCGGCGAATTCCTGCGCGCAGGCGCGGCCGACGCCGCTCGACGCACCGGTGATCACGACGACTTTGTCCAGCTCGGCAGCCATGTGCGCGGGTCCTCCGTTGACGGGCAGTGCTTCATCGGCCGACCTTCGGACAGGTCGGCGTGGATGGGTACCCCGTACGGCGCTGTGGCACACCCGCGCCGTGGCGTCGAGGACGAAACGGGAGAGGAGGGTGTGAAACGAGTGCAAGCGGTCACCCGGAAACTGCGCGACGATCAGGAGCAGGACACGTCTTCCTGCAGGCACGCCCACTCGGGCAGCGGCGTGCACGGCGCGCCGGGAGCGAACACCGCCGGGGCCGCCCCGCGCACCCGGGGCCTCCGGCACACCGCCGCCGTCACGGCGCAGCACGCGCCGACCCGACGACGGTGACGCCACACACAGCCGTCGCTGCGTTCCACGGTTTCCCTCGAAAGGACCCTCCCCATGATCGACGACACCCTTCCCCTCCTCATGAAGGGGTACGCCTGGCTGCCGGACGCCCGTCGCCGCAACGGTGAAGGACCGCTGTGGACCCGGCTGGCAGGGCGCCGCGCCGTGGCTCTGCACGGCACGGACGCGGTGCACTGGTTCTACGACGAGCGCAACGTCCGGCGGCAGGACGCACTGCCGGGCCCGCTGCTGGACACGCTCTTCGGACGCGGGGCCGTGCACACCTTGGACGGGGAGGCCCACCGCACCCGCAAGGCGATGTTCCTGACCGCGCTCAGGGAACCGCGCGCTGTGGGAGAGCTGGCCGACCTGGCGGCGGTGGAATGGGACCGGGCCGCGGAGCGGTGGGCGGACCGGGAGGAGATCGTCCTCTTCGACGAGACCGCTGAAGTGCTCACTCGGGCGGTCTGCGCCTGGGCGGGAGTCGCGCTGCCCGAAGGCCGGGACGGCGCGCGGCGCACGGCCGAGGATCTGGTGGCGATGGTCGACGGCTTCGCCACCGCGGGCCCCCGCCACTTCCGGGCGCGCCGCGCGCGCAAGCGTCAGGAGGCCCGGATCGCCGACCTGGTGACGGCCGAGCGGACGCGGGCGGCGGAAGCCGGCTCGCACACCGGTGCAGACGTGTCCGGCGCGGACTCCGGCGTGCTCGCCGCCGTGGCCCGCCACCGGGACTCCGACGGCTCCCTGCTCGACCCGCACACGGCCGCTGTCGAGGTCCTCAACGTCGTCCGGCCGACCGTGGCGGTCACTTGGTTCCTCGCCTTCGCCGCGCACGCCCAGCACCGGTGGCCGGCGCAGCGCACGCGTCTCGTGGCGGGTGGGGCCGAGGAGGCGCTGGCCTTCGCCCAGGAGGTACGCCGCTTCTACCCGTTCGCGCCCTTCGTCGCGGGCCTGGCCACCGACGAGGCCCACTGGCAGGGCGAGAAGGTACCGGCCGGCACGATGGTGCTGCTCGATCTGTACGGCCTGAACCACGACGAGAAGCTGTGGCCGGACCCGTATGTCTTCGACCCGGACCGGTTCCTGGGACGCTCGCCCGACCGCGACACGCTCGTTCCGCAGGGCGGCGGGGACCCGGCCACCGGGCATCGCTGTCCCGGCGAGGACGTGACGGTGGCCCTGCTGGCGACCCTCGCGCCGCGCCTGGCGCGGCTGTCGTACGACGTCCCCGACCAGGACCTCGGCATCGCACTGAGCCGCATCCCGGCTCGACCGCGCAGCAAGGTCGTGCTCAGGAACACGCAAGGTGCACAAGCAGGACGGCCGTTGGGGGCCGTGCGCACTCGTTGAGTCCGACGTGTGCAAGGGCCTCTGTCGATGGGGGAGTCCGTCCCTTTGTCGGTCGCGGTGGGCGCGCTGCCTCCCGAGCGAGGACGCGAACCCGCCATCGACGGACGCCCGTGCCCGTACGCGGCCAGGAGCGCCGAGCGCCCTGACGTGATCCCCGAAAGCGCCGACCGGGTGGACGGTCGCCTGCTGGCGTGCTCGGCGCGCACGAGGAGCAATCTGATCACCCCAGGGTCAGCAGTACGACCGCCCCCGCCGCGCCCGCCAGCCCCACCGCCTGCGCCCGGGTTACCTTTTCGTGCAGCACGGTGAGACCGAGGACCGTCGGGATGGCCGGGTACAGCGAAGCCAGGACGACGGCGATGGCCAGCATCTGCTGCTGGGCGGCGAGCAGGTAGAGACCGAGTCCGATGGCCGCGCCCGCGCCGATCCCGAAGGCCTGTGCCTGGCGGGCGAGAGGTTGCCGGAAGTGGCCGGCGTACCGGACGGCGCTCGGCGACAGGACGACGATGGCCGCGAGACGCCCTGCGGCCACCGGCCACAGCCCGCTGGCCGGGGCGGCCTGTGCGAGCCCGACGTACTGCACGGCGACTCCGAGACTCGCGATCAGCCCGTCCACGGTGGCCGGCCCGCCCATCCGGCGCCCGTTACGGACGCTGCCCCCGGCCACGAGCCAGAGCGCGGGCACGGTGACGCCGATGCCCAGCCAGGCCAACACCGTGGGCCGGTCGCCGAGGAAGCCCACTCCGCACACGACGGACAGCGCGACCCCGGTGACGGCGCTCACCGGGATCACGACGCTCATGGCTCCACGGCTCAGGCCCCGGTTGAGGAAGTGCATGGCCGCTGCGCTTCCGACCCCGGAGAGGGCACCCCAGAACAGGTCCGTGGCCCGCACCGAAACGGCGGGCATCACGCAGGAGGCGACGACGGCGAGGAACAGGCCGCCGAGCTGTCCCCAGTAGGTGACCACGGCGAAGTGGATCCGCCGGGACAGCAGGCCGCCGGCGAAGTCGACCAAGCCGTAGCAGACCGCCGAGGCCAGTGCGAGAAGAGCACCCATGACGCGGCGCGTACCCCGGTGGCCCCACCCGTACCCCCGGAAGCCGCTGTGCGGAAACGGCCCGCAATCCCCGGAGCCCGGCCGCCACCGTGCGATCGGCCAAGCGGCGGGGACCGTCCTCATCCACCCCCGCCTGCCGTGTCCAGGTGCGGCCACCGGTGGCCGAAAGAGCGACGTGCGCACGGAGGGGGCAGGGTGGAGGACACGGGATGCGCACTCCACCGGCGGAGACCCGGGGAACGCATCCGGCCGCCGCTGACGGGCTGCCCGTCACCACCGACCCGAGCCCTCAGGGGCCAGAAGGAGCACGACATGCGAGTGCTGTCCCTCGTCTGCACGTTGAGTCCCTCCCCCAAGCCCTCCAGCAGCCAGCTCCTGGCCGAACAGGTGGGCGCGGAGTTCGAGAAACTGGGGGCCGAGGTGGAGACCGTACGCGTCGTCGACCACGACGTCCGGCCCGGTGTCGGACTCGACATGGGCGACGGCGACGCCTGGCCCGCCCTGCGGGAGAAGGTGATGGCCGCCGACATTCTGCTGCTCGCCACCCCCATCTGGCTCGGCCACCCTTCCAGCGTGTGCCAACGGGTGCTGGAGCGCCTGGACGCCGAGCTCTCCGAGACCGATGCGGCGGGCCGTCTGCTGACGTACGGCAAGGTCGCCGCCGTGGCCGTGGTCGGCAACGAGGACGGCGCGCACAAGGTCAGCGCCGACCTCTTCCAGGGCCTCAACGACGTCGGCTTCTCCCTGGCACCCGGTGCGGTGACCTACTGGGTGGGCGAAGCCCAGCAGGGCACCGACTACCAGGACCTCGGTGAAACGCCCGAAAGCGTGGCCTCCACCACGCACACCCTTGCCGTGAACGCCCACCACTTGGCCGAACAACTCCGCCGCGCCCCCTACCCGGGTTCCTGACGCCGCGCTGCCGACCCGGGGCAGCGCGCAGCCCCCGCACGGAGCGTGCGGGGGCTGCCGGGTTTTCCGCGGGGCGGGCGCGGGTGGCTCTCCCGGCGTTACCGACGGCGGAGGTGGGGAGGTCAGACCTGGCCGCGCCAGGCTCCGGTCTCGTGGCCGCGCTCCTCGATGAACGTCTTGAACCGCTTCAGGTCACCCGTGATCTGCCGCTTGACGACGCCGAGCTTGTCGCCGACGTTCTCCGCCAGTCCCTCGGGGTCGTAGTCGAGCTGCAGCATCACCTTGGTCCGCTTCTCGTCCAGTCGGTGGAAGGTGACGACGCCGGCCTGCTTCACCTCACCGCCGAGCGCCTTCCACGCGACGCGCTCGTCGGGGATCTGCTCGGTGATCTCGGCGTCGAACTCCCGGCTCACGCCCCCGATCTTGGTGACCCAGTGCGTCAACGTGTCGGTGCGCTGCTCGATCCGCTCCACGCCGTCCATGAACTGAGGGAACGATTCGAACTGCGTCCACTGGTCGTAGACGGTACGTACCGGCACGTCGACCTCGACGGACTCCTCGACCTTCGACACAGTCATTCACCCTTCTTCGTCGTCCCCGGCCCGGCAGGAGCGCCGGGACCGGATGCGGAGGGTCCTGCTCCTCCGCCGCTGCGGTGCTGTTGCCCGCTTGCTTCTCGTTCATGAACCCACAGGTGCATAAAGTCCACAACCGGCGAAATCGGCTCGCCAAGTAGGGAAAAGTGCGGCGTGTGCGAGAGCAGGGACAGGGCAACCGAAGGGGGACAACCCGAGGCTGGAGTAGCTGGACGGCTTTCCTGAGTGGTGGCCCGCCTGGTGGGGGCGGAGTCTGGTGAGGTGAATCGCCGGCACGGGGGCCGCATGAGCGCGCACCACATGCACTACGGAGGACCTGTGACGACCGTCTACGCCCCGCACTCCTGGCCGGACTTCGGCAGAGTCGTCCGGCTGCCGGGGGTGTACGCCCCGCAGGCCGACAGCCGTTTCCTGGCCGGAGCCCTCGGCCGCGAGGATGTCACCGGCCGGGACGTCCTGGATCTGTGCTCGGGCAGTGGTGTGCTGGCCGCCCACGCCGCCCGGCTCGGCGCCCGGGTGAGCGCGGTCGACATCTCCCGTCGTGCGGTGCTGACCGTCCGGCTCAACGCCCTGCTTGCCCGGCAGCGGGTCTCCGTTCACCGCGGTGACCTGATGAGCGCCCTGCCCGGCCGGACGTTCGACCTCATCGTCAGCAATCCGCCCTACGTTCCCGCCCCCCATGCGGCGCTGCCCGGCCGCGGGCGGGCCCGTGCGTGGGACGCCGGCGTGGACGGCCGGGCCCTCCTTGACCGCATCTGCCGCCTCGCGCCCCGGGCCCTGCGCCCCGGCGGGGCACTCCTGCTGGTCCACTCGGCGACGAGCGGGGCCGAGACGACCGTGCGGCGCCTGACGGAGGCCGGCATGCGGGCCGGTGTGAGTGACCGCGTGCGCATCCCGCTCGGTCCCGTCATGCGGGAGCGACTGGACTGGCTGCGCGAGCGGGGGCTGCTCGCCCCCGGCCAGGACACGGAGGAACTGGTGATCGTTCGTGCTGTCAAGCACTGACCGGCGCCGCCGCACCGCGGTCGGCGGCAACGGGCCGATGCCGTTCGAAGGGCCCGCCGGGACTGGGCGAGCCCTACCGGCGCCCCGTCCGCTCGCTTCTGCTCCACGTTTCCGACGGGCGACAGCCGCCGTCACGGCGCCACGGCCCTTCTCCTTCCCCTCTCCCGCCGCCGCGGGTCGACCGACGAAAGGCCGAGCGCCATGCTGATCCCCCGCCCGGACGTCCTGCGAGACCTCCTGTCCCGCTATGCGACAGCCCGGCTCGCGTACGCGGAACACCCCGGCACGCACACCCGGCTCGCCCTGGAGAACATCTCCTACACGCTGTGCGTCACCACAGCCGCGACAACCGTCCGGCAGGCCCTCATCACGGCAGACGCACTGCTGGCGCGAACGGAACCGTCGCACGGACGCCAGGATCCGGAAGCACTCGCGAGATGACGTGGCCGGGCCCGCCCTCGGAGCCCAGCCCCCGACTGCTGCAACGAGTCGCGTGCCGCCCGGACCGGACACGGGCGCAGATCGAGAACGTCATTCAAACGGAGGCTGCCATGGATCATCGGACACACGAGAAGAACACCCCTCTGCACAAGGCCCGCAACGCCTTCCGGCGTACGAGCGTGGCCTACTCGCCCCGGGAGGACCGTCATCTCGGCGGACACCTCGGAGCCGTCGTCGCGTTCGGCGCGTACACGGCCGCCTGGGGCGCGGCGGTCGCCGTACGGAGGACGAAGCTCCCGAAACGCCCGCACCCGCAGGACCTCCTGCTGACGGCGACCGCCGTGTTCCGGCTGGGACGGCTGCTCAGCAAGGGGTCCGTCACCAGTCCGCTGCGCGCGCCGTTCACACGCTACGAGTCGGCGACGGGACCTGCCGAGGTCAGCGAGAGCCCGCGCGGGGGCGGTATCAGGTCGACCGTGGGAGAGCTGGCCACCTGCCCGTTCTGTCTGAGTGTCTGGCTGACGACGACCTTCGCCGGCGCTCAGCTGCTGTGGCCCCGTGCCACACGAACCGTGACCGGCGCTCTTACCACCTTGGCGGTGGCCGACACCATGCAATTGGGCTACGACTGCCTGCAGCAGAAGAACACCGAGTGAGGCGTACACCGCTCCGGCCGAGCGATCGTGCCGCCCCCTCCCATGTCCTGGCCGGTCAGGAGGGGGGCGCTGCGAGTCTGCCTTCGCGTGAGCCCGCGTACGCCGCGACGCGCAGCGACCGCAGGCACGTGACGGGACGAAAGCCCGGCAGGGAGTTGTCGTACGGGTCGAACGCCAACTCGTCCGGCCCGGACCGCAAGGGCTCGGCACCCTGCAGAACGAGACGCCCCCAGGGCAGCCAGGCCCCGGCCTTCCCGACACAGAGCACGAACTCCACCGGGCTCAGCACCAGGGCCGCTCCCACCGCTGCGGGGTCCGCGGGGATCCGCGGCGTTCCGGGGAGCGGGAACGCCGCCACCACTCCTCGGTCTCCGCCCACCTCGTAGGGCAGGAGAGTGGTGTACGGGCCGCGCGTGGCGGACATACGCGGGAACGGCAGATGGCGGGTCCACCGGCCACGGCCGCTGCTCGTGAGGAGCAGCTCCAGGCAGCGGCCGGGCCCGTCGGCGTCCTCCACCCGCAGCGCGAGGCCCAGGGCGTCCGGCACCGGACGCGGCAGCCCGGCAGCCAGCGACCACCGGGCCGTCACCGGGTAGGAACCCGGTGCGCCCGGCCACGGCACCTGCCACGACGTCCCGCGACCGGGCACGACGAGACGCCCCGTGACGATCACCCCCGCGGGGTGCAGGGCCCGCCGGGCACCACGGCTTCGGGCGGCGGACCGCGCCGCTCGGAAGGCAAGGCGGTCGAGCTTGTTCATCGAGCTGTCCGTTCTGTGGCGGAGGGCGTCGGGGGCGGTGTCGCGAGCGTCATGGCATCGCCTACCCCGGTCGTACCGGCCCATCTCTCGGCCATCCGGTGAGGAGTGACGGCAAGCGCTGCGGTCGACGGGCCCGGCCTGGCCGGTGACCGCTGACCGTGCAGGTCACACCCGTGCTCCGTGGACGGGCGGTACCCGGGGGTCCGCACCCCGGGTGCGTGTGCGGGTTGTTTTCGCCGCCACGAGCGGGAACAAGAGTCTCCAACCTAAGGAGACTGACGTGGCACGTGATCGGATGGGACTGGCCGAGGTGCTGGCGGCGGCGGAGGATGCCGCGCCGGTGGACTCCTTGGATGTCGTGGCGCGCAATCTGCGCGACCGGTTCGGTGCGCGATACGTGTCGTTCCTGTTCCTCGATGTCGTCGGCCGGCGCCTGCTGCGGGTCAACGAGACGTCCGGCGCCGTGCAGGAACACCGCGCCGAGCAGGTCCCGCTGATCGGCAGCGGCGACTACGACGAGGTCCTGCGGGCACAGAAACCGGTGCGGGCGCCGGTGAACGGCCAGGGACAGCGGGTGCTCGCGCCCGTCACCAACCGCGGTGACACCATCGGTGTCCTGGAGCTGTTCCTCACACAGGTCGCACCGGGCGTGCTGGAACAGGTCCAGGAGGCCGCGCACGCGCTCGCGTACATCCTCGTCACCGACCGCCGCTTCACCGACCTCTACCACTGGGGCAACCGCACCACCACGGTCAGCCTGGCCGCGGAGATCCAGCGCCAGCTCCTGCCGTCCGCCCCGTCCTGCGAGGCGGATCAGTTCTCCCTCGCCGCAGCGCTGGTCCCCGCCTCCGACATCGCGGGCGACACCTACGACTACAGCCTCGACAACGACACCCTGCACCTCTCCGTCACCGACGCCATGGGCCACGACGTCAACGCCTCCCTCATGGCGACCCTTCTGGTCAACGCCTCCCGCGGCGCCCGCCGTGCCGGTGCCGACCTCGCCGAGCAGGCCCGCCAGACCCACCAGGCCCTGCTCGACCACGGCCGGCGCACCTTCGCCACCGGCCAACTGCTGCGCGTTTCCCTCGACGGCACCGGGGCCCAGCTCGTCAACGCCGGCCACCCCTGGCCACTGCGGCTGCGCGAGGGCGAGGTGACCGCACTCCAACTGGCGGTGAACCTGCCCTTCGGCGTCCTGGGCCAGGGCCGGTATCAAGTGCAGGACCTCGACCTGAGACCCGGCGACCGCCTCGTGCTCCACACCGACGGCATGCAGGAACGCGAGGCGGAAGCGGTCGACCTGCCCGCCCTCCTCCGCAAGACCGCCGCCGAGCACCCGCGCGAGGTGGTGCGCACCCTGGTCGCCGCCGTCGCCGACGCCTACAACGGCCCGCCCAGGGACGACGCCACCGTCCTGTGCCTGGACTGGCACGGCCCCCGAACCACGCCCCCGCCGCGCTCGTGGCGTCCCTGAACCGCACCTGGCAGAGCCCCGTTTGCGGGGGCCGTGGTCGCACCGGATCCGTGCCACCTCCGCCGGGGCGACGGCCGCACGGTGCGCGGTACCCCGTCCGGCCGCTGTCCGCTCGCGCAGCGGCCGGCAGCCGCGTCGGATGGGAGATCCGTGTTCCGGCCTGCGAGGCGGGGCACGCGCACAGTCAGGGGAACGCGGCGACCGGGTCGTCCGCGTCCCGTGCGTCGAAACCGTCCGGTCCGTCGTGACCGTAAGGAGTCCGTCATGCCACGAGGTTCGAGCCCGAAGCGTGAACGCCAGTACGAGCACATCAAGGAGGGCGCCGAGAAGCGCGGCACCTCCACGGAGCGCGCGGAGGAGATCGCCGCGCGCACCGTGAACAAGGAGCGGGCCCGCGCCGGCGAGTCGAAGACGGCGAGCAGGACGTCCACCCGGGACAAGAAGTCCGCCTCGCAGCGCGGCGGCGAGCGCTCCCACAGTGGCTCCCAGGGTCCGACGAAGGACCAGTTGTACGAGGAGGCGAAGAAGCGTGGCGTCGAGGGCCGCTCGTCGATGAACAAGCAGGAGCTGGCCAAGGCCCTGGGCCGCTGACCTGGCGCCGGGCGCGCAGCACGCGGGGCCGCGGGCGGTGCGGGGCGGGGGCGCTGCCGTCCCCGCCCCGCACCGGGCACCGCGGGCGGATGCCGGGTGGGGTGTGAACCGGGCGCATGCGGTCATACGACATCTGCGCGACGATCAGCAGTGATCGAGCAAGCAGTTGACCGTCCCCGTCGCCTGGAGGAACCGTGGTCGTACGGCACCAGCTCATCCGTCGCCCCCCGCACGCCCTGTGGGAGGTGCTTCGGGACGAGTCCCGCTACTCCGACTGGGTGGTCGGCACCCACTCCACCTGTCCGAGCGGGCAGGAGGTCTGGCCCCGGCCCGGAGCCACCCTGCACTACACCGTCCGGCTGGGCCCCAAGGAGTTCGAGGGCACCACCGTCGTCCGTCGCCACGATCCTCCGCACGCGCTGGAACTGGAGGCGCACAGCGGCCCGCTCGGCAGTGCGCGCATCGCCTTCGACATCCGCCCCTGGGGCGAAGACACGCTGGTCATCCTGGACGAGCATCCGCTGCGCGGAGTGGGCGGCGCACTGCACAACAGCGTGGTCGACCTCCTCATGCAACAACGCCATCGCCTGATGCTCGGGAGGCTCGCCCGCGTCGTCGAGGAATCCGCGCCCCAGCGGAGCGAGCAGAGCGCCGATGTCTGACGCGGTCGTGGTCGGCAGCGGCCCCAACGGTCTTGTCGCCGCCAATCTGCTGGCCGACGCCGGGTGGCAGGTGACGGTACTGGAGGCGCAGGACGAGCCGGGGGGCGCGGTACGCAGCGACCGCGCCGTCGACCCGGACTTCGTCAGCGATGTGTTCAGCGCGTTCTATCCGCTGGCCGTCGCTTCCCCCGTCATCGGCGCCCTCGGCCTGGAGGAGTACGGGCTGCGCTGGAGCCACGCGCCGCACGTCCTCGCGCATCCCCTGCTGGACGGGCGCTGCGCGGTGCTGGACCGCGACCGTGCGGTGACGGCCCGGAGTCTGGAGCGCTTCGCCCCCGGCGACGGGCAGTCGTGGCTGGACCTGTGCGGGGGTTGGGACCGGGTGGGCGGTCCCGTACTGGACGCCCTGTTCACGCCGTTCCCCCCGGTGCGGTCGGCCGCCGTGCTCGCCGCCCGGGTCCGCGCCGCGGGCGGGCTGCGGTTCGTACGCGAACTGCTGCTGCCGGTGCGACGGCTGGGTGAGGAGAAATTCGCCGGGGCGGGCGGTCGGCTGTTGCTCGCCGGGAACGCGCTGCACGCGGACCTCGCCCCGGAGGCGGCGGGCAGCGGCGGCTTCGGCTGGATGATGTCCATGCTGGGGCAGAGCCACGGCTTCCCGGTTCCCGTCGGAGGCGCGGGGGCGTTGACCGATGCCCTGGTGGCGCGGCTGCGGGAGCGCGGCGGCAGCGTGCACTGCGGGCAGCAGGTCACGGAGGTGGTGGTGCGCGGCGGCAGGGCGCTGGGCGTCCGCACCGCCGATGGGCAGGCGCACCGGGCCCGGCACGCCGTACTGGCCGACGTCAGCGCACCGCAGCTGTACGGCGAGCTGGTCGCCGAGCGCCACCTGCCCTCACGCGTCCACGACGACCTGCGGCGCTTCCAGTGGGACTTCGCGACCTTCAAGGTCGACTGGGCGCTCGACGGACAGGTCCCGTGGACCGCGTCCGAAGCGGCCGGGGCCGGGACCGTCCACCTGGCCGACGGCGTCGACGACCTCACCCGGTTCGCCGCCCAGCTGGCCACCGGGCGGATCCCGGACCGCCCGTTCCTGCTCTTCGGCCAGATGACCACGGCGGATCCCTCGCGCTCCCCCGCCGGCACGGAGTCCGCGTGGGCCTACACGCACGTGCCGCAGGAGGTGCGCGGCGACGCCGGGGAGGCCCGGCTGACCGGCCGCTGGGACAAGGGCGAGCAGGAGGTCATGGCCGACCGCATGGAGGAGCAGGTCGAACGGTACGCACCGGGCTTCCGCGACCGGATCCGGGCGCGGCGCATCCTCGCGCCGCCCACCCTCCAGGCGGCGAACGCCAATTTGCACCACGGGGCGATCAACGGCGGTACGGCTTCGCTGCACCAGCAGCTGGTCTTCCGTCCCGTGCCGGGCACGGGCCGTCCCGAGACCCCGGTCAGGGGCCTCTACCTCGCGTCGGCGTCCGCCCACCCCGGCGGCGGGGTGCACGGCGCTCCGGGCGCCAACGCGGCCCGTGCCGCGCTGCGGACCCGCGGGCCGGTGCACGGTGCCGCCGTGGCCGCCCAGCGGGTGCTGACCCGCCGGCGGTGAGCCTGCCGCTGCACGGCCGCGGGCGTCCCGGACGTGTCGTCAGTGCGTGTTGCTCTCGGTGGTGATCAGGTCGAGGGCCGCCGCCGGGCCACCGCCGGTGAAGGCGGTGCGTTGCCGGTCGGCTCCGGTGCCCTCCCGCAGGAGGCGGTGCACCCAGCCCGTCACGAGGGGGGCGTCGCCGGACGCGTCGAGCGCCGGGGCGAGGTGCCGCAGGAGGCAGTGGTGCAGGACGTCTCCTGCGGGCCGCCGCGTGCCGCCCGGGTCGATCAGCGCGTCGCTCAGGCCGTGCCGGGCGGCGTGCCAGATGGCGGCCTGCAACAGTTCCGGGGCGGGGCGCGGGGCGGGGGCGCCGGCGGCCGTCTCGGCCAGGGCGGTCTCCACCAGGGCCCGGGTGACCCCGGCGAGCGCGACCGCGTCGTCCACTCGCAGTTGGACGTCCAGGCACCGCACCTCGACGGTGGGATACCGCTCCGAGAGGCGGGCCTGCCAGTACAGCTGTCCGGTGTCGGCGATCAGGCCGGCGTTCAGCAGTTGCCCCATCCGCCGGTCGTAGTCCGCCGCGTCCTGGAAGTGCGGAGGTACGCCGGTGACCGGCCAGCGGCCGAAGATCACCGTGCGCCAGCTGGCGAAGCCGGTGTCGCGGCCGTCCCAGAGCGGGGAGTTCACCCCCATCGCCGTCAGCGTCGGCAGCCAGACCCGGATGCGGTTCAGTACCTGCACGCCCGCTTCCCTGTCGGGCACGGCGACGTGTACGTGCATGCCGTTGATGAGCTGCTCGGCGACGAGCTGCGGCGCCTGGGCGCGCATGGCCAGATAGCGGGTCCGGTCGGTGACCGGCATGGGGGTGTCCTCCCGCAGCGGGGGCGTGGCGCAGGCCATGAGGCGGCATCCGTGCGCCTCGGCTGCCACGCCGACGGCCTGCCGCAGCCGGCGCAGGTGCGTGTCCACCTCCGCCAGCGTGCCGCACACCGGGGTGGCCACCTCGACCTGGGCCTGGAGCAGCTCCGGCTGGACCTCCCCGCCCCTGTCGGACGCGCCGCCCTCCAGATCCGTCGCCCGGCGCACCTTCTCCGCCTGGGCCACCGGGAGGCCGGTCACGGGGTCGAACAGCAGGTATTCCTCTTCGACGCCGATCGTCGTCATCGATCGCCCTCCGCTCCGCTCGCTGCCGTGTCCGGCCGCGATGCGACTGGTCGGCTCGCATCGCGGCGTTGCTCACCTGAGGAGGTGCGTTCGTTGTCGGGTGTACCCGTGGGCCCGCGGCCCACTCGCGGGCGACGGAAACGGCGCCCTCGCCCGGCGTGCGGGTGGTGAGCGGACGGCTGCGGGAAGCGGTGGCGCCGGAGGCCCTTCGGCCCGGGGCAGCCACCGCCCCCGCTTCCGCGACGTGCCTGCGGTCCGAAGCACGACATGCACTTGCCCTGTCATCCTGCGGTGCGCCGCGCCGACCCGCACCTCCAGAACCGCGGGGAAGGGGTGCCCGGTACCTCGGCGACCGGCCCGCGCACCACAGCCCACTCATCCGTTGTGCCCCGGTTTGCGGTGCCTGTGGGGCTGTGGCGGAATGGGCGAGGTCCGGGGCTGCCTGCTCCGCCCGGCGGCGGCACACCCGTGCCCCACCGGGCAGTCAAGGGCTGTCGGCGCCCCGTGACATCGGCAGCGGCACTCTCGTACCACCTCGTGAGCAGGAGCGGCACGCACATGGAACAGCACGTCTCGGCCGACATGTACGGGCACACGAGCGGCGGCACCGCGCTCTTCGACACGATCCGGGTGGCCTCCGTACCGGCCGGACACGTGTACGTACGACACTGCTCCGATCCGCGGCAGCCGGACGGGGTCGTCCGGCTGCGCGACCCGCGGCCCAACGGGGCGCCCAGCACCTCGCAGCGCTGGTGGCCGCCCGTCATGCTCGACCCCGCCTGGGTGAACGCGCACCACGAGGAATTCGACGTGTTCCACCTGCACTTCGGTTTCGACGCGCAGTCGCCCGCACAACTGGGCTCCCTCGTCGGGGCGTTGCGACGGCACGGCAAGCCGCTGCTCTACACCGTGCACGACCTGCGCAACCCGCACCAGCCCGACCCCGCGCCGCACGAAGCCGCTCTCGACGTCCTGGTACCGGCCGCCGACCACCTCATCACGCTGACGCCCGGCGCCGCCGCCGAGATCGCGCGACGCTGGCAGCGCGAAGCGACCGTCCTGCCCCACCCGCACGTCGTGGCGGAGCCCCGGCTGACCCGGCCTCGTCCGCACCACGACGGCTTCCGGGTGGGCGTGCACGCCAAGAGCCTGCGCCCGAACATGGTCCTCCTGCCGGTCGTACGGGTCCTCGCGGAAGCCGTGGCCGACCTGCCGGACGCCCAGTTGCAGGTGAACATCCACCACGAGGTGGGCGACCCGGCCGCGCACGCCCACGCGCCCGAGGTGATGGCGGAGCTGCGCACCCTGGCCGACGCCGGACGGCTGCGTCTGGAGGAGCACGACTACTTCGACGACGACGAGCTGTGGGACTACCTCTCGTCGCTCGACCTCTCCGTACTGCCCTACGCGTTCGGCACCCACTCCGGGTGGCTGGAGGCGTGCCACGACCTCGGCACCGCCGTGGCCGCCCCGTCCTGCGGCTACTACGCCCAGCAGCGGCCGTGCCTGTCCTACGGCAGCACCCAGCGCGACGGCCTGGACGAGGCGTCCCTGCGCGCCGCGGTGCTGGAGGCCCACCGGGCCCGCCCCGCATGGCGGGCCTCCCCGGCGGAACGGGAGGCCGAGCGGGCCGCCGTCGCCGCCGCGCACCGCAGGATCTACGCGGGACTGCTGGGATGAGCGCGTCCCTGCGGATCGCCATGGTCGCGTCCGCCCGCTTCCCCATCAGGGAGCCGTTCGCCGGGGGGCTGGAAGCGCACACCTGGGCGCTCGCCCGCGCCCTGGGCACGCGGGGCCACCGGGTCGAGCTCTTCGCGGCCCCCGGTTCCGACCCCGGTCTCGGCGCCACGGAGCTACCGGTGCAACGGCCGACGCTGAGCGCGGCGGCCCGGTCGGACGTCAGCATGCCGGGCCGCGTGTGGATGGAGGAGCACCACGCGTACCTGCGGCTGATGCTGGACCTCGCGTCGGACGCCGGGCGGCGCTTCGACGTGGTGCACAACAACAGCCTCCACTACCTGCCGCTCGCGATGGCCCCGGCCGTGCGGGCGCCGGTGGTGACCACTCTGCACACCCCGCCCACGCCGTGGCTGGAATCCGCCATCCAGGCGTCGGCCGTCGAGCGGTACGGCAGCCGCGCGCTCACGTTCACCGCCGTCAGCGCGCACACGGCCGCCGCCTGGCAGCCACTGGTGACCGACGCCCGGGTGATCCGCAACGGCGTCGACACCGCCAAGTGGCCCAGCGGCCCCGGCGGCCCGCACCTGGTCTGGTTCGGGCGCGTCGTACCGGAAAAGGGCCCCCATCTGGCCGCCGAGGCCGCCCGCAGGGCCGGTCGTTCGCTGCGTCTGGCGGGGCCCGTCGGGGACCGGGAGTACTTCGAGAGGCGGGTGGCGCCCCTGCTGGACGAGGACATCCGTTACGTCGGCCACCTCGACCGCCGCGCACTGGCCGCGCTCGTGGGCTCGTCGGCGGCGGCCCTGGTGACACCGTGCTGGGACGAGCCGTACGGGCTGGTCGTCGCGGAGGCGTTGTCCTGCGGCACCCCGGTGTGCGGTTTCGACCGGGGCGCGCTCGCCGAGATCCTCACCCCTGAGTGCGGGCTGCTGGCCCCGCCCGACGACGTCGGCGCCCTGGCCGCACTCATCGACGACGTCACCCGCCTCGACCGCCGCGCGGCACGCGAACGCGCCGAGCGGTTCTGCACGCTGGACGCCATGGCGGACGGCTACACCGCCCTCTACCACGAACTCGCGGCATGATCGGCTACTACGTGCACCACCAGGGCCGCGGCCATCTGCACCGCGCCGTGTGCGTCTCCCGGCACCTGTGCACACCGGTGACCGGCTTCTCCTCCCTCCCGCGGCCCGACGGCTGGGAGGGGGACTGGGTCCGCCTGCCGATGGACGCCGACGCTGCCGTGCCGGGCGCGGAGGCGGCCGGGGCTGCGGATCCGACGGCCGGTGGCGCGCTGCACTGGGTCCCCCGCCACCACCCCGGCCTCAGGGAACGGATGGGCGCCGTCGCGGACTGGATCACGCGGGCCGCGCCCACCCTGTTCGTCAGTGACGTCTCCGTGGAAGTGGCTCTGCTGGCCAGGCTCATGGGCGTCCCCGTCGTCGCGGCGGCGATGCGCGGCGACCGCTTCGACCCGGCGCACCGGCTCGGCTACACCGTCGCCGACGCCCTGCTCGCACCCTGGCCCGCGGAGCTGCCGGAGCCCGACTGGCCTCGGGCCTGGCTGGACAAGACGGTGCACACCGGGGCGTTCTCCCGGTACGACGGCCGCCCCCGCGCACACGTACGCCCCGCAGGCGGCCCCCGGGAGGTCGTCGTCATGCTGGGCGCCGGGGGCTCGGGCGTCGACGGCGACGACTTCCGGCGGGCCGCGGCGAGCACGCCCGGGTGGACGTGGACGTTCCTGGGCGCCCCGGGCGAAGCCTGGGTCGACGACCCGTGGCCGGTGCTGTGCCGGGCGGACGTGGTCGTCACACACGCCGGCCAGAACGCCGTCGCCGAGTGCGCCGCGGCCCGCGTCCCCACCGTCGTCGTCCCGCAGGACCGCCCGCACGGCGAGCAGCACGCGACCGCCGAGGCCCTGCGGGCCGGCGACCTGGCCACCGTACGGGCGACCTGGCCCGAGCCCGGGGAGTGGGCCGACCTGCTGAACCGCACGCGGGAGCGGCCCGCCGACCGGTGGGCCCGGTGGGCCCCGGGGGACGGCGCCCGGCGGGCGGCCGAGGCACTCGACCATGTGTCGGCCACCTCCTTGGACCGGCAGGCGGCATGAGGACCCCCGAGAGGCCCGGGAGGGAGGCCCACCGCGCGCACGGAGCACAACCGTCACCGCGCGGCGGCACGGCGGACGGCAGGCGGATCGCGGTGATCACCCTGGTCGCGGGCCGGCACCGGCACCTGCGGCTCCAGCAGGCGGGACTGGCTGCCGGGACGCGCCCACCGGACCACTACGTGGTCGTCACCATGGGCGACCACACGGTTCCGGACGCCGTGGCCGGGGGCTGCCCGGCGATGGACACGCTGCCCGTCCCCCTCGACGCCGCCGGGCGGCTGCCGCTCGCGGCGGCCCGCAACGCCGGCGCCCGCCGCGCCGTGGCAGCCGGCGCCGACCTGCTGGTCTTCCTCGACGTGGACTGCGTTCCCGGACCGGCCCTGCTCGCCCGCTACGCCGAGACAGCCGTGGACGGCGCCCTGCTCTGCGGCACGGTCGCCTACCTCCCACCGCCTCCGCCCGGGGGCTACCGGCTCGCCTCGCTGCCGCGCCTCGCGCCGCCGCACCCCGGCCGGCCGGTACCCGGCGACTCGGAGGTGCTGCGCGACGGCGACCACCGCCTCTTCTGGTCGCTGTCCTTCGCCCTGACCCCCCGCACCTGGCACGACATCGGCGGCTTCTGCGAGGAGTACAGCGGGTACGGCGGCGAGGACACCGACTTCGCCTCCACCGCGGCCGCCCTGGGCATCGGCCTGTGGTGGGTCGGCGGCGCGCCGGCGTACCACCAGCACCACCCGGTGAGCCGGCCGCCGGTCGAGCACCTCGACGACATCCTCCGCAACGGCGCCCTCTTCAGAAGCCGTTGGGGTACGTGGCCGATGGAGGGGTGGCTGCGCGACTTCGCCGGCCTGGGCCTGGTCACCTACGACGGAGCCCGCGACACCTGGCGGAAGACGGCGGACTCGGGGTCCCTCGCCGAGGGGTAGTTGGCCCCGGCGGCGATCTGACTGTAGCTTCGGCAGCACGGCGTGCGCGGTCCCACCGTCTCGCACGCCCTCTCCGGCAGCGGCATCGACCGCGGCTGCCCTCCGCGCAGCACCCATTCGCTCTCGCACCGGCCTGCCTCGCGACCCTGCCGTGCACCGGGCCCCTCCCCCGGGGCCGAGAGCCGCCCCGGCCGGCGCCCGCAGGGCCGGGTTCCCCGCGTCCGCTCCACGTCTCCACCGCAGCCGCCGGCCACCGCCGGTACTGCCGCACGGCTGCGACCGCACCCACTGGGCCGAGCCACTCCGAAGGGTTCACTTTGAAGTTGAGCGATCTGCTGGCCGGCCAGGAACACCACGTCCTCCAGGGCGACCCGAGCACCACCGACATCAGCGCGGGCGCCACCTTCGACGTCGACCGCGTGACGCCCGGATCCGTCTTCGTCGCCGTGCCCGGCCACCGTGAGGGCGGGCCCGCGTGCGTGGCGGCGGCGTTCGCCCGCGGAGCCGTCGCGGTCCTCGTCGAAGAAGCGGACCCGGCGCTCCCGGAGACGCTGTGGCCCGCCGACAGGTGCACCGTGCGGGTGCCGGACGCCCGGCGGGCGGGCGCGGTGGTCGCCTCGCGCTACTTCGGCGAACCGGGACGCGGGATGGACATGGTGGCGATCACCGGCACCAACGGGAAGACCTCGGTCTCGTACATGGTCGAGTCGGTCCTGCGGATCTCCACGGGGGCGAAGGTGGGGGTCATAGGGACGGCCGGCAGCCGGATCGGCGACGAGCTCGTCCCCATGCCGCCGTCGGTGCTCACCACCCCGGAGTCACCCGACCTCCAGTACCTGCTCGGGTACATGCGGGACCGTGCGACGGGCAGCGTGGTGCTGGAGGCGACGTCGATGGCGCTGCTGACGTACCGGATGGACCGTACGTTCGTCGACGTCGGGGTGTTCACCAACCTGACCCAGGACCACCTGGACGACCACGGGACCATGGCCGACTACCGGGACGCCAAGCTGCGCCTGTTCCAGGGGCTGTGCCGGCACGCGGTGGTCAACGCCGACGACCCGGTGGGCGCCGGGATCGTGGCGCTGATGCCGGGCGCGGTGACCACGTACGCGCTGGACGTGCCGGCCGACTACCGGGCGACCGACCTGGAGGTCAGCGCCACGGGCACCCGTTTCACGCTGCGGCACGGCGGGCGCGCGTACCCCGCCTCGATCCCGTTCCCCGGCCGGTACTCGGTGGCCAACGCCCTCGCCGCGCTGGTCTCCTGCCACGTGCTGGGCCACGACCTCGGGGCCCTGGTGGCGGCGCTCGGACAGATGCCGCCCGTCCCCGGCCGGTTCGAACGCTTCGAGACCGCCGAGGGCACGTCCGTGGTGGTGGACTACGCGCACTCCCCCGACTCCCTGGACAAGGTCCTCACCAGCATCCGCGGGTACGCACGCGGCCGGGTGATCACCGTCTTCGGCTGCGGCGGCGACCGGGACACCACGAAGCGGGCCGAGATGGGACGGATCGCCGGGATGCACTCGGACCTGTGTGTCCTGACCTCGGACAACCCCCGCGACGAGGACCCGGAGGCCATCCTGGACCAGATCGCCCCCGGCCTCGCGTCGACGGGCACGCCGTTCGAGCGGCTCGCCGACCGGCGCGAAGCCATCGCCCACGCGCTGGCGGCGGCCGGTCCCGAGGACACCGTCCTCGTCGCCGGCAAGGGCAGCGAGCCGCACCAGACCGTACGGGGGGAACTCATTCCGTTCAGCGACATGGCCACCGTGCGCGAACTCGCCCTGCAGCGGTCGGCCGGCCGCGTCCCCGTGACCCGGCCGGACACCTCCGCGGGTTCATGAGGCGGCGGGGCGCATCCTACGGGCTGGCGGTGGAGACCGCGTACACCCAGGGACGCTCGGGAATCGTGCGGTCCACGGTGATGTCCAGGGTGGGCAGCGGCTCCTTCTGCCGGTGAACCAGACCCGCCCACTTGCGGTGCGGCATGAAGACCCAGCCGACGGTCTCCCGGTCGTTCTCGCGAATGGTCACCTCGCCCTCCTTGAGGGCCGAGGTGGAGGTGCCGACCTCCTTGAGGAACGTGTCGAGGTCGGCGGGCGTGGTGGCGAACCGGACGTGCATCCGGCTGGTCTTCCAGTTGTTGGTCTCGTAGTAGGCGAGGTTCTGCGCCATCAGCGGGATCGGCAGCTGGTAGATCCGCCGCTGCACCTGGGAGGGCCAGCCGACGGTCAGTCCTCCGGCAGAGGCCTCGCGCTCCTTGTTGCGGCCGCTGTCGCGGCTCTGCTCCGCGGAGATCACCAGGTAACCGGCGGGGATGCCGATGAGCAGGACGATGATGAGCGCGGTGAGGGTGCGGCGCACGATCACGCGCCGACGGGACTCCGGCGGGCGGTCCTCGCGGCCGTCGGGAGAAGGGCTCTGGCGGGGGATGGCGGACGTCATCGGGTGGTTCCCTCGGCGCCGTCGGCGCGGGTCGTACGGTCGGTACTGGTCGAGCGGCCGGTGGCCGGTGCGTCGACGGCGTCGGGCGAGTCGGGCGCGGTGGTCCCGCCGGGCAGGTTTCCCGTGCCGCGTGGGGCGGCCGGGTCGCTGGTACCGCCCTGGCCGTTCTCCTTGCCCTGACTGCTCCGGCCGTTCTCCTTGCTATGGCCGTTCGCCGGGCCGGTGCCGCCCGCGCCGATGGTCGTGGCGAGGTCGGACAGGGCGGCGCCCGGGGTGGTGGCGGTGCGCAGGGCCTGGGCGTAGCGCTCGTACCGCTCGTGGCGCTCCACCCGGCGGCGGTTGGCGCGGCGGAAACGGCGGGCGACGAGGCGGGCGAGATCGGCGGCGCCGACCATGCCGGCCTCCGGACCCAGCTGCGCCTTGGCGATACGGGCCTCGGGCCGGTAGCCGCGCCCGGTGAGGTGACGGCGGAAGGCGTCCCTGGCCGGACCGATGAGCAGGTCGTCGGCGGCGCTGACGCCGCCGCCGATGACGAAGCAGGACGGGTCGAGCGCGGCGGCCAGATTCGCGATGCCGACGCCGAGCCACTGGCCGATGTCCTGCAGGAGCTCGACGCACATGGCGTCGCCGCCGCGGGCCAGCTCGGTGATGAGCGGCCCGGTGATCTCGTGGATGTTGCCGCCGACGCGCTCGATGAGGTGGTACGCGACCGGGGAGTCGGCGGCGGCGAGTTCGCGGGCCTCCCGGACGAGGGCGTTGCCGGAGCTGTACTGCTCCCAGCAGCCGCGGTTGCCGCACGGGCAGCGGTGTCCGCCCGGCACGACCTGCATGTGCCCGAATTCGCCGGCCACACCGAACTTGCCCCGCTTGACCTGCCCGTCCTCCAGGATGGCCCCGCCGATGCCGGTACCCAGGGTGATCATGACGAGGTGGTCCTCACCGCGTCCCGCGCCGAAGCGCCACTCCGCCCAGGCGGCGGTGTTGGCGTCGTTGTCGACGAGGACGGGAACCGCCAGACGGGCCGAGATGGCGTCGCGCAGCGGTTCGTTGCGCCAGGCGAGGTGCGGGGCGAAGAGCACCTTGTTGCGGTCCGCGTCGACCCAGCCCGCCGCGCCGATGCCGACGGCGTGCACGTCGTGCCGGTCGGAGAGGTCCAGGACCAGCTCGACGATGGTGTCCTCGACGACCTTGGGGCTCTTGGACTTGTCCGGGGTCTCCGTGCGGAGCGTCTCCAGGATGTTGCCGTCGGCGTCGACGACGCCCGCCATCACCTTCGTGCCGCCGATGTCGATGCCGACGGTGGGTACGCGCGGCGCGGTCAGGTGGGAGCGGCGCTCGCGCGGGCCCACGGTACGCAGCACGGTGGCGCGGGCGGTGCCACGGGTGGCGAAGTCACGATAGGTGTTGCTCATCGGCCGGGGCCTTCCGCGTGGGGCGCTGTCCCGTGGGGCCGGGAGGGGCGGGGGGAACGCACGGTGGATCGTCCCTGCGGTGTGGGGGAGCCGCGCCTCGGAACGTGCCCGGGGGCCCGGCGGCGGACGGCGCCCGCCGTCGCCGATTCTGCCATCCGTACGGGTAAGGAACTCGTCCGGCCGGGCGGCTGGGTCCGGCGGGCAGGGGAAACGGGCCGTGGCGTTCCTCACCGCGCCACGGCACGCCCGCTGCTCCCGGTCGCTGTGCGGTGCCTACTTCCGGGGCTCGGCGTCCGCCGGGTGACCGCCCAGGTGGGAGGGGGCCGGGGCGCGTTCCAGTTCGTGGCTGAGCTCGTCGAGTTCGCTGCCGCCCGCCATCTGCCGGGTCAATTCGTCGAGGGTGGTCCCGTCCTTGGTGCTGCTGCCGGACATCGCCCCCCGCTTGAGGAGCACGAAGCGGTCGCCCACGAGGTGGGCGTGGTGCGGGTTGTGCGTGATCAGGACGACGCCCAGGCCCGCGTCGCGCGCGGCGGCGACGTACTTGAGGACGACGCCGGACTGCTTGACGCCCAGCGCGGCCGTCGGCTCGTCGAGTACGAGGACCTTCGCGCCGAAGTACACGGCGCGGGCGATGGCCACGCACTGCCGTTCTCCGCCGGAGAGGGTACCGATCGGCTGGTCGACGTCGCGCAGGTCGATGCCCATGCGCAGCAGTTCGGAGCGGGTCGTTTCACGCATCAGCCGCACGTCGAGGCGTCGCAGCGGGCCGCGTCCCTTCGTGGGCTCGGAGCCGAGGAAGAAGTTGCGCCAGACGGGCATCAGCGGGACGACGGCGAGGTCCTGGTAGACGGTGGCGATGCCCCGGTCCAGGGCGTCGCGCGGGTTGACCAGGGTGGTGTCCGCGCCCTCGATGCGGAAGGTGCCCTCGTCGTGCTGGTGCAGTCCCGCGATGATCTTGATGAGAGTGGACTTGCCCGCGCCGTTGTCGCCGAGGACGCAGGTGATCTCGCCCGCGTGCACTTCGAGGGAGACGCCTTCGAGGGCCTTGATGTTCCCGTAGAACTTCGACACGCGGTCGAGTTCGACGAGCGGTGTCCCGGGCGCCGAAGGGGTCGTTCCGGGTCCGACGGCTGTGCTCATGACCGCGCCTCCGCTCGCTTGCGTACCCATGCGTTGAGCAGGGTGGCCAGAAGGAGCATCGCTCCGAGGAAGAACTTGAACCAGTCCGGGTTCCACTCGGCGTACACGATGCCCTTGCTCGTCATGCCGAAGATGAACGCGCCGACCGCCGAACCGACCGCGGATCCGTAGCCTCCGGTGATCAGGCAGCCGCCGATGACGGCCGCGATGATGTACGTCAGCTCGTTGCCGACGCCCTCGCCGGACTGCACGACGTCGTAGCTGAACAGCAGGTGCTGGCCCGACACCCAGGCGGCGAACGCGACGCCCATGTAGAGGCCGATGCGGGTCTTGTTGACGGGTACGCCGGTGGCGCGGGCGGCGTCCTTCTCCCCGCCGACCGCGAAGATCCAGTTGCCCGCGCGGGTGCGCAGCAGGATCCAGGTGGCCAGGGCGATCAGCACGAACCACCAGAGGATGGTGATCTTGAGGCTGACCGGGCCGAGGGTGAGCTGGGAGGCGAAGACGGCCTTGGCGGACTCGAAGCCCTCCATGTCGCCGATGGACTTGGTGGAGACGGTGCCGCTGATGAGCTTGGTGAGGCCGAGGTTGAGCCCGGTCAGCATCAGGAAGGTGCCGAGCGTGATGATGAAGCTCGGCAGCTTGGTGCGGGTCAGCACGAAGCCGTTGAAGACGCCCAGCAGCAGCGTCACGAGCAGCGAGACGAGGACGCCGACCCAGACGTTGGCGGTCATCTGGTAGCTGAACATCGAGGAGATCAGCGCGGAGCTGGTCACCATGACACCGGCGGAGAGGTCGAACTCGCCGCCGATCATCAGCAGGGCGACGGGCACCGCCATGATGCCGATCGTGGAGGCCGCGTAGAGGACGGTGCCGAAGCTGGAGGCCCGCAGGAAGCTGTCGGCGGCGATCGAGAAGAACAGGAACACGGCGACGGCGCCGACGACGGACCCGAGCTCGGGGCGGCCCATCAGCTTGCGCAGCGGCGAGGTGTGGACCAGCCGTTCGTCGGGCCCGCCCTGTGGGACGGGCGTTCGTGGTGCCGGTGCGGTCGCTGTCATCGGGTCCCCCGCTTCGTGTACGCCTTCAGCTCGGCCGCGCTGTCCTTGGTGATGATCTGCGGGCCGGTGAGGACGGGCCTGCCGCCGCCGAGCACGTCCGCGTTGTAGCGGTACAGCCAGAGCAGGTCGACCGCCTCGTACCCCTGGAGGTAGGGCTGCTGGTCGACGGCGAAGCCGAGAGTGCCGGCGGCCAGGGAGTCGGCGACCTTCGCGTTCAGGTCGAAGGTGTCGATCTCGGCGTCGCTGCCCGCCTGCTGCTTGGCCTGTACTGCGGCGTCCGCGAACGGCGCGCCGAGGGTGACGACGGAGTCGATGTCCTTGGTCGTCTGGAGCTTGGCTTCGATGGAGGCCTGCACGTCGGGCATGTTGGTGCCGTCGACGTAGAGGTTCTCCACGCTGCCCCCGAAGGTCTTCTTGAGGCCTTCGCAGCGCTGTTCGTGGCCGACGTTGCCGCGCTCGTGCAGGACGCACAGCGCCTTCTTCTTCGCACGCCTGCCCAGTTCCTCGCCGACCGCCTCGCCCGCGATGGTCTCGTCCTGGCCGATGTGGCTGAGCGCGCCGAAGGCCTTGGACTCGGTGGTGCCCGAGTTGATGGTGATCACCGGGATGCCGGCCTTGACGGCCTTGGCGACGACCGCCTTCATGGCGTCGGGCTTGGCGAGGGTCACGATCAGGCCGTCCACCTTCTTGTCGATGTACGTGTCGACGAGCTGGGCCTGCTGCTGGGCCTCCGCGCTGTTGGCGTAGAGGAAGTCGATGTTGTCCTTGACCGCGGCCTGCTTGGCGCCCTTCTGGACGATGTCCCAGAACGTGTCGCCCGCACCCGAGTGGGTGACCATGGCGAAGGTCCACTTGGGGGTGTCCACCGCGGCCCTGCCCTGGGCGGCGGCCGCGGCCGCGCGCTCCTCGGCCCGCTTCCCACCTGTGCTGCTGCAACCGGTGAGGGAAATCCCGAGCACCGCCGCCAGCACGGCGCTCAGCGCGCGTACCCCTGTCCGAACCCTTGCCACGACGTCGTGCCCTTCTCGCTGTACTCCTGGGTGCGGCCGGGCGGTGATGTGCCAGACCCCGGCCGCCCAAGTATCGGGCATGGGGGTCCGTCGTGCGGTGGGCGGGTGTGTCATCGGGCGGATCACCGGCTGTGTCACCGGGTGCCGCGGGCGGTGTATTTCTCCAGTGCGGGCACGTCCTGCGCGGTGACGACGGCGGGGCCCGTGAGGACGGGGCGGCCACCGCCCAGGACGTTCCCGTTGGTGCGGTTCAGCCAGAGACCGTCGACGGCGAGGTAGCCCTGGAGGTAGGGCTGCTGGTCGACCGCGAAGCCGATCTCCTTCGACTTCAGGCTCTTCACGACGGCCGCGTTGAGGTCGAAGGTGACGACCTCGGCGGTACTTCCGGAGCCCGACTTGGCCTTGACCGTCGCATCCGCGAAGGGCGCACCGAGCGTGACGACGACGACGATGTCCTTGGCGGTCTGCAGCTTGGCCTCGATGGAGGAGGTGGTGGCGGGCATGTTGGTCCCCTCCACGCCGAGGTTCTCGACGACGCCCTCGAAGGCCTTCTTCACTCCGGCACAGCGCTCTTCCAGGGAGACGTTGCCCTGTTCGTGGATGACGCACAGGGCCTTCCTCCTGCCGCGGGTGTTGAGTTCCTCCCCCACGCCCTCCCCGGCCACCGTCTCGTCCTGGCCGATGTGGGCGAGCGCTCCCAGGCCCTGGGAGTACCGGCCGCCCGAGTTGACGGTGACGACGGGGATGCCGGCCGCGACCGCCTTCCGCACGGCCGCGCCGACGGCCTCGGGCTTGGCGAGGGTGACGACGATGCCGTGCACCTTCTGGTCGATCGCCGCCTCGATGAGCTGTGCCTGTTCCCTGCCCTCCTTGTGGGCGGAGTAGAGGAACTCGACGTTGTCCTTGGCCGCGGCCGCCTTGGCGCCGTTCTGCACGATGTCCCAGAAGGTGTCGCCCTCACCGGAATGCGTGATCATCGCGACTTTCATACGGGGCGTGCCGGCCGCCTGGCCGCCGCTCTCGCCCCGCGCCGGTTTCTCCTCCGCCCCCTTGCCTCCGGAACCACTGCACCCGGTGAGTGCGAGCGCGGTGAGAGCGCAGGTGGTGGCCAGGAATGCCGCGGTACGGGTGGTGCGTGCCGTACGGGTGGTACGCATGCTCGGGTCCGCCTCGTCTCCCCCGCCGCCCCGTTGACGGCTGGGGGAGTTCTAGCGGCGGTCGCGGGATCCCGTCAATGCTTTGTCCGGACATCGCCCGAGGCCGTACGAGATCCTCACGGAGGCTTCCTCACGGACGCGCGAGAAGTTGGAAGTCGAAGGCGTACCGCGACGCCCGGTAGAGGTGCGAGCCGAACTCCACGGCCCGGCCGGTGCCGTCGTAGGTGCGGCGCTCCATGGTGAGCAGCGGCGCCCCTTCGTGCTCCCGCAGGAGAGCCCCCTCCGCCGCGCCCGCGGCCCGCGCCCCGACCGTCTGGTGGGCGCTGTGCAGGACGACCCCGGCGGCGCGCATCACCCGGTAGAGGCCGGTGGCCTCCAGTGCCGTCGTGTCGAGCGGCAGGAGCCCGGCGGGGAGATGGTTGCGGAGGTACGCCACGGGCTCCCCGTGGGCGCAGCGCAACCGGTCGACGCGGTGCACCTCGGTGCCCTCGGCGACGCCCAGCGCGGCGGCGACCGCGGCGCCGGCGGGTTCGACGGCGTTGTGCAGCACACGTGTGGTGGGGCTCTGCCCGGCCGTCGCCAGGTCGTCGTACAGGCTGCTGAGTTCGAGGGGGCGGCGCACCTGGCTGTGCACGACCTGGGTGCCGACGCCCCTGCGGCGCACGAGGAGGCCCTTGTCGACGAGGGACTGGATGGCCTGCCGGACGGTCGGCCGGGAGAGGCCGAGGCGGGCGGCCAGCTCGATCTCGTTGCCGAGGAGGCTGCCGGGCGGGAGCCTGCCCTTCTCGATGGCGGCTTCGAGCTGCTGGGAGAGCTGGAAGTACAGAGGGACCGGGCTGGCGCGGTCCACCCCGAGCTGGAGGGCGACGGCGGGGTCGGTCGCTTGTTTCGGCACGGCAGTGAGCGTAGCCCTGCGGCGGCGGCCCGTCACCAAGTCCCTTTGTCAGCAAGCGCTGTTGTCAGGACATGGCGGCGCTCGCCCGCCAGGACGCACGGTCTTCCTGTCGTCCGTTTGTCCGGACAGGTCGACGGAGCCGTTGTCCTGATGTCAGGACACATCCTTGACAGTCCCCCGGGCCTGTTGTCGAGTGGAGGGCATGCGCATCGGACTCTTGGGCACGGGCCGCATCGGCTCCTTCCACGCCGAGGTTCTCGCCCGGCACCGGGCGGTGGACTCGCTGCTGGTGGCCGACGCGGACGCGGGGCGGGCCGCGGAGGTCGCGCAGCGGGTGGGGGGCGAGTTCACCCCTGCGGAGGACCTGTTGACGTCGGATCTCGACGCGGTGGTCATCGCGTCGGCGACGTCCTCGCACGCGGAGCTGATCGGCCGGGCCTCCCGGGCCGGGCTGCCCGCCTTCTGCGAGAAGCCGATCGCCTTCGACCTGCCGGGCACGCTGGAGGCGCTGCGGGAGGTCGAGACGGCGGGTACCGTCCTGCAGATCGGCTTCATGCGGCGTTTCGACGCCGGGTACACGGTCGCCCGCGCGCGGGTGCGGGCGGGTGGGCTGGGGAGACTGCACACCGTGCGCACGGTCTCCTCGGACGCGGCTCCGCCGCCCGCCGCGTACCTCCCGCTCTCCGGCGGGCTCTACCGGGACTGTCTGGTCCACGACTTCGACATCGTGCGCTGGGTCACCGGCCGCGAGGTGGTGGAGGTCTACGCGACGGGCTCGGTGGCGGGACCGGAGATGTTCGCGCAGGCGGGCGACGTGGCCACGGCCGCCGCCGTCCTGACCCTGGACGACGGGACGCTCGTCACGGCGACGTCGACGCGCTGCAACGGGGCCGGGTACGACGTACGCATGGAGCTGGCCGGGGAGCTGGACCAGCTCGCGGTCGGCCTGGACGAACGCACCCCGCTGACCTCGACGGAAGCCTCCGGTCCGCCCGTGCCCGCGAAGCCCTGGTCCGGCTTCCTGGAGCGGTTCGCCCCGGCGTACGAGGCGGAACTGGACGCGTTCCTCGCCGTCGTACGCGGGGAGCGCGCGAACCCCTGCGACGGGCGCGAGGCGCTGGCGGCGCTGCGGGTGGCGGAGGCGTGCGAGGTGTCCCGGCGGGAGGGCCGGCCGGTCCGGGTGGCGGAGATGCTTGGAGGCTGAGCGTCGGCGCCGCCCGGTGCGTCCGGTCCCGGCGTTCCCGCGCCACCCGTGCGTCCGGTCCGGTGGGGAACTTCCGCGCCACCCGGTGCGCCCGGCCCCCCTCGGACTCAGTAGCCGACGGTGAACCGCTCGCCCACATGCCGCGGGCGCTCGATCTCGTCGACCAGGGCCACCGCGTAGTCCTCCGTGCTGATGCGGCTGTTGCCCTCGGCGTCGAGGACCAGGTTGTCGGTGTCCGTACGGTAGACGCCGGTGCGCTCGCCCGGCTCGATCGTCCCGGCGGGGCTGAGGTTGGTCCACTGGACGTCGGTGACCGTCCGGTAGAAGTCCAGTGCGTCGCCGTGCGCGTGCATGATCTGGAGCAGGAACTCCGGCAGGCCCTCCGCGTCCCACACCAGCTTTCCGTCCGGGGTGCGCAGCGAGCCCGCGCCGCCCACGGAGATCAGCCGGGGCGCGTCGTCGCCCAGCGCGCGCACCCCGCCGACCAGTGCCTTCGCCGAGGGTTCGATCGTCGCGAGGTGACCGGGGCCGTCGCCGCCGCCGACCGCGCTGACCAGGACGTCCTGCCCCTTGGCGACCTCGGTGACCGACGTCGGGTCGAGGACGTCACCGGTGACGACGGTGAGGTTCTGGTGCTGGGGCGCGGTGAACTTCGCCGGGTCCCGGACCACGGCCGTCACGTGGTGGCCGCGGTCGAGTGCCTCGCGCAGGATGCGGCTTCCGACGGTGCCGTTGGCGCCGAAGAGGGAGATCTTTGCCATGGGAGGATTCCTTCCGAACGGTGTGGGGGGTGGTAATTCTGCGGATACGGAGAACGGTGGCCGCTCCCCGTTCCCTCCAACATAGGAGGTGAAGCGCATGAATGCCGGGTACGCTCCGGACACATGGTGGTGAAAAAGCGACAACCGGGTGAGCTGGGAACGCCGCCCATCCCGGAGGTCGGTTTCCACCCACCTCATACGGCCCCGGCCGGTGTCGAGGTGCTGACGCTCGCGCGACTGCGCCGCAATGCCTGCGCCGCGTCGATCTCCGTCACGCACCGCCCCGACTTCCACCACCTCCTCGTCCTCGACGGCGGGACGCTTCCCCTCACGGTCGACTTCGCGTCGTACCGGCTGCTGCCGGGCGAGTGGCTGTGTGTACGGCCCGGCCAGGTGCACCGCTGGGAGGAGCTGTCCGGGGCGGAGGGCGTCCTCGTCCTGTTCGAAGCGGGCTTCCTCGATGCCGCGACCAGTGCGGCGGCCCGGCTGGACGATCCGTTCGGGCCGACGGTCCGGCGCCCGGCGTCCGGGGAGGCAGTCGCGCTGCGGCGGGCGCTCGACCACCTGGACCACGAGTTCCGGTCGCTGCGGGACGAGGCGGCGCTCCCCTTGGAGGCCCACCTCGTCGTCCTCCGCCACCTCCTCGCCGCCCTGGCCCTTCGACTCGCACACACCGGCGAGGAGGAGGACGCGGCCCGCGACAGCCCGGACGCGTTCCTTCGCTTCCGGGCCGCCGTGGAAAGGGACTTCGCGCGCACCCGCCGCGTCGACGACTACGCCCGCGAGCTGGGCTACGCCCCTCGCACCCTGTCGCGGGCGACTCGGGCCGCGGCAGGGGTCGGGGCGAAGGAGTTCATCGACCGGCGGGTCGTCCTGGAGGCCAAGCGACTGCTGACGCACAGCGACCACAGCGCGGCCGGGGTCGCCTCCCTGCTCGGCTTCCGGGACGCCGCGAACTTCGGCAAGTTCTTCCAGCAGCGGGTGCACGCCAGCCCGTTGGCGTTCCGCGCGACGGCGCGCGGCGAGACGGCCCCGGACGCTACGGCTGCGCGGTGAGCACGGTGCCCTGCGCCACCGCGCACAGCGTCTCGGCGCCCGCGCCGTCCGCCACGTACAGCTCGCAGCGGCACGCCGCCTGCCGACGGCCGCTGTGCAGGACCGAGGCGCGGGCGATCAGGGTCGGGCCGGTGGCGGGCCGAAGGTACTGGAGCGAGAATCCGCCGGTCAGGACGGCGGGCCCCAGAACGGAGCCCGCCGCGAAGGTGAGCGCGTTGTCGGCGGCGTAGGCCAGGACGCCGCCGTGCAGGAAGCCGTTCTGCTGGCGGAGGTCGTCGCGGGCGTCCAGTTCCACCACCGCGTCGCCGTCGCCGAACACGGTGATACGGGCGCCGAGCAGAATACTGAACGGCTGGGCCGCAAGCGTCTCCTGAGCCTGTGTCAGCCCGAATGGGGGTGCCACGGACTCACCACCGTACCGGCAGCTTGCGTACGCCCCTGATCAGCAGTCCGGGCAGCCACTGCCACGGTTCGCCCCGCGTGTCGAGCGCCAGGTCCGGGCAGCGCTCCAGCAGCGCACGGATCGCGATGCGGCCCTCCATCCGGGCCAGCGGGGCGCCCAGGCAGAAGTGGATGCCGTGGCCGAAGGCGAGGTGCCCCTGTGGGGAACGCCGGATGTCGAAGCGGTCCGGGTCCGGGTAGCGGGCGCAGTCGCGGTCGGCGGCGCCGATGGCGACGAGCACCGGCTTGCCCGCAGGAACGGTGAGGCCGCCGATCTCGACGGCTTCACGGGTGAAGCGGAAGGTGGCGGTCTTCACGGGGCCGTCGTAGCGGAGCATCTCCTCCACGGCGCCGTCGATGAGTCCGTCGAAGTCCGCGCGAAGCGCCGCGAGTTGTTCCGGGTGGGCAAGGAGGGCGCGCACACCGTTGGAGATGAGGTTGACGGTGGTCTCGTGGCCGGCGACGAGCAGCAGGAAGGCCATGCCCACCAGTTCGTCGGGGGCCAGCTGGTCGCCGTCCTCGTCCTGGGTCCTGATCAGGGCGCTGAGCAGGTCGTCGCCCGGCTCGCGGCGCTTCTGCTCGATCAGCTCGGCGAGGTAGCGGCCCATGTGGTCGACCGCCGCCGCGCTCGCCTCCTCGCCGGTCGGCGCGACGACCTCGTTGGACCAGGCACGGAAGCGGTCCCGGTCCAGGTCGGGGACGCCGAGGAGCTCACAGATGACGGTCATCGGCAGCGGGAAGGCCAGTGCGTCGACCAGGTCCGCGGACGAACGCCCCTTCTCCGTCATGGAATCGAGGAGGCGGTCGGCTGTCGCCTGGACGCGCGGGCGCATCGCCTCCACCCGGCGGGTGGTGAACTCGCGGGCGACGAGCTTGCGCAGCCGGGTGTGGTGCGGCGGGTCGGCCTCCAGCATGTTCGTGTTGATCGCGTGCCCCGGCTCGTCGGCCCACAGCTCGGAGACCCGCCAGCTCTTGCTCAGCCGGGGGTCGGCGAGGACGCGGCGCGCCTCCTCGTAGCCGACGACGAGCCACATCTCGTCGACCTCGGCGGTCCGGACACGATGCACGGGCCCGCTTTCGCGCATACGGGCGTAGTACGTGTACGGATCCGCCGCGAAGTCCTCGGCGTGCTCCCTCAGGTCGACAAGTGCCATGCCCTTCCCTCCCGTTGGCTCCTCCCCTTCACCCTACGTCGCGGCCGTCGGCGAGCAGTCCGGCGTCGTGGGCGAGCAGGGCGATCTGGACGCGGTTGTTGAGGGTGAGCTTGGCGAGTATGCGGGCTCGTCCACGAGCGGTTCGACTGGTTCCGGCTGTGGGGGGTGGTGGAGAAGCTGGGCTGGTTCGAGGGGCACGAGGTCTACGCGAACATCGTGCTGGCGGTGACCGGACTCGCCCTGGTCGTGGCCTCGGAGCGGGTGGGCAGGGCCGGTGGCACGCAGGGCTGAGCGTGTGTCACGGCGTCACTCGGTGGCCGTCGGCGGGCGGACCGCCGAGGCGCGTCGTCCCCACGCCGTGCCCGCCAGCACCAGCATGCCGCCCACCAGGCCGAGCGCGCCAAGCCGTTCGCCGCCGATCGCGATGCCGACGGCCGCCGCCCAGAGGGGTTCCGTACCGAGCAGCAGACTCACCCGGGACGGCGAGGTGCGGCGCACCGCCCACATCTGCACGCCGAACGCGAGCAGCGTGCAGAACACGGACAGGAACAGCAGCCCCGCCCACTCCCCCGCCCCGAACCCGGCGGCCACGCTCCACGGCGTGGGCCCGGTACCGGGTGCGGCGGCCAGCACCGCGAACACGGCGACGGCGGAGCCGAGTTGCACGGTGGTCAAGGACAGCGCGTCGGCTCCGTCGACAGACTTGAGCCGCGCCATGAACAGCACGTGCACGGTACGGGCGAGCGCGGCCAGCAGCATCAGCAGGTCCCCTACGGAGGGCTCGGTGAAGCCGGCGCCCTGGGTCAGCAGCACCACGCCCAGCACCGAGACTCCGGCGGCGGCCAGGAAGGCGCGGGGCGGCGCGGTCCTGGTGACGACGGCCTCGGCGAGCGGTGTGAAGATCATCGTGAGGCTGATGATCAGGCCCGCGTTGGTGGCCGAGGTGTGCACGACTCCGTACGTCTCCAGCAGGAAGATCCCGCTGAGCACGAGCCCCAGCAGCCCCGCGCCCCGCCACTGCGCGGTGCTGAGCGCCCGCAGCTTCCGCCACCCGACGACGACCAGCACCGGCAGGACGATCGCGAACCGGAGCACCAGCACGGCCACCACCGTCTGCGTGGTGGTGATCCCCTTGGCGGCGAGATAGCTGGCTCCCCAGACGACCGCGACGCCCAGCAGGGGAAGATCGGCGAACCGGGCCGCACCGGCGGGCGCGGGCGGGCGCAGGGCGGGCGAGGTGGCAGCCACGTCGTGTCTCCAATTGACGGGGGAGGTGTGGAGACTTCGGTGGCTCGCACGCGGAGCGCTCACCGTACCGGGATGTCGATCATTCCGGGAACGGCGGACGCATCATCTCGACCGGCTCGGCCCTGACCCGGTACGTCGGTGGACCCGGCAGCAGTCTGTACACGATGAGCAAGTCGGCCCTGACCGGACTGACCAAGTCCCTCGCACGCGAGGTCGGTGACCGGGGCATCACCGTCAACCTGGTCCACCCGGGTGCGGTCGACACGGACATGAACCCGGCGGACGGGCCGCTCGCGGGACCGCAGCGGGCGGCCACGGCGCCCGGCCGGTTCGGGCGGGCGGAGGAGGTCGCGTCGCTGGTGGCCTGCCTGGCGGATGACGAGGGCGCGTATGTGACCGGGGCGGAACTGGTCATGGACGGCGGGCACGCCGCCTGACGCGTCGGAAGTGTTCGGCCCGGTGGCGTCCGCCGGCCGGTGCCGGAATGCGGTTACGGGACGGCGGGCCGGGGCGCGGCGATGCCCAGCAGGGCGATGTCGTCGTGCTCCCGGGCGCCGAGCCACTGGGCCGTGACGTCCTCCACCTTGGAGATCACCGCTTCGACCGGCAGGTGGGCGCAGCCGGCGAGAGCGGAACGGAGCCGTTCCTCGCCGAACATCTCCCTTCCGGCGGGACCGCCCCGTGCTTCGGTGACGCCGTCGGAGTAGAGGAGGCAGACGTCCCCCGCCCGCAGCACGGTGCGGCACGTGCGGGTGGTGACGGAGGGCAGAGCACCGATGAGAGTGCCCCTCGTCGGAACCTCTTCGACCGTTCCGTCGGCCCGGACGACGAGCGGCGGCGGGTGTCCGGCAGCCGTCAGCCGCAGGGCGACCTCGCCGTGGCTCAGCGGGGTGGCCCCCGCGAGCACCATGGTGGCGAAGCGGCCGTCGCCGTCCTCCATGAGCGTGGCGTTGAGATGTGCGAGGAGACGGCCGTGGTCGCTCTCCAGGTGCCGCAGCGCGGCCAGGGTGTTGCGGATCTTGCCGGTCAGGACGGCGGCCTTGGCGCCCTTTCCGCAGACGTCGCCCAGCACGAGGAAGGTTTCGTCGCCGGGGCAGGCCCCGGGGTGGACGTCGTAGAAGTCGCCGCCGATCAGGTCGGTGGCCCGGGAGGCCCGGTAGGCGGCGGCCAGGTCGAGCCCGCTGGAGCGGCGCAGGACGGGAGGCAGCAGGGGACGCTGGAGCACGGCGGTGGTCTCCGCCGTGTCCGCGTGCAGGGCGGCGGCCGAGACGGCGGCACCCGCGCGGGCGGCGAAGACCCGGGCGAAGAGTTCCTGGTCCTCGGTGAAGGCGGGCGCGCCGGCCCGGCGCAGCAGGACGATCGCCCCGGCCGGCACGCCGCGCCCCGGCATCGGGGTGACGAGCACGGGACCGGGCGGCCCCAGCCCCTCCGGGGTCAGCCACCGGGGGACGCGGTCGGGCGCCGACCACCGGGACGGTACGGGTGCGAGTCCGGCCAGTGCGTCGGCCAGGCCCGGCACGTCACCGACGTCCTCGGACAGGATCCTCTCTCCCGCGAGCCTGCCGTCGACGGCCGAGGTGATCCAGGTCGGACGGGCTTCGGTCCGGGCGACCACCACGGCCGCGTCGGCCATCCGCCCACCCGCGAGTTCGGCCACCGCCTGCACGGACTGGTGCCAGCCGAGCGGGGCGAGCAGCCGGGCGGAGGCACGGGCCAGGAAATCGGCCCGGTCCCGTTCCTCCTGCCAGCGGCGCTGCCAGGAGACCTCCCGGGTGACGTCGTCCAGCAGCCAGGCCGCGTACCCGTCGGGCAGCGAGATCCGCCGTGCCGTCAGATCCCTCGCGCCGAAAATCCCGTGAGTGCGCGCCGGCTGTCCGTACTGGGCCAGCGCGAGCCAGTCCGGTACGAACGGTTCGCGCATGGCCTCGTCCTCGCGGAGCAGCGGGAACAGGTCCCGTGCCGACTCGTTGAGCAGTCGGACGAGTCCGGTGCCGTCCAGCAGCACGACGGCGCCGAGTCCGCTCTCCACCAGGGCGTGGGCCAGTGCGTCGCTGGGCACGGCGGCCCGGCGGCGCGCGTCTTCGGCGGGACGGTCGGTGGAACGGGGGGAGGAAGTCACAGCGGCAGACGAAGCCAGTACGGTCCTGAGCCGTTGGGCTCCTGCCCCCCTCTCGGAACTGGCTGCACGCGACGACAACTGTTGCCGCACGGCAACCGTCTCGCGTCCCGGCCCGGCCTGGCAAGCGGAGCACACAAGACCTTCACAGCCAATTCCATCCCACACCCCAATACAGGGACAATTCACCCCTCGGTGGTCACGACTCCCACACACCGGATACGATGCGCGCGGACCGCCTCGCCGGTTCGTCACCGGGCAGGAGCCCGCAGCAGCCGGGAGAGGCGGGAGCCGTGCACGGAGTGAGCGGTCTCCCGCGAGGGGTCGCCGGCCAGGGCGCTGCCCGCCGACCCGGCGTTCCCCTGGGTGGCGCCCGTCGACGCGGTACTCCTGGACGTGCGGTCCGCAGGGGCGGCGCCGATGGCCTGCTACGCGGACCGAGCAGCCCTCGCCGCCTGCTCCCGCCGTCCGGCGGGCTCTGCCGGGGCTTCCTCCTGGGGCGGCCAGGCGCGGCCGGCGAGGCCCGCGTCCACCGCGGAGCAGAACTCGCCGAGCCCGTGCACCAGCGCCTCGCGGGCACCCGGGGACATCGTCGCGACCGCGGCCACCAGTGCCTCTTCGCGCCGGGCCCGCAGGTCCCGCAGGTAGGCACGGCCCGGTACGGTCAGTCGCAGTTCGACCTCGCGCCGGCTCACCGCACTGGCCGTCCGCTTCACGTACCCGAGAGCCTCCAGCCGGTCGCAGAGTCTGCTGACCGACGGCGGGGCGGCCCCGAGCACCTTGCCGAGCGTGCGCAGGTTGATTCCCTCGTCACGCTCCAGGATGTGCATGACCCGCAGTTGCGAGGTCGACACCGGTGCTGCGGACACGGCGTCCCTGCCTCGCTCCCACAGCACTTCGAGCAGTGCGATCACGTCGCACGCGACCCCCGCGGCGGCGGCGCTCCCGGCGCCCTCCGCCTCCGCCGGACCACCCGCGGCGCCGGCACCGGAAGCTTCTTCACCACGACGGCGTGAGTCCTGGAGGTTCACGCTTGCCCTCCCCGTAATACATCCCTCGAGAAAGTGATTCTCCGACGTTGGACAGACTCGCGTCCGTGGAGCGCACCCTGCGCGCCGCCGACCCCCACGCGCTGCTCGACACGGCGCGCACGGTCCTTACGGATCTCTACGGCTCCCTCGGAGTCGACCTGTACATGGCCGACTACGCCATGACGATACTGCAACCGGTCGGAGCGCTCCCCCGTACCGCCCCGCCCGTTTCGGCTCATACAGGAGCCCTCGGACGGGCCTTCGGTGCGCAGGAGCCGTACTCGTGTGCGGGCTCCTTCCCGGATTCCGTGACCGCACACCTGCCGGTGACGGTGCGCGGCGACCGGCTCGGGGTGCTGTCCGTCACGGTTCCCGAGAAGTCGTTCGACGCCGAAGTGTTGGCCGAACTCGCCGACTTCGCCGAGGCGTTGGGGCATCAGATCGTGGTCGCCGAACGCGACACCGACCTGTACCTCCAGGCCCGCAGGGCGGAACGGCTGACGCTGGCCGCGGAGATCCAGTGGCAGTTGCTGCCCGGCCGTTCCTGCGCCCGCGCCGAGTACCAGCTGGGCGCGCAGCTGGAGCCCGCGTACGCGATCCACGGCGACAACTTCGACTGGTCCACCTCGGCCGACCACCTCACCCTCACCCTCACCAACGGCATGGGCGAGGGCATCGAGGCGGCGCTGCTCACCAGTCTGGCCATCAACGCCCTGCGCAACGCACGCCGTGCCGGGCTCGACCTCACCGATCAGGCGTGCCTGGCCGACCAGGCGATCTACGGTCGGCACCGGGGGGACCAGCACGTGTCGGTCCTGCTGCTGCGCTTCCACCTGCCGACCGGGAACGTGGAGGTCGTCGACGCGGGCTCGCCGCGGGTGTGGCGACTGCGGGACGGCCTGGTCGAACCGGTCGACCTGGAGGGGCAGCTGCCGCTCGGCATGTTCGAGGACACCGTCTACACGTCGCAGCAGTGGCAGGTGCGGCCCGGTGACCGGCTTCTGTTCGTCAGCGACGGGGTGTACGACGTGGCCTCGCCGGCCGGGGAGCGCTACAGCGAGAAGGCTCTGGCCCGCGCCATCCAGTCGACCCGGCTGCTGCCGCCCGCACAGGTGCCGCGCGCGGTGCTGCACGAGTTGGCGGGGCACCGCGGGGAGGTGCTGGCGGAGGACGACGCGATGATCGTGTGCATGGACTGGCACGGCCGCACGCCGGAGTCCTAGGCCGTAGGAAGCCCGGCGGGAGCCGCACGCGGAGTTTCGGGCCGCACGGGCCGGCCCTCTGCGGGGGCCGGGTACGGGAGTTCCGGACCGTACGCGTGCGGGGCCCGCCGACCTGTGCCGTCGGCGGGCCCCGTACGCCTGTCCAACCAGCCTTTTCAGCCGCCGAGTTCGTGGTGGCGGGCGGCCAGCGCGGCCGCGCCCGGCTCGGTCAGCGAGCCGAAGAGACGCAGCCGGGAGATGCCGCCGTCCGGGTAGATGTCGATGCGCACCTGGTCGGCCGCCGGAGCGGAGGCGAGCACGAAGCGGTGGTTGGTGTCGGGCTGCAGGCGGGTGCGCGGCAGGATCTCGGTCCACTGCCCCGCATCGCCGTCCCGCACCGAAAGGGCCGCCCAGCCCGCCGAGTTGCCCTTGAGATAGGCGGTGTCGATCTCGACGGCGCGGATCTCGGCCTGGCCGACCAGGTGATAGCTGACCCAGTCGTTGCCCTTGTCGCGGCGGCGCCGGGTCTCCCAGCCGTCGTCCATCTTGCGGGAGCGGCCCGGGTGGATGGTGTGGGCGGCGGGCGAGTAGAAGCGGTCGGAGGCGTCCTCGACGCGTCCGCCGTTCTCCAGGGCGAGGAGGTCGAAGGTGCCGAGGGCGGTCAGCCAAGCGGGATCGGGGACCACTTCCCCGTACACGCGCAGGCGCGCGATGCCGCCGTCGGGGTGCTGGTTGACGCGCAGGTGCGTGAAGTGCTGCTCCACGGAGACGGCGAACCCGTTGGCGGCGTGCCCGCCGACCGCTGTGCGCGGTACGAGGGAGGTCCACTTCACGTCGTCGGACAGGAGGTCCTCGGGCGAGGGGGAGCCGGGGACGGAGGTGCCTTCGACGGACACGGCCTGCGGGTAGTTGCCGCGGAAGTGGGCGGTGTCGATGACGATGCCGCGCACGACGCCGGGAGCGCCGAGGCGGACCAGTGCCCAGTCGTGGTCGTCGGCGGTGGGGTGCGGCTGCTCGGCCGAGACGCCGCGGCGGCGGCGGGTCTCCCAGCCGTCCATGATCTTGCCCTTGTGGCCGAAGCGCTCGGGGTCGAAATGGGCGGGCTCGGGCAGAAGCATGTTCTCGCGCTCGGCGAAGAACTCGTCGTTGGCGGCGATCACGCCCGCGCCCAGACGGCGGTCGGCCAGGTCGGCGAGGTGGGTGAACGGGAAGTCGGCGGTGCGGTAGTCCGCGTACGGGTCGCCGCCGCCGAAGGGGGCGGCGTCACCGGTGAAGGAGGGGATCTCCGTCATGAGGATCAGTTGTTCCTTTCGAGCAGGCGGCCGGCGGGCTCGGCGAGGGTGCCTTCGTGGGCGATGCGGGTGCCGCGCAGCCACGTCTGCTTGACGACGCCGTGCAGGGTCTTGCCCGCGTACGCCGTGACCTGGTTGCGGTGGTGGAGTTCGGCGGGATCGACGGTGAAGGTCTCGTCGGGAGCGAGGACGGCGAAGTCCGCGTCGCGGCCGGCCTCGATGGCGCCCTTCTGCGTGAGTCCGGCGAGGTCCGCCGGGGCCGCCGCCATCCAGCGGACGACGTCGTCGAGGGAGTGGCCGCGCTTGCGGGCCTCGGTCCAGATCGCGGGCAGTCCGAGCTGGAGGGAGGAGATGCCGCCCCAGGCCGACGCGAAGTCCGGCGTCTTGAGGTCGGTGGTGCACGGGGAGTGGTCGGAGACGATGCAGTCGATCGTCCCGTCGGCGAGACCCGCCCAGAGCACGTCCTGGTTCTCGGCCTCGCGGATCGGCGGGCAGCACTTGAACTCGGTTGCCCCGTCGGGGACTTCCTCCGCGGTGAGGGTGAGGAAGTGCGGGCACGACTCGACGGACACCTTGACGCCGTCGCGCTTGGCGGCGGCGATCAGGGGCAGCGCGTCGCAGGACGACAGGTGCAGGACGTGCACCCGGGCGTCGAGGCGCCTGGCGAGGGCGATGAGGCCCTCGATGGCGGTGTTCTCGGCGTCGCGCGGACGGGAGGCGAGGAAGTCGGCGTACTTCTCCCCGGACCTCTGCGGGGCCTCGGCCAGGTGGTGCGGGTCCTCGGCGTGCACGATGAGCAGGCCGCCGAGGCCCGCGATCTCGGCCATGGACCGGGCCAGCTGGTCCTGGTCCAGTTCCGGGAACTCCTCGACGCCGGAGGGCGAGAGGAAGCACTTGAAGCCGAAGACCCCGGCCTCGTACAGCGGCTTGAGGTCGGCCACGTTGGAGGGGATGGCCCCGCCCCAGAAGCCGGTGTCGACGTGCGCCTTGGGACGGGCGACGTCCTGCTTGACGCGCAGGTTGTCGGCCGTGGTGGTCGGCGGCAGCGAGTTGAGCGGCATGTCGAGGAGAGTGGTGATGCCACCGGCCGCGGCGGCGCGGGTGGCCGTCCAGAAGCCCTCCCACGCGGTGCGCCCGGGGTCGTTGACGTGCACGTGGGTGTCGACGAGGCCGGGCAGCAGCGCGTGCTCGCCGAGGTCCTCGAAGCGGGCACCGGCGGGCACTCGCTCACCCCGGGGCCCGTACGCGTCGTACGGGAGGACCGCGACGATCTTCCCGCCGGCGACGGAGACCGTGGCGGGGCGGGTGCCGTCGGGGGTGACGACGCGCGTGGCGCGCAGCACCAGTTCTACGTTTTCCGCTTCCGCCGACTCGATCACTCGCGTCTCCTATTCAACGAACTGTTGAAGCGGAGTCTTCATCCGGACCCCGGCGCCGTCAAGGGCCGTGTGATCACCGACACCCGCCTTGGATGATTCCACAGAATGGAATCACCATTCCGCTCTACAGAACGTAGCTCCCGCCATGAGGAGCATCCTGGACCACCCCAGGTAGTCTGCTGCCTTGCCTGTCCGCCCCGAAAGGACCGCTCCGTGCCGACGTCCAGCGCCAGCGCCACCGACGCTTCCAAGCCAGCCGCCGCAAGCGGCGGCGTGCAGTCCCTGGAGCGCGCCTTCGACCTCCTCGAGCGTATGGCCGACGCGGGCGGTGAGGTCGGACTGAGCGAACTCTCCGCCAGCAGCGGGCTGCCGCTGCCGACCATCCACCGCCTGATGCGCACCCTCGTGGCCTGCGGTTATGTACGGCAGCAGCCGAACCGACGGTACTCGCTCGGCCCCCGCCTGATCCGGCTCGGCGAAAGCGCGTCGCGGCTGCTCGGCACGTGGGCGCGGCCCTACCTCGCGCGGCTCGTCGAGGAGACCGGCGAGACCGCGAACATGGCCCTGCTGGACGGCGACGAGATCGTGTACGTGGCACAGGTGCCGTCCAAGCACTCGATGCGGATGTTCACCGAGGTGGGACGGCGGGTGCTGCCGCACTCCACGGGCGTCGGCAAGGCGCTGCTCGCGCACACCCCGGCGGAGGAGGTACGGGCGCTGCTCGCCCGGACCGGCATGCCGGCGGCCACCGAGAAGACCATCACCACCCCCGAGGGGTTCCTGGAAGCACTGGAGCAGGTGCGGCGGGCGGGGTACGCGGTGGACGACAACGAGCAGGAGATAGGTGTGCGGTGCCTGGCGGTGTCCGTGCCCAACTCGCCCACCGCGGCGGCGGTCTCGATCTCCGGGCCGGCCGGGCGGGTGACGGAGGCGGCCACCGAGCGGATCGTGCCGATTCTGCAGGAGGTGGCGCAGGATCTCTCGGGGGCGTTGGCGAACACGGCGGCGCAGGGGTAGCTGTGGGGTGTACGGGCTCGCGCTCCGTGTGGGCGGGGCGTAGGTCTTGCGGGGCCCGTGTGGGCGGGGCGTAGGTCTTGCGGGGCGCGCGTACGGCGAGGGGTGCACCTCCGGTGGGGGCCGCCCCCTTGCCCGCCCGTTCCGCTCCCGGGGGCGGCCCCGCCGCCCAAGCGGGCTACGGCGAGGGGGGTGCGGTGTGCGGCCCCGCCGCCCAAGGGGGCTACGGCGAGGGGGGTGCGGTGTGCGGCCCCGCCGCACAAGGGGCTATGGCGGTGGTTATGGGGTGAGGATGCCGTCGGTCATGGTGAGGATGGCGTGGGCCGCCTTCAGGTGGGAGCGGTCGTGGGTGACGAGTACGGTGGCGACCCCCCGCTCGCGGGCCAGACCGCCCAGCAGGTCCAGCACCGCCGCTCCCCGCTCGTGATCGAGCGCACTCGTCGGTTCGTCGACGAGCATCACGGCCGGTTCGTTCATCAGGGCCCGCGCGATGTTGATCCGCTGCCGCTGTCCCCCGGACAACTGGTGCGGCCGGCGGTCCGCCTTGCCGGCGAGTCCCACCGCGTCCAGGAGGTCCAGGGCCCGTGACCGCGTTTCGCGCGGCCTGCGCCCGGACAGGTGCGCCATCACCTGGAGTTGTTCCGCGGCGGTCAGCGACGGCAGCAGGTTCGGCTGCTGGAAGACGATGCCGATCCGCTCCCTGCGCAGCTCCGCCTTCTCCGCGGGGCTGAGCCCTGCCGTCTCGGTGCCGTCGACCACCACCTTCCCCGCGTCGGGGGTGACCAGGGTCGCCGCCACGGCCAGCAGGCTGGACTTCCCGGACCCCGAGGGCCCGACGACCGCGACGAGCCGGCCCGCCGCCACCTCCAGCGAGACGGTGTCCAGCGCGGTGAGGCGGGGTTGGTCGCCGTCCGGGTAGGTGAGGGTGACGTCGGTCATGGCGAGGGTCATCGGGCGCTCCCGAGCGCGGTGAGGGGGTCGACGGCGGTGATGCGCCGGATGGACAGCGCCGCGCCGGTGATGCCGAGCGTGATCATCACGAGGGCGGGCACGAGCAGCGTCGCGGATTCGAGGACGAAGGGAACGGTTCTGCCGATCAGCGCCCCGGCCAGCGTCGCGATCCCGGTGCCGAGCAGGGTGCCGACGCTCAGCATGGCCACGGCCTGCCCGAGCGCGTCCTTCAACAGGTAGGGGGTCGAGGCGCCCAGCGCCTTCAGCACGGCGATGTCGCCGCTGCGCTGAATCGTCCAGACGGTGAAGAAGGCCCCGACGACCAGCGCGGAGATGGCGAAGAGGAAACCGCGCATCAGCTGGAGCGAGCCGTTCTCCGCCTGGTACGAGGCGAGCGCGGACAGCGAGTCGGCCAGTGGGACCGACCGGGTTCCGGCCACCCTGTCCCCCGCCGCGTAGTCCGCTCCGGCATGCCCCGTCAGGGCGATGACGGTGGCCTGTTCCGCCTTGGACGTCCCGCTGTGGCCGAGCTTCTGCCAGTCGTCGAGCGAGGTCCACACGACAGGCTGGTGGCTGTACATGGCGTCGCCCTCGACGGCGGCGACCTTCTCGTCGAGCGGGCCGAGGCGCACGGTGTCGCCCACCCCGGTGTTCAGCTCGTCGGCGGCCTTCGCCGACAGCACCACCCGGCCCGGCCCGAGCTTCCCGGACTCCGGAGCGATCTTCGCCGCCGGTCCGACGCCGAAGGCCGCGACGGCGACCGTACGGTCCCCCGCCGAGCCGTTGACCGTACGGATGCCGATCGGCTCGGCGCTCCGGACACCGGGCTGCTTCGCCCAGTCCCGCCACGCGCTCTCCCCCACCGTGGAGTTCGTGAACGACACGTCCTGGCCGTCCGGCGGCGGTGCGAAGGCGAGCCGGTCGGCGGGCAGCGAGGTGATGGCGACGGTGTTGTCGCGGGCGAGACCCGCGGTCAGCCCGGACAGCAGGCCGACGAGCAGCGTGATCAGGACCACGACGGCCCCCATGAGGGCGAAGCGGCCCTTGGCGAAGCGGAGGTCTCTCCAGGCGACGAACATGGTCCCCACCTTGTGCGGGGCGGGAGGGAGAAACATCGGGCGGGGGTTCGCTCCGGCATCAATCCTTTGGTTGATCTGCTGCGAGGACGTCCCCTTTAGGCTGGTACGAACCATGGAACCGCTGCCACCGGCACCCACCCCGGCCCCGCTCGTGCTGACCCCCGTCCTGCGGGTGCTCCGGCTCTGCCTGCACGCGCTGCTCGCCGGGCTGCTCGCCCTCGCGTCCGTGAAGGCGGTCGCCGCGGGAGGCACGCACGCGTACGCGGTCGTCGCGGTGGCCCTCGTGATGGGAGGGGTGTACGCCGCCGGCGTGCTGAGTCCCGCGGTCGGCCGGTCGCGGCGCGCCGCCGCGCTCTGGCTGGCGGCGCTCGGGGCGTCCTGGCTCGCACTGCTCGCCGTGTCGCCGGACGGGCTGTGGACGGCGTTCCCGCTGTACTTCCTGCAGTTGCATCTGCTGCCGACGCGGTGGGGGCTGTCCGCCGTCGCCGTGACCGCGGCCGCCGCGATCGCCGGCTTCGTCGCTCACGGACAGGCGGTCACGCCCGGCACGTTCATAGGGCCGCTGCTCGGCGCCGCCGTTGCCGTGGCGACCGTGCTGGGCTATCAGTCGCTGCACCGGGAGAGCGAGAGACGGCGCGAGCTGATCGACGAACTCCTCTCCACCCGAGCCGAGTTGGCGGGGGCCGAGCGGGCGGCCGGCACCCTCGCCGAGCGGGAGCGGCTGGCCCGGGAGATCCACGACACCCTCGCCCAGGGCCTCTCCAGCATCCAGCTCCTGCTGCGGGCCGCCGAACGGGCGCTGCCGGAGTCGGACCCCGCGCTGGCGCACATCCGGCAGGCGCGCGAGGCGGCGCAGGACAACCTGGCCGAGGCACGACGCTTCGTCCGCGCGCTGAGCCCGCCCGGTCTGGAGCACGGTTCGCTGGCCGCCGCCCTGGAGCGGCTGTGCACACCCTCGAGCGGCGCCCCCGCCGTCCAGTTCGGGGTGAGCGGGACGCCGGTCGAGCTGCCCACCCCGTACGAGGTGGCCCTGTTGCGTATCGCCCAGTCGGCGCTGGCGAACACGGTGCGGCACGCGCGCGCCGGGCGGGTGGAGATCACGCTCAGCTTCATGGGGACGTCGGTCTCGCTCGACGTCGTCGACGACGGCATCGGCTTCGATCCGCGGCGCACGCCACGGCGGCCGGGTTCGGACGGCGGCTTCGGGCTTCCCGCCATGCGCTCCCGGGCACGGTCCCTCGGCGGCACCCTGAGCGTCGAGTCCGCGCCGGGCCAGGGCACCGCCGTCGCGATCACCCTGCCGTTGCCGTTGCCGCTGCCCGAGGCCCGGCCCGCCCACGCCACCCCACGACGGGAGTCACGCCCGTGACGAGTGCCCCCATCCGGCTGCTGCTCGCCGACGACCACCCGGTGGTACGGGCGGGACTGCGCGCCGTGCTCGACACCGAGCCGGGCTTCGTCGTCGCGGCGGAGGCGGCGACGGCGGAGCACGCGGTGGAGCTGGCGGCGGCCGGCGGTATCGACGTCGTCCTGATGGACCTCCAGTTCGGCCCCGGCCGGATGCACGGTTCGGAGGCGACCGCCGCCATCACGGGGCGCCCCGGCGCGCCACACGTGCTGGTTCTCACCACGTACGACACGGACGCGGACATCCTGGCGGCCGTCGAGTCGGGGGCCGCGGGCTACCTGCTCAAGGACGCCCCGCCGGAGGAGCTGGCGGCTGCGGTGCGCACGGCGGCGGCAGGGCAGTCCGCGCTGGCGCCGGCCGTCGCGCACCGGCTGATGGACCGGATGCGCACCCCTGCCGGGAACCTCACCAAACGTGAGCTGGAGGTGCTTCAGCTCGTCGGCGAAGGCCTGTCGAACCAGCAGGTCAGCAAGGCGCTGTTCCTCAGCCAGGCCACCGTGAAGTCACACCTGGTGCACATCTACGCGAAACTCGGTGTGGACTCCCGTACGTCCGCCGTAGCGGCGGCGACGGCCCGCAGGCTGATCCGAAGGTAAGGAACCGAAGAACCCCATGACCTACTTCATGTACGACGTCCACGGCAACGCGGTCGACGAGCCGGACGCCGACACGGTCCGCAGGCTCGTCCAGGAGGGACTGGCCGCCACCGACACGGACAACCCGGACGTCTCGCTGACCCATGAGAGCGGCTGGTCGCTGAGCGCGTTCGCGGGCGGACTGCTGCTGTGGGAGAACGTCGAGGACGAGACGGCGGCGGCCGGTTCCCTGGACAAGGTGGCCGAGGAGGAGGTGCTGCGCCTGTTCGCGCTGCTCTCCGGGGGCGAGGTCGAGAAGGTGGCGGAGCTGGACTGGCAGCGGGCCGCCTAAGGGAGGTCCGGCAGGGTGGGCGGGCCGTCGCTGCTGCCGTCGCGCGGGTCCCGGGGGACTCGGCCGTCACCCGGCGGGCCGTCGTAGCGGCGGTTGTCGTCGTCGAAGCGGTCGACCGCGGCGCGCACCCGCCCCACCGCGGGTGCCAGCGCGCTCACCGACCCGATGGCCCCCGCGATCAGCAGCAGCGAGCGGCGCAGCCGCGGCACCTCTGGGAATCCGCCCAGGAGCATGGCGGCGAGTCCGGCGAGTTCGTCCTCGGCTATCGCCCGGTCCGGCAACTCGGCCGGTAATGCCGCCAGTTCGCGGCGGAGACGTGCGACGACCGTATGGAGCTCGGCGACTCGCGGCTCGCCGCCGCTCCACGGAACGCACCGCTCCTCAGCGCTTCGCAACAAAGCTCTCCCCTTCGCACGTCTTCGTGCCCCTGCCGCGGTGCGCTCCCTGTCGAACGTTCCGGGGCGACGGGCACGCTAACGCTCTCGCCGCGTGTGCGCTACCGAACGGACCGTGATTCGGCCCCGGGGGTTGACCGCAGGCCCGTCACATCCCTGGTGCGGTCCTGGTCCGGTACGGGTACGGCCCACCGCTCCCGCGCCCCCTGCGGGCACGGCGCTTCTACGGTGGAGAGGAAGCGCGCACAACGGTGTGCGGTGTCGACGGGGAGGAGAGTTCTCATGGCGAGCGGCTGCCGTGACTGCCGTACGTGCACGAAGAGCCTGCTGGGGCGCACGGGGCGGAACGTGCTCTACACGGTGTCGCTGTCCTGGCTCGTCAAGCCGGTGTTCCTGCGGAACTGCCCGCAGTGCGGTCATGTGCTGCGGCGTCACCAACGTCGGGGTGACGGCTCGTTCCAGGACTGACAGCCGCGGGCCGTGCCCCGCGGTGACACGGAAGCCCTGCCTCGGGCCAGCGCGCCGGAGCACTCGGTCACGTGCGACCGGCCGTATCCGAGGTATCCAGGGACCATGCCACGCGCCCGGAACACCTCGCCCCCGCCCGACCCGGCCCGCCCGCCGAGCACAGCGCCCGCCGCGTCCACCGCGGGGCTCCTCCTCGCGGCCGGCGCCGGGCGCCGTCTCGGGGGCCGGCCGAAGGCGCTGCTCACGCACCGCGGCCGGCCGCTGGTGGAGCATGCGGTACGAGCGCTGTGGGCGGGCGGCTGCTCGCGGGTGTACGTCGTCCTGGGCGCGGCCTCGGACGAGGTACGGGCCCACGCCGACCTGGACGGCTGCGTACTGGTGGACAGCCCGCACTGGGCGGACGGAATGGGCAGCTCCCTGCGCGCGGGCCTCGCCGCGCTTCCCCGGGACGGGCGATACGGAGCGGTGCTGGTGTCACTCGTGGACCAGCCGGGGATCGGGGCGGCGGCGGTGGCACGGGTACTGGCCGCGAGCGGCACGGGGCTGGCGGCCGCCGCGTACGACGGCGAGCGCGGACACCCGGTCCTCTTCGGTTCGGACCGGTGGCCGGACGTCGCGAGGAGTGCGGTGGGCGACCGCGGGGCACGCGCCTATCTGACGGAGCACGCCGACGCGCTCACGCTCGTCGAGTGCGGCGATGTGGCGGAGGCGTACGACATCGATCTCCCCGAGGACCTGTCGCGACTCGACGGAGCGGGCGGGCCGGCAGCACGTGCGGCCACCTGACGTGATCGGCGCGGCACTCAGGGACACTTTCTGTCGCCCCGAAGAATCTCGACATCAACAAACCATTGAACTTCCACCATGAGGAAACTAATATCCACTGATCAGAAGCGCTTGATCGTACGAACCACACTGAACGGCGCCCGCGCCCGTACCTCGGCCCCCTCGGCACTCCGTGCCGTGTGTCGTCCGCCCGGCGGCCGCGAAGGCACCGCCCCGCGAAGGAGTGACCGCTCATGTCCGCACCAGCGCCGTCCCCGCTGGCCATCGTCGACGCCGAGCCCCTGCCCCGGCAGGACGAGGTTCTGACCGACGCGGCCCTCGCGTTCGTGGCCGAGCTGCACCGGCGGTTCACCCCCCGCCGCAACGAACTGCTGGCCCGACGCGGTGAGCGCCGCGCCGAGATCGCCCGTACCTCCTCGCTGGACTTCCTGCCCGAGACGGCCGCGATCCGCGCGGACGACTCCTGGAAGGTCGCCCCGGCCCCGGCCGCGCTGAACGACCGCCGCGTGGAGATCACCGGTCCGACCGACCGGAAGATGACCATCAACGCCCTGAACTCGGGCGCGAAGGTCTGGCTCGCCGACTTCGAGGACGCGTCCGCCCCCACCTGGGAGAACGTGATCCTCGGCCAGCGCAACCTGATCGACGCCTACACCCGCAACATCGACTTCACGGACCCGAAGTCCGGCAAGTCCTACGCACTGAAGGACGACTCCGAGCTGGCGACGGTCGTCATGCGGCCGCGCGGCTGGCACCTGGAGGAGCGCCACCTCCGTGACGCCGACGGCGGCTGCGTTCCCGGCGCGCTGGTCGACTTCGGCCTCTACTTCTTCCACAACGCCAAGCGGCTCATCGAGCTCGGCAAGGGACCGTACTTCTACCTGCCGAAGACCGAGTCCCACCTCGAAGCCCGTCTCTGGAACGAGATCTTCGTCTTCGCCCAGGACTACGTCGGCATCCCGCAGGGCACCGTCCGCGCCACCGTCCTGATCGAGACGATCACGGCGGCGTACGAGATGGAGGAGATCCTCTACGAACTCCGTGACCACGCGGCGGGCCTGAACGCCGGGCGGTGGGACTACCTCTTCTCGATCGTGAAGAACTTCCGCGACGGCGGCGCGAAGTTCGTCCTGCCGGACCGCAACGCGGTGACGATGACGGCGCCCTTCATGCGGGCGTACACCGAACTCCTCGTCCGCACCTGCCACAAGCGCGGCGCGCACGCGATCGGCGGCATGGCCGCGTTCATCCCCTCGCGGCGCGACGCCGAGGTCAACAAGGTGGCCTTCGAGAAGGTCAAGGCGGACAAGGACCGCGAGGCCGCCGACGGCTTCGACGGCTCGTGGGTCGCCCACCCGGACCTGGTCCCGATCGCCATGACCTCCTTCGACGCGGTCCTCGGCGAGAAGCCCAACCAGAAGGAGCGGCTGCGCGAGGACGTGTCCGTCGCCGCCGGTGACCTCATCGCCATCGACTCGCTCGACGCGAAGCCGACGTACGGGGGTCTGGTCTCCGCCGTCCAGGTCGGCATCCGGTACATCGAGGCGTGGCTGCGGGGGCTGGGTGCGGTCGCCATCTTCAACCTGATGGAGGACGCGGCCACCGCCGAGATCTCCCGCTCCCAGATCTGGCAGTGGATCAACGCGGGCGTCGTCTTCGAGGACGGCGAGAAGGCGACGGCGGAACTGGCCCGGAAGATCGCGGGCGAGGAACTCGCGGCGATCCGCTCCGAGTTGGGCGAGGAGGCGTTTGCGAGCGGGAAGTGGCAGGAGGCGCACGACCTGCTGCTGACGGTGTCGCTGGACTCGGACTACGCGGACTTCTTGACGCTGCCGGCGTATGAGCGGTTGGTGGGGTAGCGGGCGAGCTGCCGGGGGGCGTACGGGTTGTTGCGGGGCCGCCCCGGGGGCCCGTACGAAGCGGTCGTCGCGCCGGCGCCTGCGGGGTGCGCCGTCCGGGGGACGTGTGTGTACGCCGTGGTCGCGGGGCGTACGGCGGGGGGGTGCACCTCCGGCGGGGGCCGCCCCCTTGCCCGCCCGTTCCGCCCCCCGGGGGGCGGCCCCGCCGCCCAAGGGGGCTACCGGGGGTGGGGGCGTTCCCGCCACCCAAGGGGACTACGGGCGCCGCCCAAGGGGGCTACGGGGGGCGAGGGCGTGCGGACCCGCCGCCCGGGGGGCTACGGGGGGCGGCGGGCCGGTGCTGGGGCTAGCGGATCGGTTCGGCCAGTTCGCCGCGTAGGCGCTGGGCCCGCAGGACCAGTTCCAGTTCGAAGCGACGGTCCGGGTCGTCGACCTCTTCGCCCCACAGCTCCCGGATCTGCCGCATCCGGTATCGCACGGTTTGCGGGTGCACTCCCAGCCGGGCAGCCACCTCCGGCGCTCCGCCGCGCGTCTCCAGCCACGCGAGCAGGGTCTCCGCCAGTCGTCTCCCCTGGGTCCGCCCGCAGCCGGCCAGCGGTGCCAGGCACCTCGCCGTCAGGTCCCCGATCAATTCCTCCGGGGGCAGCAGCACCAGCGCCTCGGTGTGCTCGGTGCAGTGCAGCAGCCCGTCCGAGGGCAGCAGTCCGCGTTCCATGAGCCCGACCGCGGCCGTCGCCCATCGCAGCGACTTGGCCGCCTCGGCGAGCGGGACGGCGGGGCCCATCGCCCCGGTCCATCCGGTCGTCGCCCGCCGCAGCTGTTCGGGCCGGCCGGGCCGCAGCGGATCGGGCACCACCATCAGGGGCTGTTCACTCTCCATGTCGAGCAGGACGTCGTCCCCGACCGCGGGGGCGACGCTGTCCCGGGAGGGCCTCAGCAGTACGCCCACCCCGACCCACTCCGGCAGCGCCCACCCGATCCGGGCCGCGTGGGCGGCGAACTCGGCGAGATGGTCCGCCGGGTCGCTTCCCGCACCCGCGACCCGCTCGCGCAGAATCGCCTGGGCCAGCTTTCTTTGCAGTCGCAGACGTTCACCGGCCTGCCGGGCCGCGGCCTCCGCATAGCCCCGTACCGACTCGTCCACGAGCCCGTCGAGAAACGCGAAGCCCGCTTCGGCCAGTTCGTACATGGCCGGCGGCGGGATGCTCACCTGCTGGCCGATCTCCGCGAGCCGCCGCCAGGCCAGACGTACGCCCAGCCGGTAGACCGCCTGGAGCGAGTCCAGGGACCGCCCGTGCAGCCCCTCGCCCCGGCCGAACTCCTGGAAGACCTCCAGGTGGAAGTGGGGCCGGCGACCGTCCTGGCGCACCAGGTGCTGCACGAAGTCCTCCAGCGCCCGGCGGATGCCGACGAGCGCCATGAGGTCGCCCTGTTCGTCGACGATCAGCGGCATCCGGGGGTGTTCGCGGCAGATCTCGTCCAGGATCTGCCGGGCCAGCGCGGGCACCTCGGCCAGCGCCAGGTCGGCGAACTGCCTTACCTGGAGCCGGGGTACGTCCGCCCAGGCGGACGTCTCGGGCGGTTCGCGGACCTGCGGCGGGTCGGGAACGGTGTCCACTCCGGTCATCTGCGCGGGGTCCCCGTCTCGTAACTGATCAGGGGCACGTTGGGCTGTTCCGGGGTGGCGTTGAGCAGTGCCACGATGCCGAACGCCGCCCCCACCGCCAGCGCGGCGGCAACGAGGGAAGTCAGTAGGGCTGACACGAGTCTGGGCATGGCGGGTGGCCTCTCTGACGCTGGTCCCCACCGGCGGCCTGACAGCTAGCCCACAGTGTCATCACCTGATTGACAGTCGTCAAGAGCACGCTTACGGTTCCCGGCCCATACGCACTGTGTACGAAAACCCACTCCGCGTTTCCCTCCCTCCCGGCCCTCCTGGAGCACCCGTATGCGTCGCACCGCTTCTCCTCTGTCGCTCGTCCTGCTGGGCACCGGCGTGTTCCTGCTCGTGCTGGCACCCCTGCTGACCTGGTACGTAAGCCCACGGGCAAAGAGCAACCCGATCGACATCGACACCACGACCGTGTTCGAGGGCACCGGCAGCTACTTCGACACCAAGGACCTCAAGACCGTCACGGGCGCACCGCTCACCATCACGCGCCAGGTGCGCGGTGACGTGGCCGACAGCCTGAAGAGCGGCCGGGCCGTCTGGGACGTGTCGACCTCGGTGGACCACGAGGGCACGCTGCCGGCCGCCGACACCACGGACTCCCTGCAGTGGACGCTGGAGCGCTGGGTCACCGACCGCCGCACCAACGAGCCGGTGCACTGCTGCAAGGAGCAGCCGGTCTTTGACGGCGAGGCGTACCTGAAGTTCCCCTTCGACGTGGAGAAGCGTTCGTACCGCTGGTGGGACGGCACACTCGGTTCCACCGTCGTCCTCCGCTTCGACGGCACGAAGAAGATCCACGGCTACGAGGGCTACCGCTTCACCGGCAGCGTGCCGCCGACCAGGACGGGCACCCGGATGGTGCCCGGGCGCATGGTCGGACTGCCGAAGCGGGGGCAGGTCCTCGCCGAGGAGTGGTACGCCAACCACGGCATCGAGCTGGTCGTCGACAAGCGGTCCGGGCGCATCGTGAACGCCGCGATAGGCCCGCGCAAGACCGTCCGCGCGCCCGGATCGAAGAAGGACTCCATGGTGCTGCTGGACAGCGAGCGGATGGAGTTCACCGAGGCCACGCAGCGTGCGCAGGTGAGGCAGGCCGGGGCGGACAGCGACAAGCTGCGGCTGGTCGGCGAGACGCTGCCGATGGGCGGCGGGGCGGCCGGTCTGGTGCTCGCCGCGACGGGTCTGGTGTTCGTCGTACGGGGGCGGCGCAGCGAGCGGACAGCACCGTAGGCGCTCGGCTCGCTTACCGACTGCACGTTGTGATGAGGCATCAGGGGATATCGGTGCCGAAATTGTCATCCACGTGAGTAGCCGCGTCGAACAGCGTGCCGAAAACTACCTATCCACCCCACCGCATGCACCCTTTCGCACTCGTACGTTCCTCCAGGTACCGCACCCCGAAACGAGTTGGAGCTCGGATGCCCCAGCACGTACCCCCCACCGTGCACGCTGTGAAACCCCTCCAGGCGCTGCGGCTCCAGGAGACCCACCAGCAGGCCGGTCCGGAAGTTCAGTCGCCCACCCGCCCCGAGGCCCACGAGCAGCCTCTCGTACCACCCCGCAGGATCGTTTTTCTGTCCCGCCGCGACCTCGGCAACCCGGCCGCCGGCGGATCGGAGCTCCTCGTCGACCGCCTCGCCCAGGGGCTCACCGCGCTCGGCCACCAGGTGACGCTCCTGTGCGGGGGCCCCGCGGCCTACCGCGACTACCGCGTCGTGTCGGCGGGCAGCGACCTCGGGCACTTCCTGAAGGCCCGGAGCACCTTCACCCGTCAGGTCGGCGACTGCGACCTGATGGTCGAGGTCTGCAACGGGCTGCCCTATCTGACCCCGCTCTGGCACCGGGGTCCGACGCTGTGCCTGGTCAACCACGTGCACACCGAACTCTGGGGCATGCGCTTTCCCGGCCCCGCCGCCGGTATCGGCCGCCGCCTCGAACACTGGGCGCTGTCCGCCGCCCAGCGCAACAACCTCCTGGTCGCCGTGTCCGACTCGACGGCGAGCGCGCTCGGCGACCTCGGTGTCGATCGCAGCCGCATCCGCGTCGTGCACAACGGGGTCGAGGACCCCGGCGTACGGCTGCCGCGTTCGGCGGAGCCGGTGTTCCTGGCGATGGGCCGGCTCGTCGAATACAAGCGCATCGATCTGCTGCTGCGGCTGTGGGAGCGGGTGCGGCCGGTGACCGGCGGAAAGCTGGTCATCGTCGGTGACGGGCCCGAGCGCGCACGGCTGGAGGCCATGGCGGGCCCCGACGTCATCTTCAAGGGATACGTCTCCGAGGCCGAGAAGCACCAACTCCTCAGCGAAGCATGGCTGTTGCTGCACCCTTCCGCTGTCGAGGGGTGGGGTCTCGTGGTCACCGAAGCGGCCACCCGCGCCACCCCCTCCCTCGGTTTCGACGTACCCGGACTGCGGGACTCGATCGAAGACGGGGTGACGGGCGTGCTGGCGCGCGGCGAGAGCTCCTTCGCCGCGGCCTGGTGCGCGCTCACGCTGAACGCGGAGCGCCGCGAGGCGATGGGCAGGGCGGCGGCGGTCCGGGCGGAGCGCTACCGCTGGTCGAGCACGGTGAGCCAGTTCCGTACGGTCGCGGCCGAAGCCGTCTCGGGCACGGTTCGCGCGACGAGCACCGCAGAGGCGGCAGTCCTGAGATGAAGAACGACCGCACCACCACCCTCGGGCCTCTCAGGGACCCCTCGTTCCGCCGCAGTGCCGCGCTCTTCCGCGCGTTCCTGCGTGAACAGCACGACCCCGACCACTGCTACTCGCTGCTCGCCAGGGACGCCGCCGACCAGGTCGAGCGCTACGTCCCGCTCCGCGACCGGGTCGTCGTGGACGTCGGTGGCGGCAGCGGACACTTCGCCGAGGAGTTCCGGCGGCGCGGCGCGGACAGCTACCTCTTCGAGCCGGACCCGCGGGAGCTGACCGCCGGAGGGCGCAGGCCGACCGCCGGCGCGGTGGTCGCGGACGGCTATCTGCTGCCGCTCACCGACGGCGTCGCCGACGTCTGCTTCTCCTCCAACGTCCTGGAGCACGTGGCCGATCCGCAGACCTTCCTGAGCGAGATGGTGCGGGTGACCCGTCCCGGCGGGCTGATCTACGTCTCGTTCACCAACTGGTACTCGCCGTGGGGCGGCCACGAGTGGGCGCCCTGGCACTATCTGGGTGCCGAGCGGGCCCGCCGCCGCTACGAGCGGCGCACCGGCAGGCCGGCGAAACACACCGTCGGCGAGAACCTCTTCCCGATCCACATCGGTACGACACTGCGGCAGGTCAGGTCACGCACCGACGTGTCCGTGGTGTCGGCACGGGCCCGCTACTGGCCGCTGCTGCCGACCCTCGCCCCCAAGATCCCGGTGCTGCGCGAGTTCACCACCTGGAATCTCCTCCTCATCCTCCGGCGGTGCCCATGACCAGTACACTCCCCGCCCCACCCCGTCCACCGTCGCACGCCGCCCCGCCCCCCGACGGCCGCCGGCCCGGTGGTGACGACGGGCCCAGGTCGCGGAAGTGGCTGTTCGGATTCTGGGCGGCGGTGCTGGTCGCGTTCCTGGCGGTGTCGCCGGGGAAGATGACCTTCGAGACGAAGCTCGGGGTGGCGGCCGACCCGTTCAAGTTCATGGCGGACCTGGGCGAGTTGTGGCACTCGCGGGCCGGTTTCGGCGGCATCTTCGACCAGTACGTGGGCTACGCCTTCCCGATGCTGCCGTACTACGCCCTCACCGATCTCGTCCAGATCCCGGTGTGGCTCGCCGAGCGGCTCTGGCTGTCGCTCGTGGTGACCGTCGCGTTCTGGGGTGCGCTGCGGCTCGCGGAGCGGCTGGGCATCGGCACGTCGCCGACCCGGCTGCTGGGCGCCGCGGTGTACGCGCTGTGGCCGACGTACACCATCGTCATCGGCTCGACGTCGGCGGCGGCCCTGCCGGGTGCCCTGCTGCCGTGGGTGCTGCTGCCGTTGGCCACCCCCCGGCTGAGCGCCCGGAGTTCGGCGCTGCGTTCGGCGCTCCTCATTCCCTGCATGGGCGGGGTGAACGCCGCCTCCACGCTGGCCGCGCTGCTGCCGGTGGCCCTGTACCTGCTGAGCCGGCCGGCCGGTCCGCGCCGCCGCACGCAGATCGTGTGGTGGGTGCCCGGCGTGCTGCTCGCCACCGTGTGGTGGGTGGTCCCGCTGCTCCTGCTGGGCATCCACGGCGAGAACTTCATGCCGTACGTGGAGCAGGCCGAGACCACCACCGCCACGATGTCCGCGACCGAGCTGCTGCGCGGTGCGGGCAACTGGACGGCGTACCTGAACTTCGGTGAGGCCTGGCTGCCCGCCGGCTGGACGGTCGCCGCGTCGGTCCTGGCGATCCTCGGCTCGGCGTGCGCGGCGGCGATCGGGCTGGCGGGCATCGCCCGACGGGACGTGCCGGAGCGGCGCTGGATGCTGCTGGTCGTGGTGTCCGTCGTCCTCGTCACCCTCGCGGGGTACGGGGGTTCGCTCGGCGCGCTGTTCCCGGGCACCGTGCAGGACTGGCTGAACGGCTGGCTGGTCCCGTTCCGCAACATCTACAAGTTCCAGTCGGGTCTGGCGCTCGTCCTGGTCCTCGGCCTGATCCACGCGGTCGCGGTGGCGGCCGAGCGGCGCGGGGCCCGCAGGATTCCGGGCCGCCGGTACGTGCCGGCCGTCGCGGCTCTGTTCGTCCTGCCGGGGCTGCTGCTGCCGTACGTGAACGGCAGCATCCTCCAGCCCGGTGCCTTCAGCAAGCTGCCCAACCACTGGGAGAGGACGGCCGCCTGGCTCAAGGACAACTCCCCGGCCACTCGCGCCCTGGTCGTTCCGGCGACCGCGCACGGCATCCACACCTGGGGCTCGACCATCGACCAGCCCCTCGACGTGCTCGCCGAATCGCCGTGGGCACAGCGGGACTTCGTCCCGTTCGGCACGCCGGGCAACCGGCGCGCGCTGGACGCCGTGGAGCAGGCGCTGCTCTCCGGGAGCGAGGTGCCGGGGCTTTCGGACTACCTGAACCGGTCCGGGATCCACTACGTCGTCGTACGCAACGACCTGGACCCCGACCAGATCGGGTACGTGCCGCCGCAGACCGTCAAGCGCACCCTGGAGTCCTCCGGCTACCGCAGGATCACCGCCTTCGGCCCGGTGATGACCGGCGGCCGCATCCCCGACGACACCCCGGTGCAGATCGAGGGCCTGTACCCCAGGCAGCAGGCGGTGGAGGTGTACGAGCCGCCGTCCGGCACCCCGGAGCCGGGGCGGGCGGCGCTGAAGCCGGTGTCGGACACCGCGGTGGTGAGCGGCGGCCCGGAGTCGCTGCTGCAGCTGTCGCAGGACCCGTCGATGCGCAACCGGCCCGCGGTCCTCGCGGGGGACAACTCCCCCGGGCTGGACTCCCCCGCGGTGCTCGCGTCCAGTGACGGGATGCGCCGTGCCGACACCCGGTTCGGCCTGGTCAACACCAACACCTCGTACACCTACAGCGCGACGGACCGCAATCCGTCCGGCAGTGTGCAGGACCCCGGCCGCGAGCCTCGGCAGATCCTGCCGACGCAGGGGGCCAAGCACCAGACGAAGGCCGTGCTGCGGGGTGCCAAGTCGGTGACCGCGTCCAGCAGCGGCAACTGGCTCTTCCACCTGCCGCAGTACGACCCGGTGAACGCCTTCGACGGCAATCCGGACACCGCGTGGACCGAGGGCAGTGCGGCCGAGCCGGTGGGCCAGTGGCTGCGGATCGACTTCGCCGCCCGCACCCCGGTGCCGTCCACGATCCGGGTGTCGCCGCTTCCGTCGGACGGGATGCGGGCCGCGCCGACGCGGGTGCGGGTGGAGACCGACCGGGGGAGCGAGACGAGCCCCCTGCAGCCGAACGGTCAGCCGCAGTCCGTCAAGGCGCCCGAGGGCCAAGCGAGTTGGCTGCGCATCACGATCGACGAGGCGCAGCAGGGCCGGCCCGGTCTGATGGGCGCGGGCTTCTCCGCCGTCGACATCCCCGGGGTGCAGGTGACGAAGCTGCTCGCCCTTCCCGAGGACATCGGCAAGGACGCGGACGTGGTGTCGCTGCACCGCGGCAGCGACCCGGGCGGTCTGTCCCCGGTGTCGGCCGAGGTGGGTCTGCACCGGCAGTTCACCATCCGGGAGGAGGGCGCGTACTCGCTGAAGGCGACGGCGCTGCCGGTCCCGGGCGACGCTCTGGACCAGCTGCTCTACCGTCAGGCACCGGACCAGCGGCGGATGTTGACCGCTACGGCGGATTCGACGGCGAAGCTGGGCACCTCGCTGTCGCCCCGCAACCTCGTCGACGGCGATCTCACGACCTCGTGGATCTCCGGCAGCAAGTCCGTCCTGCATCTGCGGTGGCCGGAGAAGCGGCCGGTGGGCGAGATCGTGTTCGCGGCGGCGGGCGGCCTGTCCACCCGTCCCGAACAGGTCGAGATCAGCTCCCCGGACGGGGCCGCCACGGCTTCGGTGGACCAGAACGGTCTGGCCCGGTTCGAGCCGATCAACACCGACCGGCTCGACATCACCATCACCCAGGTGGCACCGCTGACCATCCACAACCCGGTCGCCGAGGGCGAGTTGCAGCTTCCGGTCGGTCTGAGCGAGGTGTACGTCCCGGCCCTGGACGACTACCGCGTGCCGCAGCCGAAACCGGACCGCACGTTCTCGCTGCCGTGTGGTCAGGGCCCGATCCTGTCCATCGACGGAACTCTGCACGCGACGAGCGCGCGCGGCCAGCTCCGTGACCTGACGGAACGCCGCCCGATCGACGTGTCGCTGTGCGCCGGCGAACAGGCGAACGGCACGGCCCAGTTGTCGCCGGGCACGCACCGGGTGGAGGCGGGCGACGTCGGCCCGCTGGCGATCACGGACATCACGCTGAGGCGTGGCGCGGAGGCCCCGCAGCCGTCGGCGGCCACCCGGGAGCTGACCGTCAACGACTGGTCCGGGGACTCCCGTACGGTGCGGGTCGGGGCCGGGCAGGCCTCGTACTTCCAGATGTACGAGAACCAGAACCCGGGCTGGTCGGCGACGCTCAACGGCAAGGAGCTCAGCCCCGTGCGCCTGGACGGCTGGCAGCAGGGCTGGCTGGTTCCGGAGGGCGAGGGCGGCACCGTGAAGCTGGAGTTCGAGCCGGCCGCGTGGTACGTCGGCGGGCTGATCGGCGGCGGGGTGGCCCTGCTCGCGCTGATCGGACTGGTGGTGTGGACCCGCAGGGACCGCGAGCCGGAACCGCTCGCCCCCGCCGTGTCCGCGCCTCCCGCACCGGGGCCGGTACTGGGCCTGGCCGCGCTCACCGTCGTCATGGTCCTGATCGCAGGACCGCTGGCCCTGCTGGTTCCCGCCCTGGCGGCGGTGGCCCACTTCCGGCACACTCTGCTGCCACCGATCGCGCTGCTCGCCATGGCGGGCGCGGGGATCGCGGCGGCATGGGGCGCGGGGTCGCCGGTGGCGGCGGAAACAGGCGCCTTCGGGCCGACGGCGCAGGTGCTGGCGCTGGTGGCGGTGGTGGCGGCGGTCGTCACGACGGGCGACGTGTGGCGACGGCGGAAGGGGGCCGGCGAGGGTGCCTGAAGTGGGCCGGGCCGGGGTCCGGGGGCGGGACGTACGGGCAGGGGCGCGGCGCTCCACGGGGCGGCGCCCGCTGCCCGGCCTCCCCCGCCGGACTCCCGGCTCCGCTCGAACGGGGGCCTGCCCCGTGCCCCCGGGGGTGGTCCCGCGCCCCCGGGGGCTGCGGCGTGCGGTCCCGCGGCCCGTGGGGGCCCGCCGGTGTTCCCGGTCCGTCCGTGGTGCGCGGACGCGGGGCCGCCGGGCCCCGTGTCCGGCCGGCCACCCGGCCCGCCCGCGCCCCAGCACCCCACTGCCCCGTCCCAAGGAGATCGGACCATGACCACAGTGCAGCCCCCGACCCGCCCGCGCCGCGACCCCGCCGACACCCCCCGCACCCCTTTCTCCGTGGTCGACGAGATCACCCGGCACTGTCTCGATCCGCACGAGCCCGAGACCGTGCACATAGAAGTGCACCTCCCCGGGGCGCCCGATCCCGACCGGCTCCGCACCGCGTTCGTGGAGGCGCTGCGCCGCCACCCCCGCATCCTGATGCGCGAGGCGTCCGGCCCCTGGTACCGCCGCCGGTACGAGTGGGAGCTCACCCCGCACCCGGACACCGCCGACGTGGTGACCTTCCCCGCGCCCGGCCCCGACGCCCTCCCCCGGGCCAGGGCGCGCGCGCTCGCCGAGGCGCCGGCGCTGTCGCTGGCCCCGCCGATCCGGCTGGAGGCGATCGGCAACGTGCTCGTCCTGGTCGTCAACCACACCGCCCTGGACGGCCCCGCGTGTCTGCGCATCCTGGCCACCGCCGCCGAACTGTACGGCGGCCGGGACAACTCGCCCGCGACGGCCGCCGCCCCGCCCCGCCCCGACGCGCATCCGCAGAACCCGACGCCCACCCCGGGGTGGGCCCCGGTGGCCCGGGTCGCAGCGGGCAGCGCGCACGGCCGCGGCAACGGGCTCCTCGTCGCGGACCTCCCGGTTCCGCGACGGCCGCGCGGCGCCCCGTACACCGTCAACGACCAGCTTCTGGTGGCGACCGCCCGCATGATCGCCGACTGGAACCGCGAGCACGGCGCACCGCCCCGCCCGCTGCGCATCACGATGCCGGTGGACGACCGGTCACGCGGGATGGACATGCCCATCGGCAACGGCACACGGCTGGTGGAAGTCCCCTACAACGACGCTGAGTTGCAGGAGAGCACCCACACCCTCCTGCTGCGTACCGCCGACCGCACCCGCGCCCTCAAGGCCCTCTCCCGGCCCCAGCTCGGACACGGGGCCGCCCTCCTCACGGCGCCAGTCGTGCCGGTCACCGTACGGGCGGCCCTCACCCGCGGGCTCCGGCGGGCCGCCGCCCCGTGGACATCCACCACGCTCCTCAGCAACATCGGGCGCGTTCCCTACCCGCTGGACTTCGGCGACGGGGCGGGACGGGCCACGGCCGTCTGGTTCTCCGCACCCGCACGAATGCCGCGCGGGCTGACCGTGACCACGGCCAGCACCAACGGACGGCTGCATCTCGCGCTGCGCTGGTCGACCGCGCTCCTCGGCGCGCAGGACGGCGAGCACCTCCGCGACCTCTTCGAAAAGCACCTCGACTCCACTGCTGAGACAGGCGGTTCGGTATGACGACCGGCACAGCGCGAAAGCCCGCTCCGCACCTGCGGGACTTCTACGAGAACCCCGCCGTGCCGGTCGCGTCCGGCGACGCCCGCAGCCTCCGCCAGGCCGCGATGCTGGCCGCGGCCCTGCGCGGCACCCCTCCCGCACCGGGCAGGCCCGGGACGCCCCGCACCGAGCACGCCACGGTCCTGGACATCGGCTGCGGCGACGGCACGGCGGCCGTCACGGCCGCCCCCCTCCTCGGCGGGCACCGCATCGTCGGCGTCGACTGGTCCCAGGACGCGCTGCGCCGCGCACACGCCTCCTTCGCGGCGGTCGCCGGCACCGGAGGGTCCGCCGAGCTGACCGCCGTCCGGGGCGAACTCACCGACGGTGGGCTGCCGTTCGCCGACGGGACCGCGGACGCCGTTCTCTTCAGTGAGGTGATCGAGCACCTCGTCGACCCGGACAGCGCCCTCGACGAGATCCGCCGGGTGCTCGCTCCCGGCGGCCACCTCATGCTCTCCACCCCGAACCTGGCGGCCTGGTACAACCGGGCGCTCCTGCTCGCCGGCGTGCAGCCGGTGTTCTCCGAGGTGAGCCTGCGCGGCATCCACGGGCGCCCCGGCCGGGAGGTCGTGGGCCACCTGCGCCTCTACACCGCGCGCGCCCTCCGCGAGTTCCTGACCGCGTCCGGCTTCGACGTCGTACGGGTCGCGGGCGCACCCTTCCACGGGGTGCCGCGTCCGTTGCGCCGACTGGACCGGTTCGCGTGCGCGGCGCCCTCGGTCGCGTCGATCCTGCTGGTGCACGCCCGCAAGCGCGAAGACCCCGGCGACGGGCCCGGGGGCGGAGGCCGGTGATGTGGTGGGGGGTGACGGCGGCGCTGTTCGCGAACGTCTTCTTCAGCGGCGGTTTCGTCCTGGAGAAGCGGGCCCTGAACAGCCTGCCGGGCCTCGACATCCACCGCCCCGCACGCGCGGTGCGCCTGCTGCTGGGCAGCCCGCTGTGGATCGGGGGCTCACTGGCCCTCTCGGCGGGGTTCGTGGCCCAGCTGGTCGTCTACCGCACCCTGCCGATGGCCGTCGCGCAGGCGCTGTTCATCTCCGGCCTGGTGCTCCTGCTGCTGCTGTCCTCCCGGGCACTGGGCGAGCGCACCTCGGGCCGCGAGCGGTGGGCGATGGCGGCGATCGTGGTGGCGCTGCTGATGGTCGTCCTGTCCCTCGACGCGCACACCGACGCGATCGGCACCAGCTCACCGGCCCCGCTGATCCTGCTGCTCAGCGGGGTGTCGATCGGTGCGGGCATCTGGGTGTACGCGGCTGCCGACCGGCGCGGCTCCCGCACGCCGCCCGCGAGGCCCCGCAAGGCGCACGGCACCCACCGGGCTCCCAAGAAGCCTTCCAGCGGGGTGGCGTACGGGGTCGCGGTGGGGCTGGTCTACGGCGTCAGCTCCCTCGCGATCAAGGGCGTCTCCGCCCACCTGGACCTGAGCGACCTCGCGGGCACCGTCGTGGCCCTGCTGTCGTCCCCGTACCCCTACCTCCTGCTCGTCACCGGAGCGACCGGTCTGGTTCTCTCCCAGACGGCGCTGCAACGCTGCCGCGCCTCCCTCGTCGTCCCCGTCTGCACCACGACGTCATGCCTCTACACCGCCTCTCTCGGCTCGCTCGCCTTCGGCGAGTCCCTGCCGGACGACCCGCTCCGGCTGGCGCTGCGCATCGCGGGCGCCGCCCTGGCCGTCGCCGTACTCCTCTCCCTGCCGTCCGCCGAGCCTGCGGCCCCCGCAGCCCCCCGGGGGCTCCCGCCGCGAGAGCCCCTCCCCGAAGTGCCGCCGACCGTCAAGATCCCTTTCGTCAACTCCCCTCCCCTCGAAGGACGTGAGCCATGAACCCCGCCGACCCGCTCCTCAAGATCCTCGCCTGCCCGCTCGACAAGGGCCCCCTGACGCTGCTGCCCACCGGGGACGTCCTCTACAACCCGCGTCTGCAGCGCCGCTACCCCATCGTCGACGGCGTCCCCCAGCTCCTCCCCTCCTCCGGTGAGCAGGTCGACGCATCCGAACACCAACGCCTCACCGCACACCTCTGAGGTCTCCGGGGCCGACCCGGTCCACCCACTTCTGACCACTCAGGGGGTGACACGGAGGGTGGTTGCGTCTACGCTGCCCGGATGGGAATCGAAGAGGGACTTGAAATCGGTCAGTTCAGGGGTCCGTGGCGGATCACCATGTGGTGGCCGGAGGGCGCCGTGTCGGGCGGCCCGCAGAAGATCGTCATCGAGGCGGAGGAGGACGCCCCGCCGGGCGACGTCGCGCGCGGCATCTCCACCACGGTGCTGCGCCGGCTCGACCTCGCGGGAGCGGTGGAACGGGCCAGGGAACTGGCGCCGACGACGCCGCCCTGGCAGGCCGAACGGGGCCGGCTCCTCGACCTGGCCCGTCTCGCGGCCCGCCTGCTGGCGGACGAGGGCGTCTCGCCCCGGTACCTCTCGGTGCTGTGCCTGACCTACCGCGACCTCACGAACAAGGGGGTGCAGGCCCCGGTGCCCTGGCTCGCCGAGCACCTCGACCGCCGCTCCGAGACCGTGAAGGACCACCTCAAGAAGGCCCGCCGGGACGGCTACCTGACGTCCCGCGCGGGCCGGGCCGGCGGCGAACTGGGCGACCGGGCGACGGAAGTGCTGGCGACGCTGGAGGGGGTGCCGCCGACCGCCGCCCCGTGACCCCCGCACCGGGCGGGGACGCGTTCCCTGCGAGCACTGCCCGCCGCACCGGGCGGGGACGGCATCGCCCGCGCGCTGCCCCCGCCCGGCTCCGCCGCCTCCCGCCCAGCTCAGCCCCTCGGACTCAGGTGCTCCGGGGCTCAGGGACTCAGCACGGTCGTACGGGGTCCGTCTCGCTGTAGACGTCGCTGTCCTTCATCCAGCCCACCCGCCCGTTGTCCGCCTTGGTGAGCAGCCAGCGGTTGGGGTGCGGGCCGCCGCCGCCCGTGGGATCGGCGTCCAGGCGGCAGGTGAACCAGGACGGGTTGGAGTGCATGTAGCCGACGATCGTGACGCTGTCCGCGGCCCAGACCGCCGCGCCGCGCTTGTTGTTGCACCACCACTTGCCGCTGCTGTGCCAGCAGGGGGCGGCGGCCTGTCCCTTCGATGCGGCGGGCGTGTGCGGGGCGTCGGCCTGGGCGGCCGTGCCGAGGCCGGTGGCGGTGGGGACGAGTCCTGCGGCGACGGTGGCCGCGGCCATGCGGATGCGGTGGGTCATGACGGTTCTCCCTGGGCTCTTTCGACGGATGCTCGGTACCGAAGACCTTGCACCGGCCCACCGCCGTCGCACCCTGTTTCCTCGTTGCCCGTGTGCAGGGGCAACACCGGGAAACGTCCGCCGGGAGCGGCCCGCGCGTCCGCCGGCCAACACCGCACAGCCGTCAGCGGGACGTGGTGACCGTCCGCACCGCCGAGAAGTCCCCCCACTTCCCGTCCGGCAGCTTCGCGCGCAGCGCGACGCGGTAGCGGGTGCCGGGCGGCTCGGCGACGGTGAGCGTGTAACTCACCGGGCCGGGCGGCGGGGGCGCTCCCCACACGATCGTCGTCGCGAACCTGCCGTTCAGATGGAGCTGGTGCTCCTTCACCTCGCCCCCGGTGCGGGGTGGGGTCCAGCGCAGTACGAGGGTGCGCGCACCTCCTTCCGTCCCGGCGGTGACCGTCAGGCCGGTGGGGGCGGTGGAGGGTCCGCGTCCCGCGCCCGAAGGGGTCGTCAGGTCGAGGGAGTTGCTGTCCGGGGAGGAGTTCTCGGCGGCGTCACGGGCACGCACGGTGAAGGTGTAGACCGTGCCGGGCCGCAGCCCGTCGACCCGGGTGGTGGTCTCGGTGCCGGGGGCGCTGTGGATGCGCGAGTCCTCCTGGTAGACGTCGTAGGCGGTGACGGCGCCGCCCGTGTCCGTGGCGGCACCCCAGGACAGGGTGACCGCCGTCCCGCCGGTCACGGTGCCCCGCAGTCCGGTGGGGGCGGTCGGCGGTGTGCGGTCGTCGGGGGCGGAAGCCCGGGTCCTCGCCGTGACGACGGCGCTCGGCGCGGAGAGGTTGCCGGCGGCGTCCTTGGCCCGGACGGTGAAGTCGTACGTGTGGGAGGGGGTGAGGCGGTCGACGTCGACCATGGTCGTGGTCGCGGCGACCGCCCTGACCTTCCGGCCCTTCGCGTAGACCTCGTAGCCCGTCACGCCTCGGTCGTCCGTGGCCGGGCTCCACATGACGTGGACGGAGGTGGCGCTGCCAGACTGGGCGGTGACTCCGGCGGGGGCCGCGGGCCGCGTGGTGTCGCGCGGCGGCTGGGCCTCCTTTCCACCGCCGCATGCGGCCGTCGCGAGCAGGGGCAGCAGCAGGGCACAGGCCAACACGGTGCGAACGGTGGGGCGTTGCACGGCAGGACCTCTCATCCGTGGGGAGGACAGAGACAATGGTCCAGACCTGTATGCCATGGTCGGCTGTCGCGGGCAAGGGGGTGCGCACGGCCGGACTGGGCAGGGGGCGCTCCAGGTTGCGCCCGCGCACCCGCGCCACTCCCCACCGGCCCGGCTCACCCCCCGCCCGCCCGTCGACTGCCCCGCAGGCCGACGGCTCAGCCGGGCCGCCGCTCCCCCGCCCCGTGACGCCGCTCGTACCGTGCACGCGCGGCCTCGTGGGCCTCGCGCAGCAGCCGTACGAGCGTGTCCGATGTCCGCTCCCCGGGGTTGACGACGCAGATCCAGCTCTGCGCCCCGTACACCGGGTGCGGCAGAACGACGTCGGGGGCGGTGTGGTCGCGGGGGCGGCCGGGGCCGCGCGGGTCCTCTCCGGTGAGGGCATGGAACGCCGCGCGGTCGACCTGCACGTTCACCCGTCGGCGGCCGGCCGCGCCGAGGGCGGACGCACTGTCCCCCGGGTGATCGCTGGTGACGATCGTCGCGTAGGGCTGGGTGCGCCCGGGGATGCGGCCGTCGGGCGCGTAGTAGACGTACGAGTCGCCCCACGTGGGTTCGGGGAAGTCGCTGCCGGGCTGCGGGGTGACCACCAGAACGTCGGGGAGCGCGCGCACGGTGGCGAGGAGGTGTTCGATACTCATGGTTCAAGTCTCGGCTTCAAGTGCTTCTGTGGGGTTTACCGTGTCCGAGCGTTCCCTCCGTACCTCCGACGTGGCCCGCGCGTCGGGGTACTCGGTGCAGCAGGTACGCGATCTGGAACGGCTGGGCGTTCTGCCGCCCGCCGCCAGGTCGGCCAACGGGTACCGCGGCTACGCGGCCGTTCACGTGCGGGCGCTGCACGCCTACCGGGGGCTCGCGCGCGCCATGGGCCCCGTCGACGCCCGTCGGCTGCTGGTCGAGCTGGGTACGGGGACGCTCGCGGACGCGGCCGCCGCGGTCGGCGCCGCCCATGTCCGCCTCGCGCGGGAACGCGAGGAGGTGCTGCGCGCCCAGCAGGCCCTGCGGACGATCGGCGACGAGGCCGGCGACGATCCGCCGGATCACGGGGGCGACGCCATGACGATCACGGAACTCGCGGAGGCCCTCGGCGTACGGACCTCGACCTTGCGCTTCTGGGAGGACGAGGGCCTCCTGACTCCCGCGCGGGTGACCTCGCTGCGCGCCCGCCGGTACGGGTCCGGCGCGATCGCAGCGGCCCGGATCGTGGTGGCCCTGCGGGGCGCCGGTCACGGGATCCCCGCCGTGCGCGAGATCCTGAGCACCCTCCGGCAGAGCGGCGGACCCGACGCGACCTCCCGTGTCCTGCGGGAGCGCCTCGACCGGATCGCGGAGCGCACGGTGGCTCTACTCCGGGCGGGCTCGGACCTCGCGGCGGTGGTGGCCCACCGCGCCGATGCGGTCCACCGAACGGTGCAGAGCCCGGTCCTTCCGGCGGACGACGCCACGCCGGCCCCGCGTTCCTGGGCTGGAGGCGTCCCAGAAACGAAGGAGGCCCCGGTGCCTCTCAGCTGGTGAAGAAGTCGCTCACCTTGTCCGCGAACTGCTGCGGGTGGAGCTGGTGGATGCGGTGGCCGCCGGGAAGGGTGATCTGGGCGCAGTCCGGGATGCGGTCCGCCATCTCCGGGAGGTCGGACTGGTCCATCTCGCTGTCCGGGCCACCGGTGATGATCAGGGTCGGGGCGACGATCTCACCGAGGCGCTCCAGCCATTCCTCCGGCGGGTCCGCGAGCTGGGCCCCGATCTCGGGGAGCGCGTTCTCGTCGTAGTCGACCGGGCCGTCCGCCGGACGGATGTCCTGCGCTCCCGCGAAGGGCGCCGGTGTCTCCTCCAGCACCAGGCGCTCCACCCGGTCCGGGTACTCCTGGGCCAGCAGGTACGCGACGACGCCGCCCATACCGTGGCCGACCAGGCCGGCCCGGTCGATCTTGGCCTCTTCGATGAAGCCCAGTACGTCGTCCCGCATCAGTTCGAGGTCGTACTCGTCCGGCCAGTCGCTCTCGCCGTGGCCGCGCAGGTCCAGTGCGTGCACCCGCCACTCCTCGCCGAGCGCCTGCCCGACCTTCTCCCAGCTCGCGGCGGAGCTGCCGATTCCGTGCAGCAGGATTACCGGGTTGCCGTGCTGGTCGCCCCAGGAGCGGTACGCCATGCGTACGTCGCCCACGTCGACGACGGAGTGATCTTCCATGACTCCGACGGTACAGGGATGCCCGCGGTGCCGGAGTCGTCGGGTGACGTGCGGTGTACGTGGGGTGGGGCAGGCGGCACCGGCGGGTCGCACGAGCGCGGAGGTGGATGCGGAGGCGACCGGCGTCCGCTCGACGTCCGCCGCCGGGTGTACGTACGTGAGCGGATCCCGGCCGCGTCCCCCGCGGAACGTGTACGGCGGTCCGCACCGCATCGGCCGACGCACCCTCGTCGCGCGGTGTCCGTACGGAATTGCCGCACGGACACCGTGACGTGACAGCCGAGGTGACGTGATGTCAGTGCGTGACCACCCCCACCGTCTTGCCGCCCCGGTGGGTCATTTCCTCGCCGGGCTCCATCGGGGCCGTCACCTCGTCGTCGTCGGCGCGCTTGCCGATGTGGTTGAAGACGAGGTTGAGGACGACGGCCGCGAGGCAGCCGGTGGAGATTCCCGAGTCCAGGATGATCTTCGCAGTCTCCGGGAAGTGGTGGTAGAAGGTCGGCGCGGCGATCGGGATGATGCCGACCGCGAGGGAGACGGCGACGATCAGCACGTTGTTGTCCTTCTCCAGGCCCGCCTTGACGAGGGTCTGGATGCCGCTGGCCGCGACCGAGCCGAAGAGCACGATGCCCGCTCCGCCGAGCACCGGACGCGGGACGACCGCGATCAGCGAGGCGGCTATCGGGCACAGGCCCATCAGGATGAGGAAGCCGCCGCCCGCCGCGACGACGAACCGGCTGCGGATCTTGGTCATCGCGACCAGGCCGATGTTCTGGGCGAAGGCGCTGCACATGAAGCCGTTGAACAGGGGGCTGACGGCGGAGCCGAGGGCGTCGGCGCGCAGGCCGGCCGCGATGGTCTTCTCGTCGGCGGGGCGGTCGACGATCTCACCGAGGGCCAGCATGTCGGCCGTCGACTCGGTCATCGAGACGAGCATGACCACGCACATCGAGATGATCGCGGCGGCCACGAACTGCGGTGCGCCGAAGTGGAACGGCGTCGGGAAGCCGACGATGCTCGCCTCGGTGACCGGCGAGAAGTCGGTGGCGCCGAACGGGATGGCGATGAGCGTGCCGATGACGAGGCCGAGGAGTACGGCGATCTGCTTGACGAAGCCCCGGGTGAAGCGGCGCAGCAGCAGGACGATCACCAGGGTGATGCCGGCCAGGCCGAGGAAGGTCGTCGAGCCGTAGTCCGCCGCCTTGGGGTCGGGGCCCTGGGCCCAGCCGAAGGCGACGGGCAGGAGCGAGACGCCGATCAGGGTGATGACCGTGCCGGTGACCACCGGCGGGAAGAAGCGGACCATCTTGGAGAAGAACGGCGCGGCGACGAAGCCGATCGCTCCCGCCACGATGATCGCGCCGAAGATGACCGGGAGCGCGTCCTCCTTGGACTGGCCGCCCGCGATCGCGAGCATCGGGGCGACTCCGGCGAAGGTCACGCCGTTGACGAAGGGGAGGCGGGCGCCGATGTTCCAGACGCCGAGCGTCTGGAGGAGGGTGGCGAGTCCGGCCATGAAGAGGCTGGCGCCGGTGAGGAAGGTGAGTTCCTTGCCGGACAGGCCGACGGCCGCGCCGACGATCAGGGGTGGGGCGACGACGCCGGCGTACATGGCGGCGACATGCTGGAGGCCGGTCGTGGCGAGCTTCAGGGGAGGCATTCCCTGATCGACCGGGTGCTTCGTGAGGGACGTTTTCTCCTCGGCGGTGCTGTCCGTCGAAGAGCCTTGCGCGGTGAACCTGGGCGACTTGGCCACAGCGTCCTCCTGTCGTTTTCCAGTGCCGGGATTGACACGTGCTTCGGGGAGGTGGTGCGCGATGCAAGGAGCTGGTGGTGCAGAGGTGATGCAAGGTGCCCGTACTGCTGCTGTGCTGCTGTGCCGTTCGCCCGGATACGCCGGACCGCCCCGGGGGCGTGAAGTGTTGGGCCACGCCCCCGGGAACGGCTCCTGAGCAGCCCGCTCGGCTGCTCAGTTCCGGCCGGGAGCCGTCCCTCCCGGCCGGAATTCTGTGTGCTCGGACCTTTCCGAGCGTCAGTGGTACGAGGAGATGCCGCCGTCGTCAGCGCGGCTGCGCGGCGACCCGCGCGAGGCGCTGCGCCTCGTTGCGCGCGCTGCGGGCGATGGCGTCCTCGTCCACCGTGGTCAGGTGGCTGTCCTCGACCACGGGCAGGCCGTTGACGAGGGACAGGGTGACCGGGGCCGCCGCGCCGAAGACGATGGCGGTGACCGGGTCGGCGATGGTGGAGTGGCCGAGTCCGTCGACCTTCCACATCACCAGGTCCGCGAGTTTGCCGGCTTCGAGCGAGCCGATCTGGTCTGCGCGGCCCAGGACCTGGGCGCCTCCGAAGGTACCGAGGCGGAGCGCCTGGCGGGCGTTGAGGGCCCGCTCGCGGTGCTCGGTGTGGAGGCGGTTGATGAGGAGCGCGTTGCGCAGCTCGGTGTGGAGTTCGCCGGACTCGTTGGACGCGGTGCCGTCGACGCCGAGGCCGACCGGGACGCCGGCCTTGAGCATGTCGGGGACGCGGGCGATGCCTGCGGCGAGGCGGGCGTTGGAGGAGGGGCAGTGGGCGACGCCGGTGCCGGTGCGGGCGAAGGCGGCGATGTCGGAGTCGTTCATGTGGACGCAGTGGGCCATCCACACGTCGGCGCCGAGCCAGCCCGTCGACTCGAAGTAGTCGGTGGGTCCCATGCCGAACAGCTCGCGGCAGAACTTCTCCTCCTCCACCGTCTCGCTGCCGTGGGTGTGCAGTCTGACCCCCTTGCGGCGGGCCAACTCCGCTCCCTGGCGCATGAGTTCGGTGGAGACGGAGAACGGCGAGCACGGTGCGACGGCGATCTGGGTCATGGAGTCGAAGGACGCGTCGTGGTGCGCGTCGACGGTCGCCTCGGTGGCGGCGAGCGCGCCGTCGAGGGTCTCGACCGCGAAGTCCGGCGGGAGGCCCCCGTCGGATTCGCCGCGGTCCATGGAACCGCGGGCGAGGGTGAACCGTACGCCCATGTCCCTCGCCGCGCCGATGATCGCCGAGGAGAGGTCGCCGGAGCCCTCGGGGAAGACGTAGTGGTGGTCCATGGCGGTGGTGACGCCGCCTCGGGCCATCATCGCCAGGGACCCCTGGGCCGCCGCCGTCACCATCTGCTCGTCGATCCGCGCCCAGGTCGGGTACAGCGCGACGAGCCAGTCGAAGAGGTTGTGGTCGGTGGCCAGGCCCCGGGTGATCCACTGGTAGAAGTGGTGGTGCGTGTTGATCAGGCCGGGAGTGACGAGGTGCCCCGTGCCGTCGATGCGGCGGACCACGTTCTCCAGACCTGCGGGTGCCGTGCCCGCGCCGATGGACTCGATCCGGTTGCCCGCGACGACGACGTGACCGGACGCGTATTCCGTGTCCTGGGCGTCGACGGTCGCGATCGCGCAGTTCTCGATGACGATGCGTGAGACGTCTGGCGAAGCTTGTGCTGCCGGTGCTGCCATGGGGCTGCTTCCTTTACCTCTGTCCGTATCGGGCACGGCAGGACCCTAGGAGGATTTGAGTGCCGCGGCGGTGGCAGGGATACGCCTGTCGCGGGTGCCGAGATGGTGGAAGAACAGGTTGAGCAGGACCGCGACCAGCGCGCCGGCGCTGATGCCGGAACCGAGGACGGTCTGCGCCCAGGCGGGGAAGTCCGCGTAGAAGGTGGGCGCGGCGAGCGGGATGATGCCCGCGCCGAGCGCCACCGCGACGAGGATGATGTTCGAGCTGTCGTCGAGTCCGGCCTCGGAGAGGGTACGGATGCCGCTCACCGCGATCGAGCCGAAGAGGACGATTCCCGCACCGCCCAGGACCGGCATCGGCACCATGGAGACGACCGCCCCCAGTACCGGGAACACCCCGAGGAAGAGCAGGGCCCCGCCGGCGACCGCGACGACGTACCGGCTGCGCACGCGCGTCAGTGTGACGACGCCGACGTTCTGTGCGAAGGCGCTGGTCGGGAAGCCGCCGAAGACCGGGCCCACGAGGGTCGCGATGCCGTCGGTACGCAGGCCCCTGGTGATCGTCCTTCCGTCGCAGTCGCGTTCGCAGATTTTGCCGAGCGCGAGCATTCCGGCCGAGGACTCGGTCATCAGGACGAGCATCACGATGCACAGCGAGAGGATCGCGGCGGGCTGGAACTCGGGGGCACCGAAGGCGAAGGGGGTGGGCAGCGCGGCGACCGGCGCGTCCTTGAGCCCGCTGAAGTCGGCCAGGCCGAAAGGGATCGCGGCGAGCGTGCCGATCAGCATGCCGAAGAGCAGGGCGACCTGTTTGACGAATCCCCTGCCGAACCGCTGGATGAGCAGGATCACGAGGAGCGTGAAGGCGGCGAGCGCGAGGTACTTCATGTCGCCGAAGTCGGCGGCCTCCTTGTCGCCGCCCTGCGCCCAGGCGACCGGGACCGGCATCAGGGTGACGCCGATCAGGGTGATGACCACACCGGTGACCAGCGGCGGGAAGAAGCGCAGCAGCCTGCCGAAGAAGGGACCGACAGCCAGGCAGAACACTCCGGCGACCATCACCGCGCCGTAGATGGCGGGGAGTTGACGGCCGGGGGCGCTGGTCTCCGCGATGGCGAGCATCGGGGCGATGCCCGCGGAGGAAGCGGCGTTGACGAAGGGGAGCCGGTTTCCGGCGAACTTCGTGAGGCCGATGGTCTGGAGGATCGTGGCGAGTCCGGCGATCAGCAGGCTCGCGGCGATCAGCCGGGTCATGCCGGCGGCGTCGAGACCGCAGGCCTGGCCGATGATGAGCGGAGGGGTGACGACGCCCGCGTACATGGCGGCGATGTGCTGGAGCGCGGCGGGGACGAGCCGCTTGGCGGGGAGCTTTTCGTCCACCGGGTGCACGGGGTCGAGCAGGTCGGCCGGCTGCGCCGGCGGCGAGGACTTCGCACGGGACGCTCCGGAGGACTTCCCGGACTTCTTCGCGGAGGGCTCCGCGGGGGACTTCTGGGTGGAACGCAGGCCTTCTGTTGCCGGCCCCTTTGCAGGCTGTGCCATGGGTGTTCGTTCCCTCCGGTCCGTCCGGGCCGTGCTTTACCGCCGTAAAGCACGGCCCGGACGCGACCGCGTCAGAGGTTGGTCATGTCGACCGGGATCTGCGGCTCGACTCCGTCCCGCAGGATGGTGGCCTCGATGAGGCCGTACGGGCGGTCGGCGGCGAAGTAGACCTCGTTGTCGTTCTTCAGACCGAACGGTTCGAGGTCGACCAGGAAGTGGTGATTGTTGGGCAGCGAGAAGCGGATCTCGTCGATCTCGCTCCGGCTGTTGATTACCCGGGCGCCCATTTGGTAGAGCGTCTGCTGGAGCGAGAGGGAGTACGTCTCGGCGAAGGCCTGCAGGATGTGCTTCCTGGCCTGCTCGTACGACTTCTCCCAGTTGGGCATCCGCTCGTCGTCGCTCGTCCAGCTGTAGCGCCAGGCCGCGGAGACGTCGGTGCACAGGATGCGGTCGTACGCCTCCTTGAGCGTCGTGTACTTGTCCTTGACGTAGCCCCAGAACTCCGAGTTGGTGGAGTTCATGACCGTGAGGTCCTTCAGGCCCGAGATGATCTCCCACTTCTCACCGTCGAAGGTGACCTGCGTGATGCGCAGTTCCTGGCCCTTGCGGGCGAAGGAGTGGTTGACCTCGTCGGACCCGATGAACTTGGAGTTGTTGTCCGAGGTCGCGATGCGCTCCCAGGCGAACTCCTCGATCCGGATCCGGGCGCGCTTGATCGGCTCCTGCGACGTCACGAAGTGGCGGGCGAGGTGGATGCCGAACTGCTCGGCGGACTCGATGCCGTACTCCTTGGCGAACGCGTACACCGTGTTCTTGGTGGTGTCCGTCGGCAGGACGTTGGCGTTCGAGCCGGAGTAGTGGACGTCCTCCATGTCGCCGGAGAGGGCGACGGAGACGTTCAGGTCCTTGATGTGGTGGGTGTCGCCGTCCCGCGTGATCTTGACGACGCGGTTTTCGGCTTTGCCGTACTGGTTCTGGCCGAGAATGGTGGGCATCGGTGCTAGCTCCCTCGGTATACGGAGTAGCCGAACGGGTTGAGCAGCAGCGGTACGTGGAAGTGTTCGCCCGGGACGACGGCGAAGGTGATCGCCACTTCCGGGAAGAACGCGCCGCTGTCCCTTACGCGGGGGGCGTCCTGCTGAGCCTCGGCTTCGGTCTTGCTCGTGTGTGCGCTCTGCTTGTTCGAGAAGTAGGTCTCGGTCTCGAAGTCGAGCCGGACGTGGGTCGTCCCTTCCGACAGGGCCGGGAGGTCCTTGCAGCGCCCGTCCGCGTCGGTCTTCGAACCGCCGAGCGTCACCCACTCGGCGTCGCCGCCGCTGCGGGCGGTGAGCGTGATGGCGACGCCCTCGGCGGGGCGGCCGACGCTGGTGTCCAGGATGTGGGTGGACACCGAGGCGGTGGTTGCGGTGCTCATCAGTGCTTCTCTTCCTGTTCCACGGGTGACTCCACGAGACGGGTCAGCCGGATACGGTTGATCTTGCCCAGTTCGGTGCGGACGATCTCCCGCTCCGCCTCGGGCGAGTTCTCGATCCGGGTACGCACCGCGTCGCGCATCTGCTCACCGGTGGCGCCGGTGGCGCAGATCAGGAAGACGTGTCCGAACCGCTCCTGGTACGCCAGGTTCAGTTCGAGCATCTCGGCCTTGAGTTCCTCGGAGGCGCCGGCCATTCCGCGCTGCTCGCGGGAGGAGGTCGGGTCTCCGGGCTTCGGGCGGCCGATGGGCGGGTGTCCCGCCATCGCTTCGGAAAGGTCCTCGGCGGTGAGTTCCGCGAGGGCGGCGTCACTGGCGAGAAACAGTTCTTCCGCGTCTGCGTACGGGCGCTGGGCGACGAGCTTGCTCCCCCACGCCGAACTGGCACACACCTCGTGGAGCTCGGCGCGGGCCGCGCTCTCGGGGAGGGTGTTGAACCGGGAAAGGCCCGGTGTCTGGACCGAAGTCACGGGAACCTCCGTGGCCTTGTGCTGGACGGGCTGCGCATAGCTAACGCCCTGAACAACTGGACGTCAACAGTTTGTTGAAAGTTCGCGAAGACAAAAGCCGCCACCCGCTGGGTGCGGGCGACGGCAGGGCAAAATGATCGATCAAAAACGGGCGGCGCACCCCCGCGCGGCGGGCCGACTAGTCCCCCTTGGCGGTGTTTTCCCTGTTCAGGTAGTTGTAGACGGTGAAGCGGGACACGCCCAACGCGCCCGCCACGGTCTCCACACCGTGCCGCACGGAGAAGGCACCGCGTGCCTCCAGGGTCCGGACGACCGACTGTTTGGTCTTGCGGTCCAGCTCGGAAAGTGGCATTCCGTGCCCGCGTTCCAGCGCGGCCAGGATGTGGTCGAGGGAGTCCGAGAGCTGCGGCAGCCGTACGGCGACAACGTCCTCGCCCTCCCAGGCGAGCACCACGTCGTCGCGGCCGGCCCTGCCCGGCTCCATCAGCTCGGCGCCCATGGCGTCGACGAGCGGCTTGACCGCCGTGACCAACGGGTGGTCTCCGGGTTCCGTCACTTCTGCTCGCCCTCCCCGATCACATTGACCTGCAACGAGACCCGGGTCGCTCCGGCGGCGAGGGACTTGCGCAGCAACTCGTCCACCGCGGTGAGCACCGCGTCCGCACCGCCTTCCGCGGTGTTGCCGAAGGGGCCCACGTCGACGGCGTCCAGCTCGGCCGCCTGGATCACCTCACGGGCGGCCACCGCATGCGGCGGCGCCTCGTCGAGATCGAAGGGCTCGGTCGTGAACTCCACTCTCAATCGCACGCGCTCAACCTACTGGGCACAGGACGAATTGCGGGAGCCCCTCTTGACAAGTGCGGCGTCTCAACTGCAACCTTCCATCAGGCAGAAACAAACTTCCGCGATACGGAAGGAGGCCGAACACCTCATGGGCTATTCGGACCACCGCTTCGATGTGAACCTCTCGATCCTCTTCACGGAACTCCCGCTCCTGGAGCGGCCCGCGGCAGCTGCCGCGGCCGGCTTCACGGCGGTCGAGCTGTGGTGGCCCTGGATCGAGACCCCGACCCCGGGGCAGGCCGAGCTCGACGCCCTGAAGAAGGCGCTCGACGACGCCGGCACCCAGCTGGTCGGCCTCAACTTCTACGCCGGCCGGCTCCCGGGCCCCGACCGCGGCGCGCTCTCCGTCCCCGGTGAGGAGTCCGACCGCTTCCGCGCCAACATCGACGTCGCGGCGGACTTCGCCGCCTCGGTCGGCTGCAAGGCGCTCAACGCGCTCTACGGCAACCGCGTCGAGGGCGCCGACCCGCAGGTCCAGGACTCCCTGGCACTGGAGAACCTCGTACTGGCGGCCCGCGCGGCCGACCGGGTCGGGGCGATCCTGCTCATCGAGGCCCTGAACAAGCCGGAGTCGCCGCTCTACCCGCTGGTGAGCGCACCGTCCGCGATCGAGGTCGTCGACAAGGTCAACGCGGCGACGGGACTGGGCAACGCCAAGTTCCTGCTCGACCTGTACCACCTGTCGATGAACGGCGAGGACCTGAACCAGGTCATCGACGCCTACGCGGACAAAACCGGCCACGTGCAGATCGCCGACAACCCGGGCCGCGGTGCGCCGGGCAGCGGCGACCTGGACCTCACCGACCTGCTCGGCCGCCTGAAGAAGGCCGGTTACCGGGGCTGGGTCGGCCTGGAGTACAAGCCGGGCGACCGCCCGAGCGCCGAGGCCTTCGAGTGGCTGGCCAAGCCGCTCCGCGCCGGCAACTGAAACTTTTCGACACGGTTTTCTGAGAGAGGCAGCACCCTCATGAGCACGCTTCCCACGATCGGCTTCATCGGCCTCGGCATCATGGGCTCCCCCATGGCCGAGAACCTGCTGAAGGCCGGCTACGACGTCACCGGTTACACCCTGGAGCAGCCCAAGATCGACCGCCTGGTCGCCGCCGGCGGCAAGGGCGCGTCCTCGATCGCCGAGGCCGTACGGGACGCCGACGTCGTCATCACCATGGTGCCCGCGTCGCCCCAGGTCGAGGCCATCGCGTACGGCGAGGACGGCATCCTCGAGAACGCGAAGTCCGGCACTCTGCTGATCGACATGTCCTCGATCACCCCGCAGACCTCGGTGGATCTCGCGAAGGCCGCCAAGGACAAGGGGATCCGCGTACTGGACGCCCCGGTCTCCGGCGGCGAGGCGGGCGCGATCGAGGCCGTCCTGTCCATCATGGTCGGCGGCGAGCAGGCGGACTTCGACGCCGCCAAGCCGGTCCTGGAGGCTCTCGGCAAGACGATCGTGCTGTGCGGCCCGCATGGGTCCGGCCAGACGGTGAAGGCCGCCAACCAGCTCATCGTCGCGGTCAACATCCAGGCGTGCGCCGAGGCCGTGGTCTTCCTGGAGAAGTCCGGCGTGGACCTCAAGGCCGCGCTCGACGTCCTCAACGGCGGCCTGGCCGGCTCCACGGTCCTGACCCGCAAGAAGGACAACTTCCTCAACCGCGACTTCGCGCCGGGCTTCCGGATCGACCTGCACCACAAGGACATGGGCATCGTCACCGACGCCGCCCGCAACGTCGGTGCGGCACTGCCCGTCGGCGCGGTCGTCGCCCAGCTGGTCGCCTCGCTGCGCGCCCAGGGCGACGGCGGCCTGGACCACTCGGCCCTGCTGCGCGCGGTCGAGCGACTGTCCGGCTCGCAGGTCTGAGCCGACGGCTCGCCCCCTCGCCCGCACTCTCTCCGCCCCACCCTCAACGCCCTTCTCCACAGGGCCATTTGAACTCCGGGCTGCGGCGGCGCTGACACCTGTCCTGTCGCGCCCAGGCGCCGCCGCGGCCCGGGTCCCACCTCTGCTCGACCCGGTTCACCCGCTCCACCTTTAAATTCAACAAACTGTTGACGCCGCGTTCCCCGCGTACTTACGCTCCTCACGCCGCCAGCAGCTCCCGCAGGAAGGTCCCAAGGTCACCATGTCGAAGCGTGTGCTCACGACCGAGTCAGGCGCCCCGGTCGCCGACAACCAGAATTCCGCCTCCGCCGGTGTCGGTGGCCCGCTCCTCCTTCAGGACCAGCACCTGCTGGAGAAGCTCGCCCGGTTCAACCGCGAGCGCATCCCGGAGCGTGTCGTGCACGCCCGCGGTTCCGGCGCCTACGGCTACTTCGAGGTCACCGACGACGTCACCGGCTTCACCCGCGCGGCCTTCCTCAACGAGGTCGGCAAGCGGACCGAGACGTTCATCCGCTTCTCCACCGTCGCCGACAACCTCGGCGGCGCGGACGCGGTCCGCGACCCGCGGGGTTTCGCGCTGAAGTTCTACACCGAAGAGGGCAACTACGACCTCGTCGGGAACAACACCCCGGTGTTCTTCATCAAGGACCCGATCAAGTTCCCGGACTTCATCCACTCGCAGAAGCGCGACCCGTTCACGGGCAAGCAGGAGCCGGACAACGTCTGGGACTTCTGGGCGCACTCGCCCGAGGCGACGCACCAGATCACCTGGCTGATGGGCGACCGCGGCATCCCCGCCTCGTACCGTCACATGAACGGCTACGGCTCGCACACCTACCAGTGGACGAACGCCGAGGGCGAGGCCTTCTTCGTCAAGTACCACTTCAAGACGAACCAGGGCATCCGCTGCCTGTCCTCGGAGCAGGGCGCGGAGATCGCGGGCAAGGACGCCAACTCGCACCAGACGGACCTGCTCCAGGCCATCGAGCGCGGCGTGAACCCGTCCTGGACCCTGTACGTCCAGATCATGCCGGCGGCGGAAGCGGCCGGCTACCGCTTCAACCCGTTCGACGTGACGAAGGTGTGGCCGCACGCGGACTACCCGCTCCAGCGCGTGGGCCGCCTGGTCCTCGACCGGAACCCGGACAACGTCTTCGCCGAGGTCGAGCAGGCCGCGTTCTCCCCGAACAACTTCGTCCCGGGCATCACCGCCTCGCCGGACAAGATGCTCCAGGGCCGCATGTTCGCCTACGCCGACGCGCACCGCTACCGTCTGGGCGTCAACCACACCCAGCTGCCGGTGAACGCGCCGAAGAACGCGCCCGCCGACAACTACGGCCGGGACGGCTTCTACGCCACCCGCTACGGCTCGCGCCACGACAAGAACTACGAGCCCAACTCGTACGACGGTCCCACGCAGACGGACGCCCCGCTGGGCGCCCCTCGCGAGGTGTCCGGCTGGACGGGCACGTACACGTACGCCGAGCACGTCAAGGACGACCACTTCTTCCAGGCCGGCGAGCTCTACCGGCTGATGTCCTCCGACGAGCAGGCCCGCCTGGTCGCCAACATCGCCGGCGGCCTCTCGCAGGTCTCCCGCGACGACGTGGTCGAGAAGAACCTCGCCCACTTCCACGCCGCCGACCCCGAGTACGGCAAGCGCGTCGAGGAAGCGGTTCGCGAGCTGCGCGAGAACCAGTAACCCACAGACTGCGGGGGGTTCCTGACGGGAGGTCAGGGACTCGCCGCTGTCCGTGCCGGCGGCCCGAATGAGGGGTGGCCGTCGACGCGGACACGAACGAGGCCCGCGGTGGCGTGCGAGCCAGTGCGGTGGTCAAGGTTGACCGGGCCTTCTTTCTTGCCTGAGAGAAGGTGGGTCCGGCAGCTCATCGCCGCCACCGCGGCCTCATTCGCACCTCTCCTCCCTCCCTGCAAGGGCGTGGCACCCGGAACTCCTCCGTGTGCCACGCCCTTTGCGTTGTACGGGGACGTGCGTGGTGCGGAGGTGCGCGTACGGGTCCCACGCGAGCCCCTGTGGCCGTCGGATCCGCCCACCCTCCCCCACCCCCGTAGCCCAGCCCACTTGGGCGGCGGGGCCGCGCACCCTGGCCCCCACAACCGCAGCCCCTTGAGCGGCGGGACCGCCCGCCCCTCCCCCACCCTTGTAGCCCAGCCCCCTTGGGCGGCGGGGCCGCCCCCCGGGGGGCGGAACGGGCGGGCAAGGGGGCGGCCCCCCACCGGAGGTGCACCGTCCCGCCGTACGCCCCGCCACAGCCGTACCCGCACCCCCGCCCCACGCCGCCCCGCGTACGGCACCCCACGCCGCCCCCGCCCCACGCCGCCCCGCCACCCGTAGGAGGGAAGCGTGCTGGGGCCCGACGGGGACCCAGAGCATCCCCCCGCACACGCCAAGAAGGGGCCGGCACCGCCTCTCGGCGATACCGGCCCCTTCACTCGCCCCGCCGGGCGAATTCAACGTCCTGACGTCAGACCTTCAGCGCCCGCACCGCCGTCGGCGCGTGCCCCGCCTCCGTGGCCAGCTCCTCGAACTCGTTGATGGCGTCGATCTCGGCGCCCATCGAGATGTTGGTGACCCGCTCCAGGATCGCTTCCACGACCACCGGCACCCGGAACTCCGCGGCCAGCTTCTTCGCCTCCTCGAAGGCGGGCAGCAGCTGGTCCGGCTCGGTCACCCGGATCGCCTTGCAGCCCAGACCCTCGGCGACCTTGACGTGGTCGACGCCGTACACACCGAGTTCGGGCGAGTTGATGTTCTCGAACTCCAGGTTGACCTGGAAGTTGATGTCCAGGTTGCGCTGCGCCTGGCGGATCAGGCCCAGGTACGCGTTGTTCACCAGGACGTGCACGTACGGGATCTGGTGCTGCGCACCGACCGCCAGCTCCTCCAGCATGAACTGGAAGTCGTAGTCGCCGGACAGGGCGACCACCGGCGTCTCGGGATCGGCCGTGGCGACGCCGAGCGCCGCCGGGATGGTCCAGCCGAGCGGGCCGGCCTGGCCGCAGTTGATCCAGTGCCGGGGCCGGTAGACGTGCAGCATCTGCGCGCCCGCGATCTGCGAGAGGCCGATCGTGGTCACGTACCGGGTCTCCGGGCCGAACGCGCGGTTCATCTCCTCGTACACGCGCTGCGGCTTCATCGGCACGTTGTCGAAGTGCGTGCGCCGCTGGAGGGTGGCCTTGCGCTCCTGGGTGGACGCGGCCCACTCGCTGCGGTCGGGCAGCTTGCCGGCCGCCTTCAGCTCGCGCGCGACCTCCACGAACAGCGTCAGGGCCGCCTTCGCGTCGGAGGGGATGCCGAAGTCCGGCGCGAAGATCTTGCCGATCTGGGTCGGCTCGACGTCGACGTGGACGAACTTCCGCCCCTTGGTGTAGACGTCCAGGCCGCCGGTGTGACGGTTGGCCCAGCGGTTGCCGATGCCGAGGACGAAGTCGGACTCCAGGAAGTTCGCGTTGCCGTAGCGGTGCGAGGTCTGGAGGCCGACCATGCCGGCGTTCAGCTCGTGGTCGTCGCCGAGGATTCCCCAGCCCATGAGGGTGGGAACCACGGGCGTGCCCGTCAGCTCGGCGAACTCCACCAGCAGCTCGGAGGCGTCGGCGTTGATGACGCCGCCGCCCGCGACGATCAGCGGGCGCTGCGACTCGTTCAGCATCGAGAGGGCCTTCTCGATCTGCTTGCGGGTCGCGGCCGGCTTGTAGACCGGCAGCGGCTCGTACGTCTCCGGGTCGAACTCGATCTCGGTGAGCTGCACGTCGATCGGCAGGTCGATGAGGACCGGGCCGGGGCGGCCGGAGCGCATCAGGTGGAACGCCTCCTGGAAGACGCCCGGAACCTGTGCGGCCTCCAGCACGGTGGTCGCCTTCTTGGTGACCGGCTTGGCGATCGAGGAGATGTCGACGGCCTGGAAGTCCTCCTTGTGGATCACCGCGGTCGGCGCCTGGCCGGTGATGCACAGGATCGGGATCGAGTCGCCGATCGCGGAGTAGAGACCGGTGATCATGTCGGTGCCGGCCGGTCCTGACGTACCGATGCAGACGCCGATGTTGCCGGGCTGCGTACGGGTGTAGCCCTCGGCCATGTGCGAGGCGCCTTCGACGTGCCGGGCGAGGGTGTGCTTGATCCCGCCACCGGCTTCGAGGGCCTTGTAGAAGGGGTTGATCGCCGCGCCGGGCACGCCGAACGCGTGGCTGACGCCTTCGCGCTTGAGGATCTCAACAGCTGCTCGGGCAGCGGTCATACGGGGCATCGGGAACTCCTGCAGGCTTGTTTTCCATAATGCGGAAGTACTGTTCTGCTATGTGGAAGCAACATAGGATGCGAGGGTGACGGCGTCAAGAGAGGCGTCCATGGTTCGAGCACTCCCGGCGGTCGGGGCGGGCCGTCTCGGGACATGGACAGAAAAGAGCCGAAGTGGCTGCCAAGCGTTCACCGTTGGTGTGACCATGGATGACACAGCGCATCAGCCGTTCACGCGTTCACGGCCCGGCTGCCCCTTGCCGTGCCGTCGCACCGGAACCCAGTGCCGGAGGTCGCCCCATGGGAAGCAGCGTGCCGGTGCGGTGCCCGGCCTGCAGCCGTGCTCACACGTACGTACCGCCCGTCTTCCCCTGCGCGTGCGGCGCTCCGCTCGCCCCGCCGCTCTTACGCGGCGCACCACCGCAACCGATCACGCACCGCACCTGGACGGACTCCTGGGTGACGGTCCGCTGCCCGTCCTGCGGCCGCCACGACCAGTGGCCGCAGCCGGAGCTGGGCTGCGGCTGCGGCGCGGTGCTGCGCATCCCGGTACGTCCCGCGCCGACCCTGCCGGCGCGGGGTACGGAACCCGCGGGGTCCGTACCGGGCGCGTCCGCGCTCTCCCCCGCCGACGAGGGCCCCGGCGGACCGGGGGGACACCGCGCCCCTCGCAGTCCCCTCCGCTCCGGCAGCCCGCACAGCCGCGACGCCCAGGCCTCCCCCGAAGGGGCCTCCCCCGACGGACGGGGCTCCCCCGGCACCACCGCCTCCTGCACCCCGCCCGCCCGTCCTCCCTTCCGGCCGCTCACCATCCGTACCGCCCGTGACGCCGTCACCGCCGCCGCCCTGTACCTCAAGTGGCTCGGCTTCCGGGACATCTTCCAGTCGCCCGAGCATCCGGCCTCCGGCATCGACCTGCGCGCCCGCGGCCTGGTCGCGCAGGTGGACCCGCGTACCGAGCCGTCCACCCTCCGTGACGTGGAGTGCCTGTGGTTGCACGGGCTCAACGCGTCGGCCGTGTCCGTGTTCTTCTCGCTGACCGGGTACGCGCCGGAGGCCCGGGCCCGCGCGGAGGACCTCGGGCTGCCGCTGTTCGTCATGGACCTCACCGGCACTCCGCAGCCCGCCAACCGTGCCGCGGACGAGCTGATCGGCACCGGCGCCTGACGCTTCGCCGGAGAGCAGCGGCAGGGCGGGTGCCCGGGGGAGAATGCCCCCATGCCCATCCGCCGCGCCGCCGCCGAGGAACTGCCCCTGCTCCAGGACATCGAGCGTGCGGCGGGCGAGCCGTTCCGCGCGCTCGGCATGCCGGAGATCGCGGACGACGACCCGCCTTCGCTCGATCTGCTCCGTACGTACCAACTGGCGGGTCGCGCTTGGGTGTTCAGCGGGACGCGGACCGGCCGTCCGGACGGATACCTGATCTGGCAGCAGGTGGACGGCGGCGCGCACATCGACCAGGTGTCGGTGCACCCCCGCGCCGCCCGCCGTGGCGTGGGCCGCGCGCTCATCGAGCACTTGCAGAGGGAGTCCGGAGCCGCGGCCCTGACCCTGACCACCTTCGCGGAGGTGCCGTGGAACGCCCCGTACTACGCGCGGCTCGGCTTCCGTACGCTCACCGGCGCCGAACTCACCGACGGGCTGCGGCGGATAGTCGCGGAGGAGGCGTCCGCGGGTCTCGACCGCTGGGCCCGGGTGTGCATGCGGCGCACCGCGTCGCCGGCTCCCTAGTGGGCGGCGGGAACGAGCCGGCGGCCACGTCCGGAAGTGGGACCAGGTCCGGGGCCGGCTCGCGGGTCCGGTCGTGTCACGGCTGGAGCGCCCGCGTACGCGTCGCCGTTGCCCGGTGTTGGTCGGCACCAGCCGCACCCGGGGCAGGGTGCGGCGTTCGGCGTTGATCGCGAGCTGGGCGACGTGCGCCCCGGTCACCGCCCGCCGCGCCTCCTCGGGGCCCGATCCGGCGCCCCGGTGCTTGCGTTCGCCTCCACGTCGCCACTTGACTGTTCACATGCCCTTGCACTGGAAGCTCGTCATCGACTGCACCGACGCCCCCGCCCTCGCGGACTTCTGGGCCGCCGCCCTGGAGTACCAGGTGGAGGACCCCGGCCCGCTCATCGGACAGCTGCTCGCCGCCGGCCGTCTCGGCGAGGAGGCGGTCGTCGAGCATCACGGCCGCAAGACCTTCCGCGGTTACGCCGGGATCCGCCACCCCGAGGACCCCTTCGACGCGACGAGCGGCGTGGGCGGCGGCCGTCGGCTGCTCTTCCAGGAGGTGCCCGAGCCCAAGGCCGGCAAGAACCGTCTCCACCTCGACGTGCACAGCGAATCCGGCGGCCTCGACAAGCTGGTGGCGAGGCTGGAGAGCCTGGGCGCGTCACGCGTCCGCGAGGTCGACCAGGGCCCCGCCGGGCACTGGTGGCTCATGCGGGATCCGGAGGGAAACGAATTCTGCGCCGCGTGAAGGACCGGCGCGGTGTGCGCCGCGCGCGGACGTGGCGCGGACCGCGGCGCGTGCGGGCCCCGGACGAGAGGCGCGTGCCACCCGCGACGGCACGCGCCCGGCGTACGGGGCCCCGGCCCGCGTCCGGCCTACTGGATCAGTTGACCTCGCGGGTCCTGCCGTTCCAGTACGGTTCGCGGAGCTTGAACTTCTGGATCTTCCCGGTGGCGGTGCGCGGGATCACGGGGCGGAACTCGACCGTGGTGGGCGACTTGTAACCCGCGATGCGTGCCTTGCAGTGGGCGATGATGTCCGCCTCGTCGGCGCTCGCCCCCTCCGCCAGGACGACCAACGCCTTGATGGTCTCGCCCCACTTGGGGTGCGGGACGCCGATGACGGCGACCTCGGCGACGGCGGGGTGGCCGAAGATGACGTCCTCGACCTCGATCGAGGACACGTTCTCGCCACCGGTGATGATGACGTCCTTCTTGCGGTCGGAGATCGTCAGATGGCCGTCGGCCGGGTCGAGAGCGCCGCCGTCGCCGGTGTGGAACCAGCCCCCTTCCAGGGCAGCGGCCGTCTCCTGCGGCTTCTCCCAGTACCCGTCCAGGACGACGTTGGAGCGGGCCAGCACCTCGCCCGAGTCCGCGATCCCGATCTTGACGCCCAGCGCGGGGATGCCGGCCCGGGACAGTTTGCGGGCGCGCTCCTCGGCGGGCAGGGACGCGTCCGCGGGCTGGGCACGGTTGTAGGTGAGCAGCGGCGAGGTCTCGGTCAGGCCGTAGATCTGGGTGAACTCCCACCCCAGCTCCTCGTCCATCCGCTGGATCGTCCGGGTGGGCGGCGGGGCGCCCGCGCAGACCACCCGCACCCGGTCCCGGCCCGGCACCGGGCCCCGCCAGTCGGCGGCGGCGTCCAGCACCGCGTTCCAGACGGCGGGCGCGCCGCACATCAGGGTGACGCCGTGCTCGTCGACGCGGCGCAGGATCTCGGCGCCGTCGACCTTGCGCAGTACCACCTGCTTGGCGCCGAGACCGGCCATCACGAACGGCATCCCCCAGCCGTTGCAGTGGAACATCGGCAGGGTGTGCAGGTAGACGTCCCGCTCCCACGCCCGGGTGTGCAGGCCGAAGGTGAGCCCGTTGACCCAGATGTTGCGGTGGGTGAGCTGTACGCCCTTGGGGCGGGCGGTGGTGCCCGAGGTGTAGTTGATCGTCGCGGTCGCGTCCTCGTCCGGATTCGACCAGGGGCGCGGCTCGACTCCGTACCGCATCAGCTCGTGGTCGCTCTGCTCGCCGAGTACGAACCGGTGGCGGGCCTTGACGCCGCTGAGCGCGTCGTCGAGTTCGGGGTCGACGAGGAGGACGGAGGCGCCGCTCTGCTGCACCATGTAGTCGATCTCGTCCGGTTTGAGGCGGAAGTTGATCGGAACGCAGATCCGGCCGCTCATCGGTACCGCGAACAACAGCTCAAGAAGCCGTGCCGAGTTGTGGCTGACGACGGCCACCCGCTCGCCCTCCCCGATGCCGAGTGCGTCAAAGCCCGCCTGCCAGGCGCGGACGCGGTCGCCGAGGCGTCCGTATGTGGAGACGGGCACGGGCGGGGCGGGCTGGTTCGGTTCGTCGACGATGCCCGGACTCGCCGCGAAGCCCAGTTCGGCGCGGTCGAGGAAGTCGGAGATGGTCATGGGCGTCCGCATCGTGCACTCTCCCTGGTACCGGCTGTGGTCCTGACATCCTGTTTCAGACACCGGGATCCCACCACCCCGTACCGGGCACGGAAAGACCGCCTCTGCCCGCGGCCCGCCGCCGCACACACCGGAGACGCGGACAGCCGCACCCGCACCCTCCCACCGGGCGGCCGGGCTTGTCGTGCCGGTCCGGGCATGTGCCTTTCTCCACCCGCCCGTTGGGGTACGGCTACTGCCCCTTGGTGCCGAAAGAGCTCACCGAACCGCACGACCTGCCAGGCCGCCGAGCTGAAGGATGGCGAGCGTCCGCGCCCCTCCTCGCTCGCTTCGGCGCGCTGGGCGCGGGCGAGCGGAGCGAAGGGCTCGATGGTGAGGGTGGCCGTGTCACCCTTCGCCGACTGCTCCGCGAGTCGTCGTACCGCGCACGGTACGACGACTCGCGGACAGCTTGGGCCCTCATTGCTCCACCCCGGATGCCCGTTCACCGCGCCCGCGCGATTTGACCCGTATATCCTGCTTCGTGATCCGCCGCCGTGGAAGCACGAGCGCGCGAACGCGCGCACACGCACGAAGGCCCACGCACGGACGCGACGAGGGAGGCGGCCACACCCGATGGCAGCGAAGAAGCGCACATGGCGCAGGCAGCCCTCCCTTTCCCCGCCACCTCCCCCGGCGTCCGCTCCCCCGGCCCCACCGCGGCGCACGGCGCACGACCACGTGAGCGTGGTGAACGCCGCGCTCTACCGCGACGGCATTCGTGTCTCGACGCCGGACTCCCTGGCCGAGACCTTCCGCCAGTTGCGCGAGTACCGCGACGGCATGGCCTGGATCGGCCTGCACCGCCCGTCGGAGGACGAACTCCACTCCCTGGCGGAGGAGTTCGACCTTCACCCGCTGTCCATCGAGGACGCGCTCGAAGCCCACCAGCGGCCGAAGCTGGAGCGGTACGGCGAGACGCTCTTCGTCGTCCTGCGCGCCGCCCGCTACCTCGACGCCCCGGAGGAGGTCGACTTCGGCGAACTGCACGTCTTCCTCGGCCACGACTTCGTCATCACCGTCCGGCACGGCGCGGCCCCCGACCTGTCCGCCGTGCGGCACCGGATGGAGGAGAGCCCTGACCTGCTCGCCCTCGGCCCGGAGGCGGTGCTGTACGCGATCCTCGACGCGGTGGTCGACGGGTACGCGCCTGTCGTGTCCGGGGTGCAGAACGACATCGACGAGATCGAGACAGAAGTCTTCCGCGGCGACCCCGAGGTGTCGCGGCGCATCTACGAACTCTCCCGCGAGGTGGTGGAGTTCCAGCGCGCGACGCGGCCCCTGATCGGCATGCTGAACGGCCTGATGGCGGGCTTCACCAAGTACGGCACGGACGAGGAACTCCAACGCTACCTGCGCGACGTCGCCGACCACGTCACGCACACCAGCGAACGCGTGGACGGCTTCCGCCAGGCCCTGACCGACATCCTCACCGTCAACGCCACGCTGGTCACCCAGCAGCAGAACGCGGAGATGCGCGCGCTGGCGGTGGCCGGCTTCGAGCAGAACGAGGAGATCAAGAAGATCTCCGCCTGGGCGGCCATCCTCTTCGCGCCCACACTCGTCGGCACCATCTACGGCATGAACTTCGACAGCATGCCCGAGCTGCACTGGACGCTCGGGTACCCGTTCGCGATCGTGCTGATGGCGGTGGTGTGCGTCAGCCTGTACGTCGTTTTCAAGAGGCGCGACTGGCTGTAAAGGGGTTGCCGCCACGCCGGGCCGGCACCGGCAGGGCGCGACGCACGCGGCGAGGCGAGGGGGACGCGCCCGGATGTCGGGCGCGTCCCCCCTCCGTACCCGTCAGGCGCCGGCGCCCGTCGCCTCCCGCCACTCCGTGACGTAGTCGTCGAAGATGGCGCGCAGGTGGTGGCCGATCTGGAGGTAGTCCAGGTCGTCGAGGTTGGCCAGGGAGGCGCGGACCGACCACTGGGGGCCGTCGAAGCCGCCGCCGTTGAGGAGTACCACGGACGTCTGCTCGGCGAGGCGGAACAGCGGGTCCACCGGCTCGTAGTTCTGTTGCAGGAAGTCCGCGAACTCCTTGCCCTGGGTGCGTTCGGCTTCGGCGAGGAGGTCGAGTTCGATGTAGTACGCGGCCCGCTTCGGGTCCTCGGCGATCTTCATCTGGGCTCCCTCCAGCAGGAGCTGGAGCCTGCGCTGCACGACGGTGCGGATGCGCTGCTTGTACGCCTGGCCCTCGTCCAGCATGTCGAAGAGGGAGAAGAGGACCATCATGACCTGCTGCGGCAGGGAGAGACCGGCGGTGTGGTTGAGGGCGACCTGGCGGGAGTCCGCGACGAGCCGGTCGATGAATTTGATCTTCTCGGGTTCCAGGGTGAGCGTCCCGTAGCGCTTGTCGAGCCGGTCCTTCTCCTCCTGGGGCTGGGCGGCGATCATCGCGTCGATGACGTTGTCGTCGTGCAGGGCGATGACGCCGAGCCGCCAGCCGGTGGCCCCGTAGTGCTTGGAGTACGAGTAGACGAGGAGGGTGTTGCGGGGCAGATCGGCGGCGACGGAGCGGAAACCGTCGACGAAGGTGCCGTACACGTCGTCGGTGACGATGATCAGGTCCGGGTTGGGGCCGGCGACGATGTCCTTGATCTGGTCGGTGACCCGCTGGGAGAGCGCGAGGGAGGGCGGGTTGCTCGGGTTGACCAGGCAGACCATCCTGACCGTGGGGTCCTCCAGCTTGGCGACCTCCTCGGGGGGGTAGCGCCACTCGCGTACGCCGCCCTCGGCGAACATGCTCGCCTCGACGCGTACGACGTCGAAGTCGTAGGTGTCGAGTTCGGGGATCTCCAGGTACGGGGTGAACTCCGGCACCATCAGCGCGATGCGGTCGCCCTTCTTCAGGACGCCGTTCTTCATGAGGGAGTCGAAGGTGTAGCACATCGCCGCCGTGCCGCCCTCGGTGGCGAAGACGCTGAGGTGGTCCGTCGGGGGCCTGCGGTCGAACATCTCGTCCTGGAGGTAGCCGCGGACGATGTGCTCGGTGTGGGTGAGGATGCGGTCGGGGCTGGGGTAGTTGTCGCCGATCATCGAGTCGGTCATCTCGTGGACGAACGCGTCGCGGTCGAAGCCGAAGCGGGACACCGCGAGGTCGAAGCACGCCTTGAGCATCTCGATGCCGGGCAGGCCGGGGTGCGTACGGACGAACCGCTCGAAGCGTTCGGCGGACCCCTCCTCCTCCGGCATCCCGCCGAGGTTGTCGGCCGTCCATACGCGACGGGACTCCGCCAGTGCGAAGTAGCCGAGCGCGTAGTACGCCTCGCGGGGGCCGGTGGCGACCCAGTTGGGGTTGCCGCGGCCCGCGTTGAGCATGGTGCGGGTCGTCTCCCCTTTCTGGCCGGGCTTGTCCGCCTGCGCGGATTCGGCGAGCTTGATGAACTCGGCCTTCAGCTCGAAGGGGCTCAGGGTGGAGAGCCGCTTCATCTCCTCGCGGCTGTACGTGGACTTCGGCACGGAGCGACTCCTAGGGAGGGGAGGTGGTTCGGGGAGACCCGTCAGTGGTGCAGGAGGACGACGACCGCACCCCAGATGGTCAGCAGCACGTTCCCGATGGCGTAGGGGATGGTGTAACCGAGGGTGGGGATCTGGGACTTGGCGTTCTCGTTGAGGGCGCCGATCGCAGCGGTGGTGGTCTGGCCGCCGGCCAGCACGCCCAGCAGGATGGGGAAGCGGAGCTTCTGCACGTAGTGGCCGAAGAAGAAGCCGACGATCAGCGGGACGACGGTGGTGAGGGCGCCGAACACCAGCAGGCCCCAGCCGGCGGTGGACAGTCCGCTGGTGAAACCGGGTCCGGCGTTGATCCCGACGATCGCCACGAACATGCACAGCCCGAGGGTGTCCATCAGCCACTGCGCACCCGGCGGCACGTTGCCGAAGGTGGGGTACTTGCCGCGCAGGTAGCCGAAGACCAGGCCCATGATGAGTCCGCCGCCGGAGGTCGACAGGGAGATCGGCACGCCGCCCATGGTGAGCGCGGGGATGCCGATGCAACCGCCGAGGAAGACGCCGAGGCCGACCCAGACCATGTCGGTGGCGAAGCTGGTGGGGACCTTCTCGCCGATCTCCCGCGCCGCGGGCTCGACGAGGCGCTTGGGCCCGGAGAGGATGAGGGTGTCGCCGCGTTCCAGTTCGGTGGAGAGCCGGTACGGGAACTCCGTGCCCGACCGGTACAGCTTGTCCACGTACACCCCGACCATGAACGGCTCCCGCCGCAGGTCGGCGATGCTCTTGCCGAGCTGGGCCTTCTCGGAGACCACGACGTGCAGGTGTTCCGTCTGGTAGCCGAGGAGTTCGACGTCGTCGGCCTCCGTACCGATGTGGGTGCGGGCGTCGTAGGCGACCAGGTCGCCGCGCAGTGCGCTGACGGCGACCACGTCGCCCTCGGCGAGGGCGGTCGACTGGGAGTGCGGCAGGATCTCGCCGGCGCGTCTGACCTGGGTGAGGTAGATGCGGCGGCCGAGTTCCTTCTGCTGGTTCTCGAAGTCCTCGATGGTGCGGCCCACCAGGTCGGGGCGCTGCACGGTGTACGCGCGCAGCACCACCTCGTAGTAGCCGGCACTCAGGTCGGGGTTGTCGTTGGGGGCGTCCAGCTCCTTGGCGAGGGTGGTGCTCTCGGCGGCCAGGTTCCGGCGGTAGAGCCGGGGCAGCACGTTGGCGAGCAGCATCGCGCACAGGATCGTGCCCAGCGGGTAGGTCACCGCGTACCCGACCGCGACGAGGTTCTCCTCGTTCTTGGCGTCCGCCGCGCTGATGCCCGGCAGGGTGCCGATGGCGTCCTGGGCGACACCGATCGCGGCGGACTGGGTGAGCGAGCCGCTCATCAGGCCCGCGGTGAGCCCGGGACCGTACCCGAGCAGTGCGGCGAAGCCCCAGGCGACGAGCAGGCCCGTCACGCAGACGACGACCGCGTTGAGGACCTGGGGCAGGCCGTCCTTCTTGAGGCCGCGGAAGAACTGCGGGCCGACCTTGTAGCCCAGTGCGAACAGGAACAGGATGAAGAACAGATCCTTCACCGTGCCGTTGACCGGGACCTTCAGCTGCGCGCCGAGGAGCAGGCCCATCACCAGACAGCCGGTGACCGCGCCCAGCGCGATCGTCTTGTAGTGGACCTTTCCGACGAGGAAGCCGAGCGCGACGACGAGGAAGACCAGGAGTTCGGGGTGCGGCTCGAAGATGTTCCGTACGAGGAAGTCGATCACGTCACGCCCCCAGAACGCCCACGAGGAGAGGCCCCGTGAGCGGCAGCAGGAAGTTGGACAGGGTGTAGGTGATCGTGTAGCCGAGCATCGGGACCGAGCTCTGCGCCGTCTGGGTGACGGCGGTGATGGCGGGGGTGGAGCACTGCTGGCCCGCGATGGCGCCGATCAGCAGGGGCTTCTCGATCTTCAGCAGCTTCCGCCCGACGACGAGCGACAGCGTGGCGGGGACCAGCACCATGGCGATCCCGGCGAACGGCAGCAGCGCCCCGTACTCCTTGAGCAGCGGCCAGGCCTGCGGCCCGGACACCAGGCCCGTACAGGCGATGAACAGCGCCAGGCCCATGTCCTTGAGGGTGGAGGCCGCCTGCGGCGGGAACGCGCCGAAGGTCTGCGAACGCGAGCGGAACCAGCCGAAGAGGAGCCCCGAGATCAGGCAGCCGCCGCCGGTGCCGAGCGACATCGGGACGTCTCCCGCCGTGACGACGATCTGCCCGATCAGTGAGCCGACGACGATGCCCAGGCCCAGGTAGATGAAGTCGGTGGCGTCGTTCTTGACCACCGCGCCGATCTTCGAGACCACCTTGGAGAGCCCGGAGCGCGCGCCCACGAGGGTGAGCACGTCGCCCCGGTGGAGCACCGTCTCACCGGCAGCCGGCAGGCGCTGGTCGCCCCGCTGGAGTTCGGTGACGTACACCCCGTCCTTCATGAACTCGGGGTGCTGCTGCTGGAGCTGGTCGATTGTCAGGCCGTGGGTGGCCTTGTCCGTCACCGCGACCTGGCGCGAGGCCAGCGGGGTGTCGAGGCCGGGGATGCCCGGGGTCTCGGGTCCGATGAGCCGTCCGGCCTCGATGGCATTGGCCCGGCGTCCCACGACGAGGACGAGGTCGGAGAGGGTCAGCCTGAGGCCGGGCGCCGAGGGGAGCAGCCGGCTGCCCCGTTTGACGGCCTCGACGGTGATCCGGCCGTCCAGTTCCGCTTCGAGCTGTGCGACGGTCCGGCCGTCCGCGTGGGTGACCAGGTAGGTGCGGCCGACCAGGCCGGGGAGCGCGGCCCGCTCGTCGGCCTCCAGGCCGTGCCCGCCGCCGCGCATCTTCTCCCACAACTCGCGGGACGCGTCGGCCAGGTTGATGCCCAGCAGCCTCGGCATGATCTGGCTGGTGTACAGGACGATCGTGATCAGGCCGAAGAGGTAGCAGACGGTGTACGCCGTGGCCACGTGCCCCTGGTACTGGGTGATCTGGTCCGGGCTGAGGTCGCCGAGCTTGCCGATCGCCTCGGTGGCCGTGCCGACCACAGCGGACTCCGTGGCGGCCCCGGCGAGGATGCCCGAGGCCGTGCCCACGTCGAGGTCGAAGATCTTCGCCAGCCCGTACGCGATGCCCAGGACGCTGACCAGTTCGATCAGACAGAGCGCGAAGAAGCGCAGGCTCTTGCGGTTGAGGTTGGCGAAGAACTGCGGGCCGGCCATGTAGCCGAGGGCGAAGATGAACAGCGCGAAGAAGACGTTCTTCACGTCCCCCGAGACCTGCACCTCGGCCCAGGCTCCCAGCAGGAGGGAGACGATCAGCGTTCCGCAGATGCCGCCGAGCGCGATGGGTCCCACACGGAGCTTGCCCACCAGGTAGCCGAGGGCGAGACAGAGGAAGAGCGCCAGCTCGGGATGTTCCTTGAGTACACCCACGGCGTTCAGCCGCCGACTTGGACATAACGGATGAATACGCGCATGTCGCAAAAAGTAACAGCGGGTTCACCGTCCGGCACTCCGGGACGACGGCCGCTCGTCGTGGCAGGGCATCGATCCGGCATACCGGCCGCGCATTCAGCGGCGCGGCACGTGAAGGTGACGCCGGGCCGGAGCACCTCGTCGGCCTTGCGGCCCTTGGGACGAGGGCGAGCGGCAGGCCGGCGCCCACCGTGCGGCCGTTCGCGGGGCGATCTGCGGGGCGACGGTCCGGCGCGGGACGCCGGTGATCCGCACGGCGGGCGGGGCGGGCGTCACCGTGGCGGCGCTCGGAGCCCTGGCACGTACCCCGTGCGTGCCGTACCGGGCGGCCCGCCCCGTGCTCAGCCGGTCGTGTGCTTCCTGCGGGCCCAGAACGGCAGGGCATACCAGCACAGCAGGTACCAGGTGACCACTCCGGCGACCAGCCACGGGGCGTAGGCGTTGTGCGTGACCACGCGCATCACCAGCAGCAGGGCACAGGAGAGTGTGGCGAGGAGCAGGGCCAGGCCGAGGAAGGTCAGCCGGGAGGCCCAGACCACCGCCTGGGGCTTGATACGACGGCCGGAGACGATGCGGTGGAAGGAGACCGGACCGATGAGTGCGCCGGTGGCGGTGGAGCCGAGGACGATCGTGATGATGTAGAGGGTCTTTTCGGTCTGCGGCAGATCCTGGAAGGTCGGCTGGAAGACCACGGTGAGCAGGAATCCCAGCAGGATCTGAACACCGGTCTGCGCGACGCGTATCTCCTGGACCAGTTCGGCCCACTGCCGGTCGGCCCGCTCGTCCTCGGTCTCGTTGCGGCCCTGGGAACGGTCGGCCCGCTCGTCCTCGGTCTCGTTGCGGCCCTGGGAACGGTCGGCCCGCTCGTCCTCGGTCCCGCCGCGGTCCTGGGAACGGTCGGCCCCCGTCTGCCGATCGATCTCGGTCATCTCTCGACCCTCCTCGTGCACTGCATAAACGAGTCGTGCCCGTTCACATCGAGCACACAATCGAGCACATACCCTTTCGGGGGGCGTCCATGAACTCGACGGGCGGCCCCGTCCTGGGTGAGCGCCGTCTTGCGGGGCGAGCGGATCCGGGAGCGGCAAAATTTGTCGTACGGCAACTGTGGCACCATGACCCACGGAACGCCCGTTCGGAAGTGAGCTGGTCGTACCGGTGCCGCCCCCTGCGCGGGCCGGCGTCGAGCAATCACGGTGGAGGGGTGGACAGGACCATGGCAAGCGGTACGGACACGAGTAGGCGGCGGACGCCGGGAGGACCGGGCGGTACGGCCGGTTCGGTGGGCGAGCCCGAGCTGCGGCAGCTGCTTGCCGGGCTGACAGCGGTACGGGACGGCGACTTCGGCACGAGACTGCCCGACGACCGCGACGGGCTCCTCGGCGAGATCGCGCTCGTCTTCAACGGCATGGTCGACCAGCTGTCGCTGTTCACCTCCGAGGTCACCCGGGTCGCCCGCGAGGTCGGCACCGACGGCCGCCTCGGCGGCCAGGCCGACGTGCCCGGCGTGGACGGCACCTGGAAGGACCTCACCGACTCCGTCAACGCGATGGCGGGGAACCTGACCACTCAGGTCCGTGACATCGCCCAGGTGGCGACGGCGGTCGCCAAGGGCGACCTGACGCGCAAGATCGACGTGGACGCCCAGGGCGAGATCCACGAGCTGAAGAACACCATCAACACGATGGTCGACCAGCTCTCGTCCTTCGCCGACGAGGTGACCCGGGTGGCCCGCGAGGTGGGCACCGAGGGGCGGCTCGGCGGCCAGGCGGACGTGCAGGGCGTCTCCGGCACCTGGAAGGACCTGACGGAGTCCGTCAACGTCATGGGCGACAACCTGACCGCTCAGGTGCGCTCCATCGCCCAGGTGACCACCGCCGTCGCCAAGGGCGACCTCTCGCAGAAGATCCGGGTGGACGCCCGCGGCGAGATCCTGGAGCTGAAGGAGACCATCAACACGATGGTCGACCAGCTCTCCGCGTTCGCGGACGAGGTGACCCGGGTGGCCCGCGAGGTCGGCACCGAGGGCAACCTGGGCGGCCAGGCGACCGTGCGCGGCGTCTCGGGCACCTGGAAGGACCTCACCGACAACGTCAACGTGATGGCCTCCAACCTGACCGGCCAGGTGCGCTCCATCGCCCAGGTCGCGACGGCCGTCGCCAAGGGCGACCTCTCGCAGAAGATCAACGTCGAGGCCAAGGGCGAGGTCGCCGCGCTCGCGGGTGTGATCAACACCATGGTGACGACGCTGTCCGCGTTCGCCGACGAGGTGACCCGGGTGGCCCGCGAAGTCGGCACCGAGGGCATTCTCGGCGGCCAGGCGCACGTCCCGCACGTGGCCGGGACCTGGAAGGACCTCACCGACAACGTCAACTCGATGGCGAACAACCTCACCGGGCAGGTCCGCAACATCGCCCAGGTGACCACCGCCGTCGCGCAGGGCGATCTGACCCGCAAGATCGACGTCGACGCCCGCGGCGAGATCCTGGAGCTCAAGACCACCATCAACACGATGGTCGACCAGCTCTCCTCGTTCGCGGCCGAGGTCACCCGGGTGGCCCGCGAAGTGGGCTCCGAGGGCAGGCTCGGCGGCCAGGCCGAGGTCGAAGGGGTCTCCGGCACCTGGAAGCGGCTCACCGAGAACGTCAACGAGCTGGCCGGGAACCTCACCCGGCAGGTGCGCGCCATCGCCGAGGTGACCAGCGCCGTGGCCGAGGGCGACCTCACGCTCTCGATCACCGTGGACGCCTCCGGCGAGGTGGCCGAGCTCAAGGACAACATCAACTCGATGGTGGAGTCCCTGCGCGAGACCACCCGCGCCAACCACGAACAGGACTGGCTCAAGACCAACCTGGCCCGCATCTCGGGCCTCATGCAGGGCCAGCGCGACCTGACCGTCGTCGCCGAACTGATCATGGACGAGCTGACCCCGCTGGTCGGCGCGCAGTACGGGGCGTTCTACCTCGCGCAGGAGACCCCGCACGAGGCGGGTGTCCGCCCCGAACTCGAACTCATCGGCTGGTACGGGCACTTCCAGGGCTCCGAGGACCGGCCGGTCCGCTTCGAGCTGGGCCAGTCGATGGTCGGCCAGGTGGCGCGCAGCCGCCGCACGATCGCCGTCGACGACCTCCCGCCGGGGTACGTCACCGTGTCCTCCGGCCTCGGGTCGGCGGACGCGCGCAGCCTGCTCGTGCTGCCGATCGTCGTCGAGGGCCAGGTGCTCGGCGTGATCGAGCTCGCCTCGGTGGGCGGTTTCACCCCGGTGCACCGGGACTTCCTGGAGCAGCTCATGGAGACGGTCGGCGTCAACGTGAACACCATCGTCGCCAACGCCCGTACGGATGAACTCCTCGGCGAGTCGCAGCGGCTGGCCGAGGAGCTGCAGTCGCGCTCCGAGGAACTCCAGTCGCAGCAGGAGGAGTTGCAGCACTCGAACGCGGAGCTGGAGGAGAAGGCAGCACTGCTGGCCTCCCAGAACCGGGACATCGAGGCGAAGAACCTGGAGATCGAGCAGGCCAGGCAGGAGCTGGAGGACCGCGCGCAGCAGCTGTCCATCGCCTCCAAGTACAAGTCGGAGTTCCTGGCGAACATGAGCCACGAGCTGCGCACCCCGCTCAACTCCCTGTTGATCCTCGCCCAGTTGCTCGCCCAGAACCCGACCCGCAACCTTTCCCCCAAGCAGGTCGAGTACGCGGGCGTCATTCACTCGGCCGGCTCCGACCTGCTGCAGCTGATCAACGACATCCTCGACCTGTCGAAGGTCGAGGCCGGAAAGATGGACGTCAACCCGGAGCCGGTGGCGCTGCGGACCCTCCTGGACTACATCGAGGCGACGTTCCGTCCGATGACCGCGCAGAAGGGTCTGGACTTCCGGATCAGCGTCGCGCCGAGCGCGCCCGCCGAACTGGTCACCGACGACTCGCGGCTGCGCCAGGTGCTGCGCAACCTGCTGTCCAACGCGGTGAAGTTCACCGAGTCGGGTGCGGTGGAGCTGCGCATCGACCCGGCGATCGGCAACGACCTGCCGCCGTCGGTGCGCCCGCACGGCCCGGCCGTCGCGTTCCGTGTGATGGACACCGGCATCGGCATCGCCGAACCGCAGCTCGAAGCGATCTTCGGGGCGTTCCAGCAGGCGGACGGCACGACCAGCCGCAAGTACGGCGGCACCGGCCTCGGGCTGTCCATCAGCCGGGAGATGGCGCACCTGCTGGGCGGCGCGATCCAGGTGACCAGCGCACCGGGCGAGGGCAGCACCTTCACGCTGTACATCCCGGTGGCCCGCTTCGAGTCGCCCGCCGCGTACGCGGACCCGGCACTCGCGCAGGGCGGCGAGAGGGCGCCCGGGGCGTCGGCCGCGGTCGTACCGGCACAGCAGCGCCGGCTGCTCGTCATAGAGGACCGGCCGCGCGGCCTGCTGTCGCTGGTCGCGGAGAGTGCGGTCGCGGAGCTGGCGGAGGGTTCGCTGCCGGACACCCGGGGGCCCGTGCACGTCCGTACGGCCGTGGGCCCCGAGGAGGCGGCCGCGGCGCTCGCCAACGACCCGTGCCACTGTGTGGTCATCGGCCTCGACATGCCCGGCGGGTCCGCGATGCGGCTCCTGGAGGCGCTGGACGGCGATCCGGCACTGCGTCAGGTGCCGGTGCTCGCCCACCACACGCGGCCGCTGGAGGCGGGCCAGGAACAGCGGATCATCGACTGGTCGAAGTCCAAACCGCTGGAGCTGCTGCCCAGTCTGGACGAGCTGCGGGAGCGGATCGCGCTGCACCTGACGGCCGAACGGCCCGCGGACGTCCTGCCGTTGGTGCGTCCCACGGCTCCCGCCGTGGAGCCGGCGCAGGCCTCGGAGCCCGCCGGGGACGGGGCGCTCGACCTGTCGGGCCGGGTCGTCCTGGTCGTCGACGACGACGCCCGCAACGTGTACGCCCTGACCGGCATTCTCGAACTGCACGGTATGCGCGTGCTGCACGCCGACAACGGCCGCAAGGGCCTTGAGGTGCTTGCCATGCACGGCGGGGTGGAACTGATTCTGATGGACGTGATGATGCCCGAGATGGACGGGTACGCCGCGACCGCCGCGATCCGCGCCATGCCCGAGCACGCCGACCTGCCGATCATCGCGGTGACCGCGAAGGCGATGGAGGGCGACCGGGACAAGTGCCTGGCGGCCGGCGCAAGCGACTACATCACCAAGCCCGTGGACGCCGGCGACCTGGTGGACCGCATGCGCACCTGGCTCACCCGGTGAGCGGGGACGCCTCAGGGCCCTACGGTTCCTTCACGCCCGGCGACTCCTTCACCGCGGACGGGTCCGCGTTCGCCCCGGAGCTGCTCACGCACACCGCGGACGGCCCCCCGGCCGGTGCGGGCCGGCCCGCACCCGTCGCGGCGACCCAGCCGCTGGACGCGCTGGCCGCCACCATCGAGCAGCTGCGCCGTGACCTGACGCTGGCGCAGGACTCGGCAGACGCACGGGCGTTGATCGGTATCGCGACCGGCATCCTCGTCGAGCGCGGTCAGGGCGGGCCCGCCGAGGCGGCACTGCACCTGGAGCAGCTGGCCGAGGCCGCGCGGTTGCCGCTGCTCGAACTGGCCGCCGACATCGTGAACGGGGCGGCCGACGACCACGTGGCGGAGACCCTGCCCCCAGGCACGCTCGCGGCGGGCGTGCTGCGGGCCGAGGAGCTGGTGGCGGACCTCCTGCGGACGGAGGGCCTGCCTCCGGGCTCGCTCCCGTCCGAACTGCTCCGGGCGGACGGGCCCCCACCGGGGACGCTCCCCGCGGACTCCCGCCCGGGGCGGGAGCCGGGGCGGGACATGTTCTCCGCCGACGGCCCTCCGTCGGCCGGATCCGCCCCGGACGCGCCGGCGAGCGACCTCGCGGACTCCTCGCCCCGTATTCCGTCGCAGGCGCCGGCGGGTGCGTCGCCCGGCGACTCCGCCCGGCCCGGGAACGTGCTGCGGCTGCGCGCCGCCGAGACCGGGTCGATGACCGGCGACGCGCAGACCGCAGTGCAGTCGCTGTTCGAGCAGGCGCTCGCCCCGCTGGGCGCGAGTGCGCTGGCGCTGTGGGCCGCCGGCCGCGACGGCGCGCTGATACTCGCCGGGCACGCGGGCTTCTCCCGCGGCGAGGCCGAACGCTGGCGGTACGTGCCGCCGGGCGTGCGCACCTGGGCGCAGCAGGTACTGGCCGAGCGCCGCCCGCGCTGGTACGGGACGCTGCCCTGCGACACCCCCGGCATCGGGCTGCGCCACGGCTCCGACGGGGCGCGCAGCATCCTGCCCGCCGAGGTGGGAGGCCGCATCCTGGGCGTGCTGGAGGTGTGCTGGCCGCAGCCGCAGCCCCCGCTGACCCAGGCGGCCACCCGCCAGCTCGACGCGCTCGCCGACCTGTGCGCGCACACCCTGCCCGGCATCGACGTGTCGGTCGCCGCGGCGGGTATCCCGCCGGACGAGCAGGCGGGCCCGCTCGCCGACCTCGCCGACGGTCTGCTCGACCCGGCGCTCGTGCTGCTGCCGCTCCTCAACGGCCGCGACGAGGTGGTCGACTTCCACATCGCGTACGCCAACGGGCGCTTCACCGACCTGTCGGGGCGTTCCCGGTCCTTGCTGACGGGGATGCGCTGGCTGGAGGCGTACCCGCTGAGCGCCCAGCAGGGTGGCCTGTACGAGCACCTGCTGAGGGTGCACGCCACCGGCGAGCCCTTCCGGGCGGGCCGGATGGCGCTCAGCTCCCAGGTGGACGAGGTGCCGCTGGTGTCCGTGGCATCGGTGGGCATCGGCCGCTACGGCGATTCGGTGCTGCTGAGCTGGCGGCTGGAGGACGAGGCGTCCCGCCTGGCCTCCCTCCTCCAGCACGCCCAGCGCCTGGGCCGGATCGGCGGGTTCGAGGAGAACGCCGTCACCGGGGAGATCCTGTGGAACAGTCAGCTGTTCTCCCTGTTCGGCCTGCCGCCGAGTTCATCCCCCGTTCCGCTGGAGCGGCTGCACCGGCACGCGCACGACGACGACTCGGTGGCCATCGGCCGTTTCCTGCGCACCCTGATGCACCACCGCCACTCGGCGTCCACGGCGTTCCGGCTGCGCCGGGCGGACGGGGTGATGCGGCACATCCGTATCGTCGCCGAACCCGTCACCGACCCGGGCGGGAACATCCTGTCGGTGCGCGGTGCCTACCAGGACGTGTCGTCCCAGCACTGGACCGAGGTGGCGCTGGCCGCCACCCGCGACCGGCTCGCGGACTCCGAGGAGCAGGCGGCGGAGCGCAGCAGGCTCGCCCTCCAGCTCCAGCAGGCCATCATGCCGCCGACCCGCGACGCGGTGGACACCTCCGGGCTGCTGGTCGCGGTCCGCTACCGGCCCGCCGAGGAGGAGCACCTGGTCGGCGGCGACTGGTACGACGCGGTCGCGCTCCCCGACGGCAAGGTCCTGCTCGCGGTCGGCGACGTCGCGGGGCACGGCATCGACGCGGCGACCGGGATGGTCGTGCTGCGCAACGCGCTGCGCGGGCTCGCCGCCACGGGCGCCGGGCCGGCCCAGTTGCTCGGCTGGCTGAACTCGGTCGCCCACCATCTCACCGAGCAGGTGACCGCCACCGCGATCTGCGGCATCTTCGACCCGGCGACCCGGCTGCTGCGCTGGGCCCGTGCGGGCCACCCGCCGCCGGTGCTGGTACGGGACGGGGCCGCGGCGGCGCTGCCCATGCCGCCCGGCATACTCCTCGGGGCGATCGGTCTGGCCCCGTACACGGAGGACGAACTCGTCCTGGAGGCCGGGGACCGCCTCCTGATGTACACGGACGGCCTGATCGAGCGGCGCGACCGCACGGTGCAGGAGTCCCTGGAGCAGCTCCTCGCGCTGGCGGGCAAGGCCCCGCCCGAGCTGGAGAAGCACTTGGACCAGCTCCTCACCCACAGCCGCTCCGACACCGACGACGACACGTGTCTGATCGGCATCGAGGTGCGCTGATCCGACCCATCTGCCCCCGCCCCGCTGCCACCCCTTCCAGGAGCCGCCTCGTCATGACCGCCGATCTCATACCCGCCCAGGCGTCGCACGGCGACGGGAAGCACACCGAGGCCGCAGCCCGCAAGCAGCGCATCCGGCGGCGGCTGGAGCGGCTGATCGGCATCGCCGCGACCGAGGGAAACCACCTCACGGCGCTGCGCAACGGCGACGAGATATTCCCCGCGATGCTGCGGGCGGTGGCGGAGGCCGAGTACACGATCGACATGATGACGTTCGTGTACTGGAAGGGCGACATCGCCCGGGACTTCGCGTTCGCGCTGGCGGAGCGGGCGCGGGCGGGGGTGCGGGTACGGCTGCTGCTCGACGGGTTCGGCTCGCGGCTCATCGACAAGGAACTCCTCGCCGAGATGGACGCGGCGGGGGTGACGGTCGCCTGGTTCCGCAAGCCGTTGCGGCTCTCGCCCCTCAAGCAGAACCACCGCTGTCACCGCAAGGCGCTGATCGTGGACGAGGAGCGCGCGTTCACGGGCGGCGTGGGCATCGCCGAGGAGTGGTGCGGGGACGCCAGGCATCCCGGCGAGTGGCGGGACACGCACGTGGAAGTGCGCGGACCGGCGGTGGACGGCGTGGCGGCGGCCTTCGCACAGAACTGGGCGGAGTGCAGCGACGAACTCTTCGACGACCGCGACCGGTTCGTGGAGCACCGGGCGCAGGGCGACGCGGTGGTCCAGGTGGTGCGCGGGTCGGCCAGCTTCGGCTGGCAGGACATGCAGACCCTGCTGCGGGTGGTGCTGGAGTCGGCGGAGGTACGGGTGCGGCTGGCCACGGCGTACTTCGCCCCCGACGCCTACTTCGTCGAACTGCTGTGTGCGACGGCGCGGCGCGGTGTGGAGGTGGAACTGCTGCTGCCGGGCCCGTACACCGACAAGCGGGTGTGCCAGCTGGCCGGCCAGCAGCACTACGAGGAGCTGACGGCCTGCGGGGTGAAGATCTGGCACTTCCAGCCGACGATGATGCACGCGAAGATCATCACGGTCGACTCGGTGGCCACGCTGACGGGTTCGACCAACTTCGACCGGCGGTCCCTGGACCACGACGAGGAAGTGATGCTGGCGGTGCTGGACGAGGAGTTCACCGCCGTCCTGGACGGGCACTTCGACGAGGACGTGGCCCGCAGCGAGGCGATCGACGGCGAGAGGTGGCGCCGGCGGGGCGTGCTGCAGCGGCTGCGGGAGGCGTCGGTCACGCCGATCAGGCGGTACTTGTAGGGCCGGGTGCGGGGGCGTCCGCGGGACTCTTCGTGCAGTCGTCGGCGGAGCCCTTCGTACGCTCGGCCGGGAGTACGGGGAAGTCGCCCTCGCCGCCGGGGCCCGGGTCGGGGCGTACCGCGTCGGTGAGTCCCGCGCGGGCCGCCTCCAGCTGAGCGGCGAAGGCGACGCCGAGGAAGAGGGCGACGCCGGTGAGGTTGGCCCACAGGAGCAGCGCCACGAAGGCGGTCAGCGGGCCGTACAGCGCGCCGAAGCTGCCGCTGTGCGCCACGTAGACGGTGAGCAGCCAGGTCGATCCGACCCACAGCACCAGGTGCACGGCGGACCCGAAAGCGAGCCAGGTGTAGCCCGGTTGGCGTCGGCGCGGTGACCACCGCAGGATCACCGCGGAGGCCACCCAGGTCAGCAGGACGCCGGCCGGGATGTCCATGGCGTGCCACCAGCCCAGCCACCAGCCCGGCCGGCCGAACGCCGCGGCCAGTGCGTCTCCCACGGCGTCGCCCGCGACCAGTACGAGGAAGCCGAGCACCAGCGGCACTCCGGCGGCACCGGCGAGCAGCATGCTCCGGCCGTACTTGCGGGGGAACGGCCGGTCCCGCTCGATCCCGTAGATGCGGTTGGCGCCGCGTTCGATCTGTGCCATCGCGGACGTCAGGTTGACCAGCGCGAAGACGAGTCCGGTCCACATCGCGACGGCCGTCCAGGTGCCCGCGCCGGCGCTGTGCCGTGCCTCGTCGAAGGCCTCGGCGACGAGGTCCGCGCTGTTGCCGGGGACGATCTTGACCAGGGTGCGTTCGACCACCCGGCCCACCGCGTCGGTGTGCACGGTGGCCGCCGCGCCGACGACGGCGACGAGGAACGGCACGATGCCGAGCACCACTTGGTAGCCCAGCGAGCGGGCGTGGCTGAATCCGTCGGCGTACCGGAACCGTGCGAACGCGTCGATCAGCAGCTTGCGGCCGCCGTAGTGCCGCAGAGCGGTGAACGCCTCGTCGCCGGAGAGCTCGTCCCCGATCATGTCCCGGGTCTGCGGCACGTGTACGGCAGTTCCCATCCCGCCCACGCTACAGCGGTACGGAGGCCCGCGCGCACCCCGCCCCGGGTGCGCGCGGTGGCCTTCAGCGGCCGGGGTCGGGCTCGCCCTCCGCGATGCCGGAGCCCGCCGACGCGTCCTCGGGCTCCGCCCCGCCGGACTCCCCCGCGTGGCCCGGGGGCAGGAGCGGCGGGTTCGCCAGCCGGACGAGTTCCAGGGCCTGGTCGGGGAACCAGTCGCCGGCCTTGGGGTCGACCGTGCCCCGTTCCGGGTCCTTGGGACCGGGCGTGCCCCGCAGGCACAGTCCGTCCGACTCGCCCGGCGTCTTGATCCACAGTTTGGCGTCGTGCAGCGGATCGCCGGTGCGGGTGGTGGGCCGCACGCCGAGGCCGCGGCCCGGCGGGTTGCACCAGTCCTGCGGGTCGGTGTACTTGTCGGCGGGCGGGCTCCAGGGGCCCTTGCCGTTGCGGCTGGTGTCGGTGACGAAGTGCTTCATCCTGCCCGGTGCGGTGGTGACGTTCTCGGCGATCCAGGCCTGCGCCTCGGCCTTCGGGTCCTTCTGGGAGGGGCAGTCCTCGGCCTTGCCGCCGGCGTCGACGTGTGCCAGGCAGGACGAGATCAGCTTGCCGTACCAGGAGTTCGCCTCGTCGGTCTGGTAGTTGGAGGCGTTGGTGTAGAAGCCGGTGGCGTTCTTGATGCCGCCCTTCACCAGGCGCGGCACGATACTGGCGACGTCGTGCCAGCCGGCGTGCCCGGTGTCGAGGTAGACGCGGGTGTTGCGGAGCGCCGCGAGGGTGCTGACCGCGTAGTTGACCTCTTCGTAGCGGGCGTCGGTCTTCTCCTTCTCGTTGCCTTGCCCGCACTCGGAGGGCAGCAGCGCGAGCGAGTCGGGTTCGAGGACGACGAGCGCGTCGCGCTTGCCGATGCCCTTGGCGACGCCGTCGATCCACGCCTTGTACTCGGCGGTGTTGCTCGCGCCGCCGGCGGAGTAGTGGGAGCAGTCGCGGCCGGGGATGTTGTAGAGCGCGAAGACGGGCATGGAGCCGTCGACGTCGGCGTCCCGGGTGACGGCGCGGGCGTCCTTCTCGACGGCTGCGGGCGTCTGGTCGCCGTACCAGACGGCGTGCGGGGTGCGCACCATGCCGATGATCCGGATCGCGTCCTTGCCGAGGCGTCCGCCCGCCTGCCCGAGTTCGAGTGCCTGCTTGTACGCGTCCGGGTTGGCGAGGGGGGTGTAGAGGCGGGGGCTGCCGGCGAGGGCGGGGGCGGGCGGGCCCGCGGCGGCCGCGGGGGGTTCGGGTGCGCCGGAGGCCGGGCCCGCGGTGACGGCCCAGATGACGCCCGCGGCGAGCGGGGGGAGGGCGGCGAGGGCGAGGGTGCCGCGGCGGTGCAGGGGGTGGCGCTTGCGGCGGTGGCGCGAATCCGGACTCAGGGTCGGTACGGGCTGCACGGGTCGCATGGGGCACTCCTGGGTCGCGAGGACGTGCGGGAGCGGTTCCCGCACGAGAGTTGCCCAGGGCCATGTGCGCGTCAAGAGTGGGGAAGCTTCCGTTGCTCCCGGGCACGGAACTCACGGTGCATCAGATCGGGCCCGGGGGCGCCTTGGGACGAGCGGACGGGTGAGCGGCACCGCCGCGCCGCACACCCGGTGACGACGGGTCAGGATGGGCGCGGAGAGGGCCGTTCCGGGGCCGCTCGTCCGCGCGTCGGGGGTCCTCGCGGAACGCATTCCGAAGCGGGGTCCCCGGTGCCGCTCGTGCGCCCCTTGCGTTACGCCGCGTCCCCGGTCTCGCGCGGTTGTGCCCCGTCGTGGTGGATCGGCGTGTGCGCCCCCGCCAGTGACACTCCGGTCCCGCCCCTCCGCGCGGCGACGATCTCCGCCGCGATCGACAGTGCCGTCTCCTCCGGCGTCCGCGCGCCCAGGTCCAGGCCGATCGGCGAGTGCAGCCGGGCCAGCTCCTGTTCGCTCAGGCCCACCGCCCGGAGGCGTTCGTTGCGGTCGAGGTGGGTGCGGCGGGACCCCATCGCGCCGACGTAGGCGACCGGAAGCCGCAGTGCCAGTTCCAGCAGGGGGACGTCGAACTTGGCGTCGTGGGTGAGCACGCACAGGACGGTCCGGCCGTCGATCCGGCCCTCGTCCCGGGTCGCGGACAGGTAGCGGTGCGGCCAGTCCACGATCAGCTCGTCCGCCTCCGGGAAGCGGGCCCGCGTGGTGAAGACGGGCCGCGCGTCGCACACGGTCACGTGGTGGCCGAGGAACTTCCCGGCCCTGACCAGTGCGGCGGCGAAATCTATCGCCCCGAAGACGATCATTCGGGGGGCCGGCACGCTCGACTCGACGAGCAGTGTCAGCGGCTGTCCGCAGCGCGAGCCGTCCGCGCCGATCTCCAGGGCGCCGGTCCGGCCCGCGTCCAGCATCGCGCGGGCCTCGGCCGCGGCGGTGCCGTCCAGGCCGGGGTGCCCGCCGAGCCCGCCCTCGTACGTGCCGTCGGGGCGGACGAGCAGGGGGCGGCCGAGGAGTTCCGCCGGGCCCCGGGTGATCCGGGCGAGTGCGGCCGTTCCTCCTTCGGCGGCGGCCGCACACGCGGCGGCGACGACCTCGCGTCCGGGGAAGTCGTGGCGCACCGGGGTGACGAGGACGTCGAGGACGCCGCCGCAGGACAGGCCGACGGCGAAGGCGTCCTCGTCGCTGTAGCCGAAGCGTTCGACAACGCTTTCGCCGTCGTCCAGTGCCTGCTTGCACAGTTCGTAGACGGCGCCCTCCACGCATCCGCCGGAGACCGACCCAATGGCCGTGCCGTCGCTGTCGACGGCGAGGGCCGCGCCGGGCTGCCTGGGCGAGCTCCCGCTGGTGGCCACGACCGTGGCCACGGCGAACTCCCGTCCCTGCCGGGCCCACCGGTCCAGCTCCTCGGCGATGTCCAGCACGGCGGTCTCCTCGGGTCGAGGTGCGGATGTGTGGAGGGCGTCGGGCCCCCGTAGGGGTACTGCTACCCCACGCCGAGCCAGCTCTCCAGCGGGTGCAGGGCGAAGTACACGACGAAGATCCCCGTCAGCGCCCACATGAAGACGCCCAGCTCGCGGGCCTTGCCCTGGGCCACCTTGATGACGGTCCAGGCGATGACGCCCGCGGCGACACCGGTGGTGATGGTGTACGTGAAGGGCATCAGCACGACGGTCAGGAAGACCGGGATGGCGGTGGCCCGGTCGGCCCAGTCCACGTGGCGCGCGTTCTGCATCATCATCGCGCCGATGACGACCAGGGCGGCGGAGGCCACCTCGGCGGGCACGATCGCGGTGAGCGGGGTGAAGAAGAGACAGGCGGCGAAGAAGAGGCCCGTGACGACGGCCGACAGGCCCGTGCGGGCACCCTCGCCGACTCCCGTCGCGGACTCCACGAAGACGGTCTGTCCCGAGCCGCCCGCGACACCGCCGATGGCACCGCCGGCGCCGTCGACGAACAGTGCCTTGGACAGGCCGGGCATGCGGCCCTTGTCGTCGGCGAGCTTGGCTTCCGTGCCGACGCCGATGATGGTGGCCATCGCGTCGAAGAAGCCGGCCAGCACCAGGGTGAAGACGATCATGCCGACGGTCAGCGCGCCGATGTCGCCCCAGCCGGTGAACTGCACCTCTCCGAAGAGCGAGAAGTCCGGCATCGAGACCGCGCTGCCCGTGAGCTCCGGAGCACCGCTGGTCCAGCTCTTGGGGTCGATGTCGATGAGCGCGTTGAGGACGATCGCCAGGGCGGTGCCGGTGACGATGCCGATCAGGATCGCGCCGGGCACGTTGCGGGCCTGCAGCATGAAGATCAGCAGCAGGGTGACGGCGAAGAGCAGCACGGGCCAGCCGGCGAGTTCACCGGTCGGGCCGAGGGAGAGGACCGTCGCCTTGCCGGGGTGCACGAAGCCGGCCTTCACCAGCCCGATCAGGGCGATGAAGAGGCCGATGCCCATGGTGATGCCGTGCTTGAGCGCGAGCGGGATCGCGTTCATGATCAGTTCACGCAGCCCGGTGACCACCAGCAGCATGATCACGACGCCGTACATCACGCACATCGCCATGGCCTGGCCCCAGGTCATCTGGGGTGCGACCTGGGAGGCGAGCACGCCGGAGACACTGAGACCGGCCGCGAGGGCCAGCGGGACCTTGCCGACGAAGCCCATCAGCAGGGTGGTGACGGCCGCCGCGAGCGCGGTCGCGGTGATCAGCGCCGGCTGGCTGAGGACGCTGCCCTCGACGTCCTCGCCGCCGAGGAGCAGCGGGTTGAGCAGGAGGATGTACGCCATCGCCATGAAGGTGGTGATGCCGCCGCGCACCTCACGCGCGACGGTGGACTGCCGGTCCGATATGTGGAAGTAGCGGTCGAGCCACGACCGCCCGGCCGGCGGGCGCGATCCCGCGCCGGCGTCCTCCGACGATGTTCTTGGCTCCACTGACGACTGGGTCATGATGCCTGTCTCCCAAGGTTCATAGGGGCATCCCGCATACCGCTCGCGGTTGGGGAATTCGGGGACTTCAAAGGGCTGCACGACCCGGAGGACGGTCCGAGACGAACGCATACGAACTGCACTTGCGGTGAGACTGCCGCCGGGTGGGCGGACTGTGGACCCCGGGCGACGTGGCGGGAGGAAGTGTGACGTTCCTGTCGGCAGCGCCGCCCGGGAGTTCTGGGGGGGCGGGATCATGTCCCGGTCAGGCGCTCCCGCCGTACTGAAGTGCGGTAGAGATCCAGAAGGCGCCCGGGACGCCGGTGGTCGAAGCTGATCCCGGCCGTCCCATCGGTGCCACCCGCGAGGTGCACAGCGGTGGAGTGCTCGGCCTCGGCTGCGAGCGCTTCCTCCCAGCCGGCGGGGCGAAGGAAGTCCATGCGTGGCTCTCTCTTCGTATCGGGGGGCGACTGTCCGGTTGCGTTCTGTTCCGCGCCGCTCCGGGGCCTTCGTTCATGCCCCGTTCACACGGTCGTGGCCTCAGTACACAAGCCGCAGGTGACACGGTGCAGTCACCGAAACCATGAAGGAGTTGGCTGGTCGCCCATCTCGTCTTGTAGATTCGAACGAAAGGCGGGGATCGGCAACCTCTCCGCACCTCACGGAGAACACGACTCCACCCCCGGTACGAGAAAGAACGGCGGCGACACGACGATGCGGCTGCGCGCCCTGCTGGAAACCGATGCGCTGGGCCTGCGCCTGATGGGCGGCGAGGAGGAACTCGACCGCACCGTGCGCGGCGTCATGACCACCGACCTGCGCGACCCGAGCCGCTACCTCTCCGGCGGCGAGCTGGTGCTGACCGGGCTGGCCTGGCGGCACTCCCCGGAGGATTCCGAACCGTTCGTACGGCTCCTCGCCTCGTCCGGCGTAGTGGGCCTGGCGGCGGGCGAGGCGGAGCTGGGCAGCGTGCCGGCGGACCTGGTCGAGGCGTGCGAGCGGCACCGCCTCCCGCTCTTCTCCGTCAGCGAGGCGGTGGCCTTCGCCACGATCACCGAGCACGTCGTGCGGCAGGTGTCGGGCGAGCGGGCGGGGGACCTGGCGGCGGTGGTCGACCGGCACCGCCGGCTGATGACGTCGGGACCCGCCGGCGGCGGCCCCGAGGTCGTCCTCGACCTGCTGACCTCGGACCTGGACCTGCACGCCTGGGTGCTCTCCCCCGTCGGCCGCCAGGTGGCAGGTTCCGACGCCCCGCTGTCCGCGGGGGTCGGCCCCGCCCTGGCCGCCGAGCACCTGGCGGCCAGCCGTACGGGCCGCCGCAGTCCGCACCGGGTGATGCTGGACGGCACCCCGTACTCGCTGTTCCCGATCCGCACGGCGGACCGCAACGCCGCCGCCCTCGCCGGCACGGCCGCCTCCCGCGACGTCCGGGAGAGCGTCCTGTCGGACTGGCTGCTGGCCGTGGAGGCGGACGCGGGCGACTGGCCGGCCGCCCGTCTCGACCTGCTCCAGGGCGTCACCCAGCTCATCGCCGTGGAGCGCGAGCGCCGCGACGCGGCCCGTACGGTGCGGCGCAGGCTCGCCCAGGAGGTGCTGGAGCTGGTCCAGGCGGGTGCACCGCCCACCGAGATCGCCGCCAGGCTGCGGGTGGCCGCCCCGGTGCTGCTGCCCGGTCTGGGGGCGGCACCGCACTGGCAGGTGGTGGTGGCCCGCATCGAGTGGGACGGCGGCGCCGTCGAGAGCGGTCCGGCCGCGCAGGCGCTGCTCGAAGAGATCTTGGTCGACCCCACCATTCCGGCCGACTCGCTCGCCACCTCGGCCGAGCCCGCCGACCGGATAGCGGTGGCCTACAGCGGAGAGGAGGCCATCGCGCTGGTTCCGCTGCCCGCCGTGGCCGCCGATCTGCCGGAGGAGGGCGCGAGCCCCGGGCTGCACGCGGAGACGCTGCTGACCGCCGTACAGGCGCCCCTGTCGGGCGGGCTCGCCGACGACGGGCGGCTCACCCTGGGTGTCAGCGCCCCGGTGCACTCCGCGGAGGGCCTGCGCGGCGCCCTGGAGGAGGCCAGGCACGCCCGCCGGGTCGCCGCCGCCCGCCCCGGCCGGGTCGCCGCCGCGGGCCACCACGAGCTGGCCTCGCACGTGCTCCTGCTCCCCTTCGTCCCCGACGACGTGCGCCGCGCCTTCACCGCACGCCTCCTGGACCCGCTGCGCGACTACGACCGCAAGCACCGTGCCGAGCTGATCCCCACCCTCGAAGCGTTCCTCGAGAGCGACGGCTCCTGGACGCGCTGCGCGACCCGGCTCCACCTGCACGTCAACACGCTGCGCTACCGCGTCGGGCGGATCGAGCAACTGACGGGCCGTGACCTCTCGCGACTGGAAGACAAACTGGACTTCTTCCTGGCCCTGCGCATGAGCTGACCCGAAATCGTCCCCCTGCGGACGAGCGGGCGGAACCCCCGCTTTGTGAAAAAATTCACCCGGCCTCTTGGCCCGGTGCGCCAATCCATGCTGTGATGCGCACGACCGGACGTCCGAAGAACCATCCGTAGGACATCCGCACGGTTCTACTTCACAGCTCAATGGCGCGCTCGGGGAGGGCAATGTGGCGGACACCGCCATGTCTGGTTCCGGTACGGAGTCCGACTCGGAGTCGGCGGGGGCTTTCGAGGGGGGAGGCGGGCCGCTCCAGACCGCGGTGTGGCGGTTGCGCTCCCGTGGCTGCTGGACGGACGCAGCGGCCCTCCTGGAAGCCCGCTCCGGGGCGGCCGCCGCACTCCAGCGCGCGGCGCTGCTCGTGGAGCGCTGTCTGTTCACCGAACAGGGCTGGCCGGAGGCCGAGGAGGCGCTGCGCAGCGCCGAGGCCCTCGCCAAGGACGACGACGAGCGCGGCGGGGCGGCCTGCGAACGCGGCCATCTCGCCTACGCGTCAACGGTATTGGGGGTACGGGACCGGGCGGACGAAGCCCGGTCGGCGCTCGGCCGGGCCGCGGCCCTCCTGCACCCCGGCTCCGCCAACCGCCCGCTGCTCGATTTCCGGCGGGGCCTGATCGCCGAGCACCTCTCGGACTCCCCGCAGTCGGCACGCGCCGCCTACCGCCGCGCCCACGCGGGGGCCACCACCCACCACAAGCCGCTGCTGCTCTCCTTCACCTGGCGGCACCTGGCCGGACTGGCCCTGCGCGAGGGGGAATTGGCGGAAGCGCGGCACGGGTTCGCGGAGTCCCTGCGGATACGCGAGGAACTCGGCTACCTCGTGGGCACGGCACCGGCACTGGCCGCCCTCGCGGATGCCGAGCCCGAGCCGGAGGCGACGCGGCTGCGTGCGGAGGCGTCCCGGCTGTTCCACCTGCTGGACGGGGTCCCGACGTGGCTCGCGTCGCAGCTGTCGCCGCCGGCCGCGGCGATCTGAACCCGTTCGGGTGGACTTGTCCCGCACGGGCCGGGGGCAGGGCGGGCGGGACCCCTTCAGGAGTGCGGGTGCCCGCGCGCCTTACGGCCGGCCGGCACCGCCCGCGAAGTGCTCTCGTACGAGTGACTCCACGGCCAACAGGTCCCGGTCGAGCAGGGCTTCCAGCAGTGCCGTGTGCTCGGCGGCGTCCGCCACCAGGTCCGCCCGGCCGCCGTCGCGCGCGCCCGCCAACGGCCACTGCGCCCGCCGGTGGAGTTCGGCCGCGGTCCGCACGAGCTGGGCGTTGCCGCTGAGGCCGAGCACCGCGCTGTGGAAGGCCCGGTCGGCCTCCGCGTACGCGGCCCGGTCGCCCCGGGCCGCCGCCATGGTGGTGGCAACGGCGTGCGGGCGCAGACCGCGCCACTGCGCTGCCTCCACGGTGCGGGCGAGTCCGAGCATGGTCGGCACCTCGATCAGTGCCCGTACCTCCGCCAGGTCGGACAGCTCGGCCTCGTCGCGTTCGGCGACCCTGAACCCGCGGTTGGGGACCACCTCCACCGCGCCCTCCAGGGCCAGTTGCTGCATCGCCTCGCGCACCGGCGTGGCCGAGACGCCGAAGCGGGCGCCGAGGGCGGGGCCCGAGTAGACCTGGCCGGGGGCCAGTTCGCCGCTGACGAGAGCGGCACGCAGCGCGTTCAGGATCTGGCCGCGCACGGAGTGCCGGACGAGCCGGGCCGGAGCCGGACGGGGTGCGGTGGGTGTGCCGTGGAGGTGGTCCCCGTGCGTCTGTGGGGCGCGCGGCCGGCGTTCGCCACGGGTCTGTTCGGGTACCCGCTCCTCGGCCGCGGAGGGTGCGGCGGAGGCGTGTCGCCGGTGCTGCTCCACCTGGTCCACCTCCGTTGTGCGGGCTCATGTACCTCTGGTGCAGCCTAGGCGGCACGTCCCGCAGTTCAAATCCGGGAATGATCGGGTAAGGTAAGGCTTACCTGCACACGACCCAAGATTTCGATTCGGTGGTCCCCTGCATGACCGTCCCCGCCCTGCTCCCCTCCGGCGCAGCACGTCCGCCCGCCGCGTCCGCCGTGGCGGACTCCTACGCGCGCCTGACCGAGGTCTTCCCCTCGCTGGTCGTGCGGGAGCTGGCGGAGGGCGAAGCGGCCCCGCGCGGCGGCGGCTGGGTCGGCGCCGACGAGCTGGCCGCCGGGGGCGGCGCCCTGGACGCGTTCCTGGCCTGGGACAACGCGCAGGTGGTGCGGGACTACGGGCAGCGGGCCCGCCCCGACGTGATCGCCAGTTTCGGCCTGCACCGCTACGCCTGGCCCGCCTGCCTGCTGATCACCGTGCCCTGGTTCCTGCACCGCCGGGTGCCCCGGACGCCGGTCTCCCAGGTGGCGTTCCAGCGGGTGCTGGGCCGGATGACCGTGCGGGTGGAGGAGTTCGCGTGTCTGCCGGACGATCCGGCGGCGGCACTGCCCGGCGCGCGCGTCGTGCCCGACGAGGAGGCGCTGCGCGCGGAGGCGCGGGACGCGCTGGCCGAGCATCTGGAACCGGTGCTGACGGGCTTCGGGCCGCGCATGCGGCGGCGGGCGCACGCGCTGTGGGGCATGGCGACGGACGAGATCGTCGAGGGCCTCTGGTACGTGGCGCATCTGCTCGGCGAGGAGCAGCGGGCCATGGCGGAGCTGGAGCTGCTGCTGCCCGGCGCGACGGCCCCCTACCGCGCCGCCGCCGGCTTCCGCGAGCTGACCGGTCCGAACGGCGAGTCGCTGCCCACCCGGGACCGCGCCACCTGCTGTTTCTTCTACACCTTGCGCCCCGAGGACACCTGCACCACCTGCCCCCGCACCTGTGACGCGGACCGGGTACAGAAGCTCCTCGCGCAGGCCGTAACCTCCGCATGATCGCCACGCCACCCGTGCGGGTGGCGTGATTCGAACCCAACTCCGCAGACGGGAGCGGCAGTTCGAAAAATCGCCACCTTTCCGCATGACGCGGAGTCCCGTTGGCGTTCTCTTGTCCCGAAACCCCTTGTGCACCTCGCGGCGTGGGCCAATATGTCGCCGGAACGCACCGAGCGCGATCCGCGGTCCGCACTGCGTGGGCTGTCCCCGGGACCGTCTCCACGAACGTGGTCGCCGCTGCGCTGACGCAAAGGGACTCCGCAATGAGAATGACCGACATATCGCTGGACTGGCTGCTTCCCGCCGTCGTGATGATCGCGGGTGTCCTGGCGGCCGTCGCGGTGGTCGCTCGCGGCAAGCGCGCGGGCGCGAAGGCCGGTGCGAGCAGCGAGGACTCGTGGGAACGCAGCGAGGAGCGGCGCCGCAGGAAGGAAGCCTTCTACGGAAGCGCCTCCTACGTGCTGCTGTTCTGCTGCGCCGCAGTGGCCGCCGCCCTGTCCTTCCACGGGCTGGTCGGTTTCGGGCAGCAGAACCTGAGCCTGTCGGGCGGCTGGGAGTACCTGGTCCCGTTCGGGCTCGACGGGGCGGCCATGTTCTGCTCCGTGCTCGCCGTACGGGAGGCGAGCCACGGCGACGCGGCGCTCGGTTCGCGCCTGCTGGTGTGGACGTTCGCCGGGGCCGCCGCCTGGTTCAACTGGGTGCACGCGCCTCGGGGGTTCGGGCACGCGGGTGCTCCGCACTTCTTCGCCGGCATGTCGCTGTCCGCGGCGGTCCTCTTCGACCGCGCGCTCAAGCAGACCCGCCGGGCGGCTCTGCGCGAACAGGGCCTGGTACCACGCCCCTTGCCGCAGATCCGCATCGTTCGCTGGCTGCGGGCGCCCCGGGAGACCTTCGGGGCCTGGTCGCTGATGCTGCTGGAGAACGTACGGACGCTCGACGAAGCGGTCGACGAGGTGCGCGAGGACCGGCGGCAGAAGGAGCAGAACCGTCTCCGCAGGCGGGAGCACGAGAAGCTGGAGCGGGCGCAGTTGAAGGCCATCAACCGGCAGCACCGCGCCTGGGGGCGAGGGCGCGGCGGGCGGCAGGTCGATGTGCCGGCCCTGGGGTCGGGCGGGCCGGGCGCCGCGCCGCATGCCGTCGCGGAGCCCGCCATACCCGAGCCGGGACAACTGCCGCTTCGCTCCCGGCCCTCCCTCCAAGCCGTGAAGGCCGCTGGGACCAAGGGAGTTGAGACAAGGACGGTCGATCTGACCGCCGAGGACGACACGCAGGCCCTGCCCCGGCTGGACTCGCTGGAACAGAAGCTCAAGGACCTTGAGCAGCAGTTCGGTTGACCGGGCGGGCAGGTCCGCCCGCAGGAACGCGACGGGGGTTCGGCCGGATCATTCAGCGGTCGGATCCCCGTCGAGTTCGAACCACACCACCTTCCCACCGCCGTGGCCCTGCATCCGTACGCCCCAGGCGTCGGCGAGGGCCTGTACCAGGAACAGTCCCCGGCCATGCGTGCTGCCGTCGGGTTCCGCGTCCGCGAGCAGCGGTTCGGGGAGCTGCTCCAGCCGGTCACGCACCTCCACGCGGAGCCTCGCGGCGGCCAGTGCGGCCGTCACCTCCGCATCGCCCTCGGTGTGGATGAGGGCGTTGGTCACCAGTTCGCAGGTGAGCAGTTCCGCGATGTCGGCACGGCCGGGCCGGCCCCAGCACCGCAGCAGCTCGCGCAGGGCGTGCCGGACTTCGGGCACGGCCGTCAGGTCGGCGTGACCCAGCCTGCGGCGCAGCCCCGCCGTCTCGTACCGTCGGCCGTCCTCGTCCGCCATCTGGGCGGCGGGCGCACGGGCGTCCGCGTTCGACGTCCCCGGGCCCCCCGCCGCCGAGCACCCGTGTACGACCGGCCCGGCGCCGACCGGATGTTGTCTCGTCATAACCCCCACCCACACCCCGGTTCGACCCTTTCGTCTCGAACGCCCTCACCGAATGCATGCCCCGCCGGGGAGCTGACACGCATGTCCGGCGGGGGCTGAGTGAGTACCGGGTGCCGGGTTTCGCCCCATCGTCCGATGCACGGCTGCCGTTCCCGGCGTATCGATTGCGGGGGCGGGGGCGTACGCGGGCTTACGGGCGGGGGACGTTGCGCAGGTTGGAACGAGCCATCTGAAGCATCCGTCCCACGCCGCCGTCCAGCACCACCTTCCCCGCGGACAGGGCGAAGCCCTTCACCTGAGCGGCCTTGATGTGCGGCGGGATGGACAGCGCGTTGGGGTCGGTGACGACCTCGACGAGAGCGGGGCCCTTGTGCCGGAAGGCATCCTTCAGGGCGCCCTTCAGCTCCTTGGGCTTCTCCACGCGCGCCCCGTAGGCACCGCAGGCGCGGGCCACCGCCGAGAAGTCAGGGTTGTGGTTGGTGGTGCCGTACGAGGGCAGCCCGTCGACCAACATCTCCAGCTCCACCATGCCGAGCGAGGAGTTGTTGAACAGGACGACCTTCACCGGCAGGTCGTACTGCACGAGGGTGAGGAAGTCGCCCATCAGCATGGAGAAGCCGCCGTCGCCGGACATGGAGACGACCTGCCGGTTCCGGTCGACGAACTGGGCACCGATGGCCTGCGGGAGGGCGTTGGCCATCGAGCCGTGCGAGAAGGAGCCGATGACACGGCGGCGTCCGTTGGGGGTGAGGTAGCGGGCCGCCCAGACGTTGCACATGCCGGTGTCGACGGTGAACACCGCGTCTTCGTCAGCGAGTTCGTCGAGGACGGACGCCACGTACTCGGGGTGGATCGGGGTGTGCTTCTCGACCTTACGGGTGTACGCCTTGACCACGCCCTCCAGCTGGTCGGCGTGCTTCTTCAGCATTTTGTCGAGGAACTTGCGGTTGCTCCTGGCCCGTACCCGCGGGGTCAGGCAGCGCAGCGTCTCGCGGACGTCGCCGCAGACACCCAGGTCCAGCTTGCAGCGTCGTCCGAGGTGCTCCGGGCGCACGTCCACCTGGACGATCTTCACGTCCTTGGGGAGGAAGTCGTTGTACGGGAAGTCCGTGCCGAGCAGGATCAGCAGGTCGCACTCGTGCATGGCCTCGTACGCCGCGCCGTAGCCGAGCAGCCCGCTCATGCCGACGTCGTACGGGTTGTCGTACTGGATGAACTCCTTGCCGCGCAGTGCGTGCCCCACCGGGGCCTTGATCCGCTCGGCGAACTCCATCACCTCGGCGTGCGCGCCCGCGGTGCCGCTGCCGCAGAACAGGGTGATCTTCTGCGCGCCGTCGATCAGCGCCGTCAGCTCGGCGATGTCGGCGTCACCGGGCCGTACGACGGGCCGCGAGGTGATGAGGGACTGCTCCTGGGACTCCTCGGCGACGGGCTCGCCGGCGACGTCGCCGGGCAGCGAGACCACGCCGACTCCGCCCCTGCCGACCGCGTGCTGGATGGCCGACTGGAGGACCCGGGGCATCTGCTTGGGGGTCGAGATCAGCTCGTTGTAGTGGCTGCACTCGTCGAAGAGCTTGTCGGGGTGGGTGGCCTGGAAGAAGTTCAGGCCGATCTCGCTGGAGGGGATGTGCGAGGCGAGCGCCAGCACCGGGGCCATCGAGCGGTGCGCGTCGAACAGGCCGTTGATCAGATGCAGGTTGCCGGGTCCGCAGGAACCGGCGCAGGCGGCGAGCTTTCCGGTGATCTGGGCCTCGGCGCCTGCCGCGAAGGCGGCGGTCTCCTCGTGCCGCACGTGCACCCAGTCGATGGCGTCGTTGCGGCGGATGGCGTCCACGACCGGGTTGAGACTGTCGCCGACGACTCCGTACATGCGCTGGACGCCCGCCTGCACCAGGATGTCGACGAACTGCTCGGCCACCTTCTGCTTCGCCATGACGCGGCGCACCTCTCCGTAGGTAAATAGGACAATCTTCTCGCTCCTGCCCATCAACCCACGAAAGATGCGCTCATGCCTCCCAGGCGGCCACCGCTGTGCGGTCGTCGGCGTACCCCTTGACGCGCAGGGTCACGTCCGCGAGGTAGGCGGCGAGGCCGGGTGGGTCCTTCCGGGCCCAGCGTTCGGCCAGCTCGTCGGCGAACGCGTTCTCGCCGCGCAGGGGCTCCGCGAGGCCTGCGCTGCACAGCAGGAGCGTGTCACCCGACCGGGCCACCGACGCCCGGAACCGGAAGGGGGAGGTCGGCGGGACGGTGTCCACGTGCGGGCCGGGGGGCGTGGTGATCCCCAGGTCCATGGTGAGCCGGTCGCCCTGCCCGGTCACCTCGGGAGTGCCGTGCAGCGGCGTCTCGTCGACCGGCGCCGGAGCCGGTGCGGAACCGAAACCGACCACCGGTGCGCCGACGAGCGCATCGGGGCGCGGCTCCGGGGGCTCTATGTCCTGCCACCGGCCGTCGCGCAGCCGCAGCAGGCCTCCTCCGCCGACGCCGAAGAAGACCCTGGTGCGGCAGTCCGGGTCGGCGGGGAGGAGCAGGCAGCGCAGATCGGCGGTGTGTTCCTCCGGCTCCAGACCGAGTTCCGCGGCACGCGCGCGGAGCTTGCCGAAGGTCCGGTCGGTGAGGCGGTGCAGACCGGACTTGAGGTCACCGCGCCGCCCCGCCCTTATGTCCTCGGCCAGTCGCGCCTGGCTGCGGCCGACCGACCCGGCGATCCAGCGGCAGGCGTCTGCGGCCGCGAGGTGCGCGCCCTCGGCGGCCCGCGCACCGCTCGCGACCGCTACCAGGACAAGGGCGCCGGGACCGTTGCCGAACCGGGCGGTGAGCAGTGCGTCGCGCCGGAGTTCGCCGCGGTAGCGGGCCGAGTCCCCGCGCACGGAAGCGGCCCGCAGGGTGTACGTGCCGTACTGCGCGCCGTCGAGCACGGTGTCCGCGACGAGGCTGCCCAGGTCCTGCGGGTCGGCGACGGGAAGGGCGGTCGGCTCGGCCTCGTAGGTGGGCGGGCCGTCGCCGATGTGGGTGACGGAGGGGCGGTCGGGGGTGGTGGGGCGGCCGGCCGCCCTCGTGGCGGGCGGCTCGGAGGGCTCTCCCGGCGGCTCCCAGGCCGGGTAGGACGTGGGGAGCGGCGGCAGGTCGCGCAGCGAACGGCCCTCCGGCACGGGGCTGGTGCGGGGATCGGGGGCGGCGGGAGCCGGGGGCGGGGGTGGCCCGGCAGGGGGCGCCGAGCCGGAGAAGGGCCCGGCAGGAGGTGCCGTTGCGGGAGGGGGCGCGGCCGGGGGCCGGGTGGCGGGGCCGGAGGCCGTTTGCGGGACCGGGGGTTCGGCCTTCTCGGCCGCCGTCGTGCGCGGGTCGTCGTCGGTCCCCGCTGTACCGGGGTCGGGGACAGGCGCGTTCGTGCGCGGTTCCGGCAACGGGGCCCGCCCCCGGCCTTCGGTCGGTTCGTCCCAGAGGCGGCCGGCACGACGGCCCCCGCCCGCCGCTGGCGAACCGGGAGCACCGGGCGGTCCCGGGGGCGACGGCGGCGGCCCCCACGTGGCCGACGAGGAGACGTCGGGCTCCGAGCGTCCGGACGGCGTCGAAAAGCCGATGTCGGGGGCCGATCCCGTATCCGAGGCGGGCGGGGCGTCCGGGGCCGTCGGGGGCAGCGGGGGGATGTGTGGCGCTCGGGACGGCCGGGGGGTTACGGGCGCGGAGGGTGCCGCGGGCGCGCAGGGTGCGGTCCATTCCGCCGTACGGTCGGGCGCGGGGGTCGTACGGTCGGGCGTCCCCTCCGTACGGTGGGATACCGCGTCCGTACGGTCGAACAGAGCATCCGTTCGGTCAGGCGCCGCCTCCGTTCGGTCGGCTTCCGCGTCCGTACGGTCGGGCGCCGCGTCGTCGTCCCTTGGGGCCCGAGGCCGTCCCGATGCTGGGTCCCGTGCGTCGCGGGAGGGGGACGGTGCGTCGCGGGGGCCGGCGTCACGGGACGGATCCGGCGCCAAGTCGCGGCCGGGGCCCGGGATCTGCGCGGAGGCCGGGGCCTGCGTCTGTGCCGGGGGCGGGTCCTGGTCTCGCGCGGTGGCCTGGGTCGGTTCCGCCGTGCGGTCCGCTTCCGCTCCCTTCCGGCGGGGGGTCGGAAGCCAGGCGTCCCATTCCCGTGTGGTGGGCCCGGACGCCTCCTGCCGCGTGCCGCGGGGGTCCGGGCCGAGAGTGCGGGGTGAGCGTCCGGGTTCCGGCGGCTCCCACGGAGCCGGGGGGCGCGGGACGTCGACGTGCGGGGTCTCCCGGGCGTTGCGGGATGCGTCCGCGGGTGCCGTCGGCGTCGAGTCGAAGTGGTCGTCGAGCGTGTCGGGTGTGCGGGTGGGCCCCGTGTCCGGGGCCGACTCGTCGTACAGCCGGTCCCACCAGTCGTCCTCGGCGTGCGTGCGCCGCTCCCCCTGCTGACTCATGCCCCTATTGTCCACCGCTGAGACGATTCGGAAACGGGGCAGGAGGAAAAAAGACGCTCCGACGGGAAGCCCCGCCCCCAAGAGCGGGTTCCCGACGGCCGTCTCGCCCTACGGAGGTCAACTGCCGTGGAGTGCGCGCACTTCGTGGGGCGAGCACGCGCACGAGGGCGGATTCGACGCGTATGTGCGTCACTTCGGATCGGGACGGACGGCACCCGACGGCACCCGAGCGGGTGGGCTGCGTCGACGGCGGGAAGGCGGTGGTGACCCACCCCTACCCGGACGAGGAGTGGGCCCGCCCCTGCCCCTTCGCATAGTGGCGTCGCGCACGGTCCCGGTTGCCGCAGTCGCCCGAGCTGCACCAGCGACGGCTGCCACCACGCGTGCGGTCCAGGAAGAACCAGCCGCAGCCCGGCCCCTCGCACCGTCCGATCCGGTCGACCGAGGGGCCGGACAGCAGTTCCTCGGCCCGCAGCGCGAGAGCATCCGTCAGCCCCGCCGGTTCCCTCCGCACGGGCAACCGCGCGGGTACGTAGGCACGCTGATGCGCCGTCAGAACCATGCGCTGCAACACCTCCCAGGCCGCGGACGGCAGCGCCGCGCGATCCGTGTGGGCGTCCAGGATCTCACCGAGCGCCGTCCGGAGCCGGATCAGGCCGTCCAGGTCGTACCGTCCGGGCGCACCGAGACCGGCCCGCGCCGCCCAGGTCCGCCACTGCCCCGGGCCCGACACGCGGTCCGCGCGACGCGTCGCGTCGGTGCGCCAGGCGACCGTGTTGACGAAGTCGAGAGCGGGGTGCCCGGCTAGGAACTCGGGCTCGATGGATGCAAGTTGCGCCATTTCGGTACGATATCATTCTAACGGTCTCGCGGCGTTTAGCTTGTTAGACTCCTGGGATGAGCGATTCCCCTCGCGACCGGTTCCGGGCCGGTCTGCGCATAGGCGCCGGATTCGCGGCGGCCTCTTTCCTGCTCTCCGTCTCCTTCGGCGCGGTCACACAGGCCCAGGGCTGGGGCGTTGTCGTGCCGATCGTCTGCTCGGCCGTGGTGTTCTCGGGCTCGGCCCAGTTCGCACTGGTCGCGTCCCTGTCGACCGGGGGCCTCGGCACGGCGGTCGCCGCCGCGGCGATGATCAACAGCCGTTTTCTCCCGATGGGCGTCGCCGTCGCGGGCGACCTGCGCGGGGGGCGGTTGCGGCGGGCCTTCGAGGGCCAGGCGGTGGTCGACGCGTCGTGGGCCGCCGCGCACCTGGGCGGCGGCCGGTTCGACCGGCTGCTGATGTTCGGAGCGACGGTCGTGCAGTGGCCCGCCTGGGTGGCGGGCACTGCTCTGGGCGTCGTGCTCGCCCCGGACTCCGCCCTCCAGCACACGCTCGGGCTGGACGTGCTCGCCCCGGCGCTCTTCGTCGCCCTGCTCCTGGACGAGCTGCGCAAGGACCGCGCCAACCGGTTGCCCGCCGCGCTGGGCGCCGTCCTCGCCGCCGGCCTCATCGCGTTTCTGCCCACCGGTCTCGCCCTGATCGGCGCGGGGGCCGCCGCACTGCTGGGGCTGCGCGGCGGGAAGGGGGCGACGGCGTGAGCGCGACGACGCTGTGGACCGCCGTCGCGGCGGTCGCCCTGGTCAGCTTCGCCTTCAAGGCGGCGGGCCCCGCCGTGCTCGCCGGGCGCGAGCTTCCCGCGCGGGCGCGCACGGTGATCGCGCTGCTCGCGCCGGTTCTGCTGGCCGCCTTCGTGGTGGTGGGGATCGCCGGACCGGGCTGGTCGGGCCTCGACGTGGCGGTGATCGCGGGGCTCGGCGCTGTCGTCGTCCTGCGGCTGTGCCGCGTGCCGCTCCTGGCGGCGCTGGTGGGGGCCGTACTCGTCACCGCGCTCGTGCGGGCGGCGGGGGGCTGAGCAGGTCCGCCGCCGGGCGCGCGGTGTGCGGTGCCCGCAGATCCGCGGGCGCCGCATTCGCGGCCTCTGCGACCAGGGGCGCCGCAGCCCGGCTTCCCGCGGCCGGGCTCCCTGCCGCGCCCGGGACACCGCCTTCCAGGGGCGCCGCACTCCGCACCCGCGCGGTCGACGTCCCGGCCGCGCCCGCCTTCCCACCGTCCGGGGGCACCGAGCCCGGTGCCCCCGGGTCCGAGACCCCGCCCGCGGCCAGGGGCCCGCACAGGTGGGCGGTCGCGTACGACCGCCAGGGCCGCCACAGGTCGTCGTCCGGGCCACCCGGCAGGGACACGTCCGGGTCGCCGAGGGCCCGCATCCGGATCAGGGCGACGGTGCGGGCGTCCAGGCCAGGGACGGCGGCCAGGGCGCGCGCCGCCTCCTCCCGGTCGGTGCCCGGGTCGAGACGTACGGCTCGGGAGGCGAGGGCGGTGGCCAGCGGACCCGCGTCGGGCTCGCCGATAAGGGCGTCCGGGCGGGGAAAGAGTCGGTCGAGGGCGCCGCACGGGTTCGGGAGGGTGTCGCCGTACGTCTCGACCAGTTCGGCGGCGCGGTCCCGGCCGACCCGCAGCCGCACGGCGCACTCGTCCGGGTCGGCCGCGCCGGGGGAACGCAGCCCCGGGCGGGCTTCGACATGGCGGGCGAGCCGCTGGTCCGCGCCGAGCCGCTCGTCGACGGCGTACGGGTCGGCGTCCAGGTCGAACAGGCGGCGCAGGCGCTGCACGGCGGTGGTGAGGTCGCGCAGGTCGGTGAGGGAGAGGCGGGCCGCCAGCCAGCCGGGGTGGGCGGCCTCGTGGACGGCGACGAGACCGGTGCCGTGCGGGAGGCGCAGGGTGCGGCGGTAGGTGCGTGCGCCGGGCTCTCCCCGTACTTCTTCGACGCGGGGGACGGCCTCGCGGGCCAGGAGGTCGAAGGTCGCGCGGGCGTCGTAGGGGCCGCGGTGGGCGAGCCGCAGCGGAATGCCGGCCGACAGTTCCGCGGCGGGCGGGGCGAGCCGCGTGCCGGACTCGGTGCGCAGTTCGGTGGGGGTCCGTGCGTAGGTCTCGCGGAGGGTGTCGTTGAACTGGCGCACGCTGGCGAAACCGGCGGCGAACGCGACGTCCGTGACGGGCAGCGCGGTCGTCTGGAGCAGGAGGCGTGCGGTGTGGGCGCGCTGGGCGCGGGCCAGGGCGATGGGCCCCGCGCCCAGTTCGGCGGTGAGCTGGCGCTGGACCTGCCGTGCGCTGTACCCGAGCCGGGCGGCGAGGCCGGGGACGCCCTCGCGGTCCACCACCCCGTCGGCGATCAGCCGCATCGCCCGGCCCACCGCGTCGGCGCGTACGTTCCACTCCGCCGAGCCGGGCACCGCGTCCGGGCGGCAGCGGCGGCAGGCCCGGAAGCCGTTGCTCTGGGCGGCGGCGGCCGTGGGGTAGAAGCGGATGTTGCGGCGCTGCGGGGTCACCGCGGGACAGCTCGGGCGGCAGTAGATGCCGGTGGTCGTCACCGCGAAGAAGAACACCCCGTCGAAGCGGGCGTCACGGCTGCTGACGGCTTCGTACCGCATGTCCTGCCGACTGTCCGTCCGGGTGTGTGGCTCCGCGTTCATACCCCCAGTGTGCGTCCGCGGCCGACGCGGGGCTCGCGGTATTCGGACACCGAGACCGGGGACGCCCCCTCGTGACCCGCCTCACACCGAACGGCGTCACACTTCGGCGCTGCGACCCATCATAGGGGTGTCAGCACAGGGTCATCACCTTCATGGAAAGGGAGTTCGTCATGGAAGCTCGGCTCAACCTCTTCGGCAGCCCTCTCGCGGGCAAGCTCATGCAACACATCGGTGCGGCGGGCAAGGTCGTCTCGGACTCGGCCCTGCCCGCCGCCACCCAGGAACTGGTGAAGATCCGTGCCAGCCAGATCAACGGGTGCGGCTTCTGCACGGACATGCACACCAAGGACGCCGCCGAGGCCGGTGAGACCGCGACGCGTCTGCACCTGATCGCGGCGTGGCGCGAAGCCACGGTGTTCACCGATGCGGAGCGCGCCGCCCTGGAGCTGACCGAGGAGGGCACCCGTATCTCCGACGCCGACGGCGGCGTGTCGGACGAGGTCTGGGCGAACGCCGCCAAGCACTTCGACGAGGAGCAGCTCATGGCTCTGGTGTCGCTCGTCGCCCTCATCAACGCCTACAACCGGATGAACGTCATGATCCGGATGCCCGCGGGCGACTACCGGCCCGGCCAGTTCGGCTGAGCACGCACAGGTGCGGAAGGGACACCGAGTGCTCTCGGCGCCCCTTCCGCCTGCCCTGCCGTTCGCGGGCCGCCCACGGGGTGACGGCGGCCCCTGCGATGCGCGGCGCTGCTACCGGACCCTGCCGCCCCGCTTGGCCGCCATGTTGGCCCGCCCCTCGGAACTCCTTTGCTTCCAGCCGCGCAGCATCTCCTGACGCAGCCGCGCGTCGGTCTTGGCGACGATGCGCCGGTTCTCGCGCATCAGCTTGCGCCAGCTCTCCAGCCGGCGCTCGGGCAGGCTGCCGTCCTCGATCGCGGCGAGGACGGCGCAGCCCGGCTCGGCCACGTGCCCGCAGTCGTGGAACCGGCAGTCCTGCGCCAACTCCCCGATCTCCGCGAATACTTGGCCGACCCCGGCCCCTGCGTCCCACAGCCCGACGCCGCGCAGTCCCGGCGTGTCGATGAGCACTCCCCCGCCCGGCAGCGCGAGCAGGTTGCGGGTGGTCGTGGTGTGCCGGCCCTTCCCGTCGATGTCGCGGGTGGCCTGCACCTCCATGACGTCCTCCCCCAGGAGGGCGTTGGCCAGCGTGGACTTTCCCGCGCCGGAGACACCGAGCAGCACGCTCGTATCCCCGGTGACGACCGCCGCGAGGGCGTCGAGCCCCGCACCGGTGGCGGAGCTGACCGGCAGCACCCGAACACCCGGCGCGACCGTCTCGACGTCCTCGACGAGGTACGACAGCCCCGTGGCGTCCGGGACCAGATCGGCCTTGGTGAGGACGACGACGGGCACGGCTCCGGACTCCCAGGCCAGCGCGAGGAAGCGTTCGATCCGGCCGAGGTCGAGCTCGACGGCGAGCGACACCGCGATGACCGCGTGGTCGACGTTGGCCGCGAGGATCTGCCCCTCGGACCGCTGGGAGGAGGTGGACCGTACGAACGCGGTACGCCGCGGCAGCAGCGTACGGATCAACTGCGGGTCACCGGCCGGCTCGACGGCGGCCCAGTCGCCGGTGCACACGACACGCAGCGGATCGTGCGGGGTGACCAGCGCGGTGTCCGCGCGGATCGGGCCTTCGGTCGTGACGACGTCGGCCTGACCCCGGTCCACCCGTACGACCCGGCCCGGCAGCAGGCCCTGTTCGGCGTACGGGGTGAACTCGGCTTCCCACGCTGCGTCCCAGCCGTACGGCTGGAGCGGGTGCGTGGACAGGGCGGAAGCCTGGGAGTGCTCGTGGAAAGACAAGGGGGAACCCTTCGGAACAAGGGCGGCCCCGGCACCGCGCTCGTTCGGCGCGGGAGAAGAAGTGGTCAGCCGGAGGCCACGGAGGTGGAGTGGACGAGCCTTCGAGTGCACGCAGCACTCACCATGACGACAGCCATCGGTCACACCTCCTGCCTGGTACAGCTGACTACCGGCGACTGTCGGCCGCCGGAGGAACGTTGCACACCATAACCACCGCCCCGAACGGTGCGCCAGCGCTTTTTCCCGGGACCCTTCCCCGCCCGCCGACGACCGAACTGGCGCCGCTCCCGGGGCACTTCCGGCGTTGTACCGCGGACATGGACGAGAGGAAGGCGGCGGGCATGTCCGGGGGCGTACGCGTCATTCCCGGCGCGTGTGCGGCTTCGAGGTCCGCCCCCGGCGGTGCGCCGCCACGCGCTCCCTGGTCGCACAACGACGGGAGCAGTAGCGGCGCTCCGGGCCGCTGCCGTGGGCGAGATAGACATTGCGGCAGGAGGCGGCGGCGCAGACCCCGCCCGGCGCGGCACGGCGGTCCCAGAGCAGGACCGCCAGTGCGAGGCAGGAGGACGCGAGGAACCACTCGCCCCACGGAGCGTCGTCGTCGCCGTCCAGGTGGGGGTGCCAGTCGGCGGTGCCGGAGTGCGAGGTGAGACGGAAGCGCCCCCGGGTGCGGGCCAACAGGCCGTTGAGGACGGCGGCCGCCTCGTCGGGACCGGGGGCGGCGAAGACCTCGCGCAGGAGGAGGGCGGCGTCCCGCAGCTCCGCGAGGTCGCTCTCGCCGAGTTCGAGAGGGCGCGCCTCGCCGTGCTCCAGGAGCACGTCGGTGACGGACACGAGCAACGCGACGCCCTGCTCCTCGTCGCACAGCACGTTGATCAGGGCTGCGGTCCGCCGGGCCGTGTTCATCGACAGCATCCGCAGAATGTAACGCAACTGGTGCGCCTTTGCGTTACCTGCGTAACGTCGTCGCCATGCTGAAGCGTCACCGCACGGAGCGGGTCGGGGCCCCGGGTCGCCGCAGGGAGCGGTCCGCGGCGGTGCGTTACCTCGCCGGGGCCACCGCCGCCCGCACCGGGGACGACATGTCGGGGCCCGCCGTGCTCCTCCTGGCACTTGCGGTCACCGGTTCGACCGCCGCCGCGTCGTCCCTGCTGGCGGGGCTGACGATCGCGGCGGCGGTGGGCGGGCCGGTGTTCGGGGTGCTGCTCGACAGGGCCCGGCGTCCCGGCCGACTGCTGGCCGTCGCGCTCGGACTGTACGCGGCGGCTCTCCTCGTCGTCCTGCTGCTCCTGGGGCGGGCGCCGGTCATGGTGGTCGTCCTGGTCGCGGTGGGGGCGGGACTGCTCGGCCCCGCACTGTCCGGCGGCTGGACGTCGCAACTCCCCCTGGTCGTCGAGGAGGAGGAACTCGGCCGGGCGAACGCGCTGGACGCGTCGACGTTCAGCGTCGCCGGGCTCGTGGGCCCCGCGCTGGCGGGCGCAGTCGCGGGACTGGCCGGGGTCTCCTCGGCTGTCGTCGTGTCGGCGGCGCTGATCCTGGCGGCGCTGCCGGTGGCCTGGACGCTGCCAGGGTCCCGTACGGCAGCGCCCGCGGCACGACGGGCGGGCAGGAGAGACGCCCCCGGCGGGCCCGTGTCCGCGCGGTCCGCCCTTGTCGACCTGGCGGACGGCTTCCGTGCCGTCGGGCGCAGTCGTCCGCTCGCGCGTGCCACCGCGGCCTCGGTCCTCTCGTGCACCGGCGAGGGCGTCTTCGTCACCGTCGCTCCGCTGCTCGGCGCGGCCGTCCTTGGCGGTGCGCACCACGGTGCGCTGCTGCTGTCCGGTACCGCGGTGGGTGCGCTCGCCGCCAATTCCGTTCTGGCCGGGCGGCCACGACTGATGCGGCGGCCCGACCTCGTCATCGCGCCGAGTGCGGTCGTACTCGCCGCCGCCTGCCTCCTCGCGGCGGCCCTGCATCCGGTGGCGGTGATCGCAGCGGGGGTGCTGGCCGGAATCGGGGCGGGGCCGCAGCTCGCCGCGTTGTTCGCGGTGCGCCACCGGGAGTCGCCTCCGCGGCTGCGCGGCCGGGTCTTCACCACGGGCGCCTCGCTCAAGCTGACCGGGTTCGCCCTGGGTGCGGCCCTCGCGGGTCCGCTCGCCACCCGGTCGGTGCCGGTGGCGCTGCTGGTGGCGGCCGGGTTGCAGGGGGCGGCTGCGGCGTGCAGCGCCCGCGTACGGGTCCCTGTCGGACGTGCCGTAAGGCTTTCGTCATCGGTTGATCACGGCCGGAAGCGTCGGTCGCGCAGTTGAATACGGGCATGGACAAGCACGGAGTCAGAGGATTCCTCAGCAGGCGGATCGTGACCGGAATCGTGGTGGTGGGGGTGCTCGCGGCCGGGTTCGGAGCGTATTGGTTCCAGCCGTGGAAGATCTTCACGGACGAGACGGTGCGGGACGAGGCGCCGGTGGCGGCGCAGGCGCCCCGGGCGGCGGGCAACCCGGAGCAGAGCGGAATGCCGGGCGGCGAGGAGAAGCCCGCGGCCGTCGGGCCGGTGGCGGTGTCCGCCGGGAACCTGATCAGTCACGAGCACGAGACCAGCGGTTCCGTACGGGTGCTGCGACTGCCCGACGGCAGCCGGACACTGCGTTTCGAAAACCTTGAGACGAGCAACGGGCCGGATCTGCGGGTGGTGCTGAGCGACGCCAAGGTGGTGGAGGGGAAGGCGGGCTGGCACGTCTTCGACGACAACGCCTACACCACCTTGGCGAAGCTCAAGGGCAACAAGGGCAGTCAGAACTACGCCCTGCCCGCGGACCTGGACCTGGACCGGTACCGGAGCGTCAGTATCTGGTGCGACCGCTTCGACGTGTCGTTCGGTGCCGCCGAACTGACCGCGGTGAAGGCGTAGTCGGTCACGAGGGCCGGGGCGGGCCCGGCCGGTCACATGTGGCGCGTCAGGACCTGCGCCACCGTGTCCAGTGCGGTGTGCAGCTCCAGGTGGTCGTGCGCTTCGAGCGTGGTGTCCAGGAGGGGGCTGTCGGTGGAGAGCGTGGTCAGGCCGGTGTCCTCCTCGCGGCCGAAGCGGACGGTCAGGGTCTCGCCGGAGTGGAGGGTGAGGGTGACCGTCGCGGCGCTGGGCAGCGGCTGGAGTACGGAGATCTCGGCGTCGGTCCGCCCGGTCTGCGCGCCGAGCCGGCGCGGGGTGCTGCGGGAGGCCCGGTAGACGTGCGAGTGGTGCAGGGCGATCTGGAGCCGGTCGGAAAGTTCTTCGGCGGTCTCCTCACGGTCGGCGTCCGCGAGTTCGTCGAGGAGAAGGGCGGCGATGGAGCGGTACGCGAGGGCCAGCTGCCAGCCCGCGGTGGTGAGCGGGCCGGGGTCGTGGGAGTGGCTGAGCGGTTCGAACACGTCCGCCGCCTGCCGGGCCACCGCGTCCACCGCTGCCGCGCCGACCGACTCGGGGCGCCGGGCGGGGGCGGCGTCCCTGTCCTGCCGGTCGATGCCGCGCGCGGCGAGGTCGGCGTACACGGTGTCCCGGGCGACTCCGGCGACCGAGGCGAGTTCGGCGGGGTTGCGGGTGCCGGTGAGCCAGGCTGCCTCGATCAGCTCGGCACGGTTGTCTTCGGTGCTTTCACCGAGGGCGGCGAGCGCGTTGAGCCGGGGTGAGGACGTGTCGGATGCGTTCATACGGGTCACCGTAGGACGGGAGGCCCGCCGCACCCGGCAGCACCGCGCCGCACCACTGGACCGCACCGCCCGCGTGGCGGAGGGTGCGGTCCAGTGGTATGCGCCGGGCCGTACGGGTGGGCGGCACGGGCCGCCCGTACGGCCCGGCGACGGCCGCACGGCAGGGAAAGGCGCCGGGGACAGGTCGCGCGGTACGGGCAGGCGCCACGGTCGCGCCGCGCGGCTGGGCTCGGGCGGATGCGGGCCGCCCGCGGGTCTACTGGTCCGCGCCGACCGCGTGCAGGAAAGTACGGAACTTCGCACCGGTCTCGGCGGTCTCCGCCTCCGGCTCGGACGCGGCGACGACGCCCGCGCCCGCGTAAAGGCGCAGCGTGCGCCCCTCGGCCTCGGCACAGCGGATGGTGACGACCCATTCCCCGTCGCCGTCGGCGCTGCCCCAGCCGATCATGCCGGTGAAGAACCCGCGGTCGAAGGGTTCGGTCTCCGCGATGACTTGACGCGCCGTCAGGGTGGGGGTGCCGCAGACGGCGGGAGTCGGGTGCAGGGCGGAGGCGAGTTCGAGGGCGGAGGCGGCGCCTTCGTCGGGCAGGGTGCCGGTGACGGTGGTGGAGAGGTGCCACATGGTGGCGGTGCGGATCAGGGTCGGCTTCGCGGGAACGTCGAGGGTGGTGCAGTACGGGGCGAGCGCGCCGTGCACCGCGTCGACGACGACGGCGTGCTCGTGCAGGTCCTTCGCGGAGGCGAGCAGGGCGGCGGCCCGGCGGACGTCCTCGGCGAGGTCCGCGCTGCGCGGGGTGGATCCGGCGAGCGGGTTGGCCACGACCTTGTTGCCGCGCCGGGAGACGAGGAGTTCGGGGCTGGCGCCGATCAGGGTGCGGTCGGGGGCGGTGCACTCCGTACCGGTGGGACCGGCGCCGGTGGGCAGCGCGAAGGTGTAGCCGGACGGGTCGCGGCGGGCGAGGCGCTGGAGCATCACCGGCAGGTCGAGCGGAGCGTCGGCGGTGAGTTCCAGGGTGCGGGCGAGGACGACCTTGCTGAACTCGCCGCGCCACATGCGGTCGACGACGGCGGCGACCCCGGCCCCGTACACCTCGGGTGCGGGCACCGGCACGACGTCCCACTCCGTCTCGGCGGGCAGGTCGGCGGGCAGGGCGATCAGCGGGTCGGTGGCGAGCGGCGGGGCGTCCTGGACGCGCTCGGGCACGGCGAGGGCGGCGGGTGCGTTCTGGTCGAAGCGCACGGCGCCGATGACGACGGGGTGGGCCTGCCCGTCACGGCGGGCCGCGTCCAGGGTTTCGGCAACGCGCACGGTCAACGGGCGCTCGTCGTGCGGGACTTCGCGCACCGGGCCGTCGGCGAGGAGGGTGCGGGTGGGGGTGGCGAGGAAACGGGCGCCGGGGGTGTAGGCGTCCAGCAGACCGGTGGCCGCGCCGACGGCGGGGTGTGCCGCTTCGGCGGAGTGTCGCGACGCGGGGACGGTGGCGGTGGCGGGTGCGGGTGCCGTCGACACGGTGTCCACGGGGTCTCCAATGCTCGTGAGGATGTGGGGGCGGAGCGAGAGAGGGGGGTGCAGGGGGCGGATCAGCGGAGGGTGGCGCCGCCGTCGACGTAGATGTCCTGCATGGTGATGTGGCGTGCGCGGTCGGAGGCCAGGAACAGGACGGCGTCGGCGATGTCCGAGGGCTGGGCGATCCGGCCGAGCGGTATGCCGGTCCGGTAGGTGCCCAGGTCGCCTTCGACGACCCCCTGCTCGGCGTCCGGCCGGCCTTCCCACAGGCCGCGCTGCATGGGGGTGTCGGTGGAGCCGGGGGCGACGACGTTGCAGCGGACGCCGCTGCGCGCGACCTCCAGGCCCAGACATTTGGTGAACATGGCGGCGGCGGCCTTGGAGGCGGCGTAGGCGGCCATGCCGGTACGGGGGATGCCCGCCGCGTTGGAGGCGACGGTGACGATGCACCCCTTGCGGCGCTGTGTCATGCGTGCGGCGGCGGCGCGGGAGGTGTGGAAGACGCCGGTGGTGTTCACGGCGAAGGTGTCGGCCCAGTCCTGGTCGGTGAGTTCGGTGGCGGGGGCGGTACGGAGGATCCCGGCGACGTTCACCAGCAGGTCCAGCGGCCCGAGTTCGGACTCGACGCGGGCGACGGTCTCCTCCACCGCCCGGCTGTCGGTGACGTCCAGCGGGTACGCGGTGACCGCACCCCTCCCGCCGTTGCCGGCGTCCTCGGCCAGGGTCGCGGCGAGATCCCGTACGCCGGCCGGGACCCGGTCGGTGGCGGCCACGGTCGCACCACGGGCCGCCAGTGCCCGTACGACCGCTTCGCCGATGCCCTGCGCGGCACCGGTGACGAGCGCGACGCGACCGGCGAACTCATCCGCCACGGACGGCAGGTATGACGGTTGTCCCGGTATGTGCTCCGGCATGGACGCCCCTCCTTCAGCTTCTTAGGTGAGCCTAACCTAATGCACGACGAAGATCGAGAGGGGGTCGACCCGACCCGGGCCCGGCATCCGCGGAGGGTAGGGGGTCGTGGGGCACGCCCGGCGGTCGGCGTCAACCGGTCGTGTGGACCGGACAACGAGACGCACACATGGGGCCCTTCCATGAGCAAGGCTGAGCCCATGGAACATCTGCCGCACGGATACACGAACCACACCACCTACCACGCCGGTGTCGTCACCAAGGCCTACAAGGGCCGCGACGCGCAGCGCCGGATGGAGCGGGAGGCCGCCGCACTGTGCGGCCTGGAGACCCTCGGAACCGCCTTCCCCGTGCCCCAGTTGATCGGCTGCACCGGTGAGAGCCTGAGCATGACCTTCCTGGAGGGCGTGCACGGCCAGGACCTCATCGACGCGGGTTACGCCGACGCGGTGCTGCGGGCCTGCGGGGCGGCTCTGCGGGCGGTGCACTCGGTCGACGCCACGGACGTCTTTCCCCGGGCCAGGCCCGGAACCGTACTCGTGCACGGGGATTTCGGGCCGAACAACCTTCTGCTCACCGGCGACGCGTCGCGCGTCACCGCAGTCCTCGACTGGGAGTGGGCGCACTGGGGCGATCCCGTCGAGGACCTGGCGTGGTGCGAGTGGATCGTCCGCACGCACCACCCCGAGGACGTGTCCGCGCTCGACGGCTTCTTCGAGGCGTACGGGCACCGGCCCGACTGGCAGGTGCGGCACCGGGCGATGGCCGACCGGTGCCGCGAACTCGTCGACTTCCAGCCACAACGGGTGTCCCTGCTGATCGACACCGAAAGCTGGACGGAATAGGGGAGTTGACGCTACGTCAACAGAGCACTGCGGCGAGCACCTTCGCCTCCACCTCCGGATCGAGCCCCACCACCGGCCGGTCCGAGCGCTGCGGGGCCGTCCCGCCCAGCGCACTCAGCCACCGCCAGGTGTCCGCCACGGTCTCGGCGACCGGGCGGCAGCGCAGCCCGGTGGCGAGCGCCTTGCTGACGTCCGTGCGGTGAATGGCGTCGTGGTCCTCGCCCGGCGGCACCCACACCGGCAGGTCCAGCCACGGTTCGACCCCGTACGAGAGGAGCAACTCCGGCTCCTTCCAGCACAGTTCGGCGGTCGCCGATCCGGTCGCCCGGACGCACGACTCCAACAGCTCCCCCATGGTCGCGTGCCCTTCCGGGGAGACCAGGTTGTACGGGCCCGACAGCTCGTCCCGTGCCGCGTCGAGCATCCAGGCGGCGAGGTCGCGGGCGTCGACGAACTGGATCGGCAGGTCGCGCGGGCCCGGGGCGAGAACCGGACCGCCGCGGGCCACCCGGTTCAGCCACCACGGGAGGCGGCCGATGTTCTCTCCGGGCCCGAGTATCAGGCCCGCCCTGACGAGCACCGTACGGTCCGCGCCGAAGGCCTCGACGGCGGCGTCCTCCCCGCCGCGCTTCATGTGCGCATAGCCCTCGTCGCCCGGCTCCACGAGCGCGCCGTCCTCACCCCGACCGGCCGGCGAGGGGTGCGCGTACACCGATGCGGACGACACGTAGACGTACCGCCGGGCGTGGCGGGCCAGCAGTTCGGCCGCGTCCCGTACGGCCGCGGGCGGGCCCGACCAGGTGTCGAGCACCGCGTCCCAGGTGGCGCCGTCCCGTACCGCGGCGTCGAGCGCGGTGAGATCGCCGAGGCGGTCACCGTGCAGCGCACGGACGCCGGGCGGCGGCGCATGGGTGCCGCGGTGGAAGACCGTGACGTCCCAACCCCGCGCGAGGGCTTGCTCGGTGACGGCGCGTCCGACGAATTCGGTTCCGCCGAGTACGAGGAGCTTGAAGGGCTTCGCGGGTGCCGTCGTCGCTGCGTTCATGAGCGCCATCATGCCCGACGGCCCGCGGGGCGGCGGCGGGGTTCGCTCGTAGCGCAGGGCCGTCGCGGCCCGGGACGGACGCACCTGCCGGGACGCGTCACCCGGGGGCCGCGGGCAGCGTCACCTCGAACCGGCAGCCACCGGGCACGTTGCGGACGTCGGCCCGGCCCGCGTGGGCCTCGACGATGCCGCGGACGATGGCCAGCCCCAGGCCCGCGCCACCCGGGGGTGTCCGGGCCTCCGTGCCGCGCCAGCCGGTGTCGAAAACCCGGGGCAGGTCGGCCTCCGGGATGCCGCCGCAGCCGTCGGTGACCGAGACCACGACGGTCCGGGGCTCCGGCCCCGGCTCCGCGGCGACAGCCACCGTTCCGTCGGCGGGGGTCCGGCGGATGGCGTTGACCAGCAGGTTCGACAGCACCCTGGACATCTCCCGGCCATCGACCTCCACCGGCACCGCTTCGACCCGCTCCCCCACCAGGCGCACGCCGTGCTCACGGGCGAGCGGGTCCGCGCCCGCGAGGGCGTCGCCCACCAGGTCGTACAGGGAGAGCCGGACAGGGGTGAGGGCGAGCGACCCGGCGTGGATCCGGGACAGCTCGAAGAGGTCACCGACCATGACGTTGAGCCGGTCCACCTCCGTGCGGATCTGCCGGTGGTAGCGGGCCGGGTCCTCGGCGACCCCGTCCTCCAGCGCCTCGGCCATCGCGCGCAGTCCGGCGAGCGGAGTGCGCAGGTCGTGCGAGATCCAGGAGACCAGCTCGCGCCGCGACGTCTCCAACGCCTGCTCGCGCTCCCGCGACGCGCGGAGCTTGCCGCTGGTGGTCGCCAACTCCTTCGCGAGTTCCGTCAGTTCGGCGGTGGCGGAGCCGCCGGGGGCCGCGAAGTCCCCGCCGTCCCCGAAGGACCGGGCGGCCTTCGCGAGCGCCCTGCTGCGGGCGACCACCCAGCGCCCCAGCAGCAGGGAGGTGGCGAGCGACACGACGGCGGCCATCGCGACGACGGTGGTGACGACGGCCAGGTCGTGGGCGTTGATGAGCATCGCCCAGCACACGGAGAGCGTCCCGGCGAGCATGGCGGCGACGGTCACCGCGACGACGACGGTCAGCGAGACGGCCACCGACCGACGCCGCAGCAGACGCAGGGCCAGCGCCCCGCCGAGCCCGGCGACGGCGGCGCCGAGCGCGGCGAACAGAGCGATCAGGGCGAGGTCGCTCACGTCGGCGACCATGCCCATCCCGGTCACCACCGCGCGCTCGGGGAGGCTCCCGGTCCCGCCGCTCATGCGGGGCCGCCCGGTCCCGGCCCGTACGGCACGCGGCCGGGAAGGCGCGCGGGACCGCCGGGCGCGTCCACTTCCCGTCGCGCCTCGTCCCGGCCGACCTCGTCCCGGCCCACGACGCCCCGGCCCACCTCGTCCCGTCCCGCCTCGGACGCGCTCGGCCCTGCCCGTACTCCGGGCGCGGGCCCCGTACCGGCTCCCCCGCCGGGTCCCGGTGCCGCGTCGAAGCGGTAGCCCGCTCCCCATACGGTCTGGATCAGCGCCGGAGCGGCCGGGTCCGTTTCGATCTTGCCGCGCAGGCGGCGCACATGGACCGTGACCGTGGAGAGATCGCCGAAGTCCCAGCCCCACACCTCCTTGAGGAGGTGTTCCCTGCTGTGCACCCGGCCCGGGTTGCTCAGCAGGTACGTGAGCAGGTCGAACTCCCGCAGGGTGAGGGCCAGCGCCCGGCCGTCGCGGGTGGCCCGGCGGGCCGCCGGGTCGATCTCAAGGCCGGCCGCGCGCAGCCGGGGGCCGGTGGCGTGGCGGGCCGTGGCCGCCCGGCGTAGTACGGACTCGACGCGCAGCACCAGCTCGCGGGGGCTGAACGGCTTGGTCACGTAGTCGTCCGCGCCGACCTCAAGACCGAGGATGCGGTCCTCCTCGTCGCCCCGCGCGGTCAGCATGATCACCGGCACCGGTCCGGCCTCGGCCCGCAGCCGCGCGCACACCTCCAGGCCGTCCATGCCCGGCAGCATCAGGTCGAGCACGACCAGGTGGGGACGGTGCGCCGCGGCGGCGTGCAGCGCGGCGGGCCCGTCGGCGGCGTGCCGCACGTCGAAGCCGGCCTTGCGGAGGTAGCCGGTGACCACCTCGGCGACGGTGGGGTCGTCGTCCACCACGAGGATCGAACTGTTGCTGTCGTACTCCATGGTCGACAGTGTCACCCGGTCCGGCCGCCGGGGTGCACCGGGCGCCGCTTACCGTTTCGTGACGCCGGCCCCGGCTGCACTCCGCGGTGCCGCCGCGTGCGTACGACCCTGACCATGCCCGTCCCCGTACGCCCCATGCATGTCCCGCGCGGACGACCGTGCCGCGTCCGTGACCGCCACCATGCCCGCGTCCGTGTCCCGTACGACCGGGCAGGACACCCATGCCCGCACGACTGCCCGCACGACCGCGCTCGTCCGACGTCCGATTTCTTCAAGATCCGCCGTGCCACGCCCTCCTACAGTGAGCGCATGACTCCTCGACTCGACTCCGTCGGCATCGTCACGTCCGACATGGCCGCCTCCCTCGACTTCTACCGGCGTCTCGGCGTTCCCGTTCCCGACGGGGCCGAGTCCGCGCCGCACGTCGAAGCCACGCTGCCCGGGGGGATGCGTGTGCTGTGGGACACGGAGGAGGTGATCCGTTCCTTCGACCCGGAGTGGACGAGGCCGCAGGGGGGCGACCGGGTGGGGCTCGCCTTCCTCTGCGAGAGCCCCGCCGAGGTCGACACGGTGTACGACGGTCTGGTCGCCGCCGGATACACCGGCAGCCTCAAGCCGTGGAACGCCGAGTGGGGCCAGCGTTACGCGGTGGTGCTCGACCCGGACGGCTGCGGGGTCTCCCTGTTCGCTTTCCTGCCGGCGGCGAGCGAGGCGTAGGAACGCAGCGTCATCCCCGCCAGCTCCCGTGTCTCGCGGGCCAGATGGGCCTGGTCCGCGTACCCGGCCGTGTGTGCCACCGCCGCGAACGGCAGCCCTTCCCGTACGAGCGTCAGCGCGCGCTGGAGTCGCAGCACCCGGGCGAGCGTCTTGGGGCCGTACCCGAAGGCGTCGAGGGAACGGCGGTGCAGCTGACGCGCGCCGAGCCCGACCGCGTCGGCGGCCGCGGCGACGCTGTGTCCGGCGTCCAGCAGCGCGGCGACGGCGCGCGGCAGCGGGTCCGGCGGCGGAGCCCCGGCCGCTCTGCGCAGCACGACCTCCTCCAGTGCGACCGCCTGGTCCTGGGCTTCGCCCACCCGCTGGGCCAGCTCGGCCGCGCGTGGCCAGAGATCGGCCAACCCGACGCGCATGTCGCGCAGTTCGTGCGCCGGAACACCGAGCAGTGCGGCGCCGGTACCGGGCGCGAAGCGCACCCCGGCGAACCGTGCGCCCGGACTGTCGCTCGCACCGTGCGCCCGGGTGTCGGGTCCGGCGACGATCAGTGTGCCGTCCACCCACAGCAGGTCCATGCACCCGTCGGGCAGCACCGGGTACACCGGCGCGCCGGGCGCGGGGGCCGGGTCGGCGTCCCGTTGCCAGACGACGGCGCCGTCCAGCCGGGAGGGCCGTTCCAGGTAGCTGCCGGGCATGCTCACCAGGCTATCCCGGGGGTTCCCGGGTCGCCCGTGCATCACCCGGTGGGGGTCATCGGCCGATCGGCTGCACAGTGGCCTCCCGGTCGTGAACAATGGCGTCCACGCGCACCGGTTGGTCAAGCCACTTCTGCACGGGGGCCGTTATGAGCGCACTGATGAGGTTCGAGACGGCCGACGGCGCCGAGGTGGTGGTCGAGGTGGACCGCGTCGCTCCGGGGGCCAAGCTCGTCGCGCGGGGGAGCAACCGCCTCGCCGAGGCGGGCGAGACCTTCGACGGCGCGCTCCAGGGCATCCGCTCGGCCGCCGACGCCGCGCTGCGGGTGTTCCGGGAGGGCCCGCTGCGGCCGGACGGGGTCGAGCTGGAGTTCGGCGTGAAGCTGACCGGGGAGGCGGGCGCGGTGATCGCCAAGACGGCGATGGAGGGGCACATCACGGTGAAGCTGTCCTGGTCGTCCCAGGGCACGGAACTCCCGACGGGCGCGGACGGTTCCTCGGGCGCCACCGGTACGGGCCCCTCCGACCCGGCGGGAACGCCTTCCCGGCCGGCCACGGCCGGCCCGCCGGCCCCTCCGGGTGCCTCGCCCGCAGACGGGGCCGCCGCCCCCTGACCGGCCCACCTCCCCCGCGCACCGGACCGACCCACCGTCCCTGCGCACCCGTCCGCCCCCTGCGGCCCGCCCGCGCGCAACCGCCCGATCTCCACCGGACCGGCCCGCCCGTCCCTCCCCCTCAAGGGCCGATGGGCTACATCCCGCCCGCCGCATCCCCGCGCTGTGCGTCCGCGGCCCTGTCGCGGGAGGACAACCGGCCCTTCACGTCGTCCGGCGGCAGGAACCGCGACCACCGCTCCGGGAACTCCGACGGCATGTCCGGGTTCGTACCCGTCCACTCGCCCTCGCCGTCGTCGCCGGAGTCGTCGCCGTCGTCCATTTCCCACGCGGCGATCCGCTCCAGCTCCGCCGCCTTCGCGCGGGCTATCACCGCCGCGGCCTCCTGGGTGCGCAGCCGGTCGTTCTCGGCGCGGGCGGCGGCCGTCGCCACCGAGGGCCACACCCGGTCGATGGCCGCGTTCACCGCGGCTCCCACGAGCACCGCGAACGCGGACACCCCGATCCACAGCAACACGGCGATCGGTGCTGCCAGCGACCCGTAGATGGTGCCGCCCTCCACGGTGTTGGTGACGTAGATGCGCAGGAGGAAGCTGCCCAGCACCCACATGCCGAGCGCGATGAGTGCCCCGGGAACGTCCTCCACCCACGGCGAACGCACCGGTACCGACACGTGGTAGAGCGTCGTGAGGAAGATGACCGACAGCACTATCACCACCGGCCAGTACAGGACGCTGACGACCTCCGTCGCGAAGGGGACCAGGGCCACCACCCGGTCCGGGCCCACCACCATGAGCGGCAGCACCACCGCGCCGATCAGCAGGGCGACCACGTAGAGGAGGAAGGCGAGCAGCCGGGTCTTCACGATGCCGCGGTGCCCGTCCAGGCCGTACATCACCGTGATGGTGTCGATGAAGACGTTGACGGCGCGCGATCCGGACCACAGGGCGATGGCGAAGCCGATCGAGATGATGTCCGGGCGACCCGTTCGGGTGACGTCCTCCAGGAGCGGTTTCGCGAACTCGCGGACTCCGCGGTCGGAGAGCACGGCCTGGGAGGCACTGAGGATGTTCTCCTCGATGGACTTGACGGTCTCGGTGGCCGTCCAGTCGTCGATGTAACCGAGCAGTCCGATCAGCCCGAGCAGGAGGGGCGGCAGGGACAGCAGGGTGAAGAAGGCCGCCTCCGCGGCGAGTCCGAGGATGCGGTACTCGATGCAGGAGTTGACGGTGTCCTTGAGCAGCAGCCAGACGAGCTTGCGCTTGGAGACGTTCCGGTAGAGGACCCGAGCGCGGTGGAGCCGGTTCTCCTTGCGGTGCTTCCGCGGCCGTCCGGGGGTTTCTTTTGCTGGCTGCACCTCCTTACCGTATCCGCATGGCAGCCACCACCCACACAGTCACCAACCAGGCCCCGCCCCTGGTGGGGTACGACGTCTTCGCGGCGGACCGGGCCCTGTCCGAGGCCGTCGAGCGGCACACGGACCCCGCCCGCCTTCCCGAGGTACGGGAGGAACTCTCGACCCTCGGCAAGGCCGCCGGGTCCGCGCAGGCGCAGGAGTGGGGGGCGCAGGCGAACGAGAACCCGCCGAAACTGCACACCCACGACCGGTACGGGAACCGGATCGACGAGGTCGAGTTCCATCCGTCGTGGCACCGGCTGCTGGGCCATGCCGTCTCGGCCGGTCTGACGAACGCCTGGGGGCGGCCGGACGGTCACCTCCGCAGAGCCGCCGGGTTCCTGGTGTGGACGCAGGCGGAGGGCGGGCACGGCTGCCCGGTGTCGATGACGCACGCGGCGGTGCCGGCGCTGCGCGCGGACCCGTCCCTGGCGGCGGTCTGGGAGCCACGGCTCACCTCGGCCGTGTACGGCCAGGAACTCCTGCCGGCGACGGAGAAGCCGGGCGCCCTCTTCGGCATGGCCATGACGGAAAAGCAGGGCGGCAGCGACGTACGGGCGAACACCACCGAGGCCGTGCCGATCGACGGCGCCAGGGCGGGTGAGTACGCACTCACCGGGCACAAGTGGTTCTGCTCGGCGCCCATGAGCGACGGGTTCCTGGTCCTCGCCCGGGCGCCGGGCGGGCTGAGCTGTTTCCTGGTGCCGCGGGTGCTGGCGGACGGGATGCGCAACACGTTCCGCATCCAGCGGCTCAAGGACAAGCTGGGCAACAGGTCGAACGCTTCGGGCGAGGTGGAGTTCGACGGGACGTGGGGGCGGCTCGTCGGCGAGGAGGGGCGCGGGGTGCGCACCATCATCGGGATGGTGGCGGCGACCCGGCTGGACTGCGTGACGGGTTCCGCGGCGCTGATGCGCCAGGCGGTCGCGCAGGCCACCCACCACGCGGCACACCGCAGCGCGTTCGGCGGCGAGCTGATCGACAAACCGCTGATGCGCAACGTACTGGCCGATCTTCACCTGGAGTCGGAGGCGGCGACCGTCCTCGCCATGCGCCTGGCCGCCGCGTACGACAGTGACACCGAACAGGACCGGGCGCTGCTGCGGCTCGCGGTACCGGCCGCGAAGTACTGGGTGACGAAGCGGTGCACACCCGTCGCTGCGGAGGCGTTGGAGTGCCTGGGCGGCAACGGGTACGTCGAGGAGTCGGGCATGCCGCGGCTGCTGCGCGAGTCCCCGCTCAACTCGATCTGGGAGGGCTCGGGCAACGTGCAGGCGCTGGACGTACTGCGCGCCCTGCAGCGGGAGCCGATGGCGCTGAACGCCTTCCTTGCCGAGGTCGGGCAGGCACGCGGCGCCGACCACCGTCTCGACGGGGCGATCAAGGGCCTGCTGACGGAGCTCGCCGACCTGGACGGCATCGAGGGGCGGGCGCGGCGGCTGGTGGAACGGATGGCGCTGGTGCTGCAGGGGTCACTGCTGGTGCGCTGGGCGCCGCCGGAGGTGTCGGACGCGTTCTGCGCGTCGCGTCTCGGCGGGGACTGGGGGTCGGCGTTCGGCACGCTGCCGGGAAGCCTGGACCTGGCGTCCGTGGTGGAGCGGGCGCGCGTGGAGGTCTGAAGCGGCCGCGGCGGTGCCGGGGCCGCCGGGAGGGGCGTGCCGGGTGCATGGTTCCCTGGCCGTCATGAGCAGCATCGACGTGACCACGTGGTCCCTGGAACAGACCTCGTCCGACGACCACACCCCCGTCCCGCCCCCGCCGGGCGGCCACCTGCGGGTCGTACGGGCCGAGGTGCCTTCGCCGGAGTTCAGCCGGTTCCTGTACACCGCGGTCGGCGGCGACATCGGCTGGACGGACCGACTGCCCTGGTCGTACGAGCAGTGGCGGCAGGCGGTCGACCGGCCGGGGGCGGAGACGTGGGTGGCGTACGACAGGGGCACTCCCGCCGGGTACGCCGAACTCGATGCGCAGCCGGACGGTGCGGTCGAGATCGTCTACTTCGGGCTGATCCCCGCCTTCCGTGGGCGGCGGATCGGCGGCCACCTGCTCTCGTACGGGATCCAGCGCGCCTGGGACCTGGCCGAGCGCCACCCGGGGTGGGAGGCCACGAAGCGGGTGTGGCTGCACACCTGCTCCAAGGACGGCCCGCACGCCATGGACAACTACCTGAAGCGGGGCTTCCGGCTCTTCGACACCCAGGTGGAGTCCGAGGCGGAGGTCGCTCAGCCCGGCCCGTGGCCGGGTGCGTACGCCTGAACCAGCGGCGCCCCACAATGTCGGCCTTCGCCCGCAAACCCACCCTTGTGTGAACGCGTGACCGGCAGCACATCATCCCACTCTTCGGGACAGTCTTGTCCACATTGCGGACAACAGTGGACTGTCCGGAGACCCGCGTGCCACGCTTCCGTCATGTCTTCAGCTGGAGTTGCCTTGGTGAGTCGACGTCACGTCGACCTCGGCCGCATGTCCAGCGCCATCTGTCCGGCCTGCTGACAGTCCAGCACTGCCGCACTCCCCTTTCACCCGTCTCCCTCGCTCGGTCCTGGGCGTCACTGCGCATCCCCGCGCCTCTTTCGCGCGAGTGTGCAGGTCAGAGCCGCCCGCCCGCAGTCTTCCGTAGACATCCGCAGTCCCGAAGGACGTAACCGCCATGCCTGCCACCCCAGAGAAGCCCGCCGCGGGTGCTGCCGTCGCCGCTCGCCGCAAGGCCGGTCGCCACCGCGGCGAGGGCCAGTGGGCCGTAGGGCATCACACGCCCCTCAACGGAAACGAGCAGTTCAAGAAGGACGACGACGGTCTCAACGTGCGGACACGCATTGAGACGATCTACTCCAAGCGCGGTTTCGACTCCATCGACCCCAACGACCTGCGCGGCCGCATGCGCTGGTGGGGGCTCTACACCCAGCGCAAGCCCGGCATCGACGGCGGCAAGACGGCGATCCTGGAGCCGGAGGAGCTGGACGACGAGTACTTCATGCTGCGGGTGCGGATCGACGGCGGCCGGCTCACCACGGAGCAGCTGCGGGTGATCGGCGAGATCTCGCAGGAGTTCGCGCGCGGCACCGCCGACCTCACCGACCGGCAGAACGTGCAGTACCACTGGATCCGCATCGAGGACGTACCGGAGATCTGGCGGCGGCTGGAGGCCGTCGGCCTGTCGACGACCGAGGCGTGCGGCGACACCCCGCGCGTCATCCTCGGCTCCCCCGTGGCCGGTATCGCCGTCGACGAGATCATCGACGGGTCGTGGGCGATCGACGAGATCCAGCGCCGGTTCATCGGCAACCCGGACTTCTCCAACCTGCCGCGCAAGTTCAAGTCGGCGGTCTCCGGCTCCCCGCAGCTGGATGTCGCCCACGAGATCAACGACGTCTCCTTCGTCGGCGTCGTCCACCCCGAGTACGGACCCGGCTTCGACCTGTGGGTGGGCGGCGGACTGTCCACCAACCCCAAGCTGGGCGTACGGCTGGGCACCTGGGTCCCGCTGGAGGACGTGCCGGACGTGTACGGCGGTGTCATCGGCATCTTCCGCGACTACGGCTACCGGCGGCTGCGCAACCGCGCACGGCTGAAGTTCCTGGTCGCCGACTGGGGTCCGGAGAAGTTCCGCCAGGTGCTGGAGGACGAGTACCTCCAGCGCAAGCTGGCCGACGGCCCGGCCCCCGAGCAGCCTTCGGGGGTCTGGCGCGACCACCTCGGGGTGCACCGGCAGAAGGACGGGCGCTTCTACGTCGGCTTCGCGCCGCGGGTCGGCCGGGTCGACGGCTCGACGCTGACGAAGATCGCGGAACTGGCCGACGCGCACGGCTCGGGCCGGCTGCGGACCACCGCCGAGCAGAAGATGATCGTGCTCGACGTGGCCGAGGAGCAGGTCGATTCGTTGGTGTCGGGTCTTGAGGCACTGGACCTGAAGGTCACGCCGTCGCCGTTCCGGCGGGGCACGATGGCCTGCACCGGCATCGAGTTCTGCAAGCTGGCGATCGTCGAGACGAAGGCGCGCGGCGCCGCCCTGATCGACGAACTGGAGCGCCGCATCCCGGAGTTCGACGAGCCGATCACCATCAACATCAACGGCTGCCCGAACGCCTGCGCCCGCATCCAGGTCGCGGACATCGGCCTCAAGGGGCAGCTGGTGATGGACGCCGACGGCAACCAGGTCGAGGGCTTCCAGGTGCACCTGGGCGGCGCGCTCGGCCTGGAGGCCGGGTTCGGCCGCAAGGTCCGCGGCCTGAAGGTCACTTCGGCGGAGCTGCCGGACTACGTGGAGCGCGTGCTGACCCGTTTCCAGGAGCAGCGCGAGGACGGCGAACGCTTCGCCACCTGGGCGGCGCGCGCGGCGGACGGGGACCTGTCGTGAGCGAGCGCGCGGCCCCGTTCCACTGCCCGTACTGCGGCGACGAGGACCTGCGGCCCAACGAGACCGGGCACGGGGCGTGGGAGTGCGCGGCGTGCAACCGGGCGTTTCAGCTGAAGTTCCTGGGACTGCTGTCCCGGGGCGTCGCGACGGGCAAACCGAGCGAGGAGAAGGGGATATGACAGCCGTTCAGGAAGACCTGCGCACCTTGGCCGAGCAGGCGGGCCGCGACCTGGAGGACGCCTCCGCGCTCTCCGTCCTCACGTGGGCGGCCACCACCTTCGGCGGCCGGTTCTGCGTGACGTCGTCCATGGAGGACGCCGTCGTCGCCCACCTGGCGTCCCGCGCCTTCCCCGGGGTCGACGTCGTCTTCCTCGACACCGGCTACCACTTCCCCGAGACCATCGGCACCCGCGACGCCGTGGACGCGGTGATGGACGTCAACGTCATCACGCTCACCCCCCGGCAGACCGTCGCCGAGCAGGACGCCGAGCACGGCCCGAAGCTGTACGAGCGCAACCCCGACCTGTGCTGCGCGCTCCGCAAGGTCAAGCCCCTGGAGGACGGCCTGAGCGGGTACGACGCGTGGGCCACGGGCCTGCGCCGCGACGAGTCCGCCACCCGGGCGAACACCCCGGTCGTCGGCTGGGACGAGAAGCGTCGCAAGGTCAAGGTGTCGCCGATCGCCCGCTGGACGCAGGACGACGTGGACGCCTACGTCGCGGAGCACGGCGTCCTCACCAACCCCCTCCTCATGGACGGTTACGCGTCCGTGGGCTGCGCCCCGTGCACCCGCAGGGTCCTGGCGGGCGAGGACGCGCGCGCCGGACGCTGGGCCGGGCGCAACAAGACCGAGTGCGGGCTGCACGGATGACGAAGGACCAGGAGACCACTGTGACCGGAGCCACCGTCTGGCTCACCGGCCTGCCGAGCGCGGGCAAGACCACCCTCGCCCACGCCCTCGCGGAGAAGCTGCGCGCCGAGGGCCGCCGGGTGGAGGTGCTCGACGGCGACGAGATCCGCGAGTTCCTCTCCGCGGGACTGGGCTTCACCCGCGAGGACCGGCACACGAACGTCCAGCGGATCGGCTACGTCGCCGAACTGCTGGCCCGCAACGGCGTGCTGGCGCTCGCTCCGGTCATCGCCCCGTACGCCGACAGCCGCGAGGCGGTCCGCAAGCGGCACCAGAGCGAAGGCACCGCGTACCTGGAGGTGCACGTGGCGACCCCGGTCGAGGTGTGCTCCGTACGCGATGTGAAGGGGCTGTACGCCAAGCAGGCGGCGGGGGAGATCTCCGGGCTGACCGGGGTCGACGACCCGTACGAGGCACCGGCCGACCCGGATCTGCGTATCGAGTCCCACACGCAGTCCGTAGAGGAGTCCGCGGCGGCGCTGTACGCGCTGCTCACCGAGAGGGGTCTGGCATGACGACCGCCGCCACTGCCGCGGAGGGCCTGCACAGCCCTTTCGCGCTCAGCCACCTGGACTCGCTGGAGTCCGAGGCCGTACACATCTTCCGCGAGGTGGCGGGTGAGTTCGAGCGGCCGGTGATCCTCTTCTCCGGCGGCAAGGACTCGATCGTCATGCTGCACCTCGCGCTGAAGGCGTTCGCCCCCGCCCCCGTCCCCTTCACGCTCCTGCACGTGGACACCGGGCACAACTTCCCCGAGGTGCTGGAGTACCGGGACCGTGCCGTCGCCCGGCACGGGCTGCGGCTGCACGTGGCCTCCGTGCAGGACTACATCGACCGGGGCGTGCTGCGCGAGCGGCCCGACGGGACGCGCAACCCGCTGCAGACGCTGCCGCTGACGGAGAAGATCCAGGAGCTGCGGTTCGACGCGGTCTTCGGCGGCGGACGCCGCGACGAGGAGAAGGCGCGGGCCAAGGAGCGGGTGTTCAGCCTGCGGGACGAGTTCTCGCAGTGGGACCCGCGCCGTCAGCGCCCCGAGCTGTGGCAGCTCTACAACGGGCGGCACGCGCCCGGCGAGCACGTCCGCGTGTTCCCGCTGTCCAACTGGACCGAACTGGACGTGTGGCAGTACATCGCCCGCGAGAAGATCGAACTCCCCGGCATCTACTACGCGCACGAGCGTGAGGTGTTCGCCCGCAACGGCATGTGGCTCACCGCCGGCGAGTGGGGTGGCCCGAAGGAGTCGGAGACGGTCGAGAAGCGGCTGATCCGCTACCGCACGGTCGGCGACATGTCCTGCACGGGCGCCGTCGACTCGGACGCGACGACGCTGGAGGCGGTCATCGCCGAGATCGCCGCGTCCCGGCTCACCGAGCGGGGAGCGACGAGGGCCGACGACAAGATGTCCGAGGCCGCGATGGAAGACCGCAAGCGCGAGGGGTACTTCTAACCATGACCACCGTGAACACCGCTGCCGCGGTCGACCAGTTGAGCACCACCACCCTCCTTCGCTTCGCGACCGCCGGGTCCGTCGACGACGGCAAGTCCACCCTGGTGGGGCGGCTGCTGCACGACTCGAAGTCGGTGCTGACCGACCAGCTGGAGGCCGTCGAGCACGCCTCCCGCAACCGGGGGCAGTCGACGCCGGACCTGGCGCTGCTGACGGACGGCCTGCGCGCCGAACGCGAGCAGGGCATCACCATCGACGTGGCCTACCGCTACTTCGCCACGCCCCGACGGCGCTTCATCCTGGCCGACACCCCCGGCCACGTGCAGTACACGCGGAACATGGTGACCGGCGCGTCCACCGCCGAGCTGGCCGTGGTCCTGGTCGACGCCCGCAACGGTGTCGTCGAGCAGACCCGCCGGCACGCCGCGGTGGCCGCCCTGCTGCGGGTGCCGCACGTGGTGCTGGCCGTCAACAAGATGGACCTGGTCGACTACGCGGAGCCCGTCTTCGCGGACATCGCCCGCGAGTTCACCGCCTACGCCAGCGAGTTGGGCGTACCGGAGATCACCGCGATCCCGATCTCCGCGCTCGCCGGGGACAACGTGGTGGAGCCGTCCGCGCACATGGACTGGTACGGCGGGCCGACCGTCCTGGAGCACCTGGAGACGGTGCCGGTCGCGCACGACCTCACCGCCTGCCACGCCCGCTTTCCCGTCCAGTACGTGATCCGGCCGCAGTCCGCCGAGCACCCGGACTACCGGGGGTACGCGGGCCAGATCGCGGCCGGCGCGTTCCGGGTCGGTGAGCGGGTCGCCGTCCTGCCGTCCGGCCGTACCAGCACCATCGCCGGGATCGACGCGCTCGGCGAGGCCGTCGACATCGCCTGGGCGCCGCAGTCGGTGACGCTGCGCCTGACCGACGACATCGACGTCTCGCGCGGCGACCTGATCGCCCCGGTGGGGGACGCGCCGACGCCCACCCAGGACGTGGAGGCGACCGTCTGCCACGTCGCCGACCAGCCGCTGTCGGTGGGTCAGCGGGTGCTGATCAAGCACACCACCCGCACCGTCAAGGCGATCGTCAAGGACATCCCGTCCCGGCTCACCCTGGACGACCTGTCCCAGCACCCGGCCCCCGGTCAGCTCGTCGCCAACGAGATCGGGCGGGTCGTCGTACGGACGGCTGAGCCGCTCGCCCTGGACGCGTACGCGGACTCGCGGCGCACGGGTTCCTTCCTGCTGATCGATCCGGCGGACGGCACGACGCTCTCCGCGGGCATGGCGGGCGAATCGTTCGCCACCCACGCCGCCGTCAACTCCGTCGCGGACGAAGAGGGCTGGGACTTCTGATGGCGGTCACCGACGCGTACGCGTCCTTCGCGAAGGAGGGCGGCCGGATCGGCAGCGGCACCCTCGGCAGCGGTCAGGGCGGGGTCGGGCGATGTGTGCGATGACGTACGCCTCCCCCAACCCCTTCCGCACGCACGAGCGAAGACCCGAGGACCCACCACCATGCCTGCCTCCCGCTCCACCCTGCGCCGGTCCCTGACCGCCGTCGCCGCGACGTCCCTGCTGGTCGGCGCGCTCGGCGCCTGCGGCTACGGCTCCCAGGCCAAGGCCCAGGACAAGACCGTTCCCGTCGCCCGGGGAGAGAAGGTCGGCGGCCTCGACGAGGTGAAGATCGGCTACTTCGCCAACGTCACGCACGCGACCGCTCTGGTGGGCCTCCAGGAGGGCGTTTTCCAGAAGGAGTTGGGCGGCACCAGGGTCAAGGCGCAGGTCTTCAACGCGGGCCCGTCCGAGATCGAGGCGCTGAACGCCAGGGCCATCGACATCGGCTGGATCGGTCCCTCCCCCGCCGTCAACGGCTTCAGCAGGTCCAAGGGCCAGAACCTGCGCATCATCGGCGGTTCCGCGTCCGGCGGCGTCTCCCTGGTCGTCCACGCCGACAGGATCAAGTCGCTGGACGATCTCAAGGGCAAGCGCCTGGCCACCCCGCAGCTGGGGAACACCCAGGACGTGGCGCTCCTGAACTATCTCTCGGGGAAGGGCCACAGGGTCGAGGCGAGCACCGGCAAGGGGGACGTGACGGTACTCCGCCAGGACAACAAGGAGATCCCTCTCTCCTTCAAGTCCGGTGCCATCGACGGCGCCTGGGTGCCGGAGCCGACCGCTTCGAAGCTGGTGGCGGACGGTGGCACGGTCCTCCTCGACGAGAAAAAACTGTGGAAGGACGAGAAGTTCGTCATCACGAACATCATCGTCCGCCAGGAATTCCTCGACCAGCACCCCGATGTCGTCGAAGCGGTACTGCGCGGCTCGGTGAAGACCAATGCGTGGATCAAGGCCAACCCCGACAAGGCCAAGGCGAGCGTCAACGCCAAGCTGAAGGCGGACTCCGGCAAGGAACTGCCCGCGCAGGTGCTCGACCGGGCGTTCAGGAACGTCGAGGTCATCGACGACCCGCTCGCCTCCACCCTGCGCGAACAGGCGCTGCACGCACAGAAGGCCGGTCTCCTCAAGGACCCGTTGCTGGACGGCATCTACGACCTCCGCCCGCTGAAAAAGGTCCTCGGGACGGCGGGCGGCCCGACCGTCGAGGACGCCGGACTGGGCGTCAAGTAGTCCTGCCCGTACGCCCGTTCACCCCACAGGAGGCGCGAGACATGACCACCGCACTCGCCAAGCAGGAGACGGCGGCCGCCGCACCGGTCGCACCGCAGGCGTCGTCGCCGTACGCGGCACGCATCGACCACGTCTCGAAGTCGTTCGGCCGGCCGGGTCCGGGCCAGCAGCTCGTCCTGGACGACGTCAGCATCGACGTCGCACCGGGCGAGTTCGTCACCCTCCTCGGGGCGTCCGGCTGCGGCAAGTCGACGCTGCTCAACCTGGTCGCCGGGCTCGACGAGCCGTCGGCCGGTGCCATCGACGTGCCCGGCGGGCGGCCGGCCCTGATGTTCCAGGAGCACGCGCTGTTCCCCTGGCTGACCGCGGGGAAGAACATCGAGCTGGCGCTGAAGCTGCGCGGCGTCGCGAAGGCAGACCGCCGCCCGGAAGCGGAACGGCTGCTGGAACTCGTACGGCTGAAGGGCGCGTACGGCAAGCGGGTGCACGAGCTCTCGGGCGGTATGCGTCAGCGCGTCGCCCTGGCCCGCGCCCTCGCTCAGGACAGCCAACTCCTGTTGATGGACGAGCCGTTCGCGGCCCTGGACGCCATCACCCGCGACGTCCTGCACGAGGAGCTGACCCGCATCTGGTCCCAGACCTCGGTCTCCGTCCTGTTCGTCACGCACAACGTGCGCGAGGCGGTACGGCTGGCGCAGCGCGTCGTCCTGCTGTCCTCGCGCCCCGGGCGGATCGCCCGCGAGTGGCAGATCGGGCTGCCGCAGCCGCGTCGCATCGAGGACGCGGCGGTGGCCGAACTGTCCGTAGAGATCACTGAACAGCTGCGTGGGGAGATCCGCCGACATGGCCAGCACTGACACGACCCGGGCCACCGGAGACACGGAACCCACCGGTCCCGGCGGAGGCACGGAAGCCGCCGACGGCACGGGCACCGCCACCGTGGCGGCGGGCACCGTGTCCACTGCCACGAGGAAGGCCGGCGCGGACGGCCCCGCCGAAAGCCTCGCCGGGCTCGAAGCGGGTCTCGACGCCCTGGACTCGGCGCCCGCCCGTGAACGCGTCGGACTCGGCCGGATCCTTCTCGCCAAGGTGGTTCCGCCGCTCGTCGCCATCGCCCTCGTCGTCACCGTGTGGCAGCTCGCCGCGGCCTCCGACCTCAAGCCGGACTACGTCCTGCCGGGTCCGCTCGACGTGGCGGACTCCGTGCGTACGATGTGGCTCGAAGGCACCCTCCTCGACTACATCTGGACGAGCATCTCGCGCGGCGCCCTGGGCTTCGTGGTCTCCGTCGCGATCGGCACCCCGCTGGGGCTGCTGGTGGCCCGCGTGAAGGTGGTGCGGGCGGCGATCGGGCCGATCCTTTCCGGCCTCCAGTCGCTGCCCTCCGTCGCTTGGGTCCCGGCCGCGATCATCTGGTTCGGCCTGACCGACGCGACGATCTACGCGGTGGTGCTCCTCGGCGCTGTCCCCTCCATCGCCAACGGCCTGGTGTCCGGCGTGGACCAGATCCCGCCGCTGCACCTGCGGGCCGGACGCACTCTCGGCGCCCGCGGCTTCAACAGCGTGCGCCACGTCCTGCTCCCCGCCGCACTCCCCGGCTACCTCGCCGGGCTCAAGCAGGGCTGGGCGTTCTCGTGGCGCTCCCTGATGGCCGCCGAGCTGATCGCCAGCTCCCCCGACCTGGGCACCGGGCTCGGCCAGCTGATGGAGAACTTCCGCGTCAACAGCGACATGTCGGGAGTGCTGGCCACCATCATCCTCATCCTGATCGTCGGCATCGGCATCGACCTGCTGTTCTTCTCCCCCCTGGAACGCCGCGTGCTGCGCAGCCGCGGCCTCCTCGTCAGGAGCTGACCCCGTGCACCCCTCCCCCTCCCCCTCCTCCGTCCTCCTGGTCATCGCCCACGGCAGCCGCGACCCGCGCCACGCGGCGACGGTGCAGGCGCTGACGGCCCGGGTCCGGGCGCTACGGCCGGGGCTGCGGGTGGAGGCGAGCTTCCTGGACTTCAACGCGCCGTCCGTCGAGAGCGAACTGGACCGGCTGGCGGCTCAAGGAGAGCGCGAGGTCGTCGCCCTGCCCCTCCTCCTCACCCGGGCCTTCCACGCCAAGGCCGACATCCCCGCCGTACTGGATGCCGCCTCGGTGCGGCTGCCGGGGCTGCGCATCCGGCGGGCGAAAGTCCTCGGCCCGTCCCCGCTGCTGCTCGCCGCGGTGCAGCGGCGGCTGGAAGAGGCCCTGCACGACGCCGGGCTGCGGCCCCGCGACAAGAGCTCGACCGGGGTCGTCCTGGCCTCGGCGGGCTCCACGGACCCGGAGGCGATCGCAGTGATCGCTGAAATCGCGCGGGAGCTGCGGAACACCGGCTGGTGCTCCGTGCGACCTGCGTTCGCCTCCGCGGCACTGCCCCGTACCGAGGACGCGGTACGGGCCCTGCGCACGGAGCCGGGGGTGAAGAGGGTGGCGGTCGCTCCGTATGTCCTGGCCCCCGGTTTCCTGCCGGACAGGATCGCCCGGGGGGCCGCCGAGGCGGATCTGCTGGCCCAAGTGCTGGGCGACTGCGCGGAACTGGCGCACCTGGTAGTACGGCGGTACGAGGCGGCGGCACGTCCGCGGCGGGCTGTGCCCGGCCCGGTCCCCGCCCGAACCGTCGCGGGAGCCGTGGCTTCGCCGCCCGCTTCCGCTGCGACAGCGGCTCGGCGGAGTCACCGTGCGGCGCCGACTCCTGCGGCCCGGCGACGGGGCGGGCTGATCGTTCTGCCGTCGGGGCGGGCGGGCTGAGGACGGGACAGCACCGCCGCGCAGCCGGCACCGTCCGCGCCGCCGCCGAGCGCCCGGTACGTGCGGCTGCCGCAGGAAGTCCGGCCCGCGTCTCAGGGGGCCGCTTCGGCGGCCACCAGCCGAGCCACCTCCTCCACCGGCATCGACCCGGCCGCCCGCCGTTCCCGGGCGAACGCGTTGGCCAGTCGCCGCAGGACGTCGTTCACCGGGGCCGGTACCCCGTGCACCCTGCCGAGCAGGGCGATCTCCCCGTTCAGATGGTCGGCCTCGATGCTGCCGGTGCCGCGCGCCAGGCTCTGCCAGGAGGACCCGCCGCCCGCTTCCTGTCCGTCCAGCGCGACCTGGGTGATCCGGCCCTCCCTCGCCTCGGCCTGTTCGGTGTCGCTCGCCCATGCGAGGCCCGCCGCGGTGAGGACCGCCCGGCCCTCCGCCACCGCACGCTGCACGAGGTCGCGGCCCGCCGCCGAGCCGAGGGCCGCCGTGCCGGAGACCGCGTTCAGCGCATTGGCCAGGTTGCTCAGCAGCTTGGCGTACTTCCAGCGCATGACCTCGGGCACGACCGGTGCCAGGAAGCAGGACCGCTCCAGGTCGGCGGCGATCGCCCGGACCGTGTCGTCCACGCCCCGTGGATAGCGCCCGAGGTGCAGGACTCCGCTCACCGGGGCGCCGCCCGCCGACACCGCACCGGCCTCCACGAAGGTGGCCGGAAGGTAGACGCACATCGCGTACACGGTGCGGAAGCGGCGCAGCGCGAGGCGTTCGTTCTCGACGCCGTTCTGCGCGCAGACCAGGGGCAGCACCTCCCCTGCGGTGCCGCCGCCCGCGACCGGCCGCCCGCTCCACGCGTCGAGGGCGGCGATGCTGTCCTGCGTCTTGACGGCGAGCACCAGAACGTCGTCCGTGCGCAGCTCGACCTCCTCCGGGCCCTGGGCGCACGGGAGCCGCAGGGTACGGGTGCCTTCGGGCGTGGTGAGACGGAGTCCCGTCGCGCGCAGGGCCGTCAGGTGCGCGCCCCGTGCCACGAGGACGACCTCGTGCCCGGACTCCGCCAGCCTGCCGCCGACGGCTGCGCCGATCGCTCCGGCGCCGATGATGACGTACCGCACGAGGATCTCCCCACCGTTGGCGTGTGCTGTCGTCGCCGATCATGCCCCGACCTTTGCGGGCACAGGATGTCGGGTGCGGCAGGGTGGTCCTTTCCTAACGTGGCAGGCACAACAAGGAGGGAGGTCCGGGGTGCTGGACCGGCTGAACCTGGCCATGGAGCACATCGAGGTCCGGCTCGCCGGCGAGCGGGAGGTCGAGATCGCCGAGCTGGCGCGGATCGCGATGACGTCGGAGTACCACTTCCGGCGGATGTTCTCGTCACTGGCCGGGATGCCGCTGTCGGAGTACGTGCGGCGCAGACGGCTCACCGTCGCGGGCGCCGAGGTGCTCGACGGCCGGCGGACCCTGCTGGAGATCGCCGTGCGGTACGGGTACGGGTCGGGCGAAGCGTTCGCGCGGGCGTTCCGTGCGATGCACGGCGTCGGTCCGGGCGAGGCCCGGCGAACCGGCGCGGCACTGCGCTCCCAGCCCCGGATGTCCTTCCGTCTCGTCGTGGAAGGGAACAGCAGCATGGAGTACCGAGTAGTGGAGAAGGACGCTTTCCGTGTGGTGGGGAGGCGGGCGCGGGTGCCCCTCGTGCACGAGGGGATGAACCCGGCGATCGGCGAGTTCATCCGTGGCCTGGACAAGGAGGAGCTGGCACGGATCGCGGAGCTTTCCGACCAGCGTCCCGAGGGGATCGTCGGAGTCAGCGACGACCTCGCGGACAGCCGGGCGGAGGGCACCGGGCTGGACTACTACCACGGGGTGGTGACCGGGGCGGCGGACGTCCCGGAGGGGCTGGACGCGTTGCAGGTGGCGGCGGGGACATGGGCGGTGTTCACCAGTTCCGGACGGTTCCCGCAGGCGTTGCAGTTCCTGTGGCGGGACGTGTTCACGGAGTGGTTCCCGTCGAATCCGTACCGGAGCAGGCCGGGCCCGGAGATCCTGCGGACCCGGCTGAACACGGACGCCACCGAGGCGGAGGCGGAACTGTGGATTCCGGTGGAGCGCACCGCCGTGTGACGGGAGCGGCGTTTCACTGCGTGAGTTCGACCAGTTTCACCACCGTGTTCCAGTTGCGGGTGGTGACGGTGAGGTCCTTGTGCAGTGCGGGGCGGGACAGGGCCTCACCGAGCTGGGAGCGGCCGAGGCCGTCGGGGGCGTAGAGGTACAGCACCCGGTCTCCGAGGCGGAATTCCTCGGGGAGGTACGACGCCTGGTCGAGTGCGGCGTATCGCGCGGGGTCGAGCGGGTCCGAGGAGAAGGTGGCGTGCAGTTGCTTTCCTTCCAGTTCCGCGGCGGGGAAGGGGCACGCCTGGGCGACGGTGCGGAGATAAGCGTGGTCCCTGACCACGCAGTCGACGGGGAAACCGAAGTGTTTCTCCATCGCGTCCCGGAGGTCTTGGGCGAGAGCTTCCTCGGCGGCGGCCGATGTCGTACGGAAGACAGCGTTGCCACTGTTGAGGTGGGTACGTACGCCGGTGTGGCCCAATTCGCCCAGCAGAGCGCGCAGTTCCGCCATCGGAACCTTACGGTGGCCGCTCACGTTGATACCGCGCAGGAGGGCCGCGTACGTCTTCGTCGTCATGTTCCGACGATAGACGCCGCCACTGACAACGCCTCCACGTGATCCGCGGCGGCGCCCGCCAACACCGGCTGCCGTGCCCCGTGGGGGAAGGGCACGGCGGCCGGTGCGGGAGGGCCGGTGACTACTCGACGACCTTGAGGAGCTTGTTCGGGGTGCCCGTGGACGGGTTGCTGATCTTGCCTGCGGTGGCTCCGCCGGTCAGGGCCTCGGCGACCTGGGCCGGGGTGGCGTCCTGGTGGCCGGCCAGGTGGACCGCGGCCGCGCCGGCGACGTGGGGGGTCGCCATCGAGGTGCCGGAGATGGTCTTCGTGGCCTCGTCGCTGCCGATCCAGGGGGCGGTGATGTCCGAGCCGGGGGCGTACAGGTCCACGAGCGAACCGAAGTTGGAGAAGCCTGACTGGGCGTCCGTGTTCGTGGAGGAGGCGACCGTGAGGGCCTCCGGGACGCGGGCCGGGGAGTGGTTCTTGGCGTCGTCGGCGTCGTTTCCGGCGGCGACCGCGAAGGTGATGCCGGACGCGATGGCCTTCTCGACCGCTGCGTCGAGGACAGGGTCGACGCCGCCGCCGAGGCTCATGTTGGCGACCGAGGGACCCTTGTGGTTCTTGGTGACCCAGTCGATGCCCGCGACGACCTGCTCGGTGGTGCCGGAACCCTGGTTGTCGAGGACGCGGACGGCGACGATCTTCGCCTTCTTGGCGACGCCGTGGGCGGTGCCGGCGATGGTTCCGGCGACGTGGGTGCCGTGCCCGTTGCCGTCGTCCGCGTTGTCGTCGTTGTCGATGGCGTCGAAGCCGGAGACGGCGCGGCCGCCGAAGTCCTTGTGGGTGACCCGGACACCGGTGTCGATGACGTAGGCGGTGACACCCTCGCCCGCGTGGTCGGGGTACGCGTACTTCTTGTCGCCCGCGGTGTCGGCCTGGTCGACGCGGTCCAGGCCCCAGGACGGCGGGTTGTCCTGGACGGCGTCCGCGTGGAACGTCTTGTTCTGGACGACCTTGGACACGGCGGGGTCCGCGGCGAGGCGCTTGGCCTCGGTCTCGGTGAGTCCGTTGGCGGAGAAGCCGTTGACGGCCGCGGTGTAGTCGCGCTTCAGCTCGCCGCCGTAGGACTTGGCGAGAGCCTTCTTGTCGGCCTTCGCGTCGAGCACCACGAGGTAGCTGCCCGCCACCGCGCCTTCCGCGTTCGCACCGATAACGACCCCTTCCGCGGGGGCCGCACCCGCCGTCGGGGCGGTGAGGGCGGACATGCCCGCCACGGCGGCGACGGTGGATATCGCCGCGATCAGCTTCTTCTTGTTCATGGCCATGAAGAGGGTTCTCCTCGCCATTCTTTTGTGGGGGGAATGTGGGGGTGGCCCCCAAGGAACGGAAGTCCTCCGGGGGTTGGCACGAAACACTGGCCGATTGACGGCCAGAGATCAAGACCTCCAAACGGCTGTAATCCATTGAACAAAAATCTGTAATGGAAAATATGGACAGGGCGCCCCGAGTCGGACATGGATCCAGCTGCACACCAACCGGGCTTATGCAGGAGTCAGTTGAGCGCTTTACAAAAAACCCGGACCTTGCGGATATCGCGAGGTCCGGGCTCCTTCAATTCTTCTCGTCATCTCCTCAATTGGGGAGTTCCGCCTCGATGAGGTCGGCGGCCCGCAAGGTTCCGCCCTCCGCGGCCATGCCGACTGCGATCTCCCGCAGCCTGCGCGCCACCTCCGGGTCGGAGACGAGGGACTCGCCTGTGCTGCGCAGCACTTCGGCGGTGGCGTCCGCCGTGTCGACGCGCCGGGCCACACCGAGCCCCTGGAGCATGTCCGCGTTGCCGAACTGATCGACGGCCTGCGGGACGGCGATCATCGGGGTGGCCGTGGCCAGACCCTCCTGACTGCCACCGGCGCCCGCGTGCGTGACGAAGAGGTCGGCCTGCCTGAGGACGCTCAACTGCGGCACCCAGCGCGTCACTTCCACGTTGGCCGGGATCCGGCCGAGCTCGGACTCCTCGACGAACCTGCCGATCTGGAGCACCAGGTGCCAGTCCGGCAGGTCACCGAACGCCTTGACGCACTCGCGGTAGAAGGCGGGCTGCTTGGTGAAGGAGGAGCCGAGCGAGACGAGGACGACCTTCCCGGCGCCGGCCGGGCGGTGCCACTCCCCCTGTTCCGAACGCTCTCCCTGGCAGGCCCCCACGAAGGTGTGGACGGACTCGTCGACGCGGTCGGCGTTCGGCTGGAGCGCCTTGGGGATGAGCACCAGGGAGCGGGTCGGTGCGATGAACTGGAAGAAGTCCTCGGCGGGCATGTCGTTGTCCCGCAGCCAGCCGCGGAAGCGGTCCATGTACGCCTGGCCCCGCTCGGTCTTCAGGAGATCGGCGTACATCGGCTTCGCGACCTCCTCCTCGTACCCCTCCCAGGCGACCAGGTTCGGCGACAGGGAGATGGCGGGCACACCCCAGCGGTGCGCCAGGACGGGGGCCGGATAGGCGGTGATGTCGTGGAGGACGAGGTCGGGTGCGTCGCCCTCGAAGGCCTTGATCAGTTGCGGCAGCGCCTGGATGCCGTTGTGCAGAAAGGGTTCGAGGTTGTCGATGAGTTCGGTGCCCCAGACCTCCGGGTCGGCACCCTCGTCCGGCAGCGTCGAGGTGTAGATCACCGGCTCCGCACCGGTCGCGGCCACCTTGTCGGCGTAGGGGGCGGGGATCGCGTAACTCACCCGGTGCCCCCGGGCGACGAGCTCCCGGATCACTTCGAGGCTGGGGTTGACGTGCCCGGGGAAGGCGATGGAGAACATGGCGATGTGCGCGGGGGCGCGGGACGTGGCGGTTCGGGACGTGGCAGCGCGAGGGGTGGCGTTCATGCCCGCAGCCTAGGCAAGACGAGACGTCTCGTGCAAGTGAATTCGGCGCCGTCGCCCGCTCAGCGCTGGTAGCGGGCCAGCACCAAGTTGCCGTCCTCCTCCAGGCGTTGACGCAGTTCCGCCTCGCCGATCGCGCCGCTGTAGTACTCCTGGTACGCGGGCGTGGCCACCTTGTCCTTCCACTCGGGGTAGCCGCGTACCGCCTGCGCGGGCGCCGGGCGCAGATGGGCCGCGAGGGCGGTGCCGGTGGCCCAGCCGTCCTTCGCGGTGCGCAGCGAGGGGTCCTTGAGGGCCTCGGTGCCGGTCGGCAGCATCCAGTCGCCCTTGGCGAGGCGGACGATGTTCCGCGGCTGGAGGAAGAAGTCGATGAACTCCACCGCCTCCTTCTTGTACGGGCTGTCCTCGGCCACCGACAGCGTCTGCGGGCTCACCCCCTGAGCCGGGCCGTCCTTGCCCGCGGGGGCGGGAAGCACCGTCCACTCGAAGCCCTTCGGGGCCTGCTCGTTGATCTGCTGCCGGTAGGAGAACCCGAGAGGGACCATCGCGTACTTGCCGCCGAAGAACCCGGGAAGGGTGTCGGAGCCACCCATGCCGAGGGTGGCGGAGGACGCGGAGCCGTCGGTGTTGACCTGATTGTGGACGGTGCCGGGGACGACCGCGTCGTCCTCGGTGAAGCGGATGCGGAACTTCCCGTCGTCGTCCTTGCGGAACAGTTCGCCGCCCGCGGACAGGCCGAGGTTCAGGGTGGCGGAGACCGGCTCCTTCAGGGGCCAGGCCACGCCGTACCTGTTCGCCCCCATGTCCTCGGTGAGCTTCTTGGCGACCTGGCGGAACTCCTCCCAGCTCCAGGGCGCGCCGGGGGTGGGGATGCGGACGCCCGAGGCCTTGAGCAGCCTCGCGTTGGCGATCAGGACGCGCGGTTCCTGGAGGAAGGGAACGCCGTAAATCCTGTTGCCGAAGGTGGCGGTGGACCAGCTCCGTTGCGGAATGTCGGCACGGAGGCGGGCCGGGAGGAGGTCCGTGAGGTCGGCGAGGTCGCCTCCGTAGGAGAAGTCGGCGAGGTCGTCGGAGGCGTCGTGGATGATGTCGGGTGCCTCGCCGCCCTCGAAGGACGTGAGGAGCTGGTCGTGGACGTTGTCCCAGCTGCCCTGGACGTACTCGATGCGGACCTTGGGGTGGGCCTCGTTCCACTCCGCGACGAGCCTCTTGTTGATGTCGACGGACTCCTTCTGCCAGGCGAGCGACTGGAAGCGGAGGGTGATCACACCGTGCTCGTCGGGGCCTCGCTCGGCGGCCGAGCAGCCGGTGAGCAGGAGGGCCGTCGCGGCGAGGGCCGCGGGAAGCCTGCGTACCCGCATCAGCTCTTCACCGCCCCGGCCAGCATGCCGCCGGTGATCCGCTTCTGGATGATCGCGAAGATCACCAGCGAGGGCAGGGTGGCGAGGAACGCGGCGGCGGCCAGCGGACCGAGGTCGGCGACGCCCTCCGCCCCGATGAAGTGGGTGAGGATGACGGGCAACGTCTGCTTCTCCGGTGACTTGAGCAGGACGAGCGCGAAGAAGAACTCGTTCCATGCGGTGATGAACGCGAACAGCGCGGTGGCGACCAGCCCGGGTGCGAGCAGCGGTGCGGTGACCGAGACGAGCGTACGGAGTCTGCTCGCGCCGTCGACCGCCGCCGCCTCCTCCAGCTCGGGCGGCACGGCCCGTACGTACCCGACCAGCATCCACAGCGCGAAGGGCAGCGACCAGACCACGTACACCATGATCAGACCGGGGAGGGAGTTGATCAGGTGGAGGTTCTTCAGGATCAGGAAGAGCGGGATGATCACCAGGACGAACGGGAACGCCTGGCTGACCACCACCCAGCCGGTCGCCGCGGTGGTCAGCCTGCTGCGGTGGCGGGCCATCACGAAGGCCATCGGGGTGGCGACGGCCACGGCGATCAGGGCTGCGGAGCAGGCGGCGATCAGGCTGTTCCCGGCCGCTTGCAGGAGGGGCTGTTCGTCGAAGGCCTGCCGGAAGTTGTCCAGGCCGGGGTCCTTGGGAATCCAGGTGGGATGCAGGTCCCCCAGTTCGCGCGGCGCCTTGAAGGCGGTCGAGACCAGCCAGAGGAACGGGAACGCGAGGAAGACCAGGTACGCGAGGAGCGCGAGGTACTGGCCCGCGCGGGCGGGCCTGCTGGTGCCCATGGGGCTACGTCTGCGACTTCTGGGCCGTTCAGGGGCACCGGGCCGGCTGCGGGTCCCGCCGGGGCTTCGGAAGCTCACTCGTCCGCGCCTCCCTTGAGTCGGCCCGCCAGGAACACGGCGAGAAGTACGGAGATGACCGCCACCATGACGCATCCCATGGCCGCCGCGTAGCCGAACTGGCCGTACCGGAAGGCCTGCTCGTAGGCGAAGAGCATCGGCAGGCGGGTCCGGCCGCCCGGCCCGCCGCTGGTCAGGACGTAGACGAGGGCGAAGGAGTTGAAGTTCCAGATGAGGTTGAGCGCGGTGATGGAGAGCGCGATCGGCTTCAGGGCCGGCCAGGTGACGGCACGGAACCTGCGCCATGCCCCCGCGCCGTCGAGCGCCGCGGCCTCGTGGAGTTCGTGCGGGGTGTTCTGCAGTCCCGCCAGGAGGGCGACGGTGGTCTGCGGCATGCCCGCCCAGATGCCGACGAGGATCACCGCGGGCAGGGCGGTGGCGAGGCCGGTGAGCCAGTCGCGGCCCTCGCCGAAGCCGAGGGTGCGGAGCGTCTCGTTGAGGATGCCCGCGTCGGGGTTGTAGACGAGCCGCCACATGATGCCGACGACGACCTCGGGCATCGCCCACGGGACGATCGCCAGGGCGCGCGCCAGCCAGCGGAACCGGAGGTTCTGGTTGAGCAGCAGCGCCAAACCCATGGCCAGCAGGAACTGGGGGATCGTGACGCCGACGGCCCAGAGCAGGCCGATGCGGAAGGAGTCCCAGAAGAGGGTGTCGTGCAGCAGGTCCGAGAAGTTGAGGGTGCCGATCCACTGGGTGGGCGCGGTGCGGCCCGACTGCGAGTCGGTGAAGGCGAGGGCGATGCCGTAGAGCAGCGGGCCGACGCTGAGGACCAGGATCGGAATCAGCGCCGGCAGGACCAGGAACCAGGTGCCGAAATCGGTTGCCCCGCCGGTTGTCGCGCTGCCCCGGCGGGACGGCCCCCGTCTCCCGGTGTCACCCTTTTTGGTGGCCGAATTCACGTATGGGGCTCCTTCGGGCGGTTCATGCCGGTCTGGCCGTCCCGGTGGCTGCCGTCATCGTGCTGACGGGCCGTCGGTTCGTCAAGCCAGCCTGCGCGGTCAACCTGCACGGATGCGAGACTTTGACGGATTCACCACCCGTTCCCAGGCCTCGGGCATTCAATCTCTGGGATCTACCCGTTCGGGAGAGCACGACGATGGACGAGACGCGCGCACGCGAGGTGCTGGAGGCGACCGGGCTCGGCGCCGGGGCGAGGCTGCTGTCCCTGGGCGAGAACGCGGTGTTCGCGGTGGACGCGCCGGACGGGTCCTTCGTCGCCAAGGTGGGCCGCTCCTCCCCCGACCTCGCGGCCCGTGCCGAACGCGAACTCGCCGTCGGAGAGTGGCTGGCCGACGCGGGCGTACCGGCTGTACGCCCCGCGGCGGCGGAACCGTGGCTGGTGGACGGTCACCCGGTGACGCTCTGGCACCGGCTGCCCGACGCGGTGCGGCCGTCGGAGCCGCGTGACGTGGCCGGACTGCTGAACCTGGTGCACGCACTGCCCGCTCCGCCGTTCGTCCTGCCGCCGCGCGATCTGCTCGCGGGGGTGGAGCGCTGGCTACGGCTGGCGGGGGACGCCATCGACTCCGAGGACGCGGTCTACCTGCGTGGCCGCCGGGACGGTTTCGCCACCGCTGCCGCCGCTCTGGTCCCGCACCTGCCCCCGGGGCCGATCCACGGGGACGCGCTGCCCCGCAATGTCCTGGTCGGTCCGCAGGGCCCGGTCCTGGTCGACCTGGAGACCTTCTCCCACGACTTCCGTGAGCACGACCTGGTCGTCATGGCGCTGTCCCGGGACCGCTACGGGCTGCCCGCCGAGGCGTACGACGCGTTCGTCGGCACGTACGGCTGGGACGTCCGCGAGTGGGACGGCTGCACGGTGCTGCGCGGCGCCCGGGAGACCGCGAGCTGCGCCTGGGTGGCCCAGCACGCGCCGACCAACCCGAAGGCCCTCGCCGAGTTCCGGCGGCGGGTGGCCTCGCTGCGGGAGAACGACCCGAAGGTGCGCTGGTACCCGTTCTGACCCGCTGCCCCGGCCGCGCTCCGTTCAGCCTGCCGTCCTGCTGGGCGTGCCGACCGCCGGGGTGCTGTGCTCCTGGGCGGCCTGCGCCGGGGGGTTGGCCGCCGGGCTCGGGGCGCGCACCGGCCAGGCCGGGTCGACGACCGCGTCCGCGGTGCCCTTCTCGCGGAGGAACTCCTGGAAGCCGGTGGCCCAGTCGGCGTACCACCGCACCTGCTCCTGGTGGAGTTCGGCCAGGCCCAGGGCGGCGACCGTCGGGTGCCGCTCGGCTATCGCGATGGCCACCCGCACCGCGGCGAGCGCGTCGGCGGACGCCTCGTGCGCGCCGTCCAGCACCACTCCGTACTCCACACAGACCGCTTCGAGGGTGCGCTTGCCGCGCCGGTAGCGGTCCACGGCCCGGTCGATGGTGAGCGGGTCGACGACGGGGCCGATGCCCGCGTCGCCCGTCGCCCGTGCCATCCGGTCTCCGAGTGCGGGCAGTCCGTGCCTGGCGAGTTCGGCGGAGAGCAGGGTCAGGTCGAAGGCCGCGTTGTACGCGACGACCGGGATCCCCCGCGCCCAGCCGTCCACCAGGAGTTGTGCGACCTCGTCCGCGACCTCGGACGCCGGCCGCCCCTCGGACGCGGCGCGTTCGGTGCTGATGCCGTGTATGGCGGAGGCCTGCGCGGGGATCCGCACCCCCGGGTCGGCGAGCCACAGCCGCTGCCCGGTCACCGCCCCGCCCCGTACCTCGACGACCGCGGCCGTCACGATGCGCGAATCCAGCGGCTCCGTGCCCGTCGTCTCCAGGTCGAAGCCGATCAGCGATTCCCCGTGCCATCCCATCCCTGGGCCTCCTTGCGTGTGCTCCCCCATCGGAAAGCAACCCTCGCACGCACCACTGACAACGGGCTCGAAGACCGCTCACACGGGGCGCACGGTTGCCTGCCGTGGCCCGGTCAGGACACCGGCCGGGAGTCCGTCCACACCGCTTCGAACTCCTCGCGGTACGTCTCGAAGAGACCGTGCTCGGTTTCCTGTCCGTGCCGCACCACCCCGTCGCGCCCGCCCCGCCCGCCGCCGCGCAGGACCAGGACCGGGGCCTCCATGCCGCGCGCCCTGCGCAAGTACGACTGGACGACGGCGAGTCCGCCGGACCCGTCGCCGTCGACGAGGTACGCGGTGAAGCGGGGCGTCTCGTCGAAGACCTGGATCTGGAAGGCGCCCGGGTCACGGAGACTGGCCCGCACCCGCCGCATGTGAAGAATGTTCATCTCCACGGACCGGCTCAACTCGCCCTTTCTGAGGCCGAGCTCGCGTTCACGTCGCTTGACGGAGCTGCTCGCCGGGTTGAGGAAGAGCAGCCGCACCCGGCAGCCGGCCTCGGCGAGCCGCACGAGGCGGCGGCCGGAGAAGTTCTGCACGAGGAGGTTCAGGCCTATCCCGATCGCGTCGAGGCGGCGCGCTCCGCCGAACAGGTCTTCGGCGGGCAGCTGCCGTTGCAGCCGCACCCGGTCGGGGTGGACGGAGACGACGTCCGCGTAGCGGTCGCCCACCAGGTTCTCGACGGCGTCCACCGGCAGCCGGTCGGCGGCGGGAGCGCCCGAGCCCGCGCCGAGGATCTCCAGGAGCCGGGCGGAGGCGCGTTCCGCCTGGGCGAGGACCGTCACGGACAGGGCCCGGTTGCGGGAGACCACGTTGCGGGTGACCTCCAGCTCGTCGAGGGCCAGCTCGACGTCCCGCCGGTCCTCGTAGTACGGCTCGAAGCACGGCCAGTGCTGCACCATGAGCTCGCGCAGCTGCGGCAGCGTCAGGAAACTGAGCACGTTGTCGTCGGCGGGGTCCAGCAGGTACCCCTTGCGGCGGCTGACCTCGCGGACGGCGACGGCGCGCTGCACCCATTCCTGCCCGGCGGGTCCGGCGGCGGCCACCACCCACTCCTCGCCGTGCACCGGTTCGTACACGGGGCGCAGCACGGCCGCGACGACGGCGCGCATCCTCTGTTCGACCAGGTTGAGCCAGATGTAGGCGCGGCCGGCCCGCTGGGCGCGCGTGCGCACCTCGCTCCAGGCCTCCGTGCCCCAGTCCAGCTCCGCGCCGATCTCCCGGGGCCGCGCGAGGGAGACGGCACCGGGCGGGACGTCGCCCTGTCCCCCCTCGTGCTCCGTCTCCCCTGGGGGCAGCTCCAGCCCTCCCGAGCTCACCCGCGCACCGCCTTCTGCTGCTTCTTCCGGTCCGCTCCCGCGGCCACGTCAACGATCAAGGAAGGGTACTCCGCATGGGGCAGCGGGTGCAGCCGATCCCTGAGACGATACGGAGGCGGGCGAATTATGTTCACAACACCTGGGCGACGGAACCGCATTGAGGGACGATTCGGGGGAAGATCTGACGCTACGGCGTCCACCAGCGGGAGCACCGCAGAGCGGGAAGAGTCGAACGCATGCAGATCTGGCCGGGAGAGGCTTATCCCCTGGGCGCCACGTACGACGGCGCCGGCACCAACTTCGCGGTCTTCTCGGAGGCCGCAGAACGCGTCGAACTGTGCCTCCTGCACGACGACGGCTCCGAGACGGCGGTGGAGCTGCGGGAAGTCGACGCGTTCGTACGGCACGCCTACCTGCCCGGCATCATGCCCGGGCAGCGCTACGGTTACCGCGTCCACGGTCCGTACAACCCGTCGCGGGGCCTGCGCTGCAACTCCGCGAAGCTGTTGCTCGACCCGTACGCGAGGGCGATCAGCGGTGAGATCGAGTGGGGCGAGTCGGTGTACGGCTACCGCTTCGGGAAGCCGGACTCGCGCAACGACCAGGACTCGGCGCCGCACACGATGGCGTCGGTGGTGGTCAATCCGTACTTCGACTGGGGGGACGACCGGCCCCCGCGCACCGAGTACCACCAGACGATCCTCTACGAGGCGCATGTCAAGGGCCTCACCATGCTGCATCCGGACCTCCCGGACGAGCTGCGCGGCTCGTACGCGGCCCTGGCGCATCCGGCGATCATCGGCCATTTGGTGGAACTGGGTGTCACCGCGCTGGAGCTGATGCCGGTGCACCAGTTCGTGAACGACCACCGTCTCGTCGACGCGGGCATGAGCAACTACTGGGGTTACAACACGATCGGATTCTTCGCCCCGCACAACAGCTACGCGTCGTGGGGCGACCGCGGCGAGCAGGTCCTGGAGTTCAAGACGGCGGTCAAGGCCCTGCACGAGGCGGGCATCGAGGTCATCCTCGACGTGGTCTACAACCACACGGCGGAGGGCAACCACCTGGGGCCGACCCTGTCGTTCCGGGGGCTGGACAACCAGTCGTACTACCGCCTCGCCGACCACCCGAAGTACTACATGGACACCACGGGCACCGGCAACTCGCTGCTGATGCGTTCCCCGCACGTGCTCCAGCTCATCATGGACTCGCTGCGCTACTGGGTGACGGAGATGCGGGTCGACGGGTTCCGCTTCGACCTCGCGGCAACGCTGGCCCGGCAGTTCCACGAGGTGGACCGGCTGTCGTCGTTCTTCGACCTGGTCCAGCAGGACCCGGTGGTCAGCCAGGTGAAACTGATCGCGGAGCCCTGGGACGTGGGCGAGGGCGGCTACCAGGTGGGCAATTTCCCGCCGCTGTGGACGGAGTGGAACGGAAAGTACCGGGACACCGTGCGGGACATGTGGCGCGGCGAGCCGCAGACCATCGCGGAGTTCGCGGGCCGTCTGACGGGGTCCTCGGACCTGTACCAGGACGACGGCCGACGGCCGCTCGCCTCGATCAACTTCACCACCTGCCACGACGGCTTCACGCTGCACGACCTGGTGTCGTACAACGAGAAGCACAACGACGCGAACGGCGAGGGCAACCGGGACGGCGAGAGCCACAACCGGTCGTGGAACTGCGGCGCGGAGGGCCCGACCGACGATCCGGACGTGCTGGCGCTGCGCGAGCGGCAGATGCGCAACTTCATCGCGACGCTGATGCTGTCGCAGGGCGTGCCGATGCTCAGCCACGGCGACGAGTTCGCCCGCACCCAGAAGGGCAACAACAACGCCTACTGCCAGGACAACGAGCTGGCCTGGGTGCCCTGGCCGGGCGGCCCCGATGCCGACGGGGACGGGGACGGGGACGGCACTCTGCTGCAGTTCACGCGCGCCATGGTGGCGCTGCGGCGCGAGCACCCGGTGTTCCGGCGGCGGCGCTTCTTCCACGGGCGGCCGGTGCGGGGCACGCACGACGAGCTGACCGACATCGCGTGGTTCACACCGGACGGTGAGGCGATGACCCAGGAGGACTGGGAGGCGGCGCACGCGAAGGCGCTGACGGTGTTCCTGAACGGCGAGGCGATCTCGGAGCCGGGGACGCGCGGCGAGCGCATCACCGACGACTCGTTCCTGCTGATGTTCAACGCGAGCGCCGAGACGCTGGACTTCATGGTTCCGGCGGACCACGGGCGGCAGTGGCAGGTCGTGGTGGACACCGCGCGCGAGGACGGCGTGCCGCCGGGGACGGGCGCCAAGCACGGCGCCGGCGAATACATCACGCTGATCGGCCGGAGCCTGACGGTTCTTCAGCGTCCCGCTTGACGGCGGGCGCCGCGCTCTCCTGCGGCGGTACGTCCCGGCGCGGGCCGGGATCCTACCGTCCAGGAGAGCGCGGCGCACAGCAGTGCCGCGCCGACGGCCACCGCGAAGGCGGCGGGCGGGCCGCTCGTCGCGGCGAGGCGGCCCGAGACGGCGAGCGCGGGGGCCTGTCCGGCGACGGTGCCGCTCATCAGGAAGGCCATGGATGCGGCCAGTCGGGTGGCGGGGAGGACGCGTTCGGTGCGGCCGAGGATCGTGATCATGTGCGGGGCGAGCGCGATGCCGACGACGAACACGACGGCGTACAGCTGCCACGGGCTGCCCGCGAACAGGAGCGGCACCGAGAGGACCACCAGGGCGGCGGTGGCGATCCGCCAGCGCGTGTGCAGGCCGATACGGGCGGGGACGGCGGCCGTCGAGAGTCCGGCGACGGCACTCCTCACTCCCATGGCGGCATGGGCGAGTCCGGCCTGTTCCGGGTGGCCGAGGTCGTCGGTGAGGGCCGTGATGCCCGCCCTTGGCAGGCACCGAACGTGGCTCCCTGGAGGGCCGTCGCCGTGCGCAGGCGTAGACGGTACCGCGCGGTCTCGTACGTTCGACGGAGACGGAGCGCACGGCCGGGCGTAGCAGGGACGCCGTCGGATGCAGGGCGAACCAGGTACCGCGGACGGCGAGGAGGCCGGCGGCGACGAGGAGGGCCGCGGCGGCGTGTCGGCGCGGGCGACCGCGGTCAGGACGAGAGCAGTGACGCAGACGGCGTTGAGGAGGGTCGCGCAGGGCACCACGAGGCGCTGTCCGCGCCGGTCGGCGGCGCGGCCCGGAAATGACTCCTCTTCCGTTTCTTCTTCGCCGCCGTCCTGTTCTCTTTCCCCGTGGCTCTGCTCTCTCCGGCCATCAGGTGAAATCAGCGCCGTGCCTTCGAGACGGTGCAGGGACCGATGACACAGAAGCCCCGAATGCGGGTACGTAGGTTCGCATGACGCCGACCTCCACCTATCGCCTCCAGCTGCAGCCCTCCTTCCCGTTCTCGGCCGCCGAGGAGACGGTGCCGTACCTGGCCGCCCTCGGGGTCTCCCACCTGCACCTGTCGCCCGTACTGGAAGCCGTGCCCGGCTCGACGCACGGATACGACGTGGTGGACCACGCGCGCGTGCGCGAGGAGCTGGGCGGCGAGGAGGGACTGCGGTCGCTCTCGCGCACGGCCCGCGCCCACGGTCTTGGCCTGGTCCTGGACATCGTCCCCAACCACATGGCCGTCCCCGCCCCCGAACACCTCAACGGACCGCTGTGGGAGGTGCTGCGGGAGGGCCCGGCCTCCCGGTGCGCCGACTGGTTCGACGTGGACTGGGAGGCGGGCGGCGGGAAGGTGCTGCTGCCCGTGCTGGGCGGCCGGCTCGGCGACGAGCTGGAGCACCTGCGCGTCTCCGCCGAGGAAGGGGTGCTGCGCTACTTCGACCACGCCTTCCCGTTGCGCGAGGGCACCGAGAAGCTGCCGCTGCCGGAGCTGCTCGACGCCCAGTTCTACCGGCTGGCGTGGTGGCGGCTGGCCCGCACCGAGCTCAACTACCGCCGCTTCTTCACCATTTCGGACCTGATCGGGGTACGGGTGGAGAACCGGGAGGTGTTCGCCGCCTCGCACGCGAAGATTCTGGAGCTGGTGCGGGACGGAGTCGTGGAGGGGCTGCGGATCGACCACCCCGACGGCCTCGCCTCCCCCGGCGACTACCTGCGGCAGCTGTCCGAGGCCACCACGGACGCGGTGGACGGCTCGGGCCGCACGGTGTGGACGGTGGTGGAGAAGATCCTCACCGGCGAGGAGCGGCTGCCCGCCGACTGGCCGGTCGCCGGGACGACGGGGTACGACGCCCTGCACAGGATCGACGGGGTGTTCAACGATCCCACGGGCGCGGACGAACTCACCGAACTCTACCGGGCGTTCGCGGACCCGCTCGGCGACCGGGGCGGCTACTGGGCCGCCACGACCCGCCGCGCCGCGTACCGCGTCCTCACCCACGAACTGGCGTCGGAGACCGCGTACCTGGTGCGCACGGCAGCCCGGATCTGTGCGGCGGAACCGGGGCTGCGCGACCACGCCCCCTGGGCGCTGCGCACCGCCCTGCGCGAGCTGCTCGTACGGATGCCGGTGTACCGCCCGTACGTCGCGGCGGGCGGGCCCACGCCCGAGGAGGCGGAGGCGACGCTGCCGCTCGACGCCGTACGCGAGGCGAAGGCGGTGTTCGCCGTGCCGGAGGAGGCCGACGCGGTGGACGTCGTGCGGGAGCTGGCGCTCGGGCGGCTGGGCTCGGGCCCCGACCACCGGGCGTTCTGCGCGCGGTTCGCGCAGACCTCGTCGGCGCTGCGGGCGAAGTCGGTGGAGGACACCGCTTTCTACCGGTACGTGCCGCTGCTGTCGGCGACCGAGGTGGGCGGGGACCCCGGGCGGCCCGCCGTCGCGCCCGACGAGTTCCACGCGTTCTGCGCGCGGCTGGCCCGGGACTGGCCCGCCACCGGGACGGTCCTGTCCACGCACGACACCAAGCGCAGCGGGGACGTACGGGCGCGGCTGGCGGTGCTGACGGAGTGCCCGCGGGAGTGGGCGGGGCTGCTGGACCGGGTGGCGGGAGCCGCGGTGCCGCCGGACCCGCACGCGGCGTGGGTGGCCTGGCAGACCGCTGCCGCGTTCCCGGAGGCGGGTGCGGACCGGCTGGTTCCGGCGCTGCTGAAGGCGGCACGCGAGGCGGGGCTGCACACCAGCTGGACGGAGCAGGACGCGGCGTACGAGCAGGCGCTGGAGACGTTCGTGCGGACGGGTCCCGGCGGCTCGGTGCGCTACGAACTATCCCTGTTCTCCCGCGAAGTGGCCCCCTTCGTGCGAGCCAACGTCCTGGGCGCGGCACTGGTGCACCTCACGATGCCGGGGGTGCCCGAGCTGTACCAGGGCACGGAGCGGGAGTACCTGGCGCTGGTCGACCCGGACAACCGGCGTCCGGCCGTGTTCGACGTCGCGGCGCTCGCACGCGCGGACGGGAAACCGGGCCCGTTCGGCGCGAAGGTGCCGGCCGGCCTCTCGGACGAGAAACTGGCCCTGACGGCGGCGGCACTGCGGCTGCGCCGTGACCGCCCCGACGTCTACGGCGAGACGGCGACGTACACCCCGCTGTCCGCCCGTGGCGCGTCCGCCGGCCACTGTCTGGCGTTCGTCCGTTCCGGCGAGGCGATCACCGCGGTCACCCGGCTGTCGCGGCGCCTGGCGGAGGCGGGCGGCTGGCTGGACACGGTGCTGGAACTGCCGGAGGGGCGGTGGGCGGACCGGCTCGGGGAGGGGCGGGTATTCGAGGGGCCGGTACTGCTGGCGGAGCTGTTCGCGGAGCGTCCGGTGGCGCTGCTGGTGAGGGCGGGCGCCGACGCCTGCTGAGGTACGGAGCGCCCGTCGGCGCCCTGACGGGGCCGGACGGCGTACGGGAGACGACCGGGTCAGGTCACGGACAGCCGGAAGGACATCCTGCCGAAGCTGACCTGGTCGCCGTCGTTGACGACGGCGGCCCCGGTCACGCGGCGTCCGTTCACACAGGTGCCGTTGGTCGAGCCGAGGTCCCGGAGGATCCAGATGCCGCCCTGCTGCATCAGTTCGGCGTGCCTGCGGGAGACGGTCTCGTGACTGAGCCGCAGGCCGTTTCCCGCGTCGCGGCCGATGCGCAGCGGGATCGGCCCCGGCTCGGGGAACAGCAGCTTGGGGAGCCGCTCGGTCGTCCACGCCCGACGCAGTCGCACGGTGAACGCGGAGGCGCGGCTGACCGCGGTGAACATCTTGCGGGACCAGCGCCCGTCGGTGTCCAGGTCGCTGGTGAGAGCCGCGAGTTCGGCGGACTGGCGCGCGGCGAGAGCCAGTTCCATCCGGTACAGGAAGGTGTCGTGGGACAGCTTGCCCTGGGCGGCCCCCTCGCGCAGCAGCGCGAGCGCGCGGTCCCGCTCGGCGTCGGAGAGCCGAGCCGGGTACGTATGGGGCTCGTAGGAGGGCGTCACAGGGAGATTGTCGGGCCGAGGGGGCTGAGGTGTCCAGCAGACGGGGCGTCCCGCCCGCGGCGGCGGGGCGACCGCCCGACGGCCGAAGGGCAGGGCCGGACGTCGGAGGACAACCACCGGGCAGCACCGGACAGCAGCGGACAGCACGCGGACGATTGCCGGAGAGCCGCGCGACGGCCGGAGGCAGGCTGCCGGACGGCCGTCCGGCGCGAAAACTCTCGTCCGGCGACTCGTGACCGCTGCTACCGTCCGTTCGCCGACGTCACCCGCACAGTCCGTGCGGGCGTCCCGTGCGCGACCCGGCACTCTCTCTTTCACTGGAGCACTGTTGTCCATAGTTTTCCGCCCGCTGGCAGGTCCCGAAGAGCTCGGCCTGTTCTGCCGGCTGTCCTACTCCCTCGACCACGAACTGGCCGACGACCTGGCGCAGGGTCGCCGCCGCCCGTCCTGGATGTGGGTCGCGGTGCGCGAGGGCCGGGTACTGGCGCGGGTCGCCTGGTGGTCCGGCCGGGGCGGTGACACTCCGCTGGCCCTGGACTTCTTCGATCTGGACGACACCCTTCCGGAGCCGGAGCGCAGCGGGATCGGGCGCGAACTGTTCGTCCGGGCGGCGGAGGCGGTCCTTCCGGAGGATGTCGGCACGTGGCCGGAGTACAGCCGTTACGTTCCCGCCGACTGGCGCGAGAACGATGCCGCGCGCGACGCCGTCGAAGCCCGGATGCGAATTCTGGAGTCGGCCGGCGCCCGGCTGCTGGTGGAGCGTCTGCGGCTGGAGTGGAGGCCGGGGGCTCGCGTCGCCGAGCCGTCTGGTCGCCTCGTGTTCCGCCCGGTGGCCGATCGCGAGGATCTGCTCGCGCTGATGACCCCGGTGATGGAGGGCACCGTCGACGCGCACGGCCTGGCCGATATCGCGTCCGGGCTGGACTTCCGGCAGGCCGCGGAGCTGCACTACGACGACGAGCTCGCGCACTTCACGTCGCCGCGGTCCTGGTGGCGGATCGCCGAACTCGCCGACGGCGGCGGCCCGGTGGGCTTCGTGGTGCCCGCCCGCAACAACTACCACCCGATCATCGCGTACGTCGGCGTACTGCCCGTCCACCGGGGCAACGGCTACATCCACGAGATCCTGGCCGAGGGAACCCGCGTCCTGGCCGCCGAGGACGTGCCGCGCATCCGTGCGGCGACCGATCTCGGGAACGTACCGATGGCCGAAGCATTCGCGCGCGCCGGTTACGTGAACTTCGAGCGGGCACTGAATATGTCCTGGGGCCTGCCGGGCTGACCGGGCTCGTCGCGGCCCACGACGGAGAGGGAGCCGCCAGTGCTGTTCGAGGTGTGGGCACCAGAGGCACGGGAGCGGGTCGAGCTGCACCTGCCGCGTGGGGACGCCGGTGCGACCTGCGCCATGGAACGCGATCCGGTACGGGACGGCTGGTGGGCCGTCAGCGCCCCGGCGGCCGACGGCAGCCGTTACGGGTTCGCACTGGACGGCGGCCCGGTCCGGCCCGACCCGCGTTCACGCCGCCAGCCCGACGGCCCGGACGGGCTGAGCGCCGTCGTCGAGCACGGTACGTACGACTGGCGGGTCCCGTGGGACGGGCGGGGGCTGCCGGGCGCGGTGCTGTACGAGCTGCACGTCGGCACCTTCACCCGGGAGGGCACCTTCGACGCCGCGGCGGGGCGGCTCGCGCACCTGGCGGAGCTGGGGATCACCCATGTCGAGCTGATGCCGGTGTGCCCGTTCCCGGGGACGCACGGGTGGGGCTACGAGGGGGTGTCCCTGTGGGCGGTGCACGAACCCTACGGCGGCCCCGACGGGCTGAAACGGTTCGTCGACGCGGCCCACGCCGCCGGGCTCGGGGTGGTCCTCGACGTGGTGCACAACCACCTCGGCCCGTCCGGCAACTACCTCCCCCTGTTCGGCCCGTACTTCACCGAGACGCACCACACCCCGTGGGGCGCGGCGGTCAACCTGGACGCACCCGGTTCGGACGAGGTACGCGCGTACCTCCGCGAGAGCGCGCTGTCCTGGCTGCGGGACTACCGGCTCGACGGCCTGCGGCTGGACGCCGTGCACGCCCTCGCCGACACCAGGGCCCTGCACTTCCTGGAGGAGCTGTCGACGGCCGTGGACACGCTCTCCGGCGACCTGGGCCGGCCGCTGTTCCTGATCGCCGAGTCGGACCAGGGCGACCCGCGCACCACCACCCCGCGCGCGGCCGGCGGTCTCGGCCTGCACGCCCAGTGGAACGACGACTTCCACCACGCCCTGCACACCGCCCTCACCGGCGAGTCCCAGGGCTACTACGCCGACTTCGCGGCCGATCCCCTCCGGGCGCTGACCAAGACCCTCACCCGGGCGTTCTTCCACGACGGCACGTACTCGACGTTCCGGGGCCGCACGCACGGCCGCCCCCTGAACCGCGCGACGACGCCCGCCCACCGCTTCCTGGGGTACGCGCAGACGCACGACCAGATCGGCAACCGGGCGCTCGGCGACCGGCTGTCCGCCTCGCTCTCCCCCGGACTGCTGGCCTGCGCGGCGGCGCTCGTCCTGACGAGTCCGTTCACGCCGATGCTGTTCATGGGAGAGGAGTGGGGGGCGCGCACGCCCTGGCAGTTCTTCACCGATCACACCGATCCGGAGCTGGCGGAGGCGGTACGCAACGGCAGGCGCCGGGAGTTCGGCGCGCACGGTTGGGCGGAGGAGGACATCCCGGACCCGCAGGACCCGCGTACCCGCGAGCGGTCCTGCCTCGACTGGTCGGAACCGGACGGCGAACCCCACGCGCGCCTGCTGGCCTGGTACCGCGAACTGATCGCGCTGCGTCGCTCCCACCCGGACCTCGGCGATCCGGACCTGGCGGCGGTACGGGCGGCGCACGCGACGAACGGGGCGGGCCGCTGGATCGCGTACCGCCGGGGCGACATCCGGGTCGCGGTGAACCTCGCCGAGGACCCGGCGACGATCGGACTGGGCCGCAACGGGCGCTGCCGGGTACTCGCGGAGTGGGAGCCGGTGGAGGCGCCGGGCACGGACGGGGTGCTGGTGCTGCCGCCGGAGTCGTGCGTGGTGCTCGGCAGCTGACTCGCCCCTTGCCGTTCGCGCCGCTTGCTGCGCGGCGGGCGGCGAGGCAGCGCGAAGTCCACTCGCCCCCACGGTGGCCGCCGCCCGACGGGATCCGCGCGTCGCTCAGCGGCGGCCACCGCCCCACGGGTAGAGCACGAGCACCAGAACGAGCGCCGTGACGCCGAGGACGACCAGGGTGGCGAACCAGTCCCGGCCGCCGCCGTTCCGTCGCCCCTCGGGCCAGGCCCGCCAGCCGTCGGGCCTGGCCGGTACCCGTTTCCGGCGGCGGCCCCAGCGCCGTCCCTGCCGCCGGGCGGCCTCTTCGTCCTGGAGGCGCAGCCGTTCGGCGACCATGCGGGCGCGTGCGGACGGCTCCTTGGGGGCGCCGGCCCGGATGCGGGCCTCGCTGTCTCGCTCGAACTGTTCCCACACGTCGTCGGGCAGTGACGGTTCCGGCTGCTCCGTGCCGGTCGGGGGGTCGCTCACGGCAAGGTCCTCTCGGCCGGGAAGGGAGGCGTTCGAACGAAGGTGCGGAAATTCTATAGCGGGCCACTGACAGAGGGCAGGGAGCTGCGCGCACAGGACGGGAAGGGGGCGCCACCCCGGTTGGGCCCCCGGAAAGGGGCCCCGACACGTCACCTCGCCCGGCCCAGCTCCTTGCGGAAGAGCTCCAGCACGTTCCCGCCGAGCACCTTGCGCACGACGTCCTCCGGCACGCCCCGCGCCAGCAGCGCCTCCGTCACCAGCGGCAGACCGCGCGGCCCGGACAGCCCCGGCAGCGAGAGCCGGAAGCCTTCGGGGACCTTCTCCTCGCAGCAGCGCGGCAGCGTGTCGTGGTCGACCTCCTCGATGAAGTCGGCGCCGACGCCGACATGGTCCGGGCCGACCACGTCCAGCACGTGCAGGAAGTGGTCGGCGAGCCGGTCGACCGTCTGGTCGGCCGGGTCCGCCGCCACGAACTCCGGGAAGAAGTTCACGCAGACGGTGCCGCCGGTGGCGGCGACGCCGCGCAGCTGCTCGTCGGTGAGGTTGCGGTGGTGGTCGCGCAGGGCACGCGCGGAGGAGTGGGTGGCCATGACGGGCCGGGTGGCCAGTTCCAGGACGTGGGCGACGCCGGAGGCGCTGAGGTGCGAGACGTCGTAGAGCATCCCGAGGCTCTCCATGATCCCGAGGGCCTCCACCCCGGCCTCGGTGAGCCGGCTGCCGGTGGCGTCCTCGCCGCTGCCGTCCGCGAGCGGGGTACGGCTCCAGTGGGCGAGCGAGGCGACTCGTACGCCCAGCCGGAAGAGGGTCGGGAACAGCTCCACGCTCGCGTCCACACCCGGTGCGCTCTCCAGAGCAAGGACGAGGGCGATCTTCCCGGCGGCGTGCGCGGCGTCGATGTCGTCCCCGTCGAGACACAGGCGTACGGCGTCCTGGTTGCCCTCGGCGATCGTATGGGCGCACTCGATCATGCGAAGGGTCTGCCGGAGGGCACCCTCGGGGCGGTACGCGTCCCCGATGAAGACCGGAAGGACCTGGAGGTCGACCCCGCCCTCCCGCAGCTGCGGCAGCCAGCGCTCGCGGAAGAAGGCCGCCCAGCGCTTCGGGGGCCGTGCGGTGACGGCTATGAGGAGATCGTTGTGGGCGTCTGCGACGACGGCGTGGTGGTGCAGTTCGAGGGACACGGGAGCCAAGGCTAGGCGCGCCGGGCGTCCGCGTCGACGGGGATTTCTCACACCGCCCTGACCTCTGCTTCTTCCTGGCAAACCTCCTCTGACCTGCGCAAACACTGCTTCGCGCAATTCTGTGCGCGGCCTTGATCATGCGACTCGGACAGGTAGGGTCGGGGGTCTCCGACACCTCGTACGCCTCCCGGGCAGCTCCGTGCCCCGGGCCGCTTCGCCGTGCCGTACGCCCAGCAGCCCCTCCCCCTCGACGGAAGGCACGTACCCGTGGCCGATCAGCCGTTCACGCACCTGCACGTTCACACCCAGTACTCGCTCCTGGACGGTGCGGCCCGGCTCAAGGACATGTTCAAGGCGTGCGGCGAGATGGACATGTCGCACATCGCCATGACCGACCACGGCAATCTGCACGGCGCGTACGACTTCTTCCACCAGGCGAAGAAGGCGGACATCACCCCGATCATCGGCATCGAGGCGTACCTAGCCCCGGAGTCCCGCCGGCACAACAAGCCGGTGAAGTGGGGCGCCCCGCACCAGAAGGGCGACGACGTCTCGGGCGCGGGCGCGTACACGCACATGACGATGTGGGCGCGGAACGACACCGGTCTGCACAACCTCTTCCGCGCCCAGTCCCGGGCCAGCCTGGAGGGCTTCTTCCGCAAGCCGCGCATGGACCGGGAACTGCTCCAGGAGTACGGGGAGGGCCTGATGGCCACCACCGGCTGCCCGTCGGGCGAGATCTCCACCAAGATCCGGCTCGGGCAACTGGACGCGGCCGTCAAGGCGGCCGGGGAGTTCCAGGACATCTTCGGCAAGGAGAACTTCTTCGTCGAGCTGATGGACCACGACATCGACATCGACCGGCGGGCCCGCGCGGGCCTGCTGGAGGTCGCGAAGAAGCTCGACGCGCCGTTCGTCGTCACCAACGACTCGCACTACACGTACGCGCACGAGGCCGCCGCGCACGACACCCTGCTGTGCATCCAGACCGGCTCGAACATCTCCGACACGGACCGCTTCAAGTTCGACGGCTCCGGCTACCACCTCAAGACGGCTGCGGAGATGTACGCGATCGACTCGTCCGACGCGTGGCTGGAGGGCTGCCGCAACACACAGCTCCTCATCGCGGACCGGGTCGACACCTCGGGCATGTTCGAGCCGAAGAACCTGATGCCCAAGTTCGACGTGCCGGACGGGTACGACGAGGTGTCGTGGTTCCGCGAGGAAGTACGCATCGGAATGAACCGGCGCTTCAACGGCCACGTGCCCGAGGACCGCCAGAAGCTCGCCGAGTACGAGATGGGCATCATCATCGAGATGGGCTTCCCGGGGTACTTCCTCGTGGTCGCCGACTTCATCATGTGGGCGAAGAACAACGGGATCGCGGTCGGTCCCGGCCGTGGCTCGGCGGCCGGCTCGATCGTGGCCTACGCGATGGGCATCACCGACCTCGACCCCGTCCCGCACGGTCTGATCTTCGAGCGCTTCCTCAACCCGGAGCGCGTCTCGATGCCCGACGTCGACATCGACTTCGACGAGCGCAGGCGCGGCGAGGTGATCCGGTACGTCACCGAGAAGTACGGTGCCGACAAGGTCGCCATGATCGGCACGTACGGCACCATCAAGGCGAAGAACGCCATCAAGGACTCCGCCCGCGTCCTGGGCTACCCGTACGCGATGGGCGACCGCATCACCAAGGCGATGCCCGCCGACGTCATGGGCAAGGGCATCGACCTCAACGGCATCACGGACCCCAAGCACCCCCGTTACAGCGAGGCGGGCGAAGTACGGGGGATGTACGAGAACGAGCCCGACGTCAAGAAGGTCATCGACACCGCGCGCGGCATCGAGGGCCTGGTCCGCCAGATGGGCGTGCACGCGGCCGGCGTCATCATGTCCAGCGAACCGGTCATCGACCACGCCCCGGTGTTCTCGCCGAAGAACGACGGCGTCGTGGTCACCCAGTGGGACTATCCGAGCTGCGAGTCGCTCGGCCTGCTGAAGATGGACTTCCTGGGCCTGCGCAACCTGACGATCATGCAGGACGCCCAGAAGGCCATCAAGGGCAACAAGGGCATCGACCTGGAGCTGCTCTCGCTGCCTCTGGACGACGGCCCGACGTACGAACTCCTGGCGCGCGGCGACACCTTGGGCGTCTTCCAGTTCGACGGCGGGCCCATGCGGTCCCTCCTGCGCCTGATGAAGCCGGACAACTTCGAGGACATCTCCGCGGTGTCCGCGCTGTACCGGCCCGGCCCGATGGGAATGAACTCCCACACGAACTACGCCCTGCGCAAGAACAAGCAGCAGGAGATCACGCCGATCCACCCGGAGTTGGAGGAGCCGCTCTCCGAGGTCCTCGGCATCACCTACGGACTGGTGGTCTACCAGGAGCAGGTGCAGAAGGCGGCGCAGGTCCTCGCGGGCTACTCGCTCGGCCAGGCGGACCTGCTGCGCCGGGCGATGGGCAAGAAGAAGAAGGAGGTCCTGGACAAGGAGTTCGTCCCCTTCCGGCAGGGCTGCCGGGAGCGCGGCTACTCCGACGAGGCGATCCAGGCGGTGTGGGACGTCCTGGTGCCCTTCGCGGGCTACGCGTTCAACAAGGCGCACTCGGCGGCGTACGGCCTGGTGTCGTACTGGACCGCCTACCTGAAGGCGAACTACCCCGCCGAGTACATGGCCGGTCTTCTCACGTCCGTCAAGGACGACAAGGACAAGATGGCGCTGTACCTCAACGAGTGCCGGCGCATGGGCATCAAGGTGCTGCCGCCGGACGTCAACGAGTCGGCCGGCAACTTCACCCCGCAGGGAGACGACGTCATCGTCTTCGGCCTCACCGCCGTCCGCAACGTCGGCCAGAACGTCGTCGACTCGATCGTCAACTGCCGCAAGGCCAAGGGCAAGTACTCCTCCTTCCCCGACTACCTCGACAAGGTCGAGTCGGTCGTCTGCAACAAGCGCACCACGGAATCCCTGATCAAGGCGGGCGCCTTCGACGCCATGGGCCACACCCGCAAGGGGCTGTCCGGCGTCTTCGAGAACATGGTGGACGCGGTTGTCCAGGTGAAGCGGAAGGAGGCCGAGGGCCAGTTCGACCTCTTCGGCGACCTGGGCACGGACGGCCCCGACGACTCCCCCGGTTTCGGCCTGGACACCCCGATCGGCGACGTCGAGTGGGACAAGTCCTTCCTGCTCGCCCAGGAACGCGAGATGCTCGGCCTGTACGTGTCCGACCATCCTCTCTTCGGCCTGGAGCACGTCCTGTCCGACAAGGCGGACGCGGCCATCGCCCAGCTCACCAGCGGCGACTTCTCCGACGGAGCCGTCACCACCATCGGCGGCCTGATCACCGGCCTGCAGCGCAAGATGACCAAGCAGGGCAACGCGTGGGCCATCGCGACGGTGGAGGACCTGGCGGGCTCCATCGAGTGCATGTTCTTCCCGGCGACCTACCAGCTCGTCTCGACCCAGCTCACCGAGGACACCGTGGTGTTCGTCAAGGGGCGCCTGGACAAGCGCGAGGACATCCCGCGTCTGGTCGCGATGGAACTCCAGGTCCCGGACATCTCCGACGCGGGCCGGGACGCCCCCGTCGTCCTCACCATCCCCACCGTGAAGGTCACCCCGCCCATGGTCGGCAAACTCGGCGAGATCCTCTCCCACCACCGGGGCGACACGGAGGTCCGCATCAAGCTCCAGGGGCCGCGCAACACGACGGTCCTGCGTCTGGACCGCCACCGGGTCAAGGCGGACCCGGCCCTCTACGGGGACCTGAAAGTACTGCTGGGCCCGAGCTGCCTGCAGTAGGACGAGCCGGGGAGCGCAGAGGGGGCCCTGCACACCCCAGGCCCCCGCTGCCCCGGAGAACGCGCGACCTCGACCCAGCGGCCCCTCGCCGTCGCCCGCCTTCCGCGACGTGCCGTGATCACTCCGTCCGTGCCGCGATCAGCCGCGCGCACTCCATCGGCCCGCTGCGCGCGGTGTCCACCTCGAAGCCGTACCGCACGCCCTCGTGCACCGGCTCGGCCTGCCCGGCGGCCATTCCGGCGGTACGGTCCCCACGGCCCGCCTCCCGCGCCGCCGCCACCGGGGCCGCGCACCGTACGCCGACCCACAGCACCTCGACGTCGTCGCCGATCGCCTTGAGCCACCGCGCCTGCGACTCTGCGCCCCCGAGGAACACCTCGTCGACGACGACCCGCGCCCCGGCCCGCGCCATCGCGACGACACCGGCGATCCACGCCTCCTCCAGCCGCCGGAACTCGGCCCCGACCGCCACCGTGCCGTCCGGCGCGAACCCGATCCCCGCGTCCCCCTCCCGCAGCGATGCGGGCAGGGCGTCGACGAAGGTGTCCACACTCAGGGACAGCCACGAACCCGGCAGCACCGCCTGGAGGCACTGGGCGATACTGGTCTTCCCCGAGCTGGAACCACCGTTGAGAACGATCATCTGGGTCTTCATCGGGCCAAGGTAGACCCCGGCGGGCAGCACCGGAGCGGGGCCCGGTACGCCGGAGCGGCTCGCGCGCCGGGCGCACAGGGAGCCGGGGCCCACGCCCGGAAGACCGCGTCGTCGGGTCCGTGGCGCGTCGGCGTGCCGTCGTGCCGGTCGTGTCACCCCTTCCGGGCATGAATATGCGCCAAAGGGCAGCAGGCGGCCCCGGGATCTGCTGGTATGGGTCCGGTCACGGGCGGAAGTGATCTTGGGTTGCGGTGTGCGGGGTAGGGGCCGGGTCGCGGCGTACGGCACCCTTACGGTTGCCGTCCCGAGTCCGACGCCCGACCCCGCACCACGCCACACGCGCCACGTACCAAGGGAGCGAACACACCGATGAGCCTGGCCCAGCTTCACTACACCGCGGCCTCCGGGTTCACGGCGGTCAGCCCCGAGGTCCCGCGCACGCTGCTCGACGAGGCGGAGGAAGCACTCGCCGCCTTTCCCGCCTCCGCCTTCTCCCTCACCCAACTCTCGGACGGCAGCCGCCTGTTGAGCCGTACTACGACGGATCCCGAGACCGGTGCCGCCCACACCCATGCCGTCCACCTCCCCGCCGGCACCCGGCTGCCCGGCGGCGCCCTGCCGGTCACGGCGTGGGACTCGCCGCGCTGGGCTCCGCTCGCTCCCGCCCCCGGCTCGACCCCGTCCCCCCTGGAGGCCCTGACTCCGGCAGCGGGCTTCTTCGACCGGGAAGGACTCGCCGGATTCGCGGCGGGGCGCGGCCCTCGTCTGGCGGGCGTGCTGGCGGACGTCCGGCGCCTCTGCGAGGACCCCGGGGCGGAACAGGTGGTGCTGATCGAGGAGAACCCGGCGGACATCGCCCGCTGGGTGGCGGTGGTGGGCGCCGCCCTCCCGCGCGAGCACGCGCACGCGCTGACCTTCACGACGTACGCGGAACGCCCGGAGCACGCACTGCAACAGATCATCGGCACCTCGCCGGACGTGGTGTTCCCGGCGGCAGAGTTCCGCGTGCACGGGCCCGGGGCCGCCGACGTCCGCGAGGACGCCTGGGCCGTCGTCACCGCCCAGGTCTGGCTGGCCGGCCGCCCCGAACTCTTCAAGCGTGCCGCCGCGCAACCCTCCTTCGAGGAGGGAGAGTTCGCGGCCGGGCCGCTCGCCGCGACGGCCCTCAGTGCCGGGGTCCCCCTCGACTCCCGGGGCCGCACCGCGGCCGCCGCCTGGGCGCTGGAGCACGCCGACGGGCTGGACGCGGGCGACTGGCCCGCCCTGCTCGGCGCACTCTGCGCCCCTGTCCCCGGCTCGCGCCCGGACGGCGAACTGGCAGCGCTGGACCGCCTCGCGGCGCGCATCGACGGCAAGGTGGCGGCCGAGACGCTGGCCCCGCTGACCGCGCTGCTCGCCTCCGTGGACGACGACCCGGCCGCCGTCCCCGAACTGGCCCGCAGGCTCGCCCACGAACTCCTCGCCGACCCGGAGCGGGCCCGCAGTGCCGCCGTGCGCGAGGCGCTCGCCCAGCACGGTTCGCTGCACGCCCAGCTGCTCGTCCACCTGGACGAGCTGGCTCCGGACAACCCGTTCTCGCTCGTACGTCTCCTGCACACCGCGGACCTGGTGCCGGGCGTCCCGGAGGGCCTGCCGCACCTGCGGATGTGCGCCGCGTACCCGGAGCCCGGCACGTCACGGGCGGTCCCGGAGGACCGCGAGTCGACCCTCCACACGGTGCTGCGTGCCGCCGGGGTCTCCCCCATGGTCGAGCCGCTCGTCCTGCGCACCGGATTCCGGCTCGTCTGGCCCGGCGATCTGCTCCCCACCCCGCAGGAGGCCCGCTGGATCCTCGGCGAGACGGGCTCGGACGCACACCGCACGGCGGGCACCTACCAGGAACTGATCCGGGCCGCCCTCGAAGGCCCCGCCGACGACCCGGACGTCGCACCGCTGGCCGCCGACCTGATCCGCTGCTTCCCGCACGAGATCGACGCCCGTGAGCTGGGTGCGCTGCGCCTGCTGGAGTTCGCCGAGTCGCTGGCCGAGGGGCGGGCGGGAGCGGGCCCGGTGGCCACCGCGCTCACCCTGCGTTCGGCGGCCCACCCCGTCGAACCGACCGTGCTCAGCAGGGTGTTCGGCCTGCTGGCCCGCGACCTGCTCGCCGAGCAGCGGCCCCCCGGTGAGCTGTCCGCGCTGGCCCGCTCGGCCGATCCCGATCTCCTGGGCGCGTACGCGGCCACCGCCCGCAGCGCCCCCCTGCTGGAGCGGCTGCGCACCGCCCCGTCGTACGCCGCCGACTGCTTCGTCGCCTGGACCTCGCACACCGGCGCGAGCCCGCTGTGGGACGACACCCGCGCCGCGCTATTGGAGGACGTCCTGCGCCCGGCGCTCCAGCACATGACGGGTCGTGAGCTCGCCGCTGTCGGGGAGCACTTGGACCGTGCGGGCGGCAGCCACGCCTCGGACTTCCGGGCCTGGCACCGACCGTCGGGCGGCACGCTGGGGAGGCTGGCGCGACGCTTCGGCCGACGCTGAGGCACGGCGCATTCGGCGCCCGGCCCAACTCCGCCCCCGTACCGGGTCAACCGGTACGGGGGCGGGCTGCCACTCAGTGGCTGCCACCACAAAGGCGGTTGCCTCAGTGGCAGTTGACGTTCTCGGCCTTGGTGCGTTCGCCCTTGCCCTTCCAGGTGCAGGAGTCCACGCGCCGGCCCGCCGCGTTCAGCAAGGTCGCGGTCTCCGTGCCGCTGTTGTTCCAGACGTATGCGGCGCGGCCCTTGTAGCGGTGGTCCCAGTGCACGTTCGCGGCCGTGTTGCGTCCGCTGCCCGTCCGCAGGGTCACCGTCTTGCCCGCGCCGAGCGAGAGGGCACGGAAGGTGTACGTCCAACCGGCCTTGTCGCGTACTTTGTAGCCCTTGAGCTGGACCGCGTAACGGGTCCCGTTGTGGATCTGGACGTACTCGGAGTTCCGGCTCGCCAGCGAGCCGTTGTCCGCGCCCGCGCCGTTGTACTGGATCCACCCGAAGTGGACGCCCCCCTGGTGACTCGGTGCCGCCTGGGCCGGAGCCACCGCACACACGAGCAGCCCGGCCACCCCTGCCGCTACCGGCACAGCCGCCCGTATGCCGTTACCACGAAACATTCAAACCCCCATTCACGAAACCCACACACTGTGGGCTTCGGAACCACATGTCATCACAAGGCGGCTCGCGCAGAAGGCGTTTCGGCAAACAGGGCCCCCTGATCGACGAAGTCGACGCGAACGATCCCCTCGCGGTCGAACTCCTGCGCGCGGCTTTCGAAGCGTGACTGCGCGATCCGAAGACCGCTGCCGAACCCAAGCCGCAGGGAACGCCCCACGTCGGGCTAATACCGGACCGGCCTCCGCACGTCGAACCGGATCAGCGTGCCCGGCACAGCCTGGGCTGCCGCCGGGAGACGGTCCTCGGGCACCACGCCGATCACCGGGTAGCCGCCGGTCACGGGATGGTCGGCGAGGAAGACGACCGGAAGGCCGTCCGGGGGCACCTGGACCGCGCCCCACACCATTCCCTCGCTGGGCAGTTCGTCGTGGCGGGCCCGCGTGAGAACGGGACCTTCCGTGCGGAGGCCGATGCGGTTGGCGGACGGAGACACGCGGTAACCGGAACTCGCGAGGGTGCGCAGCGCGTCGGCGGTGAACCAGTCGTGGCGAGGACCGAGGAGCAGCGGGAGGACCAGTTCGGCGGGTGGGGCCTGCCAGGGCACGGAGTCCGGCGCGGGTGGCACGGCGTGCGCACGCCCGAGAGGGAGGACGGCCCCGGGGGCGAGAGGGGCGGGGCCGAGGCCGGAGAGCAGGTCGGTGGAGCGGCTGCCCAGGACGGCCTCGGCACACACCCCGCCGGCGAAGGCAACGTACGCACGGAGTCCGGCAGTTGGCCGCCCGATGTCGAGGAGGGCACCGTCGGGGACCCGTACCGGGGCTCCCCAGGGGGCGGGGCGGCCGTCGACGCGCACGGGAGCCGGTGCGCCGGTCACGGCGACGGTCACCGGCGTACGGGCACGGACCCGGACCGTCACGCCGTCCAGGGTCGTCTCCAGGACGGCGGTCTCCGGAGGGTTGCCCACGAGCCGGTTGGCCAGCCGGTGGGCGGGCGGGTCGAGCGCTCCGGAACGCGGAACGCCCAGGTGGGCGTGGCCGGGGCGGCCCGCGTCCTGCACGGTGGTGAGCGCTCCCGGGCGTACGACGTCCAGGGCCGCGGGACCTTCCGGAGCTTCAGCGGTGTTCTCGGTGCTCACCGACCGGCCTCCTCGGTGAAGCGGACCCGGGTGCCCGGGGCCAGCAGGGCCGCTGGTTCGCGGCGCGGGTCCCACAGGACGGCGTCGGTGGTGCCGACGAGCTGCCAGCCGCCGGGGGACGAGCGGGGGTAGACCCCCGCGTACTCCCCGGCGAGGGCGACCGACCCGGCGGGCACGGCGGTACGCGGGGTGGCCCGGCGCGGCAGGTGGAGGGCGGCGGGCAGTCCGCTGAGGTAGCCGAAGCCGGGGGCGAATCCGCAGAAGGCGACGCGGAGTTCGAGTGCGCCGAGGGTGTGCGGGACCCGGTCCGGTGACATGCCCCAGAGGCCGGCCACCTCGGCGAGATCGGGGCCGTCGTAGCGCACCGGGATCTCGATCAGCGGGCCCTCGTCGGCGGTGAGTGGCGGGATGCGCCAGGTGCGTACTTCGGCGGCGATGGACTGCGGGTCGGCGAGTCCGTCGACCAGCACGGTCCTGGCAGCCGGGACGATGTCGCGAATCCCGGGCAGCACACCGGCGGCGCACCGGCGCAGAAGTTCCGCGTGAAAGGCCTGGGCCTCGGCGAGACCGGCCAGCTCGATGAGCAGGGCGTGGGAGCCCATGGGGCGGATGTGCAGGGGAGCGGACGAGGCGTCGGTGGCGTGCGTACCGCTGGTGCTCACGCGAGAGCCTCCCGCTGCATGCCGTCAAGGGGCGGCACGGCCGCTTCAGGCAGGGCGCATGCTCCTGTGCCCCGAGGGTCCTCCTGCGGACTGCTGCCCGCACGCGGCGGTGCGACTCTTCCGTGCGGGGCGGGTGCCGCCGTGCCTCGGGGGCGGACTCGGGCAGGACACCTCATTGCCAAAGCTTTGTACTCGATCACGCGAAGGCCTCCAACTTGACTCCCGCTCGGCGCAATTCGTCCCGCACGCGCCCGGCCAGCCGCGCCGCGCCCGGGGTGTCGCCGTGCAGGCAGAGCGAGCGCGCCCCCACCGGCACACTTTCGCCCGTCAGCGCGGTGACCGCACCCCGTGTGACCATCGCGACCGAGCGGGCGACCACCGCGTCCGGTTCGTGGATCACCGCGCCCGGCTCGCGGCGGGACGCCAGGGTGCCGTGCGCGGTGTAGGCGCGGTCGGCGAACGCCTCGGCCACAGACCTGAGTTGCCGCCTCTCGGCCTCCGCGAGGAGCGCCGAACCGGGAAGGCCGAGAACGGGGAGGTCGCCGCCCGCCATCCGCACCCCGGCGACGACGGCGGCGGCCTGCTCCGCGTCGGCGACGGTGCGGTTGTAGAGCGCGCCATGGGGCTTCACGTAGGCGACACGGGATCCCGCCGCACGGGCGAAGACCTCCAACGCACCGATTTGGTAGGCGACTTCGGCCGCGAGCTCGTCCGACGGCACGTCCATCGCCCGGCGCCCGAAGCCCGCCAGGTCGCGGTACGACACCTGGGCACCGATCCGTACCCCGCGCTCGGCGGCCAGCTCGCACACCCGGCGCATCGTCACGGGGTCGCCCGCGTGGAAGCCGCAGGCGACGTTGGCGCTGGTGACGACGGACAGCAGCGCTTCGTCATCGGTGAGGGTCCAGCGGCCGAAGCCTTCGCCGAGGTCGGCGTTGAGGTCGATCACGCCGCCCGGCTCGGGCTCGGCCAGTACTTGAGCTGCGCCGGTCATGCTCGCTCCTCCGCCTGGGCGTTGAGTGTGTCGAGGATCAGTTGCCGCGAGTCGGCGAGGTAGCTCGTCAACTCCGCTTCGGCAGCGCTGAGTTCCGATCTCCGGACGAGTTCGGCGATGGCCCGGTTGCGGCCCACGAAGGGTTCGTGGAGGTGGGCCGGGGAGGGCATATCCTGGAAGACCAGCCGGAGTTCGGCGAGAATCGCACTCATGTAGCAATCCGTGCGCGGACTGCCCGCGAGGGCGGCGAGCGCGCGGTGGAAACGGATGCCCGCGTCGGCGACATGCGGCCAGTCACCGTTCGCGGCGGCCTTCTCGCCCTCCTCGACGGCACGCAGCACCTCGGCGAGAAGTGGTGGCGATGCCTGGCCCGCCGCCCGTACACCTGCCGTCTCCAGTGCGCAGCGCACTGCGTAGATGTCCACGATGTCAGCCGGGGCCGGGACGCGTACGAACACGCCCCGGTTGAACTCGTGCACCACCAGCCGCTCGTGCAACAGCAGCCGGAAGGCCTCGCGCACGGTGTTGCGCGAGACGCCGTACGCCTCGGCGAGCGCCGCCTCGGGCAACTGCTCCCCGGGCTTCAGGCCGCCCCCGGCGATGCGGTCGCGCAGAGAGGCGGCGACGCGCTGGGCGGTGCCGGCTCCGTGTTCCGCGCCTGCGGCTTCGCTGAGCCTCACGATTCCTCCTCGATCGTTCGCCGTTCCCCGGACGCGCGCCGTTCCACGGTCGTCGGCCGCGCCCCGGACGTCGGCCGCGCCCCGGACGTCGGCCGCGCCCCGGACGTCGGCCGCGCCCCGGACGTCGGCCGCGCCCCCGGACGTCAGCAGTATCCCGGCCGTCGGAAGACCGTACTCCGGAAAGCATTGTGGGATTGTTGAGCAATACCTTACTGTCACCGGGATCCGCTGGTCCGTTATTCGGCACTCGGCGTCCGGCAGCCCGTACCCGGCCGGAGCAACCGAGCGCCCGGAGGGGGACCCAGACCGACCGACTGGAAGGCGGGCGACTCGTGATCGTCCTTCTCGGGTCGTCGTGGTGATCGCAGGTTTCGCCACCCGACGCAATCCCCTGCTGGTGGTCGGCTTCGCCGGCATAGCCACCGGCCTGCTCGGCGGCCTGTCGCCGCGCGAGATGCTCGCCTCGTTCGGCGAGGGCTTCGCCTCCAGCAGATCCGTGACGATCTTCGTGATCACGCTGCCGGTGATCGGCCTCCTGGAGCGCTACGGGCTCCAGGAGCAGGCCCGCCGCCTCATCTCCCGCTTCACCAAACTCACCACGGGCCGCTTCCTCACGCTGTACCTCGGCCTGCGCCAGATCACCGCAGCGCTCGGCCTCGTCAGCCTCGGCGGCCCGGCGCAGACCGTGCGCCCGCTCGTCGCGCCGATGGCGGAGGCCGCAGCCGAGAAGAAGTACGGGACGCTGCCGGAGAAGTGGCGCGAGAAGGTGCGTTCGCACTCCTCGGGCGCCGACACCGTGGGCCTGTTCTTCGGCGAGGACTGTTTCCTCGCGATCGGCTCGATCCTGCTCATCACGGGTTTCGTGAACACCACGTACAACCAGCACCTCGAACCGCTGCACCTGGCCCTGTGGGCGATCCCCACCGCCGTCTGCGCCTTCTTCATCCACGGTGCACGCCTGCTGCGGCTCGACCGCCAGATGGCCCGCGAGCTCACGGCCGGCCCCGGCGCCGCCGACGCCTCCGCCGCCGCCGAACAGGAGACGGCCAAGTGATCAAGGCAGAGTGGTTCTACTGGCTCATCGGCGCCATCTTCCTTGTGATGGCGGCTCAGATGTTCGTGGACCGCACGAATCCCAAGCGTTTCGGCACGGCCGCCTTCTGGGGCCTGCTCGGCGTCGGCTTCGTCTACAGCACCTGGGTGGCCGACAAGTCGCTGCCCGCCGAACCCCTGGGCGTCCTCGTTCTGGTCATGATCCTGCTGGCGGGCTGCGGCTTCACCGGACGCGGCAAGGTCAGCACCACGACGCCCGAGCAGCGCACAGCCTCCGCCCTCCGCCTCGGCAGCAGGCTCTTCATTCCGGCGCTGACGATTCCGGTCGTGGCGATGCTGTGCGCGACGCTCCTGAAGAAGATGCACGTCGATGGGAAGCCGGTCTTCCAGGAGGGCAGCGAGACCATTCTGGGGCTCGGCATCGGCGCGCTGGTCGCGCTCGGCGTCGGAATGTTCCTGCTGCGCGAGAAGCGGATCACCGTCCCCGTGCACGCGGGACGCAACATGCTGGAGGCCATGGGCTGGGCGATGCTGCTGCCGCAGCTGCTCGCCGTGCTGGGCTCGATCTTCCAGGAGACGGGTGTCGGCACCCAGGTCGGCAAGATCACCGAGGCCGTCCTGCCGAGCGGAATGATCTACGTTTCGGTCCTCGTCTACTGCCTGGGCATGGCCCTCTTCACGGTCATCATGGGCAACGCCTTCGCCGCCTTCCCGGTGATGACGGCGGCCATCGGCTGGCCGGTCCTCATCCAGTCGGGCGGCGGCGATCCTGCGGTGGTCCTGGCGGTCGGCATGCTCTCGGGCTTCTGCGGCACGCTGTGCACACCGATGGCCGCGAACTTCAACCTGGTTCCGGCGGCCCTGCTGGAGCTGAAGGACCAGTACGGCCCGATCAAGGCGCAGATCCCGACGGCGGGCGCGCTGCTGGTCTGCAACATCGCGATCATCTCGCTCTTCGCCTTCTGACCTTCGTGATCTGCCCCGGGCCGGGCCCACACCCGACCCGACCCGACCGCACGTAAGGAGTTGCCCATGTCCTCCCTCCCCCGCGTCCTGCTCGCCGGCTTCGAGCCCTTCGGCGGCGAGGACGTGAACCCGTCCTGGCAGGCGGTCTCCCTGGTACGGGACACCCCGCCCGAGGGCGTCGAGCTGCGCGCCGTACGCCTCAGCTGCGTCTTCGGCCGAGCCAACGACGAACTCCGCGCGGCGGTGGCCGGCTTCGTCCCCGATCTGGTCCTGTGCGTCGGCCAGGCGGGCGGTCGCCCGGACCTCACCGTCGAGCGCGTCGCCGTCAACGTCGACGACGCCCGCATCCCGGACAACGCGGGCAACCAGCCCGTCGACGAGCCGGTGGTGCCGGGCGGCCCGGCAGCTTACTTCGCCCCGCTCCCGGTCAAGGCGTGCGTGGCGGCGGTACGGGAGGCGGGCCTGCCCGCATCGGTCTCCCAGACGGCAGGCACCTTCGTCTGCAACCACGTCTTCTACGGCCTGGCCCACCTTGCCGCCACCGAAATCCCCGGCCTGCGCGGCGGTTTCGTCCACGTCCCGTACGCCCCGGAACAGGTCACGGCCCGCGCGCTGCCCTCCCTCCCCGTCCCCTCCATGGCGGATGGCCTGCGCGCGATCATCACGGCAGCGCTGACGACGGAGACGGACCTGAGGGTCGCGGAAGGGGCGACGCACTGAGCACCTCCCGGTGCGGCGGCCGTTGCTCACCAGAGGTCGACCTCGGCGCGTACCGTCTTCCCGCCGGGCTCCCGGTCGTGCACGGACCACCGCGGTCCTGCGCATCGAGGTGTCGGACGCGCGCGGCGAGCGGCGGCCTCCGGGGCGGGAACGCTCCCCGCGCCCGGATCCGACGCGGACTGCGGGCGCGGGCTCCTGCTGGTCGAGGCGCTGGCCGACCGGCTGACGGCATCCGCGGGAGGCCGAAGAAAGCGTTGATGACGTCATTCCGGCGTTCGTAGCGGGGCGCGAGTCGGTGACTCCTCCACCGCCAGGAGGCGACAGCACACTCTGCCTCACACCGCCACCACAAGAACGTCCGGCGGATTCAGCACCGCCAGATAGGCACGGATGTCGTCCGGGTCGCTGGTGAAGATCACCGCGCTGCCATGACGGGCCGCGGCGAGCGCGACCCACAGGTCCACCGCGTCGGGCCGCTTCTTCGGCGCCGGAGCAGCGTGCCCCTGGGCCGTACCGATGCGCCTCCAGTCGGCAAGGTCAGGTCCCGTCGCACAGGCGATGCACTCCGGGCGTCCGACGCGGGTCTCGCGCATCGGCGGCTCGGAAGCCCGTGACTGGGGTACGGAGCAGTCCTTGAGCGCACCAGAGATCATGTGGACCAGAGCCGGGTGCGGGCGCCAGACCTGCGCGAGCACCGGCCCCAGGACCAACGCACGATGCGGGGCCGCACGGAGCCCTTCGTGCAAAGCCACCGCCTTGGCCTCGCGGTCGGCGAGGGCGATCAGCGTTCCGGTGTCGTACCGGAACGCGCACGCTCACGCGGCCCGCCCCCGGGCGCTCCCGGACTGCTCCGCGCCGAGCACGAGGGCAAGGGCTTCCTCCACTTCCCGCTGCTCCGACGCGGTCAGGCCCACCGACGCAGCCTCCGAGGTCGTCGGCAGTGCCTTGGCCTCTGTCTCCGCCCGTGCGATCAGTCCGTCCACGCCGGCGAACTGCTCCTCTATGGCATCGGTCTCAGCCATCTGCCGGGTGGCCGCGTGCACCAGGTACGCCGACACGTCCATGCCCGCCTGATCCGCGTGCTCCCTGATGCGCTCGGCATGTTGCTGATAGAGGCTGATGCTGATCCGGGTCTTGGCCATGGGATCAGTGTCATACGCGTATTACTTTGGTGAGCGCGGAAAATGCCCGCACAGAGCTTCCTGTGCGGGCATCGGTCGGGTCTTGTCATCCAACGACGGTCAGCCCTCGCTCGGCGCCAACCGCAGCGAGATCGAGTTGATGCAGTACCGCTGGTCCGTCGGCGTCGGGTAGCCCTCGCCCTCGAAGACGTGGCCCAGGTGGGAGCCGCAGCGGGCGCAGCGGACCTCGGTGCGGACCATGCCGTGGGAGGTGTCGGAGATCAGCTCGACGGCGTCCGTGTCCTTGGGGTCGTAGAAGGACGGCCAGCCGCAGTGGGACTCGAACTTGGTGGTGGAAGTGAAGAGTTCGGCGTTGCAGGCGCGGCAGGAGTAGACGCCCGTGGTCTTCGTGTCGGTGTACTCGCCGACGAAAGCGGGCTCGGTGCCGGCCTGGCGCAGGACGGCGTACTCGGCCGGGGTCAGTTCCTCGCGCCACTGCTCGTCGGGCTTCTCGATGTCGTACGGCATGACAGGTGTCCCCATTCTTTTCTTGCTGCTGCGCGTGGCCTACTTCTGCGCGAGGCGGTCCAGGATGTGCGGTCCCAGGTCCGTCACGTCGCCCGCGCCCATGGTGAGAACCACGTCGCCGGGTCGGGACATTCCCGCGATCACGTCGGGGACGGTGGAAGCGTCGGAGACGGCGGTCACCTCGGCGCCCGCCTCCTTCGCCGCGTCGATGATGACGGCGCTGGTGACGCCGGGGATCGGGTCCTCGCGGGCCGGGTAGATGTCGAGGACGACGGAGGCGTCCGCGAGGGCGAGCGCCTCGCCCATCTCCTTGCCGAGTTCCTGGGTGCGGGAGAAGAGGTGGGGCTGGAAGACCACCAGGAGGCGCGAGTCCGAGGAGTCGGAGGCGGTGGCTCCGCGCATGGCCTCCAGGTCGGCGGTCATCTCGGTGGGGTGGTGCGCGTAGGAGTCGACGACCTGGACGCCCTGCTCCTCGCCCTTGAGCTGGAGGCGGCGCTTGACGCCGGTGTACTTGCCGAGGGCGGAGGCGAGATTGTGCGCGGGCAGGCCGAGCGCGACGCCCGCGGCGAGGGCGGCGACCGCGTTGTGGGCGTAGTGCGCGCCGGGGACGGAGACCGTGAAGGTGAGGAACTTGCCGTTCATCAACACGGTGACCTCGCTGGACAGGCCACGCGGGGTGATCTTGTGGACCCGTACGTCGGCCTGGGCGGAGTCGCCGTAGGTGACGACGTTGAGGAGGTCGTTGCCGCGAAGGCGCTGGGCCAGCTCGACCGCGCCCGGCTGGTCGGCGTTGATGACGAGGGTGCCGCCGGGGACGATCTTGCCCGCGAAGGTCTCGAAGGACTCGTAGATCTCGTCCATGGACGCGTAGTTGGCGTGGTGGTCGAGTTCGACGTTGAGGACGATCGCGACCTGGGGGTCGTACTTCTGGAAGCTGCGGTCGCTCTCGTCCGCCTCCGCCACGAAGATGTCGCCCCCGCCGTGCAGCGCGTTGGTGCCGGGGCCCGCGAGGTCGCCGCCGATGGCGTACGAGGGGTCCAGGCCCATCTCGGTGAGCGCGACGGCGAGCATGGAGGTGGTGGTGGTCTTGCCGTGGGTGCCGGCGACGGCGATGGCGCGCGTGCCGTCCATGAGGGAGGCCAGCGCGTCGGAGCGGTGCACGACGGGGATGTCCAGCTCGGCGGCGCGGACGAGTTCGGGGTTGTCGTCGCGGATCGCGGACGACACCACGACACTGGTGGCGTCGTCCGCGAGGTTGCCCGCCGCGTGCCCGATGTGGACGGTGACGCCCAGCTCGCGCAGGGACTGGGCGGTGGCGGACTCCTTGGCGTCGCTGCCCGCCACCTTCGCACCGCGCTGGGCGAGGATCTTCGCGATGCCCGACATTCCGGCGCCGCCGATGCCGATGAAGTGCGGTCGGTCCAGGGCGGTGGGGATGCCGGGTGCCATGCGTTCTCCAGGATCTAGCTTCTTGGCGGGAGGCCCAGCCTATTCGCTGTGCGAGAAGAGCTTGAGCACCGGTACGCCGACCTTGTGGCGCGCCCTGGACGCCCAGTCGCGGTGGAAGAACTCCTCCACGTAGTGCGGCGCCGTCAGGACGATGACCTCGTCCGCCCCGGTCTCGTCCACCACCGACCTGAGCACGTCCAGGGGGTGCTCCTCGACGAGCCTGCCGACCGCTTCGCTGCCCGCTGCGCGCAGGGCTTCCAGCGAGGCGTCCAGGGCGGCCTGGGCGGGCAGCCTGGCGTGGATTCCCTCGGGTTCGTCGCCCTCCTTGACCGCCTCTTCGAGTTCGCCGAGTGCGACGTCGTCGATGGCTCTCAGCAGTACGTCGGCCTGGTCGCCACGCGGTTGCATCAGCACCAGGAACGAGACCGCCTCCTCGCCGTGCAGGGTCGTGACGAACTCCACGTCGGTCGCGGTGAGGAGCTTCTCGATCATCAATACGCTCGTGAACATCTCCGGCGCCCTTTCTCCTTCTCCGACCCGTACGCCTGTGCGCACCAGCTGCTGCGGTTCCTTGCGGCAAGCACCCTTCCCCGTGCCCTGGCGAGGACCGCGAGGTAAGTGTGCCCACCGAGAGCTAACCGGAACGACAAATTCCGCTGTTTGTCGACCCCGGATGGAGCACCGTCCCAGTGATCACCCACGGCATCAATCCCGACGGTACTGGGTGAACAGGAACCCGGCCTCCTCCAGTACGGACGACAGCGCGAACCGGTCGGGAACGGTGAGCCCCGGCCCGTCCGCGATCCGTTGGGCGCGGCCCGCCGTGAGCATCGGCGACACCGTCAGGCACAGCTCGTCGAGCACGCCGTCCGCGATGAATTGGGCGAGCAGGCGCGGTCCGCCCTCGGTGAGCTGGCGGGTCAGCCCGCGCTCCGCCATGGCCCGCACCGCCCGGTCCGACTCCACCCGGGCGCCGTCGCCGCAGACCAGCACTTCGGCACCGGCCTCCCGGGCGGCCTCGACGCGGTCCGGGGGCGCGGTGGCGCCGGTCAGCAGCAGCGTCGGCACGAGCGGCGAGGAGAAAAGCGGAAGCGAGAAGTCCAGGTCGCAGCTCGCGGTGACGACGGCGATCGCGGCGGCCGGTCCCTGCCCGGCCGCCGTGCGCCGGGCGGCGAACGCCTCGCGCGCGCGGGCGGGCCGGTAGCCCTCCTGGCGTACCGTTTCCGCACCCACCACGATCACGTCCGCCAGGCCGCGCAGGGTGCCGAAGACGCGCATGTCGCTGTCGGAGGAGATCGGCTGGGAGCGGCCGTCGTGCTGAGCCGCTCCGTCGAGCGTGGAGACCATGTTGGCCCGCAGCCACACTTCGCGGTCCGGGGGATACGCGTAGGCGTCGGCCAGCTCGTCGAGATTCCACTCCCCCACCGGGGAGGGGCGTGTTTCGTCGGTCACAGGGAACAGGCGTCGCATGGAGGGCAGTGTGGCACGGAGCTTAGGGTGGACGGTTGTGTCGTCCTCCTCACTGCCGCCCGCACCGAAGTCCGCCGCCTCCCCCCAGCAGAGCGCCTCGGATCCCGCCGCCGCGTCCCGGCTCGGCGCGCCGGATCCCGCTGCCGCGTCCGGGTCCGCCGCGCCCCGGTCCCCCGCTTCCGGGCCCGCCGCTTCCGGGTCCGCCGACGCGGGCTCGGGCGCGAGAGCGGGGGCAGCCCCGCTCTCGCTGTGCGCCCGCGAGCCGCGCGTCCCCGCCGACCGGCTCGTCGCCGAGATGGTGCCGCCGCCGCGCTTCGACTCCGTACGGTTCGACACGTACGTACCCGACCCGAAGCAGCCCAGCCAGACCGAGGCGGTGCGGGTGCTGAGCGACTTCGCCGCCGGGCTCGGGGCCGCCCCGGACGCCGGGAAGCGGCGCTGGTTCGCGAAGAAGGCGCCCGCGAGGCCGGCCGGGCCGCGCGGGGTGTACCTGGACGGCGGGTACGGCGTCGGCAAGACCCACCTCCTCGCCTCGCTCTGGCACGCGACGCCCGCCGAGCCGTCGCTGAAGGCCTTCGGCACGTTCGTGGAACTGACCAACCTGGTCGGCGCACTCGGCTTCCAGCAGACCGTCGCCACGCTCAGCGGTCACCGGCTCTTGTGCATCGACGAGTTCGAGCTGGACGATCCGGGTGACACGGTGCTGGTGTCCTCCCTGCTCAGCAGGCTGGTGGAGGCGGGGGTGGCGCTCGCCGCGACCTCCAACACGCTGCCCGGCAAGCTCGGCGAGGGCCGGTTCGCCGCCGCGGACTTCCTGCGCGAGATCCAGGGGCTCTCCGCGCACTTCCGGCCGCTGCGCATCGACGGCGAGGACTACCGGCACCGGGGTCTTCCGCAGGCGCCGCCGCCGTACACCGACGCGCAGGTCACCGAGGCCGCGCACGCGGCCCAGGGCGCCAGCCTGGACGCCTTCCCGGCGCTGCTCGACCACCTGGCGCAGGTGCATCCGAGCCGGTACGGCGCGCTGACCGACGGTCTGACCGCGGTCTGCCTGACGGGGGTCACGCCCGTCCCGGACCAGTCGACGGCGCTGCGGCTCGTCGTCCTCGCCGACCGGCTGTACGACCGCGAGGTGCCGGTGCTCGCGTCCGGGCTGCCGTTCGACCAGCTCTTCAGTGACGAGATGCTGAACGGCGGCTACCGGAAGAAGTACTTCCGGGCGATCTCCCGGTTGACGGCACTCGCGCGGGACGCAAAGGGGCTCGTGGCACAGCAGGTCCACGGCGCGTCGGGCCCGGCGGCGCAGTAAGTTCGGTGGCGCAGTGCATTTTCCGGTTTCCGAAGGGATTCACCATGGCCACCACCCGTAACGCGCACACCGTCTGGACCGGCAGCCTCATGGAGGGCGAGGGCACCGTCTCCCTCGACTCCTCCAAGGTCGGCAGCTACCCCGTGTCCTGGCCGTCGCGCGCCGAGGAGGCGAACGGCAAGACCAGCCCCGAGGAGCTGATCGCCGCCGCGCACTCCTCCTGCTTCTCGATGGCGCTCTCCCACGGCCTGGCCGGTGCGGGCACCCCGCCGGAGCGGATCGAGACCTCCGCCGAGGTGACCTTCCAGCCCGGCACCGGCATCACCGGCATCCACCTCACCGTGCAGGGCGAGGTGCCCGGACTCGACGAGGCCGGCTTCGTCAAGGCGGCCGAGGACGCGAAGGCCAACTGCCCGGTCAGCCAGGCCCTTTCGGGTACGACGATCACGCTGAGCGCGTCGCTCGCCTGAGGTAGCAGCGGATCCTCCGGGCGTCCGTAGGGGCGAACCCCTGGGGCTGTTGTGGCCCGCACTGTTCACGTGACACCAGTTGCGTGGTACACACGTGCGGGTCACATTCCTGTCCGCCAGCAGGGAGTTGCCTCATGTCCTCGACCTCGTCCGAGATACCGACCGGACCGTCGCCCGAGACCGCGTCCGGATCCTCTCCCAACCTCTCTCCCGACTCGACGCGCCGTCAGGTCCTGTCCCGCACAGGTGCCTTGGGTGCCGGGATCGCGTTCACCGGCGCCCTCTCCGAAGTCTTCGCGGGAACGGCGCTGGCCGCACCGCGGGGCGGCGGTCGCAGACGCGCCGGATACGGCCCGCTCGTGCCCGACCCGAAGGGACTGCTCGACCTCCCGAGGGGCTTCCGCCACCGGGTGCTCTCCCGCGAGGGCGAACCGCTGCGCTCCGGCGAGGGTCCCGTGCCCAGCAACCACGACGGGATGACCGCCCTGCGCGGCCGTCGCGGGCGCGTCCACCTGGTCCGCAACCACGAGAACCGGATGTCCGCCGCGTTCGGCGTCCCCACGGCCAAGGGCCTCACCTACGACCCGGCGGCCAAGGGCGGCTGCACCACCCTCACCCTCGACGGCCGTGACAACGTCCTGGACGAACGCGTCGGCCTCGCCGGTACGGCCGTCAACTGCGCGGGCGGACCCACCCCGTGGAACACCTGGCTCACCTGCGAGGAGAACGAGGACAAGGCCGGTACCGCCGGCTACACCAAGGACCACGGCTTCATCTTCGAGGTCGACCCCGCCGACCCGCACCGCACCGGCGCGGTCCCGCTGACCGCGATGGGCCGCTTCCAGCACGAGGCGATCGCCGTCGATCCGCGGAGCGGGATCGTGTACGAGACGGAGGACGCGTTCGCGCGCCCCTTCGGCCTCTTCTACCGCTTCCTGCCCAATAAGCCGCTGGGCGGGGTCGGTTCGCTGCGCGCCGGGGGCACGCTGGAGGCCATGCGGGTGCCGGGCGTACCGGACCTGTCGGCCGTCCACGAGACCGGGCGCAGCTTCCGCGGCGTCGAGTGGGTGCCGGTGCCGGATCCGCTCGCGGCCCGGACTCCCATCCGGCACCAGGACTTCGGGCCGAAGGGCATCACGCACGCCCAGAAGCTGGAGGGCTGCTACTGGGGCGACGGCGCGGTCTACTTCGTCTCCAGCTTCGCCCGCTCCAAGGAGGGCTCGGCGCGCGACCACTTCGGCCAGGTGTGGAAGTACGAACCGCACCGCCGGCGTCTCACGCTGGTCGTCGTCTTCGGTCCGGCCACCGGCATCCAGCTGCCGGGCGAGTCCCCCGACAACATCTGCCTGGCGCCGAGCGGCGGGCTGATGGTGTGCGAGGACGGGGACGGGGTACAGCACGTGTACGGCCTGACCAGGCGTGGTCAGGTGTACGCGATGGCCCGCAACCGGCAGAACATCGGGACGCCCGAGGCGCCGGAGTGGGGTGAGTTCGCGGGCGTCACGTTCTCACCGGACGAGTCGACGATGTACGTGAACTGCTACACGCCGGGAACGACGTTCGCGGTGCGGGGGCCCTGGGCGGACTGAGGGCCCCCGGGGCGGGGCGGCGGAGCGGCCGGTGTGCGACGGGGGTGCCGCGGCGTCCGCCCCGCCCCGCCCGTTCGCGTTCCCTTCCGGGTCGGCGCACGACCACGGGAGGGACCGGCCGCGTACGGGACCGATGCGATACGAGAAGAGGTGCGCAGTGCCCCAGGAGTACGAGCAGAACCAGGAGCCCCGCCCGGTGGAGCCCACGGTCGCGCCCGCGTCGGTGAGCGACGCCCTCCGTGTCCCGGTCTCCTCACCCGTCTCCCTCGCCTCGTACGCCGCCGATGCCCGCCCGGTCGGCCCCCGGGAGAAGTCCGCCGGTGTGGCCGCCACCGCCGCACTCGCCCCGCGCCTGGGCGAACTGCAGGAACGGCTGTACGCCGCCAGCACCGCCGGTGACCCCCGGCGGCTGCTGCTGGTGCTCCAGGGCATGGACACCAGCGGCAAGGGCGGCACGGTCAAGCACGTGATCGGGCTGTTCAACCCGTCCGGTTGCCGCATTCGTGCCTTCAAGGCCCCCACCGAGGAGGAACGCGCGCACTCCTTCCTCTGGCGCATCGCCAAGGCACTTCCCGAGGCGGGCGAGATCGGCATCTTCGACCGTTCGCACTACGAGGACGTCCTGATCGGCCGGGTGCGCGGGCTCGCTGCACCGGAGGAGATCGAGCGCCGCTACGACCACATCAACAACTTCGAGCAGTCGCTGACCGAGAGCGGCGTCACCGTCGTCAAGGTATTCCTGCACATCAGTCACGACCGGCAGAAGCGCCGACTGCTGGAGCGTCTCGACAACCCGCAGAAGCACTGGAAGTTCGCTCCCGGCGACATCGAGGACCGCGCCCTGTGGCCGGCGTACCAGGAGGCGTACGAGAGCGCACTCGAGCGCTGTTCCTCGCCCGCCGCACCCTGGTACCTGGTCCCCGCCGACCGCAAGTGGTACCGCAACTGGGCGGTCAGCAACCTCCTGCTCGAACATCTGGAGGGGCTGGACCCGCAGTACCCGAAGGCAGACTTCGACGTGGCGGAGTGCAGGCGGCGGCTGCTGGAAAGCCCCTGACCTGCGCGGAGAGTCCCTGCGACGGGTTCTCTACGGGGTCGGCCGGACCACGAGCAGGGCGCGGTCGTCGGGGTAGTCGTCGCCGGGCCGGTGGTCGAGGAACAGCCGGCACAGGTCGTGCACGTTCAGACCGGTGCCGTCGCGGGCGGCCCGGGTCAGCCGGTCCAGACCCACGTCCAGGCTCTCTCCCCGGCGCTCGATGAGACCGTCCGTGTAGAGCAGGACGGTCTCGTGCGCGCCGAGGACGGTCGAGCCCTGGCGGTAGCGGGCGTCCGGGACGGGTCCCAGGGGCGGGGAGATCGGGCCGTCGAGGAAGCGGCTGGAGCCGTCGGCGGCGAGGACGAGCGGCGGAGGGTGGCCGGCCTTGACGTAGGTGAGCGTCCGGGACGGCCGGTGGTAGAGCAGGTAGGCGGCGGTGGCCATCTGGCCGCGGTGATAGAGGTGCAGGTACTCGCTCAGTTCGGTGAGGACCTCTTCCGGGCGGGTGCCGCAGCGCAGGACGAGTCCGCGCAGCACGGCGATGATCTGCGCCATGACGGCGGCCTGGGGCAGGCCGTGGCCGGCGACGTCGCCGATCGAGAGGCCGATGTGGTCCTCGTCGAGGTGGTAGACGTCGTACCAGTCGCCGCCGACGCGCACCATGTCGCTGGCCGCCGCGTAGGCGGTGGCCACCTCCAGGCCGGGGACCTCCGGCAGTTGCGGCAGGAGGCTGAGCTGGAGGCGTTCGGCGACGCGGTGCTCGTGCTCGTACAGCCCCGCGCGGTGGACCGCCTGCGCGATCTGCTGGGTAACGGCCGTGAGATGTTCCGGCTCGGGGATCCCGCTCGTCCCGGGGTGGACGTTCAGGGCGCCCAGCACGACGCCGTCGGCCTGCAGGACGATCCGTGCCGCGGAAGCGGCTACGGCCGGTGTGCCGTCGACGGGGTGATCGAGGTCGCTCCAGGCGCGTCCGGTGAGAGCACCCCGGTCCTCGCCGGGTGCCAGGGCGGGCACCAGGTGCTGCGAGTGCAGTTCCAGGCTCACGCCGGCGACGTCCAACGCGCGCGCGGCGGTCCTCGCGACGGCCTCCGCGACCTCGGCCAGGGTCGCGGACGACGCCAGCGCCTCGGTCAACCGGTACAGACGCTGGAGCCGCACGCGCGCGGCCTGCTCGGCGAGCAGCAGCCCCTCTCGCTGGGTTTCCGCCGTGCGCCGGACGGCGATCTCCCGGTTGAGGGCGCTGACCTGCTCGCTGAGGACGGCGAAGCGGTCGTCCTGGTCGAGGCGTCGCAGGGTCAGCTGCACCACCGGGCCGGCCCCCTGCCACCAGGTGGCGCGGACGCCGTGGCACCGGAACCTGGCCGGGCTGCCGTCGCTGCCCTTCAGGGTGAGGGCGCCCGGCAGCGGGCTGCCGCTGCGCAGCCAGTTGCGCAGGTGGCCCGTCAGGACTCCGGCGTCGTCCTGGGCGAGGCGGTAGAGGTTCGCCCCGGCGTGCAGTTCGGGGACCGCGGCGGTGGCGGCCGGGTTCGCGGCCAGGATCGTGCCGTCTGCCGCGCACAGGGCGACGGGGTGGGGCAGGGTTCTGGTGATGGCCTCGAAAAGGCCAGGGCTCATGCAGGCACCACATCGGCAGGAGGGGCGGACGGCAGGTCCGCGTCGCCGAAGTACTCGCGTCCGTCCGCCGGTCCGCTGCCCGGAGTCAGGTGCACGACGACCCGGCAGCCGGCGTCGCCGCGGGCGATGGTCTCCCGCAGTTCGACGCGGGCGTAGCCGAGGTTGCGGGCGGCGATCGTTCCGAACACGTTCGACGTCATCATGCACATCGACTCGCGGCCCAGGACCTTCTCGGCGAACGGGCAGGCCCGGTTGCCGAGGACGATTTTCGTGTCGTCCTGCTCGATGACGTGGAAGTCGCCGTTGATCCGCCGCTTGAGGTCCACCAGCGCCTCCGCGACGTGCTCCGCGGTCAGCCGGTCGACGCCGAGCGCTTCGAGGTACATGTCGTCGATCTGGTTTCCCACCGCCTGCCCCACCAGGCTGATGTAACCGGATGCCTCCTCCATGCCGACGACCGCCTCCAGCGAGGTCGCCAGCTCCCGCACGAGTGTCCTCAGGAACACATCGCGGTCCAGGTCGATCTGCGCGTCCACCGGATGCCCCACAGTGCCGCCTCTCGTCGCCCCGTCGTACCGCGCGAGCGCCCGGCCCATTCAGCCTAAAGGCTCCGCCCGCGCCGGGGCGACCCGCTCAGACGTACTGCCGGTCCACCCGGCGAGCACGTCCCGGGCGCCTCAGCGCACCGTGAGGACCAGTTCCGGCCGGTCCCAGCACACGGCGGGCGGGTTCGCGGGGACCGTGCCGAGGGGCTCGGCGCCGACGCTGCGGTAGAACCCCTCCGACGGCGGGTGCGAGACGACGCGCACCTCGGTCAGGCCGGCCGCCCGCGCGCGGTCCGTGAGGTGCGTGGCCAGCCGGCGGCCGATGCCCAGGCCCTGGGCCCCGTCCGCGACGAACATCAGGTCCAGCTCGGGCGGATCGAGGATCAGCGCGTAGAAGCCGAGCACCCGGTCGTCGTCGGCCGACACCGCCGCGTACACCTCGTGCGTCTCGATGTAGTCCGGGCCGACCCGGTAACCGTCGACCATCGGCGCGTACGGACCCTCGTAGGCACGGGAGGTACGGACGAGGCGGGTGAGGCGCTTGGCGTCGCGGGCGGTGGCACGGCGCACGGCGATGTCGGGGGCGCGTGCGAGGGGTGCGTTCACCGAGTGAGTATGGCTCATCCCAGGGAGGCCGTGCCGCTCTCCAGCGCTTCGCATCTCATCGGATACGTTCCGTGAGTGACCACTTTTGTACGAAGAATGATCGCGACGGCGGTGCTGGGAGCGGCCCTCACGGGGTGCGGGAGCGGGGCGTCGAACGGCGGCGGAGGCGGTGCGGAAGCCCGCCGTGCACCGGCCGCCCCCGCGCCGCCGGAGTCCGCCGCACCCCCGCGGTCACCCGCCGCCCCGGCCCCGCCCACCGTCGCCGCCGGACCCGAAGGGCTGACGCCGGTCTTCGAGCGGGCCCGCAAGGGGAACGCCGAGAAGGTCGTCGCGCTCACCTTCGACGCGGACATGACCGCCGACCAGGGCCCGCGCGCGGCACGCGGCGAACGCTTCGACAACCCCCGGCTCATCGCCGCGCTGCGCACGCTCAAGGTGCCGTCGACGATCTTCATGACCGGCCGGTGGGCCGAGGAGTACCCGGACCAGGCGCGTGCGATCGGTACGGACCCGCTCTTCGAGATCGCGAACCACTCCTACAGCCACCACGCCTTCAAGTCCCCCTGCTACGGCCTGCCGACCGTCGCTCCGGACGCGATGCGCGCGGACGTGGAACGGGCGTTCGCCGCGTTCCGCACAGCGGGGGCACGGAACGTGGTCCCGTATTTCCGCTTCCCCGGCGGCTGTTACGACGACCGTGCGCTGCGGAACCTGGGGCCCGCGAAGGTGACGGCGGTCCAGTGGGACGTGGTCAGCGGGGACGCCTTCGCCACGGACGCCGACGCGGTGGCGGGGCAGGTGCTGGCGGGGGTACGGCCCGGGTCGCTGGTGGTCATGCACTGCACGCGCAGCGCGGCCCCGGTGACGGAGCAGGCGATCCGGCGGATCGTGCCGGAGCTGCGCAAGAAGGGCTACCGGTTCGTGAAGGTGTCCGAGCTCATCGGGCAGCGGTAGACGGGGCGGGGGCCGGTCGACCCGACCATGCCAAGCCCCGGCGGGAGTGACCGCCCCCGCCGGCCAGCCGCATCCTCCGCCCCCCGCAGGTCCGCCGACCGCTCCGGCCCGTCTCAGTCCCGCCGGGCGGCCAGCGCGCAGGCCACCGCGGCGGCGGTCCCCGCGAGCAGCAGGGCCGCGGCCGTCGGCACGAGCGCGAAAGCCACCGTCCCGCTGTCCGAGCCGCTGACCAGCCCCGTCACGGCGCTGCGGGCGGGTGAGCCGGCCGTGACCAGAGCGAGCAGCGCACCGAGTGCGGTGAGCGCGACGGCCCAGCCGGTGCCGCGCAGCAGCGGCCGGTTGCAGAGCGCGCCGACGGCCGTGCCGACGAGCGTGCAGGCGAGCACGGCGAGCAGGCCGGCGGCTGCGGCGGCGAGCGGAGGGACCACCACCGCGCCGCTGGTGCTGGTCCCTCTGCTGATCAGCACGATGAACACCGTGCCGGCCGTCCCCACCAGCGCCGTGCACCCGAAGGCGGTGAGCAGGGCGGCGAGGTGGACGCGGCGGGGGCCGACGGCGGCCGACGCGCAGTGCCGGGCGGCCGGCGGCTCGTTGGTGACACAGACCCGCACGAGCCAGGCGGCGGCCGGCAGCAGGGCGGCGGATCCGTAGCCGAGCGAATCGAGGACGGGCTGGCCGCTCTGGACGCCGACGGCGAGGACGGCGACGTACAGGATCCCGGGGGCGATCCACCTCTGCGACCGGGCGAGCAGGGAGAGTTGGTAGCCGAGGAGGGCCGTCACGGCTGGTTCCGTTCCCGTACCGGTGTCGGCCGCTGCACCTGGTCGGGCGTCGGCGACACCGCCCGTACGTGCCAGGCGGGCCGGGCGCCGAGGAGGGCGCGCAGCACGCCGTCCGAGTGCACCGACGCCACTGTCAGCTCCGTGGTTCCGTCCGGCCCCGCGGTCACGGACGGTGCCCCGGGGAGTCCGGCGGGGGCGATCGCCCCGACCGGGCCGACCGCCACGATGCGCACCCACGACTCCGAACCCGCCTCGAGGGAGGGGGGTTCGGCGGGGACGAGGCCGTGCGCCTCCAGCCGGTACGCCACGTCCACCGCCCGCACGAGCCGTTGCGGGTCGTGGTCCACGAACGCCACCGTCGCGCCCGCCGCTACGCGCTCGGCGACGGACCGGTCCAGCTCGTCCCGGGCGGCGGCGTCGAGCCCGGTCCACGCCTCGTCGAGAACGAGCAACTGCGGTGCGGCGACGAGGGCCTGGGCGACGGCGACCTTCTGCGCGGTGCCCTTCGACAGCTCGGAGACCGGGGTGCGGGCGTGCTCCGCCGCCCCCAACCGCTCCAGCCACTCCCCCGCCCGCGCCTTCGCCTCGCCCCGCCGCAACCCGTGGATGCGGCCGAGGTGCGTCACATAGCCGAGAGCGGTGAGGGGCAGCGCGCCGGGGAAGCGCTCGGGAACGTACGCGACCCGCCGCGGACGTCCCTCCACCCGCCCCTCGCTCGGGGAGTCCGTCCCGGCGAGCATCCTCAACAGGGTCGACTTCCCGGTGCCGTTGGAGCCGTGGAAGCGCACCAGGGTGCCGCGGCGCAGCTCCACGTCGATCCCGCGCAGCACCCACGCCCCGCGCAGTCCGTACCGTCGGCCGACACCGGTCAGTTTCAGTGCGCCGTCGCCTTCTGCGGGGTGAGTTCACTGGGCCGCACGATGACGAATCCCTCGCCCTGGAGCACGAGTTGGACCGCCTCGCCGGAGCCGCCGCGGATCATCGAGCCGATCGACTGCGAGCGGTGCAGGGAGGTGTTGAGCTGGGCGCTCCAGCCGACCACGGCGTCGGTGTCGACGTACACGGGCATCTGCGGGGTGACGGGGATGACCAGGGGGCTGCCGTCGCAGACGACGGCGAGCTTGCCGAAGCCGGTGAAGAGGCTGTTGAACAGGCCGCCGCCGGTCATGCCGGCGCCCTTCACCATCTTGATCTCGTAGGAGAGCGTGGCGTCGAAGCACAGCACGTTGCGGCCGTTGACGGTGAGGGCGTCGCCCTGCTCGAGGTCGACGATGAAGCAGTTCTGCGCCTCGTGGGCGAACCACGCCTCGCCCTGGCCGCGCACGGCCATCAGCGGGAGGCCTTCGCCGGTGACGGCGCGCTTGAGCATGCCGCCCACGCCCTGGCCCTTGCGCTCGAACTGCAGGTTGCCCCGGTAGGCGATCATCGCGCCCTGCCGGGCGTGCATCTCGCCGTTGACGGCGTACTTCACCGATTTGGAGTTCTGGAGGGTCATGCCGGGGGCCTGCGCCGGCTGCGCCACGTTCTCTGCGGCAAAAAGATCGCTCTTCATGCGGGACATCCTGGCGTGCCGGGGATCGGTCCGACAAGGAGTTCCCGGGCGGGTTCGCGTCCCGACCCTGGCAGACTTGGCCGGATGAGCAGCCAGGACAGCCCCGCCCCCGCCGATCTGCGCGACGCCGCGCCCCAGTACGTACTGCCGCTGGTCGTACGCATCGAGAAGGCCGACCCGCCGGCCCGTACCGACGCACTGGAGACGGCGGCGCGCGCCGTGCTGGTGATGCTGTCCGACGCGCGGGCGCAGGGCGAGGGCGAATGGGCGCAGGCGGTGCGGGACTGGCAGGACGCCCGGATCCGCAAGGTGGTGCGGCGGGCACGCGGCGCGGAGTGGCGCAAGGCGTCGGGCCTGCCGGGGATCACGGTGACCTGCCGCCCGGATGCGCCGAACGCTGCGGAGGTACGGGTCTTCCCGCCCGTCCCGCTCGACGGCTGGCCCAAGGAACTGGCGAAGCTCCAGGTGTCGGGGACGGAGCTGGACGACCCCCAGGAGCCCGGCGCACCCGACCCGTCCGGGCCCGTGCTGTGGATGAGCCCCGGCCTGGACATGTCGGCGGGCAAGGCGATGGCGCAGGCCGGGCACGGCGCGCAGCTCGCCTGGTGGGACCTCTCGGAGGAGGACCGGGACGCGTGGCGGGAGGCCGGTTTCCCCCTGTCCGTACGGACAGCTCCGGCGGCCCGGTGGCGCGAGCTGACCACGTCCGGGCTGCCGGTCGTCCGTGACGCGGGCTTCACGGAGATCGCGCCGGGCTCCTGCACGGTGGTCGCCGATCACCCGGCACTGCGTCGCCTCACCCGTCCCCTCTGAGCCATCGGATTCCCGGGCCCTTTCGGCACGGCTGAACGCGTCGCGTGCCTCACACGTACCCGTGAATGCCGTCAAGTTCCTGAAGGATCAAGGAGCTTGGCGGTTGATTCGACGTCGTACCGCAGTACCCGCACCTGTCGCCGCACCCGTACGTCTCGCAGCCCACCACGCGAAGCGCCACGTAAGGCAGCACGCTCAGCGCCCTGGGAGTCACCTTGCCCTCCACCCACGGTCTGTTACGCCGCGTCAACGGCACCGCCCTCATCGTCACCGCCCTGCTCGCCACCCTCGCGGCGCTCGCGTTTCCCCTCTGGTCGTACGCCGACCGCTCGGGCACCGGCCAGGCGAACCTGGCCGCCTCCACGGTCGGCACCAAGTGGGGTCCGCTGTCGGCCGCCGACCGGGACCTGCTGGTCAAGGTGCGGCTCGCGGGGCTGTGGGAGCTGCCGGCCGGGCAGCAGGCCATCGAGCGGGCGCCGAGCCAGTCGGTCAAGGCGGCCGGTGACCATCTCGTCGTCGGCCATACGGACCTCGACGCGCGGGCCCGCTCCGTGGCGTCCCGGCTCGGCGTGGAACTGCCCAACCAGCCGACCGAGGAGCAGCAGGGCTGGCTGCGGGAGCTGACGGCCGCGACCGGACCCACCTACGAACGCCTCTTCGCGAACCTGCTCCGCCGTGCGCACGGGAAGGTCTTCGGCGTCATCGCGCAGGTCCGCCACAGCACCCGCAACGCCCTGATCCGCCAGCTCGCGGACGCCTCGAACCAGACCGTCCTCGACCACATCACCATGCTGGAGGGCACCGGCCTGGTCGACTTCGACGCGCTCGCCAACGAGGCGGCGGACGGCGCGACCGCCAGCCCCGTCGGCCCGCCCCCGCCGGTTCCCGGCGCTCCGCTCCCGGCCCCCGTCCCCGCGGCCCCCACCGGCACCCGGAGCTTCACCTCGCTGCCCTCCGCACCGCCGGTCGGCGAGATCGGCAGCCCGGCCGTGAGGTGAGGGCCGGGAACCTCAAATCAAGCTCTGAACCTCCCCCCGGGTGGGTTCGCCGGCGCCCGCCGGGGCCATCACCCCTGCGAACGACACGGATCGGACGACGGGGGACGTCATGGCACACGGAGCAGTACCTCTGGGCATCGGCATCGGTTGGCGCCCGGAGATCGCCGGCACGATCGAGGCCCTGCCCGGCATCGACTGGGTGGAGGTGGTCGCGGAGAACATCTGCCCCGGCCACCTCCCCGACTCCCTCTTCCGCCTCCGCGCCAGGGGTACGAAGGTGATCCCGCACGGCGTCTCGCTGGGCATCGGCGGCGCCGACCGCCCGGACGCGGGCCGGCTCGCCGATCTGGCCGCCCGCGCGGAGGCCCTCGGCGCCCCGCTGGTCACCGAGCACGTCGCCTTCGTCCGGGCGGGCGGTCACCGGACGGCCTCCCCGGTCCTGGAGGCCGGCCATCTGCTGCCGGTCCCGCGGACCTGGGACGCCCTGCGCGTCCTGTGCGAGAACGTCCGCATCGCGCAGGACCAGCTCCCCGTCCCGCTCGCGCTGGAGAACATCGCCGCCCTGATCTCCTGGCCCGGCGAGCAGCTCACCGAGGGCCAGTTCCTCGCCGAACTCGTCGACCGCACCGGCGTTGGCCTGCTCGTCGACGTGGCCAACCTCCACACGAACCACGTCAACCGGGGCGAGGACCCGGCGAAGGCCCTGGACGAGCTGCCGGTCGAGGCCATCGCGTACGTCCACGTGGCGGGCGGCGTCGAACGCGACGGCGTCTGGCACGACACGCACGCGCACCCGGTGACCCGTCCCGTCCTGGACGTCCTCGCGGAACTGCGCTCCCGCGTCGCCCCGCCGGGCGTCCTGCTGGAACGCGACGAGGACTTCCCGGCCCCGGCCGCCCTGGCCGCCGAACTGGACCTGATCCGCGACACCGTCCGGCTCGCTCCGGCCGCACCGGGGCTCGCCACAGTCGGTACCGGGCCCGTCCGCCCCCTGCCACGAACCCCGGCGCCCACCGACAGCCTCGCACGCGCCGCGAACCCCGAAGCGCCCACGCCCGTCGGCCACCGCGCACCCCTCCTGGACCCCGGTACGTCCACGCCCGCCGACCGATCCGTACCCTTCGCGAGCCCCGGCGTTCCCGTGCCCGCCGGCCGCCCCCTGCCCGTCCCGAACCCCGGCGCGCCGGTTGCCGCCGCCGCACCGGACCCCGCCCGCCAGCGCGTCGCCCTCGCTCAGGCGGCCCTGCTGAGCGCCCTCCTCACCGGCGCCCCCGTCCCCGAGGGTTTCGACGGCCCGCGGCTGCGCGTCCAGTCGCGCGCCCTCACCGCCAAGCGCGCCGACATCGTCGCCAAGGTCGCCCCGGAGCTGCCGGAGATCCTCGGGTCCCGCCCCGGGTCCGGGTTCCGCCCTGCCTTCTCCGCGTACGCCAGGACCCGCCCCATGAGCGCCGGTTACCGCCGTGACGCCCTGGACTTCGCCGAGCACACCCTTGTGCACGGCACCCTCGACCCGGCCGCCAGGCGCGCCCTCACCCACTGGTGGCAGGACCGGGTCGCGGCCCGCCCGCCGTCCCGCGTCACCCGGTTCCTGCGCTCGGCGTCGGCCCGCGTCCGCCCCCTGCCCGGCGGGGCCGGGACGACGGGCCGCGCCGTGCCCCCGCAAACGGCGACTCGCGCATGAGCGTGGACTCGGGCCGCGGCTGCGCACGGGACCGACACAGCAGCGTGTCATTCGTTCGGATCAATGAGTCCGACACCGCACCCGGGTGCTTTACATCGTCAACTACTTTACTGATTATCCCTTTTGTCCACCATGGTCGGAACAAGGGATCGCGATGAGAGCACTAGCGCTGTACGGAGCCGCCACCACTCTGGGCTCCCTGGTCCTGACCGCCCTCACCGCGGCCCCGGCGGGCGGCGCCGCCGCCCCAGCACCCGTCGGCCCGCCCGCGTCCCCCGAGGCGCACGGCACCGCGCTCGCCGCCGAGCGCGCCCTGGCCTCGGGCATCGCATTCGGCCGCTGCCCGGCCTCCGAGTCCCTCCCCGACTCCGTCCGGTGCGGCACGGTCAAGGTCCCCCTCGACTACGCGAAGCCGCACGGCAAGCAGATCGAACTGACCGTCAGCCGCCTCAGGGCCAGGGGCAAGGAGACCGTGCCGGGCACGAAGAACGGGAAGGGCGGGACGACCACCAGGCCCGTCCCCCGCCAAGGCGCCCTCGTCTACAACCCGGGCGGCCCCGGCGCGTCCAGCATGTACTTCCCCCTGGCCGCCGGGCTGCCCGAGTGGAAGAAGATCGCGGGGGCGTACGACCTGGTCGGCTACTCCCCACGCGGAGTCGCCCGCAGCGCCCCGCTGAGCTGTGTGCACCCCAAGGACTTCGCCCAGGCACCCACCCAGTCGCCGGTGCACCCCTCCGAGTCGTACAAGAAGGAACGGATCGCCCGCGCGAAGACGTACGCGCGGGGCTGCGCCCGCAAGGCCGGTGACGCGCTGCGGCACTACCACTCGCTCAACAACGCCCGTGACCTCGAAGTGCTGCGCGCCGCCCTCGGTGAGCCGAAGCTCAACTTCATGGGCGCCTCGTACGGCACCTACTTCGGCGCGCTCTACGCGACGCTCTACCCCTCGCACGTGCGCCGCATGGTCTTCGACTCGGCGGTAAACCCCGACCCGGAGCAAATCTGGTACCGCAACAACCTCGACCAGTCCGCCGCGTTCGAGCAGCGCTGGGCGGACTTCCGCACCTGGGTCGCCAAGCACCACAAGGTGTACGGGCTCGGCGCCACCCCCCGCGCGGTCCAGCACAGTTACGCCCGGGTGCGCGCCGAGCTGGCCCACAAGCCGGCCGGCAAGGTGGTCGGCCCCGGCCAGCTCCACTCGACGTTCCTCCAGGCGGGCTACTACGACGACGTGTGGCCGATGCGCGCCACCGCCCTGTCCGAGTACCTGAAGGGCAACCCGCAGCCGCTGATCGACCAGGCCTCGCCCCGCCCCGAGACCGCCCGGGACGACGAGAACGGCAATGCCGTCTACACGGCCGTCGAGTGCAACGACGCCCCCTGGCCCACCCACTTCGCGACCTGGGACCGCGACAACACACAGCTCGCGGAACGCGCCCCGTTCGAGACGTGGGACAACGCGTGGATGAATCTGCCGTGCGCGTACTGGTCCACGCCCCGGCAGCAGCCGGTGGACGTGCGGACCGCGGAGGGCGCGCTGCCCCCGACGCTGATCCTGGCCGCGGAACGCGACGCGGCGACCCCGTACAAGGGAGCGCTGGAACTCCAGAAGCGGCTGCCGGGCGCCGCCCTGGTCACCGAGAAGGACGCCGGCACCCACGGCATCGGCGGCGGGTCCAACGCCTGCGTCAACAAGCACCTGGACACGTACCTGCTGACCGGTGAAACACCGGTGCGGCGCGCTGTGTGCGCGCCGCACCGGGAGCCGAACCCGGTGTCGCTGGACGAGCGGGCCCTCCCCTCGGGGATTCCGGCCGTCGTCTGATCTTCCGGGCTGGGGTGACGGCCCGGCCGACTACGCACCCATAGTCGTCCGGTCCGTCACCAAGTCATGTGCTTCGCGAGGACGTTACGCGAGTCCCGCCACCAGGTCGGCGACGCTCCTGCGTCGCCCGGTGTAGAAGGGCACCTCCTCGCGGACGTGCATACGGGCCTCGGAGGCGCGCAGGTGGCGCATCAGGTCGACGATGCGGTACAGCTCGTCGGCCTCGAAGGCCAGCAGCCACTCGTAGTCGCCGAGCGAGAACGAGGCGACCGTGTTGGCGCGCACGTCGGGGTAGCCGCGCGCCATCTTGCCGTGGTCGGCGAGCATGCGGCGACGGTCCTCGTCGGGCAGCAGGTACCAGTCGTAGGACCGCACGAAGGGGTAGACCGAGACGTAGTCGCGGGGGTTCTCGTCGGCCAGGAAGGCCGGGATGTGCGACTTGTTGAACTCGGCGGGGCGGTGCAGCGCCATGTTCGACCACACCGGCTCAAGAGCGCGGCCCAGCCTGGTGCGGCGGAAGAGGTTGTACGCGCTCTGGAGCTCGTCCGCGGTCTCGGCGTGCCACCAGATCATGACGTCGGCGTCCGCGCGCAGCCCGGAGACGTCGTACGTGCCGCGCACGGTGACGTCCTCGGCGGCGAGCTTGTCGAAGAGCGCCTGGACCTCGTCGGCCCAGCCGTCGCGGTCCTCGGGCAGCACGTCGCGCAGCTTGAAGACGGACCACAGGGTGTAGCGGATGACCTCGTTGAGGTCCTTGGCCTTCTTGCCCGCGTTCGGGGCCTTGCCGACGGCGGCGGCGCCCCCGGTGGCGGCGCCCTCGTTCGCGGCGTTCTCCTGAGCAGTCATGTGGCTATTGTCCCGTGCCTTCCGCCGTGCCCTCCACCAGGGTGGGCGTGGCCAAGATCTCTTCGGTGATCTCCGCCGCCGCGCGCCATCCGCTGCCGACGCAGGCGGGGATGCCGACGCCGTCGTACGCGGCTCCGCAGACCCGCAGTCCGGGCAGCTTCGCGACGGCCTCGCGGATCCGGGCGACCCGGTCGAGGTGGCCGACGGGGTACTGCGGCAGCCCGCCGGTCCAGCGGGTCACCCGCGTCTCCACGGGCCGGGCGGCGAGTCCGGTCGCGGCCCCCAGGTCGCGCAGCGACACGTCCACCAGGTCGGCGTCGTCCCGGTGCAGGTGCTCCTCCTCGCCGTACCGCCCGACGGAGGTGCGCAGTACGAACAGGTCCGGGGCGTGCTCGTTCACCCAGCCCCACTTGCGGGAGGAGAACGTCGACGCCTTGATGGTGTGCCCGTCGACCGGCGGCACGAGGAAGCCCGATCCCCGCGGCAGCACGTCTGCCACGTCCGCACCGGCGAAGGCCATCGTCACCAGCGCCATCGACGCGTACTCGACACCGGCCAGTTCGGCGGCCGCCGACGGCGACTCGCCGACCAGGAGCCGGGAGGCGGGTCCGGCGGGGGCGGCGAGGACGACGCCGTCCGCCTCGTACGTCGCCGCGTCGGTACGGACGAACCACCGGCCCTCGCGCCGGGCCAGGCCCCGCACGGGCGTCCCGGTGCGGATCCGCCCGCCCTGGGCCCGTACCGCGTCCGCGACGGCGTCCGGCAGGGTGCCGATCCCGCCGTCGATGCCCATGAAGACGGGCCCCGTCCGCTGCTGGGCGCCGGCGCGGCGCTGCAGTTCGCGCACGCCGTCGAGCAGTGAGTCGTACGAGGCGGCCGCGTCGTACAGGGTCGGCACGGCGGCCCGCAGCGACGTGCGGTACACGTCGCCCGCGTACACCCCGCCCAGCAGCGGCTCCACCAGCCGGTCCACGACCTCACGGCCGAGGCGCGCGGCGACGTACTCCCCGATCGCCATGTCGTCGCCGACCTCGGTGCGCGGCAGCGTCCGGTCCTGCTCGATGCGGGCGAGGCCCTCGGCGGAGAGCACGCCGCTCAGCACGGAGGGGTCGCCCGGGACCCCCATCACGTGGCCCTTGGGCATCGGGGTCAGCACGCCCCGGTTCCAGAGGGACGCGGTGGCGGTGGACGGCGGCTGGAGGCGGTCGCCCAGCCCGACCGCGCGGGCGAGGTCCACGGCTTCGGGCCGCCGCGCCAGCATCGACTCGGCGCCCAAGTCGACGGGGGCGCCCGCGATCCGTCCGGCGAGCAGCTTGCCGCCGAGCCGTTCCGTCGCCTCCAGGACGGTCACCCGCGTGCCGCGGGCGAGCAGCCGGTGGGCGGCGGCGAGGCCGGAGATCCCGCCGCCGACGACGACGACGTGCGGCGCGCTGCGGGTCCCTGTGTCCGTACCGTTCATGCCTCCACTGTCTCAAACGTTCCGCCCTGTTCCGCCGAGTCCCGTCCGTGACCCGTTCGGAGCCGCTTCGGAACCGGAAAAGGGCAACCCGCGCCCCTCCCCGGTACGTCGAACCGGCAACACGGATCACTACGTTCGGGGGACCGGAATGCAGGCAGCAGTGCGTACGGCGGGACGGCGGCGGATGTACCGCGCGGGTGCGGCGGTGGTCGCGGCCACGCTCGCCGTCGGCGGGTGCGCGGCGGGCGGGAACACCGAGAGCGGTGACAGCGCCAGGAAGGAAGCGGCTGCGCCCGCGCCGCAGAAGCCGGGAGTGGGGGCGGGCGACCGGGCGAACCCCGGTGCGGGGAAGCCGAACGCGCCCGGTGCGCCCGGCGTCGCGCGGGCGCCCAAGGCCGCCGCGCCCCTCCACGTGATCCGCACCGCCGAGCTCCACCTCCAGGTGTCCCGCGTGACCGAGTCGCTGGCCAGGGCCCGGACGGCCACGGAGGCGGCCGGCGGTTTCGTCGGCAACGAGTCCACCGAACGGGACGCGTCCGGCTACGTCTACTCCCGCGTCTCGCTGCGCGTGCCGCAGGACAAGTACTCCGAGACGCTGACCTTTCTGGAGAACAGCGGCGGCAAGCTGCTGGCCCGTAAGGCGGAGGCCAAGGACGTCACCGACGAGGTGGTGGACATCGACAGCAGGATCAAGTCGCAGCGGGTGAGCGTGGCGCGGGTCCAGGAGTTCATGGACCGGGCGACGAAGCTCAGCGACGTGGTCGCGATGGAGGCCGAACTCTCCAGCCGGCAGGCCACGTTGGAGTCACTGATCGCCCAACAGGCCTCGCTGAAGGACCGTACGGGCATGGCGACCATCACGCTCGTACTCTCCGAGGTCCCACCGAAGAAGAAGCCCGCTCCGCCGGAGAAGGACGACGAACCGGGCTTCGTCGACGCACTGGGCGGCGGCTGGGAGGCGTTCGTGACGACGGTGCGGTGGATCTCGATGGTGGTGGGGGCGGTGGCGCCCTTCGCGGTGACCCTCGGTCTTCTCTACCTGCTGTGGCGCAAGGTCGTCGCCCCGCGCCTGCCCGCGAAGCGGACCCGTACCGCTTCGGCCTTTCCCTCCTACCCGGCCGCCCCCGGCCTTCCCCGGCAGGACCGCCCCGCCGATTCGGCCCCCGGAACTGCGGAACCGCGGACCGCGGACCCCCGGACCACGGACGGCGAGACCCCGCCCCGCTCCTGACCCGGCCGCTCCCGGCGGGGCCGCGCCTGCTTGCCCGGCCCCGCTCCTGATCCGGCGGCTCCCCGGCGGAGCCGCCCCCTCCGCACCCTTCCCCGCCGCTCCCGTACCCCGGCACCCGCCCATCCCTGCCAGCCCCTACCGTGTGGCCATGACCACCACCTCGCCCGAGACCCTCCTCGTCATCGGCGGCGACGCCACCGGCATGTCCGCCGCCTCCCAGGCCCGCCGCCTCAAGGGACCGGACGCCCTCAAGATCATCGCGTTCGAGCGCGGCCATTTCACCTCGTACTCCGCCTGCGGCATTCCGTACTGGGTGGGCGGTGAGGTGTCGTCCGTGGACGACCTGATCGCCCGTACGCCCGAGGAGCACCGCGCGCGGGACATCGACCTGCGCATGCAGACCGAGGTCACCGCGATCGACCCGGCGAACCACCGCGTCAGGTCCCGCAACCTCAAGACCGGCAACGACGTCTGGACCGCTTACGACAAGCTCGTCATCGCCACGGGCGCCCGCCCGGTCCGTCCGCCGATCCCCGGCATCGACGCGCCCGGTGTGCACGGGGTGCAGAACCTGGAGGACGGCCAGTCCCTGATCCACACCCTGGAGAAGACCGAGGGCCGTCGCGCGGTGGTCGTGGGCGCCGGTTACATCGGCGTCGAGATGGCCGAGGCACTCCTGCACCGCGGCTACGAGGTCACCGTCCTCAACCGGGGCGAACAGCCGATGGCCACCCTCGACGCGGACATGGGCGCCCTGGTCCACGAGGCGATGAACGGCATGGGCATCACCACCGTGTCCGGCGCCGAGGTCAGCAAGATCCTCACCGGCGACGACGGCCGGGTCAGCGGAGTCGCCACCGAGGACGCCGAATACCCGGCGGACGTCGTCGTACTCGGCATCGGCGTGGAGCCGGAGACCACGCTCGCCGAGAAGGCGGGACTCCCGCTCGGTCCGTCCGGCGGCCTGCTCACCGATCTGTCCATGCGGGTGCGCGGTTCCGAGAACATCTGGGCGGGCGGCGACTGCGTCGAGGTCCTGGACCTGGTGTCGGGCCAGCTGCGGCACATCGCCCTGGGCACGCACGCCAACAAGCACGGCCAGGTCATCGGCTCCAACGCCGGCGGCGGTTACGCCACCTTCCCGGGCGTCGTGGGCACCGCCGTCAGCAAGGTCTGCGACCTGGAGATCGCCCGTACCGGCCTGCGCGAGAAGGACGCCAGGGCGGAGGGCCTGCAGTTCGTCACCGTCCGCGTCGAGTCGACGAGCCGGGCCGGCTACTACCCCGGCGCCTCCCTCATGACCGTCAAGATGATCGCCGAGCGGCGCACCGGCCGGCTCCTCGGCGTCCAGATCGTGGGCCGCGAGGGCGCGGGCAAACGCGTGGACGTCGCGGCCGTGGCGCTGACCGCGGGCATGACGGTCGATCAGATGACCGCCCTGGACCTGGGATACGCCCCGCCGTTCTCCCCGGTCTGGGACCCGGTCCTGGTCGCCGCCCGCAAGGCAGTCGCGGCGGTACGGCAGGCCGGCGGCTGACCGACCGTCAGCTGCCGTCGTGCGACGGGGAGTTGCAGAGGGCTGTACGAGAGCGTCGCTCCGGCGGAGGCGGGGCCACGCCGGGGCGAGGCCCCCGTGCTCCGTCGGCCTCCGTCAGCGAGCGGTCCGCGTGTGGACGTACTCCACGAGCCGCGAGAGCGCGTCCGGGTCCATCGACGGCAGCACCCCGTGGCCGAGGTTGAAGACGTGGCCCTCCAGGTCCTTCGCCGCGGCCAGCACCTCGTCCGTCTTCGCCTGCACGGCCTGCGGGCCGGCGAAGAGGACGGCGGGGTCCAGGTTCCCCTGGAGCGCCTTGCCCGGGCCGACCCGGCGGGCCGCCTCGTCCAGCGGCACCCGCCAGTCGACGCCGACGACGTCCGCGCCGGCCTCGCCCATCAGGCCGAGCAGCTCGCCGGTGCCCACGCCGAAGTGGATGCGCGGCACGTCGTACGGGGCGACCGCGTCGAAGACCTTCGCGGAGGCGGGCAGCACGGACCGCACGTAGTCGGCGGGGGCCAGCGCCCCCACCCAGGAGTCGAAGAGCTGGACGGCCGAGGCGCCCGCCTCGATCTGCACCTTCAGGAACGCGCCGGTGATGTCCGCCAGCCGGTCCACGAGGTCGGCCCACAGCTGCGGGTCGCCGTACATCATGGCCTTGGTGTTCTCGTGGTTGCGGGACGGGCCGCCCTCCACGAGGTAACTGGCCAGGGTGAAGGGCGCGCCCGCGAAGCCGATCAGCGGGGTCTCGCCCAGTTCCTCCACCAGCATCCCGATCGCCTCACGGACGTACCAGACGTCGTCGGGGGTCAGGTCACGGAGGCGGTCCAGGTCGGCGCGGGTGCGGATGGGCTCGGCGACCACCGGTCCGACGCCCGGCTTGATGTCGAGGTCGACGCCGATCGCCTTGAGCGGGACGACGATGTCGCTGAAGTAGATGGCCGCGTCGACCTTGTGGCGGCGCACCGGCTGGAGGGTGATCTCCTTGACCAGCTCGGGCCGCATGCACGACTCCAGCATCGGGACTCCCTCGCGCACCTTCAGGTACTCGGGCAGCGAGCGCCCCGCCTGCCGCATGAACCACACCGGCGTGTGCGGCACCGCCTCGCGCCTGCACGCCTTCATGAAGGCGGAGTCGTACGTCTTGCTCTGCGGTCGGCCCGTGGGGCTTTGGTTGGCACTCACGCCCAGAATCTTCGCACGCGCCGAGAAGCACTCGCCCCGGGCCGGGTGTCTCTCCCGCTGTCGGGTCCCCCTTCCGCCTACCCTTCCCCGCATGGCTCCGGCTCAGGGACGATTTTCAGATGACGCGCACGGTCACTCGCACGGCAGCAACAGCAGGGAAGACATGGAGGACAACACCGCCCCGCTCCCGTTCCGTCAGGCGGTGGACGCGCTGCGCGCCGCCCGGCTGCGTCCCGAGGTGGAGATCGACCCGACCAAGCCACCCAAGCGGCTCGCCCCGTACGCGTACGCGCTGGAGTCGGCCGTCGTAGACGGCGACGAGGACCTGGCCGACGGCCGTCTGATCCTGCTGCACGACCCGGCAGGACACGACGCCTGGCAGGGCACCTTCCGCCTGGTGACGCTCGTACGGGCGGAGCTGGAACCGGAGATGGCAGCCGATCCGCTGCTGCCCGAGGTGTGCTGGTCGTGGCTGACCGGCGCGATGGAGGCGCGGGGTCTGTCGTACGGGGAGGCGAGCGGCACGGTCACCCGGGCGGGTTCGCACTACTTCGGGGGCCTGTCCGGCCGCAGGCCCGCGACCCAGATCGAGATCCGGGCGTCCTGGACGCCGCGCGAGGGGCTCGGCGGCGTGCCGGACACGGCGTCCCACCTCGCCGCGTGGTGCGACCTGCTGTGCCAGGTCGCGGGTCTGCCCCCGGCCCCGGCGGCCGGGCCCGAGCAGGGGCTGCAGAATGTGCCGGGCGTGGTGTCGCTCCCGCAGCGGCGCGGTCCGCAGACGCCCTGACGGCCTCTCCACCGACCGCCCGGGTCAGGGACCCCCTCGATCGCCCGTCCTAATTGCCCGAATTGTTACTCATCAATTTGTGATCTTTCCCTAAAGCCGGGCGGGATTGCTGCCGAAGAGGTCATTGACCCTTCCAGCACGGTTCGCCCCGGCTTGACCCTCTCAAGCCGGAGCCTTCCCGCCACTCCCCCCGGAGGCCTGGTGTCCGTTCTCCTTGAGCAGCCCGCAAGCCTTGGCGCCTACCGGCCGACCAAGCCGACCGCCATGGTCGTCGTGGCCGACCCGCGCGTCCGCTCCACCGTCACCCGCCACCTGTGGGCCCTCGGAGTCCGTGACGTCATCGAAGCGTCCTCCATCGCCGAGGCCCGCCCCCGCATCGGCCACCCCCGTGACATCTGCGTCGCCGACGTCCACCTCCCCGACGGTTCCGGCCTCACCCTGCTGTCAGAGACCAGAGCGGCGGGCTGGCCCAACGGGCTGGCCCTGTCCGCGGCCGACGACATCGGCGCCGTGCGCAACGCCCTCGCCGGCGGTGTGAAGGGCTATGTCGTCACCGGCACCCGCAACGCCATCGGCCACCACCCCGGCCGCCCCGGCGCCGCCCCCATCGGTGCCGCGGCCGCCCGCATGCACCGCCGTCCGCCGGGCTCCCCCAACCACCCGGGCGGCTACCGCGAGCTCTCCGGCCGCGAGGTCGAAGTACTGCGCCTCGTCGCGGAGGGCCAGTCCAACAAGGCCATCGGCGTCTCGATGGGCCTGTCCGCCCTGACCGTCAAGAGCCACCTGGCACGCATCGCCCGCAAGCTCGGCACGGGCGACCGGGCCGGCATGGTCGCCGTCGCACTGCGCACCGGCATCATCCACTGACCCCCCGGGCGCCTTGGCCGGGTGAACCTCCAGGCACCCGGACGGGCACCGCCCGACCGTATGACAGGTGTCCCCCGACACCCCGAGCCCGGCGACGGAACGTTCCGTCGCCGGGCTTCTGTCATACACAGATACCCTGGGCAAGTGACCGACGCCCAAGAGACCGCAGCAGAAGCAGACCTGCGAACCACCGGGGGCGCTCCCCCGGACGACGTCGAACCGGCGCCGATCCCGTTGCTGGCACCACGCGAGGGCGTTCCCCCCGTGGTGGCGACGCAGGAGGCCCTCGACGAAGTCATCGCCGCCTTCGCGGCCGGAACCGGCCCCGTGGCCGTGGACGCCGAACGCGCGTCCGGCTACCGGTACGGGCAGCGGGCCTACCTCGTGCAGCTGCGCCGCGAGGGTGCGGGCAGCGCGCTGATCGACCCGGTCGGCTGTCCCGACCTCACCGCCCTGGGCGACGCCATCGCCGACGCGGAGTGGGTGCTGCACGCGGCGACCCAGGACCTCCCGTGCCTGCGCGAAATAGGCATGATCCCCACCCGCATCTTCGACACCGAGCTGGCGGGCCGCCTTGCGGGCGTTCCGCGCGTCGGCCTCGGCGCGATCGTCGAAAATCTCCTCGGGTACGCCCTGGAGAAGGGCCACTCCGCCGTCGACTGGTCCACCCGCCCGCTCCCCGAACCGTGGCTGCGCTACGCCGCCCTCGACGTGGAGCTCCTCGTCGACCTGCGCGACGCCCTGGAGAAGGAGCTGGACCGCCAGGGCAAGCTGGACTGGGCCCTGCAGGAGTTCCGGGCGATCGCCGAGGCGCCGCCCGCGCCGCCGCGCAAGGACCCGTGGCGCCGCACCTCGGGGATGCACAAGGTCCGCGGCCGTCGTCGGCTGGCGGTCGTCCGGGAGCTGTGGCCCGCCCGCGACGCGATCGCGCAGCGGCGCGACGTGTCGCCCGGCAAGGTGCTGAGCGACTCGGCGATCGTCGAGGCCTCGCTGGCCGTACCCCTCAACGCCAACGCGCTCGCCGCCCTGCCGGGCTTCGGCAACCGGATGAGCCGGCGCCAGCTCGAGCAGTGGCAGGCGGCGATCGACCGCGCCAAGGCCCTGCCCGACATCGAGCTCCCTCAGCCGGGACAGGCGGTGGCGGGCCCCCCGCCGCCCCGCTCCTGGGCCGACAAGGACCCTGCCGCGGCGGCCCGGCTCTCGGCAGCACGGGCGGCGGTCTCGGCGCAGGCCGAGGAGATCAACATGCCGCAGGAGAACCTGGTCACCCCGGACACCGTGCGCCGGGTCTGCTGGGAACCGCCGAAGCCCGCGACGGAGGAGAAGGTGGCCGAGGCGCTGGCGTCGTACGGGGCGAGGCAGTGGCAGATCGAGCTGGTCGCCCCACTCCTCGCGAAGGCCCTCGCCGCCACCGCGCCCGCTCCGGTGGAGGAGTCCTGACCTCCGTACCCCGCACTCCGCAGCCCCCGGCCGTCACCACGGCCGGGGGCTGCCGTGCGCAACGGGGCGGGCAACGGCGTCCGAATGCCGCGTCCGGAGTGTGACCTTCACCGCTCCGGCCGTGGGGACTGGGCAGCTTGGTTACTCGTAAGTAGCATGATGGGTGTGCGGACGCGTCCACCTCGGCGTATCCGTACACCGGCAGCAGCACACCCCGCACCCCGGAGGAGAGCCAATCGTGCCTCGTACCGTCAGGGACGTCGTCTTCGTCGACGGCGTCCGCACCCCGTTCGGCAAGGCGGGCCCGAAGGGCATCTACCACGAGACCCGGGCCGACGATCTCGTCGTGAAGGCGATCCGGGAGCTGCTGCGCCGCAACCCGGACCTCGACCCCGCACGCATCGACGAGGTCGCCCTCGCCGCGACCACGCAGATCGGCGACCAGGGCCTCACCCTGGGCCGCACCGCGGGCATCCTCGCCGGCCTGCCGACGAGCGTCCCCGGCTACTCGATCGACCGCATGTGCGCCGGCGCGATGACCGCCGTGACGGCCGTCGCGGGCGGCGTGTCCCTCGGTGCGTACGACATCGCCGTCGCCGGTGGTGTCGAGCACATGGGCCGCCACCCCATGGGTGAGGGCGTCGACCCCAACCCGCGCTTCGTCTCCGACAAGCTCGTCGACGAGTCGGCCCTCTTCATGGGCATGACCGCAGAGAACCTGCACGACCGCTACCCCGGCATCTCCAAGCAGCGCGCCGACGAGTACGCGGTGCGCTCGCAGGAGAAGGCCGCCAAGGCGTACGCGGACGGCAAGATCCAGGCCGACCTGGTGCCGGTGGCCGTGCGCCGCACGAACGCCGAGGCAGGCGAGACCGGCTGGGGCCTGGCCACCGCCGACGAGCCGATGCGCCCGGGTACGACCCTGGAGTCCCTCGCGGGCCTCAAGACGCCGTTCCGCCCGCACGGCCGCGTCACCGCCGGTAACGCCGCCGGTCTGAACGACGGCGCCACCGCGTCCCTGATCGCCGCCGAGGACGTCGCGCGCGAGCTCGGCCTCCCGGTCAAGATGCGCCTGGTCTCGTACGCCTTCGCGGGCGTCGAGCCCGAGGTCATGGGCATCGGCCCGGTCCCGGCGACCGAGAAGGCCCTCGCCAAGGCGGGCCTGACGATCGGCGACATCGGCCTGTTCGAGATCAACGAGGCCTTCGCCGTGCAGGTGCTGGCCATGCTCGACCACTTCGGCATCCCCGAGGACGACGCGCGGGTGAACCAGTACGGCGGCGCCATCGCCTTCGGCCACCCCCTCGCCTCCTCCGGCGTACGTCTGATGACGCAGCTGGCCCGGCAGTTCGAGGACCAGCCGCACGTCCGCTACGGCCTGACGAGCATGTGCGTCGGCTTCGGCATGGGCGGAACGGTCATCTGGGAGAACCCGCACTTCGACGGAGGCAACAAGTGAGCACCCCTACCTCTGAGCTCTTGAAGGGCGCGGCCGAGCTGTTCCCGGACGAGGTCGTCACCCAGGCGCACGTACGCCACCTGGAACTCCCGGGCGGCGGGGGCAACTTCGCCCTCATCACCCTGGACAACGGGCTGGACCACACCAAGCCGACCACCTTCGGCCCCCAGTCGCTGGCGAACCTCGACGCCGCCGTCGACCAGGTCGAGAAGGAGGCCGCCGAGGGCACCATCGTCGGCATCGGCATCACCGGCAAGCCGTTCATCTTCGCGGTCGGCGCCGACCTCAAGGGCGTGGAACTGCTGAAGCGCCACGAGGACGCGCTCGCCATCGGCAAGGGCGGCCACGACGTCTTCCGCCGCCTCTCGCACCTCGCGGTCCCCACCTTCGCGTACTACAACGGCGCGGCGATGGGCGGCGGCGTCGAGGTCGGCCTGCACTGCTCGTACCGCACCGTCTCCTCCTCGATCGCGGCGTTCTCGCTGCCCGAGGTCTTCCTCGGTCTGGTCCCGGGCTGGGGCGGCTGCGCCCTTCTGCCCAACCTGATCGGCGCGGACAAGGCCGTCTCGGTCATCATCGAGAACTCGCTGAACCAGAACCGCCAGCTCAAGGCCGGACAGGTCTACGAGCTGGGCATCGCCGACGCGATCTTCGAGGGCGCCGACTTCCTGGAGCAGTCGCTCATCTGGACCTCCGCGGTCCTGCGCGGCGAACTCCAGGTGCAGCGCCCGGAGATCGACCGCGGCGAGGCGTGGGACGCGGCCGTGGCCCGTGGCCGCTTCGTCGCCGACTCCAAGGTGCACGGCGCGGCCCCGGCCGCCTACCGCGCGCTGGACATCATCGAGGCCGCCAAGTCCGGTGACCTGGCCGCCGGCTTCGACGCCGAGGACCAGGCCCTCGCCGACCTGATCATGGGCGGCGAACTCCGCTCCGGCATCTACGCGTTCAACCTGGTCCAGAAGCGCGCCAAGCGCCCGGCCGGTGCCCCGGACAAGTCCCTGGCGCGCCCGGTCACCAAGGTCGGCGTCGTCGGTGCGGGCCTGATGGCCTCGCAGCTCGCCCTCCTGTTCCTGCGCCGCCTGGAGGTGCCGGTCGTCCTGACCGACATCGACCAGGAGCGCATCGACAAGGGCGTGGGCTACGTCCACACGGAGATCGAGAAGCTCCGCGGCAAGGGCCGGATCAACCAGGACAAGGCCAACCGCCTCAAGGCCCTGGTCACCGGTGTCCTGGACAAGGCCGAGGGCTTCGCCGACGCCGACTTCGTCATCGAAGCGGTCTTCGAGGAGATGTCGGTCAAGCAGCAGGTGTTCGCGGAGGTCGAGGCGGTCGCCCCCGCCCACGCGATCCTCGCCACGAACACCTCCTCCCTCTCCATCACCGAGATGGCGTCGAAGCTCCAGCACCCCGAGCGGGTCGTCGGCTTCCACTTCTTCAACCCGGTCGCGGTCCTCCCGCTGCTGGAGATCGTCCGGGGCGAGAAGACGGACGACGCGTCGCTGGCCACCGCCTTCGGTGTCGCGCGCAAGCTGAAGAAGTCGGCCGTCCTGGTCAAGGACGCCCCGGCGTTCGTGGTCAACCGCATCCTGACCCGCTTCATGGGCGAGATCCAGAACGTCATCGACGAGGGCACCCCGGTCGCCGTCGCCGAGAAGGCCGTCGAGCCCCTCGGTCTCCCGATGTCGCCGCTGGTCCTCCTGGAGCTGGTCGGCCCGGCCATCGGCCTGCACGTCTCCGAGACCCTGAACCGGGCCTTCCCGGACCGCTTCACGGTCTCGCCGAACCTGGCCGCCGTGGTCAAGGCCGGCAAGCGCGGCTTCTACGTCTACGACTCGGGCAAGCCCGAGCTTGACCCCGAGGTCGCCGCGCTCCTCAAGCAGGGCGACTCCGTCCTGACCGAGGAGCAGGTCCGCACCCGGGTCATGGACGCGGTCGCGCAGGAGATCCGCCTGATGCTCGACGAGGGCGTCGTGGCCGAGCCCCAGGACATCGACCTGTGCCTGATCACCGGCGCGGGCTGGCCCTTCCACCTGGGCGGCATCACGCCGTACCTGGACCGTGAGGGCTACTCGGAGCGCGCCACCGGCAGGAAGTTCCTGGCGCAGGGCGTGGCGAGCGTGCCCGCGTAGCGTTCGCGAGGAAGGGGCCGCACCGGTGACATCCGGTGCGGCCCCTTCGTCGTACGGCGCGGGTTCGGGGCGTGCGAGGCTGGGCCCATGACAGCTGTCCAGCCTGCGCAGACCCTCGTCGTCGTCGATGCCGCCAACGTCGTCGGGTCGGTGCCCGACGGCTGGTGGAAGGACCGGCGCGGTGCGGCCGAGCGGCTGCGGGACCGGCTGCCCGCGTACGCCGCGGACGGGGTCGCCGGGTGGCCGGGACCCGTCGAGATCGTGCTGGTGGTGGAGGGCGCGGCCCGGGGCGTGGAGTCCGTGCCGGGCGTGCGGGTCGTGGCGGCATCCGGGAGCGGGGACGACCGGATCGTGGAGGTCGTCGCGGGGCGCGATCCGGCGCAGGACTGCGTCGTCGTCACGGCGGACCGTGAGCTGAGGCGTCGGGTGGAGGCCCACGGGGCGCGGTGCGTGGGCCCGCGGACGGTACGCGGGTAGCGGCCCCCGCGGCCCTGCGCGGTACGGCGCCCGCCCGTCGGGCCGCGTTCGCGCGTACGTGAGGGCCGCTGTCCGGAGCCGCTCCGCCTGTCAGGGTGTGTGCGCGCGTACGTAGATGACCGCGCCGTCGAGCGTTCCGGCCCGTACGTACGACTCCTGCAGGATGCGCCGCAGCGTCGGCAGCCGTTCCGGGGAGTACGGCTTGCCCCGGGAGTCGTCGACGACGAGCGCCGGGGGGTGCGCGGCGAGTTCCGCGCGGAGGGTCGGCCAGCTGCCTTCGACTCCGTACTCCTCGCCGACCAGGGAACCGGTGCCGCGTCCGCCACTGAAGTTGGTGAGCAGGCCCGCGGTCAGGTAGCGGCTCGCGGGGGTGCGGTCGGCGAGCCAGTACGTCTCCGGGTGCATGCCCCAGATCAGGACGCGGTCGCCCGGGTCCGTGCGCGCACGGATGGTGTCCGCGAGGCGTCGGGCGTGCGCGAGTTCGGGCCGGGGAGCCAGGAAGCCCCAGGTCACGAAGACCGCGCAGGCGAGGGCCGTGAGGGTGAGGGCGGTGGTCGTCCAGCGGCGCGGCAGGGCTTGCAGGGCGGCGGTACCCAGCAGGACCAGGGGCGGCATGAGTTGGAGATAGTAGTGCCCGAAGAAGTGGAAGCCGGTCATGACGGCGACCGCGGACGCGGCGAACCAGAGCCACAGGTCGGCGGTGGGGGCCTTCGGGCGGCGCAGGAGGGGAAGCAGGAGGCCGAGGCCCGCGCCCGCCAGGATCGCCGCGTTGCCGAGCCCCCGGCCCAGGGCGTGCAGCCCGGAGCCGGAGAGGTCGGCGTACGAGCCCGAGCCGGTGACCACCCAGAACAGGAAGCGGGAGGGCCCGGTGGCCAGGGCCACCGCGGCCACCGGGACCGCGAATCCGGCGAGGGTACGGAGCAGGGCCCGGCCCCGGGCCCCGTCGGCCGTGGACCGGAGCAGCCACAGGACGGGAACGAGGACCGCGCCGCCGGTCTGCTTGGTCAGGAGGGCGGCGGCGACTGCCGCCCCGGCCGCGACCCAGTACCCGCGGTCGGCGCACCACATCGCCAGCGCGGTGAACGGCAGCATGAAGAGCCCGAAGGCCGCCGCCTGGGTGTCCTCCGGAGGCATGCCGACCGACAGGAGTACGAAGCCGACGCCGGCCACTGCCCCGGCCCGGTCGCCCCAGCGGCGGCGGGCGAGGGAGGCGAGGAGGGCGGCCGTGGCGAAGACGGCGAGGACCGCGAGGACCTTGAGCGGGACGAGGGTGGCGTCCCCGAAGAGGACGAACGCCGCTTCGTACAGCCAGGGCAGGAAGGGGGGCTTGCGGTCGACGACCGTGTCGTAGAGCACTCCCCCGGCGGCGAGCCGGCGGGCCTGGGTCGCGAGGAAGCCTTCGTCCGGGTTCCACAGGGGGTGGAGGAAGGAGGGGAGTCGGGTGAGGGTTGCCAGGACGAGGAGGGTGGGGAGCAGGCGCCGCCAGTAGGGCCCGGGGGTGGTGGGGGGTGCTGGGGTATGCGGGGGCGTGCGTGAAGGCGTGCGGGTGGGATCGGGCTGCTCGGCGGGCATGGGGGCAAAGTTATCGGACGGGTGCGGGGCGCTTCGTGTGGGGGGCGTGGGCGGTGCGGGCTCGTGGCTACGGGAGCCGTGCATGAGGTGGGGGCGCCGCCCGGTGGAGGGCCGCCCCCTGGCCCGCCCTCCCCAGGCACTCGGCTTCGCCAGGGGACCCCCGCGCCCACGGCGGCGGCCCCGCGGCCCCCGCAGTCCGAGGGGACGACCGCGTGGGGGCTAAAGGGCGCTTCGGGTGGCTCGGTCGAGCTTGCTGTGGCGTTTGCCGTAGACGAAGTACAGCACCACACCGACCAGCATCCACACCCCGAACCGCAGCCACGTCTCGCCCGGCAGGTTCAGCATCAGCCAGAGGGAGGCGAGGACGGAGAGGGCGGGGATCAGCGGGACCAGCGGGGTGCGGAAGGAGCGCGGCAGGTCGGGGCGTTTGCGGCGCAGGATGACGACGCCGATCGCGACCACGACGAAGGCGAAGAGCGTGCCGATGTTGACGAGTTCTGCGAGTTCGTCGATGGAGGTGAAGCCGGCGACGACCGCGACGAGGCCGCCGAGGAGGATCGTCGAGCGGTACGGGGTGCCGAAGCGCGGGTGGACGTGCGAGAAGGTCTTCGGAAGGAGGCCGTCGCGGCTCATCGCGAAGAAGACGCGGGACTGGCCCAGCAGCAGGATCATGCAGACCGAGGTGAGGCCGACGGCCGCACCGAAGCTGATCAGGCCCGCCCAGAAGGGGTGGCCGACCGATTTGAACGCGTCGGCGAGCGGGGCGTTCGTCGACAGTTCGCTGTACTTCTGCATGCCGGTGACGACAACCGAGACCGCCACGTACAGCAGCGTGCAGATGATGAGGGAGCCGAGGATGCCGCGCGGCACGTCGCGCTGCGGGTTGCGGGTCTCCTCGGCGGCGGTGGCGACGATGTCGAAGCCGATGAACGCGAAGAAGACGACGGCCGCCGCGGTGAAGACGCCCATCACGCCGAAGCTGGTCGGGGTGAAGCCGAAGAGGCTCTGGACGAGGGGGGCGGTCAGACCGCTGCCGCCCTCGGCGTCCTGGGCGGGCGGGACGAAGGGCGTGTAGTTCGAGCCGGTGATGAAGAAGGCGCCGACGATGATGACCAGCAGCACGACGGTCACCTTGATGCCGACGACGATGCTGGTCACACGCGAGGAGAGCTTCATGCCGGCGACCAGGATCGCGGTGAGGAGGAGGACCAGGACGCAGGCCAGCAGGTCGAAGCCGAACTGTCCGTCGTGGGTGCCGGAGAGGACGTCGGGGAGGTGGATGCCGGCCGTGTCGAGGAGCGAGCGCATGTAGCCCGACCAGCCGACCGCGACGACCGCGCAGCCGAGCGCCAGCTCCAGGACGAGGTCCCAGCCGATGATCCAGGCCGGCAGCTCACCGAGGGAGGCGTACGAGAACGTGTACGCGGATCCCGCGACCGGGACGGTCGAGGCGAACTCGGCGTAGCAGAGGGCCGCCAGACCGCAGACGACACCCGCGACGACGAAGGCGAGGGCGACGGAAGGGCCCGCGGTCTCCTTGGCGATCTTGCCGGTGAGGACGAAGATGCCGGTGCCGATGATGACACCGACACCGAAGACCGTGAGGTCGAAGGCGGAGAGGGACTTCTTGAGCGCGTGCTCCGGCTCTTCGGTGTCCTGGATCGACTGTTCGACGGTCTTGGTGCGGAAGACGCCGTTCTGCCTGGCGCCCGCTGCTCCCTGGTGGTCCCTGGATCCTTGGTGTTCCGTGCTCACCGCAGCACCTCCGCCGGTCGGGTCGTCCCCACCTCTGTGTGGAGGGTCACCCGCAATCATCGTGATCATTCGTGCGGGTCCGCGACTGCGCGAACATGTTTTCACCCGATGGGGCGAAGGTGCGGAGAAGTCCGGGCCGGAGGGTTTCCCTCCGGCCCGGACACAGGTGACCGCGTCGGTGCGTCAGTCGCGCGCGACCTCTGCCGTCGCGCTCTCCAGGCGGCCGTCGAGCTTCGCGACCAGGCCGGTGACCTGGCGGGCGATGTCCGGGGCGGTCAGCCCGATCTCGGCCATGACCTCCTTGCGGGAGGCGTGGTCCAGGAAGACCGGCGGGATGCCGAAGTCGCGCAGCGGGACGTCCACGCCCGCGTCGCGCAGGGCCTGCGCGACGGCGGAGCCGACGCCTCCGGCGCGGGAGTTGTCCTCGACGGTGACGACGACCCGGTGCTGCTCGGCGAGCGGGGCCATCGCCTCGTCGACCGGCTTGACCCAGCGGGGGTCGACGACGGTGGAGGAGATGCCCTGTGCGTCCAGCAGGTCGGCGATCTCCAGGCACATGGGGGCCAGGGCGCCGATCGACACGAGGAGGACGTCGGGGCGGGCCGCGTCGGCGGTGGGCCTGCGCAGGACGTCCATGCCGCCGACCTTGCCGACGGCCTTGACGGCCGGACCGACCGCGCCCTTGGAGAAGCGGACGACGGTCGGGGCGTCCTCGACCTGGACGGCCTCGCGGAGCTGGGCGCGGACCTGGTCGGCGTCGCGCGGGGCGGCGATCCGCAGGGTCGGGACGACCTGGAGGATCGACATGTCCCACATGCCGTTGTGCGAGGCGCCGTCGGTGCCGGTGACGCCGGCCCGGTCCAGTACGAAGGTCACACCGCACTTGTGGAGGGCCACGTCCATGAGGACCTGGTCGAAGGCACGATTGAGGAATGTCGCATACACGGCGAAGACGGGGTGCAGGCCGCCCGTGGCGAGACCCGCCGCGGAGACGGCACCGTGCTGCTCGGCGATGCCCACGTCGTACACCCGGTCAGGGAACGCCTTGGCGAACCTGTCCAGGCCGACCGGCTGCAGCATGGCCGCGGTGATCGCGACGATGTCCTTGCGCTCCTTGCCGAGCTTGACCATCTCCTCGCCGAAGACCGAGGTCCAGTCGACGCCGGAGGAGGCGATCGGCAGGCCGGTGTCCGGGTGGATTTTCCCGACGGCGTGGAAGCGGTCCGCCTCGTCGGCGAGGGCGGGCTGGTAGCCGCGGCCCTTCTCGGTGAGGCAGTGCACGATGACCGGGCCGCCGAAGCGCTTGGCGCGCTGCAGGGCGGATTCGAGTGCTTCGATGTCGTGGCCGTCGATCGGGCCGACGTACTTGATGCCGAGGTCCTCGAACATGCCCTGCGGGGCGATGAAGTCCTTCAGGCCCTTCTTCGCGCCGTGCAGCGTGTCGTACAGCGGGCGGCCGACGACCGGGGTGCGCTCCAGCAGGTCCTTGCCCTTGGCGAGGAAGCGCTCGTAACCGTCGGTGGTGCGCAGGGTCGCCAGGTGGTTGGCGAGGCCGCCGATGGTGGGCGCGTAGGAGCGCTCGTTGTCGTTGACGACGATGACCAGCGGGCGGTCCTTGGCGACGGCGATGTTGTTCAGCGCCTCCCAGGCCATGCCGCCGGTCAGCGCGCCGTCACCGATGACGGCGACGACCGCGTCGTCCTTACCGAGCACCTGGTTGGCCTTGGCCAGGCCGTCGGCCCAGCCCAGGACGGTCGAGGCGTGGCTGTTCTCGATGATGTCGTGCTCGGACTCGGCGCGCGCCGGGTAGCCGGAGAGGCCGCCCTTCATCTTGAGCCGGGTGAAGTCCTGACGGCCGGTGAGGAGCTTGTGCACGTAGCTCTGGTGGCCGGTGTCCCAGAGGACCTTGTCCTTCGGCGACTCGAAGACACGGTGCAGGGCGATGGTCAGTTCGACCACGCCCAGGTTCGGGCCCAGGTGGCCGCCGGTCTTGGACACCTCGTCGACGAGGAAGGTCCTGATCTCCGAAGCGAGCTGGTCGAGCTCCTCCGGGGTCAGCCGGTCCAGATCGCGCGGTCCCTTGATGCGGGTCAGCAGCGCCACCCGTGCCTCCTAGCGGTTGAACTGGCTTACGTGCACATCAAGTGCGTGGACGGTCGTGCCGATCTGCCGAGTCTAATGTTCCGCGCGCGGCGGCGGTCGGCGGGATGTGCGAACTGTGTCACTCGTACGGACCCATGTACGCACGAATGTGCCCGGCACCTGGGTGTCGGTGCCGGGCACATTCAGGTTTGACTGCTATGCGACCACGTCAGGGCGCTAGGCGCGACCTGCTGTTTTCTGGGTCTTGCGGGACAGCGAGTCGATCACGACGGCGGCGAGCAGCACCGCCCCGGTGATCATGTACTGGATCTCGCTGGCCATGCCGAGCATGTTCAGGCCCTGCTGGATCGCCTGGATGACGATCATGCCGAGCAGTGCGGACCAGACCTTGCCCCGCCCGCCGAAGAGGCTGGTGCCGCCGATGACAGCTGCGGCGATGACGAGCATCAGGGTGTTGTTCGCACCGACGCTCTTCGTGGCGCCGCCCGAAAGGCTGGCGAGGAAGAGCCCTCCGAAGGCGGCGAGCAGCCCGGACAGGCCGAAGACGGTGATCCGGATCCGGTCGACGCTGATGCCCGCACGGCGGGCGGCCTCGGCGTTGCCGCCGACCGCGAAGACCTGACGGCCGAAGGTGGTGCGGCGGGCCACGAAGTCCGCGATCAGCAGCACCGCGAGGAAGAGCACCAGGGCGAGCGGCAGGCCGCGGGCGCCCTGCGGCTCGTTCAGGACGTACGCGACGACCAGGCACAGCACCGCGACGACGCCGGTGCGAAGGGCGATCTCGCTGGTCGGGCGGGCGGGCAGGGCTGCTGCCCGGCGACGCTTGCTGTCCAGGAACTGCGAGAGGCCGTAGAGCAAGATCGCGGCGATCGCCAGGCCGTACGCGGCGATCTTGTCCTCGAAGTAGTAGCTCGTCAGGTTCTCGACGAAGCTGCCGGACGGGGTGTTGATCGAGCCTTCCTTGCCCATCAGCCAGATCTGGAAGCCGCTCCAGCCGAGGAAGCCGGCCAGGGTGACGACGAAGGCCGGGACGCCGATCTTGGCGAAGAAGAAGCCGTTCAGCAGACCGAGGGCGAGACCGGCGAGCAGCGCCACGGCGATGGCGACCCAGCCGTTCCAGCCGTTGGAGACCTGGAGAACCGCCCAGATCGCTGCGCCGACGCCCGCGATGGAGCCGACCGAGAGGTCGATCTCGCCGAGCAGCAGGACGAAGACGATGCCCACCGCCATGATGCCCATGCCGGAGCTGTAGACGGCGATGTTGGCGAGGGAACTGGCGGAGAGGAAGCTGCTGTTCTGGGTCTGGAAGACGATCGCGATGACTATCAGGCCCAGCACGACGGGCAGCGAACCGAGCTCGCCACCGCGCACCTTGCGGGTGAACTCCGTCAGGTAGCCCTTGAAGCCCTCTTCGCGGACCAGCAGACGGGGGTCGACGGCGGGTGCCGCCGGGGCTGCTGCGGCGTCCGCCTCGGGGGCCTCGGACTTTTCGGGGGTCTTGGCGAGGTCGCTCACTTCGCGTCCTCCTTCGCTGCCGTGGCCGTGACCGAAGCCGTGGCGGTACGCGCCTTGCGGCGGGTCACGGCGTTGTCCGTGGCGCCGGTGATGGCGGAGATGATCACTTCGTGGGAGGTCGTCTTCACGTCGAAGACGCCGTTGTTGCGGCCGAGGCGCAGGACCGCCACCTTGTCCGCGACGGCGCGCACGTCCTCCATGTTGTGGCTGATGAGGATGACACCGTGGCCGCGCTCGCGCAGCCGCTCGACCAGGTCGAGGACCTGAGCGGTCTGCTCGACGCCGAGGGCGGCGGTCGGCTCGTCGAGGATGACCACCTTGGGGTCGCCGACCAGGGCGCGCGCGATGGCGACGACCTGGCGCTGACCGCCGGAGAGCGAAGCGACCGGGATGCGGACGCTCGGAATGCGGATGGACAGGGTGTCCAGCAGTTCCTTGGCGCGCTTCTCCATCGCGATCTCGTCGAGGATCGTGCCCCGGCGGATCTCGCTGCCGAGGAAGAGGTTGGCGACCACGTCGAGGTTGTCGCAGAGCGCCAGGTCCTGGTAGACGGTGGCGATGCCGAGGTTCTGGGCGTCCTGCGGCCGGTTGACGTGCACCGGCTTCCCGTCCCACTCGATGGCGCCCTCGTCGATCGGGTGGACGCCCGAGATCGTCTTGACGAGGGTGGACTTGCCGGCGCCGTTGTCGCCGACGAGGGCGACCACCTCGCCGGGCTGGATCTCCAGGTCTACATCGGTCAGCGCCTGGACGGCGCCGAACCGCTTGGAGACTCCGCGCAACGCCAGCACGGGCGTAGCGGACACGTGAATCATCTCCTTCGCCGCCTGACCGGCGGGGATGGTGGTGCATGGTGCACAAGGACTTGCGAGGAGGGGGCGCCGCCGGTGTCCCGCCCGTGCGGGGGCGGGAGACCGGCGTCGGCTGGGTACGGGAGGCCCGGCCGCGGGGCCCGTCGGCGTCCGTACCGGAGGGGCGAGCTACTTGATTCCCGCCGCTTCACAGGCCTTCTTGAAGTCGGCCGTGCAGATCTCGGACGCCTTGTAGACCTCGTCCTTGATGACGGTGCTCGCGATGTTGTCCTTGGTGACGACCTGCGCGTCGTACAGCTTGGACGGCGTGGCCTTGAACTCGCCGCTGATGCTGTCGACCTTGGTCGGCGCAAGGTCGTCGAACTTCTCGCCCTTGAGGATGCGCACCGCGATCTCGGCGGTGGTCTCGGCCTCCGGCTTGATCTGCTTGTAGATCGAGAAGGCCTGGTCGCCCGAGAGGACGCGCTGGAGACCGGCGAGCTCGGCGTCCTGACCGCCGACCGGGACCTTGATGTTCTGCTTCTTCAGGGCGGTGATGATGCCGCCTGCCATGCCGTCGTTGGCCGAGTAGACGCCCTGGAAGCCGTCCTTGCCGAGGGAGTCGATGGCGGCGCCCATCTTCTTGTTCGCCTCGTCCGGGGACCAGTCCGGGATGTCCTGGGTGTAGACGATCTTCTTCGTCTCCTTCTTCAGGACGTCTTCGGCGCCCTTCTTGAAGAAGCCGGCGTTCGGGTCGGTCGGCGAGCCGTTGATCATGACGACGTTGGCGTCCTTGGCCTTGTCGCCCAGGGCCTTGACCAGGGCCTCGCCCTGCAGGTTGCCGATCTTCTCGTTGTCGTAGCTGACGTACGCGGAGATCGGGCCCTCGGCCAGACGGTCGTACGCCACGACCTTCACGCCCTGCTTGGCGGCGGTGGTGATCCAGGACTTGGTGGCGTTGAAGTCCACCGCGTCCAGGATGATCACCTTGACGCCCTGCGTGACGAGCGCATCGAACTGCTTCTTCTGGGTCTCGATGTCCTGCGCGGCGTTGTTGTACTTGACCTCGCAGTCCGAGCAGAGCGCCTTGATCTTCTTTTCGATGATCGGGCGGTCGAAGGTCTCGTAGCGCGTGGTCTTGTTCTCGGGCAGCAGCAGACCGATGGTCTTGCCGAGACCGCCGTCCTTGCCTGCGCCCTCACCCTTGTCGCCTTCGCCGGCCTTGCCGCAGGCGGAGAGCGAGACGGCCATCGAGATCGCGGCCGTGGCTATGACGACGCGACGCGTCATTGCGTTCATGTGGTGTGCCTCCCTGACGAGGCCGCGTCGTTGCGGCCGAGGTGTCTGGAAGTCAACTCGCGCGCCCCCGAGGCGTCAAGGAGTAAACACTTAACGAGATGACAACGGTGCCATTCGTTATCTAAGTGAAGGCAGGCGCGGAATGCTGGTCCGCACCGAAGGAGTTGACCGACATCGCGGTGCCCAACACGGTCGAATCGCCCATTTCACTCAGCGCGAGGGCGAGTGCGCCCAGCACCTCCGCGCGGCCGCCCAGCGCTCCGGGCAGCACCTTCAGCTGACGGGCCGCGCTGGGGATGGCATAGCGGGAGACCGAGTCGCGGATCGGGCCGAGGACGAGTTCGCCCGCCTCGGCGAGGTCGCCGCCGAGGACGACCCGACTGGGGTTGAGGAGGTTGCACAGGTTCGCTACACCGCTGCCGACGTGGCGCCCCACGTCGGAGATCACCCGGCGGCAGCCGGGGTCGCCCTCGCGGGCGAGCCGCACGACGCGCTCCATGGTGAGGTCGGGGCCGTGCGAGGGCACCAGGAGGGGCAGTACGTAGCGGGCCGCAGCGAAGGTCTCCAGGCAGCCCCGGTTGCCGCAGCGGCAGACCGGACCCGATTCGTCGAGCGTGATGTGGCCGATCTCGCCGGCCGTGCCGCCGGGCCCCCGGTAGACGCGGCCGTCGATGACGAGACCGGCGCCGACGCCGCTGGCGACCTTGATGTACGCGAGGTCGCGCACCCCGCGTCCGGCGCCCCAGACCAGTTCGCCGAGCGCCCCGAGGTTGGCGTCGTTGTCGACGTACACCGGGACCCCGAGGCGCCCGGACAGCTCCTCGCTCGGGTTGATGCCCTGCCAGCCAGGAAGGATGGCCGTGGAGCCGAGACGGCCGGATTCGACGTCGATGGGACCGGGAACGCCGAGCCCGACGCCGATGACCTTGTCCTGGCTGATGCCGGTGGCCTCCACCAGGCGTTTCACCAGTTGTTCCGCGCGGTCGAAGCCCTGGGCGGCGGAGGCGTCCACGTCCAGCGGCTCGGATTCCTCGGCGAGGACCTGGTGGGCCAGGTTGCCCACGGCGACGCGCAGGTGCGTATGGCCGAAATCGACGCCGATGACCACGCCCGCGTCGCCGCTGAGCGAGACGCTGCGGGCCCGTCGGCCGCCCGCCGAGGTGGGGGTGACCTCGACGGTTCCGCCGTCCTTCAGTTCGCGCACGATGTTGGAGACCGTGGCGGCGGAGAGCCCGGTGCTTCTGGCGATCTCGGCCTGGGTCAGCGAGCCGGCCATGCGCACCGCGCGCACGACCCGCTCAAGATTGGCCCGGTGCAAAGACGTCTGCGAACCCGGAGTCTCCATCGACTCATCCACTCCCGTTACCGGCGTACGGCACGACGGCCGTCCGCTCCGGGGCCCCGACCGCGCGGCCCCGCCGTTCTTCCAACATGTGAACCCTAAGCAGAGTCTTTGTGCCCTGCTTCCGTCAAGGCCTTGAGCGTAGAGGCACGGGAACGCGCCGAAGCGCCCGCCGACCATGGCCGACGGGCGCTTCGTACCGCGGGAAGACTCGCGGCTCAGCCGTTACTTGACGGAGCCGGCCGTCAGACCGGACACCACGTGCCGCTCGATGAACGCGAACAGGATGACCACCGGCACGATCGCCACCACGGAGGCGGCGAAGATGTAGTTCCACTGGACCGTGTACGCACCGACGAAGTTGTTGATGCCGACCGTCAGCGGCTGGCTCTCCGGCTGGGTGGTGAGGGTCAGCCCCATCGCGAACTCGTTCCAGGACGTGATGAAGGTGAAGATCAGGGCGGTCACCACGCCCGGCAGCGCCAGCGGCAGTGTGACCCGGATCATCGCGCCGAACCGGCTGGTGCCGTCCACCATCGCCGCCTCCTCCAGCTCCGCCGGGATGGAACCGATGTACGCGGTCAGGATCCACACCGCGAACGCGAGGTTGAACGCCGCGTTCGTGATGATCAGCGTCCAGATCGAGTTGAGCATGCCGAGCTGGTAGAACTCGCGGTACAGGCCGACGAGCAGCGCGGTCGGCTGGAACATCTGGGTGACCAGAACCAGCAGCAGGAAGAGCTTCCGTCCGCGGTACTTCATCCGGGCCGTGTAGTAGGCGGCGGGCAGCGCCACCAGCAGGACCAGCAGCGTCGACCCGCCGGCCACCAGCAGGGACACCTGGAGGTTCTGCCCGAGCGTGGACTCCTTCCACACCTCGATGAAGTTCGACCACTCGAAGCTGCTCGGCAGGTAGGTGCGGTCGCGCAGCTCCTCCCTGGGCCGCAGCGCGGTGATGACCATTTCGAGGTACGGGGCGAGGAAGAGCGCGGCGAGTCCCCACGCCAGGGCCGCGATCAGCAGGGTGCGCGGGCGGAAGGCGCGCTTGGGGGACCTGGGTGAGGGCCCCGTCGTCCTCGGCCGGGCGGCCGTAGCGGTGGCCATCAGTCCTCCTCGTTCCAGCGGCTGACCTTCAGGAAGATCAGGACGAGCACCACGACCAGCACGAAGTTGACGACCGACATGGCCGCCGACTCGCCGATGTCGGTCTCCTTCAGCGTGTACATGAACACCATCGACGTGGAGGTGTCGTTGCCCGGCCCGCCCTTGGTCATCGCGTAGATGATCGGGAAGGAGTTGAAGACGTTGATGAGGTTGATCACGAGGCCGATCAGGAACGCCGGGCGCAGCATCGGCAGGGTGATGTGCCGGTACGTCTGCCAGGTCCCCGCGCCGTCGATGCGCGACGCCTCGTACACCTCGCCCGGGATGGTCTGGAGGCCGGCCAGCAGGGTGTACGTGGTGAAGGGCAGTGACACGAAGACGGCGACCGCCATCATCCACGGCCAGGCGGTTTCCGAACGTCCCAGCCAGTCCTCGGACTTGTCGATCAGTCCGAGGTCAAGCATCAGGGTGTTGAGGACGCCGGCCGTCTGGTTGAGCATCCACTTGAAGCCGATGGCGGTCATCAGCACGGATGCGGCCCAGGGGGCGATGAGCGCCCAGCGGGTGACGGTGCGGCCGGGGAACCTCTGGTTGAACAGCTGGGCGAGGGCCAGCGAGATCAGCATCGTGCAGACCACGACGACGACCGTCCAGATCACCGTCCACATCAGGACGGAGGCCAGGTCGGTCTCCCCGAAGAGCTTGGTGTACTTGTCCGTCCCGGCGCTGCCGCGCACCTTGCCGGAGCTGGAGACTCTGAGGAACGAGGTGCGGATCAGCTCGACGACCGGCCAGACGACCACGAAGAGGATGAGGAGGATGACGGGCGCGATCCAGGGCAGCGGGCCGAGCCTGGCCAGTCCGCTGCGGCGGCTCACCGGCCTGGGGGCGCGCCCGCCCCGTCCCCCACCGGTCTCGGCGGGGGACGGAGGGGCCTTGAGTGACACGGTTTCTCCTGGGCGGGTACGAGGTGAACGGGCTCGGAAAGCGCGTTACTCGGCGGCGGCCGCGTCCTCGGCCTTCTTCTGGAGGTCGTCCAGGACTGCCTTCGGGTCCTCGTCCTTGCTCGCCGCCTTGCCTCCGGACTTCTTGATCTCGGCGGAGATGACGTCCCAGGCGGTGTCGTTGACCGGGTAGAACTTCGCGGTGGGCAGCGCCTCGAAGAAGGGCTTCAGCGAGGCGTGCTTGGGGTTGGCCTCCATCTCCGCGACGGCGTCCGTGGTGACGGGCATGAAGTTGTACATCTCGGCGAACGCCACCAGGTTCTTCTTGGTGTACGTGAAGTCGAGGAACTTCTTCACGGCGTCCTTGTCGGCCTTGCCGTCCTTGAAGGCCATCGTCCAGTCGGCCACGCCGAGGGTGCTCTCCAGCGGGCCCGTCCTGCCGGGGATCTTGGCGACGCCGTACTCGACCTTGCCGTCCTCGGCCATCTTGACGACGCTCGGGTGGCCGTTCATCATGCCGACCTTCCCGGCGGCGAAGTCGGCGAAGGCCGTCTTGCGGTCGGTGGAGGCGGGGTTGGGGTAGGTGAGGCCGGGCTTGACCAGGTTGTCCTGGAGCCACTTGAAGGTCTCGACGTTCGGGGCGCTGTTGAGCGTGTACTTTCCGGCGGCGTCGGTGTAGCCGCCGCCGTTGCCCATCTCCCACATCAGGGTCTCGCCCTGGGCCTCCTCGGGGCCGAGCGGGAGCGCGTAGGGGGTGTCCGCGGCCTTCTTCTCGGAGATCTTCTTGGCGGCGTCGGCGACCTCGGCCCAGGTGGTCGGCGGCTTGGCGACCCCGGCGGCCGAGAAGACCTTCTTGTTGTAGAAGAGCACTCGACTGGAGGACACCCACGGGATGCCGTACGCGGCGCCCTTGGCCTCGCCCGCCTTGGCGAAGGCGGGGACGATGTTGGCCTTGGTGGCGGGCGACAGCACGTCGTCGACCTTGTAGAGCAGGTCGTCGGCGACCTTGTCCGCGTAGCCGCCGGTCTGGAGGACGTCGGGGTAGTTGTCCGTCTGGATCATGTTCTTGACGGACTTGTCGATGTCGTTCCAGTTGATGATCTGGAGATCGACCTTGTAACCGGAGTTGGCGGCCTCGAAGTCCTTGGCGACCTTCTCCCAGAAGATCTTCGAGGCGTTGGAGGCCTTGTCGCCGTAGTCGGCGGCGACGACCTTGATCGTCTTGCTCTTGCCTTCGCCGCCACCCTCGTCGCCACCGCCGCAGGCGCTGAGTCCCAGTGCCATCACCAGCGTTGCCGCTCCGGTGGCTACTACGCGATTCCTCATACTGTCCAACCCTTCGACATGAGCGTCGACTTGCAGTTTCTTCCCGGGGTCGGCCCCGGACCCGCCGGCCGGGTGATGATCTCCCCACAGCGCCGTGGCGCAGACACTACTCACGCTGCGCGACGGCGCAACAGGCCTAGACCACTTTCGTGTCCAAGCCGAAATGAGGCTTCAAAAAGGTTCCTTCGCAAGTCACTTGGGCGACACCGGGGCGCCGTGCGCGGATGCCGCCGCGTCCGCCTGCCGGGCGTGCTACTTGAGCGCGCCCGCGGTGAGTCCCGCCTGCACCTGGCGCTGGAAGACCGCGTACACGACGAGCACCGGAACCATCGCGATGGTCAGCCCCGCGAAGAGCGCGCCCCAGTCGCCGCGGTAGCCCTGCGCGACGGCGAGCGAGGCGAGGCCCTGGGGAAGCACGTAACTGGTCTCGTTCTCGTTGTTGAGCAGCAGCGGCAGCAGGTACTGGTTCCACTGCCCCAGGAAGTTGAAGATGCCGATGCTGACCAGGCCGGGCTTGGCCATCGGCAGCATGATCTGGAAGAACGTACGGGTGTGCGACGCGCCGTCCACCATGGCGGCCTCCTGGACGCCGGTGGGCAGCGTACGGAAGAAGGAGGTCAGGAAGAAGGTGGTGAACGGCAGCGAGTAGGCGATGTACGCGACGATCAGTCCCGCCCGGGTGTCCAGCAGCCCGAAGTTCTCCATCACCGCGAACAGCGGGACGAGCGCGAGGATGACGGGGAACATCATGCCGCCGGCGAACAGCAGGAAGACGAACCTGTTGCCGGGAAAGGTGAAGCGGGCTATCACGTACGCGGCCATCGACCCGAGCAGCATCGTGCCGGTAAGTGAACCCGCGAGGACGATCAGCGAGTTGACGGCATACTGCCCGATGTGCGCCTCGGTCCAGGCATTGGCGAAGTTCTGCCAGTGCGGCGAGGAGGGCAGCCCCATGGGGTCGCCGAGGATGTCCCCGGAGGTGCGCAGGGCGGTGATCGCGACCCAGATCAGCGGCGCGGCCGCCATCACGGCCCACAGGACGAGGAAGGCGTGCGAGAAGACGTTGAGAGCGGCGCCGCCCTCCCTGACCCGGTCCGCGCCGCCCCGGCGCCCACGAGCCCCGGTGCGCCCGGCCTTGCTGCGTGTGCTCATCGTGCGTCTCTCCCACGCTCTCAGTATTCGATCCGGTCGCGGTCCCCGACCCGCATGACGATCAGGGAGAACACCACGCTGAGCAGGAGGAGCACGACGCCGATGGCGGTGGCGTAGCCGAACTGCCCCTCCCGGAAGCGCTCGTAGAGGAAGACCGGGGTCACCTTCATGGCGTGCGGGGGCATCATCACCAGCACGATCGCGAAGGAGTCCAGGGCCTGGATGCCCATGTAGATCCAGCCGGTGCGCACGGTGTCCCGGATCAGCGGGAGGGTGACCCGGAAGAACGTGGTTCCGCGTCCCGCCCCGTCGAGCAGCGCCGCCTCGTGGATGTCCTTGGGGATCGCGCCCATCGCGGCCGAGAAGAGCACCACGTAGAAGCCGACGAAGCTCCAGCAGATGACGGTGAGCGTGGCGATCAGGGCGAGACCGTACTCGCCGCCGAGCCAGGCGGGGCCCTTGATGCCCAGGGAGTTCAAACCGCCGTTGATCAGACCGGCGTTGGTGTTGAAGACGCGGCCCCACACCACGGCGACGATGGCGACGGAGAGGACCTGCGGGAAGAAGTAGACGACCTTGTACAGCGAGGAGCCCGCGACGCCCGCGATGGCCTGGCCCCTTCGGTGCCTGCCGCCCGCGGTGATCATGTACGCGAAGAACATGCCGAGTACGAGGGTGACGACCGGGGCCACCACCAGCAGGGTCAGGCTGGTGACCGTGGAGTCCCAGAACCGCTCGTCGTTCCACATCTTGACGAAGTTGTCGAAGCCGATGAAGTTGGCCACCGGCCCGCCCGACCAGTCGGTGAACGCGTAGTAGATCGCCTGCAGGAACGGGGAGACGACGAACACCGCGTAGAAGGCCAGCGGGATCGCGAGGAATCCCGCGATGAAACGGTACTTGTCGAGCGTGCGGTACCTGCGGTCGTAGCGCACGCTCTCGGGGGTGAACCGGGGCGGCAGGACAGCCGCCGCGAGGAACAACAGCAGGTGGGGTGGCCTGGCCGGCCGCTTGTCCGTACTCACGTCAGTACTCACGCCGCTCCGATTCCGCCCGTTCCCACACGTACGAGGACGCGCGCCCCGCGCTCACGAGGGGGCGCGTCGCACGCCGGTACTCGCCTTGTCTCAGACCTTCTTGATCTTGGTGATGTCGGGGTCCTTCGCCACCCGGTCCGCGGCCTTCTGCATGGTGTCGAGGGCCTCCTTGGTCGACATGTCGCCGGTCATGAAGCGGCCCATCACCTTGTTGTAGTCCTCGGTGAACAGCTCGCCGTACCACTCCTTGAAGAAGGGGATGACGATGTTGTCGCCGGCCGCCGTGATGGCCTTCTGCGCGCTGTCCGTGCCGGGCGGCAGCTGCATTCCGTCGATCGCGCCCTTGAGCGCGGGGATGCCGCCGGTCTCCTTGAAGAGGTTCACGGACGCTTCCTTGCTGTACATCATCCGCATCCACTCCAGCCCGCCCCGTACGTTGGCGGCCTGGGCAGGGACGATGAAGGGCTCGCCGGGCGGCGAGTACAGCGTGCCGAAGGGCAGCTTGTCCCCCGACGAGAGCGAGGGAGTGGCGCCGACCGTCATGCCGAAGCCCTTGGGGGTGGTGTCCTTGGCCTCGTTCTCGACCCAGGACCCGTTGGGCACGAAGACGCACTTGCCCTTGGTCCAGGCGGTCTGCATCTCGGTGTGCCCCTGCGGGCCGTCGAAGCCGGTCAGGACGTACTTCTTGGCGACGAGTTCCTCGAAGGCCTCGAAGACGGACTTCACGGCGTCGTGCTTCCAGGCGTTCGGCTCCAGGTAGTCCATCGCCTCGACGACCTCGCGGCCGCCTGCCTGGGCGAACATCGCGTACATGGAGAACAGCATGTAGCGGGGGTGTCCGCCGGGGTAGCTCCAGCCGTGGATGCCCTTGTCCTTCGCCTTCTTGCAGACGGCGAGCATCTCGTCCCAGGTCTTCGGGTACTCGGCCTCCAGGGTCTCCTTGAGCATCCGCTGCGAGTACCAGTTGCCGTACACCGTCATGGCGATGTTGAGCTGGTAGCAGCCGTCGGTGCCGAAGGCGCCCATCGGCTGCATCGCCGGGTAGAGGCTGTCGCGGACCTTGACCGCGGGGTCGTCCCAGGAGGGCGCGTCGAGCATCTCGGTGAAGTCGGCGACCTGCTTGTTGGCGACCAGCTTGCCGATGTTCATCTGGTCGGCGCCGGAGTTGTTGACGACGTCCGCCGAGGGCCTGCCGCGGACGATCTTCGGCTGGAGCTGGGTGGCGATCTTCTCCGTGGCCTTCTGGTCGACCTCGGCCTTGGGGTAGGCCTTGCCGTACATGTCGGTGACGAACTGGGCGTACCGGTCCTTGTAGCCGCCGTTGAAGATGTACACCGACAGCGCGGCGTCCTCCTTCACCCCGAGCGGGTTCTTGTCGGACTTGGTGCCCTTCTCGGCCTTCTTCTCGCCGCCGCCACCGCTGGCGCAGGAGCTCAGGGCGCCGACCGCGGGCAGTGCGAACAGTCCTGCCGCGGCCGTCCTCTTCAGTACGTCACGACGGTTGACGTGGGTGGGTCCCATGCTCAAGTCCTCGCCCTCTCCAGGACTCAGGCGGTGTGCCGGTGTCACCTCGACCGAATGCGACTCGGAACAAGGACCCCGTCACCGCGATCGGATGACTCGAATCTTCGTTGCTCCGGCCGGATGTGCGGGATGCGCGAAGGGGCGTGTCGACATGCCCCCGGCGCCTCCGTCTCCCCTGGTCCGGAACCGGTTTCCCGGGCGGTGCGGACGCCGATAGGTATAGTCCACTTCCCGTCAACTCGGCAAGATCGACGGCAGGTTGAGGTGCCTTCTTTCCCTAGTTGAGACCTCGGGGAGCGCCGCGCGTTCATTTGTCCCACCGACGCCCCTGCCACCTCCTTGACAGCGCTGGCCACTTGGCTCCCTACTGGTGGTACGTACGCCTCTGACAACGTTGTCCAGGGAGAGGAACCACCCGGGATGCAGTCCACATCCAGACGTGCCGGGGGCGCTTCGGCGACCTTCGCGGGCCTCCTGGCCGCCGCCCTCGCGGTCGCCCTGCTGGCCCCGTCCGCCGCCGCCCAGCCAAGCCGGCCACTCCAACCCGACCCGGCGGAACGGGGGTTCAGCTCCTCCTTCGAAGCGAACGATCCCGCCCCCGCCTGGCGCAACACCGTGGAAGCGGACGCACAGGGGCGGCCGAAGACCTCCGGCGTCGACGGCGGCGACACGGAGGGCATCCCCGGCAACGTCACCGACCGCGTCACCGCGCTGCGCGCCAGCGCCGAGAACCCGGCGGGCGGTGAGGTCAAGGAGAACCTGGTCGACATCACGCCGGGCAGCAAGTGGCTGACCTTCCTGCCGGTGGGCTGGGTCGAGTTCGACCTGGAGGAGCCGGTCAAGGTCGTAAGCTACGCGCTGACTTCGGCCAACGACGCCGCCGAACGCGACCCGAAGGACTGGACCCTCCTGGGGTCCGCGGACGGCACCACGTGGAAGACCCTCGACACCCGCAAGGACGAGGCCTTCAGCTCCCGCTTCCAGACGAAGACGTACGGCTTCACGAACGACACCGCGTACCGGCACTACCGCCTGGAGATCACCCGCAACGCCGGCGCACCGCTGCTCCAGCTCGCCGACGTCCAGTTCTCGAACGGCGACACCTCCACCCCGGTCCCCGCGCAGATGCGCAGCCAGGTCGACCGGGGGCCCTCCGGCTCCCCCACCGCCAAGTCGGGCGCGGGCTTCACGGGGAAGCGGGCGCTGCGGTACGCGGGCACCCACAAGGCGGACGGCCGGACGTACTCGTACAACAAGGTCTTCGACGTCAACACGCGCGTCGGCCGGGACACCGAACTGTCCTACCGGGTCTTCCCGTCGCTGCCGACGGACGAGAAGGGCGCGGACCTCAACTACCCGGCCACGCACGTGTCGGTGGACCTGGCCTTCACGGACGGCACCTATCTGAGTGACCTGCGCGCCCTCGACCAGCACGGCGCGGTGGTGTCGCCGCAGGGTCAGGGCGCGTCCAAGACGCTGTACGTGAACCAGTGGAACCACAAGGCCTCGCGGATCGGCGCGGTGGCCGCCGGCAGGACCGTGGACCGGATCCTGGTGGCGTACGACAACCCGAGGGGCCCCGCGAAGTTCCGCGGCTGGATCGACGACGTACGGATCGAGCGGAAGCCGCCGGAGAAGCGGCACGCACGGCTGTCCGACTACGCGGACACGACGCGCGGCACGAACTCCAGCGGCTCGTACTCGCGCGGCAACAACATCCCGGCGACCGCCGTGCCGCACGGCTTCAACTTCTGGACGCCGGTGACCAACGCGGGGTCCACGAGCTGGCTCTACGACTACGCGCGCGGGAACAACGCCGACAACCTGCCCACCCTGCAGGCGTTCAGCGCGAGCCACGAACCGAGCCCTTGGATGGGCGACCGGCAGACCTTCCAGGTGATGCCGTCGGCCGCGGCCGGCACCCCGGACGCCTCCCGCACGGCCCGCGCACTGCCCTTCCGGCACGAGAACGAGACCGCGAAACCGCACTACTACGGGGTGACCTTCGAGAACGGTCTGCGCACCGAGATGACGCCGACCGACCACGCGGCGATGATGCGCTTCACCTATCCGGGGAAGGACGCGAGCATCGTCTTCGACAACGTCTCCAACGACGGCGGCCTCACCCTCGATCCGGGCACCAGCTCCTTCACCGGCTTCTCCGACGTCAAGAGCGGCCTGTCCACCGGCGCGACCAGGCTCTTCGTGTACGGCGTCTTCGACGCGCCGGTGACCGCGAGCGGAAAGCTGAGCGGCGGCGGGGGCGACGACGTGACGGGGTACCTCCGCTTCGAGCCCTCCGCGCGGAAGCAGGTGACGCTCCGCCTCGCCACGTCCCTCATCAGCGTGGACCAGGCCAAGCGGAACCTGGCCGACGAGATCCCGGCCGGCTCGCGTTTCGAGCGCGTCCGGGACCGCGCGCAGGACGCCTGGGACGACATCCTGGGCCGGGTGCAGGTCGAGGGCGCGAGCCACGACCAGCTCACCACCCTGTACTCCAGCCTCTACCGGCTGTACCTGTACCCGAACTCCGGTCATGAGAAGGTCGGGTCGAAGACCCGGTACGCCAGTCCCTTCTCCCCGCAGACCGGCCCGGACACCCCCACCCACACCGGCGCGAAGGTCGTCGACGGAGAGGTCTACGTCAACAACGGGTTCTGGGACACCTACCGGACGACGTGGCCCGCGTACTCCTTCCTCACTCCGAAGAAGGCGGGGAAGCTGGTCGACGGGTTCGTGCAGCAGTACAAGGACGGCGGATGGATCTCCCGCTGGTCCTCCCCCGGTTACGCGGACCTGATGACGGGCACCTCCTCGGACGTCGCGTTCGCCGACGCGTACGTCAAGGGCGTCGACTTCGACGCGTCGGCCGCGTACGAGGCCGCGCTCAAGAACGCCACCGTCCTGCCGCCCTTCTCCGGCGTCGGCCGCAAGGGCATGGACACCTCCCCCTTCCTGGGGTACGCCTCCACGAAGACCCACGAGGGCCTGTCCTGGTCTTTGGAGGGCTACCTGAACGACTACGGCCTGGCGAAGATGGGCGAGGCGCTCTTCAAGAAGACGAGGAAGGCCCGCTACCGGGAGGAGTCCGCGTACTTCCTCAACCGGGCGCGCAACTACGTGCAGTTGTTCGACGCGAAGGCGGGCTTCTTCCAGGGCCGGGACCTCAAGGGCGACTGGCGCGTCCCCTCGGAGAAGTACGACCCGCGCATCTGGGGCCACGACTACACCGAGACCAACGGCTGGGGCTACGCGTTCACCGCTCCGCAGGACAGCCGCGGCCTCGCCAACCTGTACGGAGGACGCCCCGGTCTCGGCAAGAAGCTGGACACCTACTTCGCCACCCCGGAGACCGCCTCGCCCGAGTTCACCGGTTCGTACGGCAGCGTCATCCATGAGATGACGGAGGCCCGGGACGTACGGATGGGCATGTACGGCCACTCCAACCAGGTCGCCCACCACGCCACGTACATGTACAACGCGGCCGCCCAGCCCTGGAAGACCCAGGCCAAGGTCCGCGAGGTGCTGTCCCGCCTCTACACCGGCAGCGAGATCGGCCAGGGCTACCACGGTGACGAGGACAACGGTGAGCAGTCCGCCTGGTACCTCTTCTCGGCGCTCGGCTTCTACCCGCTGGTGATGGGCAGCGGCGAGTACGCGGTGGGGTCCCCGCTGTTCACCAAGGCCACCGTCCGTATGGAGAACGGCCGGACGCTGACCGTCCGCGCCCCGGAGAACAGCGCGCGGAACGTCTACGTCCAGGGCCTCAAGGTGAACGGCAAGCGGTGGGACTCCACCGCGCTCCCCCACGCTCTGCTCGCCCGTGGCGGCACCCTCGACTTCGAGATGGGCGCCGCCCCGTCCGCCTGGGGCTCGGGCACGGACGCCGCCCCGGTCTCCGTCACCCAGGACGACGAGGTGCCGGACCCGCGCCGGGACGCCCTCACCGGGACCGGCCCTCTCTTCGACAACACCTCCGCCACGGCGGCCCGGCTGGCGACGCCCACGGGCCTCCCGGTGGCCGCCCCGACGCGCGCCCTCCAGTACACGCTCACCTCGGCCGACCGCTCCACCGCCCCGGCCGGATGGGTCCTCCAGGGCTCCCGGGACGGCACGACGTGGGAAGTTCTGGACGAGCGCCGGAACGAGTCCTTCACCTGGGACCGGCAGACCCGGGTCTTCACGGTCGGCCAACCCGGAACGTACGGGCACTACCGCCTCGTGACGACAGGCCCCGCGACGGTGTCGGAGGTGGAACTCCTGTCGTGAGCGCACGGCTCCCGCCCGGAGCGTGACGCGATCGCAGGCAGCACCGACGACGACGGGCCGCACCCCGAGAGGGTGCGGCCCGTCAACGTACTCCGGTCGCGGTCAGCTGCGGATCAGGCTGCGCAGCACGTACTGGAGGATGCCGCCGTTGCGGTAGTAGTCCGCCTCGCCGGGGGTGTCGATGCGCAGCTTGGCGTCGAACTCGACACTGTCACCATCAGCGGCTGCGCCGCGGGCTGCCGTGACCTTCAGCGTGTCCGGGATGCCGCCGTCGTTGAGACCGGTGACGCCCGTGATGGAGAAGGTCTCCTCGCCGGTCAGGCCCAGGGACTCGGCCGAGGCGCCCTCCGGGTACTGGAGCGGGAGGACGCCCATGCCGATGAGGTTCGAGCGGTGGATGCGCTCGTACGACTCGGCGATGACGGCCTTGACGCCGAGGAGCGCGGTGCCCTTGGCTGCCCAGTCGCGGGACGAGCCCGAGCCGTACTCCTTGCCCGCCAGGATGACCAGCGGGGTGCCGGCGGCCTGGTAGTTCTGCGACGCGTCGTAGATGTAGGAGACCGGTGCGTCGGGCTGGGTGAAGTCGCGGGTGAAGCCGCCCTCGGTGCCCGGCGCGATCTGGTTGCGCAGGCGGATGTTGGCGAACGTGCCGCGGATCATGACCTCGTGGTTGCCTCGGCGCGAGCCGTACGAGTTGAACTCGCGACGCTCGACGCCGTGCTCCGTGAGGTACTGACCGGCCGGGGTGTCGGCCTTGATCGCACCGGCCGGGGAGATGTGGTCGGTGGTGACCGAGTCGCCCAGCTTGGCCAGGACGCGGGCGCCCGCGATGTCCTCGACCGGGGTCGTCTCCATCGTCATGCCCTCGAAGTACGGGGGCTTGCGCACGTAGGTGGACTCGTTGTCCCACTCGAAGGTGTTGCCGGTGGGGATCGACAGGGCCTGCCACTGGGCGTCGCCCGCGAAGACGTCCTGGTAGGACTTGTTGAACATGTCCTCGCCGATGGAGTTGGCGACGACGTCGTTCACCTCGGCCTCGGTCGGCCAGATGTCGGCCAGGTAGACCGGCTTGCCGTTCTGGTCGGTGCCGAGGGCCTCCGTGGTGATGTCGACCTTCATCGAACCGGCGATGGCGTACGCGACGACCAGCGGCGGGGAGGCCAGGTAGTTCATCTTGACGTCGGGGTTGATGCGGCCCTCGAAGTTCCGGTTGCCGGAGAGGACCGACGTGACCGCGAGGTCGTTGTCGTTGACGGCCTTGGAGACCTCCTCGGGCAGCGGGCCCGAGTTGCCGATGCAGGTGGTGCAGCCGTAACCGACCAGGTTGAAGCCGACCTTGTCGAGGTACGGGGTGAGCCCGGCCTTGTCGAAGTAGTCGGTGACGACCTTGGAGCCCGGGGCGAGGGTGGTCTTGACCCACGGCTTGCGGGTCAGGCCCTTCTCGACGGCCTTCTTCGCGACGAGCGCGGCGGCGACCATCACGTACGGGTTGGACGTGTTGGTGCAGGAGGTGATGGCCGCGACCGTCACCGCACCGTGGTCCAGCTCGTACGTGGAGCCGTCGGCGGCGGTCACGGTGACCGGGTTCGACGGTACGGCGGCACCGGTGGAGGAGGCGTGCTCGGGCGCGCCGGCGCCGTTGTCGTCGCTGCCGTAGGCCGGGGCGTCACTGGCCGGGAAGGACTCGTCGCTGGCCTCGTCGACCGGGGAGCCCTGCGCCTTGGCCGGCTGCGGGACGGGCGCGTCGACGTAGTTGAGGACGTCCACGGCGAACTGCTCGGCGGCGTTGGCGAGGACGATGCGGTCCTGCGGGCGCTTCGGGCCGGCGATGGAGGGGACGACCGTGGAGAGGTCGAGCTCCAGCTTCTCGGAGAAGTCCGGCTCGGCGGCCGGGTCCAGCCACAGGCCCTGCTCCTTGGCGTACGCCTCGACGAGCGCGACCTGCTGCTTGTCGCGGCCGGTCAGACGCAGGTACTTCAGCGTCTCGTCGTCGATCGGGAAGATCGCGGCGGTGGAGCCGAACTCCGGCGACATGTTGCCGATGGTGGCGCGGTTGGCGAGCGAGGTGGCGGCGACGCCCTCGCCGTAGAACTCGACGAACTTGCCGACGACGCCGTGCTTGCGCAGCATCTCGGTGATCGTGAGGACCAGGTCGGTGGCGGTGGTGCCGGCCGGGAGCTCACCGGTCAGCTTGAAGCCGACGACGCGCGGGATGAGCATGGAGACCGGCTGGCCGAGCATCGCGGCCTCGGCCTCGATGCCGCCGACGCCCCAGCCCAGCACGCCCAGGCCGTTGACCATGGTGGTGTGCGAGTCGGTGCCGACGAGGGTGTCGGGGTACGCCTGGCCACCTCGGACCATGACCGTACGGGCCAGGTGCTCGATGTTGACCTGGTGGACGATGCCGGTGCCCGGGGGGACGACCTTGAACTCGTCGAAGGCGGTCTGGCCCCAGCGCAGGAACTGGTAGCGCTCCTTGTTGCGGCCGTACTCCAGCTCCACGTTCTGCTGGAAGGCGTTGGCCGTGCCGAACTTGTCGGCGATGACGGAGTGGTCGATGACCAGCTCGGCCGGGGCCAGCGGGTTGATCTTCGCCGGGTCGCCGCCCAGCTCCTTCACGGCCTCACGCATGGTGGCGAGGTCCACGACACAGGGCACGCCGGTGAAGTCCTGCATGATCACGCGGGCCGGCGTGAACTGGATCTCCTGGCTGGGCTGGGCCTGGGAGTCCCAGTTGCCGATCGCCCGGATGTGGTCGGCGGTGATGTTCGCGCCGTCCTCCGTGCGGAGCAGGTTCTCCAGCAGCACCTTCAGGCTGTAAGGGAGGCGCGCGGAGCCCTCGACCTTGTCCAGCTTGAAGATCTCGTACGACTCGTCGCCCACGCGCAGCGTGCTGCGGGCGTCGAAGCTGTTCGCCGACACGACAGTCTCCTTCAGTCAAAAAAGTGCGCGTTCTACCGCAATACAGCAATCCTGCCGCCACGACTCCGGGCCGACCCGCTAAGGTAAGGCTTAGTTAGGTGACCCTTACCAGAAGTGGCGACTGCGGCGCGCTGGGCAGATATCTCGATGTCGAGATAACTCTAGTACATGGCCGCTGTTCGGTCATGCCCGGCCGGGGCCGGAAGGGAAAGGTGCGGGCAGGATCGCATTCGAGGAGCACGAGCGCCGGGCGGTACCTAGCATCGGGCCATGGACGTCTCCCTGCACACCAGCTCCCTTCCGCACGACGACCCGGACGCCTCGCTGGTCTTCTACCGCGATGTCCTCGGCTTCGAGGTGCGCAGCGATGTCGGCCAGGGAAAAATACGCTGGATCACGGTCGGCCCGGCGGGGCGGCCCGATACCGCGCTCCTGCTCGCGCCGTCGGGCGCCGACCCCGGGATCACCGAGGACGAGCGCCGCACGATCGCCGAGATGATGGCCAAGGGGACGTACGGCTGGATCCTGCTGGCGACACATGATCTCGACGCCACCTTCGAGAGGGTCAGCGCGAACGGCGCCGACATCGTGCAGGAGCCGACCGAGCAGCCGTACGGGATACGCGACTGCGCCTTCCGCGACCCGGCGGGCAACCTGATCCGCATCCAGGAACTGCGCTGACGGCAGCCGTACCGGTCAGGACGGTACGGCGGTGTCGTGCCGGCCCGGACGGGTTCGTGTGGGAAGCAACCGGGGCGTCGTCGCTCGCGTCCTCCACTCTGGCGCCCGTCGGTGCCACGGGCGAACGGGAGCAAGCATGACGGACGCACCACCTCGCGGACTCGCGGAGCGGCTTCGGGACACCCGGGCGAGGCTGGAGAACGACATCGACCTGTGGGTGGCGACGGCGGGCTCGGCGGACGGCTCCCCCGGCGGCGTCCACCTCGTTCCGCTCTCCTTCCTCTGGGACGGGTCCGCGTTCCTGCTCTCCACGCCCCGCGCGTCGGTCACCGGGCGCAACCTCCTGGCGGACGGGCGGGTGCGGCTGAGTCTGGGTCCCACCCGTGACGTCGTCCTCGTCGACGGCGTCGCGGAGCCGGTGGACCTCGCCGACCTCGATCCGAGGACGGGCGGGGCGTTCGCCGCCAAGACCGGTTTCGACCCGCGCGAGCTCGCCTCGACGTACCAGTACTTCCTGGTCCGGCCGCGGCGCGTGCAGGCCTGGCGGGAGGCCAACGAGCTGCGGGGGCGCGACCTCATGCGGGACGGTCACTGGCTCGGCTGAACGGTGCACGACGACGACCGCGCACGGCTGGGCGGACGGCGAACCGGCAGGGGGCAGAACGGCCGCGGAAGGATTGCGCGGCAGCGGACGGGGAGGCGACAGACCGATCGCACGGCCGGCAACTAGCATGATCGCAGGGCCCGTTCAGGCCCGGGCGCTCCTCGCGCGCGCCCAGCCCCCCACCCCCGGCAGTTCCGTGAAGGAGTTCCCCCGCATGCCACACCCCCAGTCCTCCTCTGGTCCGCGCGTCACCATCACCGGTGTCCCGGTGTCCGACGGCGAGGCGGGACCGTACGGCATCGCCACCGGTCCGGACGGCGCGCTGTGGTTCACCAAGGTGCACGAGGGCAGCGTCGGCCGGGTCTCGCCCCGCGGCGGAGTGTCGTCGTACCCGCTCTCCTCCGCGGACAGCGGGCCCACCGTGATCGCCGCGGGACCCGGCGACGGGGCACTGTGGTTCACCGAGTACAAGGGGCACCGGATCGGCCGGATAGCCGCGGACGGCACGGTCGACTCGTTCGCGCTGCCGACCCCGGAGTGCGGGCCGTACGGGATCGCGGCGGGCGGGGACGGCGCGGTGTGGTTCACCGAGATGAACACCGACCGGATCGGCCGGATCACCACCGACGGCGAGGTGAGCGAGTTCGTGCTGCCCCGAACCGTCGCCGGGGGTTATCCGTCCGCCATCGCCGCGGGTCCGGACGGGGAGCGGATGTGGTTCACGCTGAACCTGGCCAACGCGGTCGGCTCGATCCGTACCGACGGAAGCGGCATCGAGATCCACCCGCTGCCCACCCCCGAGGCCGGCCCGGTCGGCATCACGGCGGGACCCGACGGGGCCATGTGGTTCGTCGAGATCGGGGCGGGACAGATCGGCCGGATCGACGCCGCCGGCAGGATCCGCGAGTTTCCACTGCCCGACCGGACCTCGCGCCCGCACGCCCTGGTGACCGGCGGCGACGGCGCGCTGTGGTTCACCATGTGGGGCGCCAACCGGGTCGGCCGCATCACCGCCGACGGCAGCCGGATCGACGAGTACGCCGTCCCCTCCCCCGCCTCCGAGCCGCACGCCATCGCGCTGGGCGCCGACGGGGCGTTGTGGGTGGCGATGGAGACGGGGTCGCTGGCCCGGGTCGGGATCGCCTGACGCGCCTTCTCCGCACCTCCCGACCTCTCCGGCAAACAGGCCAAAGGGTGGCCTGTTTGCCGGAGAGGCTGTTCCGCACAGGACGACACCGCACGGGCGGTGGCGAGGTGAGGAGCATGGCAGTGGTGCATACGGAAGAGTTCGGGGACTTCCCCCGCGTCGAGGGGTCGGTGCACTTTCCCGGTGACGAGGGGTACGAGGCGGAACTCGCCGGATTCCAGACGGCGTACACCCACCGGCCCGACGTGGTCGTCGTCGCGGGGAGCGCCGAGGACGTACGGATCGCCGTGGCGTACGCGGCGGGGCGCAAGCTGCCCGTCGCGGTGCAGGCCACCGGGCACGGGCTGTCGGTCGCCGCGGACGGCGGGGTGCTGGTCGCCACCCGCGCGCTGGACGGCGTGCGCGTCGACGCCGAGGCGGGCACGGCGTGGATCGGGGCGGGCGCGCGGTGGGAGCGGGTCGTCGAGGAGGCGGCCGGGCACGGGCTGGCGCCGCTGAGCGGATCGTTCCCCGGGGTGGGCGCGGTGTCGTACCTGCTGGGCGGCGGAATCGGCCTGCTGGCGCGGGAGTTCGGGTACGCGTCGGACCACGTCCGTACCGTCGAAGTGGTCACCGCCGACGGACAGGCGCGGACGGTCGACGCGACGAGCGACCCGGAACTGTTCTGGGCGCTGCGCGGCGCCGGGCACAACTTCGGGGTCGTGACCGCGATGGAGGTGGGCCTGGTCCCGGTGCGACGGGTCTACGGCGGCGGGCTGCTCTTCGACGGGGAGCACGCGCACGAACTGATGCGGGTGTACGGGGAGTGGACGGCGACCGTGCCCGGGACGCTGACCTCGTCGATCGGGTTCGTCCCCTACCCCGACCTGCCGATGCTCCCCGACGACCTGCGCGGACGGTACGTGGCGCACGTCCGCGTCGTGTTCAACGGGCCCGCCGAGGAGGGGGAGCGGCTCGTCGCCCCGCTGCGGGCGGTCGCGCCCCGGCTGGCGGACGACCTCCGCGACATGCCGTACACGGAGAGCGGCCACATCTACCGTGAGCCGCCCTTCCCGCACGCGTACGCGGGTACGGGTGTGCTGCTCCGCGCCCTCCCGGACGGGAGCACGCTCGACGGGGTGCTCAAGGCGACGGGCCCGTCCGCCGGGATCATGTGCGTACTCGGAGTGCGGCACCTCGGCGGGGCGCTGGCGCGGACGCCGGAAGGCGGCGGCGGCGCGGTGGGACACCGGGACGCGCAGTACCTCGTACAACTCCTCACACCGATCGACGGAGCGGCGGACCTCGGCCTCTCCCGTGACGTGCAGCGGGAGGTGAGGGCGGCGCTCGCGCCGTGGACGACGGGCAGCGCGCTGCTCTTCGAGTTCGGGGACGGGGAGCGGGCTTCGCAGGAGCAGACCCGAGGCGGATTCTCTCCCTCCGATTACTTGCGGTTGCGGCAGCTCAAGCGGCACCTGGACCCCGACAACCTCTTCCGTTACAACCGCAACATCGCCCCCTCGGAGCGCTGAACGCGGCTGACGGATCGCCAGGCCCGTCACCCCCTTGGCCCAGTCGAGTGAGTTGTCATCTCATATCTGAGATAGCCTTCCCCCCATGGCAGACGACTACCTCGTACGCATCGGCAAGCTCATCCGTGACGCGCGTCAGCACCGTGGCTGGACCCAGACGCAGCTCGCGGACGCACTCGGCACCAGCCAGAGCGCGGTGAACCGGATCGAGCGCGGCAACCAGAACATCAGCCTTGAGATGATCGCCCGAATCGGTGAAGCCCTCGACAGCGAGATCGTGTCGCTCGGGTACTCGGGTCCGATGCATCTGCGCGTGGTGGGGGGTCGTCGCCTGTCCGGCGCGATCGACGTCAAGACCAGCAAGAACGCGTGCGTGGCGCTGCTGTGCGCGACCCTCCTCAACAAGGGCCGCACGGTGCTGCGCAAGGTGGCACGCATCGAGGAGGTGTACCGCCTTCTGGAGGTACTCAGCTCGATCGGCGTCCGCACGCGCTGGGTCAACGACGGCAAGGACCTGGAGATCGTCCCGCCCGCCGAACTGGACATGGCGGCGATGGACGCCGACGCGGCCCGCCGGACCCGCTCCATCATCATGTTCCTCGGCCCGCTGCTGCACCGCATGGACCGGTTCAAACTGCCGTACGCGGGCGGCTGCGACCTCGGCACGCGCACGATCGAGCCGCACATGATCGCGCTGCGCCGCTTCGGCCTGGACATCACCGCGACCGAGGGCATTTACCACGCGGAGGTCGAGAGGTCGACCGGCCCCGACCGGCCGATCGTCCTGACCGAGCGCGGCGACACGGTGACCGAGAACGCCCTGCTGGCCGCCGCCCGGCACGACGGCACGACCGTCATCCGCAACGCGTCCTCCAACTACATGGTCCAGGACCTGTGCTTCTTCCTGGAGGCGCTCGGCGTCAAGGTCGAGGGCGTCGGCACGACGACGCTTACCGTGCACGGCGTGCCGGAGATCGACGTGGACGTGGACTACTCCCCCTCCGAGGACCCGGTCGAGGCGATGAGTCTGCTGGCCGCGGCCGTCGTCACCGAGTCCGAGCTGACCATCCGCCGGGTGCCGATCGAGTTCCTGGAGATCGAACTCGCGGTGCTGGAGGAGATGGGCCTCGACCACGACCGCTCGGCCGAGTACCAGGCCGACAACGGGCGTACGCGCCTGGTGGACCTGACGGTGCGCCCGTCGAAGCTCGAAGCGCCCATCGACAAGATCCACCCCATGCCGTTCCCCGGCCTCAACATCGACAACGTGCCCTTCTTCGCGGCCATCGCGGCGACCGCACAGGGCCAGACCCTCATCCACGACTGGGTCTACGACAACCGCGCGATCTACCTGACCGACCTCAACCGCCTCGGCGGCCGCCTCCAGCTCCTGGACCCGCACCGGGTACTGGTCGAGGGCCCGACCCGCTGGCGCGCCGCCGAGATGATGTGCCCCCCGGCCCTGCGCCCGGCCGTGGTCGTCCTCCTCGCCATGATGGCCGCCGAGGGCACGTCCGTACTGCGCAACGTGTACGTGATCAACCGGGGTTACGAGGACCTGGCGGAGCGGCTGAACTCGGTGGGCGCGCAGATCGAGATCTTCCGGGACATCTGACGAAAGCCGGTACGCAGGGGTATCGGTGGGCCTCCTCCCTCAGGAGGAGGCCCACCGGGCCGCTGGTCCCGGGTCGGGGCGCGGACGGGACCCAGGTCCTCGTGCCCGGGGGCGATGTGCCGCACCGGGTCGGATTCCTAACGTCGAGGCAACCCACGACGTACGGAGACCCATGTCCCCTCTGCACCCCGCCGCGCGCCGCGCCTCCGCCGCCGGGCTGGCCCTCGCCGCCTGTCTGAGCACGTCCCCCTCCCTGGCCTCCGACGCCGGGACGGCTGCCGGCCCCGGATTCAGGGCTTCGACAGGTCAGGCGTCCCATGCTCCCACCGGAAACGGCTCCTGGTCATCGCTCGACCGCTACTACCGGCAACGCCCCGACTGGGGCAGCTGCGCCCGGAGCACCCAGGACGCGGCGGGCCGTGCCATGGACGGCACCGGACTGCAATGCGCCGCCCTGAGCGTGCCGTTGGACTACGCCGACCCCGGGGGACGCACGATCACCCTGGCGGTTTCCCGGCTCAAGGCCACCGGCACCCGACACCGCATCGGCGCGATCCTCCTCAACATCGGCGGCCCCGGCGGGCCCGCTCTCCAGGCCCCGCCGGTCATCCGCAAGGCGATGAAGGACGTCGGTCCGCGCTACGACATCGTCGGCTTCGACCCGCGCTTCGTCGGACGCAGTACGCCGCTGGACTGCGGCTGGCCCGTCGGGACGGCCTGGTTCTCGGCCGGTGCGGGCCGGGCCGGCTTCGACCGCCAGGTCGCTCTGCAGAAGAACCTGGCGGCCAAGTGCCGTTCCGCGGGCACCTCCGTACTCCCCCGCGTCGGCACAACACTGCCGGCCTCGGTGCTTCCGCACGTCACCACTCGCAACACGGCCCGCGACATGGACGTGATCCGCGGCGCGCTCGGCGAGCGGAAGATCTCCTACCTGGGCTACTCGTACGGCACCTACCTGGGCACGGTCTACACGCAAATGTTCCCCGGCCGCTACGACCGGGTGGTGCTCGACGGCGCGTTCGCCCCGGCCGACTACGGACCGCGGATGCTCAAGGGCTCCGAGCGCGAGAACGAGAAGGCGCTCGCCGACTGGGCCGGGTGGGCGGCGGGACGCCACAACACCTACGGCCTGGGGCGTAGCCGGGCGGCGGTGCTCGCCACCGTCGAGCGCGTCGTCGCGGCGTCCGCGCGCGAACCGTTGCAGATCGGCACCGGCGCCGACGCCTTCCGGCTCGACGACACCCAGGTGCCCGCGCTCCTCTACTCGGCCACGGCGGACGACACCGACCCTGCGCGCGCCGCCTTCAGCGAGCAGATGTCCGTACTGGCCGGGGCGGCCGCCGGAGCGGCACCGGTGGCGCTGTCACCGGAGTTCGCCGCGGCTCTGCGCTACGTGCTGCACGGTGGGGGCGAGCCCTCGGGCGTGCAGCACGCCGTCCTCTGCGGGGACGTGGCCGCCCCACGCGCGCCCCGCACCTACTGGCGGGACGTCGAACGCAGCCGTGCGGCCCACCCGTTGTTAGGTCCACTCACCCACAACATCGGCCCGTGCGCCTTCTGGGACCGGCCGCGTGAGGAGCCCACCCGGGTGCAGCGCGACGCCAAGGCGCTGATCGTGGCCGCCACCGGCGACCCGCGCACCACGTACCGGAGCAGCGTCGCCCTGCACGACCAGCTGCCGGGCTCCGCACTCCTCACCCTGAAGGGCGCCAACCGGCACGGACTCTACGGGCGTTACGGCAGCACGTGCGTGGACGACGAGGTCAACCGGTACCTGGCCACCGGCGAACTGCCGCGGCAGGATCCCACCTGCGTCAAGGCACCACGGGCGGACTCGTAGTGCTTCGTTCCGCCGCAGCGCCGTCGTGCCTTCGCCTGCCCCGGGGCGGGCGCCGTCGGCATCTTGATGCCGGCGCTAGGTGCGCGGCGCACGGGGCGGGTCGGCCGCCAGGGCCCGGTGCATGCGGTCCAGCCGGGCCCGCAGGCGCCGGTTCTCCGTGACGAAAAGGACGGCGAGCACGCACCAGAGCAGAAGGGCGAGCACGGAGTACGGCAGCTCCATCCCCCACAGGGACGCGACACCGATACCGGCCAGGAGAACGAAGAAGACCGCAACCACCCGTTTCCGGTTGCGCATACGGCTGCGGCGCCTGGTGACCAGGGCACGCATGGCCTCCCGGTCCTGTGCTCGGTCGGGCACTTCGCCGCGCCTCAACTGCGTCTCAAAGACGGCAAGTTCGGGCAGGGAGACTCCGCTCGCCCTCGCTTCGGAACGGCTCCGGCAGCTGCTCACACCCGCCGACGTCAGGCCGATCAGGCCACCCAGGAGGGCGCTTCGCGCCCAGGGCGACCCCCACTCGACCGACCCGTACACCAGCAGCACGACGATCCAGACCGGCACCAGGTACAGCCACGGACGGTCGTTCAGCCACGCGGTCGCGCGCCGCAACGCGCTCGGGGCGCGGGAGGAGGCGTCCGGCATCTAGCGTCGCCCCGCACGCTCGGGTTCTTCGGCGGACGAGGCTGTGCCCAGCGCCCTCTCCATGGCGGTCAGCCTGGTCCGGGTACGCCGGGCGACCCAGACGAACCAGGCGATGAAGACGACGACGCCCGCGCCCGCCCACACATACCGGGGGCCCAGCGGTCCCACCAGCATGAGCAGCGCGATGCCGCCCATCATCAGACACCACAGGGGCAGCAGCCACTTCAAGTGCCGCGAGGTGTGCCGGCGCTTCGCCACGAGCCGCCGCATCTCCTCGCGCCCGGCCTCGTCCTTCGGCACCTCGCCCCGCTGGAGCTGCCGGTCCCGGGAGACCAACCGGTCCTCCCCGGCACCCATCGCCTCGCAGTCCTTGCGTCGGCGGTAGGTCAGGATGCCCATCGCGATCGCCGTCATGCCGGCCGCCCGCAGCGCGGCGCTCAGGAGCGACCGGTCAGGACTGAGCAGGACCAGCACCCCGGTGGCGGACAGCCAGCTCAGCAGGGCGTACACCCACAGGTGACGGTCGAGCCACTCGGTGGCCTGGCGCATCGGACTCTCCGCACATTCCGCAGACGGGTAGAAGTCTCACGCGTACCCGATAACTGCATTGACATGAGGGGGAGTTGCTCCATATCTGTGCTGCGTCAGCCGCGTCGTTCGCAGCAGCCAAGCAATGCCGTCGGCGGCACCGGCGCCGTGGTTACCGCTCCGCGAGCGGGGCCGGGACCTCCTGCAGCACCCAGCCGTTCCCGTCCGGGTCCTTGAAGTAGGCCCACGAGTTCCAGGTGTCGCCCTTCCCCTCCGTCCATCCCTTCTCCCCCAGATGCATCACCGGGCTCACCTCCACACCCCGCCCCGCCAGCTCCTCCCGCGCGGCCTCCACGTCGACCACGCAGAGCTGGAGCCCCTGCAGCGCTCCCGGCTCCGTCGGAGTGACCCATTGGGCGGGCGGTGCCATGCCCTGCGTCAGCGCGATCGAGCACCGCGACCCGGGCGGGGTGAGCTGGACGACCCGCGCCGACTGCCCCATCTGCATGTCGACGTCGGCCGTGAACCCGCACTTCTCTGCGTAGAAGTCCTTCGCGCGGTCCAGATCACTCACCGGGACGATGACGACTTCGAGCGTGTACTCCATGGATGGCCCTCCGTTGCCCGGCACTGCCGGGTGCTGACTCGGACGTCCCCATCCTGGTGCGCCGGTGCGTCCCCCGCTAGCGGACGCCCAGCTTCCGGGCGGTCGGCCGGCTCGGTTCCACCGGCTCGTCGCGGGCCTGTGCCCACAGTGACCGCACGTGCCCCAGATGGCGGGCCATGCACGCCTCCGCCGCCGCCACGTCCCCGGTCAGCATGAGGTCGAGCAGCTCGATGTGCTCCTCGGCGGACGGCAGCAGCTCGTTGCGCTCGTCGAGCCGGGTCAGGCCGTAGAGGCGGGAGCGTTTGCGCAGGTCACCGACGGTTTCCACCAGCCGTTCGTTGCCGGCGAGGCCGAGCAGGGTGAGGTGAAAGCGGCGGTCGGCCTCCAGGTAGCCGATGAGGTCGTGCTCGCGCGCGGCAGCGACGATCTGTTCGGCGTCCGGGCGCAGCGCCTCCAGCTGCTCGCGCGTGGCGGACCGGGTCACCCGGCCGACGACGGGCACCTCGATGAGGGCGCGGATCTCCGCGTACTGGTCGAGGTCGCGTTCGCTGACCTCGGTGATCCGGAAGCCTTTGTTCCGCACGGGCTCGACCAGGCCCTCCCTGGCCAGGTCGAGCATCGCCTCGCGCACGGGCGTCGCGGAGACGCCGAAATCGGCCGCGAGACCGGGTGCCGAGTAGACCGAGCCCGGTCGGAGTTCGCCCGCGATGAGTGCCGCGCGCAGAGCGTTCGCGACCTGGTCGCGCAGCCGCTCCTGGGCGGTGACGAGGTGACGTTGTCGCGTGAGTTCGCCCATGGCGGCCCTCCGGGTTGCTACGGACTGCCCAGCGTACAATGTCACGTTGCGCTGACGGTCGCCCGGTGGAGTGCGTAGGTCCGGGTGGACGTGCGGAAGTCGAGTGCGCCGCGGCCCTGTTCGCGCGGGCCGTGACGCGAGGACTTCGTGCCGCCGAACGGAAGGTGGAAGTCGGCGCCGGTGGAGGGGGCGTTGACACGGCCGGTCACGAAGACCTCCTCGCGCAGGAGCGGGTGCCCGGACGGCACCCGCTCGACGGGGCCCGGTTCGGCGTACGAGCCCGGCCCGGCCCCGCGCCTGCCGCCCAGCGGGGGGGGAGGTCACGCGCGGCGGTCAGCACCTTCTCGCGGGCGTTCTCGGAGATCATCGGGCCGCGTACGGTGGTCGGCCGGGACGGATCGGCCACCGGGGTCGCCCGTGGGGGTCGTGGCCCCGGTCGGCGGCCTCCGCCGTCGCCCAGGCACCGGTGGCGGGGACGTCGCAGCCGACGTCGCCGGGTTCGTCGGGACTGCGGGGGACGACCCGGGAGGCTGCCGTCGGGGTGCCGGTCACAGCAGGAATCCTCCGGGGAAGGGGTCGGTGGGGTCGAGGAAGTACTGGGCGGTGCCGGTGATCCAGGCGCGGCCGGTGACGGTGGGGACGACTGCGGGGAGTTCGCCGACGGTTGTGGTGTCGACGAGGCGGCCGGTGAACTGTGTTCCGATGAAGGACTCGTTGACGAAGTCGCGGTGCAGGGGCAGTTCGCCGCGCGCGTGCAGCTGTGCCATGCGGGCCGAGGTGCCGGTGCCGCACGGCGAGCGGTCGAACCAGCCGGGGTGGATGGCCATCGCGTGCCGGGAGTGGACGGCGTCCGAGCCGGGGGCGGCGAAGTAGACGTGCTTGAGGCCGCCGATGCGTTCGTCCTCGGGGTGTACGGGGCGGTGGCCGGCGGAGGCGTTGACGGCGTCCATCAGGGCGAGTCCCGCGGCGAGGATGTCGTCCTTGCGGGTGCGGTCGAAGGCGATGCCGTCCGGGCCGACGGTCTCCAGGGGTACGAAGGCGTAGAAGTTGCCGCCGTAGGCCACGTCGTAGGTGAGCGTGCCCAGTCCGGGGACGTCGATCTTGCGGTCGAGGGCGACGCTGAAGGCGGGGACATTGGTGAGGGTGACGGCGGTGGCGGCCCCGTCCGTGACCTGGACGCCGACGGAGACGAGCCCCGCGGGGGTGTCGAGACGGACGGTGGTGACGGGCTCGTGGATCTCGACCATGCCGGTCTCGACGAGGACGGTGGCGACGCCGATGGTGCCGTGGCCGCACATGGGGAGGGAGCCGGACACCTCGATGAACAGGACTCCGTAGTCGGCGTCCGGGCGGGTCGGCGGCTGGAGTATCGCGCCGCTCATCGAGGCGTGGCCGCGCGGCTCGTACATCAGGAGGGTGCGGACGGCGTCGCGGTGCTCGGCGAAGTGGAGTCGGCGCTCGGCCATGGTGGCGCCGGGTATGGGGCCGACACCACCGGTGATGACACGGGTCGGCATGCCCTCGGTGTGGGAGTCGACGGCGTGGAAGACATGACGGGTGCGCAAGTCGGCCTCCGGGGGCGCGGGTTGGCGCGGTCGGTCAGCGGTGACCGTCGGCGAGGAGCTTCTCGGTGACCGCGCGGACCGCGGCCTCCTGCCCGGCGGGGAGCGGGAAACGCGGGGGGCGGGTGGGGCCGCCGTGCTGCCCCACGAGATCCATGGAGAGCTTGATCGCCTGCACGAACTCGGGTTTGGAGTCCCAGCGCAGGAGCGGGTGCAGGGCACGGTAGAGGGGCAGCGCGGTGTCGAGGTCACCGGAGACGGCGGCCCGGTAGAGGGCGACGGAGGACGCGGGCAGCGCGTTGGGGCAACCGGCGATCCAGCCGACCGCCCCGGCGAGGGCGAGTTCGAGCAGGACGTCGTCGGCGCCTGTCAACAGGTCGAGATGGGGCGCGAGTTCGGCGATCTCGTAGGCGCGGCGGACGTCGCCGCTGAACTCCTTCACGGCCACGATGCTGCCGTCGGCATGGAGGGCGGCCAAAAGCTCGGGCGTCAGGTCGACCTTGGTGTCGAAGGGGTTGTTGTACGCGACGACGGGGACGCCGACGCGGGCGACCTCGGCGTAGTGCGCGCGTACCGCACCGGCGTCCGCTCTGAAGGCGTTGGGCGGCAGGAGGAGGACGGACCCGGCACCGGCGTCGGCCGCCTGCTCGGCCCAGCGTCGCGATTCGGCGCTGCCGTACGCGGCGACTCCCGGCATCACCCGGTCACCGCCCGCGACGTCGACGGCGGTACGGACGACCTGGGCGCGCTCGTCGTCGGTGAGCGTCTGGTACTCACCGAGGGAGCCGTTGGGCACGACTCCGTCGCAGCCCGCCGCGAGAAGGCGGGAGACCTGGGCGGCGTACGCGTCGTGATCGACGGTGAGGTCGGCACGGAAGGGCAGGGTGGTGGCGACCATGAGGCCGCGCCAGGGCCGGAGGCGGTCGTCGGCACCAGGTGTCGTGTTCATGTGCGCACTCCCTCATGTGGTGTGTGACATTTTACTGAAGGGCGGACGAATCCCGCAAGGGCACGGCAGCCGAACTCCCCTCAACCGTCGGAGAGTTCCGCCAGAGCGCCAAGGGCGACCGGGCAGGCGAGGGGACGCCGGTCGGGGGACGCGGTCGCACCGGCCAGGCAGGCGACCGCAGGACCGCACATCCGGCCCTGACACCAGCCCATGCCGGCGCGGGTGAGGAGCTTCACCGTACGGGCGTCCCGTGCCCCGAGGTCGTTCACGGCCTCCCGTACCCGGCTCGCCGTGACCTCTTCGCACCGGCAGACTTCGGTGTCGTCCCGCAACCACTCCGGCCAGGCCGGCCCGGGAGCGTGAGCGGCGGCCATGGCTTCACCGAAATGGCGGAGCCGGTCACGACGGCGCGCCAGGGAAGCCGCCCCCTCGCCACTTCGGCCAATGTCGCGGGCCGCCAACTCACCCTCCAGAAACGCGAGTGCAGCGCCTCCCACTCCCCCGGTCTCCCCGGCGGACCAGAGCCCGGGGACGGTGGTGCGCTGCCTGGCGTCGACGACCAGGGCGTGCGCGCCGTCCGGGGTGCGGCGGGTGGCGCAGCCCACGCCGGTCGCCAACTCCACCTGCGGGAGCAGCCCGTGCCCGACGGCCAGTACGTCGCACGGGATCCGCACCCCGGTCCCGGGCACCGCCCGCCACTCCTCGTCAAGCCGCGTGACGGTCACCGCCTCGACGCGCGTGGTGCCGTGCACGTCGGTCACGGCACTTCGGTTGCGTACCCGTATCCCGTGCCGGACGAGGGCTGCCGCATGCACCGCGCCCTCCGCGAGCTTGCCCGGGTTGGCGGCGAGCACGCCCGGACGCCGGGCGTACCCTCCGTAGCCGCTCGCCTCGACGACGACCGGCACGGTGGCGCCCGCGGCGGCGAGCGAGCCCGCGACGGCGAGAAGCAGCGGTCCGCTCCCCGCGACGACGACCCGGCGGCCCGGCAGCACCAGAGCGCCCTTGAGCAGCGCCTGCGCACCGTCGGCGCCGACAACCCCGGGCAGCGTCCAGCCCGGGAACGGGAGTTGGCGTTCATAGGCGCCGGTGGCGAGCAGCACCTTGCGGGCCCGGACGACGACCGTCTCGCCGCTCCCGTCCGGCCCGCGCGCCGCGTGCACGGCCCACTGTCCCGCCTCGCCGGTGACGGCCCAGACATGGTGCTCGGCGAGATGCCGGATCCGTCCGGCGGCCGTGTGCACGTCCAGTTGCGCGGCACGGCGGGCGAAGGCGGACCAGGAGTGGTGCAGCGCCTCGGGCCGCCGGGCGTGCAGCCCGGCCGCCGGCTGCCGGTAGAACTGGCCGCCGACGCGGGAGGCCGCGTCCACGAGGGCGACGTGCAGCCCGAGCCGGGCGGCGGTGACGGCGGCGGCGAGCCCGGCGGGCCCCGCGCCGACAACGGCGAGGTCGTACGGCCCCTGCTCCTCAGACGGCGAGGTCGGCACGTCCGTGTCCTTTCTGGGTGGTCACGGCGTCGCCCGGCCGGGCCGGAACGAGACAAGCGCGCTGGTTGGGGCGGGAGTTGATGGTCGCGAGGCAGTCGTAGCAGGATCCGATGGCGCAGAACGCCCCGCGTGGCTTCCCGGAACCGCGCGTGGTCCGCCAGGAGAGCACCCCGTCCGCCCACAGCGCGGCGGCCACGCTCTGCCCGTCGAACGCGGGTACCGGACGCCCGTCGAGGGTGATGTCGAACGGGGCCCCGGGGGTGGCGCGGGCGAGCCCGAGGGGACTGCGACGAGAACGGAACACGGTCGGACTCCTTCATCCGTCGGGCTCATGCGGAGAACCGACACGGAGGGCTCGCGCGGGGCGAGCGAACAGGGGGCTCGTGCGGCGGCTCCGCAGTGCTTCCCGCCCGGTGGATTCATGCCGGGGGCCGGTCGGTCGGGCCGGGTGCGGACGGCCACGCTCCGGCGTCCGCCCGGCCTGGTTGCGGCGGCCCTGATCCGAACCTCCCGGGACGGAACGCCCGGACGTCCACCGCCCTTCGATCGAGTCTCCCGCCACTCCCGGCCAGCCCGTCGGCGATCAACGCCCCCGTCGCCGGAGCCAGCCCCACGCCCGCCCCCTCGTGCCCGCACGCGTGCCACAGCCCCGGTACCCGCCCGTCCGCGCCGATCGCCGGATGGTGGTCGGGCAGGTACGGCCGGAACCCGTGGTAGGTGCGCATCACCCGCACCCCCCGCAACACCGGGAACAGTTCCTGGGCCTGGCGCGCCAGCTTCCCCAGCACTTCCGTCGAGAGCGACCTGTCGAACCCGACCCGCTCCCGGCTCGCCCCGATCAGCACCGGCCCGGCCGCCGTCCCTTCGACCACCGCCGACGTCTGGAGTGCCGCGGACCCGCTCGCCACGTCGGCCACATAGTCCGCCGCGTACACCTTGTGCCGTACGACCCGGGGCAGCGGCTCGGTGACGAGCACGAATCCGCGCCGGGGCAGCACGGGCAGCGACGTCCCGGCGAGTTCGGCGACCTGCCCGCCCCACGTACCGGCGGCGTTGACGACCGCGGGCGCCAGGAGGTCGCCGCGCGGCGTGCGCACTCCGCGCACCGCGCCGTCCGTGGTGCGCAGTACGCCGATGACCTCTTCGCCCAGCAGCAGTCGGGCCCCGGATGCCCTCAGGAGGTGGGCGGCGGCCAAGGCGGGCTGGACCTGGGCGTCCTGCGGGTAGCGGACCCCGCCCGCGAGCCCGGGGGCGAGGTGCGGTTCCACGTCGGCGAGGTGCGGGACGTCCTCGCACTGCACGCCCGCCGCGGCCTGCGTGGCGGCGAAGGTACGGAGCGCTGCGAGCCCGTCCTGCTGCGCCGCGACCACGAGGCCGCCCTTCGCCTCGTACTCGAAGGTGGCCGGGAACTCCTCCGCGAGTTCGCGCCACAGTCTCGTGGACAGCAGCGCGAGGTCGAGTTCGGGGCCCGGCTGCTTGTCGGAGACGAGCAGGTTGCCCTCACCGGCGCCGGTGGTGCCGCCCGCGACCGGGCCCCGGTCGACCACGGCGACGCAGAGCCCGGACCGGGAGGTGTAGAAGGCGCAGGCCGCGCCGACCACGCCGGCCCCGACGACGACAACATCGAAGGTGCGCCTCGTGAACACGGCAGTAATATGTCACACGACACCGCACCTGCCAAGGGACCCCCAACTCCCCTCGCCGCACGTGCGTTCCGGGCACGGCAGGGGCATCGCCGTCCGTCTACGGGGACGGCGACGACGTGCTCGAGTCGCCCCGTCGGCACGAGACCAGGCGTCGTCACAGCACGGCGATCCGGTCGTCTTGGCGTCGTCACAGCACGGCGATGCCGTCGAGTTCCACGAGCGCCTGCTCGTCCCACAGCCGGACCACGCCCACCACCGCCATCGCCGGGTAGTCCCGGCCCGCCAACCGACGCCAGATGCGGCCCAGTTCGGCCGCGTGCTCGCGGTAGTCGGCGACGTCCGTCGCGTAGACGGTCACCCGGGCCAGGTCGCCGGGAGCGCCGCCGGCCGCGGCGAGCGCGCCCAGCAGATTGCCGAGTGCCGTCTCGAACTGCTCCGGCAGCGTCGCGCCGACCACCTTTCCCGCCCCGTCGAGCGCGGTCTGGCCAGCCAGGAAGACCAGCCGGGACCCGCTCGCCGCCACGCTGACGGCGTGCGAGAAGCCGGTGGGCGGGGCGAGTTCGGCGGGGTTGTGGCGCTTGAGGGAGGTCATCGGGCGTACAGCTCCTTCGCGATGATGGTGCGCTGGACCTCGGTCGCGCCCTCGTAGATGCGGGGGGCGCGCACCTCCCGGTAGAGGTGTTCGAGGAGGTGGCCGCGCTGGAGGGCGCGGGCGCCGTGCAGTTGCACGGCCGCGTCCACGACGAACTGTGCGGTCTCGGTGGCGAAGAGCTTCGCCATGGCGGAACTCTTCGGCACCTGCGGTTCGTTCCTGTCGTACGCGGCCGCCGCCGCGTAGACGAGCAGCCGCGCCGCTTCCGTACGGGTGGCCATCTCGGCGACCCGGTGTGCCACGGACTGGAGGTCCTTCAACGGTCCGCCGAACGCGGTGCGTCCGGCGGTGTGGGCGAGCGTCGCGTCGAGTGCGGCCCGTGCCATGCCGACCGCGAAGGCGCCGACGCTCGGCCGGAAGAGGTTGAGGGTGTCCATGGCGACGCGGAAGCCCCTGTCCGGTGTGCCGATGACATCGGCTTCGGTGACGTGGACGGCGTCGAAGGCCAGGCTGCCGATGGGGTGCGGGGACAGCATGTCGAGCGCGGCACCGGTCAGTCCCGGGCGGTCCGCGGGAACGAGGAACGCGGTGACGCCGCGCGCGCCGCCGCCCGGGGTGGTACGGGCGAAGACGGTGTAGAAGTCGGCGTACGGCGCGTTGGAGATCCAGCACTTCTCACCGCTGAGCCGCCAGCCGCCTCCCCCGCCCGCTGCGGATCCTCCGCCTCCGGCGGTGCCGGTCACGGGTTCCGCCCGGAGTGCGAGCGACGCCGCGTCCGACCCGGCCCCCGGCTCGCTCAGCGCGAACGCGGCGACGGTACGCCCGGCCCGTACCCCCGGCAGCCAGCGGGCGCGCTGCTCGTCGCTGCCGGCGCGGGCCACCGGCGAGGCGCCCAGCCCCTGGAGCGCCAGGGCCGTCTCGGCCTCCGTGCAGCCGTGCGCGAGGGACTCCCGCATCAGGCACAGGTCGAGTGCTCCGGCGGTGAACAGGCGGTCCAGCAGGCCGAGTTCGCCCAGTGCGGTGACGAGTGGACGGTTGAGCAGGCCGGGCTCCCTCTTCTCCGCCAGGGGGCGCAGGCGCTCCGCAGCCAGCGCGCGCAACTCCTCGCACCACTCTTCCTGCTCCGGCTCCAGCGCGAATTCGGGCATCTGCGGCCCCTCTCATCTCGCGTGTTATCGCGGACCGTTGACTGTCGTCACCATCACGATACGCTCGTCGGTGCCAGCACTACAGCGCCGACAACACAGCTCTGCCGGACCACTCGCCCGCCCCGCCCGCCGGCCGCCACCGGGCCGTCGGTCGTCGCCGGACCCGTCAGCCGCAACCCGGACCGCTCGCTGCAAGGGGGCCAACCCGCCATGGCCATGGAGCTGCACCCCTCGGCCCACGCCGACACCTTTCCGCGCGACCACCTGCCGCCCGCCGAGCAGTGGCCCGAACTCCTCTTCGAACTGCCGGAACTCCACTACCCCGCCGGCCTCAACTGCGCCGTCGAGCTCCTGGACCGCACCCTTGAGCAGTTCCGCGCCGACCGGCCCGCCCTGCGCACGCTCTCCGGCGAGGTGTGGTCGTACGGGGAACTGCGCGACCACACCGACCAGATCGCGTACGTCCTGACACAGGATCTGGGCGTGGTTGCCGGAAACCGCGTCCTGCTGCGGGGGCTCACCACGCCCTGGCTGGTGGCCTGCTGGCTGGCCGTGCTGAAGGCGGGCGCGGTCGCCGTGACCGTGCTGGCTCAGCAGCGGGCGTCCGAACTGGCCGCGATCTGCGACATCGCGCAGGTCGGCCACGCGCTGTGCGACGTGAGAACCGTGGACGACCTGGTGAAGGCGGAGGTGCCCGGACTGCGCATCACCTCGTTCGGCGGGGACGCGCCGGACGACCTGGTGCGGCAGGCGGCGATCAAGCCGACGCGGTTCGAGGCGGTCCGGACCTCGTCCGACGACGTCGCGCTGATCGCCTTCACCTCGGGGACGACCGGACGCCCCAAGGGGTGCATGCACTTCCACCGGGACGTGCTGGCCATCGCGGACACCTTCTCCCAGCACGTGCTGAAGCCGGAGCCCGACGACGTGTTCACGGGCAGCCCGCCGCTCGGCTTCACCTTCGGACTCGGCGGTCTGGTGGTCTTCCCGATGCGGGTCGGTGCGTCCGCCCTGCTGCTGGAGCAGGCAGGCCCCCGGCAGTTGTTGCCGGCGCTGGCGGAGCACCGGGTGTCGGTGCTGTTCACCGCCCCGACTGCCTACCGGCTGATGCTGGACGAGGTCACCTCCCCCTCCGCGTACGACCTGAGCGCTCTGCGCCGCTGCGTCTCGGCGGGCGAGAACCTTCCGGAATCCACCTGGCGGGACTGGTTCGAGCGCACGGGCGTGCGGATCATCAACGGTATCGGCGCGACCGAGCTGCTGCACATCTTCATCTCTGCCGCCGACGAGGAGATCCGGCCCGGGACCACCGGCCGCCCGGTTCCCGGCTGGCAGGCGCGCGTGGTGGACGCGGCGGGCAACGAAGTCGCCGACGGGGTGCCGGGGCTGCTGGCCGTACGGGGACCCGTCGGCTGCCGGTACCTGTCGGACGAACGGCAACAGGTGTACGTGCGCGACGGCTGGAACCTCACCGGTGACACCTACGTGCGCGACGCGGACGGCTGTTTCCGCTATGTGGCACGAGCGGACGACATGATCATCTCCGCCGGGTACAACATCGCGGGCCCGGAGGTGGAGGACGCGCTGCTGCGCCACCCCGACGTGCTGGAGGCCGCGGTGGTCGGCCGCGAGGACGCCGTGCGCGGACAGGTCGTGGCCGCCTACGTGGTGGTACGGGAGGGAGTGCCGCGCAGCGAGGAAACGGCGGCGCTGCTGCGAGACTTCGTGAAGGCGGAGCTGGTCCCGTACAAGTGTCCGCGTGAGATCGAGTTCCTGGACGCGCTGCCGCGCACGCCCACGGGAAAGCTGCAGCGGTTCCGGTTGCGGCGGCCGGGTGCACGGCAGGCGGCGGCAACCGACGGCCCGAGGTCTCCCGCAGCCCCCGGGAACGTACAGTGATCACGTGGCTGACCTGCACACTCCCCGTTCCCTGATCATCACGCTGTACGGCGCCTACGGGCGCGGCGCGGGCGCCGAGACCGGTGCGGACGGTGAGGAGCCGGTGCCCGTCGCCTCGCTCATCCGGCTGCTCGCGGCCGTCGGCGTGGACGCGCCGTCCGTCCGCTCGGCGGTCTCCCGTCTGAAGAGACGCGGGCTGCTGGTGCCGGGGCGTACGGCCGGGGGCGCGGCCGGATACGCCCTGTCCGGCGACGCCCGCCAGCTCCTCGACGACGGCGACCAACGCATCTATTCCCGTACGGAACCCCGCGCGTCGGACGGCTGGGTGCTCGCGGTGTTCTCCGTCCCGGAGGCCGAGCGCGCCAAACGGCACGTGCTGCGCTCCCGGCTCGCCCGGCTCGGCTTCGGGACGGCGGCGCCGGGGGTGTGGATCGCTCCCGGCGGCCTCTACGACGAGACCCGGCACACTCTGCAGCGACTGCAGCTCGACGCGTACGTGGACCTGTTCAGGGGTGAGCACCTGGGGTTCGCGGCGACGCGGGAGGCGGTGGCGCGGTGGTGGGACCTGGGGGCGATCGCCCGGTTGCACGAGGAGTTCCTGGAGCGGCACGAACCGGTGCTGCGGGAGTGGCAGTCCAGGCCGCACGGCGCCCCGGCGTCGACCGGGCCCGGCGCCGAGCCGCCGTGGGACGCGGAGCGTGCCTACCGCGACTACCTCCTGGCCCTGGACTCGTGGCGGCGGCTGCCGTACGCGGACCCCGGTCTGCCGGTCGCGCTCCTGCCCGAGGACTGGCCGGGCGGCCGGTCGGCCGAGGTCTTCGCGGAGTTGCACGCCCGGCTGCGCGATGCGGGAGCGGCGTTCGTACGCCCGGACGCACTTGTACGACCGTAGGCCCGGCGCTGTGGAAAATGCGGCGCACGGTCTGCGGCCGGGTGCGCATCATGGGGCATGACCTGGACATTCAGCGAGGACCTCGACGCGTATCTGAGCGCTGCCGGTGCCGCGGTGGCCGCCCGGCCGGTGGAGAACACCGTGCTGCTGACCTGTGCGGCCGCGTTGCAGCGTCGCGGCTTGGCCGCCTTCGGTGAGGCCGCGCCGCTCTTCGGCTGGTGGCGCGGGGCGGGCGGTGAGGTGGACGCGGCGGCACTGTGGACGCCGCCGCATCCGCTGGTGGTGAGTGCCGTTCCGGTGGAGGCGGTGGACCCGCTGGCCCGCGCCTGCGAGCAGCACGGCGCGTCGGCGGTCGACGCCGAGCGGCGCCTCGCGGCGGCACTGGCCGGACAGTGGCCGGGATGCCGGAGCGTGCGGGAGCACCGCCTCTACCGGCTGGGCGAGCTGATACCTCCGTCGCCCGTTCCTTCGGGACGGGCACGCACCGCGACCGGCGCCGATCGGGCTCTGCTGGCCGACTGGTTCCGTGCTTTCGGCCGGGACACCGGGCTGCCGGCGGCGGGGGTGGAGGCTGCGGTGGCCGAGCGGTTGTCGTACGGCGGGCTGATGGTCTGGGAGCACGACGGCGCTCCGGTGTCCGTGGCCGGGGTGAGCCGCCCGGCCGAGGGCGCCGTGCGCCTGGCCCCGGTCTACACGCCGCCCGAGCGGCGCGGCCGGGGATTCGGAGCGGCGGTGACGGCGGCGCTGAGCTCGTCCGCGCGGGCCGCCGGGGCCTCGGAGGTGCTGCTCTTCACCGACCTGGCCAACCCGACCAGCAACGGGCTCTACCAGCGGCTCGGCTACCGGCCGGTGACGGACAGGGTGGTGATCGAACGAAAGGGGTGAGGTGACCGGAGCGTTCAAGGGGCAGGAAGCGCGCGCCCGGAGTGCGGCGGGGCGGCGGGCCCGTCATGGACTGCGCAGGCTGAGTCGGGGCTTGGGGCCGTCGGTGCGACCGGTCGGGGGGCGGCGGCTGCCGGCCCGGTACGGGAGGGGCCAGGGGGCGCCGGGGCCGGAGTAGTCCTGTTCGGCGGCGGCGTGCAGGGTCCAGTGGGGGTCGTAGAGGTGGGGGCGGGCGAGTGCACAGAGATCGGCGCGGCCGGCGAGGAGGAGGGAGTTGACGTCGTCCCAGGAGGAGATGGCTCCGACGGCGATGACCGGAACGCCGAGGATGTTGCGGATCCGGTCGGCGAAGGGGGTCTGGTAGGAACGGCCGAACTCGGGGGCCTCGTCGGGGACGACCTGGCCGGTGGAGACGTCGATGGCGTCGGCGCCGTGAGCGACGAAGGCGCGGGCGATCTCGACCGCCTCCTCCTCCGTGGTGCCGCCCGCGGCCCAGTCGGTGGCGGAGATGCGGACGGTCATGGGCTTGTCGTCGGGCCAGATGCCGCGGACGGCGTCGAAGACTTCCAGTGGGAAGCGGAGGCGGCGGGCGAGGCTCCCGCCGTAGGCATCGGTGCGCCGGTTGGTGAGAGGGGAGAGGAAGCTGGACAACAAGTAACCGTGGGCACAGTGCAGTTCGAGGAGGTCGAAGCCGCAGCGGGCGGCCCGCCAGGCGGAGGCGGCGAACTGTTCGCGGACGTCGATCAGGCCGGAGCGGTCGAGCTGGGCGGGTACCTGGTTGACGCCCGTCCGGTAGGGCAGCGGGGAGGGGGCGACGAGGGGCCAGTTGTCGTCATCTGTGGGGAGCGGCTGGTCGATGCCGTCCCACATGAGCCTGGTGGAGCCCTTGCGACCGGAGTGGCCCAACTGCACGCCGATGGCGGTCCCCGGGGACTGCCGGTGGACGAATTCGGTGATGCGCCGCCAAGCGGCGGCCTGTTCGGGGGCGTAGAGGCCGGCGCAGCCGGGGGTGATGCGGCCCTCGGGGCTGACGCAGACCATCTCGGTCATGACCAGGCCCGCTCCACCGAGTGCGCGGGCGCCGAGGTGGACGAGGTGGAAGTCGCCGGGGACACCGTTCTCGGCGGAGTACATGTCCATGGGTGACACGACGACCCGGTTGCGCAGTTCGAGGCCGCGCAGCCGGAAGGGGGTGAACATCGGGGGCGTGCCGGGAGTGCAGCCGAAGTCCCGCTCGACGGCTTGGGTGAAGGCGCTGTCGCGCAACAGGAGGTTGTCGTGGGTGACGCGGCGGCTGCGGGTGAGGAGGTTGAACGCGAACTGGCGGGGCGGCTGGTCCAGGTAGGTGGCCAGGTCCTCGAACCAGCGGAGGCTGGCGGCTGCGGCGCGCTGCGTGGACTCGACGACGGGGCGGCGTTCTTCTTCGTAGGCGGCGAGGGCGGTCGGCAGATCGGGTTGTTCCTCGATGCAGGCGGCCAGGGCAAGTGCGTCCTCGACGGCGAGCTTGGTGCCGGAGCCGATGGAGAAGTGCGCGGTGTGGGCGGCGTCGCCGAGGAGGACCGTGTTGCCGTGGGACCAGCGGTCCTTGACGACGGTGCGGAAGGCGGTCCAGGAGGAGTTGTTGCCCCTCAGGGGGCGGCCGCCAAGGGCTTCGGAAAAGATCTTGGCGCAGCGTGCGACGGACTCGGCCTCGTCGCAGGTATCGAGTCCGGCCGCGCGCCAGACCTCCTCTCGCATCTCCACGATGACCGTCGAGGAGTCCTTCGCGTAGGGGTAGCCGTGCAGTTGCATGGCGCCGTGTTCGGTCTCGGCGATCTCGAACCGGAACGCGTCGAAGGCGAAGTCGGCGGCGAGCCAGATGTACCGGCAGCGGTGGGAGGTGAGGCGGGGGCGGAAGACGTCGGCGTGCGCCTGGCGGGTGAGGCTGTGCACACCGTCGGCGGCGACCACCAGGTCGTGAGAGCGGGCGAGGTCGGAGGCGGGCGGGGCCTCGGTACGGATGCGCAGGACAACGCCCAGCTCGCGGCAGCGGGCGTGCAGGATCTCCAGGAGCCTGCGTCGGCCGAGGGCGGCGAAGCCGTGGCCGCCGGAGGTGAGGCGCCTGCCCCGGTGGACGACGTCGATGTCGTCCCAGCGCACGAATTCGGCGGTCAGTGCCCGGTAGACCTCGGGGTCGGCGTGCTCGATGCCGCCGAGGGTCTCGTCGGAGAGGACGACCCCGAAGCCGAAGGTGTCGTCGGGGGCGCCGCGTTCCCAGACGGTGACCTCGCGGGTGGGGTCGAGCCGCTTGAGCAGGGCGGCTGCGTACAGCCCGCCGGGGCCGCCGCCGACCACGGCGATGCGCAGTGGGCGGCCGGTGCCCTGCGGACCGGGGTGCGCGGGGGCGGGGCGGGGAGGGGTGGGTTCGGACGTGGTGGGGGCGGGAGGGGTGGGGCGGGGGGAGGGGGGCCCCGGGGCGGCGGGATTGGTGGTCATGGCTAGCGGCCCTGCCACTTCGGGGGGCGCTTCTCGGTGAAGGCGGCGTGGAACTCGGCGTAGTCCTCGCCGTTCATGAGCAGGGCCTGGGTGGCGGCGTCGAGTTCGACGGAGGCGGCCAGCGGCATGTCGAGTTCGGCGGTGAGGAGGGCCTTGGTCTGGGCGTGCGCCAGGGCGGGGCCGTCGGCGAGACGGCGCGCGAGGGCTGCGGCGCGGGTGCCGGCCTCGCCCTCCGCGGTCAGCTCGCTGAGCAGGCCGATCCGTTCGGCCTCCGGGGCGCGGACCGGTTCGCCCAGCATCAGCAGCCGGGTGGCGTGGCCGAGCCCGACGACCCGGGGCAACAGGTAGGCCGCTCCCATGTCGCCGCCCGACAGGCCCACCTTGGTGAAGAGGAAGGAGAACTTGACCGAGGGGTCCGCGATGCGGAAGTCCGCGGCGAGCGCGAGGACCGCGCCCGCTCCGGCGGCGACACCGTGCAGGGCTGCGATCACCGGAAACGGTGCCTCGCGCAGTGCCCGTACGACCTGGCCGGTCATCCGGTTGAAGTCGAGGAGCTGGGCGGTGTCCATGCCGAGGGTCGCGCCGATGATGTCGTCCACGTCGCCGCCCGAGCAGAACCCACGCCCCTCCCCGGCCAGCACCAGGGCGCGCACGGAGCGTTCCCTGGCGAGTTCGGCGAGGAGGTCGCGCAGGTCCGCGTACGCCCCGAAGGTGAGGGCGTTGAGCTTCTCGGGCCGGGCGAGGGTGACGGTGGCGACGCCTTCGTCCAGGGTCAGCCGCAGGTGCTGCCACTTCTCGGTGCGCGGCGCGGAACTGAGGAACGGGCTCATGGGATGCGGCCTCCCGGTTGCCGGTGCTGGCTGGTGGCGGTCCCTCGAAGCTATCACCGGCCCGTGACTCCCGTCACGAGTGCGCGATATCGTAGGGTCCACCCGCCGTTGGTCCGGTGCCGCTGTGGCGCAGGTCCCGCACGGTTCCGGCGAGCGACCCTAGGGGAACGGCCGTTCGCTTCGTACGGTGGAAGGGAGACCCCGCTCCTCGATCGGATCCCGCCTTGCTCTCTGCCTCCGGCCCTTCCTTCTGGCGCATCGAACTGCCGCACTCCGCCTCCGCGGTGCCGCTGGCCCGCGCCCTGGTGCGTACGGCGCTGGCGGATCTGGGAACTCCGGTGACGGACTGCGACACGGCCGAACTGCTCACCGCCGAACTCGTCGCGAACGCCGTGGAACACACCAGCAGCTCCACCCCCATCGAGCTGGTGGTGGAGCTGCTGCCGGCGGGCTGCCAGGTGGAAGTGCACGACGGCGACCCCGAGCCGCCGGGGAACCTGGACCGCTCGTCGGACGACGCGTGCCCCGATCCGTGGCAGGAGCACGGCCGCGGTCTGCTGCTGATACGGACGCTCAGCTCCGACTGCGGGCACCGCCGCACCGACTCGGGCAAGGCGGTCTGGTTCAGGCTTCCGGCCGCGCGGTGACCTCCGGTGCGATGTCCGCGGCCTTGCCCAGCCGCGAGTTCCGGCGGCCGTAGAGCGTGTACACCAACGCTCCAAGGATCAGGAACGCGCCGAACTGGAGCCATGTCAGCCAGCCGGTCCCGTAGATCAGGTACAGACAGAAGAGCACGCCCGCTACCGGCAGCACCGGGAAGAACGGCACCCGGAAGGACCGCGGCAGGTCCGGATTGCGCCGGCGCAGCGCGATCACCGCGATGTTCACCACGGCCATGACGGCGAGGGTGCCGATGGTCGTGAGGTTCATGACGACGTCCAGCGGCACGACGGCTGCCGGGACAGCGAAGACGCCCGCCACGATCCAGGTGTTGGCGACCGGCGTCGAGGTCTTGGGCGAGACCCGTTCGAAGACGCGCGGGACGAGGCCGTCGCGGGACATCGACATGAGGATGCGGGTCTGCCCGTACATCACGGCGAGCACCACGGACGCGATGGCGACGACCGCGCCGAAGGCGATGATTCCGCCGCCGAGGGTGGAGTCGGTGACCTGGTTGACGATCAGCGAGAGCGCGGCGGGCTTGGACGCGACGTCGTCTGCGGACATCGCGCCGATGGCGGCCACCGCGACCAGGCAGTAGAGCAGCGTGACCACACCGATGCAGATCATGATCGCGATGGGGATGTTCTTGCGCGGGTTCTTGACCTCTTCACCGGCCGTCGTGATCGCGTCGAAGCCGATGTACGAGAAGAACGCCAGCGAGGCTCCGGCGGTCACGCCCGCCATCCCGTGCTCGGCGAACGGCGAAAGGTTGTCGGAGCGGAAAGCGGTGAAGGCGATCGCGCAGAACAGCAGCAGTACGCCGATCTTGATCACAGCCATCACGGCGGTGGCCCGGGCGCTCTCACGGATGCCCCGCACCAGGAGCAGTGCGGCGAGGGCGATCACGACGACGGCCGGGATATTGACGACTCCGCCGTCGCCGGGCGGGTTGGAGAGCGCGGCGGGCAGTTGCCAGCCGACCAGGCTGTGCAGCAGTTCGTTGAGGTACTGGCCCCAGCCGACGGCGACGGCCGACACCGACACGCCGTACTCCAGGAGCAGGCACCAGCCGACGAGGAACGCGACGCGTTCGCCGAGGGTGGCGTACGCGAAGGAGTAGGAACTGCCCGAGACGGGGATCGCGCCGCCCAGCTCCGCGAAGGAGAACGCGGTGAAGATGCAGGTGATCGCCGCCAGGACGAAGGAGATCACGACGGCGGGGCCGGCCTCGGCGACGCTGTCGGAGAGTCCGACGAAGATGCCGGTGCCGACGATCGCGCCGACGCCGAAGCAGACGAGCTGGAAGAGCCCCATGGTCCGCTTCAGGCCGTGGCCTTCGAGGTCCGCGCCGGACTCGGCGACGAGGAGATCGGGCGACTTGATGCGTTGCAGGGGGGACATGGGGCGGTTCTCATCTCTGGTGCACGGTCTGAGCAAGCGAATGGGGTCCGAGCACATGTGCCCGAACCCCATGAAGCGATGACATCGTAAGCACCGCACCGCATGTTCACCCAATCGGGCGTATCGCTATTCGAGGTCCTTCGCGGAGGCCATCGTCGCCACCAGAACCGCCTTGATCGTGTGCAGCCGGTTCTCCGCCTCGTCGAAGACGACGGAGTGCGCCGACTCGAAGACCTCGTCGGTGACCTCCAGCGAGGACAGCCCGTACTGCTCGTGGATCTCGCGCCCGATTTTCGTGCCGAGGTCGTGGAAGGCAGGCAGGCAGTGCAGGAACTTTACGTCCGGGTTTCCGGTGGCGCGCAGCACGTCCATCGTCACGGCGTACGGGGCGAGGGCCTCGATCCGCTCCGCCCAGACCTCCTTGGGCTCCCCCATCGACACCCACACGTCGGTCGCGACGAAATGCGCGCCCCGAACGCCCTGCTCTACCTCCTCGGTGAGCGTGATCCGCGCACCGCTTCCCTCCGCCAGCGCACGGGCCTGCGCGACGATCTCCTTGGCGGGCCAGTAGGCGCGGGGCGCGACGATCCGCACGTCCATGCCGAGCAGGGCGCCCGTCATGAGGTACGAGTTGCCCATGTTGAAGCGGGCGTCGCCGAGGTAGGCGAAGGCGGTCGTTCCCAGCGGCTGCCCCGGGCGATGCTCGACCATCGTCAGCACGTCGGCGAGCATCTGAGTGGGGTGCCAGTCGTCGGTGAGCCCGTTGAAGACCGGTACTCCGGCGTACCGGGCCAGCTCCTCGACCGTCGCCTGCGCGTCGCCCCGGTACTGGATGCCGTCGAACATCCGGCCGAGCACCCGCGCGGTGTCCTTCGGGGACTCCTTGTGGCCGATCTGCGAACCTGCCGGGTCGAGGTACGTCGTCGAGGCGCCCTGATCGGCGGCGGCGACCTCGAAGGCGCAGCGGGTGCGGGTGGACGTCTTCTCGAAGATCAGCGCGATGTTTCTGCCGCGCAGCCGCTGGACCTCGGTGCCGGACTTCTTGGCCGCCTTCAGCCCGGCGGCCAGGTCGATCAGTCCGCGGAACTCCTCTGCGGTGAGATCCGCCTCCTTGAGGAAGTGGCGGCCTTCGAGAAACGACGACGTCATGGTGACGGCTCCAGGTGACGACTACGGAGTACGAGGCGCATCACTATACAGATCAACGGGAACCTATACGGCCTCACGTTCGATCGGGCAGCTCATGCAGCGCGGCCCGCCACGCCCCCTGCCCAGTTCGCTGCCCCGGATCTCGATCACTTCGATGCCCTGTTTGCGCAGGTGCGTGTTTGTCGTCGCGTTGCGTTCGTACGCCACTACCACCCCCGGCTCGACAGCGAGGACGTTGCAGCCGTCGTCCCACTGCTCCCGCTCCGCCGCATGCACATCCTGCGTCGCGGTCAGCACGCGCACGGAGTCCAGGCCCAGCTCGGCGGCGATGGCGCGGTGCATGTGCTCCGGCGGGTGGTCGGTGACCTTGAGTTCGTTGTCGCCGGCACCGGGTTCGATCGTGTACGAGCGAAGCATGCCGAGGCCCGCGTACTGGGTGAAGGTGTCGCCGTCGACCATGGTCATCACCGTGTCGAGGTGCATGAAGGCCCGCCGCTTGGGCATGTCCAGCGCGACGATCGTCTTCGCCGAACCGGCCGCGAACATCCCCCTGGCCAGCATCTCCACCGCCTGCGGAGTCGTCCGTTCACTCATCCCGATCAGCACGGCCCCGTTGCCGATGACCAGCACGTCACCGCCCTCGATGGTCGACGGGTAGTCGCTCTGCCCCTCCGACCAGGTGTGGAAGGAGCCGGCCTCGGGGCCGGTGAAGAGCGGATGGTGCTTGTAGATCGCCTCGAAGTGCACGGTCTCGCGCTGCCGGGCGGGCCAGCGCATCGCGTTGATGGACACCCCGTCGTAGATCCAGGCCGAGGTGTCGCGGGTGAAGAGGTGGTTGGGAAGCGGTCCGAGGAGGAAGTCGTCGGGCTCCATGACGTGGAAGCGGACCGAGATCGGCTCGGAGTGCCGTTCCAGGTACTCGCGCTTGGTCATGCCGCCGACGAGCGCCTCGCAGAGTTCGGCGGCGGGAAGTTCGTCGAAGGCGGCGCGCAGGTGGTCGGTGGCGAGCGGCCCGTACTCCTTCTCGTCGAAGACCCGGTCCAGTACGAGGCGTCTGGCGTCCGGGAGTTCGAGGGCCTCGGCGAGGAGGTCGCCGAAGAGGTGCACCTCCACGCCCCGGTCGCGCAGGACGTCCGCGAACCCGTCGTGCTCCTGGCGCGCGCGGCGCACCCAGAGCACGTCGTCGAACAGGAGCGCGTCCTTGTTGCTGGGCGTGAGCCGCTTCAGCTCCAGGTCGGGACGGTGGAGGATGACGCGGCGCAGCCGCCCGGTCTCGGAGTCGACATGGAATCCCATGGCTCCATCCTGGCCGAGACGGGCGGCTCGCGCCCTGCCGATGAACACGGACGTCGCGGCCACTCCCGGTCCGGCCCCGGCCGCACACCCGGCAGCACCCCCGCCCCCGCTGCCACGCCCGTGTCCGACCCGTCCCCCCAGCACCGGCGCCCACCCGCCTGGATGTCCGCGCCGGGTCGGCCGGGCGCGCGTGCCGGCACAGCCCGTACCCGCACAGCACGACGCGCGCGTGCCAAGAGGGACTCGACGTCCGTGCCAGGGGGTCGACGCCCGTGTGCGGCACGGCCGGGGCCGCAGCCCTGCACATGCGGCCCCGGCGCCCCGGTGTGCCTCAGAGCCGCGGGTCCACCGGTTCCGACTCCAGTGCCAGCACCGCGAACACCGCCTCGTGCACCCGCCACAGCGGCTCGCCCCGAGCCAGCCGTTCCAGCGCTTCGAGGCCCAGCGCGTACTCCCGCAGGGCGAGGGACCTCTTGTGTCCGAGGAAGCGCTGCCGCAGCCGCTCCAACTGCTCGGGCCGGGTGTACTCGGGACCGTAGACGATCCGCAGGTACTCCCGCCCGCGCACCTTCACACCCGGCTGGACGAGCCGCCCCCTGCCGTCCCGTACCAGCGCGTCCACCAGCTTGACGACCATGCCCTCGCCGCCCCGCCCGGTCATCTCCAGCCACCAGTCGACGCCGGCCTGCACGGACGACTCGTCGCCCGTGTCGACGGCCAGGCGGCGGGTGGTCTGCAGCAGGCTGGTCGGGTCGTGCTCCACCAGCCGGTCCACCCAGGCGAGTTGCCGGTCGTGCGGGACCGCGGCGAGCGAGCGCCCCTGTGCCGCGAGCACCTGGAACGGTGCGAGCCGCACCCCTTCCAGGCCCTCGGTCGGCCAGGGCTGTCCGGGCCGCGGTCCACGAGGTCGCCGACGCCCCGCCCCTTTCCCTGGCCCCGCCGCACGAGCGCCCGCGTCTGCCGGACGTGACCGAGGTGCATACCCGACCGGGGGCCGAGCCCGGCTGCAACGCGTCTGCCGGACGTGACCGAGGTGCATACCCGGCCGGGGGCCGAGCCCGGCTCCGGAGCGGGACACCCGCCTGTCCCCGGCCCGTGCGCGCTCGGGCCTCAGCCCTGGGCGCCCGCCCGGCCGTCCAGGTCCGCGGCCAGCGCGGCAATCCGGTCCGGCCCGACCCGGCAGCAGCCCCCGACCAGACGTGCGCCGGCCTCCTGCCATCCCCGCACCCGGCCCGTGTCGAACGTCCCGGTCCCCGTCCAGTCGCGCTTTTCGGCATCCCACCGCTCGCCGCTGTTCGGGTATGCCACGACCGGCTTCCCTGTCGCCTCCGCGGCGATCGCCACCGCCCGGTCGACGTCCCCGGGTTCGCAGCAGTTCACTCCCACAGCGAGCACCTGGTCGTTGCCCGCCGCGACCGCGAAGGCCTCGGCCAGCGGTTGCCCCGCCCGCGTCCTCTCCCCGGCGATGCTGTACGTCAGCCAGACCGGCGTCCCGGCTCCCCCGACCGCGCGCAGCAGCGCCTCGGCCTCGTCGACGTCGGACACAGTCTCCAGCGCCAGCACGTCCGGCTCCGCCGCTGCCAGCGCCTCGATCCGCGGCCGGTGGAAGCGCTCCAGTTCCCGCACCGAAAGCCCGTACCTCCCCCGGTACTCGCTGCCGTCAGCGAGCATCGCCCCGTACGGCCCGACCGAGGCCGCCACCCACACGCTCCGCTCGGCCGGCCCGGCGGCCTCCCGTGCCAGCTCCACGCTGCGGGCAAGCAGCACGCCCACCTCGTCGCGTCCCACGCCCCGCTGCGCGAACCCCTCGTAGGTGGCCTGGTAGCTGGAGGTGATGAGCACCTGGGCCCCCGCCCGCACGTACGCCGCGTGCGCCTCCCTGATCTGCCCCACGTCCTCGGCGAGCAGCCTCGCCGACCAGAGCACGTCGGACAAGTCGCACCCTTGCGACCGGAGTTGGTTGGACAACCCGCCGTCGAGGACGACGGTCCCCTCGGCGAGTGCGGCGGCGAGCGAGCGGGTGGGCTTCACGGCTTCTCCTGTACGGCGTGGCTCGGCCGGGGGCTGGGCCACGCGGGAGTCAACGGGTCCGGCCGAGCTGGGACAACACCTGCGAGGAGATCAGATCCAGGTGGTCGAGGTCGTCCAGGTCCAGCATCTGGAGGTACACCCGGGTCGAGCCGATCTCGGCGAACTTCCCGATCCGGTCCACCACCTCGGCGGGGGAGCCCGCGAGCCCGTTCGCCTTCAGTTCGTCCACCTCGCGTCCGATGGCCGCCGCCCGGCGCGCCACCTCCCTGTCGTCCCTGCCCACGCACGCCACCAGCGCGTTGGAGTACACCAGGTCGCCCGGCTTCCGCCCGGCCTGTTCCGCCGCCGCCCTGACCCGGCCGAACTGCCGCGCGGTGTCGTCCAGCGACGCGAACGGGATGTTGAACTCGTCGGCGTACTGTGCCGCGAGCCTCGGTGTGCGGACCGCGCCGTGTCCGCCGATCAGCACCGGCACCTTGGCCTGGGCGGGCTTGGGGAGCGCCGGCGAGTCCGTCAGTTGGTAGTGGGTGCCGTCGTAGCTGAAGGTGTCGCCGACCTCGGTTGCCCACAACCCGGTGACGATCGCCAGCTGTTCCTCCAGCCTGGCGAACTTCTCCTTGGGGAAGGGGATGCCGTACGCCTTGTGCTCCTCCTCGAACCACCCGGCTCCCAGACCGAGTTCGACCCGGCCACCCGACATCCGGTCGACCTGCGCGACCTGGATGGCCAGTACTCCCGGAAGCCGGAAGGTGCCCGCGGTCATCAAGGTCCCGAGCCGGATCCGCTTGGTCTCCCTGGCGAGCCCGGCCAGGGTGATCCAGGCGTCGGTCGGCCCTGGAAGCCCGTCGGCGGAGCCCATGCTCAGATAGTGGTCCGAGCGGAAGAAGGCATCGAACCCGAGGTCCTCGGTGGCCTTGGCGACGGTCAGCAGCTTCTCGTAGTCGGCCCCTTGCTGGGGCTCGGTGAAGATTCGAAGATCCATGCCTCCATCCTGCACGTTCGAACTGTCGTCAACCCTGTTGGGCTCGGCTGTCTCCGTCTGCCCTGTCGAGTGAAATTCCTGCGCCGTGGGGGTCCTCGCCCGGGCGTGTCAGTGACCGGTGCCCCCAGCACTCGTTTGCTCGGGCGGAGCCGGACTGCCCGGCCCGCGCACCGACGACCGCTGCCGGGGCGTTGACAGCGACACCGACCTCCCCCGCCGGGAGAGGCTGGGCCGAGGAGGCCGTCATGTCCCAGGAAGCCGTTCCCGAACAGACCGTTCCGTGCGCGGATCCGGCAGCGCAGTCCGTGCCGGGTCAGCAGGTCGCCCCGAGGGGGCTGTTGCAGCAGATGGAGGAACTGATGGCGGCGCTGACCGCCGATCTTTCGCAGCTCGACGCCGATCTCCAGACCACCGGCGACCGCTCGCAGGCCGTTGCGCCCCCGTCTGCCACGGGTGCCTGCGAGCCTCGGGAGGAGTGGCGCGCGGGCTACCGGCCCGGTCGGCCGGAGTACCGCTACGACGGTGACCACGACCGCTCCCACTGACCGGAACCGGGTCATGACGACCCCGCCGCCGAGTCGGCAACAGCCTGCAATCTGTTGTGCTCCCACACCGTGAGCCGGCGGAGCAGCCCGCGCACCCGGTCGTTCGACTCGTCGGCGGCGTCGATCGCCTCGATGCTCTGCCAGTAGAAGCCGTCCTCGTCCGTGGCGCAGGACACCGCGACGAGGGCCATTCCCACCTCTCCCAGAAGTTCGCTCAGTTCCACCAGCGCGCCCCGTGCGTCCGCCACCTCGGTGAGCTGCGCCGCTCTCGGCATGAGGTCGGGCGGCTGCCCCGCGAGGAACCCCGGCAGTTCGGGACCGGCCGCGGACAGCGCCGCCCAGTCGAGCGGGCCGCACCCCCGGCCCCCCGCCTCGCAGAGCCCTTGCGCCTCGCCGCGCAGTTCCGGCGGGCCCTTCATCGCCAGCATTCCGCCGATGGCCTGGGTCAGCGCCTGGGCCTGCCACGCCTCCGCCAGCACGTGCAGTGATGCTCCGCTGTGCAGCAGCGCGTGCCTGCAGGCCCTGATGAGTCTCTTCGCGTCCACCAGCCACCCCCGTCGCCGTCCCGCTCGCTCGGTATCCCGTTACCTGTTCACTACCCAGAGTGAGGGCGGGGAGTCGCAAAAGCCAGTGCTATGCGGAAATCTGTGCATACCAAAGCCGTTGTGGATATTGCCATCACTCCGAAGAGTGACGATGGGCGGGACATCCGGGTTGGTCCGAGCGTCAGACTCCCTCGGCGGGGAAGCGCCGTTCGTTGCGTTCGATCTTCGCGGACAGGGCGGCCAGAGGGTCGATTCCGAGCACTTCGCAGAACTGGAGCAGGTAGGCGAGCACGTCGGCGACCTCGTCCGCGACCCGGTGCGCGGAGTCCGGTTCCTCCATCACCCGGGCGGACTGCTCCGGAGTCAACCACTGGAAGATCTCGACCAGTTCGGACGCCTCCACGCTCAGCGCGGCCGCGAGGTTCTTGGGCGTGTGGTACTGCTCCCAGTTCCGCGCGGCGGCGAAGGCCGCCAACCGCTGCTGGAGCGCCGCCACACCGGGACCCGCGCCCCGCTGGTCCCCGCGTCCCCCGGCTCCCGCACCGGGCACGCCGCCCGCGCCACCCCGGTGCACGTCGCCCGTACCCCGCGCGCCGTCCCCGTGCACGCCGCCCCCGTGAGCGTCTCGCGCGCCGTCCTCGCCCGCCGCCCCGCCCACGCCTGTCACACCTGTCGCCGCCGGATCGTTCGTCATGGCACCAGGTCTACCACCGTCACGCCACTCCCCCCGCGTACCGGCGAAGCGTCCGCGACCGTCCCGGTGAGTCTCAGGTGCCCCCGACGGCACACCTCCCCGGCCAGTTCTGTCAGCGCCCGCACCTGCCGGGCGTCCATCGCACGGTCGAAGCCGTCGGCGAGCACGGTGAGCGCCCGGTGCGCGTCGGGCATCCCGACCTCCTGCTCCACGTCCACCACCCGGGGCCCGGTCAGCAGCACCAGCGCGAGCGCCAGATACCGCAACTCGCCCTCGCCGAGCCGTCCGACCGGTGTCACGCCCCTCGTTCCACGCCCGATCAGCGCCCGTACCGAACCGTCCGGAAGGTCCTCCGCCGTCAGGTCCGTGACCGGGCCCGCGCATCCCGCCCCGAGTGCCTTGACCAGGGCATGGTGGCGGTTCGCGCATTCGCCTCCGGTGCGCCGCAGCACGGCGGCGAGGTTGTCGCAGCCACGCCGCAACAGCACTTCCCGGGCCGCTGCGGGAGCCCGCATGCGCTGCGGCTGCGGATCGCAGACGAACACCGACCGCAGCGCGACGAGCACCTGTTCCGCCGCGGCCAGCACCAGGAGTTCCCCCTCGGTGCGGCCGGCCACCCGCAGCGGCAGCAGAGCCGTGGCCAGCCGGTCGTCCGGCAGCGGGGCACGCGTCACCGGTACCGCGCCCGCGGTGTACCAGGCGGCCTGGACCTTGGGCTGCCGCGGATCGCGCAGCGTGGTGGTCAGGAGTTCCTGGCCCTCGTACGTCAGCCGTTCGCTGACGATCCGCAGGTCCGGCTCCGCCTGGACGGCGAGATCGAGGTGTACGGGGCCGAGCGGTCCGTCGACCGTGCAGCCGATGCGGAACCCGCGTCGCCCCTGCCCGTCGGCGACCGCCCCTTCCGGAACGCAGGCCGCCGGATCCGCGAAGACCTCCGCGAGTTCCTCGCCGGAGGCCAGCCGTGCCAGTGCCTCGTACGCCCTCAGCACCGTCGATTTACCGCTCCCGCTCGGTCCCGCGAAGAACGTCAGCGGGCCGAGCGGAAAGGCCGCGCCGCGGTGCGGGCCGAAGGCGGAGAGCCGCAGTTCGGTGGCCGCCGGGCGGTGCGGGCGGACGGGGGCTGCCGGGCGGGCGGTGGAAGTCGCAGTCATGCTGCGGACGTTATGCACTGGTCCGGCAGACGAACCGTTACGCCTGCAAAGCTTCCTACGATCGGGGGACGACCGCCGCCTCGGCCCCCTCGACCTCCATGCCGACCGGCGCCAGCAGGAACACGTTGCGGTCCACCCGGTGCATGCCGCTGCCGAGTCCGAAGACCACCCCGCTGCTGAAGTCCAGGATCCGCTTGGCGACGTCGCCTTCCGCGCTGGTCAGGTCCAGGAGTACCGGGATCTGCGCGATCAGGTACTCCGCGACCTCTCTCGCGTCCGAGAAGACCTGCACCCGCAGGACCACCATGCGCCGCTGCTCCGCCGCTTCGTACTCCTGCGGCATCGTGCGGTGATCGGCCCTGGACGGCCATTCGTTGCGGCTGCGCAGCGGTACGACCTGGGCGAGCCCTTCCCACTGCTCGTCGGTGACGTCATACCTGCTCACCGGACCACCCCACCCACGTGCTGTATCTGCATCCGGCAATTCTGACGTCCCTCACCCGTACGGCCTACCAGCGACACGGGGCGAAGGCCTTCCATTCTGCAGGCAGCAGTGCGCCCGGCACCGCGCGGGGCGGCACCGGACGCATCGGACGCAGTAGTGCGGCCTCTGTGGACAGCTCCTACGGGGCAGGGCGCGAGGTGGTCACACGCGCTGCCACAGGGCGGGGGCGTTCGAGGGCTCCCAGCCCGGCTGGGCCTGGTGTCCCTGGAGGCAGCGGTAGGTGGCGCCGCCGTACGTGACCTGGGCACCGGCCGCGTAGACGGTGCCCGCGGACCAGGTCCCGCCGGGCTCGCCCGGTCCGGGGCCGGGGTCACCGGACGTGGTCTTGAGCGTCAGCCCGTAGCTCTGGAGGAGCGGGTTGATCGGCTGGTAGTAGGTGGTCCCGCCGGTACGGCAGTTGCCGGAGCCGCCGGAGGTGACGCCCTGTGCCTGGCTGCCGGAGATGTACGAGCCTCCGGAGTCGCCCGGTTCGGCGCAGACCGTCGTGCGTGTCACGCCGGAGATGGTCCCCTCGGGGTAGGTCACGCTGGTGTTGTGCTGCTGGATGGTGCCGCAGTGCCAGCCGGTGGTGGACCCGGAGCGGCAGACCGAGGCTCCGACGGCGGCCTGCGTCGACCCGGCCACCTGAACGTTTCCGCTGCCGCTCTTCACGTACGGCGTGGCCGTCCAGTTGGAGTTGGTGGCCACCCAGGCCATGTCGCGTCCGGGGAACGTGGAGGCCTGGAAGGAGCCCTGCGCCACCCGGTTGTAGCCGGTGGTCGTGGTGCCGGGACGCCCGCAGTGCCCGGCGGTGGCGAAGCCCTGCTGCGTCCCCTTGGTGATCGCGAATCCGACCGAACAGCGTCCGCTGTTGTTCATGTAGTACGCGTCGCCGCCCCGTATGTCGTACAGCGGCCGCGGCTGCTCCGCCGAGGAAACTGTCCGTACGAGCGCGGAGTCGACTCCCGCGGCGGAGACGAGCTTGTCCGCCGCGTCGGTCCCGGCCGCCTCCAGCGTCACCGCGTTCGTCCTGACGTCCACGTAGCGGACGGGCACGGCCGCACCCGTGGCTCCGGCCGCCGCCCTGTCGAGCTTGGCGAGAGCACTGTCCAGCTGCTGCAGCGTGTGCTGGACGACGACGGCCCGGGCGCCCTTGCGCTCGATGGCCGCCACATCGGCCGCGTCCACGGTGGCCACGCTCAGCGCCGCGGAGTCCTTGCCGTGCACCCACGCCCCGGCGAAGTCCTTCCCGAGTGCGTTGCGCAACGCACCGGCGACGGCGCCCGCCTTCGCCTCGTTCGACAGCCGTGCGAGGGCCTGCCCCCGGGTGACGCCGAAGTCGCGCTGCATGGCGCGCAGCAGTTCGGGTGACGCGTTGTCGACGGCTTGGGTCTCGGCGGCGGAGGGGACGGCGGGCGCGGCGGATTCGGCGGCGGCGGAGCCGGGGAACCCGGCCAGTACGAGGGCGCCTACCGCGACGAACGCGGCACAGGTCGCCCTGACGTGTCGGTGGAGCATGGGGGGAATCTCCTCGTTCTCGGTGTGGGGTACCGAAACCGTAGGAGTCCCTGTATCGCGGCGGGAGCTGCCAGTTGCCCCCTCTGTGGAGGTTATGACCCCAGCAGGCGCAGGACGGCAGCCTCCGCCGGGCCGTGGGTGGCGAGGGTGCCCGTCCGGGAGGCCGAGCCGAGGGAGGCGAGGGACGGGGCGATGGTCCTTCCCTCGTCGAAGAGTTCGAACAGGCGCGGGTTGATGTAGGAGGAGCGGCAGACGGCCGGGGTGTTGCCGAGGTAGCCGGCGACCTCGCGGACCGCCCGCGCGCAGGCGCGTTTCCTGGCGGCCTGGGAGGCGCCGGCCACCGGGGCGGAGACGGCGAGCGCCACGGCGGCCAGCACGGTCGCGTGCCAGGTGCGGAAGTCCTTGCAGGTCACGTCCAGACCCGCCAGGCCACGGAGGTGCTCGTTCAGGTCTCCGGCGTTGACCGGGTGCCAGCGACGCGACTCCCAGTACGCGAAGAGCCGTTCGTCGCCGCCGCGACGGCGCAGCAGGGCCCGCAGGGCGGCGCATGCCTCGGCGTCGTCGATGGCGCGGCAGTAGCGGGTGCCGCTCTTCGCCGCGTAGGTGAAGACGACGCCTCCGCGGCGGCCGGTGATCTGGTCGCGCCGCACGGTGGTCAGGCCGTAGGAGTCGTGGGACCGCACGTACCGTTCGTCCCCGACGCGGAAGAAGCCGACGTCGAGGAGGCGGATACCGAGCGAGAGCACCCTCTCGCGGCTCAGGCCGGGGCCGCCGAGGCCCGTGGCGACCTCGCGCCTCACTTCGGGCAGCACGGCACCCAGCTCCAGGACCCGTGCGTGCTTGGCGGCTTCCTGCTGCTCACGGAAGAGAGGGTGGTAGAGGTACTGGCGGCGGCCGGCCTCGTCGGTGCCCACGGCCTGGATGTGACCGTTGGGATGCGGGGAGATCCAGACGTCCCGCCAGGCGGGCGGGATCACGAGGGCGCGCACCCGCTGGAGCTCGCGGGCGTCGGTGAGGCGCTCGCCCCGGAGGCCGAGGTAGCTGAACCCGTGTCCGTGGCGGCGCCGCCGGTAGCCGGGGGCCGTGAGGTCGCTCGTCCGTAGCCGCATGTCGTTCCCCTTGCGGTTCGCGGCACGGGACCGTCGCCGGGCCGGACCCGTACGGCCGCCCGTGCGGGTACCCCGCCATTGTGGCCGCGGCGGATGCCGTGGGCCACCGAAGCGGTGGTGCCGGGTGACGCGGGCGCGCTGTCCGGCGTGTGTCAGAAGGCGTACCTGATCCGCAGCCACGGCGCGTGCGCGGTGAGCAGCTGCCGCAGCCTCGCCAGCGACTGCTGTTTGACCTGCGGCGTGTAGCGCACGTTGAGAGCCCCGTTCTGCGAGCGTTTGGTCTCCTGGGCCGCGGGCTGCCACAGCACCTCTTCGGCACGTGGGTGCCAGCCCAGGTTGACCTCGTGCAGGGCCTCGTTGTGGGTGAGCATGATGATTTCCGCCGCCGCCTGCTCCTTCACCCGTTCGGGCAGGACGTCGTCCAGGTGCACGAGAAGCTCCGCCCAGTCCCGCTGCCATCCCGGGCGCAGCACGACGGGCGAGAGGTTGAAGTGGACCTCGTAACCCGCGTCGAGGAAGTCGGCTGCCGCCGATATCCGTTCGGCGACGGGGCTGGTGCGGATGTCCAGCAGACGGGCGTCGTCGGGAGGCATGAGGGAGAACCGCACGCGGGTGCGTCCCTGGGGGTCGAGGCGGAGCAGGTCGGGGTTGACGAACTTGGTCGCGAAGGAGGCCTTCGCCGTCGGCAGAGCGCGGAACGCGGCGACGAGGTCCGCCGTGTTGTCGCAGACCAGGGCGTCGACGGAACAGTCGCCGTTCTCGCCGATGTCGTAGACCCAGGAGTGGGCATCGCACTGGTTGGGCGTCGTCTTGGGCCCCTGGGCCCGGACGTGGCGGCGGACGTGGCTCACGATCGCTTCGATGTTGGTGAACAGCGTGATGGGGTTGGCGTAGCCCTTGCGGCGGGGGACGTAGCAGTACGCGCAGGCCATCGCACAGCCGTTGGAGGGGCCCGGGGCGATCCAGTCGGCCGATCTGCCGTTGGGGCGGGTCACGAGGGAGTGCTTGACCCCGAGGACGAGGGTCTCGGTCTTCACGCGCACCCACCGCGAGACGTTGCCGTCGTTGCCGTGGAGGGAGGGGATGCGCCAGTGGCTCTCCACCTCGGTCACCCGCACTCCCGGCAGCCGGGCCATGATCTGCCGGCCCCGCGGGGAGTCGAGTGCGGCGCGCTCCGCGTAGACCTCCTGGACGTCCAGCATCCGACGTGCCCGGGGGCTGTCCCGGAACGGCTGCGGCACGGAGGGGACGGGGTCGTCGTCCGGCCAGCCGAACAGCGCGGGCTGCTCGGGCGGAGCGGCCGGGCCCGGGGGCCGCTGCCCGGGTTCGTACGGGGCGGGCTCTCGCGGCGTGGGTTCCACGTGCTGTCCTCTCCGCGTGCCGACGGCCGGTGCGGCCGGGGAAACATGGTGTCGCACCAATCGTGCCGTACCGGTGGAAAGGTGTCGTCGCGGCGCCGCGACGCGATCACCGGCCGAAGGACGCCCCGGCGCCGACCAGCGGACCACGGGCCCCCGCGACGCCTGCCCACTCGGGCGTCCGGGGGACTTGCCGTCTGCCGGACGCCGCACGGGGTATACGGCACCACGTGAAAAATCCATCCGACCAGCCCGAAACGTCGGGCTCCGCGACGGCTTCCCCTTCTCCGGCGGCTGCCGCGGGAACGCCGCTCAAGAAGACCCTGACCACGTCACTGCTCTACTTCTTCATCCTCGGCGACGTCCTCGGCGCCGGCGTCTACGTCCTGGTGGGCCAGGTCGCGGCCGACTCGGGGGGCGCGGTGTGGGCCCCGCTTCTCGCCGCCCTGTGCCTGGCACTGCTGACCGCCGCCTCGTACGCCGAGCTGGTCACCAAGTACCCGCGCGCGGGAGGTTCCTCCCACTACGCGACCCGGGCGTACGGGCCGTTCACCGGTTTTCTCGCGGGGTACTGCATGCTCGCCGCCGGCATCGTCTCGGTGGCGGCGCTCGCCCGCGGTTTCGGCGGCGACTACCTGACCGAGTTCTTCACCCTGCCCCTGGTCCTGGTGACGATCGTGTTCCTGACCGCGCTGGCGCTGCTGAACGCGCGGGGCATCAGTGAGTCGACGCGGGCCAACGTCGTCGCCACGGTCATCGAGGTCGGCGGGCTGCTGCTGGTGATCGGCCTGGGCGTCTGGATCGTGCTGCGCGGCGACGGGGACATGGGCAGGCTGACCGACCTGGGGACCGCCGAGAAGGGCCCGCTGGCCGCGCTGCTGAGCGGGGCCGTGCTCGCGTACTACTCGTTCGTCGGTTTCGAGACGTCCGTCAACGTCGCCGAGGAGACCAAGGACCCGCGGCGTTCGTATCCCCGGGCGCTCTTCGGTGCCCTGATCACCGCGGGCGCGGTGTACGCACTGGTCGGCGCCGCCGCGGCGGCGGCCGTACCGACCGCGAAGCTGGTCGAATCCAGCGGTCCGCTGCTGGAAGTGGTCCGGGCGGCCGGCGGTGTCCCCCCGGAACTCTTCAGCGCGGTGGCGCTGGTGGCGGTCGCCAACGGCGCGCTGCTCACCGGCATCATGTCGTCACGACTGGCCTACGGCATGGCCCAGGACGGTCTGCTGCCGGGCTTCCTGACGAAGGTCCTGCCCGGCCGGCGCACCCCGTGGGCCGCGATCGCCGCGACCGGCGCGCTCTCGCTGCTCCTCGCCCTGACCGGTGACGTGGCCACCCTCGCCTCCACCCTGGTGCTGCTCCTGCTGGTGGTCTTCTTCCTCGTCAACACGTCGCTCCTGGTGCTGCGCCGCGACGAGGTGGAGCACGACCACTTCCGGGCGCCGACGGTCCTGCCGGTCCTCGGCGCGCTCTCCTGCATCCTGCTGGCCACCCAGATCGAACGCGACGTCTGGTTCCGGGGGCTGCTGGTACTGGCCGTCGGTGTCGTTCTGGGCATCGTCGCGGCAGCACGGCTGCGCCGCCGGAACTGAAACCGGGGCACGACACGGCCCGGCAGGAGCGTGCACCCCCGTCGCCGTCACGACGGGGGTGCACCCGGTTCAGCGTCCTGCCGACGAGCCGTCCGGGAACCGACGAGCAGGCCCCCCGTACGGCGGGCCGGCCGCCGGCGCGGGAGCGGCCGGCCGTGCGTGGTCGGTCACTTGGCGAGGAAGGCGAGCAGTGCCTCGGTGACCTCCTCGGCGTGGGTCCACAGCAGCCCGTGGGGCGCGCCGTCGATGACCACGTAGTCGGCCTCCGGGAGCGCCTGGTGGAAGAGCTCGCCGGTGGACTCGATGGGCAGGATCCGGTCGGCGGTGCCGTGCAGGATCAGTGCCGGGACGTCGATCTTGGGGAGGTCGGCACGGAAGTCGGTGGACCAGGTCGCCACGCAGGCCAGCGAGGCGTACGAGGAGGCCCCGGCGGCCACGTTCCAGCTGTTGCGGACGGCCTCTTCGCTGATGCGGGCGCCGAGGTTCTCGTCGAGGTTGTAGAAGTTCTCGTAGAACGCGGTGAAGTAGGCGTACCGGTCGGCGGTGACGGCCGCCTCGATGTCCTTGAAGATGCCGCCGTCCACGCCGCCGGGGTTGTCGTCGGTCTTGAGGAGGAAGGGTTCGAGGGAGGCGAGGAACGCGGCCTTGGCGATCCGGGCGGAGCCGTACGTACCCAGGTAGCGGCCGACCTCGCCGGTACCCATGGAGAAGCCGACCAGGACCGCGTCGTTGAGGTCGAGGGTCTCCAGGACCGTGTTCAGGTCGGCGGCGAACGTGTCGTAGTCGTACCCGGTGGTGGGCTTGCTGGAGCGGCCGAATCCGCGCCGGTCGTACGTGATCACGCGGTAGCCGGCCGTCAGCAGCGCGGCGGACTGCTTCTCCCACGAGTGGCCGTCGAGCGGGTAGCCGTGGATGAGCACGACCGGCTGCCCGGTGCCGTGGTCCTCGTAGTACAGCTCGATGCTGGTCGAGTTCTCCTGGCCAACGGTGATGAACGCCATGGTGGTCACTGCCTTTCGATGAGGGAGGTGCCGGGTGGTGCGGTGCCCGCGGGGGCGTGGGCGTCGGGGTGTGCGACGACGCGCAGGAACGGTGCTGTCGGTCAGCGGACGGTGCGGGCCGCCTGCTCCACGACGCGGGTGACGACCTCGGGGCGGGACACGGTCACCGCGTGGGAGGCGTCGACGGTCGTGGTGCGGGCCCCGGCCCGGGCCGACATGTAACGCTGGGCGGCCACCGGGATGTTGAGGTCCTCGGTGGTGACCAGCGACCAGCTGGGGATCGTCTTCCAGGCGGCCTTCGTGGACTTCTCCTCCAGCGCGGCGGCGGCGATCGGACGCTGTCCCGCCGCCATCAGTCCGGCCTTGTCGGCCGGCACGTCGGCGGCGAACTGGCCGCGGAACTTCTCCGGCTTGATGTACACGTCTGCTCCCCGACCGCCGTCGGGCAGCGTGTAGTTGACGGACTCGATCGCCTGGCCGAGGGTGCTCCCGGGGAACTTGTTCGTCAGTCCGAGCGAGCTTTCGCCCGTCTCGGGCAGGAACGCGGCGATGTAGACCAGCGCCTTCACCTTGCCCTCCAGGCCCGCGGCGGCCTGGCTGATGACGGTTCCGCCGTAGGAGTGGCCGACCAGGACCACGGGCCCGTCGATGTGATCGACGACGCTGCGCAGGTAGGCGGCGTCGGTCGCAGGACCGCGCAGCGGGTTGGCGGCGGACACCACGCGGTAGCCCGCGCGCTGGAGCCGCTTGACCACGCCGTCCCAGCTCGCGGCGTCGGCGAACGCCCCGTGCTCCAGCACGATCGTCGGACGTATCGGGTGGTGGGACGCCGCACCGGCTACGGCGGGGAGGGCGACGGCGGTCGCGGACAGCCCCAGGGTCGCTGCGACTGCCAGCAGGGTGGATCTGCGGCTCGGACGGGCCAGGCGGGGGATACGCATGCGTGTGTCCATTTTCCTTGGAGGTCGGCCTTGATAGGTCGGCTTGAGGGGCGGTCCCTGTCGGACCGTTGGGTGAGTGACACCCGGACGGGGCTTTGGGTGGGCGGTGCGCCGCAGCGGCTGAGGGTGGCGACGGCGCTCCTGGCCCCGGGGCGCGCCACCCGGCCCGGCTGCCGGGGCGGAACGTCCCGCGTCCTGTCCTACGAGCGGAGGGCGGGTTCGGTTCACCACGACCGCGGGCTCTCCGTTCGCGGGTCCTGTTCGCGGGTGCCGCACGCGGCCGTTGGGGCACGCGGGGCGGGCCGCAACAACCACGGAACTCCGGGTCCCGGTCACCGGGGTGGAGCGGGCGGGCCTCAGCGTGTGGAGTCCAGTACCTCGTAGACGTGCTTGAGGTAGCTGTGGGTGCGCTCGGAGCCGAGGATTCCGTCGCCCAGCCGGTTCATCGTGTACGAGAACGTGACGCGCCGGTCGAGGTCCATCATGACGATCGAGCCGCCCCGGCCGACCCAGAAGCAGACCCTTCCGGTCGGCATGTGCGGCATCGTCCTCGCATCGGCCAGCGCGAAGCCGACGCCCCAGCGCACAGGAACGCCCAGGAACAGGTCGACCCCGTCGGCCTGCACGTCGAGGACCTTGTCCACGGTCTCCTCGGAGAGGAGGCGGACGCCGTTCACCTCGCCGCGCCGTGAGATCACGGAGAGGGCACGGGCCAGTCCACGAGCGTTGCCGTGTCCGTTGACGGCTCCCAGTTCCGCACGACGCCACCGCGGGGTGTCGACGTGCTCGTCCCGCGCGGGGCTTCCGAGCAGCGTCTTGACGAAGAGCCCCTCGGGATCGAGGCCCTCGGGTATCCCGGCGAGCGGCGCCGGGGCCACCAACGGGGCGATGCGCGGCCAGTCCGCCTGTCGCGCACCGATCTGGACGTCGGCCCGTGACGGCTTGGCGATCTCGGTGTCGACGAACTCGGTCAGGGTGCGGCCTCTGACCCGCCGGACGAGTTCTCCCACCAGCTGTCCCTGCGTCTGCACGTGATAGCCGGAGGCAGTGCCCGGCTCCCACCAGGGTGCCTGCGCGGCCAGCCGGGCGCTCGCGGCCGGCCGGTCGTACAGATCGTCCATGGTGAAGGGCTGCTGCCAGCCGGACAGCCCCGAGGTGTGCGCCAGGACGTGCCTCACCTCGATGTCCTGCTTGCCCCGGGCGGCGAACTCGGGCCAGTAGTACGCGACCGGACGGTCCAGGTCCAGTGCCCCCCGGTCGACGAGGACGAGGGCCGCCAGACTGGTGAGGGTCTTGGTCGTCGACCACAGGCTGACCAATGTGTCCTGCTCCCACGGAACGGTCCGCGCCTCGTCGGCGTGACCGCCCCACAGGTCGACCTCCATGACCCCGTCGACATCGACGGCGACCGACGCCCCCAACTCCTCCCCCGACGCGAGGTGCGCCGCCAGCGCTGCGCGGACCGGTTCGAACCGCGCGGTGCTCTTTCCTTCGACGTTGACCATGACTTTCCCTCACTCCGGACGACGACCGTTCGCTCACCCAACGGAGTGAACGCCGCTGCGGTTCACGCATCGCCCCAGGTGAACGGCGTCCGTCGGCGTGAGGTCCGAAGATCGACGGCGCCGACACGCCAGGTGGCGTCCTGCTAATGTCATGTCCGGGACTGGGGAGGCGGACGACGGGGTGCTCACCGCTCCGATCACCCGCGTCGGCCCCTCGACCCGGCGGGGAGGTCATCGCGACGAGGAACGAGCGGATGCCATGTGGACCGGCAGCCGGCTTTCGTCACCGCGGGAGCGGGCCGCACACATGTCCGCAGGACATGATCATGCGTGTGCCCCCGATGGCGGCACCGCCGAGCCGGATTCCGGGTGGGCGCGGTGACAGCTGTGGGGCAGGGACTCGATTTCGGAGTGCTGGGGCCGCTGGTGGTACGCCGGGCGGGCACGGACATCGATCCGGGCCGGCGCAGACAACGGCTGCTGCTGATCCGCCTCCTGCTCGCCGACGGCAGGGCGGTCTCTCCGCAAACGCTGTGCGAGGAACTGTGGCCGCAGCAGCCGGGACGAGCCCCCCGCGGGGCGCTGGGCTCCCTGCACGCCCACATCAGCAAGGTCCGCGCGGTCCTGGAACCCCAGCACCTGCGCCGGCGAGGCACCTTCGAGGTGCTGGTCACAGAACCCCTGGGCTACGCCCTGCGGGTGCCGCCCGGCAGCCGTGACACCGTACGTTTCGAGCGGGCCCTCGCCCAGGCACAACGGTCCATGGAACGAGGCCGGCCCGAACAGGCGGTGGAGGAGGCCCGCAGAGCCCTGGAGATGTGGCGCGGCAGCGCCTTCGCCGATGCGGCGCACCACCTGTTCGCCACCCACGAGACGGCCCGCCTGGAAGAGCTGCGGCAGACGACCCGCGAGATCCGCACCACCGCCCTGCTCCTGCAAGGACGGATCACCGACGCCCTGGACGCGGCGCAGGAGATGACCACCGAGCACCCCCTGCGGGAGACCGGTTGGGCGCTGCTGCTGCGCGCCCTGTACCTCGCCGGCCGGTACCCGGAAGCCCTGCAGCGCTACGCCGACCTGCGCCGGCTTCTCGCCGACGAACTCGGACTCGAACCGGGCCCCTCGTTGCGCGCCCTGCACCACGGCATCCTCCATCACGACCTGCCGCCCCTTCACCCGGCCTCCGCACCGAACGGGTACGGCGCGGCGAGCGTCCCCGGCGGCGGCGACACCGCGCACAGCCACGGCCCGTTCGCCACCGCCGGGGCCGGAGCATCCGGCGAGGCCGAGGCAGCCCCAGCCGTCGGCCCCGGCGCGGACGGCCTGTCCGGTCCAACTGCCGGTGCTGCCACGGAGCAGAAGGGAGCCCCGCCACCTGCCCTGGCGCGTCCCGCACAACTGCCCCGCGGTCTCCCGGTGTTCGCGGGCCGGGCGGCCGAAAGCGCGTGGCTGTCGGCCGTGAGCGGGGCACCGGGCCGGCCCGCGCCGGCCGAGGCTCCCGTCGTCGTCATCAGCGGTACTCCCGGCGTCGGCAAGACCACCTTCGCCGTCCACCACGCCCACCGCATCACCTCCTCCTTCCCCGACGGACAGCTCTTCGTCAACCTGTGCGGTGTCCACCCGCACGCGCCCGCAGTGCCGCCGGGCAACGCCCTGCACGGATTCCTCACCGCCCTCGGCGTGCCCGCGCAGCGCATCCCGGAAGACACTCACGGCCGCAGCACGCTCTTCCGCAGCCTGCTCGCCGACCGGCGGATCCTCCTCGTCCTGGACAATGCCCGCGACGAGCAGCAGGTCCGCCCCCTGCTTCCCGGGGGAGCGGGCTGCCTCACGCTGATCACCAGCCGCAACCGTCTCCCCGGCCTGATCACCAGCGACGGCGCCAAGCCCCTCTCCCTCCCGCTGCCCTCGCAGACGGAGGCCCGCCAGGCCCTGGAGCGACGACTGGGAGCGGAACGGCTGGACGCCGAACCCACCGCGACGGCCGACATCATCCGCCTGTGCGGACGGCTTCCCCTGGCCATGGCCGTGGTCGCCGCCCGCGCGGAGCTCGATCCGTCCTTCCTCCTGCACGCCATCGCCGACGACCTGCGACAGGCCCAGGGCGGTCTCGACGCGTTCACCGGCTCCGACACCACCACCGACGTACGCGCCGTCTTCTCCTGGTCGTACCGGGCCCTGGAGGAGTCCGCCGCCCGGCTCTTCCGTTTCCTGGCCCTGCATCCCGGTCCGCACATCACCGTCCCGGCCGCCGCCAGTCTTGTCGGCATGCCCCTCCCCCTTACCCGCCGAGCCCTCGCCGAACTGGTCGGTTCCTGTCTCGTGGAGCAACCGTCGCCCGGCCGCTACAGCCTGCACGACCTGCTGCGCGGCTACGCGGACGAACTCAACGGCTCCCACGACACCGCCGGGGAACGCCATCGAGCAACTCTCCGGGTGCTGGACCACTACCTGTTCACCGCCTACGAGGCCAACCAACTGCTCAAACAGGACAGGTCGCGCGACCTCGACCTCGGCGCACCCCACGCGGATGTCACCCCGGAAAAACTCACCACCGTCAAGCAGGCGACCGACTGGCTCACCGCCGAACAAGGGGTACTGTCCGGCCTGCTCCACACCGCCGTCGGCCGGCAGCTGGACCACCACACCACCGGACTCTCCTGGGCTCTCAGCGAACACCTCAACCGCCAGGAGTTCTGGCCCGAGGCCATCGCCGCACTGTCCCCCGCTCTTGACGTGGCCCGACGCCGCGACGACCGCCTCGAAGAGGGCCGTTGCCTGCGCCACCTCGGCAGCATCCACGGGTACCTCGACCACCGGGAGCAGGCCCTCGACCACCTGCGACGCGCCGTCACGATCTTCGAAGAACTCGACGAGGTCGGTGAACAGGCCAGGGCCCACTACCTCATGGCGTGTGCGCTGTTCCTGTTCGGCCGGATCCAGGAGGCCGTGGCGGGCTCCGAGCGGGGACTGGAACTGTCCCGGCAGATGGGTGAGGAGCTGTGGCTGGCCGAGTGCCTCGTCGAACTCTCCTGGTTCCACGCCAACCTGGGAAACCTCGGCAAGGCCCTCCGGTACAGCGAGGAGGGCATCGACCTGTTCCAGCGCCTGAACGCGCCGTGGCAGCTGGCCCAGGCCTGGGACATTCTGGGCCACACCCTCCGCATGCTCGGCCGTTACCAGGAATCGGTGGCCACCTACCAGCGGGCGACGCGGGCGTTCGAGGAACTGGGCGACCACCGGAACGCCATCGGGACGACAATGCGGCTGGGCGACACCCGGCTGGCCCAGGGCGACCGGGAAGGCGCCCGAGCGGACTGGCTGCACTCCCTCGAAAACGCCGAGGCACGGGCGATGCCCCACACCGCCCAGCAGGCCCGCGACCGGCTGACCGCCCTGGACATGGACACGGACCCCACGCCCGCCGTGCCCGAGAGGGCGGCCGGGAACCACGAGCTGCCGGTGCCGCGGACCGCTGATCCCGCCCCATAGGCCACGGCCGGGCCGCGGCGGCGTGCGGCCACGTTCCACCCATTCGCCGGGGGCAGGCGGACAAGGGTATCCCCACGCTTCCCCCGGAAGCCGCGGTCGCCGACCCGTGCGCCTCCCCCTCCGCGGGTGCGTCCCTCTCCCGCTGAACGCTCGGAACGGTGCGAGGGTTCACCCTGCGCCGCTGACGACGGACGTTTCTTCTCCGGGTGGATCGCCACAGCTGCCCTCCGGCCCCGACAAGGAAGCGACAAGGTCCGGGCAAGGGCCTTCTTCGAGTGTGGGACCGCTCCCCCGCGCAGGCGGGCGAGCGCGCCGCAGACACTTGAACAGGAACGGGCACCACCCATGAGCGCGATCACCGCAGCGGGGACCACCCTCCTCGCTCCCACCCGGGCGCACGCCCGCCACGTCGCACCGGACAGCGACGGCGACGCCTTCATCCGGGACATCTACGAGCAGTACGGGCCTCTGCTCCTCCGGTACGCCACACGGTTGCTGGACGGCGACTGGCACAAGGCGGAGGACATTCTCCAGGAGACCGCAGCCCGCGCCTGGAAGAACGCCCGGTACCTGCGCCCGCGCGGCGAACAGATACGGCCGTGGCTGTACACGGTGGCCCGGAACCTGGTCATCGACCACCACAGGACCCGGCAGATCAGACCGCTGGAACTCATGCCGGTCGAGGACCTGGACGCTTCCTGGGACACCACGGAATCCGCGCTCACCGCCCACGCGCTGCTGAGGGCCCTGCGGGAGCTGACCGAGCAGCAGAGAACCGTCATCCGTCTCATGTACTACCTGGAGTGCAGCGTCGCCCAGGCGGCCGAGCACCTCGGCATCCCGCCCGGCACCGTCAAGAGCCGCGCCTTCTACGCCGTGCGGGCGCTGCGCAGGGAACTGGAGAAGCAGGGTGTCGGCGGCGAGTAGCCGGGCGGGGACGAAAGCACGGCCCGCTCCCTCCGCAGGTTTCGCCGACGGCAGGTCGTGCCGGGGGACGCCCCGCAGCGGTGACGCCGTGGCGGCCTCTGCCTCGGGGATGGTCCCACCCGAGAGCTCCGACTGGGATGGCGAAACGGACGAAAGCGACCAAAGATGACTCTGTGCGCTCCTACAGCGACACAGAGTTGTCATCGGTTCCCATTCGAGGAGTACCCGTGCAGAAGGCCACCCCCGCCGCGATCGCCGTCCTCACCGTCATAGCCGGCGGCACAGCCCTCGCCCCGGCGGCTCTCGCCGCCGACGAGACAGGGGGCAACAGCCTCCACGCGACCCTCTCCCCCGTCCCCACCAACAAGGTGACCGGCTCAGGCACGGCCACGGTCCATCTGCAGGGGCACGAGGCCACCATCACCATCAAGACGCAGGGCCTGCTCGCCGACGCGCCGCACGCCCAGCACTTCCACATCGGCGCCAAGGGCCAGTGCCCGCCCGCGTCGGCGGCCAAGAAGCACAATGGCTCGCTGAGCATGAACACGACCGACGGACTGCCGTTCTACGGCAAGATCGGCGCCTCCCTCACCACCACCGGCGACACCAGCGCCTCCCACGCCGCCCTCGCGGTCGACCGCTTCCCCAAGGGCGCCTCCTACACCTACCACCGCACCCTCACGGTCGACGAGGAGACCGCGACGAGTCTGCGCTCCGACAACGCCGTCGTCGTCGTCCACGGCATCGACTACAACGGCAACGGCAAGTACGACAACAACCTCGGTCCCAGCGACCTCGACGCCACGCTGCCCTCGGAGGCCACCAACCCGGCCCTGTGCGGACCGCTGAAGACGGCGCCGGCCGGAGCGGTCGCCGGAGGCATGGGCGGCACCCAGGACGGTGACACCATGGCACTCACCGCCGCCGGCGGTCTGCTGGTCGCGGCCGGCGGTGTGATGTACCTGCGTCGCCGCGGCATCCGCCAGAACTGACCCGTATGAATGGCTTTCGCCCCCGTGGCCGTCGCAGTGTTCACACTGCGACGGCCATCGCCTTCACCACGACCGCGCTCGCCCTACTGGCCGAGGTCGCGCTCTCTCCCTCGGCACCCCCCGCTCCGCCCGAGTCCGTCCTCGCAGGGCGGTCCGATCCCTCCCGCGAGCCTCCGCAGGGAAGTGCGCAACCCCTGCCCGCATCCCGCCCCGAACACATCGACATCCCCGAGGTCGGCCTGAGCGCGAAGATCGTGCCCGTCGGCACGACCGCGGACGGCGCCATCGCCATGCCGAAGGACGCGGACCGGGCCGGGTGGTACAACGGCTCCCCGACACCGGGGGAATACGGCAACACGCTCGTGGTCGGGCACCTCGACTCGGCCAACGGCCCCGCCGCCTTCTACCGCCTGGGCGCCCTGCGCAAGGGCGATCGCATCAGTCTGACGCGCCAGGACGGGACCAGAGTCGGCTTCACAGTGACCCGCATGGCCGTCCACCCCAAAGGGGACTTCCCCTCCCGGAGCGTCTACGCCCCCACGTCACAACCCCAGTTGACCCTGATCACCTGCGCCGACTGGGACGACTCCCAGCAGCGGTACCGCGCCAACCTGGTCGTCACTGGCCATCTCTGACTTCTCGACCCGTCCAAAGCGCCTGCGGTGGCGAATACACCATGTGCCCTCGGCCGACCGGGCCGGGGCCTCACCTCTGGGAGTGCACTTGCGACACCGCACCGCTGCTGCCGCCACCGCTGTCGTACTCGCCGCCCTGTGCGCCGTGCCCGCGATCGCCGCAGACCGTACCGCGCCGCCGACCGTGTCTGCCACGGACCACAAGGGGCTGACCGCGATCGGCCTGACCGCCGGCCAACGCCTGGTCGAATTCGACGTGCACAAGCCGTCGAAGGCCTGGCCGCTGGGCAAGGTGACGGGCCTCATCGGCGACACCGGGCTCGTCGGAATCGACTTCCGTGTGCAGGACGAGAAGCTGTACGGCGTCGGCGACAAGGGGGGCATCTACACGCTCAACACGACGAACGCACGCGCCGACAAGGTGTCCCAGCTGAGCGTCCGGCTGACCGGCACCGCCTTCGGCGTCGACTTCAACCCTGCCGCGAACCGGCTCCGGGTCATCTCCAGTACCGGGCAGAACCTCCGGCACAACATCGACGACGCCTCCGCGCCCCTGTCGACGACCGTGGACGGCACGCTCACCAATCCGTCCACCCCGCCGTCCACCGCGCGAGGGGTGACCGGCGCCGCCTACACCAACAACGACCTGAACTCCGCGACAGCGACGACCCTGTTCGACCTCGACACCATGACCGACCGGATCTCCCTGCAGTCCCCGGCCAACGCGGGCACCCTCGCCCCCGTCGGAAACCTCGGTCCGAACGCGGGCCCGGACGCCGGCTTCGACATCTACACCTGGCCGTCCACCGGCATGAACCACGGCTTCGCCGCCGTCGACGGGGGCAACGGCTACCGGCTGTACGGCGTCGACCTCCTCTCCGGCAGGGCCACCCACAAGGGCGCCTTCCCCAAGAAGCACCAGGTCACCGACCTCGCCCTGCCCGTCAACCAGAAGTGAGCAAAGCCGGTGGTCGCGCATCCCTCGCAGTGAGGGGTGCCCGACCACCGGCCGCTGCATGCTCCGGAGGGCGCCGCTGCGCCTCGTCGGCTACTTGGGCATCAGGACGGTGTCGACGATGTAGACGTTGGCGTTGGCGGTCTTGACGTTGCCGCAGACGACCTTGGAGGTGTCGTTGACGGTGTAGGCCTCGGCCGAGCCGACGGTGGTGATCATGCCCTTCTGAAGGGTCTCGAAGGAGCCGCTCTCCAACTGCTTCGGGGCCAGCTTCTGGCCCACGACGTGGTACGTGAGGATCTTGGTGAGCGTGGCCTTGTCGGCAAGGACCTTGTCCAGGTCGGCCTTCGGAATCTTGGCGAAGGCGTCGTTGGTCGGCGCGAACACCGTGATGTTCTCGGCGTTGTTGAGGGTGTCGACCAGACCGGCCTTCTTCACCGCGGTGACCAGGGTGGACAGGGCCGGGTTGTTCGAGGCCGCGGTGGCGACCGGGTCCTTGGCCATGCCGTCGAACGAACCCGCGCCGTCCTGGGGCACGCCGGAACACGCCGGGCCGAAGGGTCCGTCCATCGGCTTCGCGTCCTCGGTGGGGGCCTCGCTCGCCGTGGCCGGATCGGCGGGGGCCGTGCTGGGCGCGGCGGCGTCGGTGCTGCCACCGGAGTCCGAGCAGGCCACGAGCGAGAGGGGGAGGACGACGGCGGCGGCGACGGCGATCGCGCCGCGGCGCATGCGCAGGGAGTTCATCTCTGTTGCTCCTATGAAGAGTTGATTGCTCTGTATCGGGATGGCGATGGGGTCTTTACGGGCCCGGGGGCCCGGTGGTCTAGGTGGTCCAGGTGGTCTAGGTGACGGTGACGAAGACGCTGTGCCAGCCGCTCGCCCCGTCGGGAACGGTCCGCGCCCGCTGTTCGGTCTGGACCTGGCCGGTGCTGTCGGTGGCGCGGACGGTGAGGGTGTGCCCGCCGGGGGCGGCCTGCCAGCGGTAGGACCACTGGCGCCAGGTGTCGACGGTGTCCTGGACGGCGAGGTCGGCGTCCTGCCAGGGGCCGTCGTCGACTCGCACCTGGACACGGGTGATGCCGCGGTGCTGGGCCCAGGCGACGCCTGCGACGGTCACGCTGCCGGCTGCGGGCCGGGCGAAGGGCTTGGGGGTGTCGATGCGCGCCTGGGTCTTGATCGGGGCCTTGCGCGCCCACTTCCGCTTCACCCAGTAGGGGTCGTAGGTGTCGAAGGTGGTGAGCTCGATGTCCTCGATCCACTTGCAGGCGGAGACGTACCCGTAGAGGCCGGGGACGAGCATGCGGACGGGGAAGCCGTGGTCGAACGGCAGGGGCTCGCCGTTCATGCCGAAGGCCAGCATCGCGTCCCGCCCGTCCATCACGTCCTCGACCGGGGAGCCGAGCGTCATGCCGTCCACCGAACGGGCCACCAGCTGATCGGCCTTGCCGCCCCGCGAGGGAGGCTGCACGCCGCATTCCGCGAGCAGGTCGGACAGGCGTACACCGAGCCAGCGGGCGTTGCCGACGTACGGCCCCCCGACCTCGTTCGAGACGCAGGTGAGCGTGATGTCCCGTTCGATCGCCGGTCGGGCGAGGAGGTCGTCGAGCGTGTACGTGCGGGAACGCGTGACGCCCTTGCCATGGATCTTCAGCCGCCACGTGTCCGCGTCGACCTTCGGCACGACGAGGGCGGTGTCGACGCGGTAGAAGTTCCGGTTCGGGGTGGTGAAGGCACTGATCCCGGGGACCTTGAGCTGTGCTCCGGCCGGTACCGGAGGGGCCGGAGACGCAGGCGGGGGCAGGACGAGATCGTTGCGGGAGGTGACCGCTCCCTGCCCACGCTGCTGGGACAGCACCCGGCCCAGTACCCCCGCTCCGGTGGCGGCGGCAGCGGTCACGGCCGCGGTGGTCAGGAACCCCCGCCGGCTCCATCCGCCCCCGGCGCCCTCGTCACGGGGCGAGGAGCCCGCGGGAGCGGCTTTGCCCGCCAGGAGGTACAGCACGACCGCCCCCGCCACCGCGCCGGCCATGGACGGCAGGGCGTCTCCGACGCCCGCGGTGTCCGGCCTGCTGAGGGCGGCGGCCGAGCCGACGATCCCGAAGAGCAGAACTCCGGCCGCCCCCACCCGCCGGTGCCGCAGCGCCAGGATGCCCAGGGCGATCGCGAACAGGCCGAGGAGGACCAGGATGCCGAGTTGCAGGACGATCTTGTCGTTCTCGCCGAACGTCCGGATCGCGAAGTCCTTGACCGGCGCGGGAGTCCGGTCGATGACCGCGCCGCCCACCACCGTCACGGGCCCCGCCTCGGGGCGTACGAGGGATGCGGTCAGCTCGGCCACGGCCAGCGCGGTGAACCCGGCCAGCAGGCCGGCCAGTGCCCCGAGAGAGGACCGGGTGAGGGTGTTGCGGAAGGTGCTCACACAGGCCATTCGGTGGCACTCGCCCGGCGGATTGGTCATCTGCCCGACGAATTCGCGACGCCGGTTCAGAGAGGTTCAGTTCCCACGCGCCGACCCTGCCTGCGCAGCGGCTTCGTCGGGGGCGCCACACCCTGGGGCGGCGAAGGAACACCGGCCGTGCTGAGCACGCGGAGCCATCGCGTGGGTGTCCCTCTTCCGGTCACCGGTCCGCGCCGGTCCTGACGGGGGTTGGTGTCGTCGGCCTCAGTGACGCCCCCTGACCGCGGGTCCCTGTGCTGGCCAGACCATCGGCGTGCGCACCCGGAGCGAGCGGAGGCGGAGCTGCGGGCGACCGGGCCGGCAACGCCCGCAGCCGACCAGCCCGTAGTCGCGGTTCCGCTGCACGAGGCGCCGGATACGTCTCCCGGCCGCGACCGCGGGCTGGTCACCGGTCCGCGCCCCCACCCCGGACGCGGCGCTGGACCGGAACCTGACGGCCTGTTGAGATCAGCCGTTGCCGCAGGTGTTGCCGAAGGCCGGGTTGAGCAGGCCGATGACGCTGACCGTGTTCCCGCACGCGTTGACCGGGACGTGGATCGGCACCTGGATCAGGTTGCCGGAGCCGACACCCGGCGAGTAGGCGGCGACGCCCTGCGCCCCGGAGTCGGCCGCGGCCAGCGACGCTCCGCCGAGCACCACGGCACCGGCCGCCACCGCGACCGCCAGACTCTTGCAGATACCAACCATTGCAATGCCTCCCAAGGAAAGGGTTCGTGCCCGCCGCACGGATGTCCCATGCGGCCGGTCGAGAGCCGGTGAACGCTCCCGGCTCTCACCCGCTTCTTCGGTGCCCTTCGACCGTTGGCTGGGCCGCGACCACCGCGTTCACCCGCACCGGTGAACCGACTGTTCCCCTGCTGACAAAACACCCGCCCATCCGCACATCCGTCCGCTACGAAGACTGTGCAAAGACCCCCGCGCTCTATGGCCAGGCTGCCGGTGTGACAGCCGGTCCCTTCTACGACCAAGGACGCATATGCGATGAACACGCACCCACCGGCCGGCCGCCGGTCACTTCGTCCGGTCGCCACAGCCGAAGGGCGGCCGGTGAACCAGGCGCCCCCCTTCGGCCCTCGTGACCGGTCCGGGCGCAGTGATCTCACCGAGGTCATCCAGCAGGTCGCCCGCGGCGACAAGCAGGCTTTCTCCACCCTCTACGGCACGCTCGCACCCCTGGTGTTCGGGATCACGACCAGGATCGTCCGCAACCGGGCACAGTCGGAGGAGGTCACGCAGGAAGTGATGATCGGTCTTTGGCGGCAGGCCGCCCGCTACCGGCCCGAAGCAGGCAGCGTCATCACCTGGGCCGCCACGATCGCCCACCGGCGTGCCGTGGACCGCGTCCGCTCCGCCCAGGCCTCGGCCGACCGCGAACGTGCCCAAGCCGCTCGCGAGCGGTCCCCCGGGTACGACGAGGTCGCCGAACAGGTACAGACCCGGTGGGAAAGTGAGCAGGTCCGCCGCTGTCTGCGTGGTCTGACCGAACTACAGCGTCAAGCGGTGACCCTGGCCTACTACCAAGGGCTGACCTACCGTGAGGTCGTGGAGTCCCTGCGCACTCCGCTTCCCACCGTCAAGACACGCATGCGCGACGGGCTGATCCGGCTCCGCGGCTGCATGGGGGTGTCCTTGTGAAACAGCACCAGTCCGACATCCACGCCCTCGCGGCCGCCTACGCCCTCAACGCCCTTGACCCTGCCGAGCGGGACGCTTTCGGCGACCACCTCCGGCGCTGTGACGACTGCCGGACGGAAGTGGCGGAGTTCGGGGCGACCGCCGCGCGGCTTGCCCGCGCTGTGGCCCAGGACCCTCCGCCCCCCGTGAAGCAGCGGACGATCAGCGCAATCGACGGCGTGCGTCAACTGCCCCCACGCGTGCCTGTCCCCACGCCGGCGACGAGCCTCACCGGAAGCCCGCGACGCAGGACAGGGTCCCTCGCGCTCGCCGCCTGTTTGGCCGCGGCCGCGTCGTTGGGCGGCCTCGCCGCCTGGCAGCACCAGCAGAACGCGGACTCGCAGCAGCGGGCCCTACAGGTCCGGCAGCAACTCGACGCCGTCGGCGCAGTACTGGCCGCTCCGGACTCCCGCACCGCGCACGGGCGGACCGCCAACGGCGCCCTGACCAGCGTCGTCACGTCCGACCGTCAGCACAAGGCCGTCTTTACCGCCACCGGCCTGCCCGACCCTGCGCCGGGCAAGACATACCAACTGTGGCTGGACCACAAGGGCACGATGCGCCCTGCCGGATTCATCCGCACGGACGGCACAGTTCTCCTCGACGGCGACCCCTCCGACGCCACCGCGATCGGCCTCACCCTCGAACCCGCAGCAGGGTCCGCACAACCCACCTCCGACCCCCTGCTCCTGATGGACCTGCCGGCCTGATCGCGCGCCGCCTGCTGAAGTCTGCACGGGGGGTGTGAGCCATGCAGGACCCCTGGCCCCGGCCCGGGATCGCGGAGCTCGTTTCGCCACGGTGTTCATGACGCGTACCTTGCGGCGTCCACCGCACACGGGCCCGCCCACAACGAGGCGCTCCGGACGCTCGGTGGGCGGACGGGGTGCAAGGGCTGCCCTGCGCGCGTCAGATGCTGATGACGTCCCGCGCGCCGACCGGCGCGAGCCCGTCCGCCGCGGCCGCGACGCTCCCGGGCCGTTGGCCGAGCTCACCCCCGTGAAGCTCGACCCCGACCCGGTCGACGCCGCCACCCCCTCGACACTGCAGTGGCGACGAAGCATTGGTAACGTACACCAGAGTGACTGCCCGGCGTCAACCAAAGTGTCGCCGGGACCCGGCCCGAGGGGCTTCGAAAAACACTGTGGTGGGCGAAGGCTCGACATCACGTCAAGGAGGTCGTGTACGTGGAGGATGACCGGTCGCTCACCTTCGCCCAACTCCTGGACCACCTCTTCCGCGAGGTACACCCCCCGTCCCGGGGGCCCTACACCTACGCGGAGGTCGCCGAGGGAATCCGCAAGGCCGCGACCGGTGAGGGGCGCGGGGTGACGGCGAGCGCCATTCAGCAACTGCGCACCGGCGCCAAGCGGAACCCGACGCGACACACCATCAAGGCCCTGGCCGACTTCTTCGGCGTACCGGCGGGCTACTTCGTCGACAGCGCGGCGGCCGAACGCACCAAGGCGGAGATCGGCCTCCTCGCCGCCATGCGCGATCAGGACGTCCGCAAGGTGGCCCTGCGCGCCAACGGCCTGAGCGTCGACAGCTTGAAGATGCTGTCCACCGTCATCGAGCAGGCCCGGAAACTCGAAGGGCTCAGCACGGACGACCCCGCGCAGGACCTCAACCTGGACGACTGAGCCGCACACCGGGCGGCGCACGCGCGATCCCGCCCGGGCGACCCCGGTGGCCGGCCATCGACAGGGGGCGTCCGCCATGTCCGGGACAGGCCCGGCATCCCGGGCCGCGAGGCACCTCCGCGGCAACACCCCCGCCCGTACCGCGGAGTCGCGAACATGTCAGCATGGGCGCGCACACCGGGCCCTCCAGGGAGAGGCTCGCGACGGCCGACGACCCGCGACCGGCGGCACCGGAGTGAGGACATGGACTTTGAGCAGCTCCGCGCCGCGTGCGAGGCACGCGTGGAGGCGCTCCGGCTTCCGCACCGCTTCAGCACCCGCGACCTCCGCGACGCCGTGGCAGAGCAGCGCGGACGCCCCATCATCCTGCGCCCCCTGAGCACCTTGGGCGCCATGGACGCCCCGTGCGGCATCCGCCTGGAGACCGCGGACGCCGACCTGTTGTTCTACGAGGAAGCCACCTCCCCCCTCCACCAGAACCACATCCTCGCCCACGAGATCAGCCACATCATCTGCGACCACCCCGGCAGCCTGGAACTGGACCAGGACAACCTGCGCGCGATCGGGTTCAACCCCGCCCTCGTGCAGCGCATGTCCGGCCGGACCAGCTACACCAGCGAGGACGAACGCGAGGCCGAGGTGATGGCCAGCGTGATCCGACAACTCATGTACCGGGGACGCGAAGGCCCGTCGAGCCGGCCCGCCAGCGGCTCCGAGAGCTGGGACGCGCTGTTCGCCGAGCCGCACAGGAAGAAACGCCACCGGAAATGATCAATATTCTCTTCACGGGCACCGCCGTCGTACTGCTGTGCTTCGCCGCCTACTGGGTGCGCGGACGCGGCGGACACCGCCCCACGGGTACCTGGGCGATGGCGGCGTTGCTGACCTCGTTCGCCCTCGCCTTCGCCTCCTACGCCCCCGCCGTCGAGCGCGCGGTCGAATCCGTGGTCCCCCACGTCGCCCGGCTCCTCAGCAACACCTTCACCCTGACGGCGGCCACCTCGGTCCTCGCCTTCCTCTTCCAGCTCAATCTGGACCGCGAACGGGCCCGCCGGCAGATCCGCCTGCGCGTCCTCGCCCTCGTCCTCTCCGTCGCCGGCATGACGGCCTTCTTCGTCGCCGAACAACTCACCGGACGGCACCCGGTGTTGTACGCGTGCTACGTGCTCATCTACATCTCCTACTTGGGTTACACGGCCAAGGACTTCCTGCTGCAGACCTGGGCGCAGTCCAAGCGCTCGACCCGGCGCAGTCAGCGCTGGGGCCTGCGCACGACCTCGGTGGGCTGCGGCTTCGCTCTCGTCTACGCCGCGTACAAGCTCTTCGCCCTGGTCTCCATCGGCCTCGGCCTGGGGCTCGTGCCCGACGGTGCCCGCTGCTCGACCCCGCTGACCCCCTTCCGCTGTGCGTTCAGCGTGACCGCGCCCGCCGTCGCCGTCCTCCTCATCACCGTCGGGCTCACCCTCCCCGCCCTGCTGTGGCCGCTCAGCCAACTGCGCCGACGCCGCTGGGAACGGGACTCGTTCACCGCGCTGGAACCCCTGTGGCGGGAGGTCACCGCGGCGGTCCCCGAGGTCGTGCTCGACCCGGGGAACACCGGGGCCGACGCCCGCGACCTCGACTTCCACCTGCACCGCCGGGTCATAGAGATCAACGACTGCGTGCTGGCCCTGCGCCGGTACCGTCCCACGTCGGTACGCGACGCCGCAGCCGCCGAGGTCGCCCGCCGCGGCACTGCCGGTACTCCCGAGGGCGACGCCGAGGTGGAGGCGGCGGTCATCGCCGCGTCCGTCGCCGCGAAGCACGCCGGAGCCGCCTCCGAAGGCGACGAGGCCCCACCCGCCACCGGCACCGCCTCCCGCAGGGGCGACCTCCCGGCGGAGACCGCGTGGCTGCTGCTCGTGGCGGACGCCTACGCACGGCAGTCGGCGCCCGCGAACACCGGAGTGGCCCCGTGACCGCCCCCCAGCAGGACCCACTGCGCGACCCGCGCTTCTTCGCCGACCCCTACCCCACCTACGACCGGCTGCGCGAAAGCTGCCCGGTCCGGCGGATCCCCACCGGCTCGGGCGGCCACCAGGCGTACCTGATCACCGGCCACCCGGAGGCCCGCGAGGCGTTCACCGATCCCCGCCTCTCCAAGGACACGGCCCGCTTCTTCGCTGATCGTCCCTCGAACCGCGACCTGCACCCGGCGATCTCCCGCAACATGCTGGCCAGCGATCCTCCCGCGCACTCCCGCCACAGGCGGGTGGCGACGCCGCTGTTCACCACCGGCCGCGTCCGGGCTCTGCGCCCGTACATCACCCGGGTCGTCGAGGACCTCGTGGCCGCGTGGCGGCCGGGCGCGGACGTCGACCTGGTCGCGGAACTCGCGGTACCCCTGCCGGTCACCGTGGTCTGCGAGCTGCTGGGGGTGCCGGAATCCGACCGCTCCAGGCTCGCCCGCTGGTCCCAAGACCTCTTCGACGCGACCGACACCGACCGGGTCGACGCCGCGTCGCACCGGATCGGCGAGTACCTGACCCGCCTCGTCGACACGGCCCGCGCCGACTCCGGCGACGGCGCGCTCCACTCCCTGCTGCGCGACTGCGACGAGGGCGGGCTCGACCGGGACGAGACCGTCTCCCTGGCCGCCCTCCTCCTGGTAGCCGGGCACGAGACCACCACCCACTTCATCGGCAACGCCGTCCTGGCCCTGCTCCGGCACCCGGATGCCTTCCACCGGCTGTGCCGGAACCCGGACCTGATCCCCGGCGCCCTGGACGAACTGCTCCGCTTCGACTCCCCGGTGAGCGTGGCCACCTTCCGGCACAGCACGCAGGACCTGTGCGTCGGCGGGGTCGACATCCCGGCGGGCTTCCCGGTACTCATCGCCCCCGGAGCCGCGAACCGCGACCCGGCGGCATTCCCCGACCCGCACCGCCTCGACCTCGACCGCGACGCCGGCGGCCACCTCTCCTTCGGCCACGGCATCCACCGCTGCCCGGGCGCCCCCCTGGCCCGCGCCGAGGTGGAAATCGCCCTCCGCACCCTGGTGAGCCGCTTCCCGAACGCGCGCCTGGCCGTCCCCGAAGAATCCCTGACCTGGCGCCGAACCCGCCTCACCCGCGGCCTCAGCATGCTGCCGCTGAAGCTCGGCTGACCTGACGTGGGCAGCGCGCCGTAGGCTCACCACCGGTCCCGAGCACAGGCGCGCGTAGCGCAAGCTCGGCGCCCCGGTCAGCCAGAACTGGCGAGAGCCGTTGCGCGACATCCGTGAGGCGACGGCGCCTGCCTGCCCCGCCACCTGTTTCACGCCAATGACCAGGCAACTTCCGGAAAGTCGACTCCACTGGCCGGGGCAGCACAGTAGCTTCAGGATTCCGCGTCAGCCATGACGTACGCACACCCAAGGGGAGTATGTGAGCGCGACCCGCGACGACCGGACCACTCTCATTCGGATCTCCATCGTCGACGACGATCCCCTGCGGGCCCGGCGAGAAGCCCGTGAGCTGCTGGGCGAGTTGTCCGAGGTGGCCCCTGAGGCCGTGCTTGATTCTGTGCGGCCTCAGGGCCCGCTCCCCGATGGCGTCAAGGGTGGCGACGTCGTCGCCCTCGTCGGTCTGGTCTTCAGTGGTGGCTCCCTGGCCATCGCCGCAGTACAGCTGTGGCTCTCCCGTACGCCCCAGCGGACCATCTCCCTCACCCGGCCCGACGGTGCCTGTCTCCGGATCACCGGCCGACAGGCCCGTGCGGACTCGGAAGCGATCGAACGGTTCCTGTCGCCACGGCCCGGACCCCTCTCGCCGCCCCTGCCGGACGACGGTGCGGAGTCGGCGTAGACAGGCGGGGGCGCGTCATGAGTGAGAACGATCGCTACGCCATGCTCGTCGGCGTCTCCACGTACGACAGCGACGACTACCACGATCTCCCAGCCGTGCGCGCCGACCTGCACTACATGCAGGCGGTGTTGCAAAGGACCGAGATCGGCATGTACAACGACTGCGCGATGGTTCCGGAGCCGACCCGTGCGGAGATGCTGCACGCCGTCGAGTCCTTTCTGGAGGACCGGCAGCCCAGTGAGACGGCCTTGCTGTACTTCAGTGGGCACGGCGAGTTCTGCGAGGCCGACAACCAGCTCTACTTCCTCACCCGGGACTCCGACCCGTCCGATCTGCCGGGCACCGCGGTGTCCGCGTCGTTCTTGGAACAAACGCTGCAGTCCTGTCGTGCGTCCTCGAAGGTCGTCCTGCTGGACTGCTGTTCCAGCGGCAGCGTGGTCCAGGGCTGGACTTCCAAGGGCGCAAAAGAGGACAGCGGGGACCGCCCGGCACCCTCCACTCTTCTGCGGCCGACGGGCGTGTACTTCATCACCGCGTCCGACGCGCTCCAGGCAGCCTCGGCCATGGCGCCGGCGGGTTCCACCCTCGGCACTTCCCGGTTCACCGGAGAGATCGTCGAAGGGCTGCGAACGGGCCGCATCAAGCACGACGGCAGCTGGATCACTCCCGACGATCTCTTCACGTACCTGACTTCCCAGATGGTGCGCAACGGCGTCCCTGCCGAGCAACGGCCCACCAAGTCCACCATCAGAGCCACGGGGAATCTGCCCTTCGCCCGCTCCGTGGCCCGCCAGGTGCAGCTTCCTGCTCCTCCTCCGGGGGCCCACGAGGCTGCGCGCGGCAACCGCTCACCAGCTCTGTCCAAGGCACGCGAGCTGGCCCGGATGGACGCGCGCGACGGTGTGGACGCGGGGCGGCTGCTGCGCTACTACGTGCACTGTCTGGGGGCTACGGCAGCAGCGGGGATGCTGCCCGATCGCGACACCGGACGTGACTCCAAGTACTTCCTTCTGCACAACGGCGCGGAAACGATCCAGGCCGGACTCGCAGGATCCTTGCCTGCTCCTTCGAACCTCCCCCGGCCAAAGAGGCAGACTGCCGGTGGCCCGGACGCTCCCCCGGGCAATGCCGATGCTCTGCAGGAGTACTGGTACGGCTACCCCGCCGTGACCCTGCCGGTCGCCACCGGGAGCGGCCGCGGCCGGACCTCCGCAAGGATCGCGCCGCTGCTCATCCAGCCGATGGAACTCGCACCGGACGAGAACGGACGTGCCCGGCTCCAGCCGGCCGGTGTCCCCGCACTGCACACCGGTGTGGTCACGGAACTTCTGGCGGACGACGACGCGGCCGATCTGCTCGCCCGCTGGCAGCCGACCTGGCAGGAGGGCAACAGCGCCCAAATGGTCCGGGCCGTAAGAGAGCTCCTGAACGACCTGGGTCTGTCCGAACTGGAGCCGCTGGACACATCCGTTCTCAGTGAGCAGTCCGTCATGAACACGTTGCGGGCGGGCGCGCACAACGCCGCTGTGCTCCTCACCCCTTCGGGAATGGACAGGGTGGCCACGGAGGGCCTGGTCGACAACCTTCTCCAGATCTCCACGCGAACCGGTCAGATCCCTGGGACGGCTCTTGGCGCCCTGCTGGACGCCGGTGCGGCTGATCCGGCGCAGGAGGCCATTCCGCACCATGTAGTCACTCCCGGCTGGAGCAACGAGAGCCAGGAGCTGGTAGTCGCCGCGGCGATGACCCGTCCACTCACGGTCACCACCGGCCCGCCCGGTACCGGCAAGAGCGAAGTTGTCACGGCGGTCGTCGCGACCACAGTGGCCTCGGGCCAGTCCGTGCTGGTCGCCTCCACCAACAACGAGGCGGTCAACGTCGTGGCCGAACGCTGCGACGCCATCGCGCCGGGCCTGCTGATGCGGACCGGCAATTCCGAGGCCCGGCTCGCGGAAGCGGAGAAGCTGGAACGCCTGCTGACCGAGCCTCCGCACTCCCCCGTCCGCGGCGCGGCGACCGTCGCCGGGGAGCTGCGCAATGCCCACACACAGGCGGACGGCCAACGTGCCGAGGCAGTTCAGCTGGTCAGTGAAGAGGGCCGGCTCCTCGAACTCGTACAGGACCGGGAGCGACGGGCGGCAGCGCTGCAGGTCCCAGTGGCGGTACTGACTCGGCTCTGGACCCATCCCGGCGAGAGCGCGTCGTCCACATGGCAACAACGCGCCAGGAACGCGGCGGAGGCCCGATGGTTCTTCCCGCGTCTGCGACGGCACCGAGCCCTCGCAGCCCTCGAAGCAGCCCTGGCGCAGGCTGCGGAGGACTCGTGGCCGGATCCGCCGGATTGGCTTCTTGCCCGGCCGGTGACTCCTGAGCTGCTGAATTCGCTGTCCGGACTGCTGGGGGTGGAAGAGCAGGTGAGGACTCTCATGCCACGTCACCTGGCCCGGGACGACGAGGCATTGGCGCAGCAACGTCAGCACACCAGCGGCCTTCTGCGCGATCTGTCGACGGAATTGATCCGATCTCAGTCCGCCGAATCCTTGCTCCGCGCACGCACCCTGCTGGAGCAGCGTCTCCAGACCTTGCGCAACAAACGCGGCAACCAGCGGAGTCAGCGCAACCTGCTCCCGCACATCAAGGGGTGGGCGATCAGTACTCACTCGGTACGTCAGCTCGAACTCGTGCCGAAACTCTTCGATCTCGTGGTCATCGACGAAGCCTCCCAGTGTTCCATCCCCTCCGTACTCCCCCTGCTCTTCCGGGCCAGGAGAGCTCTGATCATCGGCGACCCCATGCAGCTGGGGCACATTCCCGGCGTCTCTCCGCAGCAGGAGCGCCAAGCCAGGATCCGCGCCGGGTTGAGCGCGGCTCAGCTGGAGGATCGACGGCTGACGTATCACGTCCACTCCTCCTACCACGCGGCCGCCCAGAGCGGTGAAGCCGCCTTGCTCCTCGATGAGCACTACCGCTGTCACCCTGAGATCGCGAGTGTGGTCAATGGTTACTGCTATGCGGGCCAGCTGCAGGTCATGACCGACGTCCGCCGGCAGATTCCAGCGCGCGACCCCGTGGGAAAGCTGGATCCGGCGCCGGTACTGGGCTGGCTGAACGTGGCCCTGGGGATGTCAGCACGCGGCCCCAGGGGGACGTCCTGGCGCAACGAGGCGGAAGCCGAGGCGGTCCGTGCTCTCGTGGTCGAGTTGCTGACCCGGCTTCCGGAGGAGGCCACCATCGGTGTGGTGACGCCGTTTCGGGCCCAGAAGGAAGTCCTGGAACGGATGCTGCCACGCGAGCGCGTACGAGTGGGAACCGTGCATGCCTTCCAGGGCGGCCAGCGCGATGTGATGGTGCTGAGCCCCGTGGCAACGTGCAACACCCCGCAGCCCACCGCCCACTGGGTTGCAAGCCAGGTCAACCTGTGGAACGTCGCGATCACGCGCGCCAAGTCGCAGCTGATCACCGTCGGCAGCCATGCTTTCTGGCAGGAACAGGCAGGCTTGCCCGCGCTGCTGGCTCATCGCTCGACGCTGCTGCACCCGGAGACCCGGGAGGCCTGGAACGGTGGAGGCGACGGGCCCGCGCAACTCACTGGCGAGCAAACCTTCCGCGAAGAGCTGGCCGACCGGCTGCAGCACCATCTCCTGACCCAGGGGATCACTTCGCTGGAGCGGAACCCCATGATCGCAGGCCACTCGGCGGACCTGCTCTTCACGGGGCGTGGGGAGAACACCGCGGTGTTGATCGACTGCGGACCACCGTCCGACACGGATCCGGCCAGGCATCTGCGACTCACGCTCGCACGCGGCGATCTGCTCACCGGTCTGCCGTCCGGCGGGCGCGGGGCAGAAACAGCTCCCGTTTCGCGGACGATCCGTGTGCCAGCGTGGCGGATTCTGGCGAGCGGGGAGTCGTTGACATCCCTGATCGGGTGACCGGGCCGCAGGACTCGCAGCGAGCACAGCGCACCCTGCTGCCACGGACGGGCGGTTTCCCCTTCCTGCAATCCGCCACCTGCCTTGCGAGCTGCCCCATCGGTCAGGCGACGATCCGTCCCGCTCCCACCACGGGTCAGCGACCCTCCGCTCCCAGCGATCGAAGGAAGCGGCTGGGCTCACCTCGCCACGCAAGGGCGAACTCGTCCCGGGCTCTGGTGGCTGCGACGAACAGCAGAGAACGCGGCCCTCTGCAGTTCTCGCCTGCACCGCAGCCGGTCCGTACGCTCCCAGGCGTCCACAGCCGCACGCGGGACCAGCCCTTCCGAAACGAATCAGCCCGATGCGTCGCTCAGAGGAAGTGCGATATGCCCCCAATCGCGCATGTACGCGGCCTTTGCGACCATTGAGGAGACGTCGAGGGGGTCCGGCACGACGCACCTCCCCCAAGCAGGGCCGACCTAGGAGGAGCTTTGAGCGACTTCGAAAGTTCGAGCCGTCCGGGCGACGGAACGACGACGACAACGGCACAGACCGTACGGGACAAGGCGAGCGAAGGTACCGGTCTGGTGGCCGACAAGGCCGGTGACGTGGCCGGCACCGCCAGGGAACAGGCAGCCGGTGTGGTGGGTGAGGCCACGGGACGGGCCCAGGACGTTGTGGGCGAACTGCGGAGCCAGCTGGAGACACAGGCGCGCTCGCAGACACAGCGCCTGGCGGACAACGTACGGCGGCTGGCCGACGAACTGCACGACATGAGCCGTAACGGCGAGGGCGACTCTTCCGTTGCCGGCGCGGTGAAACAGATAGCGGACCGCGGGCACCAGGCCGCCTCCCGCCTGGAGGACAGAGGGCCGGACGGTCTCCTCAGTGACCTGCAGGACTTCGCACGCCGTCGCCCCGGGGCGTTCCTGGCGGGCGCGGCGCTCGCGGGCTTCGCCACCGCCCGGCTCGCCAAGGGCGCGAAGTCCGCGGACGGCGGAGGCGAGCACCCCGCGAGCACGACGGACGGCAGGGCGGTCGGAGACACGCCTCAGGCCGGTACGGGACGGGAGGCACCGCGAGCCCAGGGGGCCCACCCGGCACCGGTCTCGCCGCCCCTCACCCCGTCCTACGGAGGAGATGTCGCTCCGGGGCCGGTGCCGGTGAGCGACCCGTATCCGGATCCGCAGCAGCCGTAAGGAGAGGGGAATCGGAGTCGTGGTCACACCATCTTCGGAACACACTGTCGCCGAGCCGGACGTCCCGCCCGCCGGTTCCACCCGCGTACCGTCGGCGGACCCTTCCATCGGAGAGCTGGTCGGCGAGATCAGCGAAGACCTCACGCAGTTGGTGCGCGAGGAGGTCGAACTGGCCAAGGCCGAGATCAAGGAGAGTGCGACCCGGGCGGGCAAGGCGGCGGGACTGCTCGCCGGCTCCGGGTACGCCGGTCACCTGGTGCTGCTGATGGGCAGTCTGGCGGCCGTCTTCGGACTCGCGCACGTGGTCGACCTGGCCTGGGCCGCGCTCATCGTGACCGGGTTCTGGGCGCTCCTTGCGGCCGTTCTCTTCGCGGTCGGCCGCAAACGCCTCAAGACGGTCAACGCAAAGCCCGAACGCACTGTGGAAACGCTGAAGGAGGACGCCCGATGGGTACGCAACCCGACGAGCTGAAGTCCGACGTGGAAGACACCCGGGCCCACCTCGCCCACAACGTGGACCGTCTCGCGGACAAGGTCTCCCCGGGGAGGGCAGCACGGCGCAAGGCGGACGCCACGCAGCGGCGGATCACCCGCGTGAAGGAGCGTGTGATGGGAGCGGCGAGCGACACTCCAGCCTCAGGTGCGCATGGCGTCGCGGACGCTGCGGGGCAGGCGGGCGAGACCGTCAAGCACACCGCTGACCAAGTGGGCCGGTCTGTCCGCGAGGCCCCCGACCGGATCACACGGCAGACGCAGGGCAGCCCCGTCGCAGCGGGCGTCATCGCCTTCGGCGCCGGCATGCTCGCGGCTGCGCTGCTCCCCACCACGGACGCGGAGGAGCACGTCGGCGCACAGCTCCGCGAACACTCCGACGAACTCCTCGGCCCCGTGAAGCAGACCGCCCAGGACGTCGCTCAGGACGTCAGGGAGGACATGCGCGAGCCTGTCACGGAAGCCGTGGACGCGGTGAGGAGCACGGCCCAGGACGCGGCTCAGACCACGAAGCAGAAAGCGCAGGACGCCGGGCAGGAGGCGGGAACGGGGCTGCGCGAGGTCGGCCAGGACGCCGCCCGGGAAGCCGGCAGCTGACGCGGCCGCTCCACGACCGGTCCGCCACCACGCGCTCGGCGTCGGGCGAGGGCCCCCTGCACTCCAGGGCCCTCGCCCGACGGATGTCTCGTCCGTCCGGCGGTATGACACGGCCGTGAGGTCGCCGCCCGTACACCGTTGCGGTTGCGTGGTTCCTATGGCGAACGAAATGCATGATCGGGACAGCGTGGGTCCGGAGGGAAGCCGGCCGGGCCCCGGTTCGTACGCGCAGCCGCGCCGTGACTCGCCCGAATCGCCCACGAAGCTCGGCAGGGGTTCGTGGGGTGCGGTGTTGAAGCGCACGCTGAGCGAGTTCAAACGGGACGAGCTGGCCGACCGGGCCGCTGCTCTGACGTACTACGGCGTCCTGGCCCTGTTCCCGGCTCTGCTGGTGCTGGTCTCCCTGCTCGGCATCGCGGGCAAGGAGACCACTCAGACCGTCTTGGACAACTTGCAGAAACTCGTCCCGGGAGCGGCACGCGACGTACTCACCAACGCGGTGACCCAGCTGCAGTCCAGCAGCGGAACCGGCTGGGTCGTGGCCATCGTGGGTCTGCTGGCCGCACTGTGGTCCGCGTCCGGCTACATCGCCGCGTTCATCCGGGCCTCGAACGCCGTGTACGACGTGCCCGAGGGCCGCCCGGCCTGGAAAGTGCTCCCGGTCCGCGTCGGCCTGACGCTGGTGCTGATGGTGCTGGCCTGTGCGAGCGCGCTGATCGTCGTGCTCTCGGGCGGTATCGCCCGCCAGATCGGCACCGCTCTGGGTATCGGTGACACGGCCATGACCGTCTGGTCGATCGCCAAATGGCCCGTCCTGGTGTTGCTGGTGACCATCATGCTGGCGCTCCTGTACTGGGCGGCGCCGAACGCCAAGGGCCGGGGCTTCAAGTTCGTATCGCTGGGCAGCCTGCTGGCGTTGCTGATCTGGATGCTGGCATCAGCTGCCTTCGCCTTCTACGTCGCCAACTTCGGTTCCTACAACAAGACCTACGGCACTCTGGCAGGCGTGATCATCTTCCTGGTCTGGCTGTGGATCACGAACCTGGCCATTCTGCTCGGCCTGGAATTCGACGCGGAAATGGCCCGTGAGCGAGCCGTCATCGGCGGCCACCCGCAGACGGAGGAGCCGTACGTCACCCCCCGCGACACCCGCAAATGGACCGACGCGGACCGCAAAGCCATGGGCGACACCGGCCCCGCCGACCCACGCTGGGACGAGTAAGGGCAACGGGGTCCGAAAACCGCCGACCTCGCAAGGCGTCGCTCAGCAGTCGTGCACCACCCGGTATCACCTCTACCTCACGTACCTGCACACATAATCAGCAGGTCAGGACCATGATGCGGCAGGCTTAAAAGAATGGTGCACGCTTCACGTGATGCACGTGAAGAAACCGGTCGAGCCGATGACCCTGCGGGTAATTCGGAGGTCAGGCGCTCTTTGCGGCCGGCTCCAGAATCGCCACGCACTCCACATGATGCGTCATCGGAAACAGGTCGAACGCCCGCAGCGTCCGCACCCTGTAGCCGCCCTCCTTGAAGTACCCCAGGTCCCGCGCCAGTGCCGCCGGGTCGCAGGCCACGTAGGCGATGCGGCGCGCTCCCAGCGTCGACAGGTGCTTGACCGTCTGCTTGCCGGCGCCCGCGCGGGGCGGGTCGAGGACGATCAGGTCGGTTTCCGTGATGCCGGTGCGCGGGAGGACCTGCTCGACCTTGCCCTGTTCGATGCGCACGTGGGGCATCGAGGCCAGGTTGTGGCGGGCGTCCTCCACGGCGCGCTTGCCGGATTCGATGCCGAGGACGGCGCCCTGGTCGCCGACGCGTTCGGCGATCGAGCCCGCGAAGAGGCCGACGCCGCAGTAGAGGTCGAGGGCGGTCTCGCCCTTGCGGGGCATGAGGCCCTGCATGACCGCGCGCATCAGGGTGTCGGCGGCCTGCGGGTGGATCTGCCAGAAGCCGCCCATGCCGACGCGGTAGGTGCGGCCGTCGGCGCGCTCGCGGACGAAGGCGCGGCCGTGCACCTTGTGGACGCCGCCGTCCTTCTCGTGGACGCGCAGGACCGAGACGGGCTTGTCGAGTTCGACGAGCGGGAGGCGGCCGCCGGGGGTGGGGGTGAGGACGACCTGGCGGTCGCTGGACCCGGTGGCGGCGATGGCCTCGACGGAGGCCATCTGCGGCCAGTCGCGCTTCTCGATGCCGAGTTCGGAGACTCCGGGGGCGGCGATCATGCAGTGGTCGATGGGCTGGATGTCGTGCGAGCGGTGCTTGCGCAGCCCGGCCCGGCCTTCGGCGTCGACGGCGTACTGGACGCGGGTGCGCCACTGCGGGACCTGGCCGGCGGGGAGTTTGTCGCCCTCGGCGGGCATGACCGTGCCGTCCCAGCCGGCTTCCTCGGGCGTGAGGCCCGCGAGGCGCAGCAGCTGTTCGGCGACGACCTCGCCCTTGAGGCGGCGCTGGGCACCGGGCTTGGCGTGCTGCCAGTCGCAGCCGCCGCACTTGCCGGGTCCGGAGAACGGGCAGGGGGCTTCGACGCGGTCCTTGGACGCTTCCAGGATCGTCACCGCGTCGGCGCGCAGGAAGCGGGCGCCCTCGTCACCGTCGGTGACTCGGGCGATGATCTTCTCGCCGGGAAGGGTGTGCCGTACGAAGAGGACCTGGCCCTCGGCGGTACGGGCGATGCAGTGGCCGCCGTGCGCGACGGGGCCGACCTCGACCTCGTACTCCGTGCCGACGAGGGAGACCTTGGGCTCCTGGCCGATCGGCGAGTTCGTGGGCTCCGGGCCGACGGGCGCCGTCGCGGGGTCCTGGCCGACGGGCGCGGTCGCCGGCTCGTGAGCGGCAGGCGCGACGGGCGCGGCAGGCGCGGCGGTCGGCTCCGTACCGAGCGGCGCGGCCTTGGGCTCCTGCGGGGCGGCCGCTTCCTTCGATGCCTGGGGTTCGGACTGCATGGTGGGGTGGCTCCAGGGGATCAAAGGGAAACGGCCGGACAACAGCCCACCAGTCTACGTGGGTGTCGTCCGGCCGTCCTACCAAGGCAAGCCTGACCGTCCGTCCCGGCCGTTCGGGCGGCCGAGGCAGGGGTCAGTTCTTCGAGGTCTCCTTGGGGCGACGGTCGACCGGGCCCCGCCGTACCGCGCCCGGAGCGTTCCAGTCCTGGCGCTTCTTGGCGCGCTTCTTGGCCGCTTCGGAGGACTCCAGCTGGTACGGGACGGAGGTCACCATCACGCCCGGGGTGAACAGAAGGCGGCCCTTGAGGCGCAGGGCGGACTGGTTGTGCAGGAGGTGCTCGTACCAGTGGCCGACCACGTACTCGGGGATGTAGACGGAGACCACGTCGCGCGGGCTCTCGCGGCGCAGGCCCTTCACGTACTCGACGATCGGGCGGGTGATCTCGCGGTACGGGGAGTCGAGGATCTTGAGCGGGACGTTGATGCCGCGCCGCTCCCAGTCGTCGCGCAGCGCCTTCGTCTCGGTCGCGTCGACGCTGATGGAGAGCGCTTCGAGGCGGTCCGAACGCATCAGCTTGGCGTACGCGAGTGCCCGCAGCGTCGGCTTGTGGACCTTGGAGACGAGGACGATGGAGTGCACGCGGGAGGGGCGCAGGCTGTCGTCGGAGGGGCCGTCGGCGGCGGCGATCTCGTCGGCGACCCGGTCGTAGTGCTTGCGGATGGCGGTCATCGTTCCGTAGAAGATCACCATGCCGAGCAGGGCGACCCAGGCGCCGTGGGTGAACTTGGTGGCGAGGACGACGACGAGGACGAGACCGGTGAAGAAGGCGCCGAAGGTGTTGATCGCGCGCGAGCGGATCATGCGGCGGCGCTTGGCCGGGTCCTTGGTGGTTTTCAGGTGCCGGTTCCAGTGCCGGACCATGCCGGTCTGGCTCAGGGTGAAGGACACGAAGACGCCGACGATGTAGAGCTGGATGAGCTTGGTGGAGTCGGCTCCGTAGACCACGACCAGCAGGACGGCGGCGCCCGCGAGGAGCACGATGCCGTTGGAGAAGGCCAGTCGGTCGCCGCGGGTGTGCAGCTGGCGGGGCAGGTAGCGGTCCTGGGCGAGGATCGAGCCGAGCAGCGGGAAGCCGTTGTACGCCGTGTTGGCGGCCAGGAACAGGACCAGCGCGGTGGCCGCGGCGAGCAGCACGAAGAAGAACGTGCCCTGGCCGAAGACCGCGGCGGCGACCTGGGAGATGACCGGGTTCTGGACATACGAGTCGCCGACCGGCACTCCGTCGCGGACCAGGTCGACGGCCGGCTTCTCGGCCATCTTGACGCCCGACTCCATGGCGAGCGCGATGATGCCGCAGAACATGACGACGGCCAGCGTGCCCATCATGGCCAGTGTCGAGGCCGCGTTCTTCGACTTCGGCTTGCGGAAGGCGGGCACCCCGTTGGAGATCGCCTCGACGCCGGTGAGGGCGGCGCAGCCGGAGGAGAAGGCGCGCAGCAGCAGGAAGACCAGGGCGAAGCCGGCCAGGCCCGGGTGTTCGGGCTTGATCTCCAGCTCGGCGGTGGGCGCGGTCATGTCGTCGCCGGTGAAGGCGCGGTAGGCGCCCCAGGCCAGCATGATGAACACGCCGATGACGAAGACGTAGGTCGGGATCGCGAAGAGCTTCCCGGACTCCTTCATTCCGCGCAGGTTGAGGAGCGTCAGCAGGACGATGACGGCGACGGCGCACAGGACCTTGTGCTCGACGACGAAGGGGACGGCGGAGCCGAGGTTCTCGATGCCCGAGGAGATCGACACGGCGACGGTCAGGACGTAGTCGACCAGCAGGGCGCTGGCGACGGTGAGTCCGGCCTTCGGACCGAGGTTGGTGTTGGCGACCTCGTAGTCGCCGCCGCCGCTCGGGTAGGCGTGCACGTTCTGCCGGTAGGAGGCAACGACCGTGAACATCAGGACGACGACCGCCAGTGCGATCCACGGACTGAAGTGGTACGCCGAGACACCCGCGATGGAGAGCACGAGCAGGACTTCTCCGGGCGCGTAGGCGACGGAGGAGAGCGGGTCGGAGGCGAAGACGGGAAGTGCGATGCGCTTGGGGAGGAGCGTTTCTCCCAGCTTGTCGCTGCGCAGGGCCCGCCCGATCAGGATCCGTTTGGGCACGTCGGTCAGTTTGGACACGCAGAGGATCGTAAGCGGTCGAAAGGGCGTGGCTCGTCCACCACCCCCGGCCCGCCGGGAATCCTCGATGCGTCCTTTGCACAACGTTGAAGGTCGCCACCAGGGGTCCCCGCGGGCCACCGCGCGTGTGTAGCTTTGGCGGCGGTCTGAGACTCTAGTGAGTCGGACAAAAAGCACACGAAAACTATTGATGGACTCTTAACGGCCGGAAGGACGGACGTGCACGTCGTCATCATGGGCTGCGGGCGAGTGGGAGCCGCTCTCGCGCAGACCCTGGAACAGCAGGGGCACACGGTCGCCGTGATCGACCAGGACCCCACGGCCTTCCGCCGACTGGGCTCCGGCTTCGGTGGCCGCAGGGTCACCGGTGTCGGTTTCGACCAGGACACCCTCCGCGAGGCGGGCATCGAGGACGCGGGCGCGTTCGCCGCCGTCAGCAGCGGCGACAACTCGAACATCATCGCGGCCCGGGTGGCCCGCGAGATGTTCGGGATCGAGCACGTCGCCGCGCGCATCTACGACCCGCGCCGGGCGGAGGTGTACCAGCGGCTGGGCATCCCGACGGTCGCCACGGTGCGGTGGACCGCCGACCAGATGCTGCGCCGACTGCTGCCCTCCGGGGCGGAGCCGCTGTGGCGGGACCCGAGCGGGGGTGTGCAGCTCGCGGAGGTGCACATCGCGCCGTCCTGGATCGGGCACAAGATCAGCAAGCTGCAGGAGGAGACGGGCGTGCGTGTCGCGTTTCTCACGCGACTGGGCGAAGCGATCCTGCCGACCTCCCAGACGGTGCTCCAGGAGGGCGACCTGGTGCACGTGATGATGCGTACGGACGAGATCGTGAAGGTCGAGGCGGCCTGTTCGCTGGGCCCCGAGGAAGGTCACTGATGAGGGTCGCGATTGCCGGGGCCGGCGCGGTGGGGCGTTCCATCGCGGGAGAACTCCTGGAGAACGGGCACGAGGTGCTGCTGATCGACAAGGCGCCCACCGCCATCTCGGTGGAGCGCGTGCCGATGGCGGAGTGGCTGCTGGCCGACGCCTGCGAGATCACCTCGCTCGACGAGGCGGCCCTGCAGCGCTGCAACGTCGTGATCGCGGCGACCGGCGACGACAAGGTCAACCTCGTGGTCTCGCTGCTCGCGAAGACCGAGTACGGGGTGCCGAGGGTGGTCGCCCGCGTCAACAACCCGAAGAACGAGTGGCTGTTCAACGAGTCCTGGGGCGTCGACGTGGCCGTGTCCACGCCGCGGCTGATGTCGGCGCTGGTGGAGGAAGCGGTGAGCGTCGGCGATCTCGTACGGCTGCTGCGCTTCAGCCACGGCGACGCCAACCTGGTCGAGCTCACGCTGCCGCCGGAGTCGGCACTGGCCGGAACGCAGGTCGGGGACGTGGACTGGCCGGTGGACACTTCACTGGTCACGATCATCCGCGGCTCGCGGGTGCTGACGCCGACGCCCGAGGAGACGCTGGAGCCGGGCGACGAGCTCCTGTTCGTGGCCGCCCAGGCGCGCGAGGAGCAGCTGGAGGATCTTCTGTCGGTGCGCCACGAGGACGTACCGAAGAGCTGAGTGCGCGTACGGGAGGGGCCCCGCACCGTTCGGTGCGGGGCCCCTCCCGTACCGGGCGGCTACGCCTCGTTCCGCTGCACGCCGGTCGCCGCCTTGCGCTCCTTCTCGGCCTTCTCCTCCGCTTCCATCTCCGCGAACACGTCGATGGGGGCGGGCGCCTTGGCGAGGAAGATCCAGGTCAGCCAGACGGCGAGCAGGAACGGCGGGATCTTGAGGGCGACGACGACCCAGCCGAACTTGGTGGTGTCCGCCCACCAGTACAGCGGGAAGAGGATCGCGCACTTGGTGAGCAGGATCAGACCCCAGGCGTAGCTGGCCTTGGTGTACGCCTTCTTGCGTCCGGGGTTGCGGGTGCGCCAGGAGAGGTTCTCCTTGAAGACCGGGCCGAGCATCAGGCCGATCAGCGGCACCCCGGCGGCCGCGGAGATCAGGTATGCCAGGGAGAGGCCCAGCGTGTAGAGCATGCCGGGCAGCATGAAGTCCTTGGCGTTGCCCGTCATCATCGCGAAGACCACACCGAAGGCGACGCCGAAGACCCCGCTGAAGGCGTGCTTCATGGAGTCCTTGCGGACCAGCCGGGCCACGACCATCAGGAGCGAGACACCGAGCGCCGCGATGGCCGAGGTGTGCAGGTCCTTGTTGATCGTGAAGACCGTCACGAACAGCAGGCCGGGCAGCACCGTCTCGGCCATGCCGCGCACGCCGCCGAACGCCTCGAAGAGCGCGGCCTCGGTGGCCGCCTTCGCGGCGGGGTCCTGGGGGGGCGCGTCCCGCGGGACGACGTAGGGCTGCGAGGAGTCCGGCGCCCCGTGCAGCGGGGACTCGACGGCGGCGTCCCGGAGGGAGGCATCGCCGCCTTGGTGGGGGGTCGTGGTCGGCTTGTCGAATGACGTCACCGGCTACTCCTGTCCGAGCGGTCGGAGTTCGTATTTGGGGTTGAAGAGGACACGGCGGCCGTGGCTCATGGAGATCCGGCCGGTGGCTATCAGCTTGCGGCCGGGCTCTATGCCGACGATGGAGCGGCGGCCCAGCCAGACGACGTCCAGCGGTGCCGTGCCGTCGAAGAGCTCGGCCTCCAGGGCGGGCACTCCCGCGCGCGGGCGCAGGGTGACCGTGCGCAACGTACCGGTCACCTTGACGACCTGCCGGTCGTCGCAGGCCGATATGGGGGTGCAGCCGACGGCGTGGGTGTCCTCCTGGAGCTCCGTGCAGTGCAGGTCCTCCTGGGAGGTGGACAGGCGGTCGAGCATCCGGCGGAATCGCCCGGTCGGCTTCTCGGGGCGAGGTACGGCACTCATACCGGAAGCGTACCGGGGAGAGGACCGGCATGGTCACCCGCCGTAGTGCCGCCCCCGTGCGAGAGCGGCGCCCGCGGCCGGTCCCCGGGCTCACCGCTCGAAGCGGTATCCCATGCCGGGTTCGGTGATGAAGTGCTTCGGATGGGCCGGGTCGGTCTCCAGCTTGCGGCGGAGCTGGGCCATGTACACGCGCAGGTAGTTGGTCTCCGTGCCGTACGAGGGCCCCCAGACCTCCTGGAGGAGCTGTTTCTGGCTGACGAGACGGCCGGTGTTGCGGACGAGCACCTCCAAGAGGTGCCACTCGGTGGGGGTGAGGCGCACGTCGCGGCCCTCCCGGTGCACCTTCTTCGCCGCGAGGTCGACGGTGAACCCCTCGGTCTCGATGAGGACGTCGCCCCCCTCGGCCGCGCCGACGGGTTCGGTCCTGCGGACGGCGGCACGCAGCCGGGCGAGGAGTTCGTCCATGCCGAAGGGCTTGGTCACGTAGTCGTCGGCGCCCGCGTCGAGCGCCTCGACCTTCTCGTCCGAGGTGTGCCGGGCCGACAGCACCAGGATCGGCACCCGGGTCCAGCCGCGCAGTCCTCTGATGACGTCGACGCCGTCCATGTCGGGCAGCCCCAGGTCGAGCACCACCACGTCGGGGTGACGGGCGGCGGCGAGCTGAAGTGCGGAGGCGCCGTCGGCGGCGGCGTCCACCTCGTACTTGCGTGCCTTCAGGTTGATCACGAGGGCGCGCACGATCTGCGGCTCGTCGTCGACCACGAGCACCCGGGTCATGGGGACCTTCCTCACTGCTGTCTGGGCTGTCTTCGCTGGGGTCATGAGAGGGCCTGCGCCGGGAACTCGGGGCGCACGGGTGGCTGCCCCGCGGCCACTTTGAGGGTGAGGACCATGGTCATGCCGCCGCCGGGGGTGTCCTCGGCGGCGAGGGTGCCGCCCATGGCCTCGACGAAGCCCCGGGCGACCGCAAGCCCGAGGCCCACTCCGGCGCCGCGCGGGGCGTCCCCGTACCGCTGGAACGGCTCGAAGATGCGTTCCTTGCTGTCGTCGGGAACACCGGGGCCGCGGTCGGCGACCCGTACCTCCACGCGGTCGCCCAGCGCGCTCGCGGCGACCGTGACGGGCACCCCGGGCGGACTGTACTTGACGGCGTTCTCGACGAGGTTGGCGGCGGCGCGTTCCAGCAGGCCGCGGTCGACGGCCACCATCGGCAGCGTCTCCGGGATGTCCAGCTCCACGCTGTCGTCCGGTACCCCTACGAGTGCCATCGGGACGACCTCGTCGAGGTCGGTCTCGCGGATCAGCGGGGTGACGGTGCCGGTCTGCAGCCGGGACATGTCCAGGAGGTTGCCCACGAGGTGGGCGAGCCGGTCGGCGCCCTCCTCGATGCCCTGCAGGAGCTCCGCCTCGTCCGACTCCGACCAGGACACGTCGTCGCTGCGCAACGAGGTGACGGCGGCCTTGATGGAGGCGAGGGGGGTACGCAGGTCGTGGCTGACGGCGGCGAGCAGCGCGGTCCGGATCCGGTTCCCCTCGGCCAGCCGGCGCGCTTCCTCGGCCTGCCCCACCAGGCGCTGCCGGTCGAGCACGACGGCGGCCTGGGCGGCGAAGGCGGCGAGTACCCGGCGGTCCTCGGCAGGCAGCACGCGCCCGGACAGGGCGAGCGCCATGTGGTCGCCGACGGGCATGTCCACGTCGGCGTCCTCGGGGCGCTCTGCGGGCTTCGGGCCGACGCTGCCCGCGCAGGTCCACGGATCGACGCCGCCGGCGCGTTCCAGCAGGGCGACGGATTCCATGGCGAAGGTCTCGCGGACGCGTTCCAGTAGGGCGTCGAGGGTGGTTTCGCCGCGCAGGACGCTGCCCGCGAGGAAGGAGAGGATCTCGGACTCGGCACGCAGCCGGGCGGCCTGTTGGGTGCGGCGGGCGGCAAGGTCGACGACGGACGCGACGGAGACGCCGACCGCGAAGAAGATCGCGATGGCCACGATGTTCTTGGGGTCGTCGATGGTGAGGGTGCGGGTGGGGGGCGTGAAGAAGAAGTTGAGGAGGAGGGATCCGGCGGCGGCTGCGGCGAGAGCGGGCCACAGGCCGCCGAGCAGGGCGGCGGCGACGGTCAGGAACAGGTAGAGCAGGACGTCGTTGGCGAGGCCGGGGCCGTGGTGGATGCCCAGCAGCAGCAACGTCATCAGCGGCGGGCCGGCGACACCGGTCAGCCAGCCCGCCAGGATCCGGGACGTGCCGAGCCGCGTGCCGCGGGCGACGGGCAGTCCGCGCCCCTTGGCGACCTCCTCGTGGGTGACGATGTGGACGTCGAGGTCGGTCCCGGAGTCGCGGGCAACGGTCTGGCCGACGCCGGGCCCGAAGACGTACTGCCAGGCCTTGCGGCGGCTGGAGCCGAGCACGATCTGGGTGGCGTTGACGCCGCGCGCGAACTCCAGCAGGGAGCTGGGCACGTCGTCGCCTATGACGTGGTGAAAGGTTCCGCCCAGGTCTTCCACGAGGGTGCGCTGGAGGGCGAGTTCCTTGGGGGACGCCGAGGTGAGGCCGTCGCTGCGGGCGATGTACACGGCGAGGATCTCGCTGCCGGAGCCCTTGGCGGCCATCCGGGAGGCGCGGCGGATGAGGGTGCGGCCCTCGGGCCCGCCGGTGAGGCCGACGACGATGCGTTCGCGGGCCTGCCAGGTGGTGCGGATGTTGTGTTCGCCGCGGTACTGCTGGAGGTGTTCGTCGACCCGGTCGGCGACCCACAGGAGGGCCAGTTCCCGCAGGGCGGTGAGGTTGCCGGGGCGGAAGTAGTGCGAGAGGGAGGCGTCGATCCTGTCGGGCTGGTAGATGTTGCCGTGCGCCATGCGGCGGCGCAGGGCCTGCGGCGACATGTCGACCAGTTCGAGCTGGTCGGCCCGGCGGACGACCTCGTCGGGGATCGTCTCGCGCTGGCGCACCCCGGTGATGGACTCCACGACGTCGCCCAGCGACTCCAGGTGCTGGATGTTGACCGTGGAGATGACGTCGATCCCGGCTTGGAGCAGCTCTTCGACGTCCTGCCAGCGCTTGGCGTGCCGGGAGCCGGGGACGTTGGTGTGCGGGAGTTCGTCGACCAGGGCGACGGCGGGGTCGCGTGCCAGGACCGCTTCGAGGTCCATCTCCGTGAAGGAGGTGCCGCGGTGGGTGATCTCCTTGCGCGGGACCTCTTCGAGGCCGTGCAGCATCACCTCGGTGCGCGGCCGTCCGTGGTGTTCGACGAACGCCACCACGCAGTCGGTGCCGCGCTCCACCCGGCGGTGGGCCTCGGAGAGCATGGCGTACGTCTTGCCGACGCCCGGCGCCGCGCCGAGGTAGATCCGGAGTGTGCCGCGTGTCCCGCGTCCCATGGCCTCATTGTCTTTCGCAGTCGACCCAGGCGGCCTGTGTGCCGGGATCGACCCTACGTGCAGCGAACGGGACGTACCGGACAGGGTGCAGGTCGTGGGGACGCCTTGACGGGATTCTGATGCGCCCCCGCCCCACGCCGCGCGCCCGCGCCCCGCGCCGCAGCCCGCCTCCTCGCCGGCGCCCCCGCAGGCCGGTCCGGCGGGACTCGCTGTCGCGCATCGGCCGGGCACCCCGGCGCCGTCCCGCACCCCGGCCGCCCCGCATCCCGGCCGTCCGGCCCGGCCCGCCCGTGCACGGCCCGCCCGCGCTCCGGCCCCGCATGCGTGTCGGCCGGCCGCGCTGTCCGCGGCGTACGTCAGTCGCTCTCGTGGATGCGGCCGTCGCGGAGCTCGATCACGCGGTCGGCGAGGCCGAGCAGCTGGGCGTCGTGCGTGGCGACCAGGGCGGTCACCCCTTCGCTGCGTACGACCGCGCGGAGCAGTTCCATGACGGCCAGGCCCGTTTCCGCGTCGAGCTGTCCGGTCGGTTCGTCGGCGATCAGCAGGGCGGGCCGGTTGGCGAGCGCGCGGGCGATGGCGACGCGCTGCTGCTGGCCGCCGGAGAGTTCGCCGGGGCGCTGCGTCGCGTGGTCGGCGAGGCCGACGAGACCGAGCAGCAGAGCGACGCGCTCCTCCCGCTCCTTGGGGTCGGCCTTGCGCAGCCGCAGCGGCACCCCGACGTTCTCGGCGGCGCTGAGAATCGGTATGAGGCCGAAGGACTGGAAGACGAACCCGATGCGGTCGCGGCGCATCTCCAGCAGGCCGGTCTCCCCGAGGGAGCCCATGTCGGTGCCGTCGACGACGACACTGCCGCCGTCCGCCTTGTCGAGTCCGCCGACGAGGTTGAGCAGGGTGGTCTTGCCGGAGCCCGACCGCCCTTTCAGCGCGACGAGTTCACCGCGCGGCACGGTGAAGGAGACTCCGCGCAGCGCGTGCACGGCGGCGGCGCCCGTCCCGAAGGAGCGGTGCAGGTCCTCGACGCACACCATGGGACTGTGCTGGAGCGCCGTGCCGGTGCCGGTCGTGGTCTGCGCGCTCTCGGTCATGTCCTGCTCCCCCGCTCGTACCGCTGTCCGTGCGCCCATTGTTGCCGACGGGTCCGACAACGGTCGTCCAGCCGCCGGATTCCCGCTGCCCGGCGTGGATTCCGGCAGGCCGGGCCGGACCCCGACGTGATCGCTCCCGGCGCTGCGGCGCGCGGCGCACCCTCCCCCGAGACCCGTCCGTCCCCGGCAGCACAAAGGCCGGTGGCCCGCGCCCCTCGGAAGAGGGTGCGGGCCACCGGTGCGACGGCGGGGCCGAAGCCGTGTGCGAGGGGGTCAGCGGACCTCGGTGATCTCCGGGCCGCGCTGCAACTGCCCCATGCCGCCGGAGAAGCGGGACTCGCCCTGCTCCTCCTGCTGAACGCCCTCGGCGACCATCTGCGCGTCGTCGGGAAGCTTCAGGACGATCGGGTCGCGCGGCGCCATCGGCCCGTCGCCCCGTACGACCACCGTGTCCAGGAAGATCTGCTCCAGCACGCCCGCGGCCTCGGGCTGCACCGCGCCCTGCCCGGAGATCACTCCGCGCAGGAACCAGCGGGGACCGTCCACGCCGACGAAGCGCACCAGCTGCACCCCGCTGTTGCCGTCCGGCAGCTGTACCGGGACCTGGGCGCGCAGTTCCCAGCCGAGCGGGCCCTCGACCTCGTCAATGACGCCTCCCTGCGAGGTGATGCCGGTGGCGATCTCCTCGCGGACCTCGCCCCAGATGCCTTCCTTCTTCGGTGCCGCGAAGGCCTGAAGCTGGACGGCGCTGTCACGCAGTACGACCGTGGCCGCGACGATCGCGTCGCCCGCGACCTCGACGCGCAGCTCCATGCCGTCGACCCCGGGCACGAAGATGCCGCCCAGGTCGACCCGGCCCTCGCCGGGCTGGGAGACCTCCGAGACGTCCCAGGGGCCGTCGGGGCGCGGGGCGGGCGGCAGGTTCACCCTGCGCACCCGGCCGTCCTCGTCCTCCTCGCCGGCCGAGACCTCGTCGGCGACCTGCTCGGTCACGCCCGCCTCGTCCTCGGCGGATTCGCTCTTCTTGCGACGTCCGAACACGTCACTGTCCTTCCCGGTCGACTACGACCGAAGCGTATGAGTTCCCACCCGTTGCATCATCCACCGAGCCGCCCACCGGTCCACCGGCAACGCTGACGCCGGCAGCAGGCCCCACCGCGGCATGGCCGCCGGTCGACCCGAAGCCGCCCGCGGCCCGCGCCGAGCCGGGAAGCTCCGCGACCTCGTGGAAGCGCACCTTCTCGACCTGCTGGACGACCAGTTGGGCGATCCGGTCGAAACGCTCGAACCGCACGCTCTCACGCGGGTCCAGATTGACCACGATCACCTTGATCTCCCCACGGTACCCGGCATCGACCGTCCCGGGGGCATTCACGAGGGCCAGACCGCAGCGGGCGGCGAGCCCCGATCGTGGGTGCACGAAGGCCGCGTAGCCGTCCGGCAGCGCGATCGAGACACCCGTCGGCAGAACGGTCCGCTCACCGGGCGCGAGTTCACAGGCCCGGGTGGTGACCAGATCGGCCCCGGCGTCGCCGGGGTGCCCGTACGAGGGCAGCGGGACGTCGGGGTCGACCCGTCGGATCAGCACATCCACGGGGGCACGGCTCATGGGTTCACCTCGAAGGCGCGGGCGCGCCTGACCTGATCGGGGTCGGCCATGACCGCCTGGATCTCCTCCGGGCGGCCGTTGTCGATGAAGTGGTCGACCTTGACTTCGACGAAGAGGGCGTCCGCGCGGACCGCGACGGGCCCGTCCGGGCCGCCGATCCGTCCGGTCGCCGTGGAGTAGATCTTGCGCCCGTGGACGGCGGTGACCTCGGCGTCGAGGTGCAGCACGGTGCCGACCGGTACGGGCCGTACGAAATCGGTCTCCAGCCGTCCGGTCACCGCGATCACCCGCAGCAGCCACTGCAGGGAGCCCAGCGTCTCGTCGAGCGCCGTGGCCAGGACGCCGCCGTGCGCGAGCCCGGGAGCACCCTGGTGGGCGGGCTTGACGGTGAACTCGGCCGTGACCCGTACTCCGGGCCCCGCACCGGCCCGCGCCTGGAGGTGCAGCCCGTGCGGCTGCTCCCCGCCGCACCCGAAACAGTGCTCGTAGTGCGCGCCGAGAAGCTCTCCCGGGGCCGGGGCGTCGGGGTGCCGGACGGGGGCTATGGCCTCGGCCGGGGGCGTCAGGGCCGGCGAGCCGGCCGGGCGTCCGGGAGTGGCCTCCCGGGGGTTCTCAGTACTCACAGGCGCAGACCTTACCCGCGTAGGGAGTCGCGGGCCGCGCCGTGCCAAGCTAAGGGTCATGCAGTCCTACGAAGAACGCCTGACCGCGCCTCGCTCCTGGTGGTTCATCACCGTGCTGGTGGGGATCTCGTGCGGGCTGATCCTGCTGCCGCTCGGCCCGCTGCCGATGCTGGGCGGGGTGATCGGCGGGATCGTCCTGGCGGGCGCGGTGGTGAGTGCGTACGGTTCGGTGCGGATTCGTGTGGTGGCCGATTCTCTCGTCGCGGGAGACGCCCGCATTCCGCTCTCCGCGCTCGGCGAGGCCGAGGTGCTGGAGGCGGAAGAGGCCCGTGCCTGGCGCACCCACAAGGCCGACCCGCGCGCCTTCATGCTGCTGCGCGCGTACGTGCCCACCGCGCTGCGGGTACGGATCACCGACCCCGAGGACCCCACTCCGTACGCCTATCTGTCGACCCGGCACCCCCGGGAACTGGCGGAGGTCCTGGCGGCAGCGCGCGCCCTGTAGCCCACCGTGCGCGGGGCACGGCGGGACCGGAGACTGCTGACCCGCGGATGTCCGCGGGCCGCTCTACGGGTCCAGTTCCTTGCGGCCCTTCTCCAGCTCTTCGAGCTCGGCTGCGTGGTCCAGCGGCGGCAGCTCGGGCAACGCGTCCCACGGAACCTGTCTCGTGCGCAGGTCCTCGCGGATGTGTTCGGCCATCTTCCTGGTGTCGCGCCGGTTCATCACCGCTCCCACCGCCGCCCCCACCATGAACGGCATCAGGTTCGGCAGGTTGCGCACCATGCGCTTCATGATCTGCTGGCGCAGCTCGCGCTTCATCTGGCCGCCCAGGGCGGCGTTCAGCGTGGTCGGCTTGGTGAGGTCGACGCCGCGTTCCTCGGCCCAGGAGCCCAGGTAGGCGACGGTGCGCTGTTTGAGGTTGCCCGGCGGACGCTGTCCGTAGACCTCGTGCAGCTCCGCGATGAGCTTGAGCTCGATCGCGGCGACGCCGGTGATCTCGGCGGCCAGCTCGGCGGGCATGGCGGGCGGTACCGGCATCATGGCGGCCATGCCGACGCCCGCGCCCACGGTCGAGGTGCCGTTGGCGGCACCCGCCACGAGCTTGTCGGCGAGCTGCTCGGCGGTCAGTCCCGGGAACTGTCTGCGCAGGGTCGCCAGGTCCCGTACGGGAACGCGCGGGGCGTTCTCGATGACCCGGTCGGTGAGGTGGCCGAGCGCCGCTTTCGCGCCCTCGCCACTCCTCCGGACGCCCTGCCTGAGGGCCGCCAGACGCCGGGTCCCGGTCACGGACCCCTTCGTGCCGCCGAGCCGGGCCGCGAGGCCCCGCTCGCCGTCATGTGCGCCGGCGGCGTCACTCAAGTCGCCGTCTTCCCGCCGGGAGACTTCCCCGTGGGAGGACGGCACGAGGGCGGTGGACTCGGCGGACGCCTCCGTGGCGTCCGTCGGGACACTGCCGCCCGGTTGTGCCTCCGACGCCTTCTTGCGCCGGAAAGGCCGCTTCCTGAACGGTGTCGCGCCAGTCACGGCCGACCCCGTCCTAGTCGCAGTCGCGGCAGATCGGCTGGCCGTTCTTCTCACGGGCCAGCTGACTGCGGTGGTGGACCAGGAAGCAGCTCATGCAGGTGAACTCGTCGGCCTGACGGGGCAGCACGCGGACGGACAGTTCTTCGTTGGAAAGGTCCGCGCCGGGCAGCTCCAGGCCTTCAGCCTGCTCGAACTCGTCGACGTCGACGGTCGTGTTCGACTTGTCGTTCCGCCGCGCCTTGAGTTCTTCGATGCTGTCCTCGTTGAGGTCGTCATCGGTCTTGCGTGGGGTGTCGTAATCCGTGGCCATGTCGCTCTCCCCCTCTGGGTGGTTGCGGTGTCTCAGGCGCAGTAACGCGTGAGAGGCCGGACTTGTGCCCGACCTGAGGCGGAGATTTTGCCTCACATCAAGGTCTGTTACTCAATCGACACCTCAGACGCACTCCGGGGAGTGCTCGTCCGGGATGGCGATCGGGACCGTACACGGTCCGAATGTCGCACTGCCCGCGCGCCACCTCGTGTACTTCCCGTGATCGCACCCCCTGGAAACCAGGACTTTTCCCGGTTTTCCGGGGGGGCCTTGATCACGGAGAGTAGGTGGCCGGAAAGTGCGACCTGTGATCGATCACACACGGAGTCACCGGGTTTCCGTCCCGGGGATTCCGCTTAAAGCGAACGCATCGGCGGCTCGGATCTGCTCGATCCGGGCCCCGGCCGCCTGTCACACCGGAAGCGTGACACGCATGACGAGGCCACCGCCCTCGCGAGGCTCCGCGATGATACGGCCTCCGTGGGCCCTCGTGACGCTGCGCGCGATGGACAGCCCCAGGCCGACGCCCTTGTCGCTGCCCGTCCGCTCCGTACGCAGCCGCCGGAACGGCTCGAAGAGGTTGTCGATCTCGTACGCGGGAACCACTGGACCCGTGTTCGACACCACCAGCACGGCTTGTCCGTGCTGGACGTCCGTCGTCACCTCGACCCACCCAGTCTCCGCCACGTTGTAGCGCACCGCGTTCTGAACGAGGTTCAGCGCGATCCGCTCCAGCAGGACGCCGTTGCCCTGGACCACTGCCGGCTTCTGCTCCCCGCGCAGCTCCACCCCCTTGTCCTGCGCCTCGCCGCGGGCCTGGTCGAGGGCGCGGGTGGCGACCTCGGCCAGGTCCACCGGCTTGCGCTCGACGATCTGGTTGTCGCTGCGGGCGAGCAGCAGCAGCCCCTCCACCAGCTGTTCGCTGCGCTCGTTGGTGGCCAGCAGCGTCTTGCCGAGCTGCTGGAGCTCCACCGGCGCGCCGGGGTCGGAGAGGTGGACCTCCAGCAGGGTCCGGTTGATGGCCAGCGGCGTACGGAGCTCGTGGGAGGCGTTGGCGACGAAGCGCTGCTGGGCGGTGAAGGCGCGCTCCAGCCGGTCCAGCATGTCGTCGAAGGTGTCGGCGAGTTCCTTCAGCTCGTCGTCCGGGCCGTCCATCTCGATCCGCCGGGACAGATCGGTGCCGGCCACCCGCCGGGCGGTCCGGGTGATCTTGCCGAGTGGCGACAGGACGCGTCCCGCCATCGCGTACCCGAAGGCGAACGCGATGACGCTGAGGCCGACCAGCGCCAGCAGGGACCGGTTGAGCAGGTCGTTGAGGGCGTGCTGGCGGGTGCTGCCGAGACAGTCCCGCAGGACCGCGTTCAGCTCGTTGTTATCGCGTGCGTTCACCAGGTCGGGACAGGCTTCACTGGCCAACTGGACCTGGCTGCCAGCCGAGCCGATCACCTGGAAGTCCGGCTGCTGGGTACCGTCGCGGAGCGCCTGCGCGGTCAGCAGATAGATGATCGACAGCAGCAGGATGCCCGCGATCAGGAACATGCCGCCGTACAGCAGCGTGAGGCGTATCCGGATCGTGGAGCGGATCCACGGGAAGGCGACCTCGGTCTGGCGGGGGTCCCAGGTGGGCTTGGGCGGGGTCTCCGGTGGGGCGGGCGTGCTCGTCACCTCGGCCTCAGATCCGGTAGCCGGAGCCGGGCACCGTGACGATCACCGGAGGCTCGCCCAGCTTGCGGCGCAGGGTCATCACGGTGACCCGTACGACGTTGGTGAAGGGGTCGGTGTTCTCGTCCCACGCCTTCTCCAGGAGCTGCTCGGCGGAGACCACGGCGCCCTCGCTGCGCATCAGCACTTCGAGGACCGCGAACTCCTTGGGGGCCAGCTGGATCTCCCGGCCGTCCCGGAACACCTCGCGCCGGTTGGGGTCGAGCTTGATGCCGGAGCGCTCCAGTACGGGAGGCAGGGCGACCGTCGTACGGCGCCCCAGGGCGCGCACGCGGGCCGTCAGCTCGGTGAAGGCGAAGGGCTTGGGCAGGTAGTCGTCCGCCCCGATCTCCAGGCCCTCCACGCGGTCGCTGACGTCGCCGGAGGCGGTGAGCATCAGGACGCGGGTGGGCATGCCCAGCTCGACGATCTTGCGGCAGACGTCGTCGCCGTGCACGAGCGGGAGGTCCCGGTCGAGGACGACCACGTCGTAGTCGTTGACACCGATGCGTTCCAGGGCGGCGGCGCCGTCGTACACGACGTCGACGGCCATGGCCTCCCGGCGCAGTCCGGTGGCCACCGCATCGGCGAGCAGCTGCTCGTCCTCGACGACGAGTACGCGCACGTCGGTTCCTTCCTGTGGTGCCCGTGGGGGGCGGAGTGTTCGTGGGCCTCCATCCTGCCCGTTTCAGCAGTAAACCGGCTGTAAGGCGGCCTGTGAGGGCTCTGGGGGCGGTTCTGCGGACGGGCGGCGTCCGCGCGACTTCCATGATTCGCCGGGAAGTTGAGGTTTCCCCCGGGGGCGGCGCGGGGAGGACGACAGAACACCCGCGATCACGCCCTGTATGTGGCACGCCACCGCCCGCTCTGTCCCCCAGAGGGAGTGCGTGCACAGGGGATGTATGCGTGATCGGACCACCCCCGGCACACCCCCGTGCCACCGACCCATGACGAGGGGGCGCACATGGACGCTTTCACCACCAGTCTCCTGAGCCGCATAAAGGATGCCCAGTCGGACCTGACCCGGGCGCGTGAGGCGGGCGACGACTTCCTCGTGGACGTCGAGCAGGAAGAGCTCAACGACCTGCACCGGATCGCCGCCGAGCACGGCGTACGGATCGACACTGCGGCCGCCGCCGCCTGACCCGGCCCGTCACCAGACACGAGAGGGCCCGGTTCCGCACTGCGGAACCGGGCCCTCCGCCGTGCCGCGGACCCCTCGGACGCGGCGCCCGCCGTTCCCCGAAGCGCCCGGCGCCTCAGTCGTGCCAGGCGCCCAGCTCGTCCAGGAGCCCCTGGAGCGGCTCGAAGACGCCCGGAGGGGCGGCGACGGTGAGTTCGCCGGAGGCCCGTTCGCCGGGTCGGCCGCCGGTCAGCGCGCCGGCCTCGCGGGCGATCAGGTCCCCGGCCGCGTAGTCCCACGGGTTGAGGCCCCGCTCGTAGTAGCCGTCCAGCCGTCCGGCGGCGACGTCGCACAGGTCGATCGCCGCGGAGCCGCCGCGCCGGATGTCGCGGAAGCCGGGGATGAGCCGTGCCGCGATGTCGGCCTGCCGCCTGCGCCGCTCGGTCAGGTAACCGAAGCCGGTGCCGATGAGGGCCCGCTCCAGCGACGGAGCTGGGCGGGCCGCCAGGGTGCGGCAGGCCCCCGAGGGGCCGTCGCAGTACGCCCCGCCGCCCCGCACGGCGCGGTAGGTCTCGCGGCGCATCGGGGCCTCCACCACGCCGACGAGGGTCTCCCCCCGGTACTCGGCGGCGATGGAGACGGCCCAGGTGGGCAGCCCGTACAGGTAGTTGACGGTGCCGTCGAGCGGGTCGACGACCCAGCGGACGCCGCTGCTGCCCTCGGTGGACGCGCCCTCCTCGCCGAGCACGCCGTCGGCCGGGCGCTTCGCGGCGAGGAAACCGGTGATCAGCTTCTCGGCGGCGAGATCCATCTCGGTGACGACGTCGACGGAGCTGGACTTGGTGGCGGCCACCGCGAGGTCGTCGGGGCGGCCGTCGCGCAGCAGCTCACCGGCCCGGCGGGCGGCTTCCAGGGCGACGGCGAGCAGTTCGGTCCGGAGAGGGTCGGTCATGGTTCTCCCAGGCGTACGGAGGTGTGCGGACGAAAGGGGCGTACGGGTCGTCCGTACCGGAGGGCAGCGGTCAGGCGTACGGGCTGTCGGCCCCCGCGGCGGGCTTCGGGGCCCGCGCCGGGCAGCAGCCGACCGGACACAGGTCGTGGCTGGGGCCGAGCGCACCGAGGGCGCAGGGCCGTACCGTGCGGCCGCGCTCGGACGCGGCGCGTTCCACGAGCAGTTCCCGCACGGCCGCGGCGAAGCGCGGGTCCGCGCCGACGGTCGCGGACCGGGCGACGGGCAGGCCCAGTTCGGCCGCCTTGGCGGAGGCCTCCGTGTCGAGGTCGTAGAGGACCTCCATGTGGTCGGAGACGAAGCCGATGGGGACCATGACGACGGCGGGGGCGCCCTCGCCGTGCAGGGCCTCCAGGTGGTCGCAGATGTCGGGTTCCAGCCACGGGATGTGCGGGGCGCCGGAGCGCGACTGGTATACGAGCTGCCAGGGACGGTCGGCGACGCCCGTCGCCTCCCGCACGGCGTCGGCGATCAGCCGGGCGACGTCCAGGTGCTGGGCGACGTACGCCCCTCCCTCCCCGTGCGCCTCGACCGGGCCGGAGGTGTCGGCGGCGGCGGTCGGGATGGAGTGCGTGGTGAAGGCGAGATGGGCGCCCGCACGCACCTCGTCCGGCAGCTCCGCCAGGGACTTCAGGACGCCGTCCACCATGGGGCCGACGAAACCGGGGTGGTTGAAGTAGTGCCGCAGCTTGTCCACGCGCGGCGGAGTGAGGCCCTCCTCCTTGAGGAGGGCGATTGACTCTGCGAGGTTCTCGCGGTACTGGCGGCAGCCGGAGTACGAGGCGTACGCGCTGGTCGCCAGGACGGCGATGCGGCGGTGGCCGTCGCGGGTGATCTCGCGCAGCGTGTCGGTCAGGTAGGGGGCCCAGTTGCGGTTGCCCCAGTAGACCGGCAGAGAGTCCAGCCCGTGTGCGGCGAAGTCCTTGCGGAGGGCGTCCAAGAGGTGACGGTTCTGCTCGTTGATCGGGCTGATGCCGTCGAAGAGGAAGTAGTGCTGCCCCACCTCCTTGAGGCGTTCCTCCGGGATGCCCCGGCCACGCGTCACGTTCTGAAGGAACGGGACCACGTCGTCGGGACCCTCCGGCCCGCCGAAGGAGAGCAGCAGCAGGGCGTCGTACGGAGCGGCGTCGGGCGCGGCGGTGTCGATGACCGCATCGAGCTGATCAGGCATGTACCGATCCTGCCACCCGCCTCCGACAACGCCGCGTCCGGCACGTACCGCGTCCGCGCGCGCCGGAAATCCTCGTGCCGCTCCACGGTTCCGGTACGTAACCTGTACGGACCATTTACCTGTGGTGTGACGCCGGTCCCCAGCGCGCGCCCGATCGGCGGAGCCCTTCCTTGCCCAGTCCCTACCGCACCCTTTTCACCGCACCCGGAACGAAGAGTTTCTCGGCGGCCGGCCTGCTCGGCCGGATGCCCCTGTCCATGATGGGCATCGGCATCGTCACCATGATTTCCCAGCTCACCGGCCGTTACGGGCTCGCGGGAGCACTCGCGGCGACCCTCGCGATGTCGGCCGCCGTCTTCGGTCCGCAGATCTCCCGGCTGGTCGACCGGCACGGGCAGAGCCGGGTGCTGCGCCCGGCGACGCTGATCGCCGTCGTCGCGGTCGCCGGACTCCTGGTCTGCGCCCAGCAGGGCGCGCCCGACTGGACGCTGTTCGTGTTCGCCGCGGGCGCGGGCACGGTGCCCAGCGTCGGGTCGATGGTCCGGGCGCGCTGGGCGGCGCTCCACCGGGGCTCGCCGCGCGAGCTGCACACGGCGTACTCCTGGGAGTCGATCGTTGACGAGATCTGTTTCATCTTCGGCCCCATCGTCTCGATCGGCCTGTCCACCGCCTGGTTCCCGGAGGCGGGCCCCCTGGTCGCGGGCGTCTTCCTGCTGGTCGGCGTCTTCTGGCTGACCGCTCAGCGCGCCACGGAGCCCGTTCCGCATCCGCGCGACCCGGGCGGTGGGGGCGGCTCGGCGCTGAAGTCCCGGGGCCTGCAGGTGCTGGTGGCCACCTTCGTCGCCACCGGCGCGGTCTTCGGATCCGTCGACGTGGTCACCGTGGCGTTCGCGGAGGAGCAGGGCCACAAGGCGATGGCGAGTCTGGTCCTGGCGGCGTACGCGCTCGGATCATGCCTGGCGGGGGCGGTGTTCGGGCTGCTGCACCTCACGGGCTCGGTCACGAAGCGGTGGCTGCTGGGGGTGTGTGCGATGGCCGTGAGTATGATCCCCCTCCAACTGGCCGGGAACCTGCCGTTCCTGGCCGTGGCGCTCTTTGTCGCGGGCCTGGCCGTCGCACCGACGATGGTGACCACGATGGCCCTCGTCGAACAGCACGTACCCCGCACCAGGCTCACCGAGGGCATGACCTGGACCAGCACCGGTCTCGCCGTCGGGATCTCGATCGGTTCCTCCGCCGCGGGCTGGGCGGTCGACGGGACGGGGGCCGAAGCGGCGTACGTGGTGCCCGTCGTGTCGGGGGCCGTCGCGGCCGCGACGGCGTTCCTGGGGTACCGCCGGCTGGGCAGGCCGGCACCGACTCGGGGAGGGCACGGCGCCGATGAGCGACACCACGAAGACGAGCAGCGCGTGGCATAACTGGGCGGGCACCGTCACCGCCCGCCCGGCGCGCGCGGTGACCCCCTCGTCCGTCGAGGAACTCGCGGAGACCGTACGGAGGGCCGCGGCCGACGGGCTGAGAGTCAAGCCGGTGGGCACGGGCCACTCCTTCACCGCCGTCGCCGCCACGGACGGCGTGCACGTCCGCCCCGACCTCCTCACCGGCATCCGGGACATCGACCGCGAGGCGGGCACCGTCACCGTGGAAGCGGGCACTCCGCTCAAGCGCCTGAATGTGGCGCTGGCTCGTGAGGGCCTGTCGCTCACCAACATGGGCGACATCATGGAGCAGACGGTCGCGGGCGCCACCAGCACCGGCACCCACGGCACCGGCCGCACCTCGGCCTCACTGGCCGCCCAGATCGTGGCACTTGAGCTGATCACCGCCGACGGCCGGATCCTGACCTGCTCCCCGAAGGAGAACCAGGACGTCTTCGCGGCCGCCCGGGTCGGCCTCGGCGCGCTCGGCGTCATCACCGCGCTCACCTTCGCCGTGGAACCGGTCTTCTTCCTGACCGCCCGCGAGGAGCCGATGGGCTTCGACCGGGTCACCGACGAGTTCGGCGCCCTCGTGGCCGAGAACGAGCACTTCGAGTTCTACTGGTTCCCGCACACCGGCAACTGCAACACCAAGCGGAACAACCGCAGCCTGGGCCCCGCCGCCCCGCCCGGGAGGGTCGCGGGCTGGATCGAGGACGAGTTCATGTCCAACGGCCTCTTCCAGCTTGTCTGTTCGCTGGGCCGGGCCGTCCCGCGCACCGTCCCCGCGATCGCGAAGGTCTCCAGCCGCGCCCTGTCCGCGCGCACCTACACCGACATCCCGTACAAGGTCTACACGAGCCCGCGCCGGGTGCGCTTCGTGGAGATGGAGTACGCGATCCCCCGCGAGGCCACCGTCGCGGCGCTGCGCGAGGTACGGGCGATGATCGAGCGGTCGCCGCTGAAGATCAGCTTTCCGGTGGAGGTGCGCACCGCGCCCGCCGACGACATCCCGCTGTCGACCGCGTCCGGCCGGGAGACGTCGTACCTCGCGGTCCACATGTACAAGGGCGCTCCGTACCGCGGCTACTTCTCCGCCGTCGAGCGGATCATGACCGCGCACGGCGGCCGGCCGCACTGGGGCAAGATGCACACCCGCGACGCCGAGTACCTGGCGGCCGCGTACCCCCGCTTCGCGGAGTTCACCGCGGTACGCGACCGCCTCGACCCGGACCGCCTGTTCGGCAACGACTACCTGCGGCGCGTGCTGGGGGACTGACGCGCACCGCGGACAGTTGCCGTTCGGCGGGGCGTTACGGGGTCCCGCGATCCGTCACGGGGCGCTGGTGGGGCCGGGGGCGGGCGGTGCGTCAGGGAGCGGTCGGTCGCCGTCCTGGCCACCCCTGCCGTCCGTGCTCCCGCCGTCCGTGCCGCCGCCGTCCGTGCCTGCGGAGTCGGAGCGGTCGCCGCCTTCCGGTGTCTGCGTCGCGGGCGGTGCGGGCGGCCGGGTGCCGCCGCCGTCCGTGGCGGATTCGTCGCTTCCGCCGGGGTCCGGGGTGGTGGTGGCGCCCGGGTCGGGAGTCTGCCCGCCGGTCGCCGTACCCGCATCGGGGCTCTGCTTGCCCGTGCCCGGGTCCGGGGTCCCTCCGGTGCCGGAGGTCCCGTGGCCGGGGCCCGTGGTGGCGGGGGGTTGCTCGGCGGGCGGGGCCTTCTTCCCGCTCCCGCCCCGGAGGGCGCCGCCGACCGAAGTGCCCTGCGCTCCGCCGAGCGTCTCGTGCGAGACCAGTTCGTACGTCGTGATCCCGCCCATCGCCACCGCGAACACCACCGCCGCCGCGATCACCGACCGCTTCCAGCCACGCTTGCGCGAGCCGTGCACGGTGGGGTCGGTGAACTCTCCGTCGCCGGGCAGCTGCCCCTCCCCCAGGCCTGTCGGCACCTCGACCGTGCGCAGCACGCGCGTGGCGTCGTCGCCGTGCGCCGGGCGGCCCTTCGGCTTCGCGTGCACCGTGACCTCGCGCAGCTGCTCGCCGGTGCGTTTGAAGACATGCTGGAAAATCGTTCCGCCACTGGTGGCGACCACGCTGACGACACCGGCGCCGATGACCGTTCCGTACACGCCGAGTTGGGATGCCAGTACGGCCGCGACCACGGCGGCCACCGCACTGCCGGCAACCTGCGCCACGCTCAGATCAATGCGGCGTTTCGTCGGTTCTGCGTCGGTATCCAGCTTCTTGTTCATCTCCAGCCCTTGTTTGCGCATCCGTTCCACCTTGCAACAACTAAGGACTTTCGGGCGAAGTGGTTAGTTCCGCTTCTGATCTTTCTGTGAATCAGGACACGCACCCGCGTCATGTCGCCCTCGGCAGGGCAGAAGGGGGCTCATGGGGTTGACCCCGCGGGAGCCGGCAACTGCCGTTCCCGGGGAGAACTTCCAGGGCGCGCCGGTCCACCCATGTGGCCCGAATGGAGTACTGTGGCGAGCCCTGGATCCGGTCTCCCCCATGGGTGTCCGGACCATCGGGGAGGGGGCCGAAGGGCACTCGCACCGGCGGCGCCATGGCATCGAACGGGTACCTGCTACACAGGGTGACCATTGGTTACTTTGCGTCGACAACAGGTCACCGTGCCATAACGGCGAACCAGGGCGCAACGCCCGACACGCCGGGCAACACGGCAAGGTAGTGGCAGGCTGCACCCGGGCAGGCCACACTCGACTAGCGGAAGCAGCGACGCACGTGACGTCGGCAGGCACCACCCGGGAGGTCCCCATGCCCGAACTGCGTGTCGTGGCCGTCAGCAACGACGGCACACGGCTGGTTTTGAAGGCTGCGGACAGCACGGAGTACACGCTTCCGATCGACGAGCGACTGCGTGCCGCCGTCCGCAACGACCGCGCCCGCCTCGGCCAGATCGAGATCGAGGTGGAGAGCCACCTCCGGCCTCGGGACATCCAGGCGCGGATACGAGCAGGAGCCTCGGCCGAAGAGGTCGCCCAGATGGCCGGAATCCCGGTCGACCGGGTGCGCCGCTTCGAGGGCCCCGTGCTCGCCGAGCGCGCGTTCATGGCCGAACGCGCCCGGAAGACTCCGGTCCGCCGCCCCGGCGAGAACGCCGGACCCCAGCTCGGCGAGGCCGTGCAGGAGCGGCTGCTGCTGCGCGGCGCCGACAAGGAGACCGTCCTGTGGGACTCCTGGCGTCGCGACGACGGCACCTGGGAGGTCCTCCTCGTCTACCGGGTCGCGGGCGAACCGCACTCGGCGAGCTGGACGTACGACCCGCCGCGCAGGCTGGTCGCGGCCGTGGACGACGAGGCACGCTCACTGATCGGTGAGAGCGACGACATCCCCGCCGCGCCCGAACCGAGCTTCCCCTTCGTTCCCCGGATCGCGCGCCTGCCGCGCGACCGGCCGCTGGACCGCGCCCTCGACCGTTCACTGGAACGGCCGCTGGACCGCGCCTTGGACCGGCAGCTGGAGCGTCCCGCACCGCCGGTCCGGGAGGCGGACGAGGCCGCGAGCGAACGGGACTCGCTGACCAGCCTGCTGGAGGCGGTGCCGAGTTTCCGTGGCGACCTGGTGGTGCCGGAGCGCCCCGCCCCGCCCGCGCCTCCCGAGCCGCCGTCCCCCATCGAGCTGGACGAACCGGAAGCCGTGCCGGAAGAAGCACCGGCCGCGTCCGCGGGGGCGGGAGCCGCGTACGCGGACGTGCTGATGCCACGCGCCGTCGCCGGTCACCGGGACCGGCTGGTGGGAACCACGGACCGGCAGGCGGAGGCGGACGGGGTCCGTCCGGGCCGTCGCGCCGCGGTGCCGAGCTGGGACGAGATCGTCTTCGGTACGCGCCGCAAGAAGCAGGAGTAGACGAAAACGGGGGCCACGCGGCCCCGGCGCCCCGGAAGCGCGAGCAGACGCTTCTACGGCCCGGGGGCGAGGCCCCCTACGCACGTCGACGAGGGCTCGTACACGAACTGTGCACGAGCCCTCGTCGACGTGCGCGGCTACTGCGGGTCCGGCCCCGTGGCCACCGGGCGGGACTCGTCCGAGGACCACTGCGACCACGACCCCGCGTACAGCGCCGCCGGGATGCCGGCGAGTTCCAGCGCCAGCACCTGGTGAGCTCCCGAGACCCCGGAGCCGCAGTACACCCCGACGGCCGGGGCGTCCGCGGCTCCCAGCGCGGTGAAGCGCTCCGTCAGCTCGGCGGCGGGGCGGAAACGGCCGTCGGCCGCTACGTTCTCACTGGTCGGCGCGGAGAGCGCGCCCGGGATGTGGCCACCGACGCGGTCGATGGGTTCGGCGTCACCCCGGTACCGTTCGGCGGCGCGCGCGTCGAGCAGGAGGCCCTTATGGGCAAGTGCGGCGGCGGCGTCCGCGTCCAGCAGTCCCGCGCCGCCCGGAGTCGGCCGGAAATCGCCCTCGGCGGGGGTGGGCACGTCCGTGGTCAGCTCGCCCTGCCAGGCCGCCAGCCCGCCGTCCAGCACCCGTACGTCCTGGTGCCCGGTCCAGCGCAGCAGCCACCAGGCGCGCGCCGCCGCCCAGCCGAGCCCGCCGTCGTACACGACGACGGGGCTGCCCAAGGACACTCCGGCCCGGCGCATCACCGCGCCGAAGACCTCCGGATCGGGCAGCGGGTGCCTGCCGCCGCCGGGGGTGGGCGGCGCGGCCAGTTCGGTGTCGAGGTCGACGAAGACGGCGCCCGGCAGGTGCCCGGCCTCATACTCGGGGCGCAGATTCGGCCCGCCGAGCTGCCAGCGGACGTCCAGGAGGACGGGCGGCCGCGGACCGGCCGACTCGCTCGCGAGATCGGCTGCGGAGATGATGGGGTTCATGACTGCCATCCTCGCGCAGCCGCCGCCCGGCCCGTCACGGAGCCGGGCGGTCGTCCGCGCGCAGACCGACCACTACTGACCGGAGTTGATCGGATACGCCTGTTTCCCCGCCGAAGCGGACTTTCCCGTACCGCAGGCAGGCCGTCCCGTAACGAGGTCGCAACGGGACGCGCGGCGCGGCCGGGGCGCACCTGGCACCGTACGGTGCAAGCATCTGGACGGGGCACGGATCCGTACCGCACAACGGTGTGCGCGCCCCGCGATCCCGCACGGCCACCACGAATGGTCCGAGGAGAAGAGATGATGACCGAGGCTGTCGCCCGGCACACACCCGGCACCCCTTGCTGGGTGAGTCTGATGGTGCATCAGCTGCCTGCCACCCAGGAGTTCTACGGGGCCCTGTTCGGCTGGGAGTTCCGACCGGGCCCCGAGCAACTCGGACCGTACGTCCGGGCCCTGCTCGACGGCAAAGACGTGGCCGGAATAGGGCAGTTGCCACCCGGACGGCATCTTCCCACCGCCTGGACCCCCTATCTGGCCACCGAGGACGCGGGGCTGACCGCGCAGCACGTCACCAGCAGCGGCGGCACCGTCGCGGTCGGCCCGCTGCGCGCGGGCGAGGCCGGGCGGCTCGTCATCGCAGCCGACCCGTCGGGCGCGGTGTTCGGACTCTGGGAGGCCGCGGCCCACCTGGGGACGACCGTGGTGGGAGTGCCCGGAACGCCCGCCTGGTACGAACTGGTGACCCGCGAGACGTCCAGCATCGTGAAGTTCTACCAGTCGGTTTTCGGATACGACGCGGAGCCGGTGATCTCCGCGGACTTCGACTTCACCACCCTGCTCATCGGCCGGCGGCCGGTGGCCTCGCTCCACGGGGTGGGCAACGCACTGCCGCTCGACCGGGGAGCACACTGGATGACGTACTTCGAGGTCGAGGACACCGACCAGGCGGCCCGCCTGGTCACCGATCTCGGCGGCCACGTCCTCAAGGCCCCGCGCGACGGCGTGAACGGACGCCAGGCCCTCGTGGCGGACCCGGAGGGCGCGGTGTTCACGATCGTACGGACGACGGGAGCGGCGGAGGATTGACGGCACGGGGCCCGGCGGGGACACGCCCCGCCGGAACCTGGGTGGGCGATGGGCGGCCGGCGGTAACCGTCACACTTTCCCTCAGGTGGGGAACTCGCCCAGCCAACTGCGTTCCAACAGGTGCTTGGGAAGATATTCGGAGTCCACCTCGACGCGCATGCCCACGTCGTATGCCAGGCACGCGATGGCGAGGAGGCCAAGTGGAACAGCACCATCAGTGCTCTCCCGGCGCTCCTCGCTCCCGGTCCAGTACTCCTTGTGCAACTGGAGTCCCTCGACAAGGGCAGCGTTGAATTGCTCCTGGTCGCGCTGAATGAACCGCAGGAACAAGTTCAGCGGCGGATACAACACCTTGAGCAACAACTCACGAGGCGCAACCCGAATTTCTTCCGGGCTCGTCCCACGGAACGCAGCAACAAGCCTTTCCCCCAGCTCGGGCCCCTCAGTGAAGTAACTCTGCAGCGCGCCCACCCAGGAGTAGATGTACTCGTCGTACACCGCTCCGGACTCACGCAGCAGGTCGACCGGGACGCGAGCCAACTCTGCGACGCGCCCCTGCTCGCGGCAGATCACGGCCAGCCAGAGTGCCGTGAGCCAGTTCCCGGCGTCGGTGAAGTGACTGGGCGCGACGGCCGGAATTCTGCGCACCTCGTGCGCGATCAGACATTCCACCTGACCCTCGGACGTCGTGGCTGCCTCGAACAGGGCGGAACCCACCTGCATGGCCGCCGTCCACGCTTCCCAGGTTACCGAACGGTCCGCAGCGGCATCGTTGAGACAGTGCGCCGCAGCGCGGCTCAGCATGCTACTGAGGGCCATTCCGAACATCTCAGGGGACCGCGACAACCGCGCGATCTCCTCGACTGCCATCTCGTCAACCAACCGCAGAAAGTCAGTCGCGTCTCCGTCCGATGATTCGTCCCGGGTTACACGGACAGCCATCTATTACTCCCTTTTCTTCTTGATATTGAACTCCTTCATTTGGTAACCAGCATACGAGCCGGCCTTGGTCGAGTCCGCCTTGACCAATACATAGCGCACCTTGGGCGGGTCGGCATCGAGCGCTTGACGCAGATCCGCCTGGAGTTTCAACTCGACAACGTCGCGTTTCTTGTTGGCACGCTTCTTCATCTCATCGAGAATGGTCTCGAAGTACTCCCTTGTTCCCTGCTCCACACGCTTTCCGCTGTGCCCTATACGATCACCGAGGGACGCTCCAGTGGACCCCTTGGCCTCGGCAACTACGAAATTGCCGTTCTGGTCGACATAAACCTGGTCGAATCGATTGTTCCCAAATGCCCCGTCATCGACACGAGTGTATCCAGGGAAGTGCTCGGGGATGGCGTGATGCTCCGTCACCATCTCGCCGAATACTTCACTCTGCTTCCTGCTGTTCCCGTGAATCGGAGAGTGATCCGCCTCGGCGGCATCGCGCGCGGCCGCCAGCTCCTCCGTCGGGTTCACGGCGTAGTCTGCCTCAGCCCTGTCCATCCTGGCTTCGGCCAGCCGGTCCTCAGCTATCGCCTGGTGACGGACGGCCGCCTGCTTGTTGAGCTCGTCGAGAGCGTCACCGCCGAGGTTGGCGGCGTACCCCTTGTGGGGTTCAGGAGCTACATAACTGGCACCAACTGCGGGCGGGAGGTCGCTCTTTGACATCCATTTGCTGCTGTCCAAAAGATCACGAACGAGGGTAGGCAGTCGCTGGCCGAAGACCTCGCGCGACGCAAAGCGCCGATAGCCGTTGGACCTGTAGTGCTCCTTGAACCACTCAGGATTGCTGTTCGCAAGGTCAACTTGACGACGCATGATCTCGCGTGCCGGATCGAGCGGTTGGCCGCCCTCCTGGCCAGGAGCAGGACGACCGCCGTCGGCGTGGGCACCTTCATCTGCGGTACGCCCCGGTAGATCGTCAGCAGGGCCAACCGAGTCGACGCCTCCTTCCCCGCCACGTACGAAGTCGTCACCCCCTCCGCCCGAGGCCGCACCAGCGCGGCCGGGCAGGTCATGACTACCGCCTCGGCCCCCGACGTCGATCGAGTCGTCCGGAAGGCTGCCACCGGCCCGGCCCCCTCCCACTGTGCCCACGCTGTTGCGCGGCGTGTTGTCGCCCACACCCGCCACGTCGCCGAGTTGGCCGGTGCCGCCGTGGGCGGCGCGCGGGGTGTCCGCGCCGACCGAGACCAGGACGCGTTTTGGTGCGGGGGTCTCGGCGCGGGACGGGGTGCTGGGGGCCTCGGCGCGGGACGGGGTGTTGGGGGTCTCAGCGCGCGTCGCCGGAGTATTGACCACGTCGCCCGGAGCGTCCTCGACGCGGGCGAGGACCTCGCCCTTGCCGTTGATGACGTCGCCCCCGGGCGTCAGGTAGGTGCCGGAGCCGTCCGGGTTCCTGAGGGAGCCGGCCGGGACCGCGTCGTCGGTGAGGGTGTAGGTGCCGTTGGGTTGTGCGACGGCCCCCTTGGGGGGTGCGGCGTCGGCGGGGAGCGTTACCGTGCCGTCCGCGTTGCGGAGGGTGCCCTCGGGAAGTTCGATGGTGCCGGGCGGCAGACCGACGTCGACCTGCTTCGCATTCTTCAGGCTCCCGAAGAGGTCGCCGATCTTGATCCCGGTGTAGGCACCGGCCTTGAAAACGTACGTCGTGGGGTCGATGACGCGGCCCGCCTTGCCGGCGACGGAGAGGGCCTTCGCGACCGCGCCCGCCTTGCCGGCGCCGCTGACCCCCGCACCGACACCGCCGGTGAAGACGGTGGTGACGACGTTGAACGTGACCAGGCCCGCAGCACGGCCGGGGTTCGAGCCCCACTGGTCCCAGGCGACCAGAGCCTTTCCGGTCTCCTTCAGGGCGGTCTGTGAGTCCTTCACCCAGCGGCGGCCCTCCTCGCCGCCGTGCAGGGACAGCGCCAGAGATGCGCCCGGTACCGCCATCACGGCGACCCCGGTGGCCAGTTTGGCCAGACCGGTCCAGGCTTCACCCGCGGCGTCCCAGCCGTTCACGCCGACCAGGGTGCCCAGGCCCGTGATGGTGCCCCAGACGCCGTCGACGACGACGCCCGTGCCGAAGTCGGCGACGTGTTCGTAGGCCTGGTACCAGCGGACGGACTCCACGACCGGGTCGCCCCAGGGCAGCCCCTTGGCCCCCTTGAGGTCGTCGGCCCGGTAGCCGTAGAGGTGGTCGCTCTTGGAACCGTCGTTGAGGGAGTACGTCTTGCCGTTGACCAGTTTGACGATCTTGGAGTGGCACTCGATCTCGGCGGTCCAGAACGCTTCGAGGGTGCGGGAGATCTCGTCGCGCCGCTCGTTGTTCTCCTCGACCTTGTCGCCGTCCTCGCGCCAGGTGTCGTCGGCCGCGGCCGCGTTGGCGAAGGTCTGGGCATCCGCCTTGAGCTCCGCCAGACGCTTGGCCAGCGGGCGTACCTCGGTGGCGTAGGTTTCGAGGGCGTCGGCGATGGTGCCCATGTCGGCGCCGATGTCGTGGGCCGTGGTGGAGACCGGTGTGGTCGTGGCGAACAGCCGGTCCGCTTCAGGGGCCTTGTAGTAGGCGGACAGCCCCTGGAAGGTCGTATGTGTGCTCTTGCCCTGCGTGGCGAGTTTCGCGCCGTCCTTGCGCAGCGCGGTGATGTGCCGTTCCAGGGTGGCGAGATTCCCGGTGAACTGTGGGACACCGGCCGCGGGGACGGGAGTGGTATCGCTCACTGGCGGGCCTGCTTCCTGGCCTTTTCCAGAGCGGCTTGTACGTCCGGGTCGTCGAACGCCTTGCCCTGCTCTGTCGCGGCCATCTGCAATTGCCCGTTGTCGTACGCCTCGGTGGCCTGCCGCGCGCCGACGATCGAGGCATGGGAGCGCAGCGCCAGGAAGAAGAAGTCCTTCTGACGTTTCTCCATGTACTCGTTGAGGGCCGAAGTGACCAGGCCCGGGGTGTTCTCCCCCGGGACGGCGCCTTCCTTGACGGTGCCGGCGGCCTCGCCGGCCCCTTCGACCGTCTTGCCGAGAGCCGCGCCGGTCGTGCCCATCGTCAAAGCGGTCCTACGGGTGTTTTCCAACACCCTCCGTACGTCCGAGGACGCGATGTCCCACGCCGTCATTGCCCCACAACCCCCTGTGGCAACGGCAACCCGCCGCCGCCCCGTCTGCCGATACGTTTCTGCGTGCCCTGGCGTTACGGAGTACGGCACACCCGGCACAGCGGAGCGCGGCAACCCGAAGCCCCGGCACCCCGAGGAGCCCCCCCACCGTGCAGCCGCAGCTGTCACCGTGGTGAGGGCGGGAACCGCGCCCGTGGCCGCCCCGTCGCTCCTCAGCCGATGTTGTCGACGGCCGCCTTCGCCCGGGACAGGGTCTGCTGGGCGGTGCCGTCGTTCTTCTCCAGCGTCGACTTCAGCAGCCGGATGATGGAGCGGACCTCGTTCGAGGCGCGGTTCCAGCGGAGTTCCTTGCCGTGGTACTCGTCCGAGACGCCGTCGGCCTGGAAGTCCGACATCGCCGCCTTGACCTGCCGGTCGCGGTCGCTGATGACCTGTTCGAGGCGGCCGATGACGGCCTGGATGTTGAGCTGCGCGTCCGAGGAGGCGGAGGTGTCGTAGCTGTTGCGGTCCGTGTTGGCGGCCATGTTGCGTTCTCTCCCCGTGGGTCAGCGGCCGCCGAAGCGGGCGGCGTCGAAGTTGGCGGCGGCCATGGTGGAGCTCGCGTTGTCCGCGGTCTCGCCCTGCCCCGAGGTGAAGGCGCTGTCCATACCGGACTGGCCGCCCAGGATCGAGGAGAGCGAGCTGTTCAGCGCCACTGTGATCTCGTCCGAGTTGGCTTTGAACCGGTCGAAGGCGACCTTGCCCGCGCCGTTGAACCTGCCTTCCAGCGGCTCCGCTGCGGCGATCAGCTGCTGGATCAGCGTGCCGAGATCCATACTCGCCGCCTGCGAGTTCTTCGTCAGCCCCGTGAGGACCGTGGATCCCATGTCGAACTTCATCGGAAAACTCCCCCGTGCACTCGTCGATCGTGCGGATCACTGCGGGGCCCTCGACGCCCCCTCACCTGTCACGCATGGCACACGCATCACTCATGTCACATGAGCGATGATCACGCTCGCATGCCGTCGCCACCCTATGCGATCCCTTGCAGAACGGAAGTTGGTGATGCGCGCCACGAGAGCGTACCCGGCCGGGAGCGGCACGTGAGCACCCCGGTGGCCCGAAATGTGCAGACCGTGCGGGGTGTTGCCTGAGCTCGCCGCACCCGCGTTGTACGGCGTGCTCACACATGATTTATGTTGCAGAGGCGAAGTGAAGGGATTCTGCAACGGGGCGGGGCGGCTGCATGGCCAGGGATTACGACAGTCAGCTGCTGGAGTCCGTTTCGGTACGCCGACGCCGGTTGCGGGACGCCCTGCTCTTCGGTGCGCAACGGGCCCGGCGCAATGCGGACGAGCGGCTCGGCAAGGTGTTCGCCGGGATCGCCATCGCGGCCGTGCTGTGCGCGGGCTGCATCGGCTGGTCCTTCATCCAGCACACCCTCGCCCAGCAGAAGGCCGAGCAGCAGAAGCAACAGCAGCGGCAGGAGCAGCAGTTCAGGTGACGAACACGGCAATGACCTCCCGCGCGCAGCTGAGCCGGGTGACCCTGGTGGGTGAGCGGCGGCGGGCGGACACCGTCCTGCCCTCGGACACCCCGGTCGGCCAGTTGCTGCCCGACATCCTGCAACTGCTCGACGACCGGGCGGCTTCCCGGCCGATGACCCGGCAGCTGGTCACCGCCGACGGCGGGGTGCTGCCCCCGGACAGCACCCTGGCCTCGGCGCGGATCGCGGACGGCGCCGTGCTGCGCCTCGTCCGTGCGCATGCCGCGCCCCCGGCGCCGATCGTGCACGACGTCACCGACGAGGTCGCCGACGATCTGGATCTGCGGGCCTGGCGCTGGCGGCCGGCGGCACGGCGGTTCACCGCGGGGGTGGCCACGGTCGTCTTCGCGGTGATCGCGGCGCTGCTCGCGAGGGGTGAGTTCGCTCCGGAGCCGGTGGCCCGGGTGCTGGTCGGCGCGGCGGCGCTGTTCGCCGTGGTGGGTGCCGTGGCCGGCAGGACGGGCAAGGGCGGCAAGGGGCTGGTGACGGCGCTGCTCGTCACGTCCGGCGTGCTCGGCGTGCTGGCGGCCTGGACGGCGGCGGACGCGTACGCCTGGGAAGGGACGGCCAGGCTCGCGCCGGCCGCTGTCGCGGTGGTGGTCGCGCTGCTGCTGCTCGGGATGTTCTCCCCGCTGGGGCGGGGCGGTCTCGTCGGGGCCGGGGCGGCCGCGGTCCTGACCGGTCTCTGGCAGGCCGTCGCGGCGGTGCAGGGGGACCCGGCGAAGCTCGGCGCGGTCATGGCCGTGGTGTCCGTGGTGCTGCTCGGGATGCTGCCGCGGCTGGCGCTGATGGCGTCGGGACTGACGGGTCTGGACGACCGGCGTTCGGCGGGCAGTTCGGTCAGCCGCCATCAGGTGGCCGGCGCGCTGGCCACCACCCATCGCGGCCTGGCGCTGGCGACCGTGGTGCTCGCGGGTTCGGCCGCCGGAGCCGGCTGGCTGCTCACCCTCGCCGCGAGGCCCACGTACTGGACGGTGCTGCTCGCGGTGTGCACCACTCTGGTCCTGCTCTCCAGGGCTCGGGCCTTCCCACTGGTCGCCGAGGTCGTGGTGCTGTTCGTCGCCGCCGGGGTGCTGGCCGTGCGGCTGGTGATGCTCTGGATGCGGCACACGCAGGGGGCGGGGCCGCTGCTGGTGCTGTGCGCGGGCGCGGTGCTGCCGCTGCTCGTGCTGACGGTGCAGCCGCCGGAGCATGTGCGGGTACGGCTGCGCAGGGGCGCCGACCTGGTGGAGTCGATCGGCGTGGTGGCACTCTTCCCGCTGGCCGTCGGCGTCTTCGGGATCTACGGGCAACTGCTGGACAGGTTTTGACGTCGTCCTCGTCCGAAGCGGGCACCGGGCGAGGTCACAACGATGGCAGGACACCAGCGGCGGCGGGGAGAAGGACGGACATGCCGAACGGCAACAACTGGCAGGGCGATGTGCTGCGCGACCTGAGAGGCGGGGGTACGGGAGAGACCTCTCCGCCCGGCCCGGAACAGGCACCGCGTGCGGGCGCGGGCACGACCCACCCGGGCACGGCCCCCACGGACACCGTCCCCGCAGACGCGTCCCCCGCCGTCGACGCGCTGCCGGCTTCAGCGACGTACGCCCGAAGCCCCTCGCACCGGAAAGGTGCCGCTCCGAGCCCCTTGCCCCAGGCCGCGCAAGGGCCCTCCCCCCAAGCGACCCCCGCCCAGAGCCCCCTGTCGCACGCCCAGAACCAGGCCACCCGTTTCGTCCCGCAGCCGCATCCGCCGACCCCCGAGTCCCACCCCGCCGTGGAGAAGGCGCTGGCCGCCGCCGGGCGCAGACCACGGCGGGGCGAGCCGGTGTTCGGGCGGGCGCTGCGGGCGGTACGGCGGACCCTGGCGTCCTCGGCGGCGGCCGAGGTGGCATCGGCCGCGCGAACTGCGGAGGCGTTGCAGCAGCCGGTGACCACCGGGCGGCAGATCGTGGTGACGTCGATCAGGGGCGGCGCGGGCAAGACCACTGTCGCGGCGCTGCTGGGGACGACGTACGCGCATTACCGGCAGGACCCGGTGCTGGTCCTGGAGGCCGATCCGGCGCTCGGCACACTGCCGGTGCGGCTGGGGGTGGAGTCGCTGCGCTGGACCGCCGGGGACCTGGCCCGGATCGTGCAGCCGCAGATGTCACTGCTGGACGTGACCGGGTACCTGGTGCAACTGCCGGACAACGCCTGGTTGCTGCCGGGCAGCCGGGGACAGGTCGGGGCGATGCTGGACACCCCGACGTACGAGAAGGTCATGGTCTCGCTGCGCCGCTACTTCGGGGTCACCGTGGTGGACTGCGAGACGCTGCCCGCCGAGGTCGCCCGTACCGCGCTCTCCGCCGCCCAGGCGCGGGTCGTGGTCGCGCCCGCCACCCTCGAAGGCGTCGCCAGCACCCACTCCGTCCTGCGGTGGATGGCGACGCTTCCCCCGCACGTGGTGGCGAACACGGTCGTCGTGCTCACCGAGCCCACGCCGTACGCCGGTGTCGACACCGGCCGGGTCACCGAGGAGCTGGAGCAGCTCGGCGTCCGGGTGCAACACCTGCCCCACGACCGGCACTTGGCGGGCGGCGGGGCCATCCGCACCGAGCTGCTCGCCCGCTCCACCCGCGAGGCCGCCGCCCGGATCGCCGCCGACGTCCTCCATCTTTCGCAGAGCCGCCGCTGAGCCGGGGCCGCCGCAGAACCGGGGCCGGCACGGAGCAGGCGCCGGCACTGAGCCGGGGCCACGCCGGGCCAGGACCGGACCGCCCTCCCCATGACGACGACCAGGACCGGACCACGATGACCACGCGACTGATCCACCGCCCCGCCAGGACCACCCGTCCGCCCGTCGCCACCCCCGCCCGCAGCATCGAGGCCCCGCCCAACCTGCCCGAGGGCAAGATGGGCAACATCGCCACCTCCCTGCTGCCGGTGGCGGGAGTGATGTCGTCCGTGGTGATGATGACGGTGCTGCGCAACAGCCAGTTCGCGGCGATCGGGGCCCTGATCCTGGTGGTGACCGTGATCGGTTCGGTCGCCCTGGTCTTCTCGCAGAAGGGCAAGGCGCAGCGCACCCGGCGCACTCAGCGCGAGGCCTATCTGGAGTACCTGGAGGATCTGCGCGAGGAGCTGGCGGGCGAGGAGCGCGAGCGGCGGGAGCGGGCCCGGGTGCTGCACCCGCCGCCGGACGCCCTCTACGACCTGGTGCGCGATCCTGCCCGGCTGTGGGAGCGGCGCCGCGTCGACAGCGACTTCCTCCAGGTCCGCCTGGGTACCGGGGAGATGCCGGTGCGGGACCTCGCCCTGGCCGAGCAGGGTTCCTCGGTGCTCACCCCGCCCGACCGCTTCATGCTGAACGAGGCCTCGGCGCTGATGGGCCGCTTCTCCTCCGGCAGCGAACTCCCGCTGACCGCCCCGCTCGACCGGGCCGGCAACATCAGCGTGATCGGCCCGCGCGAGGACTGCCTGCGCGTGGTGCGCGCCCTGCTGGTGCAGACCGCCGTCAGTCATGCGCCCGACGACGTGGCGCTGGCCCTGTCCGTCCCCGGGGAGCGGATGGCGGACTGGGAGTGGACGAAGTGGCTGCCGCACGTGCTCGACGCGGAGAGTTACGACGGTCCGGTCGCCGCACGCCGGATCGCGTCCTCCCCGCAGCGACTGTCCCGGCTGATCGGCCATGCGTTGCGCCGCCGTGCGTCCTACGCCGCCGAGGTGCGCCGCGGTCTGTCCGGCAAGGACGCGCTGGCCATGACTTCGCGGCTGCTGGTGGTGTGCGACGGGTACGGCGGTGACGCGGTGGAACTGCCGCGTCCGGACGAAGCGGTGGGCCTGCGCGAGATGGGGGTGAGCGTGCTGCATCTGCTGGCCGAGCGGGTGCAGGAACCGGGCCAGGTGTCGGTACGGATCACCGTGGACGGCGACGGGGTGACCGTCGAGGACCTGCGCGGGCCCGAGCCGGTCCTCGCGCACGGCACCGTCGACGAGATGAGCCTGCCCGCCGCCGAGGGGCTGGCCCGGATGCTCGCACCGCTGCGCCTGTCCGCGGAGTCCCTGGCGGACGCCCCGCTGTCGGGTCCGGTGGACTTCGCCGGGCTGCTGGGCGTCGACGACGTGGCCGACCTGGACCTGGACCGGCTGTGGGCTCCGCGCGGTGAACGCGCCTTCCTGCGGGTGCCGATCGGTGTCAGCGACTCCCACGAGCCGGTGCTGCTCGACCTGAAGGAGTCCTCCGAGCTGGGCATGGGCCCGCACGGTCTGTGCGTCGGCGCCACCGGCTCCGGCAAGTCGGAACTGCTGCGCACCCTGGTCCTGGCCCTGGCCGCCACGCATCCGCCCGAGGACCTGGCGCTGGTCCTGATCGACTACAAGGGCGGTGCCACCTTCGCCCCGTTCGCCGAACTGCCGCACGTGGCCGGGGTGATCACCAACCTGGAAAACCAGGTCGGTCTCGTCGAGCGGGTGCACGCCTCCCTCGCCGGTGAGGTCAAACGCCGTCAGCAGGTCCTCAAGGACGCGGGGCACGTCGCCGACATCGGTGACTACGCGGCGCTGCGCGCGGGTGAGCGCCCGGACCTGGAACCGTTGCCGCACCTGTTCGTGGTGATCGACGAGTTCGGTGAACTCCTCACCGCCAAGCCGGACTTCATCGACCTCTTCCTCTCCATCGGGCGGATCGGCCGCTCCATCGGCGTCCATCTGCTGCTCTCCAGCCAGCGCATCGAGGGCGGCAAGCTCAAAGGGCTCGACACCTACCTCTCCTACCGGCTCGGGCTGCGCACCTTCTCCGCCGAGGAGTCGCGCACCGTGCTGGACACCACCGACGCCTTCCATCTGCCGCCGCTGCCCGGCTTCGGCTACCTCAAGGTCGACACCTCGGCGTACGAACGCTTCAAGGCCGGTTACGTGTCGGGGGCCTACCGGGGTCCGGTGCTGCGGGAGAGCGAGGAGACCGGGCCGCTCGCGCTGGGGTACGAGGCCTACAACACGCTCGGCGAACCCGACACCGGCTCCGCCGCCGAGGAGCCCGCGGTACGCCGCCGGGAGAGCGGGCCCACCGAACTGGCCGTCATGGTGGCCCAGTTGACGGGGGCGGCCGATCCGGTACGGCGCATCTGGCTGCCTCCGCTGCCCGAGGCGATCACCCTGGACCGGGTCGCCGGCCCCCTGGAGGTCGGCGCCCGCGGCACCCAGCTCGCCCGACGGCGCGGTCCGCTCCGGGTCCCGATGGGCCTGCTCGACGACCCGGCCAAGCAGTGGCAGGGCCCGTGGTACGTGGACCTCACCGTCGCGGGCGGCCATGCCGCGCTCATCGGCGGCCCCCAGTCCGGCAAGACGACCTGGCTGCGCACCCTCGCCCTGTCCCTGGCGCTGACCCACACCCCGCAAGAGGTCGGCATCTACGGCCTGGACCTGGTCGGCGGCGGGCTGACCGCGCTGAGCGGGCTGCCGCACGTCGGCGGCATCGCGGGCCGCGCCGACCGCGAGCGGGCCGCCCGTACGGTCGAGGAGGTCCGCACCATGCTCGCCGAGCGCGAGGAACTCTTCCGGGAGCACGGCATCGACTCCGTGGAGCAGCTGCGCGACCTGCGCGCGGCCGGCCGCCACCCGGAGCTGCCCTGCACCGACGTGGTGCTGCTGATCGACGGCTTCGGCGCGCTGCGCGACGACTTCGAGGTGCTCGACGACGCGGTCACCGACCTCCTCAAGCGCGGCAGCGGCTACGGCATCCACGTGGCGGCCGGGATGCTTCGCTGGAACGACGTACGGATCGCCACCCAGTCCGCCTTCGGCACGCGTGTGGAGCTGCGGCTCAACGACCCGTCCGAGTCCAGCATCGACCGCAAGCTCGCGGAGACCCTCTCCCCAGAGGAGCCGGGCCGCATCCTCACCGACACCAAGCTCTTCGCCCAGACGGCTCTGCCCCGCGCGGACGCCACCGCCGACACCGCGGGCCTGGGCGGCGTCCTGGAGCGCACCACCCACACCCTGCGGGCCACCTGGGCGGGTGAGGTCGCCCGGCCGGTACGGGTGTTGCCGCAGCTGCTGGAGCCGCATCTGCTGCCGGGGCCTGTCGCCGAGCCGAAGCGGGTGCCGTTCGCCCTGGACCAGGGCGCCCTCTCCCCCGTCCACCTCGACCTGTTCGGCCGCGACCAGCACCTGCTGATCATGGGGGACAGCGAGTGCGGCAAGACCAATCTGCTGCGCGTCGTCGCCGACGGGCTGATCGAGCGGTATGGCGAGGACGACCTGGTGTTCGCCGTGATGGACCCGCGGCGCTCGTTGCGCGGGGCGATCCCCGAGGAGTACCGGGGCGGTTACGCGTACAACACCAAGCTCTGCGCCGCCCTGTCCACCGGCATCGCCACCGAACTCGCCAAGCGGATGCCCGACGAGACCGCCGGCAGCGAGGAGACGGAGCCGGGCAACTGGGGTTCGGGTCCGCGCATCGTCGTCCTCGTCGACGACTACGACATCCTCACCACGGCCGGTCAGCAGCCGCTCGCCGCCTTCCTGCCCTACCTCCCCTCCGCGGCCGACATCGGCCTGCACTTCGTCCTCACCCGCCGGGTCGCGGGTGCCTCCCGGGGCCTGTACGAACCGGTGGTGCAGACCCTGCGCGAGAGCGGCGCCGCCGCCCTGGTGATGTCGGGCGACCGCAGCGAGGGGCAGCTCTTCTCCGGCGTCTACGCGTCCCCCCAGCCCGCGGGGCGCGGGGTGCTGGTGCGGCGCGGGGAGTCCCCGCGGCTGATCCAGACGGTACGGGCGGGTGGCTGAGCTGCCGTACGGAGCGCCGGGCCGCGTAGGGCGGCCGTACACACCACGGAGCACGGGGCCACGTACCGACGACCCGGCCCCAGCACGAAGGACCGGGCCGCGCCCGGCCCGCAGCAACCGCCCGGCACACAAGCCCGCACCCGCACGACAAGGACCCCCTCGCACATGACCACGGACGTCGTCGCCCTCACCCCGAAGATGCCCGACCCCTGGAGCGTGCTCGCGGGGCTGCTCTCCGGCGGCCCGGACCGGCACGTGCGGCCCGCCGGGGACGGCGCGGTCCTCCGGCTCTGCGACGAGCAGGGCCGGCCCCTGCTGGCCGTCGAGGCCCCCCTGCTCATCCAGGTCGAGGGCGAGGCCGAACGTCTGCTGGGCGCCGAGGCGCCCCCCGTGCCGTTCTGGTGGACGGAAGCGCGCGCCACCACGGGTGTCGCGGAGGCGGAGGACCTCGCCGGTACCTTCGCCTCCCGCATCGCCGCCTTCAACGGCGGCAGCGTCTGGCCTCCGGGGGCAGCCCGCTCCCTCGACGTGGTCGCTCCCGCCGCGGCCGGGACCACCGGCCCCGCGCTGGCTCCGGCCGACGCCCAGCCCGCCGTCGACGTACTGACCGATCAGGTGGCCGTCGTCATCCAGGACCGCCCGGTCATCGCCATGACCGCCTGGCTCTCCGGCGCCGTGACCGCCGCCGCCGCCGGGGACCTCGGGCTGCAGATCGTCACCCCGCCGGGCACCGCTCTCTCCCCCGCGGTCCGGCCTTCCCTGAGCCGTGCGCCGTCGCGCTGGGTGGTCCAGGACGACGAGTGCGGTTACTACGACGGCCTGACCGGCGCGGTGCTCCACTGGCACCAGGGCATGTTCCGGCCGGTACCCGGCGAGGACGAGCACGCGACGCCGGTGGCGGACGCCTTCCAACAGGTCTCCGACACCGCCGAACGCCAGCTCACGCTTTCCTTCCGGACGATCCACCCCGCCGACGAACGCCTCGTCCTCGGCGGCCCTTTGGAAGCGGTCTTCCGCGAGCTCACCGGCCGGTCCCCGGCGGGCTGGGGCACCGCCGAACCCGCCAACACCCCTTGGTCCTCGCGGCAGTTGACGGACCTCGCACGCGAGCGGGCACCCGAGCCGACCTGGTTCGCGGTGACCGGCGTCCCGGACCGGCCCGCCCTGGCCACCCTGCGCGTCCACCGCACCACCGCGGGCGTCGAACAGGATGTGACCGTCACCTTCGGCTACGGCGCCGGAGAACACCTCCCGCTGGAGGCCCTGCCCGCCGCTGCCGAGGCCCTGGCCACCCGCCACCACCTGGTCACCATGCTTGCCCAGCTCCGCAAGGCCGCCCGTGACCTGGCCGTACGCCCCCGCTTCGAACCGCCGGGCGCACCGGTCGGTTTCGCGCTGGGCGCCGACGAGGTCCGCGCGATGCCCGGCGACCGGGCCCGCCGTACCCACCGGGTCGCCGCCCCCGTCCCGCTGGGCCCGGCGACCCGGCACGGCCTGTACTACCCGTTCCGGGGCGACCCCGGCGACCTGTCGGGCTGGCAGGACTTCGCCCGGCTGATGGAGCACCTCAAGGGCGAGTGACGCCCGGAGCGCGGTGCCAGGCCGGGAAGCGGCTCAGCTGGCGCTGACCGGCAGCACGTCCGGCGACAGCACTCCGGTCTGCGCCGACGCACTCGTCATCCGCCTGCGGTGGTGCCGGCGGCACAGCACCTCGTAACCGACCTCCACCGCGGGCCGGGCGACGTCCCCGACCACGACCTGCTCGCCCTCGACGACCATCTCGCCGCCGACCGTACGGGCGTTGTGCGTGGCCCGCGCGCCGCACCAGCACATCGCCTCGACCTGAAGGGTCTCCAGCCGGTCGGCGAGTTCGATCAGCCGCTGCGAGCCGGGAAACAGCCGGGTGCGGAAGTCGGTGGTGATACCGAAGGCGAAGACGTCCAGGTCGAGGTCGTCCACCACCCGGGCGAGCTGGTCGATCTGCTCCGGGGCCAGGAACTGGGCCTCGTCCACGATCACGTAGTCGACCCGGCTGCCGCGCGACAGCTGGTCGACCACGTACCCGTACAGCTCCATGCCGGGTGCTGCCTCGACCGCTTCCGTCACCAGGCCCAGCCGCGAGGAGAGCTTGCCCTGGCCCGCCCGGTCGTCCCGGGTGAAGATCAGCCCCTGGAGCCCGCGCGCGGAACGGTTGTGGACGATCTGGAGTGCCAGGGTCGACTTCCCGCAGTCCATCGTTCCGGAGAAGAAGACCAGCTCGGACATGAGGAGTTGAGCCTTTCGGGCATGGAAGGGCGGGAAGGGGTGCTACGAGCGTACTTCGAGGAGCGGAACATGCTGCTCGACCGGCGTCATCGAGCCGTGCATGCCGACCATCGAGGACTCGCCCGGCTCGTTGCGGGAGGCGGTGATCACCACGTCCGCGTGGGCGGCCGCGACGACGTCGCCGATCCGGCCGTAAACGCGCTCGTCGATGTGCGGGCCGAACCAGCCGAGCGCGACCGCCTCGTCGCGGCTCGCCACCCAGAACTGTTCGCCGAGCACCTCGCGCCATACCGCCAGGACGTCCGCGGAGGCTCCCGGGACCGCGTACACGTGGCGGGCGCGGCCCTCGCCGCCGAGCAGGGCGACGCCCGCACTCAGCTCCCAGTCCTCGTCGAAGTCGATGCGCGACTCCTCGCCGAAGGGGATGTCGATCATGCCGTGGTCGGCGGTGATGTACAGGGCGCTGCGCGGCGGGAGCTGTTCCGCGAGGCGCTGGGCGAGGCGGTCGACGTACATCAGCTGGCCGCGCCAGGCGTCGGAGTCGACGCCGAAGCCGTGCCCCTTGCCGTCGACCTCGCTGTAGTACGTGTAGACGAGCGAGCGGTCGCCCGCCGCGAGGTGCTGGGCGGCGAGGTCCATCCGGTCCTCGCCGGTGAGGCGGCCCTGGAAGGTGCCGCCGCTCAGCGCGATCTTGGTCAGCGGGGTGTGCTGGAAGTCGGGGGACGACACCTGCGCGGTGTGCACTCCGGCCGCGTCCGCGAGCTGGAACACCGTGGGGTACGGCTGCCAGACGTGCGGGTCGGCCCAGGGGCGCCAGCGCAGCTGGTTCATCAGAGCGCCGGTGTCGGGGTTGCGGACGGTGTACCCGGTAAGACCGTGCACGCCGGGGGTCAGGCCGGTACCGACGGAGGCGAGCGAGGTCGCGGTGGTGGAGGGGAAACCCGCGGTGAGCGGGCGTCCGGTGCCGCCGCGGGAGGTGCCGAGGAGGGAGTGCAGGTACGGGGCTTCGTCCGGGTGCGCCTTGATCTGCTCCCAGCCGAGACCATCGATCAGGAACACGCAGTTCCGGTCGGCGGGCGTCAACTCGCCGAGCGAGGACGGCATGCCGGGCACTTCCATGCCCGCCGCCAGGGTGGGCAGCAGGTCCGCGAGGGAGCCGGAGCCGTACTCCGGGACCGGTGCCGTGTCGAGTGCGAGGGGAACGGGGTCCTGCCAGGCGGCGGGCAGCGCCATCAGCGGGCGGAGGAGCCGGTGGCGGCGGTCGCCTCGGACAGCGCCTGGGCGAACACCAGGGTCTGCTTGACCGTGTCCGGGCCGTCGCCGGCCTCGCTCACGCGGAGGCTGAGGTCGTCGGCCGTCGAGTTGCCGGTGTAGCCGTGGTCGGCGTCGCAGTTCGGGTCGCCGCAGGCGGCGGGCTCCAGGTCGAGCCGGGCGACGGCGCCCCAGCCGATGGTGAGGACGACCTCGCGGGGCAGCGTGCCGGGCACGTACTTCTCCGGGTTGGCGACGACGCGGCTGACCACGACGGACGAGATGCGGCCGATCTTCACCGACTCGGTGGAGGTCGTCGCGTACGGCGTCGGGGAGCTGGTGTCGGCGTTCTGCTCGTCGGTGTGGCTGACGATGAAGCGCGTGCCGGTGAGAACCAGGACGGTGACGTGACGGCGGACCTCGTTCGAGTCGAAAGTCGTCTCCTGGTGCACGAGGTACGAGGAGACGGGCTCCGCGCCGACAGCGGCCTCCACCGCTTCGGCCACAAGAGCCGGGTAGTAGCCGCTGCGCTCGATCGCTGCGCGCAGCCCCTGGGTCGTCGTACCGGTCTTCGCCATGCGTTCTATCCTACGGGGCCTTGAGGGGCGGATGACCCTGGAGCTACGGGGCGAGAGAGCGGGACCCGCCCCCGGGAGGCACTGCGGGCGGGAACGGGCCCGTACACCCTCGGGCTCGCGGGGGCGTGGAGCACGCCCGATCGCTCCCCGGCCTGCGCAGGCGGCCCCCGGGCCCGGCGCATCGCGGGCCGTGCGGGGACCGGTGTTCCGCGGGGCTCAGTAGCTCGGGAGACGGCGCGGGCCGAGGTCCTCCCGTGCGACCGGGGGTGCCAGCCGGACCGTGGCGCCCAGTACGGACAGCCCCTCCGGGGCCACGACCACGGGTTCCAGGGCGACTCCGACCACCTCGGGATGGTCGTCTACCAGCCGCGACACCCTCAGCAGCAGTTCCTCCAGGGCGGCGGTGTCCACGGGCGCGCTTCCCCTCCAGCCGAACAGCAGCGGGGCGGTCCGGATCGACCGGATCAGCTCGGCCGCGTCCCTGTCGGTGGCGGGTACGAGGCGGTGCGCGACGTCCCCCAGCAGTTCGGAGGCGGCCCCCGCCAGCCCGAACGACAGGACCGGGCCGGCCGCCGGGTCGACGCTCGCCCGTACGACGGTGTCGACACCGCGCGGAGCCATGGCCTGCACGACGAGGGACAGCTCCTCGGGCCTGCCGAGCGCCTCGGTCAGCTCGCCGTACGCACGCCGCAGGTCGTCCTCGTCGGCGAGGTCGAGGCGTACGGCGCCCAGATCGGGACGGTGCCGGAGGTGCGGGGCGGTGGTTTTGAGGGCGACGGGGTAGCCGAGGCGGGCGGCGGCGGCCACCGCCGCGTCCGGGCCGGGCGCGGGCAGGGCGTCCCGTACGACGATTCCGTACCGTCCGAGCAGCTCACGTGTGGCGTCCGCCTTCAGCGGCAGGCCGCGCGGGTCGGAGTCCGCGGCGAGCAGCTCCTCGATCCGGGCGGCGGCTCCGCTCTCGTCGATGTCCTCGTACTCGGGCACCCTGCCGGGCTCGGCGGCCTCCCGCCGCCACCGCGCGTACCGGACCGCCTCGGCGAGCGCCCGGACGGCGCGCTCGGCGGCGGGATAGGCGGGGATGCGGCGGTACGGGGGCGGCCCGGGGGCGGGGGCGGTATCCGTGTCGGGAGGCGTCGTCGGGGCGGATGCGGCCATAGCGGATGCGGCCATAGGGGAGGAGGTCTCCGGCTTCGGGGAAGCAGGGGACATGGCGGCCGGCGGGGTTCCCGGCCTCGGCGTGTCGTCGGAGGTCGCGGCGGAGGTCGCGGCGGCCTGGGTCCTGCCGGGGCCGGTGCTCGTCGCGGCGGCCAGGGCCTGCGCCAGCTCGCCCATCTCCACCTGCACCACCGAAACCGGCTTCGCCGGGGACGTGGCAGCCGCATCGCGCAGGGCCGCCGCCAGCACCTCGCCGTCGCCGGACTCCCTCGCTCCGCCCTCTCCCACCCACGGGATCGCCGTGACGACGACCGCGTCGCACCCCGGGTCCGCGAGCGCGGCGGCCAAGGACTCGCGGAAGTCGGACGGGCTCGCGCCCGTCGTCAGGTCGACGGGCGGCAGCGGACGGAGTCCTTCCGCCAGGCAGGCGTCGTACGTCAGCAGGCCCAGGGACTCGGAGTTGCCGAGGATCGCGGTGCGCGGACCGCGCGGCAGCGGCTGGCCGGTCAGCATGAGCCCGGCGTCGACGAGTTCGGTGACGGTGTCGACGCGTACGACGCCGGCCTGACGGAACAGTGCGGAGACCGTCGCGTCCGGAATGCGTGCCACCGGTACGGCGTGCCCCGGCGGTGTACTCCCGCTGTGACGGGCCCCCTTGACGACCACGACCGGCTTCACGGCCGCCGTACGCCGGGCGAGGCGGGTGAACTTGCGCGGGTTGCCGATGGATTCGAGGTAGAGCAGTACCGCGTCGGTGTCGGGGTCCTCGTAGCAGTACTGGAGGAAGTCGTTCCCGGAGACGTCGGCGCGGTTTCCGGCGGAGATGAAGGAGGAGACGCCCGCACCGCGCCGGTGCAGTCCGGCGAGCAGGGCGATGCCGATCGCGCCCGACTGGGCGAACAGTCCGATCCGGCCGCGTTCCGGTGAGTGCGGCGCGAGGGACGCGTTGAGACGCACGAGGTCGGAGGTGTTGATGATGCCGAAGGCGTTGGGCCCGATGATCCGCATGCCGTACGAGCGGGCGTGGCGTACCAGTTCCCGCTGCCGTTCCCGGCCCCTGGCACCGCTCTCGGCGTACCCGGCGGCCAGTACGACCATCCCCTGCACGCCGCTCTCACCGCAGTCCGTGACCACGTGCGGAACCTTCTCCGCCGGTACGACGACGAGCGCGAGGTCGACGCTCTCGCCGATCTCCGTGACGGAGCGGTGCGCGGGGACGCCGTCGAGTTCGGTGACGTCCGGGGGGAGGGCCGCGTTCACGGCGTGCACCCGGCCGGTGAACCCGCCGGCGAGGAGGTTGCGCAGGACGGTCCGGCCCACGGAGTCCGGGCTGCGTCCCGCGCCGACGACGGCCACGGAGCGGGGGGTGAGCAGCCGTTGCACGGAGCGCGCCTCGGCGCGGTGCTCGCGGGCGCGCTGCACGGCGAGCGAGCGGTCGGTGGGTTCCAGGTCGAATTCGAGGCGGACGACCCCGTCCTCGAAGGAGCGCTTCTGCTGGTACCCGGCGTCCGTGAAGACTTTGATCATCTTGGAGTTGGCGGGCAGCACCTCGGCGACGAAGCGGCGGATGCCGCGTTCGCGGGCGACCGCTCCGATGTGTTCGAGGAGCGCGGAGGCCACGCCGCGCCCCTGGTGGGCGTCCTGGACGAGGAAGGCGACCTCGGCCTGGTCCGCCGAGGGGCCGGAGGCGGGCATTCCGTCGGCGTCGATGCGGTCGTAGCGGACGGTCGCGATGAACTCCCCGCCGACGGTGACCGCGAGGCCGACCCGGTCGACGAAGTCGTGGTGGGTGAAGCGGCGGACGTCCTTGGCGGAGAGGCGGGGGTAGGGCGCGAAGAAGCGGTAGTACTTCGATTCGTCGGAGACCTGCTCGTAGAAGCTGACGAGCCGCTCGGCGTCCTCGGTGGTGATGGGCCGGATGCGCGCGGTGCCACCGTCGCGCAGCACGACATCGGCCTCCCAGTGGTCGGGGTACGCGTGCTCGGGGTCCTGCTTCACCTGATCCGCATCGTCCGCAGCCATGGCCATGGGGAGCAGCCTACGACTCGCGGGCGTCCGGGGGGCGGGGCAGTCTGGTCCTGGTCCCGGTGCCACGGCATCCGGAACGGGCACTTCCGGCGGGCACTTCCGCCGGGCAGAGCAGCCCGCACCACATGAGAGACTGGTCTAGACAACCAAGCATGAACACGAAGGGCTACACCATGGTTGAGCGCCGCGTCACCGTCGGTTGGGCCGAGGGCCTGCACGCCCGCCCCGCCTCCATCTTCGTCCGCGCCGTCACGGCCACGGGCGTCCCCGTCACCATCGCCAAGGCGGGCGGCAACCCGGTCAACGCCGCGTCGATGCTGGCGCTGCTGGGCCTGGGCGCGCAGGGCGGCGAGGAGGTCGTGCTCGCGTCCGAGGCCGAGGGTGCGGACGCCGCGCTGGACCGTCTGGCGAAGCTCGTCGCCGAGGGCCTGGACGAGCTCCCCGAGACCGTCTGACCCGTACGGGCGAAGTCCCGTGCAGAAGTCGCGATCCCCGGCTGCGGGGGTCGCGGCTTTCTGCGTTCCCCGGCATTCCCGCGGCTGTCTACGTTCTCCCGGCATGCTCGACGGAGTTCCTGGGCCCGTTCGTGCCGCTGGTGCCGCGGCTCCGCTGCGGCAGCGCTTGCCGGAGAACACGGAGATGCCCCGGCTCGTACGAGCCGGGGCATCTCCGTGAGGCGGTGTGGAGCTACGGGCGCGGTCAGACGCTGACGCCGTGGCTGCGCAGGTACGCCACCGGGTCGATGTCCGAGCCGTACTCGGCGGAGGTGCGGGCCTCGAAGTGCAGGTGCGGGCCGGAGGAGTTGCCGGTGGAGCCGGAGAGGCCTATCTGCTGGCCGGGGGTGACGGACTGGCCGACGGAGACGCCGATCGAGGCGAGGTGGCCGTACTGCGTGTACGAGCCGTCGTTCATCCTGATCACGACGTTGTTTCCGTACGCGCCGCCCCAGCCGGCCTCGACGACCGTGCCCGAGCCGACCGCCACCACGGAGCTGCCGGAGGAGGCGTGGAAGTCGACGCCGGAGTGGCTGCCGGAGGACCACATGGCGCCTCCGGCCTTGTAGCCGGTGGAGACGTACGAGCCGGCGACCGGCAGGCGGTAGGCGTTGAGGCGCTTGCGCTCGGCCTCGCGGGCGGCACGCGCGCGCTCCTCGCGCTCCTGGCGGACCTTGGCCTCCGCCTTGCGCTTGATCTCCGCCTTGCGTGCCTCTTCGGCCTTCCGCTGGGCCTCCGCCTTCTCGTAGGCCTCGCGCTGGGCGGTGGCCTGGGCCTCGACGCGCTCGGCGAGGGTCTCCGTCACGGAGTCCTCCATGACGACGGCGCGGATGCTGCCGGTTTCCTCGGCGGCCAGATCCTGGTCCGCGGCGAAGGCCTGCGGGGCCAGCGTTCCGATGACGCCGGTCGTGGTGAGGGCAGCGACTCCGGCGATGTTCGCGCTGCGACGCGACAGGGCGGAGGGACGCCGGTGCTTCCCGGCGGCACGGGTGAACGCCATGAAGTGGCTGTTTCCTTTCCTTCCTTCTCGCCTACCGGGTTAGCTGACGGGTTCGGAGCAGGAAGGTCTCCTACGGGCCCCACCGGCCCGCGAAGGGCGATGGCGTCCGATTCACCCCAGGGACTGAGTGGGTCCCCGGCTCCCCAGGCTCGCGCCTGACGGGGACTCGGCGATGGCTGCCCGGTGCCGCGGTTGCGGCGCAAGCTGACGGACAGCCGGACCGACGCTAAGCGGCAGTTCTTCCGATCTCCAAACACACGGCCGTTTTTGTAACGGAGCCCACACGCCAGACAGGCAACCTCTCCAATAAAACGGACATAAGGGAGGACCCCGGCGACTTGCTCGACGCCGGGGTCCTGCTTGTCATGCTTTGTGCCGGTTCTGCATCTGACCTTTGATCGGTCAGCCGGTGCCGTACGGTCGTCAGCCGGTAACGACCGTGACCTCGCCGATGTTCAGTGCGCGCACGGGTTCGGCGATCTGCGAGGCGTCACCGACCAGGACCGTGACCAGCCTGTCCACCGGGAAGGCGTTCACGACGGCCGCGGTGGCCTCCACGGTGCCGGTCTGCGCGAGCTTCGCGTAGAGCTGGGCCTGGAAGTCGTCGGGCAGCTGCTGCTCGACCTGGTCGGCCAGGGTGCCCGCGACGGCGGAGGCCGTCTCGTACTTGAGCGGGGCGACGCCCACCAGGTTCTGCACCGCCACGTCCCGCTCCGCGTCGGTCAGGCCCTCGGCCGCGAGCGTCCGGAGGACCTTCCACAGGTCGTCCAGGGCGGGCCCGGTCGACTCCGTGTCCACCGAGCCGCTGATGGCCAGCATGGCCGCGCCGGTGCCGTCCGCCGCGGAACGGAGCACCTGGCCGAAGGCGCGCACCCCGTAGGTGTAGCCCTTCTCCTCGCGCAGGACGCGGTCCAGCCGGGAGGTGAGGGTGCCGCCCAGGCAGTACGTGCCGAGGACCTGGGCGGGCCAGAGGCGGTCGTGCCGGTCGGCGCCGATGCGGCCGATGAGCAGCTGCGTCTGTACGGCGCCGGGACGGTCGACGATGACCACGCGGCCGGTGTCGTCGGCCGTGATCGGCGTCATCGGGCGCGGCTCGGCCGTGTTGCCGGTCCACTCCCCCAGGGTGTCGGCCAGGACGGCGTCCAGGTCGGTGCCGTCCAGGTCGCCGACGACGACCGCGGTGGCGGTGGCCGGGCGGACGTGCGCCTCGTAGAAGGCGCGCACGGCGGCGGAGTCGATGTTCTTCACCGTCTCCTCGGTGCCCTGGCGGGGGCGCGACATCCGCAGGGACGCCGGGAACAGCTCCTTGGACAGCTGCTTGGCGGCCCGCCGGGACGGGTTCGCGGCCTCGTGCGGGATCTCGTCGAGCCGGTTGCGCACGAGGCGCTCGATCTCGCCGTCCGCGAAGGCCGGGGCGCGCAGGGCGTCGGCCAGCAGGCCCAGGGCCTTGGGCAGCCGGGAGACCGGGACCTCCAGGGAGACCCGTACGCCGGGGTGGTCGGCGAACGCGTCGAGGGTGGCGCCGCAGCGCTCCAGCTCGGCGGCGAACTCCTCGGCGGAGTGCTTGTCGGTGCCCTCGGTGAAGGCCCGCGACATGATGGTGGCGACGCCGTCGAGGTTCTGCGGCTCGGCCTCCAGGGGTGCGGCGAGGAAGATCTCGACAGCCACCAGCTGCTGGCCGGGGCGGTGGCAGCGCAGCACGGTGAGCCCGTTGGGCAGGGCACCGCGCTCGGGGGCCGGGAAGGCCCACGGGGTGGCGGGGCCCGCCTGCGGCTGGGGGTGGAACTGCATCTCGCTGGTCACGCCGGCGGCCTTGCCGGTCGCGTCCGCGTTCTGGCCGGTCGTGGCTGCGGTGTCCGTCACTGGTCCGCCCCTTCCTGCTGGTCTTCCTGCGCGTCGGCGTCTGCGGCGGCTGCGAGCGGTTCGTACACCAGAACCGCCCGGTTGTCGGGGCGCAGGCGCGCCTTGGCGACGGCCTGGACCTCCTCCGCGGTGATCTCCAGTACGCGGCCGACGGCGGTCAGCGCGAGCTGCGGGTCGCCGAACAGGACGGCGTACCGGCACAGTTCGTCGGCGCGGCCGGCGACGGTGCCCAGCCGGTCCAGCCATTCGCGCTCCAACTGGGCCTGGGCGCGCTCCATCTCCTCGTCCGTCGGGCCCTCGGCGGCGAACCGCGCGAGCTCCTCGTCGACGGCCGCCTCGATCTGCGGGACCTCGACGCCGCCGGACGTCTTGACGTCCAGCCAGCCGAGCGAGGGCGCGCCGGCCAGGCGCAGCAGGCCGAAGCCGGCCGCCACGGCGGTCTGGTCGCGCCGTACGAGCCGGTTGTGCAGCCGGGAGGACTCGCCGCCGCCGAGGACGGTGAGCGCCAGGTCCGCGGCGTCCGCCTCGCGGGTGCCGTCACTGGGGAGCCGGTAGGCGGCCATCAGCGCGCGCGCCGGGACCTCCTCCTCGACGACCTCGCGCAGTTCTCCGCCGATGACGTCGGGCAGTGAGCCGTCGCGCGGCGGCTGCTTGCCGTCGTGGCCGGGGATGGAACCGAAGTACTTCTCCACCCAGGCCAGCGTCTGCTCCGGGTCGATGTCGCCGACCACGGAGAGCACCGCGTTGTTGGGCGCGTAGTACGTACGGAAGAAGGCGCGGGCGTCTTCCAGCGTCGCGGCGTCCAGGTCGGCCATGGAGCCGATCGGGGTGTGGTGGTAGGGGTGGCCCTCGGGGTACATGAGGGCGGTGAGCTTCTCGAACGCGGTGCCGTAGGGCACGTTGTCGTAACGCTGGCGGCGCTCGTTCTTGACGACGTCGCGCTGGTTCTCCATGGACTCGTCGTCGAGCGCGGTGAGCAGCGAGCCCATCCGGTCGGCTTCCAGCCACAGCGCCAGCTCCAGCTGGTGCGCGGGCATCGTCTCGAAGTAGTTGGTGCGCTCGAAGCTGGTGGTGCCGTTGAGCGAACCGCCGGCCCCCTGCACCAGCTCGAAGTGCCCGTTGCCGTGCACCTGGGCGGAGCCCTGGAACATCAGGTGCTCGAAGAGGTGGGCCAGGCCCGTACGGCCCTTGACTTCGTGGCGCGAACCGACGTCGTACCAGAGGCAGACAGCGGCGACCGGGGTCAGGTGGTCCTCGGAGAGGATCACCCTCAGACCGTTCGCAAGCCGGTGCTCGGTCGCTGTCAGGCCGCCGGAGCCGGCCTGCGCTGTGGCCGTGTGACCCATGGGCATGTACGTCCCTTCGATCGCGTATTGGACAAGTCCTGCGGTTGAGTCCTGCCACTGTATGCAAGCGCACCGACGGTCCGCGAAGTTCCCGTTCCGTGCACTCTTCTTGGGGACGTGCTGCGGGACGCCCGCCCAGGACGCCCCGCGACCCGCTACGGACGGGCCGAGGTCGGCGTTGTCGGTGGGGCGGTCCACAATGGTCCGCATCAGTGCCTGACCTCCAGTTGCCGGTCAGCGAACGATTGCCCGAGCACGATTCCAGAGAACGAGAAGGAGCCGCAGCCGCGATGGCCCGCCGCAGCACGAAGACCCCGCCGCCGGACGAGACGTTCGAGGAGAAGATCCTCGACGTCGACGTCGTCGACGAGATGCAGGGCTCCTTCCTCGAGTACGCGTACTCGGTGATCTACTCGCGCGCCCTCCCTGACGCCCGGGACGGCCTCAAACCGGTGCACCGCCGCATCGTCTACCAGATGAACGAGATGGGCCTGCGCCCCGACCGCGGGTACGTGAAGTGCGCCCGTGTCGTCGGCGAGGTGATGGGAAAGCTGCACCCGCACGGCGACGCGTCCATCTACGACGCCCTGGTGCGCATGGCGCAGCCGTTCTCCATGCGCTTGCCGCTGGTCGACGGGCACGGCAACTTCGGATCGCTGGGCAACGACGACCCGCCCGCCGCGATGCGTTACACCGAGTGCCGGATGGCCGACGCGACGTCGCTGATGACGGAGTCGATCGACGAGAACACGGTCGACTTCAACCCGAACTACGACGGCAAGGAGCGCGAGCCCGTCGCGCTCCCGGCCGCCTACCCGAACCTGCTGGTCAACGGCGCCACCGGCATCGCCGTCGGCATGGCCACCAACATGCCTCCGCACAACCTGGGCGAGGTCGTCGCCGCGGCCCGCCACCTGATCAAGCACCCGGGCGCCGACCTGGAGACGCTGATGCGTTTCGTTCCCGGTCCCGACCTGCCGACCGGCGGCCGGATCGTCGGTCTCGGCGGCATCAAGGACGCGTACGAGAGGGGCCGCGGCACCTTCAAGATCCGCGCCACCGCCTCCGTGGAGAACGTGACGGCGCGCCGCAAGGGCCTGGTGGTCACCGAACTGCCCTTCACGGTGGGCCCGGAGAAGGTGATCGCCAAGATCAAGGACCTGGTCTCGGCGAAGAAGATCCAGGGCATCGCGGACGTCAAGGACCTCACGGACCGCTCGCACGGCCTGCGCCTGGTCATCGAGATCAAGAACGGTTTCGTGCCGGAGGCGGTCCTCGAACAGCTCTACAAGCTGACGCCGATGGAGGAGTCCTTCGGCATCAACAACGTGGCCCTGGTCGACGGTCAGCCCCTCACCCTGGGCCTCAAGGAACTCCTGGAGGTCTACCTCGACCACCGCTTCGAGGTCGTACGCCGCCGCAGCGAGTTCCGCCGCACCAAGCGCCGGGACCGGCTGCACCTGGTCGAGGGCCTGCTCGTCGCCCTCATCGACATCGACGAGGTCATCCGGCTCATCCGCTCCAGCGAGAACTCGGCACAGGCCAAGGAGCGGCTGATCGAGCGCTTCGGGCTGAGCGAGATCCAGACGCAGTACATCCTGGACACCCCGCTGCGCCGGCTGACCAAGTTCGACCGCATCGAGCTGGAGTCGGAGCGCGACCGGCTCAACGGCGAGATCGACGAGCTGACCGGGATCCTGGACTCGGACGCCGAGCTGCGCAAGCTCGTCTCCTCCGAGCTGGCCGCCGTGGCCAAGAAGTTCAGCACCGAACGGCGCACGGTCCTGCTGGAGTCGGGCGCCTCCGCGATCGCCGCGGTCCCCCTCGAAGTGCCCGACGACCCGTGCCGCGTCCTGCTCTCCTCCACGGGCCTGCTCGCCCGTACGCCCAACGGGGAGCCCCTCGCCCTGGACGACGCGCGCCGCACCAAGCACGACGTGATCGTCTCGGCCGTGCCCGCGACGGCCCGCGGGCAGATCGGCGCGGTCACCTCGTCCGGACGGCTGCTGCGCGTCGCCGTCATCGACCTGCCCCAGCTCCCGGACACGGCCTCCGCGCCCAACCTGTCCGGCGGGGCCCCGGTCGCCGAGTTCCTCACGCTCGAAGCGGACGAGACCCTCGTCTGCCTCACCACCCTCGACGAGTCCTCCCCCGGCCTCGCGATCGGCACCGAGCAGGGTGTGGTGAAGCGGGTCGTTCCCGACTACCCGTCCCACAAGGAGGAACTGGAGGTCATCTCCCTGAAGGACGGTGACCGGATCGTCGGCGCGGCCGAACTGCGCACCGGGGAGGAGGACCTCGTCTTCATCACCGACGACGCCCAGCTCCTGCGCTACCAGGCCTCGCAGGTACGCCCGCAGGGCCGTCCGGCCGGGGGCATGGCGGGCATCAAGCTGGCAGCCGGGGCCAAGGTGATCTCCTTCACCGCGGTGGATCCGGCGACGGACGCGGTGGTCTTCACGGTCGCCGGTTCGAAGGGCACCCTCGTGGGCGACGCGGAGTCCTCCGCGAAGCTCACCCCGTTCGACCAGTACCCGCGCAAGGGCCGGGCGACCGGCGGCGTCCGCTGCCAGCGTTTCCTGCGCGGCGAGGACGCCCTGATGCTGGCCTGGGCGGGTGCTGCTCCGGCGCGCGCCGCACAGAAGAACGGCACCCCGGCCGACCTGCCGGACCCCGACCCGCGCCGGGACGGCTCGGGCGTTCCGCTGACGAAGCCGGTGGCGGCGCTGGCGGGATCGGTCTGACCCCGCACGGCCCGGCTCAGTCCTCGCCGGACCGAGCCGGGCCGTCCGTTTCCGGATCCTCCGCCTCTGGATCCGCTGCCGCCGGATCCTCGGCCTCCGGATCCTCTGCCTCCGGCTGCTGCACGTAGCGCAGGACACCCCACATGGCCCGCTCGCCCGGGGTGTCCTGCCCGGCATCCACCTCCCCGACGCATCCCGCCAGTCCGGCGCGGAGCGCCGCCCCGTCGACGCCCGCCCCGATGAGCACGAGCTGCGTGAGCCGTTCCGCACCGCTCCCCCACGGCTCCGGGTAGAACCGCAGGAACCGGCCCACCGCGTGCACCCCGTACCGGTTGCGCGCATCGGCCGCGCCGAAGTCCACGTACCCCTTGATCCGGTACAGCCCCTCGGGCCGCTCGTCGAGAAAGGTCATCAGCCGCCCCGGGTCCATCGGCTCCCCGGAGACGAAGTCCACGCTCTCGTAGGCGGCGTGCAGGTGCGCGGCGTGATCCTCGTCCCCGCCCTCGACCTCCGCCCGCAGGTCCTCGAAGCTCAACTGCCAGCCGTGCTCCCGGTGCTGCGCGTCCGACCTGCGGTCGAAAAGCACCTCGGGATCGACCCGCCCATGCTCCGCGGAGAGCACGGTCCCTCCGCCGAGCGCGCCCAACTCCGCCCGCAGCCGTACCAGATCCTCCGTCGCCACCCGGTCGGCCTTGTTGAGCACGATCAGATCGGCGACGGCCACATGACGTGCGATCTCCGGATGCCGCTCCCGCGTCGCCCCGAACTCGGCGGCGTCCACGACCTCGACCAGCCCTCCGTACACCACCCGTGGGTTCTCGCTGGCGAGGACCATTCGCACCAGTTCCTGCGGCTCGGCCAGCCCGCTCGCCTCGATGACGATCACGTCGATGCCGGCCTCGGGTTGCGCGAGCTTCTCCAGGTACACGTCCAGCTCACTCGCGTCCACGGCACAGCACAGACATCCGTTCCCCAGCGAGACGGTGCTGTCCCCGAGCTGCCCCGCCACTGCCATCGCGTCGATCTCGATCGCCCCGAAGTCGTTGACGATCGCCCCGATACGCGTGCCGCGGCTCCGCTTGAGCAGGTGGTTGAGGAGGGTCGTCTTGCCCGACCCCAGAAACCCTGCGAGGACGACGACGGGGATGTGCTGCCTGGACATGGTGCCGATCGTAAACGCAGTGCCGCGACGGACGGCCCGATTCTGCTGCGACTCGGGCAGCCGTCCTCTCCGCGGGCCCGGCACGCGGTGAACGGTTGCCGTACGGATGACTGGCACGGGTGGACTCCGGAACAACGTAGGCACCGTCCGCCGTATCGGCGCTTCTCCCCCGGGCCCGGGGAAGTGCGACCAACCTTCCGCGCGAAACCGGACATTCCCGACGCGTGACCGCTGCCGGCAACCGCGACGGAAAACCCGTTTCGCCCGAGGTCGCCATCGGGCCCTGCCCTGCGCCCCTTCCCCTGTGCCCCTCGCCTCGTGGGCCGCCTGCTCCTCCGGTGGCGCCGTCCCCTAGCGTCCCTCCCATGCGCATCCCCTGGCCCCAGCGTGTCGTCTCCCGGTTCCTTCTGCTCCAGCTGGTGATCGCGTCCGGCGTCACCGTTCTCGCCACCGGGCTCTTCCTCGCGCCGCTCGGCGCGCAGCTCGACGATCAGGCGATGCGGCGGGCGTTGGCCATCGCCCAGACCACCGCGTCGCCCGAGGTGGCGGAGACCCTTCTCGGTTCCCCCGCCGCGCCGGGCGGCCCCGTGCAGGCCGAGGCCGAACGGATCCGGCGGGCGACCGGGGCCGAGTACGTCGTGATCATGGACCGCCGCGGGGTCAGGTGGTCGCACACCGCGACCGGACAGATCGGACGGGTCGTCTCGACCGATCCGAGCGGGGCTCTCGCCGGCCGTGAGGTGATGGAGATCGACAGCGGCACCCTCGGCCGGTCCGCCCGCGGCAAGGTTCCGCTGCGGGACGCGCGCGGGCGGATCGTCGGTGCGGTGTCGGTCGGGATCGAGTACGAGACGGTGCGCGGGCGGCTGCTCGCGGCGATACCCGGGCTGCTCGCCTACGCCGGCGGGGCACTGGCCATGGGGGCGCTCGCCGCGTACCTCATCTCCCGCAGGCTGCAACGCCAGGTCCACGACCTGGCGTTCTCCGACATCGCGGCGCTGCTCGCGGAACGCGAGGCCATGCTGCACGGCATCCGGGAGGGCGTGGTGGCGCTGGACGCCGAGGGCCGGGTGCGGCTCATCAACGACGAGGCGCAGCGGCTGCTCGGCGTCGGGAACGAGGCCGCGGGCCGCCCGCTGGACGAGGTGCTGGGTGAGGGACGTACGGCCGACGTGCTGGCGGGCCGGGTGTCGGGGGACGACCTGCTGACCGTACGGGGCCCCCGGGTACTGGTCGCCAACCGGATGCCGACCGACGACGGCGGGGCCGTGGCCACGCTGCGCGACCGCACCGAGCTGGAACAGTTGGGGCGGGAACTCGACTCCACGCGTGGTCTGATCGACGCCCTGCGGGCCCAGGACCACGAGCACGCGAACCGGATGCACACCCTCCTCGGGCTGATCGAGCTGGAGATGTACGAGGAGGCGGCGGATTTCGTCACCGAGGTCGCGGGGGTCCACCGGGTGACGGCCGAGGAGGTCACGCAGCGGATCCACGACCCGCTGCTGGCCGCACTGCTGGTCGGAAAGGCGACCGTCGCCGCGGAACGCGCGGTGGCACTGCGGCTCGCGGACGGGACGCTGCTGCCCGACCGGCTGGTGGATCCGCGCGGGCTGGTCACCGCGGTCGGCAACCTGGTGGACAACGCGCTGGACGCAGCGGCCGGCTCACCGGACGCGTTCGTCGAGGTCGCCCTGTACGCGCGGGGGCGCGAGGTCGTACTGCGGGTGACGGACAGCGGGCCGGGGGTGCCCGTCGCGCAGCGGGAGTCGGTCTTCACGGAGGGCTGGTCGACGAAGGAGCTGCCCACGCACGGGAAGCGCGGGCTGGGACTCGCGCTGGTACGGCGGCTGGCCGAGCGCCAGGGCGGGACGGTGCAGGTGGGCGACGGCGCTTCCGCAGGCGCCGAGTTCACCGTCGTGCTGCCGGAAGCGCTGACCTCCGGCCCGGAGCAGGAGGGGCGTGACGTTTCGGCAGTACGACGGTGAGGACGTCGGAGCGGGTCAGGCCGCACCGGCTCCGGTGAGCGAGCGGACCTCGGTCTCCGCGTGCTTGGCCCGGTCCGGTGGTTCGGACGAGATGACGGTGCCCAGCCAGCCCGCGAGGAAGCCCAGCGGGATGGAGACGAGGCCCGGGTTCTGCAGCGGGAAGTACTGGAAGTCGGCGCCTGGGAAGAGGGATTCGGGGCTGCCCGAGACGACCGGGGAGAACAGGACGAGCAGTACGGCCGGGAGCAGACCGCCGTACACCGACCAGACCGCACCTCGGGTCGTGAAGCTGCGCCAGAAGAGCGAGTAGAGCAGGACGGGGAGGTTGGCGGAGGCCGCCACGGCGAAGGCGAGGCCGACGAGGAACGCCACGTTCAGGTCGCGCGCGAGGAGACCGAGCGCGATGGCGACGACGCCGATCCCGCCGGCGGCGACCCGTGCGACGGCGACCTCGCTGTACGGCCTGGCGCGCCTGCTCCGGCTGCGCAGCGACGCGTACAGGTCGTGGGCGACGGAGGCCGAGGAGGCGAGGGTGATCCCGGCGACGACGGCGAGGATGGTGGCGAAGGCGATGGCCGCGACGACCGCGAAGAGAACCGTTCCTCCTGTGGAACCGTTGCCTCCGCCGAGATCCAGGGCCAGCAGCGGGACCGCGGTGTTCCCGGCGGCGTTGGAGGCGCGCACCCGGTCGGAGCCGAGGAGGGCCGCCGCGCCGAAGCCCAGCACGATTGTCATCAGGTAGAAGCTGCCGATGAGCCCGATCGCCCAGATCACGGAGCGGCGGGCGGCGCGGGCGGTGGGCACGGTGTAGAAGCGCGACAGGATGTGCGGCAGGCCTGCCGTGCCGAGGACGAGGGCCAGCCCGAGGCTGATGAAGTCGAGGCGCGCCACCCAGCCGCCGCCGTACTTGAGGCCGGGGGCAAGGAAGTCCTTGCCGTGACCGCTGCGCTGAGCGGCGGTGGTCAGCAGTTGGTTGAAGTCGCCGTGGAAACGCAGCAGGACGAGCACGGTGAGGGCGAGCGCACCGGCCATCAGCAGCACGGCCTTCACGATCTGGATCCAGGTGGTGGCCCGCATCCCGCCCATCGTCACGTAGATGACCATGAGCGCGCCGACGCCGATCACCGTCCAGGTCTGGGCGGCCCCACTGCTGCCGCCGAGCAGCAGCCCCACGAGCGAGCCCGCGCCGACCATCTGGGCCACCAGGTAGAGCACGGACACCGTGACCGAGGAGGTGCCCGAGGCGATCCGCACCGGGCGCTCCCTCATCCGGGAGGCGACGACGTCGGCGAGGGTGAACCGGCCGCAGTTGCGCACGAGTTCGGCCACCAGGAACAGCACGACGAGCCAGGCGACCAGGAAGCCGACGGAGTAGAGCATGCCGTCGTAGCCGAAGAGGGCGATGAGGCCGGAGATACCGAGGAAGGAGGCGGCGGACATGTAGTCGCCCGCGATGGCGAAACCGTTCTCCATGGGGGAGAAGAGGCGTCCGCCGACATAGAACTCCTCCGCCGAACCGTGCCGGTTGCGGCTCACCCAGGTGGTGATCGCAAGGGTGGTCGCGACGAACGCGCTGAACAGGAGCAGGGCGAGAGTCTGGTGTCCGTGGTTCACCGGTGCGCCTCCCCGGATCCTGCGGCAAGCCCGCTCGGAGGTCCGGGCACGGAGGCGCTGAGTCTGGTCAACTCCTGTGTGTCCCAGCGCAGTTCCAGGGCCGCCCGGTCCCGGCGCAGCCTCGCGTGCCGCGCGTACGCCCAGGTCAACAGGAACGTGGAGAGAAACTGGCCCAGACCCGCGACCATCGCGACGTTGACGGCTCCGGCCACCGGGCGGGACATCAGCCCGGGCGCGGCCGTGGCGGCGACCACGTACGCGACGTACCAGGTGAGGAAACCGAGGGTCGCGGGGACGACGAACCGCCGGTAGCGGCTGCGCACTTCCTGGAAGGCGGGGCTGCGCTGCACCTCCAGGTAGATGTCGGCCGCGCTGATCTTGCGGTCCGCGGCGTCGCGCGCGGGCGGCACCAGGTGCGCCGGGGTGCCCGTACCGTCCAGTTCGCCCCACCCGGAGGCGAGCGCGTCATACCACGGGTCGTCGAACCGCATCGCTGCGGCCTCACGCCCTTCGTGCTTGTCCACCGAACAACTCTCCTTGCCCGCAGCCTGACCGGACCGCGCGCCCAAGGATGGGCAGACCGGAAAGATCCCCGGCTCGGCAATGCCCTCTCTTCACCCCATCAGGTGACGTCTGCGCCGGATCCACCCGTGCGGGGCGGCTGGGCGAGGCCCTGCCGGTAGGCATAGCGGACGGCCTGTGCGCGGTCGCGTACGCCGGTCTTGGCGAAGAGGTTGTTGATGTGCGTCTTCACCGTGGCGGGGCCGATGCGGAGGGCCTGCGAGATCTCCGCGTTGGGCAGCCCCTCCGCGATGAGCACCAGCACCTCGGCCTCTCTCGGGGTCAGCCCGTCGGGCAGTTCGCCGGGTGCCGGCGCCTCGGGTGCGGGCGCTGTGACCTGCTCCAGGAGTCTCCGCTGCACCCCCGGCGAGAGTCCGGCCTGCCCCGATACGACGTCCTGCACCGCACGCAGGATCTGCGTCCCGTCCGCGTCCTTGGTGAGGTAGCCCCGGGCGCCCGCCCGCAGGGCCCGGAACAGCCAGTCGTCATCGGCGTACGTCGTGAGCACCACCACGTGCGTCGACGGGTGGCCGGCACGGATCCTGCGTGTCGCCTCCACCCCGTCGCAGCGGGGCATCCGCAGGTCCATGAGCACCACGTCCGGGGCGTGCGCGGCGACCAGCGCGACGGCCTCCTCGCCGTCCCCCGCCGAGCCGATTACCTCGATGCCGGGCAGCAGACCCAGCAGCAGCACGATCCCCTCACGCACCATCGCCTGGTCGTCGACGACCAGCACGCGGATCGCGGTCACCCCTTCGGACACAGCGTCCTGTCCCGGGGCGGACCGTCGGAGCGCGTCATCGTGCACCCCGTCCTTCCGCGCACCGTTGGCGTCCCCCGTCCCACGGGAGCCCCTCACACCGGCATCCGCAGTCTCACCACGAACCCCTCCCCCTCCGGCCCCGCGGAGAGCGAACCCCCGAGCAGTTCCGCGCGTTCTCGCATACCCAGCAGACCGTAACCGGCGCCGGCCTTGGCCAGCTCCACCCGGGCGTCCGGCGCACCTGCGTCCGGTCCGCCCAAGTCCCGTATCTCCAGGGCCACTGTGTCCCGGTCGTACGCGAGCTCGATCCGGACCGCGGCCCCCGGCGCGTGCTTGCGCACATTGGTCAGCGCCTCCTGGGCCACTCGGCGCACGGCCTGCGAGGCGTCGGCCGACAGGCTCCGGCGCTCCCCCGTCACCCGTACCTCCGCCCGGTCCATGGCCGCGAGCTCCCGCAGGTAGTCCTCGACCGGCGCCATGTCCCCGCGCAGCGCCGAGAGAGCCTGCCGCGTCTCGGCCAGCCCCTCCTTGGCCATGCCGCGTGCGGCGACGACCCGTTCCAGCACCCCGTCCCGGAACGGCCCCGGCGGTTCCCGCTCGATCAGCAGCCGGGCCGCCTCCAGGTGCACCATCTGCGCGGACAGGCTGTGCGCCAGGACGTCGTGTATCTCCCTGGCGATGCGGGTCCGCTCCGCCAGGGCGGCCGACTCGGCCTCTGCCAACCGGGCGGCCCGCTCCTGGGCGAGCAGCCGGAACCCCGAACCGCGCGCCTGTGCGTCCAGTCGCAGCATGTAGCCGACGACGACGATGCCGACGCCCACCACGGCCATCTCGCGCAGGCTCACCTCGCCGACCAGTGCGTGCACGCCCATGATCGCCAAGCTCGCCGGCAGGCCGACCGCGAGCGGCAGCCGTTGCAGCGCCTGCACCGAGCAGACGATCAGCAGGATGGCCCCGGGCGTGTTCGCCCCCACCGCATAGGACCCCGTGGCCAGCAGTGTCACCGCGCCGAGCACGCCGAGCGAGGGTCCCAGCCGGTGCCGCGCGGTCTGCCGGTCGTACAGCTCGGCGGCGCCCACGACGGCCGCGATCGCGAGCGGGGGCACCACCACGGCCGCTCCGCCGAAGACCTGCGAGTCGTAGGCCTCCCAGATGAGCCAGAATCCGATCCCGAGCCACATGACGAAGTCGATCGCCATGCGCACCCGGGGCACCCCGAGCCGCGACAGCTCCTCCACGGAGGGCCAGGCGGTCAACCCGCCGCGCGACTGCTTCGTCTGCGATCCCATGCCGTCGACATTACGGACCGGCGGGCGTTCCCGGATCGGAGCGTGGGTGGAGCTTTTCGCTCCACCCACGGGTTGAGAAGACCGCTCGCGCGCCCCTGGTCAGGCGTCGATGCGGGAGCGGTCCAGCGTGGCCGCCGCGCTGGTGATGAACTCCTTGCGGGGGGCGACCTCGTTGCCCATCAGCAGGTCGAAGACCTGCTCGGCGGCGTCCAGGTCCCCGATGTTGATCCGGCGCAGGGTGCGGAAGCGCGGGTCGAGGGTGGTCTCCGCCAGCTGGTCGGCATCCATCTCACCGAGGCCCTTGTAGCGCTGGATGTCGTCCTTGAACCGGATGTTCTTGCGCTGGAATTCCAGCAGCGTCTGCCGCAGTTCGTTGTCCGAGTACGTGTAGACGTACTTGTCCTGGCCCTTCTTGGGCTGGACCAGCTCGATCCGGTGCAGGGGCGGAACCGCCGCGAACACGCGCCCCGCCTCCACCATCGGCCGCATGTACCGCTGGAAGAGCGTGAGCAGCAGGATGCGGATGTGTGCGCCGTCGACGTCGGCGTCGACGAGGAGCACGATCTTGCCGTAGCGCGCCGCGTCGATGTCGAAGGTCCGCCCGGACCCCGCTCCTATGACCTGGATGATGGCGCCGCACTCGGCGTTCTTGAGCATGTCCGAGACGGACGCCTTCTGCACGTTGAGGATCTTGCCGCGGATCGGCAGCAGCGCCTGGAACTCCGAGTTCCGGGCGAGCTTTGCCGTACCCAGCGCCGAGTCCCCCTCGACGATGAACAGCTCGCTGCGTTCCACGTCGTCGCTGCGGCAGTCGGCCAGCTTGGCGGGCAGCGAGGACGACTCCAGCGCGGTCTTGCGACGCTGGGCGTCCTTGTGCTGGCGGGCCGCGATACGGGTCCGCGAGGCGGCGACGATCTTCTCCATCACCGATCGCGCATGCGCCTTGGCGTCGCGCTTGGTGGAGGTCAGGAAGGCCTTGAGCTCCTTGGCGACCACATTGGCGACGATCCGGTTGGCGGCCGAGGTGCCGAGCACCTCCTTGGTCTGGCCCTCGAACTGCGGCTCGGCGAGCCGCACGGTGACCACCGCCGTGAGGCCCTCCATGGCGTCGTCCTTGACGACGTCGTCCTCGGCGACCCGCAGCAGCTTGGCGGAGCGGAGGGACTCGTTCACCGTCCGGGTGAGAGAGCGTTCGAAACCGGAGACGTGGGTGCCGCCCTTGGGGGTGGCGATGATGTTGACGAAAGACTTGACCGTGCTGTCGTAGCCGGTGCCCCAGCGCAGGGCGATGTCGACGGCCAGTTCCCGGGTGACCTCGGTGGGCGTCATGTGGCCCAGCTCGTCGAGGACCGGGACGGTCTCCTTGAAGGTGCCCGTGCCGGTGAGCCTCATGACGTCGCAGATCGCCTTGTCCTGCGCGAGGTACTCGCAGAACTCACTGATGCCGCCGTCGAAGCGGAAGGTCTCCTCGCTCTTTCCGACGCCCTGCAGGTCCCGCTCGTCACGGACGACGATGGTGAGGCCCGGGACCAGGAAGGCGGTCTGGCGGGCGCGCTGGTACAGCGTGTCCAGGGAGAGCTTGGCGTCCTTGAGGAAGATCTGCCGGTCCGCCCAGTAACGGGTCCGGGTGCCGGTGCGGGTCTTGGGCACCCGCTTGGCCTTGCGCAGGCCGTTGCCCGGGTCGAAGGCGGAGTCGGGGCCGGATCCGGTGAAGATGCCGGGGACGCCGCGGCGGAAGCTGATCGCGTGCGTGGCGCTGTTGCGGTCGACCTCGACGTCCAGGCGGGCGGAGAGCGCGTTCACCACGGAGGCGCCCACGCCGTGCAGGCCGCCGGAGGCCGCGTACGAGCCGCCGCCGAACTTTCCGCCGGCGTGCAGCTTGGTCATGACGAGCTCGACGCCGGACAGGCCTGTCTTGGGCTCGACGTCGACGGGGATGCCGCGGCCGTTGTCCTGGACCTCGACCGAGCCGTCCTCGTGGAGGATCACTTCGATGCGGTCGCAGTAGCCGCCGAGGGCCTCGTCGACGCTGTTGTCGATGATCTCCCAGAGGCAGTGCATGAGGCCTCGGCTGTCCGTGGACCCGATGTACATGCCGGGGCGCTTGCGGACCGCCTCAAGGCCTTCGAGGACGAGCAGGTGCCGCGCGGTGTAATTGGAACCGTCACGGTCCGCACCGCTCAGCAGTGCGGTGGACGGGACGGTCGTATCGGCGGTCACGCGGTTCGCTCCTCGCTGAATTTCAAATGGGCCCCGAGTGGGTACGGGGTCGGCGTCGGTCGCCGCTCAGAGGGTAACGGGGCCTGGTAGAGCGGTTGTCACGCCACCCTCGGCAAAACTCATGCTAGTCCAGTGGCGTACAGGTGTTCGATCCCTCGATGGAGTGAAGCACATGTCACGTTCCTTTCCGGGCATGAACCATTTAGGCTCCGGGCACGTCCTCTTGAACAACCCGGCAATCCAGCCGGGTGGACGTGTCCCCCGAAGACAAGCCAGCAACGCGAAACCGTAAAGCGACGCAATACGGCTCATTCGCCGCCAACCGGCAACAGACAACCACTCCGGACGACCTTCGGAAGAAGTTTCAAGAAAAAGCCACGAGCGGGAACGTTTTCGGCCTGGTTGGATGTTGACCCTGGTACGACAGCTCGTCGAGCTAGAGAAGAGGCGACGTGACTACTGTTCTGACCCCCGCGAGCCCCCTGACGGCCGCTGACCGATGCGACCGCTGCGGCGCCCAGGCATATCTGCGCGTTCTCCTGGCCAGCGGCGGCGAACTGCTCTTCTGCGCCCACCACGGTCGCAAGTTCGAGCCCGAGCTCAAGAAGATCGCCGCGGAAATACAGGACGAGACGGACCGGCTGACGGTCACGCCTGCGTCGTCAGAGGACGACGACCGCTGACGCCCTGAGAGCGTCCACGACGAGCCAAGGACCGGCCCTGACCGGTCGACGGGCGGCTGCCCCCGGGTGTGCGGGGGAAGTCGCCCGTTCTCATGTGCCGGAGCCAGCGCTCTTACGGGGCACCTCGGTGCGAGACCCTCTGCCCGTCACGGGCAGGGGATACGGCGGCTCCGTTCTCCGCGTACGGCGTGGGCCCCGCTCAGCGCCCACGGGCAGCCCGGCTCCCCGGGGGTGGGACAGCGCCGGCCCAAGAGCGCCACAGCGGCCCGTAGGGCTCCCTGGCACCTATAGGGCCGTCCCGCAGGGTCCTCTCCCGCCGGAGTGGCGCCGCGAGGACGACCTCGCTACGGCCGACGCGGTCAGCTCCTCGGTGAGAACAGCTCGGACAGCGCCGAGATCCGGGTGTACACCCCGGGGCTGCCCGCCTGCCCGCAGCCGCTTCCCCACGACACCAGGCCGATCAGTTCCCCCCCGGCCACGAGGGGACCCCCGCTGTCCCCCTGGCACGCGTCACGGCCGCCCCCGGGGTCCCCCGCGCAGAGCATCGTGGCCGGGCGGTACGCGGCCCCGGCGGTAGCCGGGTAAGCCTTCGCGCACGTCTCGTCGGGCAGCACCCGGACCCGGGCGGACCGCAGGGAACCCGCGTAGGCCCCGTCCCCGATCGTGTCGCCCCAGCCGTACACCGTGGCGGCCGTACCCGGCTCGTCCGCCCGGCTGCCCGTATCCGCCGTCTTGATCACGGATTCCGCCGGCAGCGCCGAGGCCAGGGTCAGCACAGCCAGGTCGCCCGAGTTCGAGTGCGCGTCGTACGAGGGATTGATCCACGCCCTGCGTACGGCGATCTCCCTCCCGCCCCCTCCCCGCAGCTCGGCGCGCCCGGCGATGACCCTGAGATCACGTACCTCCCTCAGCGGTGCGCCGAGCACCTCCCGGCCCAGGCAGTGCGCCGCCGTCAACACCTTGGTGCGGCCCACCAGGACTCCCCCGCAGAACTGTCCCGCCCGCGTACCGCCGAACCGGTCACGGCTGGACAACGCCACCACCCACGGGCTGTCCCCCGCCCGCGCCGGCTGCCCTCCTATGATCACGCCGTCCGAAGCGGCGGGGCCTGCCGCGGCCACAGGCAGTGCGACCGCTGCCGCCGTGAGGGCGAGGGCTCCCGCCAGCGACCGGTTGGTAGGTCGACGCATGCGTCCTCCTGACTCAGGGTTGAACTTCGCACACCCAGAGTCAGTGATGCTTTTGTGTCCCGCACCCGCGCGGTGCGCGGGCCCGGCTGCCGCGTACGTGGTGATACGGCGCGCGCACGGCGGGCCCGGCCCGGCAGTCCGGGGCGCGGCTCAGTCCAGGTAGTCGCGCAGGACCTGTGAGCGGGAGGGGTGGCGCAGCTTGGACATGGTCTTGGACTCGATCTGACGGATGCGCTCACGCGTCACCCCGTAGACCTTGCCGATCTCGTCCAGGGTCTTCGGCTGACCGTCGGTCAGGCCGAAGCGCATGGAGACCACGCCCGCCTCGCGCTCGGAGAGGGTGTCCAGCACCGAGTGCAGCTGCTCCTGCAGCAGGGTGAAACTGACCGCATCGGCCGGCACGACCGCTTCCGAGTCCTCGATGAGGTCGCCGAACTCGCTGTCTCCGTCCTCGCCCAGCGGGGTGTGCAGGGAGATCGGCTCACGGCCGTACTTCTGGACCTCGACGACCTTCTCGGGCGTCATGTCGAGTTCCTTGGCCAGCTCCTCCGGGGTGGGCTCGCGGCCCAGGTCCTGGAGCATCTGCCGCTGGACCCGCGCCAGCTTGTTGATGACCTCGACCATGTGCACCGGGATGCGGATGGTGCGGGCCTGATCAGCCATCGCGCGGGTGATCGCCTGGCGGATCCACCAGGTCGCGTACGTCGAGAACTTGTAGCCCTTGGTGTAGTCGAACTTCTCGACCGCACGGATGAGTCCGAGGTTGCCCTCCTGGATCAGGTCCAGGAAGAGCATGCCGCGGCCGGTGTACCGCTTGGCGAGGGAGACCACCAAGCGGAGGTTGGCCTCCAGGAGGTGGTTCTTGGCACGCCCTCCGTCCTGGACGATGATCTCCAGCTCGCGCTTGAGCTTGGGCGCGAGCTTGTCCGAGTTCGCGAGCTTGTCCTCGGCGAACAGGCCGGCCTCGATGCGCTTGGCGAGTTCCACCTCCTGTTCGGCGTTGAGGAGGGGGACCTTGCCGATCTGCTTGAGATAGTCCTTGACCGGGTCGGCGGTGGCGCCGGCGACCGCGACCTGCTGGGCCGGAGCGTCGTCCTCGTCGTCGTCGGAGAGTACGAAGCCCTTGGCCTCGCCGCCTTCGCCGCCCTCTTCGTCCGCGCCCGCCTTGACCCGGATCTCTTCGGTCGTGGCGTCGTCGGACCCGTCGTCGCTCCTCGCCGCGGTCTTCCTGGCCGTCGTCTTCTTGGCGGTCGTCTTCTTCGCGACGGTCTTCCTGGGCGTCGTCTTCTTCGCGGCGGCCTTCTTGACGGGCACTGCGCCGTGCTCGTCCGCGACGGCGTCCCCGGCCCCGCCTTCCGTCGCCACAGCGGCGGCCGCCGCGACCGTCCTGGGGGCGGCGGCGCTCGCCGCGAGCGTCCGTGGGGCAGCAGGCTTGGCCGAAGTTTCCACCGGGGCGCTCTTGCGGGCACGCTTCGGCGACTCCGCGGCAGTGACCATCAGCGTCACACCCTCCTCCTCAAGGATCTGATTGAGGCTGCGCAGGACGTTCTTCCACTGGGTCGGTGGGATCCGGTCGGCATCGAAAGCCCGACGCACGTCGTCGCCGGCGATCTGCCCCTCAGTCTTTCCCCGCTCGATGAGCGCCAACACAGACTCGCACTCGGCGATCTCCGGCGGGAGCGTACGGGATGTGCTGGCCGACACGAACAACCTCTCGGAACGATGGAAATGGCGTCCGACCCCGCCCGTGAGGGCCTGAGCCGACGACCACCGGCTGGGGGTGCACCGGCGGACCGGGCGAACGACCGCAGACGGGCCGCGGTGCCGCGAGCGGCACTTGCTTCCCTCCTCGACTGTCACCTCTTAGGTCATCGCGGGATCTCCCGGAGCGTTACGCCCCCGACTTCGTGGGCCGAGTCACATTCGGCTCGGGGGATCCCCGAGGACATGACGAGTGCCCACAATCGTGTCGCCGAACCCGACGGGTCCGGCGACAGGGAGGGGCAACCACGCGCGCGGGGTGGCCCGTTGAGGAAACGACCGGCAGTCAGTGCTCGCGCGGTGCGGGTACGACGCGCTCCACTTCCGGGTGCACAGTGAGCAGTTGACGCATCGCGGACTCCGCGCCCGACCCGTCGCCCGCCGCGAGTGCGTCGGCAATCCGCGCGTGGTGGGAAAGGGAGACGTCGGTGGGCCGGTCGCAGCCGAAGATCGGCCCGCCGGACACCTGAAGGGCCGCCGAGACAATGCCCGAGAGGTGCTCCAGCATCCGGTTGTCGGCAAGCTGGATGAGAAGGGAGTGGAACTCGGCATCGGCACGGGAGAAGGTGAGGGAGTCCCCCTGGGCGAGTGCGTGCCCCATGATCTCGACCATGTCACCGAGGCGCTGTTGCACGTCGTCCCGGCCGTGTCCGGCGGCGAGCCTGGCCGCGAGGGGCTCGATCGTCCAGCGCAGTTCGGCGAGTTCGCGCCGCTGGTCGTCGCGCTGGGGACCGAAGGCGCGCCATTCGATGATGTCGGGGTCGAGCAGGTTCCAGTCGCTGACCGGGCGGACGCGCGTACCCACGTTGGGACGGGCGCTGACCAGGCCCTTGGCCTCCAGGACGCGCAGCGACTCGCGGACGACCGTGCGGGAGACCTCGAACCGCTGGCCGATCTCCTCCGGCACGAGCGGGCGGTCGGCCCCGAGGTCACCGGAAACGATCATCTGACCGAGCTGCTGAACGAGTTGACCGTGCAGCCCGCGTCCACGGTTTCCGGCCGAGCGGCGGCCGACCCGGCCCAGGTCGGATTCCGGACTGTCCCAGCCGATGGGGCCGACGCGGTCGGCTCCGGGCGTCTCCGCGAAGGGGTAGCGGTCGAGTTCGCCAGGTCCGGCGAGGCCTGAATCGACGGGGCGGGCGGCGGTCATCATGGTGTGCGCAAGGGTACTCACGGATCAGTTGTCGGCGTGACTTCCCCGCCCCTTGAGGTCTTTGGTGAAAAGCACACGAAAGGGTGATCACCGCCCCCTCGTCAATTGACGCTTTATCGGAAAGAAACCTGCTTTCCCTGGGGAGTTGTGGGCGAGTGGGCGACTCTGCGCAAACCTTTGGTCACCAACGGGCTTTGCGGCGAAGGCCCGTGAGCAGATACGCGCACAGGAGCACTGGGACAGACAACGCCAGCGCCACGCCCATCGGTTGGGCGATGAGCCGCAGTGCAGCGAGCAGCCACTGGTCCGCGCCGCCGGGAAGCCTCAGCAGCATCAGCTCCCGCAGCCTGTCCGGGACTCCGACCATCGAACGTGCTGCCGGTCCGGCGAGGAGGTGCTGAACGGCCGGCACGACGGCGACGGGCACGGCCAGTACGGCGGCCAGCCCGGCGGCCGTGACCCGGAAGACCCCTGCGCCGAGCAGCCCGGCCCAGGCGCAGCCCACGCAAAGTGCGGCCCAGCTCGCTCCCCTGGCGAGCAGCCCGGCGGGCACGGCCACCAGTTCCCCTCCGTACAGCACGCGGAGGAGAACGAAGTCCACCACCGCCGCCCCTGCGGCGAGGCTCAGGGCGAGGCCTGCGGACACTGTGAGTTTGGCCAGGAGGAGGCCGAGACGGCGGGGCGAAGTGCCGCGGGAGGTCGCCAGCGCCGGGTAGCGGAACTCGTCGCCGAAGGCCAGCGCGCCGAGCAGGCCCGCGCCGAGTGCGGCCGGAGGCAGCGGCAGGATGCCGGGCCAGCCGGCCAGCGCGGCCGGGAGGGGCGCCGCACCGGTGTGCGTGAGGAAGACGGCCAGAACGGCAGACACGCACAGGGCGGCCACGACAGCGAGGAGCGTGCGACGAATGCCGAACGTACGGATGAGTTCGTACCGGAGCGGGCGCAGCGGACCGCGGAGTGGGAGCGGAGGAGCGGGGCGGGAGAGGGCCGCGCCGGGTGGAGCGGGCGAGGGGGTGGGGGTCGGCGCGTGCGGGGAGCCCGGGGTCGGCGCGTGCGGGGCGGTGGGCGCGGAGGCGTGCTTCGGGGAGCTGGGGTGGGCGCCGGGGGCCGAGACGGACGGGGCGGGAGCCGAGGGCTGCGGGGCGGCGGCCGAGGGGTGCGGGACAGGGGCCGGACGGGTGCCCATGTCTCCGGTCTCGTCGGCTAGTTGGTGCAGGAGCACACCGTGGCGGAAGGCCGTATCACCGATCTCCGCACAGGTGCTCCCGTAGACGAGGAGCCGGTTGCCGCCCTCGGGCACGACCTCGACGGAGCGTCGGGCGACCCGGGCCTCCTTGCTGACCAGGACCCCCAGACGGGCGGCCTGCGGGGTACGGACGACGACGCGCGGACGCAGCCGGGTACGGGCGAAGTCCGCAGCCGCCTGGTCGGCGACGAGCCGGCCCTCGTCGAGAGTGACGACGCGGTCGGCGCCCTGGGCGGCCTCCTTGGCGTCGGCGGTGGTGCACAGCACGGTCCCACCGTGAGCCGCGTGGGCACGCAGGAGCCCGTACAGCCAGGCGGTGTCGCGAGGAGAGAGTCCGGCGGCGGGCTCGTCCAGGAGGAGGGTGTGCGGGTCGGCGAGGAGCGCGGAGGCGATGCCGAGCCTGCGGTCCATGCCGAGGGAGAGCGAGCCGAGCCGGTGGTGGGCGAGTTCGCTCATGCCGACGACGTCGAGCAGTTCGTCGGCGCGGGAGGCTGGGACGCCTGCCGCGGCGCACAGCATGCGGAGCTGCCCCAGGGCGGTACGGGAGGGATGCCCGGGCACGTCGCCGAGGAGAGCCCCCACTTCGCGGGCGGGGTGGGCGATGCGGTGCAGGAGCCGACCCCTGAAGTAGGTGACGCCGCGGCCCTCTTCGAGCGAGAGCATCAGCCGCAGGGCGGTCGTCTTGCCGGAGCCGGCGGCGCCGAGGAGTGCGGTGACGTGGCCGGGGCGGGCCGCGAAGGTCAGATCGTTCACGGCCGGCGGTCGTGCCCGGCGGGGCGTACTGGTGAGTCCGACGGCCTGGAGCATCGTTTCCCTCGCGTCTCTTCCCTCGCATCCGACAGAGACGGGTACCGCAGCACGATAACGCGACATTTCGGACTTTTGGCGCAGGGGTAGAACGTGCGGGTGTCTGAGCAGGGTCCTGTACGGAGGGGCCGGCCCGGTCGAGGTGGTCAGACCTCGGGACGCAGCATCGGTGGATTGAGCAGGGTGGCCCCGCCTGCCCGGAACAGCTGTGCGGGTCTGCCGCCCTGACGGGTCGTCGTCCCGCCGGACGGCACCAGGAAGCCCGGGGTTCCGGTGACCTTGCGGTGGAAGTTGCGGGGGTCGAGGGCGACGCCCCACACCGCCTCGTAGACCCGGCGCAGTTCCCCGACGGTGAACTCGGGCGGGCAGAACGCCGTGGCGAGTGAGGAGTACTCGATCTTGGAGCGGGCCCGCTCGACGCCGTCGGCGAGGATGCGCGCGTGATCGAAGGCGAGCGGGCCGGCCTTCTCGCTCTCCGCGTCGAAGCCGTCCTTGTCTCCGGAACCGTGGCTGCCGTCGAGAAGCGCCTCCACCGGGGCCCAGCGGGCACTGTTGGCGTCGCCGCCCGCGCGCGGCGCGGGGAGGTCGGGGGCGAGCGCCAGATGGGCCACGCTCACGACCCGCATCCGGGGGTCGCGATCGGGGTCGCCGTAGGTGGCGAGCTGTTCCAGATGGGCGCCGTTGGCCGGAACGGCGGTGGAGAACTCCCGGGCGGCCGTCCCCGGTACGTCCGGTGCGCCCACCGCGGCCGGAACGGCCGCCGCGGGCCACGCGCACAGGCCGGTCTCCTCGGACAGTTCCCTGGCCGCAGCCTCCGCGAGATTCTCGTCCGCACGCACGAATCCGCCCGGCAGGGCCCACCGACCCTGGAACGGCTGTTCTCCGCGACGCACGACGAGGGCGCAGAGCGCGTGGCGGCGCACGGTGAGCACGACCAGATCCACAGTGACGGCGAAGGGCGGAAAGGCCGACGGATCGTAGGGCGACATGCCGCGATCATAGTCGTCTTCCTGACGATAAACAGTCTCTTCGGGCAGCCCCGGACTGCTTACGCCGTCCGCCGCCGCGTTCCCCGCCGCGCCCTCCTCCCATGTCGCGTCCGTGCTGGTCCCTGCCATGCCGTCACACCCCCAGCTGGAGGCCGTCGGCGGCCTCCTCGACCATGCCGAGTCCGAGCCTGCTGACCCGCGCGGCGAACGGTTCCGCGGCGACCCGCAGCCCGGAGAGCTGCAGTGCTCCGAGCGGCGCGCTGGCGAGCGGTACCAGCCGGACCGTGCCCGCCGGGGCGTCGGGACGGATCCCGACGACGGTGGAGAGCACATGGATCCCCGCAGCGGCCGACACGGCGGCCGGACGGCACGCCGCCGGGTGCGGCAGCGGGAATCCACCGGTGGTGCGCTGCTCCCCCGCGTACATCTCGGGCAGCCTGTGGCCGAAGGCCGCTGCCGCGTCCAGCAGGCCGCGCAGCAGGGAGCCCGCCTCCTTCTCGAAACCGGCGGCGGCGAGACCCGAGACCGCGAGGGCCGTCTCGTGCACCCGTACGGCGCCGCTGCGGTGACCGAACGGGTTGTACGCGGACTCCTTGGCACCGAGCCCGCGCAGCCCCCACCCCGAGTCCATGGCGGGACTCCCGAAGAGCCGTGCCAGCTGTTCCGTCTGCCCCTTGTCGAGCAGTCCGGGCGCGAACTGTCCGGCGCCCAGCAGACCGGTGTCCAGCAGGTGCACGGCCCAGGAGCCGAGATGGGGGGCCTGGCGCCCGTCGGCCGTCGTGGCCGCTGCCGGACGGCCGCCCGTCCGGTCCTCGATCCAGAACTCCCGGCGGAAGGCGCTGCGCAGGGCCCCGGCCCACTCACGCCAGCCGTCGGCTCCCTGGCGACCGCACGCCTCCAGCAGTTCCGCACCGAGCAGGGCGGCACGGTGGGCGTGCGCCTGTGTCTCGGCCCGGCGCAGTCCGCCGGTCCCCGGATCGCGCAGGTACACCTCGTCGCCGACCGTGGTGCGCAGCCAGTTCAGACAACGCTCGGCAGCGGGCAGCAACTCCTCAAGATCCTTTTCGGCCAGTCCCCAGCGGCGGGCCTCGGCGAGCACCACGGGGAACGCCAGGGTCGCCTCCACTCCGGTGCAGCCTGCCGGGAGGTGCGGTCCCGCGTCCCGGAAGGGGCCGGGGACATGACCGTTTCCCTCCACCTGGGTGCGCGCGAGAAAGCGCAGCGCGGCTGCGGCGGGCCGGGTGCCGAGCGGGAACGCCATCCGGGCCGCCCAGAGCGCCTCGGCAGGGGCCAGCCCGCAGCGCCAGGGAACCCCCGCCGCCAGGTACACGTCCGAGGGGTGGGCGGGATCGCGCATCATCAGGGACCGCAGGTCGTCGACGCTCGTACGCAGCAGGTCGCCCACGCGGGGGTCGTCGCCCTCCGCGCTCACCTCGGGCAGCGGGCAACCGCCGGTCTTGCCCGCGGAGCGCACGGCCCTCTCGGTCCTGACCCGGAGCTCAATGGTGCGGGAGCCGCCGGGCGGCAGCTCCATCTCCCAGCGCAGCAGGCCGGCCGAGGCGAGGGCGTCGTTGGGCGGGGGGTCCGCCGTCACCGCGGAGTAAGCGCCGCCCGTGGTCCAGCGCATGCCGGAGTCGTGCACGCTGGCGGGGAGCTCGGGACCGCAATGGCCGGCGGCGATGGAGCCCAGGTCCGCGAGGTCGGTGCCCAGGGTGATCTCCACCGGAAACCGGAGCGGGCGTGGCGCCGAGCTGCGCAGGGTGATCCGCTCGCTGCCGTCGGCGGTCCTGATCCGCTCGACGGCGACCCCCGGGTCCGGGCCGCCGTCGCCCTGCGTACGGACCACCGCCATGAATCTGGCCCGGTCCGCCCCCGCCGACCTGCCCTGGACGGCGGTCGGTTCACGGCCCGCCACCCGTAGCTCGCAGCGCGCGAGGAGTCTGCGGCCCGCCTGGTAGAAGCCCTCCAACCAGCGCCCGGTGAGCTGCCCGTGCTCGGCGGAAATCGCCAGACTGGGCAGGTCGGCGCAGATGATCATCGTGTGCACGGCCGGCAGCTCCGCAGGCTGTCCGACTCCTGGCGCCGGACCCCGCGCGGGCCAGGGGCCGCTGTGCTGCGCGGGGCGGCGGTAGCCCGGAGGCGTGCCGCGTGCGTCGGAGGACGGCGGGACGGTGAGGGCCATCTGGTGCCTTCTCTGCGCTCCGGAGGGTGGTGACGGATGCGGCGGTGCGGTGCGTGCACGGACGCCACACAGGTGAACGGCGGCACATGCGTCGGAGTCACGGCCGGAGGGGCGCGGGAAACGCGACGCGCGGGGCGGTGTGCGTCTCCCCGGCCGGCGAGCTGCCGTCCAAAACGACGGAGGCGACGATGGCCTGGACGTCGTGCGAGAGGTCCTGCGGGATGCCTCGGACAGGGGCGCAGTGCACGGCGGGGCGGTGCGGGACGCCCCCGGGCGCGGCGTGGTGCCGTACAAGGTCGACCGGGGCGCGGGGCGGGGCAACCCCGGCGGCGGGGTCTCCCGGCGGTCCGTCATCGTCCGCTCCTCGTGCCGCGCCGCGCCCGGTGCGGCGTCTCCCGGGGCCGCGCTCCTGGACGTACCGGCATGGGACCGGGCCCGGCGCCTTCCGCGCGGTCTGTCGGCCGGATCCTGGGGCGCACGCCGGGACGAGCCCCCCGAGGACCCGTCTCCGTCCCCCCGGACTCGCCCGGCTCGCCCGCACTGCCCCGGGCCGCCCGTCGCGCCCTCGCCGTCACCTGCCGTCGGCGTGCCCCGCGCCCGCCGGGGCGGGGGCGGGCCTTGACGGTCCGGGCGGAGCGTTCCCCGCGCAGGCAGACCCGCAGCTTCTCCGGGTCGAGCCCCTCGTTGCAGGCCTGGTGCAGGAGTTGCGCGAAGGTGTACTCGGGATCCGCCTGCAACGCCAGGCCCAGCGCCACCCGCCCCTCCGCTTCGTCACCGGTGGACCAGGCGACCCAGCCCGCGAGGGTCCGCGGCGGAGCTGCGTAGGTGTCGTACGGGCCGACGCAGCGCCGGGCGAGGAGGCGCCACAGCCTCAGCGCACAGGCGGCTTCCGGGCCTTCCATCCATTCCGCCGCACGGTCCCTGGTGTCCCGGTCCTGGATGCCGACGATGACCGTGGCCGCCTCCTCGTCACTGATCAGCTCGTCGTCGGCACGGTCCGCCGCCACCCAGGACCCCCTCGGCAGGGGGGACCTCCCCAGCCGCCTGATGAGGACCCGGGCCAGGTCGAGCGTCTCCGCACAGACCTGCGCGCGGCCGCTGTCGCTGAGGATCCGGGGAACGACCGTGCTGCCCGCCGCGTCGAGGGCCCGTACCCGGGCGTGCAGCACGGCGGGCTGTTGCGGGCAGGGGGCGAGCCGGGCCTCCATCTCTCGCAGGGAGCCCCGCACCTGGATGCCGGCGTACGCGGCGGCCGCCGCCATCACGGACGTCCCCGGCAAAGCCAGTGCGGTCCCTTCCGGCGGACAGCAGCGCCCGTCGGGGCAGCAGTAGGACCAGAAGCGGCCGTCCGAGAGGCAGAGCGCTTCGAGCACGGGGACGTCGAGCGCCCCGCAGGCGGTGCGCAGCCGCTGGGCGAATGCCCGCAACCGCTCCATCACCTCTCTGCCCGTCGCACCGTCCGCCGGGTCCTGGCACAGGAAGACCAGGATCCCGTCCGGGCGGCTGCTGCTGCGCTCGCTGTTGGCCACCAGGGATTCGGCGAGGTGGGAGGCGACCGGCGCCCATTCCTGCGGGGACTTCGGAATACCGAGCCTGAGCCGCCCCCCGAACCTTCCCCTGCGCCCGTGCAACGCCACCATGACCACGGAATCGTTCGGGTAGTACCCCATCAAGTACGGCAGTGCGTCGGCAAGTTGGGCGGGACCCCGGAGGGTGATCTGCTGCTCCGCGGTCGCATCGGCGTCACGGTGATCACGCTTTTCGCTGTTCGTGTTCATTTCACTACCTTCCGTGACGCGCCCTTGATCCCGCCACCCCTGTGGATAAAGTTGTCCACAGGGCCGGACGCCCGTTCGCGCGATGTCGGTGCCATCGGGTTGCATGGGGGCATGACCCGAACAGACGCCTCAGACACCGCGGACCTCCGCGCCGAAGCCGATTCCGTGCTCGCCCGCCTCGTCGGCGACCCCGGCGGCACCGCCCGGCTGCGTGAGGACCAGTGGCGGGCCATCGAGGCGCTCGTCGCGGACAAGCGCCGGGCGCTGGTCGTGCAGCGGACCGGCTGGGGAAAGTCCGCCGTGTACTTCGTGGCGACCTCACTGCTGCGCGCGCAGGGCAGCGGACCCACCGTGATCGTCTCGCCCCTGCTCGCCCTCATGCGCAACCAGGTGGAGGCCGCCGCACGGGCGGGCATCCGCGCACGCACCATCAACTCCTCCAACCACGAGGACTGGGACTCCGTCCAGGCGGAGGTGGCCGCGGGCGAGGTGGACGTCCTCCTCGTCTCGCCCGAGCGCCTCAACAACCCGGACTTCCGTGACAACGTGCTGCCCGCGCTGTCCGCCGCCACCGGCCTGCTCGTGGTGGACGAGGCGCACTGCATCTCCGACTGGGGACACGACTTCCGCCCCGACTACCGGAGGCTGCGCACCATGCTGGCCGAGCTGCCGCCAGGTGTGCCGGTCCTCGCCACCACCGCCACCGCCAACTCCCGGGTCACCGCCGACGTGGCGGAGCAGCTCGGCACGGGCGCGGGGACGGACGCCCTGGTACTGCGCGGCCCCCTGGACCGGGAGAGCCTCAGCCTGAGCGTGCTGCAACTCCCCGACGCGGCGACCCGGTTGGGCTGGCTCGCCGACCACCTCCACGAACTGCCGGGTTCCGGGATCATCTACACGCTGACCGTGGCCGCCGCCGAGGAGGTCACCGCCTACCTGCGCCAGTGCGGGCACACCGTCGCCTCGTACACCGGACGCACCGAGAACGCCGACCGCGTACAGGCGGAGGAGGACCTGCTCGCCAACCGGGTCAAGGCGCTGGTGGCGACCTCCGCGCTGGGCATGGGCTTCGACAAGCCCGACCTCGGGTTCGTGGTGCACCTGGGCTCGCCGTCGTCGCCGATCGCGTACTACCAGCAGGTGGGCCGTGCGGGGCGCGGGGTGGAGCACGCCGAGGTCCTGCTGCTGCCGGGCAAGGAGGACGAGGCGATCTGGAAGTACTTCGCGTCGGTGTCCTTTCCGCCCGAGGACCTGGTCCGGCGCACCCTCGACACGCTCGCCGGATCGCCGAAGCCGCTCTCGCTGCCCGCCCTGGAGCCGATGGTGGACCTGCGGCGCACCCGCCTCGAAGCCATGCTCAAGGTTCTCGACGTGGACGGCGCGGTCCATCGCACGAAGGGCGGCTGGGTCTCCACCGGACAGCCCTGGGTGTACGACGCCGAGCGGTACGCCTGGGTGGCCGGGCAGCGCACCGCCGAACAACAGGCGATGCGCGAGTACGCGGCGACCGCCGGCTGTCGTATGGAGTTCCTGCGCCGCCAACTGGACGACGAGCAGGCCGCCCCCTGCGGACGTTGCGACAACTGCGCCGGCAGCCGGTTCGACGGAAAGGTGTCGGACGCCGCCCTGGACGCGGCGCGCGGCGAGCTGGGCCGCCCGGGGGTCGAGGTGGAGCCCCGCAAGATGTGGCCCAGCGGTCTCCCGGCGGTCGGAGTCGACCTGAAGGGCCGTATCCCGGAAGGAGAAGTCGCCTTCCGGGGAAGGGGTCTGGGGCGTCTGTCGGACATCGGCTGGGGCAACAGGCTGCGTCCCATGCTCGCCGCACAGGCCCCGGACGGACCGGTGCCTGACGACGTGTTCCAAGCGGTGGTGACGGTATTGACCGACTGGGCGAAGGGGCCGGGAGGCTGGGCCCGCGGCGACCAGAATGCTCCACCGCGGCCGGTGGGGGTCGTCGTGGTCCCCTCCCACCGCAGGCCACAGCTCGTGCGGTCACTGGGGGCACGTGTCGCGGAGGTGGGCCGGATGCCGTTCCTGGGTTCACTGGAGTACGCCGCCGAGGCAGGCGGGGCGCCGCTGCCGCAGGCCAACAGCGCCCAGCGGGTCCGCTCGCTGCACCGGGCGCTGACCGTGCCGCCGGAACTCGCCGAGGCGCTCACCTCGGCCGGCGGTCCCGTGCTACTGGTGGACGACTCGTCGGACACCGGATGGACACTCGCGGTGGCTGCCCGGCTGCTGCGCAGGGCCGGAGCGGAGGGGGTGTTTCCCCTGGTCCTCGCCGTTCAGGGGTGACGAGGGCATTGGGAGCGGTCCGCCTGGGCAGGGATATGAGTGTCATATCAACAGAATCCGGCCAGCCGCCCCAATTGCTCGTTGCTGCATTCCCCGGCGCCAGGAAGAATTGGAAGCGCTCCCGCACGGTTTCCCTGTGGTCCGCAGGGCCGTGCCGTGGCGCGCCCCCACCGACCTTGCCCGCAGTTGTGGGCGCGTATGCGAAGGGAGGACCGTGACCTTCGGATTCGCTCCGTCCATGAGCTCGCCCGGCTCGTCGTCCGCCGATGCCGCCAGCCGCCTGGGCCGGACGCTGGAACCGGCCGAGTGGGCCTCGGCCGGAATTCCCCTGCTGCGCAACCCCCGTGAGGTCGTCAATGGTCTGCACGCCCGCCACCGGCCCGAGCCCGCCACCGCGATCGTCGCCGTGCTGGACACCGAGGAGCGGCTCACCGCCAGCGCCTCGTTCGTCCACAGGTCGCTCCCGTCGGACGGCTGGGAACTGCGCAACGCGCTGCTCGCCCACCTGCGCCGCGTCGTTCCGCACGATCTGCGCCGACGCACACCCGTGCGTACCGCCGTTCTGCTCTACTGCCGGGAGGGGGACGAGCGCTGGACGGAGGAGGACGGCGCGTGGATGTGGGGGCTGCGGGACGCGTGCACGCTGCACGGCCTGCGCTGCGGTGCGTACATCACGCTGACCCGCGGCGGCTGGCAGGTGCTCGGCGAGGGCCGCGGCGGCCGTCGGCCCGCCGCCGGGTCCCCGCCCGCGGATCTCGCGGAGTCCCTTGCCGCACCCGACCCACCCCTGCAGCGCACCGGCGGCGGGGCCGAGGGTGCGCTGCGCCGGGCGGCGGCCCGCTGAGCAGGGCCGGCCTGCGGACCGGTCCAAAAACGCGGTGCGGCCCCGAGGCCTGTTCGTGCCCCGGGGCCGCACCGCGTCACGTGTGACGGGCGGTCGTGCTCAGACTCCGGCGCCGAGCGCGGCGTTGATGCGCTGCGGGTCGCCGCAGACGATCAGCAGGGCACCGGCACGCGCACGCGCAGCCGGCAGTGTGCGGGCCAGGTCCTCCGTGGTCACCTCGTTGACCGCGACGACGACCACCGGGCGGGCGGTGGCCCGCTCCGCGACGCCGATGTCCGCGTAGAACACGTCGTCCCGCGCGTCGTGCTGCGCCCAGTAGGACGCCTCGCCGAACGACAACTCGTGCTCCGCCCAGGGGTGTTGCTCGCCCGTGGTGAGCACCAGGACATCGCCCGGCGCGCGGCCGGAGTCGAGCAGCAGGTCCACCGCTTCGCCCGCGGCGTCGAGCGCACCGCCGGCGGAAACCGGGACCAACTGGATCTGGGGCCCGTCCGGAGTCGGTGCGGACGCGGCCGGGGCGGCCTGCGGCGCGGGGCGGTTTCCCGCGGGGACGGCGGGTGCGGCCTGCGGCGCGTGCTTCCGCTGGACCGGCGGGCCGGGGCGGGCAGCACGGGCGGGACCGGGGCGCGGCGCCGCGGGGCGCGGGCCGGGTACGGGGCGAGGGGTCGGCGCGGTGCGGCTGGCAGCCGGGGTGGCGCGGGGACCCTGGGCGCTCTCGTAAATCTGAGGCTCCTGTGGGATGAGAGGCATGACTGGAACATCTATCAAACGCCGGTGCGCGGGACATCGGCGGGTGGGACGTGTGGGGCAGGCGGGTGGTGCTGCCGAGCGACGCGGCCGACGATGCGGCACCCAGCCGTGAACAGTCAGAAATCGAAGCCGAGTTGGCCCCCGCTTTCCAGTGCTGCCGCCGTTGCCGGGATCCGGTGTTTCTTGAGGTGCCGCCACTGCGGGAGCCCGTCGAGATAGGACCAGGAGAGGCGGTGGTGCCGGGTGGGCCCGAGTTCCGCGAGGGCCGCCTGGTGTACGGGGGACGGATAGCCGGCGTTGGACGCGAATCCGTAGGGCGCACAGCCCCCGGTCTCCGATTCCAGTTCCGCCATCATCGCGTCCCTGCGCACCTTGGCGATCACCGAGGCGGCCGCGACCGCGATGCAGGACTGGTCGCCCTTGATCACCGTACGGACCTTCCAGGGTGCCCCGAGGTAGTCGTGCTTCCCGTCGAGGATGACGGCATCGGGCCGTACCGGCAAGGCATTTAGCGCACGTTCGGCAGCGAGCCGCAACGCGGCCGTCATGCCGAGGCCGTCGATCTCCTCGGGCGTGGAGTGGCCGAGCGCGTACGAGGTGACCCACTCCTCTAGGAGCAGCACGATTTCGTCGCGGCGTTTGGGGGTGAGGAGCTTGGAGTCGGTGAGTCCGGCGGGCGGGCGGCGCAGTCCGGTGACAGCGGCGCACACGGTGACGGGTCCGGCCCACGCCCCGCGCCCGACCTCGTCGACGCCGGCGACGATCTTGGCACCGGTGGTGGCGCGCAGCGAGCGCTCGACAGTGTGTGTGGGTGGTTCGTACGGCATGGCGCCAGTCAGGGTACGCCGCCGGGGGCGGGGTGCGACACCCCGCCCCCGGCCAAGGGTTCGGGGGCGCGGAGCGCGGTATGCCACTTCGCTTGCGCACAGGACTGGAGCGGAGACCCGGGTCCGTCGGCAGCCTTTGTGAAGCACGGTCCGCCCAGGCCTCCCCCGCCCGAGGTCGCATTCGCGAACCGTCGGGCGAGGCACATCCCCCTACCGCCCGTACTCCGCTACCGGCCGTAATTCCCGCTGTCGTCGGAGTCCAGGCCGCCGCAGTCCGTCACCGCGGGGCCGAGCGGGCGGGCTTCGACGACAGCGCGGGCGCGCCGTTCGCCGAGGCTGACGGCATACCAGGGGCCGGCGATGCCCGATGCGTCCGTGATCCCACGGAGCGCACAGGTCCGCTGCGGCTCGGGAAGGGTGTCCAGGGCGGGCACGGCGTCGGCGGACAGGCCGCGCAAGTAGTCCACGTCGATCGCCTCCGTCTTCTTGAAACGCGCGACGTTGCGCTCGGCGACGAGTGCGTCCGGCGAGGCCAGACCGAAGGCGAGGACGGCTGCCGCGGCACTGCCGACGACGGCCCGGGGCAGCCAACGGGGGCCGAACACCCCGGCGGCCATGATCAGTACGAGCACCACGCCGAGCCAGATCTCCATCGCGGTCACCGAGAGGCGCAGCCGGGTGAGGCCGTACGACCCGACGTACATGTTCATCCGGTACAGCGCGGAGACGACCACGACCAGGGTGAGCAGGCACAGCACGCCGAGCACGGAACGCACCAGCACCGCGTCCCGGGCGTCCGAGCGCGGTGCCCAGCGGCCGGCGAGGGCGATGACGGCAAGGGTCAGCAGGGTGGCCCAGAGCAACTGCCAGAAACCCTGCCGGGCGTAGTCGGAGTGGTTCAGTCCTGTCGCGTCGAGTACTGCCGCGTACTCGCCGAACAGGACGGTGAGCTGCACCGCGATGAACGCCGCGAAGAGCAGGTTCAGGACAACGAGCGGAAGCGCCCATTCCATGCGGCCGCAGGCGCGCGCCGGGGCGATCTCGGCCTTGTCCCACTGGTGGGGAGCGGCGGCGGTACGAGCTGCCGCCAGCGCCCCGATCAGTCCCAGCGCGCAGAGCAGGATCCGCCACGGGCCGTCGAGCAGGGAGACGTCCGGCACGAGCTTGCCGAGGAGTTTCGCGAAAGCGGCGTCCGCGCTCACGAACAACGCCCCGAACACCACCAGCAGGACGGTCGCGATCAGGACGGTTCGGACCACCGGCCCCCATCGCTCCCGCGCACCGTCGGCCCGCTCGCGCAGCCCCCGCCGGCCCCACCGGATGCCCGGGACCACCGACCCGATGAGGCCCAGCGAACCGATCAGGACGCCGGGCCAGGTCCGGCCGCCGTGCAGGGCGAGCGAGCCGAGCAGAAGCGCGGAGAGCACCGCGAGGAACGTCGGCCAGCCCGCGTCCCGCAGCACCGGCACCGCCAGCAGCGCGAGTCCGCCGAACCCCCACACCAGGGACCACGGCCGGACCCGGCGGCCGGCCGCCTGCGCGGCGAAGAACGCGGCGAGGGCAGCGGGCACAGCGACGATCAGCAGGTTCAGGCCGAGTCCTTCACCGAGGAAAAGACCGCTGAGCAGGGCGGTGGCCAGCACGCACCAGAGCGAGGCCGCCCGTATCCGGGCCGGCGGGCCGGGACGGACGCGGGCGCGCCAGGCGGGCGGTTCCACGGCCTTCTGGCGCCGCTGCTGCTGCCAGTACTGGTGGGCCTGCCACTGCTGCCACTGCTGCTGCCGCATCTGGTCCGGGGTCAGCGGCTGCGGATACGGGTGCGCGTGTCCGGGCGCGGCGGGCGGCCGCGCGGCTGCGTCCTGCGGCGTGGTCGCGGGCCGTGTTCCCGTGGGCGGGGTGGCGGCGGGCGATGGCTGCGGTGGCGGTGCGGTTCTGGTCGGCTCTGTTTCGTCAGGCACGGGACCCCCTCCCGACCAGGCACGTCGCGCCTCGCGCGGTACGTGGCGGATCAAGGCCCGGTGGCTCGTTCGGCACGCGCCCGTGGTGATTCGGCGCGGCGGCGTGACCTGCAGACTAGCCCCAGACGGCCGGCCGGCCGCACGCGTCCCCAAGATGAGGACAGAACCGTGACAGCAGGCGGCGGCGGAAGCGGAATCCGTCTGCCGCCCGCCGGCACATGGCCCTCACCGCCGACTGCGGCAGGAAGCTCACCGTCCCCTGCCGCAGGACCTCACCCACCGCTGTCCGGCGGACCTTGCCCCACCCACCTGCCACCCGGACCTCAGCGCCTCTTGTCACACCGAACGCGCGTACTGCCCGGCGTCCGTACAGGAGCGCGCCTCAAAGGACGCGCGCCGTCGCCCGGCCGCGCAGCCGGTCCGGCCGTCGTACAGGGAGGGGATTCACGCCTGCCCGGCCCGTACCCACCCCGGCAGCGTCTCGGTCCGCTCCAGCCACTCCTTCGGCGGGCTCCCCGCCCCGGCGCCCGCCAGCACTCCTCCGACGATGGCGCAGTTCGTGTCGACGTCGCCACCGACCTGCGCGGTCGCCCAGAAGGCCCGCTCGAAGTCGCCGAGGGAGCGAGCCGCCGACCAGAGCGCGAACGGCACGGTGTCGTGGGCGCTGGTGCGCCGCCCGCAGCCCAGCACGGCGGCGACCGTGGCGGGATCGTCGTAGTCGAGCATGCCCCGTGCCCGGCGCAGCCCGGCGGCGACAGCGCTGCGCGGGACCAGCGCGATGACGCCGTCCAGCAGCCCCTCGGGGGTCGGCGGGCCCGCCGGGTCGGCGGCCAGGGCGGCGGCGGCCGCCACGGCCATCGCGCCCATCACGGCTTCGCGGTGCTGGTGGGTGACGTACGCGGAGATCTCGGCCTGGTGGGTGGCCTGTTCCGGGTCGTCCGCGTACCAGGCGCCGAGCGGTGCGATCCGCATGGCGGCGCCGTTGCCCCAGGAACCGCGGCCGTCGAACAGGGCTGCGGCCAGTTCCCGCCAGTCGCCGCCCTCCCTGATCAGCCGGAGCATGCGGTTGACGGCCGGGCCGTAACCGCGGTCGAAGTCGTGATGGTCGGCGAAGGAGCGCGCGAGCGCGTCCTGGTCGATCCGGTGGTGTGCGGCGAGGACGGCCAGCACGGAGGCGGCCATTTCGGTGTCGTCGGTCCACTGCCAGTCGCCGGGCGGCAGTGCGCGCTCCTTGAGGAGTGGGTAGTTGACGGGGACGAAGAACTGGGAGCCCAGGGCGTCTCCCACGGACAGCCCTCGGAGGCTGTCGAGTGCGCGCGCGAGGCGCGGGTCGGAAGCGGAGTCAGCGGTCATCGCTGTGCACTCTAACCGGTGCCCGCGGGGCTCCCCCCGGTCATTCCGTACGGTTCGGGGGCGCGCCAGCGCTCGAAGGGCCGGTCCAGGGTGTACCGCCCGTCCCGGCCCAGTTCCAGCACGCGCATCTCCGCGTTGCCCGGGTTGGACAGCGCCTCGAACTCGGCGACCGACCAGTGGAACCAGCGCATGCAGAACAGCCGCATCGTCAGCCCGTGCGTGATGATCAGGACGTTCTCGGGGTGGTCGTCGGCCTCGAAGCTCCGGTAGAGGCTCTCCAGGAAGGCGCCGACCCGGTCGTAGACGTCCGCCCCGGACTCGCCCTGTGCGAACCGGTAGAAGAAGTGGCCGTAGGCGTCCCGGTACGCCTTCTGGAGCCGTACGTCGTCGCGGTCCTGCCAGTTCCCCCAGTCCTGCTCACGCAGCCTCGGTTCCTCCCTGACCCGTACGCGCGCGGGGTCCAGGTCGAAGGCGCGGAAGGTCTCGTGGGTGCGCCGGTACGGGGAGACGTACGCGCTGATCCTCTCGTCGCCGAACAGTTCCCTCAGCCGCTTTCCGGCCTGCCGGGCCTGCTGCCAGCCGGTGTCGGTGAGTCTCAGCGCGTGGTCGGGTTCGCGCTCGTAGACGGTGTCGTCTGCGTTGCCCTCCGATTCGCCGTGCCGGACGAGGACGATGCGTCGCGGTCGTGCCATGCCGAAACCCTAGTTCGAACGGGGAGCGGGGGCTCAACCGGCCAGCCGTCCCGCCTCCATCCGGCGTATGTCGCCGGTGAAGCGGCGGCGCAGCAGCCGGTCGTGGGAGACCACCACCAGTGCTCCGGTCCACGCGGCGAGTGCCTGCTCCAGCTCCTCCACGAGGGCGAGCGCCAGGTGGTTGGCGGGCTCGTCCAGGAGAAGGAGGTCGGCGGGCCTGGCCAGCAGCCTGGCCAGCGCGAGCCGGCGCCGCTGCCCCGCCGAGAGGGAGCCGACGGACACGCGGAGGTCGCCGGGGCGGAAGAGGCCGTACGACAGCAGGAGTTCCGCCCGCTCGTCCTCGGTGAGCCGCAGCCCCCGTCCGAAGGCGGTCAGGACGTCCTCGGCGGGGCGGTGCACGGGTACCTCCTGGGCCAGGTAGCCGATGCGTCCCCGCCGGGTCACCGTCCCTTCGTCCGGCTCCGTGACGCCGGCCACGACCCGCAGCAACGTGGTCTTGCCCGCGCCGTTTCCGCCGTGGACGAGCAGTTTCTGCCCTGCGGCGACCGTGAGGCCGTCGACGGCGAGCCGGCCCGCGACCTTAACGCCGTGGAGCTCGACCAGGGCACCGGCGGTTGCCCCGGCCACCGGCCTGGCGTGGAAACGCATCGGCTCCGGGGGCCTGGGCACGGGCTCCTCGTCCAGTCGCCGCAGCCGCTCCTGCGCGTTGCGCACCCGGGAGGAGACCGAGGCCTGCACCCGGTTGCCGGCCCTGCCGTACGCCATTTTGTTGCGGTCCTTCATGGCGTGCCCCTGGCCGACGCCGTGCGCGGTGGTTCCGGCGAACGCCTCCAGTTGTGCGCGCTCCTCGCGCCACCGTGTGTACGCCTGTTCCCAGCGGACCCGGGCGGCGGCCTGCTCCGCGCGGAATCCGGCGTATCCGCCGCCGTAGCGCACGACCGTGCGCCGGTCGGCGTCGACTTCGAGCACCGAGGTGGCGATCCGCTCCAGGAACAGCCGGTCGTGGGAAACCGCGACGACCGTCCCGCGGTGGGCGAGCAGGGCGTCCTCCAGCCAGTCGAGCGCGGATTCGTCGAGGTGGTTGGTGGGCTCGTCCAGCAGCATCACCTCCGGGGCCGCCGCGAGGAGACAGGCGAGACCGAGCCTGGCCTGTTCACCGCCGGACAGGCTGCCCAGCTCCCGTTCCCGGCCGATGGCGGCCAGCCCGAGTCCGTGCAAAGCCTTGTCGACCCGGGCGTCCGCCTCGTACCCACCGCGCAGCTCGAACGCCGTGAGGAGGTCACCGTATTCGGCGAGCGTCGCCTCGTCGGCGGAGCCGAGCTCTGTTTCGAGGGTGCGCAACCGCGCTTCCACGGAACGAAGTTCGGCGAGTGCGGCGTCCACCGCGTCGCCCACCGTGCGGTCAGGGGGAAGTTGCGGGGTCTGCGCGAGCAGCCCGGCTCCACGGGCCGCGACCGTCACGACCTCGCCCTCGTCGGGGACGTGGAGTCCGGCGAGGAGTCCGAGCAGGGTGGACTTTCCCGCGCCGTTCTCCCCGACGATGCCCAGCCTCTCGCCGGGGCGGACGGTCAGCGTGACGTCATCGAGCAGGAGCCGGTCACCGCGGGAGACGGTCACTCCGCGCAGCGAGAGCTGGGACCGGGCAGACAAGGGCGCCTCCAGGCAGACAAACGCAACTTGAGTCGCGTTACGATGAGCATGGCACGCGACCCACCCTTAACGCAACAGGAGTAGCAATTGACTGACAGTGGCACTCCAGAATCCGCACCGGTCGCCACCCACGGCACCCGCCGCCCCGGCGGACGCACCGCCCGCACCCGTGTCGCCGTCCGCGACGCCGTCCTCACCGGACTCACGGAGCACGGCTATCCGGGCCTGACCGTCGAGTACGTGGCCGAGCACTCCGGCGTGCACAAGACGACCCTCTACCGTCGCTGGGGCGGGCTCGAAGGCATGGTTGCCGACGCCCTGGACATGGCCTGTGAGGACGACTGGACCCCGCCCGACACCGGCAGTCTGGAGGGCGACCTGCGCGCCCTGGCCCGGCAGGTCGTCGACTCCTTCGCCGATCCCGCGCGGGCCGCGGCTCCCACCGCGTTCGTCGCCGCCGCACTCCAGTCGCCCCAGGCGGCCTCGGCCCTGCGCGACTTCTACACCGTGCGGTTCACCCGTTGCGAGGCCGTCGTCGCACGCGCCGTCACCCGCGGCGAGGCCGCGCCGGACATCGATGCGGGCGCGGTGGTCCGGGCGGTGTCCGCCCCGCTCTTCCTCCGCCTCTTCGTCACGCGTGAGCCGGTCGACGAGGCGGCGGCAGACCGCAGTGCCGCAGCCGTTCTGGCCGCCGTCAGGGCCGGGGTGTACTCCCTGGGCGCCGGCTGAACGGCTCACAGGCGCAGTTCACACCGTCCAGGACGGTTGCAGCTCCACGACGTCGCCCGCCAGTGCTGCCACGTCCGCCTCGGTCTGCGCCCGCAGCGCGAGTCGCTCGACCCGTTCCGCCCGGTACTTGCCGTGCTCGGCGGCCGACTGCCACATGGACAGCACGAGGAACTCGTTGCCGGGGGCCTCGCCGAACAGCCCCCGCAGCATCCCCGGCGAGCCCGCCATCGCCGGGTTCCAGACCTTCTCCTGCATCAGCGCGAAGTGTTCGACACGGTCCTCACGCACCTTGCAGTGCGCGACACGCACCACGTCGGCGTCCGTGAAGCGCGGCTCGAAGCCCGTCTTGATGTCGAAGCGGTAGTCGAAAAGCTTGACCTGGGCGTTCTTGAACGTGCCCACCTGGGCAGCCGCGAGCCGGTCGTGCGAGCGCGCCATGAAGGAGTCGTAGAAGGCGCGGCTCTCCCAGAAGGCGAAGACATGGGCCACTCCGTCCCGCCCCCTGCTCCAGCCGCCGCTCTGGCCCCGGAATCCGGGTTCGCCGAGCTGCCCCGCCCACTTCCGCTGCCCCCGCTCGAAGCCTCGGCGGTCCACGACGGTGCAACGAATCCACTTGACCAGCACCGCGCCATCGTACGGCCAGATGGGTGGCCCCGGTCACCCCGCGAGGGGACGCACGGGCTCCCGCGCCGAGGCCGTCGGCGGGCACCAACGGCCGCCGTACGCGCGGGAATCCATGAACCGCTTGTCCCGCCCTGTGCTCCCCTGTGAGGATCAACGCACAAAGGAAGCGGAGGAAAGCCAAGTTGAGCAGCTTCAACAAGGGGATCGCCAAGGTCGTGGTCACCCTGAAATGGGACCCGAGCCCGTTCGGCACAGCCGCCAGCGACCTCGACATCGTCGCCGCGACCTACGGGGCGGACGACCCGTACGGCAGCCCGGTGTACCTGGTGCACTTCGGCAGCCGCTCCCCGGACGGCACCATCACCCTCAACCGGGACAGCAAGACCGGACAGGGCTTCGGCACCGACGAGCAGATGACGCTCGAACTCGACCGGCTGGCCGACCGGTACGGGCGCGTCGTGCTCGGTGTGGCGATCCAACAGCGGGACGGGAGAAAGGAATTCGGCGACATACAGAGCGCTGACCTGCGGATCCTCGAAGGCTATACCGAACTCGCACGGCACGACTTCGCCTCGGTGTCCCACGCGACCGCCGCGACGGTCGCCGAATTCGTCCGCGACGCGGCCGGCAGCTGGGGCCTGCGCGAACTGCTGCGCGGATTCGACGCCGACCCGGAGGAGTTCGCCCGGCTGATGGGCGGACAACATTCCTGACGCCCGGCAGCCCCGCCGCACACCGGTCCCGTCCCACGGCACGCCCCGGCACTCGGCACCGTCCTGACGTACGGCACAGCGCCGACGTACACGGCACCGTCCTGACGTACGGCGAAGGGCGGCGATCCCTTCCGGGTCCGCCGCCCTTCGTGTCACGCCCTCATCGGGGCGTCAGCCGGCTCAGCTGCAACCGCTGGTCGAGCCGCAGCCCTCGCAGATGTAACAGCTGCCCGCGCGCTGCATCTTGGTGCCGCAGGAGAAGCAGAGCGGGGCGTCGGCGTTGATGCCCAGCTGCATCTCGACCAGCTCGGCCGAGGTGTGCGGTGCCTGCTTCGGGGCCGGAGCGGCGGCCTCCGGCTTCGGCGCGGCCACCGCCTTCACCGTCTCCGTGAGCGGCGCGGACTGGGACATGCCCTCCACGTCCAGCTCGTCCTCCTCCAGCGACGGCTCGTACGAACCGGTGTCGAGGTGGCGCTGACGCTCCTCGGCCGAGTGGATGCCGAGCGCGGAGCGCGTCTCGAAGGGCAGGAAGTCCAGCGCCAGGCGGCGGAAGATGTAGTCGACGATCGACTGCGCCATCCGCACGTCCGGGTCGTCCGTCATGCCGGCCGGCTCGAAGCGCATATTGACGAACTTCGAGACGTAGGTCTCCAGCGGCACGCCGTACTGGAGGCCCACGGAGACCGCGATGGAGAAGGCGTCCATCATGCCCGCGAGGGTCGAGCCCTGCTTGGACATCTTGAGGAAGACCTCACCGAGACCGTCGTCCGGGTAGGAGTTGGCGGTCATGTAGCCCTCGGCGCCACCCACCGTGAAGGAGGTGGTGATCCCCGGGCGGCCCTTCGGCAGGCGCTTGCGGACCGGGCGGTACTCGATGACCTTCTCGACGGCGCTGCGGATGGTGTCCTCGGCCTTGGCCGTGACGGCCTCCTTCTCCTTCTTCTTGGCGGAGAGGGGCTGGCCGACCTTGCAGTTGTCGCGGTAGATCGCGAGCGCCTTGACGCCCAGCTTCCAGGCCTCGAAGTAGACCTCCTCGACGTCCTCGACGGTCGCCGTCTCCGGCAGGTTGACCGTCTTGGACAGGGCGCCGGAGATCCACGGCTGGATGGCCGCCATCATGCGGACGTGGCCCATCGCGGAGATGGAACGCTCGCCCATCGCGCAGTCGAAGACCTCGTAGTGCTCGGTCTTCAGGCCGGGCGCGTCGATCACGTTGCCGTTCTCGGCGATGTGGGCGACGATCGCCTCGATCTGCTCCTCCTGGTAGCCCAGGCGGCGCAGGGCCTGCGGGACGGTGCCGTTGACGATCTGCATCGAGCCGCCGCCGACGAGCTTCTTGAACTTGACCAGCGCGAGGTCGGGCTCAAGGCCGGTGGTGTCGCAGGACATCGCGAGACCGATGGTGCCGGTGGGCGCGATGACCGAGGCCTGCGCGTTGCGGAAGCCGTTCTTCGCGCCGAGGCGCAGGACGTCCTGCCAGGCCTCCGTCGCGGCGGCCCAGATCGGGTTGTCCAGGTCGTCGACGTGGATCGCGGCGGCGTTGGCGTCGGCGTGCTGCTTCATGACGCGCTGGTGCGGCTCGGCGTTGCGGGCGTAGCCGTCGTACGGGCCGACGACCGAGGCCAGCTCGGCGCTGCGCTTGTACGAGGTGCCCGTCATCAGCGAGGTGATCGCGCCGGCGAGGGCGCGGCCGCCGTCGGAGTCGTACGCGTGGCCGGTCGCCATGAGAAGCGCGCCCAGGTTGGCGTAGCCGATGCCCAGCTGGCGGAAGGCGCGGGTGTTCTCACCGATCTTCTCGGTGGGGAAGTCCGCGAAGCAGATGGAGATGTCCATCGCGGTGATGACCAGCTCGACGACCTTGGCGAAGCGCTCGGACTCGAAGGACTGGTTGCCCAGGCCGTCGTCCTTGAGGAACTTCATGAGGTTGAGCGAGGCGAGGTTGCACGAGGTGTTGTCCAGGTGCATGTACTCGCTGCACGGGTTCGAGCCGTTGATCCGGCCGGACTCCGGGCAGGTGTGCCACTTGTTGATGGTGTCGTCGTACTGGATGCCCGGGTCGGCGCAGGCCCAGGCCGCCTCGGCCATCTTGCGGAAGAGGGACTTCGCCTCGACCTCTTCGATGACGTCGCCGGTCATGCGGGCGCGCAGGCCGAACTTGCCGCCGGCCTCGACGGCCTTCATGAACTCGTCGTTCACGCGTACGGAGTTGTTGGCGTTCTGGTACTGGACGGACGTGATGTCGTCACCGCCCAGGTCCATGTCGAAGCCCGCGTCGCGCAGGGCGCGGATCTTCTCCTCCTCCTTCACCTTGGTCTCGATGAAGTTCTCGATGTCGGGGTGGTCGACGTCGAGGATGACCATCTTGGCCGCGCGGCGGGTGGCGCCGCCGGACTTGATGGTTCCGGCGGAGGCGTCGGCACCGCGCATGAAGGAGACCGGGCCGGAGGCGTTGCCGCCGGAGGACAGCAGCTCCTTGGAGGAGCGGATGCGGGAGAGGTTCAGGCCGGCACCGGAGCCGCCCTTGAAGATCATTCCCTCTTCCTTGTACCAGTCGAGGATCGACTCCATGGAGTCGTCGACGGCCAGGATGAAGCACGCGGAGACCTGCTGCGGCTGCGGGGTGCCCACGTTGAACCAGACGGGGCTGTTGAAGCTGAAGATCTGGTGCAGGAGGGCGTAGGCCAGCTCGTGCTCGAAGATCTCGGCGTCCGCCGGGGAGGCAAAGTAGCCGTAGTCCTCGCCGGCCTTGCGGTAGGTCTTCACGATCCGGTCGATGAGCTGCCTGAGACCGGTCTCGCGCTGCGGGGTGCCGACCGCGCCGCGGAAGTACTTGCTGGTGACGATGTTGACCGCGTTCACCGACCAGAAGTCGGGGAACTCGACGCCACGCTGCTCGAAGTTGATCGAGCCGTCGCGCCAGTTGGTCATGACGACGTCACGATGCTCCCAGACCACCTCGTCGTACGGGTGCACGCCAGGAGTGGTGTGGATGCGCTCGATACGCAGACCCTTGCTGCCCTTGGCTCCCTTGCTGCGGGAACCTCGTGCCGGGCCGCTCGTCGTCTCGGTCATGCCGCCTCCCATATCGGGCTAAAACGCCCAGAAGTGCCCAGTTCTTCCCAGGGCACGTTGTGTGTCTGATGTCCCGGCAGTCGCGCACAGCGCGTCATCCGTGACAGGTCTTGGTGTGCCGCCGGCCGTCGTACCCGGCAGCCGATCGGCAGGAGGGCCGATCCGGCCGTGCTACTCGGTGGCCGCGGCAGGCACGGGCACCCCGGGGGGTGCACCGGGCCCGCGTCCCTGGGCATGCGGCCGCTCGTCACGGAGTTCCGTGACGGCGGCCTCGAAGTCCTCCAGCGAGTCGAACGCCCGGTAGACGGACGCGAACCGCAGGTACGCCACGAGGTCCAGCTCCTGGAGCGGTCCGAGGATGGCCAGACCCACGTCGTGGGTGGTCAGCTCGGCACTGCCGGTGGCGCGCACCGCCTCCTCGACCCGCTGGCCGAGCTTGGCGAGGGCGTCCTCGGTGACCGGGCGGCCCTGGCACGCCTTGCGGACGCCGGAGATCACCTTCGTACGGCTGAAGGGCTCGGTGACCCCGCTGCGCTTGATCACCATCAGTGAGGCCGTCTCCACCGTCGTGAAACGACGGGAACAGTCGGGGCACTGACGGCGCCTGCGGATCGACGTCCCGTCGTCCGTGGTGCGGCTGTCGACCACTCGGCTGTCGGGGTGCCTGCAGAAGGGGCAGTGCATGGTTCCAAGGCCTCCTTCGCGACACGACTGAAGAGCTCCGGCGGGCCGCGGAACGGGCCTTCGAAGCGGTACCCAGCATAAACGATGTCCGGGCTCCGCCAGACCGCGAACCACAACTTGTGGGTAGCTACGGAGATTCAACCACTAGATCTGGGGTTCACCGGACTTCCGGCCCTACGCGCGTGTCGCGGCGAACCAGGACGCGCGACGCGTCCGGGAGGGGTCTGCGGGGGTCGCCCACGAGGGTACGGGACGCGGCGGACGGTTCTGCCTTCCGGTGCCCCGGACGGCCCAGCGGAAACCGTGGCGACGGGCGCGGCGCGAGCCCGCCGGGAGCCCTCGCACGACCCCCGGGCGCTTCGAGCGTCTTTCGACCCGACGAAGGAGGCTACCGTAATGAACCGAATTGCCGTTCGGGGGTATCGCGGGAAAACACCGCCGACGCCGCGCCTATACACCCATCCGTACGAATAGTGCAGGCATTCCGCAGTTTTTCACTCGAACGTGTGTTTGGCGCAACCTTTCGAAAGCTACTACCGTTGTCCGGTCAGGGAGACCATTCGAGAGGGGCCGACCATGACGACCACCGCAGACAGTGCCACGATCGCCGCCCAGGACCGCTCCCAGGGCCGACTTGAGCCGGTGCATGCCATGAACGACGCAGCCACGAACCCCGACGGCGGCAAGCCCACACGCTCGCTGCCCGGCCGACCTCCCGGGATCCGGGCGGACAGCTCCGGTCTCACGGACCGGCAGCGGCGGGTCATCGAGGTCATCAGGGACTCCGTGCAGCGGCGGGGATATCCGCCGTCCATGCGCGAGATCGGTCAGGCGGTGGGCCTGTCGAGCACGTCCTCCGTGGCCCATCAGCTGATGGCGCTCGAACGGAAGGGCTTCCTGCGCCGGGACCCGCACCGCCCCCGGGCGTACGAGGTGCGCGGCTCCGACCAGCCGAGCACGCAGACCACCGACACGACCGGCAAGCCCGCCGCTTCGTACGTTCCGCTGGTGGGCCGGATCGCGGCCGGCGGGCCGATCCTCGCCGAGGAGTCCGTCGAGGACGTCTTCCCGCTCCCCCGGCAGCTGGTGGGCGACGGCGAACTGTTCGTCCTCAAGGTGGTCGGCGACTCGATGGTGGAGGCCGCGATCTGTGACGGCGACTGGGTGACGGTGCGCCGCCAGCCGGTCGCGGAGAACGGCGACATCGTGGCCGCGATGCTGGACGGCGAGGCCACGGTCAAGCGGTTCAAGCGCGAGGACAACCACATCTGGCTGCTGCCGCACAACGCCGCCTACCAGCCGATCCCCGGCGACGAAGCGACCATCCTCGGCAAGGTCGTCGCGGTGCTGCGCCGGGTCTGACGCCTCGGTCGACCGTACGGGGGCCCCGGAACCGCGCAGGTTCCGGGGCCCCCGTACGGTCACTTCTCCTCGGTCAAGGCCGCGGCGTCGATCGCGGCGAGCGAGCGGCGCACCTGGTTGCGGTCCACGGTGTACCAGAAGTCGGGCATGGAAGCCTTCAGGTAGCTTCCGTAGCGCGCGGTGGCCAGGCGCTGGTCCAGGACGGCGACCACTCCCTTGTCGCCCGTGGCACGGACGAGACGGCCCGCGCCCTGGGCCATCAGCAGCGCGGCGTGCGTCGCGGCGACCGCCATGAAGCCATTGCCGCCGTTCTCCTCGACCGCCTTCTGCCGGGCGCTCATCAGCGGGTCGTCCGGGCGCGGGAACGGGATCTTGTCCATGACGACGAGCTGACAGCTCGCTCCCGGTACGTCGACGCCCTGCCACAGCGAGAGCGTGCCGAAGAGGCAGGTCTGCGGGTCCGCGGCGAAGTTCTTGATCAGCTCGCCGAGGGTGTCCTCGCCCTGGAGCAGGATCGGCATGTCGAGCCGGTCGCGCAGGGCTTCCGCTGCGGTCTGGGCGGCCTTCATCGAGGAGAAGAGGCCGAGCGTACGCCCTCCGGCGGCCTCGATCAGCTCGGCCAGCTCGTCGAGCATGTCCTCGCGCCCGGCGTCGCGGGTGGGGCGTGCCAGGTGCTTGGCGACGTACAGGATGCCCTGCTTGGGGTAGTCGAAGGGGGAGCCGACGTCCAGGCCCTTCCACACCGGCAGGTCCTCGCCCTGCTGCCCCTCGGGGGCAAGGCCCAGCGAGGCGGCGACGCCGTTGAAGTCCCCGCCGAGTTTGAGGGTGGCCGAGGTCAGGACGACGGAGCGCTCGGTGAAGAGCTTCTCGCGCAGCAGACCGGACACGGAGAGCGGGGCGACGCGCAGGGACGCCGTTCCGTAGCGTTCGTTGCGCTCGAACCAGACGACGTCCCATTCGGAGCCGTTGGCGATGCGCTCGGCGACGCCGTGAATGTTCTCGATCATCGCGAGGGCCTGCTTGCGGACGGCGTCCTCGTCGGTGACGGACTTGTCCCGGGTCGAGCCGAGGGCGGACACGACGGTGCGGGAGGCGTCGCGGAGAGCCATCAGTGCGTACCCGAGGTCTTCCGGGATCTCTTCCAGACGGCCGGGCAGGGAGAGCTCCATCACCCGCTCGAAGCTGTCCGAGGCGGTCTGCAGCGCGTCCGCGGCCTTCTCGTTGACGATCTTCGCGGCGCGGCGGACCGCCCGGTTGACCTGGCTGGGGGTGAGTTCGCCGGTGGCGACTCCGGTGACCCGGGAGACCAGCTCGTGCGCCTCGTCGACGATCAGCACCTCGTGCGAGGGGAGCACCGGGGCGCCCTCGATGGCGTCGATGGCGAGCAGTGCGTGGTTGGTGACGACCACGTCGGCCAGCTTCGCCCTCTCGCGCGCCGCTTCCGCGAAGCACTCCGCGCCGTAGGCGCACTTGCTGGCGCCCAGGCACTCGCGCGAGGAGACGGAGGCCTGCGCCCAGGCCTTGTCGGAGACACCGGGGGTGAGGTCGTCGCGGTCGCCCGTCCCGGTCTCGTCGGCCCAGTCGCGCATCCGCAGCAGGTCCTTGCCGAGCTTGCTGCTGGGCGCGTTGGCGTCGAACTGCTCCATGGGGTTGAAGAGGCCGTCCTCCTCGTCCTGCGGGGCGCCCTCGTGGAGCCGGTGCAGACAGAGGTAGTTGGAGCGGCCCTTGAGCATGGCGAACTGCGGGGTGCGGCGCAGCAGCGGCTTCAGCGCCTCGACCGTGCGCGGCAGATCGCGCTCCACGAGCTGGCGCTGGAGGGCCAGGGTCGCGGTGGCGACCACGACGCGCTCGCCGTGGGCGAGGGCCGGCACCAGATAGCCGAGGGACTTTCCGGTGCCGGTGCCCGCTTGGACGAGCAGGTGGGAGTTGTCGTCGACCGCTTCGGCGACGGCCTCGGCCATGGTGACCTGGCCTGGCCGTTCCACGCCGCCGACTGCGGCGACGGCGGCGTGGAGGAGCTCGGGGAGTGAGGGCTTCGTCATAGCCCGACCACCCTACGGTGCACCACTGACAACGGCCGTCACGGCCGGTGCAGCGGGTTGGGGACGGTGCCGTGCACGGCGGCGTGCGGCCGGTCGGGGCGGTCGCGGTACCCGTCGGAGTGCAACCGGTTGCGGTTGAGGCAGAGGCGCTCCAGCCGGGGGGCCAGCAGGTCGAACATCTCGAAGCGGTCCCGCAGTTCCGGGAAGCGCGCCTGGTACCGGAGGATCTCCGCGCGTACCAGCGACCAGAACGTGCTCTCGGGTACACCCAGTTGGGACTCGCAGAGCGGGGCGAGGTAGCGGAACACGCCGATGAAGAGCCCGGACTGGATGAACTGGGGGAGGAAGGAGGCGGGCTCGGTGAGCAGGACGCGGCGCACGTCCTCGGGCATGGCCGCGCGTTCCGGCAGGGGTTCGGCGCTGACGTTGACGTCGTCGACGAAGTCCTTGATGGCGAGCCTGACCGGCACGTCGTGTGCGTCGTAGACCACGATGGCGTTCTCGCCGTGCGGGGAGAACACGGTGCCGTAGCGGTAGAGGAAGTGCAGCAGGGGCGGCAGCAGCGCTGCGAAGAGGCGGCGGAGCCAGCCCGCCGGATCCAGGCCGGAGCGGGCGACCAGTTCGGCGGTGAGGGCCCTGCCGTGCGGGTCGGTGTGCAGCAGGGCGGCCAGGGTGCGGGCGCGTTCGCCGGGGTCCAGGCGGCGGTCCAGGGGTTCGCGCCAGATCGCGCCGAGGAGTTCGCGGTACTGGTAGGGGACTTCGGGGAGGTGGTCGTAGACGGGGTGTTCGACCGCCACGGAGGCGACCTCGCCGAGCAGCACGACGCGGCACTCCTCCTTGAGGTACGGGTCGGCCTCGTACAGCCCCTGCACCCAGGCGGTGACGGCGGGCGCGGCGACGGTGCGCTCGGTGGGCAGGCCGCGCCAGACGAGGGTGTTCAGAACGGACAGCGGCAGCTTGACCGTGTACCGGTCGGGCCGGCTGACGTTGAGGAAGGTGCGGATGGACTGCTGCGGCAGCCGCAGGTCGCCGTCGGTGGGCAGGGGGACGATCTCGCCGCGTGCGACGGCGGGTGCGAAGAGCGGCAGGATCGCCTCGTCCCACTGCCAGGGGTGCACGGGCAGGTAGAGGTACGAGGCCGGGTCGAGCCCTCGGTCGCGGAGTGCGGAGTCGTAGCACGCGCGCGTGGCGGCGTCGAGTTCGCCGGCGTACAACTGCCCGGGGTCGGCGAGGGCGGGGACGCCCCGGTAGCGGGCGAGGGCGGTGCTGACGGCGATCCACGGGAGGCGCCCGGGGGTGCGCGCTTCGGGGGCCCAGACGGTGGCGTCCCGGGCGGAGAATCCGATGCGGCCCTTGTTGGGGACGAGCCAGGGGTGCCCGGTCTGGTGGCCTTCGAGTTCGGCGTAGCCGAGGTCGGCGAGGCGGGCCGCGGGGAGGGCGGTGTGGTCGAGTCGTGCGTCGGCGGCCAGAGTCGCGGTGAGTTCGCGGACGAGGTGGCCGAGGGTGGCGCCGTCGAGGTCGAGGAGCCGCCGGGCGAGGACCAGGAACCGCACGGGGTCGTGGAACGGTCGGCGGCCGCCGGCCTCGTCGCGGATCTCGACGGTGTCCGGGGCAATCTGCCAGCTTCCGTAGGAACCGCGGCGGGCGCGGAAGGACAGTATCTCGCCGTTGTCGAGGCCAACGGTGTGAAGGAGGCCTTCCGGGGTGGCCGGGGCGTCCGTGCGCGTCGGCTCGATCAGCTCCTCGTACGCGAACTCGCCGAGGGTCTTGGCGAGCAGGCGGCGGCTCGCGCGGTCCCAGGCCGCGGCGGTGAGTTCCGGCGGAACGGCCGCGGCCGGCGCGAAGCCGAGCCGGTCGGGCGCGGGGGTTATGGCCTGCGCGGGGACGGTCGTGGAGGTGGGGGCCGGCTTCGGCACGGTGACTCCTCGGGGCGGGACCGATGCGGAACGAGCGGTGTTCTGGGAGCAGCAGGTCGTACGGAGGTCAGGCGGCGCGGGGGCGGTGCACGCGGTCGCGCATCATGAGTGCGGCCCGTTTGCCGGGGAGGTCCACCTCGGCGCAGAGGCGGAACCCCGCCCTGAGGAAGGCGGACACGGACGGGGTGTTGCGCAGGTCCGGCTCGGCGACGACTCGCGCGCAGGACGGCCGGTGATCGAGGACGAGGTCGCAGACGGCGCGCAGGAGCAGGGTGCCCAGGCCGCGGCCCCGGTCGGCGGCGCTGCCGATCAGGAGGTGGATGCCGGTGTCGTGCGGGCGGGCCGGGTAGTGGCGGGCCAGCGGGTCGAGGTCGGCCCGGTAGATCTCCCAGTAGCTCATGGCAGTGCCGTCGAGGACACCGAGGCACGGGACGCTGCGCCCGTCGCCGTCGAGTTGGCCGCGCAGGTGGGCGGCGGTGATCTCCTCGGGGCCCGCGAGTTCCCAGAAGGCGGCGACGGCCGGGTCGTTCATCCACCCGCTGACGAGGGGCAGGTCGTGCTCGGGACGCACGGGGACGAGGCGGAAGGTCCCGGCCGGGGTCGGGGCGGGCGGCCAGTGGGCGACGAAGTCGAGGAGGTCCGCTCCGGCCGGGGCGTTCTCCCACGTCGGGCGGGGCCGGTCTTTTTCGGCGGTTCCGTTTCCGGTCCCGCTTCCCGTTCCTTCTCCGGTTCCGGTTCCGTCCGCGGTTCCGGTCGCTGCTCCGCTGCCGCCTCCGAAGAGGGCGACGAACTCGTCGGGCAGCCGCAACTCAAGGGTTTCCTCGTTGTCCGAGGGCGCGAAGGGGGCCGTGGCGACCCCCGTGTCGGCTCCTGGGGCGGTGTTCGCATCGGTGGGAGGCACGGCGGGCGCTCTCCTCTCGGCAGGGACGGATGGGGCGACAGGGGTGGGGCTTCGGCAGGGAGGGGGTCAGCAGGGGCGGAGGGGGTTGGCGATGGTGACGTAGACGGACTGGGTGTCGACCGGGCCGACCAGCTCGTCCAGGCCGTGCAGGCGGGTCAGCAGGTTGGCCTTGCAGCGCAGCGTCGGCGCTTCCAGGAGCTGGGCGGGCAGGGCCGATCCGAGGCCGGTCGCCTTGCCGAGGAACTGGCGCAGTGCGGCGAGCAGTACGCGTTCGTCGGCGAGACGCTGTGCGCCGAACGCCCCGATCAGGCCGAGGACGTTGTTGATGCCGAGGTAGTAGGCGAAACGCTCGTCCGTGACGTCGTCGGCGACGAAGGTGTCGCTGTGGGTGCCGATGCCGGGCAGACGCGCTTCGAGGGCTTCGCGGCGGGACTCGCGGAAGTAGTAGCCCTGGTTGTCGCGGTAGCGGCCGCCGACGGGCCAGCCGTCGCCGTCGAGCAGCACCAGGGTGTTCTGCTGGTGCGCCTCCAGGGCGACGCCGGCCTGCCCGTCGAGCCAGAGCACCGGTCGTACGACCTGGTCGAGGTAGCGCAGGAACCACTCGGCGGACACGGCTCCGGCGGGCCTTCCGGTTCGGGCGGCGAGGTGTCCCACCAGGTCGGCGAGCCGGGAGTGCATGCCGCTGCGGCCCGGCCAGGGGCGGGGCGCGGTGAGTCCGGCGATGCAGACGGCGTCGTCGTCGGGGCCGAAGGGGTTGTGCCGCAGCACGGCGTCCAGGCCGGGCACGGGTGCGCCGTCGGTGTCGTCGACGGCGATCCAGGCCGGGTCGCGGACGATGTCGAACCCGGGGTGGGCGGCGTGCCATTCCTCGGCGAGCCCGCCGCGCAGCAGGCGTTGCACCTCGACGCCCCGGTGGAGTTCCTTGCGGAGGTTCTCGCGGCGAGAGTTGGTGATGCGTACGCCCAGCGAGAGCTTGAGCATCGCTGCGGCCCCCGGCCGGTGCACCGTGCGCACCGAAGAGGTGGGGAACCAGTGGTCTCCGTAGGGGCCGAGGTCGTGCAGCAGCCCGTCGTCGAGGAGTGCGGCGACGGCCGGCCGCAGGGCGAGCTCGCGGGCCTGCCAGGGGTGGAGGGGCAGCGGCGCCGTGCCTTCGGGAAGCCGGAGGTCCGCGGCCAGGCGGGAGACGATCTGTTCGGCCGTGACCGTGCGACCGCGCTCGGTCCAGGCGGACTCCTGGACCAGCACGGACCGGTCGACGGCCATCCAGTGCAGCGGGAAGGACCCCCGCAGCTCGGGTGAGTAGCGGTGTGCTTCCGCTTCCGAGAGGCCTTCGCGGCTCTTCGGGGTGGGGTGCGTGGGGTGGCCGAGCAGCAGGGACTGCTCGGCGGTGAGGAAGAGGTCGGCGCCGTCGGCGGGCCCGGGGTCGCGCCGGCGTGCGGCGATGAACCCGGCGGTGCGGCGCACCGAGTCGGCGACCCGGCCGACCAGGTCGGCGCCCTCGCCGCGGACGGCACCGCCGCCGTCGGCCTCCCTGCCCAGCAGGGACGCCAGGGTGACCGCGTCGACCGGCGGGGCGTCCCGGGGTCCGCTCTCCAGTACGGCCGGGCCGAACCGGTGCCAGCCGCAGGGGGACCAGTACCGGACGGGTACGAGCAGCGCGGTCCCGCTGTTGCCGAGCGGGAGCCGCAGGGTGCGCCCGGCCGGGCGGGGGAGGTCGTTCTCCCGCACCCAGCAGCGCAGCAGGTTCTCGACGGTGGCCGCGTCCGCCGCGGCCTGCGGGTCGGGGTCGTCCAGGGGGTCCGGCCCGGTGCGGTCCCGGCCGGCTTCCGGACTGTGCTGTTCCCCGCACGCCTTGGACTTCTGCCCGGGCACCGTCACCGGTTCGGCGACGGCGTCCGGGTGGGTCGTCGCCTCGTTCGTCCCGGCGGCCGCCCCGGCCCGGGGGCCGACGGGGTGGACGGCGGGGTCGTCCGCGGCACTGTCCTCAAAGGTGTCGGGTGCGGGTGTGGGGTTCACGGGGGCTTCCTTGTGAGGTTGTCGTTCCGGTGCCGACCGGCTTCAGCACGTCGTCCCGGCCGGTTCCTGGCTGTACGTGTCCAGGGGGGCGCGGGTCCGGCCCGCGCGGTACGGCGAGCGTTCGGCTGCCGCCAGCGCGTCGGCGAGCCGGTCCAGGACGGCCTCCGCCTGTTCGTCGGTGAGGGTGAGCGGGGGCAGCAGCCGTACGACGGCGGAATGCCGTCCGCCGACCTCGACGATCAGTCCGCGGCGCAGGCATTCCTGCTGCACGGCGGCCGCGAGTGCGGGGGAAGCGGGCGCGGCGGGCACGGGGCCGGGGGTGCGGGGCTCGGCGGTGGCGGGCGCGGGCACGTGTCCCGGGTTGCCCTCCCGGTCGACCAGTTCCACGCCCAGCATGAGGCCCCGCCCCCGTACGTCGCCGATGACCGGATGCGCGGCGGCCAGCTGGCGCAGCCGGCCGAGCATGCGTGCCCCGAGCATCCGGGCCCGGTCCGCGAGCGCGTTCTCCCGTACGAACGCGAGGGTGGCGGCGCCGGCGGCCATCGCGAGCTGGTTGCCCCGGAAGGTCCCCGCGTGCGCGCCCGGCTGCCAGGCGTCCAGTTCCGCGCGGTAGACGATCACGGCCAGCGGGAGGCTGCCGCCGATGGCCTTGGACATGACCATGACGTCGGGCACGATCCCGCTGTGTTCGACCGCCCAGAACGTGCCCGTGCGGCCGACCCCCGTCTGCACCTCGTCGACGATCAGCGGAATCGACCGGTCCGCGGTGATCTCGCGCATCCGCCGCAGCCAGCTGTCGGGGGCGGGAATCACCCCGCCCTCCCCCTGCACCGGTTCGAGGATCATCCCCGCGGGTCGCGGCACTCCGCCCTTGGGATCGTCCAGCAGGTTGGCCGTCCACCGGGCGGACAGCTCGGCGCCGTGTTCACCGCCGGTTCCGAAGGGGCAGCGGTAGTCGTACGGGTAGGGCAGCCGCGTCACCCCTACGTCCGGGGCGCCGCCCGAGGCCTCCAGCGCTCCGGCGGTCATCCCGTGGTACGCGCCGGTGAACGCGAGCAGGCCGCTGCGCCCGGTGGCCGTGCGCACCAGCTTCAACGCCGCTTCGACGGCGTCCGTCCCGGCCGGTCCGCAGAACTGCACCCGCGCGTCGTCGGCGAGGCCGCGCGGGAGCGTCGCGAACAGTTCCGTGGTGAAGGCGTCCTTCACCGGCGTCGCGAGGTCCAGGACGTGCAGGGGCGCGCCGGAGTCGATGACCTTCTTGATCGCTTCGAGGACCACCGGGTGGTTGTGCCCGAGCGCGAGCGTCCCGGCGCCCGACAAGCAGTCGAGATAGCGCCGGCCGTCCGCTCCCTCGATCGTCAGACCACGGGCCCGCACGGGGACGATGGGCAGCGACCGTGCGTACGTCCTGGCGGCGGACTCGCGCAGCGACTGCCGTCGCAGGATCCCCTCGTGGGCCACGGTCGGCCGGTCGGCGGCCGGCCCGTCGGCAGGCGGCCGGTCGGCGGGTTCCGCCGCCTGGGCAGGTTCGGTCACGGCCACGACTGCTGGTCCTCCCCCTGGTGCATGTGCGTACGGAGGGCGCGGCCCCGCGGAGCCGTACGCCGTCCCGGTGTTCCTCGTACGTACCAACGACAGTGCCCCCGATGGATCACGGGCAAATCGGAAGATCCTTCCGGCGCCGGAACCGCGGCCCTGCCGTTGGCCGTCCCCCAGGGCACCGGCATAGTGGGGGCCGCACATCCGCCGTGGGGTCCCGCACCGCACCGGCCGCACACGCACCATCGGTTCCGCCCGCTCCACCTGTCCCTGTTGCCGCAACTGCCTGACTTGTCACGTTCGAAGTCCCAGGGGGATCAAGACATGCGACCCATACGCCCGGCCCGCCCCGCACCCCGTGGGAGGAGCGCCCGTCGCAGGAGCGCGCCCCTGCTGTCCGCCGTCGGTCTCGTCGCCGCGCTCGCCCTGACGGCGACCGCCTGCGGACCCACCGAGGACGGTGCCGCCGGTACGCCGACGAACGCGGCCACGGGCCCGGCGGGCGGTTCCGCCGACGGCAAGATCACGATTCCGGACGATCTGAAGGACCGGCTCAAGGAGCACGGGATCGACCTGGACAAGTGGAAGGGCGGCGAGTGGAAGAACTGGAACAAGGACGACTGGCTGCGCGAGGCCGAGGACTTCGTCAACCCGATCATCGCGGGCCTGTGGGACCCGGACCGCATGAAGGACGCGGAGAAGCCGCCCAAACAGCCCGTCGCCAATGACATCTCGGGCGACGCGGGCGTCACCGACCCGGTGCCCGCCCGTCTCCCCGCGCGGGCGGCGAAGTCCCCGTACCACTCCACCGCTCCCGAGGCCGGACGGCTCCTCTTCGACTCCCCCGAGGGTTCGATGGCCTGTTCCGCCACGGTCGTCAAGGATCCGCAGCACCCGGGCAAGTCCAACCTGGTGTGGACGGCCGGCCACTGTGTGCACGCGGGTGCCAAGGGCGGCTGGTTCCGCAACATCGCCTTCGTCCCGTCGTACAACGACCAGGCGAAGCCGGTCTCCAAGACGACCCCGCGCGAGCAGGTCGCCCCGTACGGGGTGTGGTGGGCCAAGGCGGCGCTCACGTCCGACCAGTGGATCGCCCAGGGCGGGCCGACCGGCGGGGCGGGGGCTCCGTACGACTTCGCGGTACTGAGCGTCACGCCGGAGACCGCCGGCGGCAAGTCGCTGGAGGAGACCGTGGGTTCGGCCCTTCCGGTCGAGTTCAACGCACCGGCGGTACCGCAGATCGTCAGCATGCAGGCCACCGGCTATCCGGCGGCTCCGCCCTTCGACGGCGAGCGCATGTTCCAGTGCGCGGACAAGCCGGGACGGCTCGCCATCAAGCCCGCGCAGCCCACCATGTACCGGGTCGGCTGCACCATGACCGCCGGTTCGTCCGGCGGCGGCTGGGTGGCTCAGGGCGCGGACGGCAGGCCCGCCCTCGTCTCCAACACCTCGATCGGTCCGGTCTCGGCCGGCTGGCTGGCCGGGCCGCGGCTGGGCACCGAGGCGAAGGCCATCTACGACAAGGCCGGCAAGAAGTAGCAGCGGCGCGCAGGGCCTCCGGAGCGCACGGCCCCGGAGGCCCTGCCGTGTTCCGCGCCGCACTCACATCTGACACGCTCATGACACATCGGCATCCAGGGGGAGATCCCATGCGCTCCATACGTCCGCCACGTCCGCTGCCCGCCGCCGTCGGCCTCGCCACGGCCCTCGCGCTCGCCGTCACGGCCTGCGGCCCCACCGAGGACAAGGCCGCCGACAAACCGTCTGCGCCCGCGTCCGCCACGCCGACGCCCGCCGCGGACAAGGGCAGCGGAGACCTCGCACTTCCCAGGGACCTCGCCGACAAACTCAGGAAGCACGGCGTCGACCCGGAGAAGTGGCGCGACGGCGAGTGGAAGAACTGGGACCGGGACAAGTGGCTGCGCCAGGCCCAGGACTTCGTCAACCCGGTCATCGAGGGCCTCTGGAGCCCGGAGCGGATGCGGACCGCCCAGGACCCCGCGAAGACGATGACGGCCAGTGACGTGTCCGGCGGCCAGAACGTCTCCGACCCGGTGCCGCGCCCGGTGCGGGCCGTGCGCGAGAAGACTCCGTACACCAGGCACGGTGCCCCGGTCGGGAAGCTCTTCTTCGACTCCCCCAAAGGCCCCATGGTCTGCTCCGGCACCGTCATCAAGGACGTCAACAACCCGGGGCGGTCCAACCTCGTGTGGACCGCCGGACACTGCGTGCACGCCGGCGGCGCGGGCGGCTGGTTCCGCAACCTGGTTTTCGCCCCCGCGTACAACAACAACGGCAGGTCCCCGGCCGCCCTGCGCAACGCCCCGGCCCGGGAGCACTACCCGTACGGCGTGTACTGGGCCGACTGGGCGGCGACCTCCGGCGAGTGGATCCGCAACGGCGGCCCGACCGGGGGCACCGGCGCGGCGCACGACTACGCGGTGCTGCACGTGAAGCCCGAGCGCGGCGGCAAGTCCCTGGAGGAGACGGTCGGTACCGCGATCCCGGTGAACTTCGGCGCCCCCGACACCCGTCGGATCGGCGCGATGGGCGCCTGGGGGTACCCGGCGGCTCCCCCGTACGACGGCGTGATCATGCACAAGTGCGTCGACCGGCCGGGCCGCTTCTCGGTCGGCCCGAACACGCTCCCCATGCACCGCATCGGCTGCTCCATGACCGGTGGGTCCTCGGGCGGCGGGTGGTTCACCAACAAGCCCGGCGGCGGTCTCGCGCTGGTCTCCAACACCTCCATCGGCCCCGTCACGCACGGCTGGCTGGCCGGACCGCGGCTCGGCGCGGGCGCACAGCAGATCTACACGGCGACGAGCAAGAAGTTCAGCCGCCGCTGACGTGCCCCGGCCGCGCCCCCGGATGACGGCACGCCGCGCGGCTGCCGTTCCGCCGCGGCAAAGCCGAAGGCCCGTACCCCCGTCGTGGAGGTACGGGCCTTCGGCCGTACCGGGCCGCGAGCGGCACCGACGCGGTCGCGCGGCGAACGCCTCAGTGCGCGACCGGGGCGAACGTCTCGAACTCCGCGGCCAGTTCCGCGTGCACCCGCGCCTTGAGCAGGGTGCCCTCCTCGGTGTGCTCCTCGGAGATCACCTCGCCCTCGGCGTGCGCCCGCGAGACCAGGGCGCCCTGGATGTACGGCACGAGCGCCTCGATCTCGACCGAGGGACGCGGCAGTTCGCGGTCGATGAGCTCCAGGAGCTCGTCGATGCCCTGGCCCGACCGGGCCGAGACCGCGATGGCGTGCTTCTCGATGCGCAGCAGCCGCTGGAGGACGACCGGGTCGGCCGCGTCCGCCTTGTTGATCACGACGATCTCCGGCACGTCGAGTGCACCGACGTCACGGATCACCTCGCGCACGGCGGCCAGCTGCTCCTCCGGCGCCGGGTGCGAGCCGTCCACCACATGCAGGATGAGGTCGGAGTCGCCGACCTCCTCCATGGTGGAGCGGAACGCCTCGACGATGTGGTGCGGCAGGTGCCGGACGAATCCGACGGTGTCCGCCAGCGTGTAGAGCCGCCCGCTGGGCGTCTCGGCACGTCGCACGGTCGGGTCGAGGGTGGCGAACAGTGCGTTCTCCACCAGCACGCCCGCGCCGGTGAGGCGGTTGAGCAGCGAGGACTTGCCCGCGTTGGTGTACCCGGCGATGGCGACCGAAGGCACCTTGTTGCGCCGGCGTTCCTGGCGCTTGAGGTCGCGGCCGGTCTTCATCTCCGCGATCTCCCGGCGCATCTTGGCCATCTTCTCGCGGATCCGGCGCCGGTCGGTCTCGATCTTGGTCTCACCGGGACCACGGGTGGCCATGCCGCCACCGCCGCCGCCACCCATCTGACGGGACAGCGACTGACCCCAGCCGCGCAGTCGCGGCAGCATGTACTGCATCTGCGCGAGGGCGACCTGCGCCTTGCCCTCCCGGGACTTGGCGTGCTGGGCGAAGATGTCGAGGATCAGCGCGGTCCGGTCGACCACCTTGACCTTGACGACGTCTTCGAGGTGGATGAGCTGGCCGGGACTGAGCTCACCGTCACAGACCACGGTGTCGGCGCCGGTCTCCAGGACGATGTCCCGCAGTTCCATGGCCTTGCCGGAGCCGATGTACGTCGCGGGGTCCGGCTTGTCGCGCCGCTGGACGACGCCGTCGAGCACCAGGGCTCCGGCCGTCTCCGCGAGGGCGGCGAGCTCCGCGAGGGAGTTGTCCGCGTCCTGGGCGGTCCCCGAGGTCCACACACCGACCAGCACGACGCGCTCCAGGCGCAGCTGCCGGTACTCGACTTCGGTGACGTCCTCGAGTTCGGTGGAGAGACCCGCGACGCGACGCAGTGCGGCCCGCTCGGAACGGTCGAGCTGCTCGCCGTCCCGCTCTCCGTCGATCTCGTGGCTCCAGGCGACGTCCTCTTCCATCAGGGCATCGGCCCGCAGGCTGTCTGTGATGTTGTCGTTCGTGGAAGGGGAAGAAGTGGAGGGAGTCATTGGATCCTTACGTCGTGGTGAGGTGGAGGTCGGGAGGCCCGGGTCCCCGTGCCCGTACGGGAGGGGTCCGGAAACTTCCGTCGACAGTCACAACGCGTGACGGTTGCGGATGATTCCCGGAGGAACTCGAAAACTTTTCCGCCCCCGGCCGTGCCGTCGACCCGATGATGGTCGCACGGCACGGCCCGGTCGTCACACGGGTTTACCGGCTCCCGAACCGCTCCCGGGACGGCTCCGCGCCGGACGTGCACCGCGCGGTCTCAGCCCTTCCCGGCGCTCGCGACCGCCGCGCTGCGCCACTCCGGGCGGCCGGGCATCGGCGGCGTCTTCTTCGCGTACAGCCATTGCTGGAAGAAGCCGGAGAGGTCGCGTCCTGACACGTCGGAGGCCAGCTTCACGAAGTCCTCCGTGGCGGCAACCGAGTCACGGTGCTCGCTCACCCAGCGCCGCTCGACCTCCTCGAAGGCCGCCGCACCGATCTCCTGGCGCAGTGCGTACAGCACCAGGGCACTGCCGTCGTACACCACCGGACGGAAGATGCTGATCTTGCGGCCGGGCTCGGCCTGCTTGGGGGCGGCCGGCGGCCCGCCCGCGCTGCGCCACGCGTCGGACCGGCTGTACGCGTCCTTCATGCGCCGCTCAAGGGGGCGATGCCCGTCCGCGTACAGCGCCTCGTACCAGGTGGCGTGGCCCTCGTTGAGCCACAGGTCGGACCAGGACCGGGGCGAGACGCTGTTGCCGAACCATTGGTGCGCCAGCTCGTGCACCATGATCGAGTCGACGTACCAGCGCGGGTAGCCGGTGTGGGTGAACAGGGACCGCTCGAAGAGCGAGAGCGTCTGGGTCTCCAGCGCGAAGCCGGTGCTGGCGTCCGCGACGAGCACTCCGTACGTCTCGAAGGGGTAGCGCCCGACGCGCTCCTCCATCCACCTGAGGTGCTCGGGGGTCTTCTTCAGCCACGGCTCCAGCACCTTCACGTCGGCCGCCGGGACCACGTCGCGCACCGGCAGACCGTGCGGGCCGGTGCGGTGCAGCACGGCGGACTTCCCGATCGACACCTGGGCGAGTTCGGTGGCCATGGGGTGGCGGGTGCGGTAGGTCCAGGTGGTGGTGTTCGCCGCGGCGCTGCGCCCCTTCGCCCGGCGGGGCGCGGCGGGCAGTCCGTTGGCGACGACCGTGCGGTCCTTGGGCGCGGTCACCCGGAAGGTGAAGTACGCCTTGTCGGACGGGTGGTCGTTGCAGGGGAAGACGCGGTGCGCGGCGTCGGCCTGGTTGGCCATGGCCAGGCCGTCACCGGTGCGCACCCAGCCGCCGTCGGCCGTGTTGCCGAGGGGGTTGCTGGTGTGTCTGACGGTGAGGTGAGCACGCCTGCCCTCCTGCACCTTCCGCGCGGGGGTGACGACCAGGTCCTCACCGGCGGTGGAGAAGGCCGCCGGCGCCCCGTTCACCTCGACCGACCGGACGGTGCCGTGCGCGAAGTCGAGGTTGAGGCGGTCCAGGTCGTCCGTGGCGCGCGCCTCGATCTTCGTCACTGCGTCCAGCGGCTTGCTGTTGTCGCCGCTGTAGGTGAGGGCGATGTCGTACGAGAGGACGTCGTAGCCGGGGTTGCCGAGGTACGGGAAGAGCGGGTCGCCGATGCCGAGGGGGGCGGGCGGCGGCAGGACGGCTCCGACGAGGGAGACGGAGGCGGCGGCCAGCAGGGCGGCACGCAGGCGCCGGGAGGTGAGCAGCATGGACCACCGCTATCAGCGCCGGCGCCCGGCGGTGGGGACGGCGCGCACCGGGCCACCCGAACGAGGGGCGTACGGGCCCGCGCGCCGCACCCGTCGGCGGGTCAGGCGGTCGCGGGGTGCTGGGCGCGGCTGACGTCGTAGACCCCGGCGACCTCGCGCATGGCGCGCATGAGTGCGGGGAGCCCGGTGGCGTCCGGGAGCTGCAGCGTGTACGTGTGCCGCACCCGCTGTTCCATGGGCGGCTCGACGGTGGCGGAGACGACTTCGGCGCCCGCCGTGGCGATGGCCTCGGTGAGGTCGGCGAGCAGGTGGGGCCGGCCGAAGGACTCGGCGATCAGTGTGACCCGGCAGTCCGCGGTGGCCTGCCAGTGCACGGCGACCGGTTCGCGTCCCAGGGCCCGCATGCGGGCCACGGCGGCGCAGCCTTCGCGATGGACGGTGACCACGCCGCCGCGGACGGCGAAGCCCAGTACCCGGTCGGGGGGTACGGGCGTACAGCATCCGGCCATGCGCACGCTCGTGTCCGGCAGGTCGGTGACCGCGTTCTCCGGTGCGGCCCGTAGGACGCCCTCACCGCCCGTCGGAGCGTCCGGCGCCGTCGGGACGCCGGGCGGGGTCCCGGTGCTCCCCGCGTCCGCTCCCGCGGCCTTGGGCGGCCCCGCGTCGTGCGCGGTCGACGGGTCGGCGAGCCAGCCCGCGATGGCGATCCGCGCGGCCGGGGTGCGGGCGTGGTCGAGCCAGTCGGGCGAGGGCCCGGAGGTCGCGTCGTGGGCCAGCAGCAGTTGCACGCTGTCGCCGTCGCGCAGGACGGTGCTGAGGGTGGCCAGCCGGCCGTTGACGCGGGCCCCGATGCAGGCGTGCGCCTCTTCGCCGTACTGGGCGTACGCGGCGTCCACGCAGCTCGCCCCGGCGGGCAGCCCGAGCGTGCCTCCGTCGGAGCGGAAGACGGTGATCTCGCGGTCCTGGGCGAGGTCGGCGCGCAGCGACGTCCAGAAGGCGTCGGGGTCGGGGGTGGCCTCCTGCCATTCGAGGAGCCGGGAGAGCCAGCCGGGCCGGGTGGGGTCGATCCGCTCACCGTCCGGTGCGGTTTCGGCGGGGTCCGGCTGTGCGTAGGGATTGCCGAGCGCGACGACGCCCGCTTCCGCCACCTTGTGCATCTGGTGCGTACGGATGAGCACTTCGGCGACCGCCCCGTCGTCGCTCGCGACGGCGGTGTGCAGCGACTGGTACAGGTTGAACTTGGGCGAGGCGATGAAGTCCTTGAACTCGGAGATCACCGGGGTGAAACAGGTGTGCAGCTCACCGAGGACGGCGTAGCAGTCGGCGTCCTCGGCCACCAGCACGAGCAGCCGCCCGAAGTCCGTGCCGCGCAGCTCGCCCCGCTTGAGGGAGACGCGGTGCACGGAGACGGAGTGCCGCGGGCGGACGGCGACCTCGGCGGTGATGCCCGCGTCCTTGAGGACGCCGCGGACGTTCTCCGCGATCGGGGCGAGCGGGTCGCCGTGCGCGGCGTTGGCGTCGATCAGGGTGCGGGTGCGGGCGTACTCCTCGGGCTGGAGGATCGCGAAGACGAGGTCCTCCAGCTCGGTCTTGAGCGCCTGCACGCCGAGGCGTTCGGCGAGCGGGATGAGGACGTCGTGGGTGACCTTGGCGATGCGGGCCTGTTTCTCGGGGCGCATCACGCCGAGGGTGCGCATGTTGTGCAGCCGGTCGGCCAGCTTGATCGACATCACGCGTACGTCGTTGCCGGTGGCGACCAGCATCTTGCGGAAGGTCTCGGGCTCGGCGGCGGCTCCGTAGTCGACCTTCTCCAGCTTGGTGACGCCGTCGACGAGGAAGCACACCTCGTCGCCGAACTCCTCGCGCACCTGATCGAGGGTCACGTCGGTGTCCTCAACCGTGTCGTGCAGCAGGGACGCGGTCAGGGTGGTGGTCTCGGCGCCCAGCTCGGCCAGGATCAGGGTCACGGCGAGCGGGTGGGTGATGTACGGCTCGCCGCTCTTGCGCATCTGCCCGCGGTGGGACGACTCGGCGAGGACGTAGGCCCGGCTGAGGAGGGAGAGGTCCGCGTCCGGATGGTGGGCTCGGTGGGCCTCGGCCACATGGGCGATCGCGTCGGGGGTGCGGCCGCGGGCGGCGTGACCGAGCAGGGCGGCCCTGCCGAGCCGGCGCAGGTCGATCCGGTGACGGCCGCGCCTGCGGCTCCGTGCGGCCCCTTGGAGCGCCGCCGACGGGGCCGTCGGACGGATCTCCGGGGACACACCGTTGGGGTTGGTGGCCTCTGCACTCATGGGCACCTCCGGCAGCCTCGACCGGCGGTGGGCGGGTGGAGACTCCCCCTGCCTTCGTCGGGAGTGTCCCGTCCGGGCCGGTGCTTGATGCTACCGACCCCACCACGCGGTGCTGACCGGGTCCCGCCCGGAGTGAAGCGGATCACCCGTTCGAGCGAAGAACTATGCGACGGCGAATTCGAGCGATCCCAGCCACGCGGGGTCGATGTGCCCCTCGGCGACGATCACCGCCGGGCCGCTCATCCCGATCGCGCCGTCCGGCGTTTCGGTGATCACCAGGCGTCCGCCGAGGACGTCGACGGTGTACGTGACGGGGTTCCCCGTGGCGGCCGGGTCGTGGCCGTCACGGCGGGCTGCGGCCACGGCGACGGCGCACGCGCCGGTCCCGCAGGACCGGGTCTCGGCGGCGCCTCGCTCGTGCACGCGCATCGCGACGTGCTGCGGGCCGCGGTCGACGACGAACTCCACGTTCACACCGTCGGGGTAGGCGGCGGGCGGACTGAACGCCGGCGGGTCGTACAGGGTCCCGGCGTGCGCCAGGTCCTCGACGAAGACCACCGCGTGCGGGTTGCCCATGCTGACGTTGCGGGCGGGCCAGGCGCGGTTGCCGACGGAGACGGTGACGTCCGTGCCGGGCAGGACCGCGCGGCCCATCGAGACGGTGATGTCGCCGTTCTTGTCGAGGTGGACGCGCTTGACGCCGCCACGGGTGGCGATGTCGAGGTCGCCGGCGTCGGTCAGGCCCGCGTGCTGGAGGTAGCGGGCGAAGACCCGTACGCCGTTGCCGCACATCTCGGCCACCGAGCCGTCCGCGTTGCGGTAGTCCATGAACCACTCGGCCCGGTCGGCCATCGCCCGCGCGTCGGGGTGCGCCTCGGACCGTACGACGTGCAGCAGTCCGTCGCCGCCGATGCCGGCCCGGCGGTCGCAGAGCCGCACGACGGCGGCCGCGGGCAGGGCGAGGGCGTTGTCCGGGTCGGGAACGATCACGAAGTCGTTCTCGGTGCCGTGTCCCTTGAGGAAGGCGATCGGCGCGGCGGCGGCGGGTGCGGTGGTCACGGGATCCATCGTAAGCGCCGGGTACGACGGACGATCTCCGGCCCGGTCGGCGCCTGGACGATGCGCGGGGGCCGGAGCGGCCTGCGTCCACGGGGGCCGCAGCGGCCTGCTCAGCGGAGCCGGGCGACGCGCCAGACGGCCAGCACGACGAGCGTCACGCACACCACCGCGTACAGGGCGGCCACCCGCCAGTCCGTACGTGCGCCGGAGCCCCGGGCGGGCAGGCCGGGCCAGGTGTAGCCGACGCGGCGTGCGGCGGTCATGCCCCAGCCCACCGCGCAGCCGCTGATCAGCAGGCCGAGCATGGCGACGACCGCACCGCCGTCGCCGATCTGGAAGGCCAGCGGGAAGGCGAACATCAGCGAGCCGATGGCGGCGAGCGTCACGATGGGGGCGAGCTGCCAGATCCGCAGCCGGCGCTGCGGACGCAGTTCCACCTCGACCTCGGCCTCGGGTGCCGGGAGTCCGGGGACTTCGGGCACCTCCGGGACGTCGGGCAGCTCTCCCGGTGTCAGGGACTGGTCTTCGGGCCCGTCAGGACTCAACCGCTCCGGTTCTTCCTGTGCTCTGTCGCGAGGGCCGGCCTCCATCGCCACGCGCCCTCCCACTCGGACTCCAACGGTCGATCGAAGCTCGATGATGGCACGCGCACGGGCACCGGAATGACGGGCGGGGCGTCCCGATGCCATCACGTGATCAGGCTGTGACCGCTCGTTCGAGCAACGCCAGCGCGAGGTGCGGAAGTTCCGCACGGTGCTCGGCCGCACCGCTCAGCCAGTGGACCCGGGGATCACGGCGGAACCAGGAGTCCTGGCGGCGTGCGAACCGCTTCGTGGCGCGCACGGTTTCGGCCCGCGCCTCCTCCTGCGTGCAGTCGCCGGCGAGGGCGCTCAGCACCTGCTGGTACCCCAGCGCCCGGGAGGCCGTGAGGCCCTCGCGCAGGCCCTGCGCCTCCAGGGTGCGCACCTCGTCCACGAGACCCGCTTCCCACATGCGGTCCACCCGCGCGGCGATGCGGTCGTCGAGTTCGGGGCGGGCGACGTCGACGCCGATCTGCACGGTGTCGTACACCGACTGGTGGCCGGGCAGCTGGGCGGTGAAGGGGCGGCCGGTGATCTCGATCACTTCGAGTGCGCGGACGATGCGGCGGCCGTTGCTGGGGAGGATGGCGCGGCCCGCTCCGGGGTCGGCCGTGGCGAGCCGCAGGTGGAGGGCGCCGGGCCCCTGCTCGGCGAGTTCCGCCTCCAGTCTGGCGCGGACCTCGGGGTCCGTGCCGGGGAACTCCATGACGTCGATGGCACCCTTCACGTACAGCCCCGAGCCGCCGACGAGGACCGGGGTGCGTCCTGCGGCGAGCAGCCGGTCGATCTCCTTGCGGGCGAGCCGCTGGTACTCGGCGACGTTCGCGGTGACGGTGACGTCCCAGATGTCGAGGAGCCGGTGCGGAATCCCGCCGCGCTCCTCCGGCGTCAGCTTCGCGGTGCCGATGTCCATCCCGCGGTAGAGCTGCATGGAGTCGGCGTTGACGACCTCGCCGCCGAAATGCCGGGCGAGGGCGACGCCCAGATCGGATTTTCCGGCCGCGGTGGGACCGACGACGGCGATGACCCGCGGTGCGGGAGCTGCAGTTCTCACCGGCCAAGTCTCGCAAACCCGCGGCGCTTCCCCGAACGAGCGACGTGACGAGGCGCGTGCGGGGTCGTTCCTGTTGCGAGGTTCCGCGCGCCGGTTTACGGACCGGCGTCTCCGGGCGGCGCAATGGGACGCACCGGACGGCGCGGCATTTCGCCCACACGAGTACGGTATGGAGTGGTAATGGATATTTTTGCGATGTTTCGCCGTAAGCCGAAGGTGTCCGCCGAGGCGCCGACCGGCGAGGAGCAGACCACCGCTCCGGAGGCCGGCGCCGCCGCGGAGCCCGTGACCGCCGAGCCGAAGACCGCCGAAGCCGACGACAAGGCCGACGCACAGGCCGCCACGGAGACGGCCGCGAACTCCCCGGCCGCCGCCACGGAGAACACGGAGATCCCCGGGCAGCCGTCCGCGGCCAAGGCAGCGGACAATGAGGTGGGCGAAACCGCCCGTACCTAGGTTCCGGTCCCGTGGGACCGGAACCCAGGAGTCCCCCGAGGGAAGGTGCCCCATGGGCTTTCTGGACAATTTGAAGGCCAAGCTGGCCCCGGCGAAGGAAAAGGCCGCGGACCTCGCGCAACAGCACGGGGGCAAGATCGAGCAGGGTCTCGACAAGGCCGCCCAGGCCGTCGATTCCAAGACCAAGGGCAAGTACAGCAACCAGATCCAGTCGGGAACGGGCAAGGCCAAGGACGCCTTGGACCGTCTCTCCACGAAGGACGACGGCGGCACTCCGCCGCCGCCGCCGAAGGCCTCCTGAAAGGCTCACAGGCGGGTACGGGAACGGCCGTGGAACCTTCCGGGTTCCGCGGCCGTTCCCGTACCCCGGGGCTCCCCGCACCCCGAAGCTCCGCCAGGCAGCCGCGGGCCGCCTCCGGCAGGGCACCGGCCCCGGCGCTACGTCCAGGCGGCGACGAAGTACCCCACGCCGTACGGAGCACCTTCGTACAGCAGCTGCCCTCCCATGTCCGCCCCGTCCCCGGCACCCGCGAGCACCTGCCAGGGGGCCCGGCCCGCGCACTTGAGGCCGTACGCGAGTTCCCCGTCCAGAGCGAGCAGGGCGGCGGTGTCGGCGGTGCCCAGCGCGCGGGCCGCGTCGGCGTCGAAGCCCTCGGCGCGTTCGTCGAGGTAGCCGGGCGCCTTCAGAGTGCGGCAGGCGCTCCCGTCGCCCATCACCAGGAGGGCCACCCGGCCCGCCCGCCCCGCCAGCTCGCGGCCGGTCCCGGCGCAGTGGGCGGCGGGCAGGTCCTCGGCCACGCCGAGACCCTCCACGGGCCCCGCCCAGCCCGTTCTGCCGAGAAGCCAGGCGGCCAGCGACAGGGACGACGGCAGGGGGCGTTCCGAGGCCGCTTCGCCCTTGCCCAGCCGCACCTGGAGGTCCACGCCGAATCCGCGGAAGTCCCCCCGCGCACCCTGCGGGTGCGGCCCCTGGCCCTCCGGTCCGGCCGGTCCGACCACGGCGAGCAGGTCGGGCCGGGCCGCGGCGAGCACTCCCAGCGCGTCCGCGCAGGCGCGGCGCACGGCGTCGAGCTCCGGCGCGGCACCCGCGGCCACCTCGGGTACGAGCAGCGGCGGGCAGGGACATACGGCGGCGGCTACGAGCATGTCCGGCAGCCTAACGCGGGGCCCGCGCACCTGGCCGGGCCGTGGGCCGCCGCATACCGAAAGGGAGGCCGGGACGAACCCGAGCGGCCCGGCACCTCCCCCACCAGTGCGATCAGTTGAGGGTGCAGCCGCCCGTGGCCGCGGGCAGTGGCTCCGGCACGCCGATCTTCGGCAGGCCCAGCAGGACGCCCGGACCCTGCCGCGGCTGCGCGTTGCGCTTCTCCCAGGCGTCGCCGGCCCGGGTGCGGCGCACCGCCGTGGTCTCGCCCTCGGCGAGCAGGTGGTGCGGCGCGGCGTAGGTGATCCCGACGGTCACCACGTCGCCGGGGCGCACCTCTTCGGCGGGCTTGGTGAAGTGGACGAGCCGGTTGTCGGGGGCGCGGCCGGACAGCCTCAGCGTCGCGCCGTCCTTGCGGCCCTCGCCCTCGGCGACCATGACCTCCAGGGTGCGGCCGACCTGCTTCTTGTTCTCCTCCCAGGAGATCTCCTCCTGGAGGGCGACCAGACGCATGTAGCGCTCCTGGACGACCTCCTTGGGGATCTGGTTCTCCATGGTGGCCGCGGGGGTGCCGGGGCGGATGGAGTACTGGAAGGTGAAGGCGTTGGCGAAGCGCGCCTGGCGGACGGTGTGCATCGTCTGCTCGAAGTCCTCCTCGGTCTCGCCGGGGAAGCCCACGATGATGTCGGTGGAGATGGCGGCGTCGGGCATCGCGGCGCGCACCTTGTCCAGGATGCCGAGGAAGCGCTCCTGCCGGTAGGAGCGGCGCATCGACTTCAGGATCGCGTCGGAGCCGGACTGGAGCGGCATGTGCAGCTGCGGCATCACGTTGGGCGTCTCGGCCATCGCGGCGATCACGTCGTCGGTGAAGTCGCGCGGGTGCGGGGAGGTGAAGCGGACCCGCTCCAGCCCTTCGATCTTCCCGCAGGCGCGCAGCAGCTTGCTGAACGCCTCGCGGTCGCCGATGTCGGAGCCGTACGCGTTGACGTTCTGGCCGAGCAGGGTGATCTCGGAGACGCCCTCGGCGACCAGGGCCTCGATCTCGGCGAGGATGTCGCCGGTCCTGCGGTCCTTCTCCTTGCCGCGCAGGGCGGGCACGATGCAGAAGGTGCAGGTGTTGTTGCAGCCGACGGAGATGGAGACCCACGCGGCGTAGGCGCTCTCGCGGCGCGTGGGCAGCGTCGAGGGGAACGCCTCCAGCGACTCCGCGATCTCGACCTGTGCCTCTTCCTGGATACGGGCGCGCTCCAGCAGCACGGGCAGCTTGCCGATGTTGTGCGTGCCGAAGACGACGTCCACCCACGGGGCCCGCTTGGTGATGGTGTCGCGGTCCTTCTGCGCCAGACAGCCTCCGACGGCGATCTGCATGCCGGGCCGCTTCGTCTTCATCGGCGCGAGCCGTCCGAGGTTGCCGTACAGCTTGTTGTCGGCGTTCTCCCGGACCGCGCAGGTGTTGAAGACGACGACGTCGGCGTCACCGTCGGCCCCTTCGGGTGCGCGGACGTATCCCGCGCCCTCCAGGAGGCCCGACAGGCGCTCGGAGTCGTGGACGTTCATCTGGCACCCGTAGGTGCGCACCTCGTATGTCTTCTCGCTCATCTCGCCCACCAGGGTACGGGGCGGCCGGCCGCCGGGGCGTCGCGCGGTACTCGGCTCTGGTCGGCGGGGGCGTTGAGCTGGCAGGATCACCGTCATGCCTGCCCTCCTGCGCCGCATCGGACGCCGTCGTGCCCTCCAGGGGGCGGTGGCCCTGCTGGCGGTGGGCGGGCTGCTGCTGTGGTGGCTGCTGCCGTCGGGTCCGCCGGCGCCCAGGGGGGCGGTCACCTTCAGCACGGGGGTGCCGACCGGGGTGTACCAGCGGTACGGGGTCCTGCTCGAAGATGCGTTGCGGCGGGACATGCCCGAACTGAAAGTGACGCTGCGCACCAGCGAGGGTTCGCAGGAGAACCTGGCACGGGTCGTGTCCGGGGAGGCCGACTTCACGGTCGCCACCGCCGACGCCGTCGCGACGTACCAGCGGCACGGACGGCCGGGTGCGGAGCGGCTGCGCGGTTGCGCCCGCTTGTACGACGACTACGTGCAGCTGGTGGTGCCGGAGGGCTCGAAGGTACGCACCGTCGCCGGCCTGCGGGGCCGGAAGGTCGCCGTGGGGCAGGCGGGCTCGGGGGTGCGGCTGGTGTCGAACAGGGTGCTGGAGGCCGCCGGGCTCGATCCCGAGCGGGACGTGGAGCCGGTGCCGATCGGGATCGACACGATGCCGCGGCGGCTGGAGTCGGGCAGCATCGACGCCTTCTTCTGGTCGGGCGGGCTGCCGACGAGCGCGGTGCGGGATCTGTCGGAGCGCATGCCGGTACGGCTGGTTCCGCTCGGCCCGGAGCTGGTGGAGGCGTTGCAGAGCCCGGACGACACCGCGCGCTACTACCGGTCGGCGGTGATGCCCCCCGACGCCTACGCCAAGGTGCGCAACCAGGAGGCCGTGCCGACGATCGCGGTGGCGAACCTGCTGGTGACCCGGGACACCACCGACCCCGAGCTGACGAAGCGCTTCACCGGGACGGTGATCGGGAGCCGGGACCGGATCGGCCGGCAGGTGCACGCGGCTCAGCTGGTGGACCTGCGGACGGCGATCTACACCGACCCGCTGCCGTTGCACGAGGGCGCGGCGCGCTACTACCGGTCGGCCAAGCCCTAGCTCCGGGCGGCGTCGGTCGGCCCGGTCGGCCCGGCCCTCAGGGTGCCGTGCGCGGAACGCAGACCGTCACGCGCAGCCCGTGGGGTTCGTTCGCGTCGTACCGGATCGTGCCCCGGCCCGCGAGCAGCAGGGCGCGGGAGATGGACAGGCCGAGGCCGGAGCCCTTGATGTTCTGGTGGCGGTTGCTGCGCCAGAACCGGTCACCGACTCGGGTGAGTTCGTCCTCGGTGAGGCCGGGACCACCGTCGGCGACCACGACGGTGCAGGTGTCGCCGTCGGTGGCGACCTCGACGGTGACCCGTTCCCCGGCGGGCGTGAACTTGACCGCGTTGTCGATCACCGCGTCCAGGACGCTGGAGAGCGCCACCGGGTCGGCCCAGGCGGTGACCGCTTCGGGCCCGCTTCGCAGCAGGCGTACGCCCTTGTCGTCGGCGAGCGGGGACCAGGCCGCGACCCGTTCGGTGGCGAGTTCACCAAGATCCGTCAACTGGAGGTCGGCGGACGCGTGTTCGGCCTGCGCCAGGTCCAGGAGGTCGTCGAGGACCCGGGCGAGGCGCTTGCCCTCGGTCCGCACGGAGGCGATCTCCTCGTTGCCCTCGGGGAGTTCGAGTGCCAGGAGTTCGATGCGCAGGAGGAGCGCGGCGAGCGGATTGCGCAGCTGGTGGGAGGCGTCGGCGACGAAGGCCCGCTGCTGCTCCAGGACGTCCTCGACGTTGTCGGCCATCTCGTTGAACGAGCGTGCCAGGCGACGCAGTTCGGGAGGGCCGCCGGAGGGTGCGACCCGGGAGTTCATCCGGCCGGTCGCGATGTCGTGAGTGGCCGCGTCCAGCACGCGCACCGGGCGCAGCACCCAGCCGGTCAGCCGGTACGCGGCGCCGATCGCCACGAAGAGCGCCGCGAACTCGCCGGCCGCGATCAGCAGCCAGTCGTGCAGGATGCGCGTACGCAGTTGTCCGGTGGGCGAGTCGGTGACCACGACGGCGATCACGTCGCCGTCCCGTACGACCGGCGAGGCCACCACCAGGGTGTGCTCCTGCCAGGGCCAGACCTGCGGCGGGTCGTGGCTGCGGCGCCCGGCGAGGGCCTCCTGGAAGGCTTCTCTGCCGGGTTCGCCGGCCTCCTCGACGGTCCAGTGGCCCGGGGCGGCGGCCATCGCACCGCCGTCGCGGTAGAAGACGCCGACCTGTATTCCGTACACCTCGTGATAACGGGTGAGTTCGGCCATCAGGGTGTCGCGGCGCTCGTTCCTGGCGGCGGTGCGCTCGGTGACGAACTGGGCGAGGGCGGCGAAGCGCGCCGTGTCGTCGATCCGGTCCACGACCACGTGCTGCTGCTGCGCGGCGGCTTCCCGTACGGCGAGCGGGAAGCCGAAGGCGATCAGCATGCCCGAGAGCAGGATGAGGAGGAGCGGAAGGAGGCGGGTGCGCACGGGAGAGTCGTTACGGGGCCTGGGCGGCACCCGGCGTGCCAGGGACGCCGGGCGGGTCAGCGGCGCCGGGGGCGGCCGGGGGGCTCGTCGCATCGGAGGTGGCCGGCCCGGCCGGGCTCCCGGTGGACTGCGGAGCGCCGGCGTCCGGGGAGACCAGCCGGTAGCCGACACCGCGCACCGTTTCGATCAGTGCGGGCATGCGCAGCTTGGAACGCAGCGACGCCACATGGACCTCCAGCGTGCGCCCGGTCCCCTCCCAGCTCGTGCGCCACACCTCGCTGATGATCTGCTCACGCCGGAAGACGACCCCCGGACGCTGCGCGAGCAGGGCGAGCAGGTCGAACTCCTTGCGGGTGAGCGGAACGGCCGTACCGTCGACACTGACGCGGCGGGTGGGCAGCTCGATGTGCACGGGGCCGAGCCGTACACCGGCGTCTCCCGGAGCGGAGGGCGTCTCCCCGGTCACCGTGCGCCTGCTCACCGCGTGGATCCGGGCGAGCAGCTCACCCGTGTCGTACGGCTTGGTGACGTAGTCGTCGGCACCGAGGTTCAGGCCGTGGATGCGGGAGCGGACGTCGGCGCGGGCGGTCACCATGATCACCGGGGTGCTGGTGCGCTTGCGGATCTTGCCGCAGACCTCGTACCCGTCCTGGTCGGGCAGGCCGAGATCGAGCAGGACGACCCCGAAGGGCTCCTGGTCGTGGGGCGCCCGATCGTCGGGGAGGAAGGCCTGGAGTGCCTCCTCGCCGTTGCGCGCGTGGACCACCTGGAAGCCGTGCCGGGCGAGGACGGCGGACAGGGCGGCGGCGACATGGTTGTCGTCCTCGACGAGCAGCAGTCTCATCGCCCCTCCTTTCCGCGTCGCTGATACCGAGTCTCCGGCCTTTGTGGCCCCAGGGCATCCACGCCGATGCGGACACTCTCCGTCAAGACCCTTCTCATCACGGCCTTGTTCCGTTATGGAGCCGGTATCCCCGCCAGGTGCCCCCTTCACGCAGAGTGTCCGGTTGAGGCCGGATCGTTATGCTCAATTTCCCCTCAGATGTACTGACGCTGGTAGCACTGGGTGACTAAGGTCCTCCCAACCGAGGAGGACGGAGCAAAAGCCGATGAGCGGAGTTTCAGTGACCAAGGGCGCCGAGGACGCGGTACCCGCGTCGACGGACCTGGTGGTCCTGAGCAACGTCAACAAGCACTTCGGCGCGCTGCATGTGCTCCAGGACATCGACCTGACCATCGCCCGTGGCGAGGTCGTCGTCGTCATCGGACCCTCCGGGTCCGGGAAGTCCACGCTGTGCCGCACCATCAACCGCCTGGAGACGATCGACTCCGGGGACATTCGCATCGACGGGAAGCCGCTGCCCCAGGAGGGCAAGGAGTTGGCGCGGTTGCGCGCCGACGTCGGCATGGTCTTCCAGTCGTTCAACCTCTTCGCCCACAAGACGATCCTGGAGAACGTCACGCTGGGCCAGGTCAAGGTCCGCAAGATGGACAAGAAGACCGCGGAGGAGAAGGCGCGCGCCCTGCTGGACCGGGTGGGCGTCGGCGCGCAGGCGGACAAGTACCCGGCACAGCTCTCCGGCGGTCAGCAGCAACGCGTCGCCATCGCACGGGCGCTGGCCATGGAACCGAAGGTCATGCTCTTCGACGAGCCCACGTCGGCGCTCGACCCGGAGATGATCAACGAGGTTCTGGAGGTCATGCAGCAGTTGGCGCGCGACGGAATGACCATGGTGGTCGTCACCCACGAGATGGGCTTCGCGCGTTCGGCGGCGAACCGGGTCGTCTTCATGGCGGACGGGAAGATCGTCGAGGAGGCCACGCCGGATCAGTTCTTCAGCAACCCTCGTAGCGATCGGGCCAAGGACTTCCTCTCGAAGATCCTTCACCACTGACGAATGCCGTTCGCTTCACGACGGTTGTCGGGCAGGATCCGGCCCGGAGGCCACAAAGGCCCCGATGACCCAAGCTCCACCTACGCGCTCTCATCGACGTAAGGGATGTTCACCATGAAGCTCCGCAGGATCAGCACCGCCGTCGCCGCAGCCGCGACCCTCGCTCTCGTCGCCACGGGCTGTGGCGGAGGAGGCGACAAGGGCAAGGATGGCGACAAGATCGTCATCGGTATCAAGTTCGACCAGCCGGGTCTCGGGCTGAAGACGCAGGACGGCAAGTACACGGGCTTCGACGTCGACGTCGCGCGGTACGTGGCCAAGGAGCTGGGTTACCCCGAGGACAAGATCGAGTTCAAGCAGGCGCCGTCCGCCGAGCGCGAGAACCTGATCAGCAACGGTGACGTGAAGTTCGTCGCGGGCACCTACTCGATCACCGACAAGCGCAAGGCGCGGGTCGACTTCGCCGGCCCATACTTCCTCGCCCACCAGGACCTGCTGGTCCGCGCGGACGACACCTCGATCACCAAGGCCACGGACCTCAACAACAAGAAGCTCTGCTCGGTCACCGGCTCCACCTCGGCGCAGAACGTCAAGGAGAAGCTGGCCCCCGAGGCCGACCTCCAGACGCTCGGCGGCTACTCGGAGTGCCTCAACGGTCTGCAGAACAAGACCGTCGACGCCCTGACCACGGACGACTCGATCCTCGCCGGTTACGCCGCCCAGAAGGAGCACCAGGGCAAGTTCAAGCTCGCCGGTCTCAAGCTGAGCGACGAGAACTACGGCATCGGTCTCAAGAAGGGCGACAAGGACCTTCAGGGCAAGATCAACAAGGCGCTCGAGAAGATGAAGTCCGACGGGTCCTGGGAGAAGGCCGTGAAGGAGCACTTCGGCCCGGCCAACTACAAGTACGAGCCCGCCCCGGAGATCACCGAAAAGGGCTGAGCAAGCAGTGACTGACGCGCCGCCGGCCCGGCCGGCGGCGCGCGCCACGATCCAACAAGGAGAGATCGCGGGGCATCGTGTTCGAATTTCTTACTTCCGGGCGGTACGACCTGCTCGGTGCCTTCTGGGTGACGGTTCAGCTCACCCTCTACTCGGCCGTCGGCTCCCTCGTATGGGGAACCCTGCTGGCTGGGATGCGGGTAAGTCCCGTTCCGCTGATGCGCGGCTTCGGCACCGCTTATGTGAACGTGGTCCGCAACACCCCGCTGACGATCATCATCGTGGGCTCCCTCCTCGGTCTGTACCAGACGCTCGGGTTCGAACTCGGCGCGGAACGTTCCGAGGACATCGGCTTCCGGCTGGCCGTACTCGGCCTGGTCGCGTACACCGGCACCTTCGTCTGCGAGGCACTGCGCTCGGGCATCAACACCGTTCCGGTCGGCCAGGCCGAGGCGGCCCGTGCGCTGGGACTCGGCTTCACCCAGGTACTGACGCTCATCATCCTTCCTCAGGCGTTCCGTTCGGTCGTCGCTCCGCTGGCGAACGTGCTGATCGCACTGACGAAGAACACCACGGTCGCCGCCGCGATCGGTGTCGCCGAAGCCGCGTACCTGATGAAGAACATGGTCGAGAACGAGTCCGACGCGCTCTTCGCCGTTTTCGGCGTCGTCGCACTCGGATTCGTCCTTCTCACCTTGCCCACCGGCCTGCTGCTCGGCTGGGTGTCCAAGCGAGTGGCGGTCAAGCGATGACTTCAGTCCTGTACGACGCTCCCGGGCCCGGCGCCAAGCGGCGCAACATCATCTACACGGTCGTCTTCGTGGTTCTCATCGGGCTGGCCGCCTGGTGGGTGCTGGCCACCATGGACGAGAAGAACCAGCTGGACGCGGACAAGTGGAGTCCCTTCGTCACGGACTCCCGGGTGTGGACCACCTTCCTGCTGCCGGGCCTGCTGGAAACCCTCAAGGCGGCAGCACTCTCCCTGGTGATCGCGCTGCCGCTCGGCGCCATCCTCGGCATCGGCCGCCTCTCGGACCACGCCTGGATCAGCGTTCCGGTCGGTGTCGTGGTCGAGTTCTTCCGGTCGATCCCCGTACTGATCATGATGGTGTTCGCCCATCAACTGTTCGTCCTTTTCAGCACCATCGACTCCGAGGTCCGCCCGCTCTACGCCGTGGTAACGGGCCTGGTGCTCTACAACGCGTCGGTCATCGCCGAGATCGTACGGTCGGGAATCCAGTCTCTGCCCACCGGTCAGACAGACGCGGCCAAGGCCATCGGCATGCGGAAGGGGCAGATGATGCTCTTCGTACTGCTGCCGCAGGCGGTCACCGCCATGCTGCCCGCTCTGGTCAGCCAGCTTGTGGTCATCGTCAAGGACACCGCGCTCGGAGGTGCGATTCTCGGTTTCAACGAGCTGCTCTTCCAGGTGCGCACCATCACGGCGAACTACGGCGCCAACACCATCGCCGCACTCACCGTGGTCGCCCTGATCTTCATCCTCGTCAACTTCGCCCTCACCAGCTTCGCGAGCTGGCTGGAGAGGCGGCTCCGCGAGGGGAAGAAGAGCACCGGCGCCATGGTCGACAGGAATGTGATCGACGCCGCTGGCGGCATGGGTGCCGCTCTCTGACCCACAGCCACGCCGACCCGCCCGGAAACTCCGGTGGTTCAAGCGACGTACGATGTCGCAGGAACCACCGGAGTTTCGCGTTTCCACCCCAGTAAGGCCGGCGTCCGAGGCCGCCCCGGCGCACCCGTGCGGCCCCCGGCACCCAGGCCCGACGCAGGTAGGCCCACGACCCCTGCCTCCGTCACTTGACGCAAGCACCCGCAGTGGGTTGCATACGTTCTGTGATCGAGCACCGTGTTTCCACTACCGCTTGTGCGGTTTGTCGTGCAGCTTTCCGCTTGTCCGTTCGGGGCGGAGGGTCCGCGTCGTGGACCCGGTGATCGTCGTCGGCGCCGGACCGGTCGGGCTCGCGCTCGCTCTGTCCCTCGCCGCACAGCACGTGCCTTCCGTCGTCCTCGACGAGGGCGACGGCACGGTGGAGCCGCGCACGGCCAGGACCGTCGTGCTGCGGCCGGACACCGCGGCGCTGGTCGCGCGGCTCGGCTGCGTCTCCGCCCGGGACGAGGGGGCGCACTGGTCGGGGTGGCGGTCGATGCGGCGCAAGCAGGTCGTCACCGAACTCACGCTCGGTGACGAAGGGGAGTTCCCCGGCGACGGATTCCCGGACAGCGGATACCTGTCTCCCCTGCACGTCCCCCAGCACACGCTCACCCGGGGGCTGTACGACGCCGCCGTCGCGCACCCCCTCGTCCAACTCGTCAGCAAGGCCCGCGTCGATACGATCGAGCAGGACGGCAAGGGCGTCACCGTCCACACCCGGGACCCCGGCCACCTGTACTGGCGCGGCAGTTACCTGGTCGGCTGCGACGGCGCCCGCTCCACCATCCGCAAGCTCTGCGGCATCCGCTTCGCCGGCCGCACCGCGGTCGAACGGCACGCGGTCGCGGCGTTGCACACCGAACTCCCGTGGCCGGACATGGCCGTGATGCACCGTCAGCCGCCGTGGCGTGGCGGCGGCCCCGAAGTCACGGCCCGTCCCCTCCCCGGCGACGTGTGGCGGCTGGACTGGCTGCTGCCTCCGCGCGGCGACCTCGTGACCCCCGACGCCCTCATCACGCGCATCCGCGACACCCTCGCCGGTTGGTGCGGCGAGACGCCGCCCTACGAGCTCATCGACACCGGCGTGTACACCCTGCACCACCGTCTCGCCCAGCGGTGGCGCGAGGGACGTTCGTTCCTCGCCGGGGACGCCGCCCACCTGCTGGGCGCGCTCGGCACCCAGGGCGTCGACGAGGGGCTGCGAGACGTCGAGAACCTCGCGTGGAAGCTCGCGCACGCCCTGCACCACGACGCCTCCGACACCCTCCTCGACAGCTACGAGCAGGAGCGGCGCACTGCCGTCGCCGCCCGGCTGCGCGCCGCCGACCAGGCACTTCCGATTCTGCGCGGCGGCCGGGGACTGCGCGCGGTGCTCCCGGGAGCGGCCAGGAGTCACGACGGCATGCTGGCGGACGGGCACCTGGGCGGCGGCGCGCTGGGCGCCCTGCCCGTGTACCGGCACTCCCCGCTGGCGGCCCCGCCGCACGGGGACGCGGACGCGGTCGTCGCCACCGAGCCCGGCGCACCGGTGGAGGACGTGCGGGTCACCGCGCCCGACGGCACCGCCGTACGGCTCCGGGACCGGTTGGGGCAAGCACACCTGCTGGTGGTGCTGGTCGCGCCGGGCACCGGGGTGTGGGACCGGCGGCACTGGATGACGGCGGGGGTGATGCCCCGGCTGGCGACGGCGGTCACCGCCCTGCCGGTACCGGCGGAATTGCTCGTCGCGGAGGGCTATCCCGGGGCGACGGCGCACACCGTACTGCTCGTACGCCCGGACGGGCACCTCGTCGCGGCCTTTGACGGGGTGCGTCCGGCGGAGCTGTACGCGGCGGCGGACGCGGCGCGCGGCGGCGAACCCGAAGAGCCGGACGCGCAGGAAGCGAAGGACCCGCAGGAGGACGTCTCCGTGGTTGCCGTGCCCGGCGATCGGACCGCGGACATCAATTGACCGGCCCAGGCGCACGTGGTGCACTCCGGAGCATGAGCGACACCGATGTGTGCCTGTGGCGGAGGGTCCATATGGACCTCGTCCGCTACGCGGGCTGCGTCTGTCGCCCGTCCTGCTGAATTCGCCTCTTTCCCTCGCGTGCGGTGTGCCGCTTCCGCCTCTTCGGGCTCCCTCTCCGGTGAGCTCGCCTTCGAGGCCGCGGCACGCGTGCGCGTTCGCGTTCGCGAACCTCTCAGGACGGTCTTTCCCGTGTCTCTTCCGGCATCCGTGTCCCTTCCCGTACCCGTACACCCTCCAGCGCGCGCCCGGACGGCCGCGCCGACCCCGGCCCAACTCCTCGCCTTCGTACGGCGAACCGCCGCCGACACCGTGCTCGTCGGTTCCCTGCCTCTCGATCCGCAGGGACGCACCTGGGCGCGTCTCGACGGGCCGGCCGGCAGCGAGGTCTGGCTCATCGGCCGGCCACCCGGGACCGGCGCCGGGTGGCACGACCACGGCGGCTCGCACGGCGCGTTCGCGACGGCGGCAGGTGCGCTGACCGAGCAGTCGCTCGCCGCCCGGCTCCCCACCCAGGGGTGGAAGACTCTGGAGCTGACCGAAGGGGTGGACCGGGAAAGGAAGTTGACGCCAGGTCAGGGCCGGTGCTTCGGTGAGCACCACGTGCACCAGGTGCTCAACGAGTCGCAGAGCACACACGCGATCTCGGTGCACGCCTACTATCCGCCGCTGCCGCTGATGCGGCGGTACAGCCGTACGGGCGGAGCACTGCGACTGGAGCAGGTCGAACGCCCGGAGGAGTGGCAGTGACGCGTGCGGAAGGGTGCCAGGCCCAGGTGGGAATCGACGAGTTGCTGGAGCGGGTACGCGCCGGCCTCGTCCGGGTCGGGCCGCACGAGGCGTACGAGGCGGCTGCCTCGGGCGCGCTGCTGGTGGACATCCGGTACGCGGCGCTGCGCGAGCGGGACGGGCTGATCCCGGGTGCCCTGGTCGTCGAGCGCAACGAACTGGAGTGGCGGCTCGACCCGCAGGGCAGTCATCGGCTGGCCGAAGCGACGGGGCACGACGTGCGGATCGTGGTGCTCTGCAACGAGGGGTACGCGTCGAGTCTCGCGGCAGCTTCCCTGCACCAACTCGGTCTGCATCGGGCCACGGACCCGACCGGCGGCTTCCAGGCGTGGCGGGCGGCGGGGCTACCGGTCTCAGAGGTACGGGGCGGGGCCTAGACATCCGCGAGTCGCACCGCGAGGTCGTGCACCTCAGGGCCGAGCACCTCGGGGCCGTGGACGGATGTCGGGCCGTGCGGCCGGACATCGTCCTGCGCCGGCGTCGCGCTGCGGGCCCACCGGGTGCAGTGGGCCCCGCGGCAGGGGGTCAGAACAATTCGGGGCCCAGGCCCTCCGGGTCCTCCCCCTCTTCCTCCAGTGCCCGCCGGACCACCCGTAGTGCGAGCCCCTCCGGGTAGCCCTTGCGGGCGAGCATTCCCGCGAGGCGGCGCACCCGTTTGTCCCGGTCCAGCCCCCGGGTGGAGCGGAGCTTGCGCGCGACGAGTTCGCGGGCGGTCTCCTCCTCCTGGTCGGAGTCGAGCTGTCCCACCGCCTCGTCGATCAGGCTCGGCTCCACACCCTTCGTCCGCAGCTCACGGGCGAGCGCACGGCGCGCCAGCCCCTTGCTGTGGTGGCGGGACTCGACCCAGGCGTCCGCGAACGCCGCGTCGTTGATGAGCCCCACTTCCTCGAAGCGGGACAGCACCTCGTCCGAGACGTCCTCGGGAATGTCCCGCTTGTGCAGGGCGTCCGCGAGCTGCTGACGGGTGCGCGGGGTGCCGGTGAGCAGGCGCAGACAGATCGCGCGGGCCTGCTCGGCCGGGTCCTGCGGCTTCTGGGCCCTGCCCCGGGGAGCCGGCTTGTCCGTGTCCTCCCCCGCATCGCGGTCGGAGTCCCGGGGAGAGCCGGAGCCCCGGGACCCCCAGGACGACCGGGACCCCCGGGAGCCCCTGCGACCCCTGCCGGGTGTCCCGAACCCCTCGGACGTGCCGGATGCCCGGTCCTCCGCGGAAGCACCGGTGCCCCCGGAACCTCGGAAGGCTGCCGAGCCCCCGTAGTCCCCCGGTTCCCGGGTACTCCAGGGGAGCCGGGGTGGCCCGTCGGGCTCCCCGGTCTCCCCCGCGCCGCCGTGTGCGCCACGCCCGCCGTACCCGGCGTCACCGGGTACGGCATGGCTGCCGCTTCCTTCGTGTGCGTCGTCCGTGCTGCCCGGCCAGTCCGTCCTCCGGGTCATGGACTAGCCCTTGGCTGCCGTGGTCTTGGCCGACTTCGCCTTGGCCACCGCCGGAGCCGGTACCGACTTCGCGTCGGGGGCCGCAGCGACACCCGCCGCGTCCGCGGCGGGCACCGCCTCGACGGCTTCCGGCTTGGGCTTGACGCCGACGCCCAGCTTCTCCTTGATCTTCTTCTCGATCTCGTCGGCGAGATCGGGGTTGTCCTTCAGGAAGTTGCGGGCGTTCTCCTTGCCCTGGCCGAGCTGGTCGCCCTCGTAGGTGTACCAGGCGCCCGCCTTGCGGACGAAGCCGTGCTCGACGCCCATGTCGATCAGGCCGCCCTCGCGGCTGATGCCCTGGCCGTACAGGATGTCGAACTCGGCCTGCTTGAAGGGCGGCGCGACCTTGTTCTTGACGACCTTGACGCGGGTGCGGTTGCCGACCGCGTCCGTGCCGTCCTTGAGGGTCTCGATGCGGCGGATGTCGAGCCGTACCGAGGCGTAGAACTTCAGCGCGCGGCCACCGGTCGTGGTCTCCGGCGAGCCGAACATCACACCGATCTTCTCGCGGAGCTGGTTGATGAAGATCGCAGTGGTGCCGGACTGGTGCAGCGCACCGGTGATCTTGCGGAGCGCCTGGCTCATCAGCCGGGCCTGGAGACCGACGTGCGAGTCGCCCATCTCGCCCTCGATCTCCGCACGCGGCACGAGCGCCGCCACGGAGTCGATGACGATCAGGTCGATGGCGCCGGAGCGGACCAGCATGTCCACGATCTCCAGCGCCTGCTCGCCGGTGTCCGGCTGGGAGAGGATCAGGTTGTCCGTGTCGACGCCGAGCGCCTTGGCGTACTCGGGGTCGAGCGCGTGCTCGGCGTCCACGAAGGCGACGGTGCCGCCGGCCTTCTGCGCGTTGGCCACGGCGTGCAATGTCAGGGTCGTCTTGCCGGAGGACTCCGGCCCGTACACCTCCACGACACGGCCGCGCGGCAGTCCGCCGACGCCGAGCGCGATGTCCAGGGCGGTCGATCCCGTGGAGATGACCTCGATGGGGTCGTTCGGCCGGTCGCCGAGGCGCATCACCGCGCCCTTGCCGAATTGTCGTTCAATCTGTGCGAGAGCGGCGTCCAGCGCCTTCTCGCGGTCGGTGCCTGCTGCCATGGGTTCCACCCGGTTTGCTTGATTCGATCGCTTCACGTCAATGACGCTAACGCCTGCCACTGACAATCGGCCTCGGCGTGCTCCTGACCTGTGGATAACCCCGGGAACCGCTGAGCTCACCAGCAGGCCGCATCCCTGATTTGAATAGATGTTCGATTTTGCTGTCAAGCGCGCCACGCCCGGCTTCCGGCCCCGGGCCCCCGCCTATCCTTCGAGCATGGCCCTCCCCTCCCGCGTCCGCGGGCTCCGCGCGTCCCCATGGCCCGCCGGGCGCGCGGCGGACGCCGCGGTGACGCTCGCCGCCGTCCTGCTGGTGACCGTCTGGACCCTGGTCGCGATGCGGTACGAGACGGAGACCGCGGGGCGCGCCCTGATCGGCTGGGCGCTGACCGCGGTGGGCTGCGGCGCGCTCTACTTCCGCCGCAGGTGGCCCGTCGCGGTGGCGGTCGTCACGCTGCTCGCCTGCGCCGCGTACTACCCGCTGAACGTCTACGACGGCCCGCTGATGGTCACCTTCGCGCTGGCGCTCTACACCGCGTCCGCCGAAGGCAGGCTCGTCCCCGCCGTCGCCCTCGCCGCCGCGACGCTGCTGGCCGTAGGTTTCGGTGAGGCGGGCCGGAGCGAGGGCCACCGCCAGGTCGACAACGTCTCCCTCGCCATGCTGGCCGGCTGGCTGATCAGCCTCGTCGCCCTCGGCCGCGTCCAGCACACCCGTGCCGCCTACCTGCACGAGGTGGAGCAGCGGGCGCTGGCCGCCGAGCGCGAGCAGGAGGCCAGGGCACGGCAGAGCGCCACCGAGGAGCGGCTGCGGATCGCCCGTGAGCTGCACGACGTGCTCGGGCACAGCATCTCGCTGATCAACGTCCAGTCGAGCGCCGTGCTGCACAAGCTCGGCAAGGGGCCCGACCCCGCCGTCGCGCTGGCCGCCGCCGAGGAGGCGCTGACCGCGGTGAAGGCCACCAGCAAGGACGCCCTGCGCGAGCTGCGGTCCACCCTGGGCATGCTGCGCCAGGCGGACGAGGCCGCACCGACCTCCCCCGTGCCGGGGCTCGACCGGCTCGACGCGCTCGTCGCCCGTGCCAGGGCCGCGGGCCTGGACGTCCGGACGCACGTCGAGGGCGCCCCGCGCCCCCTTCCTCCGCCGCTTGATCTGGCCGCGTACCGCATCGTGCAGGAGTCCCTCACCAACGTCACCCGCCACGCGCACGCGTGCCATGTCTCGATCACCCTCGGGTACGCCGACGACGCCGTACGCCTGACGATCGAGGACGACGGCGACGGCGCCCCCGACGCGCGGTCCACGGGCAGCGGCATCCTCGGGATGACGGAACGGGCCAGGGCGTTCGGCGGCGAACTGACCGCACACAACACGGCGGAGGGTTTCCGGGTCGAGGCCCGGCTGCCCCTTGAGGAGCACGCATGACGGGCCGTACGGCATACCCGGGGGCGGCAGGCAGGGACCGGGCGGTCCGGGTGCTGCTCGCGGACGACCAGACCCTCGTACGGGCGGGATTCCGCTCGATCCTCTCCGACGAGGACGACATCGAGGTGGTGGGCGAGGCGTCCGACGGCGAGCAGGCCGTGGCCCTGGCCCGCGAACTGCGCCCGGACGTCGTGCTGATGGACATCCGGATGCCCGGCACGGACGGGCTGGAGGCCACCCGCCGCATCCTCGCCGACCCGCGCCTGACGGAGGTACGGGTGGTCATCCTGACCACCTTCGACGTCGACGACTATGTGTACGGGGCGCTGCGCGCGGGCGCTTCCGGGTTCCTGCTCAAGGACACCGAGCCGATGGAACTGCTGCACGGCATCAGGGTGGTGGCACGCGGCGACGCGCTCCTCGCACCCGCGGTCACGCGCCGGCTGATCGCCGAGTTCGCCGGCCGGGTCAAGCAGCCGGATCCGAGCCCCCGCCTGAACGCGCTGACCGAGCGCGAGCGCGAGGTGATGGGCCTGGTCGGGGCCGGACTGTCCAACGACGAGATCGCCCGGCGGCTGGTCCTCTCCCCCGCCACCGCGAAGACGCACGTCAGCCGCATCATGACCAAGCTGGACGTACGGGACAGGGCCCAACTTGTCGTCCTCGCCTACGAGTCGGGGATGATCGTGCCGGGCTGGCTTGGGTAGCGCGTAGGGGAAGACCCCGAGCCGCTCCCGGGGTCTTCCCGCTTCCGGGGACAACTCACGGGGTACGTGCGGCGGACCGGCCGCAACCGGCGGGGTAGCGCAGGTGTCGCCGAGCGGCCGACGCCCCGCACCCTGCCGCGCGCCGACGCTGTGGGCGTGGCAGCACACATGCACGACCTCGTCGCACGGCACCTCCTCGCGCAGGCCCCTCCCGTACCGGATCCGGAGACGGTGGACCTCGCGCGGCTCCAGTTCGCCCTGACGGCGGGCGGGCACTTCCTGTTCGTCGCCCTCACGCTGGGGCTGGCGCTCGTCGTGGCGTGCCTCCAGACCCGGGCGACGTTCAGCCGCAGCGCACTGCACGCACGGATGGTGCGTTTCTGGGGGCAGTTGTACGTCATCAACTACGCGGTGGGAATCGTCACCGGCATCGTGATGGAGTTCCAGTTCGGGATGAGCTGGAACGGACTCACCCACTACGCGGGCAACGTCTTCGGGGCGCCCCTGGCGGTGGAGACGGTCGCCGCGTTCTTCGTGGAGTCGACGTTCCTGGGTCTGTGGATCTTCGGATGGCACCGCTTCAACCGGTGGGCGCACCTGGCGATGATCTGGGTCGTCACGCTGACCGCCCTGCTGTCGGCCTACTGGATCCTCGTCGCCAACGGATTCCTCAACCACCCCGTGGGGCACGCGGAGGAAGGCGGCCGGCTCGTACTGGCGGACGCCGGGGCGCTGATGACCAATCCCAGCACCCTGCTGGCCTTCGGGCACATCCTGGGCGGGGCGCTGCTGACGGCCGGGTTCTTCGTCGCGGGGGTGAGTGCGTACCACCTGTTCCGGCGCACGCCGGAGTGGGAGTTCTTCGGGAAGAGCCTGCGCATCGGGGTGTTCCTGGCGCTGCCCGCGCTGTTGGTGACGGCGGCCTTCGGCGGTGTGCAGTTCGCTGAGCTCGCCTCGCTGCAACCCATGAAATCGGCCGTATTCAGCCAGGAGGCCGCCGACATGGCACGCCTGCAGGCGGAGTTGACGGCTCGTTTCGGCCCCGGCGACTACGTGCCCTCCGAGGCGTGGACCAGGGGCGGCGGGCTGACGATGCTTATCTCGTTCGCCCTGATGCTGTACCTCGGCATCGGCAACGTCGTTCTCGCTTCCGTCAGGACGACGCTGTACCGGTTCCGACTCTGGCACCTGCTCCTGATGGCGTCCGTACCGCTGCCGTACCTCGCGATGATCAGCGGCTGGATCTTCCGGGAGGCCGGCCGGCAGCCCTGGGTGGTGTACGGGCTGCTGAAGACCGAGGACGCGGTCTCGGGGCTCTCGCCGGGCGCGATGCGGGCCTCGCTGATCACCTTCACCGTGCTGTTCGCGCTGCTGATCGCCGTGAACTGGTGGCTCCTGCTGCGCTGTGCGCGCCGGGGCCCCGTCGACGCCGGACTCGGCCACGACGACCGCGAGGACGCCGAGGAGCACACACACGGCTCCGCCGCACCGCTGCCGCTCGCACGTTACTGAGCACCTCCTGCCCTCCCCCTCCCTGAGGAGACCCGCCGTGGAAACCCTCGCTCTCACCCTGCTCGGCTTCTTCGCCGCCGGCTACTTCGTCCTCGGCGGAGCCGACATCGGCACCGGGATGCTCCTGGCCCGGCTGGGACGGAACGACGCCGAACGGCGCCTCGTACTGGCCTCCTTCGCCCCCTTCTTCCTCGGCAACGAGGTGTGGCTGATCGCGACGGCCGGGCTGCTCATCGGGGCCTTCCCCACCCTCGAAGGGGAGTTGCTGACCGGACAGTTCCTGGTCGTCCTGCCGCTGCTGACGGGCTGGGTGGTGCGCGACGCGGGGCTGTGGCTGCGCGGGCGCACCGGCGGGCGCGGGTGGCGGACGGTCTGCGACGCGGCGGTGGTGGGCGGGAGCTGGGCCGTCGCGCTGTCCTGGGGGTGGCTGCTGTGCGCACTGTTCACGGGGACGCCGGACAGGGTCGCGACGGGCCCGGTCGCCGTCCTGTGCGCCCTGGCGGTCGCCTCGCTGTTCGCGGTGCACGGGCTGGGGTTCGCGGCGCTGCGCCTGACGGGCGCGCCGTACGAGCGGGCCCGGCGGCTGGTCGGGCGCGGCGGTCCGTGGCAGTCGTTCGCCCTGACCTCCGTCCTGATGGCCGCGGTCGTCGTGTCCGCCGGTGCGGGGCTGCCGTGGGCCGCGTCCGCGGCGGACGGCGCGACGCTCTCGCTGCTCGTGCCCGCGCTGCTGGTGGTCACCGCCTTGCTGGTCGTCGTCCAGGCGTGGATGTGGCACGCCTTCCGGAAGCGGGTGACCCGCCCCTCGTACCTCTGAAGCACCGCGCCCGAACGCCGCGGGCATCCCTGCCGCCCCCCTTTGCCTCTCCATCCTCTTGAGAAGTTCGTATGACCACCCTGGGCAAACAACCGCCACCGACCCGCCGTGGCAGCGTCTTCGAGCGCCTCGCCGCCTTCTCGCACACGCACCGCCGGCGCGCGCTCGTCGTGTGGGTGGTGCTGGTCGCCGCGCTCACCGGTGCTTCCGTGACCGTCGGCAGCGCCTACCACAACGACTTCTCGCTGCCCGGCACCGACTCCCACCGGGCACAGTCCGTACTGGAGGAACACGGGTCGGCGCAGGCGGACGCGACCCTGCAGGTCGTCGTCGGGGCGCCGCGGGGCATCGCCGACCCCGCGGTGCGCGGCAGGGTCGAGGGGATGCTCCGCGAGGTCTCCGGGCTGCCCCGGGTCGTGGACGTGCGCAGCCCGTACGAGGACCGGGCGGCCGTCTCCGGGAGCGGGACCGTCGCGTACGCCACGGTGACGCTGGACGGACGGGAGCAGGATGTTCCCGCCGAGGACGTACGCCGAGTCATCGCGGCGGTCGACGCCGTCGACGGCGAGGGGGTCACGGCGGCGGTCGGAGGCGGCGCGGCCCGTAACGCGGAGGAGGGCGGGGGCGGGGCGGCCGAGGGTGCGGGCGTCCTGGGCGCGCTCGTGATCCTGGTGTTCCTCTTCGGTTCGCTGATCGCCGCGAGTCTGCCGGTGCTCACCGCCCTGTTCGCGGTGGGCAGTTCGGTGGCTCTGATCGCGCTCGCCTCGCATCTGGCGAACGTCGCCGACTTCACCCCGCCGATCATGATGCTGGTGGGGCTGGGCGTCGGCATCGACTACGCGCTGCTGATCTTCTCGCGCTACCGGAGCGAGCTGCTCAAGGGCGCCGTGTCGGAGCAGGCCGCCGGAACCGCCCTGGACGCGGCCGGCCGTACGGTGTTCTTCGCGGGCTGCACGGTGATCATCGCCCTGATGGGCCTGGTCGCACTGGGTGCTCCAGCAGTTCGGCCTGGGCCTGGCGGTGGCGATCCTGTTGGACGCCGTGGTCATCCGCTGCCTGATCGTGCCCGCGGTGATGCAACTGCTGGGCCGGCGTGCGTGGTGGCTGCCCCGCCCGCTGCGCCGGCTGCTCCCGAAGGCGGAACTCCAACGCCATCCGTAGGCGCGGCCGGACGCCGTCGCTCAGTCGGCGTCCTCCCGAGCGGGGGGCGGGGGCTGGGCGTCGCGGCTGCGGTTCAGGGCGGCGCGCATCCGTGCCAGGGCCGAGGCGCGCCTGCTGCGGTGGTGGCCCTGTACCCGCGGGTCGTCGGTCACGTCGTACCGCTTCACGTACGCCCCCAGGAAGGCCTGGAGCGTGGCGACGGCGGGGATCGCGATGAGCGCGCCGACCGCGCCCATAAGGGCCGTACCTGCGACGACCGAGCCGAAGGCGACGGCCGGGTGGATGTCGACGGTCTTCGCCGTGAGCTTGGGCTGCAGGAGGTAGTTCTCGAACTGCTGGTAGACGACCACGAAGCAGAGCACCCACAGCGCGTACCAGGGGTTCTCCTTGAAGGCGATCAGCATCGGCAGCGCACCCGCCAGGTAGGTGCCGATGGTCGGGATGAACTGCGAGATCAGCCCGACCCACACGGCGAGCGCCGGGGCGTACGGCACTCCGAGGGCCACCAGCAGGATGTAGTGCGCGACCCCCGAGATCAACGCCATCAGTCCGCGCGAGTACAGGTAGCCGCCGGTCTTGTCGACGGCGATCTCCCAGGCCCGCAGCACCTCCATCTGGCGGGCGGGCGGCAGTACGGAGCACAGCGCGCGGCGCAGCCGGGGGCCGTCGGCTGCGAAGTAGAACGAGAACAGAAAGATCGTCAGCAGTTTGAACAGGCCGCCCAGCACGGTCGTCGAGACGTCGAGAACGCCGCTCGCACTGTTCTGCACGTACTTCTGGAGCCAGTCGGAGCGCAGCAGGCTGTCCTGCACCTCGACCCTGGACAGGCTGGTGCGGAAGATCTGGTTGACCCAGCTGATCACCGAGTCGAGGTACTTGGGGAACTCCCCGACCATCTCCACGATCTGTCCGGCCAGCATCGAACCGAGCATCACGACGAAACCGACGCCCACGACCATGACGCCGAAGAACACCAGGAAGGTGGCGAGGCCTCGGCGCATGCCGCGGGCCGCCATCCGGCCGACCGCGGGCTCCACCGCGAGGGCGAGGAAGAAGGCGATCACGATGTTCAGCAGGAGGCCGATGAGCTGGTGGAAGGCCCAGTCGCCGAGCTGGTAGCAGGCGTAGAGGGCCAGTCCGAGCACCATGGCGCGCGGCAGCCACCGGGGCATCCGGGCCGGGCCGACGGGGGGCGCGGTGCTCGGCCGGTCGGGTTCCGCGGCTTTCGCCTGGTCCTGGGCGGTCTCGTCTGTGGGGGCCACGGGGCCAAGTGTCACTCATGAGTGCGAGGGGGGCGTACCCGTGTCGCCGGGTGGGCGGTCCGGCGTTCGGCTCGTGGCAGGCGCCGCGCGGTTCAGCGCATGCTCTGCGGGACGTCCATGGCGGTGCACACGGCGTGCCACACGGTCTTGGCGTCCCAGCCGGCGTCGAGCGCCTCGTGCACCGTCCGGCCGCCGAGTGCGGACATCACGTGGTCACGGGCGAAGGAATCGGCGTAGCTCTCGCCGAAGTGCGCCGCCATCCGCTCCCAGAAAATCGTCAACCGCATGACACCAGTATCGCGCCCCTGAGAGTGCACGGTGGTCCGCGCCCCTTGCCTCAAGCGCTTTCCGCCCTACCGTCGGCACATGGCTGGAAATGGAGAGTCCTCCCTCGCCCGTGCCGGACAGTTCGTGTGGTTGACCGCACGGGTGCTGGAGCAGCGGCGCTTCGCGTACCACTTCCTGGACGGCGGCGCGGATCCGGTCGAGACCGCGCTCGCCGCGTACGCGGGTGGGGACGGGGGTTTCGGCCACGCCCTGGAGCCCGACCTGCGGGGTCCGGTGAGCCAGCCGCTGCACACGGCGCACGCGCTGCGGGTGCTGGAGACGATCGGCCGGTGCCGCGGCCCGCGGGTGGAGCGTGTGTGCCGCTATCTGACGGAGGTCTCGGCGAAGGACGGCGCGCTGCCGGCGGTGCATCCCTCGCAGCGCGGCTATCCGGCGGCGCCTTTCGTGCCCGTCGTCGACGATCCGCCGAGCGAACTGCTGGCCACGGGGCCGGTGGTCGGCGTGCTGCACCGGAACGAGGTGTGGCACGCCTGGCTGTTCCGGGCCACCGACTTCTGCTGGGCGGCGGTCGAGTCGCTGGAGACCTCCCACCCGTACGAGGTGCAGGCTGCGGTCGCCTTCCTGGACGGTGTCCCGGACCGCCCGCGGGCCCGGGCGGCGGCGGACCGGCTCGGGCGGCTGGTGCGCTCCCAGCGGCTCGTGGTGCTCGACCCGTCGCGGCGCGAGGAGGTTCCGGTGGCTCCGGGGTACGCCCCGGGCGAGCACCATTTCGCGTACGACTACGCGCGCGAGCCGCAGTCGCTGGCGCGCGGCTGGTTCACCGACGAGGAGATGGCGCGCTCGCTGGACTTCCTGGCGGCCGAGCAGCAGGAGGACGGCGGCTGGCCGGTCCGGTGGCGGGTGTGGGCGCCGGGGACCGGCCTGGAGGCGCGCCCGCTCGTCACGATCGAGGCGCTGCTGACGCTGCGCGCGTACGGCAGGGAGATCGGCTGAGGCGCGCCTCGCCGCGGGCGGTGTTCAGCCTCCGAGGACGCGCGCCCCCGCGGTCACGGCGACCGCCGCACCGACCACGACCAGGAACGGCGCCCGCAGCACCAGCGCGACGGCGGCGGCGACCAGCCCGGCTGCCCGCGCGTCCAGCACCAGGTGCTGCCCCGTGGCGAAGGTCTGCTGCGCGGTGAGCGCGGCCAGCAGGGCGACCGGCAGGAGGGCGGCGAGCTTCTGGACGAGCGGCCTCTCCAGTGCGGTCGCGGGCACGAGCAGCCCGAGCAGTTTGGCGAAGTAGCAGCCGGCGGCGGTGGCCAGAATGGCGATCCAGACGCTCAACGGACGTCCTCCTTCGGAATGTGCGTCCGACGCTCACCGCGCCCTTTGAGGAAGAGCACCAGCGGCGCGGCCAGCGCGGCGACCAGTACGGTCACACCGCCGGGCAGCACGGGCAGCAGTCCGAGCCCCAGCAGCACGGCGAGTCCCGCGACCAGGCGTTCCGTCGCCGTGCGCAGCATCGGACCGAGCAGTGCGAGGAAGACGGCCGGTCCGGCGGCGTCCAGCCCCCAGGCGTTCGTGTCCCCGATGGCCTCCGCGCCCAGCGCCCCGAGCAGCGTGGTGAGGTTCCACAGCACGTAGAGGGTGAGCCCGGTGACGGTGAAACCGATGCGCGCACGGCGCCGGGTGGGCTGGGCGAGCGCGACGGCCGCCGTCTCGTCGATGACCGCCTGTGCCGCGAGGGGGCGTACGAGGCGGGGCAGCGCGAGCAGTTGCGAGAGGCGCAGTCCGTAGAAGGTGTTGCGGACGCCGAGGAAGAAGGCGCCGGCCGCCGCGGCGAGCGGGTTGCCTCCTGCCGCGAGCGCCCCCACGAGTGCGAACTGCGAGGCGCCGGTGAACACCAGCAGGCTGAGCGCGCAGGTCTGCGCGAGGGTGAGCCCGGCGCCTGCCGATGTCACTCCGAAGGCGAAGCCGGAGAGCCCGACGGCGAAACCGACGCCGAGTGCGTCCCCGACGACGGCGGAGTCCGTCTTGGCTCGGCTCCGCACACTCCTGATCCTGTTGTCCGTATGTCCTGACATTTCGGGGATGCTGTCTGATCTGCCACACCGGGGACGCTACGAGGGCGGGGGGCCGCCGGTCTTGTACGTTCTTGCACGCTCGCGGCGGTAGGCGCCCGGCGGCACCCCGACGATCCTGGTGAAGTGCCGGTTGAGGTGCGGCTGGTCGGAGAAGCCGACCGCCAGGGCGGCGTCCGCGGGGGTCGCGCCGGCGTCCAGGAGGAGCCGCGCACGCTGTACGCGCGCGTTGGTGAGCCAGGTGTGCGGAGGCAGTCCGTACGCGGCCTTGTAGGCACGCAGCAGCGCGAAGGGGTCGGTCCCCAGTTCGTACGCCAGGCCTTCCAGCGGCGGCGGCCGGTCCATCCGTTCCAGCAGGATTTCCCGGGCCGCCGCAGCGGTGCGGGCAGCCGCGGCGCCGGACCTGCGGACCGGCAGGGAAAAGCCGTGCAGACGCAGCATCCGGGCGAGCGCGATCCGGACCAGGCTGTCGGCGGCGAGCGCGTTGCCCTCCTCGGCCGCCCGGTGCACCTCGTGGATGAGCCGGGAGGTCTCCTGGTCCTCGACGATGGTCTCGGCGAACCCCGGGGTGCCGCGCAACGTCGTGATCTCCGCGGCCACCTCCGCGACCAGGTCCCGCGACGGGTAGAGCGTGGCGTACGACCAGCCCTCGGGGACGCCGGCGCGGGCCGAGTGCGGCACCTCCGGGTTGATCATGACGACGCTGCCGGGCACTGCGCTGATCGTGCCGTCCGGCATGCGGACGTCCTCGATGCCCCGGCGGACCGCGCCGAGCACGTACCCCTCGTGACTGTGCCGCGCGAACGAGTGCCGGACGTAGCAGGCCCGCAGCAGGTCGAGGCCGGGGACGCCGGGGCAGTGCCAGTGCCGCGCCCACTCGCCGTCGCGGCCGGTGGCCGTCGCTGCCCTCTCCATTCGCCCATTCTGCGCCCTGCGCCACGCCCCTGACCTGCGTGTCCGCGCTGCGGACGGGATGTGGGCGGCCGATTGTCAGTGGTGGGGTGCACGATGGGGACCATGGTGAGGACAGCGCTCGACTCGTTCTCCCCCGCGACCAGGGGCTGGTTCACGGGGGCCTTCCGTACGCCCACGGCGGCCCAGGAGGGCGCCTGGAACGCCCTCGCCGAGGGCTCGGACGTGCTGGTGGTGGCTCCGACCGGCTCGGGCAAGACCCTGGCCGCGTTCCTCGCCTCGCTCGACTCCCTCGCATCCACTCCGCCGCCCGCGGACGCGAAGAAGCGCTGCCGGGTGCTCTACATCTCGCCGCTGAAGGCCCTCGCGGTGGACGTCGAACGCAACCTGCGCAGCCCGCTCACCGGCATCCGCCAGGAATCCGTCCGGCTCGGGCTGCCCGAGCCGGACATCAGGGTCGGCATCCGCTCCGGCGACACCCCGCCCGCCGAACGCCGGTCGATCGCGACGAAACCGCCGGACATCCTCATCACGACCCCCGAGTCGCTGTTCCTGATGCTCACCTCCTCGGCCCGCACCGCCCTGGAGGGCGTCGAGACGGTGATCCTGGACGAGGTGCACGCGGTCGCGGGCACCAAGCGCGGCGCCCATCTCGCCGTGTCGCTGGAGCGGCTGGACGAACTGCTGCCCCGCCCCGCCCGCCGCATCGGCCTGTCCGCCACGGTCCGCCCGGTGGACGAGGTGGCCCGTTTCCTGTCCCCGCAGCGCAAGGTCGAGATCGTCCAGCCACCGTCCACCAAGGTCTTCGACCTGTCGGTGGTCGTGCCCGTCGAGGACATGGGCGAGTTGGGCGGCTCGCCCGCCAAGGAGGACGACCAGGGCGACAAGCCCTCCATCTGGCCGCAGGTGGAGGAGCGCATCGCCGACCTCGTCCAGGCGCACCGCTCGACGATCGTCTTCGTCAACTCCCGCCGCCTCGCCGAGCGCCTGTGCAACCGCCTCAACGAGATCGCGTACGAGAGGGCCACCGGCGAAACGCTCCCCGAGGGCAGCTCTCCTGCCGAACTCATGGGCCAGTCGGGAGCGGCCCAGGGAGCCCCGCCGCTGCTGGCCCGCGCGCACCACGGCTCGGTGTCCAAGGAGCAGCGCTCCCTCGTCGAGGAGGACCTGAAAGCGGGGCGGCTGCCCGCCGTCGTCGCCACCTCCAGTCTCGAACTCGGCATCGACATGGGCGCGGTGGACCTGGTGATCCAGGTCGAGTCGCCGCCGTCCGTCGCCTCCGGTCTCCAGCGGGTGGGCCGCGCGGGCCACCAGGTCGGGGCGGTCTCGACGGGCGTCGTCTTCCCCAAGTACCGGGGCGATCTGGTGCAGGCCGCCGTGGTCACCGAGCGGATGCGCAGCGGCGACATCGAGTCCCTGCGCATCCCGGCCAACCCCCTCGACGTCCTGGCCCAGCAGCTCGTCGCCATGGTCGCCATGGACATCTGGCAGGCCGACGACCTCCTCGCGCTGGCCCGGCGCGCCGCGCCCTTCGCGTCGCTGCCCGAGTCCGCGTTCACCGCAGTCCTGGACATGCTCGCCGGACGCTACCCGTCCGACGCCTTCGCGGAGCTGCGCCCGCGCGTCGTCTGGGACCGCATCGCCGGTACGGTCACGGGCCGGCCAGGGGCGCAGAGACTCGCCGTCACCTCCGGCGGCACCATCCCCGACCGGGGCCTGTTCGGCGTCTTCCTGGCCGGATCCGACCCGAAGAAGGGCGGCGGCCGGGTCGGCGAACTCGACGAGGAGATGGTCTACGAGTCCCGCGCGGGCGACGTCTTCACCCTGGGCACGACCTCCTGGCGGATCGAGGACATCACCCGCGACCGGGTGCTGGTCTCCCCCGCCCCCGGAGTGCCGGGCCGGCTGCCCTTCTGGAAGGGCGACCAGCTCGGCCGCCCCCTCGAACTGGGCCGGGCGCTGGGCGCTTTCCTCCGGGAGATCGGCCACCTGGCACCCGACGCGGCCCGTAGCCGGCTCCAGGCCGCCGGCCTGGACGACTGGGCCGCCGACAACGTCCTGTCGTACCTCGACGAGCAGCGCCGCGCCGCCGGCCACGTTCCGGACGACCGCACGATCGTCGTCGAGCGCTTCCGCGACGAGCTGGGCGACTGGCGGGTCGTCGTCCACTCGCCGTTCGGCGCCCAGGTGCACGCCCCGTGGGCGCTCGCCCTCGGGGCCCGCCTCTCCGAGAAGTACGGCATGGACGCCCAGGTGATGCACGCGGACGACGGCATCGTGCTGCGCCTGCCGGACGCGGACCTGATGGGGCTCGACCTCATGGGGCTGGACCCGCTCGACGAGCCGGCCCCGGCGGCGCCGCTCGGCCCGCTGGGCAGGGAGTACGACAACGAACAGGCCCCCATCGGCGCTTCCGACACACTGTTCGACAAGGGCGAGGTCGCCCAGATCGTCACGGACCAGGTCGGCGGCTCCGCCCTGTTCGCCGCCCGCTTCCGCGAATGCGCGGCCCGCGCGCTGCTCCTGCCCCGCCGCACCCCCGGCAAGCGCACCCCGCTCTGGCAGCAGCGTCAGCGCGCCTCCCAGCTCCTCCAGGTGGCGAGCGAGTTCGGTTCCTTCCCGATCGTGCTCGAAGCCGTCCGGGAGTGCTTGCAAGATGTCTTCGACGTACCGGGCCTGACGGAGCTGATGGGCGACATCGAGGCCCGCCGGGTCCGCCTCGTCGAGGTCACCACACCCGAACCGTCCCCGTTCGCCCGCTCCCTCCTCTTCGGCTACGTGGCGCAGTTCCTGTACGAGGGCGACTCCCCCCTCGCGGAACGGCGCGCGGCGGCCCTCTCCCTCGACTCCCGGCTCCTCGCCGAGCTGCTCGGCCAGGCGGAGCTGCGCGAACTGCTCGACGCGGAGGTGCTCGCCCAGCTGGAGCAGGAACTGCGATGGCTCACCGAGGACCGCCGCGTCAAGGACGCCGAGGGCGTCGCCGACCTGCTGCGGATCCTCGGACCGCTCACCACCGCCGAACTGACCGCCCGCGGCGCGGACCCGCAATGGCCCGCCGACCTCGCCGACGCGCGACGTGCGATCCGCGTCCGGATCGCCGGGGAGGACCACTGGGCGGCCGTCGAGGACGCGGGCCGCCTGCGCGACGCCCTCGGCACGGCGCTCCCGGTGGGCGTCCCGGAGGCGTTCACCGAACCGGTCAAGGACCCGCTCGGCGACCTCCTGGCCCGGTACGCCCGTACCCACGGTCCTTTCACGTCCACCACCGCCGCCTCCCGCTTCGGCCTCGGCACCGCGGTCACCGACGGCGCCCTGCACCGCCTCGCCGCGAACGGCCGGGTCGTCCAGGGCGAGTTCCACCCGGCGGGCATCGGCCAGGAGTGGTGCGACGCGACGGTCCTGCGACGACTGCGCCGCCGCTCCCTTGCCGCACTGCGCCAGGAGCTGGAGCCGGTCGCCCCCGCGGCCCTCGCCACCTTCCTCCCCCAGTGGCAGAACTACGGGAGCACGGGCGCGGGCACTCTGCGCGGGATCGACGGGGTCGTGCGGTGCGTCGAGCAACTGCAGGGAGCACCCGTCCCGGCCTCCGCCCTCGAAAAACTCGTCCTCCCCTCCCGCATCACCGGCTACACCCCCGCCCTCCTCGACGAACTCACCACCACCGGAGAAGTGGTCTGGGCCGGGGCGGGCGCGCTGCCGGGGAAGGACGGCTGGGTCTCGCTCTACCTCGCCGACACCGTCCCCCTCCTCCTCCCGCCGCCCCACCCGCTCGAACTGTCCGCACTGCACGAGTCCGTCCTCACCACGCTCTCCGGCGGGTACGGACTGTTCTTCCGCCAGATCGCCGACCAGGTCCGCGCCACCACCCACCCCGCGGCCACCGACCCCCAACTGGCCGACGCCCTCTGGGACCTGGCCTGGTCGGGCCGCCTCACCAACGACACCCTCGCTCCGCTGCGCGCCCTCCTCGGATCGGGGCGCACGGCGGGCGCCACCGCGCACCGCGCCAAACGCAGCATCCCGCGCGGCCGTTACGGCTCCCTGTCCGCGTCCGCCCGCCCGGTCTCCCGCACCGGCCCGCCCACGGTCGCGGGCCGCTGGTCGCTGCTCCCGTCCCAGGAGCCGGACGCCACCCACCGCGCGCACGCGCTCGCCCGAACGCTTCTCGACCGGCACGGCGTCGTGACCAGGGGCGCGGTAGCCGCCGAGGGCGTGGAGGGCGGCTTCTCGGCCGTCTACCGCATCCTCGCCGCGTTCGAGGACAGCGGGCAGGCGAGGCGCGGTTACGTCGTCGAGGGCCTCGGCGCGGCCCAGTTCGCCATGGACGGCGCGGTCGACCGCCTCCGCGCGGCCGCGACCGCCCGAGAACGCTCCGAGGGGGACGCCCCGCACCGGGCAGTCGTCCTGGCCGCCGCCGATCCCGCCAACGCGTACGGCGCGGCTCTCCCCTGGCCGGAACCTCCCGCGGGCGTCACGCACAAGCCCGGCCGCAAAGCGGGTTCCCTCGTCGTCCTGGTCGACGGCGAACTGACCCTCTACATGGAACGCGGCGGCAAGACCCTCCTCGCGTGGGCCGAGCACGGGTCAGCGGCCTCCGTTCCCGAGATCGCGCTCGATCCCGTCCCGGGCGCACCGCACGCCCCCGACACCGCGGAAGCGCCCGACGCACGCCTGCGCGCCGCAGCCGAAGCGCTCACCGCCTCGGCCCGCGCCGGAGCACTGGGCACCGTCACCGTCGAACGCATCAACAACACCTCCGCCCTGACGTCCCCCCTGGGCCGCGGCCTGGAGGCGGCCGGCTTCCACGCCACCCCCAAAGGCCTCCGCATCCGGCCCTGACCCTCGCCCACCCCTCCCCAAGGCCCGGGAACCGCGCACCCCGCCGCCCCGCGAACACGCCCACGCCGCCCTGTGCTTCGCCCGCACGCACCGCCAGGGCACCACAGACCACCCCCGGGGCCCCACACCCGCCCAGGCACCCCGGCACGCCCCCGCCCCCGGCGCCCCTCACCACCCCTCACCGCTGTGCCAGCTCCATCTCCCGTCCCCAAGCCCCTCCCCAGAACACCGTCGAGGCCGCCCCCGTCCGCCCCGCCCCGCATCATGGAGTCATGCCCGAAGGAGACACCGTCTGGCTCGCCGCCCACCGCCTGCACGCCGCCCTGGCCGGCCGCCCCCTCACCCGCTCCGACCTACGCGTCCCCCGGTTCGCCACCTCCGACCTGACGGGCCGCGAGGTTCTCGACGTCACCCCGTACGGCAAGCACCTCCTCGCACGGATCGAGGGCGGCCTCACCCTCCACTCGCACCTGCGCATGGACGGCTCCTGGCGGATCTTCGCCCCCGGCGAGCCCTGGCGCGGCGGCCCCTCCCACCAGATCCGCGCAGTCCTCCAGAACGCGGACGCGACAGCCGTCGGCTACCGCCTCCCCGTCCTCGAACTCCTGCACACCGCCGACGAGCCCACCGCCATCGGCCACCTCGGCCCGGATCTCCTGTCCCCTTTCTGGGGCGAGCCGCTCCAGGACGAGGCCGTCCGCAACCTCCTGGCCGTTCCCGACCGCGCCGTGGGGGAAGCCCTCCTCGACCAACGCAATCTCGCGGGCATCGGCAACGTCTACAAGTCCGAACTCTGCTTCCTCGCGCGGGTCACCCCGTGGCTCCCGGTCGGCGACCTCGCTCCCGACCTCCCGGTCCGGCTCGTCGCCACCGCCCACCGCCTCCTGGACGTCAACAAGGACCGCACGGACCGCACCACCACTGTTCCGCGCACCGCCCCCCTCCCCCGCCGCATGTCCACCGACCGTCTCTACGTCTACGGCCGGGAGTCGCGTCCCTGTCTCCGCTGTGCCACCCCGATCCGCAAGGCCGACCAGGGCGACGGCTCCCGCGAGCGTCCGACCTACTGGTGCCCGAACTGCCAACATGGCCCGGTCAACTGACGCTCCATCAGCTCCGGGCTTACGGTCGCTCCACGCCCCTCTGGGAACGAGGCGCGCCACCCTTGCGGCGGTCGGCGTACGACTTCGCCGACCGCACCGCGTTCATCACCGGCGCCGCCGGCGGCATCGGCCGCGCGACCTCCGTCCTCCTGGCCGAAGCGGGCGCCACCGTCCACTGCGCGGACCGAGACGTGGACCCGTACCCCCCATGACCGCCCGGCACGATCCCCCCCCAGCAGCGCGCGGAAGCTCCGTGACCCGCATGACCCCGCTCGGCCGCGTCGGTGAGCCCGAGGACGGCGCCCACGCGATCCTGTACCTCGCCTCGGATGCCGCCGCGTTCACGACCGGCCAGATCCTTTGCCCCAACGGCGGCGTCGCGGTGCCCCGGTGCACACCCCCGGGCTCGCGCCCGCCACCGGGCGTCGCGCGCCCGCCCCGGAGACACCCGCCCCGCCCCCCGCCAACCCGGCCCCCCTCCCCCCGCCGGCAGCCGCCCCGCGCCCCGTCGGCCCCCGTGCCGCCACATGCACCGGCAGCAGGCTCAACCCCCACCCGCCGGCCGCCACCGCGCCCTCCACCAGGCCGGCCCTCCCGGGCACCAGCACCAGTCGCAATACCGCCCACCACCACACCGCCCCGAGCACCAGCCCCAGGGCTCCCAGCGCCGCTCGGCGCACGCCCCGCACATCCCGCACACCCTTGCCGCCCAAGAAGTCGCGCCACACCATGGCTGCCTCCTCCGACCGACGTTAGACGCGGGCTTTCCCGTACGGGAGGGCGCACCGGAAGCACCGGGAGCCTCTCAATGCCCCCCTGCGCCACCGGCGCGCCCCGCACCCCGTACGCCTCGCTCCGGGCCCCCGGACGGCTCGGACTCCGTCACGCACTCTCGGCCTGGAACATCCAGGCATGCTTCTCCAGGTCCGCGGTGAGTCCGATGATCAGGTCCTGGGTGACGGCGTCGGGCCCCTCCGTCGCCTCGATCCGCTCGCGCATCCGCAGGATCACGGCGCCGAGCGCGTCCACCAGGATCCGCACCGCGTCGGTGTCCTTGATCCATCCCGTCGGCGTCTCCTGGATCGCGCTGGACGAGGAGACGGTGGCGGCCCGTCCGTCGGGGTTGATCCCCAGCGCGGAGGCCCGCTCGGCGACCGAGTCGGAGTGCAGCCGCGCCGAGGCGACGACATCGTCGAGCTGGAGGTGAACGGAGCGGAATCGCGGTCCCACCACGTTCCAGTGCACCTGCTTGGCGACCAGCGACAGATCGACCAGGTCCACCAGGGCGCCCTGCAGCGCCTCACCGACCGTCTTGAGGTCGGCCTCGGGCAGGGTGCTCTTCACGACAGACATGGAGTGTCCTCCTCAGACAACGAAGAAACCTGAATCCTCCCTATCAACCCTGCCACAACCGATCCAATTCGGTCATTCGGGGTGCCGAAGCGGCAGTGGACCGTTCAGGTTCCGAAGAGTCCGGGACGCCGTGCCCCACCGGGCAGCACAAAGACCGGGGCCCTGACCGCCCGCTCGTTGTTCGAGAGGTCGTTCAGGGCCCCGGCCCACGCTGTACTCCAGTGGCGGCGCGTGCAAACGCAGCACGTTCCGCACATTCGGCCCGCTAAGCAGCGACGACGCCCACCGCTTCCGCAGGTGCCTTGATCGTCACTCGCTCGGTCTGCACACCGGGCATACCGGAAACACCGGTCACCCCGGGAACGGACGTCACGGAGACGGAATTGAGCATCGGTCGTACCGGCGCACGTACCGGCGTTTCGCCGGCCGCAGCCGACGCCGCCAGTTCGGCCAGGGAGAGTTCGTCGCTCACTTCCCGCATGAGCTCGGACATCCGTACATCAAGCGCGTCGCAGATCGCGGAAAGCAGCTCGGAGGATGCCTCCTTCTGCCCCCGCTCCACCTCGGAGAGATAGCCGAGCGAAACCCGGGCGGACGAGGAGACTTCGCGCAGAGTACGGCCCTGGCGCTGGCGCTGCCGACGCAGCACGTCACCCAACAGGCGACGGAGCAGAATCATCGGTGGCTCCCTCCTCGGACCGCGTAGCCGCATCCTTCACGCCCCACCGTACCGCCTCGCGCTGCGGCCGTGCGGGGAGTGGTGTCGTGTTCACTCAGGGCTGCAAACATCAGGTTCCCCCGTTGTGTTCCGTATCCTGTGCCCGCGCGTTCCCGGCGGGTTCACCCACGGGCCTCTCAGGTGATCCCTCGGCCAGCGAGTCGGCAAGCAGTTCGAGGACGCCCCGCACGCTCTCCCTACGGATGTCCGAACGGCTGCCGTTCAACCGCAACTCCGTCACTTTCCGCACTCCGCCGGGCCCGGCGACGGCCACGAAGACCGTGCCGACGGGCTTTCCGTCCTGCGGCTCGGGCCCGGCCACACCCGTCGTCGCGATCCCCCAGTCGGCGCCGAGCACCCGGCGCGCGCCGTCCGCCATCTGCCGCGCGACCTCGGCGTCCACCGCGCCCCGCTCCCGCAGCAGACCGGGCACGACGCCGAGGAGGTCCCGCTTGAGTTCCGTCGCGTACGCCGTCACCGATCCCCGGAAGACCGCGGAGGCCCCGGGCACGCCCGTCAGCTCGCCGGCCACCAGCCCGCCGGTCAGTGACTCGGCGACGGCGAGGGTCTCCCCCCGCCCCCGCAGTGCTGCCAGGACGACAGAAGCGGAGCGGGCGGCCGTCACGCCGGGATCAGAACCGGCGGAACCTGAGATCACCCGGCGTCCCGCTCCGCTGCCAGGCCCGCCCGGCGCAGCACGATCGCCTGCCGTACGTAGTCGAGACCGGTCACCACCGTGAGTACGACGGCCACCGCCATCACCCACCAGCGGAACGTCGCCAGCGGCCCGGTCAGCGCCAGCACGTACATGCCGACGGCCGTGCCCTGGGCGAGTGTCTTCATCTTGCCGCCGCGACTGGCCGGAATGACGCCGTGCCGGATCACCCAGAACCGCATCAGCGTGATCCCGAGCTCCCGGAAGAGAATCACCCCGGTCACCCACCACGACAGGTCGCCGAGTCCCGAGAGACAGATGAGACCGGCCGCCATGATCGCCTTGTCCGCGATCGGATCCGCGATCTTCCCGAAGTCAGTCACCAGGTTGTACGTGCGCGCCAGATGCCCGTCGAAGATGTCCGTGATCATCGCGACGGCGAACGCCGCCCATGCCCACGCGCGCCATATGGGGTCGTACCCGCCGTCCGCGAGGAGCAGCAGGACGAAGGCCGGCACCAGCGCGAGCCGCACCATCGTCAGGATGTTGGCGATGTTCCAGAGACTTGCCTGCCTCACGACCACAGCACCCACCGCACTCCCGGCGCTCGCAGCACCACCGCTGCCCGCAGCACCCGCAGCACTCAGCTTCGCGCCGGTCACCGGCGCTCTGCCGGTACCGCCCGTTGCCGACGCCGGGATTCCGCTCATCTGGCCGCCTCCTCAGGAACCTCGTCAGCCCCACCGATCCCACCGGGCAGCGGCTCGGCCACGAGGTCCACGCCCTCGGTGCCGACCACCTTTGCCACGACCATACGACCGGGCGTCAAGCCGTGACCGGTGGTGAAGACCACCTGGCCGTCCGTCTCGGGCGCCTGGTGCGCGGCGCGGCCCACCGCGGGTTCGTCCTCGTCGTCGGGGTCGACGGATTCCACGAGCACCTCCAGTGTCTCGCCGATGCGCTCCTCCGCCCGCTGGGCGGTGAGCTCCTCGGCGAGCCGGGAGAGATGCGCGAGGCGCTCGGCGATCACGTCGTCGTCCAGCTTCTTGTCGTACGTGACGGCCTCGGTGCCCTCTTCGTCCGAGTAGCCGAACACGCCGATGGCGTCCAGGCGGGCGCCGGTGAGGAAGCGTTCCAGCTCTGCGAAGTCCTCCTCGCTCTCGCCGGGGAAGCCCACGATGAAGTTGGACCGGACGCCGGCCTGCGGAGCCTTGTTCCTGATCGTCTCCCGCAGCCCCCAGAACTGTTCCGTGGACCCGAACCGGCGCATCGCGCGCAGTACGCCGGGTGCCGAGTGCTGGAAGGACAGGTCGAAGTACGGGGCGACCTTCGGGGTCGAGGTGAGGACGTCGATCAGGCCGGGCCGCATCTCGGCGGGCTGGAGGTAACTGACGCGCACCCGCTCGATGCCGTCGACGTCCGCCAGCTCGGGCAGCAGGGTCTCCAGGAGGCGGATGTCGCCCAGGTCCTTGCCGTACGAGGTGTTGTTCTCGGAGACCAGCATGACCTCCTTGACGCCCTGCTCGGCCAGCCAGCGCGTCTCGCCGAGCACGTCGCTGGGCCGGCGCGAGATGAAGGAGCCGCGGAAGGAGGGAATGGCGCAGAACGAGCAGCGCCGGTCGCAGCCGGACGCCAGTTTCACCGAGGCGACCGGGCTGGACCCCAGGCGTCGGCGCAGCGGTGCGCGGGGCCCGGAGACCGGGGCGACACCCTCCGGCAGGTCCTCGGGGACGGGGGCGGCCTCCTGCGCGTGTCCCGGCAGCGACACCTCGGCACTCTGCCGCTCGGCGGGGCTGATCGGCAGCAGCTTGCGGCGGTCGCGCGGGGTGTGCGCCTCGACGCTGCCGCCCGCCAGGATGGTCTGGAGCCGGTTGGAGATGTCGGAGTAGTCGTCGAAGCCGAGCACGCCGTCCGCCTCCGGCAGGGCCTCGGCGAGATCCTTGCCGTACCGCTCGGCCATGCAGCCCACGGCGACGACGGCCCGGGTGCGGCCGTGGTCCTTCAGGTCATTGGCTTCGAGCAGGGCGTCGACGGAGTCCTTCTTGGCGGCTTCGACGAATCCGCAGGTGTTGACGACGGCGACGTCCGCGTCCGCGGCGTCCTCGACGAGGTCCCAGCCGTCCGCTGCCAAGCGGCCTGCAAGCTCCTCCGAGTCCACCTCGTTACGGGCGCAGCCAAGAGTGACAAGGGCGACGGTGCGGCGTTCGGGCATGGACTCAAGACTACTTTGTCCCCACGCGCACCCGCCCCACGAGGGGCCGCCCCCGGTCGCCCTCGCACCGCTTCCCCCGTTGACCTGCGAAGACGCCCCCCGCAGCCGGAGAAGAACGGCAGCGGGGGCGGCGACGGGATCAGCTCGGCCGACGGGCGTGATCACCCCGCCTGCGGATCACCCTTGGTGTACGTGAGGCGCTCGACCTGGCCGGGACTGAAGTCGTCCTGGACCTCCTTGCCGTTCACGAACAGCTGGATCGCCCCGGAGTCGCCGAGCACCAGGTCCAGCTTCTGCGGGTCGGTGAAGGTCTTCGACTCGCCCTGCATGAGGGTGCCGTCGAAGAGCAGCCGCCCGTTGTAGGCACGTGCGGAGACCCAGCTCTTGGTGCCGGTCACCACCATCTTGACCGTCACCCGGTCCGTCGGTACGGCCGCGATGGCGCTGTCCGAGCGGTCCGGCTTGGGCGGTGCGGGTTTGACGGGAACCGCGGTGGGCTTCTTCGGAGCGGGCGCGGTGGCGGTCGCTCCCTCCGCGACGCTCCTGGAGCTCGTCTCCTTGTCGTTGCCGCTGAACATCGTGAAACCGACGTAGCCGACCACGGCGACGATGGCCGCCACCATGGCGGCCGTCCAGTTGGGTCGGCGCCGCTCCGGCCTGATCCGTTCCGCCTCGAACAGAGGGGCGGCGGGCGTCGGCGCGGGCCGCCCGCCGTGCGCGCCGTCGTACTGCGCGACGAGCGCGGCCGGGTCCAGGCCGACGGCGTCGGCGAGCATCCGGATGTGGCCGCGGGCGTACACGTCGCCGCCGCACCGGGAGAAGTCGTCCGCTTCGATGGCGTGGACGATCGGAGAGCGCACCCGGGTCGACGTGCTGACTTCATCGACCGTCAGACCTGCGGCGATCCGGGCCTGCTGGAGGGCACGACCGATCGAAGGACGGTCGTCTTCAGGGGCGTTGCCGGGAGGGGTGCCTGGAGAGTCTGGAGAGTTGCCGATGGACACGGGGGCGCCTTTCGAGCGTGAGCCACCTGCTGGAGGTTCAGTCTAGGGGGGTGACGAAAGGGTGGGGCAACCGGGAGGCCGGTCTTTGTACGCCATCGGGACGGTCCGACGGCCCGGAGGCACCACGGCGGCGTCGACGGATCCACCGCTGACAACCCATGACACCTCCCTTCCCTCAACTGGACGTGACGGCAAGGGAAACGGTTGCCTCTGTTCTCGTACGAGTGACTCCCATGGAGTCGTACGGCCCATCGGGCCCTACGAAGGAGACTCTCCCCTGATCACGTCGAGTACGCCATCCAATTCGTCGGGCTTCACGAGAACGTCGCGTGCCTTCGACCCCTCGCTCGGCCCCACGATGCTCCGCGATTCCATCAGATCCATGAGCCTGCCCGCTTTCGCGAAGCCCACGCGCAGCTTGCGCTGGAGCATCGACGTCGACCCGAACTGGGTGGAGACCACGAGCTCCGCCGCCTGGCACAGCAGGTCCAGGTCGTCGCCGATGTCCTCGTCGATCTCCTTCTTCTGTTTGGTGCCGACGACCACGTCGTCGCGGAAGACCGGCGCCATCTGGTCCTTGCAGTGCTGGACGACGGCCGCGACCTCGTCCTCGGTGACGAAGGCGCCCTGCATACGGGTCGGCTTGTTGGCCCCCATCGGCAGGAAGAGCCCGTCGCCCTTGCCGATCAGCTTCTCGGCGCCGGGCTGGTCGAGGATGACCCGGCTGTCGGCGAGCGAGGAGGTGGCGAAGGCGAGCCGGGAGGGCACGTTCGCCTTGATCAGGCCGGTGACGACATCCACCGAGGGGCGCTGCGTGGCGAGCACCAGATGGATTCCGGCAGCGCGGGCCAACTGGGTGATGCGGACGATGGAGTCCTCCACGTCGCGCGGAGCGACCATCATCAGGTCCGCGAGCTCGTCGACGATCACCAGCAGGTACGGATACGCCTGCAGCTCCCGTTCGCTGCCCTCCGGCGTCTTCAGCTTGCCGCTGCGCACGGCCGCGTTGAAGTCGTCGATGTGCCGGTAGCCGAACGCCGCCAGGTCGTCGTAGCGCAGGTCCATCTCCCGTACGACCCACTGCAGCGCCTCGGCGGCGCGCTTCGGGTTGGTGATGATCGGGGTGATCAGGTGCGGGATGCCCTCGTAGGCGGTCAGCTCGACGCGCTTGGGGTCGACGAGGACCATCCGTACGTCCTCCGGGGTCGCCCGCACCATGATCGAGGTGATCAGGCAGTTGATGCAGGAGGACTTTCCGGAACCGGTCGCACCGGCCACCAGGACGTGCGGCATCTTCGCGAGATTGGCCATCTCGTAGCCGCCCTCGACGTTCTTGCCGAGCGCCACCAGCATCGGGTGGTCGTCCTCGGCGGCATCCGCGAGCCGCAGCACGTCGCCGAGGTTGACCATCTCGCGGTCGCTGTTGGGGATCTCGATGCCGACGGCGGACTTGCCGGGGATCGGCGAGATGATCCGTACGTCCGGGGACGCCACGGCGTACGCGATGTTCTTGGTCAGCGCGGTGATCTTCTCGACCTTGACGGCCGGGCCGAGCTCGACCTCGTACCGGGTGACGGTCGGGCCGCGGGTGAAGCCGGTGACGGCCGCGTCGACCTTGAACTCCATGAAGACGTTGGACAGCGACTCCACGACCGCGTCGTTGGCGGCGGAGCGCGTCTTGCCGGGACCACCGCGTTCCAGCAGGTCCAGCGAGGGCAGCGAGTACGTGATGTCCCCGGAGAGCTGGAGCTGCTCGGCCCGCGCCGGCAGTACGTCCGGCACCTCGGGCGGCGCCTTGGTGAGGTCGGCGGCCTTGCGGGGCGCGCCCGCCAGATCCTTGCGTACGCCCGGACGCGGCCGTTCCGGGGCCGGCGGAGCTTCTGCGGGCGTGGCCGCTTCGACGGGCGGTGCCTCCGCCGCCGGCCGCACGGCCTCCCGTGCCGGGGGCACCGAGGAGGTCCGCTCGGGCTCCTGCGAGACCCCCTGCGTCAGGTCGGCGACGACCGGCGACGGCGGCAGCCCGTTCATCACGGCCCCGTCGAGCGCGGCGGCGGCGGCCGCCGCCACGTCCACCGCGTCCTGCGGACGGCCGTACGTCGACGGCTGCACGGAGGACGCCCTGCGCGGCCTGCGACGGCGTCCGAGCGCCTCTTCCTCCGCCAGGTCCGGGTCGTGGTCGCGCACCTCGCTCCGGCGCGCGGCGGGACGTTGCGCGCCCGCTGGAAGCGCCTCGCGCCACTGCTCGTCGTACCGCTCGTCGTCCTCCCCCGCGAAGTCGGCGAGGCCACGCTCCCCGGGCCTCGGCTCGATGACGCCGAGCCGGATCCCGAGCAGTCGCAGCCGCTGCGGAATCGCGTTGACCGGCGTCGCCGTGACGACGAGCAGCCCGAAGACGGTCAGGAGCAGCAGCAGCGGTACGGCCAGGACCTCGCCCATCGCGAAGGTCAACGGCTTGGACGCGGCCCAGCCGATCAGCCCGCCCGCGTCCTGCATCGCCTCGCCGCCGTCACCGCGCCCCGGCGAGCCGCACGCGATGTGTACCTGACCGAGCACCCCGACGACCAGCGCGGAGAGACCGATGACGATCCGCCCGTTGGCCTCGGGCCGTTCCGGGTGCAGGATCAGCCGCACGCCGATGACGCCGAGCAGAATCGGCACCAGCAGGTCGAGCCGGCCGAACGCGCCGGTGATCAGCAGCTGCACCAGATCTCCGACCGGACCGCGCAACTGTGCCCAGGTACCGGCGGCGACGATCAGCGCGAGACCGAGCAGCAGCAGTGCGAGGCCGTCCTTGCGGTGCGCCGGGTCGAGTCCCTTCGCGCCACGCCCTATGCCGCGGAACATGGCGCCGACCCCGTGCGCGACACCGAGATACGCCCCGCGCACGAGCCGGTACACGCCCCCCGTGGGGGACGGCGCGGGCCGGGGCGCGGGCCTGGCCGCCTTCTTGGCGGGAGCCCTCTTCGCCGGGGGCTTCCGGGCGGCGGTCTTCTTCGCGGGAGCTTTCGAGGCGGGTTTCGCCATGGACTTGGCGGGTGCCGCCTTTTTCGCAGCGCCCGGCGTACGGCCGGCGCGCGGCTTGGCGGTGCCCGTCGTGCCCTGAGAACCCTTGCCGGACGTACGTGAGGCCATGGGGCAAGAGGTTACCGGTGGAGTCGTCCCGGGACACGTGTGCCTCCTGCTTCACCCTTCCGTGTCGCCCTTTGCGCCGTACGGAATTGACGCGGGGTCGGCGCCGACGGGCGACGGGCACGTGCGACAGCCCCGTCCCTGACGTGTCGCCAGAAGCGGGGCCGTGACGTGTTCGGTGCCGTCAGTTCTGCGAGGGAAGCGTTCCCGTACCGCCGGTGCCGGGTTCGAGCGCGTCGAGCGCCCGGCGCAGCCCGGTGAGCTTGCGTTCCAGGTGGGCGGCGGTGGCGACGGCCGCGGCGTCCGCCGAGTCGTCGTCGAGCTGCTTGGACAGCGCCTCCGCCTGCTCCTCGACCGCCGCGAGACGGGCCGACAGCTCGGCCAGCAGCCCGGCCGGCTCCTTGACCGCTCCTACGTCCGCCCGGTTCGTGCCCTCCAACTGGAGACGCAGCAGGGCCGCTTGCTCCCGCAGCTGACAGTTCTTCATGTACAGCTCGACGAAGACCGAGACCTTGGCGCGCAGCACCCAGGGGTCGAACGGCTTCGAGATGTAGTCCACCGCGCCCGCCGCATAGCCCCGGAAGGTGTGATGCGGACCATGGTTGATCGCGGTGAGAAAGATGATCGGGATGTCCCGCGTCCGCTCCCGGCGCTTGATGTGCGCGGCGGTTTCGAAGCCGTCCATGCCCGGCATCTGAACGTCCAGCAGAATGACCGCGAAGTCATCAGTAAGCAGTGCTTTGAGCGCTTCCTCCCCTGACGATGCCCTCACCAGTGTCTGATCCAGCGCAGAGAGAATGGCCTCCAGCGCCAACAGATTCTCCGGCCGGTCATCGACCAGGAGGATCTTGGCCTTCTGCACCATGGCCCGTCCTCCTCGCCCCGGCAGTGCACCGGGCGCCGCCCCGGAGGACGACTCCCTTGCGTCGCCCGTCCTTGTGCCGGTCATGGTAGCTGTACCCCGCCGGTCGCCACACCCTGTCACCGCGATGTCACTGTGCACGTAGCTCAAACGCATCGGGAAACCAGAAGGTTCCCCGACTACCGCGCTCTCACACGCGGCCGGCCACACTCCGTCAGCACGACCGCCCCCGACCGGCCGTCACGCACGACGGCCGGTGCACGCGGAGCCCGGTCCGACGTCCGCACCCGACCACCGTACGGTCACCGCGACGACCGCACGGCGGCAGGGGTCACCCCTCACCACGCATCCACCGCTCCATCACACCGAGGAGGTGATCGGGGTCCACCGGCTTCGTCACGTAGTCGGAGGCACCCGACTCGATGGCCTTCTCCCGGTCGCCCTTCATCGCCTTGGCGGTCAGCGCGATGATCGGCAGCCCGGCGAACTGCGGCATCCTGCGGATCGCCGTCGTGGTCGCGTACCCGTCCATCTCCGGCATCATGATGTCCATCAGCACCAGCGTCACGTCGTCGTGCTGCTCCAGGACCTCGATGCCCTCGCGCCCGTTCTCCGCGTACAGCACCGAAAGGCCGTGCTGCTCCAGGACGCTGGTCAGGGCGAAGACGTTGCGGATGTCGTCGTCGACGATCAGCACCTTCTCGCCGGAGAAGCCGTAGGAGCGCCGTTCCTCCGGTGCCGTCTCCTGCCCGTGCTCTCCGGTCCCCTGACCCGCCCACGGCTCCTGCGGCGTCGATCCACTGGGGGCCGCCGCCGGCTGACCGGGCAGCGCCGCCCGCTGTTCCGCGGCGCCGATCGCCTTGCGCCGACGCCGGAACAGCCCGGCCGGACCCGTCTGCGGTTCGTCCCTCAGGGCACCGAGGTCGTACGCGGCACGGGAGGCCTCCGCGGTTCCACGCTCCTCCGCCGGTGCGCGACGCGGGAGTTCGAGGCCGCCCGGGGAGAGCTGCGGGTAGCCCTGGGGCGGCAGCTCGCTCGGGTGCAGCGGCAGGTACAGCGTGAACGTCGACCCCCGGCCGGGCTCGCTCGCCGCGTGGATCTCACCGCCGAGCAGCCGGGCGATCTCCCGGCTGATGGACAGGCCCAGGCCCGTGCCGCCGTACTTCCTGCTGGTCGTGCCGTCGGCCTGCTTGAACGCCTCGAAGATCACCCGCATCTTGCTGGCCGCGATGCCGATGCCGGTGTCGGTGACCGAGAAGGCGATCAGGTCGCCGTCCGGGTCCCGCAGCGACCCAGCTTCGAGCAACTGCTCGCGGATCTCGTGCGGTACGTCCGTGCTGGCGGGCCGGATGACGAGCTCGACGGCCCCGGTGTCGGTGAACTTCACCGCGTTGGACAGCAGGTTGCGCAGCACCTGGAGGAGGCGCTGCTCGTCGGTGTGCAGGGTCGCGGGCAGTTCCGGGGAGACCCGTACGGAGAAGTCGAGCCCCTTCTCCGCGGTGAGCGGCCGGAAGGTGGCCTCCACGTAGTCGACGAGCTGGACGAGCGCGATCCGGGTCGGCGAGACGTCCATCTTGCCCGCCTCGACCTTGGACAGGTCGAGGATGTCGTTGATCAGCTGGAGCAGGTCGGAACCGGCCCCGTGGATCGTCTCGGCGAACTCGATCTGCTTCGGGGAGAGGTTCCCGTCGGCATTGTCGGCGAGCAGCTTGGCGAGGATCAGCAGCGAGTTGAGCGGGGTGCGCAACTCGTGCGACATGTTCGCCAGGAACTCGGACTTGTAGCGCATGGAGACCGCGAGCTGCTCGGCCCGCTCCTCCAGCACCTGCCGGGCCTCCTCGATCTCGGTGTTCTTCACCTCGATGTCGCGGTTCTGCCGCGCCAACAGCTCCGCCTTCTCCTCCAGTTCCGCGTTGGACTCCTGGAGCGCCTTCTGCCGGTTCTCCAACTCCTCGCTGCGCTCCCGCAGTTGTTCGGTCAGCTCCTGCGACTGCTCCAGCAGCACTTCCGTCTTCGTATTGACACTGATCGTGTTGACGCTGGTCGCGATCATTTCCGCGATCTGGTTGAGGAAGTCCTTCTGGATGTGCGTGAACGGCTGGAACGACGCCAGCTCGATGACACCCAGCACCTGCCCCTCGAAGAGCACCGGCAGCACGATCACGTGCGCCGGGGGCGCCTCGCCGAGACCCGAGGAGATCCTCAGGTACCCCGGCGGCACCTTCACCTGGATGGTCCGCTTCTCCTCCGCGGCCGTCCCGATCAGGGTCTCCCCCGGCCGGAAGACGGTCGGCATCGCACCGGCGGTGTACCCGTAGCTCCCGCGCATCCGCAGCTGGTACGGGCTGTCCGCCTCCGCCCCGACCTCGGCGCCCTTGACCGCGGCGGCGCCCGTGGGCATCGCCAGGAAGAACGCGCCCTGCTGCGCGGAGACCACCGGCGTCAGCTCGCTCATGATCAGCGAGGCCACGTCGTCGAGGTCGCGCCGGCCCTGCATCAGCCCGGAGATGCGGGCCAGGTTGCCCTTGAGCCAGTCCTGCTCCTCGTTGGCGAGGGTGGTGTCACGCAGGTTGGCGATCATGGTGTTGATGTTGTCCTGCAGCTCCTGGATCTCGCCGGCCGCGTCCACGTCGACCTTCAGGCTCAGGTCACCGCGGGTCACCGCGGTGGCGACCTTCGCGATGGCGCGCACCTGACGGGTCAGGTTCCCGGCCATCTCGTTCACGGACTCCGTCAGGTCCCGCCACGTGCCGTCGACGTCCCGCACCCGCGCCTGGCCGCCCAACTGCCCGTCGGTGCCCACCTCGCGGGCCACCCTCGTCACCTGGTCAGCGAACGAGGAGAGCTGGTCGACCATCGTGTTGATGGTGTCCTTGAGGTCCTGGATCTCCCCGCGCGCGTCGATGTCGATCTTCTTGGTGAGGTCGCCGCGTGCGATGGCCGTGGTCACGGTGGCGATCTGCCGCACCTGGCCGGTCAGGTTGGACGCCATCGAGTTCACGGACTCGGTGAGGTCCTTCCACGTACCGGCGACTCCGGGTACGCGTGCCTGGCCGCCCAGCTCGCCCTGCGTGCCCACCTCCCGGGCCACTCGCGTGACCTCGTCCGCGAACGACGACAGGGTCGTGACCATGGTGTTCACGGTGTCGGCGAGCTCGGCGACCTCGCCGCGCGCCTCCACGGTGACCTTCTTCGTCAGATCGCCGTTGGCGACCGCGGAGGACACCCGTGAGATGTTCCGCACCTGCGACGTCAGGTTGTTCGCCATGGTGTTGACGTTGTCGCTGAGGTCCTTCCAGATGCCGGTGACTCCACGCACCCGGGCCTGGCCGCCGAGGATTCCCTCGGTGCCCACCTCGCGGGCCACCCTCGTCACCTCGTCGGCGAAGTTCGAAAGCTGGTCGACCATCGTGTTCACGGTCGTGACGAGGTCCAGGATCTCGCCCTTCGCGTCCACGGTGATCTTCTTGGACAGGTCGCCCTTGGCGACGGCCGTGGTGACCTCGGCGATGTTCCGCACCTGCGAGGTGAGGTTGTTCGCCATGAAGTTCACGGACTGGGTGAGGTCCTTCCACGTACCGCTGACGCCCTGCACCTCGGCCTGCCCGCCGAGCATCCCCTCGGTGCCCACCTCGCGGGCCACCCTGGTAACCTGCTCCGCGAAGTTGGAGAGCTGGTCGACCATCGTGTTGAGGGTGTTCTTCAGCTCCAGGATCTCGCCGCGCGCGTCCACGTCGATCTTCTGCGACAGGTCACCGCGCGCCACCGCGGTGGCGACCTGCGCGATGTTGCGCACCTGGTCGGTGAGGTTCCCGGCCATGCCGTTCACCGAGTCCGTCAGGTCGCGCCACACACCGGCGACGCCGGGCACCTGGGCCTGACCGCCCAGCCGCCCCTCGGTACCCACCTCGCGGGCGACCCGGGTCACCTGGTCCGCGAACGCGGACAGCTGGTCGACCATCGTGTTGATGGTGTTCTTCAGCTCCAGGATCTCGCCGCGCGCGTCCACGTCGATCTTCTGCGACAGGTCACCGCGCGCCACCGCGGTCGTGACCTGGGCGATCTGCCGCACCTGCGACGTCAGATTGCCGGCCATGAAGTTGACGGAGTCGGTGAGTTCCTTCCACGTACCGCTGACGCCGTCGACGCGTGCCTGACCGCCGAGCCGCCCCTCGGTACCCACGTCCCGGGCCATCCGCGTCACCTGGTCCGCGAACGCGGACAGCTGGTCGACCATCGTGTTGACGGTGTTCTTCAGCTCCAGCATCTCGCCGGAGACGTCGACGGTGACCTTCTGCGACAGATCACCGTTGGCGACCGCCGTCGTCACCTGCGCGATGTTCCGCACCTGCCCGGTGAGGTTGCGGAAGGCCGTATTGACGGAGTCCGTCAGGTCCTTCCACGTACCCGCCGCGCCCGGCACCTGCGCCTGACCGCCCAACTGCCCCTCGACGCCGACCTCACGGGCCACCCGCGTCACTTCGGAACCGAAGGACTGCAGCTGCTCCACCATCGTGTTGACGGTGTTCTTCAGCTCCAGCATCTCGCCGGCCACATCGACGGTGACCTTCTGCGACAGATCACCGTTGGCGACCGCCGTCGTCACCTGCGCGATGTTCCGCACCTGGTCCGTGAGGTTGCGGAACGCGGTGTTGACCGAGTCCGTCAGGTCCTTCCACGTACCCGCCGCACCCGGCACCTGCGCCTGACCGCCCAGCAGCCCCTCGCCGCCGACCTCGCTGGCGACCCGGGTCACCTCGTCCGCGAACGTGCGCAGCGTCTCGGTCATCTGGTTGATGGTTTCTGCGAGCTGGGCGACCTCGCCGCGCGCGTGCACCCTGACCTTGCGCGACAGGTCACCGTTGGCGACCGCCGTCGTCACCTCGGCGATCCCCCGCACCTGCGAGGTCAGATTCCCGGCCATGAGGTTCACCGAATCGGTGAGGTCCTTCCACACTCCGGCCACACCCGGGACCTGCGCCTGCCCGCCGAGCGCGCCCTCGGTCCCCACCTCGCGCGCCACTCGCGTCACTTCGGAGGAGAACGACGACAGCTGGTCGACCATCGTGTTCACGGTGTTCTTCAGCTGGAGCATCTCGCCGGACACGTGCACCGTGACCTTGCGCGACAGATCGCCCTTGGCGACCGCCGTCGTCACGAGCGCGATGTCCCGCACCTGGGCGGTCAGCCGGTACGCCATGGTGTTGACGGAGTCCGTGAGGTCCTTCCACGAACCGGACATCCCGCGCACCTGCGCCTGCCCGCCGAGCTTGCCCTCGGTACCGACCTCCAGGGCGACCCGCGTCACCTCGTCGGTGAACGCGGACAGCTGGTCGACCAGGTTGTTGACCGTACGGCCGACCTTCAGGAACTCCCCGCGCAGCGGGTGCCCGTTCCCGTCACCGCCCTGCGAGCGCAGCTCCATCCGCTGCTCCAGGTCGCCCTCCGCCACCGCGGACAGCACCCTGCCGACCTCCGACACGGGCCGCACAAGGTCCTCGACCAATGCGTTCGACGCGTCGATCGCGGTCGCCCAGGACCCTTCGCAGGCCCCGGTCTCCAGGCGCTCCGCCAACTTCCCCTCCCGGCCGACCATGCGCCGTACCCGCGCCAGCTCGCCCGTCAGATGCAGGTTCCGGTCCGCCACCTCGTTGAAGACGGCGGCGATCTCCGACATCACCCCGTCGCCGGAGACCGTCAGCCGGCGCCTGAAGTTCCCGTCCCGCATCGACGCCAGAGCGGCCAGCAGACGGTTCAGCGCCGCCGTGTCCACCTCGGTCGTCCCATTGCCGCGGGACCGTCCGCCTTTTGCGCGCGAACTCTTGCCCCGCGCCGCCACGCCAGACTCCACCGTGTCCCTCCCGCAGGGATCGACCGTATTTCCCAGGTCTTGCTAATGCGTTCCCAGTCTTCCACCTTGGCGCACCGCCGTGTCCGACAGTCAAGGCGTGACGCCCCCGGCGTCAAATCGTTGAAGCCTACAGCGACGGCGCCATCCCCTCCCCGGACGCCGCTTCTCGTACGCAGTAAGGACGCAGTGCCACGCCGCCCCGGCCGACGGTCTAGCCTGGGCAGGGCGTATCGAAGCCGCGAGAAACGGGCACAGGACTCGGGGAAGCGACGAACACCACATGGGGAGTGCTGTGATCACGGCGCGGGCGGCTGCCACTTTCGAGCCTGTCGGACGGTCGGTGGCGACTGCCCGTGCGTTCGTACGGGACACCCTCCAGGGCTGGGGGCACTCGGAGTTGGTGGACGACGCGGTCGTCCTCACCAGCGAACTCGTCACCAACGCCGTCGTCCACGCGGGCACCCAGGCCGACGTTCTGTGTCTGCTCACCGAGGACGGGATCCGCGTCGAGGTCGGCGACCGCTATCCGGAGCGCGAGGTCCCGCTCCAGGGCACCGGCATGTCCCTCGGCGGCCCGGACCGCGAAGGCGGCCGCGGCCTCCTGCTGTGCGCCGCCCTCGCCTCCAAGTGGGGCGTCGAGTACAGCCCCACCCAGAAACACGTCTGGTTCCAACTCGACCTGCCGCAACGCCCCGTCGGCACCCGCGTCGCCGGCCCCGTCCTCCCGGACGCCCTCCTCCCGCTCGCCGACGGCCGCATCCGCGTCGCGGTCGTCCAGATAGACCGCACCGGCGCCATCGCCTCCTGGAGCGAGGACGCCGAGGACCTCTTCGGGTACGCCGCCGAGCAGGTCACCGGCAAGCCCCTCACCGACCTCACCGCCTGGCCGCAGACCCCGGGCATCGGCACCGGCATCGCCGAAGCCCTCCAGATGTCCCGCTGGGAGGGCAGCTACGGCATCCGCGGCGAGGACGGCCGCGTCGTCCCCGTCTACGCCTCCCATCTGCGCGTACGGGACAGCGAGGGGGAGCCCTCCACGGTCTGCCTCCTGGTGCGGGAATTCGAGCGCGCCGTGCTCCAGACCCCGCAACGCCAGCCGTCCGCGGACACCGTCGGCGGCGTCGAAGGCCGGACCACGGACCCCTTCGAGGTCTTCATCGGCTCCCCCGCCCCCGAGGACCTGGACGGACTTCTCCAGCGCACGGTGGAACGCGCCCGCGACATGCTCGACGCCGACTCCGCGTTCCTCCTGCTCGCCACCGACGACGAGACGGAACTGGAGGTACGGGCGACCACCGGCCTCCCGTCCGCCCGCCAGCGCTTCGCCCGCGTACCCGTGGAAGCCGGTACCGGAAGGTACGGCTCCGCCCGCATGCCCGCCGTGCACGAGGACCTGACGGCAGTCCCCGGCGCCGTCCCCCTCCTCGACGGCACGGGAATGCGGTCCGTCGTCACCGTCCCCCTCAAGGTCGAGGGCCGCCTCACCGGCTCCCTCGGCGTCGCCGCCGAAGCCGCGGGCCGGTACACCAACGAGGAGGCCCTGCGCCTCCAGTTCGCAGCCGACCGCATCGCGCTCGCCGTCGAGTCCGCCCGCCTCGGCGAGCTCGAACGTCTGCGGCGCGGCTCCCTGTCCTTCCTCGTCGAGGCCTCCGACCTGCTCGCCGGCACCCTGGACCGCGACCAGACCCTGGCCCTCATGGCACAGATGACGGTCCCCACCCTGGCCGCCTGGTGCGCCGTCTACACGATCGCCGACCCCGCTTCGGACCCGTACCTCTCGTACGTCCTGCACGAGGACGAGGAACGCATCGACGGCCTCAAGGCTCTCCTCTCCAGGATCAGCCCGCCCGACCCGGTGCCCACTCCCGGGGCCCGCATCTGGAACGCACCCAGCGAGGCGGCCCACCAGGCCGCGCTGCGTACCTCCATGCGCAGCCTCGGCCTCGCCTCGTCCCCGCACATCGGCTCGGGGATCGGCACCACGCTGGCCACCGCCGCCGCGGTCGGCGGCGAGACGGTCGTCCTGCCGCTGGTCGCCCGCAACCGGGTCATCGGCATGCTGACCCTCGGCAAGCCCACCGACGACCACTTCCGCCAGGAGATCCTCGAACTCGCCGAGGACCTCTCCCGCCGGGCCGCCCTCGACAACGCCCGCCTGTACTCGGAGCGCATGGCCATCAGTCAGTCGCTCCAGCGCAGCCTGCTCCCCCCGGAGCTGCCGATCGTCCCGAACGTCGAGGTGGAGGTCATCTACCGGGCGGCCGGCGAGGGCAACGAGGTCGGCGGCGACTTCTACGACCTCTTCCCGATCCGCGACGGCGCGTACGGCTTCGCCATCGGCGACGTCTGCGGTACCGGCCCACAGGCCGCCGCGGTCACCGGTCTCGCCCGCCACGCGCTGCGCCTGCTCGCCCGCGAGGGCTTCGGCGGCCCCGCCGTCCTCGAACGCCTCAACGCCGCCATCCTGGACGAGGGCGAACGCAGCCGTTTCCTGACCCTCCTCTACGGAGAGCTGTGGCCGCAGGAGGACGGCAGCTCGATCCTCAAGATCGTCTGCGCGGGGCATCCGCTCCCCCTCCGCCTCCGCCAGGACGGGACGGTCACCCCCGCCGCCGAACCCCAGCCCCTGCTCGGCGTCATGGAGGACCTGGAACTGTACGAGGAGACCATCACCCTGGAGCCGGGGGACGTCCTCCTGTGCGTCACGGACGGCATCACGGAACGCCGCGAGGGCACCCGGATGCTCGGCGACGACGGTCTCGCGGACGTACTCGCCGGTTGTACGGGGCTGACCGCCGGCGCTGTCGCCGCGCGCGTCCTGCGCGCCGTGGAACGCTTCGCCGCCGAACCCGCCTCCGACGACATGGCCATCCTCGCCATGCGCGTCCCGGAGCCCATGAAGCACTAGCCCGTGTGGGGAGAGCTGCTCTCCTCTCCCCACGCGGCTCCGGACCTGCAGGAGGGGCCCCCGCCAACGGCGGGGGCCCCTCCTTTTCGCTGAGCCCCAATGCGGAATCGAACCGCAGACCTTCTCCTTACCATGGAGACGCTCTACCGACTGAGCTATTGGGGCCTCGTTGCGCTGCGGCAACGAGATAGATCATACCCATAAAATCGCCGGAGTTCGAACCACCCCTCCTCCGGCCGCTCACGCCGCCCCCAACCGGCCTGCGCGCACGCCGACAAGGCCTGTAAGCGGCCCGGCGACAGGCCTGTGCACGCCCTGCACGTGCCCGCGCCTGCCCACGTACGAGCCACTCCGCACTGATCTCGAACGTAGGGCCCGCCGACAGACATAGGACGAATTGCCCGATCTGGCCACTCAGCACACAGATCGTCCAGAACGCAGAAAAGCCCCGTACCGGTATCCCCGGCACGGGGCTCTTCGCAATGATTGTTCGGCGGCGTCCTACTCTCCCACAGGGTCCCCCCTGCAGTACCATCGGCGCGGAAAGGCTTAGCTTCCGGGTTCGGAATGTAACCGGGC
>NZ_JACHEM010000001.1 GCF_014207445.1 Streptomyces candidus | reverse complement strand
GCCGGCGGGGGCGCGCCGCCCCCGGGGGGGGGGGGGGGGGCCCGGGGGGGGGCCCGGGGGGGGGCCGGGGGGGGGGGGGGCCGGGGGGGGGGGGGGGGGGGGGCCCCCCCCCCCCCCCCCCCACGGCCCTGCCCGGAGCCCTTACTCGGCGACCGCGTACGCCTCCACCGACCACAGCGAGTACCCGAACCGGGTCGCCCGCTCGTCTCCCTGCACCCGTACGAACTTTGCGTCCCGCGCATCGAAGCGGACCGTCTCCCGGCCGCCCCTGCCGTCCCGGACGGTGGCCGCCGTGCGCCAGCTCCGGCCGTCCGCCGACACCTGCACGCGGTAGGCCTTCGCATGGGCGTCCTGCCAGGTCAGGACGACCTGACCCAGCCGCGTCGGCTCCGGCAGCTCCGCCTGCCACCACGCGGACGGACCCGCGGGCGAGGACCAGCGCGTCCCCGCGTCGCCGTCCGCCGCGTGCGCCGCGGGGAAGTCGGCCGTCTCGTCGCCCGAGGACGACACCCGCGCCGTACGCAGCAGATCCGGGCCGGCGGTGCGCGGGGCCGCCCGTACGGTCAGCACCTGCTCCGCACCGCCGGCGAACGACACCGGGATGCGGTACTCGCCCGCCGGCGTGCCCTTGGCGACCTTGATCTCCAGCGGTACGGAGGTGTCCGTGCCGCGCGGCACCACGGTCGCCTTCGGGACCAGCACCTCGATGCCCTTGGGCGCCTTCGCCGTCAGGCCGCCGCGCACTTCGCCGGGCCGCTGACCGGTCAGCGCCGCCAGCACGCGCGCTGCCGGCCCGCCGATCTCCGCGTCGGTCTCGCCGCGGGACAGGGTGAGCGTGGCCTCCGGCTCGTCCGCGAACCACGGCACCAGCCGCTCCACCGCCGGGACACGGCCCGTCCACGCGAGCCGCACCGCGTCCACGCGCGTGCCGCCCACCGGCGTCTGCGTCCAGCCGTCGTCGCTCAGCGCGCCGATCCGCCGCCAGCCCTCGCCGGGGACGTGCACCTCCACCGCCGTGTCCGTCTGCCCGGGGGTGGCCATCGCCGTCACCGCCGTCACCGGGCGCGGGTGCTTCAGGCGCACCGTGTACGTGCTCTCGCCGCGCGTCACCGTGCCCGGCTCGCGGTCCGCGCCCGTCCATGCCGCGCCCTGCCGTTCCGCCTTCGACAGGAACGGGTCGAGCACGCCCTTGCCGACGGTCACCCGGGGCGCCTTCAGCTCCTCGCGGGACGTGCTCAGAGCGCGCGCGTGCCCCCAGGCGGCCGCACCGTTCCCGGCGGCCTGCGCCTGGAGCATGTCGACGGCCTGCTCGCCCGCCGCCCCGTACCGCGCGAACCGCTCCAGCCAGGGCCGCACCTCGTCGTCGAAGGACCCGTCGGCCGCCGGCCCCAGGCGCTGCGGGGCCTCCTTCATCACCGTGAACGCCGCCCGCAGACGCTGCGCTGCCGCGTCGCGCAGCGCCCGGTCCCCGCTCGGCCGGGACTTCCAGAACGCGTCGATCAGCGGCCGCAGGTACGCCGACTCGTGCGCCGGGTCGAGGATCGACGACGCGTGGTTGCCGGCGAACGCCAGCATCGCCTCGCGGGCCTGCGCGTCGCCGCCCGCCAGGTCCTCGACGGCCGCCCGCCACGACTCCTGCGGCTGGTAACCGCGCGGGTTCCAGGCGAAGTCGGCGGCCGTGAAAAGCGGAATACGGGACGCGGACGGCTGCTCCATCGCATTGGACAGCAGGGCGGCGCTCTGGCCCGCCACGGCAGGTTCCCGGCCCGTGTAGGGGCCGAGGAAGAGCCGGTCCTGCGCGTAGTCGTTGACGGGGTAGTTGTCCATGGTCACCAGCGGACGCCCGAACGCGGACCGGGCGGTCACCAGTTCGCGTCCGCTGATGGTCCTGGGCACCACGCCCACGCCTGTCCACGCGACCTGTACACGCCCGTCCAGCTCGGCGGCCAGCGCGCGCCGGTAGGCGGTCTCGCCGTCCTGGTAGAACTCCGTCGGCATCATCGACAACGGCTCGGCACCCGGGTGCCGTGCGGCGAGGTGACGGGCCACCGCACTCGCCACGCGCGCGTGCGCCTTCGCCGCCGCCTCGGGGCCGGAGCCGAACACGTCGGCGTCCTGCCCGCAGTGCCACTCGCTGTAACTGACGTCCTGGAACTGGAGCTGGAAGACCCGCACCCCCAGCGCCCACATCGACTCCACCTTGCGGACCAGAGCCTTGACGTCCCGGTCGTCCGACATGCACATCGCCTGCCCCGGTGCGACCGCCCAGCCCAGCGTCACGTGGTTGCGGCGGGCGTGCTCGGCCAGCACCCGGAACGAGGAACGCTCGGCCGCCGGGTACGGCTCACGCCACAGCGCCTGGCGGTACGGGTCGTCGCCGGGCGCGTAGAGGTACCGGTTCTGCTTCGTACGCCCCATGAAGTCGACCTGGGCGAGCCGCTGCTCCGTCGTCCACGGACGGCCGTAGAACCCCTCCGTCATGCCGCGCACCGCGGTGCCCGGCCAGTCGCGTACGACCACGCCCGCGACGGCGTCGCCCCGCACCAGCTGCCGCAGCGTCTGCGCCGCGTGGAACATGCCGTCCGCGCCGACCCCGTCCAGGGCCACGGTGTCCCGCCCGGCGACCTGCCCGACCGCGAGCCGGTAACCGCCCGCAGGGAGGTCCGCGCGCGCGGGCGCCCGCAGCGCCTTCAGGGCGTCCTCGGCGTCCCCCGCCCGTACGACCAGACCGCGCGGCGGCAGTGCCTCGCCCGGCGCCACCTCGTACAGGGTGTGGGCGCCCGCACCCCGCAGCACGCTCCGCAGCGCGTCCACGGCGAAAGGGTCGGTGCCCGGCGCCACCACCAGCACCGCCTGGTCACCCACCACGACACCCCGTCCGGCGGCCCGCATCGACTGGGGGCGCGGCCACACCGGCACCGGCCCCGCGACGCTCTCCAGGTCCCGGGCGGCGGGAGCGGGGACGTCGGGGGCGGGCGGTGCGGCAAGGGCCCCCGGCGCGCCGCCGAGCAGGCCGCCCATCACGGCGAACGCGACGGCGGTCGCTCCCCTTCTGCGCCCCAGCTGCACGCCGTACTCCTCAGTGGTCATCGCTCTGGTGTCTACGGGCGCGAGCCCATCACCCGTCCGCCAGGGGTGTCAATGCGGGAAGGACGATGTCGCGTGCGCGGCGGCGCACGTGCCGGACAGTCTGCGGCCGTACGTCCCGTTCCTTCAACTTCTTGCGCCAACTCCCGCCATCGGAACTCTTGTGACGCGGCTCACGTTGTACGGCCGTACATGTCTGCGGCTGCGCCCTCTGGGTATGGCTGCTCTTGTCCACGCCCCGCCACCGAAGGAGGCCCCAGTGGCCGCTTCCGCCCAGCTCCTCGTCCCGGCCCTCTCCAAACAGGTCTCGGGCCCCGATTCGGGGCTCGACGGCCACTGTGCCTGCGGCTGCGCCGAACCGCCGCTCACCAGCGAGCCGCCGCTCGCCGACGCCGCGCCGCTGACGAGCGAACCGCCGCTCACCGACGCGACCCCACTGACCAGCGAGCCGTCGTCCTACGGGACGGCGTCCGGCACGGAGTACCCGGGAGTCTGATGACCGCAGGAGGGAGGGGGGCGGAGGCCACGGGCCTCGCCCGGCTCGCCGCGCTGCACGGCGTCGCCACGTCCTACGCACCGTCCGAGGACCGCATCGTCCAGGTCCCGGACACCACCGTCGTCGCGGTCCTCGCGGCACTTGACGTCGACGCGGGCACACCGCACGCGATCGACGCCGCCCTCGCCGCCCACGACGACGCCGCCCGCACCGGCAGCAGCCTGATCCTGCCGCCCACCCTCGCCCTGTGGCGGGACGCCCGCATTCTCCCGGACGCACTGGCCGCCCTGCCCCCGGGAACGCGGTTGCGCGTCGCGACGGAACAGGGCGAGGCGAGGCAGTGGCAGCTCCCACCCGGCCCCGCCACGGGCCCCGACGCCCCCACTGGCCCCGACCCCGGCACCCCGGCACCGGACCCCGCACGGGCCGCGGAGCAGCCGGACTTCGCGCACCGCGACTCCGCGCTGCGCGATTCCATGCAGGCGGACTCGCCGTCCGGAGGCCCGCTCCGAGGGGACTCTGCGCCGACGGACGCTCCGCACCCGGACCTGACGCCGGCCGACCCGTCCCTCCCGGACCCGGACCGCGCGGGGCCGGTCCACCCGGATCCGGTCCACCCGGACCCGGTCCACCCGGCTCCGGACCGCGCGGGGCCGGTCCACCCGGATCCGGTCCACCCGGACCCGGTCCACCCGGCTCCGGACCGCGCGGGGCCAGTCCACCCGGATCCGGTCCACCCGGACCCTGCTCCGGCGGTCACCGCGCGGCAGGCCCCCCTGCCCGTGACCCCCGCCGCCGTGCCCCAGGACGACCACTGGGCGCAGCTCCCCCTCGGCGTGCACCGCCTGGAAGCCGCACTGCCCGACGGGCGGGCGGCCGCCTGCCATCTCGTCGTCGCCCCCGCGCGCGTACCCGAACCGCAGGGCCCCCGGCACGGCTTCCTCGTGCAGCTCTACTCGCTGCTGTCCGCGCGCTCCTGGGGCATGGGCGACCTCGGCGACCTCGCGGAGCTCGCGGGGTGGGCGGGCCGCTCGCTCGGGGCCGGATTCGTCCAGGTCAACCCGCTGCACGCCGCCGTGCCCGGAACGCCCACCGACCCGTCGCCCTACCGGCCCTCCTCCCGCCGCTTCCCCGACCCCGTGCACCTGCGGATCGAGGACGTCCCGGAGTTCGGGTACGTCACCGACCCGGCCGGCCGGGAACGGCTGGACGCCCTGCTCGCCCGCGCCGCCGAACTGCGGGCCGACGTGCTGCACAAAGGCGCCCACCTCGACCGGGACGCCGTCTGGCACCTGAAGAAGCAGGCTCTGGAGATCGTCGCCGCGGTGCCGCTGGGCCCCGGCCGCCGGGCCGCCTACTGCGACTTCCTCGCCGAGCAGGGCCAGGCCCTGGAGGACCACGCCACCTGGTGCGCCCTCGCGGAGGAGTACGGCGGCGACTGGCACCAGTGGCCCGAAGAGCTTCGCGACAGCAGCTCCGCCGCCACCCGCCGGGCCCGTGCCGCGCTGGACGAGCGCATCGACTTCCACTGCCGTCTCGCCTGGCTCACCGACTGTCAGCTCGCCGCCGCCCAGCGCTCCGCCCGCGATGCCGGCATGTCCGTGGGTCTGGTCCACGACCTGGCCGTGGGTGTGCACCCCGGCGGCTCCGACACCTGGTCGCCCTCGCAGGGCGGCTACTTTGCCAGGGGCATGTCCGTCGGCGCGCCCCCCGACGCGTTCAACGCACTCGGGCAGGACTGGGGCCTGCCGCCCTGGCGGCCCGACGCCCTCGCCGCCACCGGCTACGCCCCCTACCGCGGCCTGCTGCGCAACCTGCTGCGGCACGGGGGAGCGGTCCGCATCGACCACGTCATGGGTCTGTTCCGGCTGTGGTGGGTACCCGAGGGCCTGCCGCCCACCGACGGAACGTATGTCCGATACGACGCGGAGGCCATGCTCGCGGTCCTCGTTCTGGAGGCCCACCTGGCCGGCGCCGCCGTCATCGGCGAGGACCTCGGCACCGTCGAACCGGGCGTGCGCGACGCTCTGGCCGCCCGCGGCGTTCTCGGCACCTCCGTGCTGTGGTTCGAGCGCGACTGGGCCGGTACGGGCCGCCCACTGGCGCCCGGGGACTGGCGCGAGGGCTGCGTCGCCACCGCGACCACCCACGACCTCCCGTCCACCGCCGCCCGCCTCACCGGCGACCACGTCGCGCTGCGCCACCGGCTGGGGCTGCTCACCCGCCCGCTGGCCCAGGAACGCGCCGAGGACGCGGCCGAGGTCACCGACTGGCTGACGTACCTCACCCGGCTCGGACTGCTGCCCGAGGGTGCCGGAGCGGGCGAGGAGGCCCAGATCCACGCCGTGTACCGGTTCCTGCTGCGCACCCCGGCCCGGATGGTCGGAGTCTGGCTGCCTGACGCGGTCGGCGACCGCCGCCCGCAGAACCTCCCCGGCACCTGGGACCAGTACCCCAACTGGCGGCTGCCCGTCGCCGACGCCGAGGGCCGCCCGGTCACCCTGGAGGAACTGGCCGCCTCACCCCGGCTGCACCGCCTCATGGGGGTGCTCGCGGCGGACGCCCGGCAGGCGGCCGGACCCCTTACGGCACCCCCGGGCGCGCGGCCGGCATAGCCGTTCGCTACTTTTGCACCGTGGACAAGAAGAACGCTCTGCGCGCCGGCGCTGTCGCGACCGGTACGACGCTGATGATGCTGCTCCTGTCGTCTCCCGCGCTCGCGGTCGTACGGGACGACGGTGACGACCCGGGCCCCGGCCTGAGCGTCGCCGAGACCCTCGGCCTGTTCGTCGTGCTGCCGATCGCGCTGTTCGTGGTCATCGCCGGCCTGGTGATGGTGCTCGACAAGTCGCGCAAGCAGGTCTGACGGCGGCTCCCGCTCCTTCGAGGGCGTCGGCGGCCCGCACTCCGGTGCGGGACGCCGACGCCCTCGTCGCGTTGTCCGGACCCCTCATTGTTCGTTTTTTCTGAAGGGTCTCGTCGAATAGTTTCGATGGACCTGAACGACCCTCCGGGGTGACGGTGGAACCCGTACCGGGATCACCGATCACCTTGGGGGAGCAGCGATGGCAGTTCTGGACCGTATCCGTACACCGGGGACCACCGGGGGAACCGCGGCGAAGGGGGTGGGCCTGGGCCTGCTCCTCGCCGCCGTCGCCACCGTCGTCTGGTCCGGCAGTTTCGTCACCTCGCGCGGACTGCACGACTCCGTCCCGCCCGTCCAGGCCGCCTTCTGGCGCTGGATCGTCGCCCTGGTCGCCGTCGCCCCCCTCGCGCTTCGCGAGACCTGGCGGCAACGCGCCCTGATCCGCCGCCACCTGGGCTTCCTCACCCTCGCCTCGCTCCTTGGGGTCACCGCCTACAACACCCTCGTCAACCAGGCAGGACTCGACACCCCCGCCGGCACCATGGGAATGATCATGGCGGCCTCGCCGGTCGTCATGGCGGTGTACGAGCGCCTCGGCGGCAGGCGTCTGGGCGTCCTCCGTGTCATCGGGATGGTGGTCGCCTGCGCCGGAGTGCTGCTCCTGGTCAGCAAGGGCTCGCTCTCCCCGGGCCTGTCCGCCGGCGCGTTCTGGATGATCGCCGCCGCCCTGTGCTTCGGCTCGTACAGCGCCCTGTTGCGCCGCAGGCCTGCCGGACTCGGCGGACTCGCCCTCCTCTTCACCACCTTCGTCCTCGGCGCGCTGATGCTCGCCCCCGTGTACGGCGTCAGCCTCGCCGTCCAGGGCGGCTTCGAGGCCCGTCCCGGCACCGTCGGCCCGCTGCTCTACGTCGGCTTCTTCTCCTCCGCCATCGCCTTCTTCGCCTGGAACAAGGCGATCTCCCTCATCGGCGCGGCCCGCGCGGGAGTCGTCTACTACCTCCAGCCGCTGTGCGTGGCACTGCTCTCGTACGCCGTCCTGGGTGAGCGGACCGGCCCGTTCCAGATCCTGTGCATGGTGCTGATCCTCGGGGGAGTGGTACTGGGCGCGGCAGGCGGCGGTGCCGGCCGACGTAGGTTGCGGTCATGACCGAGTGGGACATCAAGAAGCTGCGGATCCTGCGCACCCTGCGCGACCGCGGCACCGTGACCGCGACGGCACAGGCGCTGCTGATGACGCCGTCCGCCGTCTCCCAGCAACTCTCCAATCTGGCGAAACAGCTCAACGTGACCCTGCTGGAGGCGCACGGGCGGCGGGTGCGCCTGACGGACGCGGCCCACCTCGTGCTCCGGCACGCGGAGGTCGTCTTCGCGCAACTGGAACGGGCCGAGGCCGAACTGGAGGGGTACGGGCGGGGCGAGAGCGGGGAGGTGCGGATCGGGGCGTTCTCGACCGCCGTCCCCGCCCTCGTCGTCCCGGCGGTGCGGCGGCTGCGGGAAACATATCCGGGGCTCGACGTGCGGGTACGGGAGGCGGAGGCGGCCGAGGCGTACGAACTCCTCTCGGACGGCGCGGTGGACCTGGCGCTGTCCCTCGCCGCACACGCCCCCACCGTCCGCGATCCGCAGTTCGCCCGCATCCCGCTGCTGGCGGACCCCCTCGACGTCGCGCTCCCCGCGGGGCACGCGCTCGCCGCCACGCCCGGCCTGCGGCTGGCGGACCTCTCCGGGGAGGCGTGGATCTTCGGCGGCAGCGGACCGTGGTCGGAGATCACGCGCGCCGCGTGCGAGGCGGCGGGCTTCGTACCGGAACAGGCGCACAGCGCGGCGGGGTGGACGGCGATCCTCGCCATGGTCGAAGCAGGCATGGGTGTCGCACTGGTGCCGCGGATGGCGGTGGCGGAGCGGGGCCGGGGGACGGGGGCGGGCGTCGTGATGCGCGTCCTGGAGGCGGACCAGCCCCGCCGGCACGTGATCGCCGCGGTGCGGCGGGGGGCGGAGGAAGGGGCGGGGGTGGGGCGGGTGCTGGGGGCGTTGCGGGGGATCGCGGGGGAGCGGGGATGAGGGGGCGGGTCGGGGGTTGTGCGGTGAGGGGGTTGTGCGGGGGGCACGGGGCGGGTTGGGGGGCGCACGGCCGGTGGGGGGCCGCCCCCTTGCCCGCCCGTTCCGCCCCCGGGGGCGGGTGGCCCCGCCGCCCAAAGGGGGCTACCGCGTGTGGCCCCGCCGCCCGAGGGGGCTACACGGGTGGGCGGCCCGGTTGCACAAGCGCTGCCCGAGGGCACAGGACCTTTCGGATTTGCTTAAAAGGCTTTGCGGAAACTTTCGATGGACCTGAGGGGTTGGCGGTCGGCACAGTCGAGGCATGACGACGACCGACGTGAACGCTGCCGACCCCCATGCCAACGACGCCTCCCCCTACGCCGGAGGCGACCCGTACGCCGACTACCGGGACTTCACCGCCGGTCTGCCCTTCACCGAGCTCGTGGACCTCGCCGACCGCCGCCTCGGTGCCGGTGTCCTCGCCGCCAACGACGAGTTCTTCGCCGAGCGGGAGAACCTCCTGATCCGTGAACGCGCCGTCTTCGACCCCGAGCACTTCGGGCACAAGGGCAAGATCATGGACGGCTGGGAGACCCGCCGCCGTCGCGGTACGGACGCCGCGAACCCGTTCCCGGAGCCCGAGGACCACGACTGGGCGCTCGTCCGCCTCGGCGCTCCCGGCGTCATCCGCGGCATCGTCGTCGACACCGCCCACTTCCGCGGCAATTACCCGCAGCGCGTCAGCGTGCAGGCCACCGCCGTCGAGGGCTCGCCGAGCGCCGGGGAACTCCTCGCCCCCGACGTCAAGTGGGAGGAGATCGTCCCGGTGACCCCGGTGAAGGGCCACGCCGCCAACGCGTTCACCGTCACCGCCGAGCGCCGCTTCACCCACGTACGCGTCTGCCAGCACCCCGACGGGGGCATAGCCCGCCTGCGCGTGCACGGCGAGGTCGTCCCGGACCCCGAGTGGCTGCAGCTCCTCGGCACCGTCGACCTGGTCGCCGTACAGAACGGCGGCACCTACGAGGACGCGTCCGACAAGTTCTACTCCTCGCCCACGCAGATCATCCTCCCCGGCACGTCCCGCAAGATGGACGACGGCTGGGAGAACCGCCGCCGCCGGGTCCGCGACACCAACGACTGGGTGCGCTTCAAGCTCCTCGCCCAGGGCGCCATCCGCGCCGTCGAGATCGACACCGCGTACCTCAAGGGCAACTCGGCCGGGTGGATCGCGCTCAGCGGACGCAACGGCGACACCGGCGGCTGGTTCGAGATCCTGCCCCGCACCAAGCTCCAGCCCGACACCCTGCACCGCTTCAAGCTCGCCGCGCAGGCCGTCGCCACCCACGTGCGGCTCGACGCCTTCCCCGACGGCGGCGTCGCCCGCATGCGCCTGCACGGCACGGTCACCGAGCAGGGCACCGCAGAACTCCGCGCCCGCTACGAGGACCTGAGCCAGTAGCCGACGGCGCGAGAAGAACGGCAGAGGGCCCCGGTGCACACTCCCCGGGGCCCTCCGTCATCCCACCTCACGCCGCCGGCACCTCACGAGGAGCCACGGTGACACGGCCCTGCTCACGCGAGCAGTGCCACCGCGGACATGGCACTGCTCGCGCGGGAGGCGCCACCGTTCAGGAGGCCGCCGCCGCGTCCGCCGCCTGCGCCTTCAGCGCCCGCTCCACACCGGACCGCGACTCCGACATCAGCCGGCGCAGCGCCGCGTTCGGCTCCGCCGAGTCCAGCCAGGCGTCCGTCGCGTCCAGCGTCTCCTGCGAGACCTGGAGCGCGGGGTAGAGGCCGACGGCGATCTGCTGCGCCATCTCGTACGAGCGGGACTCCCACACGCCCTTGACCGCCGCGAAGTACTTCTCCGTGTACGGAGCGAGCAGCTCGCGCTGATCGGTCTGGACGAAGCCGCCGATGACCGCCTCCTGGAGGGAGTTGGCCAGCGCGTCGGACTCGACGACCGAGGCCCACGCCTCCGCCTTGGCCTCCGCGGTGGGCCGTGCCGCCCGCGCCGAAGCCGCGTGCTGCTTGCCCGCCGAGGTGTTGTCGCGCTCCAGCTCCGCCGCGATCTCCTCCTCGTCGAAGACCCCGCAGGCCGCCAGCCGGCCGACGAACGCCCACCGCAGGTCGGTGTCCACGGCCAGGCCCTCGACCGACTCGCTGCCCTCCAGCAGGCCCCGCAGCAGGTCCAGCTGCTGCGGCGTGCGCGCCGTCGCCGCGAACGCCCGCGCCCACGCCAGCTGGTGGTCGCTGCCCGGCTCGGCCGCCCGCAGGTGGGCGAGCGTCGCGTCCGTCCACTGCGTCAGCCCGGCCTCGCGCCAGGACGGCGCCGAGTACAGGTCGATCGCCAGCTTCACCTGACGGTGCAGCGACTGCACGACGCCGATGTCCGACTCCTTGGCGATGCCCGACAGCACCAACGACAGGTAGTCACGGGCGGCCAGTTCGCCGTCGCGCGTCATGTCCCAGGCGGACGCCCAGCACAGGGCCCGCGGCAGCGACTCGGTGAAGTCGCCGAGGTGCTGGATGACGGTGGCGAGGGACTCGTCGTCCATCCGGACCTTGGCGTACGACAGGTCGTCGTCGTTCAGCAGGACGACCGCCGGGCGCGCCCGGCCCACCAGGGCGTCCACCACGGACAGTTCGCCGTCGACGTCCAGTTCGACCCGGTCGGTGCGCACCAGCTTCCCGGCCGCGTCCAGGTCGTACAGGCCGATCGCGATGCGGTGCGGGCGCAGTGTGGAGACGCCCTTGGCGCCGGCGGGCAGCGCGGGCGCCTCCTGCCGGACGGCGAAGGACGTGATGACACCGTCCTCGTCCGTCTCGATCTCCGGCCGCAGCACGTTGATGCCGGCCGTCTGGAGCCACTTCTGCGACCAGGTCGCCAGGTCACGCCCGCTGGTCTCCTCCAGCGCGCCGAGCAGGTCGCTCAGCTGCGTGTTCCCGAACGCGTGCGCCTTGAAGTACGCCTGCACACCACGGAAGAACTCGTCCATGCCGACGTACGCCACGAGCTGCTTCAGTACGGACGCGCCCTTGGCGTACGTGATGCCGTCGAAGTTGACCAGTACGTCGTCCAGGTCGCGGATCTCGGCCATGATCGGGTGCGTGGAGGGCAGCTGGTCCTGGCGGTACGCCCACGTCTTCATGGAGTTGGCGAACGTCGTCCAGGAGTGCGGCCACTTCGAACCCTCGGCGTACGCCTGGCAGGCGATCGAGGTGTACGTGGCGAACGACTCGTTCAGCCACAGGTCGTTCCACCACTCCATCGTGACGAGGTCGCCGAACCACATGTGGGCGAGCTCGTGCAGGATCGTCTCCGCCCGCACCTCGTACGCGGCATCCGTGACCTTCGAGCGGAACACGTACTGGTCGCGGATGGTGACCGCGCCCGCGTTCTCCATCGCGCCCGCGTTGAACTCCGGCACGAAGAGCTGATCGTACTTGGCGAACGGGTAGGCGTAGTCGAACTTCGCCTGGAACCAGTCGAAGCCCTGCCGGGTGACCGCGAAGATGTCGTCCGCGTCCAGGAACTCCGCCAGCGAGGGACGGCAGTAGATGCCCAGCGGCACCGACTGCCCGTCCGGGCCCTCGTACGTGGAGTGCACCGCGTGGTACGGGCCGGCGATCAGCGCCGTGATGTACGTGGAGATCCGCGGCGTGGGCGCGAAGACCCACACGTTGTCCGCGGGCGCCTCGGGCGTCGGTGAGTTGGAGATCACGGTCCAGCCCGCCGGGGCCTTCACGGTGAACTGGAAGGTCGCCTTCAGATCGGGCTGCTCGAACGAGGCGAACACCCGGCGTGCGTCCGGTACCTCGAACTGCGTGTACAGATACGCCTGCTCGTCGACCGGGTCCACGAAGCGGTGCAGGCCCTCACCGGTGTTCGTGTACGCGCAGTCCGCGACGACCTTCAGCTCGTTGGCGCCGCCCCGCAGACCGGCCAGCGCGATCCGCGAGTCGGCGAACACGCTCTTGGCGTCCAGCGGCTCACCGTTCAGCACGACCTCGTGCACGGCCGGCGCGACCAGGTCGATGAAGCTCTCCGCCCCGTCCTCGGCCGCCTCGAAACGCACGGTGGTCACCGAGCGGTACGTACCGCCCTCCTGCGCACCACTGAGGTCCAGCTCGACCTCGTACGCCTCCACCGTGAGCAGCCGCGCGCGCTCCTGCGCCTCTTCGCGGGTCAGATTGGTACCGGGCACCCTGTCATCTCCTCGGATCGTGACGTTCGCAGACATCCTTCCACCAATCCACCGGGCGCCGGTGACCATGGCGGTGCTGCCCGGGGAGTACGCGGGGTGCGGGCCGAAGTGCCCGTGCCCCGCCCGTGCCCTGCTCGCGCGGCGCACGCGCGCCCGTCCGCGGCCGCAGTCGCCGGACGGGTCCGCGCCACGGCGGAGGGCGGGGCGTAATCCGCGAAGGATTGCGCCCCGCCCTCTCTCGGCGCGTCCGCGTCAGCCCTTCAGCTCCGCCGCCACCAGCTCCGCGATCTGCACCGCGTTCAGTGCCGCGCCCTTGCGCAGGTTGTCGCCGGAGAGGAAGAGGGCGAGTCCGTTCTCCGCGGTCTCGTCGACCCGGATGCGGCCGACGTAACTCACGTCCTGGCCCGCCGCCTCCAGCGGCGTCGGGATCTCGGACAGGGCGACCCCCGGGGCGCCGCCGAGCAGCTCGTATGCGCGCTCCACGCTGAGCGGCCGCTCGAATCGCAGGTTCACCTGGAGCGAGTGACCGGAGAACACGGGCACGCGCACGCACGTGCCGGACACCTTCAGGTCCGGGATCTCCAGGATCTTGCGGGACTCGTTGCGGAGCTTCTGCTCCTCGTCGGTCTCGAAGGAACCGTCGTCGACGATGCTGCCCGCGAGCGGCAGCACGTTGAAGGCGATCGGCTTCTTGTAGACGTTCGGCTCCGGCAGCTCGACCTTGTCGCCGCCGTGGGTGAGCTCGGCCGCCTGGTCGACCACCTGCTTCACCTGGCCGTCCAGCTCGGCCACGCCCGCCAGACCGGAACCGGAGACGGCCTGGTAGGTGGTCGCGATCAGCGCGGTCAGACCGGCCTCGTCGTGGAGCGGGCGCAGCACCGGCATCGCAGCCATCGTGGTGCAGTTCGGGTTGGCGATGATGCCCTTGGGCCGGTCGGCGACCGCGTGCGGGTTCACCTCGGACACCACGAGCGGAACCTCGGGGTCGCGCCGCCAGGCCGACGAGTTGTCGATGACGACGGCGCCCTGCGAGGCGACCTTCTCCGCGAGCGCCCTGGACGTCGCACCGCCGGCCGAGAAGATCACGATGTCCAGCCCGGTGTAGTCGGCCGTGGAGGCGTCCTCGATGGTGACCGGCTTGCCGTCCCACTCCAGGGTGTTCCCGGCGGACCGCGCGGAGGCGAACAGCCGCAGCTCCCGCACCGGGAACTTCCGCTCCGCGAGGATGCGCAGCACTACTCCGCCGACCTGACCGGTGGCTCCGACGATTCCGACCCTCACGGTGACTCCTCAGTCTGTGTACGCAGGCTCTGTCGCATCCGCGACGACCTGCGGCGTTGGCACCCATGATGCGGGAGGTGCGCTCCGCCTTGTCCAATCGATTGTCCGAAGTACGGGACAGGGGGCCCCTGCCCCGGCCATGCTCTGGCCATGTCTGTGACAAAGAACAAGTGGACACCGACCCACGGCGACCCCTACCGGCCGGTTCCCTACACGCCCGCCCGGATGGACGCCGCCGCATCCCTGGCCCGTGCCGCCGAACTCAGGGCCCGCATGGACGAGCGCCGCACCGTCCGGCAGTTCTCCACCGACCCGGTCCCCGAGCAGGTCGTACGCGACGCCATCGCGTGCGGCGCCACCGCCCCCTCCGGCGCCCACCAGCAGCCCTGGACCTTCGTCCTCGTCAAGGACCCGGACGTACGCCGCCGGATACGTGAGGCGGCGGAGGCGGAGGAGCAGGTCTCCTACGAGGGCCGCCTCGGCGAGGAGTGGCTCGAAGCCCTGCGCCCGCTCGGCACCGACGACGTCAAGCCCCACCTCACCGACGCACCCGCCCTGATCGTCGTCTTCCAGCAGCGCTACTGGCTCGCCGAGGACGGCACCAAGCGCAAGCACTACTACGTGGACGAGTCCGTCGGCATCGCGGTCGGCATGCTGCTCTCCGCCCTCCATCTCTCCGGCCTCGCCGCCCTCGTCCACACCCCCAGCCCCATGCGTTTCCTCGCCGAGGTGCTGGGGCGCCCGGTCAACGAGAAGGCCTTCGCGGTCATCCCGGTCGGCTACCCGGCGGACGACTGCGTGGTGCCGGACCTGGTGCGCAAGTCCCTGGACCAGGTGCTCGTCGAGGTCTGACCGCGGGCACACGCAAGGGGCGGGCCGGAAGTCTCCCGGCCCGCCCCTCACCTCACGTGGTGCTGAGGATCACCCGTTACGGCGTGACCTTCTCGATCTGCACGCTGCCCTTGCCCGCGACCGTGCCGCGCGCGGTCAGCAGCTGGGCCTCGCCGAAGAACTGACGTCCCTCCGGCGCCGCGCCCGCGACGTTCACCGAGGCGCTGACCTGCGCCGTGGCTCCGTTGGCGAGCTTCACCGGCTTCGTCTCGTCCACGGTGACCGAGCCGAGCGCCGGGGAGAAGAACACGTCGCGGTAGTCGTAGGTGGTCGTACCGGCCGGGACCGAGTACCCGGACACGACGACCGTGTACGTACCGGCGGCGGGCTTCACCAGGCTGACGGACTCCTCGGAGTCGCCGTCGGCGGAGCTGCCGACCTGCTCGCCGTCCTTGAGGACCGTCAGGTCCAGGTCGGCCTGGGCGTCGGAGACCTTGCCGATGGCGACGTCCAGACGCTCCACGCCCTCGCCGAGGACGACGGTGCTCTCCTGGTCCTCACCGTGCTTGATCGTCGGCTTGGCGATCTTCGCCGAGCCCAGCGGGCCGCCCTTCAGCTTGCCGTCCAGCGCGGCGAAGTTGTTGGTGACCTTCCACTCGGCGGGGGTCGGCGTGCCGACCTTCGCCTCGGGGACGACGGTGACCGCCGGGTCGAAGTCCGCGCCGAGCACCGTCACGTCCAGCGTGTACGGGTTGTCGAGCAGCGGCGACGTACGGCGGGACTCGACCTCGATCTCCCACACGCCCGGCTGCGGCTCCGGGTAGGAGCGCACGTCGGGGCGGCAGGTGTTGGCCGGGTTGGTGTAGTTCGGGTAGCAGTTGATCGTCGACGTCGGGTCGGACGGGACGCCGTACGGGTGGATCGCGATGAAGCGCGTCTGGCTGCCCGCGGCGAGCCCGCCGAGCGCGACCTCGAGGTTCTTCGCGCCCTTGGGGACCGTCACGAAGTACGAGGTGTGGCTGTTGCGCTGTGCCACACCGGACTTCTGCACCGAGTACGACGGCTTCGCCAGCTCGTCGGCGGCCACGACGGTGGTGAGGATCTGCTTGTCGATGCCCTCGGTGGCCTTGTCGGACACCTCCAGGATCGCGCTGTGGATGCCGGCGGTGCGCGCCTGGGCGGACACCTTCACCGTCACCGGCTGGTTCAGCGGGAGCCGCACGACGTCGTTGCCGACGACCTTGAAGGTGCCGTCGTTGTTCTCGAAGTGCAGTTCGTGGCGGACCGGACCGGCCGGACCCGTGGTGCGGGTGACCGTGATGTCGTAGACCTTCTTCTGGCCGGTCTTCAGACCGCCCTCGCGGTCGTACAGGCCGGTGCCGAAGCCGGGGGTCTTCAGCGCCTCGTCGATCGCGGTGTCGACCGGGGCCTTCACCGTGTACTCGTGCGCCGTCGCGTTCTTGCGGATCGACTTCCAGGCGTCGACGACGTTGATCACGCCGGCGCCCTCTTCGTGTGCCTGGGTGTCCTTGATGTGGTCGGCCTGGCTGACCAGCGCCGTCCGCAGCTTCGCGGGCGGCAGGTCGATCCTGGCCTGCTTGGCGGCCGACAGCAGCAGCGCCGAGGCGCCCGCCGCCTGCGGGGACGCCATCGAGGTGCCCTGGAGCATGGAGTAGCCGGGCGGCAGCTGGTAACCGGCCTCGGCGACCGGACCGCCGGGCGACCAGGTCTGGGTGGTGTTGATGCCGGCGCCGGGCGCGGTGATCGTCGGCGCGAAACCGCCGTCCTCACGCGGACCGCGCGAGGAGAACGGCATCATCGCGTACTTCTTCTGCACGATCGAGCCGTAGTTGGCCGCCCAGGTCTCCTTGGAGATGGACGCTCCGACCGAGATCACCTTGTCCGCGAGCGACGGGTCACCGATGGTGTTCGTACCCGGGCCGCTGTTGCCGGCCGAGATGACCAGCTGCACGCCGTAGGTGTCGATGAGGCGCGTGTAGAGCTCGGCACGCGCGTTGTTGCCGTCGTTGAGCGCGGGCAGGCCGCCGATCGACATGTTGACGATGTCGACGCCGCGCTTGGTGACGAGGTCGATCATGCCCTCGGTCAGCGCGACGTTGGTGCAGCCGCCGGACCACGTGCAGGCACGGGAGGACACCAGCTTCGCGCCGGGGGCCGCGCCGTTCATCCTGCCGCCGAAGAGGCTGTTGGCGGCGGCCAGACCGGCGACGTGGGTGCCGTGCGAGCCCTCGATGACGCCGATGTTGACGAAGTCGGCCTTGGCGCCGGCCGCGTTGTACACGACGTCCTTGCGGGTCTCCACGACGAACGGGATCCGCTCGGCGATCTCCGTCTTCGGGTCGTCCTTGCCGAAGTAGGCGACCTGGAACTTGTCCTTGTACGGCAGCATCGCGACCTCGTTGCCGAAGTCGCCGTCGTCGTCCAGGTCCACGCGGACGCTTCCGGTGGCCGGGTCGTACAGCACGCCCCACACGTCGGTGGTGTCGCCGTCGCGGTTCAGGTCGCCGTTCATGTCGCCGCCGACGGTGGCGGCCTCACGGAAGACGTTGAACTTGTACGTGCCCGCGGGCGCGGACCAGGTCCGGCCCGACGCCGTGAAGGTGGGCCCGCTGACCTCGGTGACCATCGGGCGCCAGGTCGCGTCGCCGTCCTTGACCGGGTCGGTGGCCGTCACCCAGTCGACGATCTTGCGCTCGCCGGTGGTGGTCTTCTGCAGTGCCGGGTGCCCGAGGTCGATGCCCGAGTCGATGATGCCGATGGTGATCCCGCGGCCGTCCGCCTTCGGGTTCTTCTTCACGAAGTCGACGGCGCCCGTCTCGAAGGACGGGTTGTACGGGTTCACGGCGGGGGTGTTCTTGTCCGGCGCCGGGTACTTCTGTCCCGCGGCGGCCTTCGTCGCACCCGCGGCACGGTCACCGGCCGGCGTCGGGTCGTCCAGCACGATCTCGTGCTGGAGGTCGATGCCGTGCACGGAGGAGAGCTTGGCGGCCGCCTTGAGCGCGGCGTCCGCCTTCGCCGTGGGCAGCGTCGCCCGTACGTAGCCGAGCCTGTCGTCGGTGTGGCCGACGATCGAGCCCTGCACCGCGTCGAACTGCGCGGCGACCTGCTCGGTGGCGCCCGGGGCGGTGGCCACCATCACGGTGACGGTCTTCGTCCCGTCGGCCTCGGCCTCGGCGAGCAGTGCCTCGTCCGCGCTGCCGATCTTGGCGGTGGCGGACTTCGGGGTGGCGGGCGCGGGGTCGGGGGTGTCCGCCGCGAAGGCGGGCAGCGGGGCGGTCGCGCACAGCGCGGCCACGAGGGAGGCGGCGAAGGCTATTCGCGCGGTACGTCTCGCGCCGGAGCGGCGAGGCGAACCCTGGGGGGTTTCGAGGGTCATCTGCATCCCAAAATGTGAAGGATCTGGAAGAAGTCCGGACAGAGAGAGTCCGGATTTCGGTGCCCAATGACCGGTCAGCATGTCGTAAGTGACAGATGTTTGGGGAGAGTTGACAGATATGTAATGCAACCGTGGCGTAATCCCGTCTCTGGCCGCCACCCGCCGCGGGGCCGGCGCCGTCCGTCCGGGCGGCGGACGCGGCCCCGCACCCGGGAGCCGGTTGGCCCGTCCGAAGAGCAATCCACAGCCGATCCGCCTAGCCTCGGCAGATGAACGCAGAGCTGAGAGTGGCCGCCTACGCCGTGTGCGTACGGGAAGAGAAGGTGTTGCTGGTCCGCTGGGTGGCGCGGGACGGGGCCAAGCGGTGGACGCTGCCGGGCGGCGGCCTCGAACACGGCGAGGACCCGCTCGACGCGGTCGTCCGCGAGGTGGACGAGGAGACGGGCTACGCGGTCGAACCGGTCCAGCTGCTCGGGCTCGACTCGATCCGCCGCAGGTACCCGCGCCGCCTCGGGTCCTTCGCCGACTTCCAGGGGCTGCGGATCGTGTACGAGGCGAAGGTGACCGGCGGCGAGCTGCGGAACGAGACCGGGGGCTCCACGGACCTCGCGGCGTGGCACCGGCTGGACGCGGTGGCGGACCTGGAGCGGGTCGAACTGGTCGACACCGGACTGGAATTGTGGCGCGCGCGGCCTTCCACGGGGCGGGTGGAGCAGCGGGGCTGAGAACCGGGCGGGGCGCGCGCCGAGTCGCTGGTACGGCAGCGCGCCCCGGCCGCAGGCCTGCGCCGGGCGGCGCGGGCGTTCCGGGACGCGTGTCCGCGCCGCACACGCGCAAGGGTGTGCGAAATGGCTGGATCCAGGTCAACCGTCCGCCGCCTGTCAACCCCCGCCGCCGGCTTCCGGTCCTGCCCCGCGACGTGCCGTCGCATCCGTTGCCCGGCACGCTTTCCGAACCGGCAGGGGAACCAGATGTCCGTACGCACCACCCGCACGCTCCGCCTCGCCGCCCTCGCGGCAGCCGTCCTCGCCACCACCGGCGCCCTGGCCGCCCCGGCCGGCGCGCAGACCCCCGCGCGGACCGTCACCGATCCGCACGCCGCGACCCGCGCGGCCGTCGACGCCCTGGTGCGCGAGGGGACGGTCGGGGCCGTCGCGCGCACCGAGGGCCCCGGCGGGTCCCGCGCCTGGACGGACACCGCCGGCGTCGCCGACCTGCGGACCGGACGCGAACGCGGCGCGCAGGACCGGTTCCGGATCGGCTCGCTCACCAAGACGTTCACCGCGACGGTGCTGCTCCAGCTGGAGGCCGAGGGGAAGCTCCGCCTGGACGACCACGTGGACGACTGGCTGCCCGGCGTCGTCCACGGCAACGGCCACGACGGCGGGAAGATCACTTTGCGCCAACTCCTCCAGCACACCAGCGGCATCCACGACTACACGAACGACCCGCAGTTCCAGCGGCAGCGGTTCACCACGGAGTTCCTGGAGCGCCGCTACGACTCCCTCCCCGCCCGGCACCTCGTGAAGACCGCCATGGGCCACGCCCCCGCCTTCGCCCCCGGCGCCAGGTGGGAGTACTCCAACACCAACTACGTCCTCGCCGGAATGGTCGTCGAGAAGGTCACCGGCCGCTCGTACGAGAACGAGATCGAGCGGCGCATCCTGCGCCCCCTCTGGCTGCGCGCCACCTCCGTCCCGCACGACGAGGCCCGCATGCCGCAGCCCAGCAGCCGCGCGTACTCCAAGCTCACCGGCGACCCGGCCGCCACGAAGAAGTACGACGTCACCGAACTGAACCCGACCCTCGCCGGCGCCGCCGGCGGCATGATCTCCTCCACCGCCGACCTGAACCGCTTCTACCGCGCCCTGCTCACCGGCAAGCTCCTGCCGAAGCAGCAGCTCAAGGAAATGAAGACCACCGTCGCGATCGACCAGGCGCCCGGTGTGCGCTACGGGCTCGGCGTCCTGGAGCAGAAACTGTCCTGCGGCACGACGGTGTGGGGCCACACCGGCGGCATCCACGGCTCGGTCACCCACGCCGTCACCACGGGCGACGGCCGCAGGTCCGTCGCCCTCCACCTGAACTCCGACTGGGGCGGCGACACCGGCTCGGTGGTCGAGGCCGAACTCTGCCCCCAGCAGCCCTGACCCAGCCCTTGCGGGCACCCCGGTTGCGCCGTGCGGTTCACCGGGGGAGGACGACCACGTAGGCGGCCGGGTCGCGGTCCGCGGACGCCATCAGCGCGGTCCGCACCACGGCCGCCTGCTGGTCCATCGCCTCGCGCAGCTTCCTCGGCGTGAGGTGCACGACGGTGATGCCGAGCCGCTCCAGGTACTCGCGCTTGCGTGCGTACTCCGTCCACTCCCCCCGCTCCCGGCTCCGGTCCAGCGGGCCCGCGCCCGCCGCGCCGTCGTCCCGTCCCGGCGTCCGGGTGTCCAGTTCGACCGCCACCGACTGGTCGGGCCAGAACGCGTCCACCCCGCCCAGGTGCGGCCCGCCGGGCAGCCGGAGGTCCACGTTCCACACCGGGTCCGGCAGCCCGAAGCAGCGCACCATTTCGTACAGCCGCTCCTCCGTGACCGCCCGCCCCTCGGCCAGCAGCGCGTCCACGGCGTCCTTGACCTGCGGCCGGCCCAGCAGCCGCGCCATGCTCAACTCCCGTACGAGGGAGGCCGGTTCGCAGTGCCCTTCGCGTACCGCCTCGGCGAGGATCCGGCGTACCGCGTGTGCGTCGGTCAGGTGCGCCACCGCGTCGGCGACCGCCCGCGCCACGGGGGCCACCGGCAGCCCGGTGATCAGCTGCGTGCCGGGCAGCGCGTGGGCCCGTACGACCCGCACGCATCCGGTGGACCGCAGCCGGCGCGTCCGGGGCACCAGCATGTCGATGTGCTCCAGTGCGCGCAGCGGCGGCGCGGACGAGAACCGGTGCAGCGCCAGCGCCGCGAGTCCGGTGACGGCCGCCTCGTCGACCGGGGCGCCGCCGTCGCGGGACGGCCGCGTCGCGTACGCCAGGGCCGCGTGCAGCCGCTCCTCACTGGTGGGCGGCCCCTGGTGCAGGACGAACACCCCCGGCAGCAGCTGCTGCCACGGACCCCCGGCCCGGCACTGCGAGGCGGCCTTCGCCGCCGACACCCCGTGCTCCCGCAGCTGAGCGGTGGTCAGTACGCGCCGCTGCACGTCGGCGAGATGGCCGAGGGGGAGGGGCCGGGCGGAGGAAGGGGTGGGGACGGAACCGGAGGGAGGGGCGGCCGGAGAGGGGATCGAGGGGGTGCCGGAGGACGGGACGGCGGGCGCCGGGCGGCCGTCGGCGGCAGAGGAGGAGTGCGCCTGGGGGTGCGTGTCGTTGTTCATGCCGGTGACTTGCCCCTGCGGCCCCGGACCTCTAACCGCTGTTACAGTCCCGTCGACAATCCGGGACAACCCCGCCCTAAAGTACGGCTGTTCGACTGCCGATCAATGCCCCGGCACCGGACGCGCAAAACTGCGGAAAACCGCTGCTTTCCGTGACGAAAGGGCCCGGCTCCCGGGTCCGCCGCAGCGGAACCGGGAGCCGGGCCCCGCACCCGTCACCCGGTCAGGCCCGCGCGTCGCACTCCTGTGCCCGCTGCGCCCGCGCCAGGTCGTCCCGCGCCTCCAGCACCAGCCGCCGCAGCGCCGGAGCCGCGTCCGGCCGGGCGGCGAGCCAGTCGTCGGTCGCGGCCAGGGTCGGCTCGGGGTCCTGGAGCGCCGGGTACAGGCCCCTCACCACGAGCACCCCGATCTGGATGGACCGCTCGGCCCACACCCGCTCGATCGCCTCGAAGTACTTGCCGGCGTACGGGGCCAGCAGCGCGCGCTGAGTGCCCTGCTCGAAGCCCGCGATGGTCGCCTCGACGAGCGCGTTGGACAGCGCGTCGGACTCCACCACCGACGCCCACGCCTGTGCCTTGACCGCCTCGGACGGCCGGGACGCCAGGCAGCGCACCTGGTGCCGCTTGCCGGAGGCCGTGTCGTCCCGGGCGAGTTCGGCGTCGATCACCCGCTCGCCACACCGTCCGTGCGAGGCGAGCGGCGACAGGAACGCCCAGCGCAGCTCCTGATCCACGTCCAGCCCGTCGATCTTCGCGGTGCCGGCCAGCAGGCCCTCCAGCAGCTGGAAGTCCGCGTCCGTGGAGGCGACGCCGGCGAAGAAGCGCGCCCAGGTCAGCTGGTGCTGGCTGCCGGGCTCGGCGTTGCGCAGCTCGCGCAGGGCGCCCTCGGCGAGCAGCCGGCCGCCCTCCTCGCGCCAGTCGGCGCTCGCGTAGTGCGCGAGCGCCGTCCGCGTCCAGGTGTGCAGCATCTGCAGGACGCCGATGTCGGACTCGCGGCCCGCGAACCGCAGCACCAGGCCGACGAAGTCGCGGGCGGGCATCAGCGCGTCACGGGTGAGGTTCCACAGCGCGGACCAGCACAGTGCGCGCGCCAACGGGTCGGTGAGGTCCCCGAGGTGGGCGCGCAGGGTCTCCAGCGAGCCCTCGTCGAAGCGGATCTTGCAGTAGGTGAGGTCGTCGTCGTTGACCAGGATCAGCGCGGGCCGCTCCGCGCCGGCCAGTTCGGCGATCACGGTGCGCGGACCGGCCACGTCCGTCTCCGTACGGGCGTAACGGACCAGCTCCCCGCCCTCCAGGCGGTACAGGCCGACGGCGACGCGGTGCGGGCGCAGCTCCGGGTGGGACGCGGCCGCCTCCTGCACGACGGCCAGCTCGGTGATCCGGCCCCCGGCGTCGTAGGTGACCACCGGCGTCAGGGAGTTGACCCCCGCCGTCTGGAGCCAGGCGCGCGACCACTCGCCCAGGTCGCGGCCACTGGTGGCCTCCAGCGCGGACAGCAGGTCGCCCAGGCGCGTGTTGCCGTACGCGTGCGCCTTGAAGTACCGGCGCGCACCTTCCAGGAACGCGTCCCTGCCCACGTACGCCACGAGCTGCTTGAGCACGGACGCGCCCTTGGCGTAGGTGATGCCGTCGAAGTTCAGCTTCGCGTCCTCCAGGTCACGGATGTCGGCCGTGATCGGGTGCGTGGAGGGCAGCTGGTCCGCGCGGTACGCCCAGGCCTTGCGGCGGTTGGTGAAGGTGATCCAGCCGTCGGTGAAGCGGGTCGCCTCCACCATCGAGAAGGACCCCATGAAGTCCGCGAAGGACTCCTTCAGCCACAGGTCGTCCCACCACTGCATGGTGACCAGGTCGCCGAACCACATGTGCGCCATCTCGTGCAGGATGACGTTCGCCCGGCCCTCGTACGCCGCGTTGGTCGTCCTCCCGCGGAAGATGAACTCCTCGCGGAAGGTCACCAGCCCCGGGTTCTCCATCGCGCCGAGGTTGTACTCGGGGACGAACGCCTGGTCGTACTTCCCGAAGGGGTACGGGTAGTCGAAGTGGTCGTGGAAGAAGTCCAGGCCCTGCTTGGTGATCAGGAAGACGTCGTCGGCGTCGAAGTGCTTCGCGAGCCCCTTGCGGCACATCGCCCCCAGCGGGATCTCCAGCGTGCTGCCGTCCTCGAAGGTACGGGTGTACGTGTCGGAGACGTAGTGGTACGGGCCGGCCAGCACGGTGGTGATGTACGTGGAGATCGGCTTCGTCCCGGCGAACTGCCACACGCCGTCCACCAGGGTGCCCGCGCCGTTGCTCCACGCCGTCCAGCCCTCGGGGGCCCGCACCGAGAAGCGGTAGGGGGCCTTCAGGTCGGGCTGCTCGAAGTTGGCGTACACCCGCCGTGCGTCGGCCGGCTCGTACTGGGTGTAGAGGTAGACCTCGCCGTCCTCCGGGTCGACGAAGCGGTGCATGCCCTCGCCGGTACGGCTGTACGCGCAGTTCGCGTCGACGGTCAGGACGTTCTCCGCCGCGAGGCCGTCGAGGGTGACGCGCACCCCGTCGAAGACGGCCGCCGGGTCGAGAGCCTTCCCGTTGAGCGTCACCGAGTTGACCGAGGGGGCGATCAGGTCGGCGAACGTGGACGCGCCCGGCGTCGCGGCCCGGAACCGGATCGTGGTCACCGAACGGAACGTGCGCGGACCGTCCCCCTCGTGGTCCCCGACGGCCGACCGCAGGTCGAGCGCGACCTCGTAACCGTCGACGGACAGCAGCTCGGCCCGGCTCTGGGCTTCGTCGCGGGACAGGTTCTCACCGGGCACGGGCACTCCTTCGTGGCGTGTTCGACTGGGGTGTGTTCGACACTCTCGAAACAGGACCGATCCTCCCATGTGCCCCCGTTGTGCCGTGCACGGGAATGGCACGGCCCGCAGGCTGGTTGTCAGCACACAGCCCGCCACCCTTGAAACATCAATGACCTCGACGAGGAGCAGCATGTCCGAGAACGCGAAGACCCCCGCCGACTTCTGGTTCGACCCGATGTGCCCGTGGGCCTGGATGACCTCGCGCTGGATGCTCGAAGTGGAGAAGCAGCGGCCGGTGGAGGTCCGCTGGCACGTCATGAGCCTGGCCGTCCTCAACGACGGCAAGGACGTTCCCGAGGAGTACCGGGAGTTCCTGGGGCAGGCGTGGGGCCCGGTCCGCGTGGTCATCGCAGCACAGCAGCTGCACGGCGACGAGAAGATCGGCGCCCTCTACACCGCTCTCGGCACGCGCATCCACAACGAGGGACGCGGCGTCACCGACGAGGTCGTGGCGGAGGCCCTGGCGGAGGTGGGCCTGCCCGCGTCCCTCGCCTCCTACGCGACCTCCGACACCTACGACAAGGAGCTGCGCGCCTCCCACCAGGCGGGGATCTCCCTCGTCGGCGAGGACGTCGGCACGCCGGTCATCGCGGTCCCGGGCGAGGACGGCGAGCAGGTCGCCTTCTTCGGACCGGTCGTCACCCCCGCCCCCAAGGGCGAGGCCGCGGCGAAGCTCTGGGACGGCACCCTGCTGGTGGCCGCCACCCCCGGCTTCTTCGAACTCAAGCGCACTCGCACCCAAGACCCCGTCTTCGACTGACCCCATCCACGCCGGCCCCTCGGGCGGCGGGCCACTCGACGCCGGCCGCCTTGCGTGGCGGTGCCACTCGACGCCGGCCCCCTCGGGTGGCGGGGCCGCCCTCCCCTCCCCGGTAGCCCCCTTGAACGGCGGGGCCGCCCGCCGCTCCCTCCCCGGTAGTCCCCTTGGGCGGTGGGGCCGCCCCCCGGGGGCGGAACGGGCGGGCAAGGGGGCGGCCCCGCACCGGACGTGCACCACCCCACCCCGCGCCCCGCGCCACCTTCGTACCCCGCCCCGCCAAGCCCCCGTACCCCACCACCCCCAGAACCCCCCACCCGGCCCCACCCCACATGCACCCCCGCCCCACCCGGCATACCGTCCCCTTATGGAGACAGGCGAGATACGCGACGGCACCATAGGCAAGGCCACGGACGCCCCACGGCGCGGCACCCCCGCCCCGGCCCCGCGGCCGCCCCCCCTCCCCGGCGGCTGCTCGCTGTCGAACAGCAACGCCCCCCACGCCACCCTGCCCGTCCGCCCGACCGACCGAGCGGTGCGGGCAGGGTGCCAGGCCCTCGCCGGTCTCTGGTGGCTCCTCGGCCTGCGCCGCGCGGCCGCAGTCCTGCGCCACTACCTCTCCGGCACCGGCGACCCGTACGTCCTGGACGTGACCACCCTCGCCGCCCTCCCGCCCGTACGGGCGGCCGTGAACGCCCGCCTGATGGCGGCGGAGACCGGCGCCTGGTCGGGCACCGACGACTGGCGCGGCATCGAGATCGCCGCTTCCACCAGCCTCGACTGGTGGCTGGCCGTACGCGGCATCCAGTACCGCGTCGTCCGCCCCAACCCGCGCTACTACCGCGTCGAGTTCCGCAAGACCTGGAACTTCGACCGGGGCGAGTGCGGGTTCGGCATCCCGTTCACCCCGTTCGCCCGCCTGCACGAGACCGGTCTGGCACGGGAGTTCACGGCCACCGGCCGCACCGGCTACCTCCCGCGCTGACCCGTGGACCCGTTCCCCGCCCCGCACCCGCCCGCTGTGCGCGACAGGCGCGGAGACACCGAAGAGCCCCCGTGAGTCACGTCCTCACAGGGGCTCTCCGTCATTCCACCCGCCCGGTGAAAGTTGAGAAGACGATCACGAGCAGGGCGTCATCGGGTCACTCGCGGCACGGGGCTCACGGAGTGATCAGCGGCGTACGGTCCTTCGCCTCGGCGTAACGCTTCGCCACGTCCTGCCAGTTGACGACGGCCCACATCGCGTCGATGAAGTCGACCTTCTGGTTCTTGTACTGGAGGTAGAAGGCGTGCTCCCACGCGTCGAAGACCAGGACCGGGACCGAGCCCTGGCCGACGTTGCCCTGGTGGTCGTAGACCTGCTCGACGATGAGGCGGCCGGACACCGGCTCGTACGCGAGGACGCCCCAGCCGGAGCCCTGCGTCGTCGCGGCGGCCTTCGTCAGCTGCGCCTTGAACTTGGCGAAGGAACCGAAGGACTCGGTGATCGCGTCCGCGAGGTCGCCCACACCGTCGGCGGCCGTCGGCTCGCCGCCGCCGCTGCCGTCCTTCGGGCTGGCCATGTTGTGCCAGTAGATGCTGTGCAGGATGTGACCGGAGAGGTGGAACGCGAGGTTCTTCTCCAGGCCGTTGATCGAGCCCCACGCGTCCTTCTCACGGGCCTCTTCGAGCTGCTCAAGGGTGTCGTTGGCGCCCTTGACGTAAGCCGCGTGGTGCTTGTCGTGGTGCAGCTCGACGATCTGCGGGTTGATCACCGGCTCAAGTGCCGCGTAGTCGTACGGGAGTTCCGGCAGCGTGTAGATGGCCATGTTCGTCCGACCCCTCCGATTGCTTATTGCAAGTCGTATGCATCTGCACGCTACCAGCAGATAAACGCGCAGGCAGCTTAGGTCGCCCTCAGTAGAAAGTCCTCGGCAAAAAGCCCTGGGTCCGCACGCCGGAGCATGCGGACCCAGGGCAGGGGACGGGGGAGGGGAGGCTAGACGCGGGGCTTCGCCAGCTTCTGGCGGGCGACGCCGACCACGATCAGGAAGAGCGTCAGGGCGCTCGTTCCGGCAAGCTGCATCCGCGTGTCCGGCTGGCGCAGCATCAGGACGAAGATGGCCGCCATGCCGGCCAGCGCCACCCATGTCAGGACGGGGAACAGCCACATCCGTACCACCAGCTTCTCCGGCGTCTCGCGCTCGGTGCGGCGGCGCAGGAGCAGCTGGGAGACAGCGATGAAGATCCACACGACCAGGATCAGCGCGCCGATCATGTTGAGCAGCCAGGGGAAGACCTTGTCCGGGCTGATCCAGCTCAGCGCCACGCACACGAAGCCGAACGCCGACGAGCACAGCACCGCGATCCGCGGCACCCCGCCGGACAGCCTGCCCAGCAGTGCGGGGCCCTGGCCGCGCTGGACCAGGGAGAACGCCATGCGGGACGAGCCGTAGATGTTGGCGTTCATCGCGGACAGCAGGGCGGCGAGCACGATCACGTTCATGATCTGCCCGGCGGCCGGGACGCCCAGGTGGTCCAGGGTGGCGACGTACGGGCCGATCTTCTCGACCTTCGGGTCGTTCCACGGCACCAGGGTGACGATGACGGCCATCGAGCCGATGTAGAAGACCGCGATGCGCCACATCGCGGTACGGACCGCCTTGGCGACGCCCTGCACCGGGTGCTCGGACTCGGCGGCGGCGATGGTGACGGTCTCCAGGCCGCCGTACGCGAAGACCGAGGCCAGCAGGCCGATGATCAGGCCCTCGCTGCCGTTGGGAAGGAAGCCGCCGTCGCCGGTCAGGTTGGTGAGGCCGGGGGCCGGGGTGTCGCTGCCGGGCAGCACGCCGAGGATGGCGAGCACGCCGATGACCAGGAAGAGCGAGATCGCGCCGACCTTCAGCGCCGCGAACCAGAACTCGAACTCGCCGAAGTTCTTCACCGCGGCCAGGTTGGTGCCCAGGAAGATCACCATGAACAGTGCCACCCAGGCCCATTGCGGCGTCCCCGGCAGCCAGCCCTGCATGATCTTCGCGGCGCCGATGCCTTCGAGGCCGACCGCCACGCACAGCAGGAACCAGAACGCCCAGCCCGAGGTGAAGCCCGCCCACGGTCCGATCGCCCGCTCGGCGTGCGCCGAGAAAGAACCCGAGCTGGGGTTCGCCGCCGACATCTCACCCAGCATCCGCATCACCAGCATGACGAGCAGGCCGGACGCCGTGTACGCGAGCACGATGGAGGGGCCCGCGGCGGCGATGCCCGCGCCCGACCCCACGAAGAGACCGGCGCCGATCACCCCGCCCAGAGCGATCATGGAGAGGTGGCGCTGCTTGAGACCGTGCCCGAGGGAGGCGTCCGGAGCGGATTTCTCCGTCGTCTCCTTGGGCGGCGGCGGGGGCGCGGTGGTCCGAGACATGGGCGTGCCTTTGTTCACTAGCTGAGACGGGAAGCCAAAGAATGGCCCAGTCTCATGTCCGCACCGCTCGGAGGGAACCGCGGACCGCTATACGGACACCACGCTCACACACCGTGAATTTTCCGGCACGCCACGCTCCGGAACTACGCACGCCTCGCGCGCATCTCCCGCACCAGGGACACCAGCAGTACCAGCGCTGTCGCCCCCGCCGACCACAGCAGCTGCGGCCGGGCCGTGTCGTCGAGCAGCATCAGGACGAGCACGGCGCCCATCGCCGCCAGCGCCGCCCACGTCAGGTACGGGAACGCCCACATCCGCAGCGTCAGCCGCTCGGGCGTCTCGCGCTCGATCCGGCGGCGCAGCCGCAGCTGCGAGACGGCGATCAGGCCCCACACGAAGAGCAGGACCGCGCCCACCGCGTTGAGCATGTAGAGGAAGACCGTGTCGGGCCACAGGAGATTGAGGACGACCGAGACGAAGCCGAACGCGACCGAGGCGAGGACCGCGCGGCGCGGCACCCCGCCGGGGCTGGTCGCCAGCAGCCCCCGCGGAGCCTCGCCGCGCCCGGCCAGCGAGAAGACCATCCGGGACGAGCCGTAGAGGTTGGCGTTCAGCGCGGACAGCAGGGCGACGAAGACGACGATGTTCATGACGGTGCCGGCCGAGGGCACGCCGATGCGGTCGAGGACCGCCACGTACGGACTCAGACCCGGCGTCATCGAGTTCCACGGCAGCAGGGTCACGATGACCAGCATCGAACCGACGTAGAAGAAGAGGATGCGGAAGAACGCGCTGCGCACGGCACGCCCCACCGCGCGGGCCGGGTCGTCCGTCTCGGCCGCGGCGATGGTGACGACCTCCAGGCCGCCGAACGCGAAGACGACGGCGAGGACACCGGAGACCACCCCCGCCCAGCCGTTGGGCAGGAAGCCGCCCTCTCCGGTCAGGTTCGCCATGCCCACCGGGTCGGTGTCGGGGAGCACCCCGAAGACCGCGAGCAGCCCCAGCGCGAGGAACAGGACGATCGCGCCCACCTTCAGCGCCGCGAACCAGAACTCGAACTCGCCGAAGTTCTTCACCGCGGCCAGGTTGGCGACCGTGAAGACCACCATGAAGACCAGCACCCACGCCCACTGCGGGACCCCCGGCACCCACCCGTTGGCGATCTTCGCCGCCCCCGTCGCCTCGACGGCCAGCACGACCACCAGCAGGAACCAGTACAGCCAGCCCACGCTGAACCCGGCCCACCGCCCCAGCGCCCGCTCCGCGTGCACCGAGAACGACCCCGACGCGGGCATCGCCGACGACATCTCCCCGAGCATCCGCATCACCAGCATCGCGATGGTCCCCGCGATCAGGTACGACAGGACGATGCCGGGCCCCGCGACGGCGATGCCGGCCCCCGAACCCACGAACAGACCGGCGCCGATCACCCCGCCCAGGCCCAGCATGGTGAGATGCCGCTGCTTGAGCCCCCCGGACAGGGGCTCCGTCGGACCGGACGTGCGGAGCTGCTGGTCGTGCATGGCGCTCGTACTCTCGAAGGACCGTGCAGGCGGACCGCACGGTCGCGGGAATTTGGCGGGACCCCACAGTGTCGCCCTCCGCGCCCCCGGCGCGCAAAAGGGACCTAACTCTCTGAGCTGCCAGTGACGCGCATCACGCCGCGCGGCCGTCGTCCAGGCCTCTTTGTGTGAACCCCACCAACCCTCTGTTCCCCGCTTTGTCGGCCCTCTAGGGTGATCGAGCGTTAACCGCTGGGCTAACGTCGCCCTGTTCCCCCACCGTCCCTCTCTCCTGCGGAGTACCGATGAGCACTGCTGCCGTAACCACCCGCCCCGGCGCGGTCCTTGCCGACCTGCTGCCGGCGACCCGTGTACGAGACATCGCGCTCGTCGTCGGCGGCGCGGCGCTCACCGGCATCGCGGCCCAGCTGGCCGTGCCCGTACCGGGCTCCCCGGTGCCGGTGACCGGCCAGACCTTCGCCGCGCTGCTCGTCGGCACGGCCTTCGGCGCGCGCCGCGGCTTCCTGTCCCTCGCCCTGTACGCGCTGGTGGGCATGGCGGGCGTGCCGTGGTTCCAGTCCGGTACCTCGGGTGCGGGCGGCGCGTCCTTCGGCTACGTCATCGGCATGCTGCTCGCCGCCACCGCCGTGGGCGCCCTGGCCCGCCGCGGCGGCGACCGTTCGGTGCTGCGGACCGCGGGCACCATGGCCGTCGGATCGGTGATCATCTACGCCGTCGGCGTCCCGTACCTGATGGCCGCCACCGGCATGGGCCTCGGTGCGGCGCTCGCGGCGGGCGTCGTTCCCTTCCTCATCGGCGACGCTCTGAAGGCCGCCCTGGCCATGGGCGCCCTGCCCACGGCGTGGAAGCTCGCCGGCCGCAAGGGCTGAGTACGCACGACCCCTGTCACCGCACCGAGGGGCCCCTGGTTCACCAGGGGCCCCTCTCGCGGTCACGGGCGCAGGCCCTCCGTTCCTACGGGCGGGTGACGGAGTCGTCCCTGCCGCTCCGAGCGGAACCGGCCGACGGGGCCGGCGTGCGCACCCGTGCCCCCGCCACCCGCGCCGGCAGCGTCCCGTTCCGCTTCTGCACGGCTTCCCGTACCAGCGAGAAGCCCACGACCAGCGCCGCCACCATCAGGGACAGCAGCACCTGGGTGCGGCCCGTGTCGTCGGTCAGCATGTACACCAGCACGAACGAGATCATCGCGATGGTCGCCCAGGTCAGGTACGGGAAGAGCCACATCCGCACGACCAGCTTGGACGGGTCCTCGCGCAGGATCATCCCGCGCATCCGCAGCTGCGTGAAACAGATGACCAGCCACACGAACAGCGCGACCGCACCCGAGGCGTTGAGCAGGAACTGGAAGACCGTGTCCGGCCACATGTAGTTGAAGAAGACGGCGAGGAATCCGAAGACGACGGACGACAGGATCGCGACCTGCGGCACACCGGACTTGCTGACCCTGGTGAACGAGCGCGGCGCGTCGCCCCGCCGGCCCAGCGAGAAGGCCATCCGGGAGGCGGTGTACAGGCCCGAGTTGAGGCAGGACAGCACGGCCGTCAGCACGATCACGTTCATGATCTGGCCCGCGTGCGGGATACCGATGGAGTTCAGTGCCGCCACGTACGAACCGCCCTCGGCGACCAGCGACTTGTCGTTCCACGGCAGCAGCGTCAGCACGACGAGGATCGAGCCGAGGTAGAAGATGCCGATGCGCCAGATGACGCTGTTGGTGGCCTTGGTGACCGCGCGCTGCGGGTCCTGCGACTCACCGGCGGCGAGGGTGACGATCTCGGACCCCATGAACGAGAAGACGACCATCAGGACGCCGGTCAGGATCGCCCCGTACCCCTGGGGGAAGAAGCCCCCGGCATCGGTGAGGTGCGCGAATCCCGCACCCGGGTTGTCCGAGCCCGGCAGCAGGCCGAAGACCGCCAGCAGACCGATCACGATGAACGCGCCGATCGCCACGACCTTGATCCCCGCGAACCAGAACTCGAACTCGCCGTACGAGGAGACCGAGGCCAGGTTCGTCGCCGTGAGCACGAGCATGACGATCAGTGCCCAGCCCCACTGCGGCACCGCCGGTATCCAGCTCTCCAGGATCTTCGCGCCCGCGGTCGCCTCGACGGCCAGCACCACGACCCAGAAGAACCAGTACAGCCAGCCGATCGAGAACCCGGCCCAGCGGCCCAGCGCCTGGTCGGCGTAGGCGGAGAAGGAGCCGGAGGACGGCCGGGCCGCGGCCATCTCGCCGAGCATCCGCATCACGAAGACGACCATCACGCCGACGAGGGCGTACGACAGCAGGATCGCGGGCCCGGCGGCGGCGATGCCCGCCCCGGAGCCGACGAACAGTCCGGCGCCGATCACGCCGCCGATGGCGATCATGGAGAGGTGACGGTTCTTCAGTCCGGCCTGCAGGCCACCGCTGTCGCCGTTTCCGCCGCTCCCCTCGCTGCCGCCGCCGGACGGGGTGTCCCGTTCCGGGTCCGGTTTCACCAACTGGGTCGGGTGCGCGCTCATGCACAAACCTCATTCGCTCATCATTCGGGCACGTCATCGGGCCACGGGGTCCTGATGCCCGGCTCATCCGTCCGGTGGGCGAGCCCCCGCATTCAAACGGAGCTCCGAACGAATCGGAAAATGGGGTTCCGTTTCGTTGTGCGGACGAAAGTCCGGGGCGTACGTCCCGGTGCGCGTCGAATGTCGGGGGACTTCGGTCCTCACCCCGGTCCCGCTTACCCGGACCGCCCCGTGCCACACTTCGACCATGCGCGTGTACCTCGGTTCCGACCATGCCGGATACGAACTCAAGAACCACCTCGTGGAATGGCTCAAGGCCCACGGCCACGAGCCCGTCGACTGTGGTCCCCACCTCTACGACGCCCAGGACGACTACCCGCCGTTCTGCCTGCGTGCCGCCGAGCGGACGGCCGCCGACCCCGACTCGCTCGGCATCGTGATCGGCGGCTCCGGCAACGGGGAGCAGATCGCCGCCAACAAGGTCAAGGGCGTACGGGCCGCCCTCGCCTGGAGCGAGCAGACGGCCGCCCTCGGCCGCGAGCACAACAACGCGAACGTCATCTCCATCGGTGGGCGCATGCACACCGAGGCGGAGGCGGTGAAGTTCGTCGAGATCTTCCTCTCCACCCCGTACTCGAACGAGGCACGCCACACGCGCCGCATCGAGATGCTGTCGGAGTACGAGACCACCGGCGCCCTCCCGCCGGTCCCGGCCCACCACCCGCAGCAGGACTGACCCGGCGCGGACGGGCGCGGGGATGCGTCCCCGGCCCGTCCCGCTGCTGCGGGCACAGGGCTTGTCGCGCCCTGCGCCCGCACACCGGACCCGCCTGCCGCGAACCGCGCGGGCACCTGCGCGAACGCCTGGGAAGCCGCGGAACACCGCGGAACACCGCGGAACACCGCGGAAACCGGCGGGAGCGGGCCGACGGCCACCCACCGCCGTCACCGCCCCTGCCCGCAGCCACCACCGCCGTCCGCCGCAGGCGTGCCCCGCGTCGCACCCTGCCCCCGCGCCGCACCGCGCCCCCGCCGGGCCCGCACCCTCGTGCCGCACCCGGCCGCCCACACCCCCCTGGGCGTGACAACCCCTACGACCCGCCCCGCCCCCGCAGGAGTTCCCGTGCCCGAAGGCCACACCATCCACCGCCTCGCGCACGAGTACTCCGTCCGCTTCGCCCCCGGCACCCCGCTCCAGGTGACCAGCCCCCAGGGCAAGTTCGCCGAGTCCGCCGCCCTGCTCGACGGTCACCCCCTCACCGCCACCGAGGCCCACGGAAAGCACCTGTTCCTCGGTTTCGGTCCGTACGGCTGGATCCACATCCACCTGGGACTCTTCGGGAAGGTCACCTTCGACGACGAGCGCTCGGCGGCCGCCCGGCCCGCGAAGGCCGACACGATCCGCCTCCGCCTCGCGACCCCCACCCACTCCGCGGACCTCCGGGGCCCCACCGCCTGCGCCCTCCTCACCGCACCCGAGAAGCAGGCGATCCACGACCGACTCGGCCCGGACCCGCTGCGCGCGGACGCCGACCCCGACCGGGCGTGGCAACGCGTCAGCGCGTCCCGCACGACGATCGCCGGGCTCCTCGTGGACCAGGCCGTCGTCGCCGGCGTCGGCAACGTCTACCGTGCCGAAGTCCTCTTCCGGCACGGCATCGACCCGTACACCCCCGGCCGCGGCCTCCCGCGCGGCCAGTGGGACGCGATCTGGCAGGACCTGCGGGCCCTCATGCGCGACGGCGTGCGCGACAACCGCATCGACACCGTCCGCCCCGAACACCTCCCCGAGGCGATGGGGCGCCCGCCGCGCAAGGACGACCACGGGGGCGAGGTGTACGTCTACCGCCGTGCCGCCCTGCCCTGCCACCTGTGCGGCACCCCGGTCCGTACCGCCAACCTCGCCGCCCGCAACCTCTTCTGGTGCCCCGTCTGCCAGCCGCCGTCCACCGGGCCCTCGCTCACGGAAACCATCCGCCGGCCGAGCCGCTCTCAGAACCCGTGCGGCAGCCACGGCGCCACGTCCGACCCGAACGCCACCGTCGCCTCCGCCAGCGCCCCCTCGCGCAGCTCCCGCACCCGCCCGGCCGCCGCCAGCGAAACGAGCGGCACCCCGCCCAAGTAGGCCGCACCCAGCTCCCGAACCGACAGAGCCACCTCCGCCGGGTCCGCCGTGCGCGAGCACACCGCGCCCTTCGCGTCGCCGACCAGCCGCCAACGCCCCTCGTTCCACGGGCAGAACGCGTCCTGGACCTCGAACACCACGTCCACCGGCGTCCGGTACGTCCGGGCCTCCAGGGCCGCGCCGACGTCCACCAGCCGCACGTGCAACCAGTCCCGCTGCCGCGGCGCGCACCGCCGTACGTCGGACACCAGATGCTGCCACGCGTCGTCCACCGGCCGCGAGCGGACCCGCAGCGCCGACGTCAGGTCGATGCCGAAGAGGAACCGCAGCAGCGCCGCGTACGCCTGCGCGTCCTTGGAGGCCCCGGGGCTGCGCGGCACCCGCGGATCCGCCACCTCCAGGTCCTCCAGCACTACCACCCCCTCCGCCCCGGCCGGCCCCCACTGCGGCTGCACCCGGAACCGCACGAACCCCAGCACCGTGCCGTCCGCGTCCTCGGCCAGCACGCACTGGAGCGCCGACGCACCGCCCCTGTCCATCTCCGGGTCCAGCAGCGGGACCCGCTCCCAGCCCGGCTGCCGCGCCAGCATCCCCGGACGGCCCGGGACGGCACGCGCGTAAATCTCCTCGCACGTCTGCCGTACGGTCTCGTCGTCGAGCGGCGCGTACCGCAGCCGCACCCCGTCCGTGCCGTCCGGCACCGCGAGGTGCACCCGCGCCGTGTCGATCTCCGCGCGCGTCTCGAACGCCCCCACGCCGTAACCGAACCGCCCGTAGATCGCCGGCTCCGACGCGGTGAGGACCGCGAGGGCCTCGCCCCGCTCCCGCACGTCGTCCAACTGCCGGCGCATCATCCGCGTCAGCACCCCGCGCCGCCGGTGCGTCGCCGCCACGCTGACCATGGTCACCCCGGCCGCCGGAACCAGCGCGCCCCCGGGAACGGACATCCGGAAGCTGCACGCACCCGCGGTGCCCACGCACGCTTCGCCGTCCCACACGCCCAACGACCGGTCGAACTCCGCCAGGTCGCGCCACAGCGCCCGCTCCTCGGCGCTCTCCGCGAGGCCGCCGAACGCCCGCTCCAGCGTCCCGTACCACCCGTCCCACTCGGCCGGAGACAGTGTCCGCAGTTCCGTAGTCATATGCCATGCCTACCAACGGCCCACCATGACAAGCCACTCATTTCGAACGCGATGTCACAGGGGTCCCCCTGCGAGGCGCCCGCGCGGGTGGATAAGGTCCACGGCAATGGGCCACGCGAGAGTCGATTCGTACACGGCCCGGCTGCGCAAGTCCGCGCACCGGGTCCGCGGCGGGCTGCGCAGATCCGGAGTCGACTACTTCCGTGGCGACGGCTCCGACTGGATCGCGCTCGCGTTCCTGCTCCTGACCGTCCCCGCCATCGCCCTCGGAACGATCGCGATGCCGGTGTGGTGCGCCCCGGCCGCGCTGGTCCTGCCGATCGTCGCGGGCGGCCTGCTGCTCCGCCCGGCCAGCCTGCTGGGGCTGTACGCGGCGGCGGCGACCGCGCTGATCGTCGAATCCGTGGTGCTCGGCCCCTACACGCAGGGACCCGCACGGGTCACCCCCGGCGTCGTCCTCACCGTCGCCGCCTGCGGGTTCTTCGGCCTGGTCCTCGCCCAGTTCCGGGCGAGGGTCGGCGTGCCGTGGCGACGCGGCGGCACCATGCTCTTCGACCTGCGCGAACGCATCCGGGTGCAGAGCGCGCTGCCCGCCCTGCCGAAGGGCTGGCACAGCGAGATGGCGCTGCGCCCGGCCGGCGGCCAGTCCTTCTCCGGCGACTTCGTCGTCGCCGCCCGTACCGGCCACGGCGGCCGCACCCTCGAAGTGGTCCTCACCGACGTCTCCGGCAAGGGCATGGACGCGGGCTCCCGCGCCCTGCTGCTCTCCGGCGCGTTCGGCGGCCTCCTCGGCTCCCTGCCGCCCCACGACTTCCTGCCCGCCGCCAACGGCTACCTGCTGCGCCAGGACTGGGACGAGGGCTTCGCCACCTCCATCCACCTCGTCCTCGACCTGGAGACCGGAGAGTACGAACTCCTCTCCGCCGGCCACCTCCCCGCCCTCCAGCTGCACGCGGGCAGCGGACGCTGGGAGGAGAAGTCGGGCGAGGGCCCCCTCCTCGGTGTGTACGACGGAGCGGAGTTCGACCCCACGAAGGGCGTCCTGGCCCCCGGCGACGTCCTGATGCTCTTCACCGACGGCCTGGTGGAAGCCCCCGGCCGGGACATCAGCGAGGGCGTCGACCGGCTCACCGGCGAGGCCGACCGCTACGTCGCGGCGGGCTTCGAGGGCGCCGCCTGGCACCTCATCGAAGCCGTCGCCAAGGACGTCAACGACGACCGCGCCCTGCTGCTCCTGTGCCGCAACTGACGGCGCCCGCGCCACGCGTCCCCACTGCGCCCTCGTGGGCCTGTCCGCAGCCCTCCTTGCCGCCGTCCTGGCCCCCACCGCCCCGACGTGCGGCCACTCCTCGGCCGGGCCGCGACCGCCGGGAGCGAAGAGGGGCCCCGAAGTGCGCTCAGAGGCGCGCTCCGGCCCCCGCAGGCACCCTGTCGCGCTCCTCGGCCGCCTCCGGCTGCTCCGCCTTCCCCGAACCGGTCCCGCTCACGCTCCCGTCCGCGCCGCCGCGGAACGCCCACGACAGGTCCGGTTCCGCCACCACCCGCAACGCCCGCCGTACGGGCGGTGTGCACAGCACCGTCACCAGGGCCACCGCGGCCAGCGTCACCGCGATCCGTCCGAGCGGCGTGCCCAGGTGGTACGTCTCGGCCCACTGCGCGGAACTCGCGTACTTGACCGCGAAGCCGTGCAGCAGATAGCCGCCGATCGTGCCGGCGCCCAGCACCGTGAACCACATCCGCCGCCTCGGCACCCACGCCAGGAATCCCGCGGTCAGCACCAGCGCCGCCACGAACATCGCGTACGTCGTCAACACCCCCAGCCACCACGGCTGGTCCATGTACTGCGCACTCCGGTTGCGGTAGACCCAGCCCAACTGGGTGCGCGGCGCCGCCCAGTACAGGAACACCGCGGACAGCGCGAAGACCGGAAGCGCGGCCCACCGCACCGGCCACCGCTGCACCAGCCGGAAGTGCTCCGGACGCAGCCGCAGACCCAGCACGAAGAACGGCAGGAACTGCAGCACCCGCTGCGCCGACAACTGCCCCGAGATGTCCGGCGTCGCCGCGGCCGCTCCCGCGATCAGCAACGACACCTGCACCGGCCACGTGATCGCGCGGAACAGCGGCGTCAGCAGCCGCCACAGGAACAGCGCCATCAGGAACCACATCAGGAAATACGGTGACAACAGCCGCACTGCGACGTCCCTGTCGCCCGTCGTCGCGAAGAACACCGCGTACGCCGTCTGGAAGACCACGTACGGAACGGCAACGCTTGAAACCAGCCGCATCATCTTCTCCGGCCGCATGTCGAAGGACCGCGAAAAGTAACCGGAGATGAGGATGAAGGCCGGCATGTGGAAGACGTAGACCAGTATGTAGAGCGCCTCGGTCGCCCTGCTCCCCGCCAGCACCAGAGGCCACGAGTGCCCCACCGCGACGAGCACGATGGCCAGGTACTTCGCGTTGTCGAAGAACGCGTCCCGCCCGGCACCGCCCTTGTCCGCCAAGGGATCCGGGGCCTTCGGCCGGGACGGCCAACGAGCCGGGGCCGCCTCGTCAAGCGCAGGGAGAGCGGCTCTCTGGTGCTCAAGGGGAGACTGAAGCATCTGAGGCACGCTAGTGAGGGGCCGGCCCCGCGTCACGCTAACACGCCCGGTGCACCCGCCCCCTCCGCCGCACGTGTCCACCGGCCGACGGATGCGATCCGGCCATCTACTGTCCGCCACCCGGCAGCCAGGCCGGGGGTGTTGGTGGCACGATGGCCTGGCGGGGGAAGCACTGGGTCGTGTATCCCCGGGCCGGCAAGGCGGACCGACCAAGGGTGTGATCAGTTGTGGCCATTTCACTGTCAGTGGTGCTGCTGTTGGCAGTCGTCCTCGTGGTGTTGATACGCGGCAAGTCGCTCAAGGCGGGACCGGCGGTGGTCGCCGTGCTCTTCGGCTTCTTCCTCGCGTCCACCGGCATGGCCGACGACATACAGCGGTTCCTCAACTCCCTGGCGAGCACACTCAACAACATCCAGTTCTGAGGCCCGGCGCACCGCCGGGACGACCGGGAGCACTCTCGGCCACCCGCCGCCCCACGCGAAAAGACCTCCGGCCCGGCGAAGAGAACTCGCCGGGCCGGAGGTCACAAGAGCGGGCGACGGGAATCGAACCCGCGTAGCTAGTTTGGAAGACTAGGGCTCTACCATTGAGCTACGCCCGCACACGCACCCCCGAGGCCGCCGCGGCGACCGGGGTACGGAGAACATCGTAGCGGGTGATGGCACGTGGACGCACACCCCCGTTCCCGTCGGGGCGACCGGCGGGTCGTAAAGCGGCCGACGCGGCGCCCGCGGCCATGTACCCTACGTCTCGCACCGACGGGGTGTGGCGCAGCTTGGTAGCGCGTCCGCTTTGGGAGCGGAAGGTCGTCGGTTCGAATCCGGCCACCCCGACCAGCAGGATCTTTGTACCGGGGCCCCGCAGTACACCTCCGGGGCTCTCCCGGGTCCACCCGCAAGATCGCATTGTGGGAGCACGTCGGCTTGCCGTTACTATGCAGGTTGCGTGCCCGTGTGTCTGATACCGGGCCGATGAGCAGGACCGCCCTAACTGAAGCGGTTCGGCAGAACCCCAGAAGTCAGCCACCAAGGAGACCGAACCGTGAAGAGCGCCGTGGAGACCCTGAACCCGACCCGGGTTCGGCTCAGCATCGAGGTGCCCTTCGAGGAGCTCAAGGACAGCCTCGACGCGGCGTACAAGAAGATCAACCAGCAGGTCACGGTGAAGGGCTTCCGCAAGGGCAAGATCCCGAACCGAGTCATCGACCAGCGGTTCGGCCGTGGCGCGGTGCTGGAGGAGGCCGTCAACGACGCCCTCCCGAAGTTCTACACCGAGGCCGTCAACGAGGGTGAGCTGAACCCGCTGGGTCAGCCCGAGGTCGACATCACGGAGCTGAAGGACGGCGAACTGCTGGCCTTCACCGCCGAGGTCGACATCCGCCCGTCGATCGAGATCCCGGACTACTCCGGCATCGAGGTCGAGGTCGACGCCGTCACCGTCTCCGACGAGGACGTCGAGAAGGCTGTCGAGGACCTGCGTGGTCGCTTCGCCTCCACCAACCCGGTGGAGCGCGCCGCCGAGGACGGTGACGTCGTCACGATCGACCTGGAGGCCAAGGTCGACGGCGAGGTCCTGGAGGACGGCGTTGCCGAGGGTGTCTCGTACACCATCGGCTCCGGCGAGCTCCTCGAAGGCATCGACGACGCCGTGAAGGGCCTGGAGGCCGGTGGCGAGGCCACCTTCACCTCCCAGCTCAAGGGCGGCTCCGCCGAGGGCAAGGACGCGGAGGTCACCGTCAAGGTCACCGCCGTCGCCGCCCGTGAACTCCCCGAGCTGGACGACGACTTCGCCCAGATGGCGTCGGAGTTCGACACGCTGGAGGAGCTGCGGGCGGACAGCCGCAAGCGCCTCGAGAACATGAAGCAGTACGACCAGGCCACCCAGGCCCAGGAGCGCGTGCTCGACAAGCTCATCGAGCTCGTCGAGGTGCCGATCCCGGAGAACCTGCTCGCGGACGAGGTCAAGACCCGCAAGCACAACCTGGAGCACCACCAGCTCGGTCAGATGGGCATCGACCTCGCGAAGTACCTGGAGATCCAGGGCAAGACCGAGGAAGAGTTCGACCAGGAGACCTCCGAGCAGGCGGTCAAGGGCATCAAGACCCAGTTCATCCTCGACGAGCTGGTCAACAAGGAGAAGCTGAACGTGAACCAGGAGGAGCTCACCGAGCACCTCATGCGTCGCGCGCAGTCCTCCGGCATGTCCCCCGACCAGTTCGCCCAGGCCGTCGTCGAAGGCGGCCAGGTCCCGATGCTCGTCGGCGAGGTCGCCCGCGGCAAGGCCCTCGCGGTCGTCGTCGAGGCAGCCACGGTCAAGGACACCAACGGTGAGCTCGTCGAGCTCGACGACGACGAGGACGAGACCGCCGAGACGGTCGAGGCCGACGCCGCCGCCGAGGGCGAGTCCGCCGAGGACGAGGCTCCCAAGGACGCCGTAGAGGCCAAGTAGGCCTTGGCTCAGGAGTTGTACCGGCTCCGGAGCACGACAGCGGGCCCGGACGCACACGTTGCGTCCGGGCCCGCCGTCGTACCGCCGCACACCACCGCCCCGCGGCCGCGGGACACCCCGCCGCACGGAACGGCGACCGCTCCCGCACCGCCCGCCCCGTACGTACACCTGAGCCCACCACCTTGCGCTCCCAGCGAACAGTTGCTGAAGCGGGATGGCGTTGTCCTACCTGCGCGTTAGGGTCCATGAGTAGGCGGGTTGGGTGGGATACCCGACTCCCCGTACAAAGACGCTGAGACGGCCGGAGCCGTCAGAGACGAGCAGGTGGAATACGTGACGAATCTGATGCCCTACGCCGCCGGCGAGCCGTCCCTCGGTGGAGGCCTCGGCGACCAGGTCTACAGCCGACTTCTTGGCGAGCGCATCATCTTCCTCGGCCAGCAGGTCGACGACGACATCGCGAACAAGATCACGGCGCAGCTGCTCCTCCTGGCCGCCGAGCCGGAGAAGGACATCTACCTCTACATCAACAGCCCCGGCGGCTCGGTGACGGCCGGCATGGCGGTGTACGACACCATGCAGTACATCCCCAACGACGTCGTCACCATCGGCATGGGAATGGCGGCCTCCATGGGCCAGTTCCTGCTGACCGGCGGCGCCGCGGGCAAGCGCTTCGCGCTCCCGAACACCGACATCCTGATGCACCAGGGCTCGGCCGGTATCGGCGGTACCGCCTCGGACATCAAGATCCAGGCCCAGTACCTCCTGCGTACCAAGACGCGCATGGCGGAGATCACCGCCCGGCACTCCGGCCAGACCGTCGAGACGATCATCCGCGACGGCGACCGCGACCGCTGGTACACCGCCGAAGAGGCCAAGGACTACGGCCTCATCGACGAGATCATCACCGCTGCGTCGGGCGTTCCCGGCGGCGGCGGCACCGGCGCCTGAGACAGGCCCCGGCAGCCCCGCCCCCGCAACCGAGCAGTCCTACGACGAGACGCCCGAAAGCCACCAGGATGGTGAACACCCACATGAACAACCTCTCCGCCCAGAGCGCCTCCGGCCTCTACACCGGCCCGCAGGTGGACAACCGCTACATCGTGCCGCGCTTCGTCGAGCGCACCTCGCAGGGCGTGCGCGAGTACGACCCCTACGCGAAGCTCTTCGAGGAGCGCGTGATCTTCCTCGGCGTGCAGATCGACGACGCGTCCGCCAACGACGTCATGGCGCAGCTGCTGTGCCTGGAGTCGATGGACCCCGACCGCGACATCTCGATCTACATCAACTCGCCCGGCGGCTCCTTCACGGCGCTCACCGCGATCTACGACACGATGCAGTTCGTGAAGCCGGACATCCAGACGGTCTGCATGGGCCAGGCGGCCTCCGCCGCCGCCGTCCTGCTCGCCGCGGGCACGCCCGGCAAGCGCATGGCGCTCCCCAACGCCCGCGTGCTGATCCACCAGCCGTCCTCGCAGACCGGCCGTGAGCAGCTCTCCGACCTGGAGATCGCGGCCAACGAGATCCTGCGCATGCGCACCCAGCTGGAGGACCTGCTCGCGAAGCACTCCACCACGCCGATCGAGAAGATCCGCGACGACATCGAGCGCGACAAGATCCTCACGGCCGACGACGCCCTGGCGTACGGCCTGGTCGACCAGATCGTCTCGACGCGCAAGACCACGGCTGCGGCCGCGGCCTGAACAGCCTCGGCGACATGACATAACGGGTCCTGCCCACCCCTTGGCACCGGCGCACGATGCGGTCCGCGTACGCGTGAACCGTGCCAAGGGGGGCCCGAACGGGGGGCAAGGCAAGGTACCGTCGAAGTTTGAGGCACCAGGAGTCGCTGCACCCGGCGGCTCCCAGGCGAAGGGGATTCACCTCGTGGCACGCATCGGTGACGGCGGAGACCTGCTCAAGTGCTCGTTCTGCGGAAAGAGCCAGAAGCAGGTGAAGAAGCTCATCGCAGGTCCCGGTGTGTACATCTGCGACGAGTGCATCGACCTCTGCAACGAGATCATCGAGGAGGAGCTCGCCGAGACCAGCGAGGTCCGCTGGGAGGAACTCCCCAAGCCTCGTGAGATCTACGAGTTCCTGGAGGGGTACGTCGTCGGGCAGGAGCCCGCGAAGAAGGCCCTCTCGGTGGCGGTCTACAACCACTACAAGCGGGTCCAGGCCGGCGAGAACAGCGGAGCGAACCGCGACGACGCGATCGAACTCGCCAAGTCCAACATCCTCCTGCTCGGCCCGACCGGCTCCGGCAAGACGCTCCTCGCGCAGACCCTGGCCCGGATGCTGAACGTCCCGTTCGCCATCGCGGACGCCACGGCGCTCACCGAGGCCGGGTACGTCGGCGAGGACGTCGAGAACATCCTGCTGAAGCTGATCCAGGCGGCGGACTACGACGTCAAGAAGGCCGAGACCGGGATCATCTACATCGACGAGATCGACAAGGTCGCCCGCAAGAGCGAGAACCCGTCGATCACGCGCGACGTGAGCGGCGAGGGCGTGCAGCAGGCCCTGCTGAAGATCCTGGAGGGCACCACCGCCTCCGTACCTCCGCAGGGCGGGCGCAAGCACCCGCACCAGGAGTTCATCCAGATCGACACGACGAACGTGCTGTTCATCGTGGGCGGCGCGTTCTCCGGACTGGAGAAGATCATCGAGTCGCGGGCCGGCGCCAAGGGCATCGGCTTCGGCGCGACGATCCGCTCCAAGCGGGAGATCCAGGCCAGCGACCAGTTCTCGGAGATCATGCCCGAGGACCTGGTGAAGTTCGGGATGATCCCGGAGTTCATCGGCCGTCTCCCCGTCATCACCTCGGTCCACAACCTGGACCGCGAGGCGCTCCTGAAGATCCTCATCGAGCCGCGCAACGCCCTGGTGAAGCAGTACCAGAAGCTCTTCGAACTCGACGGTGTCGAGCTGGACTTCGACCTCCCGGCGCTGGAGGCCATCGCCGACCAGGCGATCCTGCGCGGCACCGGGGCGCGCGGCCTGCGCGCCATCATGGAGGAGGTCCTCCAGTCGGTGATGTACGAGGTGCCGTCCCGCAAGGACGTGGCCCGCGTCGTCATCACGGAGGAAGTCGTCCACTCCAACGTCAACCCGACCCTGGTGCCGCGCGAGCCGCGGATCATCGGCAAGGGTGACGGCGGGCGGCACGAGAAGTCCGCGTAGCGGTCCGCGCGTCACGCACGGTGCACGAGAGGGCCCGCCCGGTGGAATCCACCGGGCGGGCCCTCCTCGTCTCGTGCCGGTCTTCCCGTGACGTAGGCGTCAGTTCTTGACGCGGACGTCGTTGCGGAGCTTGGCGACCTGCTCGGCGGTCTCGTCCATGCCCAGCGGCTGCTGTCCGTGGGACGCGTAGCCCGCGGCGAGCGTGCTGTAGTCGGCCCAGACGCAGAGGGTGGACGTGACCATCGCGTTGGTCTGCTTGTTCTTGCCCTGCAGCAACTGGCACTTCATGAGGGCGTTGCCGAGGGAGCTGGGGCTGACGTCCTCGGGGCTGCCCAGCAGCTTGGCCGCGTCCTTGTTCTTCGCGGCCCCCTCGTCGGAGTCCGCCTTGAGGTTGGCGAAGAAGTTGTCCAGCGCCTTCTCGGGATCGGCGATCCTGCCGTAGGCGCCGTTGAAGCTCACCATCTTGGCGGCTTTCAGCTTTTCGAGGGAGGAGGGGTCCGTCGGGTTCAGCTTGGACTGGTCGAGGTCCGAGTAGCTCATGCCCACCAGCTGCGCGTCGGCGACCCCCGCCGCGGTGAACTCCTGCACGGTCTTGTCGTCCTTCGACGCCCCGTCGCCCTTCTGGAGCTTCTTGTACGTCCCGCCGAACACCGTCTCGGACGCGGTCAGCCTGTGCGGGCCGTCGTCGGAGATGCCGTTGAAGAAGGCGAAGTACGCGCCCGCGCCCGCCGCGGCGAGGACGACCACCGCAAGGCCTACGATCAGACCGGTTTTCTTCTTCTTCGGCTGCTGGCCGCCCGGGTACGGCTGCTGGCCGTACGGGCCCTGCGGGGGCTGCTGGCCGTAGGGCGGCTGCTGGGCCTGCTGCTGCGGGTAGCCGTAGCCCTGCTGCGGGGGCGGCGGCTGCTGCGGGTAGCCGTAGCCCTGCGGCGGCGGGGCCTGCTGGGGGTAGCCGTAGCCGGGCTGGCCCTGCGGCGGCTGGCCGTAGGGGCCGGGCTGCTGGCCGCCGTACGGATTCGGCTGCTGCGGTGGCTGGCCGCCGTACGGGCCCGGCTGGTTGTAGCTCATGTACTGGGTTCCCCTCCAGATGCTTATGCGTCCCGAACATCCTGACGGAAGGGTGCGACCGGAGGGCCCGCGGGGGCCCGACTGTTACCGAACAATCGCGTTTCGAAGCGGTACCCCCGGGCCCTTAAACTGGCCGCGTGACCGAGAACTCTCAGACTCCGCAGCCCGCACCCACTTCCGACTTGCCGACCACCTACGCGCCGGCCGACGTAGAGGGGCCGCTGTACGAGCGCTGGGTGGAACGCGGTTACTTCGAGGCCGACGCGAAGAGCGACAAGCCCGCGTACACCATCGTCATCCCGCCGCCGAACGTCACCGGCTCCCTGCACCTGGGCCACGCCTTCGAGCACTCGCTGATCGACGCCCTCACCCGCCGCAAGCGCATGCAGGGCTACGAGACGCTGTGGCAGCCCGGCATGGACCACGCGGGCATCGCCACCCAGAACGTCGTGGAGCGCGAACTCGCCAAGGAGGGCAAGTCCCGCCACGACCTGGGCCGCGAGGCGTTCGTCGAACGAGTCTGGCAGTGGAAGGCGGAGTCCGGCGGGCAGATCGCCGGACAGATGCGCCGCCTCGGTGAGGGCCTGGCATGGAGCCGGGACCGCTTCACCATGGACGAGGGCCTGTCCAAGGCCGTCCAGACCGTCTTCAAGAAGATGTACGACGACGGCCTGATCTACCGCGCCGAGCGCATCATCAACTGGTGCCCGCGCTGCCTGACGGCCATCTCCGACATCGAGGTCGACTACCAGGACGACGACGGCGAACTCGTCTCCATGAAGTACGGCGAGGGCGAGAACACCATCGTCGTCGCCACCACCCGCGCCGAGACGATGCTCGGTGACACCGCCGTCGCCGTCCACCCCGACGACGAGCGGTACGCCCACCTCATCGGCACGCGGATCAAGCTGCCGCTGACCGACCGCACCATCCCGGTCGTCGCCGACACCCACGTCGACCCCGAGTTCGGCACCGGCGCCGTCAAGGTGACGCCCGCCCACGACCCGAACGACTTCGCCATCGGCCAGCGCCACGACCTGGACACCATCCAGGTCCTCGACGAGCGCGGCGTCATCATCACCGCAGGACCCTTCCAGGGCCTGGACCGCTTCGAAGCCCGTTCCGCGATCGTCGCCGCCCTGCGCGCCGAGGGCCGGATCGTCGCCGAGAAGCGCCCGTACGTCCACTCCGTCGGCCACTGCTCCCGCTGCAAGACGACGCTGGAACCGCGCCTGTCGATGCAGTGGTGGGTCAAGGTCGAAACGCTCGCCAAGGCCGCCGGAGACGCGGTCCGCGACGGGCGCGTCGACATCCACCCCGCCGACATGACGCAGCGCTACTTCGACTGGGTCGACAACCTCAACGACTGGTGCATCTCCCGCCAGCTGTGGTGGGGCCACCGCATCCCCGTCTGGCACGGCCCCAGCGGCGAAATGGTCTGCGTCGGCCCCGGCGAGGAAGCACCGACCGGCGAGGGCTGGCACCAGGACACCGACGTCCTCGACACCTGGTTCTCGTCGGGCCTGTGGCCCTTCTCCACGCTGGGCTGGCCGGAGAAGACGGAGTCGCTGGAGAAGTTCTATCCGAACTCCGTCCTGGTCACCGGCTACGACCTGATGTTCTTCTGGGTCGCCCGGATGATGATGTTCGGCCTGTACGCCATGGACGACGTCCCGTTCCGCACCATCGCCTTCCACGGCATGGTCCGCGACGAAAACGGCAAGAAGATGTCGAAGTCCTTCGGCAACGTCGTCAACCCGCTCGACTGGATGGACAAGTACGGCGCCGACGCCGTCCGCTTCACCCTGGCGCGCGGCGCCAACCCCGGCGTCGACGTGCCCGTCGGCGAGGACTGGGTCCAGGCGTCCCGCAACTTCGCCAACAAGATCTGGAACGCCACCCGGTTCGCCCTGATGAACGGCGCGACCGTCGAGGGCGAACTGCCGCCCGTCGAGCAGCTCTCGGCCGTAGACCGGTGGATCCTCTCCCGCCTCAACAAGACCGTCGCCGACGTCGACGCGTTCTACGACGACTACCAGTTCGCCAAACTCAGCGACTCCCTCTACCACTTCGCGTGGGACGAGGTCTTCGACTGGTACGTCGAGCTGTCGAAGACGACGTTCTTCGCGGGCGGCGAGCAGGCCAAGGTGTCCGCGAGGGTCCTCGGCGAGGTCCTGGACGTCATGCTGCGCCTGCTGCACCCGGTCGTCCCGTTCGTCACGGAGACGCTCTGGACCAACCTCACCGGCGGCGAGTCCCTGGTGATCGCCGACTGGCCCGCCGACTCCGGCTTCCGCGACGCTGCCGCCGAGCAGGAGATCGAACTGGTCCAGCAGGTCGTCACCGAGGTCCGCCGCTTCCGCTCCGACCAGGGCCTGCAGCCCGGCCAGAAGGTCCCCGCCGAGCTGAACCTGGACGGCACGGCGCTCGCCCCGCACGAGGCGGCCATCCGCCAGCTGCTGCGCCTGCAGCCCGCCGGCGAGGGCTTCCACGCCACCGCGTCGCTGCCGGTCGCCGGAGCCACCGTCGCCCTCGACCTGTCCGGCACCATCGACGTGGCCGCCGAGCGCAAGCGCCTCACCAAGGACCTGGAGGCCGCCAAGAAGGAGGTCGTCCAGGCCAACGCCAAGCTCGGCAACGACGCGTTCCTCGCCAAGGCACCCGACAACGTCGTGGACAAGATCCGCGGCCGGCTCGCCAAGGCGGAGGCCGACATCGCGCGCATCACCGCGCAGATCGAGGCACTGCCGCAGCAGTAGGCACGGCACCCCGCCCGCCGTACCCAGGCGCCCCGCACCACGAGATCCACCGGTGCGGGGCCCCTGCGTACCGTCTGCGACGAGTGCCGCGTATCACGTGCAAAGGGACAGAAGCCCGCCGTATCGGGACGGACGGCCCGGCATCATGGAGCGTATGCACGACAAGCCCACCGCCTCGCCGGTACACCGGGCCTGGGCGGTGGGCCGACGCTGGCTGGACAGCCGCACGGTCCACCGGCACACCGTCGACCTGTTCGTCCCGCTGATCTGCTTCGGCCTGATGCTGCTGGACGTGCCCGGCCTGGCCGAGGGCGACAACCCCCTCAACGGCTACTCCGCCACGCTCGTCCTCGCCCTCGGCGCGTCCTCGCTGCTGCTGCGCCGCCGCTTCCCCTGGATCCCGTACGTCGTCGCCCTCGGCCTGCTCGGCTGGCTGCACGAACTGACCCTCATCCAGTTCGCCCTCTACAAGATCGGCCGGTACCGGGGGCGGGCCGCCGCGATCGTGGCAACGGCGGGGTACGTCATCTGCGCGTACCTGCTGTTCCTCTTCCAGCGCTGGCCCGAGAAGCAGGCGGACACGCTCCCGGAGTTCCTGAGCCTCGTCGTGCCCATCGGAGTCCTCGCCGCCGGCGTCGGCGTCGCCGCCAACCGGCAGGACCTCGTCCGCGAACTGGAGGTCCAGAAGGCGCACACCGCCGCCCTGCGAGCCGTCCAGCAGGAACGGGCGTCCGTCGCGCGCGACGTGCACGACTTCGTCGGACGGGAGCTGACGCTGCTCGCCGTACGCGCCGAGGTGCTGGCCGTACGGGCCCGGGGCCAGGCCCACCAGAAGGACTTCGACGAACTCTCCGACACCGCCCGCAAAGCACACCGCATCCTCAACGAGCTGATCGTGCAGCGCGCCCGGGAACGCGACCCCACCCCCGGCATCGAAGCCCTGTCCGTCCTGGCCGCCGAGGGCGAACGGGCCGGCAGCCGCGTCGTGCTCGACATCGACGCGGAAGCCGCCGCGCTGTCACCGCTGCGGCAGGCGGCCGTGTACCGGGTCGTCCAGGAATGCCTGACGAACGCCGTCAAGCACGCCCCCGGCGAGGCCGTCCGGGTACGGATCGCGCTCGACGGCGTCCACCTGCGCGTGGAGGTCGTCAACGGGCTGCCCCGCGCGCTGCCCGCCAAGCAGCCCGTGTCGGCGGGCACCGGCACCTTCTCGATGGACGAACGGATGCGGGCCATGGGCGGCACGCTGGAGTCGGGACACCGGGACGGGGAGTACCGGGTGGTGGCGGTACTCCCGGCGGGGGTCCAGTAGCGCGGTCACGCCACGGGCGCGGGCGCGGGCGGTGGGACGAAGCATCGGACGGGGCAGGCGTCCGGCCTGGCGGGCGGCGGCGGGAGGATCAGCCCGTCAGCCCGTCAGCCCGTCAGCCCGTCAGCCCGTCAGCCCGTCAGCCCGTCAGCCCGTCAGCTTGCCGCGAGGAGCCTCTGGAGGCCGTCGAAGTCCTCCACGCACTTCCCGGACCCCAGCGCCACACAGTCCAGCGGAGCGTCCGCCACCCGTACCGGAATGCCGGTCGCCGCCGAGATCCGCAGGTCCAGACCCGGCAGCAGCGCACCGCCGCCGGTCAGCACGATGCCGTGCTCCATGACGTCACCGGACAGCTCCGGCGGGCACTCCTCCAGGGTCGCGCGCACCGCCGCGATGATCGCTTCCACGGGCTCCTCCAGCGCCGCCCGCACCTCCGCCACCGTCAGGTCGAGGGTCATCGGCAGACCGTTCACCCGCTGCCGGCCGCGGATCGTGAACGCCCGTATCTCCAGCGCCGGATCGTCGGGCACGGGCCACGCCGTGCCGATCGCCACCTTGATGTCCTCGGCGGTGCGCTCCCCGATGAGGAGCTGGTGCTCCTTGCGCACGTACTCGGTGATCGCGGAATCCATCCGGTCGCCGCCGACCCGCAGTGACTGCGCGGTCACGATGCCGCCCAAAGAGATCACGGCGACCTCCGTCGTGCCGCCGCCGATGTCGACGACCATCGAACCGCGCGCCGACGACACCGGCAGGCCCGCGCCGATCGCCGCCGCCATCGGCTCCTCGATCAGATGCACGGCCCGAGCGCCCGCACGCTCGGCCGCGTGCACGATGGCGCGCCGCTCGACCGGCGTCACCCCGCTCGGCACGCACACCACCATGCGGGTGCGCGGACGGCGGCCGGGCACCGCCTTGCGGACGAAGTGCCGGATCATCTCCTCCGCCGCCTCGTAGTCGCTGATCACCCCGTCCCGCAGCGGGCGGATCGCCGTGATGGAACCGGGCGTGCGGCCGATCGTCTCCTTGGCCTCCGTGCCCACGGCGAGCGCCGTCGAGGAACCCGCCTTCACCGCCACCACCGACGGCTCGTTGAGGACGATGCCGTGCCCCCGCATGTACACCAGGGTGTTCGCGGTACCCAGGTCGATGCCTATGTCCCGGCTGACACGGCTGCCCCGGCCGCGCGGGGCGGCCGACGTCGTCTCGTCGCTCACTCGAAAACCTCCCGAATCGTGATCTACCAGGGTCACACACTCCATTCGTACAGCTGTGCCCAAAGGTCCTGGCCGCGCAGGGGAGAAGGTCACGGTCGCCCGCCGCCGGGGGCTGTCGGGGACTGCCGGTGGGGCTCCGTAGACTGACGGGGTGAGCGACCTCCCCCCGAACGACGACCACGCCGACGAGCCCGCCCCCGACGCCTCCGCCTTCGAGGAGATCGTCGCGGCCGAGACCCAGCGCGATCCCGACCTCGCCGTCATCGAGGCCGGCAGCCGCACGCTGCGCGCCCAAGGCACCGTCCCGGCCGGCGACGCCGCGCCCGGCCGCCCGCAGGACCCCGAGGTGGACAAGGCGCTGCGCGCGGTGGAGACCGAGCTCGCGGGCCGCTGGGGCGAGACCAAACTCGAACCCTCGGTGACCCGGATCGCCGCCCTCATGGACGTCCTGGGCGAGCCCCAGAAGGCGTACCCGTCCGTCCACATCACCGGCACGAACGGCAAGACCAGCACGGCCCGGATGGTCGAGGCCCTGTTCGGCGCCTTCGAGCTGCGCACCGGCCGCTACACCAGCCCGCACGTGCAGTCGATCACCGAGCGCATCAGCCTGGACGGCCTGCCGATCAGCGCCGAGCGCTTCGTCGAGACGTACGAGGACATCAAGCCGTACGTCGAGATGGTCGACGCCGCCGAGGACTACCGGCTCTCCTTCTTCGAGGTGCTCACCGGCATGGCGTACGCGGCCTTCGCCGACGCGCCCGTGGACGTGGCCGTCGTCGAGGTCGGCATGGGCGGCACCTGGGACGCCACCAACGTCATCGACGCAACCGTCGCCGTCGTCACCCCCATCTCGCTCGACCACACCGACCGCCTCGGCTCGACGCCCGGCGAGATCGCGGGCGAGAAGGCCGGCATCATCAAGCAGGGCGCGACCGTCGTCCTGGCGCAGCAGCCGGTCGACGCGGCGCAGGTCATGCTGAAGAAGGCCGTCGGCGTGGACGCGACGGTGGCCCGCGAGGGCATGGAGTTCGGTGTCGTCGCCCGGGAGGTCGCCGTCGGCGGCCAGCTGGTCACCCTGCGCGGTCTCGGCGGCGAGTACGAGGAGATCTTCCTCCCGCTGCACGGCGCCCATCAGGCGCACAACGCGGCCGTCGCGCTCGCCGCCGTCGAGGCGTTCTTCGGCATCGGCGCGGAGCACGCCCGCACCCTGGACATCGACACCATCCGCAAGGCGTTCGCGTCCGTCACCTCCCCCGGCCGCATGGAGGTCGTACGGCGCAGCCCCACCGTCGTCCTGGACGCCGCGCACAACCCGGCGGGCGCGCGGGCGGCCGCGGACGCGGTCAGCGAGGCGTTCAGCTTCAGCAGGCTGATCGGCGTCGTGGGCGCGAGCGGCGACAAGGACGTACGGGGGCTCCTCGAAGCCTTCGAGCCGATCTTCGCCGAGGTCGTCGTCACGAAGAACTCCACCCCGCGCTCCATGGACGTGGACGAACTCGCGCAGATCGCCGTCGAGGTCTTCGGCGAGGACCGCGTCCAGGTCGAGCCTCGGCTCGACGACGCCATCGAGGAGGCGATCACCCTCGCCGAGGAGGACGGGGAGTTCTCCGGCGGCGGAGTCCTCGTCACCGGATCGGTGATCACTGTCGGAGAGGCCCGGCTGCTGCTGGGAAGGGGCTGAGACCGACGTGCGTACGCTCTGTGCTTCCACACTTATCGGCGAGTTCTTCGTCATCGGCTTCGCCGGTCTGGTCGCGATGAAGTCCGACGCCCTGTCGATGACCACGGTCTGGACGGTGTGCGGCGTCGCGATGCTGTTCTCCGTCCTGCTCTGCGGAATGATCACGCGGCCCGGGGGACTCCAGCTCGGCTGGGCGCTTCAGGCCGGACTGATCGTCAGCGGCTTCTGGGTGCCCGTCATGTTCTTCCTCGGTGTGGTCTTCGGCGGACTGTGGTGGGCGTCCGTCCACTACGGCCGCAAGATCGACGAAGCGAAGGCACGGTGGGCGGCGCAGGCGCAGACGGAGGCATAAGCGGCTGCAGCGGCCGGAGCAGGCGCCTTCGTGTCACGGCAGCCGGCCACCGCCCGCCGAAACGGGGAGTGGATCCCCACTTCCCTTCCGGCGCCTACCGGGCGCCGTGATCCCCGGCCGTGCGGCGTGCACCGTGGCGCACAGGTCCGGGTGCCACTCCAATGGGCGCTCCCTGTAACCTCTGGCCAAACGCATACGCATGCCTGCAAGGAGCCGTACATGACCCAGCGCACCCTCGTCCTGCTCAAGCCCGACGCCGTCCGCCGCGGACTCGTGGGCGAGGTCATCGGCCGCATCGAGCGCAAGGCCGGATGGGCGATCACCGCGCTGGAGATGCGCAGCCTGGACAGGGCCCTTCTGGAGCAGCACTACGGCGAGCACGTGGGACGCCCCTTCTACGAGCCCCTCGTGGAGTTCATGTCCTCCGGCCCGGTCGTCGCGCTCGTCGTCGAGGGCGAGCGGGTCATCGAGGGTGTACGCCAGCTGGCGGGTCCCACCGACCCGATTGCCGCAGCGCCCGGGTCCATTCGGGGTGACTTCGGCACCATCGTCCGGGAGAACCTGATCCACGCCTCGGACTCCGAGGAATCCGCAGAACGCGAGCTCAAGCTGTTCTTTCCGGGGCTTGTCTGACCCGGACACCGGACGCTCTTCCTGACGTGAAGTCAGCCGAACAGCTCCCACGGCCTGGGGCGACCGAAGTAATTCGGTCGCCCTTCGGCATATGCACCGTGCGGAAGGGAACGCATCCCCCCGACACGGCGTCACCATTACTGAGGCGGGTGCTCGTTCCGCCCACAATGGCGAAGGACCCTCGCGCGGTGACCGTACATGCGGCACTACGATGGACCCACCGCGCCAGCAGCTTCAGCGCACCACCCACTTCGCCTACCGATTCAAGCCATCACACGCTCCACTCGGGAAGGCCCGACGTATCCTCATGGGGAAGAAGAGGGAACCAATGTCGTTCATCGGCCGTGATATGGCTGTCGACCTCGGGACCGCCAACACGCTGGTGTACGTCAGGGGCAAGGGCATCGTCCTCAACGAGCCCTCCGTCGTCGCCATCAACACCAACACCGGCGGCATCCTCGCCGTCGGCTCCGAGGCGAAGAAGATGATCGGCCGTACACCGGGCAACATCGTTGCCGTACGGCCCCTGAAGGACGGCGTGATCGCCGACTTCGAGATCACCGAGCGGATGCTCCGCTACTTCATCCTGAAGATCCACAAGCGTCGCTACCTGGCGCGCCCGCGCGTCGTCGTCTGTGTGCCCTCCGGTATCACAGGGGTCGAGCGTCGCGCCGTCATCGAGGCGTCCACGCAGGCCGGCGCCCGCCAGGTGCACATCATCGAAGAGCCCATGGCCGCGGCCATCGGTTCGGGCCTGCCCGTCCACGAGGCCACCGGCAACATGGTCGTGGACATCGGCGGCGGCACCACCGAGGTCGCCGTCATCTCCCTCGGAGGAATCGTCACGGCACAGTCGATCCGCGTCGCGGGCGACGAGCTGGACAACGCGATCATCCAGCACATCAAGAAGGAGTACTCCCTCCTCCTCGGTGAGCGCACCGCCGAACAGATCAAGATCACCATCGGTTCGGCATACGACCTCGACAAGGACGAGCACACCGAGATCCGGGGCCGCGACCTCGTCTCCGGCCTGCCGAAGACCGTCGTCATCTCCGCCGCCGAGGTCCGCAAGGCCATCGAGGAGCCGGTCAACGCGATCGTCGACGCCGTGAAGACGACGCTCGACAAGTGCCCGCCGGAACTCTCCGGCGACGTCATGGACCGGGGCATCGTCCTCACCGGCGGCGGCGCCCTGCTCCGCGGCCTGGACGAGCGGCTGCGCCGGGAGACCGGCATGCCGATCCACATCGCCGAGGACCCGCTGGACTCCGTCGCACTGGGCTCCGGCAAGTGCGTGGAGGAGTTCGAGGCCCTCCAGCAGGTCCTGGACGCCCAGCCGCGCAGATAGCAGAACCGGAAATCCGTCCGGGGCCACCTGCCGGCCCCGGACGCCGACCGGGTCGGGAATCCGCCGTACGGGGTCTGTCGTCCCGTGCGGCGGATCGTTGATATAGACGCATACGAAACTTCTCCGAAAAGGAAGGCACGGCCGCCGCACGTGAGGGACACACGAGAGAGCCGGCTGCTCCTGGTGCTGCTGATCGCCGTAGCGTTCGCGCTGATCACGGTCGACATCCGCGGCGGGGAGGACTCCCCGGTCGACGGTGCCCGCCGGGCCGCCGCCACGGCCCTCGGGCCGGTGGAGAAGGGCGTCGCCACCGCCGTCGACCCGATCGGCAACGCGATCGGCGCCGTACGGAAGTCGGGGGAGACCCACGACCAGGTCAAAGCACTCGAGCGGGACAACCAGGAACTGCGACTGCGGCTCGGCAGCGACGACCGCAATCAGAGCCGGGTGCGCGAGCTCGACGGCATGCTGAAGAAGGCGGGCGCCGGGCAGTACGGGATCAAGGGCGCCGAGGTCATCGCGATAGGAGCGGCCCAGGGTTTCTCCTGGACGGTCACCATCGACGTCGGCAGCAACGACGGCATCCAGCGCGACATGACCGTCCTCAACACCGACGGACTCGTCGGCCGCGTCACCACCGTCGGCCCCGACACGGCGACCGTGCTGCTGGCCAACGACCCCAAGTTCACCGTCGGCACCCGCATGGAGAAGACCAACGAACTGGGTTTCGCGAACGGGCAGGGCGACCGCCCGCTCAGTGTCCAGTTCCTCAACGGCAAGGCCAAGGTCAAGCCCGGCGACCGCCTGGTGACTTTCGGCTCGCGCGCCGCGAAGCCGTTCGTGCCGGGTGTCCCGGTCGGCGAAGTGATCCGGGTGGACCCCTCCGGCGGCGACCTCACCCGTACGGTCTACGTCCGTCCGTACGTCGGCTTCACCAGGCTCGACCTCGTCGGCGTCGTCGTCCAGGCCCCGCGTACCGATCCCCGCGACACCGTCCTGCCCAGCAAGCCGAAGCCGGCCCCGACCGTCACCGTCACGGTCACCCCGTCGCCCCCGGCCGGCGGCGACCCGGACGGAAACGCCGCCAACAACGGAAACGCCGCCAACAACGGAAACGCCGCGAACAACGGAAACGGCGCGAACAACGGAAACGCGGCCAACAACGGAAACGCGGCGAACAACGGCAACGGCAACGGCAACGGCGACGGCAACGCCGCCGGCCAGTAGGAGCTGAACCTGATGCGCATCAACCGGATTCTGCTCTCCGCCGCCCTGGTGGTCGTCGCCCTGGTCATCCAGGTCACCGTCCTCGCCAGACTGCAACTCCCCGGCGCGGTACCTGACCTGACCCTCCTCGTCGTACTGGGCCTGGCCTTCGTGTACGGACACGTCGGGGGCGCCCTGATCGGCTTCGGCGCCGGCCTCCTCGCCGACCTCGCGCCGCCCGCCGACCACGCCGCCGGCCGCTACGCCCTCGTGCTCTGCCTCATCGGCTACCTCGCCGGACTCGCCAAGCCCGAGAACGGACGCCTCCGCTCCGCCACCGCGCCGATGCTCGTCGTGGTCGCCGCCGCGATCGGCTCCACCCTTCTCTACGCGGGCGTCGGCTCCCTCGTCGGCGACACCGCCGCCCGCCACGTGGGCCTCGGCGGACTGCTGTTCACGGCGGCGCTCTACGATCTGCTCCTCGCCCCGTTCGTCGTCCCCGGCATCATGGCGCTCGCCAGGCGCGCCGAGAACGACCCCCTCTCCGAGTCGTCGTCCTCCGGCGCCGACGTCTCCGCCGGCTGGCTCTCCTCCGGCACGGGACTGCGCATCGGCCAGCAGAAGGGCGGCCTGCGACTGCGCGCCGCCCGAAACCGCGCCCAGCGCGCCGGACGCATCAAGGGAGTGAAGCGCCTGTGACGCCGCACCGACCGGGGCCCGCCCCCCGGCCCGCCGGCCCCAACCCCGCAGGGGGCCCGCGGTGACCAACATCCCCGAGACCGGCCGGACCTCCCGCGTCACGATCCGGCTCGTCGTCCTCCAGGTCCTCGTCTTCTCGTTGCTGCTCACCCTGGGCGGGCGCCTGTGGTACCTCCAGATCCGCAACGGCCAGGAGTACACCGACGAGGCGAAGAACAACCACGTCCAGCAGGTCGTGCAGCCCGCCGTTCGCGGCTCCATCCTGGACGCCCGCGGCGTCCCCCTGGCCGACAACGAGACCAAACTCGTCGTCTCCGCGTCCCGCACCGAACTCATGAAGATGAAGGACGACGGCAAGGCGGTTCTCGCCCGGCTCGCCGACGTCCTCGACATGTCGCCCAAGGACGTCGCCGACAAGGTGCGCCTGTGCGACGCGAAGACCCCCCAGCCCTGCTGGAACGGCTCCCCGTACCAGCCGATCCCCGTCACCAGCAAGGCCACCACCCAGCAGGCCCTGCAGATCCGCGAGCGCGCCGAGGACTTCCCCGGCATCACCGCCGAGCCCACCGCGGTGCGCCGCTACGCGGCCCCCGGCAAGGCCAACACCGCCCAGGTCCTCGGCTACCTCTCGCCCGTCACCGACGCCGAGATCGAGAAGGCCAAGGACTCCGACTCCCCGTACCTGCGTTCCGACCAGGTGGGCCGCTCGGGGCTGGAGCGCACGTACGACAAGGACCTGCGCGGCAAGGCCGGCGTCACCCGGTACGAGGTCGACAACCTGGGCCGCGTCATCGGCCTCGCCAAGGCCGACAAGGCCAAGCCCGGCGCGAACGTCGTCACCAGCATCGACGCCCGCGTGCAGGCCGTCGCCGAGTACGAACTGCTCGACGCGATGAAGGAGGCCCGCAAGGCCTTCGACAAGAACACCAACACCAACTACAAGGCCGACGCGGGCGCCGTCGTGGTGATGGAGAACAAGACCGGCCGCGTGGTCGCGATGGCCTCCAACCCCACCTACGACCCCAACGCCTGGGTCGGCGGCATCTCCGGCAAGGACTACGCCGCCCTCACCGGCAAGAACTCCAACTTCCCCCTCCTCAACCGGGCCATCCAGGGCCAGGCCGCCCCCGGCTCGATCTTCAAGGTCATCCCGACGGCCGCCGCCGTCAACGCCGGATACGACTTCAACGCCAGCTACCCCTGCCCCAGTTCGTACTCCATCGGCGGCCAGACCTTCACCAACTACGAATCCAAGGGCCACGGCAACATCAGCCTCGGCGGCGCCCTCGAAGTCTCCTGCGACACGGTCTACTACGCCCTCGCCCACCAGCAGTGGCAGCGCGACGGCGGCACCAAGCCGAAGAAGGACGCCAAGGACTGGTTCTACAAGACCGCCCACCAGTTCGGCCTCGGCAAGGAAACCGGCATCGACCTTCCCAACGAGGTCCCCGGCCGCGTCCCCGACCGGCAGTGGAAGCAGCGCTTCTGGGAGGCCAACAAGGACGCCTGGTGCAAGCAGGGCAAGAAGGACGGCGACTTCGTCCAGAAGATCGCCTTCGAGAACTGCATCGACGGCAACCGGATGCGCGCGGGTGACTCCGTCAACTACTCCATCGGACAGGGCGACACCCTCGTGACGCCCATACAGATGGCGTCGATCTACGCGGCCATCGGCAACGGCGGCACCCTGCACACCCCGTCCGTCGGCAAGGCCGTCATCAGCGCCGACGGCAAACAGGTCCGCGAGATCAAGCCCGAGGTACGCGGGAAGCTGCCCATCACCGCGGCCACGCACAAGCTGATAGACGGTGCTCTCGAAGGAGTCGCCACCCGCGGAACCGCCGCCTGGCGGTTCCAGGGCTGGCCCCAGGACAAGATCCCGATGCACGCCAAGACGGGCACCGCGGAGGTCTACGGCAAGCAGACCACCTCGTGGTTCGCCACGTACACCGAGGACTACTCGATCGTCATGACGATCTCCCAGGGCGGCACCGGCTCCGGCGCGTCCGGGCCCGCCGTGCGAAAGATCTACAACGCCCTGTACGGACTCGACCAGACAGGGAAGTTCGACCCGAAGAAGGCACTTCTGCCCGAGCCGCAGAAGAACCTCCCCACCATCCAGCCGGACGGTTCCATCGAGGCCCCCGAGATCAAGCCGTACGTGCCCGAACCCAAGGAGCAGCCCGCCGAGGCGCTCGCGGGACCCGGTGCGAACGGCACCCAGCGCACCGCGGGCCCCGCAGGCCGGGGCGCCGGCACGGCCGCCCGCGACACCATGCAGGGGAGCGACTGATGGCAGGCACCGCCCACGGATTCTCCGTCCGCCGCTACGCCCCCGAGCGCGGCGCCTTCGCCAAACTCGCCGCCCGCGACTCCCTCGTCCGCAGGCTCGACTGGCCGCTGCTGCTGTCCGCGATCGCCCTGTCGGGCATCGGCTCGCTGCTGGTGTGGTCGGCGACCCGCAACCGCGACACCCTCAACCACGGCGACCCGTACTACTTCTTCTTCCGTCACCTGCTCAACACCGGCATAGGCTTCGCGCTCATGGTCGGCACGATCTGGCTGGGCCACCGCACCCTGCGGGGCGCGGTCCCCGTCCTGTACGGGCTGTCCGTCATCCTGGTCCTGGCCGTGCTCACCCCGCTCGGCGCGACGGTCAACGGCGCGCACGCGTGGATCGTCATCGGCGGCGGCTTCTCCCTCCAGCCGTCCGAATTCACCAAGATCACGATCATCCTCGGCATGGCGATGCTCCTCGCCGCGCGGGTGGACGCGGGCGATCAGCAGCACCCCGACCACCTCACGGTCCTCAAGGCGCTGTGCGTGGCGGTCCCCCCGATCGCGGTCATCATGCTGATGCCCGACCTCGGCTCGGTCATGGTCATCGCCATGATCATCCTGGGAGTGCTGCTGGCGTCCGGAGCCTCCAACCGGTGGATCTTCGGCCTGGTCGGGGCGGGTGTCCTCGGCGCGGTCCTGGTGGCCGTGCTCGGACTGCTCGACGAATACCAGATCAACCGGTTCGCCGCTTTCGCCAACCCCGAACTGGACCCGGCGGGCGTCGGCTACAACACCAACCAGGCGCGCATCGCGATCGGCTCCGGCGGCCTCCTGGGCACCGGACTCTTCAAGGGCTCGCAGACCACCGGCCAGTTCGTCCCCGAGCAGCAGACCGACTTCGTCTTCACGGTGGCCGGGGAGGAACTGGGCTTCCTCGGCGCGGGAGCCATCCTCCTGCTGCTCGGCGTCGTCCTGTGGCGGGCCTGCCGCATCGCCCGCGAGACGACCGAGCTGTACGGCACGATCGTCGCCGCCGGCATCATCGCCTGGTTCGCCTTCCAGTCCTTCGAGAACATCGGCATGACGCTCGGCATCATGCCGGTCGCCGGCCTGCCGCTGCCCTTCGTCTCGTACGGAGGTTCCTCGATGTTCGCCGTGTGGGTGGCGGTCGGCCTGCTCCAGTCGATCCGGCTGCAGCGCCCGATGACCGCGTAACACCGGCTGCCCGCAACCCGTTTGCGGAACCCCTCATGCGTCTAGGTTCACCGCATGGCGGAAACAAAGCGCGAGATCGAGCGGAAGTACGAAGCCACCGACGAGACCCGGCTGCCGGACCTGACGAAGGCGGCCGGCGTCTCGTCGGTCGCCGAGAAGGGCGTCGTCGCACTCGACGCCGTCTACTACGACACGGCCGGGCTGGACCTGGCCGCGCACGCGATCACCCTGCGCCGTCGCACCGGCGGCGACGACGCGGGCTGGCACCTCAAACTCCCCGTCGCCCCGGGCGTACGGGACGAGATCCACGCCCCCCTGGGCACCGCGGCACCCGACGCCGAACCGGCCACCGAACCCGACGCCGAACCGGCCACCGAACCCGACGCTGTCCCGCGTGCCCTCGCCGCCCTGGTGAGGGCACGCACCCTCGGCGCCCCGCTCATGCCCGTCGTACGGCTGCGCTCCTCCCGCTCCGTACGCCACCTCCTCGACGCGGACGGCACGTTGCTGGCCGAGGTCAGCACGGACGCGGTCGACGCACAGCGGATCGGCGGGCCCGGAGCCGCCTGGACCGAGATCGAGGTCGAACTGGCCGACGACGGCGACCCGGCAATCCTGGACGCCGTCGAGAAACGACTCCGCAAAGCGGGCATCCATCCGGCGTCCTCCCCGTCGAAACTGGCCAGGGCACTGCAGGAGACCGGCCCGCCGGTACCGGAACCCCCGCGGACCGAACCCGCCGGGGACAGCGCGGGCGCACACGTCCTCGCGTACCTCCGCACCCAGGTCGAGGCACTGGTCGCCCACGACCCGGCCGTACGCCGCGACCTGCCCGACTCCGTGCACCAGATGAGGGTCGCCACGCGGCGCTTGCGCAGCGCCTTCAAGACGTACTCGAAGGTCCTCGACCGCACGGTGACCGACCCGGTGGGCGACGAACTGAAGTGGCTGGCGGCGGAACTGGGCGTCGACCGCGACCAGGAAGTGCTCGCCGACCGCCTCCGGGCCCGCCTGGACGCCCTGCCGCGCACCCTGCTGCTCGGGCCGGTGCGGGGACGGATGCGGATTTGGTCGGTGACGCGGCGCAGTGGATCGAGGCGCAGGACCCTCGCCGTACTGGACTCCCGCCGCTACCTCGACCTGCTGTCCGCCCTCCAGACCCTCCTCGCGGACCCGCCGCTGCGCAAGGCGGCCGGCAACGGCGCGGCGAGGGTCATGACGCAGGCGCTCGCGAAGGACCACGCAAGGCTCGCCGACCGCGTCGAACACGCCCTGACCCTGGCACCGGGCGAGGAACGCGACATCGCCCTCCACGAGGCCCGTAAGGCGGCGAAACGGCTGCGGTACGCGGCGGAGTCCGCCCGCCCCGTCCTGGGCGGGCCCGCGAACCGGCTGCGCAAACGGGTCAAGGCGGTGCAGACACTGCTCGGGGACCATCAGGACAGCGTGGTCGCCCGCGCCGAACTGCGGAACCTCGCGATCCAGGCACACGGCGCGGGGGAAACGGCCTTCGTGTGGGGCCTGCTGTACGGCCAGGAGGAAGCGGTGGGAGCGGAGAGGGAACGGGAACTGGAGGAGGCCTGGAGGCGCGTACCGGCGATGTGACGCGGGAATGAGGTGACGCCGGAACCATGAGGTCCGGGACCGGGACCGCTCGGCGCACCCGCTGCCCTGGTCCTGGCCTTGTCCTGGCCTGCTCGTGATCCTGGTCCTGGTCCTGGTCCTGGTCCCGGGATGCTGCAGCGGGCCGGGGGAGCGGCTGACGCTTGCGGGGGCCCGGGGCTCCTGCCCGGCGTTCGGGCGTTCGGATGCGCGACGCTCCCGGGCGTCCCGCTCCCGGGCGCCAACCCCTCCGCGTCGGCCCTGCCGACGTCGCCGCGCCCACCCGCCGCGCACGCGGGCGACCCGAGCCGCCCTGCCTCCGCGTCCCGCCCGTGCCCGGGGTGCCCCGCGCCGTCCTGCCCGCGCGTCCCCGAGCCCCGGGACCCCGGCGAGCTCCCCGCGTGAAGCCCTCCCCGAGCCGCGTTACTCTTGAGGGTCCCCCTGCCCGCTCATGAGAGACACCGCGATGCCTGTTGAGTCGGTCTTCCCCCGCCTGGAAGCCCTCCTGCCGCACGTGCAGAAGCCCATCCAGTACGTCGGCGGTGAACTGAACTCCACTGTCAAGCCCTGGGAGAGCGCCGATGTCCGGTGGGCGCTCATGTACCCGGACGCCTACGAGGTAGGACTGCCCAACCAGGGCGTCATGATCCTGTACGAGGTGCTCAACGAGCAGGAAGGCGTCCTCGCCGAGCGCACGTACAGCGTCTGGCCGGACCTCGAAGCGCTCATGCGCGAGCACGACGTGCCGCAGTTCACGGTGGACGCCCACCGTCCGGTGAAGGCCTTCGACGTCTTCGGGCTCTCCTTCTCCACCGAGCTCGGCTACACCAACATGCTGACCGCGCTCGACCTCGCGGGCATCCCGCTGAACGCCGCCGACCGCACCCTGGACGACCCGATCGTCCTCGCGGGCGGCCACGCGGCGTTCAACCCGGAGCCCATCGCCGAGTTCATCGACTGCGCGGTCATCGGCGACGGCGAGCAGGCCGTCCTCGACATGACGGAGATCATCCGTACCTGGAAGGCGGAGGGCCGTCCCGGTGGCCGCGAGGAAGTCCTCTTCCGCCTCGCGAAGACCGGCAATGTGTACGTCCCCGCGTTCTACGACGTCGAATACCTCCCGGACGGCCGCATCGCCCGTGTCGTACCCAACAAGTCGGGTGTGCCGTGGCGGGTGTCCAAGCACACCGTCATGGACCTCGACGAGTGGCCCTACCCCAAGCAGCCGCTCGTCCCCCTCGCCGAGACCGTCCACGAGCGCATGTCGGTGGAGATCTTCCGCGGCTGCACCCGCGGCTGCCGTTTCTGCCAGGCCGGCATGATCACGCGCCCCGTGCGGGAGCGAAGCATCACCGGCATCGGCGAAATGGTCGAGAAGGGTCTGAAGGCGACCGGCTTCGAAGAGGTCGGCCTGCTCTCGCTGTCCTCCGCGGACCACACCGAGATCGCGGAGGTCGCCAAGGGCCTCGCCGACCGGTACGAGGAGGACAAGATCGGCCTGTCCCTCCCCTCGACCCGCGTCGACGCCTTCAACGTGGACCTCGCCAACGAGCTGACCCGAAACGGCCGCCGCTCCGGCCTGACCTTCGCCCCCGAGGGCGGCAGTGAGCGGATGCGCAAGGTCATCAACAAGATGGTCTCGGAGGAGGACCTCATCCGTACCGTCTCCACGGCGTACGGAAACGGCTGGCGCCAGGTAAAGCTGTACTTCATGTGCGGTCTGCCCACCGAGACCGACGAGGACGTCCTGCAGATCGGCGACATGGCGGTCAACGTCATCGCCGAGGGCCGCAAGGTCTCCGGTCAGAACGACATCCGCTGCACCGTTTCCATCGGCGGGTTCGTGCCCAAGCCGCACACGCCCTTCCAGTGGGCACCGCAGCTGAGCGCCGAGGAGACCGACGCCCGCCTCGCGAAGCTCCGCGACAAGATCCGCGGTGACAAGAAGTACGGCCGCTCGATCGGCTTCCGCTACCACGACGGCAAGCCCGGCATCGTCGAGGGCCTGCTCTCCCGCGGCGACCGCCGTATCGGTTCGGTCATCCGCGCCGTCTACGAGGGCGGCGGCCGCTTCGACGGCTGGCGCGAGTACTTCAGCTACGACCGCTGGATGCAGGCCGCGGCGAAGACCCTCCCCGAGTACGGCGTCGACGTCGACTGGTACACCACCCGCGAACGCACCTACGAGGAAGTCCTGCCCTGGGACCACCTCGACTCCGGTCTCGACAAGGACTGGCTCTGGGAGGACTGGCAGGACTCGCTCGACGAGACCGAGGTCGAGGACTGCCGCTGGACCCCGTGCTTCGACTGCGGCGTCTGCCCGCAGATGGACACTTCCATTCAAATCGGTCCCACGGGCAAGAAGCTGCTCCCGCTGTCGGTCGTGAAGTGACCCGCGACTGCGCTGTCCGCCCGCAGTGGGACACGTCCATCCGGTCGTGAAGCAGCAGCGCACGTCACCCACGAAGAGGCCCGGCCGGGCGCGACACTCCCGGCCGGGCCTCTTCGTTGCGTTCGCTGCGCCCCCACGCATCCGAACCGGCCCCCGGCGCGTCCTGGGAAAACGGGGAGGACCGGGATGGATCTTGAGAAGCGTCCGGCGCGGCCGACGGCCGGGGCGTCGCCGGGGGCCCCGTACGCACAGCCCCCGCAGCAGCAACAGCCCTCGCAGCGACCGGAAGGCTGCCTGACGGCTTTTGTGCGCATTCCGGTGCGCGTGGTGGTCCTCGTTCTCGTGCTGCCCGTACGCGTGTGGCGTGGGACCTGCTCCGCACGGGAGGCGCACTGGTCCGCCGCCGGACGAGGAGGGCCGGGCGGTGGCTGTACGACACGCTGTTCGCGCCGCTGGGACACGGCCTGCGGTGGCTGGGCCGAGCGGTGTTCGTCACACCGCGGGCGGCGCTGTACCGGCGGGTGCTGACCCCCTTGGGGCACGGGCTGCTGTTGCTGGGCTCCCTGCTGCGGGCGGGACGCGTCCGGTGCGTCCTGGGGCTGCTGGTCGCGCCCGTGCTCTGGCTGTACGGGGCGCTCCTCACCACGCTCGGGCACGGGCTGCGGTGGCTGGCCCGGCAAGCGGGAGCCGCGCTCCTCGCAGGCGGCCGGGGAGTGTCGGCGGCCGTCGCGTGGTGCCTGCGAACCCTGATGGTGGCGCCCGCCGTCGCCCTGTACCGCCAGGTGCTGACGCCGTTCGGGCGCGGGCTGCGGTGGTGCGCGCACCTCCTCGTGGCGGTTCCCGCGACGTGGCTGTACCGGACCGTCCTGACGCCTCCGCCCGAGCCGTACCCGTGGCGGCAGTCCTCCCCGGCGGCGCAGGAGTACCTGGGCACGGGAACCATCCCAGCCCCCGGCGCGTACTCTGGGTAGTACAACGACTGCCCCCGGCGCAGCACCCGGACCCGAGACCGCCCTGCCCCGCGCAGCGGCCCGGCCGGACGGGAACCGCCGCGCGGGGACACCCACAGGCTTCCGGGCGCACGTAATGACGTGCCGCCCCGCACCGAGGAGAAGAACCACTGGGCAAGCGACAGCCCGAAGGCCCGCCGCCCGCACCGGCGGTGCAGCGCATCCGACTGCGCTACACCAAGCGCGGCCGCCTCCGGTTCACCAGCCACCGCGACTTCCAGCGCGCCTTCGAGCGGGCCCTGCGCCGCGCCGAGGTGCCCATGGCGTACTCGGCGGGCTTCACCCCGCACCCGAAGGTGAGCTACGCCAACGCGGCCCCCACCGGCACCGGCTCCGAGGCCGAGTACCTGGAGATCGCCCTCACCGCGCAACGCGACCCCGCCACCCTGCGCGGGCTGCTGGACGAGTCGATGCCCGCGGGCCTCGACATCATCGACGCGGTCGAGGCGAAGACCTCCGGGCTCGCCGACCGCCTCACCGCCTCCGTCTGGGAGCTGCGCCTGAACGGCGTCACCCACGACGAGGCGGCCAAGGCCGTCGACGCATTCCTCGCCGCGGAAACCGTCGAGGTACAGCGCCGCACGAAGAACGGCATGCGCAGCTTCGACGCCCGGGAGGCCGTCGTCGAGATGGCCGCCGTACCCCTTTCGGAGAGCGTCGCCCGCCCCCAGGGTGAGGCGGGCGATAGGCCCGCGGCGGAGCCCTGTGCGATACTGCGGCTGGTAGTGCGGCACATGACACCCGCCGTACGACCCGACGACGTCCTTTCCGGCCTCCGCGTTGCGGCCGACCTGGCGCCGCCGGTCCCCGCAGCGGTGACCAGGCTGGCGCAGGGGCTTCTCGACGAGGAGTCCGGAACGGTGACCGACCCGCTCGCGCCCGACCGCGAGGCGGTGACGGCAGGCTCTACCACAGCCCCCGCACCCGCCGCCGCGAAGGCGCCGGAAGGTTCCGGTTCCGCGTAAGGACAGTCGTCGTCGCGCAGCCCTGGCACTCGGGAGCCACCTGGGTCGGGCCGCGTACATGACCAGGACTTTCGCCAGGCCGCAGGCCCCGGGGCAGCACTTCCCGGGGATCTGCGGAACCGGCGAGCTAGAGATCAGCTCCCGTGCGGCGCCCGCGCCCCGGACGGTGGCCCCGCGCTTCGCGCGTGGGCCGCGGCCGGACCGGATTCAGGCGCGGCGCCCGGGAGCGCGACGGGAGAACCCCGCATGCTTGAGCCGATCGACCCCGCTGAGGCCGACAACACCTCGCCCAGCGACACACTGCCGCCGCGCCGCAGGCGCCGCGCCGCCTCACGTCCCGCCGGGCCCCCCGGGGCCGCAACGGCGACCCAGCCGGACCAGTCGGATGCCGCAACGACCATGGAGGCCGCGGCTCCGGCCCTGTCGGCCGGAAAGGGTGCCGTGACCGACACCACCGAGAACACCAGCGACAACACGACCCCCGGTGACAGCGCGGCCCCGGCCCGCCCGCGCCGTCGCGCCGTGCGCAAGGCCACCGCTCCGGCGGGCGCGCCCGCACCTGCCGCCGAGGAGAGCACGCCCCCCGCCACGGAGGCCCCGGCCGCCGTTGCGCAGACCCCCGCCGCCGCACCGGCGGCCGAGGACGCACCGGCCCCCCGTACACGCCGCCGCGCCGTACGCAAGGCCACCGCGCCCGCCGACGCGCCCGACACGGCCGCCACCGTGCCGCAGGCCGTACAGGACGGGCAGACGCCCGCCGCGGAGCCCGAGAGCGCCGCACCGGTACGCCGCCGGGCCACCCGGAAGGCGACCGCCCCGGCGGCGACCGCCACCGAACCCGCCGTCGAGCCCGCGGCAGAAGAGGCCCCGGCCGCCGAGCAGACAATGCCCGCCGAGCAGACCCCGCTTGCCGAGGAGGCCCGGGCCCCGCGCACGCGCCGCCGTGCCACCCGCAGGACCACCGCCCCGGCCGCCGAGGCCGCCGCCGAGCCCGCGCCGCAGGCCGAGCCCGTCTCCGTACCGCAGGACACGCACGAAGAGACGGCGGAGGCGAGCGCTCCGGCACCTCGTTCGCGCCGTCGGGCGACCCGGAAGGCGACCGCTCCCGCCGGGTCACCCGTGGCAGCCGCCGAGCCCGTCGAGGAGCCCCCGGCCGCCGCCGTCGCGGAGGCCGCCCCCGCCCCCGTACAGGACACGCGGGACACCCGCGAGGAGGAAGCGGCCGCTCCGGCGCCGCGTGCGCGCCGTCGTGCCGTGCGCAAGGCGTCCGCGCCCGCCGGTTCGCCCGCGCAGGCCGACCAGAAGGCCGACGAGCCCGCCGAGGAGGCCCCCGCCCGGGAGCAGGCCCCGGCCGAGCCCGCCGCCGTACAGGAAGCCGTACAGCACGAAGCGGCGGAGACGACCGCTGAGGAAGAGGCGCCGCGCGGACGGTCGCGCCGTCGGGCGAGCCGCCCGGCCACCAGCCCGAAGTTCACCGCGGAGCCCGCCGTCGAGCCCGTCGCGGCTGCGGAGAAGCCCACGGAGAGCGCTCAGAGGAAGGCCGACGAGCCCGTGCCGCGTTCGCGCCGCCGTGCGCAGCGGCCCGCCGTCGCCGTGTTCCAGGCTCCGGTCTTCTCCGAGCCGATGTTCCAGACGCCCGAGACCGCGGCCATGATCGCCGCCGCCGTTCCCGCCGAGGAGCCGGAGGAGGAAGAGGAGTTCGAGGCCGAGGTCGTCGTCGAGGCGCCCGTGCAGGAGGCGGACGAGCCCGCGCAGTCCGGTGGCCGTCGCCGCCGGCGCCGCCGCGGTGAGGCCGCCGCCGAGCCGCAGCCGCCCCGTACCGAGGTCCACGAGGCGCCGCAGGACGAGTCCGAGGACGAGGACGCGCAGAGCGACGATGCCGAGGGCCACGACGACTCCGAGGACGCCGACGACCGCAGGGCGCGCCGCCGCCGCCGCGGTGGACGACGCCGCCGCCGGGGCGAGGCCCTGGACGCGGAGGAGACCGACGCCCACGGCAGGCACGACCGTCACGAGGACACCGACGGGCAGGCCTCGCAGCAGGACGCCCCGGCCGACGAGGACGACGTCGACGACCACGACGACGAGCACCAGGGCGGCGCCGGTTCGTCCAGCAGCCGCCGTCGCCGCCGCCGTCGCCGCCGCAGCGGTGACTCCGGCCACGACGAGGCCGTGAACGGCGCGGACGACCCCGAGCGCACCGTCGTCAAGGTCCGCGAGCCCCGCAAGAAGGAGGCCGCCGCCGAACGCGAGCCGGGCACCGGCTTCGACGAGGTCCAGTCCATCAAGGGCTCCACCCGCATGGAGGCCAAGAAGCAGCGCCGCCGCGAAGGCCGCGAGCAGGGCCGCCGCCGCGTCCCGATCATCACCGAGGCGGAGTTCCTGGCGCGCCGCGAGGCCGTCGAACGCGTCATGGTCGTCCGCCAGAACGGCGAGCGCACCCAGATCGGCGTCCTCGAGGACGACATCCTCGTCGAGCACTACGTCAACAAGGAGCAGTCGACGTCGTACGTCGGCAACGTCTACCTCGGCAAGGTGCAGAACGTCCTCCCGTCCATGGAGGCCGCCTTCATCGACATCGGCAAGGGCCGCAACGCCGTCCTGTACGCAGGCGAGGTCAACTTCGAGGCGCTCGGCATGGCCCACGGGCCGCGCCGCATCGAAACCGCCCTGAAGTCCGGCCAGTCCGTCCTCGTACAGGTCACCAAGGACCCGATCGGGCACAAGGGCGCACGTCTGACCAGCCAGGTCTCCCTGCCGGGCCGCTACCTCGTGTACGTGCCCGAGGGCTCCATGACCGGCATCAGCCGCAAGCTCCCCGACACCGAGCGGGCCCGGCTGAAGACCATCCTCAAGAAGATCGTCCCCGAGGACGCCGGAGTCATCGTGCGCACCGCCGCCGAGGGCGCCAGCGAGGACGAGCTGCGCCGCGACGTCGAGCGCCTCCAGGCGCAGTGGGAGGACATCCAGCGCAAGGCGAAGAGCAACGGCGCGTCCAACGCGCCGACCCTGCTCTACGGCGAGCCCGACATGACCGTCCGCGTGGTCCGCGACATCTTCAACGAGGACTTCTCCAAGGTCATCGTCAGCGGTGACGAGGCCTGGCAGACGATCCACGGGTACGTCGCCCACGTCGCACCGGACCTCACCGACCGGCTGTCGCGCTGGACGTCGGAGGTCGACGTCTTCGCGACGTACCGGATCGACGAGCAGCTGATGAAGGCACTGGACCGCAAGGTCTACCTGCCGTCCGGCGGCTCCCTGGTCATCGACAAGACCGAGGCGATGATCGTCGTCGACGTCAACACCGGGAAGTTCACCGGCCAGGGCGGCAACCTCGAAGAGACCGTCACCAGGAACAACCTGGAGGCGGCCGAGGAGATCGTGCGCCAGCTGCGGCTGCGCGACCTGGGCGGCATCGTCGTCATCGACTTCATCGACATGGTCCTGGAGTCGAACAGGGACCTGGTGCTGCGGCGTCTGCTGGAGTGCCTGGGCCGGGACCGCACCAAGCACCAGGTGGCCGAGGTCACCTCGCTGGGCCTGGTGCAGATGACCCGCAAGCGCGTCGGACAGGGCCTCCTGGAATCCTTCTCCGAGACCTGCGTCCACTGCAACGGGCGCGGCGTCATCGTGCACATGGAGCAGCCGACCGCCGTGGGCGGCGGCGGTGGCTCCAAGCGTGCGAAGAAGCGCGGCAAGGGCGCCAACGGCGGCACGGACCACGAGCACGGTCACGACCAGCACGAGACGCACGAGACGCACGAGCACGGCCAGGACCCCACCCACGGTCACGAGGACGCGCCCGAGCCCCTGGAGGTGGAGACCGAGGCGGAACTCGCCGCCGAGGTCGCCGCGCCGATCGCGCTGCCGTCGCCGGACTTCGTACCGGACGAGGACCTGTACAGCAGTGCCGCGGAGGCAGAGGCGGCCGCCACCCGCGGCCGTGGCCGCCGTCGGGCGTCGCGCAAGGCGTCGTCCCCGGCGGGTGCGCCGCGCGGCAGGACGTCGCCGGCGGACTACATCGAGCACGCGTCGCCGCTCAGGGGCAAGGGCGCCGCGGTGGCCGCCCCGGAGACGGAGCGGGCCACCGAGCCGGTCGCCGAAACGGTGCCCGAGCCGGTCGTCGAGGCCGAGCCGGTGACCGCAGCCGTCGAGGCGCCGGCCGAGGCCGCCGTCGAGGCTCCCGCGGAGGCGGAGGCCGCTGCGGCTCCCCGTGGCCGCCGCCGGGCGACCCGCAAGGCGTCCGCCCCGGCGGGCTCGCCCAAGGGCGCGCAGACGCCCGCCGCGGACGCCGAGGAGGCGCACGCGGCCCCGGCTGCCGAAGCCGTCGCCGAGCCGCAGCCCGCTGCCCAGGCTCCGGCCGAGGAGGCTGCAGCGGCACCCGCCGCCGACGCCGCGCCGCCGCGGGCCCGTCGCCGGGCCACCCGCAAGGCCACCGCCCCCGCGGGTTCGCCCGCAGGGTCGGCCGAGGCCGCCGTGCTCGTGGTGGAGACCACCCCGTCGGCGACCGTGCAGCAGGCCGAAGAGCCGGTGGCCGACAGCGCCGAGTCCCATGCGGCGCAGGCACCCGAGGGCGATGACGCTCCCGCACCGGCCAAGAAGACGGCACGCAAGACCGCCGCCAAGAAGGCCACCACCGCCAAGAAGGCCGCACCGGCCAAGAAGACGGCGGCGAAGAAGACCACCGCGAAGAAGGCCGCCACCAAGACGGCGGCCACGAAGACGGCGGCCAAGAAGACTGCGAAGAAGACGGCCGCGGCGGACCAGCAGACGCTGCCGTCCGTGTCCGCCCCCGCGCAGGACTGACGCGCTGCGGGCAGTACCGGTGACACCGGCACTGCCCGCACCGCGCGCACCATCGGACATACCCGCAGTACCCGGCGGAACCGGCCCCGGCCGGGCCCGGGGTGGCCAGTGCCCAGTCGGGCACTGGCCACCCCGGTATCCGGGAGCAGCACCCCGGAGCAGCCGGGACCTACGGCCCACGGCCGCGAAATGCCCCTGAACCACGGAGAGTTCGAACCCTCATGAGCAACAGCACCACCCCCCGCCCCATACGCAAGGCCGTCATCCCCGCCGCCGGCCTGGGCACCCGCTTCCTTCCTGCGACGAAGGCCACTCCCAAGGAGATGCTGCCCGTCGTCGACAAGCCCGCGATCCAGTACGTGGTTGAGGAAGCCGCCGGGGCCGGACTCTCCGACGTCCTCATGGTGACCGGCCGCAACAAGCGCCCTCTTGAGGACCACTTCGACCGCAACTACGAGCTGGAGTCCGCCCTCACCAAGAAGGGCGACGCCGACCGCCTCGCCAAGGTGCAGGAGTCCAGTGACCTGGCGACCATGCACTACGTCCGCCAGGGCGACCCCCGGGGCCTGGGCCACGCGGTGCTGTGCGCCGCCCCGCACGTCGGCGACGAAGCCTTCGCCGTCCTCCTCGGCGACGACCTGATCGACCCCCGCGACCCCCTCCTCGCCCGCATGGTCGAGGTCCAGCAGACGTACGGCGGCAGCGTCGTCGCCCTCATGGAGGTCGACCCCCAGCAGATCCACCTTTACGGCTGCGCGGCCGTCGAGACCACCGCCGACGGCGACGTCGTGAAGATCAGCGGCCTCGTCGAGAAGCCCAGCACCGAGGACGCCCCCAGCAACCTCGCCATCATCGGGCGCTACGTCCTGGACCCGGCCGTCTTCGACGTCCTGCGCGAGACCGCGCCCGGCCGCGGCGGGGAGATCCAGCTCACCGACGCCCTGCAGACGCTGGCCGAGGACGAGAAGGTCGGCGGCCCCGTGCACGGCGTCGTCTTCAAGGGACGCCGCTACGACACCGGCGACCGCGGCGACTACCTGAAGGCCATCGTGCGTCTCGCCGCCGAGCGCGCCGACCTGGGCCCGGACTTCAAGACGTGGCTGCGCGGCTACGTCGCGGAAGAGATGTAGTCCCTCCGCCACCCCGCCCCACCCCGTACACCCCCTGCTCGACCGCACGAAGGAGAACCCCATGATCGGCCTGGTACTGGCGGCGGGCGCCGGACGGCGTCTGCGTCCCTACACCGACACGCTGCCCAAGGCGCTCGTCCCCGTGGACGGCGACACCACCGTCCTGGACCTCACCCTGGGGAACTTCGCGAAGGTGGGGCTGACGGACGTCGCGATCGTCGTCGGCTACCGCAAGGAAGCCGTCTACGCACGCCAGGCCGAACTGGAGTCGAAGTACGGCGTGAAGCTCACGCTCATCGACAACGACAAGGCCGAGGAGTGGAACAACGCCTACTCCCTGTGGTGCGCCCGCGACGTCCTCAAGGAGGGCGTGATCCTCGCCAACGGCGACACCGTCCACCCGGTCTCCGTCGAGCAGACCCTCCTCGCCGCCCGCGGCAACGGGCAGCAGATCATCCTCGCCCTCGACACGGTGAAGAACCTCGCCGACGAGGAGATGAAGGTCATCACCGACGGGTCCGGCGCCGTGCAGAAGATCACCAAGCTGATGGACCCGGCATCCGCCACCGGCGAGTACATCGGCGTCACGCTCATCGAGCCCGACGCGGCCGAGGCCCTCGCCGACGCCCTGCGGACGACCTTCGAGCGCGACCCCGACCTGTACTACGAGGACGGCTACCAGGAACTCGTCAACCGCGGCGTGCGCATCGACGTCGCACCGATCGGCGACCTCAAGTGGGTCGAGATCGACAACCACGACGACCTCACCAGGGGCCGGGAGATCGCGTGCCAGTACTGACCCGGCTGATCCCCTCGCCGGTCGTCGTCGACATCTCCAGGGGCGCCCTGGACGATCTCGCCGGCGTACTTGCGGACCAGCGGATCTCCGGCTCGGGCTCGCTCGCCGTGGCCATCAGCGGCGGCTCGGGACGGGTGCTGAAGGAACGCCTGGCACCCGTCCTGCCCGGCGCCGACTGGTACCCCGTCACCGAGGGCACCATCGACGCCGCGGTCAAGCTCGCCGACGACATGAAGGGCCGCAAACGCTACGACGCGGTCGTCGGACTCGGCGGCGGAAAGATCATCGACGTCGCCAAGTACGCCGCGGCCCGCATCGGACTGCCCATGGTCGCCGTCGCGACGAACCTCTCGCACGACGGCCTGTGCTCCCCGGTGTCCATCCTGGACAACGACAACGGACGCGGCTCCTACGGCGTACCCACGCCCATCGCGATGCTCATCGACCTCGACGTCATCCGCGACGCCCCGCCCCGCTTCGTACGCTCCGGAATCGGCGACGCCCTCTCCAACATCTCCGCGGTCGCCGACTGGGAACTCTCCCACCAGGTCAACGGGGAGAAGGTCGACGGTCTGGCCGCCGCCATGGCCAGACAGGCCGGCGAAGCCGTACTGCGCCACCCCGGCGACGTCACCCAGGACGCGTTCCTGACCGTGCTCTCCGAAGCGCTCGTCCTGTCCGGCATCTCCATGTCGATCAGCGGCGACACCCGCCCCTCCTCCGGCGCCTGCCACGAGATCAGCCACGCATTCGACCTGCTCTTCCCGCAGCGCGCCGCGCTCCACGGCGAACAGGTCGGCATCGGCGCCGTCTTCGCGATGCACCTGCGCGGAGCACGCGAGGAGGCCGGACTGTTCGCCGACGTACTGCGCAGACACGCACTGCCGGTGCTCCCCGGCGACATCGGATTCACCGTCGAGGAGTTCGTCACCGCGGTGCGGTACGCCCCGCAGACACGCCCCGGGCGCTTCACCGTCCTCGAACACCTCGACCTGTCCGAGGACGGCATCAGGGACGCCTACCACACCCTGGTGAAGGCCGTCGGACAGAGCCCGGACAGCCACAGCGGCGGGCGCTAGCCCGGTTTGACCCACCGGTCGAGGTCCCGTAACTTTGACCGTCGGCGTCTTTTGTGCGCCAAACCCCTGAGCAACCCCCTCCCGGGCCACTTCGGTGCGCACGGGAGAGGCCGCTCGTCCTGTTCGCGCCGGAAGCGGCTGGCATCAGGGGTCCCGTCTTCGAGTGAGAGTGAGATCCGCGTGTACGCCATCGTGCGCAGCGGTGGTCGCCAGCACAAGGTTGCTGTCGACGACATCGTTGAGGTTGACAAGATTTCCACTGCCAAGGTTGGCGACACGGTCGAGCTTTCGACTCTGCTCGTTGTCGACGGCGACTCCGTCACCAGCGACCCGTGGGTCCTGGCCGGGATCAAGGTCACGGCCGAGGTCGTGGACCACCACAAGGGCGAGAAGATCGACATTCTCCGCTACAAGAACAAGACCGGTTACCGCCGTCGCCAGGGTCACCGCCAGCAGTACACGGCGATCAAGGTCACCGGTATCCCCACGGCTGCGAAGTAAAGGGACTGAGACATGGCACACAAGAAGGGCGCATCGTCCACTCGGAACGGTCGCGACTCCAACGCTCAGCGGCTCGGCGTCAAGCGCTTCGGCGGCCAGGCCGTCAACGCCGGTGAGATCCTGGTCCGCCAGCGCGGCACCCACTTCCACCCGGGCACGGGCGTCGGCCGTGGCGGCGACGACACGCTGTTCGCCCTCGCCGCCGGTGCGGTCGAGTTCGGCACGCACCGTGGCCGCAAGGTCGTGAACATCGTTCCGATCGCCGGCTGAACAAGCCTGCCTTCTTTCCGGACCCTCTCACTGAGAGAGCGGTCCTGAGCGATACACAGCACGTTCCGAGGGCGGACGCTCTTTCCCGGGCTACGGGGAAGCGTGTCCGCCCTCGGCGTGTTACGTATGTAGACATTCCGCATGACCTGTACTGGAGGACACCCATGACCACCTTCGTGGACCGCGTCGAACTGCATGTCGCCGCGGGTAACGGAGGCCACGGCTGCGCCTCCGTACACCGTGAGAAGTTCAAGCCGCTCGGCGGCCCGGACGGCGGCAACGGCGGACGCGGCGGCGACATCATCCTCGTCGTCGACCAAGCAGTGACCACCCTGCTCGACTACCACCACAGCCCCCACCGCAAGGCCACCAACGGCCAGCCCGGCGCAGGCGACAACCGCTCCGGCAAGGACGGCCAGGACTTGATCCTGCCCGTGCCGGACGGCACCGTCGTCCTCGACAAGGACGGCAACGTACTGGCCGACATGGTCGGCCAGGGCACCACCTTCATCGCGGGCGAAGGCGGACGCGGCGGCCTCGGCAACCTCGCACTGTCCTCGGCCCGCCGCAAGGCCCCCGGCTTCGCGCTGCTCGGTGAGCCCGGCAAGTCCCGCGACATCGTCCTGGAACTCAAGACCGTCGCCGACGTGGCCCTGGTCGGCTACCCGAGCGCGGGCAAGTCCTCGCTGATCTCCGTGCTGTCCGCGGCCAAGCCCAAGATCGCGGACTACCCGTTCACCACCCTCGTCCCCAACCTCGGCGTGGTGACGGCCGGCTCCACCGTCTACACCATCGCGGACGTCCCCGGCCTGATCCCCGGCGCCAGCGAAGGACGCGGCCTCGGCCTCGAATTCCTGCGCCACGTCGAACGCTGCTCGGTCCTCGTCCACGTACTGGACACCGCGACCCTGGAGTCCGACCGCGACCCGGTCTCCGACCTGGATGTCATCGAGGAGGAACTCAAGCTGTACGGCGGCCTGGACGACCGTCCGCGCCTCGTCGTCCTCAACAAGGTCGACATCCCGGACGGCAAGGAACTCGCGGACATGATCCGCCCGGAGCTCGAAGCCCGCGGCTACAAGGTCTTCGAAGTGTCCGCCGTCTCCCGCACGGGGCTGAAGGAACTCTCCTTCGCCCTCGCGCAGGGCATCTCCAAGATGCGCGCCCGCAAGCCCCAGGAAGAGGCGACCCGCATCGTCATCCGGCCCAAGGCCGTCGACGACAGCGGCTTCACCGTCATCAAGGACGAGGAAGAGAACGTCTTCCGGGTGCGCGGCGAGAAGCCCGAGCGCTGGGTGCAGCAGACCGACTTCAGCAACGACGAAGCGGTGGGCTACCTCGCCGACCGCCTCAGCCGCCTCGGCGTCGAAACCCAACTGATGAAGGCGGGCGCCCGCGCCGGCGACGCTGTCGCCATCGGCTCCGACGAGAACTCCGTCGTCTTCGACTGGGAGCCCACCGTCATGGCAGGCGCCGAGATGCTCGGCCGCCGCGGCGAGGACCACCGCCTGGACGAGCCCCGCCCGGCGGCCACGCGCCGCAAGGACCGCGACGCGGAGCGGGACAACTCGCAGCAGGAGTACGACGAGTTCAAACCCTTCTAGGACGGGATGCGCGCGACGTCGTACCGCGTACGGGGCGCACGCGACGAACAGCGGGACACGCGCGTCCTGGTACGCGAGGCACGGGACGTAGTACGGCAGGCGTGCGACGCGGGTCCTCGCGCACGTACGAACCCACCGCAGGGCCCGGCTGCCGGAGACGTCTCCGGCAGCCGGGCCCTGCGGCCTTCCCGGACACCGCCCGACAGCCGCGGACCCTCCGCGAACCGGACGGCACAGGGCCCACCGCCCTCCACCGGGCCCCGCACGGGGACATACCCTGGGAGGCCCGTGGCCGTCGCAGAGCTGTGCGCAGGACCACGTCGCGCCCGCAACCAGCCCGCGAGGACCGGTGCAACAGCATGAGGAGCAACAGGGTGGAACCCGCACGGAACGGGGCGGCAGTCAGCGTCGTCGTCATCGTCCACAACGACGCCGACCACATCACCACCGCCGTCGAGTCCGCCCTCGCGCAGGGCACCGCCGTCGGCGAAGTGATCGTCGTCAACGACGCCTCCACGGACGGCACCCGCCAACAGGTCGACGCCCTCGCCGCCCGCCACCCCCGGGTGCGGCCCCTGCACCGCACGGACAACAGCGGCGGCTGCGGCACTCCCCGCAACGACGGCATCGCCGCCGCCGCACACCGCTACGTGATGTTCCTGGACAGCGACGACGTCTACCCGGCGGGCGCCGTCGACGCCCTGCTGGCCGCCGCCACCGAGGACACCGACGTCGTCGCCGGGCAGTGCGTACGCCGCGAACTGCCCGAAGGCCGCGACACGATGTGGGCTCCCGCCCTCTACGACCCCGCCGCGGGCGCCACCCTGCCCGGCACCGTCCTCGACGGCATCGGCGCACACCCCGAATTCCTGCTCGACACCCTGTCCGTCAACAAGCTCTACCGGCGCGAATTCCTCAGCCAGCACGCCGCGGCCTTTCCCGACGGCGCCTTCCACTACGAGGACTTCGTGTTCACCGCGAAGGTGTACGCGGCCGCCCCCCGCCTCGCCGTCGTCGCCGCCCCCGTCTACGTCTGGCACGTACGGCGCGACGCCGCAGACCTGTCCATCTCGCTGCGCCGCGCCACCATCGCCAACTGGGAACACCGTGTGGAAGCACACCGCCGGGTCGTCGAAGAGCTCCGCAAAGCGGGACAGGAGGCACTCGCCGTCGCCGCGCAGACCAAGTTCCTCGACTACGACCTGCCCATGTACGTACGGGAACTGCCGCAGCGCAACGCCGCCTACCGCACCGACTGGTGGCAGGCCACGCGCGCCCATCTCGCCGCCTTCGACGAGGAGGCATACGAAAAAGCCGAGGCCCCGTCCCGCTGGCTGGCCCGCGCCCTGCTCGCCTGGCAGACCCCGGCCGAACTCGCGCGCGTGGTGGCACTGGCCGCCCAGCCGCCCCGACTGCTGCCTCCGACGCACGTCAACAGCAACGGCACGCCCGTCCTCTCGCCCGAGCAGCCCGAAGTGCTCCTCGACGGGCTGGCCGACCTGCCCGCCGAGAAACTGCCGGTGACCGTCAATGGCACCCTCACCGTGGGGTCCACCCTCACCTTCACCGTGACGGTGCCCGAACTCCACGGGCTGCTCGCCCCCCTGGAGCCGCAACGCCTCCTGCTGCGTCTGGCGGAACAGCGGGACGCCCGCCCTGCCCTGGAGCGAGAACAGCCCCTGGTGCGCAGTGACGACGACGCCTGGCGGGCCCGGTTCTCCGTCCGCGCCGGCGACCTGGCCGACCGCGAACGGCTCACGGCCTGGCGGGTACGGGCCGACGTCGTGTGCGCCGACGGCTCCCGCATCCCCGCCGAGGTGCGGGCCGCCACCCCGGACACCGCACGCCGCAGTGTCGTCCTCGCCGGGGGACGGCCCCTGCTCGTCCAGGCACACGTGACGCCCCGACAGGCACTGATGGTGCGCGTCGTCGGCGGACTACAGGGCGGACTGGACGTGGTGGGCCGCCGCCTCAAGAGACTGACGCGCAAGTCGGGCTGACGCGCGAGGCGACGCAGCCGGACAGAGAAGGGCCCCCTCCGCGCGTCGCGGAAGGGGCCCACCTCCTGAGGTGCGAGCGGCCGGTGCTGCTACCGCTCCAGGAACGTGAAGAGCTCTTCCCACCGCTGCGTGATCGACTCGGGGGAGTAGCGCCGAACGTTCTCCCGGGCCGCCTCACCCATCCGGTCCCGCAGTTCCTGATCCTGCATCAGACGCACCAACTGGCGCGCGAGCTCAGGAGTGTTGCCGGGACGGGCCAGCAGCCCGTCGACGCCGTCCTGGATGATCTCGTGCACACCCGGCGCACAGTCGAACGCCGCGCACGGCACCCCGCACGCCATCGCTTCCAGCAGCGCCAGCGGGAACCCCTCGCCGCGCGAGGACTGCGCGAACACCGAAGCGCCGTGCAGGGCGCCGACCACGTCACGGGTCTGCCCGGCCCATTCGACCGAGTCGTCCAGCCCCAGATCCGAAGCCTGCTTCTTGAGCGAGTGCTCAAGCTCGCCCGCGCCGTACAGCTTCAACTTCCAGCCCGGCACCTGCGGTGCGGCGTCCGCCCAGGCGTCGAGCATCATGTCGAGGCCCTTCTGGTGACTGAGCCGCCCGATACTCACGACCGTCTTCTCCGAACGCGGAGAAACCGTTTCGGGCATCATCGGCAACGGATTCGGCATGAAACCGACGTTGTTGAGTCCACGCACCGCCCACATGTCGGCATCCTCCTGCGTGAGCAGCAGCAGCCGGTCGACGTTCTTGTAGTGCTTGAGGACGCGGTTGAAGCGCGAGGACTGGCGCGAGTACTCGTAGCTCTCGTGGCTCATCCCGATGACCGGATGACCGGCGGTGTCCGCCAGCTCCACCCACTCCATCGCCCACACCTGGGTCACGACGATCATCGCGCCCGGGGCGGCCGTACGGAACATCCGGGACAGCTTCGCCGAAGCCTCCCGCACTCCCGCCTCACGCCGCGAGTTGTGCAGCCGCGCGGCCACGTCGACCTTGCCGCGCACACCCGTGACGGGTTTGCGCCCCGGGGGCCGCCGGTCGTACAGCGTGACCGTCTTGAACGGCGGGTTCTCCCCGAGGTCCATGGGAACCTCGGAGGGCGCGATACCGACAATGGTCACCCGGTGGCCGCGCTCCGCCAGCAGCGCGGCCATCTGGGCCTGCCAGCGGGCCACACCGCCGAGTTCGTCGACCTCGTTGGCCACGAAGAAGATGTCGCGTCGCTTCACCGGGCGCCGCCCTTTCCTCCGAAGAAACGGTCCGCGATCTGCGCGGCCGCGTCACCGTGGTCGTACTCGCCGTACCGGTCCACGAATTCCTTCACCTGCGGCCCGTACTGATCACGGACACCGTCCAGGTCCTCCAGCACCGCGTACAGCGCCTCCTCATCACGCGCCACCGGCCCCGGAGCCGTCTCGATCAGGTCGAAGTACGTGCCGCGGATGTCCTGCGCGTACTCCTCCCAGTCGTACGCGAAGAAAATCATCGGACGCTGCAGCAGCGCATAGTCGAACATCACGGACGAGTAGTCCGTGATCAGCGCGTCCGACGCCAGGAGCAGCGGCGTGATGTCCGGCTCTTCCGACACATTGATGACGCGTCCGGCCATCGCCGGCGGCAGCGCCACCTGATTGAGGTAGTGCGTGCGCACCAACAGCGTGAACTTGTCTCCGAACCTCTCGGCCAGCGTCTCCACGTCGAAGGGGAACTCGAATTTGCGGACCTTGCCGCCGGCGTTGGCCCGGAACGTCGGCGCGTACAGCACGACCGGCAGCCCCGGGCGGATGCCCAGGCGCTTCTTCAGCTCCGCGACCTCCCGGCTCTCCTCGGTCGCGTCCCGGCCCTTCACCAAGGCGTCGTTGCGCGGGTAGCCCGTGCGCAGCAGCTTGCTCTCCGGGATCCGGTAGGCACGCGCCAGCGTCCGCACGTCGTGCTCCGTACGGACCACGAAGTGGTCGAAGCGGTCCAGTGACGCCTGGTACGCGGCCTGCTCACCCTCCGACATCAAGCGGTAGCCGGGCTCGTCGAAGCCCATGCGCTTGAGCGCGGAACCGTGCCAGGTCTGGATGTACGTCGTCTCGGGACGCTTGCGCAGCTTCAGCGGGAAGCCCTGGTTGTCGACCCAGAACTCGGCCTGGGCGAGCGCCCGCAGATACTTCCACGACCAGCGCTGCACCAGCTCGACGTCCGCCGGGAAACCGACCGGCTTGGCGCCCGCGTACGACCAGATGGCGTGGATCGGGGCACCACGCCGCTTCAGCTCCTCGTACACGGCGCGAGGGCTGTCGCTGTACTGCTTGCCCAGGTGGCTCTCGAAGACGACGGTGCCCTTGCGGACGGGCAGCGCCTTGATCATGCGGTGGTAGCCGTCGATCTTGCGCGGCCCGGAGTTGAGGTCCTTGCGCACGTCCCGGGCCTTGCGGTACGTCGTCTTGGCGATCCGCGCGGGCAGGCTGTCCATGTTGTTCCGGATCAGCGCACGGGCCTTCTGCGAGGCCGCGCTGTGCTGCACGACGTGGAACGCCAGGTGGCCGCGCCCGGACACCTCCGCCTCGATGCGGTCGCCGGCCAGCCGCGTCAGCCGGGGACGGACGGTCAACAGGCCCGTGCGCTCTATGTCGGTGCTGCCGACGGTGATCGCGCTGACCGTCGTTCTGCCGTCGACCTTCAAGTGCATCCGCACGTTCCACACGTCGTCCACGATGCCCAGCGGACGCAGCTCCTTGGCCAGCGGAAGGGTGGCTTCCCAGAACACCCTGTCGCCCTCCACCCGCACACTGCTGACGGGGAAGCGGAACGACTGGAAACCGGCGCGGCGCGCCTTGAGGACGATCTCCGCGGACAGCTTCGCGTCCGGCCCGACCTTGCCCAGCGGGTTGACCACCGCACCGCTGACAACGACGTCCGAGGGGCGCTCGGAGTAGCTGACCAGACGGTTGCGAAGGTCCAGCTTTTCGACCGGCTTGGTGTGGTAACCGAGGTCCGTGACGTCCAGCAGGGCGCGCGCGTGCGGGTCCTCCAGGTGCTCCTCGCACCAGTAGATCCGGCCGTCCTTCTCCACCAGTGGCACCGCGAGCTTGCTCCGGTTCAGGAGCATGTCGATCGCTGGCATCAGGTTGTCCCAGTCCTCCTGAAGGAGGAGGTACGCGCAGATGGCGTGGGCCGGGTGCAGTTCGCTGTACGCCTCGGGGGCGAAGGACTGCACGTACTCCCGGGCCATCCCGGCGAAGGCGTGCCGGTAGTCGTCGTCCAGAAACGGCAGTTCGCGCAGGTAAAGGACCAGGTCGTGCTTCAGGAACTTGATGTCCTTGTGCAGCTTCAGGTCGTCCATGCCGCGGGATTTGAGGATTTCGTCGATCCGCCGGTGGATCTCCACCCGGTCCGCGAAATTGTTGATTTCGTTCCGGCGGTTACTGATTGACTTCTTTTCGGTCTTCTCGACCACGTTCCAGTAATAAACAGTATTCGGAATCAGGGTGATGCGAGAAGCCGCGAGATAGGCCTGCGCGGAGAAAAGGAGGTCCTCGTAATGAATCCGCTTCGGGAAGGAGAGGTTGCTCTCGATCAGGAATTCGCGCCGGTAGCACTTGTTGGTCGACAGAGTGTCAAAGACCAGCAGGTCGGGCAGTTCGGCGACGGAGTCGAGCGTGCGCGTGGAGTGGTACAGCCAGCGGTACCACTCGGTCGTCTTGCCGTGACGGCTGTCGACGTGGACGCGCAGACACAGCCCGGACACCAGGTCCGCTCCGGTGGTCTCGGCGGCTTCCAGCATGTTCCGGCACGCGTTGAGTTCAAGAGTGTCGTCGCTGTCCAGGAACATCACATAGCGGCCGCGGGCCACAGCGATGCCCTGGTTGCGCGGCTCGCCGCAACCGCCGCTGTTCTCCTCCAGCTGGATCGCACGGACCCGATCGGGGTGTTGTGCCGCGAGTTTCCTGGCCACGGTGTACGAACCGTCCGTGGAACAGTCGTCCGCGATGATCACCTCGACGTTGCGCAGCGTCTGGTCCAGGACCGACTGCACGGCCGTCGGCAACCGCTCGGCATCGTTGTAGACGATGACCACAACGCTGATGTCCGGCACGGTCGTCACGGTCGTCGGGAGGCTGTCCGGCGAGGGAGACGGGCTTGACAAGGCCACCTCTGTGTTCACGTCCTCGATACGTTTCGATTACTGATCCCCCACGACGGCGGGTCCGTGGGGGATGGCCGACTGGGGGACAACCCTGAAGGATCTTCGGGATTTCGGCAGTCCCGGTCAGGCTAGCCTACGGACGAAGCCCTCCCGTCCCCGCCCGCAGACGCACCGATCGGCGGTCATTGCCGCTCTGTATAGTGCCTCCATGACTTGGCTGGTAACGGGCGGTGCGGGATACATCGGCTCACACGTGGTAAAGGCTCTCGCCGACGGCGGTGAAAGCGTCGTGGTGCTCGACGACCTGAGCACCGGAGACGAAACGCGGATTCCCGCGGGCGTCGCCCTGGAACGAGGATCCGTACTCGACCGCGCAGTGCTCGACGCCGTCCTGGAGCGGCACGCCGTCACCGGCGTGGTGCACATCGCCGCGAAGAAGCAGGTCGGCGAATCCGTGGCCCGACCGCTGTTCTACTACCACGAGAACGTGGGCGGCCTGCAGACCGTTCTCGAAGCGTCGGCCGCCGCCGGAGTCAAGCGATTCCTCTTCTCCTCCTCGGCGGCCGTCTACGGAATGCCCGACGTGGAACTGGTCACCGAGGACACCCCCTGCCAGCCACTGAGCCCGTACGGCGAGACCAAGCTGGCCGGCGAATGGATGGTCGAAGCGGTCGGCCGCGCACACGGCATGGCCACCGCCTGCATGCGCTACTTCAACGTGGCCGGCGCCGCCTCCCCCGAACTGGGCGACCCCGGAATCTTCAATCTCGTGCCGATGGTCTTCGAACGGCTGGAGGCCGGCCGGTCGCCGCTGATCTTCGGCGACGACTACCCGACGGCAGACGGCACCTGCGTCCGCGACTACATCCATGTCGCCGACATCGCCTCCGCACACGTCGCCGCGGCCCGCAAGCTCGCCGCCGATCCCGACGCCCGCCTCGTCCTCAACATCGGCAAGGGGGAAGGCGTCTCCGTCGCCGAGATGATCGACGTCATCCGCGAGGTCTCCGGCCACGAGGACATCAAGGCCGAGATCGCCCCGCGCCGGGCCGGCGACCCCGCCCGGGTCGTGGCCTCCGCCGAACGCATCCGCACCGAACTGGACTGGGAAGCCCGCCATGGCGTCCGCGAGATGGTCGAGTCGGCGTGGGCAGGCTGGCGCCACCGCCACCCACAGGGCTGACTGCCAAAAGCGCACATGTCGACGGCGGGCCCCGGAACCTCCTGGGGCCCGCCGCCCCGGCGTTCGCGTCCTCCCCGGCTGCGACCTCCGCGCCGCGACCTTCTCGGCCCCGTGACCGGTATCGGCCGTCCCCCCGTCCGGCCACCGGAACTGCGCAGCGGGGCGCCCCTGCCCTCACGTACATTGCGGGCAGGCAGCAACAGGGCGACCCGAGGGGATGTACGGACGTGTCAGGGGCAAGCGGCGACCGGACGGCGGCACACAGCGCGAGGAAGGCCGTCACGGACGCCCGCAGGGTCGTCGTCAAGGTCGGCTCCTCCTCACTGACCACGGCCGCCGGGGGGCTCGACGCCGACCGGGTCGACGCCCTCGTCGACGTACTCGCCAAAGTCAGGGCCGGCGGCACCCGCGAAGTTGTCCTCGTCTCCTCCGGTGCCATCGCCGCAGGCCTCGCCCCCCTCGGCCTCCTCAAGCGGCCCAAGGACCTCGCCCGGCAGCAAGCCGCCGCCAGCGTCGGACAAGGCCTCCTCGTCGCCCGCTACACCGCCTCCTTCGCCCGCTACGGAGTGCGCGTCGGCCAGGTCCTGCTCACCGGCACCGACACCAGCCGCCGTGCCCACTACCGCAACGCCTACCGCACCCTCGACCAGCTGCTGGCCATGGGCGCCCTGCCGATCGTCAACGAGAACGACACCGTCGCCACCGACGAGATCCGCTTCGGCGACAACGACCGGCTCGCCGCGCTCGTCGCCCACCTCGTGCGCGCCGACCTGCTGGTCCTCCTTTCGGACGTCGACGGCCTGTACGACGGAGATCCGGCCAAGCCCGGCACCTCCCGCATCACCGAGGTCACCGCCCCGGAGGACATCGCCCACGTCCAGTTCGGCAGCGCCGGAAAAGCCGGAGTAGGCACCGGCGGCATGGTCACCAAGGTCGAGGCAGCCCGAATCGCCGCCGCCGCGGGCATTCCCGTCGTCCTGACCTCCGCCACGTACGCCGCCGACGCACTCGCCGGCCGCGACACCGGCACGTACTTCCACCGCACCGGCCGACGCAGCGCCGACCGCCTGCTGTGGCTCGCGCACGCCTCCACCCCGCAGGGCGCCCTCACCCTGGACGACGGCGCCGTACGGGCCGTCGTCGAGCGGCGCACCTCGCTGCTGCCCGCCGGAATCGCCGCCGTCGAAGGCGAGTTCGGTGCGGGCGACCCCGTCGAACTGCGCGACAGCACCGGCCGGGCGGTCGCCCGCGGACTCGTCAACTTCGACGCGAAGGAACTCCCTCAACTTCTCGGCCGGTCCACCCGTGACCTCGCCAAGGAACTCGGACCCGCGTACGAGCGTGAAGTCGTGCACCGCGACGACCTGGTGCTGTTGCGCACCTGAGACCCAGCGGCGAAACGGACGAAGAGTCCCCGAATACGCCCAAGGCGTCCACGAAACGGCTGAAAGTCCAGCCTCCCGGTGGAGACCTTCGGGAAAACCCCCCGCATCGGCCCCAGGACTGGTCAACTTTGTTGCGGGGATACAGCACACAAACGCATCAGGAGGCCGCCGGTGAGACGAGCGCGTCCGGGGGCGCCGCCCCGAGGGACAGCTGAGCGAGCCCTGACGAGCGTCGGGGCCGGAGCGGACTTCGACGACGGCAGCCACAGCAGCGGCCAGGACAGCCCGAGCGCCGACGACGCGGCAAGCCGCGAAGCGCACGCCGACCGCGAACCCCGCACCGGACGGCAACGGCAGAACACCGAGGAGTCCCGCCTCTGGTACATCACACTGAGCGTCTCCGGCACCGAGACGCCCCTCACAGAGGTCAGGCGGGGTCTCGAACAGCTCGCCCACGACCACCCCTTCCTGCTGACCAGCCGCTACGCGGCCGACCACGCGGAAATCCGCTACTGGGAAGAAGCCCGCGACCTGCACGACGCGGCAGCGGTCGCCCTGCGCCTCTGGGGCGAACACCGGTCGACGGCCCGACTTCCCCCCTGGGAGATCGTCGGCCTCGAAGTCATCGACCGCGACACCTACCACCAGCGGGTGGCCGAGGGATACGGCCCGCCCCCGGCGGCCCCTGTCGGCGTACACCCGTACTGAGCGGCCCCGGACACCGCGCGGCCCCGGACACCGCGTGGCCCCCGGACCGCCGGGACCGAGCGTCCCGGGCCCGCGGCGCCGGACGCCGACCCGCAGCGCAGCGCCCCGGACCGCCCCGGCCGCCGATACCGTCGGAAGGGGCGGGCGGCGCGGTGCCGCAGCACGAGGCGTCGTCTCGGAGTCCGGGACAGCGGACGAACGCTCCCGCGCGCAGGATTACGCTGCGGACATGACCTCGCACACCGCTCCCGCCGACGCCACGGCCGACACCGCCGACGGCCCCTCCCCGGTCCTCGCCGCCGCCTCCCGGGCGCGTGAGGCCGCAGCCGCCCTCGCGCCGCTGCCGCGCGCCACGAAGGACGCGGCGCTGCTCGCCGTCGCCGACGCGCTCCTCGCCCGCACGGAAGAGATCGTCGACGCCAACGCCGAGGACGTCGCACGCGCCCGCGAGGCGGGCACCGCCGAGTCCGTCGTCGACCGGCTCACCCTCACCCCCGAACGGGTACGCGCCATCGCCTCCGACGTGCGCGACGTGGCCGCGCTGCCCGACCCGGTCGGCGAGGTGGTGCGCGGCTCGACCCTGCCCAACGGCATCGACCTGCGCCAGGTCCGCGTCCCGCTCGGCGTCGTCGGCATCATCTACGAAGCACGGCCCAACGTCACCGTCGACGCAGCCGCCCTGTGCCTCAAGTCCGGCAACGCCGTACTGCTGCGCGGCTCCTCCTCCGCGTACGCCTCCAACACGGCCCTGGTGCGAGTAGTGCGCGACGCGGTCGAACAGGCGGGGCTGCCCGCCGACGCCGTCCAGCTCGTCCCCGGCGAATCCCGTGACGCGGTGCGCGAGCTGATGCGTGCCCGCGGTCTGGTCGACGTCCTCATCCCGCGTGGCGGCGCCTCCCTGATCCGTACCGTCGTCGAAGAGTCCACCGTCCCCGTCATCGAGACCGGCACCGGAAACTGCCACGTCTACGTCGACAGCCGGGCCGACCTCGACATGGCCGTCGACATCCTGATCAACTCCAAGGCACACCGCGTCAGCGTCTGCAACGCCGCCGAGACCCTCCTCGTACACAAGGACATCGCGGATGCTTTCCTGCCGCGCGCCCTGGAGGCACTCGCGGAGGCAGGCGTGACCGTCCACGCGGACGCACATGTCCTGACATTCGCGGGCAGCTCGAAGGCCACTGTCCTGCCGGCCGTCGAGGCGGACTGGGAAACCGAGTACCTGTCGTACGACATCGCCGCAGCCGTCGTGGACTCCCTCGACGACGCCGTCGCCCACATCCGCCGCTGGTCCTCCGGACACACCGAAGCCATCGTCACCACCTCACAGGCAGCCGCCCGCCGCTTCACTCAGCTCGTCGACTCCACAACCGTCACGGTCAATGCCTCCACCCGCTTCACCGACGGCGGACAGTTCGGCTTCGGCGCCGAAATTGGCATCTCCACGCAGAAACTGCACGCGCGCGGCCCGATGGGACTGCCCGAGCTGACCTCGACGAAATATATCGTGACGGGAGACGGCCATACCCGCTGAACGGTCCCGGCGCACCCCCGGACGAGGATGCACTCCGTGCGTTCTCTGCCCAAAACGACCTCCTGCGTCTACGCTGAACGGGTGCCGGACGACGTGGAGGGCAAGCCGTTCCCGGATGGCTGGGAGCCCGACGACGACCGCGGGGGCGCGGACGAGGACTTCGCCTCCGTGGTTTTCGACGAGGCCTTCGTCAAAGCCGCCACCATCCACGAACCCAGCGCGGTGGAGCGGCTGCTGGCGGCCGCCCGGGCGCGCGCCGACGCGGAGGCCGCCCGCCCCTGGCCGGGCAAGCACCCGCCCGACCACGCCCCGCGCGGCACGCACCCCTTCCGCCCGCCGCACGGTCACGGCTTCGACGACGGGTACGACGGCGCCTTCCCCGCCCCGTACGGCCGGCACGGCGGCGCCCTGCGCCCCTACCGCAACTCCGCACGCTGGCACCGCCCCGTCGCCTGGCTGCTCGCCCTGCTGATGGGCATCGGCATGGTGGTGTTCGCGTTCGCCGCCGTCTACCGGGGCGCCTCCGGCAACAGGGACGGCCAGGTGCCGTCACCCGCGGCCACCGGGGTCGACACACCGGCCTCCGGCGCGGGACTGGACGTGCAGAGCGATGCCGGCGGCAGTGGCCCCTCCGCATCGGCGCAGCACACCGCGCCGGCGTCCTCCGCCCGGCCGCCCACCCCCTGAGTGCCTCATCTCAAACCCCCAACACCACTGCAACTGGCGGGATTTGTGCTGAAGTTCTGCCGTACCAGAACGTTTACCTTCGCCTCCCGCGACCTACTCTGAAAGGGAGACTCTCTCCCCACCGCAGGGCCCAGTGCTCAGGGAGAAGCGATGGCAGGTCGATCGGACCCGCCCGAGGGCATCCCGCCCGAGGGCCTCCCCAACAGTGGTGACGACGACTACCCGTCCGTCGTCTTCGACGAATCGTTTGTCCGGGCTGCCCGGCTCCAGGAATCCTCCGCGTCGGAACGCGTGGCGGACCACGCCCCGGCCGTCCGTCCGCTGCCCCCCGCGCCTGTCGTCCCAGCCGTCCCCGCGGTCGCCGGAAACGGCCGCGCACACGTGCTCCTGCTGGTGCTGCTCGTGGTGCTGGCCTTCGGCACCGCGATCTGGCTGGGGGTACGCACTCCCGTGCCGGCCGCCTCCGACCGGCGTCCCGAACCGCTGCGCGCAACGCTGATACCCCTGGCCCCCACAGGAGAGGTGCCCGGTGGAACGCCCGCACAGCTTCTCCGGCACAGCCCCGCCGCACAGTTCCGCACCGGAGCCGAGGGCATCCAGCTCCCCGTCGCCCGCGGCACGGCGCATTTCTCGGAGAGCCAGGTGCTGGCGGCCCTCACCACAGCCAAGGACTACCTCGTCCAGTCCTCCGTCGATCCCGGCGTACTGACGGGCAAGGCACTCCGCCCGGTGCGCATCCTGCTGGACCCCGACCAACTCGAAGAGTTCGACGCGAGCTTCGCGGACCCGCGGTCGGCACGCGGCGAAAGGGCACCCGCAGGAGCCGGCTGGCTGGTCCGCTTCGACCCGGCCGACGTTGCCCTGGCCGGCACGGCCCGGGTCAGCGGCACCCTGCGCGCCACCGAGATCGCACCCGACGTCCTCGACGTGATCGCCGACCACACCTTCGTCTACCCGCTGCGCCCCGCGACGGGCCCCGGCCGCGAACGGGCCGACGGCGCGTCGCTGTTCACCGTACGGCGCGAACTGCGCTTCCGTTACGACGCGGAGGACCTGCGCCGGCACAGGACGGAAGTGGTCGCCTCGTACACCGTGGCAGGACCCCACGCGTGCGCGGCGGGAACGGGCGCGCCACAGTTCTGGCAACCGTTGCTCGCAGGCCGGGGTGCAGCGTCGCCGGGCGTTCCCGCGGCGAAGACTCCGGCCCCTTCGACGGCCCCTTCCCCTTCGACAGCCCGGCCAGGCACCGACCCGTACACCGCCTCCGACGCCGTCTGCGGCACCCTGGCCCCGCACACGCTGCCCACCCCGCCCCGGCGATGACCACGAGCGGCCCCCTCGGGCGGCGAGCCGCCTCGGGGGAGTGAGGAGCAGGTGCGGACGGGGCGACGGCCCCTGCGCGGCGCGTGGCACCCGGGGCCGCCGCATTCCCTCGCGGGCACGAGCGCGGAGGAGCGCAGTTACGGACAGGAGGACAGGGCGGAGGCGGGCCGGCCCCCGCCCGTGCCCGCCTCACGACCTTCCGGCGTCACGCCGCCGGGCCGGAACCGGTACCGGTCGAGCCGGACCCATTGCCTCCGCCGAACTTCCCGCGGAGTTTCCCGCCCAGGTCCCCGGCGCCGCCCGCGATGTCCCCGACCAGCTTCATCAGCGGGTCCTTGCTGGTGCGGACCGTGTCCGCGTAGTGGGAGGCGGACTCCTTGAACGAATCCGTCACGGAGGTGTCCTTGTCCTCGTCCCGCCGCGGGTAGTGACCGTCCATGACCCGCTGGTAGTCACGGCTCTCGGCCCATTTCTTCAGCTCCGCCGCCCGTACCGTGGTGAACGGGTGCGAACGCGGCAGCACGTTCATGATCTTCAGTACCGAGTCGCGCAGATCGCCGCCCGCCTCGTACTCCTCTGCCTGCTTGAGGAACGCGTCCACGTTCATCTCGTGCAGGTGATTGCCGCCGGCGATCTTCATCAGCCCGCGCATCGACGCCTGAAGGTCCTGACCCACCAGCAGCCCGGCCCGGTCCGCAGAAAGCTCCGACTTGCGGAACCACTCCCGCAGCCCCGTGATGATCGCCATGATCGCGATGTTGCCCAGCGGAATCCACGCGACCTTCAGTGCCAGACTCGTCAGGAACAGGAGGACCGTCCGGTAGACCGAATGTCCGGACAAAGCGTGTCCCACCTCGTGCCCGACGACCGCCCGCATCTCCTCCTCGTCGAGGAGCTCCACCAAACCCGTCGTCACCACGATGATCGGCTCGTCGAGACCGATGCACATCGCGTTGGGCTTCGGGTCCTGCGTGACGTACATCGCCGGAACCTTCTCCAGGTCCAGGATGTAACAGGCGTCCCGCAGCATCGAGTTCAGGTGCGAGAACTGCTCGTCGCTCACCCGCACCGAGTCGGACAGGAACAGCAGTCGCAGACTCCGCTCCGGCAGCAGACCGCTCAGAGCCTTGAAGACCGTGTCAAAACCGCTCAGCTTGCGCAGCGCCACCAAGGCCGACCGGTCCGCCGGGTGCTCGTACGCCCGGGAGGAAATACCGGGAAACCGCCTGCGCTGCCGACCGGGAAGCCTCTCCCGGTCACCGCCCGTGAAACCGCCGCCCCCCTGCTCGCTGCCCTGTCCCTGCTCGTGATTGCCGTCTGTCATGACTGACCTCTGCTCTCGTACGAGACATGTCCCGTCCCCCGGACGGCCCTCAGCCTAAGGGGCCCTCCCAGGGCTTCCCCCTTGCTGACGCCGACCCGCCCCGGACCGGTTGCCCGGGGCCCGATATCGCCTCAACGACTGAGTCGGCGTGAGCGTGCCCGGCCACGCCGCATACGATGTTGCCGAAGTCTCCCCTCCGTCTCCCGATAGGTCCGCGAAGATGAGTTTCCACAGCACCGCAGCACAGCTCGTGACCCTCGCCTCCGGTGAGGGCTCCACGCACGTCGACGAGCACGCCTCCATCAGCCCCCTGGTCACCGGCGGTGGCGCCTTCATCGCGCTCATGCTGCTGCTCTGGATCACCACCCGCTTCAACCGGGACCGCTGAACGGACCGGGGGTCCGGGCCGGGCACCCGGGCCAGTAGGGTCTGCACGCATGGGAGAGCAGGAAATGCCCACCGGCCCGGCCGGTAGGGACAGAGTGAGCCGCGTGCACAGCGCGGACGGTACGGGCAAGCGACGGATCGGCGTCATGGGCGGCACGTTCGACCCGATCCACCACGGCCACCTGGTGGCCGCCAGCGAGGTGGCCGCACTCTTCCACCTCGACGAGGTGGTGTTCGTACCGACCGGAGAGCCGTGGCAGAAGAGCCACAAGCTGGTCACACCCGCCGAGGACCGCTACCTGATGACGGTCATCGCGACCGCGTCCAACCCGCAGTTCTCGGTCAGCCGCATCGACATCGATCGCGGTGGGCCGACGTACACCATCGACACCCTGCGGGACCTGCGCGCGCTCAACGCCGACGCGGACCTGTTCTTCATCACCGGTGCCGACGCGCTTTCGCAGATCCTCACCTGGCGCGACGCCGAGGAACTCTTCGCCCTCGCCCACTTCATCGGGGTCACCCGGCCCGGACACGACCTGTCGTCCGACGGGCTGCCCGAGGGCGGCGTCTCCCTCGTGGAAGTGCCCGCGCTCGCGATCTCCTCAACGGACTGCCGCGCGCGAGTACGCGGCGGCGACCCCGTCTGGTACCTGGTGCCCGACGGCGTCGTCCGCTATATCGACAAGCGCGAGCTGTACCGGGACTGACGGCACGCGGCACGGAGCAGCAGGAGCAGGACGGAAAGGGGGCACCGGTGAACGATCGCCACAACCCGTACGACCCGTACGCACTCGATCCCTACACGCAGCCGCAGCCGGAGATCATCGGCTACGACGCGTACGGACAACCGGTGTACCAACAGACCGCACCACCAGAGCAGCACGACCCGTACGGCCACCTCCCCCCGCAGTCCCCGCAGCCCGAGGGGTACGGCTACGACCCGTACGCCCAGCAGCCGCAGCAGCCTGCACCCTTCGACCCGTACGCGCAGCAGGCATCACCGCAGCAGGCCACGCCATCTCACGAGACGTACGGCTACGACACCGGCGGACAGCAACAGCCGTGGGCCCCCCAGCAGTCTCCCCTTCCGGAGCCGCAGCAGGCCCGCCGCCCGCCCCGCTCGGCACCCGCGGTCTCCGAGGAAATTCCTGACGCAGCGTCCCGCGCCGAAGTGCCCGGACAGCGCCGCACGGAAGCTCCCCAGTACGCCACCGAACAGTTCGCCTTCGTGGAGGAGCCGGACGACAAGTCCGAAGACGTCATCGACTGGCTGAAGTTCACCGAAAGCCGCACCGAACGCAGGGAGGAAGCCAAACGACGGGGCCGCTTCCGCGTCGTGGCCCTCGCTGTCGCTCTCGCGCTCGTCGTCGTGGGCGGAGTGGGCTACCTCTGGTACGCAGACAAGCTGCCCGGCCTCTCCTCCGGGAAGAACGACAAGCCCAGCGCGGCCGGCGCACAGAAGCGCGACGTGATCGCGCTGCACCTGCACAACACCGAGAAGCCCGGCATGACGTCGACGGTGCTGCTCGTCGACAACGTCAGCACCGGACAGGGAACCACCGTCCTGTTGCCGAACTCGCTCTCCCTCGCCGGCGACAACGGCGTCACCACCACCCTCGCCAAATCCGTCGAGGACGACGGTTCGGCAGGCACCCGCGAGTCTCTCGGTACAGCGCTCGGCACCCCCATCGGCGGTACCTGGCGCCTCGACACGCCCTACCTGGAAGTACTCGTCGACCTCGTCAGCACCATCGACGTCGATACCGACACCGTCGTGCCGGATGCCAAAAAGGGGGCGACACCCCTCGTGAGCAAGGGAACCCAGCAGACCCTCACGGGCCGGATGGCCGTCGCGTACGCCACCTACCGCGCGCCCGGCGAGCCCGAGACGAAACAGCTCGCCCGCTTCGGTGCGGTCATGCATGCCGTACTGAAGAAGATCTCGGACGACCCGCAGGCCGCGACCGTCACCGTGCAGAGCCTCGCCCAGATCCTCGACCCGTCCCTGCCGGAGAAATCTCTCGCCGTCTCCCTGGCGAAGCTCGCCGAGCACGCCAGGAAGGGCGCGTACCAGACGGTCCTGCTGCCGGTACGACCCGACGGCCGCGTCAGCGAATCCGACACCGTCGTCAAGACCGTCCTGGGCGGCACCGCCACCGCCCCCGAGCAGGGCGCTGCCGTACGGGTGGGGGTGCGCAACGCCACCGGCAAGCCGAGCGCGACCGAGAACGCGCGGATCGCCCTGGTCAACAGCGGCTACGCGTTCACCGACACCGGGAACGCGTCCACCGCCGCCGCCTCCGGCGTCAGCTACGCGGACGACGCGCACAAGCCGAAGGCCGAAGAGGTCGCCAAGACCCTGGGCCTGCCGGCGTCCGCCGTCACCAAAGGGCAGGGCGCACAGAACGTCGAGGTCTCGGTCGTCCTCGGCAGCGACTACAAGGTCCCGTCCCCGCAGTAACCGTCGCCCGCGCACCCGCCCACGTGCCCCGCCGGAAACTCCGGCGGGGCACGGCGGCGTCACGTGAGACCCTTGTGGTAATCACCTGACCGCCGACGAAAGCCTGCTTGTGACCGCCACTGACCGTTCCATCGAGCTCATCAACGCCGCCGCCCAGGCCGCCGCCGACCGGCTCGCGCACGACATCATCGCGTACGACGTCAGCGATGTGCTGTCCATCACGGACGCCTTCCTGGTCGCCTCCGCGCCCAACGACCGACAGGTCAAGTCGATCGTCGACGAGATCGAGGAGAAGCTCAACAAGGAACTCGGCGCCAAGCCGGTACGCCGCGAGGGCGACCGCGAGGCCCGCTGGATCCTCCTCGACTACGTCGACATCGTCGTCCACGTCCAGCACAGCGAGGAGCGCGTCTACTACGCGCTGGAACGCCTGTGGAAGGACTGCCCCGAGATCGCGCTGCCCGAGGACGCGGTGCGGACCCGCGGCAAGGCCGAGGAGCACGCCAAGCTGAACCCCGCGGGTGAGCTGGACGGAGAAGGAGACCTGTTCTGAACGGCACGCCGGCGATCAGTACCGGGAACGATGACGCGGTGAACGAAAACCGTGGACGGCGCATCGTCCTGTGGCGCCACGGGCAGACCTCCTGGAACCTGGAGCGCCGCTTCCAGGGCACCACGGACATCGGGCTGACCGAGACCGGCGTGGCCCAGGCCCGCCGGGCCGCCCGGCTGCTCGCCTCGCTCAAACCCGACGCGATCATCGCCTCCGACCTCAAGAGGGCCGCGGACACGGCAGCCGAACTGGCCGCGCTCACGGGCCTCGACGTCACGCACGACACCGGTCTGCGCGAGACGTACGCGGGTGCCTGGCAGGGCCTCACCCACACGGAAATCATCGAGCGGTACGGCGAGCAGTACGCGGCGTGGAAGCGTGGCGAACCGATTCGCCGGGGCGGCGGCGAACTGGAGACCGAAGTCGCCGACCGGGCGGCCCCGGTGGTTCTGGCGCACGCCGACAAACTCGCTGACAACGGCACGCTCGTCGTCGTCAGCCACGGCGGCACCATCCGCACCACCATCGGCCGCCTGCTCGGTTTGGAGTCCCACCACTGGGAAGGCCTCGGCGGCCTGACCAACTGCTGCTGGTCCGTCCTCGGCGAGGGCGCCCGCGGCTGGCGACTCATGGAGCACAACGCCGGGACGCTCCCGGAACCCGTGCTCGGCGACGACGACTGAACCCCTCCCGGGCCGTCCCGGAGCCGCCTTACGGCAGCCTCCCGGACGGTGGCCACCCCGGATTTCACTTTCCGGCAAGTCGCAGGCTAGAGTTCTTCTTGTTCGCAGCGCAGAGCGGGAAACACCCCGCACAGCACCGAGAACACGCGGGGCTATAGCTCAGTTGGTAGAGCGCCTGCATGGCATGCAGGAGGTCAGGAGTTCAATTCTCCTTAGCTCCACAATCAAGATCCCGTCCCCAGCAGGGGGCGGGATCTTTTGCTGTCCTTCTTGCGTAACCGTGACAGAATCGACCGCCGGAAGGGGCGGCCTCAGCAGGGGAGGGGACGATGGGCGCGCACAGGCGCAAATGTGACTGGTGTGGCAGCGGTACGCCGATCGTCCGCGACATGGAACCGGTCAACTCCGAGTACCAGTACTGGTGCGAGGAGTGCGCGCGGGCACTGATCATAAAAGGCGACCCGATCGAGACCTACCGTGAGCTGGAGGGCGAGCCGATCTACGGCCGGCTGCTCGACGAGCACTGCACCCTCAAGAGGTTCTACTCCTTCGCGAGAGCCTGAGTCCGGAACACGTTCACCAGGACGAAGGCCAGTCCGACTGCCGGATAGAGCGCCGACAGGGCGAACTCCCCGAAGCTCTGATGCAGTTCCGGCCGTCCCTGCTTTCCGTGCGGCACCGCCCACAGCGCGTACGAGAAGAAGACCGAACCCGCCACCCACGTCCCGGTCCGCCCGCTCCCCTTGCTCCCCGCAGTCTCCGCCGCGAGAAGCACCAGCAGAGGCACGCACCACACCCAGTGGTGCGACCAGGAGATCGGACTGATCAGAAGAGCGGTGGTCGCACAGGTCAGCACGGCACGGGCTCGTTCGCCGCGCAGCGCGGCGTCCGCCGCCGCGTACAGCCCGACGACTGCGGCGAAAGCGGCGGTGATGGCCCACCATGCGCCCGGTTCGCCGGTGTGCAGGAGGCGGGCCAGGACCCCGTTGAGGGACTGGTTCGCGGTGTCCTCGACGTTGCCGACCCGGCCGGACTCGAACACCATGCGGGTCCAGAACCTCCAGGAGTCGGCGGGAAGAGCCATCGCCGAGGCGCCAGTGGCGGCGAGGAACGCCGCGCAGGAGACCGCTGCCCGCCGCAGCCAAACGTTGTCGTGCCACGTACCGGCGCGGTGGACCCGGATCAGCCCCGTCAGCAGCAGGAAGGCCACGAAGAGGCCCGGGGTGAGTTTTACCGCCGCCGCCAGGCCGATGCCCACGCCCGCCCAGCGGTGCCGGTCGTGGCGGGTCAGGTCCCACAGCACGGTGACGACGAGGACCAGGTTGATCTGCCCGTATCTCAGCGTCGTCCATACCGGCTCGCACCAGACCACGACGGAGGCCACCCATAGGGAGACGGCAGTGCTGTCGCGGCCGACGAGCCTGAGAGAGAGATGCACCAGGGCGACCAGGAGAGCGAGATTGCCGGCCGTGACGAGGGCGCGCAGGAGACCCTCGTCCAGCACGGCCAGCGGAATGAACAACAAGGCGGCGAAGGGCGGATACGTCATGGGAAGATTCGCTGCGGTGACCCGCAGGTCGTACAGATCGCTGCCGGCGAGGACCGCAGCACCCTCGGCGCGGTAGACGGCCAGGTCGACCATCGAGACGTGTGCCAGCCGCTGAGCGCAACAGAACGCGGTGAAGGACAGCAGGCAGACCGCACCGGCCGCGAACAGGGAGCGGGACGCCCGGACGCCACGATCGGCGCTGAGGCGTTCGACAATAGAGGTCACAAAAGGTGACGCTATCGTCACAAAGGGCGAGGGGATGAGGCTGTCCACTCCCTCGGTCACGGGAGTGAAAAAGGGATTTGGTGAAGCGGCGATCCACCGTCTAAAGTTGGCGATGTCGCCGGGGGACACCACGGAAAACGACACAAAGTGCACAGCACGGGGCTATAGCTCAGTTGGTAGAGCGCCTGCATGGCATGCAGGAGGTCAGGAGTTCAATTCTCCTTAGCTCCACAGAAGATGAAGGAAGCGGACCACCCGATCGGGCGGTCCGCTTCTTTGTGTGCGTACGTTCCACCCTTGTCGCTTCGCTGTGGCGGCGTACGGGCGCTCTCAGCCCCGTCGGCGGTCGAGAGCGCGGACGGCGGGCGCGGTGGTGTGCCGGGCCGAGGTCTGTTCGATGCGCAGAGCGAGGGCCGGGCAACGGCGGACGGCGCGCTGGGCGCGCGGCACGAGATGCGCAGGGACGGAGACGTCGGCAAGGGTGGGGAAGCCGTCGTGGCCGAGCCGGATCAACTCGGGAACGACGTCGGCGCACAGACCGTGGCCTTGGCACAGGGTCCAGTCGACTGCCAGCTTTTCTTCATTGGGTACGCCGGACTCACGAGGAGAGGCGCCGGGAAGAGGCAACACGCCGGTCGTGGGGCGCCCGCAGCCGCCGCCCAGGACGTGGGCAGCCAGATCGTCCGTGAAGGCGTTCAGGGCGGACAACAGAAAGCGGACCGAGCCGTCGGGGTGCTTGCAGGCGCCCCGGCCGTATGCGCCCTGCGCGATTTCGCGCAGGGACTCCAACGCCGCCTGGCCGCCCCCGCCCAGCACGTCCGAAAGGCCGCCCGCGGCCGCGGGCAGACCCAGCTTGCAGGGCCCGCACTGCCCAGCGGTTTCAGCGGCCAGCCAGTGTGCGACACGCAGGGACTCGCCCAGGGGGCAGGTGTCCGTGCCGACCGGAAGGAGCGCGCCCGCCCCCAGCGCTCCCCCGAAGAAGGCCAGGGAAGCGCGGGACACCGCCGCGTCGTGGGCGGCGTAGGCGTCGATCCAACTGCCGTGGTAGCCGCCCGTCAGGACGCCTTGCAGGAGCGGTGGGGCGCCCGCCAGCCGAAGTACGTAGCCGAGCGGGACGCCGGAGGGAGCTTCGACGACCAGAGGGAGGGCCACTGCGCCTGAGACGGTGAGCAGAACGGTCCCGGGCTCGTCTGCGACGCCCGTGCGCGCGTAGCGCGGGGGGCCCAGGCGGGCGCCGACGGCGAGTTGGGCATACGTCTCGGCGTTGGAGAGCAGCGTCGGCGCGCCGTCCACGCCGGACTCGGCGGCGCGCTCGCGGCGGCCCGGTGGCAGGGCCGGCCCACCGTTCGCCGCGCGGATCACGGCGGACGCCTCGCCGGAGACCATGCGCTCGGGGGTGCGGACGATCCGGGCACGGATACCCCGGTTTCGGATGCGGCGGTCGGTGAGACCGCGCTCGGCGAAGGCGTCCCGTACTGACGCTTCCGTGGAGTCACGGGTCACGGCGACGATTAGGGAGCGTGCACCGAGCGCCTCGGCGGCGAGCAGTGCGCCGTCCAGGACCAAATGCGGAGCACGGTTCACCAGCACGGTGTCCTTGCGGCAGGCTGGCTCGCCTTCACCGGCGTTGACGACGACCACGGGACGGGTACCGCGGCGGGCCGCAGCATCGGCCACGGCCCGTAACTTCCGGGCGAAAGGGAAGCCCGCACCTCCGCGGCCGAGGAGGGAAATGTCCGCGGCGAGCGAGGCCAGCTGCTCGCCGGTCACCGGAGCGAGGGGGCCGTGCACGTGGAGATGGGTGCCGAGGTCCAGTCGCGCGGCGAGGTCGAAACCTTTGGTGAGGTGGGGCAGGCCGACGGTGACCACGGAGGGGACGTCGGGGAGGGGGGAATTGCGGGGGCCGGGGGCGGTGGGGACGTTCAACGGCGGTCTCCTGTAGGGAGGACGTGCGGGGGCGCTTGTGCGTGCCGGGGCGCGGGTGCGGCACCGCGCGACCTGGACGTGAGCGAAGGCCGTCCTCGCGGCACGGGCGTGGGCGGCGGGCGCAGCGCGCTCTCGACGATGCGCCCCTTGAGGCGGGAGGGCAGCAGACGCAGAGAAAGCGCGGCAGTCACCCCGGCCAGGCACAGGGCGTACATCGCGACCACCCACGCGGGGGCCGGGCGGCCGGCGAACAGCCCGTGCAGCAGCGCCGAACACCACGCGGGGTAGGCCAGCATGTGGAGCGCGCGCCAACGGCCGGGAACACGTCCCGGGGTCGCGAACGCGCTCCGCAGGGCACCCGTCGTGGCCGACACCACCATCAGCAGCCCGGCCAGCGATCCGAACCCGACGAGCACACCGGTACCCGAGAGACCGCCTGCGAACGGCAACAGTGCCGCGAGCAACGAGACATGGCCGAGTGCCACCTTGACGGTGAGGTGCAGCACGAGGAATCCGAGCGAGGCAGCCGCGGTGACCCGGTGCACGGCCTGAGCGATCAGCCGGTGCCGGGGCCGCAGCAGCAGCCGGTCGGTGGCGAGGAGGCCCCAGACGACGGCTGCGGTAAGCGTGACGAGAGTGAGTACACCGGTGGTGAAGTCGAGGACCGTACGCAGGCTGTCGCCGCCCAGAAGAGCGATCAGTGGCAACAGGGGTAACGGTGCCGTCCACAGGCCCCGGGGTATGGGGCGCCGGGGCGAGCGCTGTCGGGGGGCGACGGAAACGGGCGCTCTGTGGTGCGGGCGGCGGTGGGGGGAAGCGCGCGGGCGATGTGACTGAGGGGCCCGAGGTGAAGGGATCGTGGGGTCGGGGTTCATGGGAGAGCACTCCGGGGGGTCGGGAATGTGGTCCCGCGACAGGAGGCTAGACGGGGCGGTGCGGGACCGCGGGCGGTTTCGCGGTTTGCGTGGCATGCCGCGGTTGAGCCCGGTACGGACTGCTCTGCACAGCCCGGGTGGATCCGCCTTCCGGGCTCTGCGCGGGCCGACTCCTGGGCTCTGAGCGGGGCGGGGACGCAAGGGGGAGCTGAGTCCTCCCGTCCGTCGGAGGAACGGTCGCTGCGGTGCCTGTGGCCCCTGCGGTACCCTGACGCCATGCGTGCCGTACGCCTTCTGCTTAGTGAGCCGCGCTGATCAGTCCCGACCGGTGAAGAACCTGGTCGGCATCGGCGCGGCGTCCCCTCCTGTGCGAGGGGATTTTTCATTTCCGCAGGCAGAGATCCGTAGGCAGAAGACGAAATCGATGGAGCTTCGAAAATCATGAGCGAGACGAATGCCGCTGCCGCTGCCGAGACGGCAGCCGCGCACCGCTATACGGCAGCCATGGCCGCCGACATCGAGGCACGCTGGCAGGACTTCTGGGACGCCGAGGGCACCTACCGGGCGCCGAACCCGGGCGACGGCGACCTGTCGGGCCACGCGGAGCTGGTCGCGAGGCCCAAGAAGTTCATCATGGATATGTTCCCTTACCCCTCCGGTGCGGGTTTGCACGTCGGCCATCCGCTGGGCTACATCGCCACTGACGTCTACGCCCGCCATCAGCGCATGACGGGCCACAACGTCCTGCACACCCTTGGCTTCGACGCGTTCGGCCTGCCCGCGGAGCAGCACGCGGTACAGACCGGCACGCATCCCCGGGTGTCCACCGAGGCCGCCATGGAGAACATGAAGTCCCAGCTGCGCCGGCTGGGCCTGGGCCACGACAAGCGCCGATCGTTCGCAACGATCGACGCCGAGTACTACAAGTGGACGCAGTGGATTTTCGTCCAGATCTTCAACTCCTGGTACGACACCGAGGCGCAGAAGGCACGCCCCATCGCGGACCTCGTCGCTCAGTTCGAGAGCGGTGAGCGGGCGCTGCCGGACGGCCGCACCTGGGGCGTCCTGGACGCCGCCGAACGGGCCGACGTACTGAGCGAGTACCGGCTGGCGTATGCCTCCGATGCGCCCGTGAACTGGGCGCCGGGACTGGGCACTGTCCTGGCCAATGAGGAAGTGACATCCGACGGTCGTTCCGAACGTGGAAACTTCCCCGTCTTCAAGGCGAAGCTGCGCCAGTGGAACATGCGCATCACCGCCTACTCGGACCGACTGATCGACGACCTGGAGGGCCTGGACTGGCCCGAGGCGATCAAGCTGCAGCAGCGCAACTGGATCGGCCGCAGCGAGGGTGCGCGCATCGACTTCTCCGTCGGCGCGCAGAGTGCGGAACGGGGCGACAAGAACAACGACGACACGAACAACAGTGGCAACAAGATCACTGTTTTCACGACGCGTCAGGACACCCTGTTCGGCGCAACCTACATGGTGCTGGCGCCGGAGCACGACCTGATCGCGGACATCGTCCCGGCCGCTTGGCCCGAGGGCACCCATGACGTGTGGACGGGCGGGTACGCCACGCCTGCCGAAGCCGTTGCCGCGTACCGCAAGCAGGCCGCCGCCAAGTCCGATGTCGAACGGCAGGCGGACGCCAAGGAGAAGACGGGCGTCTTCACCGGGGCATTCGCGACGAACCCCGTAAGTGGGGACGAGGTCCCTGTTTTCATCGCCGACTACGTGCTGATGGGTTACGGAACCGGCGCAATCATGGCTGTGCCCGCACACGACACCCGTGACTTCGCCTTCGCGCGCGCCTTCGAGCTGCCGATGCGTTGCGTCGTCGAGCCGACGGATGGCCGCGGGCAGGACCCGGCCGCCTGGGACGATGCGTTTTCCTCGTACGACGGAAAGATCGTCAACTCGGCGGGCGAGGACGTCTCGCTGGACGGTCTGAGCGTGGACGACGCGAAGATCCGCATGACCGAGTGGCTGTCCGCGAACGGTGTGGGCGAGGGTACGGTCAACTACCGGCTGCGCGACTGGCTGTTCAGCAGGCAGCGCTACTGGGGCGAGCCCTTCCCGATCGTGTACGACGAGGACGGCATCGCCCACGCGCTGCCCGAGTCGATGCTGCCGCTGGAACTGCCCGAGGTCGAGGACTACTCGCCGCGCACCTTCGACCCCGAGGACGCGAACGCGCAGCCCGAGACGCCGCTGTCGCGCAACCAGGACTGGGTGAACGTCACCCTGGATCTGGGCGACGGACCCAAGAAGTACCGCCGCGAGACCAACACCATGCCCAACTGGGCCGGTTCCTGCTGGTACGAGCTGCGCTACCTGGACCCGCACAACAACGACAAGCTGGTCGACCCGGCGGTCGAGCAGTACTGGATGGGTCCGCGCGAGGGCATGCCGCACGGTGGCGTCGACCTGTACGTCGGAGGTGCGGAGCACGCGGTACTGCACCTGCTGTACGCGCGTTTCTGGTCGAAAGTGCTGTTCGACCTGGGGTACGTCTCCTCGTCCGAGCCTTTCCACAAGCTGTACAACCAGGGCATGATCCAGGCGTTCGTCTACCGGGACTCGCGCGGCATCGCCGTCCCCGCGGCCGAGGTGGAGGAGCGCGACGGCGGCTTGTATTACCAGGGCGAGAAGGTCAGCCGGGTCCTGGGCAAGATGGGCAAGTCCCTGAAGAACGCGGTCACTCCGGACGAGATCTCCGCCGAGTACGGTGCGGACACCCTGCGGCTGTACGAAATGGCGATGGGTCCGCTGGATGTGTCCCGGCCGTGGGACACCCGCGCCGTCGTCGGCCAGTACCGGCTGCTGCAGCGGCTGTGGCGCAACGTCGTCGACGAGACGACGGGCGAAGTCACCGTCATCGACGGCGAGCCGGACGAGGACACGCTGCGCGCCCTGCACAAGGCGATCGACGGTGTGAGCCAGGACATGGCCGGAATGCGCTTCAATACCGCCATCGCCAAGATCACGGAGTTGAACAACCACCTGACGAAGGCGGGCGGCCCCGTCGCGCGTTCCGTCGCCGAGGCGCTGGTGCTGCTGATCGCCCCGTTGGCTCCGCACATCGCTGAGGAACTGTGGCGCAAGCTGGGGCACACCGAGTCGGTCGTGCACCAGGACTTCCCGGTAGCGGACCCGGCGTACGTCGTCGACGAGACCGTGACCTGTGTTGTCCAGGTCAAGGGCAAGGTGAAGGCGCGTCTGGAGATCTCCCCGTCGATCAGCGACGAGGAGTTGGAGAAGCTGGCGCTTGAGGACCCCGCGGTCGTCGCCGCTCTGAACGGTGCGGGCATCCGCAAGGTGATCGTGCGGGCGCCGAAGCTGGTCAACATCGTTCCGGCATAGTCCTGAAACACATGATCAGGGCGGCTTTGCGCACTGGCTGAGGGCTTTCCCCTACGGGCAGGTTGGGGGTTCTACGGGAACCACCGGCCTGCCCGTTCCGTTTACGGTGGAGGGGCCGGTCAACAGTCCAGTTGGTGGAACATTCCATCAGACCTACCGCGGAGGGCGTCATGGAAGCCGTCGTTTTGATCATGGCGCTGCTGTTCCTCGCCTTCGTGGGGCTGGGCGTGTACGTCACCGTCAAGGCGGTCGGCGCCGCCAGACGCGGAGTGGACCGCACGATCACGCAGGCCAGGCGCACCGTGGAGGACACCACGCTGCGAGCGAAGAGCTACGGCCAGCCGGGCATCGGCGGTGAGCTGGCGCAACTCCGTCTCGCGCTGCGCACCTCCATGCGCGCCACGCAGGTGGCGCTCACCGCAGGAGTCGCATCCGACGCCTCGCTGTCGGAGTCCCTGGCCCTTTTCGAGCGACTCAGTGACTACGGCCATCAGCTGGACGACGAGCTGCGACGGCTGGAAAGGGATCCGGACAAAGTGCGGGCCGCGGAACATGTCCCGGAGTTGCGGGAGCGTACGGAGCAGGTCGTGCAGTCCGCCGACTCTCTGCGCTGGGCTGCGCGGGACAGGGCACGGAAGTTCGCGGACGAAGACCTGACGTCGTTGAACGAGCAGATCCGGATGGAGTCCGGGGCGCTGCGGCACTGGGCGGCGGTGGAACCGGACGCGGACCAGCCACAGGCCACCGGGTCGACCACCGGGGAGCCTGCGCGCACGTGGGGTGACGCGGTGGACGGGACCGGGGCGGGAAGCCGTACCGGCGAAGGGCCGCAGGCGATCACCGGGCGCGATCCGAACCGGCAGGTCGGTCACCCGTGGCAGAAGACTGCCCGCCCCGAGAGCACCACCTGAGGAGCACGGGGGATACCGGGCCAGAACCGGCAGGGATCCCGTGGGCGGGGGCCCGTTGAGAGGGGCCGGACTGCCGCCGGGCCGCACCTGCGGGTAACCTCCAGGCTCATGTCCCGCCATGTCGCGATCGTCACCGATTCAACGGCCTATCTGCCGCCCCCGATGATGGAGCGGCACGGCATCACCGCAGTGCCGCTGACCGTCGTCCTCGGTGATCAGGCGTACGAGGAAGGCACGGAGATTTCCTCTCGTTCGCTCGCCCAAGCGCTCCAGAAGCGCCGTTCGGTGACCACCTCCCGGCCCAGCCCCGAGGTGTTCGCCGCGACCTACCGGGCGGTGGCCGAGGCCGGGGCCACCGGCATCATTTCTCTGCATCTGCCGGCCGAACTCTCGGGCACGTACGACGCAGCGGTACTTGCGGCACGTGAGGCACCCGTACCGGTGCGGGTGGTGGACACCGGGATGATCGCCATGGCGCTGGGCTTTTGCGCCCTGTCCGCAGCCGAAGTCGCCGAGGCGGGCGGCAACGTCGACGAGGCCGTTGCGGCCGCGGAGAAGCGAGCGGGGGAAACGGCCGCGTACTTCTACGTCGACACGCTGGACTACCTGCGGCGCGGCGGCCGGATCGGTGCCGCGCAGGCGCTGCTCGGGTCGGCGCTCGCGGTGAAGCCTCTCCTCGCACTCAACGACGGGCGTATCGAGATGCTGGAAAAGGTGCGCACGGCGTCCCGGGCGATCGCCAGGCTGGAGGAGATCGCGGTGGAACGGGCCGGCGAACGGCGGGTGGACATCGCAGTGCACCACCTGGCGGCTCCCGATCGGGCCGACACCCTTGCCCACCGGCTCCGGCAGCGAGTTCCCGGCCTCGCGGACCTGCACGTCAGCGAGGTCGGCGCAGTGATCGGAGCGCACACGGGGCCCGGGCTGCTCGGGGTCGTGATCTCGCCGCGCTGAGGGTCTTCGTCCCCAAAAAGGGTGACCGAGTTATCCCCAACTTGCGGCTTATCCACAGAAATCAGCCATGATCAGCAAGGCGGAGGCGGAGTGCCTACCGTCAGGCGCATGGCTCTTCGATCACGCAACGAAACGACAGGACCGGGCCGCGCGCCCCGTCGTACCTCCTACTCCGCCTCCCGGGCCGGTTCCGCACCCGGTAGGACATTCCGCGCCTCGCCGGGGCTGCGGCACGGCCGCCGCACGGCCGCCTCGGCTGCGGCAGCCGTGTACCGCCGCCGGGCCGACGCGCTGTTCGCGCCGGCCGAGGTAAGGGCCCGCTCAGTGGCGCCGTCGCCACCCGTGCCGTTGCCACCCGTACCGCCGGCACCCGTACCTCCGGCGTCCGCGCCACGCGCGTCAGCTCCTAGGGTGACCGCGCCGCGGGCGGCCGTACCGCCCGCGCGCCCTTTCGCACGCACGGCCGCGGGCGGCCTGGTTGCTGGGGCCGTGGTGCGAAAAGCGTCCGGCGGCCTGCGCAGGGCGTGGGCCGCCGCACGGGACCGGGTACCGGTATGGGTACAGGTCAGGTGCGCTATGGAGCCCAAGACCGTGGGTGCGCTCGCCGCAGTCCTGGTCGTGTCCACGGGTTTCGCCGTCCACCACTTCTGGGCCGGGCGTCCCCACACCGTGCAGGCCCCCGAGACGGTCGGATCGACGGCGATCGCAGTGAGCCCACCGGCCGTGCCGCCCGGGCAACCCACGCCGGTACTCACACCGAGCGCGATCCCGGAGGTGTTCCGGGGAGCCTCCACGGTCCCGCAGGCCGCGGGCGGGGCCATCGTCGTCGTCGACGTAGCCGGTGAGGTGAAGCGGCCGGGAGTGCTCCACCTGCCGGCTGGCTCGCGGGTCGCCGACGCGCTGCGCGAAGCGGGCGGCATCACCAGCGGCACGGACACCACGGGGCTCAACCGGGCACGGGTCCTGACCGACGGCGAACAAGTGGTGGTGGGCGGCCCTGCCCCGCCGACGTCCGCTGTCGGAGGCGGACCGGGTGCCGGAAACGTACCGAGTTCGGCCGGTGGGCAGCCGAACGCCCCGCTGAGCCTCAACACCGCCACCGTGGAACAACTGGACACCCTTCCCGGCGTCGGCCCGGTCCTGGCCCGGCACATCGCCGACTACCGCACGCAGCACGGCGGATTCCGCTCCGTCGAGGAGCTTCGCGAGGTGCGAGGGATCGGCGATCGCCGCTTCGCGGATCTCCAGAGCCTCGTACGCCCGTGAACAGCCGGCCCGGAGCTGCCGCCGACTCCGCTTCCGGGTCCCGCCGCGCCTCTGCGACCCGCTCCGTTCGAAAGTCGGTGCATGCGACGGCCGGCCACCGGCTGGGCAGCTCCCACCCGCTGCAGGAGGGTCCGCCCGACCTCCGGTTGGTTCCACCTGCGCTGGCCGCCTGGGCGGCGGCAGCGCTCACGGTGGGAGCGACGGCAGGACGGGCCGTCGTCCTCCTGACCGTCCTCCTGGCAGCAGTCCTGGCCGTGGGGCTCGCCACGGGTCGCGGATCCGCGACAGGACAACTCCGAAGCCGGGACAGGGGCCGGCGGGCCGGAGGCGGAACTGGGGCCGACCCCCGCCACGGCACCGAGTCCGGTCGCGTCACCGAACCGGACGTCGATAAGGACACCGGGCCCGGGCCCGGTCGTGCCACCGAACCCGACGTCGGCCGGAGCACCGGGCTCCCAGCCGGTCATGTCGCCGAACCCGGCATCGGGCGTACCGCTGATCCCGGGCCCGGTCGGGTGACCCGACCCGGCAGCGTCGCCGGACCCCGCCGCGCCGCCGCCGTCCTCACGGTGTTGCTGTGCGCCGCGGCCGCCACCGCGTCGGCGGCCCTGCACTCCGCGGACCTCTACCGTGGCCCTGTGCCCGAACTGGCCCGTCGGTACGCCGTCGTGCAAGCCGAACTGACGGTCACCGGCGACCCGCGGCAGATCCGGCCCCGGGTGCAGGGCGACCGGGCCGCGCCGCGGCCGGTGGTCCTGGACGCCGAACTCACCCGGGTCGTCGCCACCGATGGCACGGCCACCGCCGTACGCACCCCTGTCCTCGTCCTGGCCCCCGCGCGTGGTCCCACCGCGGCGTGGCTGCGGCTGCTGCCCTCCACCCGGCTGCGGGTGACCGGGGCCCGGCTGGCGCCGCCGAGGCTCGACGGCGACCGGATCGCTGCCGTACTCCGGATTCCTGGCAGCGCCGGTCCGCCCGTCGTCGGGCCGCCGACCGCCGTACAACGTATGGCCGGGGATCTCCGAGCGGGACTGCGGGAGGCCACCGAGGGGCTGCCGACCGACGCACGGGCGTTGCTCCCGGGGCTCGTCGTCGGCGACACGTCCCGGATGGAACCGGACCTGTACGACGCCTTCGCGGCGACCGACCTCGTGCACTTGACGGCGGTGTCCGGCAGCAATCTCACGATCGTCCTGGCACTTCTCATCGGGCCGCCAGGCCTCGCCCTGCGTGCGGAACGGCGGGGCCTGGCCGCCGGGCTGGGGGTCTCGCTGCGCACCACCGCACTGCTCGGTGGTGCGCTCACCCTCGCCTTCGTGATCGTGTGCCGCCCGGAGCCCAGCGTGCTGCGGGCCGCTGCCTGCGGGCTGATCACCCTGCTCGCCATCGGGACGGGACGACGCCGGTCGCTGATTCCGGCGCTGGCCGCCGCCGTGCTGCTCCTGGTGCTGTACGACCCGTGGCTGGCCCGGAGTTATGGGTTCCTGCTCTCCGTGCTCGCCACAGGGGCCCTGCTCACCCTCGGCCCCGTGTGGAGCGCCGGGATGCAGCGTAGGGGGGTGCCTCCCCGGCTCGCCGAGGTGCTGGCGGCGGCCTGCGCGGCGCAGGCGGTGTGCGCGCCGGTGGTGGCGATGATGGCGGCCCGGGTCAGTCTGGTGGCGATTCCCTGCAACCTGTTCGCCGAGCTGGCTGTGGCCCCGGCCACCGTCTTCGGCTTCGCGGCCCTCGCGGCGGCGCCTGCGGCCATGCCGGTGGCCGAACTGTTCGCCCGGGTCGCAGGCTGGCCGACCGGGTGGATCGCCCGGGTGGCCCGGGCCGGGGCGGCGCTGCCCGGGGCGGAGATCGACTGGCCGGGTGGCTGGCGGGGCGGGCTGCTGCTGGCCGCCGTCACCGTTGCGGTCGTGCTCCTCGCGCGCAGGGCCCCGCGTCATCCGTGGCTGAGTGCGGTCTGCGCCGTTCTCCTGCTGCTCGCACTGGTACGGCCCGCTCCGCTCACGGGGACCCTCACCGGATGGCCGCCGCCCGGCTGGAAGTTCGTCATGTGCGATGTCGGGCAGGGGGACGCGACGGTTCTGGCGGCGGGGGAGAGGGGCACGGCGGTGGTGGTGGACGCCGGACCCGATCCGGTGCTGGTCGACCGGTGCTTGCGTGAGCTGGGCGTCACGCGGGTGCCGGTGGTGCTGCTCAGCCACTTCCACGCCGATCACGTCTCCGGGCTGCCCGGGGTGCTCCGCGGCCGGTCGGTCGGGTCGATTCAGACCACGACGCTTCCGGAGCCCGGGGGACAGGCGGCGTTCGTCCACCGGGTGGCGGCGGGGGCGGGGGTGCCGGTCACCGCCGTCCGGCCGGGGGAGCGGCGACGCATCGGCCCGCTCGACTGGCAGGTGCTGTGGCCCCCGCCGCCTCCGCATCCGACTCCCGCGGAGGCGAACGACGCGAGCGTCGCCCTGCTCGTACGGCACACCGACCCCGGTGACGGAGCAGCCGCCACGCCCCTGACCCTGCTCCTGCCCGGCGACCTCGAACCGTCCGGCCAGCAGGGTCTCCTCAGGGTGCACCCCGGGCTGGGGGCAGTCGACGTCCTGAAGGTCGCCCACCACGGCTCCGCGCACCAGGACCCCGGGCTGCTCCGTCGGGCGGCGCCTCGGCTGGCTCTCGTGCCGGTAGGCCGGGACAACCCGTACGGTCACCCCGCGCCGGCCGCCCTCGCCGCTTTCGCGTCTCTCGGAACGGCGGTACTGCGCACGGACCGGGACGGAGCGATCGCGGTCACCGGGACGGGAGCGGACCTGGCGGCGGTACCTGGCGGGGGCTGAGTCGGGCCGCGCCGGACCGGGTCGCGGGCAGTTCGGGAAACCTCCCGAACTGCCCGCCTGAAGGGCTCCTGTTCAGTCGCTCGTAGGCTTCCGCACCCTCTGCTCGTACCTGCATCACACGGAGCATCCGTGCGGGAGCGGGTACGGGACTGTTCAATTCAGACCCTTGGGGCACGCGGGCGCATCTCCTCACCGAGCCCCTCGTTTGCCTCGAACACCCCAAGAGTGATCGAATGCCTATTCGTCAAAGGGTCGCTGCTCCGGCGGTTTGACGTGCCCCGGCGCGCCCCTGTTGCAGCAACCATTCGCACGGGGGTGCGCACATCATGATCTCCCGCTGGCTCGGCCGACGTTCGACCACCGCAGGCCACGCCAATCCACTCGCCGGGTTCTCCGTCCCGTCCTCTGCCGGCGTTCTCAGCTGCCGGGTCCTCGACCCGGTCAGCGAGCCCGTCAGGCAGGCCGGGTTCGTCGTCACCGACAGCACGGGCCGCAGAATTGTCGGCGGCGAGACCGACCCGTACGGCACGCTCGTCGCCGCAGTTCCCGCGGGTGACTACCGGCTCGCCGTCACCGCGGAGGGCTTCACCCCGTACCGCGGCAGCGCAACCGTCACCGAGAGCGGGCACTCCGGCCTCGGCGACATCTCCCTCCAGATCGCCGTCCCGCCGCAGCTCCCCGAGCCCGGTGAGTGGGAGATCGACCTGATGCACTCCCAGATCAGTTTCTCCGCACGGCACATCGGCCTCGCCAAGATCCGCGGACGGTTCAACAGCTTCGCGGGCGCGATCCGCATCGGCGAGCGCATGGAGCAATCCGCCATGCACGTCGTCATCGACGCCTCGTCCATCGACACCAACGTCAAGTTGCGGGACGACCACCTGCGGGGCAGGGACTTCTTCGACATCGCCAACTTCCCGACGATGGAGTTCTACAGCGACCGATTCGTGCACCGTGGCGGCAGTCGCTGGGCCATCACCGGCGCACTCACCCTGCACGGCGTCAGCCGCACCGTCACTCTCGACAGCCAGTACCTCGGCATGGGGTGCGGCATCCAGGGCGAAACCCGTGCCGCCGTCCACTCCACTGCCGAACTGCACCGCGAGGACTTCACGCTCACCTGGCAGACGATGCTCGGCCACGGCATCGCCGCCGTCGGCTCCTCCATCGCCGTCGAGCTGGACATCCAGATCACCCCCAAGGCGTCGGAGGCCCCGGCTGCCTGAAGGGCCCCTACCGTTGCCCCGGGCACCGAAACGGTGACGACGGACGTCTCGCGTACCGGACAATGTGCAGGTGAGCGATGTACGACATGTATTGGTGCTGCCGGACCGGGACGCGGCTGAAGAGGTGGCGCAGGAGCTGGTGGACCGTTTCGGGACGGCGGAAGAGCCCCAGCTCGTCAGAGACGCGCTGGCGGGTGAGGACGATGCCGAGGACGCCCAGTGGCTGGTGGTGGTCGAGGACCCCGAGAGGCGTTTCGACTCCGCCGCACTGGACGCGCTGGCAGCGGAGCACGAGGGGTGGCTGGAGGCTCCGTAGGCACCCGGCGGGCGGAGCGGGTGCTGTCAGTGCCCCGTGGGATGCTTGACCGCGATGGCCACCAGGAAGAATTCGACCGACGATCCGCTCGCCCCCGTCACCCTCGCCGTGGGGCAGGAGGACCTGCTGCTCGACCGCGCCGTGCAGCAGGTCGTGGCGGCGGCCCGCGCCGCCGACAGTGACACCGACGTGCGCGACCTCACGCCCGACAAGCTGGAGCCCGGCACCCTCGCGGAGCTGACCAGCCCCTCGCTCTTCTCCGAGCGCAAGGTCGTCGTCGTGCGCAACGCACAGGACCTGACCGCCGACACCGTCAAGGACGTCAAGGCGTACCTCACCGCCCCTGCCGAGGAGATCACCCTCGTCCTGCTGCATGCCGGCGGAGCCAAGGGCAAGGGCCTGCTCGACGCGGCCCGCAAGGCGGGGGCCCGCGAGGTCGCCTGCCCCAAGACCACCAAGCCCGCCGAGCGGCTCTCGTTCGTACGGTCGGAATTCCGCGCCCTGGGCCGCTCGGCCACGCCCGAGGCGGGCCAGGCGCTCGTCGACTCGATCGGCAGTGACCTGCGCGAGCTCGCCAGCGCGGTCTCGCAGCTCGTCGCGGATGTCGAGGGCACCATCGACGAGGAGGTCGTCGGTCGGTACTACACGGGGCGCGCCGAGGCCTCCAGCTTCACCGTCGCCGACCGCGCCGTCGAGGGCCGGGCGGCGGAAGCCCTGGAGGCGCTGCGGTGGTCCCTGTCCACCGGGGTGGCGGCCGTCCTGATCACCAGCGCCCTCGCCCAGGCCGTGCGGGCCATCGGCAAGCTGGCCTCGGCCCCGCGCGGCGCCCGCCCCGGCGACCTGGCCAGGGACCTCGGCATGCCGCCGTGGAAGATCGACCGGGTGCGGCAGCAGATGCGCGGCTGGACCGCGGACGGCGTCGCGGACGCGCTGCGTGCGATCGCCGAGGCCGACGCGGGTGTCAAGGGCGGCGGCGACGATCCCGAGTACGCCCTGGAGAAGGCGGTCGTCGCGGTCGCACGGGCCGCCCGGTCGCGCGGCAACCGCTGACGGGACGCTCTTACAGCAGGCAGCAGGCAGCAGGCAGCAGGCAGCAGGCAGCAGGCAGCAGGCAGCAGGCAGCAAGCGGCGCGCGGCCGGCGGCAAGCGGCAACACCGAAGCCCCGGTCTCCGTCCTGGGGAAGGACGGAGACCGGGGCTTCGGTTCGAGCTGTTTCCACCGCGCCCGCGTGGCGAACGCGTTCGGTGCGCGGCGGGGGTGCCGGGTCAGGAGCGGTAGAGAGGGTCCGCTGAATCCTGGCGCCGACGATTTCCTACAGGTACCTCAGAGTGATGCTCAGGCCTGCAGGGTGGCGACCTTGGCAGCGAGCGCCGACTTCTTGTTGGCGGCTGCGTTCTTGTGGATGACACCCTTGCTGGCGGCCTTGTCGAGCGCACGGGAGGCGTCGCGGACGGCCAGCGTGGCCTTCTCGACGTCACCGGCGACGACGGCCTCGCGGGCCTTGCGCACGGCGGTCTTGACCGAGGACTTGACGGCCTTGTTGCGCAGGCGCGCCTTCTCGTTGGTCTTGTTCCGCTTGATCTGGGACTTGATGTTCGCCACGAAAGAGCCTTTACAGGTTCGGTTGGATCTCGATGTGCGTCCCGTGACCGGTGAAGGCCACAAGACACAGCTGCCCAGACTACCAGCCGTCCCTCGACCGGCCCAAACCGGCCGCAGTCCCACGATCGTGGGACCATGGGAAGACTTCACAACTTCCGGACCGAGACGAGAACGACGCACGCGCGCGCCCGAGGACCCTGTTCCGGCGCACCGTGTGCACGTGTTCTCAAGAATCAGGACCCTGCGTGCCCGCGACTCCTCTCCACGTGCCCGAGCCGAGCCGTACCGACCCGGCACTGCTCCGCAACTTCTGCATCATCGCGCACATCGACCACGGCAAGTCGACCCTTGCCGACCGGATGCTCCAGCTGACCGGTGTGGTCGACCAGCGGCAGATGCGTGCCCAGTACCTCGACCGCATGGACATCGAGCGCGAGCGCGGCATCACGATCAAGTCCCAGGCGGTACGACTGCCCTGGGCGCCCACCGCGGGCGACGGCATGGGCACCACCCACGTCCTGAACATGATCGACACCCCGGGCCACGTGGACTTCACCTATGAGGTCTCCCGCTCGCTGGCGGCCTGTGAGGGCACGGTCCTGCTCGTCGACGCGGCACAGGGCATCGAGGCGCAGACCCTCGCCAACCTCTACCTGGCGATGGAGAACGACCTTGCGATCGTTCCGGTACTCAACAAGATCGACCTTCCGGCCGCTCAGCCGGAGAAGTTCTCCGAGGAGCTCGCCAACCTCATCGGCTGCCAGCCGGAGGATGTACTGAAGGTCTCCGCGAAGACCGGTGTCGGCGTGGACGCGCTGCTCGACCGTGTGGTGCGCGACGTGCCGGCCCCGGTGGGCGTCAAGGACGCCCCCGCCCGCGCGATGATCTTCGACTCGGTCTACGACTCGTACCGGGGCGTCGTCACGTACGTCCGGGTGGTCGACGGCCAGCTCAACAAGCGCGAGCGCATCAGGATGATGTCGACCGGCGCCACCCACGAGCTGCTGGAGATCGGCGTCTCGTCGCCCGAGATGACGTCGTCCGACGGTCTTGGCGTCGGCGAGGTCGGCTACATCATCACCGGTGTGAAGGACGTACGGCAGTCCAAGGTCGGTGACACCATCACCTCCCTGCACAAGGGGGCGACGGAGGCGCTGGGCGGCTACAAGGACCCGAAGCCGATGGTCTTCTCGGGTCTGTATCCGGTGGACGGTTCGGAGTACCCCGACCTGCGCGAGGCACTCGACAAGCTCCAGCTCAACGACGCCGCGCTGGTGTACGAGCCGGAGACCTCGGCGGCCCTGGGCTTCGGCTTCCGCGTCGGCTTCCTCGGCCTGCTGCACCTGGACGTGATCCGAGAGCGCCTGGAGCGGGAGTTCGGCCTCGATCTCATCGCGACCGCGCCCAACGTGGTCTACCGGGTGCGCATGGAGGACGGCTCCGAGCACATCGTCACCAATCCCAGCGAATTCCCCGAGGGCAAGATCTCGGACGTCTTCGAGCCGGTCGTGCGGGCCACGATCCTGGCGCCCAGCGAGTTCATCGGCGCGATCATGGAGCTGTGCCAGACACGCCGCGGCACGCTCCTGGGCATGGACTACCTCTCCGAGGACCGCGTCGAGATCCGCTACACGCTGCCCCTCGCCGAAATCGTCTTCGACTTCTTCGACCAGCTGAAGTCCAAGACCCGCGGTTACGCCTCGCTCGACTACGAGCCCACCGGCGAGCAGTCCGCCGCCCTGGTCAAGGTCGACATCCTCCTGCACGGCGACCGGGTCGACGCCTTCTCCGCCGTCACGCACAAGGATGCGGCGTACGCGTACGGCGTGCGGCTCGTCGCCAAGCTGCGAGAGCTCATTCCGCGGCAGGCGTTCGAGATCCCCATCCAGGCGGCCATCGGCTCCCGGGTGATCTCCCGCGAAACGATCCGTGCCATCCGCAAGGACGTCCTCGCCAAGTGCTACGGCGGCGACATCTCCCGCAAGCGGAAGCTTCTGGAGAAGCAGAAGGAGGGCAAGAAACGTATGAAGATGGTCGGCAGCGTGGAAGTGCCGCAGGAAGCCTTCATCGCCGTGCTCTCCAGCGACGACTCCGCGTCGAAGAAGAAGTAGACGAAGAGAAGCAGACGAAGAAGAAGCAGATGAGAAGGAAGTAGCGGCCGCCTTCCGCGAAGGCAGCGGCCGCAACATCTGCGATCGAGAGCGGGCCCGGAACATTTTTCGTCCGGGCCCGCTCGTCGTTTGTCGTCTTCTGTTTTCTTCCCGAAAACCGCTGTCGCCCCGGGCCTGTGGGGGCGGGCGGCGCCCGGCACTGTCCCGCCGGACGGCGCACACTGAAAAGTGCGCCCCACGGACCCTTACGTACGGGCCTCGTGCGCTCTAGTCTGATCACAGATCGTTTGTTACTCGCCAGTTAAATACCAGCCAGTCGCGCAGCAATGCCGTGGGCCCGGAGGACGTCGTGAGCGACACACAGACCATGATCGAGAACCGGCCGCCGTCCGTGGCGACCCTCTTCATCGAGCGCGTGGCCGCCACGCCGAACGGGGAGGCCTACCGGTACCCGGTTCCGCCGGCCGGCGGGCAGGGCCCGGACGAGTGGCGGTCGCTGAGCTGGGAGCAGGCCGCGAAGCGCGTGTACGCGATCGCCGCGGGCCTGATCGAACTCGGTGTGCGGAGCGAGGAGCGGATCGCCCTGGCCTCCGGCACCCGGATCGACTGGATCCTCGCCGACCTCGGCGTGATGTGCGGCGGGGCCGCTACCACCACGATCTATCCGTCGACGAACGCCGAGGAGTCCGCGTACATCCTCGCCGATTCCGGGAGCCGGGTACTGATCGCCGAGGACGCCGAGCAACTCGCCAAGGCTCGCGAGAAGCGCGCCGAACTGCCCCACCTGGCCCACGTCGTCGTCATGAATGCCGAGGACGCGAAGGCTGCCGACGGTGACCCCGAGGGCTGGGTGCTCTCGCTCGCGGACCTGGAGGCGCGCGGCAACGCGTACCTGGAGAAGAACCCGGAGGCGGTGAAGGAGCGCGTCGCGACGATCACCTCGGACCAGCTCGCCACCCTCATCTACACCTCCGGCACCACCGGCCGCCCCAAGGGTGTCCGGCTGCCGCACGACTGCTGGTCGTACATGGCGAAGGCGACCGTGGCGACCGGGCTGATCACCAAGGACGACGTCCAGTACCTGTGGCTGCCGCTGGCGCACGTCTTCGGGAAGGTGCTCACCTCGGGGCAGATCGAGGTCGGCCACGTCACCGCCGTTGACGGACGCATCGACAAGATCATCGAGAATCTGCCGGTGGTGCGGCCGACCTACATGGCCGCCGTGCCGCGCATCTTCGAGAAGGTCTACAACGGCGTCGCCGCGAAGGCGCGGGCGGGCGGCGGAGCCAAGTACAAGATCTTCCAGTGGGCGGCGGGCGTCGCCCGCGAGTACGCGAAGGTCACGCAGGACAATTTCCGGCGCACCGGGCAGGCGACGGCCCCGTTCGGTCTGAACGCCAAGCACAAGGTGGCGGACGCACTGGTCTTCTCGAAGATCCGCGAGGCGTTCGGCGGGCGGATGCGGGCCTGTGTATCGGGTTCGGCGGCACTCGCCCCGGACATCGGGTTCTTCTTCGCGGGTGCCGGGATCCACATCCTGGAGGGTTACGGGCTGACCGAATCCAGCGCCGCGAGCTTCGTGAACCCGGGCGAGGCGTACCGCACCGGAACCGTCGGCAAGCCGCTCCCCGGCACCGAGGTCCGGATCGCCGAGGACGGCGAGATCCTGCTGCGCGGCCCCGGCATCATGCAGGGCTACCACGGGCTCCCGGACAAGACCGCCGAGGTCCTGGAATCGGACGGCTGGTTCCACACCGGAGACATCGGCGAGCTGTCGGCGGACGGATACCTGCGGATCACCGACCGCAAGAAGGACCTCATCAAGACCTCCGGCGGCAAGTACATCTCTCCCGCAGAGGTTGAGGGACAGTTCAAGGCGGTCTGCCCGTACGTCTCGAACATCCTGGTGCACGGCGCGGACCGCAACTTCTGCACAGCACTGATCTCGCTCGACGAGCCGACCATCCTCGCGTGGGCGCAGGAACAGGGGCTCGGCGCGAAGACGTACGCGGAGGTGGTCGCCGCTCCTGAGACGCAGGCCCTCGTGGAGGGTTACGTCAACGAGCTCAACGAGGGGTTGCAGCGTTGGCAGTCCATCAAGAAGTTCCGGCTGCTGCCGCGCGACCTGGACGTCGAGAACGGTGAACTGACGCCCAGCCTGAAGCTGAAGCGGCCGGTCGTCGAGCGCGAGTACAAGCACTTGATCGACGAGATGTACGCGGGGACGCGGGAGGCGTAGCAACGGCCGGGGCATGGGTGTCGTTCAAGGCCCCGCCAAAGGCGTCGGCGCGTGCGGCCGGCGGCTGCCGTCGGTCAGATCGGCAGACCGCCGAGGCCGCCGCCCCGGCGCCGTCCGCCCCGGCGCCCCGCGCCCCGGTGACGCGCGGCTGACGCCCGGCACCCCGCAGCCGGGTAATGCGCGGCCGCCGCCCGCCCAGGCGTGCCCTGCGCCCTTCTGGCGCGCCGGCCCGTGACGCGTGCACCTTTCGCGGTCCGGGGCCTTGTGACGTGCGCCGTGCGCGGCCGCCGCTCCGCGGGTGTCCGGTCACGGCGTGCGGATACGGGAAGCGGACTCATCCCTGGCGCCCAATGGGCCCGCTCTTCGCTCCTTGCGGTGCAATTCGGTGACACGGTGCTTGCGGACGGATTCGATCTGTCACCCTGTGGTTGTCGTAAGCGGCTCTGCGACAACCGAGCAGCGGCCGCGCCGTGGCATCCGTTTCTGCGTAGCGGGCCGACGACACCTGCAACGGATCGCGTCGGCCGGGAGGTGCGAGATCCAGTCCGAGGCCCGCACCAGCCTGCCGGGCAACCCGCTCGCGCCCTCCGCCGCACGGAAGTTCGTCCGGGCTGCCGTGGCGGGCTGGTCCGGCACCCGTCTCGTGCCCGACGGCGAGGGCTTCGCGGCCCGGCTCGCGGACGACGCCGCCCTCGTCGTCAACGAACTCGTGACCAACGCGGTCCTGCACGCGGGCACCACCGTCGAACTCCTCTGCCGCATCGATTCCACCGGTCGTCACGGTGCCGGCGCCTTCGTCGTCGAGGTCTCCGACCACCGCCCCTCGCGGGTGGTGCGCAACGAACCGCAGCACCAGGACAGGAACGCCGCGCCGGAGTACGGGCACGGCCTCCACCTCGTGGCCGAGCTCGTTGAAAGCTGGGGCGTCACCTACCGCGCCGGCCTCAAGACCGTCTGGGCCGCCCTGCCTCTGGAGGACCACGAGCAGCACGGCGCGAGCGGCGGACAGGCCGTCGACCCGGCGCCCCTCGCCTCCCATGGCGCGCTCCGGCGTGGCCTGCGCGCCGCCGAGATCCTCTCTCCGCTGCCCCGTCGACCGCTGCACGACGACGATCCCGAATGGGTGAACCGGGGCGCACTGTCCTTTCTCGCGGAGGCGTCGGACCTGCTGGCCGGACAGTTCGACCAGGACATGGTGGTCGCGCTGGCCGCACAGCTGCTGGTTCCGCGGCTCGCCGACTGGTGTGCCGTATGGCTCGACGCGGAGGGCGGCGGTCCGGCGGCGCAGCCGCGGCTGGCCCGCGTCTGGCACGCGCGTGCCGCGTGCATGGAGGAACTGCGTGCCCATCTGGAGAAGGAACCGCCGCAGGTGCCGGAGTCCGCGGGCGGCGGCCCCGTGCCGCTGCCGTGGCCGGGGGCAGCGGCACGGGGTGCCCCGCGGAGGGGTTTCGGCGGGACGGGTGCCGTGCTCGCGTGCCGGATGGTGGTGGGCGGGCGGCGGGTCGGAGTCCTGATGCTGGGGAGGGCCGGCCTGCACCGCGTCCCCGACGAGGTGACGGGGCTGATCGAGGACTTCGTGCGGCGGGTGGCGCTCGCCGTCGGGGCGGCCCGCCGGTACACCCAGCAGGCCACCATCTCCCGCGTCCTCCAGCGGGCCCTGTTGCCCAGCAGGGTCGCCGAGATTCCCGGCCTGACGAGCGCGCTCGTCTACGAGCCGCGGGGCGAAGGGCTGGCCGGCGGGGACTTCTACGACATCTTCCCCACGAGGGACGGCCGCTGGTGCTTCGCGCTCGGCGACGTGCAGGGCAACGGCCCGGAGGCGGCGGTGGTCACCGGTCTGGTGCGGCCGTGGCTGCGGCTGCTTGCCCGCGAGGGCTACCAGGTGTCGGAGGTGCTGGACAGGCTCAACCGGCTGCTCCTCGACGACGCGACGGAGTCCGCCGACGCCGCGGCCCGGCTGGTCGCGTCGGCGGGCGGGCAGGACCTGCCCGACGGCCCGCAGGCACGCTTTCTGTCGATGCTGTTCGGCGAGCTGGAACCGTTGTCCGGGGCCGAGGGCGGAGGGGTGCGGTGCACGGTTTCCAGCGCCGGCCACCCGCTGCCGCTGGTGCTGCGGCCCGACGGTGAGGTACGGGCCGCGGGGCAGCCCGGGGTACTGCTCGGGGTGCTGGACGACGCGTCGTACGGGAGCGAGACGTTCGTACTGCGGCCGGGGGAGGCGCTGCTATGCGTCACGGACGGGGTGACGGAGCGCCGGTGCGGACGGGTGATGTTCGACGACGGGGAAGGGCTGGCGGCCGCGCTGGCGCAGTGCGCGGGGCTGTCCGCGCAGGGGGTGGCGGACAGGATCAAGCAGATGGTGCACGGGTTCGCGCCGGAGCCGCCGGACGACGACCTGGCGCTGCTGGTGCTGCGGGCGGAGTAGAGCGGGCGGGAGAGCTGTCCGCAGGGCGGACAATGGGGGCATGCCTTCTGTACTGCCTGACGGTGAGCCCATGCCCGAGGACGGGGCGCTGCCTCCCGACGCGTTGCGTGGGGCGGGGGAGCGGCCGCTCGGGTTCTATCTGCACGTGCCGTACTGCGCCACCCGGTGCGGGTACTGCGACTTCAACACGTACACGGCGACCGAGCTGCGCGGCTCGGGCGGCGCTCTCGCGTCCCGCGACAACTACGCGGCGACCCTGGAGGAGGAGGTGCGCCTGGCACGCAAGGTGCTGGGGGACGACCCCCGGCCGGTGCGGACGGTGTTCGTGGGCGGGGGCACGCCCACCCTGCTGCCCGCGGCCGATCTTGTACGGATGTTGGGGGCCGTCCGGGAGGAGTTCGGCCTCGCGGACGACTGCGAGGTCACCACGGAGGCCAATCCGGAGTCGGTGGATCCGGCATATCTGTCGGAGCTGCGTGAGGGCGGCTTCAACCGGGTCTCCTTCGGCATGCAGAGCGCCCGCCCGCACGTGCTGAAGATCCTGGACCGCACCCACACCCCGGGACGGCCAGAGGCGTGCGTGGCCGAGGCGCGGGCCGCCGGGTTCGACCACGTGAACCTGGACCTGATCTACGGCACCCCGGGGGAGTCCGACGCCGACTGGCAGGCATCGCTGGACGCGGCGATCGGCGCGGGCCCCGATCATGTGAGTGCGTACGCGCTGATCGTCGAGGAGGGCACTCAGCTCGCCCGGCGGATCCGCCGCGGCGAGGTCCCGATGACCGACGACGACGTGCACGCGGACCGGTACCTGATGACGGAGACGGCGTTGTCCGGGGCCGGGTACTCCTGGTACGAGGTGTCCAACTGGGCCACGTCCGACGCCGGGCGCTGTCTGCACAACGAGCTGTACTGGCGGGGCGCCGACTGGTGGGGCGCCGGGCCCGGCGCGCACAGTCACGTCGGCGGAGTGCGGTGGTGGAACGTCAAGCATCCGGGCGCCTACGCGCAGGCGCTGGGCGACGGCCGCTCGCCGGGAGCCGGCCGCGAGGTGCTGTCCTCGGAGGACCGGCGCGTCGAGCGGATCCTGCTGGAGCTGCGCCTGGTGGAGGGCTGCGAGCTGTCGCTGCTCAAGCCCGCGGGACTGGTCGCCGCCGAGCAGGCGGTAAGGGGCGGTCTCCTGGAGGCCGGTGCTTACGCACAGGGGCGCGCGGTGCTCACCCTGCGCGGGCGGTTGCTGGCGGACGCGGTGGTGCGGGACCTGGTCGACTGACCGGGCGGGATCCGGGCGGTGCGGGAGCCTGTCGACGACCGCGGCGGGACCCGCGGGGCCGGCGGTGCGCGGCCGGGCGACCGCGCACCGGGGCGCCTCCTGCGTCCCCGGGCCCAGGGACGATCCTCAGTCCTCCGGTGCCGTGACGAAGTCGATCAGTTCCTCGACCCGGCCGAGCAGCTCCGGCTGGAGGTCCTTGTACGAGCGGACCCTTCCCAGGATGTGCTGCCAGGCGGCGCCCGTGTTCTCGGGCCAGCCCAGCGCCCGGCACACACCCGTCTTCCAGTCCTGGCCGCGCGGAACGGACGGCCATGCGGGAATCCCGACGGAGGACGGTTTCACCGCCTCCCACACGTCGATGTACGGGTGGCCGACGACCAGCACGTTCGCGTCCGTCACCTGGGCGGCGATGCGTGACTCCTTGGAGCCCGGCACCAGGTGGTCGACGAGGACGCCCAGCCGTGCGTCCGGCCCGGGTCCGAACCCGGCGACCACGGACGGCAGGTCGTCGATGCCCTCCAGGTACTCCACGACGACGCCCTCGACGCGAAGGTCGTCGCCCCAGACCCGCTCCACCAGCTCCGCGTCGTGCCGGCCCTCCACGTAGATGCGGCCCGCCCGCGCCACGCGCGCGCGTGCCTGCGCGACGGCCACCGATCCCGAGGCGGTACGGGTGGGACGCACCGCGGCCGCCCCCGCGGACGGCCGCACCAGCGTCACCGGCCTGCCCTCGTGGAGGAAGCCCGCGGGGACCATCGGGAACACCCGGTGCTTGCCGAAGCGGTCCTCCAGGGTGACCGTCGGCCCTTCCGCGGTCTTCTCGGTGCGGATCACGGCGCCGCAGAAACCCGTCGACACCTCCTCGATCACCATGTCGTACTCGGCGGGAACCTCGGGCACGGGCTTCGACTTCTTCCACGGCGGCGTGAAGTCCGGACTGTAGCTGCGCATGCGTCAGACGCTACGACACGCGCGGCGACACCGATCAGGAGACCCGGAACCGGCGTGCCAGCGCGTCGCGTTGGGCCCGTACGAACGCGGCGTCCACGACCGCCCCGTGCCCCGGCACGTACAGGGCGCTCTCGCCGCCCAGGGCGAGCAGCCGGTCCAGGGCCTGCGGCCACCGCCCGGCCACCGCGTCGGGGCCCGCCTGCGGCTCCCCGGACTCCTCCACCAGGTCACCGCAGAAGACGATCCCGGGGCCGCCCGCGGGATCCGGCACGAGGGCCACCAGGTCGTGGCCGCTGTGTGCCGGGCCCAGGTTGGCGAGCAGGACGGTGCGTCCACCGCCCAGGTCCACGGTGCGTTCGCCGGAGACCGGGTGGTGCGGGGCGGCCAGCAGCTCCGCCGCTTCGGTGGCGGCGCCCGGCTCGACCCCCTGGCGCACCGCGTCCTGGGTGAGCGACTCGCGCTGCGAGGTGAGCAGGGCGTCCATGTCGGCGGCGGCGTAGACCTCCGCGCCCGCGAAGGCTCCCGTGCCCAGGACGTGGTCGAAATGGGGGTGGCTGAGAGCGATGTGCGTCACTCTGCGGCCGAGCAGCGTCTGGGCCTGTGTGCGGATCTCGGCGCCTTCGCGCAGGGTCGACCCGGTGTCGTACAGGAGCGCCCCGTGGGCGCCCGCCACCAGCCCGGCCGTGGCGTCCCAGCCCGGCAGGCGGCGTCTGCCGACCCCCGGCGCGAGACGTTCCCAGCCTGCCTTTCCGTCGAGCTCTTCCCAGCGCAAGTCCATACCGTGACGCTAGCGTGAGCCGCCGCCCTTGCCCGGGGCGCACCCCGCCGCCGTACACTGGCCCGGGGAATCTGGCACTCACCTGCGAGGAGTGCCAAGCAGGTCCCCAGGGAAGAAGCCCCACATTCACCTGGGAACATCACGGCTTGGAGGTGTGCGCGATGCTCAGTGAACGCAGACTCGAAGTCCTGCGCGCCATCGTCCAGGACTATGTCGGCACGGAGGAGCCGGTCGGTTCCAAGGCCCTCACCGAGCGGCACCAGCTCGGCGTCTCCCCGGCCACCGTCCGTAACGACATGGCAGCCCTGGAGGACGAGGGTTTCATCGCACAGCCGCACACCAGCGCGGGGCGCATCCCCACCGACAAGGGTTACCGGCTTTTCGTCGACCGGCTGGCCGGGGTCAAGCCCCTGTCGACGCCGGAGCGGCGTGCCATCCAGAATTTCCTGGACGCGTCCGTCGACCTGGACGACGTCGTCGCCCGTACGGTCCGGCTGCTCGCGCAGTTGACCCGTCAGGTCGCGGTCGTCCAGTACCCGTCGCTGACGCGTTCCACGGTGCGGCACGTGGAGCTGCTGTCCCTGGCGCCCGCCCGGCTGATGCTGGTGCTGATCACCGACACCGGCCGGGTCGAACAGCGCATGGTCGACTGTCCGGCACCGTTCGGCGAGACGTCGCTGGCCGATCTGCGGGCCCGGCTCAACAGCCGCATCGTGGGCCGTCGCTTCGCCGACGTGCCGCAGTTGGTGCAGGAACTTCCCGAGTCGTTCGAGCCGGAGGACAGGGGAACCGTTTCGACGGTTCTGGCGACTCTGCTGGAAACACTCGTCGAGGAGACCGAGGAACGGCTGATGATCGGCGGTACCGCCAATCTCACCCGCGTCGGTCACGACTTCCCGCTCACCATCCGCCCCGTGCTGGAGGCGCTGGAGGAGCAGGTCGTTCTGCTGAAGCTGCTCGGCGAGGCAACGGAGTCCGGCATGACCGTACGTATCGGTCATGAGAATGCTCACGAAGGACTCAGTTCTACGTCCGTGGTCGCAGTCGGCTACGGTTCGGGCGACGAGGCAGTCGCCAAACTAGGCGTGGTCGGACCGACCCGCATGGACTACCCCGGAACGATGGGAGCGGTACGCGCAGTGGCACGTTACGTCGGACAGATCCTGGCGGAGTCGTAAGTGGCCACCGACTACTACGCCGTACTCGGCGTGCGCCGCGACGCGTCCCAGGACGAAATCAAGAAGGCGTTCAGGCGTCTTGCGCGTGAGCTTCACCCGGACGTGAACCCGGACCCGAAGACTCAGGAGCGCTTCAAAGAGATCAACGCCGCCTACGAGGTGTTGTCCGACCCGCAGAAGAAGCAGGTCTACGACCTCGGGGGCGATCCGCTGTCCCAGGCGGGCGGCGGAGCCGGCGGCTTCGGTCAGGGCGGCTTCGGGAACTTCTCCGACATCATGGACGCCTTCTTCGGCACGGCCTCCCAGCGCGGCCCGCGCTCGCGGACCCGCCGTGGCCAGGACGCCATGATCCGCCTGGAGATCGACCTCAACGAGGCGGCCTTCGGCACCACCAAGGAGATCCAGGTCGACACCGCCGTCGTCTGCACGACGTGCAGCGGCGAGGGTGCGGCTCCGGGTACGGCCGCGCAGACCTGCGACATGTGCCGCGGGCGCGGTGAGGTCTCGCAGGTCACCCGTTCCTTCCTGGGGCAGGTCATGACCTCGCGGCCCTGCCCGCAGTGCCAGGGCTTCGGCACGGTGGTACCGACGCCGTGTCCGGAGTGCGCCGGTGACGGCCGCGTGCGGTCGCGTCGCACGCTCACGGTGAAGATCCCGGCGGGTGTCGACAACGGCACCCGGATCCAGCTCGCGGGCGAGGGCGAGGTCGGCCCGGGCGGCGGCCCCGCGGGCGACCTGTACGTGGAGATCCACGAGCAGCCGCACGAGACGTTCCAGCGGCGCGGCGACGATCTGCACTGCACGGTGACCATCCCGATGACGGCGGGCGCGCTCGGCACCAAGGTGCCGCTGGAGACGCTCGACGGGGTGGTGGACATCGACATCCGTCCGGGCACCCAGTCGGGCCAGTCGGTGCCGTTGCACGGCCGCGGCGTCACACACCTGCGGGGTGGCGGCCGGGGCGACCTGATCGTGCACGTCGAGGTGCTGACGCCTTCCAAGCTGGACCCGCAGCAGGAGGACCTGCTGCGCCAGCTCGCGAAACTGCGCGGCGAGGAACGGCCCACGGGGCAGTTCCAGCCCGGGCAGCAGGGGTTGTTCTCCCGGTTGAAGGATGCGTTCAACGGGCGGTGAGGCGGTCCCTGGCTGGGGGTTCGGGGGTCGTCCCCCGGGGGTTGGGTGTCAGCCCGGGCAGCAGGGGTTGTTCTCCCGGTTGAAGGATGCGTTCAACGGGCGGTGAGGGACTTGCCCGACGCCGAGGTCATCCTTCGGCGGTCGCCGAAGTCTGTTCGTACGGGGCGGGGCCGGACCTGCTGGTCCGGCCCCGCCCCGGTTCGATTCGGCGCCCCGGCCCGGCCGTGAAACGATGCGGGCATGTCTGTTGAGTCCAGGGTGGTTCCCGCGCTGGGAGAGCTGTGCCGGCGCGGCATCGTTCAGGCGCCGATGGCCGGCGGGGTCTCCCGTCCCGAGCTGGCCGGTGCCGTGTCCGATGCGGGCGGCCTCGGGTTCCTCGCCGCCGGGTACAAGACCGCCGACGGGATGTACGAGGAGATCAAGCAGCTGCGTGCGCTGACCTCCAAGCCCTTCGGGGTCAACCTCTTCCTGCCGCAGCCCGCCGCCGATCCGGCTGCCCTGGACCTGTACCGGCAGCAGCTCGCCAGTGAGAGCGCCTGGTACGAGACGCCGATCGACGAGCGGCAGGACGCGCACGGCACCGACGACGGCTACGAGGCCAAACTCGCGCTCCTCGTCGACGACCCGGTGCCCGTGGTGTCGTTCACCTTCGGCTGCCCGTCGCGGGACGAACTCGACGCCCTCGCGCACGTCCGTACGTACACCGTCGTCACCGTCACCACACCGGAGGAGGCGCAGGCTGCCGAGTGGGCCGGCGCGGACGCGGTCTGTGTGCAGGGCATCGAGGCGGGCGGGCACCAGGGCACGCACAAGGACGACCCGCAGACCGACGGCAGCGGCGGAATCGGTCTGCTGGCGCTCGTGACGCAGGTCCGCGAGACCGTGCAACTGCCGGTGATCGCCGCCGGGGGGCTGATGCGGGGGGCGCAGATCGCCGCCGTACGGGCCGCGGGGGCGGACGCCGCACAGCTGGGGACGGCGTTCCTGGCGTGCCCGGAGTCCGGCGCGCACGCGATGCACAAGCAGGCGCTGAAGAACCCGCTGTTCGTACGGACGGAACTCACCCGCGCGTTCTCCGGGCGGCCCGCGCGCGGACTGGTCAACCGGTTCATGCGCGAGCACGGCCCGTACGCCCCCTCCGCCTACCCGGAGGTTCACTACATGACCGCCGGCCTGCGCCGGGCCGCGGCCCGCGTCGGTGACGCGCAGGGCATGGCGCTGTGGGCGGGACAGGGGCACCGGCTGGCGCGGGACCTGCCCGCGGGGCGGCTCGTACAGGTGCTGGGCGCGGAAGCGGACTCGGCGTGGACGGAAATGGCGTTGAGGAGGTCGACGTCGTGACGGCGCCGGTGTTCGTGGTGGAGAGCGTGCCGCAGGGCGGGGAGTACGTCCTGGACGGCCCGGAGGGACGCCACGCGGTGTCCGTACGGCGTCTGACGGCGGGCGAGGTCGTCGTGCTGACCGACGGGGCGGGAAGCGGCGCAGAGGGCGTCGTCGTCGCCGCCGAGGGCAAGGACCGGCTGGTGGTGAAGGTCACCGGGACGGTCGTCGAGGAGGAGCCGCGGCCGCGGATCACCGTGGTGCAGGCGCTTCCCAAGGGCGACCGGGGCGAGCTGGCCGTCGAGACGATGACCGAGACCGGGGTCGACGCCGTCGTGCCGTGGCAGGCGGCGCGCTGCATCACACAGTGGAAGGGCGACCGGGGGGCCAAGTCGCTCGCCAAGTGGCGGGCCACCGCACGCGAGGCGGGGAAGCAGTCGCGGCGGCTCCGGTTTCCGCGGGTCGCGGACGCGATGAGCACCAGGCAGGTGGGCGCGCTGCTGGCCGCCGCCGACTTCGCGGCCGTACTGCACGAGGACCGGGACGCGGACAGCGGTGCGCTGGCGCTGGCGCCGTTGCCGGCCGAGGGTGACATCGTGCTGGTCGTCGGACCCGAGGGGGGCGTGTCGCCGCAGGAGCTGGCGGTCTTCGCCGAGGCGGGTGCGCAACCGTACCGCCTGGGCCGCAGTGTGCTGCGTACGTCCACGGCGGGCACGGCGGCGACCGCCCTGCTGCTGGGGCGCACCGGGCGGTGGTCCTGAACCGCCGGGCCCCGGGCCCGGGGCTGAGGGACCGGGCACGTCCGCAGGGAAGCGGAGTGCGTCCTCGTCGAAGGAGAGCGTCATGGAACTCGCACAGGTCCGGCTGCTGGTCTCGGACTTCGCCGCTTGTTATCGCTTCTACGGGGAAGTGCTGGGGCTGAAGCCGCAGTCGGGCTTCGCCGACGGACCGTACGAAAAGTTCTCGCCGTCCACCGGGTCGGCGGGGATCGCCCTGCAGGACCGGGCCGCGATGGCCGAACTGCTGGGGGAGCTGTCCCGGGAGCCCGCCGGGCACAGGTCGCTCGTCGTGCTGCGGGTCGATGACCTGGACCGGTACTGCGAGGAGATCACGGGGCGGGGCGCGGTACTGGTGCACGGACCGGCCCCGCTGACGGAGCGCATGCGTGTCGCCCACCTCAAGGACCCCGAGGGCAACCTGGTGGAACTCCAGGAGTGGCTTCTGCTGGGCGGCTGAAATCCGCCTGTTCGATCCCGGCGGCCGGTGGGAGGCTGCCCCTCATGGGGGCAACCGGACGCATACGGCACAGGCGCACCCTCGCGGCACTCGGCGTGGCCGGTGCGATGGTCGCGGGGGTGACGGCGTGCGAGCCGGGCGGCGGGGGCGGTTTGGGCTCCTTCGCCGTCGCGCTCACCACCGACCGGACCGGTACCGCAGCCCTGGAGCGGGCCGGTGTCGACGTCGCCTGGCTGTCCTGTACGTCTACGGTGGGTGAGCGGGGCCGTGTCTCCACCGGGCCGGATCCCGGCCCCCGCCCCTCGGTGGTCACCCCCCGCCCTGGCGCGCGCGAGGTCGCCACCGTCGTCTGCGAGGGGCAGACCGGGAACGGCCGCGAGATACGCATCAACGGCAAGGTCACCGACGAACGTGACGGGCGCTGCGTAAGAGGTGACCTGACGGCGAAGGTGGCGGACCGCACCGTGTTCCGGGTCAGCGTGCTGGGCGACTGCGACGCCCGCACCGTCGGGCCCACTTCACGGCCTACCCAGCGACCGCCGCAGCCCACCCGTGAACCCCCGCCGCAGCCCACTCCGAGCCCGCAGCCGACCCGGGACCCGGCGCCCTCCCGCGACCCCGCCCCCACCGTCACGGTCACCGTGACCGCCGACCCGCGCCCGGACCCGCCGCCCCACCCCGCACCCACCCGCGACCCGGAACCCACATGCAGTTGTCCGCCGGAGAAGTGAGCCGGTCCCGTCCCGGTAAGCACGGCATCGCCGGCCCGCACCGTTCCCCGGACCGCCGCCCCGGCGCGCATACCTACGTGCTCCCCGCCGACGGAATTAGGTGTACGGATCTCCGGTCCCCGCAGGCGCGCGAGGGCCCCGGGCGCGGTCAGAGTGGGCGCATGGCTCCCGCATACCGTTTCCCCACGCCCCGCACCCCCCACGGCCCGGGCCTCGGCAGCCTCCTCGAACTGCTCGCCGAGACCCGTCTGGTGACCCTCACGGGACCCGCCGGAGTCGGCAAGTCGCACCTCGCCGCCCGCCTCGCGGAGACCGTCACGGACCTCCCCGTCCACCACTGCGACCTCTCCGACTGCGCGGACGCCGCTCTCGTCCCGCAGACCGTCGCCGCCGCCCTGCACGCCGGGACCGCCCCCGGCAGCGGCACCGACCCCATGGAAGCGGTGCTGCGTCTGCTCGCGGGCCGGCGCGGACTGCTCGTCCTGGACACCTGCGAACGCGTGCGGGCCGGCTGCGCCTACCTGGTCGGCAGACTGCACGACTCCTGCCCCGGCCTGCAGATCCTGCTCACCAGCCGCACCCCGATCGGTGTGCCCGGCGAGCAGCGGGTCCCGCTGCACCCCCTGTCGCGGGAGCACACCGTCGAACTGCTGCGCGAGAAAGCCGCGATGCAGGGCGTCGATCTGCCGGTCTTCTGGACCCGGCTGCTGGCCGAACGCCTCGACGGCGACCCGCTGAGCGTGCTCCTCGCCGCCCGCACCCTCGGCAGGGCGACGACACCGCAGCAGCTGTACGGCAGCCTGTGCGAACCGGGGGCGCGGTTCGGGGTGCTGATACACGGCCCGCAGCGGCCCGCCCGGCACCGCACCCTCCTGCGGTCGATCGCATGGAGCCACGACCTGTGCGGGCGGGCGGAACGCCTGCTGTGGGCGCGGCTGTCCGCGTTCACCGGCAGCTTCACCGCCGAGCAGGTGCGCACTGTCTTCGCGAGCGACGAGGAACTGGCCGCGCTCGTCGACGCCTCGGTGGTGCTGGCGGAGGACGACGGCAGCTACCGGCTGCCGCTGGCGCACCGCGAGTACGGGCAGCTCCTGCTCGCGGAACCGGGAAAGCTCTAGCGGGTACGGGCGCGGGGGGCGGCCTCTTCGCCGCGGCCGAGGCCGCGGCGGACCGTACGGACCCTCCCCTGGCCCGGTGCGCACTCACGCCGGGCACGACCTGGCCCCGCACCGCCCCCAGTCTCTGCCGCGGCGGCCGGGCGGGGCGCCGACGGATAGCATGCGCCCGTACGCGATCACTTCCGTCCGGTGTGCGAGCACCGCTGTCGGGAGCACGTCCACGGGTGCGCGAGGCACCCTCACGAGGAGGCCCTCCATGGCAGGGGAACAGCAGGCGGACTGCCTGTTCTGCAAGATCGTCGCGGGGGAGATCCCGGCCACGATCGTCCGCGAGACCGACACGACCGTCGCGTTCCGTGACATCAACCCGCACGCCCCCACCCACGTCCTGGTCATCCCCAAGGCGCACTACCCGGACGCAGCCTCGCTGGCCGCCGCGGAGCCCGGGGTGGCCGCCGACGTGCTGCGTGAGGCGGGACAGGTCGCCATCGACGAGAAGATCGTGGACAGCGGCTACCGCCTCGTTCTCAACACCGGTTCGGGCGCGGGCCAGACCGTCTTCCACGCGCACGCCCACGTGCTGGGCGGCCGCGGCCTCAACTGGCCGCCCGGCTAGACGGCCGGCACCCCCGTCCCGGCCGTCCGGGCCCCGTACAGACCCCCGCCGGCCCCGACGGGCCCCGCCTCCAAGGACGACAGGAACGCTGCCATGTCCCCCCGCGAACTGGTGGTCCTCGGCACCGCCAGCCAGGTCCCCACCCGCCACCGCAACCACAACGGCTACTTCCTGCGCTGGGGCTCCGAAGGGTTCCTGTTCGACCCGGGCGAGGGGACCCAGCGCCAGATGCTCCGGGCCGGGATCGCCGCGCACGACATCCACCGCCTGTGTGTCACCCACTTCCACGGCGACCACTCACTGGGACTTGCGGGGGTTATCCAGCGGATCAACCTCGACCGGGTCCCGCACCCGGTCACCGCGCACTATCCGGCGAGCGGGCAGCACTTCTTCGAGCGGCTGCGGTACGCCACCGCCTACCGCGAGACGGTACGGCTCACCGAGGCCCCGGTGACCGCGGACGGCACCCTGGCGACGACCGCCTCGTACACCCTCGAAACACGGAAGCTGTCGCACCCCGTCGAGTCGTACGGCTACCGGATCGTTGAACCGGACAGCCGCCGGATGCTCCCCGGACGGCTCGCCGCACACGGAATCAAGGGGCCCGACGTCGGACGGCTCCAGCGCGACGGCGCACTGCACGGCGTCACCCTCGCGCAGGTCAGCGAGCACCGTCCGGGACAGCGCTTCGCGTTCGTCATGGACACCCGCCTGTGCGAGGGGGTGCACGCCCTCGCACAGGACTGCGACCTGCTCGTCATCGAGTCGACGTTCCTCGACGAGGACGTCCGGCTCGCGACCGACCACGGCCATCTGACGGCGGGACAGGCGGCGACGGTGGCACGCGACGCGGGCGTACGGCACCTCGTGCTGACGCACTTCTCGCAGCGCTACAGCGACCCCGCCCAGTTCGAGCGGCAGGCCCGCGCCGCGGGGTACGAGGGCGAACTGACCGTGGCGTCCGACCTGGCCCGGGTGCCCCTGCCCGCACGGCGGACCTGAGCACGGCCGCCTCCGGCCCCGTACGACGACACCAGGCACCCCCGCGGCACCCCGTTCCCCCGTTCCCTCGTGCGGACCCCCGGTCCCTCTCGCGGGCCGTGCCGCCCGGAGCACCCTGCCTGCTTCGCGGCGCGCCCGTCACGCCCCGTTCGCACGGGATCCGCCTCCGGGGGCGGATCGTGCACACTGGCCTGCATCCGCACCACACCACGGGAGCGCACGGTGAGCACGCACACAGTGACCGCTGGCCACGACGGAGCCGACGGCCGCCACGGAGGACCGGAAAGCGGCGGACAGCACGGCGCGGGCGGCCCGCACCGCGGCCACGGCCGGCACAGCCACCGCAGGGACGACAGCGGCTCCGCCGGACAGCTCGACCCGCTGGACGGCCTGCGCACCCCCGACGGGCCCTGCTGCGATGTGTTCCTCACCGGCACGGTCTTCCTCGACATCATCTTCACGGGCCTCGACAGCGCTCCCGTGCGCGGCACCGAGTCCTGGGCCCGCGGCATGGGCTCCAGCCCCGGCGGTGTCGCCAACATGGCCACCGCCCTCGCCCGCCTCGGCCTGCGCACCTCCCTCGCGGCGGCGTTCGGCGACGACCACTACGGCGAGTACTGCTGGGACGCCCTGGCCCACGGCGAGGGCATCGACCTGGGCATGTCCCACACCGTCCCGGGCTGGCACTCCCCGGTCACCGTCTCCATGGCCTACGAGGGCGAGCGCACCATGGTGTCGCACGGCCACGAGGCCCCGCCGCCCGGCGGCCCCGACCCGTTCCCGTACTGCCCGCCACGCGCGCGTGCCGCCATCGCCTCCCTCGCCCCGGGCCAGCGGCAGCAGTGGGTGGAGTCCGCCGCCCGCAACGGTGCCCGCGTCTTCGCGGACGTCGGCTGGGACGACACCGGCCGCTGGGACCTGGCGTCGCTCGCCGGTCTGGAGCACTGCGAGGCCTTCCTCCCCAACGCGGAGGAAGCCATGCGCTACACCCGCACCGACTGCCCCCGCCGGGCCGCCCGCAAGCTCGCCGACAGAGTTCCCCTCTCCGTCGTCACCCTGGGCGCGGAGGGCGCGTACGCGGTGGACGGCGGCAGCGGCGAGACCGCCGAGGTCCCCGCCATCGCCGTCGAGGCCCTCGACCCGACGGGCGCCGGTGACGTGTTCGTCGCCGGGTTCGTCACCGGGACCCTCGCGGACTGGCCGCTCGCCGACCGGCTCGCCTTCGCCGGGCTGACCGCCGCACTCTCCGTACAGGAGTTCGGCGGGTCGCTGTCCGCGCCCGGCTGGGCGGAGATCGGCGCGTGGTGGCAGCAGGTCCAGGGGTTCGACGCCCAGGACCAGGAGGCGCTGCGGCGGTACGCCTTCCTGGACGCCCTGCTGCCCGCCGACGCCCGCCCCTGGCCGTTGCGCAGGGCGGTTCCGACGATCGGATTCAAGGCGTGAACGGCCGCCCGCCGACGCGGCAACCCCGCGGGCCGGCTCTCCGTACGCGGCAGGTCCGCCCGAAAAATGGCCGCGCGTACGACGTCCGCCTGCGAAAAGCCCGCACGTAGAGGCCTGTACGGAAAAGCCCGCGGGCAAAACCCCTCGGTGTTGTCAGCGGCGGGTCGTACGCTTGGTGCCAGAGGTTGTCGAGCAGCGAGAACCCTGCAACGGGAGGTATGTGCAGGCCACAGTGCCGGCCCATGACTCAGTCACCCACACAGCAGCCGCAGGCCCGCGCCGAGTTCAAGATCCCCGCCACTCACCCCATGGTGATGGTGCTCGGATCCGGCGACTCCCTGCTGCGCGTGATCGAAAAGGCTTTCCCGGCGGCCGACATCCACGTCCGGGGCAATGAGATCGTCGCAACCGGGGAGAGCGCGGAAGTCGCCCTCATCCAGCGGCTGTTCGATCAGATGATGCTGGTGCTCCGCACCGGGCAGCCGATGACGGAGGACGCAGTGGAACGCTCGATCGCCATGCTCAGGGCGAACGGCAACGGCAATGGCGGCAGCCACGGCGCGGCGGTCGCCGAGACCCCCGCCGAGGTGCTCACGCAGAACATCCTCTCCAACCGCGGCCGCACCATCCGCCCCAAGACGCTCAACCAGAAGCGCTACGTCGACGCCATCGACAAGAACACCGTCGTTTTCGGCATCGGCCCCGCCGGTACCGGCAAGACGTACCTCGCCATGGCGAAGGCGGTGCAGGCCCTCCAGTCCAAGCAGGTCGACCGGATCATCCTGACCCGCCCCGCCGTCGAGGCCGGTGAGCGTCTCGGCTTCCTGCCGGGCACCCTCTTCGACAAGATCGACCCGTATCTGCGCCCGCTCTACGACGCGCTGCACGACATGATGGACCCCGAGACGATCCCGCGGCTGATGGCCGCCGGGACGATCGAGGTGGCCCCCCTGGCGTACATGCGCGGCCGCACACTGAACAGTGCGTTCGTCGTCCTGGACGAGGCGCAGAACACCAGCACCGAGCAGATGAAGATGTTCCTCACCCGCCTCGGTTTCGACTCGAAGATCGTCATCACCGGTGACGTCACCCAGGTCGACCTGCCGAACGGCACGAAGAGCGGTCTGCGTCAGGTGCAGGAGATCCTCGGCGACCTCCCCGACATCCACTTCTCCCGGCTCACGTCGGAGGATGTCGTCCGGCACAAGCTCGTCGGCCGTATCGTCGACGCGTACGAGCAGTACGAAAGCCGCACCGGGGCCCAGCACGGGCAGGGCGGCCGGACCGGGAAGTAGAGCCACAGCGCACCATGTCGATCGACGTCAACAACGAGTCCGGAACCGAGGTCGACGAGCAGGCGATCCTCGACATCGCCCGCTACGCCCTCGCGCGGATGCGCATCCACCCGCTCTCCGAACTGTCGGTGATCGTCGTGGACGCCGACGCCATGGAGCAGCTGCACATCCAGTGGATGGACCTCCCCGGCCCCACCGATGTCATGTCCTTCCCGATGGACGAGCTGCGGCCGCCGACGAAGGACGCCGAGGAGCCCCCGCAGGGGCTCCTCGGTGACATCGTGCTCTGCCCGGAGGTGGCCGAACAGCAGGGCAAGGACGCCCCCACCGAGCACTCCATGGACGAGGAGCTCCAGCTGCTCACCGTGCACGGGGTGCTGCACCTCCTCGGTTACGACCACGAGGTGCCCGAGGAGAAGACCGAGATGTTCGGCCTCCAGGCCGCCATCGTCGACGGCTGGCGGGCGGAGAAGGGCCTCACCGGTCCGTCCCCGGCGCCGACCGTCTCATGAGCGCCCAACTCGTCCTCGGCGCCGTCGCACTGGTCGTCGTGGCGTGGCTGGCCGCGTGCGCGGAGGCCGGTCTGGCCCGGGTCTCCACCTTCCGCGCGGAGGAGGCGGTACGGGCCGGCAAACGCGGCAGCGCGAAGCTGGCACAGGTCGCCGCCGACCCCACCCGCTACCTGAACGTGGCACTGCTGGTGCGCGTCGCCTGCGAAATGGCGGCGGGCGCCCTCGTCACGTACGGCTTCCTGGAAGTCTTCGACAAGACCTGGCAGGCGCTGCTCGTCGCCATCGCCGTGATGGTCCTCGTCAGCTACGTCGCGGTGGGGGTGTCGCCGCGGACCATCGGCCGTCAGCACCCGTTGAACACGGCGACGGCTTCGGCGTACGTGCTGCTGCCGCTGGCGCGGATCATGGGTCCCGTTCCGCAGCTGCTGATTCTGATCGGTAACGCCCTGACGCCCGGAAAGGGTTTCCGCAAGGGGCCCTTCGCGAGCGAGGCGGAACTGCGGGCGATGGTCGACCTCGCCGAGCAGGAGTCGCTCATCGAGGACGACGAGCGGCGCATGGTCCACTCCGTCTTCGAGCTGGGCGACACCCTGGTGCGCGAGGTGATGGTGCCCCGCACGGACCTCGTCTCCATCGAACGGTTCAAGACGGTCCGTCAGGCACTGACGCTGGCGCTCCGGTCCGGGTTCTCGCGGATCCCGGTGACCGGCGAGAACGAGGACGACGTCGTCGGGGTCGTCTACCTGAAGGACCTGGTGCGCAAGACGCACGTCAACAGGGACTCCGAGTCCGATCTGGTGTCGACGGCGATGCGTCCGGCGGTTTTCGTTCCGGACACCAAGAACGCCGGTGACCTGCTGCGGGAAATGCAGCAGGAACGCAATCACGTGGCGGTGGTGATCGACGAGTACGGCGGCACGGCCGGAATCGTGACGATCGAGGACATCCTGGAGGAGATCGTCGGCGAGATCACCGACGAGTACGACCGGGAGGTCCCCCAGGTGGAGGAGCTGGGAGAGGGCCGCTTCCGGGTCACCGCACGACTGGACATCGACGACCTCGGGGAGCTCTACGGGCTCGACGAGTTCGACGACGAGGACGTCGAGACGGTGGGCGGACTGCTGGCGAAGGCGCTGGGCCGCGTGCCCATCGCGGGCGCCTCGGCGCGGGTGGACCTGCCGGACGGGCGGCGGGTGCGGCTGACCGCGGAGTCGCCCGCGGGACGCCGGAACAAGATCGTGACCGTGCTGGCGGAGGAGGAGACCGCGCCGGAGCACACGGAGGACTGAGAGGCCGCCGGGCTCCGGGGAGACGCGTCCGAGGAACGCCGGGTCGATAATGCGGGGATGACTCCTGAACGGCTTCGTGCGCTGTGCCTCGACTTCAACGGAGCCGTCGAGGAGTTCCCCTTCACTCCGCAGACGTCCGTTTACAAAGTGGCGGGCCGGATGTTCGCGCTGAGCGCGCTCGATTCCGTGCCGCTCGGCGTGAACCTCAAGTGCGATCCGGAGCAGGCGGTGCGGCTGCGGGCCCAGTACGAGGCGATCGCTCCCGGCTGGCACATGAACAAGCGGCACTGGAACACCGTCACCCTCGACGGCACGGTCCCCGACCGGCTGGTGCGCGAACTGATCGAGGACTCGTACGACCTGGTGGTGGCGGGCCTGCCGAGGGCGGTCCGCCTGACGCTGGACCGCCCCTGACCGGTGTACGGCCGCCGCCCGCCGCAGAGGACCACGGCCGTCGCCGAGGCCGAGAAGGCCGGAGCCGGCGGCCAGGACGGCAAGAAGGCCCGACCCGGACGAGCGGCCGGACCACGGTGCTTCCTATGCTCGGGGGCATGACCACTTCCCCGTCCTCCGAGGACCCCCAGGCCGCCCCTCTCGAACCCGAGGACCAGAAACTCCTCACCCTCGCGCGCAGCACCCGGGCCCGCAACGGGGTGCCGGAGGGTGCCGCCGTCCGCGACGAGACCGGGCGGACGTACGTCGCGGGGACCGTCGCCCTCGACTCGCTGCGGCTGAGCGCCCTGCAGACGGCCGTCGCGATGGCCGTCGCGAGCGGGGCCGCTTCGCTGGAGGCGGCGGCCGTCGTCACCGCGTCCCCGGAGCCCGCCGACGCCGATCTCGCGGCGGTACGTGACCTGGGCGGACCGGGCACTCCCGTCCTGCTGGCGGGGCCGGACGCGGTGGTCAGGACGCGCGTCGAGGTGTGAACCGGGATCGGGGCACACTCCGGGGTCCCGGGGCGCCCCGGATGCCCGGCGTTCCGCAACGAGGGCGTGTCCCTCGCGCGGAAGCGCGGCGCGGCGGCAGGGGCATGCAGCAGGCCCCGGGTGTGAGGCAGCGCACAGAGGGCCGCGGCGGGGGCCGGGCGACCCCCGGCCGGTCCGCACGGCCGGGCCCGTTCCTGGCCGCGTGACGCCTGCGGCAGGACCTTCGGCCCGGGTCCTCCGGCCCGGCGGAGGAGGACCCGGGGGCGGGGCCAAGGTCCCGTCCCCTCCTCCCGAAGGTCCGTGGATCGGGCCCGGCCGCGCTGGGAGTGTGGAAGCACGCCGGACGGGGCAGCAAGCGAAGCCCCGGCCCGGCGGACCACGTCCCCCCAGAGTTAGGCCACCGCGTGTTCTCCTCCCTGATCCGCACCACCGCCGCCCGCCGCATCACCGGTTCCGTCGTGACGGCCGGCGCCGCCGCGGCCATGATCCTCACCGGTACGGGCAGCGCCTCCGCGGCCTCCGGCGCCAACTGGCCGGCGGTCGCGGCGTGCGAGTCGGGCGGCAACTGGGCCATCAACACCGGCAACGGCTACTACGGCGGCCTCCAGTTCACCCAGCAGACCTGGTCCGCCTTCGGCGGCACCGCCCACGCGCCGAGCGCCCACCAGGCGAGCCAGGCCGCGCAGATCGCCGTCGCCGAGAAGGTCCTGGCGGCGCAGGGTCCCGGCGCCTGGGGCTCCTGCGGCGCGAAGGCCGGCCTGTCCTGACCTCCCGGCGGACCGGGCCTGTCCCCACCGCCACCCCGCACCACCCGCGAAGGGCCGGCCACTGGTCGGCCCTTCGGCGTACATCGGGGAGAATGGGCCGCATGAGCGCTCGTACTCCCGAAAACCCCGCAGCCGACCCCGCCCCCCACCGGGCCGGCTTCGCCTGCTTCGTGGGCCGCCCCAACGCGGGCAAGTCCACCCTCACGAACGCTCTGGTCGGCACGAAGGTGGCCATCACCTCCAGCCGCCCCCAGACCACCCGGCACACCGTGCGCGGCATCGTGCACCGGCCGGACGCCCAGCTGATCCTGGTCGACACCCCCGGCCTCCACAAGCCGCGCACCCTGCTCGGCGAGCGGCTGAACGACGTCGTGCGGACCACCTGGGCCGAGGTCGACGTGATCGGCTTCTGCGTTCCCGCCGACCAGAAGCTCGGACCCGGCGACAAGTTCATCGCGAAGGAACTCGCCGGGATCAAGAAGACCCCGAAGATCGCCATCGTGACGAAGACGGACCTCGTCGGACCGAAGCAGTTGCGCGAGCAGCTCCTGGCGATCGACGAGCTCGGCCGCGAGCTGGGCATCGCCTGGGCGGAGATCGTGCCCGTGTCGGCCGTCGGCGACGAGCAGGTGTCGCTGCTGGCCGATCTGATCGCGCCGATGCTCCCCGAGAGCCCGCCGCTGTACCCCGAGGGCGACCTCACGGACGAGCCGGAGATGGTGATGGTCGCGGAGCTGATCCGCGAGGCCGCACTGGAAGGGGTGCGGGACGAGCTGCCGCACTCGATCGCGGTCGTCGTCGAGGAGATGATCCCCCGGGAGGACCGGCCCGCCGACCGGCCGCTGCTCGACATCCACGCGAATGTCTACATCGAGCGGCCGAGCCAGAAGGGCATCATCATCGGGCCGAAGGGGCAGCGGCTCAAGGACGTCGGGATGAAGTCCCGCAAGCAGATCGAGGCGCTGCTCGGGACGCCGGTGTATCTCGACCTGCATGTGAAGGTGGCCAAGGACTGGCAGCGGGATCCGAAGCAGTTGCGGAAGCTGGGGTTCTGAGCCGGGGGCTGCAGGTACGGAGCAGGGGGCTGCCGGGAGCGAGGCCGTTCCGCCGCCCGAGGGGGCTGACCCAGGGGGTCAGGATGGGGACTGGAGGGCGTGGCGGAGCCAGTGGTACGAGGCCTTTGGGGTGCGGTTCAAGGTGCCGTCCTCGAAGTCCACGTGCACCAGGCCGAACCGCTGCGCGTAGCCCTCCGCCCATTCCCAGTTGTCCAGCAGGGACCACACGAAGTAGCCGCGTACGTCGACTCCCGCTTCCATCGCAGCGTGCAGTGCCCGCAGGTGACCGTCGAGGAAGCTGATCCTTTCCCGGTCGTCCAGGCCCTGGTAACTGCACCCGTTCTCCGTGATGACGACCGGCGGCAGCCGGTCGCCGTAGCGGTCGCGGAACGTCACGAGGAGTTCGGTGAGGGCCTCGGGGACGACGGCCCAGCCGGACGCCGTGCGCGGGCAACCCTCGACGGGGCGCAGGGAGAAGGGCATCTCGGGCGGGACGGTGATGCCCGCGAAGTCCGTGGACGCCTTCGGGTCCGGGGCGCCGGCCCTGGTCGGCTGGTAGTAGTTGATCCCGTACCAGTCCAGCGGCTCGGAGATCAGGCGCAGGTCGTCGGCGACGGGGCCGGGCAGCAGGTCGGCGATGCCGTCGGGGTAGGCACCGAGCAGCACGGGCTCCGCGAAGAGGCGGTTGAGCAGCAGGTCGTAGAAGTCGGCGGCGGCGCGGTCCTCCTCGGAGTCCGAGGCGGGCCAGGTCGGGCCGTGCGAGTTGGCGATGCCGATGCTGCCGGAGCCGCGGGTGCGCAGCACGTCGACCGCGAGGCCGTGCGCGAGGAGCTGGTGGTGGGCGACGGGCAGCGCGTCGAACAGCATCCGCCTGCCGGGTGCGTGCGCCCCCAGCGCGTGCCCCAGCATGGTGAGTTCGGCGGGCTCGTTGAGGGTGATCCAGCGGCCCACGCGGTCGCCGAGGCGGGCGGCGACCACGTCCACGTACTCGGCGAAGCGGTACGCGGTGTCCCGTTCCAGCCAGCCGCCCGCCTCCTCCAGCGCGAGGGGTGTGTCCCAGTGGAAGAGGGTCGGCACGGGGCGCACCCCCGCCTCGCACAGGGCGTCGACGAGGCGGTCGTAGAAGCCGAGGCCCGCCGGGTTGACCGCCCCGGCCCCCTCGGGCAGCACCCGCGACCAGGAGAGGGAGAAGCGGTAGCCGCCCACTCCGAGGTTCTTGAGCAGCTCCACGTCCTGCGGATAGCGGTGGTAGTGGTCCACGGCCACGGACGCGTCGGAGGCGTCCTTGATGCGTCCGGGCTCGGCGGCGAAGGCGTCCCAGGACGAGGGTCCGCGCCCGTCCTCGCGTGCCGCGCCCTCGATCTGGTGGGCCGAAGTGGACACGCCCCACAGGAAATTGGCCGGAAAGCGGGGCAGCGGAGGGTACGCCGGGAGTGCCGGACCGGGCGGCAGCGATGTCATGGGGGAGATGGTGAGTACGCCCCGAGGGTCGTGTCAACGACCGGGCGGCAGGACTTCCCGGCCGTTCGCCCGCATGCCGGCCCGTGCGCCGTTGCCGAGGCCCGGCCCGTCAGGTCCGGCACGCCAGGTCCGGCCCGCTAGGCGCCCTCCTTCAGTACCCGGGTAATCAACTCCCGCTGCTGCTCGGAGAGTTGCGGTTCGGAGAAGTGGACCGTCCGCCCGTCCACGGTGATCTCGTACGAGAATCCGTCGGCGATCCCCGTCTCTTCCGGCCGCACGTCCCGGCCGCAGGAGAGCGCCCCGGCGGCCAGGGCGTGCCACTCCTCGGCGTCGGGCAGGCACGAGGTGTCGACCCCGGCCCGGCGCTCGATCCCGGCGAATCCTCCGCTGCGGACTACCTGAATACGCATGCGGTCCGTTGTAGTACGCGCGGGACTCCGCCGGTAGGGGCCGTACCGGCCGCTGTCCCGATGCCGGCGCGCGAGGCGTGCCGGCAGCCCCCGCGTGCCTCAGTGCGCGGGTACCCCCACCCGCTCCCACGCCTTGAGGAGCGACTCCAGTTCCTCGCCCTCCCCGAAGCGGGTGCGCGCCGCCGCTGCCGTCGCCCGCGCGAAGTCCGCGAACGTGGGGGTGACGGTGAGCGTTCCGGCCGTGAGGGTGTCGTACCAGATCTGTCCGGCCCGCTCCCACGCCCTGCCGCCCAGTGCGGTGGCGAGCAGGTAGAACGCGTGGTTGGGAATGCCCGAGTTGATGTGCACGCCGCCGTTGTCGCGGCCGGTGGTGACGTAGTCGTCCATCGTCGCGGGCTGCGGGTCCTTGCCCAGCACGTCGTCGTCGTACGCCGTCCCCGGGGCCTTCATGGAGCGCAGCGCGACGCCCGTGACGCGTTCGGCGAGCAGCCCCGCGCCGATCAGCCAGTCGGCCTCGCCCGCGGTCTGGTCGTTCACGTACTGCTTGACGAGGGAGCCGATGACGTCCGACACCGACTCGTTCAGGGCGCCCGGCTGGCCGAAGTACGTGTAGTTCGCCGTGTACTGGGTCAGGCCGTGTGCCAGCTCGTGGCCGATGACGTCGACGGGGAGGGTGAAGTCGAGGAAGATCTCGCCGTCGCCGTCTCCGAAGACCATCTGCTCGCCGTCCCAGAACGCGTTCCCGTAGTCCCGGTCGAAGTGGACGGTCGCGTGCAGGGGCAGCCCGTTGCCGTCGACGGAGTCGCGTCCGAAGACCTGCAGCAACAGGTCGAAGGTCGCGCCGAGTCCGTTGTGCGCACGGTTGACGGTGGCGTCCTGGTGGGGCTGGTCGCCCTCCCTGCGTACGACGCGGCCCGGCAGCTCGCGCCGGTTGCCGGCGTCGAAGACCGTGCGCCGGGCCCCGCCCTCGGCGGCCCCGGGGGCGGTCCTGGCCGGCGGAGCGCCCAGGACCGTGGTCAGCCGGCGGTGGGTGCGCTGCGCGGCGTCCGCTTCGAGTGTGCGGCGGGCGGGTCCGGCCAGTGCGGGGTCCTCGGAACGGGCGAGCCTGTCGAGGACGTGGGGCGGCACGATGGTGCAGAAAACGGGACGAGTGGCTTCCATGGCGAGCAATGTGGCACTGGGTCATGTCACTGTCACTAGCTGCGACGAAGATATACGCGTTTTTTCAACGCTTCGAGGGATTGATCACTATTCGCCTGACACCAATGCCCGGTCTTGCATACTGATACGGGACCGGCGCCCTGGCCGTCCCTCGGTTAGGCTGCGGCACATCATGCGTTTCGGGCTGCTTCTCCTTAGCTGCCGCGGCGAGGGCCTGTAGTCGTAGGCCGACCCCCTCCCCGCGGGATCTGGTGCTGCGCAGACACGTCGGCCGTCCCCTTGCAGGAGACCCGAGGAGCCCTACGCCATGACTCAGCAGTCCGTCGGCAACCCGACGCCCGTCACCAACGCGTCCCACTTCCAGAAGCCGTCCGGGATGCCCGTGCACAAGTACGGCGGGTACGAGGCTGTCGAGATCCCCGACCGCACCTGGCCGGACCGCCGCATCACCAAGGCCCCCCGCTGGCTGTCCACCGACCTGCGGGACGGCAACCAGGCGCTGATCGACCCGATGAGCCCGGCCCGCAAGCGCGAGATGTTCGATCTGCTGGTGCGGATGGGCTACAGGGAGATCGAGGTCGGTTTCCCGTCGTCCGGCGAGACCGACTTCAACTTCGTGCGTTCCATCATCGAAGAGGGTGCGATCCCCGAGGACGTGACGATCTCCGTTCTGACCCAGGCCCGCGAAGAGCTGATCGAGCGCACCGTGGAGTCCCTGCGCGGCGCCCGCCGGGCCACCGTGCACCTGTACAACGCGACCGCCCCGACCTTCCGCCGCGTCGTCTTCCGTGGCTCGAAGGAACAGGTCAAGCAGATCGCCGTGGACGGTACCCGGCTGGTGATGGAGTACGCGGAGAAGATCCTCGGCCCCGAAACGGTCTTCGGGTACCAGTACTCGCCGGAGATCTTCACCGACACCGAGCTGGACTTCGCCCTGGAGGTCTGCGAGGCGGTGTGCGACGTGTGGGGTCCCGAGGAGGGCCGCGAGATCATCCTCAACCTGCCCGCCACCGTGGAGCGCTCCACGCCCTCCACGCACGCGGACCGGTTCGAGTGGATGTCCCGGAACCTGAGCCGCCGGGAGCACGTCTGCCTGTCCGTCCACCCGCACAACGACCGCGGCACCGCCGTCGCCGCCGCCGAGCTGGCGATCATGGCGGGCGCGGACCGCATCGAGGGCTGCCTGTTCGGACAGGGCGAGCGCACCGGCAACGTCGACCTGGTCACCCTGGGCATGAACCTGTTCTCGCAGGGCGTCGACCCGCAGATCGACTTCTCGCAGATCGACGAGATCCGCCGCACCTCCGAGTACTGCAACCAGATGGAGATCCACCCCCGTCACCCCTACGCGGGCGACCTCGTCTACACCGCCTTCTCCGGCTCCCACCAGGACGCCATCAAGAAGGGCTTCGACGCCATGGAGGCCGACGCGGCCGCCGCCGGCAAGACCGTCGACGACATCGAGTGGGCCGTCCCGTACCTGCCCATCGATCCCAAGGACGTCGGCCGGTCGTACGAGGCCGTGATCCGGGTCAACTCGCAGTCCGGCAAGGGCGGTATCGCTTACGTCCTGAAGAACGACCACAAGCTGGACCTGCCGCGCCGCATGCAGATCGAGTTCTCGAAGATCATCCAGCAGAAGACGGACTCCGAGGGCGGCGAGGTCACCCCGAAGGACATCTGGTCGGTCTTCCGGGACGAGTACCTGCCCGACAGCGGCAACCCGTGGGGCCGCATCCAGGTGCGTTCCAGCCAGAGCTCCACCGACTCCGAGGGCCGCGACACCCTGAGCGTCGAGGCGGTCGTCGACGGCACGGAGACCGTGCTGTCGGGCACGGGCAACGGTCCCATCTCCGCGTTCTTCGACGCGCTGGCCGCCGTCGGCGTCGACGCCCGTCTGCTGGACTACCAGGAGCACACGATGAGCGAGGGCGCCTCCGCGCAGGCCGCCTCGTACATCGAGTGCGCCATCGACGGCAAGGTCCTGTGGGGCATCGGCATCGACTCGAACACGACGCGTGCCTCCCTGAAGGCGGTCGTCTCCGCCGTGAACCGGGCAGCTCGCTGACCGATCTGTTTTCGCGCGTTTCCCGAGGTCCCGCCCATGTCAGCCCCTGGGCGGGACCTCCGTCTTTTCCCGGGGTGCTGACGGGGCCTCACGGATGTGGCTAACATCACGTCCAACCCCGGCAAGGATGCCGAAGCGTTACGGAGGTGCGCCGTGCTGCCAGTGCGAGGCCGATCGTCCAGCCCGTGGGGCAGTGTCTGGCGCGGTGCGTGGGGCGTGCGCACCACGTGGACCGTCGTCGGCGACGGTGAGTTCTTCTGCCCCGGCTGCGGCGGCGACCGCAACTACTCCCGGCGCACCGGCCGCCGGCGTCTCACCGTCCTCGGTGTGCCGCTGGTGGCGCGCGGCCTCGTCGGCCCGAGCGTCCAGTGCGCCTCCTGCGCGCGCGAGTTCGGGACCGAGACGCTCGACCACCCCACCACGGTCCGCTTCTCCGCGATGCTCCGCGACGCCGTCCACACGGTCGCCCTCGCCGTCCTCGCCGCCGGCGGCACGTCCTGCCGCACGGTGACCGGCACGGCCGCCGCGACGGTCCGCTCCGCCGGGTTCGAGGACTGTACGGAGGACCAGCTCACCCTCCTGATGCAGGCCCTCACCTCGGACCGGGGATGCCACCCGGCGGACGCGGCCGAGCCCGCGGCGGCGGGCGCGCGGGGCGAGGGCGAGCCGGACTTCCCGTACAGCGCCTCCCTGGCCATCGAACTGCACGAGGCCCTTGGCCCCCTCGCCCCGCACCTGGCGGTCGAGGGGCGGGAGTCGCTCCTGCTCCAGGGCGCCCGCATCGCCCTTGCCGACGGCCCGTACAGCCCGGCCGAACGGGAGGTCCTGACGATGGTCGGGGCGGCCCTGAAGCTCTGTCCGCAGGACACGGACCGGCTGCTGGCGGCGGCGGCCCGCACACCGTCCTGAGCAGGCCCGGCGCGTGCCTGTTCCTGCTGCTGCGGCTGTTCGCCGTGTCCGGCTACCCTCTCGGCGGTGGTGATGCCGGCCCTCGTGGTGGTCCGCCCCGGGGGGCTCGGAGGTGCGCGGGGCCGGGGAGTGCGCGGGCGGGACCGGGGCCGGGTCGAGGGGGCTCCCGGGCAGCAGTACGAGCAGGCACACGGCCATCACGGCGGCCACCGCGCCGAGTGCGGCGCACGCGGCCCGGCGTGCCCGTCGCACCCCCGCACCCTGCACGCTCGCGCCCGTCCGTACGGGACAATGGAACCCATGAGCCTGTTCCGTGACGACGGCATCGTCCTGCGCACCCAGAAGCTGGGCGAGGCGGACCGCATCATCACGCTGCTCACCCGCAAGTACGGCCGCGTCCGCGCCGTGGCCCGCGGCGTACGCCGCACGAAGTCCAAGTTCGGTGCCCGTCTGGAGCCCTTCTCGCACGTGGACGTGCAGTTCTTCGCGCGTGGCAGCGAGTTGATCGGCCGCGGCCTGCCGCTCTGCACCCAGGGCGAGATCATCGCCCCGTACGGCAGCGGCATCGTGACCGACTACGGCCGGTACACCGCCGGCACGGCCATGCTGGAGACCGCGGAACGGTTCACCGACCACGAGGGCGAGCCCGCGGTGCAGCAGTACCTCCTGCTGGTGGGCGGCCTGCGGACGCTGTCGCGTGCCGAGCACGCCCCGAACCTGATCCTCGACGCGTTCCTCCTGCGCTCCCTCGCCGTCAACGGCTACGCCCCCAGCTTCGACGACTGCGCCAAGTGCGGCATCGACGGACCCAACCGGCTGTTCTCCGTCTCGGCCGGCGGGGTCATATGCGGTGACTGCCGGGTGCCCGGCAGCGTCGTACCCTCTGCGGAGGCCGTCGCGCTGCTGAGCGCCCTGCTCACGGGGGACTGGACGGCCGCCGACGCGTGCGAGCCGCGGCACGCGCGTGAGGGCAGCGGACTGGTGTCGGCGTACCTGCACTGGCACCTGGAGCGCGGGCTGCGCTCGCTCAGGTACGTAGAGAAGACGTAAGGCAACAAGGGAGAGCACAGCCATGGCACGACGCGGGATTCTCGGACGCAACAGGCGCGAGTACAAGATCCCCGAGCCGCACCCGTCCGGTGCCCGCCCCCCGAAGATCCCCGACGAGCTGATCCCCGAACACGTGGCCATCGTCATGGACGGGAACGGCCGCTGGGCCAAGGAACGCGGGCTGCCGCGCACCGAGGGCCACAAGGTGGGCGAGGGTGTGGTGCTCGACGTGCTGAAGGGGTGCCTGGAGATGGGGGTCAAGAACCTGTCCCTGTACGCCTTCTCCACCGAGAACTGGAAGCGCACGCCCGACGAGGTCCGCTTCCTGATGAACTTCAACCGGGACGTCATCCGCCGCCGCCGCGACGAGATGAACGAGCTCGGCATCCGGATCCGCTGGGTCGGGCGGATGCCCAAGATGTGGAAGTCCGTCGTCCAGGAGCTCCAGATCGCCCAGGAGCAGACCGTCGACAACGACGCGATGACCCTGTACTTCTGCGTGAACTACGGCGGCCGGGCGGAGATCGCCGACGCCGCGCAGGCCGTCGCGCGGGACGTGGCGGCCGGGAAGCTCGACCCGTCGAAGGTCAACGAGAAGACCTTCGCCAAGTACCTGTACTACCCGGACATGCCGGACGTGGACCTCTTCCTGCGGCCCAGCGGTGAGCAGCGCACCTCCAACTACCTCCTGTGGCAGAGCGCCTACGCCGAAATGGTCTTCCAGGACGTGCTGTGGCCCGACTTCGACCGGCGCAACCTGTGGGACGCGTGCTACGCATACGCCCAGCGTGACCGGAGGTTCGGCGGCGCGATCCCCAACGAGCAGCAGGCGCAGTCCGCTCTGCCCCTGTCGCAGGTGCCCGAACAGGGCTGATGGCTGCGGCCCCGGCAGTATCATTTCGCCGAAGGAGGCACGGGCACACCGGCCGGGCAGCCCGGCTTCCTGGGGCGGGGGTATGGGGTGGCCGAACGACTCGTGGTGCCGGGTGCGGTAACGGGGCGAAGACGCCTCGACGCGGCACTGCTCCTGGTCGAGGACGACGCGGCCGACGCCCTGCTGTTCACGGACGTACTGGAGGAGAGCGACCTCGCGGCGGACGTGCACTGGTGCACCTCGCTGGACGAGGCACGCAGGTTCCTCAGTACGCACATCGGGCCGGTGTGCGTACTGCTCGACCTGCACCTGCCCGACGTGCGCGGGCTGGACGCCGTGCGCCAGGTGCTCGCCGCGCACCCGGACGCGGCCATCGTCGTACTGACCGGGCTCGTCGAGGGCGAGGCCGGTCACACCGCGGTGGCGGAGGGCGCGCAGGACTACCTGGTCAAGGGGCGCCTCGACGCGGAGACCCTCAGCCGGGCCGTGCGGTACGCCGTGCAGCGCAAGCAGGTCGAGCAGACGTCGGTCGCCCTGCACGCGGGACGCCTGCGCGCCGAGGAGAACGCCCGGCTGGAACTCGGTCTGCTGCCCGTGCCGTTGATGCGCGGCACCGGCTTCGAAGTGGACGCCCGCTACGACCCGGGGCGCGAACAGGGTCTGCTCAGCGGGGACTTCTACGACGTCGTGCAGACCGCCGACGGAACCGTGCACGCCGTCATCGGCGACGTGTCCGGGCACGGGGCGGCGGAGGCGGCACTCGGGGTGTGCCTGCGGGTGGCGTGGCGGGCGGCGGTCCTCAGCGGCTGCACCGGGCCCGCCCAGATCCGGCTCCTCGAAGAGATCATGGCGGCCGAGCGGTCCGCCCAGCAGGTCTTCGCCACCCTGACGAGCCTGGTCTTCCCGCCCGACCGGCGCTCGGTGCGGGTGGTGCGGGCGGGCCACCCGGGGCTGCTCGTCCGCGGCCCCTCGGGCACCACCTGGTACGACCCGCCCGGCGGCATGGCGCTCGGCATCGCACCCGGCACCGGCGTCTGGCCCGAGACCGATCTCCCCCTGGAACCCGGCACCGGCATCGTCGTCTTCACCGACGGCCTCTTCGAGGGCCTCACCGGGCCGCGCACCCGCCTCGGCGAGAACGGGCTGCTGGCACTGGCGCGCGAGTACGAGGCGCTGCCCGCCCACCAGTTCGTGCAGACGCTCGTCCAGGCGGCGACGGACGCCGCCGCCCCGCACGGCGGACTGGCCGACGACATAGCCGTCCTCCACCTGGCGTGGGGAACCGGCTGAGATGGGCGAGGAAGCCCCCGGAGCCGGACGCGACGGACCCACCACCGGCGGACCGGCCGGCAGCCGGGGGCGCGCCTGCAACAGGCCCGCCGGCACCCGGCAGCCCGCCGACGACCGCCCCGCCGGCCCCCGCGAGCCCGTCGGGTTCGGGCGGCTTTCGGTACGCGGCTGGATCCGGCTCGTACTGGGCACCATGGCCGCCCTGCTGCTGCTCTGCGCGTCCGTCGGCGCCGTCCTCCTGGGGCGTACCAACAGCCGTAACACCGAGCTCGTCGACCACATCCAGCCGGGCCGGTCCGCCACCCTCCAGCTCCAGAAGGCCCTGCTCGACCAGGAGTCGGGCGTCCGCGGCTTCGCCCTCAGCGGCGACGAGGCCTTCCTCGCACCGTACGAGGAAGGCGTCCGCGACGAACGCCTCCACCGGGCCGAAGTGGCCCGGCTCCTCGGTGCCGGGGGCCGGCTCGGCGGCGACCTCGCGGCGGTCACGCACAAGGCCGCGCGGTGGCGCCAGGAGCAGGCCGACCCGCTGATCGCCGCGATCCGCGCCGGTGCGAGCGTCGACTCCGTACAGCCGCGGGTCGAGGCCAGCAAGCGGCGCTTCGACGAACTGCGCGAACTGCTGCACGCCCAGGAGCGGCACCTCGTGCAGGCCCGCGACGAGGCCCGCGACGAGATGATGGCGCTGCGCGTCCTGCGGGACTGGGTGTTCCTCGGGATGCTCGCCGTGATCGTCGCGACCGGCAGCCTGCTGGCGCTGCTGCTCAACCGCATGGTCGTCTCCCCGCTGAGCGCGCTGCGCGCGGCCGCCGACCAGGTCGCGGGCGGCGAGTTCGACCGGCGGATCGAGGTGCCGGGCCCGGCGGACGTACGGTCCGTCGGCCGCTCGGTGGACTCGATGCGGCGGCGCATCGCGGGGGAGCTGACGGAGGCCAGGGCGCGGGAGCGCGAACTCGCCAGGCAGGCCGTCGACCTGGACGCCCAGGCCGCCGAACTGCGGCGTTCCAACGCCGAGCTGGAGCAGTTCGCGTACGTCGCCTCGCACGACCTGCAGGAGCCGCTGCGCAAGGTCGCCTCGTTCTGCCAGCTGCTGGAGAAGCGGTACGGGGACGTCGTCGACGCGCGCGGCAAGCAGTACATCGGCTTCGCGGTGGACGGGGCGAAGCGCATGCAGATCCTCATCAGCGACCTGCTGACCTTCTCGCGGGTGGGGCGGCTGGACGACGCCCCGGTGCGGGTCGCGATGGACGACGTGCTCGCCGAGGCGCGTCGCAACCTGGCCGTGGCCGTGGCGGAGGCCCAGGCGGGGATCGAGGTGCGGAGCCGCCCGCTGCCGGTCGTCGTCGGCGACCCGGCCAGCCTGGTCATGCTGTGGCAGAACCTCCTCGGCAACGCGGTGAAGTTCCGCCACCCCGAACGTCCCGTGCGTGTCGTCGTGGACTGCGAACGGGACGGCGGGCTCTGGCACTTCAGCGTCCGCGACAACGGAATCGGCGTGCCCGGGGAGTTCGCCGAGAAGGTCTTCGTCATCTTCCAGCGGCTGCACTCCCGCGACGAGTACCCGGGGACCGGCATCGGGCTGGCCCTCTGCCGGAAGATCGTCGAGTACTACGGCGGGACGATCCGCCTGGACACCGGAGTGCCGGAGGGGGCCAGGGTGTGCTTCAGCCTGCCGGTGGCGGAGCACGCCGCACCGTCCGGTGACACGGTCGGCACGACAGGAGCGAACGCATGAGCAGCACGCCCGCCCACCCCATCGAAGTGCTCCTCGTCGAGGACGATCCCGGGGACGAACTGATCACCAGGGAGGCGTTCGCCGACAACAAGATCCGCAACCGGCTGCACGTGGTGCGGGACGGGCAGGAGGCGTTCGACTTCCTGTACCGGCAGGGTGGCCACACCGACGCGGTACGGCCGGACCTGATCCTGCTGGACCTGAACCTGCCCAAGTACGACGGGCGGCAGGTGCTGGAGCGGATCAAGAAGGACGAGGATCTGGCGCACATCCCGGTGGTGGTACTGACGACGTCCTCGGCGGACGAGGACGTGCTGCGCAGCTACGAGCTGCGTGCCAACGCGTACGTCACCAAGCCGGTGGACCTGGACCAGTTCATCGCCGCGGTACGGCAGATCGACGACTTCTTCCTGACCGTCGTCCGGCTGCCCCCCAGAACCAGGTGACGCGCGCCGTGCTGGGCGTACGGCGGGAGGGCGCACGTCCGGTGGGGGGCCGCCCCCGTGCCCGCCCGTTCCGCCCCCGCGGGGCCGCCCCCGCCCCCGCCGCCCAGGGGCTGCCGGGGGCGGTGGCGGCCCCCGCCTCCTAGCTCACCTGCGCCTTGTCGTACGCGGCCTTGACCTCCGCCCCGAAGTACGGCCCGAACATCCGCCCCGGCAGGAACGTGTAGCCGAAGCTGTTCACCGACGCCTGCAGCCCCGTCCCCGTCGCTTCGTTGAAGGAGTTGAACCAGGGGCCGCCGCTGGATCCCCCGGTCATGTCGCACGCCATGCTGTGGTCCTTGGAGAACAGGAAGTCCCGCGTCGTGTTCCCGGAGCAGTAGATCAGCCGCTTGCCGTCGTACGGCGCCGCGGCCGGGAAGCCGAACGCGTACATCGGCTTGTTGTAGCCGCCGTTGAACTGGAGGCCCTGCGCCCCGACCACGTCCGCGAGCTTCTGCCCGTTCAGCGGGTTCACCACCGCCAGGCCCACGTCGTAGTTGATGTCCTCGCTCGCCGCCCACTGGTCGGTGGCGGAGATCTTGGACGCGGTCCACGTACCGTACGGCGTCGCGCCGTCGTGGTACGCGGGGACGAACACCCAGTTCGTGTGCCAGGCGCCGCCCATCTTGACGCAGTGCCCGGCCGTGACGACGGTCGACTTGTTCTGGCTGGTGACGGAGTTGCCCGAACAGGAGGCCGTGCGGCCCTGGTAGGTGAAGAACACCCGGCCGGAGGTCTTCACGACCGCCCCGCCGCCGGTCCACGCCCCGCCCTTCTGCGGGAACGCCTTCGTGGACGGGACCGAGGAGACGGGCCCGCCGGCCTTCGCCGGGTTCACCTTCGAGGGGGGCACCTTCAGCAGGTCCAGCGGCTTCGCGGAGCGCATCCGCTCCGGCGTCCAGAAGTCCCGGACCTGCTGTTCGGCGGCGGGAGCGGGGGAGGAGGCGGGGGAGGGGGTGCCGGCCGCCGCGGAGGCGGGGGCCGCTCCGGTGGCGAGCAGGCCGCCTACGGCAGCGGCCAGGCCGAGCATCGCACTGTGGGGACGACGTCTCACGCTAACTCCTTCTGTGAAGAGGGGAGCGGTGCGGAAATCGGTGTGCGACAGGCAGGGTGCCACGCGACTGACGACCTGTCAGGAGGGTGGGCGAGGGTTGGCCGAAACTGGCCGTCAACGACGAACGCCCCAACTCCTGGCGGGAGTTGAGGCGTTCACAGGTTCATCACCGGACGGGCCGGTCACGTCACCGGCCCTCACTTTTTGCGGGCCGGTCACTTCTCCGGCCGATGGGCCGCGGCCCGGTGGTGGCCGCCGTCAGGCGGCCGCGCACTCCGCGCACGTGCCGAAGATCTCCACCGTGTGCGCCACGTTCACGTACCCGTGCTGGGCCGCGATCGACTCCGCCCACGTCTCGACCGCCGGTCCCTCGACCTCGACCGCCTTGCCGCACTTGCGGCACACCAGGTGATGGTGGTGGTCGCCGGTCGAGCAGCGCCGGTAGACCGACTCGCCGTCGCTCGTCCGCAGCACGTCGACCTCGCCCGCGTCCGCCAGGGACTGGAGGGTGCGGTAGACCGTGGTCAGGCCGACCGAGGCGCCCTTGTGCTTGAGCATGTCGTGCAGCTCCTGGGCACTGCGGAACTCGTCCACCTCGTCCAGCGCCGCCGCCACGGCGGTCCGCTGCCGGGTGGAGCGTCCGCGTACCGGAGCCGCGTTGGCCGCCGCACCGCTCGGCGCCGTCGTCACAGGTGCCTCCTCTGGTCGCCATTACACGAATAGATGCGTCGGGCCATTGTGCCAGGGCTGTCGAGGGGTGCGGTCACACCTTCGCCGCGTCGGGGGCGCGTACCGTCTCCGACGGGAGCTCCGGGGAGGCTTTCGCGCGCGAGCGCCGCCGTGCCAGGGGCGTGGCGAGAAGCGTCAGCACGATGAAGACACCGATGGCCAGCAGCACGATCGTCGCGCCGGGCGGCACGTCGTACTGGTAGGAGGTGACCGTTCCGCCCAGGGTCACCGTCGTGCCGATGGCGACGGCCAGGACGAAGGTGACGGTGAAGCTGCGCGAGATCTGCTGCGCGGCGGCAACCGGCACCACCATCAGCGCGCTGACCAGCAGCAGGCCCACGACCCGCATGGCGACGGTGACGGTCACGGCGGCCGTGACGGCGACGAGCAGGTTCAGCAGGCGCACCGGCAGCCCGGTCACCCGCGCGAACTCCTCGTCCTGGCTGACCGCGAACAGCTGCCTGCGCAGGCCCATCGTCACGAGGACGACGAAGGCCGCCAGGACGACGATCGCGGTGACGTCCTGGCTCGACACCGTCGAGAGCGAGCCGAAAAGGTACGAGGAGAGGTTGGCGTTGGAGCCGGTCGGGGCGAGGTTGATCAGCAGCACACCGCCGGCCATGCCCCCGTAGAAGAGCATCGCGAGGGCGATGTCGCCGCGCGTTTTGCCGTACCAGCGGATCAGCTCCATGGCGACCGAGCCGACGATCGCGACGGCCGTCGCCGTCCAGATGGGGCTGGCGGAGAGCAGGAAGCCGAGGCCGACGCCGGTCATGGCGACATGGCCGATGCCGTCGCCCATCAGCGACTGGCGGCGCTGCACGAGGTAGATCCCGATCGCGGGGGCGGTGATGCCGACGAGGACGGCGGCAATCAGGGCCCGCTGCATGAACGGGGTGCTGAAGATGTCCAGGAGTTCGCTCATGATCAGCCCAGCAGTCCCGTCGGTACCCCGGCCGCGGCGGCGTGCACGGCGTCCGGGTGGCAGTCTTCCTTGGTCAGGTGGTGCGCGTCGTGGCCGGGCAGCAGGCCCCCGGCGGGCGGCGGCCCGTCGTGCACGACGAGACCGTCGCGCAGGACGACGGTGCGGTCGATCAGCGGCCTCAGCGGGCCCAGTTCGTGCAGTACCAGCAGTACGGACACTCCGGCCGCGACCTGTTCGCGCAGGGTCGCGGCCAGGATCTCCTGGCTGGCCAGGTCCACCCCGGCGAGCGGCTCGTCCATGATCAGGAGTTCCGGTTCGCAGGCCAGCGCGCGGGCGATCAGCACCCGCTGGTGCTGGCCGCCGGACAGGGCGCTCACCGAGTCCTTGGCCCGGTCGGTGAGCCCGACCAGGTCGATCGCCCGGTTCACGGCCGCCCGGTCGGCCCGGGAGAGCAGTCCGAGGCGGGCCCGGGACAGCCGCCCGGAGGACACCACCTCGCGGATGGTGGCGGGCACCCCGCCCGCGGCCGTGGTCCGCTGCGGTACGTAGCCCACCCGCGCCCACTGCCTGAAGCGCCTCAGCGGCGTGCCGAACAGCTCGACAGAGCCGCCGGTGAGCGGCACCTGCCCGATGACGGAGCGGACGGCCGTGGACTTGCCGGAACCGTTGGCTCCGAGCAGCGCGACGACCTCGCCGCGCTGCACGGCGAGGTCGACTCCGCGCAGCACGGGGCGCGAGCCGAGCGTGGCGGTGGCCGCGCTCAGGGATATGACGGCGTCGCTCTGGCTCACTGAACGCTGCACTGCTCGCGCCTCCGATCGGGGTGGGGGTCGGACGGGATCACTTGGCGCCGAGGGCCTTCTTCAGCGCGTCGAGGTTGGACTGCATGACCTCGATGTAGTCCGAGCCCTTGGACTTGTCGGTGATGCCTTCGAGCGGGTCCAGGACGTCCGTCTTCAGGCCGGTGTCCGCGGCGAGGGTCCTGGCGGTCTTGTCGCTGGCCAGGGTCTCGAAGAAGACGGTGTTGACCTTGTCTTCCTTCGCGATCCTCTGGAGCTGCTTGATGCGGGCGGGACTGGGCTCCGACTCGGGGTCGACGCCGCTGATGCCCTCCTGCTCCAGACCGTACCGCTCGGCGAGGTAGCCGAAGGCGGAGTGGGTGGTGATGAAGGTCTTGGTGGTGGTGTTCTTCAGGCCGTTCTTGAACGCCGTGTTCAGGCCGTCGAGCTTGCCGACCAGGGTGTCGGTGTTCTTCCGGTACGTCGCGGCGTTGTCCGGGTCGGCCTTCTCCAGGGCCTTGCCGACGCCCTGGGCGACCTCGGCGTACTTCACCGGGTCCAGCCAGATGTGCGGGTCGGAGCCGGCCTCGTCGTGGCCGTGGCCGTGGCCCTCGTGCCCGGCCTCCTCCTTCTCCGCGTGTTCGTCGCCGTGTTCCTCGCCCTCGCCGTGCTCGTGGCCGCCCGCCGCGGTGCCGTGCGCCTCCAGCTTCGTCAGGGACGTGGCGTCGACGGTGGCCTTCGCCCCGGACTGCTTCACGGCCTCGTCGACGGCCGGCTGGAGGCCCTTGAGGTAGACGATCAGGTCGGCGTCGGAGAGTTCCGCGGTCTGCCTGGGCTTCAGCTCCAGGTCGTGCGGCTCGACGCCCGGCTTGGTGAGCGGGGTGACGGCGACCTTGTCGCCGCCTATCTCCTCGGCCAGGTACTGCAGGGGGTAGAACGACGCGATCACGTTCAGTTTGCCGGCGCCGTCCCCGTTCTTGGTGTCCGCCGCGGTCGAGGGGCCCCCGCAGGCCGAGAGGGTGACCAGGCCGAGGGAGACCGCGACAGCGGTGGCGGTGACAGGTATGAGGCGTCGTACGTTCATGACAGTCATTTTCAACAAAAGTGGAAACGATTGTCAATAGTGCTGTTGTCCGCTCTGTCCCCCATACCGATTTGATCCAGGGCCCCTGCACGCCGGTAACCTGAGGCATTCGCCGGGCCGCGCCGGGTCGTGGTCGTGCAGGGGGACCGCGCGCCGGGGGCAGTCAGTGGGACCGGCAAACCTCACAGACCTTCGTCGTCGTAATGAAGAGAGCACCGTGGCCGCCGACAAGATCGAGACCATCGTCAGCCTGAGCAAGCGCCGTGGCTTCGTTTACCCGTGCAGTGAGATCTACGGCGGCTCCAGGGCTGCCTGGGACTACGGTCCGCTGGGTGTCGAACTCAAGGAGAACATCAAGCGCCAGTGGTGGCGTGCGATGGTCGTCGGGCGCGAGGACGTGGTCGGCATCGACTCGTCGGTCATCCTTGCCCCCGAGGTGTGGGAGGCGTCCGGTCACGTCCAGACCTTCTCGGACCCGCTCACCGAGTGCACCGCCTGTCACAAGCGGCACCGCGCCGACCACCTGATCGAGGCGTACGAGGCCAAGCATCACGGCCGTGCCCCCGAGAACGGCCTGGCCGACGTCAACTGCCCGAACTGCGGCACCAAGGGCCAGTTCACCGAGCCCAAGCAGTTCTCCGGCATGCTCCAGACGCACCTCGGCCCCACCCAGGACACCGGCTCCGCCGCGTACCTGCGCCCCGAGACCGCACAGGGCATCTTCACCAACTTCGCCCAGGTGCAGCAGACTTCCCGCAAGAAGCCGCCGTTCGGCATCGCGCAGATGGGCAAGTCCTTCCGGAACGAGATCACTCCGGGCAACTTCATCTTCCGCACGCGCGAGTTCGAGCAGATGGAGATGGAGTTCTTCGTCAAGCCGGGCGAGGACGAGCAGTGGCAGGAATACTGGATGGAGCAGCGCTGGAACTGGTACCTGGACCTCGGCATCAACCCCGAGAACATCCGCTGGTACGAGCACCCGGCCGAGAAGCTCTCGCACTACTCCAAGCGCACCGCCGACATCGAGTACCGCTTCAACTTCGGCGGCAGTGAGTTCTCCGAGCTCGAAGGCGTCGCCAACCGCACCGACTTCGACCTGAAGGCGCACTCCAAGGCCTCCGGCCACGACCTGGTCTACTTCGACCAGGAGGCCAACGAGCGCTGGACGCCGTACGTCATCGAGCCGGCCGCCGGTGTCAACCGCGCGATGCTCGCGTTCATGCTCGACGCGTACCGCGAGGACGAGGCGCCCAACGCCAAGGGCGTCATGGAGAAGCGCGTCGTCATGGGTCTCGACCCGCGACTGGCCCCCGTCAAGGTGGCCGTCCTCCCGCTGTCCCGCAACCCGCAGCTCTCCCCGAAGGCCAAGGGGCTCGCCGCGGACCTGCGCAAGAACTGGAACATCGAGTTCGACGACGCGGGCGCCATCGGCCGCCGTTACCGCCGTCAGGACGAGATCGGCACCCCGTTCTGCGTCACCGTCGACTTCGACACCCTCGACGACAACGCGGTGACCGTGCGCGAGCGCGACACCATGAAGCAGGAGCGCGTCTCCCTGGACATGATCCAGGAGTACCTGGCGGTCCGGCTGCTCGGCTGCTGACCCGCTCGTACTTTTCCCGGGCCCCCGGTGCGCGTCCACGCGGCCGGGGGCCCCGGCGTGACCCGTGTCGGCGTCCGGGAAATCTGGTGCGACCCGGTACGGGGAGCGGGTACCGTCAGACCCATGTTCTTCCAGACGCCGATTTACGAGTGAGAGCGTGACGGGCCCCTGCAGACGTCCTTGACGTCGCCGCGCCCGTCCCCCACCGACGAAATCCGTAGATCACTTCACATCAGCCGGGAGAACCCGTGACCACGAGCAAGAACATCAACAACCCCATCGGCCAGGGCGGCGGCCAGCGCAAGAGGCAGTCCCGCGACGAGCGCGCCAACAACGGCCCGCACCGCAACGCCGACCGCCAGAGCGCCGCCGACCAGAAGGCGGAGCTGGTGCGCAAAATGCGCGAGAAGGCCGCGCCCGAAGACACCCAGGGCGCGGACGCCGACAGCGCGCAGAGCTGACGCCTGCGGGGCGATCCGGCCCGAAGACGGCTGAACACCGCGCAGGGCCCGGACACCGCGGTACGCCGTGTCCGGGCCCTGCCGCGTCGGCGGGGCCGGCCGGGCGTTCCGGCGGGCGGCCGGCGAGGCGGGGCCTTGGCGGGACGTGGGGGACAATGAGCTAATGACCTCGCTCAACATCGGCCCCCATGTCGTGCAGCCGCCCGTGGTGCTGGCTCCCATGGCCGGCATCACGAACGCGCCGTTCCGCACCCTCTGCCGCGAGTTCAGCGGCGGGAAGGGCCTGTTCGTGAGCGAGATGATCACGACGCGGGCGCTGGTCGAGCGCAACGAGAAGACCATGCAGCTGATCCACTTCGACGCGACCGAGACGCCGCGCTCGATCCAGCTGTACGGGGTCGACCCGGTCACCGTCGGCAAGGCGGTCCGCATGATCGTGGACGAGGACCTGGCCGACCACATCGACCTGAACTTCGGCTGCCCGGTGCCGAAGGTGACCCGGAAGGGCGGCGGTTCGGCCCTCCCGTACAAGCGGCCCCTGCTGCGCGCGATCCTGCACGAGGCCGTCGGGAACGCCGGGGACCTGCCGGTCACGATGAAGATGCGCAAGGGGATCGACGACGACCACCTCACGTTCCTCGACGCGGGCCGGATCGCCGTCGACGAGGGCGTCACGGCCATCGCGCTGCACGGGCGCACGACCGCCCAGCACTACGGCGGCACCGCCGACTGGGACGCCATCGCCCGGCTCAAGGAGCACGTCCCGGAGCTCCCGGTGCTCGGCAACGGCGACATCTGGTCGGCGGACGACGCGCTGCGCATGGTGCGCGAGACCGGCTGCGACGGGGTCGTGGTGGGGCGCGGCTGCCTGGGGCGCCCGTGGCTGTTCAGCGACCTGGTGGCGGCCTTCGAGGGGCGCGAGGAGCGGGTGACGCCGACGCTGCGGGAGGTCGCGGTCGTCATGCGGCGCCACGCGGAACTGCTCGGGGAGTGGATCGGTGACGAGGCACGCGGTGTCATCGACTTCCGGAAGCACGTCGCCTGGTATTTGAAGGGGTTCTCGACCGGCGGCGAAATGCGCAAAAGGCTCGCTACTGCCTCGTCGCTGGCCGAGATGGACGCTCATCTGAGCGAGCTGGATCTGGACCAGCCGTGGCCGGAGGGTGCCGACGGACCTCGTGGCCGTACGTCCGGTAATGGGCGGGTTGTCCTGCCGGATGGCTGGTTGAAGGACCCGTACGACTGTGCGGGCATCAGTGACGAAGCGGAATCGGACACGTCCGGAGGGTGAGATCCGAGTTCCGGTACCGGAGGGTGGGCGGCGTGATTCTCGCCACGCCTGATGGTGTAGACGCTCAGATGAGCACTTAGCGGCGGAATGCAATTCCCAAAGGGTGGCACCCAGTGCCACCCTTTCTTTTTTCACCTTTCCCTGGCTTGCGTCACCGAGAGTCGATCGTTCGGGCGCTCGTGCTGGCTGTCCGTGGTGATGCGTTCGACTCTTGAACAGAGTGGCGACGGTGGCGCTGGGCGCGGACCGCTTTCGATCTGCTGGCGGACAGGCGGTTAAAGCCGTATGACGGTTAAGTAGACGTACCCAGACACCTTCGATCTGGGTATGTTCCTCGCCGTCAGGGCAGCCACCGCGTCTTTGAGGAGCCGAGACCCGTGTCGGAAAACAAAGAACCCCACGTAGTTGCGCACTCCACCGCGCAGAAGTTCGTCTATGACTTCACCGAGGGGAACAGGGACCTCAAGGACCTCCTCGGGGGCAAGGGCGCGAACCTCGCCGAGATGACCAACCTCGGTCTGCCGGTGCCTCCGGGGTTCACCATCACGACCGAGGCCTGCAAGGTCTACCTCGACAGCGGCGACGCCCCCAAGGAACTGCGCGACGAGGTCAGCGCGCACCTCGACGCCCTTGAGGCGAAGATGGGCAAGAAGCTCGGCCAGGCGGACGACCCGCTGCTGGTCTCGGTCCGTTCCGGCGCGAAGTTCTCGATGCCCGGCATGATGGACACGGTCCTCAACATCGGCCTTTCCGACAAGTCCGTCACCGGGCTCGCGAAGCAGGCCGGCGGGGACGAGCGCTTCGCCTGGGACTCCTACCGGCGGCTGATCCAGATGTTCGGCAAGACCGTCCTCGGCGTGGACGGCGAGCTCTTCGAGGACGCGCTCGAAGAGGCCAAGACGGCCAAGAAGGTGAAGGTCGACACCGACCTGGAGGCCGCCGACCTCAAGAGGCTCGTCAAGAAGTTCAAGAAGATCGTCTCCGACGCGTGCGGCCGCGACTTCCCGCAGGACCCGCGCGAGCAGATGGACCTCGCGATCAACGCGGTCTTCGACTCGTGGAACACCGACCGCGCCAAGCTCTACCGCCGCCAGGAGCGCATCCCCGGCGACCTCGGCACCGCGGTCAACGTCTGCTCCATGGTCTTCGGCAACCTCGGCCCCGACTCCGGCACGGGCGTCGCCTTCACCCGCGACCCGGCCTCCGGCCACCAGGGCGTCTACGGCGACTACCTGCAGAACGCGCAGGGCGAGGACGTGGTGGCGGGCATCCGCAACACCGTCCCGCTCGCCGATCTGGAGTCGCTCGACAAGAAGTCGTACGACCAGCTCATGCAGATCATGGAGACGCTGGAGACCCACTACAAGGATCTCTGCGACATCGAGTTCACCATCGAGCGCGGTCAGCTCTGGATGCTCCAGACCCGCGTCGGCAAGCGCACCGCCGGTGCCGCGTTCCGCATCGCCACGCAGCTCGTCGACCAGGGCCTGATCGACGAGGCGGAGGCCCTCCAGCGGGTCAACGGTGCCCAGCTCGCCCAGCTGATGTTCCCGCGCTTCGACGACGAAGCGAAGACGCAGCTGCTGGGCCGCGGCATCGCCGCCTCGCCGGGCGCGGCTGTCGGCAAGGCCGTCTTCGACTCGTACACGGCCGTCAAGTGGTCGCGCTCCGGCGAGAAGGTCATCCTGATCCGCCGCGAGACCAACCCCGACGACCTCGACGGCATGATCGCCGCCGAGGGCATCCTGACCTCGCGCGGCGGCAAGACGTCCCACGCCGCCGTCGTCGCCCGCGGCATGGGCAAGACGTGTGTCTGCGGTGCCGAGGAGATCGAGGTCGACACCAAGCGCCGCCGCCTGACCGTCGGCAGCACCGTGGTCGAGGAGGGCGACGTCGTCTCCATCGACGGCTCCTCCGGCAAGGTCTACCTCGGTGAGGTCCCGGTCGTCCCCTCGCCGGTCGTCGAGTACTTCGAGGGCCGGATGCACGCCGGCGCCGACGACGCCGACGAGCTGGTCGAGGCCGTGCACCGGATCATGGCGTACGCGGACCGCCGCCGCCGGCTGCGGGTGCGGGCCAACGCCGACAACGCCGAGGACGCGCTGCGCGCCCGCCGCTTCGGTGCCCAGGGGATCGGCCTGTGCCGCACCGAGCACATGTTCCTCGGTGAGCGCCGCGAGATGGTCGAGAAGCTGATCCTCGCGGACACCGACGACGAGCGCGAGGACGCCCTCAAGAGCCTGCTGCCGCTGCAGAAAAAGGACTTCATAGAGCTCTTCGAGGCCATGGACGGCCTGCCGGTCACCGTCCGCCTGCTGGACCCGCCGCTGCACGAGTTCCTGCCCGACATCACCGAGCTGTCGGTACGGGTCGCCCTCGCCGAGTCCCGCAAGGACGCCAACGAGAACGATCTGCGCCTGTTGCAGGCCGTGCACCGCCTGCACGAGCAGAACCCGATGCTCGGCCTGCGCGGCGTCCGCCTGGGCCTGGTCATCCCCGGCCTGTTCACCATGCAGATCCGCGCCATCGCCGAGGCCGCCGCCGCCCGCAAGAACGCCAAGGGCGACCCGCGTGCGGAGATCATGATCCCGCTCGTCGGCTCCGTGCAGGAGCTGGAGTTCGTCCGCGAGGAGGCCGAGACGGTCATCGCCGAGGTCGAGGCGGCCCACGGCATCGACCTCAAGCTGGCGCTCGGCACGATGATCGAGCTGCCGCGCGCCGCCATCACCGCCGGTCAGATCGCGGAGGCCGCGGAGTTCTTCTCCTTCGGCACCAACGACCTGACCCAGACGGTGTGGGGCTTCTCCCGCGACGACGTCGAGGCGTCCTTCTTCACCGCGTACCTCGAAAAGGGCATCTTCGGCGTCTCCCCGTTCGAGACGATCGACCGCGACGGCGTCGGCGCGCTGGTGAAGCAGGCCGTCGAGGCCGGCCGCAGGACCCGCCCCGACCTCAAGCTCGGCGTCTGCGGCGAGCACGGCGGCGACCCGGAGTCCGTCCACTTCTTCCACGAGGTGGGCCTGGACTACGTCTCCTGCTCCCCGTTCCGTATTCCGGTCGCCCGGCTGGAAGCGGGCCGCGCGGCGGCCCAGTCGGCGGGCAGCGACAGCCGCTGACGTCCTTCCCGCGAGACCACCGGATCCGCCGCCGGAACCTCACCCACCCTCACCCCGGCGAACGATCCGGCTCCTGCGGAGCGGCGGCACCCTGTGCGGGGGTGCCGCCGCTCCGGCGTGTCCGGCCCCCGCGGCCACGGGCGCCGCGCCGGACGGAGCACGGCCGCGGAGAGCTGCGGAACGCGGGGCGCCCGCTCGGAGCCCCTTGCGAAGAGTGGAGTTCAACTCCAGGCTGCAAAGTGGCAGTTGAAAAGTTGACCTTCGTTCATGGGTGCTGGTCGCACGGTGCGGGGCGCGGTGTACGGATCCCCACCCGTTCACCGCGCCCCGGCACCTGAGCCGGACGACCGACTCCGCCGCCGTGCACACCGCCGTCAAGCAAGACGAAGCCCCCCACGGCCTTCGCCCCGCCCATTCGGTGTCGCACCGCAACCGTCCGTCCGACACCGCCCAGCTTCCCGCCCGGCCACCCGGCGCCGCGAGCCGTTTCAAGTGTGGCCGAAAGGCCGTGGTGACCGGGTGTAAGTGCGTGCATACTCGACAGGGGCAATGGTTGCGGATGCAATCGACGGGCTAGGGTGGGGAGTTGGGTCGGTGGTGCTGCGTATCCACTTCACGGGGGAGGACCTCGCACGGGTGCGGATCGCCGCCCGTCCGGACGCCCTGTGGGAGACGGTCCTGAGCTTCCACCGGCTGCGTGACCGGCGCGGCGGGCGGGTGTACGGCCAGTGGCGCAGCGAGGCGCGGACCCGGCTGGCGAGCGGCGGCAGAAGCGGCGGACGCCGCATGCTCGCGTCCGTGGTGCCGCCGCGCGGCTACTTCCCCGACTTCCTCACCCCCGCGGAGGGCGTGCAGGGGTGGGAGGAAGGGGTGGCCGCGGTGCGGGCCACGCCGGAGGAGCGGGTGGCCGAGGAGGTCGGCCTCGTGACGGGCGAGGCGAAGGATCCTCCGGCGCTCGGAGCTCTCGTGGATGCCCTGGGCGACCATCACCGGGCCGCGGTCGCCCCGTACTGGCCGCACCTGCGCGCCCGCATCGAGGCCGACCGGGCAGCCAGGGGCCGTGCCCTCCTCGACGGCGGCACGGACGCGCTGCTCGCCTCGCTGCCGCCGGGACTGCGCTGGCGCCCTCCCGTGCTGGAGGCGGACTATCCCGCGGAGCGCGAAGTGCACCTGGGCGGACGGGGGCTGCGGCTCCAGCCGTCCTTCTTCTGCCAGGGGGCGCCGGTGATGCTGTACGACCAGAAGCTGCCGCCGGTGCTGGTGTACCCCGTGGAGCACGCCACCCCCCGTACCCCCGACGCCCCGTCCGCCCCGTACCTCGGCCGCCTCGTCGGGCACACCCGGTCCGCGGTGCTGCGGGCCATCGAGCACGGCTGTACGACGAGCGAGCTGGCCCGCCGGGCCGGGGTGTCGCTCGCCTCCGCCAGCCAGCACGCGTGCGTGCTGCGGGAGGCGGGGCTGGTGGACACCCTGCGCCACGGCAGCGCCGTGCTGCACTCGCTGACGCCGCTGGGGGCCGCCCTGCTGCGGGGCGGCGGCGGGACGGCCCCCGTGGCGCAGCAGCCGATCTACGCCCGGAACGGGCCCGTCACCTCGTAGGTGATGCCGCCGGACGAGCTGCCGGACGTACCGCGCTGGCTGGAGAAGTACAGCCGCTTGCCGTCGGGCGAGAAGGCGGGGCCGGTGATCTCCGAGCCGGACTGCCCGCCGATGCGCAGGAACGGCGAGACGACGTCGGCGGGGGTGATCACGCAGATCTCCATGTTGCCGCCGTCCTCGGCCACGTAGAGGTCGCCGGAGGCCGTGCCGGTGACGTTGTCGACGCCGGTGAGGGGCGCGCTGCCGCCGGTGACCAGGGAGTCGTCGTAGGCGAGGTCGAGGCGCTGGGCAGCGGCGTCGTACTTCCAGACCCGGTTGTCGCCCTTGGTGGTGAAGAAGCAGACGTCGTTCGCGTAGTAGCAGCCCTCGCCGCCGGTGAAGCGCTTGGCGCCGGAGACCTGGTTGCGGGTGGCGGTGGACGCGCCGGACGGGTCGGGGACGGTGGCCCAGGTGACCGGGCCGCTGGTGCCCGAGCCCATCCGCAGCACCTCCAGCTTGCCTGCGGAAAGGTTTCCCCAGGTGGTGGGGGTGAACCGGTAGAAGCAGCCGTCCGAGACGTCCTCGGTGAGGTAGACGACCTTGCGCACCGGGTCGGCCGCCGCCGCCTCGTGCTTGAAGCGCCCCATGGCGTCACGGCGGACGGCCGCCTTCACGCCCCACGGGTCGGTCTCGTACACATAGCCCCGGTCGACCTCCTCGCAGGACAGCCAGGTGTTCCACGGGGTCGTGCCGCCGGCGCAGTTCTGCCGGGTGGAGGACAGGATGCGGTACGCGGAGGTGATCGCGCCGGTGGCGGAGAAGCGGATCGCGCCCGCGCCGCCGGAGGGGTTGATCTCCGAGTTGGAGACGTAGATCCAGCCGGTGCCGTCGGCGTAACAGGCGCCGCCGTCGGGGGCGTTGTGCCAGGTGTACGAGGTACCGGCGACCTTCTGCCCGGATCTGGCGACGATCCGGCTGGTGAATCCGGCCGGCAGCTGGATGCCGTTGGCGTCGGCGGCGCGCAGCGCCCCGTACGGCCCGGCTCCCGGCTGCGCGGGGTCGGCGTGCGCCGCGCCGCGCCACAACGTGCCGCCGAACGCGGCGGCGGAGGTGCCCATGACGGCGGTGCGCAGGAAAGTACGGCGTTCCATGTCTCACTCCTGGGGGGTGGGGACGGTGTGACAACGGAACATAGGAGTAGGGAATTGACATGGCGTCAACTCCCGGTGAATGCAAGGAGATCACTCGTCGCTGCGGGACTGTCGCGCGCCCCGGGCGAGGCGCCTGAACGCCGGCCCGCCGGAGGGACGACGGCGTGCCGAACGCCGCGCACACGGTCCGGGAGCACTGTTCCAGCAACGCCTTCAGCGCGCCGAGTCGTTCCTTCCAGAACTCCTCCGCGGCCGCCACCGCCCGGGGTCCCGGCACCTCGGTGCGTGCAGTCGGCGGTCAGTGCGGCGGCGGGCCGGTGGGTACGGAGCGCGAACCCGCTGCCCGGGAGCCACCGCCGGCGCACCTCCGGGTACGTGAAGGCCGCCAGGGAACGCGCCGGGGAGGCCGTGACCGTACGGCTCGCACCGCACTGGCAGTCGCCCTCGGCGTGGGTGCGGGCGGTGTCCTCGGCCTTCCCGCGGCGCGCGTTCGAATGCTGTGTCATTTTTCTTCCCGGAGGCGATGATTTTTCGGCTCGCCCCCGGTCTATATCGGTGAAGGGCGACGGCACAGGGGCCGCGCCGGACCGACAGAGACGAGAGAACGCATCATGTCGCAGCAGACCCCGCAGATGATCTTCCTGAACCTCCCCGTCAAGGACCTGGAGGTCTCGAAGAACTTCTTCGTCGAGCTGGGCTTCACGATCAACAAGCAGTTCTCGGACGACAAGACCGCGTCGGTGGTCATCAGCGACACCATCGTGGTGATGCTCCTGACCGAACCGCGTTTCAAGGAGTTCACCAAGAAGGACATCGCGGACACGGCGACCACCACCGAGGCTCTCATCGGGATCAGCGCCGAGAGCCGCGCCAAGGTCGACGAACTCTGCGACGCGGCCCTCGCGGCGGGCGCCACCCCCGCGAACGAGCCGATGGACTACGGCACCATGTACGGCCGCTCCTTCCAGGACCCCGACGGGCACAACTGGGAGGTCGTCTGGATGGACCCGGCGGTCGTCGAGGGCTGAGCGCCCGCGCCGCCTCCGCCCCTTCGCCCGGCCGGCTCAGATCCGGAGTTCGCCCATCTCGCTCCAGCCCGTCGCGCCCTCGATCGTTGGGCTGACGATGCGGGGCGTGCGGCGCAGCAACGGGCGCATCGCGTCCAGGCCCGCGCGGAAGTGGTCCGAGGTCACGTGTGCCTCGGCCGCGTCGTCCTGGAAGGCCTCCACCAGCACGTACTCGTGGGGGTCCTCGACACTGCGGGACCACTCGAACCACAGGTTGCCGGGCTCGGCGCGTGTCGCCGAGGTGAACGCGTCCACGTGCTCCATCCAGGAGTCGACGTACTCGGGCTTGACGGGGAACTTCACGACAATAAAGATCATTGGGTCATTCTAGGACGGCCGGTACGCCGCCGCCGGTCCCCGATCCTGCCCGGTGCGGCGCCCCGTCCCGTACTGCCCTTAATCCCCCTTCAGGGCTGTCTCAAGGCTGCCTTAAGGAACCGTCGTACGGCCCCTGACCAGCCTGTTCGCGCCACCTGGTGGGTCTAGATTCGGCGGCGTGACGATCGAGGCCACCCCGCCGCAGGCAGATGCCCACCCCGCCCTGGCGGCATATCTGTCCCGCGCATACGTCCCTGCCGCCGCCCCCCGGACCGCCGCCGTGGCGGGGGCCCCGTGGGGGCCGGGGGCCGTGGCGGCGACGGCGGGTCCCGGGGTGCCGCCCATGACCCGCACACCACCTGCCGCCGTGGCCGTGCGGATGCCGTCGCGGCTGTCCCCCCGCACCGTGCGGGCCGGGATCGTCGGCGGGATCGGCGTGGTGTGCGTGACCTGGGGCGTGCAGGCGGTCCCGTCGTTCCGGCTGGACGCGGTGTTCGCGTCCGCGGCGCATCTCAGCGGGCTGCTCGCGGGGTACGGGGTGCTCGTCATGCTGTTCCTGATGGCGCGGGTGCCGGCCGTCGAGCACGGGGTGGGGGCGGACCGGCTCGCACGGTGGCACGCCCGGGGCGGACGGCACGTGCTGTCGCTGTGCGCGGGGCACGGCCTGCTCGCGCTGTGCGGGTACGCCGTGCACGCGGACGTGGACCTGTTCACAGCCGCCGTCGACCTGCTCGGCTACGGCGGGATCCTCGCCGCGACGGCCGGGACCGTGCTGCTGGCGGCGGCCGGGGTGAGTTCCGTACGCACCGTGCGGAGGAAGGTCGGGCACGAGGCGTGGCGGGCCGTCCACCTGCTGACGTACGTGGGGGCCGCGCTGGCCTTCGCGCACCAGCTGGTCGGGCCCGATGTGGCCGGGAGCCCGGTGACGCTGTGGGGGTGGGCGCTGCTGCACGCGGGAGTGGCGGTGCTGCTGGTCTGGTACCGGGCCGTGGTGCCGGTGCGGCAGGCCCTGCGGCACAGCCTGCGGGTGTGCGAGGTGCGGGACGAGGGGCCGGGCGTCGTGTCCGTGCTGGTGCAGGGGATCGGGGTGGCGGAACTGCGGGCGGAGCCGGGGCAGTTCTTCCGTTGGCGGTTCCTGCAACGGCGCGTCTGGCACACGGCGCTGCCGTTCTCGCTGTCGGCGCCGGTGAAGGACGACATGCTCCGGATCACGGTGAAGGCCGCCGGGGACCACACGCGGCGGCTGCGGCGGCTGCGCGCGGGGACGCGGGTGGTGACGACGGGGCCCTTCGGGGCGATGACCGCGCACCGGCGGACCCGGCGGAAGGTGCTGCTGATCGCGGGCGGAGTGGGAATCACCCCGATGCGGGCGCTCTTCGAGACGCTGCCGGGCGGCCCCGGGGAGGTGACGCTGCTCTACCGGGCGCGGCACGCGGGACAGTTGGTGCTGCGCGCGGAGCTGGAGGAGATCGCCCGGCGCACAGGGGCCGGCCTGCACTTCCTGCTGGGCGCGTCGGACTCCGGATACGACCCGCTCGCCCCCCGGGCCCTGCACGACCTGCTGCCCGACATCGCCGAGCACGACGTGTACCTGTGCGGGCCGCCCGGCATGGCGGACGCGGCGGTGGCGTCGCTGCGGCGGGCCGGGGTGCCGGACGCCCGCATCCACACCGAGAACTTCACTCACTGAGGACACGCTGACATGGCACGACACCGCAGACCCGTCCCCGTCCGGCCCGCCGCCGTCGCCGAGCGCGCCCGTCGGCACGTCGCCGGCGGCCTGCTCGGAGCGAGCGCCCTGGCCGCCGCCTGCCTGGTCGTCCTCGTCGAACCGGCCGCGCCGCCCGCACCCGACCGGATGCCGGACCGGCCCGCCGCGGGCAGCTCAGATTTCGCTCAAGATTCAAGTGAGTAAGTGACGCGGGGCGGTTGCGCTCCATACAGTCGTGGTCATGCCCGATATATCGCTGACCACGATCCTGCTCCTGTGCGTGGCGGCCGCGGCCGCCGGATGGATCGACGCGGTGGTCGGCGGAGGCGGACTGCTGCTGCTTCCGGCGCTGGTCATGGGGTTGCCGGGCACCATGGCGAGCACGTTCGCCCTCGGGACGAACAAGGCGGTCGCCATCGTCGGCACGACGGGGGCCGCGATCACCTACGTCCGCAAGACACCCGTCGACGTGAAGATCGCGGTACGCGTCGGGCTGGCCGCGCTCGCCGGGTCCATGTCCGGCGCCTTCTTCGCCGCCGGGATCAGCAACGGGGTCATGCGCCCCATGATCATGGTGGTGCTGGTCGGCGTCGGCACCTTCGTCATCTTCCGGCCCGGCTTCGGTACCGCCCCGGCCACCGGGCCCGCCACGCGGCAGCGGATCCTCGCCGCGATCGCCCTGGCGGGGCTCGGCATCGGCTTCTACGACGGACTGTTCGGGCCCGGCACCGGAACTTTCCTGGTGCTCGCGCTGACCGCGATCCTGCACTTCGACATGGTGACCGCCTCCGCCACCGCGAAGATCGTCAACGTGTGCACGAACGCCGGCGCGCTGGCGATGTTCGCCTACCAGGGATACGTGCTGTGGCAGTTGGGGCTGCTGCTGGCGGCCTTCAACCTCGCGGGGGCGATGCTCGGGGCGCGCACCGCGCTCAAGAAGGGCAGCGGATTCGTGCGGGTGGTGCTGCTGGTGGTCGTCTTCACGCTGGTCGCGAAACTGGCGTACGACCAGTGGGTGGCGGCATGAGCGCGGGGGCGGGACCGGGTGCCGGGGCGGCTTCCCGTACTGCTTGCCGAGCGGGCTCCCGAACCGCCTGCCGTGCGGCCTGCCGGGCGGGCTCCCGCGCTGCTTCCCGTACCGGCTTCACGCCCGTGAGGTGGGCGTACACCACCACATTGCCCCGGTAGCCCTTGCCCTCGACGAAGCCGCCGCCGCACGTGATCACGCGGAGTTCCGGGCGCGCGGACCTGCCGTAGACCTTGCTGTCGGGGAAGTCGGCCGCGTCGTACACCTCGATCGCGTCGATCGTGAAGACGGCGGTGCGGCCGTCCTCGCGCAGCACCTCCACCGTGTGTCCCTTGCGGAGCGAGCCGAGGCGGTAGAGGGCGGCCGGGCCGGTGGCCGTGTCGACGTGGCCGGCGACGACGGCCGTCCCGGTGGAGCCCGGCGGGGTGCCGTCCCGGTACCAGCCCGCGAGGTTCGCCTCGTCCCTCGGTGGTACGTCGAGGCCGCCCGAGGCGTCGAGCCCCAGGCCGGTCAGCGGGGTGTCCACCCGGATCTGCGGGATGCGCAGGCGCACCGGGGCGGACGGGGGGAGGGGAGCCGGGGCGGCGGTCGCGGGTCCGGTACCGGGTCGCTCGCCCGCCTGCCCGGAGGCCCGCGGGCCCGCGGGCAGGTCCGGGCTCCCGGACCGCGCCCCCGACCGGTCTGCGCGGTCGGGCGCGAACGCCTCGGCGGCGCTCGGCTGCGGCGGGGCGACGCCGTCCGCCGCGCCGTCCTGGATCAGCCACAGTCCGCTGAGCGCGGCGATCACCACCGCGGCGCACTGGGTGCGCAGCCGGGCGCGGTCCGCGCCCACCGGCTCACGGGGCACATGCATAGGCGGCGCTCCCACTCGTGCGTACGGCCTCTCGTCCTGCGTGCGTGTGCCCGTCCGGATGCGTACGGCCGGTGCTGCCGGTGCGGGCGGGGTCGGTACGGGTGGCGGGCCCGCGTCCCCGCCCGGGACTCATGGTGAAGGGCGGGGGCGCGGGCGTCGACGGCTCAGCCGCCGCGCGAGCCGCTCGCCCGGCGGCGCAGCAGCCAGGTGCCGCCCACGGCGGACGCGGCCAGCAGGGCCACTCCCGCCGCGATCTGGGAGGTGCCCGGGGCGGACGTACCACCGCCGACACCGGTACGGACGTGTCCGGTGGGGGCGGTGGGGGCGGTGGGGTGCACGGTGTGGGACGGGCCGGTACTCGGCCCCGTGCCGCCCGTCACCCACAGATCGCCCGTCGCCGCCCCGATGCCGTCCACGCAGTCCACCGTGACCCCGTAGTCGCCCTGTGCGGTGCCCGGGGGGACCGTGAACTGCCCGACCAGCACTTCCTTGTGGGTACCCGGCTCCATCACGAAGTCGCCCAGGCCGAGCGAGGAGGCGTCGCCGGTGCCCTTCGTCCCGGGCCCGCACGCGGTGGTGTTGACCGTGACGACCGTGCCGGGCGAGACCGTCGGCGGGTTGAACTCCAGCATCGCCGGTCCGGTGTCCTCCGCGTACGCCGACCCGCCCACGGCGGCGCCCAGCGCGAGCGCGGCGACGGCCGTGACGAGGGCCGTGCGGGCCGGTCGGATGAGGGCGGGCTGGCGCATGCGGGCCTCCGTGACGTACCGCTCGTACTCGTGCTGGTCTCTGTCTTCGAGATAAGCGGCGGGCGGCCCGGCGCGCCTGCCGAGAGGGCGGAGACGGGGTGGTAAGGGGGGACGCCGTCACTCGTATGCGGGACAGTAAGCGCAGGTCACCGGGGGTAACAGGGCTTCCGTAGGCGGACCGGTCCGAATGGGTGAGGGGGTGGCCGTCCTGACGGCGGGCGGGTCCCGGCCGCCCGTCCCGCCCGCCACGGACCCGTTTGGCCCGCCTCCCTGCCGGGCGTCTCCGTACGCGGCGGTCTCAGACGGCGTCCCAGGGTGCCGAGTCGTGGACCTCCGTGAGCGTCTTCAGCAACTCCGCGTCCACCGGGAATTCGGTGTCGCCGATGCGGTGCACCGCCGCGATGCCGTGCGAGTTGGTGACGAAGGCCGCACGGTACGCGGGGAGGTCGGCGAGGGTGACCGGACGGCGCACCGACGCCGGGCCGGCGGCCGGGAGGTGGCGTTCCAGCAGGGCCTGCGTGATGCCGTGCAATGCGGGGGAGTCCGGCCAGACCAGCGAACTCCCGTCGTGGAAAACGATGTTGGTGACGGCGCCCTCCGAGATCTCCCCGTCCGGTCCGGTGAGCAGGGCGCTGTCGTGGCCCTGCCGCTCGGCGAGAAGCGTGTAGTACGTCTGGGCGAACGAGCCGAGGTGCTTCACGTGCGGGACCGGGCGCAGGTACGGCACCGGGAGCAGGCTCAGCGACGCGACCGGCGGCGCCATCGGCGGACGGATGGTGATCACGACGGTGAGCGGGACGTCGGGACCGTACCCCGAGCCGTAGACGTGCACCCGCGCCGACGCGTCCCGTACCCCCGCACCGGCGAGCGCGTGCCGCAGCAGTTCGCGTATCCGCTCCCCGTCGAGGTCCGCGCCGAACAGCTCGCGCGTTCCCGCGGTCAGCCGCGCCAGGTGCAGATCCAGCCCGCGAACGCGGCCGTCGCGGACCTGGGCGGCAGTGAAGTGGCCGTATCCGGAGGTGAGCTGAGGGAGCACGGCATGCATTTCTGGTGCGGTCGGTGTGCGGCCGTCGATCTCGGTGTACGGGGCGGGGTGCGAGGAATGCGTCATCCGCTCACGCTAGTCGCCCCGTGACGGCCGCAGAGAACCGCCGCCGTGCGCACTCCGTACCGGCCCCGGGACACACGTCTTCCGGAGCCGCTTGACCTCAACCCAACTTGACGTAAGAACGTTCTCGGCATGGACATCAACAGCACCGCATTCCACGCCTCCGCCTCCGCCGCCGACTCCCACAACGGCAGGCCCCTGCGGCTCGCCGTGATCGTCGCGAGCAACCGTGAGGGCCGGTTCGCGCCCGTCATCTCCGACTGGTTCCTCGCCCGCGCCGAGCAGTTCGGCGGGCTGGAGAGCGAGGTCGTCGACGTGGCACAGGTCGAACTGCCGACCGCGCTCTCCTCCCGCCCCTCCGGGCAGGTGGCGAAGGAACTCGCCCGCACTTCCGCCCAGCTGGCGGCGGCGGACGCCTTCGTCGTCGTCACCCCCGAGTACAACCACTCCTACCCCGCAGGCCTCAAGAACCTGATCGACTGGCACGGCGTCGAATGGCACGCCAAGCCGGTCGGCTTCGTCTCCTACGGCGGGCTCTCCGGCGGTCTGCGCGCCGTCGAGCACCTGCGCCAGGTCTTCGCCGAACTGCACGCCGTCACCCTTCGTGACACCGTCTCCTTCCACGGGCCGTGGGGCCAGTTCGACCAGGACGGCCGGCACACCGAGCCCGAAGCGGCCGAGGCGGCCGTCAAGTCGCTCCTGACCCAGCTCACCTGGTGGGCCCAGGCCCTGCGCGACGCCAAGTCCGTCCGCCCCTTCGCCGCCTAGCGGCCGCACGGCCGGAGGCGGTCGGCCTACCCCTCTTCCCGTTGTTCCTCCGGCTGCGCCCGGGGCAGCGTCACCACGGCCACCGCGCCCCCGTCGTCCGGGTCGTTGAAGAGTTCCACCTCGGCGCCGATCGCCCGCGCCTGGCCGAACGCGATCGTCAGCCCGAGCCCGGTGCCCCGCCCGCGTTCCGCTGCCCCGGTGCGGAACCGCTGCGGGCCGTCCACCAGCAGCGCCCGTGGAAATCCGGGCCCGTGGTCGCGGACCACCAGGCGCGGGCCTTCGACGCGCACCTCCACCGGATCCGCGCCGTGCCGGCGGGCGTTGGTGACGAGGTGGGTGACGATCCGCTCCAGTCTGCGCACATCGGTCGTCACGTACGTGTCGCGGCCCTCGGGCATCGCGAACGGGCACTCCAGCTGTGCGGTGGCCGAGGCGACCAGCTTGCCCAGCGGGCGCACCACGAGGTCCGGCACCTCGGTGTCCGAGTCCAGCCGGGCGACTTCCAGGAGGTCCTCGGTCAGCGTGCGCAGGACGGCCACCCTGCCCCGCACAAGCTCGGTGGGCCGCCCCGGCGGCAGCAGCTCGGCGGCCGTCTGCAGCCCGGTGAGCGGGGTGCGCAGCTCGTGCGCCACGTCGGCGGTGAACCGCCGCTCGGCCTCGATGCGGCGCTGGAGGGAGGCCGCCATGGTGTTGACGGCGGCCGACAGTTCGGCGACCTCGTCCTTGCCGGACGACCCGGGCGGGCCCCCTGGGCGGCCCGCGATGCGGGCGTCCAGGTCGCCGTCGCTGATCCGGCGGGCGGTGGCCGCGGCAGTGCGCAGCTGGCGGCTCAGCCGGGAGGCGACGGCCGTCCCGCCGAGCGCGGCGAGCGCGACGACCAGCGCCCCCCACACGACCAGGTTCCGGTCCAGTTCGCGGATCTCCGCGCGCTGCGCGCCCAGCGGCAGCCGCACCGACAGCACGTGCTCGCCGACCGGCCTGGCCGCCCACACGGCGGGGTCAGGACCGGACAGGTCGAGATAGGTGTTGCGGTTGCCCCCGCGGGCGTCGGCGGCCAGGGCGGGCGGCAGGTCGGCGGCGTCGAGGGCGGCGCCGGTGTCGCGCGGGTCGACGCGCCCGGTCAGCTCGTACAGCTGCCGCACCCGGTACAGCTCGGCCACCGCCGCCTCGCGCGCGGTGCCGGCGACCTGCGCGCTGCGGGCCTGGTGGATCAGGGCGCCGATGGCGAGCGCCACCAGCGCGGCTCCGGCGGCCGGCAGTGCGGCGATCTTCCAGCGGAGGCTGAGCCCGGCGACGAAGGTCCGCACGCGGCGGACGGTCCGGCGGATCACCGGGCGGACCCGGGAGCGGCGGGGGTGCGGCCGGGGGCGCCGGGGACCGGCTCGTTGTGCTGGCCGGGGTCCTGGCGCGGGGGAGCGGGAGTGGGCACCGAGGACGGCGGCACCCCGGGTTCCGTACCTGGTGCCGGGGCCGGGGTGTCCGGCTCCGGGCGGGTGTCCGGTGCCGTGGATCCGTTGTCCGTGCGGAAGCTCCGTACTTCGCTGACGGTGATCATCCGGTTGCCGTCCCAGCGGTAGCGGACGCTCTGCTCGCCGCCGTCGGTCGCTGACCCCCGGACGACCAGGTCGACGCCGACGGCCTCGATCACCGGCCGTACCCCACTGGTGTGCAGGATCGGCACGATCTGCGACCCGCGCTGCGTGTACACCGCCACCACCACCCGTCCGCTCTCCAGGTCCACCGCGCTGATCAGTTCGTTGCGTCCGTCGCCGGTCAGGTCCCGCAGCTCCGCCGGCCGGATGCCGGGCGCGCCCGGTTCGCGCCGGACGCCGTCCTGCGTGAGCGCCTTCATCCGCGGGTCGGCGCGCAGCACCGTCACCTGGTCCAGTGCGGAGAACCCGCCCGCGGGCACGGCAGGGGCGCCGGACAGCGGCTCGGGGGCGGGCTGCAGCTCCGGGTCGGTGCCGGCGTCCGAGGGCGAGGACGACTCCGGCGACCAGTCGGACCAGAGCTTCTCGGGGACCGGCTGGGCGCTGGCGGCCGGGGCCGGCTCGCTCCTGCCGAGTCCCGAGGGAGCGCCGCAGGCCGCGAGCACGGCGCACAGGGACGCCGCGGCGGCCGGTGCGGCGACGCGCGCGCGGCCCCCGCGCGGGTACGTACGGAGAGACATGCGGAGAGGCATGGGTGGGGGATGCCGCCTGTGGGGTATGGGGGGAGCGCCCGGGGGTCCCGGCCGCCACCGTGGGTCCCCCGACCTTAGGCACTGTGCATCACGGCGGTCCGGACATTCTGTAACAGCCATGCGTACGGCCCCGCTCAACTGTCCCGCCCGCGCACCGCCGGCCCGCCCTTGTGACGCCACTCCGGCTCCTCCGTCGCGCCCTCGCACGGCCCCGCCCCCGCACACTCATGCCTTCGAGGGGTGGACTTACGGGTGGTTGACGAACAGTCGGGCGGGTGACGCACTCGAACGGGTGCAAGCGGTTTGGCAGTTGCGCGCGTCGAGTAGCAACCTGCGGTGCATGCACAGCACCCACCTCAAGACCCTGTTCACGGCGGCGGCCCTGGCCGCGACGTTCTTCGCGCCCGCGGCCGAGTCCCACGCGGCCGGATCCGGCCTGCCGGCGGTGGCCGTCGCACCCGACCACCAGCAGTGGGTGGGCAGGACGCTCGTACGGGACGGGAAGCAGCCCCCTGCCTCCATGCCCGTCGACCGCCTCGTCCACGAGCGCGACCTGCCCCAGCCGTACCGCGTCATCACGCCCGGCTCCTTCACGACGATGGACTACGTCGAGGACCGGGTGAACGTCCACGTCGACGAGCACGACACCATCACGCACGTCGACTTCGGCTGATCCCTCCCGCCGCCCTGCCCGGTGCCCGTCGCGCCGCCCGTTCCGGGGGGTGCGGGTGCGGGGGCGCGGGGGACCGGTCACCCGCGGCGCGCCGCCCGCCCTGTCCCGCGGCGCGCGGGCACCGGCCGGGTCGGCGGCCGGCGGGTCAGCGTCCCGCGCTCCCGGCCAGCGCCTCGCTCACCCCCGCCTCCCGCTCGCCGAGGAAGTGCGGGTCGGGCTTGAGCACGGCGTCCAGTGCGGCCTTGCCCGCCGCGAACATCTCCCGCGCGCCGCCGTAGTACCAGGTCGCGTCGTGTACGTCGGCCACGCCGACGCCGAAGCCCTCGACGCCCGCCGCGTCGCAGAGGGCGACGGCCCGCCGGATGTGGAAGCCCTGGCTGACCAGTACGGCCCGGTCCACCCCGAAGATCTTCTTCGCGCGCACGCACGAGTCCCAGGTGTCGAACCCGGCGAAGTCGCTCACGACGTGCCCGTCCGGCACCCCGTGCCGCACCAGATAGGCGCGCATCGCATCGGGCTCGTCGTACTCCGCGCGCCCGTTGTCCCCGGTCACCAGCACCACGCGCACCTTCCCCGCCCGGTACAGCTCGGCCGCCGCGTCCAGCCGCCGCGCCAGGTACGGAGTGGGCTCCCCGCGCCACAGGCCCGCCCCGAAGACGATCGCCACATCCCGCGCGGGCGCCTGTGCCACCTCCCCGACGCGCCCGTCGGCGGTCGCGTACGTCCACGTGGACGGCAGCAGCGCCAGTACGCATCCGGCCATCACCGCCTGTGCCACGCGCCGTTTCCGGGGCCGCTTCCCCGTCCCCCGACCGAAAACCCGCATGCTGTTCCCCTGCTGCCCCGCACTGCCCCGGCGGCCGTGCCTCCGTGTCCTTGCGACGCGTGACGGGTCCCGGCAGTTCCGCCGTTCCCCTGGGGATTTCCGCGAACTTGTGCTATTGCGCAGCGCATGGTGCGCTTATCAGAGGGCACACGAGTGGCGGAGGTTGATAACGATGGTTCCCCTGATTCTCGTCCTGATCCTGATCCTGATCCTTTTCGGTGCCGGATTCGCAGTAAAGGCCCTCATGTGGGTGGCGCTCGCGCTCCTGGTGCTGTGGCTTCTCGGATTCGTCGCGCGTTCCAACGGTCCTGGTGGCCGACGTGGCCGCTGGTACCGCTGGTAGACGGGGTGTGACGGAGGAGTAGTAGGACCACGGTCCCTTGCGGGCGGCCCGGGCGTATTTCCGCCCGGGCCGCCCGCATTTCCGCCGTACCCCGTTTTCCGCGGCCCGTGCCCCGGTGAATTCCGGCCGAAGCGGGTGACTCCGTGTAGAAGCCGGAAGTCCGGGCACTCGGCCGGTGCGGGAAATTCCGCAGGTTGCACATGACGGCGGATCACTTTCCCTGGTTCGACCGGTACAACTGCCGACGATGAAGGAGCTGTTCATGAGCGAGAACATCTGGGGCTACCAGCCGACGTCCGGCCACCAGCCGGGCACCACCCTCACCGACTACAAGGTCGAGGCGACGGACGGAAGCATCGGCAAGGTCGACAAGCACTCCGACGAGGTCGGCTCCGCCTACCTCGTCGTCGACACCGGCGTCTGGATCTTCGGCAAGCACGTGCTGCTGCCCGCGGGCACCGTCAAGCGGGTGGACGCGGCGGAGAAGAAGATCTACGTGGACCTCACCAAGGACCAGATCAAGGACGCGCCCGAGTTCGACAAGGACAAGCACGTGGGCGACCCGGGCTACCACGACCAGGTCGGTGGCTACTACGGCAGGCACCGGCGCGTCTGAGCGGACCGCGCAGCCCAGGAACGGCCGGGGACCTCGTCCCCGGCCGTTCCGGCGTGCGGGGCGGGGGAGGAGCACCAGTCCCGCGTGCGGGGCGGGGGAGGAGCCGTGGTCCGGCGTGCGGGACGGGTCAAAACCGCTGGGGCCGGGCCGGAAGGCGCTGCATACTCGCCGCATGACGACCGGCGACAGGGCGGCCGTACGGATCGGCGCCCAGGACGAGGACCTCCAGGACCGTCTCGACAAGGAACTCACCGACTTCAACCACCGGGCGACAGGCGCGTACGACGAACAGGAACTGTCCGTCCGCGTCACCGACGACCGGGGCGAACTGGTCGGAGGCCTCACCGGCTCCACCTGGGGCGGTCTCTGCTCCGTCGACATGCTCTGGGTACGGGAGGACGCCCGGCACGCCGGCTGGGGGCGCACGCTGATGCGGGCCGCCGAGGAGGAAGCGCTGCGGCGCGGCTGCGAGGGGGTGGCCGTCTCGTCCTTCACCTTCCAAGCACCCGATTTCTACCGGGGGTTGGGGTACGCGGAGACAGGGCGCACGCCCGGCATCCCCGGCGGGAACGAGGACGTGCACCTCTTCAAGAGGCTCACCTGGCGCGCCCGGCGGCAGCCGCTGCTCCCGCGCCACGTGGGCGCCGTCCCCGGCAGGGAGGATCGGACGCATGTCGACGGAGCCCGCGACACCGCGAACCACCACGCACGGAGCGGCACGGAGGCCCGGCGGGGCGCGCGAGGGACAGCGGGCGCGGATGCGTGACGCACGCGAGGCACAGCGGACGCGTGGCACATGTGCGTCTCACGAGACACAACGGACGCACGCGGCACGCGAAGCACCCGATGGACCCGGTGCACCCCAGAGCAACGCGGCACGCGAGGCCCCCGCCCTGCCCCTGGAGAGCACCGGCGAGCTTCTGGCCCGTATCACCGCCCAGCTCTCCACCCGGCTCGGCCGGATCTCGCGCAACGGCACACGGACCGCACCCCGGCCGCCCTCGCCCGCCTGATATCGCCGGCGCAACCGGCACCGCTCCCCGAACTGCTGCCCGTACCGCTTCCTGACCTGCGCATCGAAGCACGCATGACTGTCGGCCCCTGCGGTTACGGTCGTCCTATGGAAAGCACCGCATACGACTCGGCCGCGACACAGCGCTGGGACGCCGAGCCCGACAAACGGCCCGGCAGGACCGCGTTCCAGCGCGACCGCGCCCGCGTGCTGCACTCCGCCGCACTGCGCCGCCTCGCCGGAAAGACACAGGTCGTGACCCCCGGCTCCCGGAGCCAGGTCTGGGACTCCAGCCCCCGCACCCGGCTCACGCACTCGCTGGAGTGCGCGCAGGTCGGCCGGGAGCTGGGGGCCGCCCTGGGCTGCGACCCGGATCTCGTCGAAGCGGCCTGTCTCTCCCACGACATGGGCCACCCGCCCTTCGGCCACAACGGCGAACTGGCCCTGAACGACTTCGCCAAGGACTGCGGCGGCTTCGAAGGCAACGCACAGTCGCTGCGCCTGCTCACCCGCCTCGAACCCAAACGCTTCGTGCACGATCCGCGGAGCGGCGAACTCGTCAGTGTCGGCCTCAACCTCACCCGGGCCGCCCTGGACGCCGCGACCAAGTACCCGTGGACGCGCGGCAGCCACCCCACCGACCCCGGCTCCGTGAAGTTCGGCGTGTACGAGGACGACCTCCCCGTCTTCCTGTGGGTCCGCGAAGGCACCCCCGAGTACCGCAAGTGCTTCGAGGCGCAGGTCATGGACTGGTCCGACGACGTCGCGTACTCGGTACACGACTTCGAGGACGGCCTGCACGCCGGGCACCTGGACCCCAACCTCCTCCTCGCCGAACCGGAACGCCGGGAGATCTACCGGGTGGCCCTGGGCCGCTACGTCCCCGAGGACACCGACCCCGCCGAACTGGCCGAGGCCCTGGACCGGCTCATGGACCAGGAGTGGTGGCCGCACGGGTACGACGGCTCGGCCCTCGCCCAGGCCCGCCTGAAGGACGCGACGAGCCAGCTCATCGGCCGCTTCTGCCTCGCGGCGGAGAGCGCGACCCGGGCCGCCTTCGGGGACGGCCGGCTCACCCGGTACGCCGCCGAACTGGTCGTCCCGCGCGAGACGCGCAACGAGTGCGCGGTGCTGAAGGCGGTCGCGGACCGGTACGTCATGCAGCGCGAGGAACAGGAACGCCTGCGCGCCGACCAGCGCATCGTCATCGCGGAACTGGCCGAGGCACTGACGGCCCGCCCGGCCGACGGACTGGACCCCCAGTTCCGCGCCCTGTACGACACGGCGGAGGACGACCGCGCCCGCAAAAGGGTCCTGGTCGACCAGATCGCGGCCCTCACGGACGCCTCGGCACGCTCCCTGCACGGGCGACTGACGCGACGGTAGGCGACGACCGGAGCCGCCGGGCAAGCGGAGGCCCGGCCCCGAGCGGCGCGAGGGCCCGCAGCGCGCCGCTCGCGGGGCCGTCGCGGCCCCCTGGAACGGCCTGCGCTCGCGGGCCCGTCGCGGCCCCCTGGAACGGCCTACCTTCCCGCGCCGCCCGCCAGCAACGCCTGGCCCAACGGCGTCCTCCGGTGCACCACGGCGGACCCCCGCCGCTCCGACGTCACCAGCCCCGCCTCCCGCAACACCGTCGCGTGCCTGCTGGCCGTCGACAGGGCGAGCCGCAGCGCCGACGCGAGCTGAGTGGTCGTCATCGGCCGGTCCAGCGCGTCCAGTACCGCCGCCCTGGTGTGCCCGATCAGCTGGGCCACCGGCAGCCCGCCCGCCGGAGCGGACCCGTCCCTCGCGGCCCGCGACCGCAGCAGCCAGCCCGGTTCCGGCGTCAGCGGATGCACCAGCACCGGCGGGAGCGCGGGGTCCGCCAGCGCCACCGGCTGCCGCACGCAGAAGAACGACGGGATCATCGTCAACGCCCTGCCTTCGAGAGCGAGTTCTCTGGTCACGGGATACTCGGCCTCCAGTACCCGGCCGCCCTCCCGCCAGGTCAGTTCCGGCTGGTAACTGGCCAGCAGGCCGTCCGCGCCGTCCTCCAGCGCCGCCTCCGCCCGTACCGGCCGGTCCGCCGCCACGGCCGCCCGTACATCTCCCAGGTACGGGGCGACCGCGACCGCGTAGAACCGCCGCAGCGCCTCCCCGAGCCGTACGAGCGTCTCCACGTCCCCCTCCGCGAGCCTCCGTGCCACCTCCGGCACCGGCTCGCCGGGGCCGTCCCCGCCCGCGAAGACCCGCCCCAGCTCGTCGCTCAGCCGGTGGCGCGGCGTCGACAGCACCTGGTCGATGCCGGTCTCCAGGTCGGCGATCCCCTGCCCCGGCGTCAGGAAGTCCGGGAAGTACGCCGCCCACGGACACAGCCGGGCCAGCGCGGCCGTCGTGGCCGTCAGCCCCTCGCGTGCGAGGGCCTCCCGCACCTCCCGGCGCCAGGGATCGAAGACGAGTGCGGCCTGCCTGTTCTGCAGGAGGTGCAGGGCGTGCACGAGGTCCCAGAGCGGGTCCGGCCGGGCGGCGACCCGCAGCCGGGTCAGGTCCTCCGCGGTGAAGTGGATGCGCAGCACGGGTGCACCTGGCCCTTCGTCTTCCGCAGCACGTGCACGGGAGCGTCCACGAGCGTAGTGACCCTCCGCCGGAATGGGGCGCTCCCTTTGCTTTGTGCACGAAAGTCCCGCCGGCCGTCCACATCGCGCCGACCCTGGGGGTGCGGTGGCCGCGGAGGGTCCGCGGGGGAGACGTCCGCGGCTGCCGCCCCCGGCCCCGAAGGGCAGCCCGCGGCGGCCGGCGAACACTTCGTGCACCCGCTTCCCGGGCACCGCCCCCGCACCCTTCACCTCTCCCCCCTCTTCCCCCTTCACGCTCCGTGCGGGACGCTCGCTGAGGGCGGCGTGCGCGCGAACACGCGCGGATCCCCGTCCGGCGACAGCGCACCGAAGCGGCGTGCGGCCCGCGCGACAGCGGGCCGCGTACGGTTCGAGGCACACAGGGCACAGCGGTGGAGGCAATCAAGTGGTCGACGCAGATCAGACGTATCTCATCGTCGGCGGAGGACTGGCCGGGGCGAAAGCGGCCGAAACCCTCCGTCACGAAGGGTTCACCGGCCGGGTGATCCTCATCGGCGACGAACGCGACCACCCCTACGAACGTCCGCCGCTGTCGAAGAAATTCGTCACCGGCGACGACGCCCGCGACAGCGTCCTCGTCCAGGAGCCCGGCTGGTACGCCGCCCACGACGTCGAACTGCACCTCGGCCAGCCCGTCGTGCGCCTCGACCGGGACGCGAAAACCGTCACGCTCGGCGACAACACCCGCATCGGCTACGACAAGCTCCTCCTCACCACCGGCTCCGAACCGCGCCGGCTCGACATCCCCGGCACCGGCCTCGCCGGCGTCCACCATCTGCGCCGTCTCTCGCACGCCGAGCGGCTGCGCGGCGTCCTCGCCACCCTCGGCCGCGACAACGGCCACCTGGTGATCGCCGGGGCCGGCTGGATCGGCCTGGAGATCGCCGCCGCGGCGCGCGGCTACGGGGCGGAGGTCACCGTCGTGGAGGCCGAGCCCACCCCGCTGCACTCCGTGCTCGGCCCGGAGCTGGGCCAGCTCTTCACCGACCTGCACGCCGAGCACGGCGTCCGCTTCCACTTCGGGGCCCGCCTCACCGAGATCGTCGGCCAGGACGGCCTGGTCCTGGCGGTCCGTACCGACGACGGGGAGGAGCATCCCGCCCACGACGTCCTCGCCGCCATCGGCGCCGCCCCGCGCACCGCGCTCGCCGAGGCCGCCGGTCTCGCCCTGGTCGACCGGGAACACGGCGGCGGCATCGCCGTCGACGGCCGGCTCCGCACCTCCGACCCCGACATCTACGCCGCCGGCGACGTCGCCGCAGTACCCCTGCACCTGCCGGGCTCCCCGCTGGACGGCCACCGGCTGCGCGTCGAGCACTGGGCGAACGCGCTGAACGGCGGGCCTGCCGCCGCGAAGTCCATGCTCGGCCGCGGAGCGCCGTACGACCGGATCCCGTACTTCTTCTCCGACCAGTACGACCTGGGGCTGGAGTACGTGGGGTGGGCGCCGCCGGGGACGTACGACCAGGTGGTGGTGCGCGGCGACGCGGGAAAGCGGCAGTTCATCGCGTTCTGGCTGAAGGACGACCGGGTGCTCGCCGGGATGAACGTCAACGTGTGGGACGTCACCGACCACGTCAAGCAGCTCGTCCGGAGCGGAAACCCGGTGGACCAGCACGACCTCGCCGACCCCTCCGTCCCCCTGGAGACGCTGACCGTCCCCGGCTGACGGACGGGGGTGGCGGGCGGGGGCCGCGGACGGAGCTGAGGGAGGGAGTGTCCGACCCTCCCCGTACACTTCACGCGTGGCAGGCAGGATCAACGACGACGACGTGAAGGCGGTCCGGGAGGCGCTCCCGATCGACGCCGTCGTGTCCGAATACCTTCAGCTCCGCAACGCGGGCGGCGGCAACCTCAAGGGCCTCTGCCCCTTCCACGACGAGAAGTCGCCGTCCTTCCAGGTCAGCCCGAGCAAGGGTCTCTTCCACTGCTTCGGCTGCCAGGAGGGCGGCGACACGATCGCCTTCGTGATGAAGATCGACCACCTCACCTTCGCGGAGACGGTCGAGCGCCTCGCCGCGCAGGCGGGCATCACCCTGCGGTACGAGGAGGGCGGCTACAACCCCTCCACGCAGCGCGGCGAGCGCACCCGCCTGGTGGAGGCGCACAAGGCGGCCGCCGAGTTCTACGTGCAGCAGCTGGAGAGCCCCGAGGCGGAGATCGGCCGCACCTTCCTCGCCGAACGCGGCTTCGACCAGGCCGCGGCCGCCCACTTCGGCGTCGGCTACAGCCCGGCGGGCTGGGACCACCTCACCCGCCACCTGCGCGGCAAGGGCTTCAGCGACAAGGAACTCATCACCTCCGGCCTCTCCCAGGACGGCCGGCGCGGCCCCATCGACCGCTTCCGGGGCCGCCTGATGTGGCCGATCCGCGACATCGGCGGCGAGGTCGTCGGCTTCGGCGCGCGCAAGCTCCGCGAGGACGGCACCGACAACGGGCCCAAGTACCTCAACACCCCCGAGACCCCGATCTACAAGAAGTCGCAGGTCCTGTACGGCATCGACCTGGCCAAGAAGGAGATCGCCAAGACCAGCCGCGCCGTCGTCGTCGAGGGCTACACCGACGTCATGGCCTGCCACCTGGCCGGTGTCACCACCGCCGTCGCGACCTGCGGCACCGCCTTCGGCGGCGACCACATCAAGATCCTCCGCCGCCTGCTGATGGACAACGGCTCGGCCCGCGTGATCTTCACCTTCGACGGTGACGCGGCGGGCCAGAAGGCCGCCCTGCGCGCCTTCGAGGACGACCAGAAGTTCGCCGCCGAGACGTACATCGCCATCGCCCCCGACAACATGGACCCGTGCGACCTGCGCCTCATCAAGGGCGACGAGGCGGTCGTCGACCTGACCCAGCCCCGCACCCCGCTCTTCGAATTCGCGCTGCGGCAGATCATCTCCCGGTACGACCTGGAGACCCCGGGCGGCCGGGCCGCCGCCCTCGACGAGGCCGGCCCGGTCGTCGCCCGGATCAAGAACAGCGCCTCCCAGCACGAGGTCGCCGTCCAGCTCGCGGGCATGCTCGGCATCCTCGACACCCAGTTCGTCGTCAAGCGGATCGGTCAGCTCGCGCGCTGGGCGAAGGACCGCGGCGGACGCGGCCCCGCGCCCTCCGCGCCGCAGTCCCGGCAGCAGGGCTACGACGCCGGCCCGGCCGCTCCCGTCCCGGCGGGCCCCGCGCTCAACCTGCGCAGCCCCGTCCACCGCACCGAGCGCGAACTGCTCAAGCTCGCCCTCCAGCGCCCCGACCTGGTCTCGCCCGCCTTCGACGCGTACGGCGCCGACGAGTTCACCGCGCCCCCGTACGCGGCCGTACGGCAGACCATCGAGGAGGCGGGCGGCGCCGAACTGGGCGCCCACAACCCCGCCGACTATCTCGCCCGGGTCCGCGAGACCGCACTCAACGACCAGGTCAGAGCCATGGTGACGGAACTCGCCGTCGAAGCGATCCACGCCAAGTCGGTCGACGAGATCTACGCGGGCGTCCAGCTCGTCCAGGTCCGGCTGCGCGCCGTCGACCGCCGCATCCTCGAAGTCCAGGGCTCCCTCGCCCGGGTCGGCAGCCACGGCGACCCGCAGCACCTCGCCGCCGTCCAGAGCGAACTGTGGGTACTCCAGCAGTACGCCCAGTCCCTGCGCAACCACGGAGTGGCGGCGCTCTAGCCCTGCGGGGCCGGGCCGGTCGGGGCACGACGGGGCGGTACAGGCGCGGGTCGCCCAGGACGCGGGCCCGGGGCGGGCTCCGGGACGGGCCGGGCCCCGTTCGCTCTCGCGGGGTCGCCGAGCCCGGCGGGGCCGCCGGGGCGGTCCGCCCCCGCGCCCCGTTCGCCGCATATGCCGGGGGTTCTTCCGGGTAACCGTCCGGTTACGGACCGGACTCAGAAAGTCCCCGCACGCCCCTCGCGGCGGCCGTGTGCCGCACCCCACACTGGTTGCGGTGCCTGTGGCCCGTCCGGCCCCGCCCGGCAGCGTTCACCCTGGAGGTCGCCCCCGTGCAGACCCAGACCCTGGCCGATCTGGTCGCGGCCGTACCCGTACAGAGCCGCGCCGAGCACCACCCCGATACCACGGTGGTCCCCGAACCGGCCGGCGCCACCGAGGACACGCCGGCCGAACGGGACGGGGAACGCTATGGCCCGGAACAGGCGCCGGAGCCCGCGGACCGGACCGAGCGCCCCGACCAGCCCGAACGCCCGGCCAGGGCCGCGGACTCCGCCGGCCCGTCCTCCGACCTCTTCCGCCAGTACCTGCGCGAGATAGGCCGCATCCCGCTCCTCACCGCCGCCGAGGAGGTCGAACTCGCCCGCAGCGTGGAAGCCGGCCTCTTCGCGGAGGAGAAACTGGCGAGCGCCCACGACTTGGACTCCCAACTGGCCCTGGATCTGGACACGTTGGTCGTACGGGGGCGGATGGCCAAGCGCCGTCTGATCGAGGCCAACCTGCGCCTCGTCGTCTCCGTGGCGAAACGGTACATCGGTCGCGGCCTGACCATGCTCGACCTCGTCCAGGAGGGCAACCTGGGCCTGATCCGGGCCGTCGAGAAGTTCGACTACGCGCGCGGCTTCAAGTTCTCGACGTACGCCACCTGGTGGATCCGCCAGGCCATGTCCCGCGCCCTCGCCGACCAGGCCCGCACGATCCGGGTCCCGGTCCACGTCGTGGAACTCATCAACCGGGTCGTCCGGGTCCAGCGCCGCCTGCTCCAGGAGCGGGGGCACGAGCCGAGCGCGGACGAGGTCGCCGCGCAGCTCGGCCTCACCCCGGAACGAGTGGGGGAGGTTCTGCGGCTCGCGCAGGAACCGGTCTCGCTGCACGCTCCCGTCGGCGAGGAGGACGACGTGGCGCTCGGCGACCTCATCGAGGACGGCGACGCGGCGTCCCCCGTCGAATCCGCGGCCTTCCTGCTGCTGCGCGAGCACCTGCTAGTGGTCCTCTCCACGCTCGGCGAACGCGAACGCAAGGTGGTCCAGCTCCGCTACGGACTGGCGGACGGGCGCCCGCGCACGCTCGAAGAGATAGGCCGCATCTTCGGCGTGACGCGCGAACGCATCCGCCAGATCGAGTCCAAGACGCTCAACAAGCTCCGCGACCACGCTTTCGCCGACCAACTCCGCGGCTACCTGGACTGATCTCCAGCCCACCCACCCCCTCGTAGCCTCCTTGGGCGAGCCCTCGTAGCCTCCCTGGGCGGCGGGGCCGCCCCCGGGGGCGGGACGGGCGGGCAAGGGGGCGGCCCCCACCGGACGGTGCCCACCCCACGCCCCGCCAGCGCATATATGCCCGCCCCCCGCACGCCCCCTACTCCACCTCCACCACCGCCTCCGCGAACTGCGCCGCGTACAGCCCCGCATAAGCCCCCGCCGCCCCCAGCAGCTCCTCGTGCGTGCCCTGTTCCACGATCGCCCCGTTCTCCATCACCAAGATCACATCCGCGTCCCGGATCGTCGAGAGCCGGTGCGCGATCACGAAGCTCGTCCGGCCGTGCGCCAGCCGCGCCATCGCCTTCTGGATGAGCACCTCGGTCCTGGTGTCCACCGAACTCGTCGCCTCGTCCAGCACCAGGATCACCGGGTCCGACAGGAACGCACGGGCGATCGTGATCAGCTGCTTCTCGCCCGCGCTGACCCCCGCCCCCTCCTCGTCGATCACCGTGTCGTACCCGTCCGGCAGCGTCCGTACGAAACGGTCCGCATGGGCCGCCCGTGCGGCCTCCTCGACCTGTTCCCGGGAGACCGGCCCGCTCGCCCCGTACGCGATGTTGTCCGCGATCGTCCCGCCGAACAGCCACGTGTCCTGGAGCACCATCCCGACCCCGGACCTGAGCTCCTCCCGCGACATCTTCGCGATGTCGGCGCCGTCCACGGTGATGCGTCCGCCGGTCACCTCGTAGAACCGCATGAGCAGGTTGACCAGGGTCGTCTTGCCCGCTCCGGTCGGTCCGACGATCGCCACGGTCTGCCCGGGGGCGACCCGCAGCGACAGGTCCTCGATCAGCGGTTTGTCCGCGTCGTAGCGGAAGGACACGTTCTCCAGCTCCACCGCCCCGCGCAGCTCGTCCGGCCCCGTCACCGGCAGCCCCGGCGCGCCGACCGCGTCCGGCTGCTGCTCCGGGGCGTCCAGCAGTTCGAAGACCCGCTCGGCCGAAGCCACCGCCGACTGCACCAGGTTGGCCATCGAGGCGATCTGCGTCAGCGGCATCGAGAACTGCCGCGAGTACTGGATGAAGGCCTGCACGTCACCGATGGACAGTGCGCCCGAGGCGACCCGCAGACCGCCCACCACGGCCACCAGCACGTAGTTGAGGTTCGACACGAACATCATCAGCGGCTGCATGATCCCGCTGTTGAACTGGGCGCGGAATCCCGCCTCGTAGAGTTTGTCGTTCTGCTCCCGGAACGCCTCGGCCGACTCGTCCTGCCGTCCGAAGACCTTCACCAGCGCGTGCCCGGTGTACATCTCCTCGATGTGCGCGTTGAGCGCGCCCGTGGACTTCCACTGCGCCACGAACTGCGGCTGCGACCGCTTGCCGACCTTCGTCGCCACGACCACCGAAAGCGGCACGGTGAGCAGCGCGACCATCGCCAGCAGCGGCGAGATCCAGAACATGACGACCAGGACGCCCACGACCGTCAGCACCGAGTTGATGAGCTGGCCCATGGTCTGGCTGAGGGTCTGGCCGATGTTGTCGATGTCGTTGGTGGTACGGGAGAGCACTTCGCCGCGCTTGGCCCGGTCGAAGTACGCCAGCGGCAGCCGTGACAGCTTCGCCTGCACGTCGCGGCGCATCCGGTACACGGTCCGGTTGACGACCCGGTTCACCAGCCGCGTGGAGACCAGCATCAGCAGCCCGGCCCCGACGTACACACCGAGCACCAGCAGCAGTACGTTGCCGATCGCGGTGAAGTCGATGCCGCTGCCGGGTGTGAAGTCGACCCCGGTCAGCATGTCCGCGAGCCCGCCGTCACCGTCCGCGCGCAGCCTCTCGATGACCTGTGCCTTGGTCGCGCCGGGCTCCATCTGCCGGCCGACCATCCCGCCGAAGAGCAGGTCGGTCGCCGCGCCGAGAATCTTCGGGCCCGTCACCGACAGCCCCACGCTGCCGACGATCGCCACGAACAGCACCCACAACGTGGCCTTCTCCGGAGCGAGTTGGCGCACCAGTCGTTTCGCCGACCCCTTGAAGTCCGTGGACTTCTCCACCGGCGGTCCTGCCATGCGTCCACCTGGCCCGCTCATGCCGCCTCGGCCTCCGTCAGCTGGGAGAGCACGATCTCCCGGTAGGTCCCGTTGGTCTGCATCAGCTCGTGATGGCGTCCGGTGCCGACCACCCGGCCCTCGTCGAGGACCACGATCCGGTCGGCGTCGCGGATCGTGGAGACCCGCTGGGCGACGATCAGCACGGTCGCCTCCGCCGTCTCCCGGGCGAGTGCCGCCCGCAGTGCCGCGTCCGTCGCGTAGTCGAGTGCGGAGAACGAGTCGTCGAAGAGGTAGATCTCCGGGCGCTGCACCAGCGTCCTCGCGATCGACAGCCGCTGCCGCTGCCCGCCGGAGACATTGGTGCCGCCCTGCGAAACGGGCGCGTCGAGGCCGCCTTCCAGCCGCTCCACGAAGTCCTTGGCCTGCGCCGTCTCCAGCGCCCGCCACAGCTCCTCGTCGGTCGCATCCGGTTTGCCGTACCGCAGGTTGCTCGCGACCGTCCCGGAGAACAGGTACGGCTTCTGCGGAACCAGCGACACCGTCCTGGCGAGCAGCACCGGATCCAGCGTTCGTACGTCCACCCCGTCGACCAGCACCTGTCCGCCGGTCGCGTCCACCAGCCGGGGAACGAGCCCCAGCAGCGTCGACTTGCCGCTGCCCGTGGACCCGATGATCGCGGTCGTCTCGCCCGGCCGCGCCTCGATCCGGATGCCCCTCAGTACCGCCTCCTCGGCCCCCGGATAGCTGAACTCCACGTCCCGCAGTTCCAGTTGGCCGTGCTGCCGCAGTTCGGTCACGGGTGCGGCCGGCGGCACCACGCTCGACTCCGTCCCGAGCACCTCCTCGATCCGCTCGGCACACACCTCCGCGCGCGGCACCATCATGAACATGAAGGTGGCCATCATCACGGACATCACGATCTGCATCAGGTACGCGAGGAACGCGGTCAGCGCGCCGATCTCCATCCCCCCGCTGTCGATCCGGTGCGCACCGAACCACACCACCGCGACACTCGACACGTTCACCACGGTCATCACGATCGGGAACATCAACGCCATCAGACGGCCGGTCGCCAGGGACACGTCCGTCAGGTCCGCGTTGGCTCCACGGAACCGTTCCCTCTCGTACGCGTCCTTCACGAACGCCCGGATGACCCGGTTGCCGGTGATCTGCTCGCGCAGCACCCGGTTCACCGTGTCGAGGCGTACCTGCATGGTCCGGAACAGCGGGCGCATCCGCCGTACGATCAGCGAGACGCTGACGCCCAGCACCGGCACCACCGCCAGCAGCACCCCGGACAGCCGCACGTCCTGGCCGAGCGCCATGACCACGCCGCCGACGCACATGATCGGCGCGGACACCACCAGCGTGAAGCACATCAGCAGCAGCATCTGCACCTGCTGGACGTCATTGGTCGTACGGGTGATCAGCGACGGTGCCCCGAACTGCCCGACCTCCCGCGCCGAGAAGCTCTGCACCCGGGCGAAGACGGCGGCCCGGACGTCACGTCCGAGCGCGGCGGCGGTCCTCGCCCCGTAGAACACGGCTCCGATGTTGCAGACGACCTGGACGACGCTCACCGCGATCATGAACGCGCCGAATTCCAGGATGTAGCCCGTGTCCCCCTTGACCACACCGTTGTCGATGATGTCGGCGTTGAGGGTGGGCAGGTAGAGGGCGGCGCTGGTCTGCAGCAGTTGCAGCACCAGCAGCAGGGCTATCGGTTTCTTGTACGGGCCCAGGTGTGCCCGCAGCAGTTCGAGAAGCACGCGCGGTCTTTCGTCGGAGGGCGGGGGACGGGGGTGAGGCCCCCATCCTCCGCCAACCACCCCCACCCCCACCCGGGAATTCCCCCAAACCCGCGCCGCAGCCCTTCTGGGCGGCGGCGCCGCTCGTCCTCCCGGTAGCCCCGCCCGCCCCTACCCGAACGCCCCCGGATGGACCGACTCCCGCGCCGCCGCGTACTGCTGCCGGACCGCCCCGCCCGCCGCCAGCTCCTCACCCGGCTCCAGCACCTGGGCCACCGCCCCCTGCCAGGCCGGCGGTGCCTGCGCCGACAGCGTGCCCTGCGCCACCCCCAGCGCCCACGCCGCCTGGCGGGCCGCCCCGATCGCCGCGTACTGCGCCGGCTGGGGCACCACGACCTGCGTCCCGAAGACCATCGGCGCCATCGCCTGCACGGCGGGCAGCTCCGCCGCCGCCCCCAGCAGGAACACCCGCCGCACCTGCACTCCGCGCGCGCGCAGTACGTCCATGGCGTCCGCCAGCGAGCACAGCATCCCCTCGAAGGACGCCCGCGCCAGGTGCTCCGGCTTCATCGACTCGCGCCGCAGCCCGAACAGCGAACCCGCCGTGTGCGGCAGCCAGGGCGTCCGCTCGCCCTCCAGGTACGGCAGCAGCACCAGCCCCGAGGCCCCCGGCGTCGACTTCATCGCCAGCTCCGACAGCTCTTCCAACCCGCCCTGTACACCCAGGAGTTCGGCCGTACCGCGCAGGGCTCGCACCGCGTTCGAGGTGTGCACCACCGGCAGGTGCATCCCCGTCGCGTCGGCGAACGACGTGATCATCCCGCTGGCATCGGCCAGCGCCTCGTGGTGCACCGCCATCACGGACCCGGAAGCCCCCAGCGACACCACCGCGTCGCCGGCCCCGACCCCCAGCCCGAACGCCGCGGCCATGGTCTCTCCGGTGCCCGCCGAGATCAGCAGCCCCTCCGGCGTCGTGCCCGCCGAGTCCGAGGGGCCGAGCACGTCCGGCAGCGCGACCTGGTGGCCCAGCGCCATCTCCACCAGGTCCGGCCGGTACGTCTCCGTCGCCGCCGACCAGTAGCCGGTGCCCGAGGCGGCGCCCCGGTCGGTGGTCCAGCGCCCCGGCCGGCCCAGCAACTGCCACACCAGCCAGTCGTGCGGCTGCACGACGGCCGCGATCTTCGCCGCGTGGTGCGGTTCGTGCCGCGCCATCCACGCCAGCTTGGCCAGCGGCTGCGGCGAGGACGGCACGGTGCCGACGGCCTGCGCCCACGCCTGCTTGCCGCCGAGCGCCTCCACCAGGCCGGCCGCCGCCACCTGCGCCCGCTTGTCGTTGCCGAGCAATGCCGGGCGCACCGGCGTCCCGCTCGCGTCCAGCGGCACCAGCCCGTGCTGCTGCGCGGAGACCCCGATGGCCTGCACGTCGTCCAGCAGGCCGTCCGCCGCGGCCTCGCCCAGCGACAGCAGCCAGGCCTGCGGATCCGTCTCGGTCGCCCTGTCCTCGACGGGATGCGGCGCGTACCCCTCGCGCAGTACCGCACCTGTGTCCGTGTCACAGACGACGACATGTGTGAAACCGGCCGAACTGTCCAACCCCGCGACTATGCCCATGGACAAGATTCTGCCGCACCCCGCCGGAACGGAATGCGGCAGCAGTGCACCCCTGGGGGCGCGACGATCAGGTGTTGGTCGTCCCCCAGTCGTCCTCGCCGCTCTGCGCGCGTTCCCGCAGGGCCCGCACCCGCTGGGCGACGGACTCCGGTACGCGGTCGCCCATCTTGTCGGAGACGGTGTGCAGCGCCTTGCCCGCGAACTCGCGGCCGGTCTGTGCGGCCGATTCCGCGCTGTTGCGCACGGCCGGGTTCTGGGCGAACCGCTGTGCGGACTTCCTGATCTGCTCGTAGCGCTCGCGCCCGGCCCGGGTGCCGAACACGTATCCAAGGGCCAGTCCGGCGACGAACGTAAGCCGGTAGCGCATGGCTGCCACCCTTCTTCCTGCAACGGTGTCGGTCGGTGCGTGCTGGGTCCTGCTCTGCACCGCGGTGCTGTGCTGGCCGCCTACCCGTCCTGCCCGCAGATCATCCCGGGCATACCGATTGGCGGAGCACCCCCCTGCTTGCGCTAATGTATGTCTCGCAGCGAGCGCACGCCCCCGGGGAGACCGGGTGGGGGTGCATTCGAGGCACCGCAGCAATCCCCTGTAGCTCAATTGGCAGAGCAGCCGGCTGTTAACCGGCAGGTTACTGGTTCGAGTCCAGTCGGGGGAGCGCGGTCCCCTGTAGCTCAATTGGCAGAGCATTCGGCTGTTAACCGGAGGGTTACTGGTTCGAGTCCAGTCGGGGGAGCAGGTGGGAAGGAGGGCCTCTTCGGGGGCCCTCCTTTTCTGTGCGCCCGCCGGGCGCCCGGGGGCTCACCGCACCTGTTTCCGCCTCGTCCGTGTGGCATGCGGCACGTGGGGGAACCGTCCGGGCAGCAGGGAAGTCCTCATGGTCACGCGTTGCCGACCATCCGAGGCAGGAGATCGTATGACCGGCTATGCTGCGGCAGACGGCGCGCACATTTGTACGCGCCACGCCGAGTGGGGGCGGTAGCTCAGCCGGTTAGAGCAGCGGACTCATAATCCGTCGGCCGTGGGTTCGAGTCCCACCCGCCCCACTTCGGAGCACGCCCCTGTCGCCCCGCACCCGCCGAATCCAGGCCGGGCGCGAGGCCCCGCACCCCGGCACGCGTGACCGTTCCGCGCCGTGGAATGCTGCGACTCGTCCGCGCATCCGAGAGGCCGTTCGACCTTCCGCGGGTCCGGCCGTCTCCGTCGAAAGGTTGTATCCCATGGTCCTCGACCTCCTCCGGCGCGCCCGCGCGAAGGCCGGTTCGGCCGCAGGCGGGGGCGGTGGGCTGGTGCTGCCGGTGCCGCGCGGCGCCGGGACGGTGGGCTGCGAGGTGGTGGACCCGGTCGGGCAGAAGCTCGGCGGGGCCGAGATCACCATCACGGCGAAGTCCGACGGAAGGGTGGCCGCGAAGGGCACCACGGACCTGTTCGGGCTCTTCGCTGCGGCCCTGCCGGCCGGGGAGTACGGGCTGCTGATGACCGCCGAGGCGATGAAGCCCGCCAGTTGGTCCTTCTACATCGAGCCGGGCGAGACGCTGTCCATGGGGCGCGTCGAGATGGAGGTGGCGCAGCAGCTGGAGCCGCCGACGCCGGGCATGTGGACCATCGACCCGCCGCACACCGCGATCCGTTTCATCGCCAAGCACGTGGGGATGGCCAACGTGCACGGCCGGTTCCAGAAGTTCGAGGGCGGGGTACGGGTCGCCGCCGACCCCGAGGCGTCGGAGGTGCGGGTACGCATCGAGGCCGCGAGCCTGACGACCGGCAACAAGACCCGGGACGGGCACTTGCGGTCGGCGGACTTCCTGGACGTCGAGAACTACCCGTACATCGACTTCGTGAGCGACCGGTTCGTCTGCAAGGGCGGCAACGCCTGGACCGTGCACGGCGCGCTGACGCTGCACGGAGTGAGCCGTTCGGTGGCGCTCGACACCTCCTACCTGGGTGCGGTCAACGGCGGTTACGGCGAGGAACTGAGGTGCGCGGCGCGCGCCACGGCCGAACTGCACCGCGAGGACTACACGCTGAACTGGCGGAACATGCTCGCGCGCGGCATCGCGATCGTCGGGCCGACGGTCAGGCTGGAGCTGGACGTCCAGACGATGTTCCAGGGACCGGGCACCCCGACCCCGCCGGAGTAGGGCCGGCAGGCCGGCGGGGCGCCCGCCCCGCGCGCGGACGCGCGGGGCGGGCCGCAACGGCGGTCAGAAGGGTGACTGCCACGTCACGGTCGTCGTCCGGGTCCCGTCGCCGTCGGTGGCCGTCTCGTCGCCCCCGCTGTCCCGTTCCCCGTCGCCCGTCACCGTCATCCGTACACCCTGCCGTCCGTCCGGCAGCGTCGCCGTCGCGTCGATCCGTACCTCCACCGACGTGACGGAGGGCCGGCGGTGCGCGGCCGCCAGGGCTCCGCGCAGGGCGGCGACGAGCTGTTTGTCCACCGGCGGCACGACCAGCGAGTCCACCGCGCCCTCGAAGTGGACGGAGGGCGCGAAGCCGAGCAGCGCCGCGGCGCCCGCCGTCTCCCTAAGCACCTTTCCCCGCACGGTGGTGGGTGCGTCGGCGGGCGGCTGCTGGAGCGCGAAGATGGCGGTGCGGACCTCCTGGATGGTGGAGTCGAGTTCGTCGACGGCCCGTCCCAGCAGTTCGTCCATGTCGGCCGCCACGGTCCGCCGGCGCGTCGACTCCAGCATCATCTCCGTCGCGAAGAGGCGCTGCACGACGAGGTCGTGCAGGTCGCGGGCGATGCGGTCGCGGTCCTCGAAGACGGCGAGGCGTTCGCGCGCGTCCCGGCTGTCCGCCATGACCATCGCGAGGGCGGCCTGCGAGGCGAACTGGGAGGCGAGGAGGCGTTCCACTCCGGTGTACGGGGCGGCGCCGGGCCGCCGGGGGAGGGCCAGCGTGCCGATGAGCTTGCCGCCGCTCTGCAACGGCAGCAGCATGCTCGGACCGAAACGGGAGCGCACGGGGGTCGTCATCCGCGGGTCGGACGCGGAGTCCTGCACGAACACCGGTTCCCCGCCCAGGAGTTGTTCGAGCACCGCGCTGCCGGGCGCGATCTGCGTCCCGAGGAAGTCGGCCGCGTCGTCGCCCGGTCCGGTGGCCGCGGCGACGATCTCCATACCGCCGCGCGCGGTCGGCTGGAGGACGATCCCGGCCGCCGCCCCGGCCAGGAACCTCGCTTTGTCGGCGACCGTCATCAGGGCGTCGGAGCCCGTCGTGCCGTCCAGCAGCGCGGTGGTGACGGCGGCGGCGCCCTCGATCCAGCGCTCCCGCTGGACGGCGGACTCGTACAGGCGGGCGTTGCCGATCGCGATGCCCGCCTGCGCGGCGAGCACCCGGAGCAGAGCGAGGTCGTCGGTGGTGAAGGGCGAGCGGTCCTGTTTGTCCGTCACGTACAGATTGCCGAAGACGGCCGCGTCCACCCGTACCGGCACCCCGACGAAGGACCTCATCGGCGGGTGGCCGGGCGGGAAGCCCGTGGAGCGCACATCGGCGGCGATGTCCGCGACCAGCAGCGGGCGCGGCTCCCGGACCAGCGCGCCGAGCAGCCCGGTGTGCCCGTCCGGCAGCCTGCCGATGCGCTCCCGGGCCTCGTCGTCCAGCCCGGCGGTGCAGAGCTCGACGATCCGGGTGCGGTCGGTGTCGAGCACGCCGAGCGCCCCGTACCGTGCCCCCGTCACCTCGGTCGCCGAGTCCACGATGTGCTGGAGAGTGCCGCGCAGTTCCAGGTCCGTGCCGACGCCCAGGACCGCGTCGAGCAGCCGGGTCAGTCCGGGAGCGGTGCGTCCCTCGTCGTGCATCTCGCTCCTTCGGTGCGGGGGCGGCACCGCGGTGCCCGTACGGAGCGCGGCGCGCCTGGGTGCCGTGTCGGGCAGGGCGGCACGGCGCAGCCCGGTGCGAGCGGGCCGCCGGCCGCCCTCAGTTCGTGATCGGATCCAGGTTCAGCGGCTTGATCCGGCCCTCCAGCATGGCGCCGAGCCCCAGCACCGCGCACACGTCGGGCCGCTCGGCGATCTGCACCGGCATCCCCGTCGCGTCGCGCAGCATCTGGTCCAGTCCCGGCAGCAGCGCACTGCCGCCGACCATCATGATCCCGCAGTCCCCGAGGTCGGCGACCAGGTCGGGCGGGCAGGAGCGCAGGATCTTGCCGATGCCGTCGACGACGGCGGTCAGCGGGGTGTGGATGGCGTGCCGTACCGCCGCGGTGTCCACGAGCACCGAGCGGGCCAGGCCGGTCGCCACGTCCCGGCCGTGGATCTCGGTGGAGGCGGGACCGCCCGCCGCGATGCCGCCGTCGCTGAGGGCGAGCTGGAGGGGGCGTACGGACTGCGAGGGCAGCATCAGCTCGTGCGCCTGCCGCAGATGTGTGATGACGGCGTGGTCGATGGCGTTGCCGCCGACCGGAATGCGCTCCGCCGTCACGATCGCCCCGAGGGAGAGCACCGCGATCTGGGTGGTGGCCGCCCCGCACACCATGATCATGGTGGCGGAGGGCTGCTCGACGGGCAGCCCGCAGCCGACCGCCGCGGCGATCAGTGTGTCCACCAGTTCGACCCGCCGCGCCCCGATGCCCACCAGCGTCTCGACGGCGGCGCGCTGGGCGAGCGGGTCCGCGTCGTGCGGGGTGCAGGCCGCGGCCCGCAGCCGGGGCTTGCGGCGCAGCTGGCGGCGGAGCTTGTCGCCGAGCAGCTGGCGGAGCATGCGCTGCGCCATCTCGATGTCGACGACGGTGCCGCCGGAGACGGGCCGGACGACGCGGATGTAGTCGGGGGTGCGGCCGGTCATCTGCTCGGCGAACGCGCCGACAGCGATGAGCGCCCCCGTCCGGGTGTTGACGGCGGCACAGCTCGGCTCGTCCACCACGAGGCCGAGTCCCTTCACGAACACCCGCGTTCTCGCGGCCCCCAGGTCGACGGCGACATGGCAACGCTGCAACTGCTCAAGGCTGACGGTCATAGTCGCATCGTGCGTGGCGCGCACCGCGGGCGCGCGCTGGGATGAGCCGCACGGGGTACCGAAGCTGACGCAGCGCCAGAACGTCAGCCCGCGCCGCCTGGAGGGGAGCCGGCGCCGTCCTCGTCGGCCACCCCCTGCAGCAGTCCCCAGGTGAACTCCGCCACGCGCCGCTGCCCGTCCGGCAGCGTCACCCGGAGCCGCGAGCGGGTGGGTGCGGACCCCTCCAGCATCCGTACCGGCCCGTGCGCGGCGAAGGCCCGCGCCACCTCGTCCACGGTCGCCGACCAGGGCCGCAGGTCGTCCGCCGTCGCCAGTACGGGCCCGGCCGCGCCGGGCGCCCGCACCAGCCACTCGTTCCACACCCGTCCGTCCGGGCCGCACATCGCCTCGAACCGCAGGTCCGGCCAGAGCGGCACCCGCCACAGCAGGGCCTCGCACTCCAGGTCGCCGATCCGGCGCGGGACGACCGACTCGGGCGGACCGAGGACCGACCGGTAGCGCCGCACGGCGTCCCGGGCGCGCGGCGAGCGCACCATGGCCTGCCAGCGGCGATTGGCCTCGCGCATTTCGGTCAGGCTCACTCCGAGGGAGATCCGTGCGTCCTCGACCAGCTCCGGCCGGTGATCGGCCATCCGCCGCAGCAGGACGAGCTGGAAATCCGCAGGTCCGAAAGGTTTGTCCGGCAACACACACCCCACTTACTTGACAATCTCAAACATTGAGGAGCAAGGTTCATTCAGATCGTAAAGTTGTTTTACCCCCGACGCCGTGGAGGCCGCACCTCATGAGCACCACACTCCCCACCACCGGCCGCGCCTGGAACCTCGTACGCCGCCCCAACGGCTGGCCGGTGCCCGAGGACTTCGACCTCGTCGAGTTCCCGGTGTCGGAGCCGGCGGCGGGCCGCATCCTGGTCCGCAACCTGCACCTGTCCGTCGACCCCTACATGCGCGGCCGCATGAACGACGTGAAGTCGTACGTCCCGCCCTTCGCGCTGAACGAGCCGATGACCGGCGGTGCGGTCGGCGAGGTCATCGCCACCAACGACGACCGCTTCGCCGTCGGCGACCACGTCCTGCACGACCTCGGCTGGCGCGACTACGCCGACGTGCGGGCCGACTACGCCACCAAGGTCGACGCGTCCCTCGCCCCGCTCTCCACCTACCTCGGTGTCCTCGGCATGCCGGGCCTCACCGCCTACGCCGGTCTCTTCGAGGTGGCCTCCTTCAAGGAGGGCGACACCGTCTTCGTGTCCGGTGCGGCCGGCGCGGTCGGCAGCCAGGTCGGTCAGATGGCCAAGCTGCGCGGTGCCAAGCGGGTCGTCGGCTCGGCCGGCTCCGCCGACAAGATCAAGCTCCTCACCGAGTCGTACGGCTTCGACGCGGCCTTCAACTACAAGGACGAGGCGCCGGTCGTCAAGCAGCTGCGCGAGGTCGCCCCCGAGGGCATCGACGTCTACTTCGACAACGTCGGCGGTGAGCACCTGGAAGCGGCGATCTCCACCCTCAACGTGCACGGCCGTGCCACCCTGTGCGGCGCGATCTCCGGCTACAACGAGACCGAGCCGGTCCCGGGCCCGCGCAACATGATGTCGATCATCGGCAAGCGGCTGCGCCTGACCGGCATCCTGGTCGGCGACCACGCCCACCTCAAGACGCAGTTCGTCGAGGAGGTCTCCGCCTGGATCCGCTCCGGCGAGCTCAAGTACGACGAGACCGTCGTCGAGGGCCTGGAGAACAACGTCGACGCCTTCCTCGGCATGCTGCGCGGCCACAACACCGGCAAGATGATCGTCTCCGTCGGCAAGTAGACCCCCTGCTTCCGGGTACGGGCCCTCCATCGGGCCCGTACCCGGCCGAGTAAGCTCACCCCAGACCGTCACGGCGCGTGGGCGCGAGCCGTGGCGAACCAAGCAGGAGGTTCTACTCGTATGACCATCCAGAAGATCGACGTCAAGTACACCGCCGTCGCCACCGCCGAGAACGGCCGGGACGGCCGCGTCGCCTCCGACGACGGCAAGCTCGACGTAGTCGTCAACCCTCCGAAGGAGATGGGCGGCAGCGGTGCCGGCACCAACCCGGAGCAGCTCTTCGCCGCTGGTTACAGCGCCTGCTTCCAGGGCGCCCTCGGCGTCGTCGCCCGCCAGGAGAAGGCCGACATCTCCGGCTCCACGGTGACCGCGAAGGTCGGCATCGGCTCCGCCGAGTCCGGCGGCTTCGGCCTGGAGGTCGAGATCACCGCGTCCATCCCCAACGTGGACAAGGACACGGCGAAGGCCCTGGTGGAGAAGGCGCACCAGGTGTGCCCGTACTCCAGCGCCACCCGCGGCAACATCAAGGTCGAGCTGAACGTCGCCTGACGTCCCAGCGCTACGTGGCAGGGGCCGCCCCCGGATTCGCTCCGGGGGCGGCCCCTCTCGGTTCGTCCCCGCGGGCACCCGTCCTGTCCGTACGGGACGGCCGCCGGCGTCCGGGAGCTACGCCGAAGCCGCCCGCACCAGCGCGCGCACCAGCCGGACGTTCTCCGGCGCCGCCCCGCCCGGGTAGGCGAACCGGCGGCGGTTGTACCCGTACGCGATCCGGTTGCGGGGGTCGGCGAACGCGACGGAGCCCGCGGCCCCGCTGTGCCCGATCGCACCGTGCCCGAGCACCGGGTACTTCTCCGCCGACATCGCCTGGAAGCCCAGCCCGAACACCGAACGCGCCCCGCCGACCAGATCGATGCCGTCCGAGTGGACCTGCCCGAACTCGGCGAGCACGTCCGCGTCCAGCAGCGGAGAAGTCCCGTCGGGACCGCCGCCGAGGATGGCCTGGTACATCCCGGCGAGACCGCGCGCCGACCCGACACCGCCGAACGACGACGGCCCGGCGAGGCGCACCGCGGCCGAGTTGGCCGTCGCCACGAGATCGGTGGGCACCTTCGCGTTCAGGTTGAACGCGATGCCGCCGAGGCTGTGCGCCCCGGTCGGACTGGCGTCCATCTCCGCCTGCTGGGCGGGCGTCGGCGTCATCGGCAGCGTGTCCAGGACGCGGGGCAGGACGTCCTCCGGTGCCCCCATCCAGAAGTCCAGCCCGTACGGCGCCCGCACCCGCTCCTCGTACCATTCCTGGATCGTCCTGCCCGTGACCCGCCGCACGACCTCGCCGGTCAGCGCGCCGATGACATAGGCGTGGTACCCGACGGCGGTCCCGGCCCGCCAGTACGGCCGCTGGCCGGCCAGCCGCGCCGCGATCGCCCGGTCGTCGGCCAGCTCCTCCGGACTGAACCCGCTGTCCGCGCCGACCACCCCGGAGCGGTGCGCGAGCAGCTCGCGCAACGTCAGCCGGTCCTTGCCGTGGACCCCGAACTCAGGCCAGTACTGCGCCACTTCCCGGTCGAGGTCCAGCACTCCGTCCTGCACCAGCAGTGCCACGACCAGATGCGCCGCACCCTTCGTGGAGGAGTAGACGGGCGTCAGCGAGTCCGCCTCGATGTGCGGCCCGCCCCACAGGTCCACCACCCGCTCGCCGCGCACGTACGCGACGAGCTGGGCGGCGTGGTCCGGCCCCTCGTCCGGGTGGGCGAGGACGGCCGCGAACTCCTCGCGCACCTCCTCGTAACCGGCGGCGACGGTGCCCTTGACTTCGGTCCTGGTGCTCACGATCCGGATCAGCTCCCCTGTGTACGAACCGTCCGGTGCGCGAACGGTACTGACCATGTACGGAGCACAAGTCACCGTCGCCGCCGCCTATTCCGCGTCCCCCGCGGTGCTACCCGGCCGTGACGAACAGCGCCCTGGCCACCTGCGCGAACTCGCCCTTCGGGTGCGCCCGGAACAGCGGCTGCGTGCCGATCAGCACGACCTGCGCGCCCCGCGCCGACGTACCGCTGACGATCGCCGCCTTCCCGGCCGCGTCCTGCGGACCGCCGCCACCGTCCTTGCCGGCCCGCCAGTGCCCGGACACGAGCGGGTTTCCGCCGCTCCTTCCGTACGCCTGGTCGGCCCTGACGCCCTTGCCCAGTTCGCTGAACCACATCGGCGAGAACACGAAGGTGTGCGCCGGGGCACCCGAGGCCACCGCACTGGACGGCGAACTGTCCACCCGCACCACCCCGTTGGCGTCCTCGTTGCCCGGTACGGCCTTCGCGGCGAGGAGTCCGGCGTCGGAGTTGAGCCTCGCCCCGCTCGCGCCGAGCCCGACGAGACCGTGCCCGTTGAGGAACGCGTCCAGGGCGGCCTTCGCGGCCGCGTTCAGCTTCCCGTACGAGAGGTCCGCCGACACGTACAGCGTGTCGACGCTCCGCCAGTCGAATCCCGCGTTGAGCACGGCGGTCGACACGGGGACGACCTCGAAGCCCATCTCCCGCAGCGCGAACAGCTCGCCGGACGACACCGCGGCCGCGACCCGCGTCCGCTTGACGTCCGCGACCCCGACGGCCCGCGTCGCGGGGAACGCGACCCCCAGCCGGTCCGCCAGCCGCACGGCCTTCGCGCGCGCCGACCCCGGCACGACGGCCGTTCCGTCGGCGGCCCGCCGCACCTGCACGCTGTCCTTCAGCAGGGAGTTGAGCGCCTCGACCTCCTTGGGGTCGTCGAGCCGCAGCCGCAGGTCGCCCCGGGGTGCGACGTATCCGGTCGGCGACGCGGCGTGCACCGTACGCCCGCGCACCTCCACGCGCCCGGCCGTCACCTTGTCGACGCTCGCACCCCAGAGCAGGCCGAGACTCCACCCGGAGATGTCGTACATCACGGAGACGTCGCCGCTGATGTCGCGCCCCTCCGCCAGGACGACGTTCGCCATCCCGCGCTTGGGCTGCGACATGTCGACGACGTACGACCCGGCCGGGTACCACGTGCCGCCCGCCCGGAAGGCGTGCAGCGCCCGCTCGACCTTCACGTCGTTGGCCACCAGATGGTCGACCAGCCGCGCCGCGGCCACGGCGGACCGCTGGCCCCTGCCCGCCGGGATGACGTAGGCACGCGGGAACTCGGTCGTGTACACGTCCTCGGGCCCGACGCCCGGAACGCCCGGCACGGTCTCCTCGGACACCGGCACCTGCTTCGCTCCCGCGGCTCCCCGCCGGAACGTCTCGATCTGATCGGCGATCAACGCGCCGCGGCGGTCGGCCGTGTACGTGAGCGCCGCCTTGATGGTGGCGCCCGCGATGTCCGTGTTGATCGCGGACCGCCGCCGCAGTTCCGCCACCGGCAGGCTCTCGTAGGCCGCGTTGTTGACCTGCAATGGAACCTCGATGGTGTGCGCGGCGACCGTGCCCTGGAACGGCATGTACTGCGGGGTGAAGATGGGCGGCCAGTCGTCCCAGCCCTCCTGCTGGTCCCGGAAGGGGATCACGACGGGATCGACACCGTCCTCGGCGGGCGTGTACCCGAGCGCGTTGACGGCCGCCTCCATCCCCAGCGCGTTCGCGTACGAGTTCTTGAGGAAGAGGTCGTACTCGTAGTTCTCGCCGTGCGGGGGAGTGGTGGGCTCGATCAGCGTCCCGTTGACGTATCCGTGCAGGTCGAGCATGACGGCGGGCTGCCTGTCGATCGCGATCTGCCGTATCGCGCGCGTCTCCGGCTGGGTCGCCGTGATGAAGTCCCGGTTGATGTCGAAGCCGTTGGAGTTCGCCCGCGTCCCGGCTACGCGCCCGTCCGGATTCGCCGTCACGTTGAAGTGGATCCGGCTCAGGGCCAGCAGCTTCTGGGTCCTGGCGTCGTTCGCCCTCGCCAGCTCCTCGATCAGCTTCAGGGACGCGTCCGTCCCCTCCCACTCGTTGCCGTGGATGTTGCTGTTGATGAAGACGGGCGTCTTGTACGCGTCCCGGATGCGCCGGTCCTTCGCGGCCGAGGCGGGTTCGTTCTCGATCCGCTCCCGCATGCGCTCCTGCTCCCGCGCCGCGTGCGCGCTCTCCGGCGCGGTCACGGTCACCAGGTACAGGTCGTGCCCCCCGGCCGACTTCCCCGCCAGCTCGACGCTGATCCGGTCGCTCTGCTTCTGCAGCCGGTTCAGCTTCGGGGCTATCGCGTGGTACGGCGTCAGGCCCAGCTTGATGGACTTGTCCGCGGAGTCGGGCGCGGGCTCCTTCAGCCTGGTGTGCCGGGGGAAGCCGTCCGTCCGGCTCCCGTGCCGTACTCCGGCGTCCCCGAGCGCACGCGCCGCCGGCCCCTCGCCGCTCCTGGCCGCCGGAGCCCTCAACTCCGCCGAGGCGCCGGCGCGTTCATGGGGAGCGGGCCGGTCGCGCCCGGCGGGTTCGGGGGCGGCCTGGGCGGAGGCCGCGGGAAGGAGCAGCGCGGCCCCCGCGAGGGCGGCGGTGGCGACGAGAACGGGTCTCGGTATGTGTGCCGGCATGGAAGTGCGTACCTCCGGGTGCGGACGTGGCAGATCGGTACGCAGGGGTCTACCGCCCCATGAGCCGCTTCACAAGAGGTACGGGAGAGGGCGTGGGGCAGGGAGGTCCGGTGAATGTCCCCGCTTGCACGTACAAGCGGGACATTCCCCTGAGCCACCCCCCCCCCCGCACCGGCCCCAGCCATCGCCCGCCCCGGGCCTGAGGCCCGGCCGCGCGGGAAGTGAGGCCGGAGCCGCCCTCTAGGGTGTGCCCATGAGTGATCTCGGGGTGGGGTTCAAGTACTTGGCCAAGGGCCAGCGGTGGATGACGCAGCACGGGCGCAGTTACGGCCTCGGACTGCTTCCCGGGCTGGTCACTCTGGTCCTGTACCTGGCCGCCCTGGCCGGTCTCGTCGCCTGGTCGGACGACTTCGTCGCATGGGCGACGCCGTTCGCGGACCAGTGGGGGGAGACGTGGCTGCGGCTGTTCCGCGAGCTGCTGCGCGCCCTGCTGTTCGCGCTGGCGCTGTTCCTCGCCGTCGTCACCTTCACCGCGGTGACGCTGCTGGTCGGACAGCCCTTCTACGACGCCTTGTCGGAGCGCGTCGACAGGTCCCGCTCGCCGGACGGGACCGCCCCCGAGTCCGGGCTCCCGCTGATGCGTGAGCTGTGGATCTCCGCGCGGGACAGCGTCCGGGTGCTGCTGCGCGTCCTGCTGTACGGGATCATCCTCTTCGCCTGCGGGTTCATCCCGGTCGTCGGGCAGACGGCCGTACCGGTCCTCGGTTTCTGTGTGTCGGGGTTCTTCCTCGCGGAGGAGCTGACGGCCGTGGCCCTCCAGCGACGGGGCATCGAATTCAAGGAGCGCCTCGCCCTGCTGAAGGGCCGCCGCGCGATGGTCCTCGGCTTCGGCGTCCCGCTCACCCTCGCGTACCTGGTGCCGTTCGTGGCCGTCTTCCTGATGCCGGGCGCGGTAGCGGGGGCCACCCTGATGGCCCGCGACCTCCTCGGCGAGCCGTCCGTGGACGACGTGAACGCCGTGGACGGCAAGGACCGGCCCCTGTCGGCATGATCCGATGACCGACCGGACGCCCGGCCGCACGCACGACCCGATCCCTGCCCGCACGCACGACCCGGTGGCTGATCGGAGGTACGACCTGATGCCCGACCGGACGCGGAAAGCCCTTGAACGCGGGGGGTGACCCGGGCGAAGATCGTCGCCATGACCGAAGTGCTGGCCGTCGCCGTGATCACCCTCCTCGCCGTCATCAGTCCCGGCGCGGACTTCGCCATGGTGGTGCGCAACAGCTACCTGTACGGGCGCACCACGGGACTGCTGGGCGCGGCGGGCGTCGCGGCCGGCGTCCTCGTCCACGTCACGTACACGATGCTCGGGGTCGGGCTGCTGATCGCGTCCTCCACCACTCTCTTCACCGCGATCAAGCTGCTCGGCGCGGCGTACCTCGTCTACATCGGCCTGCGGACCTTCTTCGCGAAAAGCGACCTGGACGTCGATCTCGACGGCGGGAAGCGGGAGCTGACACCACTGGGTGCCATGCGGGCCGGATTCCTCACCAACGTGCTCAACCCGAAGACGACCCTGTTCGTCGTGTCGACCTTCACGCAGGTCGTCGGCCCGGAGACGGCACTCTGGCAGCAGGCGGGCTACGGGCTGTTCATGTCGGTCGCGCACTTCGGCTGGTTCGGGCTGGTGGCGCTCTTCTTCTCCGACGGGCGCCTGCGCGCGGCGATGCTGCGCCGGCAGAAGGCGCTGAACCGGGGGATCGGTTCGGTGCTGGTAGGGCTGGGCGTGACGCTGGGACTGGCGCGGTGAGGGGGCTCACGCGGCGCCAGTGGCTCGGCGTCAGAGCTTGATGACGCGGACGCGTGGCCCGCACAGCGTGCTGATGTCCTCGGGGTCGGAGGTCAGGATGGCCGTACGGCCCGGCAGCTGGAGGGCGGTCGCCGAAAGGATGGCATCCAGTGCGTACTTGTGCCCGTGCAGACCCGCGACGGCGAGCAGTTTGGAGGCGGACCGGGCCAGCGCCTCGTCCACCGGCACCACGTGCAGTCGCGAGATCGCGTAGTCGAACCTGGCCTGCGGGACCTTCGGATTGCGCGCTTCGACGAGGGTGGCCGTCGACGTGACGACCTGGGCGTCCTCCGCCTCGGCGGCCAGCAGCCACGCGGTGAGGTCGGGGTCGCGGTTGATCAGCCGGGAAAGACCCTCGCAGTCGAGTACGAGGGCCGTGGCCGCCGTCACGCCGCGGCCTTCTTCGAGCGAGTTCCCGCGTTCGCGCCGTCCCGCGCTTCGCTGTCCCGCATCTCCCCGTCCAGCGCTTCACCGCGCAGGGCAGCACGCCTGGCCTCGACCGCGGCCCGGTCCACGGGGCCGTGCTGGAGCTCCGCCGCGTCGATCAGTTCCCGCAGGTTGCCGCGCTGGACCTCGCGCTCTATGAGAGCGGTGACGAAAGCCGAGAAGTTTCCGGGTCCCACCTTCGCCCGGACCGATTCGGCCAGGTCCTCGGGAATGCTGATCGAGTACTTGCGTGTGACGCTGCTCATAACAGAAACGGTAGCAGCGCCAGTGGCATGGAGGATCGATTCTCCCCGGCCCCCGCGCATCAGCCCCGCGGACCGTCTCCCGCCCCCCGCAGCAACCCCAGGAAGTCCCGGAACGCGCCGGGCATGTCCACCGACTCCGGGTCCAGCAGCCACTGGTACTGCAGCCCGTCCATCACCGCCACCAGCAGCGGAGCCGCCTGTTCCGGGGTGAGGCCGCCCGGCAGCCGGTTCCCGAACTCGGCGCGCAGGGCAGCGCCCATGCCGCCGCGTACGGTCGCGTACCGCTCGGTGAAGAAGTCCTTCGCCGGGTGCCCGTCCGACACGCTCTCCCCGAGCAGGGCGGAAAAGGTCTGCACGATGCCGGGGCGCATCGCGTTGTACTCGACGAGCGGCTCCAGCAGGTCCAGGCGCCAGGCCTCCCGGCTCAGGCCCGCCCCGCCGGTGTCCCACTGGTCGCGCTCCTCCAGTACGGCGATCAGGAGTGCCTCCTTGGTGGGGAAGTGGTGCAGCAGACCCTGCTGGGTGAGGCCCACCCGCTCGGCGACCGACGCGAGCGACGCACCCCGGTAGCCGCGCTCGGCGATCACCTCCAGGGCGGCGCGCAGGATCTCCGCCCGCCGTTCCTCGCTCCTGGCTCTGGCCATCCTCGATACTCCTCCCTGTGATCTCGCTGGTCAGGACGGTACGCCATCGATGAATGTCACGAATAAATAACGAAGCCTACCGGTCCACAGGTATTCGGAGTAACCATGGGGGCACCAGCAGCCCCACCGAGGAGGTACGGCCGTGGCAGGCGAGCCCACCACCCAGCAGCACACCGCGCACGACGGCGAGCAGATCCGGGAGGACGTCGTCGCCGCCGCACTCGGCACACTCGACCTCGACGCCAAGGCCCGCCTCCTGGCGGGCAAGGACATGTGGGCGCTGCCCGCGCTCCCCGGGATCGGCCTGAAGTCGCTCGTGTTCTCCGACGGCCCGATCGGCGTGCGCGGCACCCGCTGGACCGCCGACGACCCCTCGATCGCCCTTCCCTCGCCGACCGCGCTCGCCGCCACCTGGGACCCGGAACTGGCCCGCCGGGCCGGCCGTCTCCTCGCGCAGGAGGCCCGCCGCAAGGCCGTGCACGTCCTCCTCGCCCCGACGGTGAACCTGCACCGCACGCCGCTCGGCGGCCGGCACTTCGAGGCGTACTCCGAGGACCCGTACCTCACCGGAGTGATCGGGGCCGGTTATGTCGGCGGTGTCCAGGAGGGCGGGGTGGGCACCACGGTCAAGCACTTCGTCGCCAACGACGCCGAGACCGACCGCTTCACCGTCAACAACACCATCGGCGCGCGCCCCCTGCGCGAGCTCTACCTCGCCCCCTTCGAGGCGATCGTGGAGAACGCCCACCCCTGGGGCATCATGTGCGCCTACAACTCCGTCAACGGCACCACCATGTCCGAGCACCGCTACCTCCAGAACGAGGTGCTGCGCGGCGAATGGGGCTTCGACGGCGCGATCGTCTCCGACTGGATGGCCGCCCGCTCCACCAGGGGCGCCGTCGAAGGCGGCCTGGACATCGCCATGCCGGGACCGCAGACCGTGTACGGCGAGGCGCTCGCCGGAGCGGTGCGGTCCGGCGAGGTCGAGGAGGCGCTCGTCGACGAGGCCGTACGCAACGTGCTCCGCCTCGCGGCCCGTGTCGGCGCGCTCGACGGAGCCCCCGCCGTGGTACCGGAGGCGCACCTGCCCGCCGCGATCGACGGCCAGGACCTCGCCCGCGAGATCGCCCGCCGCGCCTTCGTGCTCGTACGCAACGAGGGCGGCGCACTGCCCATCGACGTCTCCCGCACCCGCAAGGTCGCCCTCCTCGGAGCGGCCGCCCGCGACGCCCGCGTTCTCGGCGGCGGCTCCGCGACCGTCTTCCCCGAGCACGTCGTCACCCCCCTCGACGGCCTGGCCGCGGCACTCCCCGCCGACATGCTCACCTATTCCGTCGGCGCCGACCCGAGCGACGAACTCGGCGTCGCCGACAAGGGCTTCGAGCTGCGCGCGGTCTGCCGCGACGCGGACGGGAACGTCATCGGTGAGGGCTCGCTGCCCAACGGCCAGGTCCAGTGGATCGGTGACGACCTCCCCGCCGGCGTCACCCACGAGACCCTGCACAGCGTCGAAGTCATCGGCACCTGCACCCCGCGCGACAGCGGCGAGCACGCCTTCGGCACCCGCGGCCTCGGCGAGTTCGCCCTCACCGTCGGCGGCGAGACCCTCTTCGACGGCTTCCACGGGCCCACCGAGGGCGCCGACCCCTTCGAGTCCTTCTTCGGCGCACCCACCGAGCGCGGCCGGGTGCACCTCACCGCGGGGGAGAGCGTGTCCGTCTCGCTGCGGCACGTCGTCGCGAAGGACACCGGCGCGCCCATGCCGGCCGTCATGTTCTCCCTCACCCACCTCGCCCCGCGGCTCGACGAGGACGAACTGATCGCGCGGGCCGTCGAGGCGGCACGCGACGCCGACACCGCGGTCGTCGTGGTCGCCACCACCGACCGCGTCGAGTCCGAGGGCTTCGACCGCAAGGACCTCGCCCTGCCGGGCCGCCAGGACGACCTCGTCCGGGCGGTCGCCGCGGTCAACCCGCGCACGGTCGTCGTCGTCAACTCCGGTTCGCCGGTGGAGATGCCGTGGCGCGAGGAGGTCGCGGCGGTCCTCCTGTCCTGGTTCCCCGGCCAGGAGGGCGGCGCGGCACTCGCCGAGGTGCTCCTCGGCGCGCAGGAGCCGGGCGGTCGCCTCCCCACCACCTGGCCGGCCGCCCTCGCGGACGTCCCCGTCACCCAGGTCACGCCGGTCGACGGCGAACTCCCCTACCAAGAGGGTGTGTTCATCGGTTACCGGGCGTGGGACAGGAGCGGGGCCGTCCCCGCCTACCCCTTCGGCCACGGCCTCGGCTACACCACGTGGGAGTACGGGCCGGCCGTCCTCGACGGTACGACAGTGACCGTCCGCGTCCGCAACACCGGTACCCGTGCGGGCCGCGAGGTCGTCCAGGCCTACGTCGCGCCGACGGCCGACACGGTCGAGCGCCCGGCGCGGTGGCTGGCCGCGTTCGCGAGCGTCGCGGCCGAGCCGGGCGAGGAGGTGGAGGTGACGCTGGTCCTGCCGCGCCGGACCTTTGAGGTCTGGGACGAGGGGGCGGGGGCGTGGGAGTTCGTGGAGGGGCCGTACGAGGTGCGGGTCGGTCGTTCGCTGACGGATGTCCGGAGCGTGGTGAGGTGGGAGGGACCCCGGTAGCCCGGTAGCCCCCTTGGGCGGTGGGGCGTACGTGTGGGGTGGCGGGGCGTGGGGTGGGGGGGCACCGTCCGGTGGGGGGCCGCCCCCTTGCCCGCCCGTTCCGCCCCCGGGGGGCGGCCCCGCCGCCCAAGGGGGCAGGCGGGGGGCTAGTCGGTGGTGATGCGCCGGTGGGCCAGGTCGGCCAGCCTTGCCTGGCCGTCCTTGCTCGGGTGGAACCAGTCCCACTCGCTCAGCTGCGTACCGGTGAAGGGGTAGTTGAAGACCGCGCCCCCGTCGTACCGGCACTTCGCGTCCTTGGCGCACACCTCCCGCAGCACCCCGTTGTACGCGACCACCCGCTCCCGCACCGCGTCCCTCCGGGTCGCCGCCCGCTCGTCCGTCGCGTCGGCGTCTCCCAGCATGGAGGGGCAGACGCCGAGTGCCCAGACCTGCTTGGCGGCCGGGAAGCCACGGCCCTGCGACCACAGCCGCTTCAGGTCCGGCACGCTCGCCACGTACACCTGCGTCGTCGGCAGGTCGGCCCGCAGGGTGCGCAGGGCCTTCTCGAAGGAGGCGCGGAAGTCGGCGACCGGCGTCATCCCGGAGACGGTGCTGCGGCACGCGTCGTTCGCGCCGGTCATGACGGTGACCAGCTCCGGCCGGTGCCCGGCGGCGCGGGCCATCTGCCGGGGCAGGTCCGCCACGCGGGAGCCGGTGACCGCGAGGTTCCAGCTGCGCTCGGCGGCGCCCTCCGCGCCCAGCAGCCGGCGCGCGAGGCTGTTCACGGCCGGGTCCGTGCCGGTCGCCCACGACGACTCCGGGCAGTCCGCGAGGACCGCACACGCGTCGAACGCCCGTGTTATCGAATCGCCGACGGCAACGAGCGAGGACGGGCTGCGGTCCCACGTGGGGGTGGGTTTCGGCGTGGCCGGTGGCGTACCGCCCGCCCTCGCACCGGACGGGGTCCCTGCGGACGGGCCGTCGGCCCCGCCGCCGTCACCCCCGCACCCGCCCACCAGCAGTGCGCCGACGGCGGTCGCCGCCAGGACGGCGGCCACGGCCTTCGTACGGCGGTGCGGGCGCCGGCCGCCCCCGCTGCTGTCCCGCATGCTGTGCTTCCCTCCGCGCGGTGGTTCCGGTGCGCCGCTTCCACCCCCGGAAGCGGGCGGGGGCGGAAAGCCCGGAAACCCCGGTATTTCCCCGCTCCCGGACCGACAGTACGTCACACCCCCGCACGCCCCGCACGGTAGCTTTTCCCCACGGCGTCGGCGCGGCGGGGCACGGCACCCCGGACCGCCCCGTCCGGCCCGTACCAGTAAATTACCTGACGTCACATACTGTCCCTTTTCAGGAGTTTCACTCCCGATGCTGTTTACTGTTGACAACCTCGGGAGCCGGCCAGGAGCGTCACTTCGACCGAATGGCCGGGGGAACGACGAGGCCGCAGGTGTTGGTGAACCTCGACCCACACAGCAGGAGGTCCCGGTGACGACACGTGGAGTTCTCTACGTCCACTCCGCACCGCGTGCGATGTGCCCCCACGTCGAATGGGCGGTGGGATCCGTGCTCGGCGTGCGCGTCGGCCTCGACTGGGTCAGACAGCCGGCCGCGCCGGGCACCTGGAGATCCGAGTTCTCCTGGCAGGGCGGAACCGGTACGGCGTCCAAACTCGCCTCCGCCCTGCGCGGCTGGGACATGCTGCGCTTCGAGGTGACCGCCGAGCCGTGCCCCGGCGCGGAGGGCGAGCGCTACAGCTCCACCCCGGCGCTCGGCATCTTCCACGCCGTCACCGGCATGCACGGCGACATCCTCGTCCCCGAGGACCGGCTGCGTGCCGCCCTGACCCGCTCCCGGCGCGGCGAGAGCGTCCTGGAGGAAGAGGTCTCCCGGCTGCTCGGCAAGCCGTGGGACGACGAGCTCGAACCCTTCCGGTACGCGGGTGAGGGTGCCCCCGTGCGCTGGCTCCACCAGGTCGTCTGAAGCTTTCGCACGGGGTACTCCGCCGCGCAACCCCGCGCGCCTCGCCGGGCCGGGCCCGTGACCGTACGCACAAGGCCCGCCCCCACAGGGGGCGGGCCTTGTCAGCCGGTACGGAGCGGCTGTCCGTGCGTACGGACGCGGATCACACCGTCCGGAACGCCAGCACCACGTTGTGGCCGCCGAACCCGAACGAGTTGTTGATCGCCGCGATCGTGCCCTCGCCGGGCAGCGCGCGCGGCTTGTCGCGGACGATGTCCGCGTCCGCCGCCTCCGGGTCGAGGTCCTCGACGTTGATGGTCGGCGGGGCCGTGCGGTGGTGCAGGGCGAGGACGGTGGCGACCGTCTCGATGCCGCCCGCGCCGCCCAGCAGGTGGCCGGTCATCGACTTGGTGGCGGAGACCGCGACGTGGTCGAGGTCGTCGCCCAGCACCTTGCGGAGCGCCTTGATCTCGGCGACGTCGCCCTGCGGAGTGGACGTGGCGTGCGCGTTGAGGTGCATGACCTGGGACGCTTCCAGGTCGGTGGAGTCCAGCAGCTGCTGGAGGGCGGCGGCGATGCCGCGGCCGGACGGCTCGGGCTGCGCGATGTGGTGGGCGTCGGACGACAGCCCCTGGCCGACGGCCTCGCAGTACACCTTCGCACCGCGCGCGGCGGCGTGCTCGGCGGACTCCAGGACCACGATGCCCGCGCCCTCGCCGAGGACGAAGCCGTCGCGTGCGGTGTCGTAGGGGCGCGACGCCTTCTCGGGCTCGTCGTTGTTCTTGGACATCGCCATCATGTTGGCGAACGCGGCGATCGGCAGCGGGTGGATCGTCGCCTCCGTACCGCCGGCGACGACGACGTCGGCGCGGCCGGAGCGGATCATCTCGATCGCGTAGCCGACCGCCTCGGCGCCCGACGCGCACGCGCTGACCATGGAGTGCACGCCCGCCTGGGCGTTCATCTCCAGACCGACGTTGGCGGAGGGGCCGTTGGGCATGAGCATGGGGACGGTGTGCGGGGAGACGCGGCGGACGCCCTTCTCCTTCAGCACGTCGTACTGGTCGAGCAGGGTCGTGATGCCGCCGATGCCGGAGGCGATGACGGTGCCGAGGCGCTCGGGGGCGATGTGCTCGTCCTCACCGGCCTTCGCGGTGAAGCCCGCGTCGGCCCACGCCTCGCGGGCCGCGATCAGCGCGAACTGCGCGGAGCGGTCCAGCTTGCGGGCCAGCGGACGCGGCAGCACCTCGGACGGGTCGACCGCCGCCTGGGCCGCCATCCGTACGGGAAGCTCGGCGAAGCGCTCGCCCTCCAGGGGGCTGACGCCCGAGCGGCCTGCCAGCAGGCCTTCCCAGGTCGATGCGGCGTCGCCACCCAGCGGTGTTGTAGCGCCGATACCGGTGACGACCACGGTGCGATTGGTCGGGCTCACAGGAATTCTTTCTCCACGTGTAGAGGGGGAATTGTCTACGGCGCCACCGCCGGGTGGCGTGTGCAGCGCTAGCTACGGGCCCGATCAGGCCTGGTGCTTGAGGATGTAGTTCGCGGCGTCGCCGACCGTCTTGAGGTTCTTGACGTCCTCGTCGGGGATCTTCACGTCGAAACGCTCTTCGGCGGCGACGACGACCTCGACCATGGACAGCGAGTCGACGTCCAGGTCGTCGGTGAAGGACTTGTCCAGCTGGACGTCCTCGGTCGGGATGCCGGCGATCTCGTTGACGATCTCGGCGAGACCTTCGACGATCTGCTCCTGAGTGGCGGCCATGGTGGCGCTCCTTCGGTGTTCTGATTCAGCGGGTGTGCAGAGGGTGGGGCGGTGCCGGATTTCTCCGGACTGCCCTAGGGGAGGGTAACGACCGTCGCGGCGTACACGAGACCCGCCCCGAAGCCGATGACGAGGGCGGTGTCGCCGCTCTTCGCCTGTCCGGTCGCCAGGAGCCGCTCCATCGCGAGCGGGATCGAGGCGGCCGAGGTGTTGCCGGTGGTTTCGATGTCCCGGGCGACCGTGACGTGCTCCGGCAGCTTGAGAGTCTTCACCATCGAGTCGATGATCCGCATGTTCGCCTGGTGCGGGATGAAGACGTCCAGGTCCTGTGCGGAGATACCGGCCGCGTCCAGCGCCTGCTGGGCGACCTTCGCCATCTCGAAGACGGCCCAGCGGAACACCGCCTGGCCCTCCTGGGTGATGGCGGGGAACTTGACCTCGCCCTTGCTGTCCAGCGGCAGCTCGGAGACGTCCCCGACCCGCCACTGGTCCCAGGCGACCGTCTGCTTGATCGTCTCGGACTTGTCGCCCTCGGAACCCCACACGGTCGGGCCGATGTGCGGCTCGTCCGAGGGGCCGACGACGACCGCGCCCGCACCGTCGCCGAACAGGAAGGCCGTCGCGCGGTCCTCCAGGTCGGTGAGGTCGCTGAGCCGCTCCACGCCGATGACGAGGACGTACTCGGCGGAACCTTCGACGATCATGCCCTTGGCCAGGGTCAGGCCGTAGCCGAAACCGGCGCAGCCGGCGGAGATGTCGAAGGCGGCGGGCTTGACCGCGCCGATCCGGTGCGCGATCTCGGTCGCGACGGCCGGGGTCTGCTTGAAGTGCGAGACGGTGGAGACGATGACGCCGCCGATCTGCTCCGGAGAGATCCCGGAGTCGGCGATGGCCTTGCCGGCCGCCTCGATCGACATCATCGCCACGGACTCCTCGTCGCCCGCCCAGTGACGGGTGGCGATACCGGAGCGCGAGCGGATCCACTCGTCGGACGAGTCGATCCTTTCGAGGATCACCTCGTTGGGCACGACCCGGGTGGGACGGTAGCCGCCGACACCGAGGATGCGCGCGTACGGGGCGCCCTTGCTGGGCTTGATCTTCGACATGCTCGCTCCTTACGCGGTCGGGTGCGCGTGCTCGGCGAGGAGCGCGCGGGCCGCGTCGAGGTCGTCGGGGGTCTTCAGCGCGAGCGTCTTCACGCCCGGCAGGGCGCGCTTGGCGAGCCCGGTCAGCGTGCCGCCGGGGCAGACCTCGATCATCGCGGTGGCGCCGAGCGCACCGAAGGTCTCCATGCACAGGTCCCAGCGGACCGGGTTGGAGACCTGGCTGACCAGGCGCGAGACGATCTCGGAACCGGCGGCGACGACCTGGCCGTCGGCGTTGGAGACGTACGCGAGCCTCGGGTCGGACACCGTCAGGTCCTGGGCGGCCTTGCCGAGTTCGGCGACCGCCGGTGCCATGTGCTCGGTGTGGAACGCACCGGCCACCTTCAGGGGTACGACACGGCGCACGCCCTCGGGCTTGTCGGCCTGCAGGGCGGCGAGCTGCTCGGCCGTACCGGCGGCGACGATCTGGCCGGCGCCGTTCACGTTCGCCGGGGTCAGCCCGAGCTTCCTCAGGTGCTCGACGGTCACCTCGGGGTCGCCGCCGAGCAGGGCGGCCATGCCCGTCTCGGTGACCGCGGCGGCCTCGGCCATGCCGCGTCCGCGCATGCGGACGAACCGCAGCGCGGCCTCTTCGGTCAGGACGCCCGCGAGTGCGGCGGCGGTGATCTCGCCGACGCTGTGCCCGGCGACGGCGCCGGCGTCGGCGAAGCCGCCGAGTTCGGCCGCGGACAGCAGTCCGGCGGCCACCAGCAGCGGCTGGGCGACAGCGGTGTCACGGATTTCGTCGGCGTCGCCCGTCGTGCCGTAGCGGGCGAGGTCGAGCTCAATGGCGTCGGACCAGGCCGCGACGCGGTCGGCGGCGCCGGGCAGTTCGAGCCAGGGATTAAGGAAGCCGGGCGTCTGAGCGCCTTGGCCGGGAGCGACGAGTACGAGCACCCTCACACTCTCTCTTGTGGGCGGCGTCTTCTGCCCGTGGGGACTGGGACGAAGAACCGACAGGGGAATTGTTTGTATCCAACAAAAGTCTAGGACGGAGATTCCCCGTCGGCCAGACGCCCCAGGATGAGGGCGATACGGAGCGTAAACGCCGAGCGGACGTCCGACGGGGACCAGCCGGTGACGTCAGTCACACGTCGAAGCCGGTAGCGCACGGTATTCGGGTGCACGAAGAGCATCCGCGCCGCCCCCTCCAGACTGCTCGCCTGCTCCAGGTACACGCTCAGCGTCTCCAGGAGCGCCGACCCGGCCTCCTCCAGCGGTCTGTAGATCTCCTCCACCAACTGCTCGCGCGCAGCAGGGTCGGAAGCGATCGCCCGCTCCGGGAGCAAATCGTCCGCCAGGACGGGCCTGGGAGCGTCCTGCCACGCGGTGCACGCCTTGAGCCCGGCGGCCGCCGCCTGCGCGGACTTCGTCGCCGCGAGCAGGTCGGGTACGACGGGCCCCGCGACGACGGGCCCGGCCGCGTACGGCCCGATCAGTGACTTAGCGACGCTCAGCGGGTTGTCGCTGCCGCCCGCGATGACGACGAGTCGCGCCCCGAGCACCCCGGTCAGCACCTGGAGCTTCGCGTGCCGCGCGGCCCGCCGGATCGCCTCCACGGTCAGTTCGGAGTCTCCGTCGGGGGCAGTCCCCAGCACCACGCACACGTGCTCGGGGGAGTTCCACCCGAGGGCGGCGGCCCGCGACACGGCTCCCTCGTCGGCCTCCCCGGACAGCACGGCGTTCACCACGAGGGACTCCAGCCGGGCGTCCCAAGCGCCGCGCGCCTCGGCGGCCTGCGCGTACACCTGGGCGGTCGCGAAGGCGATCTCCCGTGCGTAGACGAGCAGCGCCTCGCGCAGGACCGACTCGTCGCCCGGGGCGGCGACCTCCTCGATCGCCGACTCCATGACCTCGATGGTCGTACGCACCATCTCCACTGTCTGGCGCAGCGTGATCGCCCGCGTCAGCTCGCGCGGCGCGGTCCCGAACACGTCGGTGGAGATCGCCTGCGGGGCCTCCGGATGCCGGAACCACTCCGTGAAGGCGGCGATACCGGCCTGCGCGACAAGCCCGATCCACGACCTGTTCTCGGGCGGCATGGCCCGGTACCAGGGCAGCGTCTCGTCCATCCGCGCGATGGCGCTCGCCGCGAGGGAGCCGGCGGACTGCTCCAGCCGCTTGAGCGTCGCGGTATGCGAATGACGCGTCCGGCCGCCGTTCGCGGACGCGTTCTCCTCCGCGGAGGTCTCGGTCACGGACTCGGTGGGCTGCTCTGGATCGGATCGGGGCACGGGGACAAGACTGCCTTATCCGGCGACCGGCCCGGTGTCCCGGGCCTACGCTGGTCACCGTGATATCCGTACGCCGCGCTGCCGACCGTTACCGGGGTGGCGAGCCCGCCGCCGGCATCGAGTCCCTGCACGCCTTCTCCTTCGGCCGGTTCTACGACCCGGACAACCTGCGTTTCGGGCCCGTCCTCGCCTGCAACGAGGAACGCCTGGCCCCCGGCGCGGGCTTCGACGAGCACCCGCACAGCCACACCGAGATCGTCACCTGGGTCGTCGAGGGCGAACTCACCCACCTCGACTCCACGGGCCGCGCCACCGTGGTACGCCCCGGCGACGTGCAGCACCTGAGCGCCGCCGACGGGGTGCGGCACGAGGAGCGCAACGCGGGCGACGTGCCGCTGGTCTTCGTCCAGATGTGGCTGGCCCCGCTGGTACCGGGCGGCGACCCGGCGTACGCACTGGTGCGCGGGATCTCCGACGCCACTCCGTACGAGGTGGCGGCGGCCGGAGCGGCACTGCACGTGCGGCGGCCCGCGACGGGCGAGCGGGTGCCGGTCCCCCGGTCCGCCTACCTCCACGTCGTGCGCGGCGAAGTGACATGTGCGGAAGCCGAGTTGGGGCCGGGGGACTCGATGCGGGTCAGCGACGGGCCGGGCCTCGAACTGACGGCCGCGACCGCCGCCGAAGTCCTCGTGTGGGAGATCGCGGAAGGTCAGTAGCCGGAGTCGGCGGGCTCCTCCGCGTTGCGCCACAGCGTGAAGTCGAGGGTGACGTAGTCGCTGGGGTCGGACGCCGACGACCTGCCGCGGTAGGTGACCAGGGCGATGTGGCCCGCGTCCGTGTGCACGCAGATCTGCGACCCGGGCGACACCTGGCTGAGGGTGAGGCGCTCGGTGAAGCGGGTCTCGTCGCGGCAGGTCCGGAGCGAACCCTTCTGCGAGTTGTTCAGCAGCGAGATCTTCTTGCTCCGGCTGCCGATGTAGCGCTCGTTGCTCCAGTAGTAGAAGTCCGAGTCCGCCTCGTAGGCGGCGTCGCCCGAGTGGATCGGCCTGGGCGGCGAGTCGGCGAACCGGACGTAGTAGTTCCTCGTCAGGTTGACGCCCTTGTACGTGACGGGCTTCGGGTCGGGCCGCGGCTTACCGCTTGCGCCTCCGGTGCTCCCGGCCGACGAGCTGGTCCGGTCCCGCTTCGAGTCGTCCGTCAGGTTGTCCGTCAGGCTCACGAGGTACGCCGCACAGCCGCCGATCGGCAGCAGGACGGCCGCGATGACGATGAGCGCGACGACGCCGCCGCTCATCTTCTTCTTGGGCGGCGGCGGAGCCCAGCTGGCCTGCGGCTGCATGGGATACGGGGCGGCGTGCAGGCTGTGCTGGGGGGTGTGGGCGGGGTGCGTGGGATGGCTGGGGCCGCCGGGCCCTGGGTACGGGGCGGTGGTGGGCTGCTGCGCGGGCTGTCCGGGATACGAACCGGGGTACGGCGGAGACGTCGCCGAGCCGCCGGGCGGGGTGGGAGGCATGCCGGGAGCAGCGGGCGGGGGCGGGGTGGAGGGGCCGACGGGAGAGGCGGCGGTGGCGGTCGGGGCGTGGGAGTCGCCGGGGGCGGTCAAGGGGTAGGGGACGGGCCCGGCGGGTGAGCCGGGGGTGGCGGGGCCGCTGGGGGCACTCGATCCGTCGGGAGTGCCGGGGGTGCCGAAACCGCCGGGGCCACCAGGTGTGCCGACGCCACCGAGCGAGGACGGAGCCGCCGGGCCACTGCCCTCCGGAGCGGCCTCGTCCCGCCCGCCGGAGAGGTCCGGGCCGCCGGAGATGTTCTGGGGCGACGCCTTGCCCGTCCCGCTTCCCGCCGCGCCCTCCGCCGTCGCCGACATGGACGTACGCATCGCCGCCCATGCCCGGGTCCTGCGGTCGATGTCTTCCTCCATGACCTCCGGCAGCCAACTCCCGCGCTGGCTCAGCGGTTCGGGGGATGCGGCGCGGCAGAACTCGATGATCTCGGCGGGCGTCGGCCGCTGCGCAGGGTCCTTTGCCAGGCAGTGCGCCAGAAAGCCCAGTTCCTCCGGCAGCCCGGTGAGATCCGGCTTCTCGTGCACGATGCGGTACAGCACGGCGTGCGAATTGCCCTGCCCGTACGCCTGGTTGCCGACCGCCGCGTACACGCCGACCTGGCCCAGCGCGAAGATGTCGGACGGCGGGCCGAGCTCCCGCCCCGCCGCCTGTTCGGGCGACATGAACGCGGGCGTCCCGACCGTGACGCCCGTTCCGGTCAGCGCCGTCGCGTCCGCCGCCCGCGCGATCCCGAAGTCGATGACCTTCGGCCCGTCCGCCCCGAGCAGGACGTTCGCGGGCTTGAGGTCCCGGTGCACGATGCCCGCGTCGTGGATGACCTTCAGCGCCTCCGCCATCCCGGCGAGCAGCCGCAATACGGCCGCGACCGGCAGCCTCCCGTGCTCGGCCACCGCCACCGCGAGCGAGTGCCCGGCAACGTACGCCGTCGCCAGCCACGGCCGGCCGCCCTCGGTGTCGAAGTCGATGACGGGCGCGGTGTACAGCCCCTGCACCCGCTGCGCCGCCTGCACCTCCAGCCGGAACCGCTGCCGGAACCCGGGGTCCTCGCCCAGCTCCGGCCGGATCACTTTGATCGCGATCGGATGGCCGCCGGGCGTGTACGACAGGTACACCTGCCCCATCCCACCGGCCCCGAGCCGCGCCGCAATGCGGTAACCGGCCACCGACCGGGGGTCGTTGTCCTCCAGCGGATGGAACTGTCCGCCCGCTGCCGCGCCCTGGTGCATCCGACTCTCCCCGTATTCAGCCTTGTCGCATCACGTCTCTGCGTGTCGCGTGAGGGAGGGTATACGGTTCCGGCCGCGCTGTCGGAGTTCCTACCGCAGCCCGTCCACGAACGCCCGCCACGCGTCGGCGCGGAAGGTGAGGACGGGGCCGGAGGGATTCTTGCTGTCGCGGACGGGGACGCTGGGGCAGTCCCCTGCGGCGACCTCGACGCATTCGCCGCCGCTGGTCCCGCTGTAGCTGGACTTGTGCCAGGTGGCGCCGCCGGTCACGGTGCACTCGACGCAGTCGCCGCCGGTGTTGCCGCTGAAACTGGACTTACGCCACTGCGCGTTCGTCAGGTTGGGACCGGTCTGCATAACGTTCCTCCATCACGCGCCTGATCAGTGCCGCCGAGTCCTCCACGGAGAGGGCTTTGGCCTGCAAGTGAGCGTATCGGAGAGCGGCTTCGCGGATCGTGTCTGAATTGGCTGTCATATGGCCGGAGATGACGTCCTCCGTGTAGACAATGTCCGGGTCGTCTTCGAAGCGCAGGCAGTTCAACGACCCGGCCAAGCTGGAGTGTTCGCCCGCCTCAAAGGGAAGCACCTGAACCCGAGTCCAGCGTTGCTGGCTGAAGCTCAACAAGTGGATGAGTTGCTTCCGCATGACCTCACGGCCACCGATCGGGCGGTGCAGGATCGCTTCGTCGAGGACCGCCCAGATCAGCGGCGGACGCCCTCGCTCCAGGATGCGCTGACGCTCCATACGGGCGGCGACCAGGCTGTCGAGCGCCTCGGGGGAGCCGGTCGCCAGCACGGCCCGCGCGTACTCCTCCGTCTGCAACAGCCCGTACACCAACTGCGCCTGGTAGGTGGAGATGTACGCGGCCTTCGCCTCCATGTCGGCGTAGGCCTGGAACCACGTCGGCAACTGGCTTCGCAGTACCAACCCGACGAGCCGCGAGAAGACGCCGTCCGTGCCGAGTGCCGCGTCGACCCGTTCCGAGAAGTCGCGGGTCGGGATCTTCTTCGTGGTCTCGATCTGGCCGATCAGGGACCCCGTGCAGAAGATGATGTCGCCGAGCTGGCCCTGCTTGAGGCCGTTGGCCTCCCGGTGACGGCGGAGTTCGCCGCCGTAGTAGTCGAGGGGGGACGCGCTGGGGTCGAGTGACTGGATGTTGGCCACGGCGGGCACCTCCGGGCTCCAACGCCGTACGGCGTTCGCTTCGGTTCGTAGCCGAGCGTAACCAACTCCTTGCACGCTGGTGGCATGAATCACACAACTGGTGCCCGGCAGGCACCCCTTGGCACCGCTGAGCGGACCTCGGAACCCGGTTATCGCACGGGCTTTGCGGTCGGGGAGCACTCCGCGCGCCACATGCGCCGCATCCTGCGCATGTACCTCGCGGGCTGGGGTCTGCTCGACCTGGCGGACGCGGCGGAGCTGGCGTTCACGGAGCTGATCGCCAATGTCGTACGGCACGTCCCCGGCCGCCACTGCCGGATGCGCATTCTGCTGTGCGAGGGCGAGGTGCTGCGGGTGGAGGTCGCCGACGACTGCCCCGCGCTGCCCCGCCCGTCCCGGACCGTGAAGGCGCTGGCCGAGAGCGGGCGGGGGCTGCTGCTGGTGGACGCGGTCACCGACGACTGGGGTGTGGAGCCCCTGCCGGGCGGCGGCAAGACGGTCTGGTTCGAGTGCCGGACGCTCAGGACCGGCGACGGCGCGGATCGGTAGTGCGGGCCTTGCGGGCGCAGTGCAGGGCCGGGTAGACGAACACGACCGCCTGGAGGGCCAGGTAGAGGGTGAGGTGCGGCCGGAACGGGATCGTGACCAGTGGAAAGACGATCAGGGCCACACAGACCCAGAACATGGCGCGGTACATGCGTCCCCCGGACGTAGAAGTTGATCAGAGGGTACGTCCCTCCGCGAGCACCGCATCGACGAAGGGGGGCCAGGCCTCTGCCGCCCACGGGCCGAAGGCGCGGTCGGTGAGGGCGACGACCGCGAGACCGGCGTCCGGGTCGACGAGCAGGAACGTACCGGACTGGCCGAAGTGGCCGAAGGTGCGCGGGGAGGAGGAACTGCCCGTCCAGTGGGGGGACTTGGCGTCGCGGATCTCGAATCCGAGGCCCCAGTCGTTGGGGTTCTGGTGGCCGAAGCCGGGGAGGACGCCCTTGGTGCCGGGGTACTGGACGGTCAGGGTGGCCTCGGCGACCGTGCGGGGGTCGAGGAGGCGGGGGGCCTGGAGTTCGGCGGCGAAACGGGCGAGGTCGTCGACCGTGGAGACGCCGTCGCGGGCGGGGGAGCCGTCCATGGTGGTGGCCGTCATGCCGAGGGGTTCGAGGACCGCCTGGCGGAGGTAGTCCGGGAAGGGGATCTCGGAGGCCTTGGCGATGTGGTCGCCGAGGGTGTCGAAGCCGGCGTTGGAGTAGAGGCGGCGGGTGCCGGGCTCGGAGGTGACGCGGGGCTCGTCGTAGGCCAGCCCGCTGGTGTGGGCGAGGAGGTGGCGGACGGTGGAGCCGGGCGGGCCTGCGGGTTCGTCCAGCTCGATGGCGCCCTCCTCGTACGCGATCAGGGCCGCGTACGCGCCGAGCGGCTTGGTGACCGACGCGAGCGGGAAGCGCTGGGAGGTCGGGCCGTGGGACCCGAGGACGGTGCCGTCCGCCCGGACGACGGCTGCGGCGGCGGTGGGGACGGGCCAGGACTCGATCTTCGTCACGCTCTGCATGGGGGCGAGTTTAGGTGGTGGGGGTGGTGGCGGTCGCGGGGCGGGAGGGGTGACCGGTGGGCAGGTGGAGCGGCGGGGCGCGGGGTGGGGAGCGTGGGGCGGGGGTGCACCGTCCGGTGGGGGCCGCCCCCTTGCCCGCCCGTTCCGCCCCCGGGGGGCGGCCCCGCCGCCCAAGCGGGCTGAAGTGGGCATGTCGCGTCCCGCCGCCCAAGTGGGCTGGGTATGGGGCGTCCTTCCGCTCAAGGGGGGCGGGGTCATAGCTGGAGGCGGAGGACGGGGCTGTCTCGGCGGCGGAAGCCCAGCGAGGCGTAGAGCGGCTCGGCCTCCGGGGAGGCGCCCAGGTCGATCGTGGTCGCGCCGTGCTCACGGAACCAGTGCAGCAGCGCCTCCATGGTGGCCCTGGCCAGGCCCCGGCGCCGTTGGTCGGGGTCGGTGGCGACGCTGAACACGTACCCGTAGCAGCCCTCCGGGTTGGCCGGGCTGCCGATCCGGTACTCCAGGGTTCCGCAGGCGAGGGAGCGCAGGCGGCCGGGGCGCTCCGGGTGGTCCGCGACGAATGCCGCGAAGGACGGCCCGGGGTGCGCGAGTTGCTCGCGCAGGACCGGCAGGGATGCCGCGTGCCAGTCGGTGGACCTGTCGGCCCTCTCTATCGAGTCGATCATCACCTGGCGGAGGCGCAGCACTTCCGGGGCGTCGGCAGCGGTCGCGCGCCGGATGGTTCCGTCGTTCATGCGGCGCACGATAGTTCCGTACGCAGGAAAACTCTTCCCGTTTCCGCTTGCTTCGAGTGCACTCCAGGGTTCTAGCGTGGAGGCATGACGGTGATCGACAGCAGTCCCGTACCGAACCGACCGAAGGCCGCTCCGCGCCCCAGCTCCCTCAGCGGCGGACACCCGCTGCCCGAGGGGCGCGACCACTACACGATCAGCGAGGTGGCCGAGGTCACCGGCCTCTCCGCGCACACCCTGCGCTGGTACGAGCGGATCGGCCTGATGCCGCACGTGGACCGCTCGCACACCGGCCAGCGCCGGTTCCGCAACCGGGACCTGGACTGGCTCGCGCTCGTCGGAAAGCTGCGGCTGACCGGAATGCCGGTCGCCGACATGGTGCGGTACGCGGAACTGGTCCGCGAGGGCGAGCACACCTTCGAGGCCCGGCAGGAACTTCTGGAAGCGACCCGCCGGGACGTACGCGCCCGGATCGAGGAACTGCGCGACACCCTTGCCGTACTCGACTACAAGATCGACCTGTACGCGGACGCCCGCCGGGCGTCAGAGAGGTTCTGACACTTTTATGAGCATCGACCACCGCATCCCCACCACCCGCCTCGGCGGTCCCACCGGCCCCGAGGTCGGCGTCCAGGGCCTCGGCTGCATGGGCATGAGCTTCGCGTACGGACCCACCGACGCCGCCGAGGCGCGCGCCACCCTGGAACGGGCGCTGGAACTGGGCGTCACGATGTACGACACCGCGGACGCCTACGGGGCCGGGGAGAACGAGAAGTTCCTCGCGCCGTTCGTCGCCGCGCACCGGGACGAGATCACGATCGCCACCAAATTCGGCCTGGCCATCGACCCCGAGGACACCACGAAGCGGATCATCAACAACGACCCCGCCTACATCCGGCGGTGCGTCGACGACAGCCTGCGCCGGCTCGGCGTCGACGTCATCGATCTGTACTACATGCACCGGCGGGCCCTGCACGTGCCCGTCGAGGAGACGGTGGGGGTGATGGCCGAGCTGGTCGCCGCGGGCAAGGTGAAGCAGCTCGGGCTGAGCGAGGTCACCGGCGGTGAACTGCGGGCCGCGCAGGCCGTGCACCCGATCGCGGCCGTGCAGTCGGAGTGGTCGCTGTTCAGCCGGGACATCGAGGCGGGTGTCGTCCCGGCGGTCGCCGAGACCGGCGCGACCCTCGTCGCGTACTCGCCGCTCGGGCGCGGCTTCCTCACCGGCGCGTTCGCCAGCGCCGAGAAGGACCTGGACGCCACCGACTTCCGCCGCCACCAGCCCCGCTTCAACGGTGCCAACGCGGAGGCCAACGGCGCGCTCCTCGAACCGGTGCGCGAGGTCGCCCGGACCCGGGGCGTCACGCTGGGCCAGGTCGCGCTGGCGTGGGTGCAGCAGCAGGCGCAGGTGCACGGGGTGGGCGTGGTGCCGATCCCGGGCACCCGCAGGCGCACCCGCGTCGAGGAGAACGCCGCCGCCACGCAACTCGTGCTGAGCGCGGGCGAGCTGGCGCTCCTGGAGCCGATCGCGGAACGGGTGGCAGGACCCCGGTACGCCGACATGACGTTCACGTCGGCCGCGCGCGAATAGGCCCGCCGGAGCGGAGTCCGGGCCCGTACCCGTCCTCACGCCAGCCCCAGGGCGAAGGCCGTGAAGCCCGCCGCGAGCAGTCCCGCGACTGCCCGGCGGGCCTTCGTCGTGCGCTCGGCCAGCTGCCCGGGGTGCTCGAAGACCCGCGCGTACTTGCCGATCACCACCAGCAGCACCGCGAACACCGGCAGCCACGCGAGCCGCGCCGCGATCCAGCCCGGCGTGACGGGGGCCTCGGTCAGGCCCGGGATCGTGCCGAGGTACGAGCCGGGGACGGCGGCGGCGAGCATCGCCGTCTGGTGCCAGCACAGGATGGTCATCGCGGAGAGGTTGACGACGACGACCGGGGCCCACAGGGCGGGGCGGCGCAGCAGCTTCGCGATCCGGTCGCGCAGGAGGATCGCCGCACCGCTCTGGGCCGCGCCCAGCGCGAGGACGAGCAGCGACGGCGGGTGGGAGTTGGTGCGGTCCTGACCGGGGACGCCGACCATCGACGCCGGGTAGTGGAACGCGAGCAGGAGCGCGGCGAACAGGACGGTGCCCCCGGCGAGCAGGACGTAGGCGGCCTGCCGGTTCAGCCGCTTCTCGCCCCAGGCGACGCCCAGTTGGTAGGCGAAGAGCCAGCCGGGCAGCAGGTTGAGCACACTCAGCCAGGACGGCGCGGAGTCCGCGTACGGCCCGTACCGGAGAAAGTCGACGACCGCGACGGAGGCGATCAGCGGGAGCGCCGACCAGACGCCCGCGCGGCGGGCGGCGCGGATGCACAGCGGGGTGAGCGCGGTGATCGCCGCGTACACGCCGACGAACCACAGTGGCTGCACGACCAGTTTCGCTCCGGTGCGCAGGGTCGCTTCGGGCACGCCGAGCCCGTACAGCAGCGGGACCATGACCGCCCAGACGGCGGTCACCCCGAGCACCGGCCGCCCGAGCCGCACCAGCCGGCCCTTCAGCCAGTCGCCGCCGCTGCCCTTGCGCTTGTTGTACGAGAGGACGGACGCGTAGCCGCCGACCAGGAAGAAGATGCCGAGCATCTGGAGGAACCAGCTGGCGGGGGCGAGGCCGGAGAACGTGGCGAGGGGGCTGGCGTTGTGGAGGGAGCCGGTGTCGGGGCTGACGGTGAAGCCGCCGAGCAGCCAGTGGCCGGTGGGGACGGCGAGCAGCGCGAGGGCGCGAAGCCCGTCGATGGCGCGGTCGCGGTGTGAGGGGGTGTGGGAGTCGATTTTCGCGGCGAGGGCGGAGAGGCTCATCGGGAGGTCCTTGGGGAGGAGGTCAGGAGGAGGTGTGGTGTTCCGCTATCGCCGCGAAGGTCCGCAGCGATTCGGTGCCCGGCGCGAAGTACCCCGTGTGTCCGTGTGCGGCGCCCGTCGGGACGGTGCGCGCACCGAACGCCGGGGCCGCCGGGTCGGCCCCGTGCCCGAGCCCGAGCACCCGCACGTTCGGCACGTTGCCGATCCAGTCCGAGGGGTCCTTCGCCGCCCACACCCGGGCCCGGGTGCGCAGTTGGGCCGCGCTGTCGGCGTGCATGCCGGGTGAGGCGAGCGCCACGAGGTCGGACGCGTCGAGCCGGGGGGCGGCGAGCCCGCACACCACCGAGCCGTAGCTGTGGCAGAACACCGCCGGGTCGTTCACGCCCACCGCGTCCAGTCCGTCCGCGAACCGGGCGAGGCGTCCGGCGCCCGCCTCCGCGAGCGAACCGGAGGCCGCGTCGATCCCGACACCGACGGGGGTGGTGTAGCCGGTCCAGGCCACCACGGCGGTACGGTCGTTCGTCGCCGCGCGCAGGCTCTTGGCCATCCCCGCCGGCGTACCGTACGGGTCCTTGCTCCGGTCGTACGTCGCCGCGTCCATGTCCGACCCGGGGACGACGACCGCCACGTGCGGTGCGCGCTGCAAGTCCCCGTACACCTCGGCGGCCTGGCCACGGCCCCGGGGGTCGAAGGCGAGGATCTGCCGGCCGGGGGCGAGCAGCCTGCCGAACCGGCCGTCGGCGGCCAGGGCCCGCCGGTTGGCGGCGTACCGCAGCCCGACCGGCGCGCCGTCCAGGTTCCCGACCACGGACGGATGCCGACGGGCGAGCTCCCGCTGTCTCTCCTGGCTCAACCCGCCGAAGAAGGCAGCCACTTGGTGCGGCGTGCTGGTGGCCGGGTCGATCAGCCCCTCCTGCTGCCAGGCGGCCGTCCCGGGCGGCGGTCCCACCACGGCCGTCTGTGAATCGGCGGAGACCCACCCCGCGCTGCCCCCGACCACGGTCAGCGCGACCGCGACGGCGGCCACCGTCCTCCTGAACCGGCGCATGCCCCATCCCCTCTCTCGTCCACTTCGCCGCCCGTGCCGGGCTCGATGGGAGGAAGGTAGGAACAGGGCATGCGCCGGGGCGTCACACCACGGAGCCAACTCCTGGGTAATACCGCAGTACTGGAGGTTTTCCGCAGGTCAGAGGGTAGGGCCGGCCCCCCTGCGGGAGCTGGTGGCGGCCCCCCGAGGGGGTGGGGCGAGCGCCCCCGTCACCCCGCGTCGCCGGGCGCCACGAGGCCCGATTCGTACGCGAAGACGACGGCCTGCGCCCGGTCCCGCAGGTCCAGTTTGGCCAGTACCCGCCCGATGTGCGTCTTCACGGTCTGCTCGGCGAGGATCAGCCGGTCGGCGATCTCCTGGTTGGACAGGCCGCGCGCGATCAGTTCCAGCACCTCCGTCTCGCGGGGCGTCAGCCCGTTCAGGCGCAGTGCGGGGTTCTGGCGTCGGGCGGGACGCTGCGCCGCGAAGTCCGCGATCAGGCGGCGCGTCACGGACGGGGCGAGCAGGGCGTCCCCGGCAGCCACCACCCGGACCGCCGCGATCAGATCGGCGGGCGGCGCGTCCTTCAGCAGGAACCCGGAAGCCCCCGCGCGCAGCGCCTCGTACACGTAGTCGTCGACGTCGAAGGTGGTCAGCATCAGCACCTTCGGCCGGTGCACCACCCCTGCCGGGGGGTTCAGCAGCTCCCGTGCGGCGGCCAGCCCGTCCATCTCCGGCATCCGTACGTCCATCAGCACGACGTCGGGATGCGTGCTGCGGCTGACGTCCACACCCTGCCGGCCGTCGGGCGCCTCGCCCACCACGTCGATGTCGGCCTGCGCCGAGAGCAGAGCGGCGAATCCGGCCCGCACCATGGCCTGGTCGTCGACGATGATCACGCGGATGGTCATGGGTCGGGTGAGTCCTTCACTGTCGGGTGCTGCGGGGGAGCGGGGCCGGTCCTGCGGGGAGTTGGAGTGCTGCGTGCGTCGGCGGTGCCGGAGGCGCCAGGTGCGTCAGCGGTGCCAGAGGTGCCGGCGGTGTGCTCGCGTGCCGGCGCGGCGGGTGTGTCCGGCGCTGGAGGAGTGGCCGCCTCCGCCGTCAGCGGCAGCCGTGCCGCGACCCGGAAACCCCCGTCCGGCAGCGGCCCGGTGTCCAGCGTGCCGCCGGTCAACCGTACGCGCTCACGCATCCCGACCAGCCCGTGCCCACCGGCACCCTTCGCCTCCACCCGTGCCGCCCGCGAGGTCGGCGAATCCGGCTCCGGGGCGGGCCCGTTGACGACCAGCACCAGCAGGTCCTTCTCTTCCGCCCGTACCGACACCCGGGTCACCGCGCCCGGCGCGTGCCGGACAACATTGGCGAGCGCCTCCTGCACGATCCGGTACGCGGACAGGTCCACCGCCTGCGGCACCGCCGGCCTGCCCGGCCCGGGGGCCAGTTCCGCCGCCATCGACAGCTCGGCCGGCACCCCCGCCCGTACCGTCGCCTCCACCAGCTGCTGCACCTTGCCCAGGCCCGGCTGCGGCGCGCGCTCCCCCTGGGCGCCCTCGCTGCGCAGCACCGCGAGCAGCCGGCGCATCTCCGTCAGCGACTCCCGGGCGCTGGAGGCGATCGACGCGAATTCCTCCGTCGCCTCGGCGGGCAGCCCGCTGATCCGGTACGGGGCGGAGTCGGCCTGCACCGTGATCATCGACATGTGGTGGGCGACCACGTCGTGCAACTCCCGTGCGATGCGGGTGCGTTCCTCCAGCAGGGTGCGCCGGGCCCGTTCCGCCTCGCTGATGGTCTCCTGCTCCACCAGCCGGCGCTGCGCCTCTCCGCGTTCGCGCAGTGCCCCGCCGATGACCAGGACCACCCCGCTCAGCACGATCGTCAGCACATTCGTGCCGTCGCTGGCCTCGGGGAGGAACTGCCCCAGGGTGATGCCCGCGACCGCCGTGCACAGCCACACCCCGATCAGGGCCTTCCTGCGTTCCCGCAGGGCGAGGGCGAACAGCAGGAAGAGCATGCCGACGATGGCCGGCGCGGGCCACGGCCAGATCGCGTCCCCCGCCTCGACCGGTGCACGGAGCAGGAAGAGGCTGCCGGCCACACCGGACGGGAAGACGAGCCACCACGCCTGCAACGGCCGGTGCGCCATCATCAGCAGCGGCAGCACCTGCAACGCCGCCAGCGCCGACGCGACGCCGCCCGGCACGTCGTAGTCCTGGGTCAGCACGGTGAGCGAGACCGGGAGGAGCGCGGCGGTGACGGCGAGGACCACGGCGTACGGCAGCAGCCGCTGCCAGCGCCTGGGCGCGTCCGCCAGCAGGGGGGTGGGCGGGTGCGAGGGGTGGGTGAGGGCGTGGCGGAGCTCGCGCAGATTGCGCCTGCCCGCGCGGATCAGCCCTTCCACGGGAGGGCCGGCGGCGGGGGGCGGGTCCGTCGGCCTCGGCGGGGTGGCGGGCGGCGGGGGACGTCGAGGGGGTGACGGAATCGGTTCTCTCATGGCGTCCCCAGCGTAGGCAGCACAACCGTTTCCCCACGTCATACCGTGGTCTGGTCCCTGCCCTCATACCCCGGTACCAGGCCCCCGCAGGCCCCGGCTACAACTCCGACAGCAGCTCCGCCTTCTTCGCGCCGAACTCCTCGTCGGTCACCAGCCCCGCCTCGTGCAGCTCCCCGAGGTGCCTGATCCGCTCCGCGATGTCCGCCGGGTCCCGCCGTCCCGCGCCGAGCGCGCCCATCCGGAGGGGCGCACCCGCCGGGACCGAGGGCGCCAGGCCCCGCTCGGAGACGCCCGCCGGCACCGTGCTGCGCACCGCGGCCAGCACCGCCGCCGCGAACGGCAGCGACTCGTGCACCGGCCCGTAGCCCAGCCCGAACACCACCGCGGCCGGGTCCTGGTCGGCCGGGCCGACGCTCCTGCCGTCCGCGTCGTCCCGCAACAGCATGCGCAGGTGCCCGTTGAAGACGTCGGGCGAGCGCCACTCGACCCCGCTCAGCGACGCGACGGGAAAGCTCTGGTCACCGACCTTCCACTTCGCCGACGACGCACCGGTCCAGAACCACCGGAAGGTCACCTGCGCACCGTCGAAGCCGGCCTTGCCGTCGTACGCCTTGAACTGGAGCGGCCCCTCGGGTGCCGCCACCAGGAACCGGTCCGCGGGCCCCGCGTCGCCGACGCGTGCGGCGGCGGCCCGTACCCGCTCCCGCAGCTCGTCCGCGTAGTACTCGGCGATCACCTCGCGTTCCGCCGGAAGCACCAGCCGGTAGGGGTCGCAGCCCTCCTTGAGCTGTCCGGCCGCCGCGTCCATCAGCGGATCGGCGCCCGGTCTCGGTACCGCGTGCAGCACCACCGTGCCGCGCTTGCCCTGAGTCAGCGTCACGTCGGCCAGCGCCTCGTGCGGGATGCGCCGCTCGCCGAGCGCGGACAGAAGTTTCGGCGTACGTATCCCCCGTTCGAAGCGGATGAGCACGGAGTCGCCGTCGAACTCCCAGGTGGCATGAATACCGGCCAGCACATCACCCATGCGGCTCATCGTATGCGGCGTCCGCCCGGACGTCGCCCCTCGGCGGCCACCCCGATTTGCCGCTCGCTTCGCGCCTCGGACACCTCACACATCCCCGTCCCCGCCCTGTTCGCCGATTCCGTCGCGGCAGGAGTTCCCGCCGCCCGCGCAGCTCAGCCCGTCGTACGCGCCGACGCCGATCCGCGCGAAGTTGCCGATGCTCTCCGTGCCCGGCACGAAGTAGCCGGTGTGGCCGACCGCGTCCGCCGCCGACAGCACCCGGGCCCCGAACTCCGCCGACACCGGGTCCGTGCCGTGCCCGAGCCCGCCGACCTCCAGGTACGGCACGTCCTGGATCCAGTCGTCCGCGTCGCGCATCGCCCACACCCGTGCCGTCGTGCCCAGTTCCGCCGCGGAGTCCGCCCGCATCCCCGGGCTGCCCGAAACGGCGATGTCGGTGACCCGCTCCGGCAACCGCCGTGCCGCGACCCCGCACACCACCGACCCGTAGCTGTGGCAGAACAACGCCACCGGCACGTCGGAGCCCTGTTCGGAGCCCGGCAGCGCGTGGGCCAGGGCGGTCAGCCGCCGTGCGCCCGCCTGTGCCGCGGCCCCCGCCATCGCGTCCATGCCGAGGCCGGTGGGCGCCGTGTAGTCGGCCCACGCGATGACGGCGACCGGCTTGCCGGGGGCCGCCGCGCGTTCTGCGGCGTACAGCGACTTGGCCATCCCCACCGGGGAGGAGTAACGCAGGTAGGACCGCTCGAAGTTGACGACGTTGGTGTCGACGCCGGGCACGACGACCGAGATCCGCGACGCCCGGTCCAGGTCGCCGAAGACCTCCGCGACCCGGCCGCCGCCGGCCGGGTCGAAGGCCAGCACCTGACGGTGCGGGCGCAGCAGCGCGGCGAACCGGTGCATGCGCCGGTCGGCGTCCTGGCGTCCGGCCCTGGAGACCTTCGGGTTCGCCATCCGGCGCAGTTCGGTCGCCTTCGACTGGGTCAGCGCCAGCCGGTTCGCCGCGAAACGCAAGCCCACGGGGGCGCCGTTGAGGTTGCCGACGACCAGCGGATACGCCTCCACGAGGCGGTTTCGCTGCGGTGCGGACAGCGCGTCGAAGAACCGGGCCACCCGCTGCGGCGGGCCCTGCGGGTCGGGGAGCCGGCGGCCGTCGAAGCGGTCGTGCTGCCAGGCCGCGAACGCCTCCTTGAGGGAGACGTCGGCGTCGTGCCCCTCACGGACGGCGGTCCAGCCGGTGGTCGCGAGCATCACGAACACCACGGCCAGGGCGAGCAGCGTCCGCCACGCGGTCAAGGAGGGGGAGGAGTCGAAGGAATTCACTGCGGGCCAACTTAAACGACCTGTCGCGGCCCGTGCATATTCCGTGACGCGGATCACGTTTGGATAAAGGTGCGAAGGTCAGGGCAGGTGTGGGGGACTCTGCCCCCGATCCGGCACACCACTGCCGCTCCCTGTCGTCCCGCCGTGATCCCCGTCGGGGCGCCGCCAGTTCCCGGCCAGCGCGGGGCCCAGTTGGTCCAGGCAGTGGACGGTCAGCTCGCGGATGGCGGGCAGGCTCGCGTCCTCGCGCTGACCCCACATCCGGCCGGTGAGCCGCATCACCCCGCCGAACGCCGCGACCGCGATCCGCGGCCGCGGGTCCTCGTCGACGTCGAGCCCCTCGCGTTCCGCGACGACGGCCGCCAGCGCGTCCTCCACCTCCGTGGAGCGGCGCAGGTGGACCGCGAGCAGTGCCGGGGTGGACTCGATCATCCGGTACGTCCGCATGTGCAGTTCCATCGGCACCACGGCCTCGATCGCCTCGCCCACCGAGTCCCAGGCCAGGATGACGGCGTTGCGCAGAGCGGTCAGCGGGCCCTCGTCGGCGGGCCGGGCGCGCACCGCGTCCAGGAAACGGGCCTCCGCCATCGACACCACGGTGAAGGCGACCTCCTCCTTGGAGGAGAAGTAGCGGAAGAAGGTGCGCTGCGAGACGTCGACGGCGTCCGCGATCTCGTCGACGGTCGTCCGCTCGTAGCCCTGCGTCGTGAACAGTTCGAGCGCGACCCGCAGCAGCGCGTTGCGGGTGCGCTGCTTCTTGCGCTCGCGCAGGCCGCGCACCCGGGGCTTTCCGGGGTCCGCCGCATCCCGCTGGTCCGCCATTCGTCTGGGCCCTGTTCCTCTGAGTTTCCCTGGTCCGGCCAGGGGTTTTTCCCGCTCAGCCTACCTGTGAGCCACGTGACAGTTACCGGCTTGTGAATTGGTTCGTCAAGTGTCAGCCACTGACACTAATCTGGAAACATGACTGCACAGACCACGCTCGACAAGGTGCCGCCGGGCCCGGACCCCGTACCGCAGAAGGCCGGGGGGCTTCGCGGCCACCCGTGGCTGACGCTCTTCGCCGTGGCGATCGGCGTGATGATGGTCGCCCTCGACGGCACGATCGTCGCCATCGCCAACCCCGCCATCCAGCACGACCTCCAGGCGACCCTCGCCGACGTCCAGTGGATCACCAACGGCTATCTGCTCGCGCTCGCCGTCGCGCTCATCACCGCGGGCAAGCTCGGCGACCGCTTCGGCCACCGGCAGACCTTCCTGATAGGCATCGCGGGCTTCGCCGTGTCCTCCGCCGCGATCGGCTTCTCCCAGGAGATCGGCCTGGTCATCGCCTTCCGCGTGCTCCAAGGGCTGTTCGGCGCACTGCTCATGCCGGCCGCGCTCGGCCTGCTGCGCGCCACGTTCTCCGCCGAGAAGCTCAACATGGCGATCGGCATCTGGGGCATGGTCATCGGCGCCTCCACCGCGGGCGGACCGATCGTCGGCGGCCTGCTCGTCGAGCACGTCTCCTGGCAGTCCGTCTTCTTCATCAACGTGCCCGTCGGCATCATCGCCCTGGTCTTCGGCCTGGTCGTCCTGCGCGACCACCGTGCCGAGAACGCCCCGCGCTCCTTCGACATCCCCGGCATCCTGCTGCTCTCGGGCGCGATGGGCGCACTCGTCTACGGACTCATCAAGGCGGGCGAGTCCTGGGGCTGGGGCGGTGTGAACACCTGGCTGTGCGTCGGCGGTTCCGTCGTCCTCTTCCTCCTGTTCGCGTTCTGGGAGACCAAGGCGAAGGAGCCGCTGCTCCCGCTGGCCATGTTCCGCTCCGTGCCGCTGTCCGCCGGAGTGGTGCTCATGGTGCTGATGGCGTTCGCGTTCATGGGCGGCCTGTTCTTCGTGACGTTCTACCTCCAGGGCGTGCACGGCCTCAGCCCGGTCGACAGCGGACTGCACCTGCTGCCGCTGACCGGCATGATGATCATCTCATCGCCTCTCGCGGGCCTGATGATCACCAAGTTCGGGCCGCGGGTACCGCTGGTCGGCGGCATGGTGTGCACCGCCACCGCCATGTTCGGGATGTCCCAGCTGGACGCGGGCACCGGCACCCTGACCATGTCCCTGTGGTTCGGGCTGCTCGGACTCGGCCTGGCGCCGGTCATGGTCGGCGCGACCGAGGTCATCGTCGGCAACGCGCCGCTGGAGCTGTCCGGCGTGGCCGGCGGCCTCCAGCAGGCGGGCATGCAGGTCGGCGGCGCGCTGGGAACGGCCGTGCTCGGCGCGGTGATGTCCTCGCGCGTCAACGCCGAGTTCGCGGGCAACTGGAAGGACGCCGGCATTCCGGCCCCGCCGTCGCCACAGCTGGAACAGGCCGCCGAGTTCGGCATGGTCCCCCAGGAACTGGCCAAGGCACCGGGCATGACGCCCGAAGGCTTCAAGGCGATCTCCGGCGTCATCCATGACACGTTCGTGTCGGGCATGGGCTTCGCCTTCACCGTCGCCGGAGGCGTCGCCGTGGTCGCCGCCCTCGTCGCCCTCTTCACCAAGCGCGGCGCGAACGCCGACGCGGCCGGCGGCGGCGTCCACATCTGAGGTACGGCACTGCGCCGTGCGCACCCTTGCGGAGGCGTCAACTCCGCGCCCCGACAGCCCCGCCGGAGCGGTTCCGGCGGGGCTGTCGCCTATCCGGGTGATCCGTGGCGGGGCCCCTTCCGCGCCCCCGTTTCCGCAGGTCACCGTGGGCGCATTCGAACCACGCGCTTTCGGGGGGACCTCATGAACACGATCCGTACGACCGCGCTCGCCGCCACCCTGGCGGTCACCGCGCTGCTGCCCCAGACCGCCGAACCCGCCACGGCCGCAGAACCGGCGGCGACCGGCGCCGCGGCTCCCGCTCCCGCCGGCGTCCAGCTCGGGGCCTGCGCCGTCGGAGAGTTCTGCCTCTGGCACAAGCCCGACTTCAAGGGCAAGCGGTACGCCCACGAGCTGGCCGGCACGGAGATCGAGTCCTGTGTGCCGCTGCCGCCCGGCGCCGACGCCCAGGCCCTCGCCAACCGCACCGGCCGCCCCGTCACCACTTACCAGTCGGCCCAGTGCGCGGAGACCGGCGAGTTCGACACCTATCCGGGCAGTGGCAGCTGGGTGCCCCGGTCCCCGTACAAGGTGCGGGCGTTCAAGGTGTGGGAGAGCTGACACCGGATCCGGAAGCCTGCCGGGGAACCGCCGGTTCCCCGGCGTGCAGCCGTCCGACCTCCGCCCGCAGCTCGCCGACCTCCCGGGTCAGCGCTTCGAGGAGCGCCGTCTGACGGCGCTCGTGGGCGTCGTCCCGCTCGAACCGGGAAATGAACCAGGCGGCGATGTTCGCGGTCACCACGCCGAGCAGGGCGATCCCCGACAGCATCAGCCCGACCGCGAGGACCCGCCCCAGACCGGTGGTGGGGGAGTGGTCCCCGTACCCGACCGTGGTCATCGTGGTGAAGGACCACCAGACCGCGTCACCCAGAGTCTTGATGTTCCCCTCCGGCGCGTCCCGCTCGACCTCCAGGACCGCCAGCGAACCGAACATAAGCAGCCCGACCACCGCGCCGCCCACATGGGCTGTCAGACCGATCTGCGAGGCCATCCGCGCCCGGTGCCCCGCCAGCAGCAGTGTCGACACCAGCCGCAGCAGCCGCAGCGGCCGGACCAGCGGCAGCAGCACGGCCAGCAGGTCCAGCGGATGGCTGCGGACGAAGAGCCACTTCGCGGGGGCCAGCACGAGCCGTACGAGGTAGTCCGCGGCGAAGACCGCCCACACCACCCACTCCGTCGCCGAGCAGGCCCGGTGCACCCCGGCGGGGGCGTCCGGCGCCACGATCGGCACGGCGTACGCGACGGCGAAGACGACGGCGAGGGCCAGCAGCGGGTTCTGGGTACGCCGCTCCCACCTGACTTGAGCGGTTTGCTGCTTCATGCCCGGCATCGTAGAGAACGCGCGGGGGCGGGGGGGGCCCCCGGGGGCCCCCCCGCCCCCGCTCACCACGTCATGCGGTTACGCGTCGCCGCCGGCCGCACCCGGGTCGGCCGCCGTCACGTCGAGCAGCCGGTAGCGGTCCACCGCCTGCTTCAACGCGGAACGGTCGATCTTCCCCTGCTTGGCCAGCTCGGAGAGCGTCGCCAGCACGATCGACTGGGCGTCGATGTGGAAAAAGCGACGGGCCGCGCCACGCGTGTCGGCGAAACCGAAGCCGTCCGCACCGAGCGAGGTGTACGCACCCGGCACCCAGCGCGAGATCTGGTCCGGAACCGCGCGCATCCAGTCGGAGACCGCCACGAACGGCCCCTCGGCGCCGTCGAGCTTCCGCGTCACGTACGGCACGCGGATCTCCTCCTCGGGGTGCAGGAGGTTGTGCTCCTCGCACTCCACGGCGTCGCGACGCAGCTCGTTCCACGACGTCGCGGACCAGATGTCGGCCCTGACGTTCCACTCGTCGGCGAGGATCTGCTGCGCCTCGACCGCCCACGGCACCGCGACACCGGACGCCATGAGCTGCGCCGGGATCTCGCCCTTCTCGCCGGTGCTGTACCGGTAGATGCCCTTGAGGATGCCCTCGGCGTCCACGTTCTCGGGCTCGGCCGGGTGCTGGATCGGCTCGTTGTAGACGGTCAGGTAGTAGAAGATGTCCTCGGCGTTCTCGCCGTACATCCGCTTCAGGCCGTCCTGGACGATGTGCGCGATCTCGTACCCGAAGGCCGGGTCGTAGGACACGCAGCCCGGGTTGGTGGACGCGAGCAGCTGCGAGTGGCCGTCCGCGTGCTGGAGGCCCTCACCGGTCAGCGTCGTACGGCCGGCGGTCGCACCCAGTACGAAACCGCGCGAGAGCTGGTCGGCCATCTGCCAGAACTGGTCACCGGTGCGCTGGAAACCGAACATCGAGTAGAAGACGTACACCGGGATCAGCGGCTCGCCGTGCGTCGCGTACGCCGAACCCGCGGCGATCAGCGAGGCCGTGCAGCCCGCTTCGGAGATGCCGTCGTGCAGCATCTGTCCGGTCGGCGACTCCTTGTAGGCGAGCAGCAGTTCGCGGTCCACGGACTCGTACTGCTGGCCGAGCGGGTTGTAGATCTTCGCGCTCGGGAAGAACGCGTCCATGCCGAAGGTGCGGTACTCGTCGGGCGCGATCAGCACGAAACGCTTGCCGATCTCCTTGTCCCGCATGAGGTCCTTGAGGACGCGCACGAACGCCATGGTCGTGGCGATCGACTGCGTGCCGGAACCCTTCTTCGCGGCCGCGTACGTCTTCTCCCCGGGCAGCGGCAGAGGCTTGGCGCGCACCACCCGGCTCGGTACGTAACCGCCCAGGCTCTTGCGGCGGTCGTGCATGTACTGGATCTCTTCCGAGTCGCGGCCCGGGTGGTAGTACGGCGGCGCGCCGCTCTCCAGCTCCTTGTCGGCGATCGGGATGTGCAGCCGGTCGCGGAAGCGCTTGAGGTCGTCCGCGGTCAGCTTCTTCATCTGGTGCGTGGCGTTGCGGCCCTCGAAGTTCGGCCCCAGCGTCCAGCCCTTGACCGTCTGCGCGAGGATCACGGTCGGCTGGCCCTTGTGCGCCTTGGCCGCCGCGTACGCCGCGTACACCTTCTTGTGGTCGTGGCCGCCGCGTCCCAGGTGCAGGATCTGCTCGTCCGACATGTCCTTGACCATGTCGCGCAGCCGCTGGTCCCCACCGAAGAAGTGCTCGCGGATGTACGCGCCGGTCTCGGTGGCGTACGTCTGGAACTGGCCGTCCGGGGTCGTGTTGAGCTTGTTGACCAGGATGCCGGTGCGGTCCTGTGCGAGCAGCGGGTCCCAGGAGCGGTCCCAGACCAGCTTGATGACGTTCCAGCCGGCGCCGCGGAACTGCGACTCCAGCTCCTGGATGACCTTGCCGTTGCCGCGTACCGGGCCGTCGAGGCGCTGCAGGTTGCAGTTGACGACGAAGGTCAGGTTGTCCAGACCCTCGCGCGCGGCGATGGACAGCTGGCCGAGCGACTCGGGCTCGTCCATCTCGCCGTCGCCCAGGTACGCCCACACGTGCGACTTGGAGGTGTCGGCGATGCCGCGCGCCTCCATGTACCGGTTCATCCGGGCCTGGTAGATGGCGCCGAGGGGGCCCAGTCCCATCGAGACGGTCGGGAACTCCCAGAAGTCCGGCATCAGCCGCGGGTGCGGGTACGAGGACAGACCGTCGGGGAACTTCGACTTCTCCTGGCGGAACGCGTCGAGCTGCGCCTCGGTCAGCCGGTCCAGCAGGAACGCGCGGGCGTAGATGCCCGGCGAGGCGTGCCCCTGGAAGAAGATCTGGTCGCCGCCGTCGCCGTCGTCCTTGCCGCGGAAGAAGTGGTTGAAGCCCACGTCGTACAGCGAGGCGGAGGAGGCGAAGGTGGCGATGTGGCCGCCGACGCCGATGCCGGGACGCTGGGCCCGGGAGACCATCACGGCTGCGTTCCAGCGGGTCGCGTTGAGGACCTTGCGCTCGATCTCCTCGTCGCCCGGGAAGAACGGCTCGTCCTTGGTCGCGATCGTGTTGACGTAGTCCGTGCTGCGCATCTCGGGCACGGCCACGCGCTTCTCGCGGGCGCGCTCGATCAGTCGGAGCATCAGGTAGCGGGCGCGTTCGCGGCCCCGCTCGTCGACGGCCGCATCAAGCGAGTCGAGCCATTCCTGGGTCTCCTCGGGATCGAAATCCGGGACCTGGCTCGGCAGGCCGCCAATGATGATCGGGTTGCGATCGGATCCGGAAGCCACGCTGTTCCTTCACTCGTAGGGAAATGACCACACATGCGGGTGCCAGTGAGGAGGCGCCAGTGGGGGTCACTGAGCTGTCACTGTCTGGGTGTCGCGCCGCTGTCCATCGTGTACCCAGGGGACGTAAACGTCATCTCTACCGTGGGGTAACCACAGGGCGGGCCGACCCCCGGCCGGTGCCCGTGCAGGTGGCATCGGCCAAATCGCAACCTTACGCCCAACCCGTTCATGTGTTTCGTAAGACCGTTGGCCTCCGATTGGCGCACTGAAGCCACAAAACATCAGGAAACGTACGTAATGGTGTGGGATGAATCACTGTGCCCGCCTGGGGGCCCGTCAGGAGTTGCGGTGCGGGTGCCCCATCCGTCACCGTTTCGGCGGTCCGGGCGGCCGGGTACTTGCGCGATCGGTCCCGCCCGTGTGGACTACGGCCAATGCCGCGCACGCGCGCGGCTCAGGCACATCGCTGAAAAAGCACTTCCCGAAAAAAGATCAGGAGGCAATCCGTGAGCGCGACCGCGGACCACGCGGAGGAGCGGACCAACCCTGCCGCGAGGCTGGGTTTCCAGCCCGAGCAGGTGGTCCAGGAGATCGGCTTCGACGACGATGTCGATCAGGAGCTCCGCGACGCCATCGAGGAGATCATCGGCGGCGAACTCGTCGACGAGGACTACGACGACGTGGCTGACGCCGTCGTCCTGTGGTTCAGGGACGAGGACGGCGACCTGACGGACGCGTTGGTGGATGCCACGCAGCTCGTCGACGACGGTGGCACCGTCTGGCTGATGACCCCCAAGACCGGCCGTGACGGCTATGTCGAACCGAGCGACATCAACGAAGCCGCACAGACCGCCGGTCTCTCGCAGACCAAGAGCATCAACGCGGGCAAGGACTGGACGGGCAGCCGCCTGGTCACCCCGAAGGCGGCGAAGTCCGGCAAGCGCTAGCAGCCGGAACGACCTCATGAGCAGCTACGAAGGGCCCCCTCCGGCGCAGACCGGCGGGGGCCCTTTGCGTAGGCTCGTTGCGAACGGTCCCCACGGCGAGGAAGCGGCGGCACGCATGACGATCGAGGCGGAAACGGGCACGGCTGCCGAGGTGGGCTCCGTCGCCCCGGACTTCGCGCTCAAGGACAACCACGGCCGCACCGTGCGCCTGTCCGACCTGCGGGGCGAGCGGCACGTGGTGCTGGTCTTCTACCCCTTCGCCTTCACCGGGGTCTGCACCGACGAGCTGCGGGCCCTGCGCGAGGCCTCGCAGACCTTCGTCAACGAGGACGTCCAGCTCCTCGCCGTCTCCTGCGACTCCATGCACACCCTGCGCGTCTTCGCCGAGCAGGAGGACCTGGAGTACCCGCTGCTGTCCGACTTCTGGCCGCACGGCAACGTCGCACGGGCCTACGGCGTCTTCGACTCCGACAAGGGCTGCGCGGTGCGCGGCACCTTCGTCATCGACAAGGACGGCGTCGTCCGCTGGGCGGTCGTCAACGCCCTGCCCGACGCCCGTGACCCCGACGCGTACGTCAGGGCCCTCGCCGCGCTCTGACCCGGCGGCGGTCCGCACGCCGCTGCGCCCGGAACCGGTAAGTCGGGACCTAAGTCCTGCCGGATCAGGGAACCGGTCACTAGGATCGACACGTTGATCCGATACCAGCTGCAGTACGGGGCAGGGCCTCCCTGAGCCCCTCGACACCATTGGAGGACTCGTGGGAGTCAGCCTCAGCAAGGGCGGAAACGTCTCGCTGTCCAAGGCCGCGCCGAACCTGACGGCCGTCATCGTCGGTCTGGGCTGGGACGCGCGCACCACCACCGGCGGCGACTTCGACCTCGACGCCAGCGCGCTGCTCACCAACGACGCCGGCAAGGTCGCCAACGACTCGAACTTCGTCTTCTTCAACAACCTCAAGAGCCCCGACGGCTCCGTCGAGCACACCGGTGACAACCTCACCGGTGAGGGCGAGGGAGACGACGAGGTCATCAAGGTGAACCTGGCGGGCGTACCCGCCGATGTCGCCAAGATCGTCTTCCCGGTCTCGATCTACGAGGCCGAGTCCCGCCAGCAGAGCTTCGGCCAGGTCCGCAACGCGTACATCCGCGTCGTGAACCAGGCGGACGGCAACGAGCTGGCCCGCTACGACCTCAGCGAGGACGCCTCGACCGAGACCGCCATGGTCTTCGGCGAGCTCTACCGCAACGGTGCGGAGTGGAAGTTCCGCGCCATCGGCCAGGGCTACGCCTCGGGCCTGCGCGGCATCGCCCAGGACTTCGGCGTCAACGTCTGAGCCGGGGCGGCACGCCTGCGAGCCAGTCACGCACCACCCGTCCGGCGCCGCACGTTCGTGCGGCGCCGGACGCGCCTATCCACAGCTTCACCGCGGGGAGGAAGAAAGAACATGGGCGTCACGCTCGCCAAGGGAGGCAATGTCTCCCTCTCCAAGGCCGCTCCGAACCTGACCCGGATCCTCGTCGGACTCGGCTGGGACGCACGTTCCACCACCGGGGCCGATTTCGACCTGGACGCCAGCGCACTGCTGTGCAAGGACGGCCGGGTGCTCGGCGACGAGTACTTCATCTTCTACAACAACCTCACCAGTCCGGAGGGCTCCGTCGAGCACACGGGCGACAACCTGACCGGCGAGGGCGACGGTGACGACGAGTCGCTGCTCATCGATCTCTCCAAGGTCCCGATGACCGTCGACAAGATCATTTTTCCGGTCTCGATTCATGACGCGGACAATCGTGGGCAGACGTTCGGCCAGGTCAGCAATGCCTTCATCCGTGTGGTGAACCAGGCGGACGGCAACGAGCTGGCCCGCTACGACCTCAGTGAGGACGCCTCCAGCGAGACCGCGATGATCTTCGGCGAGGTCTACCGGTACGGCGGCGAATGGAAGTTCCGTGCTGTGGGGCAGGGGTATGCGTCGGGCCTCCGAGGCATCGCTCTAGACTTCGGGGTCAACGTTTCGTAAAGCCCGCTACAAGACGATGGGGTAGTCAGTGGTCCTGAAAACCTTCGGCTGGTCGTTCGCAGTCACTGCGCTCGGCCTTGCCTTCGCCGCCTGGCAGTGGGGGTGGGAGGCGTTCGGGATCGTGTTGATCCTGTCCATCCTCGAAATCTCTCTGTCCTTCGACAATGCGGTTGTCAACGCCGGAATCCTCAAGAAGATGAATGCCTTCTGGCAGAAGATCTTCCTGACGATCGGCATCCTGATCGCCGTCTTCGGCATGCGGCTGGTGTTCCCCGTCGTCATCGTGGCGATCAGCGCCTCGGTCGGACCGATCGAAGCCGTCGAGCTGGCCATGGACCAGCCGGAGAGGTACGAGGCCCTGGTGACCGACGCGCACGCGTCGATCGCCGCCTTCGGTGGCATGTTCCTCCTGATGATCTTCCTCGACTTCATCTTCGAGGACCGTGACATCAAGTGGCTCGCCTGGCTGGAGCGTCCCCTCGCCAAGCTCGGCAAGGTCGACATGCTGTCGGTGTGCGTCGCGCTCATCGTGCTGCTCGGCGCCTCCCTCACGTTCGCCACCCAGGCACACACCAGCACCGGGCACGCGGACAAGACGTCCACCGTGCTGCTCGCGGGAGTGGCCGGTCTGATCACGTACCTGATCGTCGGCGGCCTCTCCGGCCACTTCGAGAACAAGCTGGAGGAGGACGAGGAGCGCGAGCACGAGCTGGAGGAGAAGGCCAAGAAGCAGGGCAAGCCGGTCTCCGCGGTCGGTCTGGCCGGCAAGGCGGCGTTCTTCCTCTTCCTGTACCTCGAAGTCCTCGACGCCTCGTTCTCGTTCGACGGAGTCATCGGCGCCTTCGCCATCACGAACCACATCTTCTGGATGGCGCTCGGCCTCGGTATCGGCGCCATGTACGTGCGTTCGCTGACGATCTACCTGGTCCGCGAGGGCACCCTCGACGACTACGTCTACCTGGAGCACGGTGCGCACTACGCGATCGGCGCCCTGGCGGCGATCCTGCTCATCACCATCCAGCACGAGATCCACGAGATCATCACCGGTTCCGTCGGTATCCTCCTGATCGCCGCGTCCTTCCTGACCTCGGTCCGCCGCAACAAGCGGATCGCGGCCGAGGAAGGCGCGGGCGGATCCAGTCCGGGGAAGCGGGACGAAGTCTCCTCCGGGGTGTGACACGCGGCAGTTTGAGGAACGCTTCTCCACGGGGCGGTCGCACGGGCCCAACGGCCCGCCGCGACCGCCCCGTCGGGGTGTCGAGGGGCATGGGGACACAGGGGTGGGGGTGGGTCGGATGACCTTCTGGGACAGGCTCAGGCAGGGTGTGCTGGGCGGCTTGCAGCCGAGCAGGTCCGCGCAGTTCGACTCGGGCAGCGCCGCGACCAACTCCATCGAGCTGACCAAGCGACATCCGGTGGTCTCGCTCAGCAAGCAGGGCGCCGACACCGGCAGCCTGCGGGTCAACCTCTCCTGGCGGATGCGCACCTCCGACATAGGCGGCCGGCAGAAGCACTCCGGCAGCCTGCTGGGCCGCCCCTTCAAGTTCTTCCAGCCCGAGACCGTCCAGGCACACACCCAGGGCGTCGTCAACGTCGACCTGGACCTCGGCTGCCTCTACGAGCTGCGGGACGGCACCAAGGGCGTCGTACAGCCCCTCGGCGGCTTCTTCGGCGACATGAACGACCCGCCGTACGTCAAGCTCAGCGGCGACGACCGGTTCGGCGCCCCCTCCGGCGAGACCGTCTTCATCAACCTCGACCACCGCGAACAGATCAAGCGGCTCCTGGTCTTCGTGTACATCTACGACCAGACCCCGGCCTTCGACCGGACGCAGGCCGTCGTCACGCTCTACCCCAGCAACGGGCCGCGCATCGAGATCGCCCTCGACGAACGTGCCCCGCAGGCCCGCTCCTGCGCCGTCTTCACCATCGAGAACACCAAGGACGGGCTGACCGTGCGGCGCGAGGTCAAGTTCGTCTACGGGTTCCAGGCCGAACTCGACCGACTGTACGGCTGGGGTCTGCAGTGGGGCCGCGGCTACAAGACGAAGGCCTGACCCGCCCTCGGCCCGGGGGCGGGCCGTCCGAGCGGCACGCAACCCCGCCCACGGGCGGGCCGACCGGCGCCCGGGGCCCGCGCGGCGACGGGAGCCGGGTCAGCCGCGGATGAACTGGGGGCCCATCGGGGGCAGCCGGAAGTTCGGGTCCGGGGCGTGGGCCGCCGCGGCGGCGGGCTGCGGGTAGCCGTACGCCGGCTGGGTGGACGCGGACTGCGGGTAGCCGTAGGCGGGCGGGGACTGCGGCCGGGGCGGCGCCGGGTGCGGATAACCGTAGGCCGGCTGGGCGGGGGAGGAGGCCGGGGGCGCCGCCTGGGTACCGGGCTCCGCGGTGGGACCCGGGGCAGCCTGGGTGGCCGCCCCCTCGGCGGGCCCGGTACGGGCGGGGCCGGCGCCCTCCGCCGCCTCGCTCTCGTCCACCGAGACGCCGAACTGGGTGGCCAGGCCGATCAGTCCGGTCGGATACCCCTGCCCCACCGCACGGAACTTCCAGCCCTCACCGCGCCGGTAGACCTCGCCGCAGATCACGGCCGTCTCCTCGCCCGTCTCCGGCTTCACGTCGAACACGGCGAGCGGCTCCGCTCCGGCGACGGTCGCGTCGTACAGCAGGATCCGCAGGTCCCGTACGTGCTCGAAGGTGGCGCCCTCGAAGGACTCCACGTCGAGCGAGGCCGCCACCACCACCCGGTCGACGGAGGCGTCGAGCGCCAGCGAGGACAGATCGGCCACGACGGTGTCGGTGTTGCCCTCGGGGATCCGCTTCTTGGACAGCTTGCGCACCAGGCCGGAGGGGTGGCGGACGTGGTTGTAGAAGACGAAGTCCTCGTCGGCGCGCACCCGCCCGTCCGGCCCGACCAGCAGGGCGGAGGCGTCCACGTCGGGGATGCCGGGGCCGGGGGTCCACCGGAGCACGGCCCGTACGGCCGTAGCGTCGAGGGGTACGTTCGCGCCCTTCAGCATCGCGTGCGTCATGCCGGTCATCCTGCCCCCCCGAGGCGTGCGGGGACAACGTGGGGGGGCGTGTCCCGTACCGTCGGGGGCATGGGTAGGACCGGGGCCGGACGCCGCGGGTTACCTGGAGTTCATGCGACAGGGGAACTACGGACACGTGGCCCTACGTACTATTACCGGCCACATGTCCACAGTCCACGCGCCAGCACAGGGGTACTCACATGCGTCATTTCGGGCATATTCCTGCCTCGGTGCGGAAGGACCTTTTCCATGTGGAGCCGCTCGTCTTTGACGCGGACTCCCCGGCGCGCACGCTCGCGGTGGCACTCGGCGCCACGCTGTACAGCCCGGCGACCCGGCCCTCGCTCGCCGCCGACGTACTCAAGCAGGCCGGGCGCGGCGTGGTCTCCATGGTGCTCTGCCTGGAGGATTCGATCGACGACACGGAGGTCGAGGGCGCCGAGGAGAATCTGGTGCGCCAGCTCACCGAGCTGGCGGCGTGCGGCCGCGAGACCCCGCTGCTGTTCGTCCGGGTACGTGAACCGGAACAGATGCCGGACCTCGTGCACAGGCTCGGCGACGCCGCCCGGCTGTTGTCCGGATTCGTACTTCCGAAGTTCACCGAGGAGCGTGGCGTCGCGTTCCTGGAGGCGCTGACGGCGGCCGAGGCGGCGGGCGGCAGACGGCTCTTCGCGATGCCCGTCCTGGAGTCCCCGGAACTCCTGCACTTGGAAACCCGGGCGGAGACCCTGCGCGGCATCGCCCGTACCGTCGACAAGTACCGCGACCGGGTGCTCGCGCTGCGCCTGGGCGTCACCGACTTCTGCTCCGCGTACGGACTGCGCCGGGCGCCCGACATGACGGCGTACGACGTCCAGATCGTCGCCTCGGTCATTGGCGACGTGGTGAACGTGCTCGGCCGTTCCGACGGCACCGGCTTCACCATCACCGGGCCGGTGTGGGAGTACTTCCGCGCCCAGGTGCGCATGTTCAAACCGCAGCTGCGCCGCAGCCCCTTCATGGAGGGGCAGGCCGAGGAACTGCGCACCGCGCTCATCGCGCACGACATGGACGGGCTGCTGCGCGAGATCGCCCTCGACCGGGCCAACGGACTGCTCGGCAAGACCTGCATCCACCCCTCGCACGTCCTGCCCGTGCACGCGCTGTCCGTGGTGAGCCACGAGGAGTACAGCGACGCCCGGGACATCCTGCGGCCGGACCGGGGCGGGGGCGGGGTGCTGCGCTCGGCGTACACCAACAAGATGAACGAGGTGAAGCCGCACCGGACGTGGGCGGAGCGCACCCTGCTGCGCGCCGAGACGTTCGGAGTGGCGCGCGAGGACACCGGCTTCGTGGAACTCCTGACCGCGGGTCTCTCGCGGCTCGCGGACTGACGCGGTACCCCGCCCGGACGCGATGACGGACCGGCCGATGAAACAGAGAAGAGAGAACAACGACGTGGTGTGGTCCGGTAGCTGGGTCGCGGAACGACTGGGTGTGGAACTGGTGGAGGGTGACGCCGCGGGCGGCGGCACGGGCGGTGTCCTGGCCGGCGGCGAGTCCCTGACCGACCTGCTGGGGCTGGCGCTGCGGCGCAACCCCAAGCGGGCGCACCTCCTCGTGTCGAACGTGCTCGGCAAGCACGTCCCCCAGCGGCCCTCCCTGGTGTACGGGGCCGGGTTCGAACTCGGGCGGCGGGTGCGCGAGCTGCTGGGTGACCGGGACGCCGCCCGTGCGGTCGTCCTCGGGTACGCCGAGACGGCGACGGGCCTCGGTCACTGCGTGGCCGACGGCCTCGCGGCGGCGCCCTACCTCCACTCCACCCGGCGGCCGGTCGAGGACGTCCCGGCCGCGGGCGGATTCGAGGAGTCCCACTCGCACGCCACCTCGCACCTGCTGCTGCCCGAGGACCCCGCGCTCCTGGCCTCGGACGGGCCGCTGGTCCTCGTCGACGACGAGTTCTCCACGGGGAACACCGTCCTGAACACCATCCGCGACCTGCACGCCCGCAATCCGCGCGAACGGTACGTCGTCGTCGCCCTCGTCGACATGCGCTCCCCGCAGGACCACGCCCGGCTCGCCGCCTTCGCCGACGCGATCGGCGCCCGCGTCGACCTCCTCGCCAGGGCCTCCGGCACGGTGCGACTGCCACAGAACGTCCTGGAGACGGGCCGGCAGCTGGTCGAGCAGGAGGAGACGCGACAGCGGCGCGCCACTTCGGCCGCCGGGGCCGGTGCCGTGACAGGGCTTTCCGGAGCCGGGGTCAAGGACGCCGAGGACGGGGCCGGTGCCGGGACCGGGGGCGCCGGGGCCGCCGAGGTCGTACGGGTGGAACTGGGCTGGCCCGCCGCGATTCCCGACGGCGGTCGGCACGGTTTCACCCCGGCGCACCGGACCGCGCTGGAGGACGCCCTGCCCGCCATGGCCGGCCGGGCCGCCGCCGCGCTGGGGGAGCTGCCCGAGGACGCGCGCGTACTGGTCCTCGGCTTCGAGGAGTTGATGTACGCGCCGCTGCGCCTCGCCCAGGAGCTGGAGAACCGCACCGGGGCACACGTCCGGTACTCCACCACGACCCGTTCGCCGGTACTCGCCGTCGACGACCCGGGCTACGCGATCCGTACCCGGCTCGTCTTCCCCGCCCACGACGACCCCGCCGACGGGCCCGGCGAGCGGTACGCCTACAACGTCGCCGGCGGCACGTCCGGTGCGGGCTTCGACGCCGTGCTCGTCGTCGTCGACTCCGTGGCCGACACGCCCTCGCTGCACGCCCCCGACGGCCTGCTGGCCCGCCTCGCCGCGCACACCGGCCGCGTCCTGCTCGCCGTCCTGCCCTCCTACGCCCCCGCACCTTCCCCTTCCTCCCTCCAGCCCTCCTCTTCCTCCCCGCCTTCCTCGTCGGCCCTGGAGCCCTCCGTGCCCGAACACCTCCCCGCGCCGCTCCCCGAGCCGCTCCGGGGCCCCGGCTTCTCCTCCTACGCACCCGATGACGTCGGCTGGCTGCTCCAGGACCTCTCGGACGTGACCCTGGAAGCACCCACGGAGGAGCGCGAGGAGGCGATCCAGGCCGGCGGCGCCCACTACGCGGAGTCGCTGCCGGTCGAGTACCAGCCGACGCCCGAGTACCAGGAGCTGTTCCGCACGGCACTGGACGAGTCGGCGGCACGGATCGCGCAGGCGGTCGGCGTCGTCACCGAAACCGTCCTCGCCGAGCGGTCCCCCCGCCCGGTCCTGGTCTCCCTCGCCCGCGCGGGCACCCCCGTCGGCGTCCTGATGCGCCGCTGGGCGCAGTACCGCCACGGCCTCGACCTGCCGCACTACGCGGTGTCCATCGTCCGGGGCCGCGGCATCGACGCGAACGCGCTGCGCTGGCTGGCGGCCCACCACGACCCGGCCGACGTCGTCTTCGTCGACGGCTGGACCGGCAAGGGCGCCATCACCCGCGAACTCGCCGACGCCGTCGCCGCGTTCCACCGGGCCGAAGGCGTCGACGCGCGCCACGGCTTCGACCCGGAGATCGCCGTCCTCGCCGACCCGGGGTCGTGTGTGCGCACCTACGGCACCCAGGAGGACTTCCTCATCCCCTCCGCCTGCCTCAACTCCACCGTCTCCGGCCTGATCTCGCGCACCGTGCTGCGCGCCGACCTGGTGGGCCCGCACGACTTCCACGGCGGAAAGTTCTACCGCGACCTCGTCGGCAACGACGTCTCCGCCCTCTTCCTCGACTCGGTCGCCGCCCGCTTCGAGGAGGTGGCCGACGCCGTCGACACCGAGGCCAAGGCACTCCAGGGACTGGACCGCACCCCCACCTGGGACGGCTGGGCCGCCGTGGAACGCATCAGCGAGGAGTACGGCATCCACGACGTCAACCTCGTCAAGCCCGGGGTGGGCGAGACCACCCGCGTCCTGCTGCGCCGCGTCCCCTGGAAGATCCTCGCCCGCCGCGGCGCCGACGCCGACCTGCGCCACGTACGGCTCCTCGCCGAGCAGCGCGGCGTCCCCGTCGAGGAGGTCGACCACCTGCCGTACACCTGCGTCGGCCTGATCCATCCCCGCTTCACCAGGGGCGCCACCGGTGCCGACGGCAAGACGGTCGGCACCAAGTGAGCAGCCCCGCACGCCCCTTCGCCGAGCCGGCCGGCCCGCGGGCCGCGCTCCACGACCGCACGCCCCCCGCCACTGCCGCCCCCGGGACCGCTCCGCGGCCCGCCCCCGACCCCAGGACAGCCCCGGTGCCTGCCCCCGCCCCCGTCCTCGTCGCCAGCGACCTCGACCGCACCCTGATCTACTCCTCCGCCGCGCTCGGCCTGCGCATGCCCGACGCCGAGGCCCCCCGCCTGCTGTGCGTAGAGGTGTACGACTCGAAGCCGCTCTCGTACGTCACCGAGACCGCCGCCGAGCTGCTCGTCCGGCTCGCGTCGGGAAGCCCGGACACCCTCTTCGTCCCCACCACGACCCGCACCCGCGAGCAGTACCACCGCATCCACCTGCCCGGTCCGGCACCGGAGTTCGCGATCTGCGCCAACGGCGGGCACCTCCTCGTCGACGGGGTCTCCGACCCGGACTGGCAGCGACAGGTGGCCCGCCGGCTCGCCGACGAGTGTGCCCCGCTCGCCGAGATCCGCGCCCACCTCGCCCGCAGTGCCGACCCCGCCTGGCTGCTGAAGGACAGGGTCGCCGAGGACCTCTTCGCCTACCTCGTCGTCGAGCGCGCCCTGCTCCCGGACGGCTGGGTCAAGGAACTCGCCGCCTGGGCCGCGCCACGCGGCTGGAACGTCTCCCTCCAGGGCCGCAAGATCTACGTCGTGCCCGACCCGCTCACCAAGAGCGCCGCCGTCCGCGAGGTCGCCCGCCGCACCGGTGCCGCACTCACTCTCGCCGCCGGTGACTCCCTCCTCGACGCGGACCTCCTGCTCGCCGCCGACCGGGGCTGGCGCCCCGGCCACGGCGAACTCGCCGACTCCGGCTGGAGTGCCCCACAGGTCACCGCCCTCGCCGAGAACGGGATCGCGGCGGGAGAGGAGATCCTGCGGCAGTTCATCCGCGCGTCCGCCCGGACGCGGGACACGACTGCCGGCGCTTCCTCTTGTTCTTGACGACGCGAGCCGCCACGAGGGCCGCCACGGCGAGCACCGCCACGGCCAGCACCACCTTCGAATACACGGAGACATAACCCGACACCTGCGCCCAGTTGTCCCCCAGCAGATATCCGGCCATCACGAACATGGTGTTCCACACCGCGCTGCCCAGCGTGGTGAGCCCCAGGAACACCGGCAGCGGCATCCGCTCGATGCCGGCCGGCACGGAGATGAAGCTGCGGAAGAGCGGAATCATCCGGCCGAAGAGCACCGCCTTCGTCCCGTGCCTGGCGAACCACGCCTCGGTCCGTTCGATGTCGGAGACCTTCACCAGCGGGATCTTCTCCGCTATCGCCACCGTCCTGTCACGCCCGAGCAGGGCGCCCACTCCGTACAGCGCGAGCGCACCGATCACCGAACCCGCCGTCGTCCACAACAGGGCGGCCCACAGGCTCATTTGCCCCGCCCCCGCCGAGAAGCCCGCCAGCGGCAGGATCACTTCGCTCGGCAGCGGCGGGAAGAGGTTCTCCAGGGCGATGGCGAGACCGGCGCCCGGAGCACCCATGGTGTCCATGAGGCTGTTGATCCACTGAGGTGCGCTGCCCGCGCTGGTTTCGATCATGCGTTCCACGCTAGAGGCCCGTCCCTGAACGCACACTGAAGAAGACCGCCGGAACGGGCGCGGTGCGCCGCGGTGCGCCGCGGGGGTTGCGGGGGTTGCGGGGGTTGTCGTCCGCTCCCCGTACGAGCGACACGCCAACACGGTCTGCAACAAGCCCGGTCCGGGCGAGAGCCATGGATAAGGTCGCCGGATGCTGGCCGTACTCGGGTATCTGGGGAGCAGCGCATGAGCAAGGGCAACACCACGAAGATCACCGACGAGCTGTACGCCTACGTCCTCGCGCACAACCCGCCGTTGGACGCGGTGCAGCGGGAGCTGATCAGGACGACCTGGGAGCGGTTCCCGGACTCCGCCATGATGCAGTCCGCCGAGGAACAGGGGCCGTTGCTGGCCTTCCTGGTGCGGCTGACCGGTGCGCGCCACATCGTCGAGGTCGGGACCTTCACCGGCTTCTCGGCCCTGTCGATGGCACAGGCACTGCCGCGGGACGGCAGGCTGATCGCCTGCGACGTGTCGGAGGAGTGGACGGCGTACGGCCGCGAGGCCTGGGCCCGGGCAGGGGTCGCGGACCGGATCGAACTGCGGATCGCGCCCGCGCGGGACACCCTGCGGGCGATGCCGGACGAGCCGCACATCGACCTCGCCTACCTCGACGCCGACAAGGTCAACTACATCGCTTACTGGGAGGAGTTGGTGCCCAGGCTGCGGCAGGGCGGATTGATCGTCAGCGACAACGTGCTGTACGGCGGTGCGGTCGTCGACCCGGACGCGACCGGGGGCGGGGCGGCCATCAAGGAGTTCAACGCGCACGTGGCGGCCGACAGGCGGATGGAGAGCGTGATGCTGCCGGTGTCGGACGGCATCACGCTCTCGCGCAAACGGTGAACGAGCGACGTCACGCTCTCGCCCGCACGGTGAAACCGGCTCCGCGGGCCGGACGGGAGGCGGGGGTTCAGCCGCAGCCGCCGCCACCGCAGCAACCGCCGCCCCCGCCGGCCGAGGGCGCCGGGCCCGAGGAGGCGGCGGTGCCGCCCACGGCCACCGCGGACAGCAGCTTGACCGTGTCGTCGTGCCCCTCCGGGCAGGCGGCCGGGGCGGACGACTCGGCCATGGGACGGGACACTTCGAAGGTGGTGCCGCAGGAGCGGCAGCGGTACTCGTATCGGGGCATGAGGACAGGCTAAGGCAGCGGACAGGCCAGGGCAGCGGATGCCCGCCGGGACGGCCGTTCAGGCTCCCGCGCCCCGCTCCTCGCGGATCTCCGACACGACACGGGCCACCGTGCGGCGCACCGCCTCCGTTTCGGTGAGGAAGTGCCAGTAGTCGGGGTGGCGTCCCTCCAGGGCGGCGGTGGCGTGCTCCAGGCGGGCCACCGCGTCGTCCAGCGGCCGCGCGTGCCGGGGGTCGGGGGTGTTGCGTCCCGCCATCGCGAGGCGCTGGGCGTCGCGGATCGCGAAGCGGGTGCGCTGTATCTCCTGCTGGGGGTCCCTGGCGACCGCGTTGAGGCGCTGGAGACGGTCGCCCGCCGCGGAGACGGCCTCGTCGGTGCCGTTGAGGAGGGCACGGACGGTACTGAGGAGCGACGTGGCGTCCGGCCAGCGCTGTTCGGCGCGGGCCTGTGCGGCTTCCTTGAGGCGTTCCTCCGCCAGGCGCACGTTTTCCGTGGCCTGGTCGGGTACCTGCTGGAGGTCCTGCCAGCAGGCCGCGGTGAACCGCCGGCGCAGTTCGCTCAGCACCGGATCGACCTTGCCTGCGCGGGTGGTCAGCGCCTGCGCCCGGGTACGGAGCGACACCAGGCGCTTGTCGATCTCCGCCGCCCGTTCGGGCAGCCGTACCGCTTCCGCCCGTACCGCCTCCGCGTCCCGCTGCACGTGCTCGGCGCGCGCCAGGGTTTCCGGCACACCGTGCTGGCCGGCGCCCTGGTTCAGTTTGGTCAGCTCGGGGGCGAGCGCCGCGAGCCTGGCGGCGAGGTCGTCCGCGCGCAGGCCCGCCGCCCGTACGGCGTCCAGGGCGTTGCTCGCGGCGAGCAGACCCTGCCGGGCCCGCTCCACCGCCGGGGCGAGCCGTGCGAGCTGCGTCTCCGCCTTGTCGAGCAGCGGCCCGAGGCCCTGCTGGAACCGGTCGAGCTCGCCCTTGACCCGTACCAGTTCGTCCTTGGCCTTGCCCAGCTCGGTCCTGGCGTGCGACGCGTCGCCCGCGTCCAGGTCGTCGCGCTCCAGGTCGTGGGCGTCGACGGCGGTGATGTAGGTGTGGCTGGCCTCGTCGATGCGCCTGCCGAGGGCGGCGAACTGCTGTGCCGTGCGCTGCGCGCCGGGGGAGCTGTCGACCGCGGAGATCGTCTCGATGGAGATCCGCAGGTCGCGCTGTGCCGTGTCCAGCTCGTAGAAGGCGGCCGCCGCCGCGTCCTTCGCCGCCTGCGCGTCGGCCCGCGCGCTCTCGTTGCGCCCGCCGAACCACCGCCGGGTGCCTCCGCCCGTGAAGGCGAGGGGCGTGGCGGCGACGGCGAGCGCGAGGAGCGGGAGGGGCAGCAGCGCGAGCGTCAGTGCGTCGCGGAGGGCCCCTCCGCCGCGAAGGGCACGTGCAGCCCGGCGGGAGCCCGGCTCCCGGTATCCCGGACGGGATTCCGGCTCGGGGCGACGCTCGGCCCGACGGCGTACTCGCTGCGTGTGCGGCTGCGCGTGGATCGCCGTCACATCCCTCTCCCGTGCTGTGTCCGCCTGCCTGACCCGGCTGATTCATTCTCCCACCAGGTAATGACGAACACACGGGCCGGTTAGTTCGCGCTTTGCACGGTGACTTCGCCGTTGTCGCTGCGGGCCTTGACCACGTGGGTGCTGCTGTCGGCCTTCGGGACGTCCACCCGTACGGCGCCGTTGCTGCTCGACGCGTCGACCTTGTACGGCGACTTCGGCAGGGTGAGGCGGATGGCCCCGTTGTCGCTGACGCCCTCCACCAGGTCCGGGACGGCGGTGAAACCCAGTGTGATCCGCCCGTTGTCGGACTTGGCCGTCACCGACTTCGCGGAGAGCCCCTCGCCCTCGATCTTGCCGTTGTCGCTCTCCAGATGCAGGTTGCCGCTCATGTCCTTCACGATCACGGCACCGTTGTCGGACCTGATCCGCATGTCGGTGTCGAAACCGCCGGCGTGCACGTTGCCGTTGTCGTCGTCCACGGTCACCGCGACGCCGCGCGGCACCTTCAGGCTGTGCCGGGCGGTGCAGTCCTGCGAGAGGCCGTCGCAGTTCACCGTCAGGGTGAGCTTGTCGCCCTTCATCTCCCAGACCGGGTCGGGTCCGCTGCCCAGGAACACCCACCCGTCGACCTGCCGTTCGACCTCTACGTCCTTGACGTCGGCGGGTACCAGTTCCAGGCGGGAGTCGTCCGTGACGACGGTCAGGGTCTTGCCGCTCAGCGGGAACGACTTCCTGTCCACCGGGGCCTCGGAGGCGTCCGCGCTGCCGCAGCCGGTGGCGACGAGAGCGAGGACGACGGCGCCGCCGGCGGCGAGGAAGGCGCGGGTCTTCTTGACGGCCATGGTGATCGTTCCCCCTGTGGTGTGCGGTCTGTGTGCCTCCACGATAGGAATCTGGGCGGTGCGCGTACGATCCGGCGGCCCACCGCATCGGGGGTGGGGGTAACCCCCCGGGACACGCCGTCGCGAGCCCTGACCGGCAGCCTGACCGGCCCCGACGTGGCACCCGGGCTCCCCCCGCCCTCTCCCGGACCGCTGCCGGATCGATTGCGAAGCAGCCCGCCTGGCCATGTACGCTGTTGCCTCATGCCCGGGCGCGTAGCTCAGGGGTAGAGCGCCGCCCTTACAAGGCGGATGTCGGCGGTTCGAAACCGTCCGCGCCCACCGGAAGAACTGTTGAAGGCCCTGGCCGAGCGAGTAATCGTTCGGCCAGGGCCTTCGGCGTGGGTGGTGAGGGCGGGCGGTGCGGGCGGGGACCCTCGCGGAATGGGGTTCGGGCCGCGCGGGGGGCCGTTGTCAGTGGGGCTGGCTACCGTTGTCCGTATGTGCCGCAGCATCAAGACGCTCAGACCGCCCGCCATTCCCGGAAAGGCCACGGAGGAGGAGATCGCCGCCGCAGCGCTCCAGTACGTACGGAAGATCTCCGGCTTCCGTGCGCCCGCCGCGCACAACCAGGAAGTGTTCGATCAGGCCGTGAGGGAGGTGGCCGAGGCGTCGGCGAGGTTGCTGGCGGGGCTGGAGGTGCGGGGCCGGCGGACCACGTAGGCCGCGACGGCTCCCGCGACGAACAGGGCCAGCACGGACAGGCCGGTGCTCAGCCAGCTCGATCCCAGCCACTGGCCGCCGAAGTAGCCGAGCCCCACGCTGTAGACCGCCCAGGCGACGCCCGCCAGCGCCGACCACGGGACGAATTCCTTCGCCCGGCGATGCGCCGCGCCCGCGCCCAGCGAGACCACCGAGCGGCCGGCCGGAGCGAAGCGGGCGATGACGACCAGGATGCCGCCGCCCCTGCTGAGCGCGGTGCCGAGTCGTTCCTGGGCGCTGGTCAGCCGCCGGGAGCGCGCGATGGCCCGGTCCAGGCGTGCTCCGCCGCGCCAGGCCAGCCGGTAGGCCGCCACGTCACCGAGCAGGGAGGCGGTCGCCGCGCACAGGGCGAGCAGGAGCAGGTCGGGGAGGTCCTGCGCGAAGGAGTCCGGGACGGCCGCGTTGGTCGCGCCCGCCGCCGCGGCGGTGGACGCGGTGATCACCAGCACGCCGCTCGGCAGGATCGGCAGGAACACGTCCAGAACGATCGAGACGCCGACGACCGCGTACATCCACGGGCCTGCGGTCAGCGCCCCAAGGCTCTCCAGCACTGCGAACTCCCCGGTGGGTCTGGATCAACGCCGCGACGTCGCGAGGGGAGCGGCAGGGGCGGCTTAACAGCGGTCCAGCCTACGCCTGGCGCGGCGTCCGGATGCTTCCGGGGCGGCTGATGTCGGGGAGATCACGTCGTGAGGTGTGACGGCCTCCACCCGGCTGGTGCGCGCTCACCCGACTGCCGCGTCGGATGCGACGGCGGTACGGGGCGCGCGGAGTGCGGGTCCGCGGGCGGGACACGCGACGGTGCGGGGGCACAGGTCGCGCGGGGAAGGCCGGGAAGCGGAGTGCGGGGACGACCGTCGTCGTGACGGTGCAGGGCCTCGCCCCGGGTGACGCGGAAGGGGCGTGCGGACCGTCGAGCGGGATCGGTCCGCACGCCTGCCTGCGCGGCATGGGGCGCAGCCGTGCGGGTCAGGCGGCCGCCGCCGGGGTGCGCTGCTCGTCCCGGTGTGCGGCAGGACGTGCGCGGCCGGACGCCAGGAGGCGGTCCACCGCGACCGCGCCGGGTCCGGTGAAGACCAGCAGCAGGAACGACCAGCAGAACATCGCGGACGCCTCGCCGCCGTTCTCCAGCGGCCACAGCGCCTCCGGCTGGTGCATCACGAAGTACGCGTACGCCATGGAGCCGGAGGAGATCAGCGCCGCCGTCCTGGTGAACAGGCCGAGGGCCACCAGCGTGCCGCCGACCAGCTGGATCACCGCTGCGTACCATCCCGGCCAGGATCCGGCGGGCACCGTGCCGCCGGTGCCGCCCGCACCGCCCAGCACCCCGAAGAGCGAGGCGGCGCCGTGGCAGGCGAAGAGCAGGCCGGTGACGAAGCGGAAGAGGGCCAGCGCGTACGGCCCGGCCTCCGTCAGCCGTGCGGGCAGGCCGGACGACGGAGGGGGACCGGAGGGGGAAGCGGGCGCGGAGGGGGCAGTCATGGGTGGGGGACTCCTCGGTGGAGGCCTGGGGAGGGCCTGGTGGGTACGCAGCTCGAAGAGACCTGCGTTGCCAGGAGGTTAGGTAGCCTCAGTGTGCTTGCAAGTTCAACTTTCTGGTCATGGCTGAAATTCACTCCCAAGTGGCGCCTGCTTTACGGTAGTTGGCCCCTTTGTGTCATTCCTGTGTCAGGTCCGTGGTCATGATGGTGGAGAGACGGGCCGTGCCTCCCCCCTGCTGTCCGCCGCGCAGCCGCTGCGCCTGGTCCAGCCGCAGCCGTGACGCGCGCCCGCGCATCGTCAGGGTCATCAGCTGGTTCCCGAACCACGGTCCGCCGGTGCGCCGCCACCGCAGCAGCGGTTCCCCCAGCCGGCCGTGCCGGGCCAGTCGCCGCCCCAGCCGCCTGCCGGTCGCGCTCCAGCCGAAGCGGAATCCCAGCTTGATCGAGGACGGGATGCCGTTGTGCACCGGTGAGCAGGTCAGCTGAAGGACCCTCGCGGTGGTCGGTGTCGCGTCGGCCGGCCACTCGGTGGGCTCGGCCACGTACGCGTGATGGACGTCGCCCGACAGCACGCACACCGTCGCCGGGGCGTTCGGGCCGCTGCCCGCCTCCGCGATCAGCCGGGCCATCCGCGCGAACGACTCGGGGAAGGCCGCCCAGTGCTCAAGGTCCGAGCGCCTGCGCAGGTCCTCGGCGAACCTGGCCCAGCGCGGACCCCGCAGTCCCGTCGCGAGCGCCGCGTTCCAGGCCTCCGCGTCGTGGATCAGCGGCGGCAGCAGCCACGGCAGCGAGGTGCCGATCAGGAGGTGGTCGCAGCGCCGGGAGTCGTCCAGTACCTGCTCGGCGAGCCAGCGCGCCTCGTCCTCGTCGAGCATCGCCCGCGCCCCCTCCTCCAGTACGCGGGCGGCCCGGGTGTCCACCATGAGCAGCCGTACGGAACCGAAGTCGCGCCGGTAGCTCCAGCGCACGGAAACGGGGTCCTGGTCGGCGCGGTCCGCGAACTCGCGCAGGATCTCCGTCCCGTCCGCGGTGGCGCGTACCCGCGCGTACAGCTCGTCCGCGGCCAGGTCCTCCGGGGAGAGGTTGCCCAGGTGCTGGTAGACCCAGTACGACATCAGGCCGCTGAGGATGCGCTCGCGCCACCACGGGGTGGCCCGCATGTCGGCGACCCACGCGGCGCTGGTGTTCCAGTCGTCGATGACGTCGTGATCGTCGAAGATCATGCAGGTGGGAACGGTGGACAGCAGCCAGCGGACCCCCGGGTCGAGCCAGGACTCGTAGTAAAGGCGGGTGTACTCCTCGTAGTCCGCGACCTCCACGCCCGGCGGCTCGCGCAGGTCGCGCCGGGCGGCCAGCCAGCGCCGGGTGGCCTTGGAGATCTCGTCCGCGTACACCTGGTCGCCCAGCAGGAGCAGGGCGTCCGGCCGCTCGCCGCCGGGGTCGCGGGCGATGCGCGCCGAGAGCGTGTCCAGCGCGTCCGGGCCCGCCGGGTCCTTCGAGTCCTCGGCGGGCGCCGCCCACCGGCACGAACCGAAAGTGAGCACCGCCGAGTCCGCGCCGGGGAGCGGCGTGTCGATGGTGCTCGGCGGGAAGCCGGAATCCGGCAGCGGCCACACCCTGCTGTCGCCGAGGCGCACCTCGTACGGCGTCGAGGTGCCCGGTCGCAGCCCGGTGACCACGATCAGCGCGTAGTGGTGCCCGGCCACCTGGAACGTTTCCGCGGTGCCTCCGCCGCCGCCCTCGCAGACGACCTCCGCGGTGCAGGGGCGGTCCGTCTCCACCCAGACGGTCGCCGTGTCACCGTTCTCCCAGTCGACGTACCGCAGTACTGGTCCCAGCCGCAGCCCGGTCATGTGCCCTCCTCCGTCGTCCCCGTGCGGGGCCACGGCCCCGTAGGGTACGGAACGACGGAGGTGAGCGGGGGAGTTCCGGGCGTCGACTTCGCACTGACTTCGATACCGGGGACCGCCTGGGGCCGCACGGGCCGCACGGGGTGCCGGGCTCCCGGCGGGCCGCTCCGTGGGGCCGCGCGGCTCAGCAGTTCCGCAGAGCGCCCTGCAGGGCGGTCTTCTCCGCCTGGTCGACGGACAGCTTCCAGTGGTGCTTCACGTGCACCCACATCCGGACGTATGTGCAGGTGTACGCGGTCCGCGGCGGCAGCCACTCGGCCGGGTCCTTGTCGCCCTTCGCCTGGTTCACGTTGTCGGTGACGGCGATGAGCTGCGGGCGGTTCAGGTCGTTGGCGAAGGCCTGGCGGTCGGCGGTCGTCCAGTTCCTCGCGCCCGAACGCCATGCCTCGGCGAGCGGCACCATGTGGTCGATGTCCACGTCGGAGGCCGCCGTCCAGGTGGCGCCGTCGTACTCGGAGTACCAACTGCCTCTCACGGCCGCGCAGCTGGTGTCCTGCTCGACGTTCCTGCCGTCCCGCTTCAGGACGAACTCGCGGGTGTTGCAGGCGCCCGACTGGGTGCTCCAGTGCGGGAACTTGTCCCGGCTGTACCCGTCCGAGGTGCCTTCCGCCTGCACGGTCAGGGCGGCGAGGTAGGTGCGCGCGGTGCCCGCGTCGACGGGCGGGGGCGGCGCGGCCACCGCGCTCGGTGAGGTGGCGAGCAGGCCTGCGGCGGCGAGGGCGGTCGCTCCGGCGGCGACGGCGGCGCGACGCGCGTAGAAATGCGCGGTGCGGGCGGCGGTGGGGCGTGACATAGGAACTCCCGTTGTGTGGGGGGAAGTTGCTCCGCGCATTCCGTCAACTTCCGCGCGGCAAAGCCATCGTGGCGGCGCCGGGTTTCCGGGAGGCGTGCGCCAGGTAACAGCGTGACGTCATGGGCACGTCATATCAAGGTGTTCACGGGATCCCGCCGAATCGCCACGAGGCGCGCACGAGCGGGAGTTGGGACACGAGGCGGGGGAGCGGAGACAGGAGACAGGAGGCCGGGCTGCCTGAAGTGGGGCGGTGACCGCCGCCGCCGCAGCTGCCGGCCTGCTGTCCGGCAACACCACCCTGACCGCCGTGCTCGCCGTGCTGCTCGCCCTCGCGGTCACCGTCGTCGCCTGCGCCCGGCTGTCCGGGGACGGCACCCGGACGGTGGGCCCGGTCACGCTGCCGGGGGCGTTCGTGGGGATGCTGCTGGGCGGCGCGTCACCGGTGCAGGGGGGGCGGTCCAGCTGTTCGTGCTGGTGGCGCTGCTCGCCGTACAGGCAGTGGCCGTGGCGGCGGTGCTGGAGCCGGTGGCGCGGGGGCGGGTGCACCGGGACTGAGCCGCAGACGCCCGGCGGGGCGCGATGGCCGCACCGGCCGGGACGTCCCGTACCCTGGAGCGCGCAGAAGGGGAGTAGCTCTTCGCCGGACCGTCGACATACTGCTGAGCTTGCTCGGCCGGCGCCCGGAGGCCCGCGCCGACACCACCGTGTCAGCGCGTCGGCCAGCGAGACCTTCGGCCGCAGTGTTTGTTGTATTCGACGACGCTGCCGTGCCGAAGCGACCCCGGAAACAGGCAGGTCTCTCGGTGCGGACAGCCCGACCGATTGAGGAAGCCACCGCCCGTGTTCAGCTTCACCGTCATGGCCATCACCTTCGGGACCGTGTTCCTGGCCGAACTCCCCGACAAGACCGCCCTCGCCGGGCTGATGCTCGGCACCCGCTACCGCGCGAGCTACGTCTTCGCGGGCGTCGCCGCCGCCTTCCTCGTGCACGTCTGCATCGCCATCGCGGCGGGCAGCGTCCTGACCCTGCTGCCCCAGTGGATCGTGCAGACCGTGGTGGGCCTGCTGTTCCTGGCGGGAGCCATGGTGCTCCTGTTCAAGAAGGACGACGGCGAGGAAGAGATCAAGCCGCCGCAGGACCAGTCCTTCTGGAAGGTCTCCGGAGCGGGGTTCATGCTCATCCTGGTCGCCGAGTTCGGTGACCTCACGCAGATCATGACGGCCACGCTGGCCGCCCGCTACGAGAACCCGGTCTCCGTCGGCATCGGCGCGGTCCTCGCGCTGTGGGCGGTGGCGGGGCTCGGCATCGTGGGCGGACAGGCGCTGATGAAGCGGGTGCCGCTGCGGCTGATCACCAAGGTGGCCGCCTGCCTGATGCTGGCACTGGCGGCCTTCAGCCTGTACGAGGCGATCTCCGGCTGACGCCGGGCGGCGTCCCGTACGCACGAAGGGGGCGGCCCGCGGTGAGAACCGCGGGCCGCCCCCTTCGTGCGTACGCCAGGCGCCTGGCGAGAGCCGTGCCTCAGGCCGTGACGTGCAGGGCCGTCGTGCCGTCCTCCGCGGTCACGACGCGGACCTGCGTCAGGTCCCGCACGAGCACCGTCGGGTCGTGGGCACCCGCGCGCGGGCCGACGCCCAGCACCCGCATGCCCGCCGCCCGGCCCGCCGCGATGCCCGCCCCCGAGTCCTCGAGGACGATGCAGTCCGACGCGCCGAAGCCCAGCTCGGCCGCGCCCTTGAGGAAGCCCTCCGGGTCCGGCTTGCTCGCGGAGACCAGCTCCGCGGTGACCCGGGTACGGGGCATCGGCAGCGCGGCGGCGCTCATCCGGGCCTGTGCCAGCTTCTCGTCGGCCGAGGTGACCAGGGCGTGCGGCAGCCGGTCCAGGGCCGCCATGAACTCGGGCGCGCCGGGGACCGGGACGACGCCTTCGGTGTCGGCGGTCTCCTTGGCCAGCATGACCTTGTTGTCGGCGTGGTTCTGCTCCATCGGGCGGTCCGGGAGGAGAACCGCCATCGTCGCGTAACCCTGCCGGCCGTGGACGACCTTGAGCGCCTCGTCCGGGTCCAGGCCGTGGTCGAGCGCCCACTCGCGCCAGCAGCGCTCGACCACCGCGTCGGAGTTGACGAGCGTGCCGTCCATGTCCAGGAGGAGTGCCTTGAAGGGCAGAACGGTGGGCTGGGCGGGGGTGGCCGTCATGTACGGACTCCAGAGCGCTCGGGGCGGGCGCGCGGTGCCCGCGCGGGGCGCGGGCGCTCGGCGCGGAAAAGAAAACAAGCGGTTCCGTCCACCGGTCAGGGTACGCGGACGGAACCACTTTGTTCTTGCACGATACAAAAGATGGCGGACTCGCGCCACCCCGGCCCCCGGAAAGCACCGCTACGGCTCCTCGGTCCTGGCCTCCAGGGCGTTGCGGGTGGCGGGGCCGTAGACGCCCTCGCGGTCGCCGTCGACGTTCTGGTAGCGCTGGAAGTCCGCCACCGCGTCCTCCACGTCCGAGTCGTAGCGGCCGTTCACCGGGCCGAAGTAGAGCCACAGCTGGGAGAGCCGGTCCTGGAGTTCCCGCACCTCGGGACCCCGGGCGCCCCTCGCCAGGGAAGCGGGTGCCGCCGCGTCCTCCGGGGGCTTCGCAGGTGGCGACGCGGCAGGCGGCGGAGTGCTGGGGGCACGCGACGGGGGCTTCGTGGGGGGCGCGGACAGCGGCACTGTCGGTGTCGGTGTCGGAGTCGCGGTACGGGACGCCCTGGTCGGCGTCGGCAGGGCGCTGCGCGTCGGGGCGACGGTCGCGGTCGCGGAGGGGGAGACGGTCCCCGTCGGGGACGGCACGGCGGCGGCCTCGGCGACCGGCGTCGCAGCGGAACTGGATGAGGCCGCGGGAAGGGCCCGGGTGCCGTCCGGGCCGCTGTCGAAGACCCCTGCGGCGAAGGCGGCCCCGGCCGTGACGACCACGGCCGCCGCGGCGATGAGGAGGACGGTACGGGTGCCGCGCCGGGAGCGGGTGCCGGATCCGCCGCCGGAGGTGTCCGTGCCGGGGCCGGCGGCGCGGGTGTACGTGCCGGAACCGTCCGAGGCGCCGGAGGTCTGCGGGGCGTACGGGCCGGGACCCGGGGCGTACGGACCGCGGCCCGCGCCGGTGCCTGCTTCGTCGAGGGGGGCGCTCGGCTCCCCGGCGGGGTTCGTGCCCGCTTCGTGTCCCGGGGAGTACGGGCCCGTACCCGCGGGAACGGCGTGCAACGGCATCGTGTGCGCGGCCTCGGACGCCTCGGCTGCCGGGGCGCGGGCCGCGGAGTCGTGCGGGGCCGCCCGGCCGTGCGGGGCGCCGCGCCCGGCGTCGCCCGGCGGGGCTCCCGGGCCCGCGGCGTCCCGCGGTGGCGGCTCCTCCTCCGGGTGGGCCAGGTTGACGTAGGGGCGGATGCGGAGGGGATTGAAGTCCTCCGCGTCGGCCAGGTCCGCCGTACGCCCGGCGTGGTGTGCGTCTGCGGCGCGGCGGGCGCACTCGCATACGGGGCCGCCGGGGCCCGGTCTGTCTCCGTCCGGTGCCGCTCGCTCGGTACCGCATGCCGGACATGAGTGTCCGTTTTCCATGGCGTCCCCTCCCTCGAAACTGCCAGCGATTATGCAGACCCGGTGGAGGAGGCCCGACGGGCAGGGGGAGGAAGCGGGGCGTCAGCTTCCGACGGGAGCTCCGACAGGGCCGAGATCCTTGACGTACCAGTGCTCGGCGTACTGCTTCGCGTTGTGCGCGGGGGCCTCGCGGTAGCCGTGCTTGACGTACAGGCCCCGCGCCTCCACCAGGTCGTTGCGGGTGTCGAGTTGGATACGCCGAACGCCGTACGCCCGTGCCGCCGCCTCGACCGCCGCCAGCAGCAGCCCGCCGCCACCCGTGCCGCGTGCCTCCGGGCGCACGAACACCCTTGTCAGCTCGGCGAGTTCGCCGTTCAACAGGACCAGTCCCGCGCAGCCGGACGGCTTGCCCTCGTACCGCCCGACGAAGAACGCGCCGGTCGGCGGAACGAGCAGGCCGGTGCCGTCGTCGGTCAGCCCCTCGTCGATCTCCCGTTCGGTGGCCGGGCGGTGCCAGTAGCGGCCGGCGACCTCGCCGTAGTAGTCGCGGCGCAGGGTGGTCGCGTCGGGGGTGTCGGGCCGTTCGGCGGCGATGATCCAGGTCATGTCGCCTCTGTACAGGGTGCGGGGACCGTTTGGCCATCTCTTTACGGGCTACCCGAGGGGCGAGAGGCCCTTGTCGGGCATGACGTACCGGGCCTCGCGCACCGGACCAAGTACCGGAAAGGCAGAACATGTCCACAGTCCTGATCATTGTGTTGATCGTGGTGGTCGTGATCGCCGTCGCAGCGGCCGTCGTCTTCCTCGGTCCCGGACGGGGCCGCGTGGGCGGCACGAGCCTGAAGCGGCGGTTCGGCCCCGAATACGAACGGGTACTGGAACGGCACGGCGGCGACACCAAGGCCGCCGAGCACGAGCTGGCGGAACGGGTGAAGCGGCACGGCGACTTCCGGCCGCGCGAGCTGCCGCGGGAGCGCCACGAGACGTACGTCGCCCAATGGGCGGGCGTGCAGGAGCAGTTCGTCGACTCGCCGCAGAAGGCGGTCGCGGACGCCGACCGGCTGCTGTCCCGCGTCGCCGTCGACCGGGGCTACCCGGAGAGCGAGGGCGAGCAGCTGGACGCGCTGTCCGTGCACCACGCCGGTCACGTCGAGGGCTTCCGCAGGGTCCGGCGCGCGGCGCGCGGCGAGGGCGGCACCGAGGAGATGCGGGAGGCCGTCGTCGAGGCCCGCGCGCTCTTCGAGGAACTGGTCACCGAGCACGGCGCCGGGCACGGAACGGGCCACGGAAAGCACGCCCACGACGGCGAGCGGCACGCGGACGGACAGCACGGGGAGAAGCACGGCTCGAACCGGCCGCGCCTGATGGGGCGGCACGCCAAGGGGAGTGGAGTCTGACATGGCACGCGAAGGTCACGAAAGCAACGACGGCCGTCTCGGGGACGCGGGCGCCTCACGCGCCGCCGCGCCCTCCGAACGCGGCGCCCAGGCGGACCCGGACGCCCTGCACGACCCCGTACAGGCCGAGCAGAGGCGCAGCGCACAGGAATACGGGGTGAGCGGCGCGGGCGCCTCCGACGAGGTGGGCCCACTGCGCAGGCCGTCGGGCGGGCATGCCGGGAACTCCGGACGCGACCTGGACGGCAGCGGCCCGGACCCGCGCGATCCCGCGGCAGCCCGCAGCCTCGACGCCGAACACGGCGTCGGCCGGGGCTCGGACACCGGCACCGTCCCGGTCGGCGGCCGGGCCAGCGGCCGGGACGCGGGCTCCGGTACCGCCGGGCCGGGCGGCGGCGCCCAGCTCCTGCCGCACGGCGAGCGCGACAAGCTGGGCCTGCGCCTGCAGCAGGCCGTCAATCAGTTCGTCGACGAGCCCCGGCGCGCGGTCGAGGAGGCCGACCACGTACTGGAGGAGGCCACCCGCCACATCGCGGAAACCCTTGCCGAGCACCGCCGTTCGCTCCGCGGCGCCTGGGAGTCCAAGGACCGGGAGGCGGAGACGGAGGACCTGCGGGTCGCCCTGCGCAAGTACCGCGAGGTGACGGAGCGCCTGCTGCAGATGTAGGAGTGCTCAGGCCGTCTTCGGGGCGGCCTGCTGGACCACCTCGAACGACCACACGGTGGAGCCGGAGGCGGCGGGTGCGGGACGCCCGCCGCCTTCTGTGCTGCCCGCACCCTGCTGGTGGGCGGCCTTCATCGGGCCCTCCATCCACGCCTGGAAGGAGGCCTCGTCCCTCCATCGCGTGTAGACGAGGTACTGGTCGGTGCCCTCGACGGGGCGCAGCAGCTCGAACCACTCGAATCCGTCGGAACTCTCCACGGCCCCGGCCCGGGAAGCGAACCGCTTCTCCAGGACCTCCCGCTGCTCGTCCGGCACGGTCAGGGCGTTGATCTTCACGATGCTCATGCGTTCCATCCTGCCGTACGGGCCCGGCAGCCCTCCCCGGCGGGCTCCGGGCACGACAGGGCAGGGGCGGTGCGGGGCCGGGGCCGCTGTGCCCGGGGTGCCGTTAATGGTTGGCGGCCGGGGTGTCCGGCGGCTAGAACAGAGGCTCGTGTTCGCAGCGGGACAGAGCAGGGCGGAGCAGGTCGTGGCGGGTCGGGGCGTAGAGGCGTTCTTCAGGGACGGACGGCTCACCTCCGTGCCGCGCAAGCCGGGACGGCGGGAGGAGCTGCTCGCGCACCTGACGCGGACACTCTTCACGGAGGGCCGCCCCTACACCGAGCGCGAGGTCAACGACACGATCAGGACCGTGCACGAGGACTGCTCGGCGCTGCGCCGCCATCTCGTCGAGGGCGGCTTCCTGGCGCGTACGAAGGACGGCAGCAGCTACCACCGCGTGCGCTGAGTCCCGGGGGCTGCGCGAGGGGCCCCCGGGGAACCGTGCGAGGGACCCCGCGGCACGGCTCACCGCGCGACGGCGGGGCCCGGCGCCGGTGGCGGGGCTCAGTACCAGCGGTGGGTCTGCCAGAAGTCCCACGCACCGCACGGGCTGCCGTAGCGCGAGTTCATGTAGTCCAGTCCCCACTCGATCTGGGTCGCCGGGTTTTCCTTCCAGTCCGAGCCGGCCGAGGCCATCTTCGACGCGGGGAGCGCCTGGACCAGGCCGTACGCGCCGGAGGAGGCGTTGGTGGCGCGGTGGTTCCAGCCGGACTCGTGCGACACGATCTTGCTGAAGCACTGGTACTGGGCCGCGGGCATCATCCGCTTGGCCGTGTCCTGCGCCGAGGCGGCTGCCGCGGGGGTGGACGTACCGAGGACCGCGCCCGCCGCGCCCAGCAGGGCGGTGGCGCCGACCACGGCGGACTTCTGACGAGCGGAGAAGCGGTTCAGGACAGCGAAGGACACGAAGGAAACCCAACGTCGGAGACAGTGACTGCCGCATCGGACCCGGAGAAGCCGGGGAGAAGCGCCACGGCGGAAAGCGGAAGCCGTCCGGCGCCTTGCGACTCACTCAGTGGAGCAGCCCGGCCGCGCCCCCCGCAAACACCCCTCGTACTAGTGGAGACAGCGAATCGGGCATAAAGGACCGCTTCGGGCGTGCGGGGAATGCGCAGGCCGGAACGGGTGCGGAGGGGGCGGGTGACGAGCGCCCACGGCTACGGCCCTGCTTAGTGGAGGACCAAGGTCCTATGACCCGACTCACCGCCACGGGACCCCGCCCGGTACGGAACGGAACCGCCCGGTGACTGCCCGCGGGGCCTGCGGCTACCGCTCCTGGGGAGCCCCGGGGGCGTCCGGCGCGTCCGCCCGCACGTCCTCGAAGGCGACCGGCGCCGCGAACGCCGCCCGGCGGGTTGCCCGGCGCAGCGCCTTCAGCAGGGCGGGGCCGACGGTCAGGGTCAGCACGACGGTCAGCACGGCGCGGCCCAGGTCCCAGCCGACCGAGGTGGCCAGGCAGTACGCGAGGAAGCGCACCAGGTTCTCGTGCACCGGGTCGCCCGGAACGAAGGACACACCCGTGGAGAGCCCGGCGAGGTACGTCCAGCCCTGGAGGTTCATGACCGTGCCGTAGAAGAACGACGCAGCGGCCCCGTACACAGCCAGCAGCACCAGCTCGGCCCGGCCGCGCAGCCGCTGCCAGCCCGGCAGCAGTCCCGCGCCCATCGTGAACCAGCCCATGGCCAGCATCTGGAACGGCATCCACGGCCCGACCCCGCCGGTGAGCAGAGCGGAGGCGAAGATCGTGACCGATCCCAGGACGAAGCCGAAGCCGGGCCCCAGCACCCGCCCGCTCAGCACCATCAGGAAGAACATCGGCTCCAGGCCGGCCGTCCCCGCCCCGAGTGGCCGCAGCGCCGCGCCGACCGCGGCGAGCACCCCCAGCATCGCGACGGCCTTCGCGTCGAGCCCCGCGTCGGCGATCGTCGCCACCACCACCGCGACGAGCAGCGGCAGCAGGGCGGCGAACAGCCACGGCGCGTCCCGGGAGTGGGCGAGCCCGGCGGCGGAGTCGGCGAGCAGCGGCCACCCGAAGGCCATCACCCCGACGGCACTCACCAGGGCGAGCGCGGCGACGGACCGCGGCCCGAGCCGGACGGGGCGCGGCGCACGAGGCGCCCGGGGAGCGCGCGCGGGGGAGCGCCGGGGCGGCGCCGGGGCGGGGGCGGGAAGGGGCCGGTCCTGGTTCACGGGCGTACGTCCTCCAGCGCTTTCCGCACCTGGGCCACGGTCAGCCACTGCTGCGGGGCGAGCACCTTCGAGACCTGCGGCGCGAAGGACGGCGAGGAGACGACCACGTCGGCGGTCGGGCCGTCCGCGACGACCTCGCCGTCCGCGAGGATCACCACCCGGTGCGCCAGCTCGGCGGCCAGCTCCACGTCGTGGGTGGCCAGGACGAGGGCGGTTCCGTCGGCCGCGAGATCACGCAGGATGCCGATCAGGCGGGACTTCGCCGCGTAGTCCAGGCCGCGCGTCGGCTCGTCGAGCAGCAGCAGAGGGGGCCGGCCGGTCAGTACGAGGGCGAGCGCGAGCGCCAGGCGCTGCCCCTCGGACAGGTCGCGGGGGTGCGTCTCGTCCGGCACGTCCGGGAGCAGGGCGCTCACCAGGGCACGGCAGGTCCCCGGTGCGGCGCCCGCGTCGTGGTCGGCCGCCGCGCACTCGGCGGCGACGGTGTCCGCGTACAGCAGGTCGCGCGGCTCCTGCGGGATGAGACCCACGCGGCGCACCATCTCGCGCGGCGGCGTCCTGGAGGGAGCCTTCCCGCCGACCAGGACCCGCCCCGAGGAGGGGGCGTGCAGGCCGACGAGGGCGTTCAGCAGGGTGGACTTCCCCGCCCCGTTGCGGCCCATCAGGGCCACGGTCTCGCCGGGGCGCACGGTCAGGGACACCCGGCGCAGGGCTTCGATCCTGCCCCGGCGCAGCGACAGCGCGTCCGTCTCGGCGACGGCGGGCGCGGCGGGCGGCGGGGCGACGGCCGCGGGGGTACGGCCGGCCAGCTCGGCCCGCAGCGCGGACGCCCGGCGGCGGGCGTCCCGTACCGACAGGGGCAGCGGCGACCACCCGGCCAGCCGGCCGAGGCCCACCACGGGCGGATGCACGGGCGAGAGGGCCATCACCTCGGCGGGTTCGCCCAGGACCGGGGCGAGGCCGGGGCCGGGCAGGAGGAGGACCTGGTCGGCGTACTGCACGACCCGCTCCAGACGGTGTTCGGCCATCAGCACGGTCGTGCCCAGGTCGTGCACCAGCCGTTGCAGCACCGCCAGGACCTCCTCGGCGGCGGCCGGGTCCAGGGCGGACGTCGGTTCGTCCAGGACGAGGACCCTGGGATGCGGGGTGAGCACGGACCCGATGGCGACGCGCTGCTGCTGGCCGCCCGACAGGGTGGCGATCGGGCGGTCGCGGAGATCGGCGAGGCCCAGCAGATCGAGGGTCTCCTCGACGCGCCGCCGCATCACGTCGGGGGCCACGCCCAGCGACTCCATGCCGTACGCCAGCTCGTCCTCGACGGTGTCGGTGACGAAGTGGGACAGCGGGTCCTGGCCGACGGTGCCGACCACGTCCGCCAGCTCGCGCGGCTTGTGGGTGCGGGTGTCGCGGCCGTCGACGCTGACCCGGCCGCTCAGCACGCCCCCGGTGAAGTGCGGGACGAGCCCGGACACCGTCCCCAGGAGCGTGGACTTGCCCACGCCGGAGGGGCCGACGAGCAGCACCAGCTCGCCTTCGGGGACGGTCAGGTCGACGTCCTGGAGGGCCGGCGCACCGGCGCCCTCGTACCGGACGGACACGTTCTCGAACCGGATCACTTCACGTTCCCTGGGGGGAGGAGCTGGGAGGAGCGGAGGGCGGGGCGGGTACGGGGGCGACGAACGCAGGCAGCAGCCCGATCAGCACGGACAACGCGGGCCACACCGGGAACTCCGGCACCACCAGCGGCAGCACCCCCGGATGCAGAGCGGCCGGGTCCCGGGAAGCCGCCCAGATCATCAGCCCCGCCACGGCCGCCCCGGACCCGGCGACCAGCCAGGCCCGCGCGCCCCACCGGTCCGGGCGGTAGCGGGTGCGCACACTGCGCAGCCCGCCGAGCCGCAGCCCGCCCATCGCGGCGGCCAGCCCGATCAGCAGCACCCACAGCCCGTACCCGGCGCCCTCGGCCGCGAGCAGACCGTACGTGCCGGCGCAGACGCCCAGCAGACCGCCCAGGGTCAGGGCGGTCGTCACGTGCCGTACGGCGGGCGGGACGCGGGCGGTCCGCCCGTACCCGCGCGCGTCCATCGACGCGGCCAGCGCCACCGACCGCTCCAGCGCGCCTTCCAGGACCGGCAGCCCGATCTGGAGCAGCGCCCGCACCCCGCCGGTCGGCCGCCCGCGCAACCGCCGCGCGGTGCGCAGCCGTACGACGTCGGACACCATGTTCGGCGCGAAGGTCATCGCCACGACAACCGCCACCCCCGCCTCGTACAGGGCGCCGGGCAGCGACTTCAGGAGGCGGGCCGGGTTGGCGAGCGCGTTGGCCGCGCCCACACAGATCAGCAGGGTGGCCAGCTTCAGCCCGTCGTACAGGGCGAAGACCAGCTGCTCGGCGGTCACCCTGCCGCCGAGGCGCACCCCCTTCGCCCAGTCCGGAAGCGGCACCTCGGGCAGGGTGAACAGCACGTGCTGCCCCGGGATGGGCGAACCCAGGAAGACCGAGAACACCAGCCGGATCACCAGCACCATCAGGCCGAGCTTGACGAACGCCCCGTACGACCGTGCCCACGGGGCGTCGGTGCGGCGGGCGGCGACCACATAGCCCGCCACCCCCACCAGCAGCCCGAGCAGCAGCGGGTTGGTGGTCCGCGACGCGGCGGTGGCCAGCCCCAGCGCCCACAGCCACCACGCCCCGGCGTGCAGCGCGTTGCTGCGCCCGGCGGCGGGGGCGCGCAGCATGAAGGCACCCGGAAGTTTCGGGCCGCGTCCGCTCATCCCCGGCGGCGGCGCGACTGCCACACGGCGGCCGCACCCAGGGCGAGCACGGCGGCGAGACCGACGAGCACCCCGGCGGACGGCCCCCCGCCCTCCTGGTCGGACGCGGAAACGGAAGGAGTGGCGGCGGCCGTCGGGGCCGTCGCGCCCGGCGAGACACCGGCGGAGTCCCCGCTCCCCGACACCTGGTCCGCGCACCCCGTCCTCGGGTATCCGGCGATGGCGCACAGCAGCGCCGAGCTGTCGTACCGCAGTGGCCGGGCGACCCGCGCCAGCAACTCCGCGGTCGTGGCATCCGCTCCGGCCTGCGCACACACGGAACGGGCCGGGGGCGGAGTGTCGCCCTCCGGAGCGTCCTGGGGCGTGCCGAAGTCGAGTAGGAGGGCGACGCGCTTGGCCTTGTCCTTCGCCGGCGTCTTCGCGCACACGGTCTCGAAGTCGGCGTTCCCGCGGGGCTTGGCAGCGTCCTGCGAGTTCTGGCTCACCGCGAACCGGAACCCCTGGACGGCTCCGTCGGCCGGGGTCGTGGTCGCCGCGCCCTGGGTGGCGTACGTCCACGTCCGGCCCGCCGCGTCACGCTCCCAGAACGACCAGTACCGGTAGCCGCCGTCCGCGTGCGCCGCCGGGGCGGCCGGACCGAGGAGGCAGAGCAGCACGCCCGCCACCGTCGCCGGCAGCGCCGCGGAGCCCGCCCGGCGGGTCGCTGTCACAGCTGCTTGTTCTTCTTGTTGCGCATGCTGATCAGGAGGCCCGCGCCCACGCTGGCCACGAACGCCGCACCGATGACCCACCAGGCCGTGGACGAACCGCCGTCCGTCTTCTTCTCCGCGTCGTCCTTCTTCTCCGCGCCGTCGGCGGCCTTCTCAGGGGCGGGCCCCGTCGCGTTCAGCTCCTTGACGAGGTCCGTGCCGCCGAAGGAGGAGGGGTCCATGCCGGTGGCGTGCGCGGCGAAGATCAGCTGCGCGTACGCGGCGGGACCGCTCGCCTTCGCCCACGGGGCGGAGTTCTTGGTCAGCCAGTCGGCGGACTTCCGGGCGGCGTCCTTGTGCCCGTCGGCGGCGAGGGCGACCACGGCGTCGGCGGTGTTGCCGACGTCGGGCTTGTCGGTGGCGTCGGAGCCGGGCATCGGGGGCGCCTTGAGGAAGCCGCCGTTCTCGTCCATCGTCCGGGCGAGGTAGGCGGAGCCGGCCGACGCGGCGGTCCGCGGGTCGGCGATGCCCTCCTTGCAGCCCGGCGCGGCCTCGATGGGCCGGTCCTTCCCCCTGGGCACGTCGATGACGAATCCGCCGCGCCCGGCGGCGGCGGTCACCACGGCGGCGGTCGCGTCCGCGTTCGGCGCGAGCTTTCCGTCCTTGTCGGGCTGGAAGCCGAAGGCACCCTGGTTCTCGGGCTTGCCGTCGCAGTCGGCCTGGAACCCCAGCAGCGCCTGGAGCGGCGACTTCCCGTCCTTGCCCTTCACGTCCGCGGGCTTCTCACCGGCCGCCTGCAGGGCGCCGATCACGATCGACGTGGAGTTGGCGTCGCTCGGAGACCCCGGCCAGGACGGCCATCCGCCGTCCGCGTTCTGTACGGACTTCAGCCAGCCGACGGCCTTCGTCACGGCGGCGTCCTGCCCGCCCAGCGCCTTCAGCGCCTGCACGGCGGCGGCCGTCATGTTGGTGTCGAGCTGCGTCTTGGCGTCGCACGGAGTGCCCGGGTCGGGCCGGAAGGCGGGGAAGGCGCCGTTGTCGCACTGCTGCCCCGTCAGCCAGTCCACGGCCTTCGCGGCGGGCTCGACCCCGACCTGGTCCTGCGCGAGCAGCGCCAGCGACTGCCGGAAGACTCCGTCGAACGAGGGGTCGCCCTTCCCGTACAGCCCGGACGGGATCGCGACGGGCGTGGGACTCGGTGCGGCGGAGGCGCCCGGGGCGGCCACCGCGCCGAGCGCGACGGTGACGGCGAGCGCTGCGGCGCTGCGACGGAGGGTGATCATGCCCGCATTCTACCGACCGGTACCGGGGCGGGCCCGCCCGCCGCCGGGCCGCCCACCGGCCCCGATGCGTGCCACCGGGCACGCCGTCGCCGCTCACACGGCGATGTACGTGACGGGGTCGCCGCCCGGCACCGCCTCCGCGTGGCCGAGCCTCACCAGGCGGCGCAGATGAGTCTCCGCCCCGGAGACGGCGACGTTCCGCGAGGCGTACGGGTCGATGCTCCGGACGCCGCCGTGGTCGATCACCCCGGGCGAGCCGCCCGGGGCGGGACCCGTACCGGACGGCTGTGTCATGGCTCCCCCAACTGTGCGTCTTGGTACGGGACTTGCCTTCCGGCCACTATAACTAGAACGGGTTCCAGTGGACGTCGGGGACGAGCAGTCCTCCGACCCCGAGGAAACTCAGGGGCGTGGTGGGGGGCGGGCCGTGGCTTTCCCCGATGGGCCGGATGCCGGTGCACGGACAAGGTCGGGACATGACATACCCGCAGAGCACGAGGAACGAGACGGCCGAGACGGACAACGCCCGCACGGAGAATGCGCCGGCCGGCACGGGCAAGGTCCGTACGAGGCGCGAAAGGGCCAGCACGGGCAACGCGACGGACGCGTACGCGACGCGCACGGCCTCCCTCCCCCGGGCCTCGCCCCCGGCCCCCGCCCCGCCGCTCCCGCCCGCTCTCCCCGCCGTCCCCAGTCGCCTCACCCGTACCGCTCTCGTCGCGGGCCCCCTCGCACTCGTCGCGTACGGCGCCATCCGGCTCCTCAGTGAGCGCGGAGTGCCGAGCGCGGGCTGGACCGCCGGTCATCTCGCCATGCTGGCCGGCGTGCTGCTCTTCGTCCCGGTGATGCTGCACCTGTACCGGGCCGCTCCCGCCAGGAGGCGCGTCCCGGCCGTCGTCGCCCTCGTCGTCGGGCTCCTGGGCCTGCTCGCCACCGCGGCGCAGGCCGCGATCGACCTGGTCGCCGGGCTCATGGCCAACGACAGGCCCGCCATGGTCGAGATCTTCCAGCAGGTCAAGTCGGTGCCCGGGGTCGAGCCCGTCGTCTACGGCATCGTTCCCCCGCTGTTCTTCCTCGGTCTGATCGCCCTGACCGGCCTGGCCGCCGCCCCCGCACGCACCCGAGTGCTCACGGTCGGTGCGATGGTCCTCGGTGCGGTGCTGATGGCCGTGAACCTCGACTTCCTCTCCCTCGGCGGTCTCTGTCTCCTCCTCGCCCTAGCCCCGTTCCTCCTCCGCGACCGAGCCGGGGCCCTTCCCCGTACCCACTAGAACTGGTATCAGTCCGGGGTGCGTACCGGCTGACGCCAAGTCAGCTCGCGGGCGCGCAAACGGACTTGCGAGAGGCGACAGCCATGACCGAGCTTGTGGAGCACCGACAGCTGTACGTGGGCGGCACCTTGTCCGATCCTCTGGGGACCGCGTCCAACGAGGTCGTCTCCCCGCACACCGAGCAGGTCATCGGCCGGGTCCCGCACGCGAACGAGGCGGACGTCGACCGTGCGGTGGCCGCCGCCCGCCGCGCCTTCGACGACGGGCCCCGGCCCCGGACCTCGCTGGACGAGCGGATCGCCGTCGTCACCCGCATCAAGGACGCCATCGCCGCCCGGCACGAGGAACTCGCCCGCGTCATCACCTCCGAGTACGGCCTGAGCGGCAGCGTCTGGACGGCGGACACGGAACGCGGCGTCGATCTCGTCCGCCAGGCAGGCACCGGCACGTACTCTGTCCACACCTTCAGCATGGACATGATGGGCCCGTCCGGTGGCTACGAGAACTCCGGACTGTGCCGCGAGTTCGGTCCCGAGGGCTACGGCGAGTTCCTGGAGCACAGGATGATCCAAGTGGGAACGCGCTGACGATTGCGATCAGATACGCGGCGCTACGAGTGGACCCGAGCGTTGCCACTCCGAGTTCCCGCCTGCCCTCAAGGCCTGTCGTTCACGCGCGAGCGTCACGTTTCGCGCGTGAACGATCCTCCCCAGTGACGCCCAGGAGCCCAGGTATGTCCACGCAGCCCGTCGGAACCGATGGCCCGCTGATCCCCATGCCCGCCGCGACCCGGGAAGCGCTGCGCGAGGCGGTACGTCACCCAAGGCCGCTGAACCTCACCCAGTTCGACCGGGAGCTGGGCGAGGCCTTCGACCAGGCGGTACAGACCGGTTCCATCGGCTGGATGCGGAACTTCCTGCTCAAGTGGGCCACCTTCGTCGCCGTTGAACGGCACCCCGGGCGTGCTGCCGCGCTGCGCGAAGCCGAACGCATCAGCACGGACCCGGCGTCGGGTGACGAGGCAGCGAACGCGGCTCGGCTGGAGATCGCCCGCATCCTTCACCTCGCCGAGCAGGACGTCTCCTGGTGAGCGGCGAGCCGGACGAAGACGTCTGGTGCTCGGAATTCCTCGACGAGAACGTGGCCGCAGGCCTGCCCGCCGCCGGACGCGCCGAGGTCGACCGGATCGTGCAGGGCCTCCTCGACCTGGCCTCGCTGCGCATGGAAGCCGGCCACGACTACGACGAGCAGAACCCGATGAAGCTGCGCACGATCGGCACGGACCGGCTGCTCCTCTGGTGCCAGAAGGTCGAGCACCGAGCACCGCAAGCGGGTGTACGTGATCCGGATCAACCGGCTCGGCTGACTGCCCGCCCGGCCTGCCCTACGCGTCGAACTCGTACTCCAGGATGTACGAGGCCGCGTCCAGCACCATGTCGTTGACCTCGACCACGGTGCCGTCGGCGGTGAACGCGGTACGGGTGATGAGGATCACGGGGGTGCCGCTCGGGAGCCGGAGTTCGTCTGCCTCCCCTGCCGACGGCATCCGGGTGCGGAGCTCCTCGCGGAAGTGCGCGGGTGCGTGTCCGGCCTCGGCGAGCCGGGCGTACACCCCGCCGGGGCCGGGGTCGGGCAGCAGGACCGCTGTACCCGCCACCAGACCGGCCGGGAAGTGCGAGGCCGCGCTCATCACGGGTTTGCCGTCGAGGAGGTAGCGGCGGCGGCGTGCCCAGACCGGAGCGCCCGGTTCGACGCCGAGCACCGTGGCGATGCGCTCATGGGCCTCCTCCTGGGTGACCTGCACGCCGTCGACCACCAGTTCCCGGCGATCGTCCACGTCCGCCGACCACACTGACCGGCCTGCGGCCCAGCGTTCCGAAGCCAGCCGTTGGATGCCTCGCCGCCGCAGCGGCCGGAAGGCGCGCACGAAGACGCCTGCGCCTTTGCGTGCCTCGACGATGCCCTCGCTGCGCAGTACCGACAGGGCCTGGCGCACGGTCATTCTGGCTACGCCGTGCAGCGTCATCAGGTCGTTCTCGCCCGGCAAGCGGTCCCCGGGCTCGTACTCGCCTGCCTCGATGGCGGAGCGCAGTTCCTCCGCGATCCGCTGGTACTTGAGCTTTCCGGCTGCGCCGTGCCCCGATCCCAAAGCACTCCTCCCAATCCTTTGCGGGACACCCTAGATCCCCGCGTACGCAGGGGCCCCATAAGACTGCTGTGTTCGATTGACATCTCTAGAGCGGAAGGTGTGCACTTTACCTGTCTAGAGAACTTGGCTTGGAAGGACCCCCCATGGATCGTCCCGATTCCTCGCGGTACGCCCTCCGTCTGCTTCCCTGGGTCACCCCCGACGGGCATCCCTGTTACCTCAGTACCGACGGCGCCGGCTACCTCGCCCGGCTCGCGGACCGGATGGAGGCGCTGCAACTCGACACCGGGAGCGAGGTGTTGGGTCATGCGCGCGAATTGATGGGCGGCACGTCCGTACCGCCTGACGCACTGCGGTTCACGGCCACACGCCTGGCCGAGTGTCTGTCGGACGTGCTGCGAGTGGCCGAGAGCAGGGGGCGACGGCTCGATGCCAGTACGGGCGGCGAGGGTGAAGGCGATCCCCATGTGCCCCTGTGAGCGGAGGGCGCGTCGGCATGTCGCCGGTTCGTCTGGACCAGGGGGGGCCGGGTGACTGCGTTCCGGCGGAGGTGGGACGTCCGATGAACCGGACTTCCTCACTCCTCCGTCGACGTCAGGTCGATCAGCCTGCACACCGTCTCGATGTCGATCTTGACCTGGGCGATCGATGCCCGCCCCGACAGCCACGTGATCAGCGCCGAGTGCCACGTGTGCTCGATCACCCGCACGGCGGAGAGCTGCTCGGGGGTCGGCCGGTCGTCGGGGGCGTTCAGGCCCATCGCGTCCAGGATGATCGCCGTGGTCTGCCGGGAGACCGTGTCCACCTCGGGGCTGACGGAGCGGTCGGCGAAGGTGAGGGCGCGGACCATGGCGTCGGCGAGGTGGGGTTCGCGCTGGAGGGCGCGGAAGGCGCGCATGAGGGTTTCCGCGACGCGCTCGGCGGAGCCCGTGGCGGCCGGGGGGCGCTTGCGCAGGGTGGTGTGGAGGTGGCTGAGCTGGTCCTGCATGGTGGCGACCAGCAGGTGCACCTTGGACGGGAAGTAGCGGTACAGGGTGCCCAGGGCGACCCCCGCCTCCTCGGCGACCTCCCGCATCTGCACCGCGTCGAAACCGCCCCGGCTCGCGAGCTGTGCGCTGGCGTGCAGGATGCGGCGCCGACGCGCTTCCTGACGCTCCGTCAGGGGAGGGGTGGCGGTTCCGCCGCCACCGACCGTTCCGGCTTCCGCTTTCATCTGACCCCGTGCCCCCGTGTCCGTGCCGTGTCCCTGCCGGGCCGTGCCCGTGCCGTGTCCGTCCGGCAGTCGGTCGAAGCGGCCGTGCCGGATCGGGGCGGTCCGTGCCGCCGTGGCGCGAATCACCTGATCCGGACCTTACGCCGCCGCTTACTGCCGGTAGATTCAAGGCTCTGCGTTCGATCAACTCTGTAACTTGTTCTAGATTAGCGCCAGCGGCTACGCTCCGGCGGAAGTGCGTCAAGAAGGGGGCCGAGAGTGACCGCTGAGGCCGTACAGGCGGGCCCCCGCGCGGGGGACGCCGCCGCCGCGAGCGCCGGCGACCGTCCGTTGCGCATCGCGCTCCTGACGTACAAGGGGAACCCGTTCTGCGGCGGCCAGGGCGTCTACGTCCGTCACCTCTCCCGGGAGCTGGCCCGGCTCGGGCACCGCGTGGAGGTGCTGGGGGCCCAGCCGTACCCGGTGCTCGACGAGGGCGTCCCGCTCACCGAGCTGCCGAGCCTCGACCTGTACCGCAGCCCCGACCCCTTTCGCACGCCGCGGCTCGCCGAGTACCGCGACTGGATCGACGCCGTCGAGTTCGCGACCATGCGCACCGGCGGCTTCCCCGAGCCGCTCACCTTCTCGCTGCGGGCCAAGCGCCATCTGGCCGCCAGGCGCGGCGAGTTCGACGTCGTGCACGACAACCAGACGCTCGGCTACGGCCTCCTCGGCGATCTCGGCGCACCGCTGGTGACGACCATCCACCACCCGATCACCGTCGACCGGCAACTCGACCTCGACGCCGCCGCGACCCGGCTGCGGAGGGTCTCCGTGCGCCGCTGGTACGGCTTCACCCGCATGCAGAGGCGCGTCGCCCGTCGTCTGCCGTCGGTGCTGACCGTGTCCGGGTCGTCGCAGGCGGAGATCGTGGAGCACCTGGGGGTGCGGGCCGACCGGGTGCACGTCGTGCACATCGGCGCGGACACCGGTCTGTGGTCGCCCGACGCCTCCGTGCCCGAGGTCCCGGGCCGCATCGTCACCACTTCCAGCGCCGACGTGCCGCTGAAGGGCCTGGTCCACCTCGTCGAAGCGCTCGCCAAACTGCGCTCCGAGCGGCCCGACGCGCACCTCGTGGTCGTCGGCAAGCGCGCCGAGGACGGGCCCGTCGCACACGCCATCGAGCGGTACGGGCTCGCGCACGCCGTCGAGTTCGTCAAGGGCATCACCGACGCCGAACTCGTGGACCTCGTACGCGGCGCGGAGGTCGCCTGCGTGCCGTCGCTGTACGAGGGCTTCTCGCTGCCCGCCGCCGAGGCCATGGCCACCGGCACACCGCTCGTCGCCACCACCGGCGGAGCCATCCCCGAGGTCGCGGGACCGGACGGGGAGACCTGCCTGGCCGTACCGCCGGGCGACGCCGACGCCCTCGCCGGGCAGCTCGCGCGCCTCCTGGGCGACCGCGACCTGCGCAGACGGCTGGGAGCGGCCGGGCGGGCCCGCGTGCTGGGGAAGTTCACCTGGCAGCAGGCCGCGATCGGCACCGCCGAGCGCTACCGCGAGGCCCTCGCCACGCAGGCCGAACCGAAGGCCGCGGCTCTCAAGTCCTAGCCGCCCAGCCGCGCTTGAGCCACCGAACCACCTGTTCGACCCCCACCGCCGGATGAAAGCTGAGCCCCCGTGCTGACCGTGGACTTCTCCCGCTTCCCGCTCGCCCCGGGCGACCGCGTCCTCGACCTGGGCTGCGGCGCAGGACGGCACGCCTTCGAGTGCTTCCGGCGCGGCGCCCAGGTGGTGGCCCTCGACCAAAACGCCGAGGAGATCCGCGAGGTCGCCAAGTGGTTCGCGGCGATGAAGGAGGCCGGTGAGGCGCCCGAGGGGGCCACCGCGACGGCCATGGAGGGCGACGCGCTCAACCTGCCCTTCCCGGACGCGTCGTTCGACGTCGTGATCATCTCCGAGGTCATGGAGCACATCCCCGACGACAAGGGCGTGCTCGCCGAGATGGTGCGCGTCCTCAGGCCCGGCGGCCGGATCGCGGTGACCGTGCCCCGCTACGGCCCCGAAAAGGTGTGCTGGGCGCTGTCCGACGCGTACCACGAGGTCGAGGGCGGCCACATCCGCATCTACAAGGCGGACGAGCTGCTCGCCAGGATGCGCGAGGCGGGCCTGAAGCCGTACGGCACGCACCACGCGCACGCCCTGCACTCCCCGTACTGGTGGCTCAAGTGCGCGTTCGGCGTCGACAACGACAAGGCGCTGCCGGTGAAGGCGTACCACAAGCTCCTCGTCTGGGACATCATGAAGAAGCCGCTGCTCACCCGGCTCGCCGAGCAGGCGCTGAACCCGGTCGTCGGCAAGAGCTTCGTCGCGTACGCCACCAAGCCGCACCTGCCCGCCGAGGCCGCCGGCCCACCCGTCGCCGCGGACTCCGCCGCCACCGGCGCGACTGCGACGGAGACCAAGTGACGAGCCTCGGCGCAGGCCCGGGGCCCGGCCCCGGCTACCTCGAACACCTCGTCCTCCCCGGTGTCCTGACGGAGGGTCAGGCGGCCGAGACCGTCGCGGGCATCCTCGCCGGGCAGCGCGAGGACGGCGCGATCCCATGGTTCCGCGGCCACCACCTGGACCCGTGGGATCACACCGAGGCCGCCATGGCGCTGGACGCCGCCGGTGAGCACGAGGCGGCGGCCCGCGCGTACGAGTGGCTGGTCAGGCACCAGAACCCGGACGGCTCCTGGTACGCGGCCTACGACGACGGCGACCACACCCGCCCCACCGACCTCGCGCGCGAGAGCAACTTCTGCGCGTACATCGCGGTCGGCGTCTGGCACCACTACCTCGCCACCGGCGACGACGCGTTCATCGACCGGATGTGGCCCGCCGTGTACGCGGCCGTGGAGTTCGTACTCGCACTCCAGCAGCCGGGCGGGCAGATCGGCTGGAAGCGCGAAAAGGACGGCACGCCCGTCAACGACGCCCTGCTGACCGGAAGTTCGTCCATCCACCAGGCGCTTCGCTGCGCCCTGGCCATCGCCGAGCGGCGCGAGGAGCCGCAGCCCGACTGGGAGCTGGCGGTCGGCGCCCTGCGGCACGCCATCCAGCGGCATCCCGAGCGCTTCCTGGACAAGTCCCGCTACTCGATGGACTGGTACTACCCCGTCCTCGCCGGCGCGGTCACCGGAGCCGAGGCGAAGGAGCGCATCGAGGCGCACTGGGACGCCTTCGTGGTGCCCGGCCTCGGCGTGCGCTGCGTGCTGCCCAACCCCTGGGTGACCGGCGGCGAGAGCTGTGAACTCGCCCTGGCGCTGTGGATGACGGGGGAGTCCGACCGGGCATTGGAGATCCTTCAGTCCGTCCAGCACCTGCGCGCCGACGACGGCAGCGGCATGTACTGGACGGGCTACGTCTTCGACGACGAGGCGGTCTGGCCGCGCGAACTCACCACCTGGACGGCCGGCTCGCTGCTCCTGGCGGTGGCCGCGCTCGGCGGCGAGGAGGCCACCTGCGCGGTCTTCAGCGGCGAACGGCTGCCGCTGGGCCTGGACCCGGACTGCTGCTGACGCTTCCCCTGCGGGGCCCCGTCAGCGGCGGCGGACGGCGCCGGCGATGGCGTGCCCCACGATCAGGTAGACCACGGCGGGCAGCCCGTAGCCGCAGACCACGTTCACCCACTGCTTGTCGAAGGTGAACAGGTCGTGGGACCAGCCGGCCAGGAAACGGGCGGCTTCCTTGACGAAGTCGACCAGGGCGTTGCCCTGGTTGGCGTCGAACAGGTAGAAGAGGATCCACAGGCCCAGGATCAGGGCGGCGATGTCTGCGACGACGGCGATCAGGGTGGCCGCGGGATTTCCGGTGCGGGTTCGTGTGGACATGCCGAACATGTTGCCGATTTGACGGGCGTCAAACCCGGATGGCCCTGTCCTGGTGGTGGCGGCGGGGGCAGCGGGTGACGCTGCCGGAAACGCCGTCGCCGCCCGCGTCACGCACGCCGCGGACGTCGCCGCCGCCGTCGCCAGGCCCCGGGAGGCCCGCTGTGCCCCGTACCCCCACCCCCGCCCGCCGCGCGCTCGTCGCGGTGCCACTGACGTGCGCGCTGCTGGTGCCCCTCGTGGCGTGCAACGACAAGGACACGGGCCGGGCGGCGAACGCGACCACCACCCCGACGTCCGTCACCACCCCGACGTCCGCCGGCACGCCGTCGCCCACCGGTGAGGTCGAGACGCAGCGGCTCGCCAAGACCCGCTTCGTCGCCAACGCGTCGCTGGCCGCCGGTGCCGCCTACCAGTGGATCGTGAAGCCCTACCGGGCGGGCAAGTTCCAGAAGGGCGCGGACGGGCGGAAGTTCGCCCTCGTCAAGGCGGGCCTCGCCGGGGGCTTCACCTACAACAGGCTGAAGGCGGCGCGCGACAACGCCAAGGGCGACCCGCTGCTCTCCAAGGCGGTCGCCCCGCTGTCCGAAGGCATCGAGTCGCTGAAGGGCCTCGGCACCAAACTGGCCGCGGGCACGGCGGGCGTCGCCGACATCGGCATGTTCGAGAACGTCATCGGCGGCGTCAAGGACGCGGGCAAGGACGCCGGCGCGGAGGTCACGGAGAAGGTGCCGTCGGCGGGCGAGATGGCGAAGGGGGGCGCACCCGCGGACCTCTTCGCCCGGGTGCCGGCGCAGCAGCCGTCCCGGCAGCACGAGGCCCGGCCCAACGGAAGCGCCCCGTCGGAGAATTGAGCTGGTCACGGGCACGACGGCCCGCTTAGGGTGCGGCCATGACTCTGCTCGGCTTCGCACGGCACTGCGACCGGATCATCGAGGAGACCGCCCTCATGCGGGCGGTGGTATCGGGCGCCGACCTGACCGCCCGGGTCCCCTCCTGCCCCGACTGGACCCTTCACCAGCTCGTCCTGCACACCGGCGGCGCGCACCGCTGGGCGTACGACACCGTGCGGACCCGCTCCGCGCGGATGTTCCCGCCGGACGACGTGACGGACGGCGACGGCCCCGACTCGAACGACCCGGCCGCCCTGGACGCCTGGTTCGCCGAGGGCGCCGAACTGTGCGCCGGTGCGCTGCGCGAGGCCGGGCCCAACGCACAGGTGTGGGCGTGGGCCCCCGGCAACCCCGTCGAGTTCTGGGCGCGCCGGATGACCCACGAGACCGTGGTGCACCGCGCGGACGCCGCGCTGGCCGCGAAGGTCCCCTTCGAGGTGGACCCCGAGATCGCGGCCGACGCGATCGACGAGTGGATGTGGCTCAGCACACTGCCGCAGACCTTCGAGGGGGGGCCGGGTCCGGCGGGGCTCCTCGGCGAGGGCCGCACTCTCCACCTGCACGCCACCGACGCCCCGCCCGGAGTGGACGCCGAGTGGGTCGTCGACCTCACCGGCGACTCGGTCCAGTGGCGGCGCGGCCACGAGAAGGCGGCCGTCGCCCTGCGCGGCCCGCTGGCCGACCTCCTGCAGGTGTCCTACCGCCGCCGGGCCCCGGACGCCGGGAGGACCGAGGTGCTGGGCGACCGCGCGCTGCTCGACGAGTGGCTCGCCCACCTCGCCTGGGACTGACCGCCGCACGTCGGCCCAGGAGTTGAGTTCGGCCAGCTCCCTGAAGGTGTGCGGGTCGGTGAGGTGACCAGCAGGTCCGTCACCGGGCCCGCCCGCCACAGCTCCGGCCTCTCCGCGCTCCGGGCGAACGGTCCGACGAGCGAGATCTCGTCGGCGAAGGCGTCCGGCACGGCCGCCACCGCCTCCTCGCGCCGCCCGGCCAGGAACAGTTCCTGGATGCGGCGGGCCCGGGCCCCGTACCCCATGCGCGCCATCAGATCCGCGTGGAAGTTCCTCGCCGCGTGCCCCATGCCGCCGATGCGAAAGCCGAGCATCGCCTTCACCGCCAGCAGCCCCTCGGCGACATCGTCGCAGACGTGTGCCGGCGTACGGCGCCGGTGCCGCGCCTCCGTACCCGAGCGCCAGTCCGAACCGCATGGCGGGGCCTCCCCGCACAGTGGGACTGACGGAGCGTCAGATCAGTCGACTGTGCGACCCGGGCCGCGCCCGGACAGGACGACGGCCCCCGCCCCCCTTCGTCGAGGGGGTGGGGGCCGTCGTCGTGCGTGATGTCAGCCGCGCTGGATGCCCGTCGTGTCCTGGAGCAGACCGCGACGGCCGTCCTGCGTCTGGGCGACCAGACCGGGACCGCGCTGGTCCACCGCCAAGTACCAGGTACCGGGGGCCAGTTCGGCGATCGGCGTCGGCGAGCCGTCCTCCGCGTACAGCGGACGGGCCACCGGGACGGCGAACCAGAACGGTGCGAACCCGGACGCGTCGGCGGCGGCCGGAGGCTGCCCGCCCTGCGACGCCTGACCGGCGGCAGGCGCCTGCGTGGCACCCGCCTGTGCGGCACCCGCCTGCGGGTCCTGGGCCGCGCCGCCCGGGTAGCCGTAGCCACCGGGAGCGGGCTGGCCGCCGTACGACGGCTGCTGGGCGCCCGGGTAGCCGTAACCGGCACCCGGCTGGCCCTGCTGGGCGCCGTAGGGGCCCGCGACGGCCGGCTTCGGGGCGCCCATCAGCGGGGCCTTCAGTGCCGGGACCAGCGGACCCGCGACCGCACCGGCGGCGAGCACCAGGGCGGCGATCAGGCCGAGGATCAGACCCGCACCCGCACTGCCGGCGTCGAGGATCGTCCAGAACGCGGTCCAGGCGGCGAAGACGGCAAGGGCGACGCCGAACTGACCGAGCTCGATACCGGCGACCTTGCGCGGCCCCGGCAGCCCGCGCGCGACCACGATCAGCGCGGCGGCGATGACGCCCGCGAGGAACATGCTCATCAGCAGCCCGAGGGAGTCCCAGGCGTTGATGGTCGGGCAGAACCCGCCGGTGCAGCCAGCGGTGCTGTTCAGGCTGAGGAACGAGGCGATGAACAGCACCACCGCTGCTCCGATCACCACGCCATCACCTCGTGTGAGGGAGCGGATGTTCACGTAAAGTCCTTTGTCAGTCGTCTTCTTCGTGGCTTCTTCGGGCTTCTTCGTGGCGATTGACGCTGTGCCGGTGTGCGCGGTTCTCGCGAAGACTCGGAGCGAAGCTCGGGGCGGTTGCCCATCGTACGGATGAATGTATCGTCCGATCGCTGGGGCCGCCCCCTTCGTTGCCGGGCGGTGACCAGGCGCTGCCCGCCCCGCTCAGGACTTCCTCACGTCCTTTTCAGGAAGCTGCTGATGCCCTCCGCCAGGCCCTGGGCCGCCTTCTGCCGCCACTGCGCACTGGACAACAGGGCGATGTCCTGCGCATCACGCATGTTCCCGCACTCGATGAACACCTTCGGAACGGTCGACAGGTTGAGCCCCCCGAGGTCCTTGCGCACCACCAGCCCGGTCTTGTCGCCCACGTAGTTCGAGGGCGCGTCACCGGTCACCCGTACGAAGTGGCCCACGATGCGCTCGCCCAGGTCGCGCGAGGGACCGACGATCGAAGAGGTGTCCGCGCCGCCGGAGTTCACCCGTGCGGGCAGGATCACGTGGAAGCCGCGGTGACCGGCGGTCGAACCGTCCGCGTGGACGGAGATCACCGCGTCGGCCTTCGCCTCGTTGCCGATCCGGGCCCGCTCGTCGATGCACGGGCCGAAGGGGCGGTCGTCGTTCTGGGTGAAGGTGACGGTGGCGCCCTGCTTTTCGAGGAGGGCCTTCAGGCGGCGCGACACGTCGAGGGTGAACTCCGCCTCGGTGTATCCGGCGTTGCTCGCCGTACCCGTGGTGTCGCACTCCTTGCGATGGGTGCCGACGTCGACCTGGCGGTTGATCTCGCGGGTGTGCCGGAAATTGCCGGGGTTGTGCCCGGGGTCGACGACGACGACACGACCGGTGAGCGGACCGCGGCCCGCCGGGGGGTTCGGGGCGGCGGACCTCGCCGGGGGCGTGCCCGGCGCACCGCTCGGATCCGGGGCCGTGACCGGGCCGGAGGGCGCCGCCGCGGCGCCCGTACTCGCGCTGCCGGTCGCGCTCGCCCCCGGCAGGGTCCGTGCGCTCGGCGGCCGGTCCTCGTCCGGTCCGCCCACCGCCTGCCAGATCAGCCACCCGGCCAGGCAGGCCGGCAACAGCGCGGCGGCCACCACGAGGGCGTTGCCCCGCCCGCGCCGCGGGGGCGGATCGAACTCGGGCTCGGGCGCGGGCGGGTTTGCGTGGGGGGACTGACCGTCGTACGACACAGGGCGATGCTATGCGCGGCGCTCAGATCCCCGGGCCGGTACGCCGCAGGACGCGCAGCGAGTCCGTCACCGACACCTCGGTGAACGCCCCCGAGGCGAGCGCCCTGAGATACACGCGGTAGGGGGCCTGCCCACCGTCCGCAGGGTCCGGGAACACGTCGTGGACGACCAGCAGCCCGCCCCGCGCGACGTGCGGGGCCCATTCCTCGTAGTCCCCGTTCGCGTGCTCGTCGGTGTGCCCGCCGTCGATGAAGACGAGACCGAGCGGGGTGCCCCAGAGCCGTGCTGCCTGCGGGGAGCGTCCGACGAGCGCCAGTACGTGCTCCTCCAGCCCCGCCCTGTGGAGGGTGCGACGGAACGTGGGAAGTGTGTCCATGACGCCCAGTTCGGGGTCCACGGTCGTCGCGTCGTGGTACTCCCATCCGGGCTGCTGCTCCTCGCTGCCCCGGTGGTGGTCCACGGTCACCGCGGTCACCCCGGCCGCACGGGCGGCGTCGGCGAGGAGAAGGGTGGAGCGGCCGCAGTACGTGCCGACCTCCAGGAGGGGCAGACGCAGCGCGTCCGCCGCTTCGGCGGCCGCCGCGTACAGGGCGAGCCCCTCGGCCGCCGGCATGAAGCCCTTGGCTGACTCGAACGCGGCGAGGGTGGCGGGCTGCGGGGCGGCGGCCTGCGGAGTGGCGGGCTGCGGGGAGACGGGCTCGGAGACGGCGGGCATGGCGGGATCTCTCCTGTGCGGCGGCGGCGGGAACGGGGGCCATCGTGCCGTACCCGGGTGGGACGCGGCGGGGGCGGGGTCGACGGACGCGCTTGCGTGCCCGGCGTCCCCGTGCCTGCCGTCGGGCGGGAGCGCGTCCTGCTGCGCCGGACCCGAGACGCCGGAACCCCGAGCGGAGAGGTGAGCAGATCCCGACCCGGTGGCAGGCGGGGTGCGCCCGCACGCGGACGAACGCGGCGCCGAGCACCTGCGACCATGACTGGCATGGTCCACCACACCCCCGCCGGCTCCGACAGCCTCATATCCGCGCCCTCTGCCCGCCCCGCCCGTACCTGGCTGGTGGTGCTCGCCGCCTGTGCCGGACAGTTCCTCGTCGTGCTCGACGTGTCCGTCGTGAACGTCGCCCTGCCCTCCATGCGCGCCGACCTCGGCATGACCGCCGCCGGGCTGCAGTGGGTCGTGAACCTCTACTCCATCGCCTTCGCCGGATTCATGCTGCTGGGCGGCCGGGCCTCGGACATCTTCGGGCGGAAACTGACGTTCCTGGTGGGGCTGGCCCTGTTCACGGCGGCCTCGCTGGCGGGCGGGCTGGCCCAGGAAGGGTGGCAGCTGCTGACCGCGCGCGCCGCACAGGGGCTGGGGGCGGCGGTGCTCGCGCCGGCGACCCTGACCATCCTCACGTCCGCCGTCCCCGAGGGCGCGGCACGGACGCGGGCCATCGGTACCTGGTCGGCCGTCGGAGCCGGCGGCGGCGCGGCGGGCGGATTCGTCGGCGGACTCCTCACGGAGACGCTCTCCTGGCGCTGGGTGCTGCTGATCAACGTGCCGATCGGTGCGCTCGTGCTGGTGGGGGCGTACTTCTGGCTGACCGAGAGCCACGCGCGCGAGGGGCGGCGGCTGGACCTGCCGGGCGCCGTGCTGGTGACGGCGGGACTCGCCACGCTCGCGTACGGGATCGTGCAGACCGAGGCGGAGGGCTGGACGGCCGCGGAGACCCTGGTGCCGCTGCTGCTCGGACTGCTGCTGGTCGGGGCGTTCCTGGCGGTCGAGGCGCGGGCGAAGGCGCCGCTGATGCCGCTGAAGCTGTTCCGGGTGCGGGCGGTGTCGGTGGCGAACGCGGCGATGTTCGTCAACGGGTCGGCGATGTTCTGCATGTGGTTCTTCATGACGCTGTACGCGCAGAACGTACTCGGGTACAGCCCGCTCGGGGCGGGACTGGCGCTCGTGCCCAGCTCGCTCGCCATCGTCACCGGATCCAAGCTGGCCCCCCGGCTGATGCCGCGTGTCGGCGCGCGGAACCTGGCGGCGATCGGGACGCTCGTCGCGGCCGCCGGGTTCGGGTGGCAGTCGACGATGGGCGCGCACGACTCGTACGCGACGGCGATCCTCGGGCCGGGGATCCTCATGATGCTCGGGGCGGGCCTGGCGTCCACGCCGCTCGCCTCGCTCGCCACGTCCGGGGCGGCGCCGGGGGACGCGGGGCTGGTCTCCGGGCTGATCAACACGTCGCGGACGATGGGCGGGGCGCTGGGACTCGCCGTCCTGTCGACGGTCGCGGCGTCGCGGACGGGCGGGGGGACGAGTGCGGAGGCGCTGACGGCGGGGTACGCGTTGGCGTTCCGGACGGGGGCGGGGGTGCTGGTGATCGGTGCGGTGTTGATCGTGGTGGGGCTGGCGGGGGTGGGGCGGGAGCGGGACGGGGAGGCGTAGGGGCTGCCCGGCGGGCCTCCCCACCCCCCCGGTAGCTGCCTCGGGCGCCGGGGCCGCCCCCGGGGGGCGCAATGGGCGGGCAAGGGGGCGGGCCCCCACCGGACGGTGCACCCCCCGCCCCACGCCCGCCCGCACTTGCGTACCCCCACCCGCTCCAGCGCACCCCTGTCCCCTGCACGCACCCCGCGCCCCTGGGGGCTACGGGGGTTCGTCAAGGGGTGGCGGGGTCGGGGGTGAGTGCTCGGGTGGTGTCTTCGTCCACCAGGGAGTGGTTCAGGGCGGCGGCCGCGGCGGATCCGGCGCCGGCTGCCGAGACGACCTGGGCCCGCGGGTCTGCCGCGTTGCCGATCACCCACACCCCCGGCACGCTCGTCAGGCCGGTGGGATCGGTGAGCACCCACCCCGCTTCGTCCCTCGCACACCCGAGTCCCGCCAGCGGCCCGTCACGCGGCACGAACCGCGGGGCGACGAACACCGCCTCCCGCGCCACGAAACGCCCGTCCGCCAGCCGGATCCCGCGCAGCGCGCCCTCCTCCACCACGACCTCGGCGACCGCGCCCTCCACGATCCGGACACCCCGCGCGTCGAGCCCGGCCCGGTCGTCGTCGCCCAGGGCGACCGAGTGCGGGAAGTACACGAGGTCGGCGGACCACTGGCGGATGAGCAGCGCGTGCTGCGCCGAGTGCGGCTGCGTCCCGAGCACCCCGAGGGGCCGGTCGCGTACCTCGTAGCCGTGGCAGTACGGGCAGTGCAGCACGTCCCGCCCCCACCGCTCCCGTACCCCCGGGAACTCGGGAAGCTCGTCCCGCAGGCCGGTGGCGGCCACGACCCGGCGGGCCCGCAGGACGGTGCCGTCGGCGAGCCGGACGTCGAAGAGGGGCGCGCCGGACGGCGTGGCGACGCTACCCACGCTCTCCACGCGTCCGTCGGTCAACTCGACTCCGTAAGCGGTCACTTCGGCCCGCCCGATCCGCAGCAGCTCGGCGGGCGGCAGCCCGTCCCGGGACAGGAAACCGTGCATCCGGGCGGCGGGCGCGTTGCGGGGACTTCCGGAGTCCACCACGGCGACCCTGCGCCGCGCCCGCCCCAGCACCAGGGCCGCGCTGAGCCCGCCGGCGCCGCCGCCGACCACCACCGCGTCGTAGGTGTCCCGGGATTCGTTCCGTGCGTGCGTGCTCGTCTCGTGGGTCATGACCACACCGTGCGCCGCGATCCCGGAAGCGGCAAACATTGTTGCCGTTTCCGGGAAACAGCGGTGCAATGGGCCCATGGACCACTCACCGGAGATCAGCCGTACCCTCGCCGACGTAGGCCCCCGCCTCCAGCGGCTGCGGGCCGCGCGCGGGGTCACCCTCGCCGCGCTCTCGGAAGCCACCGGTATCTCCACCAGCACCCTCTCCCGGCTGGAGTCCGGGCAGCGCCGTCCCAGCCTGGAACTGCTGCTGCCCATCTCGCAGGCCCATCAGGTGCCGCTGGACGACCTGGTCGGCGCGCCCGAGGTCGGTGATCCGCGCGTACGGATCAAACCCCGCCAGGTGCACGGCGCGACCGTCCTGCCGCTCACCAACAGGCCCGGCCCGCTCCAGACCTACAAGATGATCCTCCCGGTGAGCCGCAGCACCCCCGACCCGCGCACCCATGAGGGATACGAGTGGCTGTACGTCCTCTCCGGGCGGCTGAGGCTGGTCCTCGGGGACCGGGACATGGTCCTCGGGCCGGGAGAGGCAGCCGAGTTCGACACCCGGCTGCCGCACTGGTTCGGCAGCACGGGCGAGGGCTCCGTCGAGGTGCTCAGCCTCTTCGGCAGGCAGGGAGAACGGATGCACGTACGCGCGCAGCCACGGTCCAAGGGGTCCCGGCGGGAGCCGGAGGACCAGGACTGAACCGCGGGGGACGGAGAGGGGAACCCCGATGGCCGCCTGTCGACTCACGCGGGAGGGGTGGCGGTGGCGGCGGGGCGAGGAGTCCGCCACCCGTCATCGCGCGCCTTCCCAACCCACCGCCGGTGCGCTATACATGAGGGCCATCGGTTTAGAACGCGTTCTAGAAGTGGGGTGCGTGGGACGGCCGGTCCCGTACGGCCCCGGCGTGTCCGACGGTGCGGACGGCCGCGTCGGGGTCTTCGACGGCGCGCCAAGGAGCCCTGGTTCCATGCCCATCGCCCCGCCGAGGCCCTCGCCGCCGAACCCCGGACCACGCCCCTCGCGTGGGGGCAACTCGTCAGCAGGTCAGTGGGCACGCCCGTGAGGGGAGAAGTCGGACCATGCGCGCAGCGGTGTTGCACGAAACGGGTCAGGACAAGCTCGAAGTGCACGACGACGTCGAGGCGGTGGGCTTCGGACCGGGGAAGGTCAGGATCCGGCTGCGGGCCACCGGGCTGTGCCACTCGGACGTCTCCGCGATGAGCGGCGTGCTCCCGCAGCCCGCGCCGTTCGTCCCCGGGCACGAGGGCGCCGGAGAGGTCGTCGACGTGGGGGAGGGGGTGGTCTGGGTCGCGGCCGGCGACCGGGTCCTGGTGTGCTGGCTGCCCGCCTGCGGAACCTGCGCGGCGTGCAAGCGCGGGCAGACGCATCTGTGCCTGGCAGGGTTCATGAATGCCGGAACGCCCAACTTCCGCCGGGCGGGCGGAGATCTCTTCGGGTTCGCCGGGACCGGGACCTTCACCGAGGAGGTCGTCGTGGACGCCGGGTGCGCGGTGCCGATCCCGGACGACGTGCCGTTCGAGATCGCCGCGCTCATCGGGTGCGGGGTGACGGCCGGGCTCGGCGCGGCCATCAACACGGCGCAGGTGGAGGCCGGTTCGTCGGTGGTGGTCCTGGGTTGCGGCGGGGTGGGGATCTCCGCGATCCAGGGGGCGCGGGTGCGGGGCGCGGCGCAGATCGTCGCCGTGGACCCCGTCGCCTCGCGCCGGCAGGCGGCGCTGGGCTTCGGGGCGACGGAGGCCCTGGCCCCGGACGAGCTGGCCGACGCCAAGCAGCGGATCACGGCGGGGGAGGGCTTCGACTACGTCTTCGAGGTGGTCGGGAAGTCGGCCACGGCGCGGGCCGCGTACGACGCGACCCGGCGCGGCGGCACCCTGTGCGTCGTCGGCGCGGGGGCGCTCGACGACCACTTCCAGGTCAACATGTTCGAGCTGTTCTTCGACGAGAAGCGGATCCTGCCCTCGCTCTACGGGGGTGGTGACGCGATCCGTTCGTACGAGCGGGCCGTGGCGCTCTGGCGGGCAGGCCGTATCGACCTGGAGAGCATGATCACCCACCGGGTGCAACTGGGTGAGATCAACGAGGCGCTGGAGCAGATGCGGACGGGCGCGGCACTGCGAACGTCCATTGCGCTGTAAGCCGGGAAGCCGGGAAGCCGGGAAGCCGGGAAGCCGGTAGGCCGGTGGGCCGGAGCGCTGTGACCGTGCGGGCCGGGCCGGCACGCAGCTCCCGTACCGCTGAAGCCGTGGCCGGGGTCCGTGCTACCGGAGCCGTCCCGCCGGAGCCGTGCTACCGGAGCCGTCCCGCCGGTGCCGCCCGGGACGCGACGGCTCCGGGGAGGCCTCCGCCGGCCCCGCCGAGGACGTCGTCGCGGAGATCCGGTCGCGGGGCGGAACGGCGGTCGCGCACCCGGGCGAGGACGCGGATGACCGAGGACGTGTTCACGGGCGTCGCGGAGTCTGGGGAGGGGGAGGATCCGCTGGCCCCCGGGCACGTGGCGCCCCTGGTCGGGTGCCTGGCCTCACCTGCGGCAGGGCACGTGAACGGTCAGTCGCTGGTGGTGCACGGGGGGCTGGTGGCGGGCCACGTTCTCAGGCGCCGCCCCCAGGTACCGCGCCGACCTCCCGCCCCCAGGTACCGCGCCGACCTCCCGCCCCCAGGTACCGCGCCGACCTCCCGCCCCCACGTACCGCGCCGAGCTCCCGTCCCCGGATACCGCGCCTACGTCCCGCCCGCCGCTCCCGCCCCGGGTACGGGGACCACCACAGGCACCGTCATCCGCACCATCGCGGGAGCCGCCGCGTGCGCCGAGACGGGAACGGACAGCGGCGGGACGCCCGACGGCACCGATGGTGTCGCGGCCGGGCCGGCAGGTGGAACGGGGGCTGCCGTCCTCATCGGGGGACGCGCGGGGGAGGCAGCCGGCGTCGCGGCCTCCGGCCCGGGACGCGTCGCGCGGGGCCCGATGCGGTGCAGCCGTCCGGTCAGCGACGTCCTGTGCAGCGGGGCCTGTTGGAGGGGAACCGGCTTCCGGGGGAGGGAGCCGTCCGGGCCGACGGGGTCCGGGCCGACGGAATCCCCGCCGGCGGGTGCGGTCGGCCCGGCGGGTGCGGTGCCGCCGGGTGCGGTGCCGCTGTCCCGGGCGGCGGGCGGGGCAGGTCTGCCGCCGTCCAGGGCCGGTACGCCGGCATCCGGGACCGCGTCGCTGCGAGGCCCCCCGTCAGCGACCCGTTCCGGCGCGGCGCCGTCCCCGGCGGCCGGCTCGCCGTCCGCCGGTACGCACACCTCCGCGACCCCGCACGGCACCTCCCGCGTCGCGAACGGCAGCCGCAGTACACCCTCCCGGGTCCACAGACCGGTGCCCGGCAACCAACCCTCCGGCGCCGCGAGTTGGTGCAGGCGGCGGTCCGAGGGGCGCCACACGCCGACCCAGCTGCCGTGCGCCGGACCTCCGGCTGTGGGCGCCCGGTCGATCCGTACCGCCACCGCGCACGACTCCGGCGTCAGCACCTGGCCGGGCTGGGCCGCGAACGGGGTGAGCGTGCAGTCGCCCACGCGCAGCGAGTCCGGGAAGCGGACCGGGCGGGTGCTGCCGAGCACACCCCAGCCGAGCCGGTCCTCGCCCGGCGCGTCCGAGCGGATGAGGAGGAGACCGCTGTCGGGGTCGGCGAGGAGCAGACGGTCGTCGCTCCGTTCGGCGATCTGCAGGAGAGGGGTGACCTCACCGCCGCGTTCCAGGTCGACAGCCACGGACTTGACCACGTCGCCGTCCGGCGAGGCACGGTCCAGGGCCAGCATCCGCCCTGTCCGGTCCAGCCACACCCCGCCCGCGCAGCGCCCCGGCACCTCCGCCACGTGCTCGGGGCCGAACGCGCCGCCCGCCACCAGCCAGAGCGCCGTCGTGTGCGGGCCGACGGCGAGCGCGTACGCGCGGCTGCCGCCCGGGGCCGGGGGGAGGAGGGTCAGAGTGCCCCGCTCCGGACCGAACTCGATCGAACCCAGCGGTAGTTGGCCCGTGGCAGGACCCGTCGGGTAGAGCAGGGAGAAGAGGTGCCGGCCCGCCGCCTGCCGGTGGATCAGCACCCGCCCGTCGGCCAGCGGCAGCACCTCCGTGCCGGGCTCCTCGGGCTGGTCGGCGGGGAGCGGCACCGCGTACGGCTCCGGGCCGTCCAGCGTCCATCGCTCCGGGAACCGGGCCTCTCCCTCCCCGGCGAGCCTCGCGGCGTACGAACCGTCCGCGGCGATCGTGAACCCGGGGCGCCGCACCGCACCGCCCTCCGGGGCGGTCTCGATGGCACAGGCTGTCATGTGAACCGTCACCTCCGCCCGCGACGCTAGTTTTCCGCTTTCCCGCCGGACAACGCGAGTCACGCCACTTCACACATAAGGGTGGCCGTCCGGCCGTTCCAGCGAAAAGGGGGAGGAGGTTGTGCTGGGACGAGGGAGCGGTGGAGGGACGTAAGGTAAGGGTCGCCTCACTTCGTTCGGCTCCCCGGCGTACGCATCACCGCTCCGTGCGCAGACCCGCTCCCCGTGCGGGACAGCCGACGAACGACCCCCGAACGCAGTCCGGAAGCGAGTCCCCCCATGTCCTCCATACGCCGACGCGGTACCGCCGCGGTCGCCCTGGCCCTCACCGCCGCGCTCGCCCTGTCCGCCTGCGGAGGCGGCGACGGGGACGGGGACGGAGGCGGCGACGGTGCGGGCGAGAGGAAGGCCGACGGCGGAAAGTCCGTCGCGCAGGGCGGCAAGGACTTCGGGGACGCCCGGAAGAAGACCGCTGCCTTCGGAACCGACGCCAAGGCAGGCGGGTTCCCGCGCACCCTCACCCACGCCATGGGCACCACCGAGCTCAAGGCCGCCCCCCGGCGCGTGGTCGTCCTGGACGTCGGCGAGCTGGACAACGTGGTGTCGCTCGGTATGCAGCCCGTCGGCTACGCCCCGGCGGAGGGCTCGCAGGCGCTGCCCGAGTACCTGAAGAAGAGGGGCGCCGGGAGCCCGAAGAGCGTCGGCACGATCAACAGCCTCAACCTCGAAGCGATCGACGCCCTCAAGCCGGACCTCATCCTGGGCAGCCAACTGCGCGCCGAGAAGCAGTACAAGCTGCTCTCCCGGATCGCCCCGACCGTCTTCTCCGTCCGTCCCGGCTTCACCTGGAAGGAGAACTTCCGGCTGAACGCCGCCGCCCTCGACAAGACCGCCGAGGCCGACGCCCAGCTCGCCTCGTACGAGAAGAAGGCCAGGAAGCTCGGCGAGGACGTCGCCGCCGCACACGACGGCAAGAAGCCGACCGTCACCATGCTGCGGTACCTGCCGGGGAAGATCCGGCTGTACGCGAAGGCCTCGTTCATCGGCACGATCCTCGACGACGCCGGAGTGCCCCGCCCCCGCAACCAGCAGGCGGACGACCTCGCCGTCGAGGTCAGCCCGGAGAAGATCGACGAGGCCGCGGCCGACTGGATCTTCACCGGTGTCTACGGCGACGCCAAGGCCACCAAGCGCGACAAGGCCGAGGCCAACCCGCTGTGGAACAGGCTGGACGCCGTGAAGTCCGGCCGCGCCAAGGACGTCCCGGACGAGACCTGGTACCTCGGCCTGGGCGCCGCCGCCGCCGACGAGGTCCTCGGCGACCTCCGCGGCTTCCTCGTCAAGTAGTCGCCGGCCTGCCGCGCCCGTACCACCGGGCGGGAGCGGCAGGCCGCGGGGGCACGGACGGCAGGTAGCCTTGCCCCCGTGCCCCGTCTGTCTGAAGTCATCGCCGCCCTCGACGCCCTCTGGCCCCCCGAGCGGGCCGAGAGCTGGGACGCGGTCGGTACGGTCTGTGGCGATCCGGACACCGCGGTGCAGCGGGTCCTGTTCGCCGTCGACCCCGTGCAGGAGATCGCCGACGAGGCGGTGAAGCTGGGCGCCGACCTGGTCGTCACCCACCACCCGCTCTATCTGCGCGGGACGACCACCGTCGCGGCCGGCCACTTCAAGGGCCGCGTCGTGCACACGCTGATCAAGAACGACGTCGCGCTGCACGTCGCGCACACCAACGCCGACACCGCCGACCCCGGCGTCTCCGACGCCCTCGCCCTCGCGCTCGACCTCCGTGTCACCGGCCCCCTCGTACCGGATCCCGGCGATCCGCACGGGCGGCGCGGCCTCGGCCGGATCTGTGAGCTGGACGTGCCGGAGACGGTGCGCGAGTTCGCCGCGCGGGCCGCGAAAAGGCTGCCCGCCACCGCGCAGGGCATCCGTTTCGCCGGTGACCCGGACGCTCCCGTCCGCACCGTCGCCGTCAGCGGCGGGTCGGGCGACGGCCTCTTCGAGCAGGTCAGGGCGGCCGGAGTGGACGCCTTCCTGACCGCTGACCTGCGGCACCACCCGGTCTCCGAGGCCCGCGAGCACGCGCGGCTGCCCGCGCTGGTCGACGCCGCGCACTGGGCCACCGAGTGGCCCTGGTGCGAACAGGCCGCCGCCCAGCTCGACCGGATCTCCGACCGCGAGGGGTGGAACCTTCGGGTCCACGTCTCGAAGACGGTCACCGACCCCTGGACATCACACCTCTCCGCCCCCTTCTCTTCTCCTGGAGCCCCCAACTGAACGCCGCGCCCGCCGACCAGATCCGACTTCTCGACGTCCAGGCCCTCGACGTACGGCTGTCCCAGCTCGCCCACAAGCACCGGTCGCTGCCGGAGCACGCCGAGATCGAGTCGCTCACCAAGGACCTCAGCCAGCTGCGGGACCTCCTCGTCGCCGCACAGACCGAGGAGAGCGACACCGCCCGCGAGCAGACCAAGGCCGAGCAGGACGTCGACCAGGTCCGCCAGCGCGCCGCCCGCGACCAGCAGCGGCTGGACTCGGGGGCCGTTTCCTCCCCGAAGGACCTGGAGAACATCCAGAAGGAGATCGTCTCGCTGGCCAGGCGCCAGGGCGACCTGGAGGACGTCGTCCTGGAGGTCATGGAGCGCCGTGAGTCCGCGCAGGAGCGCGCCGCCGAGCTGACGGCCCGGGTCTCCGCCGTGCAGGCCAAGGTCGACGACGCCACCGCGCGCCGCGACGCCGCCACCGGCGAGCTGGACGCGGAGATCGAGAAGGCCACCAAGGAGCGCGAGCTGGTCGTGGCCTCCGTCCCCGCGGACCTGGTCAAGCTGTACGAGAAGCTGCGCACCCAGTCGGGCGGGGTGGGCGCCGCCCGCCTCTACCAGCGGCGCTGCGAGGGCTGCCAGCTGGAGCTGAACATCACCGAGGTCATGGAGGTCCGCGCGGCCGCCCCCGACGCGGTGCTGCGCTGCGAGAACTGCCGCCGGATCCTGGTCCGCACGTCGGATTCGGGGCTGTAGAACCGATGGCGCGCTCCGTGGTGGTGGAGGCGGACGGCGGGTCCCGGGGCAACCCGGGGCCCGCCGGTTACGGCGCGGTCGTCCTCGACCCGCAGACGGGCGAGACGCTCGCCGAGGCGGCCGAGTACATCGGTGTCGCCACGAACAACGTCGCCGAGTACAAGGGCCTGATCGCCGGGCTGAAGGCCGCCCGCGACCTCTTCCCCGACGTGCTCGTCCACGTGCGGATGGACTCCAAGCTCGTCGTCGAGCAGATGTCGGGACGCTGGAAGATCAAGCACCCCGACATGAAGCCGCTGGCCGCCGAGGCCGCGGCCGTGCTGCCGCGCTCGCAGGTCCGTTACGAGTGGATCCCGCGCGAGAAGAACAAGCACGCGGACCGGCTCGCGAACGAGGCGATGGACGCGGGCAAGAAGGGCAAGCAGTGGGAGCCCTCGGGTTCGGCCGCGGCCCTGGACAGGCGGGTCGCTCCCCTCTCCGCGGGCGCTTCGGTGGCCGAACCGCCCCGGGTGATCGGTGACGCCACCGCCGGAGCGGCCAGAGCGCGAGCGGCGATGGCCGGGGCCCGGGGCGGGTCCGCCGGTGCCTCCGCCGTCCCCGACGAGGGACTGTTCGCGCTCGACGAGGAGCCGCAGGAGCCTGCGGAGTCCGACGCCCCGGCCGTCGGCTGGGGGCCGTCCGCCGACCTCGGGCGGCCCGCCACCCTCGTGCTGCTCCGGCACGGCGAGACCCTCCTCACCCCCGAGAAGCGCTTCTCGGGAAGCGGCGGCTCCGACCCGGAGCTGTCCGCCGTCGGCCGCAAGCAGGCCGAGGCGGTGGCCGCCTCGCTCGCCGCGCGCGACACCATCCAGGCGGTCGTCAGCTCCCCGCTGACCCGCTGCCGCCAGACGGCGGACGCCGTGGCGTCCCGGCTGGGCCTGCCCGTACGGGTCGAAGAGGGCCTGCGGGAAACGGACTTCGGGGCCTGGGAAGGGCTGACGTTCGCCGAGGTGCGTGCCCGGTACGCCGACGACCTCGACGACTGGCTCGCCTCACCGGACGCGGCCCCCACCGGCGGCGGTGAGAGCTTCGCGGAGGTCGCGAAGCGGGTCGAGGCGGCACGCGGCCGGCTCACCGGGCAGTACGCGGGCAGGACCGTCCTGGTCGTCACCCACGTCACCCCGGTGAAGACCCTGGTGCGGCTGGCACTCGGGGCCCCACCGCAGTCCCTGTTCCGGATGGAGCTGTCGGCCGCGTCGCTGTCGGAGGTGGCCTACTACGCCGACGGCAACGCGTCGGTGCGACTGCTGAACGACACCTCGCACCTGCGCTGAGCGGCACCTGCCGTACGTACGACCGCAAGGCCCGGCCCGCACTCCACGAGTGCGGGCCGGGCCTTGCGCGTACCGCTACCGCAGGGCTGCCGCCTCGCGGGCGAGCGCTTCCACGCGCGCCCAGTCCCCGGCCTCGATCGCGTCCTGCGGGAGCATCCACGTGCCGCCCACGCACCCGACGTTGGGGAGCGCGAGGTAGGCCGGGGCGGAGGCGGGGGTGATGCCGCCCGTCGGGCAGAAACGGGCCCGGGGGAGCGGGCCGGACAGCGACCTGAGGTACGCGGTGCCACCGGCGGCCTCGGCGGGGAAGAACTTCATGTCGGTGACGCCGCGTTCGAGGAGGGCGACGGCCTCGGAGGCGGTGGAGACGCCCGGGAGGAAGGGGAGGCCGGATCCCTGCATGGCACGCAGGAGCGTGTCCGTCCAGCCGGGGCTGACGAGGAACCGCGCCCCGGCCTGCGCGGCGGCCTCGACGAGGGCGGGGGACGTGACGGTCCCCGCGCCGACGGTGGCTTCCGGTACGTGGGCGGCGATCGCCCCGATCGCGTCCAGGGCGGCCTCGGTGCGCAGGGTGATCTCGATCCCGGGCAGCCCTCCCGCCACGAGGGCCCGGGCGAGGGGCACCGCGTCGGCGGGGTCGTCCAGGACGACTACGGGCAGGACGGGGGCCAGGTCGAGGAGGGAAGGGGATGCCATGGGGGCATCCTGCCGGGGGAACGTGAAGCGTGCAACGACCGTTGCGTGCTGTGCAATGCCCTGGTTTCGTTCCCCGCGCGGCGGCACCGCCCCGAGAGAAGACTCCGCTTCCCCGGCGGCTGCTTCGCTGCCCGCGTCCGGCTACGCCGCGATCAGCAGCGCCTCCGCGCCGACGGCCCGGTACCCCGCCGCCTGGAAGGCGCGCACGCTCCGGGCGTTCCCGGGGGCCTGCTGCGACCAGACGACCTCCCCGGCGGGGATCAGGTGCCGCGCCGACTCCGCCAGGGCGCGCCCCAGCCCCCGGTGCCTGGACTCCTCGTCCACCTCGATGGCCGTCTCCCAGCGGCCCGCCAGTCCCCGGCCGATGACCAGCACGCCGCCGCCCTCGGACCTCCAGACCCGCACGTCGTCCCGGTACTTCCGCGCCCGGGCGACCCTCGGGTGGTCCGGGTCCACGAGAGGCGTCAGTTCCAGCGGCGGCGGGCCGTCCAGTGCCGGGGCCAGGGTGAGGGAGCCGACCGTGTCCATGCGGCGGCCCGTGCGCGCCATCAGCGAGGCCAGGAACACCGGGTGCAGAGAGGCCGAGAAGGGATCCGGGCAGGCCTTCTCCAAGGTCTCCCGTATCCACTCCGGGTCCTGGTCGGAAAAGATCACCGAGTGCGCCGTGAAGGCGAGCACCCCCGCGTCGCGGGGGCTCGGCTGGGGCACGACGACGGTTCGGCCGTCGGGCGCCGGGTACTGCCCCTGCGCCACGGAGGTCAAAATGTCGCGCAATGAGCTGGGCACGCGGTTCCTTTACGAGTGGTCGGAGAGGGATGGTCCGGAAAAGCAACCTTTCTACTCTACGCGCATCGACCCGGTGCCCGCGCCGGGGACGCCCTCCGCAAGGACCCGCGGACCCGTCGCTCGGCGGATCAGTGGATCTCCCGCACCACCACGTCCAGCGCCCACGGCTTCCCGGCCGCCGAGGGCTCCGTCGCCTCCACCACGTGCCCCAGGTCCCGCAGCGCCACCACCAGTTCGGCGGGGTCGGCGGGCGCCGCGCCCGCCGCCAGCAGGTCCCGTACGATCCGGCCCTTCGTCGCCTTGTTGAAGTGGCTGACCACCGAGCGCTTCTCGACACCGTCCACGACCTGGGCGTGCAGCACCCGCACCGTCGCCGTCCGTCCCGCGACCTCGCCCCTGGGCTTCCACGCCGACGCGTAGGCGGCCGACCGCAGGTCCAGTACCAGGCCGTCCCCGGCCGCTTCCGGCATGACGCGGGCCATCGCGGGCCGCCAGTACGCGCCGAGCGCGCCGAGCGCGGGCAGCTTCACACCCATCGAGCAGCGGTAGGAGGGAATGCGGTCGGCGACCCCGACCGCCCCCCAGAGACCGGAGAACACCAGCAGCCACTGGCGGGCGCGCCTGCGCGCCGCCGCGTCGAGGGAGGCGAGGTCCAGGGCGTCGTACAGGACACCGGTATAGACCTCCCCGGCCGGCCGGGTCCCGGCGGACAGCAGGTCCGCGTTCTTGGCGACCTCACCGCGCAGCCCCTCGCTCAGCCCGAGGACGGCACGGGCCTTCTCCTCGTCCGCCCGGCACAGCTCCACCAGCTCGTCCAGCACGGCCGCCCGCGCCGGTGCCAGGCCCGGGAGCGAGAGCGACTCCGGCTTCAGCGGGGCGCCGCGCCCCGCGGCGGCCTTACCTTCGGACGGCGGCAACAGCACGAGCACCGGGGAACTCCTTCGTACGTACGGGACGCATCCGAGATGCGGCGGAACCAGGCAACGGTAGTCCGTCACGCGGCGGTACCGGACCGGAGCCTTCCGCCCGGAGCGCGCGCCCGTCCGCCGTTTTCCGTCCGTACGCCGTGCCGCTTCGCCCGTACCGTCCTAAGCTCGACCCATGCCCCGCCGCCATATCCATGTGACCGGCGCCGCCGAGGCCGCCCCCCTGCGGGCGGCCCTGCGCGAGCTGCGGACGACGCTGGACCTGCCCGCCGACCCGGCCGGCCCCGACGCCTTCCCGCCCGAGGTGCTGGCCGAGGCCGAGCGGGCGGCCAAGAACCCCCGGCCGCCGTCCGACCCGTACCACCTGGCCGAACCGTACGACGCCACGGACCTCCCGCTGTTCACCGTCGACCCGCCCTCCTCCACCGACCTCGACCAGGCCATGCACCTTTCGCGGCGGGAGGGCGGCGGCTTCCGGGTGCACTACGCGATCGCGGACGTGGCGGCCTTCGTCGCACCCGGCGGGGCGCTCGACGCCGAGGCGCACCGCCGCGTGACCACCCTCTACTTCCCGGACGAGAAGGTTCCGCTGCACCCGCGGTCGCTGTCGGAGGGAGCCGCGAGCCTCCTGCCCGACCAGACCCGCCCCGCCCTGCTGTGGCGGATCGACCTGGACGAGGACGGGACCGCCGTCGCCACGGACGTACGCCGGGCCCTCGTCCGAAGCCGCGCCAAACTCCACTACGCGGGCGTACAGAGGGACATCGACGCGGGCACGGCGGAGGAGCCCCTCGCGCTCCTCAAGGACATCGGACTGCTGCGGCAGGAGCGGGAACGGGCCCGCGGCGGCATCTCCCTCAACGTCCCCGAGCAGGAGATCGAGGCGCACGACGGCGCGTACCGTCTCGCGTACCGCGCCCCGCTGCCCGCCGAGGGCTGGAACGCCCAGATCTCCCTGCTCACCGGCATGGCGGCCGCCGACCTCATGACCGCCTCCGGCACCGGCGTCCTGCGCACCCTCCCCGTCGCACCGGACGGCGCGGTCGCCCGGCTGCGGCGCACCGCACAGGCCCTGCGCATCGACTGGCCGCACCACACCTCGTACGCGGAGATCGTCCGCGCCCTCCACCCGGCCGACCCCGCCCACGCGGCCTTCCTCCAGGAGTGCACGACCCTGCTGCGGGGCGCCGGCTACACGGTATTCACCGACGACGAGGTCCCCGACCCCTTCGTGCACGCCGCGGTGGCCGCCCCGTACACGCACTGCACCGCGCCCCTGCGCCGTCTCGTCGACAGGTACGCGGGCGAGCTGTGCGTGGCGGCGGTCGCGGAGGCCGAGCCCCCGGAATGGGTCATGGAAGCGCTCCCCGGGCTCCCCCGGGAGATGGCCGAGGGCACCCGACGCCAGAACACCGTCGAGCGCGAGTGCGTCGACATCCTCGAAGCGGCCCTCCTGAAGGACCGCGTCGGCGAACTCTTCGACGCCCGTGTCGTCGACGTCAAGGACCGCGAACCGACGGTCGGCACCGTCCAGTTGGACAGTGCCGGCCTCGCCGTCATCGCCCGCGTCGAGGGCGGCGGCAACCTGCCCCTCGGCGAACGCATCCGGGTCAGGCTGACGCAGGCGGACCCGGGGACGGCGAAGGTTCTGTTCGCGCCCGCGTGACGCCGGGGCCGGATGCGCCGCGCGTCCGCGGGGCCGCGGCCACCAGCGCCCGCGCGTCGTCCGCGTGGAAGCGCACCGTCGTCACCGGCCGCCGCGCACCCAGCAGCGACACGTGTTCGACCGGCTCCTGCAGCTCCACCGTCACGGACGTCTGCGAGGCCGCCGCCAGCTCCAGCACGCCGTCCTCCTCCGCCCCGGGATTCAGCCGCAGTTCGTACCGCACGGAGGCGATGCGCGCCGCCGGAAGCAACAGGTCGACATGGGCCCCCGACCGCACCCGCAGGCTCCCGTCGGCCCCTACGACGTGGGGCCGGGTCACGGCGGCGGCGTGCAGCCCCACGATCAGCACCACCGTGTACACGTCGAGCACCAGGAAGACGGCCTGCACCAGCGGCACCCCGGCCAGCAGGATGTGCAGCACGGCAGTCTCCACCACGCACACGAACGCGAAGGTGCCCAGCAGCGCCGCCTGGGCCTTCGCGTGCCCGAACGCGAGGTCCCCGGCCCCGACCCCGTGCGGTCGCCGCACCGCCCACCGCCCGATCGATGCCAGCACCCGCACCTCGTGCCCCACCAGCCGCCGGGGCTTCTCCGGCACCAGCGCGGCCACGGCCTCCCGCGTCGTCAGCCCCCGCCTCCGCAACGACACGAAGACGGCCAGCTCGGCCAGCACGACCGCCACCACCAGCGCCTCGACCCCGGCGAGAACCGCACCCGGCAGCCGGACCCCGCTCAACAGGCAGACCAGCAGCACCAGCTCACCGGGAAACGCCACGTACGCGACACCTCTGAGAATCTTCGTCACGTCGGTCCGCCGCCCTCTTCCCCCGCCGCGTCCGGCCCGAACGCGAGGCGCATCGCCTGCCGCAGGACCTCCGCCTGAGCCGGCGCGAAATGAGCGTAGAACGCCCGCACGAACGGCGCGTCCTCGTCCGGAGCCCCCGCCCCGTCGCCCCACATCCCGTCCGGGATGCACGAGGCCAGCACCCGCGCCGCCTCCGCCACCCGGGGATCGTCCGCCGCCGCGTCCGCCAGCGCGTCGAGCCGCGCGTACACCTCCTGGGCCCGTTCCTCCGCACCCGGCACCGTGGCAGCCTCACGCAGCGACCGCACCAGCTGTGCCTGTACGTCGTCCGTGACGTGGGTGTCGATCAGCGCGAGCACCTCGCGGTCCTTGGCGGCGGCGTCCCCGCCCGTCGGTAGCGCCCGCAGCAGCTCGGCCAGCTCCTCCGACACGGGGCACTCGGGCGACAGCCCTCCGTCCCGCGCCTGCTCCAGCAGCCCTCCGATCCGCTCCCGCCGGCCCCGGATCTCCGCCTCCTGCCTGGCCAGGTCCTCGTCCAGTTCTCCGAGCACCTCGGCCAGTTCGCGCCCCGCGTCGTCGCGCAGCACGTCCCGCACCTCTTCGAGGCCCAGGCCCAGCTCGGTCAGCCGCCGGATCCGGGCGAGTACGACGGCGTCCCGCAGCCCGTACTGCCGGTAGCCGTTCGTCCGCCGTTCGGGTTCGGGCAGCAGCCCGACGTGGTGGTAATGCCGTACCGCACGCGTGGTGACACCGACGAGCGCGGCGATCTCTCCGATCCGCATGGCCCCAGTAGAAACGTTGACGCCGCGACAAGGTCAAGCGCTGCCCGACGGCCCGGTAGCATGACCCGTACGGCAGACGAGCCGGGCGGACGGCCGCGTGGGGACCCCCTGGGGGGGCCTCCCGAGGAACGTCCGGGCTCCACAGAGCAGGGTGGTGGCTAACGGCCACCCGGGGTGACTCGCGGGACAGTGCCACAGAAAACAAACCGCCTGGGGCCGCAAGGCCCCCGGTAAGGGTGAAACGGTGGTGTAAGAGACCACCAGCGTCCGAGGTGACTCGGACGGCTAGGTAAACCCCACCCGGAGCAAGGTCAAGAGGGACCGTCGCGAGACGGTCCTGCGTGAACGTCCGAGGGCTGCTCGCCCGAGTTCACGGGTAGACCGCACGAGGCCGGCGGCAACGCCGGTCCTAGATGGATGGCCGTCTCCCCGGCCGCCGCGAGGCGACCGGGCGACAGAACCCGGCGTACAGCCCGACTCGTCTGCCTGCTCGCCCCCTGACCAGGGGCTTTTCTCGTCTGGGCATCTTCTGCCAGCACAGTGGGCAAGCAGCCGCTGACCGCGAACAACCCGCGGCCGGCCGGGATCACCATGGCCGCGCGACCGGAAGATCCGCCGCACCAGCCAGGATTCCACGGATTCCACCTCTCGGGCACTTTCGAGCGGCGTCGCTGATGCCGGCTTATCCGAGCGTGCCCATGTCATCAGAAGGCCCCCGCTCATGGGTCACTCATCAGCGGGGGCCATTCGCTGCTCCGTAAAGCAGGGAACACCACGGACAACGAACGGCAACCGAAACGGTCACGGGCCTTCGGGTGGAAACTCGCCGTCACACGCTTTCGCCTGGTCCGCTCCGCGCATCCGCCACTACGTCAGCGGATTCCGCGTGCAACCCCGGACGTTTCCTGCACGGCGGGAATCGCATCCTGAGATGAGCGGCGCGGTGTCGTGACCGACGGAGCCGTGGGGGTCCGGCGCAGAGCGCCGGAAAAGTGGGATCAATGGCCCAGCGGCCCCCGGAGAGCGCAGCCACCTCCTTCAAGGTTTTGCCCCGGCCCATGACCAGAACCCGAACCGTTTCGGTGCAACGGCGTGCGGCGCCCGGTCGGCGCGAAGCAACTGTGGTGACTGTTCGGTTGGTTGAACATTGGCAAATGCTGCGGCCAAATGACGCAATGTGCACTCCCGAAGGTGTGGGCCTGCACGTCTCCTGCTTCGTTTCCTCCGCGGACCGGCAAGAATCACCGCGAATGCTTCCCCGCACCGGGGAGGCACGGAAATTCGACCAGAGGGTGAAGATGATCAAGAAGGCTCTTACCTGCGCCGCCATTGTCGTTGCGGCCTTTGCTGCCGGCACGAGCTCCGCCGCCGCCGACGGCTGCGACATGAACAACAACGAGCACGTGTACGGCGCCATGTGGGGCGGCGGCAACTTTGACGTCCTCAAGACCTCCAGCAACACCGGCATCTTCAGTGGGGGCGGTCACCACGGCGCCTTTTGCGGCACCCACCGCTAAGTAACCGAGGGTCTCGTCGGCTCTTCACGGAGTGATTGAAAAATCATCCGTGAAGAGCCGATTCTTTTTGCGTCAGGGAACAGTGACGGATCTCTACTCCCCGATGGTGGAACTGTGACGTTCGAGCGGGCGAACACATGGTGACGCGATGAGTCAAAAGAAAAAGCCCGGGGTCGCTGTGAAGGACAGCGACCCCGGGCTTCAAGGTCATCTACCGCTGTACTGCCTGGCGTTAGTTGATGACGGCGCCGAGGATGGGCAGCGCGGGGGCAGCGGAGTCGTCCTTGACCTTCGAGTTCTGGCGGATCTCGTTGCACTGGAAGGCGCGGGCCTCGTCCAGCACCTCGATGGTGAGGACGTCGATGTCCTGGATGGTCGGGCAGACGTCGCGGATGATCTCGATGTTCTGCGAGTAGTGACCGTGGACCTCTTCGTCGGCCATGGCCGGCGTGACGGCCATGCCGGTCGCGGTCAGCGTGAGCATCGAGCCGGCGAGGATCTTCTTGGCGTTCATGGTTCTTGTGCCTTCCTGGCGTCCGTATAGCTGTCGAGCCATTAGTAAGCGTCGACAGTCGTTCTAACTGGCTCCTGGGGGTCGAGGTTCCGACACCCGGCTCCCATTCACCCTTTTGCAGCAACGCACTGAGTCACCGCATGTCCGGACAGTCGCTATTTCCCCCGCGGTCAATGTGACTGGACATGCCAATGCCGTACGAGAGCATGTAGTTTTCTGTGCGCGAAACACATGAGCCCCGGATCTGGCGGTTGCACCGCAGCCCCGGGGCTCATTTCCCTCTACTACGAGGAAATTTTCATCAAGAGCACCGCGAGGATGCCCAAGTGCAGGTATTACCTGTTGACGACCTGGCCGAGAAGCGGCAGCGCCGGGGCGGCAGAGCTGTCGTGGACCGAGGATCCCTGACGGACCTCGTTGCACTGGAAGGTGCGCGCCTGGTCCAGCACCTCGATCGTGAGGACGTCGATGTCCTGGATGGTCGGGCAGATGTCGCGGATGATCTCGATGTTCTGCGAGTAGTGACCGTGGACCTCTTCGTCGGCCATGGCCGGGGTGACGGCCATGCCGGTCGCGGTCAGAGTCAACATGGAACCAGCGACGATCTTCTTCACACTCATGGTGTGTACCTTCCTAGGCATATGTGGGCATCTCCCAGTGAGTGCGCCAGCACGAGGAACAACGGCCGTACCGTCGGGACGTTTCTCTCCAGGAGGCACGTTCACCCGAGTGCCGTATCAGTACGCCTATTGAACATACTGTGATCACACTTCTGGGCCGCCCAGGAAGGCAATCGGGTGAAAGAGCCTCCGCCCGCACAACCTCTGGTGCTGCTCGCCGGTTGGGTCCGGCGTCAGCACCCAGTCCGGGTGCTTCAACATTCTGGAAGGAGCGCTCAGCAATGAACTCGAAGAACAAGAAGGTGCTGGCAGCGTCGATGCTGACCCTGGCGGCGACCGGTATGGCTGTTACGCCGGCCTCGGCCGACGAGTCGGTCACGGGTGACTACTCGCAGAGCGTCGAGATCATCCGCGACATCTGCCCGACCATCCAGGACATCGACGTCCTCACCATCGAGGTGCTGGACGAGGCCCGTGCCTTCCAGTGCAACGAGATCCGCCAGAACTCGAAGGTCAAGGACGACTCCTCCGCTCCCGCACTTCCGATTCTGGGTGCGGTGCACAACTGAGGTTCTGCGGCCAGCAACTGAGGCACCGCTGAACGCCTCCGCTTCCGCTCCGCCAGATTCGATACCGGATGAGCCAAGCACTGCGCGTATGTCAGCGAAAGTGTGAGGGCGAATAACTCCTGGTGCGACTGGGGCAGACCTGAAGCTGTGGAATCCGTGAGAAAGCCCCGGGACGCGAAGAAATATCTTCGTGTCCCGGGGCACACCCATTTTCGGAGGGCGGGGTCCTGGGGTTTTCGGAGGGCGGGGTCCGGGGGCCGGATCGTTTCCCGCCGATAACGTCTTGACCGGATTCGGGTACCAGGGGCCGCTGAGGACCGGCAGGACCGGGGGGCCGTTGCGACAGCTCGGCCATCCCCTGGTCCGTGTACCCACCGTCCCGTCCACCGCTTGTGCCGGCGGAGCACCGTGCGTTGGGTGCCGCGCAGTCCTTCCGCGTTCACCGTGGCTTCGTCCTACGGGTGCAACCGGATGACAGCCGGAACGGCGCGTCCTGGAGTGGACCGCCGTTCCAGTCACCACTGCGCCTCGTGCGTCAGGTACGTACCCTGCGCACCGGCAGGAGACAACGGACGCTGGACGGCACTGTTCGTTCGTCCGAGACGAAGGCACGCAGTTGCTCCGCGCCGACGTCCTTGCCCTGCACGGCCTCCGGCCACGGGCGCGTCGCGCAGATGAGGAAGGCCTGGCCGCTCTCCTGAGCCGCCTGCTGCCACGCCGAGGAGACCGGGCACTGCACGTGCAGGAAGGGGAGGCTGAGTACCGCTTGGCCCGCCTCCACCAGCAGCGAGATCGAACTTCGAGACGTCCGCGTGAGGTCCTCGACCGCGCCGCCGGTCGAGAGACCGGCCTTCGCCAGTTCGGCCCGCAGCGCTTCCGTGCCTGCTTCCGGCCCGTCACGGCCGTCCCCTCGGGAACACACCAGGAGAAATGGCGTCACGGCGCCGTTTTCGGTCGCGGGCTCGTTGGCCCACGGGATGATGATGAGGGTACCCAGGAGGGAACGCTGCTGTTCTGGCTTCACGGCCGTGGATGAGGTCATGTCCGCGGATGCTAGTGGCGCCCTCATGGGGCTTCGCGGCTCCTTACACCCGTTCAGCCTATTCCTGCGACGGCGATTCCCTCTGCGGGGTGACGGTCCCGGTACCCCGCCGCGCGCGGCCGGGAGCGCCTGCCCCCCGGATGCGGTTCACGGAACGCCCGCGGTGGGAACCTGCCCCCGGGTGGTGCAGGGCCGCTCACTGTGCGGCCCTGCACGCCAGGCAGGGCGTGTCCGCAGGCCGTGTTCGTGGCCATAAGGGCGATGAGAGAAGCGCAGCAGGGCCTCCGGTCCGTGACCACACGGCGTACGGACGCAGTGCACCGGGCCCTCGCCAGAGGACCCGCCCTCCTCGGAGGCCCGACCGCGTGCCCAAGGGTGCGCGGCGGGGGCGCCGAGCAGTTCCACGCGGCCGTCTACCCCACAACCGTCGGCCCGCCCGCCGGGCTTGCGGCGTCCGCCCGGAAGGTCCTGTCTGTGGAAGCTCGACGAGCATGCGTCACCGCAATGCCGCACCTCGGTTTGCCGGCAGCGGCTGCGAAGCCTTCCTGCGCCCCCGCCGGCGACCACCCCGGAGTGTCCCGCAAGGGTGAGGCGGACGGCGGACGTTCCCAGATGCGCGGCTCGTAGGGGCCGCTGGGCCCCGGATGCGTCCGCACACAGTAACTGCGCTGCCTGGCCCGAAGAAGGCCGGGGAGCGCAGTTACTGTTCATACTGCAGGAGGAACTCGAAACCTGTACGTCGTGAATGGCGGTATTCGCGGCGCAGGGGCCGTCGGCTGGTGAATTCCGCCTGACAGGTTCCGCTACGAGATTACCGCGCACCGGCACAGACGTCGACGAAAGTCACCCGTATGCCAGCCGCATCTGCTGTGCGAGAAAGAGGTGTTCGGGTCGACAATCATCGGATCGGCTTTCAGCGGGCACCTGCCGTTGGCCAAAGCGGTTATGGATATTGTCGTCCCAATGCTGCAGTTGGTCTGTCGTCACTGATTGAGCCCTTGCCGCCTTGCGTCGCGGTGTTCCGGTGGCTTGCGGACCTCGGCGGTCTTGGCCCGGGCCCCCGGTCGTGCGGCATGGCGGGAAGGGTTCCGCGGCAGGAGCATGACGCAGGTCCGCACGATTGTCCTCAGCCGGATGGCTCCCACCGCGTCGAAGGTGTTCCACCCTGACCGGCGGTGACTCGAACGGGCGCGCGTCCGGGGGAGTCCACAGACAGCACTCCGCGACTCCCACCGGAACTCGCAGAGACCGGTTCGGAAAGTAGGTGCCTCTGAACGGTCCTCTGCGCGCCCCTGATTGCATCGGGGCCGGGTCAGTACCGGACGAACCCCGACTGCCACCGGCCGCCGTCAGCAGGTGCGACGACCGAACCCGGCCGGCCTGCGGCACGACCCGTCTGCCGCCTCCGTTCCCGCGTACGGGCGAGAGGTCGCGCCAAGGCCCCGACCGGATGGATTCTCCGGTCGGGGCCGTCCTTCGTGGAGCGTCGGCTCAGCCTTCGGCGGAGCGGCGGCGGCGCGTGGCCACCAGCAGGCCCGCACCGCCCGCGAGGGCGAGCGCGGTGGCGCCCGCGGCCCACGGCAGCGCCGAACCGGCGCCGGTCGCGGCGAGGGACGTGTCGTCGGCCGCGGTCGCCCGGCCGTTCGTGTCCGTGCCGGTCACCGGCTTGTCGCCGGCGTCGCCCTTGTCGGCGACGGTGTCGCCCGTGCTGCCGGTGCCGCCGGTGTTTCCGGCGCCGCCCGTGCCCTGGCCGGTGCCCTTGTCGGCGTCCGGCCCGGTCTTGCCGTCTTCGCCCGAACCGGCGCCGGAGCCCGTGCCCTTGTCGGAGCCGGAGCCCTTGTCGGCCTCTTTGGAGGCGTCGGGTACGGGCTTGACCTCGTCCTTGTCCTTGCCGGCGTTGGCCTCGTCCTGCTTGCGGGCCTCGAACCGGCCCTTGTCGAGGAATTCCTGGACGTCCTCGGGGGTGCCCAGGAGCGCCTTCTTGGCGGCTTCCTTCACGGCGGGGCCGCCGGTGCTCGCGATCTGAGTGGCCCGCACCCGGTTGTCGACGATGCGGGCTTCGAACTGGCCCTTGTCGAGGAACTTCTGGACGTCCTCGGGCGTGCCGGAGAGGGCCTTCTGCGCGGCCTCCCGCACCGCCGGGCCGCCGGTGCTCATGATCTGGCCGGTCCGCACCCGGTTGTCGACGATGCGGACCTCGAACTGGCCCTTCTCCAGGAACTCCCGCATGGCGGCCGGGCCAGCGTCGATGGCCTTGCTACCCGCCTCCTTGAGGCCCCGCCCCGCGTCCTTGGCGCCCAACAGGCGCAGGATCTCGACGCGGTCCTCCTCCGCCTGCTGCGCAGACGTCTTCGACCCGGCGTCGGGCGCGGAAACGGCGGGCGTCCCGGTCTCGGCGGCGTGCACCGGAGAGGCCAGCAGCACGGCCGGTGCGATGGCGGCGGACGCGACGAGCGTCGATATGCGCCTGAACTTCATGTGGTTCCCCCACGTACTCAAAATGATCAACAGTCGGCCACATCGTACGAGGAACTTCACATTCCCTTTACGCCGCCCCAAGGCGTTCCTGCCGTCGTTGATGCCGAGGTGCGGAGGACGCGTCGAGTCGGAGGCGAGCGGCGGAACGGAACTCGGCGTCGACTACCGCAACGACGCGTGGGCCTCGACGCGGACCGTATGGAAGTTCGTGGTGGACGGCGGGAAGGTCACACGCTTCGAAACGGGCCAGGCGTAGGGGCTGCGCGAGGGTCAGACGGCCGGGTCCGGGATGCGGGCTCCCGTGCCGCCGACGCGGATACGGGGGTCGCCCGCGCGCAGTTCGACCGTCAGGACCCCCGGTCGGCCCAGGTCGTCGCCCTGGTGAAGGGTGAGGGTGGCGTCCTCGGCGACCAGGCCGAGCTCCCGTGCGTACGCACCGAAAGCGGCCGCCGCCGCGCCCGTCGCCGGGTCCTCGACCACGCCGCCGACCGGGAACGGGTCGCGGACGTGGAAGGCCGTGTCGGAGGTGCGGTGGACCAGCTGGAGGGTGGTCAGGTCCAGACGGTGCATGAGGGCGGCCAGACGGTCGAAGTCGTACGAGAGGTCCGCCAGGCGGGCGCGGGTCGCCGCCGCGAGGATGAGGTGGCGGGCCCCCGCGTACGCGATCCGGGGCGGCACGGCCGGGTCCAGGTCGGCGGCGGGCCAGTCCAGGGCCGCCAGGGCCTCCGTCACGTCCGCGTCGGCGACCGGCTCGGTGTGCGGGGCGACACTGGTGAGGACCGCGTACGGGGAGCCGTCGGCGCCGGACTTCGTGACGGCGACCGGGACGGTGCCCGCCTGCGTCTCGAAGACCAGGTCGACGGGGCCGTGCCGCTCGCCCAGTGCCACGGCCGTCGCGACGGTGGCGTGTCCGCAGAACGGGACCTCGGCCTGCGGGCTGAAGTAGCGGACGCGGTAGGTGAGTTCGGTGTCCGTCGGGAGCAGGAAGGCCGTCTCGCTGTAGTCCAGTTCGGCGGCGACCGCGAGCATCTCGGCGTCGGACAGGGCGGACGCGTCCAGGACGACCCCGGCGGGGTTCCCGCCGGAGGGGTCGGCGGAGAAGGCGGTGTAGCGCAGGACCTCGGGCGTGTGCGTAGTCATGTCACGCCCAACCCGGCCGTTGCGGCGGGCATTCCCCCGCGCGGGCCCCGACGGCGTGCCGCACCGGACGAGCCCGACGGGCCGAACCCCTAGCCCCGGCCCACGTACGGCATGGTCGTCGCCATCACCGTCGCGAACTGCACGTTCGCCTCCAGGGGGAGGGCAGCCATGTGGCGGACCGTGCGGGCGACCTCCGCGACGTCCATGACGGGTTCCGCCGCCAGTTCGCCGTTGGCCTGGAGGATGCCGGTCTGCATGCGCTGCGTCATGTCGGTGGCCGCGTTGCCGATGTCGATCTGGCCGACCGCGATCCGGTACGGGCGGCCGTCGAGGGAGAGGGACTTGGTGAGGCCCGTCATGGCGTGCTTGGTGGTGGTGTAGGCGACGGAGTGCGGGCGGGGGGTGTGGGCGGAGAGGGACCCGTTGTTGATGATGCGGCCGCCCTGCGGGGACTGGGACCGCATCTGACGGTAGGCGGCCTGGGCGCAGAGGAAGGCGCCCGTGATGTTCACCTGGACGACCGACTGCCAGTCCAGGTAGGCGAGTTGCTCGGTGGGGGTATTCGCCGGGCCGAACGTGCCCGCGTTGTTGAAGAGCAGGTCGAGGCGGCCGCAGCGGTCTTGTACGGCGGAGAAGAGGGCGTTCACCTCGTCCGGGTGCGAGACGTCGGTGGGCACGGCGAAGGTGTCGCCGCCCGCTGCTCCGGCGAGTTCCGCCGTCCGGGCCAGGGGCTCCTCGCGGCGGCCCGCGAGGGCCACCGTCCAGCCGGCCGAGGCCAGCTCCACCGCCACCGCCCGGCCGATGCCGGAGCCCGCGCCCGTCACCAGCGCGATCCCGCGCGTCCGATCCCGCTGGGTCTGGTCCGCCTGCTGCGTCTGAGTGCTCATGGGGGGCGAGGGTAGCCACTGACGACGGGGCGGGGTCCCGGCCGTCCGGCATGTGGCGTACGGGGAGTCACCCGGCGCCGGCCCCGGTGGGGGTGGCAGCCCCGCGGGTCAGGCCTGCGCTGCCCCGGGGGCGGCCTCCGACGGGTAGCGGACGCCGATCCTTTCCCGTACCGCGTCCAGCGTCCGCATCACCGCGTGGGCTCCGTCCAGCGGGACCAGCGGCGACTCCCTCTCGCCCGCGCGCAGGCAGCGCATCACCTCCGCCGCCTCGTGGCGCAGGCTGTCGTGCGGGACGTCCCGCACGCCCGTGCAGTCGGCCTACGCGAAGTCCACATCGCTTCCATCAGGAAGCGGTCGTGGGCGCGGGCGATGGCGATTAACTCCGCCGCCTCCGGCGCGTTCAGGGTGAACGCCTTCTCGCAGATGACCGCGCGGCCCGCCTCCAGGCACATTCTGGCCGCCGCCCGGTGGGCCGTGTGGGGTCCGGCGACGTAGACCACGTCGATATCGTCGTCGGCGGCGAGTTCCGCCCAGCTCCCGTACGCCCGGGGAATGCCGAAACGTTCGGCGAAGTCCTTCGCGCGTTCCGGCGTACGGGAGGCGACGGCCGCCACCTCCGCGTCCGGCATCTTCCGCAACTCGGCGGTGAACGCCGAGGCGATCCGGCCGGTGGCCAGTACTCCCCGGCGAATGGGTCCGCTGCGGATCACCCCGCCCTTCGCTCCCCTACCGGAAGCCTGTTCCGTTCGCTCCGGACGAGCTGAGAGCATAGGTCGGTATTCAACGAAATGGGAGTGACGATGCCGGAGAGCGGCAAGCAGGAAGCGGGAACGGCGGCGAGCGACCACATACCCGGGGCGGGCGCGGAGGCGATGGCGGCGGCGGGATCGGCGACCGCAGCCACCGCCGGACCCGCCGGGCCCGCCGGGCCTGCTGTGTCCGCCGGGACCGCCGGGATCACCAGGACCGCGTCCGCCGGGAGCGGACATCCTTCCGCGTCCGTGCCCGCCGGATCCGCGCCCTCGGACACCGCGTTCCCGTCCGCGCGTTCCGAGAAGACGTCCGCGTCCGGCGGCGCGGGAAAGGCAGCCGTTCCCGGAGCCGGGGTCCGCCGGACCAGCCTTCTCGTCACGCTCGTCCTCGGCGGGCTCACCGCGCTGCCGCCGCTCTCCATGGACATGTACCTCCCGGCCCTGCCCGAGGTCACCAGGGCGCTCGGTGCGCCCGCCGCCACCATCCAGCTCACCCTGACCGCCTGCCTCGCCGGCATGGCGCTCGGCCAGCTCGTCGTCGGCCCGCTCAGCGACAAGCTGGGGCGTCGCCGCCCGCTGCTGGTCGGCATGGTCGTCTACGTCCTCGCGACCGCCATCTGCGCCTTCGCGCCCAACGCCGAACTCCTCATCGGATTCCGGCTGTTGCAGGGTCTCGCCGGAGCCGCGGGCATCGTCATCGCGCGGGCGATGGTGCGTGACATGTACGACGGCGTGGAGATGGCACGGTTCTTCGCCACGCTGATGCTGATCTCCGGTGTCGCTCCCGTGATCGCGCCCGTCATCGGCGGCCAGGTGCTGCGGCTGACGGACTGGCGCGGCGTCTTCTACGTGCTGACCGGCGTCGGGCTGGCCCTTACCCTCGTCGTGTTCAAGTACCTGCACGAGACGCTGCCGCAGGAGCGGCGGCACACCGGCGGCGTGGGGGAGGCCCTGCGCACCATGAGGGGGCTGCTCGCCGACCGTGTCTTCACCGGCTACATGCTCACCGGCGGCCTCTCCTTCGCCGTCCTCTTCGCGTACATCAGCGCCTCCCCGTTCGTCGTGCAGGAGATCTACGGGGCGTCCCCGCAGACCTTCAGCCTGCTCTTCGGCGTCAACTCCATCGGCCTGATCACCGTCGGCCAGATCAACGGCAAGCTGCTGGTCGGCCGGGTCCGGCTGGACAAGGTGCTCGCGGTCGGGCTCGCCGTCATCACCCTCGCCGGCCTGGCGCTGCTGCTGATGACGAGCGGGGTGTTCGGGAAGGTCGGGCTGTGGCCGGTCGCGGCCGGGCTGTTCGTGCTGATGTCGGCGATGGGCCTGATCATGCCCAGCACGAACACGCAGGCCCTGATGCGCACCCCGCACGCGGCCGGTTCCGCCTCCGCCCTGCTCGGCACGTCGTCGTTCCTGGTCGGGGCGGTCGCCTCGCCGCTGGTCGGCATCGCGGGCGAGGCGACGGCCGTCCCCATGGCGGTCGTGCAGCTGGTGTGCGCGCTGCTCGCCGTCGGGTGCTTCCTGGGGCTGTGCCGCCCCTGGCAGCGGAGCCCGGAGGCGTGAGCCAGCGGGAGGCCCGCCGCCTCCCGCCTGCGTGATGCCGCCCCCGTACGGACGTCCCTCCGTACGGGGGCGGCCCCGTGTGCGGGGGCGGGTCAGGTGCAGGCCCTGAAGCGCCGCAGGAGTTCGACGGCCTGCGGACTGTCCGGGTCGAAGGGGTAGAGGCCCTCCTGCTTGTGCGGCACGGCGGGTCCCCACACCCGGGCGGCGTGGCAGTCGTAACTGAAGGCGAACTCGAAGAGCATGCCGCGCGGGCCGTGCGCCCGCAGCCCCCACCCCGGCAGGAACGTCTGGCCGGGCCTGCTGACCGGCAGTTCCTTGATCAGGGAGAGGACTTCACGGGCCTCGTCGCCCTCCCAGATCGCGACGTCCTCGCCGTCCAGGGTCTTCGGCAGCGGGTCGTTGGCGTCCGGGGAGATGCGGACGACCTCGATGAGTTCGGTCTGTTCGTGTGCGCTCGGCAGCAACATCCGCTCAGAGTGTCCGAGTCGGCGTCCGTACGCCAGGGTTCGCACGTCAGTGCTCGTACGGGAGTGCTCGTACGGGCGTGCCGCGAGGCGGCGTTCGTGCGCGGTTGGCCCGGGCAGCGGCGGGGCGTGCCTCAGCGGAGCCGGTAGCCGACCAGGTACGGGCGGTCCTGGCGGTCCGTCCAGCGGAACAGCCCCGTGCCCGCGACCTCCGCCTCCGGCAGCAGCGCGGTGTCCGCGAGGGCCGCCGGGACCGCGGTCGCGAGGGGGACCTCGACGGGGGTGCCGCCGCCCGAGGTGGGGCTGGTGGTGCCGTACGCCAGGCCCGTGTCGGTGACCGAGACGAGGGTGACGGCCTTGGAGCCCGCCCGCTCCTGGAGGCAGTGTCCCGTCTTCGCGCCCTTGGGTACGGGGGTGCGCAGGTCGAAGGCGAGGTTCCCGGCGACCAGGTACTGGCCGCCGGGCGCGGTCACCGCCTGCGGGTACTCGCCCGGCTCGATCGCGGGCTTGCGGCAGTCGGCGGTGGCCAGGACCCTGCCGGTGTCCGCGTCGTGCACCGCCCACCGGTCCCAGGCGCTCGGCTTCCTCATCTGCCACTTGGCGAGGACGTGCCCGGAGGCGGTGAGGGAGGTCGGCAGCCCGGACGCCGGGTCCGTTCCCCCGGGGGCGGCCTTCGCGCTGTACCAGCCGCCCTTGCCCGCTTTCCCGGCCGTCGGCCGTACCCAGAACTCCGTCCGGCCGCTCACCAGCAGCCCCTTCGCGGTCAGGCCGCGCACCTGGGTGCTTGTGCGGCAGTTCTTGCAGCCCTTGGGGTGGCCGAGGTCCCGGGACGCGAAGGAGGCGGGCTGCAGGGTCAGCGGGTCCACGACCGTCGCCGTCGCCGCGCCGTCGGTGACCAGGATGCCGGGCCCCGTGCCGGAGACCACCGGGACGCCCGTCCAGGGCAGGTCCAGGTGCCGCTGGGAGCCGTTCCCGGCCTCGTACACGTCGAGGGCGACGACCGAGTCCCCGGTCGACAGCGCGTCCGAGCCGCTGACCTTCCCGTACGACCAGGTCACGAAGAAGCGCCGGTCGCCCTTGACGACGGTGAGCAGCCGGGGGAAGTGCTCCGGGCCGGCCAGGGAGCGCCACGGCCTGCCCGTCCAGACGGTCCTTCCGCTGTCCGCGTCGTACGCGCGGAGCACGAAATCCTCCGGCCCGGCACGCTCCACGTGCGCGACCAGGGCGGGCGACTGCGCGAGGGCGTACTCCGTCGAGCCGCCGGCGATCCGCCAGCCGTTCGAGGTGTCGAAGGCCGCGGGGACGAGGAGCCGGGGGACGGGCGCGGGCGTGCCCGTGCCCGGTGCGGACGAGGCGCGTGCGCCGTCCCCGGCGCCCTTGTCGTCGGCGGAGTCCTTGGTGCCGCCGTAGGCGGCGAGCAGCAGCAGGAGGGCCAGTACGGCCACCCCGGCCACCAGCGCGGTGCGCACGATCCGCTGTCCCACGGTGCCCCCCAGGAATGGTCAACGGCTGCCAGCGTATGCAACTGCCCCTGCTCGCGCAGCAGTTCCCTCACGTCCCTTTTTGCCCCCTACACTCTTCCGGTGAACGCCACCCTCCCCACCTCGCACGCCGCCGCCGGCTCCGTCCCGCGGGCCACTTCGGAGGTACTGCGCGGTGCCCTCGCCGGACTGCTCGACGGGCTGGGGCCCAAGCGGACCGCCCAGGCCGTCGACCGGCTGATCGCCAACTACCGGGGGACCACCCCGACCGACGCCCCGGTGCTCCGGGACCGCTCCGACGTGGCCGCCTACGCGGCGTACCGGATGCCCGCGACCTTCGAGGCCGTACGGTCGGCGCTCGGCGCCCTGCGGGAAGCGGCCCCGGCGTGGACGCCGGACACGCACACCGACGTCGGCGGCGGCACCGGGGCGGCGACCTGGGCGGTGTCCGAGGCGTGGGGGACGCAGCGCAGCACCGTGCTGGACTGGGCCGATCCCGCGCTGACGCTCGGCCGGGAGCTGGCGGAGGCCTCCGGGGCGCCGGCCCTGCGGGACGTGGTGTGGCAGCGGGCCCGGATCGGGGCGGCGCTCAGCCTCGGCGGCAGCGCGCTGGTGACGATCTCGTACGTGCTGAAGGAACTGGACGCGGCCGACCGGACCACCCTCGTCGCGGAGGCGGCCCGCGCCGCGACCGGGGCAGTCGTCGTCGTCGAGCCGGGCACTCCGGACGGGTACCGGCGGGTGCTGGCCGCGCGGGAGCAGCTGCTCGCGGCCGGGCTGAGCATCGCCGCGCCGTGTCCGGACGGGGGAGCCTGCCCGATGGACCCGGAGGGCACCGACTGGTGCCACTTCTCGGCGCGGGTCAGCCGCTCGTCGCTGCACCGGCAGGTCAAGGGCGGTTCGCTGCCGTACGAGGACGAGAAGTTCGCGTACGTGGTGGCGGTGCGGGACGCGGTGGTCGGCGCGCGGCCGGTCGACGGGCGGGTGGTGCGCAGGCCGCAGATCCGCAAGGGGCTGGTGATGCTGGAGCTGTGCCGGCGGGACGAGGGCGAGAGCGGGCGGCAGCCCGTACTGGCACGGGAGAACGTGTCCAAGAAGCGGCACGGGGACCTCTACCGGGCGGCCAGGGACACCGACTGGGGCGACGCGTGGCCGCCCCCGTCGGAGCGCTCTTCGCAGGGTGCTTCCCGGGAGGTCTAGGGCCGGGTCCCGTCCGCCGGCCTCAGGAGCCGGCCCCCGACCGGGCGAGTGGTGCCGGAGCCGCCCGCCGCGGGCCGGGGGCGTGGGGGCGCAGTTCCTGGGTGCAGCACTTGACGCTGCCGCCGCCCTTGAGGAGTTCGCCGAGGTCCATGCCGATCGGCTCGAACCCGCGGGCGCGCAGCGGTCCGAAGAGGCCGGCCGCCGCCTGCGGCAGCAGGACGTGCCGGCCGTCGCTCACCGCGTTGAGGCCCAGTGCCGCGGCGTCCGCCTCCTCGGCGATCACGGCGTCCGGGAAGAGGCGGGCCAGGACCGCCCGGCTGCCCGGGGAGAACGCCCCCGGGTAGTACATGACCTCGTCCGTGCGGTCGTCGAGCACGGCGAGCGCCGTGTCCAGGTGGTAGTAGCGGGGGTCCACGAGGTCGAGGCCGATGACCGGCCGGCCGAAGAACTCCTGCGCCTCGTCGTGGGCGGCGGAGGTGGAGCGGAAACCGCGCCCGGCCAGCAGCCAGGACGCGGTGACGGCGAAGTCGCCCTCGCCCTCGTTGACGTGTTCCGGCTCGCGGAGGTCGGTGAAGCCGTGGGCGCGGAACCACGCGCGGTGGGCCTCGGCCTCGGGGGTGCGCTCCGCGTAGGCGAACCGGGAGCCCAGGACACGGCCGTCGACGACGGTCGCGCCGTTCGCGGCGAAGACCATGTCGGGCAGGTCCGGGCGGGGGGCGAGGAGTTCCACGGTGTGGCCGAGGGAGAGGTAGCGGTCGCGGAGGTCCTCCCACTGGGCGAGCGCCAGGGGGAGTTCGACGGGCTTGGCGGGGTCCATCCAGGGGTTGATGGAGTACGTGACCCTGAAGTGCTCCGGAGGACACATCAGGTAGCGGCGGGGCGCGCAGTCACGAATGCGTGGAGTCAATGAGGGCTCCTCACTGAGGGGTGGCCGGGCACGGGATGTGGCGGCCGTGTGCCCATGGTCGGGGGTGGGGAGCGATTTGTGCTGTGCATCGAAAGGGTGGATTGGGCCGCACCACGTGCGTGCGCGACCCCTGGGGCGGGGGAGGCCGCTGTGAAACACCACACGCGAGACGTATCGTCTCGTCGAGCTGGTAGATTGCGTCCATGGCAGACACCAGGACCCCCGACTCCACCCGCCGCAGCGAGCGCTCCCGGCGGGCGATCTACGACGCCGCCCTCGCCCTCGTCGGCGAGGTCGGCTACCAGCGGACGACCATCGAGGGCATCGCCGCCCGCGCCGGAGTCGGCAAGCAGACCATCTACCGGTGGTGGCCCTCCAAGGCGGCCGTCCTGCTGGAGGCCTTCGTGGACCTCAACCAGCAGGCCGCCGACGCACTCGGCGAGACCGCGCAGGCCATTCCCGACACCGGCGACCTCGCGGCCGACCTCAGGCGCGTCCTGCGCGCGACCGTCGACGAACTCGTCGACCCCAAGTACGACATCCCCACCCGCGCCCTGACCGCCGAAGGCATCGTCGACGCCGAACTGGGCTCCCGCTACGTCGACACCCTGCTGCGCCCCGCCCTCCAGCTGTACGTGGACCGGCTCGTCGCCGCCCGCGAGGCGGGGCACGTACGGGCCGACGTCGACCCCGAGACCGCCCTGGAACTGTTCACCGGGCCGCTCACCCACCGCTGGCTGCTGCGCACCGCCCCCCTCACGCACGCGTACGCCGACCGGCTCGTCGACTACGCGCTGAACGGCCTCGCCCCGCGCTGAGCGGCCCGGCCCGGTGCCCCGCCCGGCTCCCGCGGGGACCCCGGATGCGGACACCGGCCACCCGGGGCGCAGGATGGTGCGAGCATGGTGGGGACCGCCGGGGGCCGACGTTGAGGGTGAGGAGCCAGATGGGCGCGGAGTCTTATTCGTCCGGAGCAGCCAAATCGTCCGGAGCAGCGAAGTCGGCCGGAGAGGCGAAACCGTCCGGTGCGTTCGGCGTCGAGGGCCGGATCGCCCAGTGGCTGCGCCGCCGGGCCGGGAACAGGCCCGTCACCGACCCCGGCGCGGACCGGCTGGAGCTGCTGCGGGCCGCCGCGGCGGCCGGGCTCCCGCTGGCCCCGGCCGCCTACCCCGTCGCCTACCGCTGTTCCTGCGAGCGGGTGGGCTGTCCTACGCCCGCCCGGCATCCGGTGTCCTTCGCCTGGCAGACTCAGTCGACCACCGACCGCGCACAGATCGAACGCTGGGCGAACACCCATCCGCAGGCCAACTTCATCACCGCGACCGGCATGGTCCACGACGTCCTGGACGTTCCGCTGGAGGCCGGTCGCAGTGCGTTGGAGCGGCTGCTGGAGGCCGGTGTCGAGGTCGGCCCGGTGGCGGTCTTTGGCGAGGGCGGCAGCGGGGCGGACGCCCGGATGCTGTTCTTCACCGCGACCCGCGGCACCCCCGAGGACGAGGACGAGTGGTGGCCGTGCGAGCTGGACTGCCATCCCGAGACCATGGACGAGCATCCGGGCCTGCGGTGGCACTGCCGGGGCAGCTACGTCCTGGTGCCCCCGGCACGGCTGCCCGGTGAGCTGGACGTGCACTGGGAGCGCGGCCTCGAACACCAGCTGCCCGACCCGCTGACCCTGCTGGAGACCCTCACCGACGCCTGCGCCCGGTACGTCGCCGCCGCCGACGAGGCGGGCTCGGACGCCGACCCGCACGCGGTGGCCTGGCCCCTCGGCCGCTGAACCGCCGTGCGCGGCGGGGAAGTCACGACCCCTGCGCCGACACCAGGCCCTGCACCCGGGACTGGAGGTCCACCCCGGTCCCGGCGGCGCCCCGCTCCGGCACCAGCGCCACCTGGCTCGCCACCCGTTCCTTCAGCAGGGACGACCTCGGGGTGCCGGTCATGAGGGCCCGTACGTCCGCGTTCAGGTCCAGCAGCGGGACGCCGGGCGCCGCCGTCTGCTTCTCGAAGTGCCGGGTGGCGAAGAAGACGAACGCGCCGCCGTCGGCGGTGGCCAGCGCCACCGGGGCGAACACTCCCGTGTCCAGCGGCTGGTCGAGGTACTGCATGGACCGGCCGACGCGCTGCGAGGCCTGCTTGCGCTGGGCGAGCCAGGCGGTGGTGTACGGGCCGGGCGTGAAGGCGGCGCCCCCCTGCCCGCCGCCGCGCTGGAGGTACGAGGCGTAGGCCCGGCTCAGTTCCCCCGGCGGCGTCGCCGGACCCCTGCCGTCCGGCGGGACGGCTTTCGCGAAGCCGTCGGGGTCGACGGCGAAGTCCGGGACCTTGCCGACGGGCAGCGTCAACAGGTGGGAGGCCTCCCAGAGTTGGTCCGCGCCACCCCGGACGAAGACGATCAGCCAGCGCGAGTCGGCACCCGTGCCGCCGCCGTCCTGCGTGCGGTCGGTGTCGCGGTTGCTGTCGGTGTCCGCGACGAACCAGCGCGGCCAGCCCGCCTTCTTCGGTATGAGGAAACGGGCGTCGCCGAGGGCGAGTTCGCGATGGCCCGGGTTGCCGGCCGGGCTCTGCTGGCGGCGGGCCCTGAGCGCCGCCTGGTTGATGGCGGCGAGCGCGCCGGTGACCCGGCCCGCGACGAGGGCCGGGTCGTACGCCTTGTCGGCCTTGTTGTAGGCGTCCGTGAAGTCCTTGAGCGCCTGGGCCGCTTCGGCCCGGGTCGCCGCCGGGACGACCTCCAGCTCGCCGTGCACCGTCACGCACCCGCTCGCCGTCAGCGCGAGGGCCAGGGCCAGCGTCGCCGACGCGGCCGTGCGCCGCTTCGGTCTCCGAGTGCTCCGCGTGCGCGTTCCCATGTGGTGCCTTCTGTGTCTCCGTGGTACCGGCCGTCACCGACGACCGGAACCCTACCGGGGCGAAGAACGGCACGGGCACGGGGACCGGGTACGGGTCAGCTCCCCGCGGGCTCTGGCAGGGCGGAGGCCCCGCTGCCCAAGGGGGGCTCAGGTCAGGGGCCTTGCCGTCGAGTCGCACCGTGCTTAGATGCCGACCGTGAACGATCTCGACCTCCTCCAAGTCTTCTGTGGTCCCGCCGGCCACCACGGCAACACCCTCGCTGTTGTACGGAACGCCCCCCGCACCCACCCGGACCCCGCCTCCCGCCAGGCGTACGCACGGGAACTCGGCTACAGCGAGACGGTGTTCGTGGACGATCCCGAGCGTGGGGTCGTCGACATCCGCACGCCCACCCTCGGCCTCCCCTTCGCCGGGCACCCCCTCGTCGGCGTCGCCTGGCTGCTCGACATCGAGGTGCTCGAACTGGCCGTCGGCGACGTGTTCGCCCGTCAGGACGGCGAGTTCACCTGGATCGCCGCGCGTGCGGAGTGGGCGCCGCCGCGCACGCTGCGGCGGTACGGGTCCGCAGCCGAGGTGGAGGCGCTGCCCGCGCCGCCGCCGGGCGAGGGATGGCTGTACGCATGGGCCTGGGAGGACGAGGCCGCCGGGCGGGTGCGGGCGCGTGCCTTCCCGCGGCGCGGCGACTGCATCGTGGAGGACGAGGCGACGGGGGCCGCCGCGCTTCTGCTCACCGCCCGGCTCGGCCGCGCCCTCAACATCCGGCAGGGGAGGGGCTCGCAGCTTCTCACCGCCCCGGGCCCGGACGGCCTGATCGAACTGGGCGGCCGGGTCCGGTTCGCCGGGACGGCGCGGGCCGGTGGGCCGGCCGGAGCAGCCGTGGCCGGCAAGGGGCTCGGGGCCGCCGGAGAGGCACGCGCGGTCGGAGCCGGTCCGCGCGCGCGGGCCTTTCCGTAGGCGAGGTGACGCGGTTCCACGGCCGAGGGGCCCGCACCGAGCCGCGGCCGAGGGGTTCGCGCCGACTCCGGCGCGCACCTCTCACATCACTGACAGCTGGTCAGCAGCTATGCGCTGAGCGGGAACTCGCCGCCCAGCTCCCTGAACACCGCCCCGTTGTAGTCGAAGGCACGCTTGCACTCCTCGATGATGCGCTTCTTTTCGAGCTCGTCCGCCGGTACGGCGTCCAGCAGCTCCCGATAATTCCGCTTGAACGCGGCCGGGTTGGCGACGCCCTCGAAGACGTAGAAGCGCACGCCGTCGCCCTTGCGGGCGAAGCCCCAGGTCTTCTCGGCCTTGTCGCGAATGATCTGACCGCCGGAGAGGTCGCCGAGGTAGCGGGTGTAGTGGTGGGCCACGTAACCGCCGGGCCAGGTGGCAGCGCACTCGGTGACACGTGCCGCGTAGGCCGCTGTGGCAGGGAGGGCGACGAGGACCTCGCGCCAGTCGGCGCCGCGCAGGTGTGCGAGGTCGCGTTCCAGTTCGGCGACGCGCATCAGCTCGGGCTGTATGAAGGGGCCGGCCACCGGGTCGTCCGCGAGTGAAGCGGCGGCGTCCTCAAGGGCCTTGTAGACGAACCACAGCTGCTCCGTGTAGCGCGTGTACGCGTCCACGCCGAGCTTGCCGCCGAGGAGGTCGCTCATGAACGTCGAGGTCTCCGCCTCCGTGTGCTGCTCGTGCGAGGCGACACGGATCTGGGTGGAGAAAGGGGTGTCCAAAGCGGACCTCCGGGGACAGAAGGGGCCGGGTCAAGAGCGGTGGTGGCAGCAGTGGCACCCGCCACCACCGATCCTCGCTGCTTAGGCTTACCTAAGTCAACCGGTTCCCGACGCGCTGTCGGTAAAAAGTGCGGAGGTCCGAACCCCACCGCCGGCTACGGAAGCGTGAGGATGTCCGCCCCGGTCTCCGTCACCACCAGCGTGTGCTCGAACTGGGCGGTGCGCTTGCGGTCCTTGGTGACGACCGTCCAGCCGTCGTCCCACATGTCGTACTCGTGCGTGCCCAGCGTCAGCATCGGCTCGATCGTGAACGTCATGCCGGGCTGCATCACGGTCGTCGCGTGCGGGCTGTCGTAGTGCGGCACGATCAGGCCGCTGTGGAAGGACGTGTTGATGCCGTGGCCGGTGAAGTCCCGCACGACGCCGTAGCCGAAGCGTTTGGCGTACGACTCGATGACGCGGCCGATGACGTTGATCTGACGGCCCGGACGGACCGCCTTGATGGCGCGGTTGAGGGACTCGCGGGTCCGCTCGACGAGCAGCTTCGACTCCTCGTCGACGTCGCCGCAGAGGTAGGTGGCGTTGTTGTCGCCGTGCACGCCGTTGAGGTAGGCCGTGACGTCGAGGTTCACGATGTCGCCGTCCTTGAGGACGGTCGAGTCGGGGATGCCGTGGCAGATGACCTCGTTGACGGAGCTGCACAGCGACTTCGGGTAGCCCCGGTAGCCGAGGGTCGAGGGGTACGCCCCGTGGTCCACCATGTACTCGTGCGCGACCCGGTCGAGCTCGTCGGTGGTCACGCCGGGCGCGATGTGCTTGGCGGCCTCCTCCATCGCACGGGCGGCCACGCGGCCCGCGACGCGCATCCGCTCGATGGTGTCGGAGTCCTGGACCTCGGGCCCTGTGTAGGGCGTCGGCGCGGGTTTCCCGACGTACTCGGGGCGCCGGATGTTGCCGGGGACGGAACGGGTGGGAGAGAGCTCCCCTGGTACGAGCAGCGACTGGCCAGACATACGGACGAGTCTAGCCAGCCACTCGGGGGCACTATGGCGACAGAGACGCCCGCGCGACGAGCGGCCGGCGAAGCGAGGAGACACGACGATGGCCCTGTTCAAGCGACGCACCACCGGCAAGGCCGGCGAGTGGTTCTACTGCCTGGAGCACAAGACCGTGGAGGAGGGCCCGCAGTGTCCCGCCCAGAACCGCTTCGGGCCGTACGGCAGCCGCGAGGAGGCCCAGCACGCCATGGACCGGGCCGCCGAACGCAACCTGGAGTGGGAGAACGACCCGAAGTGGCACGACAAGGGCGACAAGGACGCGGGCCGGGGCGACGCGGACGCCTGACCCGCGCGGCTCACGCCGTCGCCGCCGGGTCCTGCTCCGGTGCGTGCGCCCGGTCCTGCACCCCGTCCGGTGCGGGGGCCGGGCCCCCGCCCTGGTCCTGGGCCTGGCGCTGGGCCCGGCGGCGTGCCGCGTCCTCGTCCGTGTCCGAGTCGTAGGACAGCAGCTTCGGCAGTACGGCGGCCAGCAGGCCCACGGCGACCACGCACGCCGCGCCGCCGCTCCACACCGCGCCGCGCGTGCCCGTCCAGCTCGCGACCGCGCCCGCACGGACCTGGCCGAGCTGCGGGCCGCAGCTGTAGGAGAGGATCTCGATCCCGGCGAGCCGGCCGCGCAGCTCCTCGGGGATGGTCTGGTTCCAGATGGTGGAGCGGCCCAGCCCGCTCAGCATGTCGCCCCCGCCCGCGATCGCGATGCAGAGCAGCACCAGCCAGATGTCGTCGGTCAGCCCGGCCGCCGCCATGGCGAGACCCCACCCCGCCGCCCCGAGTACGACGAGCCTGCCGTGCCGCCGCACCTTCGACGCCCACCCGCTGGTCAGGCCCACCAGGCACGCGCCGAGCGGCATCGCCGCGTACATCAGGCCCAGCGCCCACTCGGCGTCCAGATCGGCGGCCAGGAAGGGGAAGACGGCGTTCGGGAACGCCAGGAACATCGCGGCCAGGTCGATGGCGTACGTCCCCAGCAGGACCGGCTTGCTCCACGCGTAGCGCGCGCCCTCCGCTATGCCGCGCAGCGACGGCTTCTCCGCCGTGTCGGAGGGCGGCGCGGGGGACAGTCGCAGGCACATCACGACCGAGACGGCGAACCCGGCCGCGGTGATCGCGTACGCGGTGGCCGTACCGGCCGTCGCCACCACGACCCCCGCGAGGGCGGGCCCGGCGATGGCCCCGACCTGCCAGCGCAGCGCGTTGAGCGCGGCGGCGGCCGTGAGCTGGTCGTGCGGCACGATCCGGGCCAGCAGGGAGTCCAGCGCCGGACGCTGGAGCCCGGCGAGGGCGGCAACCGCCGCGGCGACCACGTACAGCGGCCACAGCAGGGGGTGCGGGAGCAGGGCGTTGACGAGAAGGACGACGGCCGCGACCCCGAGGCCGACCTCGGTCAGCAGGATGATCCGCTTGCGGTCCACGGCGTCCGCCAGAGCACCGCCGTACAGCCCGAAGACGATGAGCGGCACCAGCTCGACGGCCCCGATCGCACCGACGGCGAGAGGGGAATCGGTGAGGTGCGCGATCTGCAGCGGCAGCGCGATGAGGGCCATCGAACTGCCGAAGAACGCCACCAGACCCTGCACCCACAGCAACCGGAAATCGGCGGAGGAGCGCCAGGGGGAGAGGTCGGGAAGAAGGGCACGGAGCTTTCGGGACACGGAGGGACATGCTCCGCCCCGCCCCCACCCGAAGCAACCCGTTAATCCCGCCGCCGCTCCCGGCAGCTCCCCTTGGGCGGCGGGGCACGGGAGTGGCGCGGCGCAGGGGCGTGGGTGCGCCGTCCGGTGGGGGCCGCCCCCGTGCCCGCCCTCCCCCGAGCACTCGGCTTCGCCCGTGCAGGGAGGCGCCCCCGCGCCCCGGGGGGTGGCCCCGCCGCCCAAAGGGCCACGCGCACCTCGGCCCCTACCACCTCTCCGGCGGTGGAGCCATCAACCGGTCCGCCGCCCGCGCCAGCCGGTCCCGCCACCTCCGCCCGCCGCGCACCCCCGGCACCGTGTTCTCGCCCGCCGCCGCGCTCACCAGGTGCTGGACCGTGTCCAGCCCCACCTCCCCCTCCGCCGGGACCGTCAGCGACTCGTGTGCGAGGGAGGCGAGTTCGCCGTGTTCGTCCTCGCCGCCGAGGGCCAGCACCGTCGCCCCGGCCCGCCGCACGTCGTCCACCCGCTCCAGCAGTCCCGCCCCCGCCTCCTCCGGCGCCACCACCAGCAACGTCTCTCCGCGCCCGGCCGCCGCGAGCCGGCCGAGGCCGACCGAGAGGTGCGCGGGATCGGCGGCGCGCACCTCGTGCCGTACGAGCGTGGGGGCCAGCGCGGGCAGCCCCGACCACGCGGCCTCGTCCTGCAGGTGCGCCGCTAGGTGCCACGGTTCGTACCGCTCCGTACCGACGAGCAGCAGCCCGCTGTCCTGCCGCTCCACCGACGCCCGCAGCACCCCGGCGAACCGTCTCGTCGCGCCCAGCCACTCGGTACCGGCCAGGACTTCCCGCAGCAGTGCGACCCTCACGGCATCCATGCCGGGAGCCTGCCGCCCGTGCGCGGGCGGTGTCCGCGGGACGGGCCCGCGCTCACCCGGACGAGGGTCCTACCTGCGAGTAGGGTCGTTTCATGACTTCCACCACAGACAATCCTCAGCCCCCCGCCGCGAAGAAGCCGGCCAAGGACCCCTGGGAGCTGCCCGACGTGTCCGGCCTCGTCGTCGGCGTCCTCGGCGGTACGGGGGACCAGGGGCGCGGCCTCGCGTACCGGCTGGCCAGGGCCGGCCAGAAGGTGATCATCGGCTCGCGCGCCGCCGAGCGCGCCCAGGGTGCCGCCGACGAGCTGGGCCTGGGCATCGAGGGCGCGGACAACGCCGAGTGCGCCCGGCGCAGTGACATCGTGATCGTCGCCGTGCCGTGGGACGGCCACGCCAAGACCCTCGGAGCGCTGCGCGAGGAACTCGCGGGCAAGCTCGTCGTCGACTGCGTGAACCCGCTGGGCTTCGACAAGAAGGGCGCGTACGCCCTGAAGCCGGAGGAGGGCAGTGCCGCCGAACAGGCCGCCGCGCTCCTCCCGGACTCGCGCGTCACGGCTGCCTTCCACCACCTCTCCGCCGTCCTGCTCCAGGACCCGGCGGTCGAGGAGATCGACACCGACGTGATGGTGCTGGGCGAGGTGCGCGCCGACACCGACCTCGTGCAGGCGCTGGCCGGCCGCATCCCCGGCATGCGCGGCGTCTTCGCGGGCCGGCTGCGCAACGCCCACCAGGTCGAGTCCCTGGTCGCGAACCTGATCTCGGCGAACCGCCGCTACAAGGCCCACGCGGGCCTGCGCGTGACCGACGTATAGGTGCGAGAGGGGCATGGGGGACACTGGACGGGTCGTACTTCACCGTGACCCGGACAGGAGCCGTCCCCCATGCCCCGCCTCGCTCTCTACGCCCTGATCGTCTGTGTCCTGTCGGTCGCCGCGGCGGTGGTCTCCTTCATTGAGGGCAACCTGCTCGGGATCGTCTGGATCCTGCTGGCCGGTGTCTCGTCGAACATGGCCTGGTACTACCTGCGCAGGGCGAAGGCGGACCGCGAAGCGTCCTCCTCCGCCGCCTAGGGCAGGGCGCAGAGCGGGTTCGTCCCCTGCCAGAACTGGAACAGGTTCCGCCCGCAGTAGCTCTCCACCTCGCCCACGCCGAGCCCTCCGGTGAGCCCGTAGATCACGTCGAAGAAGACCCGGTTGACCTCCGGCACCCACAGCAGCGCGAACACGAACAGCAGCCCGTAGGGCGCGTACGGTTCGACCTTCCGCCGTACCTCGTACGAGAGCCACGGCTCCAGCACCCCGTACCCGTCCAGCCCCGGCACGGGCAGGAAGTTCAGGATCGCCGCCGACACCTGGAGCAGGGCCAGGAACGCGAGCGCGTACCGGAAGGCGGCGGGCACGCCGTCCAGTGCGTCCAGCCAGAACGGCGCGGTGCACACGAGCGCGAACACGACGTTCGTGAGCGGCCCGGCGGCCGAGATCAGGCTGTGCCTGACCCGGCCCCGGATGCGGTGGCGCTCGATGAAGACCGCGCCGCCGGGCAGACCGATCCCGCCCATGATCACGAAGATGATCGGCAGCACGATGCTGAGGAGCGCGTGGGTGTACTTCAGCGGATTGAGCGTCAGGTAGCCCTTCGCGCCGATGGTGATGTCACCGCTGTGCAGGGCGGTGCGTGCGTGCGCGTACTCGTGCAGGCACAGCGAGACGACCCAGGCCGCCGTCACGAAAAGGAACACGGCGATGCCGGGACTGGCCGCGAAGTCCGTCCAGACGGCCCACCCGGCTACCGCCATGACGGCGACGATGCCGAGGAAGACCGGGCTGACGCGGCGGTCCCGGCGGCTGATGGCGGTGGTCATGAGGGGCGGCTCCTGGACGGGGGCGGGGCACGGCGCCTCGACCGTACCGGTGATGCGGGGAGAACGTTCCACGTCACCGCATTGGTTCCGGGAACTCCCGGCGGTGCGGGCCCAGGAATCCCAGCCCCGGGGACGCGGTTGCCGGCCGTGCCGCCGATGCCAGGGACAATGGCCCGGTGCGCTACCAGATCCTCGGCCCCGCCCGAGCCCTCCGTGACGACGGCACCGCCGTCCCCCTCGGCGGGCCCCGCCTGCGCGCAGCCCTGACCGTGCTCGCGCTGCGCCCCGGGCGGCGCGTCTCGGTGACCGCCCTCGTGGCCGAGGTGTGGGGGAACACCGACCGCCTGCCCGCCGACGCTCCCGCCGCTGTACAAGCCCTGGTCGCGCGGCTGCGCCGAGCGCTCGGCCGGGACACGATCACCTCGGTCGACGGCGGATACGTGCTGGCGGCCGCCCCCGACGACGTGGACCTGTACCGCTTCGAGCGGCTGACCGCCGAAGGCGCCCGCGTCCTCGCCGACGGAGGGGACGCGGCGAAGGCCGCCGCCCTCCTCGATGACGCCCTCGCCCTCTGGCAGGGCGGCCCCGCCTTCGCGGACCTGCCGGAACGCGCCGCGGACGCGGCCCGCTGGGAGGCCCGTCGGCTGGACGCCCGCCGCGCGCGCGTCGCCGCGGCCCTCGCCCTGGGACGCGCGCGGGAGTCGCTGCCCGAACTGGCCGCGCTCTGCGAGGCGCACCCGAGGGACGAGCCCCTCCAGGCCCTGCGGCTGCGCGCCCTGCACGAGGCGGGACGCACGGCGGAGGCCCTCGACGCGTACGAGACGGTACGGAGGGACCTCGCCGACCGTCTGGGCGCGGACCCCTCGGCCGAACTCCGTTCGTTGCACGCGATGCTGCTGGGGACGGGCGACGCTGTGGTGCCACCCGTACCGAATGCGGGCGGCGCTGCGGCGCCACCCGTACGGGGACCGGCCGCTCCGCCCCCGCCCCCGGCGGCCGGCGGCAACCTCCGTACCCGGCTCACCTCCTTCGTCGGCCGGGAGGCCGACATCGGGGCCATCCGGGACGACCTCGCACGGGCCCGGCTGGTGACGCTGCTCGGACCCGGCGGGGCAGGCAAGACCCGGCTGTCGCAGGAGGCTGCCGAAGCGGCCGGGAACCAGGAGGCGGCCGACCCGGCCTGGCCCGACGGCGTGTGGATGGCCGAACTCGCGCCCGTCGACGACCCGGACGCCGTCCCGGACGCCGTGCTCACCGCGCTCGGGGCCCGCCAGACCGTCCTGCGCGGCGCCGGAGCGGAAACCATGCGGGCCGCCGAGCGGCACGCGGACGACCCCCTCACCCGGCTCACCGAACACTGCGCCCGGCGCCGCATGCTGCTGCTGCTCGACAACTGCGAACACCTGGTGGAGGCCGCCGCCCGCCTCGCCGACCACCTTCTCGCCCACTGCCCGGGGCTGACGATCCTCGCGACGAGCCGCGAACCGCTGGGCGTGCCGGGGGAGTTGGTGCGCCCGGTCGAGCCGCTGCCGCAAGCCGTCTCGCTCCGGCTGTTCGCCGAGCGCGGGGCCGCCGCCCGCCCCGGCTTCCGCATCGACGACGACCCGGACGCCGCCGCCGAGATCTGCCGCCGCCTCGACGGACTGCCGCTCGCGATCGAACTCGCCGCGGCCCGGCTGCGCATGCTCGCACCCCGGCAGATCGCCGATCGGCTCGACGACCGGTTCCGGCTGCTCACCGGCGGCGCCAGGACGGTACTGCCGAGACAGCAGACCCTGCGGGCGGTCGTCGACTGGTCGTGGGAACTGCTTCACGAAGCCGAACGGGCGGCCCTGGCCGCGCTGTCCGTCTTCTCGGGCGGCTGCGACCTGGCCGCCGCCGAAGCCGTCTGCGGGCCCGACGCGCTCGACCTGCTCGGCTCGCTCGTCGACAAGTCCCTGGTGGTCGCCGCGCCCGCCGACGGGGACGGCGAGACGCGTTACCGCCTCCTGGAGACCGTGTCCGAGTACGCGGCCGGGCGCCTCGCCGCCTCCAGCGGGCGCGAGGCCGCCGAACGGCGTCACCTCGTCCACTTCCGTGAACTCGCCCGCACCGGCGAGCCGTTGCTCCGCGGCCACGAACAGATCCGCTGGATCGCCCGCTTCCAGCGCGAGTACGAGAACCTGCGCACCGCGCTGCGCCGTGCCGTGGCCGCCGGGGACGAGCACGAGGCGCTCTGCCTGGTGCACTCCCTCGCCTGGTACTGGCAGGTCCGTGACCTGCGCGGCGACGCCCGGCACTGGACGTCCGCCGCGATGGCGCTGAGCGAGGACCCGTTCGGCGCCCCCGGCGACCCCGTGGTACCCGCATCCCCCGTGTACGAGCGGTGCACCGATGCGCCCCCGCCGATGCGCCCCGAGGTGCTCCAGGAGGCCCGGCGAGGCGTCCGGGTCCTTAATCTGGTCAGCATGAACCACGGTGCGGACACCTGGTTCACCCCCGAGACCAAGCAGTGGCTCGGCCGGGTCGTCGCCACCTACCGGCCCGAACTGCCCCAGGCCTGCCGCACCCCGGGCTCCCTGTGGATCCTGGCGTTGCTGATGACCACCGACAGCGACGAGCCGCTGCGCGACGCGATCGACCGGACCGTCGACGCCTGCCGCGCGTTCGGTTACGAGTGGGAACTGGCCGCTGCCCTCGAAATGCGCGCCAACATCTTCGCCAACCACGCGCACTGGGCCGGGGACGCCCGCCGGGACGCCGAGGAGAGCCTGGAGATCTTCGTCCGCCTCGGTGACGCCTACGAAGCCGCCGAGGCCCTGTCGGCACGCGGCGAGGCCTGTGAGCGGGTCGGTGACTTCGCCCGCGCCGCGGACGCGTACCGGACCGCCATGGAGCACGCCGCGAAACTCGACGCCCGCGCCCAGACGATGCTGCTGCGGGCCCGGCTCGCCGGCGCGCTCATCGAGTTCGACGACGACGAGGTGGGCGCTGAGGGCGAAGCCCTGCTGCGTTCGGTGCTCGACGACCCGGAGGGCCCACGACTGGAGGCGGCCCCGGCGGCCCGGATGATCCTCGGCATCCGGCTCGCCCGCACCGGCCGGCCGGCGGAGGCGCGCGAGCAGTTCGATCTGCTGCGCGGCGACTCCGACAACGGCAACCTGATGGTCTTCGACGGAATCTCCCTCGGACTGCTCGCCTGGATCTCCAACCTGGAGGGGGCGTACGCGGAGGGGCTCGATCTCGGCGCGCGGGCCCTGGAACGGTCTTGCGAGGGGCTGTCCCTGCTGATCGCCCCGCAGATGCCGGCCGTGCAGCTCATGACCGTGGCGGGCTCGCTGGCCGGACTTGCCACGGCGGAGGCCGACGCAGCCCGGGGCGAGGCCCTCGCGTCGGACGCGGCCCGGCTGGTCGCCGCGTACGCGGCGGCACTCCCGCGGGGATACTTCGTCACCGGGAACGAGGCCGAGAGCCGGGACTTCGCGGTCCGGCTGGCCCGCACGGTCCTCGACGACACGGCCTACGGGTCCGCGTACGCCGAAGGCGGCGGCCTCTCCGTGCACGAGGCCGCCGCCCTGGTGTACGCGCGACGCGATCAGTACCGGCAGGCGGCAACGGAGGGCGGGCGGGCGTGCGGCCCGTGAACCTCAGGTCTTCTTGCGGAACCTGGCGATCGCCAGCGGTGCCGTCACCAGGGTGATCACGGCCGACCAGGCCAGCACCATCCACACGTCGTGCGCGACGGGGCCGCCCTGGAACAGGCCGCGCGCCGCGTCCGCCAGGTTGGACAGCGGGTTGTAGTCGGTGAAGGACTTGAGCCAGCCGGGCATCGTCTCCGGGTTAGCGAAGATCGACGAACCGAACTGGAGCGGCATCAGTACCAGCATCGCGATCCCCTGTACGGCCTGAGCCGTCTTGACGGTGAGTCCGATCAGGATGAAGATCCACATCAGCGAGGCGCCGAAGAGCAGCGACAACCCGACCGCCGCCAGGACGTGCAGGACCGACGTGGCGACGGTCAGGCCCAGGATCAGGCCGACGGCCAGCAGGATCGAGAAGGCCAGCAGCATCCGGCCGACCTCGACGACTATCTTCGCGATGAGAACCGACGAGCGGGCGATCGGCATCGTCCGGAACCGGTCCATGACCCCCTTCTGGAAGTCCTCGTTGATGCCGGAGCCCACCGACATCGACACGCTCATGCCCATCATCGCCATCAGGCCGGGCACCAGGTAGCTCACGTACTGGTCGAGGTTCCCCTTGCCGGCCATCGCGCCGCCGAAGACGAACGTGAACAGCAGGGTGAAGATGATCGGCATGAGCAGGACGTCGATCAGCGACTCCGGGTCCTGCTTGATCTGGAGCATGTTGCGCCGGGCGAGCGCGCCGATGTGCCGCAGATTGCCGCGCAGTCCGATCCGGCCCTCGTCGGCGACGGCCGCCGGGCGCGGTGGCTGCTGCCGGTCGGGCACCGGCTTGGTGAGAGTGGCCGTGCTCATGCCGCTACCTCTGTCTTCTCGTCGTCGCTCGTGTCGTTCCCGCTGCTCTTCTCGCCGGTGATCGCCAGGAACACCTCGTCCAGGCTGGGCAGGTGGGTGCCGATGTCCGCCACGGCGAACCCACGCGCCCCCAGCACGCCGATCACCGACGTCAGTTGCTCGTCGCTGAGGATCGGCACGTACAGCAGCCCTTCGTCGGCGACGGCCTGCGCCCCTGCCACACCGTTCAGCGCCGCCGCAGCCAACGTGGCGGCCATGGCGTGCAGTTGGGACGAGTCGGCCGGACGGATCCGCAGAGTGCGCCCGCCGACCTTCGCCTTCAGCTCGTCGACCTTGCCCTCCGCGACGACCTTTCCCCGGTCGATCACGGTCAGTTCGCTCGCCAACTGCTCGGCCTCCTCCATGTACTGCGTGGTGAGCAGGACGGTAACGCCCTCGCCGACCATCCGCTGCACCTCGGCCCACACCTCGTTGCGGGTCCGCGGATCGAGTCCCGTGGTCGGCTCGTCCAGGTACAGGACGGCGGGCCGGCCGATCATCGACGCCGCCAGGTCGAGACGCCGGCGCATGCCGCCGGAATACTGGGCGGCGGGCTTCCGGGCGGCGTCCGTGAGCGAGAAGCGCTCCAGCAGGTCGTCCGCCCTCGTCCTGGCGTCCTTGCGCGGCAGGTCGAGCAGACGCCCGATCATGTAGAGGTTCTCCCGGCCGGACAACTTCTCGTCGACCGAGGCGTACTGCCCGGTCAGGCCTATCGTGCGGCGCAACTGGCGGGGCTGGCGGACCACGTCGTACCCGGCGACGGTCGCCGTGCCGGCGTCCGGCCGGATCAGGGTCGACAGGCACCGTACGAGAGTGGTCTTGCCCGCGCCGTTGGGGCCGAGGACGCCCAGGACGGTGCCTTCGCGGACGTCGAGGTCGACGCCGTCGAGGGCCTTGGTCGTGCCGTAGTGCTTGACCAGGCCGCGGACCTGGACGGCGGGTGGGTTCTTGTCGTGTCGCGTCATGTCCACCAGGGAAGCTGGGGCGGCTGACAGGGGACCGACAGAGGGGCGGGGTGGTCGGCGGGTGGCCGACAGGGTGCCGACAGGGCGCTGACAGTGTGCCGACAGTCGCCCTGGACGGGGGTGCGGGGCCGTCCCGGGGGGTGTGGCGACGGCCCGCCGGCTGGGCGGGGAGGGGCGGGAGGTCGGGGCGTACGGGGATGGCGGGGCGTGGGGATGGGGGGCACCGTCCGGTGGGGGCCGCCCCCTTGCCCGCCCGGTCCGCCCCCGGGGCGGCCCCGCCGCCCAAGGGGGGAATGGGGTGGGGCGGCCCCGCTGCCGAGGGGGTTACGGGGGTGGGGACGGCCCCGATGCCCGAGGGGGCTGTGCAGGGGTCAGTGGAAGGTGTGTTCCTCGCGGGGGAAGGTGCCGCCCGTGACTTCCTCAGCGAACTCCTTCGCCGCGTCACCCAGTACCCGGCGCATGTCCGCGTACTGCTTCGTGAACCGCGGCACCTTGCCCCCGGTCAGGCCCACCATGTCGGTGTAGACCAGCACCTGGGCGTCCGTGTCCGGCCCCGCCCCGATCCCGATCGTCGGGATGGACAGGCTCCGCGTCACCTCGGCCGCGAGCTCCGCCGGCACCAGCTCCAGCACCAGCGCGAACGCGCCCGCGTCCTGCGCCGCCTTCGCGTCCCGCAGCAGCTGGTGCGCGGCCTCGTCACCGCGTCCCTGTACCCGGTAGCCGAGCGTGTTCACGGACTGCGGCGTCAGCCCCAGGTGCGACATCACCGGGATGCCGGAGGCGACCAGCAGCTCGGTCTGCGGCAGCGACCGCTCGCCGCCCTCCAGCTTGACCGCACCCACGCCCGACTCCTTGATCAGGCGGGTCGCGTTGCGCAGGGCCTGCACGGGCCCTTCCTGGTACGAACCGAACGGCAGGTCCGCGACGACCATCGCGCGCCTGGTACCCCGTACGACGGCGGCCGACAGTACTGCCATCTCGTCCATGGTGACCGGTACGGTCGTCTCGTACCCGAGGTGGCAGTTGCCCATCGAGTCTCCGACGAGCAGGACCGGAACGCCCGCCTCGTCGAACACGGACGCCGTCATCGCGTCGTACGCCGTGAGCATGGGCCACTTCTCGCCGCGCTCCTTGGCGGCGGCGATCTGGTGGACGGTGATCCGGCGCGTGCCGGTGCCGCCGTAAAGGGCCTTGGGGTCGGCGGGCCGCGGAGAGTTCTGGCTCTCGGACGCGGACTCGCGGGCAGGATTCTGGGCAGCCTGAAGCGTCATGGCTGGTACGGCTCCTTCGTCATCTCGAAGCGCCCTGACGGCGTCTCCGGATCACATCCATGGTGGCATCCCGCGTCCCCATGCGGAAGTGGGCTGCGCGGGGACCCTTTCGACCTGCGCTTTTGTGCTCGTTTCGTCACAGAGGCCAGGGAAGGGCGCGGCTCAGGAACCCCTCGGCGGATCCCGTCGTCCTCCCCGCTGTAAGGACGTCCAGGATGGCGGCACGGCTGGGTGCCGGTCATCCCCTAGGGTCGTGGGGGCACGGCGGGCGGTTCGCGAGCAAGGCAAGTGAGGACAGCGGAATGGCGCAGGCGTACAGGCCGGACACCGGGAACGACAGCCCGGAGGCCGAACCCTCCAGGCCCCGCTCCGGCCCCCCTGCCACCACCGGGTCCGGCCTCCCGGCCGACCGGCCCGCCGGACCCTGCCCCCCTCTCGCCGCCCCCGGCCGCCACCCCTCCACCTCTCAGGGTTCCGGTTCGGGACACGGTCCGGGTGACAGCTCCGGCGGCGGTTTCGGCGGCGGTTCCCGCTCCGGCTCCTGCCCCGGAAAGGGTCCCGGCCTCGGCAACGGCTTCCCGTCCGCCTTCGGTTCCGGCGACGGCCCCCGTTCCGGCAGCGGTTCCCGCTCCGGCAACGGCGGCTCCGGTTTCGCCGCCGGTAACGGCGGCGGCTTCGGAAGCGGCCCCGGTGACGGTTCCGGCAACGCCGGCCCCGGCGACGGCTCCGGCCCCGGATCGGGCTCGACGTCGGGGTCCGGCTCGCGTCCGGGTTCCGGTTCCGGTTCCGGTTCGGGATCCGGATCAGGCTCCGGTTCGCGTTTCGGCCGTCCCGTCGGTGGCGGCTGGCGGGGGGACCCGCGGGTGTGGCGGCGCGGGATGTTCCTGGCCGCGCTGGCCGTGCTCGTCGCGCTGGTGATGATCTTCCACGCACAGATCCCGAACACCGTCGGCAACCTCGGCAGCCTCACCGAGACGTTCCTGCCCTGGTTCGGTCTGGCGATCCCGCTGCTGCTGGTCCTCGCGCTGCTGCGCCGTTCCGCCCTCGCCCTGGTCGCGTTGCTCCTGCCGGTCGGGGTCTGGCTCAACCTGTTCGGCGGCCTCTACACCGACAAGTCGACCTCGGGCGGCGACCTCACCGTCGCCACCCACAACGTCAACGCCGAGAACAACGACCCCGCCGGCACCGCGCGCGTGCTCGCCGGGTCCGGCGCGGACGTCGTCGCACTGGAGGAGATCGCGGGCGACAACCTGGCCGCGTTCAAGCAGGCCATGGGCGCCACGTACCAGTACCACGCTGTCGAGGGCACCGTCGGCGTGTGGAGCAAGTACCCGCTGAGCGACACCCGCCGGGTCGACATCCGGCTCGGCTGGGCGCGCGCGCTGCGTGCCACGGTGGCCACCCCCAAGGGCGAGGTGGCGGTGTACGTGGCCCACATGCCCTCGGTACGGGTCAAGCTCAAGGCCGGTTTCACGGCGAACCAACGCGACAAGAGCGCCGACGCCCTCGGCGAGGCGATCGCCCGGGAGCCGCTGCGCCGAGTCGTCCTGCTCGGCGACCTCAACGGCACCATGAACGACCGCGCCCTCAACGGTGTCACCGCCCAGATGCGCTCCACGCAGGGCGCGGCGGGCGACGGGTTCGGCTTCAGCTGGCCGGCCGCGTTCCCGATGGCGCGGATCGACCAGATCATGGTCAGGAACGTGGAGCCGATGTCGTCGTGGGCACTGCCGCGGACGATGAGCGACCACCTGCCGGTCGCGGCACGCGTCAAGTTCTGAGTTCCGGACGCACACCCGGCAAGGGAGTAGGGGCGCGCGGACCATGCCGTGCGCCCATCCCCCGACTGCTACTCGGCCGTGGTCGGGCCCGCCCAGTACACGAATCCGTAGTCCGTGATCAGCGACACCTCGATCTTGTCGGCCGCGTCGCCGGGCAGCGAGTAGGCGTACTTCCCGACGGCCTTCTTGCCGGGCGGGAACGTCGTCTTGAGGACGCGCTGCTGATTGCTGCTGTCGATCAGCAGGTCCGCGTCGACGCCCTCGGCGTCGTTGACGTACGGCAGGTGAGTGTCCATGGTGACCGTGCCGGAGGTGGGGTTGTCCACGGTGACGACCAGCTGGATCGCCTTCTCGCCCTTCTCGTGGCCGAACGCGATCTCGCCGGGCGTGTACGGCCGCGGCTTGGCGACGGTGACCTTGAGGCCGTTCTCGTAGGTGTACGTCTCGCCGAGGGCGAGATGCTTGGCGGCTTCCCTGGCCCGCTCGGCCTCCTCCGCCTTTGCCTCCTCGGCGGCTTCCGCGCTCTCCGACGCTTCGATCTCCAGGATGGACTCGTCCGCGTGCTCGGCGAATGCCTTGACGGAGACGACGGTGAAGGCCCCGCCGCCCAACGCCATCAGCAGGCCGACGTTGCCGAGGATCAGGCCGGCCATGGCCAGGCCCCGGTTGTTGGCCCTGCCCTGCTTGACGTGGCCGAGGCCGACGAAGCCGAAGACCACGGCGAGCAGCGCCGGCAGCCAGCTCGCCCAGAACAGGAAGACGGCCATCCCGAGGAACACTCCGACGAGACCGAGCACCAGGGCGGCGACACCCATCCCGTTGCGCGGGGGGCCGTACGGTGCGGGCACCGTCGACGGCTGGCCGTAGGGAGGCATCGGCCCATAGCCGGAACCCTGACCGCCGGGTGCGTACGGAGCGGACGGCGGCGCGTCGGCCGGCGCCGGTGCCCCCGGGGCGGTCGGCGCGTCGGCCCCCTCCGGTGGCGGGGCCCAAGGATTCGGCTCGTGGGGGGACGGCGGCGGTTGGGTCATGCAGGGGTCCTCGGAGCGCTGGAGCGGGAGCGGGGCGAACGCAGGTTCGACGGCGCGGGTTCCGGTGACCCTAACAGGGCCTCACCTGGCGCTTGCTCCTGTCAGCCGGGCCGAGAAAGCCACCGGAAGGACACGCCGGGTCCTGCTCGCGGGAGCCCGGCGCGCCGCCCGAGTTGTCCGCCCGACCGGCGTGCCATCCGAGGAGGCATCCCACCCGACCGGCGTGCCACCCGAGACGCCCCGCGCCCCCTGACCGGCGTGCCGCCCGGGAGGGCATCCCACCCGGGCGGCGCGCCCCGCCCCCTCCCTACTGCTCCCGCTCGCGCAACATCCCTTCCATCAGGTTCAGTTCCGCCTCCTGGGCATCCACCATCCCCTGCGCCAGCCTCTTCTCCGCACCGACCGTGCACAGCCTCGCGCACCCCTGCGCCATCGTGACCCCACCCTTGTGATGGGCGGTCATCAACCGCAGGTAGAGGACCTCGGCCGCCCGGCCCTTCGCCTCGCCGAGCGCCTTCAGCTGCGCCCGGGTGGCCATCCCCGGCATCAGCCCCTCGGCCGCCCCGGCTCCGCCCGCGTGGCTGCGGTGCCCGCCCAGCCATCCCATCGGCGGCGCGTCCGGCGAAGCGATCTTCGGCAGCTCCCACAGGTCCAGCCACCCCAGCAGCATCCCGCGCTGGTTGGCCTGCGTGTTGGCGATGTCGTACGCGAGCCGCCGTACGTCCGGGTCGTCCGTCCGGTCCCGTACGACGAACGACATCTCCACCGCCTGCTGGTGATGCGCCGCCATGTCCCGCGCGAAGCCCGCGTCCGCCGAATCCCCCGGCGGGGAGGCCCGGCCGGGGGCGGCGGCGGGTCGGGCGTCGGAAGCCGAGGCCGCCCGCGTCACGGTCACCGCCCCCGCCACCACCGCGAGCGCGAACACCACGGCGCCCAGCGCCTGCCACAGGGACCTGCTCACCGCCCGGTCACCGCGTCGCCGGTCAACCCGTTCGAGCAGGCCGCGCCGGGCTCCGGGGTCTGCGGACCCATCACGTACCGGGTGAAGAACTGGTTCACCCTCGGGTCGTCCGCCCCGTCCACCGTGACCTGCTTGCCCCAGGCGCTCAGCATGATCGCCCCGGACTGTTCCCGCACCGGGCTCATCAGCGAGTACTGGGTCTTCCTGACCTTGGCCGCGAGCCCGGCCACGTCGGCCTTGGCGGCCCTGTCGTTGTACGTGACCCAGACCGCGCCGTGCTCCAGCGAGTGCACGGCGTGCTTGTTCGGGACGGGCTTGTCGTAGACGTCGCCCTGGCAGTTCATCCAGGCCTGGTGGTGGTCGCCGCCCACCGGCGGTGTCATCGGGTAGCCGACGTCCTTGGCGACGTGGTTGCGGCCCAGCTTCTTCGCGTCCCAGGCCTGCTCGTCCTTGATGGGGGCCTTCGCCTCGGCGACCCGGGCCGCCTTCTTGTCGGACTCCGCAGAGAAGACGTGCGCGCCGAAGCCGGCCAGACCGGCCAGGACCGCGCCGCCGACGCCGAACGCGACGATCCTGTTGCGGCGGTCCCGGGCCTTCTGGGCGCGCCGCAGCTCCTCTATCCGGGCCTTGCGGGACGTATTGACTGACATGAGGGCAACTTCCTTGTGCGATGGGAGAGTGGTGCGCAGGACAGGGCGAGGATCCCGGTGGCGGGAACCCCTCCTACCTGCGCAGCACCTGCAACTCGTGCAGCCCCGGCGCCCGCGCCCACGCCTCGCCCCCGCGTCGCGTCCCGATCGTCTCCTCTGCGCCCCCGCGTCGTACCCGCGGCGCGTCCGCCCCCAGGGGGGTGTCCGGCGGCGACGAGGTCAGCACGGCGGGGGAGAGGTGCCCGAACGACCCGCAACCGCCGTGCTCGTACGGGCAGTTGTACGTGTGCGCAGCAGCGGAGGTCGGAGTCTGCGGCGGCACGCCCGGGGGTTCCGCGGCCGCGGCAGGACCGGGGGCCAGACACATCAGCAGCGCACCGAGGAGGGCCGTCGAGGCACACAGCAGCGCCACCGCCCCTCTGAACCCCCCGGTGCGCGCGAGGCGCGAGGCGCGGGTGGTGCGCCTGGTGCGGATGTGCCGCAGGTCCCCCATGCGGGCCGATCGTAACGGCCCCCTCGCCGCACGTCACCAGTGCACGCCAGGGGAACCCGCAAGTCCGTACGGACCGGAGGGGCGCTGCGCAACCTCCCGGAAACCGTGTGGTGGGATGCTGGGAGAGCCCAGCGTGTCCCAGGCGTGGCAGCAGGCGGCCCGACCAGCGAGAATGGATGTGAAAATGGACAAGCAGCAGGAATTCGTGCTCCGTACGTTGGAGGAGCGTGACATCCGCTTCGTACGCCTGTGGTTCACCGACGTGCTCGGCTTCCTGAAATCCGTCGCCGTGGCCCCGGCCGAACTGGAGCAGGCCTTCGACGAGGGCATCGGCTTCGACGGCTCCGCCATCGAGGGCTTCGCGCGCGTCTACGAGTCCGACATGATCGCCAAGCCGGACCCCAGTACCTTCCAGATCCTCCCGTGGCGCGCGGAGGCCCCCGGCACGGCCCGGATGTTCTGCGACATCCTCATGCCGGACGGCTCGCCGTCCTTCGCGGACCCGCGCTACGTCCTCAAGCGCATCCTGAACAAGACCTCAGACCTCGGCTTCACCTTCTACACCCACCCCGAGATCGAGTTCTTCCTGCTCAAGGACAAGCCGCTGGACGGCTCCAAGCCCGTCCCCGCCGACAACTCCGGCTACTTCGACCACACCCCGCAGAACGTCGGCATGGACTTCCGCCGCCAGGCGATCACCATGCTCGAATCCATGGGCATCTCGGTCGAGTTCAGCCACCACGAAGGCGCCCCCGGCCAGCAGGAGATCGACCTGCGCTACGCCGACGCGCTGTCCACGGCGGACAACATCATGACGTTCCGCCTGGTCATGAAGCAGGTCGCGCTCGAACAGGGCGTCCAGGCCACCTTCATGCCCAAGCCGTTCTCCGAGTTCCCCGGCTCCGGCATGCACACCCACCTCTCGCTCTTCGAGGGCGACCGCAACGCCTTCTACGAGTCCGGCGCCGAGTACCAGCTCTCCAAGGTCGGCCGCTCCTTCATCGCCGGCCTGCTCAAGCACGCCGCCGAGATCTCCGCCGTCACCAACCAGTGGGTCAACTCCTACAAGCGCATCTGGGGCGGCTCCGCCCGCACCGCGGGCTCCGGCGGCGAAGCTCCCTCGTACATCTGCTGGGGCCACAACAACCGCTCCGCGCTCATCCGCGTCCCGATGTACAAGCCCGGCAAGACCGGCTCCTCGCGCGTAGAGGTCCGCTCCATCGACTCCGGCGCCAACCCGTACCTCACGTACGCGGTCCTCCTCGCCGCCGGCCTCAAGGGCATCGAGGAGGGGTACGAACTCCCGGCGGGCGCCGACGACGACGTCTGGGCCCTCTCCGACGCCGAACGCCGTGCCATGGGCATCGAACCCCTCCCGCAGAACCTCGGCGAGGCCATCGCCCTGATGGAACGCAGCGAACTCGTCGCCGAGACCCTGGGCGAGCACGTCTTCGACTTCTTCCTGCGCAACAAGAAGCAGGAGTGGGAGGAGTACCGCAGCGAGGTCACCGCCTTTGAGCTGCGGAAGAACCTGCCGGTGCTGTAGCGGCCCGGCCCGGACGGCACCCGGAGCGGGACCCGGGCCGTCGGCGTCGCGCCGCCGGCCCGGTCCTCGTCACGGCGGGACACCGGTCGGCGACGGCGGGAGAAGCGGTTGTCGTGACCATGGGAAAACCGCGTGCGCGGCCGGTGCGCCGCTGAGAAGCTGGCCGGATGGAAAGATCACGCAGGTCGCGGCTGGCCCATATCCATCACCCGATCGCCGCGCCGCTCACCGACGAAGCCGTACGGCAGTTGATCGACCGGGCGGTGACGCGGGGCGACGAACGCATCCTCGACCTCGGATGCGGGCAGGCCGAGTGGCTGATCAGAGCCCTGGAGGCGCATCCGGGGGCGAGTGCCGTCGGCGTCGACACCGCCGGGGAAGCGCTCGCCGAGGCCCGTACGCAGGCCGACGCGCGGGGTGTGGGCGACCGGCTCGTCCTGCATGAGGCGGACGCCGCCGCCTTCACCCCGGACGTGCCGTTCGACGTCGTCATCAGCGTCGGTGCCGTGCATGCCTTCGGCGGGCTGCTCGCCACCCTCGCCAAGGCCCGCGGCCACCTCGTGCCCGGTGGCCGGGTGCTGGCGGGCGACGCGTACTGGCTCACCGAGCCCACCCCCGAGGTCGTCGACATGCTCGGCGAGTACGAGGACCTGGCCACCACCGTGGACCGCGTCACCGCCGACGGCTGGACGCCGGTCTACGGCCACCTCTCCACCCGCCACGAACTCGACGACTACGAGTGGAACTGGACCGGCTCCCTCGCCGAGTGGGCGCTCGACCACCCCGGCGACCCGGACAGCGCGGACGCCCTCGAAGTCGCCGGCCTCCACCGCTCCGAATGGCTGCACGACTACCGCGACCACTTCGGTTTCCACACCCTCGTCCTGCGCCGCACGAAAGGCTGACCCGGTGAGCGTTCCCCTCGGTGACCAGCGCCCCGCCCCGCCCCTGCGCGGCGACGAACGCGAAACCCTGCGCGCGTACCTCGACTTCCACCGGGCGACCCTCGCCATGAAGTGCGAGGGCCTCGGCGACGAGGACCTGCGCCGCCGGTCCATGCCTCCGTCCACCCTCTGTCTGCTCGGCCTCGTACGGCACATGGCCGAGGTGGAGCGCACCTGGTTCCGCCGGGTCGTCAACCAGGAGCGGGACCTTCCCTTCCTCTGGTCGGCGAAGGGCGACTACCAGGAGGCGTACGACGCGAGCAGCTCGACCCGCGCGCAGGTGTTCACGGCCTGGGAGGCGGAGGTCGAACACGCCCGACGCATCGAGCGGGAAGCACAGTCGCTCGACGTCACCGGGTACTTCGCCCGGTGGGAGCAGGACGTGTCGCTGAGGATGGTGATGCTGCACCTCATCCACGAGTACGCGCGCCACAACGGGCACGCGGACTTCCTGCGGGAGGGCATCGACGGGGTGGTCGGGGCGTAACCGGGGCGCACATCCGGGGAGTGCAGCCCTCGCCGCCCCCGCGGACCCGCCCCGGAGCCCCGGCAGCGCGGCCGTGTCCCGTCGGCTCCCGGGCCCGCCCCCTACGCTCCGTAGAAGAGTTCCTCCATCACTGCGCGCGCCCTGCGGGTGATCCGCCGGTAGTCGTCCAGCATGTCGCCCACGTGCCCCGGGTCGTACCCCAAGTACCTTCCCATGGCGGCCAGTTCGCGGCCGTCCGACGGGAACGTGTCGCCCGCCCGTCCCCGTACGAGCATCACGCCGTTGCGCACCCGCGTCGCCAGTACCCACGCCTCGTCCAGGATCTGGGCCTCCTCGGTGGGAATCAGCCCCGCCGCGTGTGCCGCGGCCAGTGCGGCCCGCGTGCGCGTGGTGCGCAGTCCCGGCTCCGCCCACCCGTGCTGCATCTGCAAGAGCTGGACCGTCCACTCGACGTCGCTCAGCCCGCCCCGCCCGAGCTTCGTGTGCAGCGTCGGGTCCGCGCCGCGCGGCATCCGCTCGGACTCCATACGGGCCTTGAGGCGGCGGATCTCGCGGACCGCGTCGTCGCCGAGCCCCTCCACGGGGTAGCGCAACGGGTCCACCAGCTCGATGAAGCGCCGCCCCAGATCCGGATCGCCGGCCATCGGGTCGGCCCGCAGCAGCGCCTGGCTCTCCCACACCAGGGACCACCGCCGGTAGTACGCCTCGTAGGACTTCAGCGAGCGGACCAGTGGCCCGCTCCTGCCCTCCGGCCGCAGGTCCGCGTCGATCAGCAACGGCGGATCGGCGGTGGGGAGTTGCAGGAGCCGCCGCATCTCGGTGACGACCTTGTTGGCGGCCTGCGCGGCCTCCTGCTCGTCGACGCCTTCGCGCGGCTCGTGCACGAACAGCACGTCGGCGTCCGACCCGTACCCCAGCTCGTGACCGCCGAAGCGGCCCATCCCGATCACCGCGAAACGCGTCGGCAGCTCGTCGCCCCACTGTTCGCGCACCGACGCACGCAGGGCACCCGCGAGGGTCGCCGCGTTGAGGTCGCTGACCGCGCCGCAGACCCGGTCGACGAGGGCACCCGGGTCGGACTCGGCGGGGCTGTCCTCCGTGCCGTACGAGCCGATGATGTCGGCGGCGGTCGTACGGAACAGCTCACGCCGCCGCACTCCACGCGCCGCCGCCACCCCGCCCTCGGCGCCGTCCGCGCGGCCCACCGCCGCCAGTACCTCCTGCTCCAGGTGGTCGCGGCCGCGCGGCTGGAGGCCCTTGGGGTCGCCGAGGATGGCCACCGCCTCCGGGGCCCGCAGGAGGAGGTCCGGGGCGAGCCGCCCCGCCGACAGCACCCGGGCCAGGTTCTCGGCCGCCGCCCCCTCGTCCCGCAGCAGCCGCAGGTACCAGGGGGTCTTGCCGAGCGCGTCCGACACCTTACGGAACCCCAGCAGTCCGGCGTCCGGGTCGGCGGAGTCCGCGAACCAGCCCAGCAGAACGGGCAGCAGGGTGCGCTGGATGGCGGCCTTGCGCGTCACGCCCGACGACAGGGCCTCCAGGTGACGCAGCGCGCCCACCGGGTCCGCGTAGCCGAGGGCTTCGAGCCGCTGGCCGGCCGCACGCGGGCTCAACCGGGTCTCGCCGGGAGCGAGTTGGGCCACCGCGTCCAGCAGCGGACGGTAGAAGATCTTCTCGTGCAGGCGGCGGACCACCGACGCGTGCCGCCGCCACGCCTGCTGGAGCTGGGTGACCGGCTCGCCCCGCATGCCCAGCGAACGTCCCAGCCGCCGCAGGTCGGCCTCGCCCTCCGGCACGAGGTGGGTACGGCGCAGCCGGTACAGCTGGATGCGGTGCTCCATCTGCCGCAGGAACCGGTACGCCTCGTCGAGCTGCGCGGCGTCCGCCCGCCCCACGTATCCTCCGGCGGCGAGCGCCTGCAACGCCTCCAGGGTCGACCCGCTGTGCAGCGACGCGTCGCTCCTGCCGTGCACCAGCTGCAGCAGCTGTACGGCGAACTCGACGTCCCGCAGTCCGCCGGGCCCCAGCTTCAGCTCGCGCTCCACCTGACCGACCGGGATGTTGTCGACCACCCGGCGGCGCATCTTCTGCACGTCGGGCACGAAGTTCTCCCGCTCGGCGGCCTGCCACACCATGGGGGAGAGGGCCGCGACGTACTCCTCGCCCAGCGCCGGGTCCCCGGCCACCGGGCGGGCCTTCAGCAGCGCCTGGAACTCCCAGGTCTTCGCCCAGCGCTGGTAGTACGCGACGTGGCTGGACAACGACCTGACCAGGGGGCCGTTGCGGCCCTCGGGGCGGAGGTTGGCGTCCACCGGCCAGATGACGCCCTCACCGGTCGTCTCCGAGCAGATCCGCATGAGATGCGCCGCGAGCCGGGTCGCCGCGCGCATCGCCTTGTCCTCGTCGGCGCCGTCCACGGCCTCCCCGACGAAGATCACGTCCACGTCCGAGACGTAGTTCAGCTCGTGGCCGCCGCACTTGCCCATCGCGACGACCGCCAGCCGGCACTGTGCGGCGTCGGCGGGGGTGGCCCGGCGGGCGATGGCGAGCGCGGCCCGCAGGGTGGCCGTGGCGAGATCGGCCAGCTCGGCGGCGGTCTGCGCGACATCGGTCGTGCCGCACACGTCGCGGGCCGCGATCGACAGCAGGCAGCGGCGGTAGGCGACCCGCAGCGCGTCCGGGTCCTCCGCCTCGGAGAGCCCCCGCTCGAACTCCGCCACTCCGGGGTGCAGGTCCGCCGCCTCGTACGTGAGCAGGGCGTGCCAGTCGCCGGGGTGGCGGGCGAGGTGGTCGGCGAGGGCCTCGGACGCGCCCATGACGCCCAGGAGACGGTCCCGGAGCGGCTTGGCGGACACGAGCGTACGGAGGAACTCCTGCCGCTTGTCGTCGTCCGGCTGGGCCTCGGCGAGGCGGACCAGGCCGCGCAGGGCGAGGTCGGGGTCGGCGGTCGCGCCGAGGGCGTCCAGGAGGACCGGGTCGTGCCGTACGGAGGCGAGGGCGTCCTCGTCGAGGAGGCGCTCGGAGGCGGCCGGGTCGGTGAAGCCGTGCCGGATGAGGCGGGTGAAGGTCGAGCTGCGGCGGCCGGGCACGGTCATCTTTGGTTCCCCGCAATTTGCTGGCGCTGGCGGAAAGGGGTGCGGGTTCCGAGCGTAGGGGGTGGGGGAGGCGGGGGTCGGGTGCGGGTAGGCGTGGCGGAAGTGGGGGCGGGGGTGCGGGTACGGGGGGTGGGCGGTGCCCGGGTGCGGCAGGTGGCGGGGCGTGGGGTCGTAATGCACCGTCCGGTGGGGGACCGCCCCCTTGCCCGCCCGTTCCGCCCCCGGAGGCGGCCCCGCCGCCCATGGGGGCCGACGTAGAGCGGCCCCGCCGCCCGAGGGGCCTACGGGGGCGGGGCGTGCGGCCCTGCCGCGATCAGCAGTGGGCGGGTGTCAGGCGCGGGCTGGGAGGAGGGGGCCGGCGCCCGGGGTCACCAGTTTCGGGAGTCGGTGGGGCAGGGACCCGTACCAGGCGTAGGCCACCGCGTATCCGAAGGACAGGCACAGCAGGCCGCCCACCGCGTCCAGCCAGAAGTGGTTGGCGGTGGCCACGATCACGACGAGCGTGAGCGTCGGGTAGAGCAGCCCCAGCACCCGCACCCATGGCACGGAGGCCAGGAAGAAGATCGTCAGCCCGCACCACGTGGACCACCCGATGTGCATGGACGGCATCGCCGCGTACTGGTTCGACATGTGCTTGAGGTCGCCGGAGGCCATCGACCCCCACGTGTGGTGCACGAGCACGGTGTCGACGAAGCCGCCGCCGTTCATCAGGCGGGGCGGTGCCAGCGGGTACAGGTAGTAGCCCACCAGGGCCACGCCGGTCGTCGCGAAGAGGATCGTGCGGGCCGCCGCGTACCTGCCCGGCTGCCACCGGTAGAGCCAGATCAGCACGCCGATCGTCACGATGAAGTGCAGGGTCGCGTAGTAGTAGTTCATCGACACGACCAGCCAGGTGACGGAGTCCACCGCATGGTTGATCGTCTTCTCGACGGCGATCCCGAGTTCGTTCTCGACCTTCCAGATCCAGTCGGCGTTGGCGAGCGCCTTCGCCTTCTGCTCGGGGACGGCGTTGCGGATCATCGAGTAGATCCAGTAGCTGACCACGAGCAGCAAAATCTCGAACCAGATGCGCGGACGGCGCGGCGACCTGATGCGGGTGATCGCGGCACCGATCGTGGAGCCGAGGGAGCGACCGACCGAACGGCGGGCCGGTGACGCCCCCTCCCCGCTCACCGTGGGTGACGGGATGGTGGCCCGCTGGCCTGCCTCGGTTCTCGTGGTCGCTTCACCCATGAAACGGAAGTCTGCCAGATCGTTATGGAAGCCCGATCATCCTCGAGTGGGTTCCGGTCCGGCCGACGTCCGACCTGAGGACGACGACCTCACGGGGGAGAGCCCCCGGAAAGCCGCACTTCAGAGGCGGGGACCGGAGGCGGTCGACCCGCGCACCACCAGTTCCGGCATGAACACGAACTCGCTGTGCGGGGCGGGGGTCCCCCCGACCTCCTCCAGCAGGGCCCGCACCGCCGCCTGCCCCATCGCGGTGACGGGCTTCCTGATCGTCGTCAGGGGCGGGTCGGTGAACGCTATGAGCGGGGAGTCGTCGAAGCCGACCACGGACACGTCGCGCGGCACCTCCAGGCCCAGGCGCCGGGCCGCCCGGATCGCGCCGAGAGCCATCATGTCGCTGGCGCAGACGACCGCCGTGCAGCCCCGCTCGATGAGCGCCGAGGCGGCGGCCTGGCCGCCCTCCAGCGTGTAGAGGGAGTGCTGGACCAGGTCGTCGGCCTCCTCCGCCGACAGCCCCAGCCGCTCCTGCACGCTGCTGCGGAAGCCCTCGATCTTGCGCAGGACGGGTACGAACCGCTTCGGGCCCACCGCCAGCCCGATCCGGGTGTGGCCGAGAGAGGCGAGATGCGTCACGGCAAGCCGCATCGCCGCCCGGTCGTCGGGGGAGATGAACGGCGCCTGCACCTTCGGCGAGAAACCGTCCACGAGGACGAAGGGGACACCCAGGGCGCGGAGCTGTTCGTAGCGCCGCATGTCGGCCGTGGTGTCGGCGTGCAGGCCGGAGACGAAGATGATGCCGGAGACGCCGCGTGCGACCAGCATCTCGGTCAGTTCGTCCTCGGTGGAGCCGCCGGGGGTCTGGGTGGCGAGTACCGGGGTGTAGCCCTGCCGGGTCAGGGCCTGGCCGATCACCTGGGCGAGCGCGGGGAAGATCGGGTTCTCCAGCTCGGGGGTGATGAGCCCGACAAGGCCCGCGCTGAGCCGGCGCAGCCGGACCGGGCGCTCGTACCCGAGGACGTCGAGCGCGGCCAGAACGGACTCGCGGGTGGCCGAGGCAACACCCGGCTTGCCGTTCAGGACCCGGCTGACCGTCGCTTCGCTGACACCCGCCTGGGCTGCGATGTCGGCTAGCCGTGCGGTCATGTCTGTGGACCTTACCGGGCGCCTGTCAGATTTCCCACCAGGCACAGGACTCGGCCGCGAGGACGACGGTCGAGCCGTCGTCCTCCACCTCCGCCGAAGCCAGCAACAGGCGCCCGGGTGAGGAGAGTTCGAGGGGCTCGGAACTCGTGTTGAGGGTGCAGCGGAAGCCCGGCCGCACGAAGTCCAGCAGCCCGTCCGTCGCTCCGCCGGACACCCACTGCATCTCTCCGTCACCCAGGCCGGGCAGCTCCCGCCGCACCGCCAGCGCGCGCCGGTACAGCTCCAGGGTCGAGCCCGCCACCCCTCGCTGCGCGGCCACGCTCAGCCCACTCCACTGCTCGGGCTGCGGCAGCCAGCTGCCTCCGTCGCCGAAGCCGTACGAGGGGCCCCCGGCCTCCCAGGGGATCGGCACCCGGCACCCGTCGCGCAGGCCGTCCTGGCCGTCGGTGCGGAAGAAGGACGGGTCCTGGCGGACCGTGTCGGGGAGGTCGGTGACCTCGGGCAGGCCCAGCTCCTCGCCCTGGTAGAGGTACGCCGAGCCGGGCAGCGCCAGCATCAGCAGGGCGGCGGCGCGGGCCCGCCGCAGCCCCCGGGCGCCGTCCCCGCCGCCGTACCGGGTGCGGTGGCGGACCACGTCGTGGTTGGAGAGGACCCAGGTGGTGGGGGCGCCCACCGAACCGGTCGCGCGCAGTGAGGAGTCGACGACGGCGCGCATCGCGACGGCGTCCCAGGGGCATGTCAGGAACTGGAAGTTGAACGCCTGGTGCAGCTCGTCGGGCCGTACGTACAGGGCGAGCCGCTCGGCGGACGGCGCCCAGGCCTCCGCGACGCCGATGCGTTCCCCTTCGTACGAGTCGAGCAGCCGCCGCCACCCGCGGTGGATGAGGTGCACCTCGTCCTGGTCGAAGAAGGGGAGGACCTGGGAGCCGATCATCCTGGCCTGTTCGCGCGCCCGGATGTCCGGCATGCCCGCCGCCTTGACCATGCCGTGTGCGACGTCGACGCGGAATCCGTCGACGCCGCGGTCCAGCCAGAAGCGCAGGATCGAGTCGAACTCGGCGTGCACGGCCGGGTTCTCCCAGTTGAGGTCGGGCTGCTCGGGGGCGAAGAGGTGCAGGTACCAGAAACCGTCGGCGGTACGCGTCCAGGCGGGCCCGCCGAAGACGGACTCCCAGTCGTTCGGCGGGAGCTGGCCGTTGGCCCCGCGTCCAGGCCGGAAGTGGTAGAGGTCCCGTTCGGGGCCGCCTGCCAGTGCCGCCCGGAACCACTCGTGCTGGTCGGAGGTGTGGTTGGGCACCACGTCGACGATGACGCGGATGCCCGACTCGTGTGCGGCGGCGATGAGTTGCTCGGCATCGGCGAGGGTCCCGAACCGGGGGTCCACGGACCGGTAGTCCGCCACGTCGTAGCCGCCGTCCGCCTGCGGGGAGGTGTAGAAGGGCGTCAGCCACACCGCGTCCACGCCCAGCTCCGCCAGGTGGGGCAGCCGGGCGCGGATGCCGGGGAGATCCCCGACGCCGTCCCCGTTGCCGTCGGCGAAGGAACGGACGTACACCTGGTAGATGACGGCATCGCGCCACCACCGGGCGGGGCCGGGTCCTGCGGGGGTGCGGGTGGGGGATGTCATGGCGCTCCCTCTCGTACGGATTTCCTGGCGGCAACAACGTGATCAACGCCGGGACCCGTCGAAAGTAACAAGGCTTGCAAGTTCTTGCGGTCGGTGCGGTGCAACCCCCTGCCCGCCCCCTTGAACGCCTCCCACCTGCCCCGTGCCGCTTCGGACGGCAATACTCCGGACACGCCGATGTAACGATCCACCCCCCTTGCAGAAATTTCCCGCAAACTCTTTCGGACTTCTTTCAGGCTTGTTACGTTCCTCCTCGACCCGGCGCCGCGACGGAGCGGTACGGCAGTTGAAGGAGTTCAGATGCGACGTGGCATAGCAGCCACCGCCCTGGTCGCGACCCTGGCGCTCGCGGCGACCGCTTGTGGCGGCGACAGTGACGGCGGCCAGACCAAGGGCAAGGGCGGCGAGCTCGCCGGCGAGGTCACCTGGTGGGACACCTCCACGGTCGGCAGCGAGGACAAGGTCTTCAAGAAGATCGCCGAGGACTTCAAGAAGAAGCACCCCAAGGTCACCGTCAAGTACGTCAACGTGCCCTTCGGTGACGCCCAGAACAAGTTCAAGAACGCCGCCCAGGCGGGCACCGGCGCCCCCGACGTGATCCGTGCCGAGGTCGCCTGGACCCCGGACTTCGCGGACCTCGGCTACCTGGCCCCGCTGGACGGCACCGCCGCCCTGAAGAACCAGGACGACTTCCTCAAGCAGGCCGCGGCGTCGACGAAGTACAAGGACAAGACGTACGCCGTCCCGCAGGTCATCGACTCGATGGGCGTCTTCTACAACAAGAAGATGTTCAAGGCCGCCGGCGTCGAGGTCCCCAAGACGATCGACGAGCTGAAGACCGTCTCGAAGAAGATCAAGGAGAAGACCGGCAAGACCGGCATGTACCTGCGCGGCGACGACGCGTACTGGTTCCTCTCCTTCCTCTACGGCGAGGGCGGCGACCTGGTCGACGCCGAGAGCAAGACGGTCACCGTCGACAACGCGGCCGGTGTCAAGGCAATGAACGTCGTCAAGGACCTGGTGACCTCCGGGGCCGCCAAGACCGACGCCACCGACGGCTTCGACAACATGCAGAAGGCGTTCAAGTCCGGCGAGGTCGCCATGATGATCAACGGCCCGTGGGCGATCGCCGACACCTACAGCGGAGACCAGTTCACGGACAAGGCCAACCTGGGCATCGCCCCGGTCCCCGCCGGTTCCGCCGGACAGGGCGCCCCGCAGGGCGGTCACAACCTCGCCGTGTACGCGGGCTCCAAGAACCTGGACGCCTCCTACGCCTTCGTCGAGTACATGTCCTCGCCCGAGGTCCAGGCGCAGGTCACCAAGGACCTCAACCTGCTCCCGACCCGCACCTCGGTCTACGGACAGCCCGACGTCGCCAAGAACGAGATCGTCGGCTTCTTCAAGCCGGTCGTCGAGAAGGCCGTCGAGCGCCCCTGGATCCCCGAGACCGGCAGCCTGTTCGCCCCGCTGGTCACCGAGTACACGAAGGTCCTCACCGGACAGACCGCGCCCGAGGCGGGCGTGAAGACCACCGGCGAGTCGTACCGCAAGCTCCTCAAGGGTTGGAAGTAGCAACTGATGGCTGCCGCTGACACCGGCCGGCCCCTGGTGAAGGCCGCGGGAGACGACATCGTCTCCCGCGGCCCGAGCCGCGACGCCGGACGCCACACACCGGGCAAGGGGCCGGGCGGACTCCGCCGGGCACTGTCGACGCACTGGTACGCCTGGACGATGGTCGCCCCCGTGGTGGTCGTCATCGGCGTCATCATCGGGTACCCGCTGCTGCGGGGCATCTACCTGTCGCTCACCGACGCCAACGAGCGCAACGTCGAGCGCACCATCGGCGTCAATACGATCGACGCGACGTACCAGTACGTCGGCCTCGACAACTACGTCGAAGCGATCACCGGCAGCCAGTTCCTCGGCACCCTCGGCTGGACCGTCGTGTGGACCGTGGCCTGCGTCTCGATCACCTTCGGACTCGGTATGGGCCTCGCCAACATGCTGAACCGCAGGATCGCGGGCCGCGGCCTGTACCGCGTGCTGCTGGTGCTGCCCTGGGCGGTCCCCGGCTTCGTCTCCGTCTTCGCCTGGCGCTTCCTGTACAACACGGACAACGGGCTGCTCAACAAGATCCTCGCGGGCGGCGGCATCGACGCCGTGCCGTGGCTGAACGACCCGACCTGGGCGAAGTTCGCGGTGATCTCCGTGAACGTCTGGCTCGGCATCCCGTTCATGATGGTGGCGCTGCTCGGCGGGCTCCAGTCCATCCCGAGCGAGATGTACGAGGCCGCGGAGATGGACGGCGCGACCGCCTGGCAGCGCTTCCGGCACATCACGCTGCCCGGACTGCGTCCGGTGAGCACGACCGTGATCCTGCTCTCCACCATCTGGACCTTCAACATGTTCCCGGTGATCTTCCTGCTCACCCGCGGCGGGCCCGGCGACGCCACCCAGATCCTCGTCACGCAGGCGTACAAGTTCTCCTTCGAGATCAGCCCGCGCGACTTCGCGCAGTCCTCCACGTGGGGCGTGCTGATCCTCGTACTCCTGTTGATCTTCGCCGTGTTCTACCGGCGCGTCCTCCGCAAGCAGGGAGAAGTCTGGTGAGCACCACCACCCCGGTGACGACCGCCCCGGCGAAGGGCACGCTGGTGACCGGCCAGAGCGCCAACGTCCAGCGCCGCGCCCGCCGTTCGCCCCTCGCGTCGTTCGGCCTGCACGCCACCCTCGTCGTCGCGTCCGTCGTCGCCGTCTTCCCGGTGCTGTGGGTCCTGCTGACCTCGCTCAAGCCGGCCAAGTACGCGACCACCACCGACTTCGTCCGCGAGACGACGCTCACCAACTACACCAGCCTGCTCAGCGACACCCCGTTCCTCACCTGGTTCTGGAACTCGCTGCTCATCGCGGGCCTGTCCACCGTCCTCGGTGTCTTCGTCGCCGCGACCACCGGCTACGCCATCAGCCGCTTCCGCTTCCCCGGCAAGCGCGGCCTGATGTGGACACTGCTGATCACCCAGATGTTCCCGGTCGCCGTCCTGATCGTGCCGATCTACAACATCATGGCCAAGGTCGGGCTGCTCAACCAGCCGATGGGCCTGGTCATCACGTACCTCACCATCTCCGTGCCGTTCTGCGCGTGGATGATGAAGGGCTTCTTCGACGGCATCCCGCGCGAGATCGACGAGTCCGGGCAGGTCGACGGGCTCAACCCGTTCGGCACGTTCTGGCGTCTCGTGCTGCCGCTCGCCAAGCCGGGCATCGCGGTGACCGCCTTCTACTCCTTCATCACCGCCTGGGGCGAGGTCGCCTACGCCTCCGCCTTTCTGGTCGGCGACGAGAACATGACCCTCGCCGGCGGACTCCAGAAGTTCGTCAACCAGTACAGCAGCCAGTGGGGCCCGATGGCCGCCGCCTCCGTACTGATCGCCATCCCGGCGGGCGTCTTCTTCGTCTTCGCCCAGCGCCACCTCGTCGCCGGCATGACGGCGGGTGCCACCAAGGGCTGACCCGCCCCGCCCCTCCTGTACGTACGTCCGCACCCGGACGCCCACCCCACACCCCCAGGGACGACATGACCCAGCACCTCGCTGCCCCTGCCCCTGCCCCCGCCACGGCCGCCACGCCCACCGAGTGGTGGCGCGACGCGGTGATCTACCAGGTCTACCCGCGCAGCTTCGCCGACGGCAACGGCGACGGCATGGGCGACCTCGCGGGCATCCGCAGCCGCCTGCCGTACCTCCGGGACCTGGGCGTGGACGCCGTCTGGCTCAGCCCCTTCTACGCCTCCCCACAGGCGGACGCCGGGTACGACGTCTCCGACTACCGGGCCATCGACCCGATGTTCGGCACGCTGCTGGACGCCGACGGCCTGATCCGCGACGCCCACGAACTGGGCCTGCGCGTCATCACCGACCTCGTCCCCAACCACTCCTCCGACCAGCACGACTGGTTCAAGCGCGCCCTCGCCGAAGGCCCCGGATCCGCCCTGCGCGAGCGCTACCACTTCCGCCCCGGCAAGGGCGCGAACGGCGAACTCCCGCCCAACGACTGGGAGTCCGTGTTCGGTGGCCCCGCCTGGACCCGTACCACCGACCCCGACGGCACGCCCGGCGACTGGTACCTGCACCTCTTCGCCCCCGAGCAGCCCGACTTCAACTGGGAGCACCCGGCCGTCGCCGACGAGTTCCGCTCGATCCTGCGCTTCTGGCTGGACATGGGCGTCGACGGGTTCCGCATCGACGTCGCCCACGGCCTCGTCAAGGCCGCGGGCCTCCCCGACATCGGCTCCCACGACCAGCTCAAACTGCTCGGCAACGACGTCATGCCGTTCTTCGACCAGGACGGCGTGCACGCCATCTACCGCTCCTGGCGGCAGATCCTCGACGAGTACCCGGGCGAGCGCATCGGCGTCGCCGAGGCGTGGACCCCCACCGTCGAACGCACCGCGAACTACGTGCGCCCCGACGAACTGCACCAGGCCTTCAACTTCCAGTACCTGGGCACCCACTGGGACGCCGACGCGCTCCGCGAGGTCATCGACACCTCGCTCGCCGCGATGCGCCCCGTCGACGCCCCCGCCACCTGGGTGCTGTCCAACCACGACGTGACCCGGCACGCCACCCGCTTCGCCAACCCGCCCGGCCTCGGCACCCAGATCCGCACCGCGGGCGACCGCGAGCTGGGGCTGCGCCGGGCCCGCGCCGCCACGCTGCTCATGCTGGCCCTGCCCGGCTCGGCGTACGTCTACCAGGGCGAGGAACTGGGTCTGCCGGACGTCACCGACCTCCCCGACGAGGTACGCCAGGACCCGTCCTTCTTCCGCGCGGCCGGCCAGGACGGCTTCCGCGACGGCTGCCGGGTGCCTATCCCGTGGACGTCCGCCGGCTCCTCGTACGGGTTCGGCACGGGCGGCAGCTGGCTGCCCCAGCCCGCGTCGTGGGCGGACCTGTCCGTGGAGGCGCAGACCGGCGACCCCGCCTCCACCCTGGAGCTGTACCGCTCCGCGCTCGCGGTGCGCCGTGACCACCAGGGCCTGGGTGCGGGCACGGACGTGACGTGGCTGCCGGACGCGCCGGCCGGGGTGCTGGCCTTCGCCCGCGAGGGCTTCGTCTGCACCGCGAACGCCTCCCACGCCCCGGTGCGCCTCGCCGCCCCCGGCCGGCTGCTGCTCGCCAGCGGTGACGTCGTGGTCGTCGACGGCGAGCTGGAACTGCCCGCGGACACCACCGTCTGGTGGGCCGTGTGACGCTGACGACGCCGGGGAGCGGCGCCCCCGCTCCCCGGCTGGCCCACATCGCCGCGCAGGCCGAGGTCAGCGAGGCCACCGTCAGCCGTGTCCTGAACGGCAAGGCGGGCGTGGCCGACGGCACCCGGCAGCGGGTGCTGGCCGCCCTCGACGTGCTCGGTTACGAACGGCCGGTACGTCTCAAACAGCGCACCCCGGACCTGATCGGGCTCGTCATCCCCGAGCTGACCAACCCGATCTTCCCGGCGTTCGCCCAGGTCATCGAGCAGACCCTGGCGGGACGCGGCTACACGCCGGTCCTGTGCACGCAGACCCCCGGCGGCGCGACCGAGGACGAACTCGTCGAGCAGCTCGTGGAACGCGGCGTCGGCGGCATCGTCTTCCTCTCCGGGCTGCACGCCGACCTCTCCACCGATCCCGCCCGGTACTGGGCACTGGACGCGCGCGGCATCCCGTACGTGCTGATCAACGGCTACAACCCGGCGATCAGCGCCCCGTACGTGTCCCCGGACGACCGGGCCGCCGTCCGGATGGCCGTCGGCCACCTCGCCGATCTCGGCCACGAGAGGATCGGCCTGGCGGTCGGCCCGGTGCGCTACGTCCCCTCCCGGCGCAAACGCGACGGGTTCATCGACGCGCTCGCCGAGCTGCTCGACGTCCCGGCCGACCGCGCCGAACTCGCCGTCCAGCACACCCTGTTCAGCGTCGAGGGCGGTCAGGCCGCCGCGGGCGAGCTGCTGGACCAGGGGTGCACGGGCATCGTCTGCGGGTCCGACATGATGGCGCTCGGCGTCGTCCGCGCGGCCCGCGAACGGGGGCTGCGCGTCCCGCAGGACGTGTCGGTGGTCGGGTACGACGACTCGCCGCTCATCCCGTTCACGGACCCGCCGCTCACCACCGTCCGCCAGCCGGTCCAGGCGATGGCGACGGCCGCGGTCGGCGCGCTGCTGGAAGAACTGGGCGGCAGCCCCGTGCAGCGCACGGAGTACGTGTTCCAGCCGGAGCTGATGGTGCGCGGGTCCACCGCGATGGCGCGGGTCTGACCTGCCGGTTCGCGTTCCCCTCCGCTCTCATTTCTCGTCCTGCGCAAGGGATTGACCTCCTCCGGGGCGGCTCGTACCGTTCCTCCGCAAGAAGCTGCTGACTTCTTGCAGCAAGAACATGCAGTCGGCGGCGTGCGCCCCCTCGCACGCCGCCGACGGCTATCCCCAGAGCCGCACGCCTCCCCCCTCACAGGCCGTATCCAGGCCGCCCACGCAGGAGGAATCCCCATGGCCCGCAGACTGCTGTCCGCCATATCCGCGGCAACCGCCGCCCTGCTCGCACCTGCCGCGGTGCTCGTCGCACCCGCCGCCACCGCCCAGGCCGCACCGGCCGGTGACCGGGACGTCACCGCGGTGCTCTTCGAGTGGAAGTTCTCGTCCGTCGCCCGCGCCTGCACCGACTCCCTCGGCCCCGCCGGGTACGGGTTCGTCCAGGTCTCGCCTCCCCAGGAGCACATCCAGGGCGGCCAGTGGTGGACCTCGTACCAGCCCGTCAGCTACCGGATCGCCGGACGGCTCGGCGACCGCGCCGCCTTCAGGAGCATGGTCGACACCTGCCACGCGGCGGGTGTGAAGGTCGTCGTGGACTCCGTCATCAACCACATGGCCGCCGGCGACGGCACGGGCACGGGCGGCACCGCGTACCGCAAGTACGACTACCCCGGCCTCTACTCGGGCGCGGACATGGACGACTGCCGGGCCGAGGTCACCGACTACCGCAACCGCGGCAACGTCCAGAACTGCGAACTCGTCGGACTCGCCGACCTGGACACCGGTGAGGAGTACGTCCGCACGAAGATCGCCGGGTTCCTCAACGACCTGCTCTCGCTCGGCGTCGACGGTTTCCGCATCGACGCCGCCAAGCACATGCCCGCCACCGATCTCGCCGCCATCAAGGGCAAGTTGAGCGACCCGGGCGCGTACTGGAAGCACGAGGCCATTCACGGCGAGGGCGAGGCGGTCTCGCCGGGCGAGTACCTCGGCACCGGCGACGTGCAGGAGTTCCGGTACGGGCGCGGACTCAAGCAGGTGTTCACCGGCGGCGGCAGGCTCGCCGACCTCAAGAACTTCGGGGCGGGCTGGGGGTTCATGGAGTCCGGGAAGTCGGCGGTCTTCGTCGACAACCACGACACCGAGCGCGTCGGCGACACCCTCAACTACAAGGCCGGCAGTGCCTACACGCTCGCCCACGTCTTCATGCTGGCCTGGCCCTACGGCGCACCGGACGTCCACTCCGGCTACGAGTGGACCGACAAGAACGCCGGGCCGCCCGGCGGCGGACAGGTCAACGCCTGCGGTGCGGACGGCTGGAAGTGCCAGCACTCCTGGCGCGAGATCTCCTCCATGGTCGGCCTGCGCAACACTGCCAAGGGGCAGCCGGTGACCGGCTGGTGGGACAACGGAGGCAGCCAGATCGCCTTCGGGCGCGGCGACCGGGCGTACGTCGCCCTGAACCACGAGGGCTCCCCGCTCACCCGTACCTTCCAGACCGCCCTGGCGGCGGGCGACTACTGCGACGTGCAGAGCGGGCGTCCGGTCACCGTGGACGGCTCGGGCCGCTTCACCGCGACGCTGGCCCCCGGTACGGCCGTCGCCCTGCACGCGGGGGCACGCGACTGCAAGGCGCCGACGGTGGAGAGCGGCGCGTCCTTCGGCGTGCGGGCCACCACCCAGTACGGGCAGAACATCCACGTCACGGGTGACCTGCCCGCCCTCGGCAACTGGAACCCGGCCGCCGCGCCCAAGCTGGACCCGGCCGCGTATCCGGTCTGGAAGCTGGACGTGCGCCTGCCGGCGGGCACCTCCTTCTCGTACAAGTACGTGCGGAAGGACGCCGCCGGGAACGTCACCTGGGAAAGCGGCCCCAACCGCACCGCCACCATCCCGCCCACCGGCCTCCTCCCCCTCACCGACACCTGGCGCGACTAGTCAGTGACCCAGCCGCCCCCCCCGCCCGGCTCCCCGGGCGGGGGCCGACTGACGTGCACCCCCCTCCGACCCCCTCCCACCTGCCCTTTCGCCCCACCTCCGCCCCCGCTGCCACCCTCCCAACTACTCCCCCCGCACAAAGGGTTGACCCCCACCCGCCACCCTCGTAGCGTCCCGTGCAAGAACTTTCTGCTCCCTTGCAGCAAGAACATTCAGCGGCCGATCGGCCGACGCGCGCCGTTCCGAGGAGACCCTGCCCCGTGATACCCACACCCCTGCGAAGAGCGGCCGCCGGCGCCGTGACCGTGGCGCTGTGCGCCACGCTCGCCCCCGCCGCCCCCGCGTTCGCGGCACCGAAGCCGCCCGTGCCGCCCCCGCCGTCCGACGCCAGGCTCGCCGCCGAACCCGCCCGGCACGACCTGACCCGGGACCAGTTCTACTTCGTCCTCCCGGACCGGTTCGCGAACGGGGACCCGAAGAACGACCGCGGCGGCCTCACCGGCACCCGCCTCGACCACGGCTTCGACCCCGTCGACAAGGGCTTCTACCAGGGCGGCGACCTCAAGGGCCTCACGCAGAAGCTGGACTACATCAAGGGCCTGGGAACGACCGCCATCTGGATGGCACCGATCTTCAGGAACAAGCCGGTGCAGGGGGCGGGCAAGGACGCCTCCGCCGGGTACCACGGCTACTGGATCACCGACTTCACGCAGGTCGACCCGCACTTCGGGACCAACGCCGACCTGGAGACGCTGATCGACAAGGCCCACGCCAAGGGCATGAAGGTCTTCTTCGACGTCATCACCAACCACACCGCCGACATCGTCGACCACGCGGAGAAGAAGTACGGCTACCGCCCCAAGGGGTCCCACCCGTACCTCGACACGAAGGGCCGCCCCTTCGACGACCGCGCCGGCCGCATCCCGAAGGTCGACGCCGACTCCTTCCCGTACACGCCCACGCCGCGCGCGGGCGAGCGGAAGACTCCGGGGTGGCTCAACGACCCGCTGATGTATCACAACAGGGGTGACTCGACCTTCGCGGGCGAGAGCGCCGAGTACGGCGACTTCTCCGGCCTCGACGACCTGTGGACCGAACGTCCCGAGGTCGTGAAGGGCATGGAGAAGATCTACGAGAAGTGGGTCCGCGACTTCGACATCGACGGCTTCCGCATCGACACCGTCAAGCACGTCGACATGGACTTCTGGACCCAGTGGGCGACCGCACTGGACGCGTACGCGAAGAAGCGCGGCCGCGACAAGTTCTTCATGTTCGGCGAGGTCTACGACTCCAGCCCGGCCGCCAACGCCCCCTACGTCACCCGGGGCCGCCTGGACGCCACCCTCGACTTCCCCCTCCAGGACGCCCTGCGCGCATACGCCTCCCAGGGTGCGGGCGCCGAGAAGCTCGCCAAGGTGTACGCGGCCGACTACCGCTACACCACCGACAAGGCCAACGCGTACGAGCAGGTGGCGTTCACCGGCAACCACGACATGGGCCGCATCGGCGCCTTCCTCAAGCAGGACAACCCGCAGGCGGACGACGCGGAACTCGTCCGGCGCGCCCGCCTCGCCAACGAGCTGATGTTCCTCGGCCGCGGAAACCCGGTCGTCTACTACGGCGACGAGCAGGGCTTCACCGGCCCCGGCGGCGACAAGGACGCCCGGCAGACCCTCTTCGCGTCGAAGACGCCCGACTACCTCGACGACGACCAGCTCGGCACCGACCGCACTCACGCGAGCGACGCGTACGACACCGCGCACCCGGTCTACCGGTCCATCGCGGCCCTGTCGCAGCTGACGAAGGCGCACCCCGCGCTGCGCGACGGCGTGCAGGAGGAGCGGTACGCCGCGGACTCCGTGCTCGCCTTCTCCCGTACGGACGCGGCGCGCAAGGTCGAGTACGTCGTGGTGACGAACAACGCCACGACGCCGCGGACCGTCCGGGTCCCGACCGCCTCGGCGGGCATGAACTTCCGTCCCCTGTACGGCACGTCGGACGCGGTACGCAGCGGGGCCGACCGCACGGCCGAGGTCACCGTCCCCGCGCTCTCCAGTCTCGTCCTCCAGGCGGAGAAGCCGCTCGGGGCACCGGCCGCCGGCCCCGCCCTCACGCTGAAGGCCCCGGCCGCCGGAGCCACCGGCACCGTCGAGATCGAGGCCGCCCCCACCGGCGGACAGCTCAACCGGGTCGTCTTCGCCGGCCAGACCGGCAACGGTCCCTGGAAGGTCCTCGGCTCCGCCGACCACGCCCCGTACAAGGTCACCCAGTACCTCGACCCGAAGACGGTGCCCGCCGGAACCGCCCTGCGGTACAAGGCAGTGGTGGTGGACAGCGCCGGACGTACGGCCGGTGCCCTCGCCTCGACGACGGCCGGACAGGCCCCGCCGGCGGAGAAGCCGCGCGCCGGGGACCGTGCGTACGCGGTCGTCCACTACCGGAGGGCCGACGGCGACTACGACGGCTGGCAGCTCAAGTCCCCGGCCGGGACAGGGGCGTTCACCGGGCGCGACGCGTACGGCGCGTTCGCGTGGGTGAAGCTCGCCGAGGGAGCCACTTCCTTCCCGTACACCGTGGAGAAGAACGGCACCGCCGACGGCCCGGCGCGCACCGTCGACCTCGCCGCCACCGGCGAGGTGTGGGTCGAGCAGGGCAAGGACGGGCAGCTCACCAAGGCACCGGACGGCACGTACCCGCCGCAGGACAAGAGCAAGGCGGTGCTCCACTACCAGCGCGCCGACGGCGACTACGACGGCTGGGGCCTGCACGTCTGGGCCGGCGCCAAGGACCCGACCGACTGGGCGAAGCCGCTGCCGCCGGTGCGGAAGGACGCGTACGGCGTGACGTACGAGGTCCCGCTCGCCGCCGGGGCCACCTCCCTGTCGTACATCCTGCACAGGGGCGACGAGAAGGACCTCCCCACCGACCAGTCCCTGGACCTTGCGACGTACGGCCACGAGGTCTGGGCGCTCGCCGGACAGCCGAAGTACGTGCTGCCGCAGGCCGGCGGCGCGGGCTCGCTCGACCTGACCAGGGCAGAGGCGCAGTGGATCGACCGGGACACCGTCGTCTGGAAGGTGAAGGCGAGCGAGGCGACCAGCCAGCAGCTCGTGTACGCGCGTGACGGCGGCATCGAGGTCGTCGACGGGGCGCTCAACGAGGAGGGCCGTTGGCTGCGCCTGAACCTGGGCACCCTGACCGATGCCCAGAAGGCCGAATTCCCGCACCTCAAGGACTACCCGGCGTTCACCCTCGACGCACGCGACCGCGACCGCGTCGACGAGTCGCTGCGCGGACAGCTCATCGCCACCCAGCGGGCCGCCAACGGAGCCCTGCTGGCCGCCACCGGCGTGCAGATCCCCGGCGTCCTGGACGCCACGTACGGTGCCCGCGCCACCCGGGCCGACCTCGGACCGGTCTTCCGCGACGGCGGACGCCCCGTCCTCTCCCTGTGGGCGCCCACCGCCCAGCAGGTCACCCTGGAAATCGGTGGCCGCGAGGTCCCCATGCGGCGTGACGACCGCAGCGGCGTCTGGTCGGCGACCGGCGACCGCAAATGGGTCGGACAGCCCTACCGCTACGCGGTGAAGGTGTGGGCGCCGAGCGTCCGCAAGGTCGTGACGAACCGCGTCACCGACCCGTACTCCACCGCCCTCACCACCGACTCCGCCCGCAGCCTCGTCGTCGACCTGAACGACCCGAAGCTGGCCCCCAAGGGGTGGCACACGCTGCGGAAACCGGCCGCGAAGCCGCTCCGCGAAGCACAGATCCAGGAACTGCACGTACGGGACTTCTCCATCGAGGACAGGACCTCCCGGCACCCAGGCCAGTACCTGGCCTTCACCGACCGCGACTCCAAGGGCTCGCAGCACCTGCGGGAGCTCGCCGCGGCCGGCACCAACTACGTCCACCTGCTCCCCGTCTTCGACATCGGCACCGTCCCCGAGAAGAAGTCCGCACAGGCCACCCCCGCCTGTGACCTGAAGTCCTACGCTCCGGACTCCGACGCCCAGCAGGCCTGCGTGGCGAAGGCCGCCGCCAAGGACGCGTACAACTGGGGCTACGACCCGCTGCACTACACCGTCCCCGAGGGCTCGTACGCGAGCGACCCCGAAGGCCCCACACGCACGGTCGAGTTCCGGCGGATGGTGCAGGCGCTCAACGGCAGCGGCCTGCGTACCGTCATGGACGTCGTCTACAACCACACCGTGGCCGCCGGCCAGTCGGACAAGTCGGTCCTCGACCGCATCGTGCCCGGCTACTACCAGCGGCTGACCGAGGACGGCTCGGTCGCCACCTCCACCTGCTGCGCCAACACCGCGCCCGAGAACGCCATGATGGGCAAGCTCGTCGTGGACTCGGTCGTCACCTGGGCGAAGCAGTACAAGGTCGACGGCTTCCGCTTCGACCTCATGGGCCACCACCCGAAGGCCAACATCCTGGCCGTGCGAAAGGCCCTCGACGCCCTGACGCCCGCCCGCGACGGCGTCGACGGGAAGAAGATCGTCCTGTACGGGGAGGGCTGGAACTTCGGCGAGATCGCCGACGACGCACGCTTCGAACAGGCCAGCCAGAAGAACATGGCGGGGACGGGCATCGCCACCTTCTCCGACCGCGCGCGCGACGCGGTGCGCGGCGGCGGCCCCTTCGACGAGGACCCGGGCGTCCAGGGCTTCGCGAGCGGCCTGTACACCGAGCCCAACTCCTCGACGGCGAACGGCACCCCGGCCGAGCAGAAGGCCCGCCTCCTGCACTACCAGGACCTCCTCAAGGTCGGCCTGACCGGCAACCTCGCCGACTACACCTTCACGGACAGCAACGGCCGTACGGTCAAGGGCTCGCAGGTCGACTACAACGGAGCGCCGGCCGGGTACGCGGCGGCCCCCGGCGACGCGCTCGCCTACGCGGACGCGCACGACAACGAGACCCTGTACGACGCGCTCGCCTTCAAGCTCCCCGCGAAGACGTCGGCCGCCGACCGCTCCCGCATGCAGGTCCTCGCGATGGCCACGGCGGCACTCTCCCAGGGCCCGGCGCTCTCCCAGGCGGGCACGGACCTGCTGCGCTCGAAGTCGCTGGACCGCAACTCCTACGACAGCGGCGACTGGTTCAACGCGATCCAGTGGGACTGCCGCACGGGCAACGGCTTCGGACGCGGCCTGCCCCCGGCCGCCGACAACCAGCCCAAGTGGCCCTTCGGCAAGCCCCTGCTGGCGAACCCGGCACTGAAACCGGGCTGTCAGGAGATCACGTCGGCCTCCTCCGCCTACCGGGACCTGCTGAGAATCCGCACGACGGAGAAGGCGTTCAGCATGACCACCGCCGGCGAGGTGCAGGCGGGCGTCTCCTTCCCCCTCTTCGGGAAGGACGAGACCCCGGGCGTCGTCACGATGCGGGCCGGGAACCTGCTGGTCGTCTTCAACGCGACACCGGCCGCACAGCGGCAGACGATCCCGGCGCTGGCGGGCACCCCGTACACGCTGCACCCCGTACAGGCACGAGGCTCCGACCCCCGGGTCAAGCAGGCCACCCACGAACCGGGCTCGGGAACGTTCACCGTGCCGGCCCGAACGGTGGCGGTGTACACCACCCGCTGACGCAACTGTCCCACCGGACAACGCAACTGTCCCTCCACCCCGCGCCCCTCCAGGGGCGCGGGGAACCGCGCACCCACCCGCACAGCCGACCGCCGCTCCGGGGCGCCCCTCCAGGGGCGCCGGGAACTGCGCGACCAGCCACCCTCCCACCCGTACCATCAAGCCCCGCGGCCAGCGGTTTCGGGAAGGGGCGGGGAGGGCCCGGCGCCGCAGGCAACCGCCCCCCACCGCCCCGGAGGGCCACGCACAACCACCCCGCCGCGCCACGCGCACCCGCCCCCGCCCCGCCCCCGCCCCCGCCCCCGCCCCGCAGGGCCCCGCGCCACCCGCAAGTGGTGAACAATGGCCCCCGTGTTGGGGAACCTCCCCGAGGAAACGACCAGCTTCGTCGGCCGCCGCCCCGAACTGGCCCGCGTGGACCACGCCCTCGGTACGCACCGCCTGATCACCCTCACCGGCCCCGGCGGCGTCGGCAAGAGCCGCCTTGCCCTGCGCGCGGCCCGCCACGCCGCTCCCCGCCACTGCGACGGGGTCTGGTGGGCGGACATCGCCCCGCTCCGCGACGACCAGCTCCTCGTCGCGACCGTCTCCGACGCCGTCGACTTCGCCGACTACGCCGACCACGCCCGGCGCATGCCCGCCGAGGCCCTCTGCGAATGGCTGCAGGGCAAACAGCTGCTCCTCGTACTGGACTCCTGCGAACGGCTCGCCGCCGCCTGCGGCCACCTCGTCGCGGAACTTCTCACCACCGCCCCGGGGCTGACCGTCCTGGCGACCAGCCGGCAGCCCCTCGGGTCCCGGGGCGAGTTCGTCCTCGACGTGCCCCCGCTGCCGCTGCACGGGCCGGACGGCGCGGCGGCCCTCTTCCGCGACCGGGCCCGCCGGTACGTTCCCGGCCTGTCCGTCGACGGCTCCGACGCCACGGACGATCCGGCCGCCGCGGAAGCCGTGGACGCGATCTGCGCCCGCCTCGAAGGCGTTCCCCTCGCCCTGGAACTCGCCTGCGCCCAGCTGAGCCACCCGAGCGGCGACCCGAGCGGCGACCCGAGCGGCGACCCGGACGACACCACGAGCGAGGCCGACAGTACGAGGCACGCCGGCAGCACCGAGCACCCCGACGGCACCGGGCCCGCCGACAGCACCGAGCACCCCGACAGCACGAGCGACGCCGACGGCACGACCGGAAGGGTCCAGTCCCTCGCCCGCCGCCTGCTCGCCTCCCCGCTGGACGTCCTCGCCCAGGACGGCACCTGGCCCCCGCGGCACCGTGCCCTGCGCACCGCCATCGGCTGGAGCCACGAGATGTGCACCCCGCTGGAGCGTCTCCTGTGGGCGCGGCTCTCCGTGTTCCGGGGCGACTTCGAGGAGGCGGAGGCCCGCGAGGTGTGCGCGGGCGGCCCGCTCGACGGCGACGCCGTCTCCCGCACGCTGCACGATCTGATCCGCAAGTCCGTCGTACACGAGGACCGCGGCCTGGACCGGGCCGGCCAGGAACAGACCCGCGACCGGCACCAGCAGCAGGACCAGCACCCGTACCCGCACCAGCCCCCGCACCACGGCCCGCCCCGCCCCCGAACCCGGTCCGCCGAGCCGAGCCCGCGCACCTACCGCATGCTCGACACCCTCCGCGAGTACGGCGCCATGTGGCTGCGCGAGCTGGGCGAGGCCCCGCCCGCCGCGGCCCGCCACGCCGCCTACTACGCCGACCTGGTCCGCCGGGCCGAGGAGAACTGGCTCGGCCCGCAGCAGGCCGACTGGTACCGGAGGGTCGGAGCCGCCCACGCCGACCTGTGCGCCGCCCTGGACCACTTCCTGGAGGCCGCACCCGAGCGTGCCCTCGAAATGGCGGGCCGGGTCGGCTTCTTCTGGGGCTGCTGCGGCCACCTCCCCGAGGCCCGCAGCTACCTGACCCGCGCCCTCGAACTGCACAGCGCGCCCGGCCCGCACCGCTCCCGCGCGCTGTGGGCGCTCGGCTTCACCGCCACGGTCTCCGGCGACCAGGACAGCGCGAAGTGGCTGGGCGAGCAGTGCGCGGTGGCCGCCTGGCAGGCGAAGGACCCCGAGGACATGCTGGCCGCCGCGTACCTCCTCGGCGTCACCCACCTCATGGCGGGCCGCCCGCTCGCCGCCCACACGCTCACCGACCGGGCTCTCGCCGCCCGCCCCGGCGCACCCTTCGACTCCCCTTCCCAACTGCGCTGCCGCTTCGTGCGCACCTACGCCCTGACCGGCCTCGGCCGTCTCGACGAGGCGCACGCCGAGGCGCACGCCCTGCGCGAACTGTGCGCGGAACACGGCGAGGTGTGGACGCGTTCCTACGCCGAGTACGCCCTGTCGCTGATCGCCCTCCTCCAGGGCCGGCCGGACGAGGCGGCCGAGTACGCGCGCGCGATGCTCGACAGCAAGCACCTCATCGGCGACAGCTACGGCACGGCACTCGGCCTCGACCTGCTCGCGGCGGCTCTCGCGTACGGCGGGTCGGGGGAGGAGGCCGCCCGGGTGTACGGACTGGGCCAGGCCTACTGGAGCAGGGTCGGCCAACCGCAGCGCGGGACGCCGGAGTTGACCCCGGTGCGGGAGGAGTGCGAGCGGCGCGCGCGGGCCGGGATCGGTGACGCGGCGTACGAGCGGGCGTACGCGGAGGGCCTGGCCGCCCACCCGGACTCCACCCTGACCCTGGCCCTGTTGCGCCCGCGCCCCTGACGTGCGGGGGGACACGGGGCCAAGCCGTCGGCTGCTCGCAGGCCACGGCGTGGACGCCGCGGAGGGAGCCGCGGGGGACCGTCGCGCAGGTTGCGCCGGGCCCCTTGTGCTCGTTCGGACGAGCCGGGCGCGAACCGCCCGGGAGTCGTGGGTGACCATCGGATGTATCGCTCGTTCTGCGTAATGTGCGACGCCCACAGGATGTCATCAGCCGCCCCCGCAAGCCCACCGACGCCCCCGCTGCCCACCCCGGCAGAACCGGCGACGAAGCCGACGCCGAGGCCACGCCCGCCGACCCCGCAGCCACCGTGGCGGTCGGCGTCGAGCAGGCGGAGGCCGCGCTCGTCGAGCACTACCCGCGCCTCGTTCGCCTCGCCTACCTGGTGCTGCCCCCGCACCTCGGGCGCAACCGCCGTGTCCTGACCGCCCACTCGCTCGCCCAGCGCGCCCTGCCGCGCGGCCGGACCGGCCGCACCCCGCAGAGTGTCGCCGGCATCCCGCTGCCCCGCCCCGAGACCGGGTCAACGGCAACCGCCGGGACCTCGGGCCGCGACCGCGGCCACGCCTACGTACGCCAGCAGGTGCTGCGCCGCGCCCTGGAAGCCGAGCAGCCACTGCTGCGCAGGGCCTGGCCCACCCGGTCGCAACTGCCGCCGCTGCTGCCGCAGGTGTGGGGGGTCCGGCTCTTTCCCAAGTCCGGCGGGGCGGACGAACTCGCCCTGGACCAGAAGCTCGCGGCCCTCACCGGCGCGGGCCGCGCCGCGTACGTGCTGCGCACGCTGGAGCGGCTGACCGACCCGGAGGTACGCGGGGTGCTCGACGGCTGCGGGGTCGCCGACCCGGCGGCGGCGCTCGCCGAGGCGGACACCGTCGAGCCGTCCGCACTTCTGGAATCCGCCGAGTTCGACCCGTGCTCGCTCCAGGCCCGGCCCACCGACCTGATGCGCCGCCGCCACTTCACCCGCGCCGCTGTCGCGGCCGTCGCCGCCCTCGCCGTCGGCGCGGTCCTGATCGGCGGCACCGATGGGGCGTCCGGGCCGCTGTACGCGCAGAACCCCTCGGCGGAACGCGCGCTGGACCCGGCCCGGCTGACGATCGCCCCGGCGGACGCCTGGAAGACCTCCGACCGCACGGACTTCTCCGTCTGGCCGGTGCGCGGATCGCTCGCCGAGGACTTCGCACTGCTGGGCCGCGCCCTCGCCGTGTGGGCCCGTCCCGGCGAGAGCGCCGGTGTCTCCGCGACCCCCCAGACCCCCACCGGTCCGGCGATGGGCCCGCCGCAACTCCTGTACGCCGGTGAAGTGGACGGCGCGAGGGTGGTCGTCCTGTACGACGGGCTGCGTCTGGTCCGGTACGCCGAGCCCGTCGACGGAAGCGCCGGCGTCGTCCTGGACTTCGCCCGCGTCGACGGTGCCTCGGAGGCGTCCGCGGCCGCGGTGGTCGTCGCCCGCACCGACACCCACGTCCGCTACCTCACCGCCCCGTGGGCAGACCGGGTCGCCGTCCGTGACCTGCTGGACCCCGCCGCCGCGCCCCGCGCGCTGCGGCGTGCCCCCGACGGCATCACCGACCCTCTCGCCGCGCCCTCGACGTCCCGCGACTGCCGCACCTGGGACGCCATGGAGGTACGGGACGCCACCGGCACCCGCACCCTCACCGACCTGGGCGAACTCACCCCGGCCCGGCTCACCTCCGGTCCGCCCGCCGCGCCGGCGGACCTCAGGTCGACGGCGGACCGGGAGCGCTGGGCGCACACCGCGTGCCTGCTGCCGACGGTGCGTTCGCGCGGAGTGCGCAGCGTCAACTCGTGGGCGTACGCCGCCCAGGCCCTCCCCGAGTCGAACGGCACGGCGCACTGGGTGTGCACCCGCGCCGAGACCTGGCGGGGCAACGGAAGCCGGGTGTTCGCCCAGTTCCAGCCGCCCGGCCCGGGCAGGGGCGCGCCCGGTGCGGTCGCCGCGAAGGCGGAGAACTCGGCGGCCTGCGGGGCGAAGGACCCGAAGGTGCTCGCCGGGGTGCTGTGGAAGGCCAAGGCCGGAGCGCCGTACCTGCTCGCGGCCGGGAACGACGAGTTCGCGTCGCTGTCGGTGCGCGGCGGCGCCGCGGGCAGCTCCGACGGCAACCTCCTCGCCGTACCGGTGACGGCGGGCACAGGGGCCGACCTGAGCGGAAAGCTGAAGGACGGGACGGAGGCGGACGTGCTGCGGTGAAGCGCGCGGCGGGCCGACCCGGGTGGCGGCGGTGCACCGCTGTCGCCCGGAGAAAGCGGGGAGCGGCGGAGGAAGCGCTGCCGGGCCACTGTTCGTTGCACGTCGGGAGCTGTGCGCCGGGCGTGGGCGCCGGAGGCTCCGGGCGTGCGAAGGGCCGCCGCGCCCGACCGGCACCACGGTGCAGGTTCCCGTTGGCACTCCGGCCCTCGCTCGCGCCGAAACGGGAGCGGCGCACCGCCCGTACCCCGTTGAACAGGGCTTTTGCGGTACGCGTCGGCTGTGGGCGGGCGACGGCGGGACCGGCCGCCGGGAGGGGTGGACGACCCGTGCCGGGCACGGGGGCTCGTTCCTGGTCCGCGTCCTGCGGCGGCCCGGGGGCGCTTCCTCCTCGACCTCAGGGGAGAGGTGAGCGGCGGTGGGGACCCTATAGGGGCAGCTCAGGGGCCGATCGGGGCCGGGCCCTGCTGCCCCGATCACGGGCCTGGCGGTTACGCTGGTGGGATGACGACCGGGGTGCGCCGCAGGATGGGCGTCGAAGAGCGCAGGCAGCAACTGATCGGCGTGGCGCTGGAGTTGTTCAGCCATCGCTCGCCCGATGAGGTCTCGATAGATGAGATAGCCGCCGCCGCGGGCATCTCGCGACCGCTGGTCTACCACTACTTTCCCGGCAAGCAGAGCCTGTACGAAGCGGCCCTGCGGCGTGCGGCGGACGAGCTCGCCGCCCGGTTCCAGGAACCGCACGAAGGGCCGCTGGGGGCGCGGCTGCTGCGGGTGATGAGCCGCTTCTTCGGCTTCGTCGACGAGCACGGCCCCGGGTTCTTCGCGCTGATGCGGGGCGGCCCGGCCGTCGGTTCGTCCACGACGAACGCGATGATCGACGAGGTCCGGCAGGCCGCGTACGAGCAGATCCTCGACCATCTGGGTGTCGGCGAACCGTCCGCCCGGCTCGCGCTGGTCGTCCGTTCCTGGGTCTCGCTGGCCGAGTCGACCGCGCTGCTCTGGCTCGACGGGCGCGAGATCCCGCGCCCCGAACTGGAGTTGAAGCTCGTCCACGACTTCGCGGCGCTGATGGCGGTCAGTGCGGCGTACGATCCGGAAACGGCGTCCCTCGTACTGCGGATACTGGCCGACGAACCCTCCGACGGCCCCTTCGGTGAACTGGCCGGCCGGCTGGCCCTGCTGGAGCCGTTGCTGCCGGTGGTGCCGGGGCCGCGGGCGGCGACCGGCTGAACCGGGTCGCCGTCGGGCCCCGCCGGTCCCACGACCCCGGCGGCTTCGCGTCCCGGCGGGCCCCAGTGCCGGACCTTCCGCGAGGTGTCCGGCCGAACTGCCGCGCCGGGCACGTCACTTGTAGATGACGGTCACGTCCTTGAAGCCGAGGGAGCGCAGCAGCCCCTGGAGCATGCCGGTGGTGTTCTTCTCGGCGCGGGCGGTCAGCCCGCTGTCCTTCGCGGCCTCGCCGATGCGCTGGGCGGCGAGCCGGTGCACGGCCTGCTCGTCGTTCGGGTTGTCGGAGAAGAAGTCGCCCAGCCGGTCGAGGAGACCGCGCTGTTTGGAGACGGCGTACGAGCGGTCCGGGTCCAGCGCGGGCTTGCCGAGGGTGGCGTGCGGGAGCCGGATCGTGGCGGCGGTCCGGTCCTCGTTCACCGTGACGTCACCCGCACCGAGCCCGCCCATCGCGACGCTCGCTCCGACGGTGCCCGCGCCGACGTACAGCGTGCGGGTGCCCCGGATCGCGTCGGGCAGGAGCTTGGCGTCCTTCTCCAGGTCCACCACGACCTGGAAGTTTCCGGCGGCTGCCTCGTAATTGCTCATGTCCTGAAGGGACTTGAGGACGGCGGGCCCGGTCCTGTCCTTGGTCTCGGTGCCGAAGAGGTCGCCCAGGCCCGGGATCAGGAACAGCCGGGTGCCCAGCAGGAGCACGGCGAGCAGGGCGAGCAGCACGCCGGGGATCTTGATCCAGAGGGAGACCCGGCGGCGCGGCGGCCGGGCGGCTTCGGGGGCGACGGGTCGGGGGTCGTCCGTCGCCGGGTTCTCCGTAGGCGCGTCTGTGCGTTCCATAGGGGTCGGGTGCCCTCTGCGGGGGCCGCTCACGCGGCAGTTGCCGTACTGCTCGTGATCGACACCCCCGCGGCCCTCACCTTCCGTGCCGCAGGCGACTCGGCCGGCTACCGGGCGGTGGGGGAGAACGGGGCGAAGGAGGCCCCGGGCGGGCCCCCTCGTACGCGGTGACGCTGCTGGAGAAGCCGCTGACCCCCTCCCCGTGATCAGCCGGTCGTCAGACGGGCGCGGAGACGGGCGACGGCCTCGTCCGGGATGCCGAGGCCGTCCCGTACGTACGCCTCCATCGAGCCGTACTTCTCGTCGACCTCGGCCAGCGCCGCCTTCAGGTACTCCGGTACGACACCGATGACCGCCTGTGCGATCGCCGGGTCGCCGCCCTTCGCGACGAAGCCGTCGATGAGCGGGACGAACGCCTCCCGCACCGCCTCGTCGACCGCCAGGTACTCCGCCTCGACGGTCTCGGCGTCGGCCCCCAGCAGGATCAGTACGATCGTCGCCGCCCAGCCGGTGCGGTCCTTGCCCGCCGTGCAGTGGAAGAGCAGCGGGCCGGCGTCCGGCGCGGCCAGCTCGGTCAGGAAGGTGCGGTACGCGGCGACCGCCGACGCGGAGGAGACCAGCGCGCGGTAGGTGTCCTCGAACATGGCCCGCGCGCGCCCGCCGCCCAGGTGCTCCTCGGCGAGCTGCGGGTCGGACAGGACGTGCTTGAGCTGCGCGGCAGCCGGCCTGTCGGCCGCGTCGCCGCGCGCGGCGGCCTCCGAGATGGTGTCGGCCAGTGCGTCGGCGACGACGTGGCGCACCCCGGCCGGCACGCGGTCCGGGTGGTCGTGGCGCTCGGCCGCGCTGCGGAAGTCCACGATCGTCGCGAGGGCGAGGTCCGCCACCACCGGGTCGGCGGCCGGGTCCAGGCGGTCGAGCTGTCCGGCCCGCAGGACCAGGCCGGGGCGGACGGTGCGGCCGCCGGAGAGGGGGAGGCCGCCGAGGTCGCGGAGATTGACGACGGTGGTCGAGACGAGTGCGGTCATGGTGGCGGGACTCCTGCGGCGTGCGTGAGGGGTGGAGGTCGTACGGGCGCTCCACGAGACGGTACGCGGGCCCTGCTCAGGCCGCCCGGCAGGGCCGGGGGACCAGCCCGCCGAGACCGATGCCCAGCGCCAGCGCCGCGAAGTGCCCGACGTCCGTGAAGGTGGGGCGCTCGCGGTTGAGGAGGGGGCGGGCGCCGACGGCCAGCAGCCCGGCGCGGGCGGCGAACCGCAGCGGCCCGGCGGGCAGGGCGGCGGTCAGGGCCCCGAGGACGGTGTTGAACCCGTAGCTGGTGCCGACGTCCACCGCGGAGCGCGTCGCCGAGTCCGCGCGGTTGGCGCGCAGCCCCCCGTACACCAGCAGCGTCGCCCCCGCGTGGCCGAGCAGGAACACCCCGGCCGCCCACCACGCCCCGTACGCGTACTCGGCGTACCCGAGGACCGCGAGCAGCAGGAGCGCGTACGGCAGCGGCATCGGCTCCTCGACGACGACCGCGCTGGTCAGCAGGGTGCCCCAGCGGCCCCCTTCGAGCTGGTCGACGTTGGTGGAGCAGGCCCGCAGGAAGGTTTCGCGGGCGTCGTCGTCGAGGTGACGGCGCACGGCGTGCGCGGCGAGCTGGACGCCGCCGACGTAGGCCGGGGCGAGCACGGGGAGGGCAGGGAGGTGCATGGGGGCATGATCCCGCATGGGGCGTAACGGGCGCATCAGTTGGGGCGTTCGGCCCCGGTGGGTCGGCGGGGGCGGCACGGTGGGGGGATGCGCAAGCGAGTGACAGTGTGGATACCGGCCCTGGCGGCCCTCCTGCTCACGACGGGCTGCGGCGCGCAGGACGTGCCGCCGGAGGCGGCCGGGACCCTGGAGGAACTGGCGGCGAAGGCGGGCTGCGTACCGGAGCCGGGGACGTCGTCGGCGGAGATCAGGCAGGCCAATTGCCGCACGGACGAAGGTGATTACCTGCTGGCCACGTTCGCGACCGACCGGGGACGGCAGGAGTGGCTGGACTCCGCGAACGACTACGGCGGCAGCTACCTGGTCGGCCGCAAATGGGTCGCCGTCGGCGACGAGGCCGTGCTCACCGCACTGCGCGGCCGACTCGGGGGAAGCGTGGAGAAGGGGGAGAGCCACTCGGGGGACGGGGAGAAGGGGCCGGCGGACCACCGCGGTCACACGAGCCATACCCGTCACACCGGGTCCGTCGGCTTCGGCGTACGGACGACGCCCCCGGCCCGGTAGACACCCGGTGGGGCAGCCGATCGGTCCGGCAGCCGCTTGGTCCGGCAGTCACCGTACGCGTGCGACGGCCCGCCGGGTGGGCCGGCGGGCCGTCGTGGCGGCGCGAACGAGCCGTCAGCGGCAGTGCTGCCCGCTGTTGATGCAGCTCACCATCCGCCGCATCAGCTTCTCGTCGAAGACGTTGATGAAGTCGCCGTGGTCGGTGACCGGCTTGTGCAGCTGCTCGGGGAACGAGTCGACCGCGAAGCCGGGGCCGGGCGGCACCGTGTACACCACCCGCTGCACGAGCTGCGGGATCGGGCGGAAGCCCAGGGCGCACGAGCCGTCGGGGCGGGCGAAGGCCACGTGGGTGCGGTGATTGGCGCTGTCGGCGTTCGCGCCGTCCCAGCAGCTCTGGAACCTGAACGTACGGACCACCTTGCTGCCGCGCGGGCAGACCGGGTACTTGTCCTTCAGCTGCCGGTTCTCGAAACCGGTGCAGCTCCACGACGCGTTGGCGTTCGCGTCGCCGTTGGTGAAGGCCTTCGCGTCGCCGGTGATGATCCGCAGGAAACGCGGCATCGCCGTGACCCGGCCCGTCGGGTTCCCGACGAAGTCGAGAGTCACCTGGGAAGGGGTCTGGATCTCCCCGGTGTTCTGGTCCTTTCCGCCGCCGTCGGCGTCGGCGTCCGCCTCGTCCTTCCCGTTCTGCAGCCGCAGGACGGGCCAGTAGTACGTGGATTTGTCACCGGGATTGCGGCAGGTCGTCGCGCCTGCGGCGAGAACGGCGTCCGAGGAGAAAGCGTCGGTGGCCTGATTTCCGACGTAATCGTGCATGTGGTGGGCACCATTGCTCACACCGGGCGCGACGATGACGTTGTCCGGGTTGAATTTGCCGTTCTCGTTTCGGCCGCAGGCTGTGGTGAAGGTGCCGCGTGACGCGTTGCGTCGGTTCTGGACGCGGGGGGCGTTCGGGCGTACGGACCGGATGTCGACGAAGTCGGAGGACTCGGGGCCGTTGCCCCCGCGAGGCCCTTCGGCCCCGCCGTCGCCCTGCACGCCGCCGTTCCCGGACCCCGCGCCGTCACCCTGGCCGGCACCTTCTCCGCCACCTCTGCCGGAGCCTGCGCCGCCGCTCCCGCCGGTGCCGGCGTCGGTCCCGTTGTCCCCGGCGCGGTTCCCGCCGTCCTCCGCCCGCATCGTGCACGCGGCGAGTGCGTCCAGGTCACGGGGGCGTTCGGCGCCCGGCTGGCGTTCGATGGCGTCGCCGATCCGGTCCAGGGACGCGGCCCGCTCGTCCTTCAGCGGGGTGAGTACCGCGTCCTGCTGTCCGCCCCGCTCCTGCGACTCCGCGAACGTCCGGTAGGCCTCGGTGAGCCGGCTGTCCATCGCCGCCAGCTCGCGGTCCACGTCCTGCCGCGCGCCCCGGGGCACCTCGGTCAGCGCGTTCGCCGCCTCGGGACAGCTGATGGTCGCCATGCGCGGTCCGGCGGCCCGTAACCGCGCCGGATCCTCGTCGGCGGAGGCGCTCGCGTTCAGTGCGACCAGCCCGCCCCCGCCGAGGAGCAGCGCGGCCGTGGCAGCAATCGTCCTGTTCGCCAATTTCGACCGTTTGTGTCGTTCGTGTCCCATGAGGATCCTTCGCTTTCTTCCGGGCGAAGTCCCATACGTACGCGGGGAACGCCGCGTTCAGCCTTTCCTCACCGGCACCGCGATGTCGTGGAAACGCACGAATTCCCGGAATGCCCGCTCATGCCTTCAGTGCCCGCTGATAAAGGGCCCGTGCCGGGCTGCCGAAAAGGGCGGCCGTCGACTCGGCGTCGGTGTCGCCGCCGCTCAGCACGCCGATGAGCTTCCCCGGCCGGTCGGAGCCCCGGTAGCCGGTGAGCCAGGGGCTGCCGCTGGTGCCGTTCCAGAAGCCCGCGCACTCCATCCGCAGCATGCCCGGCAGATCGGGGTCCAGCGTGCTGCCGGTGGTACAGGTGACCGGCCGGTTGTCCGGGTTGTGGCCGGGCTCGGGGTAGCCGATCACCGTCACCTGCCGTTCGGGGCCGGACTGCCAGTCGAGCCCTGCGGCCCCCACGACGTCCTGGACGTCGCGGCCCTCCGCGTCGGGCTCCAGGGTCAGGAAGGCGAAGTCGTACGGGTCGTCCTCCTGCTCCTGCCAGCGGTCGTCGACCTGGATCGCCCGTACCTTCCACGTGCCGTAGGGCTGCTTGCCGCTGCCCTCGCCGGAGAAGCCGGGCGCGAACGAGATCGTCCGCTTCTCCCCGCCCTCCGGCTCGTGCACGCAGTGCGCCGCGGTGGCCACGATGTTGCCCTTCGGACTGTCGACGACGCTCGCCGTGCACCAGTGGTCCGCGCCCTCGGCGAGCACCCCGATGAACGGCGGGTAGTCGATCACGGCCGCGGTCCGCTGCGCGGTGGGGGAGACGCCGGGGTCCAGCCGGGGTGCCGAGGCCACCGGCCCACCGCACCCGCCGACCAGGGCGAACAGACCCGCAACCCCGGCAGCGGCCACCGGCCCCTGCCACCACCGCTCACGCACGTCGGGCGTCTCCTCTGTCCGGTCGGCTGTCCGGTCGGCCCGCTCGGCCGCTCCCGTCGGTCACTGCGCCCATAGGTTATGCACGCCACGACAGGTTGTCGCCCTTGGGCGGGGTCCGGCCCGTCGCGGGCCTAGTGGTCCAGGTACGCCAGCACGGCGAGGACCCGCCGGTTGTCGTCGTCGGAGACCGGCAGGTCCAGCTTGGCGAAGATGTTGGAGGTGTGCTTGGCCACCGCGCGTTCGGTGACGAAGAGCTGGGCGGCGATGGCCGCGTTGGAGCGGCCCTGTGCCATCAGCTCCATCACCTCCTTCTCGCGCGGGGTGAGCTGCCCGATCGGCTTGTCCTGGGCCCGCCGCGACAGCAGCTGCGAGATGACCTGCGGGTCCATGGCGGTGCCCCCGCCGGCGACCCGGCGTACCGCGTCGACGAACTGCTCGGCGTCGAAGACCCGGTCCTTGAGGAGGTAGCCGATGCCCCCGTTGCCGTCGGCGAGCAGCTCGCGCGCGTACAACTGCTCCACGTGCTGGGACAGCACGAGGATGGGCAGGCCGGGTCTCGCGCGCCGGGCGGCGAGTGCGCACTGGAGTCCCTCGTCGGTGTGGGACGGCGGGAGCCGGACGTCGACGACGGCGACATCAGGTTCCAACTCCTCGAAGGCCTGGGTGAGTTCGGGCCCGGTTTCGACGGCGGCCAGGACCTCGAAGTCGAACGCTTCGAGCATCCGCACCAGGCCGTCGCGGAGGAGGAAAAGGTCTTCGGCTAGCAGGACGCGCAAGGAATCTCCATGGTCACCATGGTGGGACCGCCCGCGGGACTGCTGACGGCCAGGACACCGTCGAATGTACCGAGCCTGCGTTCGACCCCGCTCAGCCCGGAGCCCGCCCCGATCCTCGCCCCGCCGCATCCGTTGTCGGTGACCGAGACGCGGATCATGCCGTCGCGGCCGGTGCCCGTGTGGTGCAGGTCCACCCAGATGCGGTCCGCGCCCGAGTGCTTGACCGCGTTGGTGAGCACCTCGCTGACGGCGAAGTACGCCGCCGACTCCACCGGCGCCTCGGAGCGCCCCGGCAGGTCCACCGTCACCTCCGTCTCGATCGGCAGCCGCAGCGCCAGCGCCCGTACCGCGTCGCCCAGTCCGCGCTCGGCGAGCACCGGCGGGTGGATGCCGCGGACCAGGTCGCGCAGTTCGGTCAGCGCCTCGGCGGAGGACGCGCGGGCCACCCCGATCAGCTTCTTCGCCTTCGCCGGGTCCTTCTCGATGAGGGCCTCGATGGTGCCCAGGTTCATGCCCATGGCGACCAGCCGGGCCTGCGCGCCGTCGTGCAGGTCCCGTTCGATGCGACGGAGTTCGGCGGCCGAGGTGTCGAGGGCGTCGTGCCGGGTCTCGGTCAGCTTCGCCACGCGCAGGGCCAGCGAGGCTTCCTTCGTCGGGGCGAGGAAGCACTTGGCGAGACGGAAGTGGGCCCGCAGAAGGGTGGTGTTGTAGCGGAGGCCGAGCGCGAGGATGCCGAGGCCGAGAGCGAGCGCGAGCAGGCCGGTGAACTGGCTGTGCACCCGGACGAAGAGGAACCACTCACCGCCACTGTGCGCGAACACCCGCCACAGGCCGGCCGCGATCACGAGCCCGTAGAGCCAGTACCAGAGCGTCAGCCCGGGGACGAGCGCGGTGACGGCTCCCGCGGACAGGTCCACGAACAGCCACTGGAGGTCCCGCCAGGTCGCCGGGTCCTTCAGCATCAGCGAGGTCCGCTCCACCTGCCCGGTCACACCGGAACGGATGTCCGCAGGCAGCGCACGGTAGGGGACGTCGATCCGCACGTCGGACCAGGATGCCGCCAGCCGCCTGCGGTGGTCGGCCCAGGCCCGCACCCAGCCCAGCACCACGGGGGTGGTGAAGACGCCCACGCCGATCCCGACGAGGACCAGCGAGAGCAGAGTGAGGGAGAACAGCACGCAACTGACCGCGACGGAGGCGACCGACAGGCCGAGCGCGCGCACCCCCGCCAGCAGCGCGGCGCGTATCCGGGTGGCATTCATGGTGGTGGGTCCCTCTCCGTCCGCGGCCGTGTCCCCGAGGCTTCCGTGCCTGGCCGCAGGCACAGTCTCCCCCGGGGACGCGGCCGGGGCACGGGGTTCCGCACCCGGGGCGGGGTGTACCTGGCACCACCGCCCGCGCGGGACCCCGTACGCAGCACTCAGGGAGCGTACTTGTAACCCACCCGGCGCACCGTCTGGATGGTGTGCCGGTGCTCGGCCCCCAGTTTGCGGCGCAGCCGGGCGATGTGCACGTCCACGGTGCGGCCGTCGCCTACGTGTCCGTACCCCCACACCGTGGTCACCAGCCGGTCCCGGGTGTGCACGCGGTGGGGATGCGCCACCAGGTGCGCCAGCAGCTCGAACTCCAGGTACGTGAGGTCCAGCGCCCGCCCGTCCACCTCGGCGAGCCGCCGCGAGGAGTCGATCCGCACAACGCCGTGCCGCACGTCGGCGCGCTCCTCGTCGGCGGGAGGGTCGACGGCCCGCTGTCCGGCGGCGCGCCCCGCGACGTCCGGAGCGGTGTCCGGCCGCCGGTCCGCCGGTACGAGGACGAGGTAGCCGACCATCGGCGGGCGGCCCGGCAGGGCGGGCAGCACGTGCTGCGGGGCGGGCAGCCAGGTGGCACCGGGGGGAAGGTAGTCGGCCACGTCGTACGCGGGACGCGGCCCCGAGGGGGAGGCTGCCGGGGACACCACCTCGTCGCGCTCGACGGCGCGCAGCCGGTGCGGCCCGGGGCGCACCGGTTCGGGCGCCGTCCGGCGCGGGCGGGCCGGCGAGGGGGCGGGGAGGGGGCGGGTGACGGTGGCGTGGGCCATGACGGAGTCTGCTTTCGCGCGGAGGAGACCGCCGCGGGGAGTCACACGGCGGCGTGCTGCTTCCTGCCCGGTCGCGCGGACCGAAGGCCGTACCGGAGAGGTCCGGGGTACGGCGTTAGAGGGTGCGCGCGTTCACGGCGCGACAACAGACCCGGTCGAAGTCGTGGTGCTGACGGGAGGGCCAGAACGGCTCCAGGTCGCCACGACCCGTGGCACTGGAGTTCTGAAAGCCGGTCATGCGCCCTATTCAAGCACGGGCCCGGCGGGGGCGGCAGTGCTCCCCCGGACACACGGTTCGGGCCACACCGCCGACGTCACGCCGGGCACGCGAAAGGGGCGCCCGCCGGTCCGTACCGGCGAACGCCCCATCCCGCGCGGGAGGTTCAGACCTGCGCGGCCTTCTCCAGGGCCGTGCAGCACGTCTCCACGATCAGCCGGGTGACGACGTACGGGTCGACGTTGGCGTTCGGGCGGCGGTCCTCGATGTAGCCCTTCTTCTCCTGGGCGACCTGCCAGGGGATGCGGACCGAGGCGCCGCGGTCGGAGACGCCGTAGCTGTACTCGTTCCAGGGGGCGGTCTCGTGCAGCCCGGTGAGGCGGTCGTCGATGCCGGCGCCGTAGTTCTTCACGTGGTCCATCGGCTTCGAGCCCTCACCCAGCGACTCGCACGCCGTGATGATCGCGTCGTAGCCCTCGCGCATCGCCTTCGTGGAGAAGTTGGTGTGCGCGCCGGCGCCGTTCCAGTCGCCCTTGACGGGCTTCGGGTCCAGGGTGGCGGACACTCCGAAGTCCTCGGCGGTGCGGTAGAGCAGCCAGCGGGCGATCCACAGCTGGTCGGAGACCTCCAGCGGCGACAGCGGTCCCACCTGGAACTCCCACTGCCCCGGCATGACCTCGGCGTTGATGCCGGAGATCCCCAGGCCCGCCGTCAGACAGTGGTCGAGGTGCTTCTCCACGATCTCGCGGCCGAAGATCTCGTCCGCGCCGACACCGCAGTAGTAGCCGCCCTGTGCGGCCGGGAAGCCGCCCACCGGGAAGCCCAGCGGGCGCTCGCCCTCGAAGAACGTGTACTCCTGCTCGATCCCGAAGATCGGCTCCTGGGCCGCGAACTGCTCGGCCAGCGGCCGCAGTTCCGCGCGCGTGTTGGTGGAGTGCGGCGTCATGTCGATGTTCAGGACGTCGCACATGACGAGAATGTCGTCGCCGCCGCGGATCGGGTCCGGGCAGGAGAACACCGGGTTCAGGACGAGGTCCGAGGCGTGCCCCTGGGCCTGGTTGGTGCTGGAACCGTCGAAGCCCCAGACGGGCAGCGCGGCGCCGTCCGCCAGGATCTTCGTCTTCGAGCGGAGCTTGGCGGTCGGCTCGGTGCCGTCGATCCAGATGTACTCGGCCTTGAACGTCACGGACGCCATCCTTTACGGGTTCTACGCGGCTGCGGGGGGACTCGGCCACCGGTTGCGGCGGTGGCGGGATCGCGGCCCCGTTGCTGCTGCGGTGATGGTCGGCAGCCTGGCAACCCGCGATTTCCCGGCCGTTGCCCGTTTGTGAACCCCGTGTTACCGCACGAGCCGTGCCGGGTGACGTGCGTCGCACCGCCCGCCTGGATCACTCGCGCCCCCAGGGGCAGACTGGTCGCATGACCACGACGCCCCCCGCCGGCACCCCGGCGCACACCCCCGCCCGTACCCGCATCGGACTGCTCGGCACCGGCCCCTGGGCCCACCGCACCCAGGCCCCGGCGCTCGCCGCCCACCCCGACGTCGACTTCGTGGGCGTGTGGGGGCGCCGCCCCGAGGCCGCCGCGGAGATCGCCGAAGCGCACGGCACCCGGGCGTACGACGACGTGGACGCCCTCTTCGCGGACTGCGACGCGGTCGCGATCGCCCTCCCGCCGGACGTCCAGGCGCCGCTCGCCGTGCGCGCCGCACAGGCCGGCTGCCACCTGCTCCTCGACAAGCCGGTCGCGACGACCGCCGACGGCGCGCGGCAGGTCGCCGAGGCGGCCGAGGCGGCGGGCGTCGCCTCCGTCGTCTTCTTCACCCTGCGCTTCGCGACCGGCACGTCCTCCTGGGTCACCGAACAGGCCGCCGTGGACGGCTGGTTCACCGCCCACGCGTACTGGCTGGGCGCGCTCTTCTCGCCGGACTCCGACAGCGTGTACGCGGCCTCCCCGTGGCGCGGCGAGAAGGGCGCCCTGTGGGACGTGGGGCCGCACGCCCTGTCCGTGCTCCTGCCGGTCCTCGGCGACGTCACCCATCTGGCCGCTTCCGGCGGCCACGGCGACATGGCCCACCTCGCCCTGCGGCACGCCTCCGGTGCGTCCAGCACGGCGACCCTCAGCCTGAGCGCCCCGCCCGAGGCGTCCGGTGTCGGCGTCGAACTGCGGGGCGCCTCCGGCGTCGCGGCGCTCCCCAACCCGTGGGGGCCGGGGGCCGAGTCCTTCGGCGCGGCGATCGACGCCCTCCTGGAATCGGCCCGCAGCGGCACCCCGCACCCCTGCGACGCCCGCTTCGGCCTGCGCGTGACGGAGATCCTGGAACAGGCGGACACGGCGCTGACCGCGGCCCGGGAGACGGCGCCGCGGACGGCCACGACCGCCTGACCGACGGCACGGGCCGCCACCGATGCCGGGGGCCGGGCCCGAGGAACCCCGCCCGCCCCGTAACGGCCCCTCAGGATGCCCCGTCGCGCGCTTTCCTCAGTTCCCCCGGCGTGCCGAGCGCCCCAGGGCGTCCCGTACCGCCTCGTCCGTACGCCCGACCACCGCGGTCCCGTCGTCGGCGGTGAGGATCGGCCGCTGGATCAGTTTCGGGTGGGCGGCGAGCGCCGTGATCCACCGCTCGCGCGCGTCGGCGTCCCGCGGCCAGTCACGTACGCCCAGCTCCTCGGCGTCCGCCTCCCGGGTGCGCGTGATGTCCCAGGGCTCCAGGCCGAGCCGGCCGAGCACCGCCTGGATCTCCGCCTCGTCGGGCACGTCGTCGAGGTAGCGGCGCACCGTGTAGTCGGCCCCCTCCTCGTCGAGGATGCGCACGGCGGAACGGCACTTGGAACACGCGGGATTGATCCAGATCTCCATGCCCCGAAGATACCTCCCGCCCCACCCCGCACAGCGGTCAAATGCCTTCTGGCCAGCGGCGATTGTCAGTGGTGGCCAGTAAAATGGGAAGCGTCCGAGAGGGTCCGTGAACGCCTCGGGAGGATGCCCGTGACCGCTGCCGTACTGAGGGACGACGCCCGCCCCCGCAAGCCGAAGAGCCGCCAGCCCGTACCGCCGAAACCGCTGTACAAGAAACCCCTCCCGGCCGGCCGGCCGCGCGAGTGGTACATCTCCCACAACCGCCGCCTCAAGGCCATGCGCCTGGCGATAGCCCTGATGGACACCGGGGTCTACGTCCCGCAGAAGGCGACCAACCGAAGGATCCGCGCCACCGCCGCCCGGGTGGGTGTCCACCCGCCGTCCAGCACCACGTGCCGGCTGGTCCGCGAACTGATCCGCGACGAGCTGAGCTGACGCGTCCCGCGCCCGGCACGACGGGAGCCCCGCCACCGCCCGAAGGCGGTGACGGGGCTCCCCGCACGACGCGTCAGGCGCGTCGGACGGATACGTACCCGGCCGGTTTAGAGGTCGAAGTACAGCTCGAACTCGTGCGGGTGCGGGCGCAGCTGGATCGGGGCGATCTCGTGCGTGCGCTTGTAGTCGATCCACGTCTCGATCAGGTCGGCGGTGAAGACGCCGCCGGCCAGCAGGTACTCGTGGTCGGCCTCCAGCGCGTCGAGGACGGCCGGCAGCGAGGTCGGGACCTGCTGCACGTTCGCGTGCTCCTCGGGGGCCAGCTCGTAGAGGTCCTTGTCGATCGGCTCCGGCGGCTCGATCTTGTTCTTCACGCCGTCCAGACCGGCCATCAGAAGGGCCGAGAAGGCGAGGTACGGGTTGGACGACGGGTCCGGCGCGCGGAACTCGACGCGCTTGGCCTTCGGGTTGGAGCCCGTGATCGGGATGCGCATCGCGGCGGAGCGGTTGCGCTGCGAGTACACCATGTTGACCGGGGCCTCGAAGCCGGGGACCAGACGGTGGTAGGAGTTCACCGTCGGGTTGGTGAAGGCCAGCAGCGACGGGGCGTGCTTGAGGATGCCGCCGATGTAGTAGCGGGCCATGTCCGAGAGACCGGCGTAACCCTGCTCGTCGTAGAACAGCGGGATGCCGTTCTGCCACAGCGACTGGTGGACGTGCATGCCCGAGCCGTTGTCGCCGAAGATCGGCTTCGGCATGAAGGTCGCGGTCTTGCCGTTGCGCCAGGCGACGTTCTTCACGACGTACTTGAAGAGCATCAGGTCGTCGGCGGCGGCGAGGAGGGTGTTGAACTTGTAGTTGATCTCGGCCTGGCCGGCCGTGCCCACCTCGTGGTGCTGGCGCTCGACCTGGAGGCCGTTCTTGTCGAGCTCCAGGGAGATCTCGGCACGGAGGTCGGCGAAGTGGTCGACGGGCGGGGTCGGGAAGTAGCCGCCCTTGTAGCGGACCTTGTAGCCGCGGTTGTTCTCCACCGCACCGGTGTTCCAGGCGCCGGCCTCGGAGTCGATGTGGTAGAAGCTCTCGTTCGCCGACGTCTGGAAGCGGACGTTGTCGAAGACGTAGAACTCGGCCTCGGGGCCGAAGTACGCGGTGTCCGCGAAACCGGTGGAGGCCAGGTACGCCTCCGCCTTCTTGGCGATGTTGCGCGGGTCGCGGCTGTACTGCTCGCCCGTGATCGGGTCGTGGATGAAGAAGTTGATGTTGAGCGTCTTGTCGCGGCGGAACGGGTCCAGGCGGGCCGTCGACAGGTCGGCGCGCAGCGCCATGTCGGACTCGTGGATGGCCTGGAAGCCGCGGATCGACGAACCGTCGAAGGCGAGCTCCTCGTCCGGGTCGAAGACCGCCGCGGGGATCGTGAAGTGCTGCATCACGCCCGGCAGGTCGCAGAACCGGACGTCCACGAACTTGACGTCGTTGTCCGCGATGAACTTCTTGGCTTCGTCGGCGTTCCCGAACATCCAGCTCCTCCTACTCCCGCCCGGGGCCGGACGGGGTTGCCGCTATTTCTGCGGGTCTTCGTGCGGGCCAGTGCGGTGGCACACGCTGGCGTCGACCATAGGCAGCCGGGATTTCTCCAGCATGACCCATTTGTTTCGCCCAAGTTAACCAGGGCGTGGTGACGGACCCCGCCGGTGTCCTTCCCGGCGCCCTTATGTGTGCCCCGCCCGGACCGGGACGAACGGGGGCGCAGTACCTTTGTGGGGTGGACAACAGGCAAGCAATCGGATCGTGGCTCTCCGGGCCGCGCGCGGCCGCCGAGGAGATGGGCGCCGACTTCGGACACCGGGGCAAGCACCTCGGCCTGCCCCCCGCGGGGCCGGGCTCCGTCGCCCCGCTGGGCCGCCGGTTCGGCGCTCTCTTCGTCGACTGGGGCCTGTGCCTGCTCATCGCCTACGGGCTCTTCGCTCGCGGCGACTCGCAGGCGGCCGGCAACTGGGCGCTGGGCATCTTCCTCGTTCTGAGCGTCCTCACCGTCGGCACCGTCGCCTGTACCCCCGGCAAGCGCCTCTTCGGTCTGCGGGTCGTCTCCGAGCGCGGCGGACGCCTCGGCCTCGGCCGGGTCGTGGTGCGCTCCGTGCTGCTCTGCCTGGCGGTCCCGGCGCTGATCTGGGACCGGGACGGCCGCGGCCTGCACGACCGGCTGGCCCGCGCCGTACAGGTGCGCATGTAACCCGGGACGCGGCCCGCGGACGGGGGGACGGCGACAGCAGGACGGCCCCGGAACCTGGAGAAGGTTCCGGGGCCGTCGCCTGCACAGAAGGAACGGAAGGGGGACGGTCAGCGGCCGCGCGGCATCTTCATGCCCTTGGTGCCGGGCATCGGGCCCTTGGGGATCGGCATGTTGCTCATCAGGTCGCCCATCGCGCGCAGCCGGTCGTTGGTCGCGGTGACCTGCGGGCCGGTGAGGGTGCGCGGCAGCTTGAGCATGGTGGTGCGGACCTTCTTCAGCGGCACCTGGCCCTCGCCGTTGCCGACGATGATGTCGGTCACCGGGACCTCGGGACCGACGATGCGGGCCATCTTCTTCTTCTCGGACGCCAGCAGCGTCCGCAGCCGGTTCTGGTTGCCCTCGGCGACCAGCACGATGCCCGCCTTGCCGACGGCCCGGTGCACGACGTCCTGGCTGCGGTTCATCGCCACCGCCGGTGTCGTGGTCCAGCCGCGGCCGACCTGGTCCAGGACCGCCGCCGCCGCCCCCGGCTGCCCTTCCATCTGCCCGAAGGCAGCGCGCTCGGCGCGGCGTCCGAAGACGATCGCCATCGCGAGGAAAGCCAGCAGGAAACCCAGGATGCCCAGGTAGACCGGGTGCCCGATCAGGAAGCCGAGGCCGAGGAGGACGCCGAAAACGACGATGCCCACGCCCGCCACGACGAGACCCACCTTGGGGTCGTTCCGCCGGGTCATCTTGTACGTCAGGGCAATCTGCTTGAGTCGCCCGGGGTTCGCAGTGTCCGCGTTCGCTGCGCGTTCCTTCCTCGCCATGCGAGAAAGTTTACGTTGCTCAGGACGTACGAGCGGACACCGCCTCCAGTACGTCCTGCGTCTCCACCCGGTCCTTCGCCCGGCGCCGGTCCTCCAGCACGGAGGTCCAGGCGTTGCGGCGGGCGGTGCGCTGACCGGTGCCGATCAGCAACGTCTCGACGGTGCGCAGCGCGTCCGTGACGGACGGGAGGGCTTTGGCGCGTACGGCCTGCATGTCGGGGTTCCCTCTCGTGACAACAACGGCGAATGGCGGCGGTGGGTGGAGCTGCGGTGCGGCGGTGCTGTGGAACCTCGGTGGAACTGCGGTGCGTGGAGCAAGCGTCACCGACTGGTGTTACCAGCAGGTGACCGACCGGTCAAACACCGATGAAACCTCGACGTTACGGGTGAAACGCCGACACGGCCCGTTCAACGCCCCCACCTGCGGGTGTCGAACGGGCCGCGTCGTCACGGCGGGCACTGCGGTGCGTCGGCTGTGCCGGGTTTCACACGGCCTGCGGGGTCACCGGTGCCCCGCGCCGCTCCATCGCCTGACCGTACAGCCGGCCCGCACGGTAGGAGGAGCGGACCAGCGGACCCGACATCACGCCGGAGTAGCCGATCGCGTCGGCCTCGTCCTTCAGCTCGACGAACTCCATCGGCTTCACCCAGCGCTCGACGGGGTGGTGCCGGGGGGAGGGCCGCAGGTACTGGGTGATGGTGATGAGTTCGCAGCCCGCCTCGTGCAGGTCGCGCAGCGCCTCGCTGACCTCTTCCCGGGTCTCGCCCATGCCGAGGATCAGATTCGACTTGGTGACCAGACCGGCCTCGCGGGCCCTGGTGAGGACGTCGAGGGACCGCTCGTAGCGGAAGCCGGGGCGGATGCGCTTGAAGATGCGCGGCACGGTCTCCACGTTGTGTGCGAAGACCTCCGGGCGGGACTCGAAGACGACGTCCAGCAGCTCGGGGACCGCGTTGAAGTCGGGGGCCAGCAGCTCGACCTTGGTGCGGCCCTCGGCGCGGCCGGCGGTCTGCTGGTGGATCTGGCGCACGGTCTCCGCGTACAGCCACGCCCCGCCGTCCTCCAGGTCGTCGCGGGCGACGCCGGTGATGGTGGCGTAGTTCAGGTCCATGGTGACGACGGACTCGCCGACCCGGCGGGGCTCGTCGCGGTCCAGGGCCTGGGGCTTGCCCGTGTCGATCTGGCAGAAGTCGCAGCGCCGCGTGCACTGGTCGCCGCCGATGAGGAAGGTCGCCTCGCGGTCCTCCCAGCATTCGTAGATGTTGGGGCAGCCGGCCTCCTGGCACACCGTGTGCAGTCCTTCGCCCTTCACCAGGGCCTGCATCTTGGTGTACTCGGGACCCATCTTCGCCCGGGTCTTGATCCACTCGGGCTTGCGCTCGATGGGGGTCTGGCTGTTCCGGACCTCAAGACGCAGCATCTTGCGCCCGTCGGGTGCGACAGCGGACACGTCCGCACTCCCTCTTGCCGTAACGGCTTCGATTCATCGGCGAACACCAGGGTACGCCCGATATTTACATGGCTCTACGTCCGGGCAACCCTCACCTGGGCAGGGGCATTCCCTGGGCGGATGTCTTCTCGACCGGGCGGGGCGCGGGGACGGACTCCGCCATCACCGCCGCCAGGTGCTTCTCCACCACCGGCAGGACCTCCTCGATGGTCACGTCCCGGCCCAGCTCGTTGGCGAGCGAGGCGACGCCCGCGTCGCGGATGCCGCAGGGCACGATCCGGTCGAACCAGGTGTTGTCCGGGTTCACGTTCAGCGAGAAACCGTGCATGGTGACGCCCTTGGCGACCCGGATGCCGATCGCGGCGAGCTTGCGGTCCTCGCGCCGCTGACCGGCGTTGGACGGCGCGTACTGGGGACCGTTCAGCCGGGCGTCGAACTCGGGGTCCGACAGCCGCGGGTCGAAGTCGAGGGACAGGCCGCCGATCTGCGGGCGCTGCTCGACGGGGTCGCCCAGGACCCACACGCCGCTGCGGCCCTCGATGCGGGTCGTCTCCAGGCCCAGCTCCGCACACGTGCGGATGAGGGCCTCCTCCAGCCGCCGCACGTGGGCGACGACGTCCACCGGGCGCGGCAGCTTCTGGATCGGATAGCCGACGAGCTGGCCGGGACCGTGCCAGGTGATCTTGCCGCCGCGGTCCACGTCGACCACCGGCGTCCCGTCCAGGGGGCGCTCGCTGTCCTCGGTGCGACGGCCCGCCGTGTAGACGGGCGGGTGCTCCAGTAGCAGACACGTGTCCGGCACCTCGTCGGCGAAGCGGGCCGCGTGCACCTCGCGTTGCCTCTGCCAGGCCTCCCGGTACTCGACGGCGTTCTCACCGAACCCCAGTCGGACGAACCGCAGCTCACTCACGGTGGTGTCTCCTTCGTATCGCCTCGCCCCAGCCACTGTACGGCGGCGCGGGAAGCGGTCCATGGGCAGGGCGAGGAGCGGGGTCTCCGTCAGCGCCTTCCCGGAATCCTCACACGAACGGATGAAGTAGAGGCGCAGAGGCCGGTTGCGGGGCCCGGTCTCGCTAAATTCGCGCCGTTCCACGCAGGGCTGCCACCCGGGGCCCGGAAGGCAGGAGAGCCACAGCTGATGACGGAACGACCTCCGCAGCGCATCCCCAACCGACAGCTCGCCGCGCTCATCGCGGAGGCGGGATTCTCCAACGCGGGCCTGGCCCGGCGCGTCGATCAGCTGGGACTGGAGCACGGGCTCGACCTCCGGTACGACAAGACCTCGGTCACCCGCTGGCTGCGCGGCCAGCAGCCGCGCGGCACCACTCCCGCGCTCATCGCCGAGGTGTTCACCAGGAGACTCGGCAGACGCCTCTCCGCCCAGGACCTCGGGCTCGACGCCTGCGCCCCCGTCTACGCGGGACTCGAATTCGCCGCCACCCCCGAGGAGGCCGTCGACATCGTGAGCGGGCTGTGGCGCAAGGATTCCGGCAGCCACGCCGAGCTGCGGAAGATCGCGTTCACCCCGGCGGGACTCGTCGTCCCCAGCCGTGACTGGCTGATCGGCCGGGCCGACGACCGGGTCGGCCGCGCGGCCGAGCCCCCGGTCGTCAACGGCACCCCTGCGGCGCGGGTGCCCGCCCAGGGCGGGCGGCCGGTCGCCGTCCTGCCCCGGCAGCGGCAGACCGACCGGGGCCCCGGCCAGCGGGTCACCTCGGGGGACGTCGCGGCGCTGCGCTCGGTGGCCGAGCTGTTCCGCACCCTCGACCACGCCTACGGCGGCGGGCACGCACGCCAGGCCCTCGTGCGCTACCTGGAGCACGAGGCGGAACCGATGCTCAGGGGGGTCTACGGGGAGGCGACGGGACGCCGGCTCTTCGCGGCCGTCGCCGACCTGACCCGACTGGCCGGCTGGACCTCGTACGACATCGCGGCGCACGGACTTGCCCAGCGCTACTTCGTGCAGGCGCTGCGTCTCGCGCAGGCGGCCGGGGACCGGGCGTACGGGTCGTACGTCCTGGTGACCATGAGCCGCCAGGCCGTCTACCTCGGGCACGGCCGGGAGGCCGTCCAGCTGGCGCGGGTCGCCCAGCAGGGCGTCGGTTCCTCGGCGCCGCCGGTCGTGCAGGCGATGCTGCACGCGGTGGAGGCACGCGGCCACGGGGTGCTGGGGGAGGTACGGGCCTGTACGTCCTCGCTGGTACGGGCGGAACGGGCGATGGAGGCCGCGCGCCCCGGGGACGACGTGCCGCACTGGGCGAAGTTCTTCGACGAGGGTCAGCTCGCGGACGAGTTCGGCCACTGCCACCGGGACCTCCAGCAGTACCGGGCGGCGGCGCAGCACGCCGAGAAGTCCCTGCAGCTGAGGCCGGCCGGGTACGCCCGCAGCAGGCTGTTCTGCCGGGTGGTCCTCGCCCAGGCACGGCTGGGCCTCGGCGAACTGGACCAGGCGTGCGCGCTCGGCGCGGAGGCGGCCCAGCAGGCCTCCGAGATGCGCTCGGCGCGGGCCACGGAGTACGTGCGCGAGTTCGAGCGAAGGCTGGAGCCGTACCGGGACGCGGCGGCGGTACGGGGGTACCGGGACCGGGTGGCCGCGCTGGGCTGAGGCGGCGGTGCGCGTCGCACGGACGGGGCGAGGGGCGGGTGTGCGGGCCCGCGGGGAAGGCAGGTGAGCACTTCTCCCGCGGGCACGTCTCCGGTCCGGGGCCGTGAATCGGAGGCCAGGGGCACGACGCCGGCCGTCGTGCGGCGGGAGCCTCAGGCGGCCTCGCGGAGTTCCTCGGCCGCGTAGCCCGGCCGGATGCCGAAGTCGCGCAGGATCTCCAGGGCGGCCCGGCGGCCGGAGTGCAGGGCCCCCTGCACGGTGCTGGTGCCGCGGTGGTCGCCGCACACGTACAGGCCGGACAGCAGCCGCACCGGACGGTGCACGTCGTGCGGGGCGGGCATGGCGGGTACGGCCTCCGGGTCGTGGTGGACGGCGAGGAGCTCCCAGTCGTCCGTCGGGGTGCCGTGCAGGCGCGCCAGGTGGGACCGGACGTCGGCGTCGAGTCCCGGCGGGGTGACGGGCAGGCCCAGCACGGTGGAGGAGATCAGCACCCGGCCGTCGGGCGCCCGGCTGGGGTCGACCGCGCTGATGACGGCCGAGTGCGAGACGGGGCCGCCCCGGTCGGCGTCCAGGACCAGGGCGGAGCCGGTCGTGGGAGCCGAGCCGGGAGCCGCGGCGTGGTGCAGGACGGTGACCGGGTGGAAGCCGGGCACCCGCAGGCCGGGCAGGAGGTCCGCGGCGGCGCGCGCGCCGGTGGCCACCAGCAGGGAACGGCAGCCCAGCTCGCCGTCCTCCTCGGTGGTGACCGAGGAGATGGACGCGCCGGTGACGTGCACTCCGGTACGGACCGTGCCGGGCGGCAGGGTCGCGGCGAGGTGTGCGGGCAGGGTGCCCGCGCCCCCCTCGGGCAGGCAGAGCCGGCCGCGTGCGAAGCCGCGCAGGGCCAGGTCGGCGCAGCGGCTGGAGGTGGTGAGGCCGGGGTCGGAGAGCAGCGCGGACAGCAGCGGGCGCAGGAACCCGTCGACCGTGCGGGACGGCAGGCCGCGTCCGGCAAGGGCGTCCAGGGCGGGGAGTTCGGGCCGGGCCAGGAGGCGCTCCACCGGGGTGGCGGCGAAGCGCGACAGGGCCGCGGCGAGCCGGGCCTGTTCGAGGGGACCGCCGAGGGGGCGGATCCGGAGCGGGGCGGGGTCCGTCGCCGGGCTGCCGGGCAGTGGCGTGCCGGGCACGGGCGTCGTGGCGGCGCGGGACGGCGTGGCGGTGCGGGACGGCGTGGCGGTGCGGGCGGCGGAGCCGCGGGGGGCGCTTGCCAGGGCGCGCGCAGCGTTCAGTGCGCCCCTCGCGCTCCGGGCACCGCTGCGTGCTCCGGTCAGGGCTCCGTTGCGTGCCCCGCTGAGCGCCCCGCCGCGGACCGTGCCGCGTGATCCGTCGCGTGCCGCGCCCACTTCGCCCGCGCGGTGATGGCGTCCTTCGCCGTGGACCAGGACGCCGGGGGCGAACGGCCGCAGGACGAGGCTTTCGAGGCCGGGGGTGCGCAGCAGCTCCGGATAGGCGGTACTGAGGACCTGACCGATCCGGTCGAGCCGGAACCCGTCGACCTCCTCGGTGGCCATCCGCCCGCCGACGTGCGGGGCGGCTTCCAGGACGCGGACCGTGACACCGGCGCTGATGAGCTGGTGGGCCGCACAGAGTCCGGCGACTCCGGCCCCCACGATGATGACGTCCGCATGGTGTGCTGGGTTCGGCACGTGCCCCTCCCCGAGGTCGGCGCGGCTGTGGTTGCAGGGCTCCTGCCCCCGACAGCCCTGCTGAATACCCGTATGGAGGACGCAGCGTAGAAGTCCCCACGGCGCGTGCGGCAGGCGCGCACGTCCCGGGCACCGATGCACAGCGGTCGCACAACGGTGGAGAAACGCTCGACAACCGGTCCAGCATGCGACCGGTTTCCGGCACCCTCTCGTCAAAAACCGGTCAAGAACGTTCGGTCAGTCGGTGCGGAGCGCCGCCCGGATCGCGTCGTCGACGGTCGGGAAGGCGAAGGAGAAGCCGGACTCCAGCAGCCGTGCCGGCACCACCCGCTGACTCCCCAGCACATCTCCCGCCAGCTCGCCGAGCGCGATCCGCAGCGCCGGACCGGGCACGGCGAACACGGTCGGCCGGCGCAGCACGCGGCCCATCGCCGCCGTCACCTCCCGGTTGGTGACCGGCTCCGGGGCGGTCAGGTTCACCGGCCCCGACAGCGACTCCGTGTCGATCAGGTGCCGCAGCGCCGCCACCTCGTCGTGCAGCGCGATGAAGCTCCAGTACTGCCGTCCGTCACCCAGACGGCCGCCCAGGCCCGCCCGGAAGAGCGGGAAGAGCCTGCCCCACGCCCCGCCGCCCCTCGCGACCACCAGCCCGGTGCGCGCGAACACCGTCCGGATCCCCGCCTCCTCGGCGGGCGCCGCGGCCTCTTCCCACTCCACGCACAGCTGGGGCAGGAATCCGTGGCCGGGCGGCGCGTCCTCGTCCACCCGCCGATCGCCGGTCTCCCCGTAGAAGCCGAGCGCGGAGCCGCTGACCAGGACGCGCGGCGGTACGTCGAGCGAGGCGACGGCCTCCGCGATCGCCGCCGTGCCGAGCAGCCTGCTCTCCCGCAGCTCCCGCTTGTAGGCGTCCGTCCAGCGGTGGTCGCCGATGCCCGCACCGGCGAGGTGCACCACCGCTTCGCAGCCGGCGAGTCCGCCCGCGTCGACGTGACTGCGCTTCGGATCCCAGCACACCTCGTCCGGGGACCTGGACGGCCGTCGTACGAGACGCACCACCTCGTGCCCGTCCGCGCGCAGGGAACGTACAAGTGCCGTACCGATGAGGCCCGTAGAGCCGGTGACCGCGATGCGCATGGGTCCATCCTGCCTCTGCGCCACTGCTTTCGCGCGTCCCATGGCATCGTGACGCCATGTCCGAGACGCGAAACCGCCCTTCCGCCCCCTCGATACGCACCGCCGACCTGTCCGACGACGCGGAGCTCGCGCGGCTCGACCGGGAGACCTGGTCGCCGCTGCACGCCGTGACGCCCCTGCCCGAGCCGCCGTACGCGCCGTACTTCGACGCCCGCCACCAGCCCGGCGACGTGCTCGTCGCCGAGGACCCCGACGCGGCAGGCCGGCTCCTCGGCTACGTCCGGCTCGTGCCGCCCACCCCTTTGGCCTGCAACGCGCACGTTCTGCAGATCAACGGTCTCGCCGTGGCCGAGGAGGCCCGCGGCCGGGGTCTGGGCCGGGCCCTGGTGCGGGCGGCCTGCGACGAGGCGCGCCGCCGCGGTGCCCGGCGCCTCACGCTGCGGGTGCTGAGCCACAACAAGCCCGCCCGGACCCTGTACGAGGCGGAGGGCTTCGTCGTGGAGGGCGTGCTGCCCGGCGAGTTCCATCTGCACGGGGAGTACGTGGACGACGTCCTGATGGGCAGGCCGCTGACGGACTGAGCCCGCCGCCCGGCCGGGCGCGAAAAGGGCAATACGGTCATACTGGTCCGGTAGTGACCCGGCGTGCCCCTGACCCGGCCGTCGCGCCCCGTCCGCCCCACCGTCGCCCCCGAGGAGCCTCTTCCATGAGCTCGGTCCGCGCTCGACGCGGTGAGGAGACCCCGGGGTGGCTGCGGGGCGAACGGGCGCCCCGCTGGCTGCGCGTGCTGCCGGTCGCCCTGCTGCTCGTGCTGGGTTTCGCGGACATGCTCATCCCGAGCCACTTCCGGCTGGGGTTCTTCCTCACCGTCCTGCCGCCGCTCGCCGCCCTCGCGCACGGACCGCTGGTCACCGCCCTGCTGGGAGCGGGCGTGCTCGCCGTGGCCAGTCCGGTCACCCCCGGCTGGCAGGCCGCGCGGGGCGACCTGCTGCCGCTGGTCATCGCCGCCGCGATCAGCGTCCTGCTCGCCTGGGTCCGCAGCCGGCGCGACGCCCGGCTGGTCCACATCGGCACGGTGGCCGAGGTCTCCCAGCTCGCCGTCCTGCCGCCACTGCCCGCGCTGGTCGGAGGGGTGCGGTGCGCCGGCCGCTACCGGGCGGCGCACCGCGGCGCCCTGGTCAGCGGAGACCTCTACGACGTGCGGCAGGGCCCCTGGGGCGTACGGGCCGTGGTGGCCGACGTGGAGGGGCACGACCTCACGGCCGTCTCGACGGTCTCCGCCCTCCTCGGCGCCTTCCGGGAAGCCGTCCTCGACGACGCGGACCTGACGGCGGTGGCGGCCCGCCTGGACCGCCGCCTGGTCGTCGACTCGGCAGCCGTCGAACACGCGGAACTCTTCGCGACGGCGGTGCTGCTGGAGTTCCCGGCCGACGGAAAGTCCGTGCACGTCGTGTCCTGCGGGCATCCGCCGCCCCTGCTGCTGCGCGAGGGGACGGCGACCGAACTGTCCCTCGACCCGGCCCCGCCGCTCGGCCTCGGCCTGACCGACCTGGCCGCGCCCGCCGTGACCGTGCTGCCGCTGCGCCCCGGGGACCGCCTGCTGGCCCACACGGACGGTGTCACCGAGGCCCGCGACGCGCGGGGCGACTTCTACCCGCTGGCCGCCCGCCTCTCCGCGATGGTGACGACGGAGCCCGCGCCGGAGGAGGAACTCGGCACGCTCGCGGAGGCGGTCCTCGCCGACCTGGCGCGCTTCGCGCACGGCGGGGTGGAGGACGACGTGGCCCTGCTGCTCCTGGAACCGGGGAACGGCTGACCCCTCGCGGGAAGAAGCGGTCCGCTAGTTCCCGAACCTCTCCCAGAGCCGCGGATAACGGGCCGCCAGCACCCCGTCGTCGTCCAGGTCGATCGGCGTGCCCTCCGGCTCCGCCGCCTGGGCGGGGACCCCCAGGTCCGGCGCGACCGCCCCGGTCAACTGCTCGTACGCCTCGTCCGCCGCGTAGCCGAACTCCTCCCCGTCCCCGTCGATCTCGTCGTCGAAGTCGTCGAGCAGGCCGGCCAGGTCGTCCGGTTCGTGCAGCGCGCCCTCGAAGACCTCCCGGCCCTGGCCGATCAGCCAGCACCGGAAGTAGTCGAAGGCGTCGTCGCTCGCCGAGCCCAGCAGGACCGAGGCGGCCCCCCACAGGTCCCAGCGGTAGGCGCGGTTGTACCGCACCTCGAAGTGTCTGGCGAAGTCGAGCACGGCGTCGGGGTCGAGCTGGAGCAGTCGCTCGACCAGCAGGTCGGCGTGGTCCTCGGGGTCGCCCTCGGCGGCCTCTCGGGTGCTGTCGACCGTCTCCCAGAATTCCGTCTCGTCCATCACGAGGTACAGCATCCGGCCTGCGGGGGCGCGACGCACGCGGAGGGGGCGGCGGGAGAGCGTCTCCTTTCTCACACCCCTCCGTTCCCGACCTCCGGTTCCCGGCTGTCCCGGGCTTGGTGTGACCGTCCCACGATTCACTCGTTTGAAGGGCAAGCGACGCACGCACTCTCACCCTCAAAGGGGTTGCCCTCGCCATGGACACGCAAGACCGCACCGAGCGCACCGCGGCTCACGAAGGCCCTCTGAGCGTGGCACAGGCCGAAGCCGCGCTGGTCGAGCACTATCCGCGCCTCGTCCGACTCGCCTTTATCACCCTCCCGCCCGCCCTGGGCCGCCACCGCCGGGTGCTCGTCGCCCACGGCATCGCCCAGCGCGCCCTCCCGGCCCGCACACGCCCCGCCCGGCGGACCGCGCCGGGCGTCCCCGGACAGCGCACCGCCCCCGCAGGTACCGGCGGGGGGAGCGCCTACGCCGCGCTGCGCGCCCGGGTGCTGCGCGAGTCCCTGGCGTACGGGAAACGGCCCGGCTGGTGGCCCGGCCGCGTCCCCGCCCCGGACCGGCTGCGGCACGTGCTGCCCGCCGTGTGGGGGCTGCGGGTCTTCCCCGCCGCGGGCGGCGCCGACGAACTGGCCCTGGAGCAGGCCCTGTCCGGGGCGGACGCCGCCACCCGCGCCGCCCTCGCGCTGCGCCGGGCCGAGGACCTGACGGAGGACCGCACCCGCGACCTCCTCGCCGAGGCCGGGGTCGCCGAACCCGCCCTCGCCCTGCGCACCGCCGAGCGGCTCGCCAAGAAGGCTCTCGGCGAGTCGGCCGAGGGGGCCGGACACCCCTTGCTGTCCGGCGAGTTCGACCCCTGCTTCGTGCACACCCGGCCCACCGACCTGCTGCGCCGCCGGCACCGGCTGCGTACGGCGGGAGCGGCCCTCGTCGTCGCCGCGGTGGCCGCCGCGACCCTGCCCCTGGAGCTGCGCGAGGGCCCCGGCACGCAGGAACGCGAAGCGGCCACCGGCGCCCGCAACGCCTCCATAGCCCAACGGGTCACGGATCCCCGCAACCTGGTGCGGGCCAAGGACGACGAATGGGCCGACACCTCGCGCGTCGACTTCACCGTCTGGCCGGCGCGCGGCGACCGCCGGGACGACCTCGCGCTGCTCGACCGCGCGCTCAAGGTGTGGTCCGCTCCGGCCCGTACGGTACGGATCTCCAGCACCCCCGGCACCGGCACCGCACCGCCCGCCGAGCCGCCCCGGCTGCTGTACGCGGGCGACGTCGACGGCGCCGCGGTGGTGCTGCTCAACGACGGCGACCGCACGGTCCGGTACACCGAGCCCGCCGACGCGTCACAGCCCCCGGTGCTGGACTTCGCCCGTACCGACGACGCGGACGTGGTGACCGGGGCGGCCCTCGTCGTCACGCGGGAGGGCCCCGCCTCCCGTTTCCTGCTCGCCCCCTGGATCGACGAGACCCGCACCCGCGACCTGCTCAAACCCGGCGCGCCGGGCGGTGAGCTGGCGGTGCGCGGCGACGGCGTCACCGCGGCGGTGCCCCGGCCGGGAGCGGGCGGCACGTGCGACTCCTGGCCGGTCCTCCAGCTCCGCTCCTCCGAGCTGATCGTCGAGAAGCACGCCTTCCTGCTGACCGACCTCGGCGATCTGGCACCCGTACACCTCACCTACACCCCGCCGCCGGGCAGTGGCGCCCCCGCCCGGCAGCCCCGCGAGGCCACCGGCGCGGCGGCGCTGGCGAATTGGGCGCGCACCGCCTGCCACCTGCCGTCGCTGCGCGGCGCGGGAGTGCGTGCCGTCAACAACTGGGTGTACGCGCAGCAGACCCTGCCCGAAGGGGCCGGCCGGGCCGACTGGGTGTGCACCCGGGCCGACACCTGGCGGGGGCCGGGGCGGGTCCTGGTGCAGCTCCAGCTGCCCGGCACGTCACCGACGGCACTCGGGGTACCGGTCGTCGAGGCACGGGACACCGCGGCGTGCAGCCGGTTCGGCCAGCACGTGCTCGCGGGCGCGGGCTGGAAGGGGCCGAAGTCGGGCGACTGGTACCTGCTCGCCGCCGGCAGCCGCAAGGTGCAGAGGATCCAGGCGACCGGCGGAGTGCGGGCCGACGCGAACGGGGCCACCATGGCCGTGCGCGCGCCCCGGGGCGTCAAGGCCGAGCTGCGGGCGCGGATGGCGGACGGATCGACGCTCGAAGGTCTGCGCTGAGGCACCGGCGTCATTCCGCCGGTCATCCCGACAGAAGGCGCCGGGATGAGGCGGCATGGACTCGTCACCGCGGCGGGGGGCGAGGGCATCGCCGTACCCACCCACCACCTGGAGGTCGACCAGGTTCGGGCGCTGGTCGGGCGGATCGACCGCGGAGTCACCGGAGTACGTGGGGCGGGCGGTGGCACACCTGGCCGCGGACCCCGCTCGGGCCCGGTGGAGCGGACAGTCGCTGAGCCCCCTCGGACGGCGGGGCCGCCCGACGTGAGTCCCCTTGGATGGCGGGGCCGCCCGACGTGAGCCCCCTTGGGCGGCGGGGCCGCCCCCGAGGGCGGAACGGGCGGGCAAGGGGGCGGCCCCCCCGCGAAGCGCCCCGGCCCCCCGCGAAACGCCCCGCCGTGCACACATCCCGCCCCGCGGCAGCCCCGCTCTCGCGAAACGCCCCGCCACTGCCACGCACCCCGCCCCTACACGCCCCCCACACCCCCGTAAAGCGCCGCCACACCCCTCCCCGTCTCCGCCATCCGCCCCCGCAGCTCCCGCGGCCCCAGCACCTCCACCTCCGCCCCCAGCCCCAGCAACTGCGTGTACGCCACCTCCACGGACTCCACCCGCAGGGTGACCCGCACCCACCCCGCCGCGTCCGGCGGCCCCGCCGCCGCCAGGGCCTCGCGGGAGGCCATCGCGTCGGTCACCCGGGGGAGCGCCGCCGCCCCCGCCGCGGAGAGACGCAGCGTCACCTCGTCCCGCAGCAGGGAGCGCGCGAAGTCCGCCGCCCGGGACGCCCAGAATCCGGGCAGGTCGAAGTCCGCGGCCCGCACGAAGGGTTCGTCGGTCACGACGGCCGCCGTGAAGCGCTCCAGGCGGTACACCCGCACGTCCCCCGGCCCAACGACCCGCGCGCACACGTACCAGATGCCGCCCTTGAGCACGAGCCCGTACGGATCCAATCGCCGTTCCACCTCGCGGCCGTCCCGCCGGTAGCGGGCCTGCACCACCCGGTCGCCCCACACCGCCTCCGCGAGCGCCGGCAGCAGCTCCGGGGTGTGCGGCTCCTGGTACCAGCCCGGGGCGTCCAGGTGGAAGCGCTGCGCCGCGTTCGCGGACGCGTCCCGGAGCGACGGAAGCAGCGCCGCCGACACCTTGAGCCGGGCCGCCGACGCCGCGTCCTCCAGACCCATCTCCCGCAGCGCCCCCGGGAGTCCGGACAGGAAGAGCGCCTCGGCCTCGCTGCGGGCCAGCCCGGTCAGCCTCGTGCGGTAGCCGCCGACGAGCCGGTAGCCGCCGTCCCTGCCACGGTCCGCGTAGACCGGTACGCCAGCCTCCGAGAGCGCCCGCGCGTCGCGCTGGACCGTCCGCTCGGACACCTCCAGTTCCCGCGCCAGCTCCGCGGCCGTCATCGCCGGCCGGGACTGGAGCAGCAGCACCATCTTGATCAAACGGGCAGCGCGCATGACGTCATCATGCGCGCTGCCACTGACAGTCGGGCCGTGTGCCCGACAGGTACTTCTTTCGCTGGGACGGGAGCTACAGGCCGTACCGCTCCCGGGCCTCCTTGACCGCCGAGGCCGGGACCGAGCCCTGCTTCGCCAGCCGGGCCAGCGTCGCCACGACGACCGACTGCGCGTCGACGCCGAAGTGGCGGCGGGCCGCCTCCCGGGTGTCGGAGATGCCGAAGCCGTCCGTGCCGAGCGAGGTGTAGTCCTGCTCGACCCACTGGCTGATCTGGTCGGGGACCTGACGCATCCAGTCGCTGACCGCGACCACCGGACCCGGCGCGTCCGCCAGCGCGGCCGTCACGTACGGGGTGCGGAACTCGCCCCGCAGCGCCGCCTCGTCGGCCTCCAGCGCGTCGCGGCGCAGCTCGCCCCACGAGGTCGCCGACCACACGTCGGCGAACACGCCCCAGTCGGCGGCCAGCAGCTCCTGGGCCTCCAGGGCCCAGTGGATCGCCGTGCCGGAGGCCAGCAGCTGGGCGCGCGGGGCGTCCGGCGAGGTCGCGGCGGCGGCGTCCTTGAACTTGTACAGGCCCTTGACGATGCCCTCCTCGACGCCCTCGGGCATCGCGGGCTGCGGCATCGGCTCGTTGTAGACGGTGAGGTAGTAGAAGACGTCCTCGGGGTTCTCCCCGTACATCCGCTTCAGGCCGTCCTGGACGATCACCGCGACCTCGTACGCGAACGCCGGGTCGTAGTTCAGCGACGCGGGGTTGGTGGCGGCGATGAGGTGCGAGTGGCCGTCCGCGTGCTGGAGGCCCTCGCCGGTCAGCGTCGTGCGGCCGGCGGTCGCGCCGACGATGAAGCCCTTGCCGAGCTGGTCGGCGAGCTGCCACATCTGGTCGCCGGTCCGCTGCCAGCCGAACATCGAGTAGAAGATGTAGAACGGGATCATCGTCTCGCCGTGCGTGGAGTACGCGGTCGACGCGGCGATGAAGTCCGCCATGGCCCCGGCTTCGGTGATGCCCTCGTTGAGGACCTGACCGTCCTTGGCCTCCTTGTAGTACATCAGCTGGTCGCGGTCGACCGGGTCGTACGTCTGGCCGAGCGGCGAGTAGATGCCCGCGGAGGGGAACAGCGCCTCCATGCCGAAGGTGCGCGCCTCGTCGGGGACGATCGGCACCCAGCGCTTGCCGGTCTCCTTGTCGCGCATCAGGTCCTTCACCAGGCGGACGAACGCCATGGTGGTGGCCATGCCCTGCTTGGAACCCTTCTTCAGGGCGGCGAAGGACTTCTCGGCGGGCTGCGGCAGCGGCGCGACGGGGTGCGTGCGGCGGGCCGGGGCAGGGCCGCCGAGCGCGGCGCGGCGCTCCTGGAGGTAGCGGACCTCGGGGGAGTCGGCGCCCGGGTGACCGTACGGGACGAGGGTCTCGTCCAGCTCGGAGTCCGGGATGGGCAGCTCCAGGAGGTCGCGCATCGCGCGGAACTCCTTGCCGGTGAGCTTCTTCATCTGGTGGTTGGCGTTGCGCGACTCGAAGCCGGGGCCGAGCGTGTAGCCCTTCACCGTCTGGGCGAGGATCACGGTCGGCGCGCCCTTGTGCTCGACGGCCGCCTTGTACGCCGCGTACACCTTGCGGGCCTCGTGGCCGCCGCGCGAGGTGTGGAAGCACTCGGCGATCTTCGCGTCGGTGAGGACGTCGGCGAGCTGCTTGAGCGCGGGCTCCGCGCCGAAGAAGTGCTCGCGGATGTACGCCACGTCGCGCGTCGCGTACGTCTGGAACTGGGCGTCGGGGACGGCGCGCAGCCGGCGTACCAGCGCACCGGTCGTGTCGAGCTGGAACAGCTCGTCCCAGGCAGAGCCCCACAGAGTCTTGACGACGTTCCAGCCGGCGCCCCGGAAGGCGCCCTCCAGCTCCTGCACGACGCGGAAGTTGGCGCGGACCGGCCCGTCCAGGCGCTGGAGGTTGCAGTTGATGACGAAGGTCAGGTTGTCCAGGCCCTCGCGGGCGGCCAGCGTGAGGGCCGCCGTCGCCTCGGGCTCGTCCATCTCGCCGTCGCCGAGGAACGCCCACACGTGGGAGTTCGAGGTGTCCTTGATCCGGCGGTTCTCCAGGTAGCGGTTGAAGCGCGCCTGGTAGACCGCGGACAGCGGGCCCAGGCCCATGGAGACGGTGGGGAACTCCCACAGCCAGGGGAGGCGGCGGGGGTGGGGGTAGGAGGGGAGGCCGTTGCCGCCCGCCTCCTGCCGGAAGTTGTCGAGCTGCTGCTCGTTGAGGCGGCCGTCGAGGAAGGCGCGCGCGTAGATGCCGGGGGAGGCGTGGCCCTGGATGTAGAGCTGGTCGCCCGAGCCGTCCCCCTCCTTGCCGCGGAAGAAGTGGTTGAAGCCGGTCTCGTACAGCCAGGCCGCGGAGGCGAACGTCGCGATGTGGCCGCCCACGCCGAACCGCGAACCGCGGGTCACCATGGCCGCCGCGTTCCAGCGGTTCCAGGCGGTGATCCGGCTCTCCATCTCCAGGTCGCCGTCGAAGGCGGGCTCGGAGGCGGTCGGGATGGTGTTGACGTAGTCCGTCTCCAGCAGCTTCGGCAGGGCGAGCCCGGCGGCCTCGGCGTGCTGGAGGGTGCGCCGCATCAGGTACTCGGCGCGGTTCGAGCCGGCGGCCTTGGCGACGGCGTCGAGGGAGGCCGCCCATTCGGCGGTCTCTTCGGTGTCGCGGTCCGGGAGCTGGTCGAGCTCGCTCGGAAGCTTGCGTACGGAGTCGGTCATGACGCCGCCTTCCGGTAAAGGAGGGGGTGGGGGTGGAGAAGTGGATCAGGGGGTCATGTCTGGCAGGACGGGACCCGAGGTGCGGGACCGGATGAGGTCCGTCGACGACTGTAAGCAACTGATCGATGATCGATCAAAGCCTGGGAGCAAAAAAATGCTCCGAGAGCAGAAGTAGGCATTCGGTGCCACTGGAAAGGGCACGAAGTGTCAGGGTGAAGCAGGTCAAAAAGGACAAAACGCGGTGGTGTCAGCCGTGTCTCACCGGCCGTCCCGCGTCCCTGCTCACGCGCGGGGCGCACACCCCAGGACGTGCGCCTTCACCAGTTCCCCGATCCGCGGGTCCCGCCGCCGGAAGGCGTCCACGAGCTCCTCGTGCTCCTCCGCGTACGACTTCTGCACCGTTCCCAGCCAACGGATCGACAGTGCGGTGAACACCTCGATGCCCAGGCCCTCCCAGGTGTGCAGCAGCACCCCGTTGCCCGCCGCCCGCACCAGCTCCCGGTGGAACCCCACCGTGTGCCGCACCTGCGCCTCCCCGTCGGCCGCGCGGTCCGCCGCGTACAGCGCCACCACGTGCGGCTCCAGCGCGGAGACGTCGTCCGCGAGCACCGGCGCGGCCAGCTCGGCGGCGATCTGCTCCAGGCCCGCCCGGACCGGGTAGCTCTCCTCCAGGTCGGCGGCGGTCAGGTTGCGCACCCGGACGCCCTTGTTCGGAGCCGACTCGATCAGCCGCAGCGTCTCCAGTTCCCGCAGCGCCTCCCGTACGGGTGTCTGGCTGACCTCCAGTTCGGTGGCGATCCGCCGCTCCACGATCCGCTCGCCCGGCTTCCAGCGCCCGCTGACGATCCCCTCCACGATGTGCTCGCGGATCTGCTCGCGCAGCGAGTGGACGACGGGCGGGGTCATGGGGGCTCCTTCGGGGAAAACCGGCGCGCTGGGTAGACCATACGGCGGCGCCCCCGCCCGGAAGGGACCCGGGCGGGGGCGCGGACGTGCGGCGGAGGCGTGTTACAGGCCGAGCTCGACCTCGAACTCGCCGGCCTCCAGGATCGCCTTGACCGCGGTCAGGTAACGGGCCGCGTCGGCGCCGTCCACCAGACGGTGGTCGTAGGACAGCGACAGGTACGTCATGTCGCGGATCGCGATGGTCTCGCCCAGGTCCGGGTGGTTGATGACCACGGGACGCTTGACGGTGGCGCCGATGCCCAGGATGCCCACCTGGTTCGGCGGCACGATGACCGTGTCGAACAGCGCACCGCGCGAGCCGGTGTTGCTGACCGTGAAGGTCGCACCGGACAGCTCGTCCGGCGTGATCTTGTTGCCGCGGACCTTGCCGGCCAGCTCGGCGGTCTTCTTCGCGATACCCGCCAGGTTGAGGTCACCGGCACCCTTGATGACCGGGGTCATCAGGCCCTTCTCGGAGTCCACGGCGATGCCGATGTTCTCCGAGTCGAAGTAGGTGATGGTGCCCTCGTCCTCGTTGATCCGGGCGTTGACGACCGGGTGGGCCTTCAGCGCCTGGGCCGCGGCCTTGACGAAGAACGGCATCGGGGACAGCTTGACGCCCTCACGGGCGGCGAAGGAGTCCTTGGCGGCGGCACGGAGCTTCATCAGCTTCGTGATGTCCACCTCCAGAACCGAGGTGAGCTGCGCCTGGCCGTGCAGGGCCTTCATCATGTTGTCGCCGATGACCTTGCGCATGCGGGTCATCTTGACGGTCTGACCGCGCAGCGGCGAGACCTCCAGGGCCGGGGCCTTGGCGGACGCGGCCGGGGCGGCAGCCGGAGCAGGGGTCTTGGCGGCCTCGGCGGCGGCCAAGACGTCCTGCTTGCGGATGCGCCCGCCGACGCCGGTGCCCTTGACCTGGCCCAGGTCGACGCCGTTCTCGGCGGCGAGCTTGCGGACCAGCGGGGTCACGTACGCGCCGTCGTCACCGGACGTCGCGGCCGGAGCCGGGGCCTTGGCGGCGGGGGCGGCCGGGGCGGCCGCGGGAGCCGTCTGGGCCGGCGAAGGAGCGGCGGCGGGGGCGGCCGGGGCCGGGTCCGGAGCGGCGGGGGCCTCCTGGGGAGCCTCCTGCTTCGGGGCCTCCTGCTTGGGGGCCTCCTGCTTGGGGGCCTCCTGCTTGGGGGCCTCCTGCTTGGGAGCTTCCTGCTTCGGCGCCTCCTGCTGCTTCGGGGCCTCCTGCGCGGGAGCCGGGGCGGCGGCCGGGGTCGCGCCCTTCGCGCCGATGACGGCGAGCTTCGCGCCGACCTCGGCGGACTCGTCCTCGGCGACGACGATCTCCAGGAGAACGCCGGAGACGGGGGCCGGGATCTCGGTGTCGACCTTGTCGGTCGAGACCTCCAGCAGCGGCTCGTCCTCGGTGACCTCCTCGCCGACCTCCTTCAGCCAGCGGGTGACGGTGCCCTCGGTGACGCTCTCGCCGAGCGCCGGAAGGGTGACGTCGGTGCCCTCGGCGGAGCCGGCGGCGGCGGGCGCCTCCTGCTGGGGCGCCTCCTCCTGCTTCGGCGCCTCGGCGGCGGGGGCCTCCTGTGCGGGAGCCTCCTCCTGGGCCGGAGCGGCCGGAGCCTCTTCGGCGGCCGGAGCGGCGGCCTCGGAGCCACCGCCCGAGCCGTCGTCGATGATCGCGAGTTCGGCGCCGATCTCGACGGTCTCGTCCTCGGCGACCTTGATGGAGGCCAGGATGCCCGCGGCCGGGGCCGGGATCTCGGTGTCGACCTTGTCGGTCGAGACCTCGAGCAGCGGCTCGTCGGCCTCGACGCGCTCGCCCTCGGCCTTGAGCCAGCGGGTGACGGTGCCCTCGGTGACGCTCTCGCCGAGCGCCGGCAGGGTTACGGAAACCGACATGGTTTCAGTTGCTCCTAACGAAATGTGCGGAAGTGGTCGTCGCGCCCGGACTAACGCTATTAGTCGTGGGAGTGAAGCGGCTTGCCGGCGAGGGCCAGGTGGGCCTCGCCGAGCGCCTCGTTCTGCGTCGGGTGCGCGTGGATGAGCTGCGCGACCTCGGCCGGCAGGGCTTCCCAGTTGTAGATGAGCTGCGCTTCGCCGACCTGCTCGCCCATCCGGTCACCGACCATGTGGACGCCGACCACGGCACCGTCCTTGACCTGGACGAGCTTGATCTCGCCCGCGGTCTTGAGGATCTTGCTCTTGCCGTTGCCGGCGAGGTTGTACTTCAGAGCGACGACCTTGTCCGCACCGTAGATCTCCTTGGCCTTGGCCTCGGAGAGACCGACGGAGGCGACCTCGGGGTGGCAGTACGTCACCTTCGGGACACCGTCGTAGTCGATCGGCACGGTCTTGAGACCGGCGAGACGCTCCGCCACCAGGATGCCCTCGGCGAAGCCGACGTGCGCGAGCTGGAGGGTGGGGACGAGGTCGCCGACGGCCGAGATCGTCTCGACGTTGGTGCGCATGTACTCGTCGACGAGGACGTAGCCGCGGTCCATCGCGACGCCCTGCTCCTCGTAACCGAGGCCCTGCGAGACCGGGCCGCGGCCGATCGCGACCAGCAGCACCTCCGCCTCGAAGGTCTTGCCGTCCGCCAGGGTGACCTTGACGCCGTTGTCGGTGTACTCGGCGCTCTGGAAGAACGTGCCCAGGTTGAACTTGATGCCCCGCTTGCGGAACGCGCGCTCCAGCAGCTTCGAGCTGTTCTCGTCCTCGACCGGCACGAGGTGCTTGAGGCCCTCGATGATCGTGACGTCCGCGCCGAAGGACTTCCACGCCGAGGCGAACTCGACGCCAATGACGCCGCCGCCCAGGATGATCGCCGACTCCGGGACGCGGTCCAGGACCAGCGCGTGGTCCGAGGAGAGGATGCGGTTGCCGTCGATCTCCAGGCCCGGCAGCGACTTCGGCACGGAGCCGGTCGCCAGGAGCACGTGGCGGCCCTGGACGCGCTGGCCGTTGACGTCGACGGAGGTCGGGGAGGACAGACGGCCCTCGCCCTCGATGTACGTCACCTTGCGGGAGGCGACGAGACCCTGGAGGCCCTTGTACAGGCCGGCGATCACGTCGTCCTTGTACTTGTGCACGCCCGCGATGTCGATGCCCTCGAAGGTGGCCTTGACGCCGAACTGCTCGCTCTCGCGGGCCTGGTCGGCGATCTCGCCCGCGTGCAGCAGGGCCTTCGTGGGGATGCAGCCGTTGTGCAGGCAGGTGCCGCCGAGCTTGTTCTTCTCGATCAGAGCGACGTCGAGGCCCAGCTGGGCGCCGCGCAGAGCCGCGGCGTAACCGCCACTGCCACCGCCGAGGATCACTAGGTCGAAAACGGTGCTGGCGTCGTTCGCCACGTCACGTCCTCCATGCATGTGCGCCGGTCGCCGGTCGTCGAAGACCGGGCGGCGGGGGTGTACGGCCGCTTGTTGTTCGGCCCTGTGGTGGGGGCCCTGTCCTGCCGGTGAACCATCTTCGCACTTGTTGACGGATGGCGGGACGCCGGGCCGGGTCCTGAGACGGAGGCACACCGCGCCTCAGGGGGTGGCAACGCGTACGTACGTACAAATATTTCGTTGAGGGCGAAACCGTACGTGCGCGCACGCACGGCCCCGGGAGAGCCCGGGGCCGTGCGGGACAGGGAGGTCAGCCGAGGTCGCCGGCGGCCGTGCGCTCCGCCAGCTTCACCAGCGTGCGGATCGAGGCGCCGGTGCCGCCCTTGGGGGTGTAGCCGAACGGGGCGGCCTCGTGGAAGGCCGGGCCCGCGATGTCCAGGTGCGCCCAGGCGATGTCCTCGCCCACGAACTCCTGCAGGAACAGGCCGGCGACCAGGCCGCCGCCCATCCGCTCGCCCATGTTGGCGATGTCGGCGGTCTCGGAGTTCATGCCCTTGCGCAGCTCGGCCGGCAGCGGCATCGGCCAGGACTGCTCGCCGACCTCCTCCGCGATCTCGTGGATCGCGGTGCGGAAGGACTCGTCGTTGCCCATGATGCCGAAGGTGCGCGAGCCGAGCGCCATCATCATGGCGCCGGTCAGCGTCGCCACGTCGACGATCGCGTCCGGGTGCTCCTCCGAGGCGCGGGTCAGCGCGTCCGCCAGGACCAGGCGGCCCTCGGCGTCCGTGTTGAGGACCTCGACGGTCTTGCCGCTGTACATGCGCAGCACGTCGCCGGGGCGCGTCGCGGTGCCGGACGGCATGTTCTCGGCGAGCGCCAGCCAGCCGGTGACGTTGACCTTCAGGCCCAGCCGGGCGACCGCGACGACGGCGGCGAACACGGCGGCGGCGCCGGCCATGTCGCACTTCATCGTCTCGTTGTGGCCGGCCGGCTTGAGGGAGATGCCGCCCGAGTCGTAGGTGATGCCCTTGCCGACGAAGGCCAGGGACTTCGCCGCCTTGGCGTGGGTGTAGGAGATCCGCACCAGGCGCGGGCCGTGGGCCGAGCCCTGGCCGACGCCGAGGATGCCGCCGAAGCCGCCCTTGACGAGAGCCTTCTCGTCGAGGATCTGGATCTTGAGTCCGTGCTCCTTGGCGGCGGCCTGGGCCACCGCGGCGAAGGACTCGGGGTAGAGGTCGTTCGGCGGGGTGTTCACCAGGTCGCGGGCCCGGTTGATCTCCTCGGCGACGGCGACGGCACGCTCCGCGGCGGCCTTGAACGCCTTGTCGCGCGGCTTCGTGCCGAGCAGGGTGACCTCCGCGAGCGGCAGCTTGGCGTCGCCCTTGTCCTCGCCCTGGTCCTGGTACGCCGTGAAGCCGTACGCGCCGAGCAGCGCGCCCTCACCGATCGCCTCCGCGTCCTCGACGGACTCGACGGGCAGTGCGAAACCGGCCTTCTTGACCCCGTTCAGCGCGCGGGCGGCGGCACCGGCGGCGCGGCGCAGGGACTCGGTGGCGTACGCCTCGTCCTTCTCGGGAACCGGGCCGAGGCCGACGGCGAGCACGAGGGGGGTCTTCAGACCGCCGGAGAGGACCGGGAGTTTGGTCACCTCTCCCTCGGCGCCACCGGCACCCAGGGTCTCCAGGACGGAGGCCAGCTTTCCGTCGAAGGCCTTGTCCACGGCCTCCGCGCCGGAGGTGACGACCGGACCCTTGGGGCCCTTGGCAATGCCGATGACGAGCGCGTCGGCGCGCAGCGTCGCGGCACCGGAGGTGCTGAGAGTGAGAGCAGTCACGGTGGTGAAATCTCGCTTCCTGAGTTCCTGGGGGCGGCGGGAGTGTGCGCCTGTTTGCCCGAGCCTACGCGCGGTGGGGCGCTTCGATCACGGTGGTGAGCGGTTCACTCGTCAGAGGTGTCTCTCCGAGGTTTCCGAACCGCAGAGCGTGAGCGATGCGTCACACTCGCCGTAGTTCGTGCGAAGGACCGGACGATTGCTTCGCATGATTTGCACAGGTCTTGCGTTCCGCGTCCGCAGGGACGACGTAATGAGGACCTTCGAGGGGGAGGGGTGTACGCCATGGCGTACCGGAACGGAACGACAGGTGTGATGCGGGCGCGCAGAGCGGGGGCGGCCCTGCTGAGCGCCGGACTGCTCGGCACGGCGCTCGCCTTGGCACCCACCGGAGCGGTCGCCGCTCCGACGCCGCCGCGCATCGACCTGAGGGTGCTCGTCGTCGACGACGGCGGAGCGGCCGTGGACGCCGTCACCGACGAACTGCGCAGCACGGGCGTGCCGTACACGACCGTCGAGCTGGGCACCGCCGGGCGCCCGGTGATCAACGCGGCGTTCCTCAGCGACACCGTGAACGGCCGCCCGCGCGCCAGGTTCCAGGGCGTGGTGCTGCCCAACGAGGCCCCGTTCGGCACGGATTCGCCGGAGTCGGCGGCCCTGACGGCGTACGAGAAGGCCTTCGGCGTACGGCAGGTCGACGCCTACACCTGGGCGCACCCCGGCGTCGGCCTGGACTACACCAGCCAGGACGGGTACGCGGGCAGCCTCGACGGCGTCGACGCGACCGTCACCGCCGCCGGGAAGGCCGGACCGTTCGGCTACCTGGACGGCCCGCTGGAGTTCGAGGACAACTCGGACTCGGTGCTGGAGAGTTACGGGTACGTCGCCCGGCCCCGCGAGGGCTTCACCAGCTACGTCGACGCCCCCACCGGGACCGGTGCGACGCGCGGCAGCCTGGTCGGCGAGTACGCCCACGACGGGCGCCGCGAACTGGTCGTCACCTTCGCCTACAACAAGTACCAGCGGCAGTTCCGGGTGCTGGCGCGCGGGGTCGTGGAGTGGCTGACCCAGGGCGTACACCTGGGGCAGAGCCGCAACTACTTCTCCGTTCACGTCGACGACGTCTTCGCCCCCGATGCTCGCTGGGACAGCGCGCTCAACTGCACGCCGGGCGACTTCGACTGCAAGGGCGGTGAGGAGGCGGGTGAGCGTCCGATCCGTATGACGGCGGCCGACGCGCAGTACACCGCCCAGTGGCAGCGCGAGCGCGGTTTCGTGCTCGACATGGTGTACAACGCCGGGGCGGGCGAGGAGTGGAAGGCCGAGCACGGCGGCACCGACGCGCTGACCGCGCGGCTGGTGGCCGACCGGACGCAGTACCGGTGGATCAACCACACGTACACGCACCCCTTCCTGGGCTGCACGCAGGACAACACGGTCGTGCCGTGGAAGTGCGCCACCGACGCGACCGGCAAGACGCTGTGGATGAGCCGCGCCGAGATCGCCAAGCAGATCTCCGACAACCACAAGTGGGCGGTGGCCAAGGGCATCACCGTCGACCGCACGGAGCTCGTCACCGGTGAGCACTCCGGGCTGAGGACCACCCCGCAGCAGCCCGTGGACAACCCGAACCTGGCTCCGGCCCTCGCCGACAACGGCGTGAAGTGGATCGCGAGCGACGCCTCCCGCGAGCCGCAGCAGCGGGCCGTCGGCACCGCAGGGGCGCTGACCGTGCCCCGCCACCCGATGAACGTGTACTACAACGTGGGCACCGCCGCGGAGATGACCGACGAGTACAACTGGATCTACAGCAGCAGGGCCGACGGCGGCAGCGGCGCCTGCGAGGACAACCCGGCCTCCACCTGCCTGCCGGCCCCGCTCGACACCGCCACCGGCTACGGGTCGTACATCGTGCCCCAGGAGGCGCGCACGGCACTCAACCACGTCGTCGCCAACGACCCGCGCCCGCACTACGTCCACCAGTCCAACCTGGCGGAGGAGCGGCTGCTCTACCCGGTCTTGGACAGGATCCTGGCGGACTACCGCGGCCTCTTCGCGGACAACGCGCCCGTGGTGAACCCGCGCCAGCGCGACGTCGGCGCCGAGTTCACGCGCCGCGCGGCCTGGGACAAGGCGCTCGCCGCGGGGAAGGTCACCGCGTACCGCATCGGTGAGACCGTCACCGTCCAGGCGCCGTCGGGGGTCGTCGCGCCGGTCACCGCTCCGGAGGGGACCAGGAAGCAACTGCTGCTCGGCACGGGCGCCTTCGGGTCCCCGTACGCCGGACAGCGCTCCGCGTGGACCGGCCCGGAGGCGCTCCAGTCCGCTGTCACACTGAAGCTGCCGACCGCTCCGACCGCTCCGTGACACCGTAGGGCCGCGGTGGACCGCCGCGGCCCTACCCGTCACAGCCATCGGCAACTCGTCCTGGGGGGACACGTACATGAGCCGTGGGCGTCATGTCAGCATGCTCACCGAAGGCACCTACCCGCATGTCCAGGGGGGTGTCAGCACCTGGTGCGACCAACTGGTGCGCGGCATGCCCGACGTCGATTTCCATGTCCTGTCCCTCACGGGCAGCGGGCGCGAGCCCGTCACCTGGGAACTGCCGGCCAACGTCCACCAGCACAGCGTGGTGCCCCTGTGGGGCCCCGCCGACGGCTCGCGCAGGGCCCGGCTCCGGGGCCGGGCCCGACGCGACTTCCTCGCCACCTACGAACGCTTCCTGCTGTCCGTCCTGGACCCGTCGGCCGGCTGCGACTTCGGCCGCGAGCTGTTCGCGCTCGCCGAACTCGCCCGGCAGGGACGGCTGACCGCCGCGCTGAGCAGCGAAGAAGTGCTGCGCACCCTGACGCGGATCTGGACCATGCCGCATCTGGACACCGCCCGCGCGCAGCCGACCCTGCACGACGCACTCATAGCCACCGACCTCCTCGACCACCTGCTGCGCCCGCTCGGCGCCCGCCTCCCCGACGGCAGCATCGCGCACGCCGTCAGCAGCGGACTCGCGACCCTGCCCGCGCTCGCCGCCAAGCACTTCGACGGAGCGCCGTTCCTGCTCACCGAGCACGGCATCTACCTGCGCGAGCGCTACCTCGGTTACCGGTCGGCGGCCCAGCGCTGGCCCGTCAAGGCCCTGCTGCTCGGCTTCTACCGCGAGCTGAACTCGCTGGGATACCGAGAGGCCGACCTGATCACCCCCTGCAACCAGTACAACCGCAGGTGGGAGGAGCGCGGCGGCGCCGACCCCGAACGCATCCGCACCATCTACAACGGCGTCGACCCCCAGCTCTTCCCGCACGCCGGGCCCGAACCCGAGACCCCCACGCTCAGCTGGGCGGGCCGCATCGACCCCATCAAGGACCTGGAAACGCTGGTGCGCGCGTACGCGATCTGCCGCACCGAGATCCCGGCGCTGCGGCTGCGGCTGTTCGGCGGGGTCCCCGAGGGCGGCGAACCGTACCGGACCACGCTGGAGAAGCTCGCCGCGGAACTGGGCGTCACCGACGGCATCACCTACGAGGGCCGCGTCCCGGACGTCGCGCGCGCCTACGCCGCGGGCAGCGTCGTCATGCTCTCCAGCATCAGCGAGGGCTTCCCCTTCAGCATCATCGAGGCCATGTCCTGCGGCCGTACGACGATCTCCACGGACGTCGGCGGGGTGCGCGAAGCGGTCGGGGACACCGGCCTGGTCGTCCCGCCGCGCGAACCGGAGGCGATGGCGCGGGCCACCCTGCAACTGCTGCGGGACAACGAACGGCGAGCCAGGCTGGGCGAGCTGTCGCGCCAGCGCGTCATCGACATGTTCACCCTGCGGCGCTCCGTCGAAGGATTCCGCCGCATATACGAGGAGCTGGACGGCGTCCCGGAGCCCGTCCTGCAGGAGGTGTCCAGCGAGTGGACCGTACAGCTGCGCATCCCGGACCCGTGGCGGGCGATGACCGCGGACGGATCCATCTGGTGAGCAACGCCCGTGTCCCGGAGGGCACTTCATGAGCGGACCCCTGTGGCTGACGCCCGACGACCGGCAGGACACCCTGCCGGCCATACCGCGCCCGCGCCCGCGCTGGGCCACCGCGACGGCCGCCGACCCGATGGACGAACTCGCCACCCGCCTGCACGGTCTCGTCGAGGCGGCGGTGCACCCCGACGAGATCGCCGCCATCCTCGAATCCGACGGCATGAACGACGAGCACATCAGGCTCACCTACGGCCGGGCCAACTCCTTCGAACTCGCCGAGGACCTCTACGCGCGGGTGCCCCGCGGATACCCGGAGCCCACCCTCCCGCCCGGCGACCCCTGGCACGTCAGCCTGCTGCCGTGCCTGCTGCGCGGCCTGGTCTTCGCGCTGCCCGGCCTGGCGTACGTCCTGGGCGCACCCTTCGCCACCGGCTCGGCGCCCGTCGCGGTACTGCTTGCGAGCGCCCTCACCGGGTGGGCCTGGAACCAGGCGCTGGCCCACCGGGCGTACACCTGGCTGGGGCTCGGCGACCGGCCGGCGGCGGCCCGCGCCCTGCTCGTCGGAGCGCCGCTGGGGGCGCTGCTCGGGACCGGCGTGGCCCTCGCGGTGTCCGGCGCGGGCGAGGGCGGCGCGGTCGCCTTCGCGTCCGTGCAGGCGCTGTACCAGGGCGCCGCGACCGTCCTGCTGGTCCTCGGCCGGGAACGGCTGCTGCTCGCGGCGCTCGCCCCGATGTCGGCGGGCGCGGTCCTCGCTCTGCTGTACGACGTCCCGGACGCGGCCCGCCTCGTGCTCCTCGCGGTGTCGCCGCTCGCGGTGCTGGGGCTCGCGGTGGCGGAACTGCTGCGCGGCGTGCGGGGCGGCCGGCGCGGCCCCGGCGGGCCGCGGGTGCTGGCGTCCGTGCCCTACGGCGTCTTCGGGCTGGCCACGGGTGTGCTCGTACTGCACGTGGCACTGGGCGACGTGCTGGCCGGCGGGGCGTCGGGGGCGGCTGCCGCGCCCGGGGCGGTCGCCCTCACGCTCAGCATGGGCCCGGCCGAGTGGCTGCTGCACCGGTTCCGCAGCGGGACCCTGGCGGGGCTGCGGTCGGCGACCACGCCGGGCGCGTTCCGCAGGGCGTCCGCGCTGACCCTGGCCCGCTGCCTGGGGACCTACCTGCTGGTGCTGGCGGCCCTCGCGACCGCGGGAACGCTGCTGTGGCCACAGGCGGAAGGCTTCGACGGCGCACGGGCCCTCGGGCTGCTGTTCGTCGGCACCCTGATGTGGACGGGGCTGCTGCTCCAGGCGTTCGGCGCGGTCGCCGTGGCGGCCTCGGTGTGCGGGGCCGCGGCCCTCGCGCAGACTCTCGCGGTACTGGGCGGGGCCACTCCCTCGGCCGCGCTGGCCGCCCCGGCGGGCGCGGCCCTGGTGCTGACCGCGCTGGCCTGCGGCACCCTGGGGAGAGCGACGGCGCACCGGCCGTGAGGACGCCCCCGGCCACCCCTGCCGTCAGGAGCTTGAGGACCCGCCCCGTGACCCAGCTGCTCGTCCCGTTCTACGAACATCCCGCCGGCCGCCCCGGCGCCTGGGAGGCCCTCCTGGGCGCCGCCGAGCGGCTCCACGGGGTGATCCTCAACCCGGCCAGCGGGCCCGGGAGCGCGCCCGACCCGGCGTTCGCGGCGGTCGCCGGGCGGCTGCGGGCATCGGGGGTGCGGGTCCTCGGGTACGTCGACACGGACTACGCGCGCCGCCCCCACGAGGCGGTGACCGGCGACCTGGTGCGCCACCGCGACTGGTACGCCGCCGACGGCGCCTTCTTCGACCAGGTTTCCTCCGGGCCCGACGCCCTTGCCCACTACCGCAGGCTCGCGGTGGCGGCCCGTGCGGCGGGGGCGGCCACCCTGGTGTTCAACCACGGGGTGCACCCGGACCCCGGATACCTCGACGCGGCCAACGTGCTGGTGACCTTCGAGGGCACCTGGGACACGTACCGGACGGCGGGTCCGCCCCCCGACTGGACGGCGCGGCACCCGGCGGACCGCTTCTGCCACCTGGTGTACGCGGCCCCGGCGGACGTCGGCGCGCTCGCGGCCGGACGGGGCGCGGCGGTGCACTGCGCGGTGCCGGGCGACGGCGCGCACCCGTGGGGGACGCTGCCGTACGGGCTGGACGCGGTGACGTCGCCGTGAGGGGGCGGCACGCGGCGCTCTGGGCGGTGCTGTTCCTGTTCCTGGCGGCCGGGTGCGCCGACGCGCCCGGTCCTGCGCCCGGCCCCACCGGGCCGGCTCCCGCGCCCACCGGCCCCCGGTGGCAGCCGCGCCCGGGGCCGGCCTGGCAGTGGCAGCTCAGCGGGGAGCTGGACCTGTCGGTCGACGTGCCGGTGTACGACGTGGACGGCCACACCACCTCCGCCGGGACGGTCACCGAGCTGCACGCCGAGGGCCGCAAGGTCATCTGCTACCTCTCCACCGGGGCGTGGGAGGAGTTCCGCCCGGACGCCGCCCGGTTCCCCAAGGAGGTGCTCGGCAGGAGCAACGGGTGGGAGGGCGAACGCTGGCTCGACATCCGGCGCACCGACGTCCTGGAACCCCTGATGGCGGCCCGCATGGACATGTGCCGCGAGAAGGGCTTCGACGCCGTCGAGCCGGACAACATGGACGGTTACGACAACAGGACCGGCTTTCCGCTCACCCCCGCCGACCAGCTCCGCTACAACCGTCTGATCGCGCGCCTCGCCCACGACCGGGGCATGGCGGTCGGCCTCAAGAACGACCTCGACCAGATCCCGGAACTGGTGAAGGACTTCGACTTCGCCGTCAACGAGCAGTGCGCCGAGTACCACGAGTGCGCGAAGCTCAGCCCGTTCATCGAGGCGGACAAGGCGGTCTTCCACGTGGAGTACGAGGTGCCGACCTCGCGCTTCTGCGACGAGGCACGCGCCCTGCGCCTCAGCTCCATGCGCAAGAACTACGAGCTGGACGAGTGGCGCGAGCAGTGCTGAGCGCGGCACGGGCCCGCTTGACCGGGCCTCGACCCGGGGCGAGAGCCACAGCGGCCAGGTCCCGCTGACCGGGCCCTCACCCGGGGCGAGCACCACAGCGGCCCGGCCCCGCTGACCGGGCCTCACCCCAGGGCGAGCACCACCAGGGCCGCCGTCGCCGCGGTCTCCGCGAGCGCCCCGAACACGTCCCCCGTCACCCCGCCGAACCGTCGCACGCAATGCGCCAGCAGCACCTGGGCGGCCCCCAGGGCGCCCAGCACCGCCAGCGCGTGGTGCAGGGCCCCGCACGGTCCCAGGGCGAGCCCCGCGGCCGCGCACAGCGCCGTCACCACGACGCACGTCAGGACCGCGCGGCGCTGTGGGACGACCCCTGCCACGGCGGCCCCCAGCCCTTCCGGCCTGGCGGCGGGCACGCCCGCGCGCGAGGCCAGGGTGAGCGCCAGCCGGGCGGCGACGCCCGCCACCAGCGCGGCGAGTGCGCCGTGCGCCCACCCGGCCGCGTACAGCTGTGCCAGTGCGGCCACCTGGGCGAGCAGCGTGAACAGCAGCGTGATGACGCCGAACGGCCCGATGTCGGACTGCTTCATGATGTCCAGCGCCCGCGCGGCGGGCTTGGCGCTGCCGAGCCCGTCGGCGGTGTCCGCGAGACCGTCCAGGTGCAGCCCCCGGGTGAGCGCGGCCGGTACGGCGGCCGACGCGACGGCGGCGAGCAGCGGGCCTGCGCCGAGCACCAGCACGAGTCCGCCCAGTGCCGCCGCGCCCAGCCCGGCCACCGCGCCGGCGAGCGGTGCGCACAGCATGCCCGCGCGGGCGGCCGCGCGGTCCCAGCGGGTGAGGCGCACGGGGAGGGCGGTGAGGGTGCCGAAGGCGAAACGCAGGCCGTCGGCGACGGAAGGGGGCGCGGACGGCGGGGGAGCGGGAGACGGGGCGGGCGGGGGAGTGGTCACCGGGCGCAGGCTATCCCCCGGGCCCGGCCGGTAGGTTACGCATCAGGCACAAAACCGGCAAAGCGGAGTGGGTGGCATGGGTCACTGGATCTACCGGAACCTCGTCGAACCGGGAAAGCTCCCGCTCTTCCTCGCGCTGCTCTCCTTCGTCCTGTCCTTCCTGGTCACCCGCACCATCACCCGCCTCATCCGGGCCGGCAAGGGTCCCTTCCGGAACGTCACCCCGGGTGGCATGCACATCCACCACGTGGTCCCCGGCGTCGTCCTCACCACCGTCGGCGGCTTCGGCGCCGTCTCCAGCGGCCGGCACGGGGCGGGCGCGGCGATCTGCGCGGTCCTCTTCGGCCTGGGCGCGGGACTGGTCCTGGACGAGTTCGCGCTGCTCCTGCACCTGGACGACGTGTACTGGAGCGAACAGGGCCGTACCAGCGTCGAGATCGTGGTCCTCACCGCCGCGCTGGTGGTGCTGGTGCTGACCGGTTTCCTGCCGTTCGGCGTGAACGACCTGACGCAGGAGGAGGCGCAGAACAGGGGCCTGTTCGTCACGAACATCGTGCTCAACGGAGCGTGGTCGGTGATCGCCCTGTTCAAGGGCAAGGTGCGCACGGCGCTGTTCGGGGTCGTCGTCCCCTTCGTCGGTGCCGTCGGCGCGGTCCGGCTGGCCCGCCCCCACTCGCCCTGGGCGCGCCGCTTCTACCGCCGCAGGCCCCGGGCGCGGGCGAGGGCGGCGCGCCGCGCCTACCGGCACGATCGCCGCTGGACCCGGCGCAGGCGTGCCCTTCACGACTGGATCGGCGGCGCCCCCTCGTCCCGCCCCTGAACGGGACCGTCGCTGCGCGGGACGGCACGGCCCCGGCCGGCCGGCCGTCGCTCGCGGAGCCCGCGTACCGCCCGCTCGGCGAGCATCAGAAGGAACACCCCGAGCAGTGCCGCGATGTGCTCCTTGCCCGCCAGGTTCGGCTTGACGATCACCTCGACGACCATCGCGAGGACGACCAGGCCGGCCGTCCAGTGGGCCCCGTACCGCCCGCACACGTACAGCGCGAGGCCCACCACGGCGGCCGAGGGGCCGGTGTCCACGACCGCCCTGTCGGCCTCCGGCAGCCCGATCGCCGTCTCCGGGCCGAGCGCGACGCCCACGCGCGCGTAGAGCGTGCCGGACAGGGTGGCGACGTACGCGAGGAAGAGGGTGCGCAGGCGCCCCAGGCAGATCTCCGCGACGCCGAACACCAGCAGCATCTGGGCGAGCGCCCCCCACACCGGCAGGTCCGGGGCCGGCACGAACAGCGACAGGGGCGTGCGCAGCAGTGCCAGGGGCAGCGGGTCCTGCGCGCGCACCGCCCCGATGTTCTGGACCGTCCGATAACCCCATTCCTGGTTCTGCACGATCTGGAACAGCAGAGTCAGACACACGGCGACGAGGGTCATCGGGACGGCCCGCCAGGTACGGGCCACCAGCGCCTCGCGCACGCGCGCGTACAGCGGCCCCCACTCACGGCGGGCGAAGCGCCGGACGGGCGAGCCGGCGGGAGCCGTCGCGCCGCTCACTGTCTCTTCCCCGTGCCCAGGTGCTTGCGGTGCATCCACTTGGGCAGGCCGGGGGCTTCGAGGAAGCCTTCCGCGCGGCCTGCGGCGAGGCCGATGCGCAAGAGATCGGCACTCTTCTCGAACAGCATGAAGCGGGGCTCCCAGATCGGTCGGTACTTGGCGTTGGCCCGGTACAGCGACTCGATCTGCCACCAGCGCGAGAAGAAGCTGAGCAGGGAACGCCACAGCCTCAGCACCGGTCCCGCACCGAGGCGTGCACCACGCTCGAAGACCGAGCGGAACATGGCGAAGTTGAGCGACACCTGAGTGACGTCGATCTCTTCGGCGCGCTGGAGGAGTTCGATCACCATGAACTCCATCAGCCCGTTCTCGGCGTCCCGGTCGCGCCGCATGAGGTCGAGGGACAGCCCCTCGGGCCCCCACGGCACGAAGCTGAGCACGGCCCGCAGTTCGCCCTGGGCGTCCGTGCACTCCAGCATCACGCAGCGCCCGTCCGCCGGATCGCCCAGCCGGCCCAGCGCCATCGAGAAGCCGCGTTCGGTGGCCCCGTCGCGCCAGTCGTCGGCCCTGCGCAGCAACTCGGCCATCTCCGCCTCGGGGATCTCCTCGTGGCGGCGGATGCGCACCTGGTACCTGGCCCGCTTCACCCGGTTGTACGCCTGCCGCACGGTGCGCATCGCGCGGCCCTCCAGGGTGAACTCGGCCGTCTCCACGACGGCCTCGTCGCCGAGTTCGAGCGCGTCCAGCCCGTGCCGGGCGTAGATGGTGCCGGCCTCCTCGCTCGCGCCCATCACCGCGGGCACCCAGCCGTGCTCCCGGGCCTCGGCCAGCCACGGCTCGATCGCCCCCGGCCACGCCTCGGGATCGCCGATCGGGTCGCCGGACGCCAGGGACACCCCGCCGACCACCCGGTAGGTGACCGCCGCCTTCCCCGTGGGCGACCAGACGGCGCTCTTCTCGCGGCGCAGCGAGAAGTAGCCGAGCGAGTCGCGCTCGCCGTGCCGGGACAGGAGCGCGCGGAGCTTCTCCTCGTCCTCCTCCGACAGCGGGTCCACGGCCCGGCGGGAGCGGAACGCGGCCAGCAGCACGCCGATCAGCAGGGCGGTGCTCATGATGTTGATCAGTACGTTGACCCAGCCGGGCGTCATGATGCCAGCGAACTGGGCGTCCGGCGCGGCCAGCGTGATCAGCCGGGAGGCCCCGTACCGCCAGCGCTCCAGGAACGTGGACGAACCCGCGCCGTGCGAGGCGGTGTTGGTGACGGTGACCAGCAGTGCCGCCAGCAGCGAGGTGACCAGCAGGCCGCCGACGGCCACGAACGCCGCCAGCTTCGGGTTCGACCGGTCGCCCTTGGCGTAGAACTCCCGCCGCCCCAGCAGCAGCGCCACGAAGAACGCGCCGGTGAGCGCCAGGGAGACCCAGTTGCGCCCGTACTGGCGGATCTCCGGGACGGCCATCACCAGTGCGAACAGCAGCAGGAGCAGGCCGCTGAGCACCGTGTTCAGGATCCACGCCGCCCGCTTGCGCCGCCGCATCGTGACCGCCATGACCAGCGCGAACAGCCCCGAGGCGAAACCGGCCGTCAGCAGGTACGGGGTGAAGTGGTCGCCGTCGTTGTGCCGCCGCAGGTCATTGCCGAGGGAGACCCACACCGCGCTCAGGAAGCAGACGAACGTCACGACGCGCAGGTACCAGACGGCGAAGGAGGCGCTGCGCCGCGACAGCTTCGTGCCGCGGCGCGCGGCCGGCGTCCTGGCGGGTGGGGCTTCGGTGACCAAGCGGACATCTCCCATAAAGCGCGATGATATGGGGCATTTCTCCGCTTGAGGTGTTGTGTCCCGGGATGTCCGCGAGGACTGCCGGGGGTGGACTCAGCCGTCCAGGCCCTCGTCCGCCCCGTCGCTTCCGGTCCTCTCCGCGTCAGCGGTTCCCTCCCGAACCGGCAGCTCCGCGGCGAGCGCGGCGGCGGCCTGTACGAGGGGGAGTGCGAGCAATGCCCCGGTTCCTTCCCCCACAGTGACGCCCTGGTCGAGCACAGGGTTGAGCGCCATCCGGTCCAGCGCCTTCGCCTGCGCCGGTTCGCCGCTCGCATGCCCCGCCAGCCACCAGTCCGGCGCCCGGAACGCGGCCCGCTGCGCCACCAGCGCACACGCCGCCGACACCACCCCGTCCAGGATCACCGGCGTACGCCGCACCGCGCACTGCAGCAGGAAGCCGGTCATCGCCGCCAGGTCCGCGCCGCCCGCCGCGGCCAGCAGCTCCAGCTGGTCGCCGAGGACCGGCCGGGCCCGCCGCAGCGCGTCCCGCACCGCCGCGCACTTGCGCATCCACGCCAGGTCGTCGATGTGCGCGCCGCCGCGCCCGGTGACCACCGAGGCGTCCGTGCCGCACAGCGCGGCGATCAGGGTGGCGGCGGCAGTGGTGCCGCCGACGCTCAGATCCCCGAGGACGACCAGATCGGTACCGGAGTCCGCCTCCTCGTCCGCGACGGCCATGCCCAGCCGTACGGCGGTCTCGGCCTCCTCCAGCGTCAGCGCGTCCTCGATGTCGATGCGCCCCGAACCGCGCCGCACCCGGCGCCGCACGACCTCCTCGGGCAGCAGTGCCGGGTCGCAGTCCAGGCCCGCGTCCACGATCCGCACCTGGACGCCGACACGCCGCGCCAGCACGGCCACCGGGCTCGCCCCGTCCAGCGCGGCCCGCACCAGCAGGTGGGCGGACCCGGCCGGGCGGGCGGACACGTTCAGCTCGGCGACCCCGTGGTCACCGGCGAACAGCACGACCTTGGCCCGCTCGACCGGCCTGACGGGCACCGTCCCCTGCGCTGCGGCCAGCCACTCGCCCAGCTCGTCGAGGCGGCCGAGCGTGCCGGGGGCCACGGCAAGGCGCTCGCGGCGGTCCTCGGCATCACGCCGCACGCCGCTGTCGGGACGTTCGATCAGGTCGGAGAAGTCGTCGAGATTCAGCGCGCTCATTCGCCGAACAGTACCGGCCGAACGGCCCGGTCCTGAGAGCCCGCACCCTCCTCGTGCGGGCCCCGCCCCCGCGCGGGTCCGCTCGCGCCGCTCAGCGCAGTACCAGCGCCTGCCCCGCCACCACCAGCAGCACCTGCTCGCACTCGGACGCGAACGCCGCGTTCAGACGGCCGAGTTCGTCACGGAAGCGGCGACTGCCCGCCGACGCGGGGACGATCCCCGACCCCACCTCGTTGCTCACCACGACCACCGTGCGCCGGGTGGCGCGCACCGCCGCCACCAGCTCCGCCGTCCGCTCCCGCAACGCCTGCTGCCCGCCGGACGCCCACTTCTCGTCGTCCCACGCCCCGACCCGGTCCATCGCGTCCGTCAGCCACAACGCCAGGCAGTCGATCAGCAGCGGCGGCCCGTGCTCGGCGAGCAGCGGCACCAGCTCGCACGTCTCCTCCGTACGCCAGCTCCCCGGCCGCCGTTCCCGGTGCAGCCCGATCCGCTCCGCCCACTCGCGGTCACCCTCGCGCCGGCCACCGGTCGCCACGTAGACGACGCCCGGGAAGCCCGCCAGCCGCCGCTCCGCCTCCACCGACTTGCCCGACCGCGCGCCGCCCAGCACCAGCGTCCGCCGCGGCACGTCCGGCACCTCGCGGTACGCCCCGACCACGAGCGTCGTCCCGTCCGGCACGATCCGCGCCCCGAGCGCCGCCAGCCGCCGCTCGGTCTCCGCACCCGCGGGAACGTCGTGGTCCAGGTGCACGGCGACCACGTCGGTCGTCGCGTCCACCGCCCCCCGCATACGCAGCCCGGCCAGCGCGTCCGGCCGCCGCACGGCATCCATCACCACCATGTCGTACGGGCGCGCGCCGCCGCCCTCACCGGCGGGCGCACCCCCGGGCGGCAGGTACAGCAGCCGGTTGCCCTCCGCCGACGTCACCTCGTACCCGGTCCCGGGGGAGTCCATGGGCACCGCCCGCACCCGGTGTCCGCTGATCAGCGTCAACTCCTGGCCGTCCGGCACCCGCCCGGCCCGCGGCAGCCCCGGTGGCAGTTCCACGGGCGGCCCGTCGTGCGGGTGGGTGAGCAGGACCTGCCGTACGCCGCCCAGCGAATGCCCCGCACGGGCGGCGGCCAGCGCCGCCCCGGGGGTCAGGTCGAGCAGCAGCGCGTTGTCCACCAGCAGCGCGGTGGCGGCACGCGCGTGCGTGCCGCGGGCGGTGGCGCACGTCGCGCAGGGGCAGGCGGGGCGGGGCAGGCCGGTGGGTGCGCCGGTACCGAGGAGAGTCAGTTCCACAGGACGATCCTCCCGCGTCCTTGTGCGCGCTGCGCGCCCGGCTACGCTGCGAGCAGCATCTGATCGACCCGGGAGGCGTACATGGCGTGGACGTGGCGGTTCGAGACGGCGGACGGGACAGAGGTCCAACCGGCGGTGGAGCCGGAGGAGTTCACCACACAGGGGGACGCGGAGTCCTGGCTCGGCGAGGTCTGGAAGGACCTCCTGGAGGGCGGCGCCGAACAGGTGGTCCTCTCGGAGGACGGGACGAAGGTGTACGGGCCGATGAGCCTGCGGGCGGACGGCTAGGGGGCGGGGCGGGGGCGGGCGTACGAGGAGGGGTGGCGGGGGAGTCCTTCAGCCCGTCCGGTGCCCCCGCCGCCCAAAAGGGCTACGAGGGGGGCCGCCCCAGAGGGCTACCGGGGCGGCCCCCGCCCGAGGGGGGGGCCGCCGCCCGAGGGGGGCCGACGCCTCGCTCAGATCTCCCCGAGGGTCACCTCCGCCGTGGCCTTCCCGCCGTCCCGGACGTAGTCCACCTTCGTCTTCTCGCCCGGCTTCGACGAAGCCAGCAGTTCCGTCAGCGACGTGATCGTCTCCACCGGCTTCCCGCCGATCGCGGTCACCACGTCCCCCGGCTTCAGTCCCGCCTCGGCCGCCGCTCCGCCCGGCTGGACGGCGACCACCGCCACGCCTGCCGGCTGGAAGTCGTCACCCAGTACCGTCCGCCCGGTGATCCCGAGCGCGGCCCGTCCCGAGTCCGTGACCTTTCCGGTCCTGATGATCTGGTCGGCGACCGTCTTCACCATCGACGCGGGGATCGCGAACCCGATCCCGGGCGCGGGTCCGCCGCCCATCTGCGGGTCGCTGGCGGCCAGGGTGGGGATGCCGATCACCCGGCCGTCCAGGTCCACCAGCGCGCCCCCGCTGTTGCCTGGGTTGATGGCCGCCGAGGTCTGCACCATGTTCCCGATGGTGGCCCCGGGCCCGGCCCCGGTGCTGGGCTCGCTCACCGTGCGGCCGACGGCGGAGACGATGCCCTGGGTGACGCTGCTGGACAGCCCGAGCGGACTGCCCATGGCCAGGACGATCTGTCCGACCTCGACCTTCGCCGAGTCCCCGAGCGGGGCCGGCTTCACCCCGTCGGGCACCTTGTCCAGCTTGAGGACGGCGAGGTCCTGTTCCGGGTACGTCGCCACGAGTTTCGCGCCCACGGGGGCCCCGCCCTCGGTGGCGACAGTGACCTTGAACCGCTTCTCGTTGCCCACCACGTGGGCGTTGGTGACGACATGGCCGCTGTCGTCGTAGACGACTCCGGAGCCGAGTCCGCCGCTCGCGTCGATCTGCACGACCGAAGGCAGCACGTTCTTGATCACTCGCTGGTAGTCCTGCTCCAGTTGCCGGGGGTCGGAGGCACCGGAGCCCTGGGAGGGCGTGGCGGACGCGGAGACGGCCGCCGATCCGGACGGCGCGAGGGCGCTCGGAGCGGGTTCGGAGCACCCGGCAGCCCCGGCCACCAGCACGGAGCAGACGCTCAGCGCGACCAGCGCGCGGCGGCGGGCCGGGGCGCCGGGGAGAGGGAGGAGACGTGCACGGAGGAGTGAAGATCGGTCGTCCATGTCTGGAGTGTCCCTTCTGTCCGTACGGCACGGCCCGCCGGAAGGGGCCGATCAGGGGGCCTGGGGCACGGCCGACTCCGCGTGCAGGAACTGCGTCGCGGCCAGTTCCCCGTAGAGCGGGTCGCCGGAAACCAGCTCCGCATGCGTGCCCACGGCCCGTACCTTCCCCGCGTCCATGACCACGATCCGGTCGGCGAGCGTCACCGTGGACAGCCGGTGCGCCACCACCAGCACCGTCGTCTCCCGCGCCGCCTCCGCGACCGCGTCCCGCAGTGCCAGCTCGTTCACCGCGTCGAGCTGCGAGGTCGCCTCGTCCAGCAGCAGCAGCCGGGGCTTGCGCAGCAGTGCCCGCGCGATGGCGACGCGCTGCCGCTCACCGCCGGACAGCTTGGACCCCCGGTGTCCGACGACCGTGTCCAGCCCGTCCGGCAGCCGCTCCACCAGCCCGTCCAGCCGGGCCTTGACCAGCACTTCCCGTATCGCCTCCGCCGAGGCGTCCGGGGCGGCGAACACCAGGTTCTCCCGCAGCGTCCCCGCCAGTACCGGCGCGTCCTGTTCCACGTACCCGATGGCGGCGCGCAGCTCGGCGAGCGGCCAGTCCCGTACGTCGCGGCCGTCGACCAGCACCCGGCCGCCGGTGGCCTCGTAGAACCGCTCGATCAGCCCGAACACGGTCGTCTTACCGGCCCCCGAAGGGCCGACGAAGGCGGTCATGCCGCCGCCGGGCACCTCGAAGTCGACGCCGTGATGGACGTACGGAAGATCGTCCCGGTAGCGGAAGGTGACGCCCTCGAAGGCGACCTGCGCGGGACCTCCCGTCACCGGAGCCACCGACGAACCCGGCTCCTCCACCTCCAGCCTCTCCGCGTCCACGATCCGGGCCACCGCCGCCGAACCCACCTGGTACTCGGTGACCGCGCTCACCATCTGGCTGATCGGGTCGATGAGGTAGAAGAGGTACAGCAGGAAGCCGATCAGGGTGGCCACCGAGATCGCCCCCGAAGCCACCCGTGCGCCGCCTATCCCCAGTACTGCCAGGAACGACATCTGGACCGCCAGCCCGACCGAACTCCCCGCGAGAGCTTGCCACTTGGCGGAGCGCACGCCGTGCCGCCAGGCCTCCTGCGCGGCGCTCTCCACGACCGATGCCTCGCGGGCCTCGGCCCCCGAGGCCTTGACCGTCCGGAAGGCGCCGAAGGCGCGCTCCAGCACGGCCGAGATCGCTCCGACGGCCTCCTGGGACTGCTTCGTCGCCTGTGCGATCTTCGGCATGACGAACCCGACGGCCCCGCCGATCAGCACGATCACCCCGAGGGTGACCCCGAGCAGCACCGGGTCCAGGACCGCCATCAGCGCGATCGTCGCGAGGAAGGTCAGGCTGCCGGTCGCCGCCGAGACGATCGAACTCGTGGTGACCGAGCGCAGCAGCGTCGTGTCGGAGGTGACCCGGGACATCAGGTCGCCCGGCTGGGTGCGCTCCACCTCGGGCACCCGCAGCCGCAGCAGCCTGCCGATCAGGTTTCGGCGGGCGACCAGGACGACAGTCTCGGCGGTGCGTTCCAGGACGTACGAACCGACGGACGCGATCGCCGTGCCGAGCACCACGAGCGCGGTGAGCAGCAGCAGGAGGCCGACGATCGACCTGTCCTCACCGAGCCGCTCGACGAGCACCATGGCCGCGAGCGGCTGTGCCAGCCCGCTCGCGGCGCCGATCAGCGTGAACAGCGCGCCGAGCGCGACGGCCCAGCGGTGCGGACGGAAGTGCTGGTAGAGGGCACGCCAGGTCTCGCGCGCGGGCAGTTTGGGGGTGCTGACCGGTGCCCCGGTCTTTTGCGTTGTCGTGGCCACGTTGAAGAGGACGCGAAGCGGGGCCGCGCGCCTGACCACCGCGGTGAACGGATTTCACCCCGCCGTCAGCCCCGCACCCCGCACAGATGCAGCAGCGCCGCCACCCGCCGGTACGGATCGGTGCGTCCGGCCCGGTCCTCCAGGGCCAGTACCCGCGCCAGCTCGTCCGCGGACGGCGGGGCCACGTCCGGCGCGGCGTCGGTGAAGACCCGCACCCCGTACCAGGCGCGCAGCGGGGCCGCGATCCCGGCGAGCGTGGCGGTCAGCGCGTCGAGCCGGTCCGCCCGTACCGGCAGCCCGCGCCGGTCGGTGTACGTGTCGGTGTCCATGGCGGCCAGTGCCCCCGCCCAGTCCCCGGCCAGCGCCGGCCGCATCGCCAGCGCCTCCGCGTTCCGTACGAGAAGGGACAGCAGCCCGCCGGGCGCCAGCATCCTGCCCAGACCCGCGACCAGGGCGTCGGGCTCCCGCACGTGCATCAGCACCCCGTGGCACAGCACCACGTCGAAGCTGCCCGGCAGGAAGTGCACGCCGGTGTCGCGGCCGTCGCCCTGCATCAGCCGCACCCGCTCGCGGATTCCGGCGGGCTCCACGGACAGCGACTCCCGGGCCGTCGCCAGCATCCGCGCGTCGGCTTCGAGCCCGGTCACCCGGTGGCCGGCCCGGGCCAGGCGCAGTGCCTGCGCGCCCCGGCCCATGCCGACGTCGAGTATCCGCAGCCGTTGCCCGACCGGGAAGCGGTCGGACATCTGCTCGTCGACCTGGCGGGCGACGAGTTCCCGCCGGACCGTGTCGCGCAGTCCCCCCGGCTGCCCCGCGCCCGCCGGACCGGCTCCGCCGGCCGGACCGGACACGTGTGCCGGGCCGGTCGGGCAGGCCGGCCATGCGGCGGAAGCCCCGTCGAGACCCGCCGGATCGGCGGTCGACGGGGCTCCCGGAGAGAGGGGGGCTTCCCGGCTCAGGGCCGTTCCCCGCGTTTGACCTGCGGCTTGGGCAGACGCAGTCGGCGCATCTGGAGCGAACGCATCAGACCGTAGGCCACGGCGCCGCGCAGCGGCTCGTCGGGGAATCGCGCCCGCAGCTGCTTCTTCAGGCGGATCGACAGACCGACCGAGTCGATCACGATCAGCACGATCACCGCCATCCACAGCATCAGCGAGACCGTCTGCAGGTTCCCGATCTGCACCATGCTCAGCACGAGGATGAGCACGGCCATCGGCAGGAAGAACTCCGCGACGAAGAAGCGCGAGTCGACGAAGTCCCGCGTGAAGCGGCGCACCGGGCCCTTGTCACGGAGGGGCAGGTACCGCTCGTCACCGCTGGCGAGGGCTTCGCGCTGCTTGGCGAGGTCGGCGCGGCGGGCCTCCCGCTGGCGCTTCATCGCCTCCTTGCGGTTCGTCGGCGCGGTCACCGCGCTACGGCGCTGCGACTGCGCGACGGTGCGCTTCGGGGTGGGGCGCCCCTTGGGCGCCTGCGGGTCACGGGGCTGCTTGGAGAGGTCGGCAGTCACCTTGTCGGAGACGGCGGTCTTCTCAGCGCTGGAGTTGGCACGGCTACGGAACACAAAACCCAAGGGTACGGGGTGGGACGCATGGACCCCAGCCTTGAGGGGAACGATCCGGCAACACCTCTGTCCTGCGGGCCCGCACACGAAGGCCGCCCGACGCCCGTACAAAGCCGCTTCGAGGCTCTGTACGGGGCCCGGGGGCCGGGTGCCGGGGTCGCGTTACAGGGTTGCCCCGGGGCCCGCGTACTCCCTACGCCCGAGCCCGCGTCCGCACAGTCGTCCCCAGGGAGGAGTCCATCGGCGCCCTAACAGTGCGGTAATGGAGACAGGGCCCGTACTGTGGGTTCTGTTGGAGTGACCAGGAGCCGGAGTCCGTCAGAAGGGGGCGCGCGAAGCCCATGAGCGGTGTCATGAAGCGTATGGGGATGATCTTCCGCGCGAAGGCGAACAAGGCCCTTGACCGGGCCGAAGACCCGCGGGAGACACTCGACTACTCGTACCAGAAGCAGCTTGAGCTGCTGCAGAAGGTGCGCCGCGGAGTCGCCGACGTAGCGACGTCGCGCAAGCGGCTCGAACTGCAGCTCAACCAGTTGCAGGGCCAGTCCTCCAAGCTGGAGGACCAGGGCCGCAAGGCGCTCGCACTGGGCCGGGAGGACCTCGCCCGCGAGGCCCTGTCCCGCCGTGCCGCGCTGCAGCAGCAGGTCACCGACCTGGAGACGCAGCACCAGACCCTCCAGGGCGAGGAGGAGAAGCTGACCCTCGCGGCACAGCGCCTCCAGGCCAAGGTCGATGCCTTCCGGACCAAGAAGGAGACCATCAAGGCCACCTACACGGCGGCGCAGGCGCAGACCCGGATCGCGGAGTCCTTCTCCGGCATCTCCGAGGAGATGAGCGACGTCGGCGTCGCGATCCAGCGCGCCGAGGACAAGACCGCGCAGCTCCAGGCCCGCGCGGGGGCCATCGACGAACTGCTGGCCTCGGGTGCGCTGGACGACCAGTCCGGCCTCGCCAAGGACGACCTCCAGGCCGAGCTGGACCGCCTCTCCGGCGGCACGGACGTCGAGCTGGAACTCCAGCGGATGAAGGCGGAACTGGCCGGCGGCCCGTCCCAGCAGGCCATCGAGGGCGGCCCGCAGGACGCGGCCCAGCCCCAGTCCCAGCCCCGGTCCCACCCCAAGTTCGACAAGCAGTAGAGCCGGGAGGAGGACGTCATGATCGTACGGATCATGGGCGAGGGTCAGCGAGACCTGGCCGACAGCCACTTCGCCGAGCTCAACAAGCTCGACGACGAACTGCTCGCCGAGATGGAGAACGGCGACGGGCCCGGCTTCCGCCGCACGCTGCAGGCGCTGCTCGACGCGGTACGGAGCCTGGGCGCGCCCCTTCCCGACGACTCCCTGGAGCCCTCGGAACTGATCCTCCCGGCACCGGACTCCACCCTGGAGGACGTCCGCGCCATGCTCACCGAGGGCGGCCTCATCCCGGGCTGACCCTCCGCCTCCCACTCCGACCCCGAGCCCCGCCACCCCTTGGCGGGGCTCGGCGCGTTCCGGGGCACACCGGCTCAGCCCCATGCCGGTGCCCGTGATCGCGGCACCGTGGGTACCCGGACCCGCCCCGTCCCGGGTCCGCCACGTCCCCGGCCGCCGCCACCGACCGCGGCCCCGGCCACCGGCACGTCCCTGCCGACGTCCCTGAGTCCGGTTGCCCGCTGCCTGCCCGCCCGTCCCGTGCGGCCGGTGCTCGCGCCGCATCCCCCGTACCGCGGCCCGCGCCCGCCGTCGGTCCCCGTACCGTGGCCCCATGACCGCCGCCCCCGTCCCGGGCTCCGGACCCGCCGGCCCTCTCGCCCGCCCCCGGTCCTGGCTCCGGGCCCACCCCCTCGCCTTCGACGCCGCCCTCGCCGCCGCGCTGCTCGCGTGCATGGTCTCCGCGTCGTTCGCCGACCCGCACGGCGGCCCGCACGGTCCCACCTTCAGCACCCGTGCCCCCGGCCCGCTCAGCATCACCCTGATGGCACTGGCCGCCGCCGCGCTCGTCCTGCGCCGCCGCCGTCCGCTCCCGGTGCTGGCCGTGACCTGGGCCCTCACCGTCGCCGAACTCGCCCTCGCCCCCACCGGGCCGCCGGCCCCCGTCGCGATGGCGGCCGTCGTCGCGCTGTACACGGTCGCCGCCCGCACCGACCGCCCCACCACCTGGCGCATCGGGCTGCTCACCATGACCACGCTGACGGCCACCGGCATGTGCCTCAGCGACGGCCCCTGGTACGCGCAGGAGAACCTGGGGCTGTTCGCCTGGACCGGCATCGGCGCCAGCGCGGGCGACGCCGTCCGCAGCCGCCGTGCCTTCGTCGACGCCATCCGCGAGCGCGCCGAGCGCGCCGAGCGCACCCGCGAGGAGGAGGCCCGCCGGCGGGTCGCCGAGGAACGCCTGCGGATCGCCCGTGACCTGCACGACGTCGTCGCCCACCACATCGCCCTGGTCAACGTCCAGGCGGGAGTCGCCTCGCACGTCATGGACAAACGCCCCGACCAGGCCAAGGAGGCACTGGCGCACGTACGGGAGGCCAGCCGCAGCGCCCTCGACGAACTGCGCGCCACCGTGGGCCTGCTGCGCCAGTCCGGCGAACCGAACGCCCCCACCGAGCCCGCCCCCGGCCTCGCCGTCCTCGACGGCCTCCTCGACACCTTCCGCAACGCCGGGCTGCCGGTCGTCCTCGCCCGCACCGACGACGGCGCGCTCCCCGCCTCCGTCGATCTGGCCGCCTACCGGATCGTCCAGGAGGCCCTCACCAACGTCCGCAAGCACGCGGGCCCGCACGCGAAGGCCGAGGTCAGCGTCGTGCGCGTCGGTGCGTCGATCGAGGTCACCGTCCTCGACGACGGCGTCGGCCCGCCCGCCGACCGCGGCCCCGGCACAGCCGCCGAACCGCCCGGGGACGGCGGCGGCCACGGCCTCCTCGGCATGCGCGAACGCGTCGGCGCCCTGGGCGGCACCCTCACCGCGGGCCCCCGCTACGGCGGCGGGTTCCGCGTCCATGCGATCCTGCCCGAAACGGCGGGTACGGCCAGGGAGCCCCGCACGCACACCGCCCCGGGGGAGGAACGCACATGACCGGACGGCAGGACCCCGCCCCTCTTCCCCCCATCAAGGTCCTCCTCGCCGACGACCAGGCCCTCCTGCGCAGCGCCTTCCGCATCCTCGTCGACTCCGAGCCGGACATGGAAGTGGTCGGCGAGGCCGCCGACGGCGCCCAGGCACTCGAACTGACCCGCCGCACCCGCCCCGACGTCGTCCTCATGGACATCCGGATGCCGGGCACCGACGGGCTGACCGCCACGCGCGCGATCGGCGCGGACCCCGAACTCGCGGCCGTTCACGTGGTGATGCTCACGACCTTCGAGGTGGACGAGTACGTCGTGGAGTCGATCCGGGCCGGCGCGTCCGGCTTTCTCGGCAAGGGCGCGGAACCCGACGAACTCCTCAACGCCATCCGGATCGCCGCCCAGGGGGAGGCCCTGCTGTCGCCCGCGGCGACCAAGGGCCTCATCGCCACCTTCCTCAAGCAGGGCGACGCCGGCGGCCCCGCACCCTCCGCCGACAGTGCCCACGCCGAACGCCTCGCCTCCCTGACCGTCCGCGAACGGGAGGTCCTCGTCCACGTCGCGGGCGGCAACTCCAACGACGGGATCGCCGCCGTCCTCGCCGTGAGCCCCCTCACCGTCAAGACCCACGTGAACCGTGCGATGTCCAAGCTGGGCGCCCGCGACCGGGCACAACTGGTGGTGTTCGCGTACGAATCGGGCCTCGTACGCCCAAGGGTGGAGTGAGGGTCCGATCCCGCGTACTCCAGCTGCGGTACGCGCGGGTCGCAAAGGGGACCTGGGGGCGACCGGGGAGTGGTTCTCCGTGGCCGATCGTATGAGTGGACCTCCGCGTCCACCTGCACCGCTCGCCACAGAAGAGAGACTCCACCCATGTCCTGGCTGTCCAGATTCAGCCTCGCCCAGCGGGCCCTGATCGGGCTGATGTCGATCGTCGCGCTGGTCTTCGGCGCGATAGCGATCCCGCAGCTCAAGCAGCAGTTGCTGCCCACCATCGAGCTTCCGATGGTGTCCGTGATCGCCCCCTACCAGGGCGCGGCTCCCGACGTGGTCGAGAAGCAGGTCGTCGAGCCCCTGGAGAACTCCCTCAAGGCGGTCGACGGCATCGAGTCCGTGACCTCCACGGCGAGCGAGGGCTCCGCCGTGATCATGGCCCAGTTCGACTACGGGGACGAGGGCACCAAGCAGCTCGTCGCCGACGTCCAGCAGGCCGTGAACCGCTCCCGGGCGTTGCTCCCCAAGGACGTGGACCCGCAGGTCGTGGCCGGGTCCACGGACGACCTGCCGACCGTCACGCTCGCCGTGACCTCGGACAAGGACCAGCAGGCCCTCGCCGACCAGCTGGACCGCACCGTGGTCCCCGTCCTCCAGAACATCGAGGGCGTCAGCCAGGTCACCGTCGCCGGCGTCCAGGAGCTCCAGGTCGCCGTCACCCCCGACGACGCGAAGCTGGCCGCCGCGGGGCTCAACGCGATGACGCTCGGCCAGGCCCTCCAGCAGGCCGGCGCGACCGTCCCGGCCGGCGCCTTCGCCGAGGACGGCAAGTCCCGCACCGTCCAGGTCGGCGGCAGCCTCACCTCGCTGAAGCAGATCGAGGACCTGCGGATCAGCGGTCAGCCGAAGCCGGGCGAGGCCACGGCGCCCAAGCCGGTACGCCTCGGTGACGTCGCGACGGTCGAGGAGAAGCCCGCACAGGCGACCTCGGTGACCCGTACCAACGGCAGTCCCAGCCTGTCGTTGTCGATCACGATGGACCAGGACGGCAGCGCCGTCGCCATCTCCGACGCGGTCAAGGACAAGCTGCCCGAGCTGCGCGACACCCTCGGCTCCGGCGCCACCCTGACCACGGTCTTCGACCAGGGCCCGGCGGTCTCCAAGTCGATATCCGGTCTGACCACCGAGGGCGCGCTCGGTCTCGTCTTCGCGGTCGTCGTCATCCTGGTCTTCTTGGCGTCGGTCCGCTCGACGCTGGTCACCGCGATCTCGATCCCGCTGTCCGTCGTCCTCGCTCTGATCGTGCTGTGGACCCGGGACCTCTCCCTCAACGTCCTCACCCTCGGCGCGCTGACCATCGCGATCGGCCGCGTCGTGGACGACTCGATCGTGGTCCTGGAGAACATCAAGCGGCACCTGTCCTACGGCGAGGAGCGGTACAGCGCGATCGTCACCGCCGTCAAGGAGGTCGCGGGCGCGGTCACCTCGTCGACTCTGACCACGGTCGCGGTGTTCCTGCCGGTCGGCCTGGTCGGTGGCATGGTGGGCCAGCTCTTCGGCTCGTTCTCCCTCACCGTGTCGGCCGCGCTGCTCGCCTCCCTCCTCGTCTCCCTCACGGTCGTCCCGGTCCTCTCGTACTGGTTCCTGCGCGCCCCCAAGGGCTCGGAGGGCGTCGACCCGCAGGAGCTGCGCCGCAGGGCGGAGGAGCAGGAGAACAGGTCCCGCCTCCAGCGCATGTACGTCCCCGTGCTCCGCTTCGCGACCGGGCGCCGCCTGGTCAGCCTGGCGATCGCGCTCGTCGTCCTGTTGGGCACGTTCGCGATGGCGCCCCTGCTGAAGACCAACTTCTTCGACGAGAGCGAGCAGGAGACCCTCTCGCTCTCGCAGAAGCTGGAGCCCGGCACCGGCCTGGAGGCCACGGACGCGGCGGCCCGCAAGGTCGAGAAGGCCATCGAGTCCGTCGACACGATCAAGGACTACCAGGTCACCGTGGGCTCCTCGGGCTTCATGGCGGCCTTCGGCGGTGCCTCCGGCGCCCACCAGGCCACGTATCAGCTCACCCTGAAGAGCGCCGAGGACACCAAGGCGGCCACCGAGGAGCTCCAGGACAAGCTCGCGAACCTTCGGGGCATCGGCGACACCAAGGTCGGTGCGGGCGGCGGCTTCGGCAGCCAGGACCTGAGCGTCGTCGTCAAGGCGGGCGACCCCGGCACGCTCGCCAGGGCGACGGAACAGGTGCGGTCCGCCGTCGCCGGACTGAAGGACGTCACCGACGTCCGGAGCGACCTCGCCCAGTCCGTGCCGCGCATCTCCGTCAAGGGCACCCCGAAGGCCGCCGAGGCCGGGCTCGACGACGCGGCGCTCGGCGCGGTCGTCGCCCAGGCGGTACGCGGCACCCCGTCCGGCAAGGCCATGCTGGACAGCACCGAACGCGACATCGTCGTCAAGTCCGCCAGGCCCGCGTCCACGATGGACGAGCTGAAGAAGCTGCCGGTCGGCCCCGGCGTCACCCTCGGCCAGGTCGCCGACGTGAAGCTGGTCGACGGCCCGGTGTCCATGACCCGCATCGACGGTGCCCGCTCGGCGACCGTCAGCGCCAAGCCGGTCGGCGACAACACCGGTGCGGTCTCCAGCGCCCTCCAGGCGAAGATCAACGACATCGAGGCCGATCTGCCCAAGGGCGCCACGGTCTCCGTCGGCGGCGTCTCCGCCGACCAGGAGGAGGCGACCGCCAAGCTGTTCCTGGCCATGCTGGCAGCCGTCGCGATCGTGTTCCTGCTGCTGGTCGCCACCTTCAAGTCGCTGATCCAGCCGCTGATCCTGCTGGTGTCCATCCCGTTCGCGGCGACCGGTGCGATCGGCCTGCTGCTCGCCACCGGAACCCCCATGGGCGTCCCGGCGATGATCGGCATGCTGATGCTGATCGGCATCGTGGTCACCAACGCGATCGTGCTGATCGACCTGATCAACCAGTACCGGGCGCAGGGCATGGGCGTCGTCGAAGCGGTCGTCGAGGGAGGCCGCCACCGTCTGCGCCCGATCCTGATGACCGCACTCGCGACGATCTTCGCGCTGCTCCCGATGGCGCTGGGCATCACAGGGGAGGGCGGCTTCATCTCCAAGCCGCTCGCCATCGTGGTGATCGGCGGCCTGATCACGTCGACCCTGCTGACCCTCCTTCTGGTGCCGACCCTGTACGCCATGGTGGAGCTCCGCAAGGAGCGCCGGGCGGCGAAGAGGGCGGCCAAGCGGGACGAACGGAAGCCGGACGACGCCCGCACGGCGTCGCAGGACGGTGACCGGGAGCACGTGACGGTCTGACCCCGTCCGCGGCCGGAAACATGAGTAAGGGGTGCCCTCCGGGAAGGCACCCCTTACTCATGTGCGTGCGGCAAGCGCGGCGCGGACGTCAGACCGTCGGGTCGTCCGGAATCGCGTGCACCTCGACCGGGTCGTTGCCGGGGCTGCCGCCCGGTCCGGGGCACGCGGAGGCGCGCGCGGCGATCTCGTACGCACGCTCCGCGCTCTGCACGTCGACCACCCAGTACCCGGCGAGGATCGGCCCCTTCACCGCCTGTCCTTCGGTGACCTGCGGCTTGCCCTCGGAGTCGGCCCGTACGGTTCTGGCCAGGCCGGGACCGCCCAGTCCGCGCGCCTCGACCAGTTCGCCCGCCGAGGTCAGCTCGTTGTTGAGGGCCTCCATGTGGGCGAACATCGCCTTCATGTCGTCCGGGCCGTAGGACGACATGACACTGTCCCAGCTGTCGGCGTCCACGTTCATCTGGATCATGTACAGCATCGGTCCGCGCTCCTCGTGCCGGGTGGGCTCCGTTGTTCCCTGCTGAAGGTTGGACCGTCCTTCCCGGCGAAACTCATCGGCCCCCGGCCCGCGAGACGAACCGGGGGCCCGGCACGGGAGCGTTCCGACGGGCTACGGGAGGGCCAGCATCCTCTCCAGCGCCAGCTTTGCGAAGCTCTCCGTCTCGCGGTCGACCTCGATGCGGTTCACGAGGTTGCCCGCGGCGAGCGACTCCAGGGTCCACACCAGGTGGGGGAGGTCGATGCGGTTCATGGTGGAGCAGAAGCAGACGGTCTTGTCGAGGAAGACGATCTCCTTGTCCGGGTGCGCGTTGGCGAGGCGGCGCACCAGGTTGAGCTCGGTGCCGATCGCCCACTTCGACCCGGCGGGGGCGGCATCCAGGGCCTTGATGATGTACTCCGTGGAGCCCACCTCGTCCGCCGCGGCGACGACCTCGTACTTGCACTCCGGGTGGACCAGGACCCGTACGCCGGGGATCCGGGCCCGGACGTCCTCCACCGACTCCAGCGAGAAGCGGCCGTGCACCGAGCAGTGCCCGCGCCACAGGATCATCCTGGCGTTGCGTAGCTCTTCGACCGTGAGCCCGCCGTTCGGCTTGTGCGGGTTGTAGAGCACGCAGTCGTCCAGCGACATCCCCATGTCGCGGACGGCGGTGTTGCGCCCCAGGTGCTGGTCCGGGAGGAAGAGCACCTTCTCGCCCTGCTCGTACGCCCAGTCCAGGGCCCGCTTCGCGTTGGAGGAGGTGCAGATGGTGCCGCCGTGCTTGCCGGTGAAGGCCTTGATGTCGGCGGAGGAGTTCATGTACGAGACGGGCACCACGGACTCGGCGACACCGGCGTCCGTCAGCACGTCCCAGCACTCCGCGACCTGTTCGGCCGTCGCCATGTCGGCCATCGAGCAGCCGGCCGCCAGGTCGGGCAGTACGACCTTCTGGTCGTCGGAGGTGAGGATGTCGGCGGACTCGGCCATGAAGTGCACGCCGCAGAAGACGATGTACTCGGCCTCCGGCTTGTTCGCCGCGTCGCGCGCGAGCTTGAAGGAGTCGCCGGTCACATCGGCGAACTGGATGACCTCGTCGCGCTGGTAGTGGTGGCCGAGGACGAAGACCTTGTCCCCGAGCTTCTCCTTCGCGGCGCGGGCGCGTTCCACCAGGTCCGGGTCGGACGGCGAGGGCAGGTCGCCGGGGCACTCCACGCCACGCTCGCTCCTGGGGTCGGCCTCACGGCCGAGGAGCAGCAGGGCGAGGGGCGACGGCTGGACGTCGAGGTCGACGGCCTGGCGGGGCTGGGCGGTGGTCACGACACGCACCCTTTCTGTTCTGCGATGCGAGAGGGGCCCGTAGGAAGGACAGAGGGCCTTTTCGTCGAATTGACGCTATCTATCATAACTGCTTCACGTCACTTTGACGATGCCGATCTCGTCGATGTGACGAAATTCCCGGTGCCGTCCCCGCGCACACCGGGCGCCCCGACCCGCGTCCGCCCCGGCGCCGGTGTGCGAGCATGAAAGAACAAGACACGCACGCAGGCCCGGAATTTCTCCGCGGCCCCGCCGGTTGCAACCGTCGGCAAGCAGTCCGTACAACCCGGGAGAGATGTAGATGTCCGTTCAGGACGACAAGACCACCGTGAGCGACGGCATTCTCCTGTCCGACGCCGCCGCGGCCAAGGTGAAGGCCCTGCTGGAGCAAGAGGGCCGCGACGACCTCGCGCTCCGCGTCGCCGTGCAGCCCGGTGGCTGCTCGGGCCTGCGCTACCAGCTCTTCTTCGACGAGCGCTCGCTCGACGGCGACGTCCTCAAGGACTTCGACGGCGTGAAGGTCGTCACCGACCGGATGAGCGCCCCGTACCTGGGCGGTGCCTCCATCGACTTCGTCGACACCATCGAGAAGCAGGGCTTCACGATCGACAACCCCAACGCCACGGGCTCCTGCGCCTGCGGCGACTCGTTCAACTAGTCCCGTCATCGGGCACGGCGAAGGCGGACGACCCGGACTCCGGGCCGTCCGCCTTCGCCGTGCCCGACGGGGCGCCGCCTGCCGTACGGCAGGCGTCAGCCCTTCGGTACGGCCTCCCCGCCCTCGCCGAGCACCTCGCGGCCGTCCAGCGGCCCGTCCAGCGTCGCCGTCGCCGTGAGCTTCTTCGCGATCGCGATGCAGGCCCGGCCCGGTTCCGTCTCGGTCTCCACGATCCGCACCTCGACGGACCTGTCGCGCTCGGTCACCTCCGCCGTGTACGTGCTGCACACCCCGCCCCAGAAGCTGAGCGTGAGCTTCCTGCCGTCCGCCGAGTAGGACTCCACGTGCCGGCCGGGTGCCGCCGGACCGTCCGACGGGCCGGGCGGAGACGCGCTCACCGACGGACCGGGCGCCTTCAGGAACTTCGGCTCCACCGCCGGATAGGTCACCGTGTACGGCTTCTCGTCCCCGGTCGGCCGTATACGGAACAGCCAGGACGGCACCAGCATCCGCTGCCCGTCCGCGTACTGCGCCGACAGCCCGAAGACCGCGGAATCGACCGTCACCGTGCGCTGCGGCACCTGCCGGGGCTCGCACGGCGGAATCCTCCCCAGCCCCGGGGACGGCTCCGTACCCTCACCCGGAGCCACGGGCTCCACCTGGCCCCTGTCCTTCTCCACGGGCACCGGAGTCGCGCAGCCGCCGATGTCCGGCAGTGCGCCGCCCCGCCCCGACCTGTTGAGCAGCCCCAGCGCCTCCTGCGCCCCGACCACCGGGTACTCGGCGCCCTTGGTGAGCCCCTTCAACTGGCCGCTGCCGCCCCTCACACGGCCGTCCGGCCCGACCGGAATGCCGGTCATCCAGCCGTACGTGGGCAATCCGCCGACCACCGGGTCCGCGTTCACCACCCGGGCACCGCCCAGCACCTGGCCCGCGTCCAGCTTCGCGTCCTCGATCCCCAACGCCTTCAGTACCGGCGCGGCGGCCTTCTTCGCCGTCTCCTCGCCCACCGGCGTCCCCGGCGCGCACTGCTTGCCCTGGACGCAGTCGACACTTCCCTCGGCGGTCGGGTGGCGCGCGAACGTCCAGGCCCCCGGCGCGCGCTCGTCCACCCGCAACTGCGGACCCGAACCGTCCGCCACCGCACCGACCACCCACGTTCCGCCCGCGCGCGTCGGCGTGTCCATCAGCCCCAGGGCCTGCGCCAGCCGGCGGACCTCGCCCTCGGACACCAGGCCCTGCGCCCGGTGCACGGCGGCCCTCTCCGGCCCGTCCGGCAGGTCCCCGGCCGCCCGGTAGACCACCCGGCCGCCGAAACCGCCGTGCGGGTCCGGCTCGCCCGGCGCGATCCCGGGACCGCTGCCGGACGGCGTAGGCCCCGTGCCCCGCGCGCCCACGCCTCCGGCGCCCGCGTCGGTATGACCGTCCAGGGCCAGCAGCGGGGGAGCGCCGCCGGGCTCCCGCGGGTTGCCCGCCCCGTCGCCGCCGGCCGAGGCCGCCCAGTACGCGCCCCCGCCGCCGACCAGCAGCACCGCGGCGGCCACCGAGGCGACGGCCGCCGGAGAACGCCGCCGACGGGGGGTGCGTTCCGTGTCCTGCTCGCTGCTCACCGGATCGCTCCTTCGCCTGCGCCGCACACGGCGCCCGATTGCGACTGCCCCCAGCGCGGGAGACACCGGTGGGACGGAGCCGGCGCGCTTCCGGTTCCGTACGCCCGCGCGTCAGAGCCCCGCCGCGGGCGTGCCCCGGAGGCCGCAGCCGTGCCGCGCGCTCACGCTCCGTACTCCGGCATCGCGCCCACCAGCCGCGCGGATGCCGGCGGCACCACCACGCCGTGGATCAGCGACGCCGGAACGCGCTCGGCCACCGCGGCAGGCACCGCCCAGTGCGCCACCATGCGCGCACAGTCCCCCTGCAACTGCGCCCACCCGCCGTCGAGTTCGGACCTGGCGGCGGTACGGGCGGGGGTCGTGACGCTGTGCTTCGGCATTGGGGCAACTCCCGTACTCAAGGGGCCGCGTGAACCGCGAGAGCCCCGGTCTCCTCGCACCGTATGCACCTGCGGCCTCAGCAAAAAAGCCCTACTATCGGGTAGTTTTGCCTCTTCGGGCCGCGGGCACGACCCGGTAGTTTGGGCTGTCGCATCGTTCTCGTCAGTCTTCCCACCATCCCCACAGGGAGCAGCCCCGCCGTGCGTATCGCAGTCACCGGCTCCATCGCCACCGACCACCTCATGACCTTCCCCGGCCGTTTCGCCGACCAACTGGTCGCGGATCAGCTGCACACGGTCTCCCTCTCCTTCCTCGTCGACAACCTCGACGTACGGCGCGGCGGCGTCGGCGCGAACATCTGCTTCGGGATGGGCCAGCTCGGCACCAAGCCGATCCTGGTCGGCGCGGCCGGCTCGGACTTCGACGAGTACCGCGCCTGGCTCGACCGGCACGGCGTCGACACGGCTTCGGTCCGCATCTCCGAGGTCCTGCACACCGCCCGCTTCGTGTGCACCACGGACTCCGACCACAACCAGATCGGCTCCTTCTACACGGGTGCGATGAGCGAGGCCCGGCAGATCGAGCTCAAGTCCGTCGCGGACCGGGTGGGCGGCCTGGACCTGGTCCTGATCGGCGCGGACGACCCCGAGGCGATGCTCCGCCACACCGAGGAGTGCCGCTCGCGCTCCATCCCCTTCGCCGCGGACTTCTCGCAGCAGATCGCCCGCATGTCCGGCGACGACATCCGCACGCTGCTCGAAGGCGCCACGTACCTCTTCTCCAACGAGTACGAGAAGGGCCTCATCGAGTCGAAGACCGGCTGGACCGACGCCGAGATCCTGGCCAAGGTCGGCCACCGCGTCACCACGCTCGGCTCGCGCGGCGTGCGCATCGAGAAGCTCGGCCTGGACACCGTCGAGGTGGGCTGCGCGGAGGAGGAGGCGAAGGTCGACCCGACGGGCGTCGGCGACGCGTTCCGCGCGGGCTTCCTCTCGGGCCTGGCCTGGGGCGTCAACCACGAGCGCGCCGCGCAGATCGGCTGCATGCTCGCCACGCTGGTCATCGAGACGCTCGGCACCCAGGAGTACACCCTGAGCCGCGCGGGCTTCATGGACCGCTTCACGAAGGCCTACGGCCACGAGGCCGCAGCCGAAGTCCGCGCCCACCTGTCCTGACGGCACCTCCACGGGCGGCCCCCCGCCCCGCCCCCTCGGGTGGCGGGGCCGCCCGAGGGGGCGGAACGGGCGGGCACGGGGCGGCCCCCACCGGACCACCGGACGATGTCCCACCGCCCGTAGGGGGCCCGCACCCCCGCCCGCCCCCTACGACACCCTCCGCACCACGTAGGCCACCCCCCTCTCCCGCACTTCCTCCCCCACGTACTCCTGCCCCCGCATCCCGCACCACGCCGGAATGTCCAGACGCGCCGCCGCGTCATCGGCGAGGACGGTCACCGTCCCCCCGACCGGCACGTCCCCGATCACCTTCGCCAGCTCGATCACCGGAATCGGGCACCGCTTCCCGAGCGCGTCCACGGTGACGGCCCCGGCAGCCACAGCCGCGCCCACGGCCGGACCCGCCCCCGCAGCCGCCCGAGGCGCCTCCGGCACGGGAGCGCCCAGCTCCGCCCGTACCCCCTGCACCACCCCCGGCAGCACCTCCAGGAACCTCTCCACCTCCTCCGCCGCCGTCCCCCGCGGGAGCGACACCCGTACGTTCCCCTCCGACAGCACCCCCATCGCCCGCAGCACATGGCTCGGCGTCAGCGTGCTGCTCGTGCACGAGGACCCGGAGGAGACCGAGAACCCGGCCGCGTCCAGCGCGTGCAGCAGACTCTCCCCGTCGACGTACAGACAGGAGAAGGTGACCAGGTGCGGCAGCCGCCGCACCGCGTCCCCCACCACCTCCACGTCCGCCACCGACTCCGCGACCCGCGCCCTGATCCGCTCCACCAGCTCCCGCAGCCGCGCCGCCTCCGCCTGCGCCTCGGCCCGCACCGCTCGCAGCGAAGCCGCCGCCGCGACCACGGCCGGCAGATTCACGAAGCCGGGGGAGCGGCCCTGTTCCCGCTCGTCCGCCGCCCCCCGCGGTGCGAACCGCACCCCTTTGCGTACGACCAGCAGGCCGACCCCCGCCGGCCCTCCCCACTTGTGCGCGCTCGCCGTGAGCAGTGACCACTCGCCGTCCACCGGGCCCCAACCCAGCGACTGCGCGGCGTCCACCAGGAGCGGCACACCCGCCCGCCGGCACTGCTGTGCGACGTCGGCCACCGGCTGCTCCGTTCCGACCTCGTGATTGGCGGACTGCAGGCACGCCAGCGCCGTGTCGGCGCGCAGCGCCCCCGCGAACTCCCCGACGGCCACCGCGCCCAGCCGGCCGACGCCGACCTCGGTCACCGACCCGCCGTCCGCCGCGTGGGCGGCGGCCGAATGGAGTACGGAGGAGTGTTCTACGGCGGAGGTCACCAGATGACGGCCGACACGCCGACGCGCCGCGAGGGCCCCGGCAATTCCCGTGTGCACCGCGTGGGTTCCCGAAGGAGTGAAAACGAGTTCGTCGGGGCGGCAGCCGACGGCGTCGGCCGCGGCCTCCCGGGCGGCGTCCAGGAGCACCCTGGCCCGGCGCCCCTCGCGGTACAGCCGGGCGGGATCGGCCCACCCCTCGTCCAGGGAGGCAAGCAGCGCTTGATGGGCAACGGGGTGCAGGGGAGCGGCGGAAGCGGCGTCGAAGTAGGGCACCGGGCCACGCTAGCCGCCGCTCGCGCTCCGGCCGGTACGCCCATCGGGGCAGGGAGCGCCGGATGCCGGGCGGAGGCGAGGGTTCCGCGGACAACCCGTCGCGGGGCCACCCCTTCGGGGAGAGGTGCGGCGCGTTGGGCACCCTCCCCGCGCGACCCCAAAATGCGTCCAGTAGGGTTTGGTCCGCATAAACATCCAAACCCCTGCCCGCGTCAGGGCCGGCGACCGACCAGTCAGATGGCCGCAGCCACCACTACACGCGCGGGCGAGACTCTCGGGAAGGCGCTACGTGAGTCCCAACGGCTCCGACCGCTCGTCGCGGCGCCCGATGCGGCGGAAGCTGCTCCAGGTGCTGACCGCGGGCGTGGTCCTGGCGACCGCCTCTGGTTGCTCGTACACATGGGAGGACTTCCCCCGTCTGGGGATGCCCACCCCGGTAACGGAAGAGGCGCCGCGGATCCTCTCCCTCTGGCAGGGCTCGTGGGCGGCAGCGCTCGTCACGGGCGTGCTGGTGTGGGGCCTGATCCTGTGGAGCGTCATCTTCCACAGGCGCAGCCGCACCAAGGTCGAGGTACCACCGCAGACTCGTTACAACATGCCCATCGAGGCGTTGTACACGGTCGCCCCGCTCATCATCGTCTCGGTGCTGTTCTACTTCACCGCCCGGGACGAGACGAAGCTCCTGCATCTCGACGACAAGCCGACCCACACCGTCAACGTGGTCGGCTACCAGTGGAGCTGGGGCTTCAACTACGTCGAGGACGTGGACGGCAACAAGTCCACCGGTCCGCAGACCGACCCCAAGACCCAGCAGAAGACCGGCGTTCCCAAGGAACTCGGTGCGGTTCCGGACAAGTTCACCAAGCAGTTCCCGGACGGTGCCGAGGGCGTCTACGACTACGGCATCCCCGGAACCCGCAACCCGGAGAACAACAACCCCGGCCCCACGCTGGTGCTGCCGAAGGGTGAGAGGGTCCGGTTCGTCCTCACTTCGCGTGATGTCATCCACTCCTTCTGGGTGGTGCCGTTCCTGATGAAGCAGGACGTGATCCCCGGCCACACCAATGCCTTCGAGGTGACTCCCACCAAGGAGGGCATCTTCATGGGCAAGTGCGCCGAGCTCTGCGGCGTGGACCACTCCCGGATGCTCTTCAACGTCAAGGTCGTTTCCCCCGAGGAGTACAAGCAGCACCTCAAGGACCTGGCGGCGAAGGGTCAGACCGGCTACATCCCGGCCGGCATCGCCCAGACCGACCCGGCCCGGAATGCGGAGACGAACAAACTGTGAGCATCCTCAACGAACCCAAGGGTGCCGCGGCAGCAATCGACTCGTACGAGAACGAGCTGCCCGTGCGGCGCAAGGAGCCGGGAAACATTGTGATCAAGTGGCTCACCACCACTGACCACAAGACGATCGGCTCGATGTACCTCATCACGTCGTTCGTGTTCTTCATCATCGGTGGCGTGATGGCGCTCTTCATGCGCGCCGAACTCGCTCGTCCCGGCACGCAGCTCATGTCGAACGAGCAGTTCAACCAGGCGTTCACGATGCACGGCACGATCATGCTGCTGATGTTCGCGACGCCGCTGTTCGCCGGATTCGCGAACTGGATCATGCCGCTGCAGATCGGCGCGCCCGACGTGGCGTTCCCGCGGCTGAACATGTTCGCGTACTGGCTGTACCTCTTCGGGTCGATCATCGCGGTGGCGGGCTTCCTCACCCCGCAGGGTGCGGCCGACTTCGGCTGGTTCGCCTACTCCCCGCTGTCGGACGCGGTCCGTTCGCCGGGCGTCGGCGCCGACATGTGGATCATGGGTCTGGCCTTCTCCGGCTTCGGCACGATCCTCGGCTCGGTCAACTTCATCACCACGATCATCTGCATGCGCGCGCCCGGCATGACGATGTTCCGCATGCCGATCTTCACCTGGAACGTGCTGCTGACCGGTGTCCTGGTCCTGCTCGCCTTCCCGGTGCTGGCGGCCGCGCTGTTCGCCCTGGAGGCGGACCGTAAGTTCGGTGCCCACATCTTCGACGCCTCCAACGGCGGAGCGATTCTGTGGCAACACCTCTTCTGGTTCTTCGGACACCCAGAGGTGTACATCATCGCGTTGCCGTTCTTCGGCATCATTTCCGAGGTCATTCCGGTCTTCAGCCGCAAGCCGATGTTCGGCTACATCGGTCTGATCGCCGCGACCATCGCGATCGCCGGCCTCTCGGTCACCGTATGGGCCCACCACATGTACGTGACGGGCGGCGTGCTGTTGCCGTTCTTCTCGTTCATGACGTTCCTCATCGCAGTGCCCACCGGTGTGAAGTTCTTCAACTGGATCGGCACGATGTGGAAGGGCTCACTGTCCTTCGAGACCCCGATGCTCTGGGCCGTCGGCTTCCTGATCACCTTCACCTTCGGTGGTCTGACCGGCGTCATCCTGGCCTCGCCCCCGATGGACTTCCACGTCTCGGACTCGTACTTCGTCGTCGCGCACTTCCACTACGTCATCTTCGGCACCGTGGTCTTCGCGATGTTCTCCGGCTTCCACTTCTGGTGGCCGAAGTTCACCGGCAAGATGCTGGACGAGCGGCTCGGCAAGATCACCTTCTGGACGCTGTTCGTGGGCTTCCACGGCACGTTCCTGGTGCAGCACTGGCTCGGTGCCGAGGGCATGCCGCGGCGTTACGCGGACTACCTCGCGGCCGACGGCTTCACCGCACTGAACACGATCTCGACCATCAGCTCGTTCCTGCTGGGCCTGTCGATGCTCCCGTTCTTCTACAACGTCTGGAAGACCGCGAAGTACGGCAAGAAGATCGAGGTCGACGACCCCTGGGGCTACGGCCGTTCGCTCGAATGGGCGACGTCCTGCCCGCCGCCGCGGCACAACTTCCTCACGCTGCCGCGCATCCGGTCCGAATCCCCGGCGTTCGACCTGCACCACCCGGAGATCTCGGCCATCGACCAGCTCGAGAACCACCGTGACAACGGCATCGAGCAGCTCGCCCTCAGCGCGAAGGAGACGGGCAAGTGAAGATCCAAGGCTGGCTGTTCATCTGGCTGAGCGTTTTCATCCTGATCATGGCCGGCGTGTACGGCGTGTGGTCGAAGGAGCCCGCGGGCACCACGGCGCTGGTCCTGGCCTTCGGACTGAGCCTGATGATCGGCTTCTACCTGGCCTTCACGGCCAAGCGGGTCGACGCGATGGCCCAGGACAACAAGCAGGCCGACGTCGCGGACGAGGCCGGTGAGCTGGGCTTCTTCGCCCCGCACAGCTGGCAGCCGCTCTCGCTGGCCATCGGCGGCGCCTTCGCCTTCCTCGCGGTCGCGATGGGCTGGTGGCTGCTGTTCTTCTCGCTGCCGCTGATCCTGGTCGGCCTGTTCGGCTGGGTCTTCGAGTTCTACCGCGGTGAGAACCGCACCCAGTAGGACCGCTGCCGGCGACAGCACCTCCTGAGGGGCTCGTCCACCTGAGAACGATCAGGTGGACGAGCCCCTCATTCGTTTGCAGTCACTTGAGCACTTCCAACGCGCTCGGACTGACGATGCTTCATATCGTGTGATCATGAGCCACGCACCCCGAAGCCGGACGGTCCTGAGCTGCACCCTGCTGATCGCCTCCCTCGGGGCGGGACTGACCGCATGCGGCGAACCCCGGGTCACCTCGCTCTCCGCGAAGCCGTACGACGCGGCGCGGCAGGTCACCTTCAACGGCAGGCCCGGCAGCACCGACGCCGACCCCGAGAAGCCGCTTGAGGTGACCGTCGCGGCCGACGAGGCCCGGATCACCGACGTCATCGCCGCGGACGCCGCAGGACGCCAGGTGGCGGGCGAACTCGCCGCCGACGGGTCCCGCTGGCACTCCACCGCTCCTCTGGCCGCAGGGGCCGACTACACGGTCCGCGTCGCCACCGAGGACCGCGGCGGCGCCCCCGGCGTGCGCAGGCTCGGCTTCCGGACCGCCCCGGGCAAGAAGAAGCTGGAGCTCACCTTCGGCCCCGAGGCGGGCAAGTACGGCGTGGGACAGCCCCTCACCGCCGAACTCAGCGCCCCGGTCAAGGACCCGCGCGCCCGGGCGGTCGTCGAGCGCGCCCTGAAGGTGGACTCCAAGCCGTCCGTCGACGGCTCCTGGTACTGGGTGGACGACAAGCTCCTGCACTACCGTCCGCGCGCCTACTGGCCCTCCGGAGCCACCGTCAGGGCGCACAGCACCCTGGAGGGCATCAAGGTCGCCAAGGACCTGTACGGGACCGCCACGGCCCCCCTGAAGATCACCATCGGCGACAAGATCGAGGCCGTCACGGACGCCTCGTCGCACTACATGACGGTCAGGCGCAACGGAGAGGTGATCAACACCATTCCGGTGACCACGGGCAAGCGCGGCTTCTCCACCCGCAACGGCGTCAAGGTCGTACTCGGCAAGGAGTACTTCGTACGGATGCGCGGCACGAGCATCGGCATCCCGCGCGGCACCAGCGACTCGTACGACCTGCCGGTCTACTACGCGACCCGGGTCACCTGGAGCGGCGAGTACGTGCACGCCGCGCCCTGGTCGGTCGGCTCACAGGGGAACGCGAACGTCAGCCACGGCTGCACGGGCATGTCCACCGGCAACGCGAGCTGGTTCTACGAGACCGTCCGCGCGGGCGACATCGTCAAGGTCGTCGGCAGCCGGGGCGCCGACATGGACCCCTTCGGCAACGGCTTCGGCGACTGGAACGTCCCCTGGAAGAAGTGGCGCAAGGGCAGCGCCCTGCTCGCCGCCACCGAGGAGCAGCGCGACCGGGTCCGCGCCCCCCGGCTGCGCCCCCGGGTCTGAGGACGGGCTCGGGCGGAGCGGGGCAGCGGCGCGTGACGTCCCGGCCGCACTCCGTGCCCCCGGGCCGCACGCGGCGGCCCAGGGGCACGTACGACGAGGTGTCAGGCCCGTACCGGAGGAGTGCGGTCCGTGCGGCGGGTGCGCAGCAGCGCGGCCAGCGAGGCGGCGAAGCCCACCGGCTCGACGGGCAGCGTCACCGCCGCCTCCGCGCGGCTCCAGGTGGCCAGCCAGGCGTCCTGCGGACGCCCCATGAGCAGCAGCACGGGCGGACAGTCGAAGATCTCGTCCTTGATCTGCCGGCAGACGCCCATGCCGCCGGCCGGGACGCTCTCGCCGTCCAGTACGCACACGTCGATTCCGCCCGCGTCCAGCGCCTTCAGTACGGCGGGCAGCGTGGCGCACTCCAGGAACTCGACCGGCGGTACGTCGGCGGCCGGCCTGCGACCGGCGGCGAGCCTCACCTGTTCGCGGGTGCTGGCGTCGTCGCTGTAGACCAGCACCGTGGCGGTCGGCTGCTGCATGGTTCCTCCGTGACGTCCGGTTTCGCGGTGAACTGCGCGGTGTTCTCGGGGTTTTCAGGACAGTGCAGCGGGCCGGTCGGGCTCGCTCCGATGCGCGGATGCTACTCCGTCGGCCGCCCCCGCCACACCGCTTCGCACCGCTCTTCGATGGGCCGTTCGGGCAGGACACACCCTCTTGACACTCCGAACGGCACCCCCCGGGGTGAGGGCGGGATAAGCGACCGACATAATGTCGGTCGTGGCGACAGCAACGACAGTAGATACCGGGCACGCGCACCCCTCGGTCAATCGGCCGAACCTCGTCAGCGTCGGAACCATCATCTGGTTGAGTTCCGAGCTGATGTTCTTCGCGGCCCTCTTCGCGATGTACTTCACCCTGCGATCGGTGACGGGTCCCGAGTTCTGGAGCGAAAAGGCCTCGGCCTTGAACTTCCCGTTCGCGTTGACCAACACCTCGATCCTGGTGCTCTCCTCCGTCACCTGTCAGCTCGGCGTCTTCGCCGCCGAGCGGGGCGATGTGAAGAAGCTCAGGACGTGGTTCATCATCACGTTCGTGATGGGTGCGATCTTCATCGGCGGCCAGGTGTACGAGTACACCGAGCTGGTCAAGCACGAGGGCCTCTCGCTCTCGTCGGACCCGTACGGTTCGGTGTTCTACCTGACGACCGGATTCCACGGACTGCACGTGACAGGCGGACTCATCGCCTTCCTGCTGGTCCTGGGCCGGACGTATGCCGCCAAGAGATTCACTCACGAGCAGGCGACAGCCGCCATCGTCGTGTCCTACTACTGGCACTTCGTCGATGTCGTCTGGATCGGCCTGTTCGCCACGATCTACATGATCAAGTAACCCGGCTCCACGAGCCCGGGCCCGAGCCCGCAACACTTCCCGCATCGACGCAGAAGATCCTGACACCGGGGTAATCCGTGAAAAAGCTCTCCGCACGACGACGCCATCCGCTGGCGGCGGTCGTCGTCCTACTCCTCGCGCTGGCGGCCACTGGGGGGCTGTACGCCGCGTTTGCGCCTGCGGGCAAGGCGCAGGCCGACGAGACCGCCCAGTCCCTCGCCATTGAGGAGGGCAAGAAGCTCTACGCCGTTGGCTGCGCAAGCTGCCACGGAACCGGCGGTCAGGGCACCACTGACGGTCCCTCCCTCGTGGGAGTGGGCTCCGCCGCAGTGGACTTCCAGGTCGGCACCGGCCGCATGCCGGCGCAGCAGCCCGGCGCACAGGTGCCGAAGAAGAAGGTCATCTACACGCAGGCGCAGATCGATCAGCTCGCCGCGTACGTGGCCTCTCTCGGCGCCGGTCCCATCACGCCGACCGAAAGCCAGACCAACCCCGAAGGCGCCGACATCGGCAGGGGTGGCGAACTGTTCCGCACCAACTGCGCGCAGTGCCACAACTTCACCGGTGAGGGTGGCGCCCTGACCCACGGCAAGTACGCCCCCAGCCTGGAGGGCGTCTCGCCGAAGCACATCTACGAGGCCATGCAGACCGGCCCGCAGAACATGCCCTCCTTCCCGGACAGCACCATGCCGGAGAAGGAGAAGAAGGACATCATCGCGTACGTCAAGGCCGTGAATGGCGAAGAGACCCCGAGCCCCGGCGGCTTCGGACTGGGCAATCTCGGCCCCGTCAGTGAGGGTCTGTTCGCCTGGATCTTCGGTCTGGGTGCGCTCATCGCAGTCGCCGTCTGGGTCGCGGCCCACACCGCTAAGGCCAAGAAGTCATGAGTAGCCAAGAGAATCCAGAAGAGTCCCTGCCTGCTGAGCAGGGCGACGCGCACGGCGAGGTGGCGCGCAACGACGATCCGTTCGCGGACCCGGGCCTGCCGCCGCACAAGCCGCGTATCCAGGACCTCGACGAGCGCGCGGCCAAGCGGTCCGAGCGTGTGGTCGCGTTCCTGTTCACGCTGTCCATGCTGGCCACGGTCGGTTTCATCGCCTCCTTCGTGGCGTTCCCGATCGACCGGATCGTGTACGTCTGGCCGCTGGGCCACGTGAGCGCGCTGAACCTCTCCCTGGGCATGACCCTGGGTATCGCCCTGTTCTGCATCGGCGCGGGCGCGGTCCACTGGGCCCGCACCCTGATGTCCGACGTGGAGGTCGCCGACGAGCGCCACCCGATCTCGGCCACGCCCGAGGTCAAGGCCAAGGTCATGGCCGACTTCAAGGCCGGCGCCCAGGAGTCCGCGATCGGCCGCCGCAAGCTGATCCGCACCACGATGTTCGGCGCACTGGCCCTGGTGCCGCTGTCCGGCGTCGTGCTGCTGCGCGACCTCGGTCCGCTGCCGGAGAAGAGGCTCCGCACGACGTCCTGGGCGAAGGGCAAGCTGCTCATCAACCAGAACACGATGGAGCCGCTGCGTGCGGAGGACGTCGTCGTGGGTTCGCTCACCTTCGCCATGCCGGAAGGCCTGAAGGAGGACGACCACGACTTCAACACGAAGATCGCCAAGGACGCCTTGATGATCGTCCGCATCCAGCCGGACGAGATCAAGGACAAGAAGCAGCGCGAGTGGGCGCACGAGGGCATCGTCGCGTACTCCAAGATCTGCACCCACGTGGGTTGTCCGATCAGCCTGTACGAGCAGCAGACGCACCACGTCCTCTGCCCGTGCCACCAGTCCACCTTCGACCTCTCCGACGGCGCCCGCGTCATCTTCGGCCCCGCCGGTCACGCACTCCCGCAGCTGCGTATCGGCGTGAACGGCGAGGGTTACCTCGAAGCGCTGGGCGACTTCGACGAGCCCGTCGGTCCTTCGTTCTGGGAGCGCGGATGAGTACTGCGACGACTACCGAATCCAAGCCGCAGCAGAAGGCCCCCGCCGGTGAGCGGGTCGCCGACTGGGCGGACGGCCGACTGGGGATCTACTCCCTCGCCAAGGCCAACATGCGCAAGATCTTTCCGGACCACTGGTCCTTCATGCTCGGTGAGATCGCCATGTACAGCTTCCTCATCATCATCCTCACGGGTGTGTATCTGACGCTGTTCTTCCACCCGTCGATGAACGAGATCGTTTATCACGGCAGCTACGCGCCGATGCACGGCATCCGCATGACGGAGGCCTACGCGTCGACGCTGGACATCAGCTTCGACGTCCGCGGCGGCCTGCTGATCCGGCAGATCCACCACTGGGCCGCGCTGATCTTCCTCGCGGCGATGTTCGTGCACATGATGCGCGTCTTCTTCACGGGTGCCTTCCGCAAGCCGCGCGAGGTCAACTGGCTGTTCGGCTTCCTGCTGTTCGTCCTCGGCATGTTCACCGGTTTCACCGGCTACTCGCTCCCGGACGACCTGCTGTCGGGCACCGGTGTCCGCTTCACGCAGGGCGCGATCCTGTCCGTGCCGGTCGTCGGCACGTACATCTCGATGTTCCTGTTCGGCGGCGAGTTCCCCGGCCACGACATGGTCGCCAGGTTCTACTCGGTCCACATCCTGCTGTTGCCGGGCATCATGCTCGGCCTGATGGTGGCCCACCTGATCCTGGTCTTCTACCACAAGCACACCCAGTTCGCGGGCCCCGGCCGCACGAACAACAACGTCGTCGGCATGCCGCTGCTGCCCGTCTACATGGCCAAGGCCGGAGGCTTCTTCTTCCTGGTCTTCGGTGTCATCGCGATGATCTCGGCGCTGTTCACGATCAACCCGGTGTGGGCGCTCGGCCCCTACCGTCCGGACCAGGTGTCCACCGGCGCCCAGCCCGACTGGTACATGGGCTTCGCCGAGGGTCTGGTGCGTGTCATGCCGGGCTGGGAGATCAACCTCTGGGGTCACACGCTCGCCCTGGGTGTGTTCATCCCGCTGACGCTCTTCGGTCTGATCCTCGCCGTCATCGCGGTGTGGCCGTTCCTGGAGTCCTGGGTCACCGGGGACAAGCGCGAGCACCACATCGCGCAGCGCCCCCGCAACAGCCCGACCCGCACCGGCTTCGGCGTCGCCTGGATCACGGTCTACTTCATCGGCCTCGTCGGCGGTGGAAACGACCTGTGGGCCACGCACTTCCACCTGTCGATCAACTCGATCACCTGGTTCGTGCGCATCGGCTTCTTCGCCGGTCCGGTCCTGGCGTTCATCATCACCAAGCGGATCTGCCTGGGTCTCCAGCGCAGGGACGCCGAGAAGGTGCTGCACGGACGCGAGTCCGGCATCATCAAGCGGCTGCCGCACGGTGAGTTCGTCGAGATCCACGAGCCGCTCGGCCAGGACCAGCTGCACACGCTCACGGCGCACGAGCAGTACGCGCCGGCCGAGATCGGCCCCTCCGTGGACGAGAACGGCGTCGAGCGCAAGGTGGGCCCGACCCAGAAGCTGCGCGCCAAGCTCAGCAAGGGCATGTACGGCGAGGGCAACCAGATCGCCAAGCCCACCGCCGAGGAGTACAAGGAGATCACCAGCGGCCACGGCCACCACTGATCCCCGGCCGGGTCGCGCCCGCGGCCCGGAACTGTCCGCCACAGCAGGAGCCCCGTCCGTACGTCGGACGGGGCTCTTCGCTGTCCCCCGCGCTGGATAGGGTGGGGCCACCCCTATCGGCAGCCTTGACCGGCTCGTGGACCCTGGAGCGGACCATGAACGTGGTGACCCCCGTCGGCGGCGACAGCGTGGCGGCCCGCGGCTGGCCGGGCATCCTCAACCCCCTGCTGCGCGGCGAGCACCTCGGTGCCGACGACACCGCCTGGGCCATGGACCGCATCATGAGCGGCGAGGCCACCGACGCGCAGATCGCCGGCTTCGCGGTCGCGCTGCGCGCCAAGGGCGAGACCGTCGAGGAGGTGACGGGGCTGGTACGGGCGATGTACGCACACGCCCGCCTCATCGAGGTGCCGGGTCCCAGCGTCGACATCGTCGGCACCGGCGGCGACCTGGCGAAGACCGTCAACATCTCCACCATGTCCGCGATCGTCATCGCCGGGACGGGCGCCAAGGTCGTCAAGCACGGCAACCGGGCCGCCTCCTCGGCCAGTGGCTCCTCCGACGTGCTCGAGAAGCTGGGCGTCAACCTGGACCTGACGCCGAAGCGGGTCGCGGAGGTCGCCGAGGAGGCCGGCATCACCTTCTGCTTCGCGGTGAAGTTCCACCCCGCGCTGCGGTACGCCGCCAAGGCCCGCAGGGAGCTCGGCGCGCAGACCACGTTCAACATCCTGGGCCCCCTCACCAACCCGGCCCGGGTGCGCGCCCAGGCCGTCGGAGTCGCCGACGCCAGGATGGCGCCGATCGTGGCGGGCGTGCTGGCCGAGCGGGGGAACAGCGCGCTCGTCTTCCGCGGCGACGACGGCCTCGACGAGCTCACCACCACCGCGACGTCCCGGGTGTGGGTGGTACGCGACGGGGCCGTGCACGAGGAGGCCTTCGACCCGCGCGACGTGGGCCTGGAGATCGTCCCCGTGGAGGCGCTGCGGGGCGCGGACGCGTCGTACAACGCGGAGGTGGCACGCCGGCTCCTGGCGGGCGAGAAGGGCCCCGTACGGGACGCGGTGCTGCTCAACACGGCGGCGGCGCTGGTGGCCCTGGGGCCCGGCGGGGGTTCGCTGAACGAGGGGATCGCCGCCGGGATCGAGCGGGCCAGGCAGTCGCTGGACTCCGGCGCCGCCCAGCGGGCGCTGGAGCGGTGGGTGGCGGCCAGCAACGCCTGACCCGCCGCACCCGTGGCGCGGAGCGCGGTCCGCCCGTCTCGGCGAGCGGACCGCGCTCTTGCGCGTCGTGGATCGTGTGGCAAGATGCTGCACAGGTCATGAGTGACAGCGACTACGGCCCCGGCCCGCTGTCCGGCAACCCTCCGTCCGTGGCGGGGTGCCCCGGGTGAAGACCAGGTCGTAGGCAGCGAGGTCTACGGCAAGCGCGGACCCCTGCGCACTCCTTCGGAGTGGCGCGCCCCTGGGGTCCTGGTCCTCAAGGGAGCAGTCTCGTGAGCAAGCGAATGCGATAGGGCCCTTCGGCCCCGTTCCACCTTCACCTCCGTGCGGCCTGTGACGGCCGTGCGTCGAGGCAACTCCCGTACGCGCCACGGCAAGTGAGCCTGCGTCAGGCGTGCGGGACGTGTCGAAGCCATTCCGCCTTGTCCTGCCGGGAGTTCCGTCATGCCCGCTCAGTCCTTCGCCACCGCCACCCCGTCCGCCCCCGCCGCGTCCGAAGAGCCCTGCTGCGGGAAGCCGCTGCCCGTTCTCGGACGGGACGTGGCCGTGCCCCTGGTCACCGGGGGCGAGGTCACCTACGCGGCCCTCGACTACGCGGCGAGCGCTCCGGCGCTGCAGCGTGTGTGGGACGACGTCGCGGCGTACGCCCCGTACTACGGCAGCGTGCACCGGGGGGCCGGGTACCTGTCGCAGCTCTCGACCGACCTCTTCGAGAACAGCCGGGTGACGGTCGCCGAGTTCCTCGACTGCCGGGACGACGACCAGGTGGTCTTCACCCGGTCGACGACCGACTCGCTGAACCTGCTGGCTTCCGCACTGCCCGCCGACTGCCAGGTGTTCGTCTTCGAGACCGAGCACCACGCGTCGCTGCTGCCCTGGCAGGACGCCCGGGTGACGTACCTGGACGCGCCCCGCACGCCCGCGCAGGCCGTCGAGACGCTGGAACGCGCACTCGCCGACCGGACCCCCTGCGACGGCCGCGGGCCTGGTTCGGGCAACGGCAAGGGTCCCGCGCTGGTGTGTGTGACAGGTGCCTCGAACGTCACGGGGGAGATCTGGCCGGTGCGCGAGCTCGCCGCCGTCGCCCACGCGCACGGCGCGCGGATCGTGCTCGACGCCGCCCAGCTCGCCCCTCACCACCCGCTCTCGGTGCGGGACTTGGACGTCGACTGGGTGGCCTTCTCCGGGCACAAGCTGTACGCGCCGTTCGGCTCCGGGGTGCTCGCCGGGCGGGCAGACTGGCTGCGGGCGGCCGAGCCGTACCTGGCCGGTGGCGGCGCGTCGAAGAAGGTCGCGCGGCGTGCGGACGGCGGCGTGGACGTCGAGTGGCACACCACCGCGGCGCGCCACGAGGCCGGTTCGCCGAACGTGATCGGTGTGTACGCCATCGCCTCCGCGTGCAGGGCGCTCACCGAGGCCGGATTCGACGCCCTGGTCGAGCGCGAGCAGGCGCTGGTGCGCAGGGTGCGCGAAGGGCTCGCGGACGTGCCCGCCGTGAAGGTGCTCTCGCTGTTCGGCGACGAGGCACCGCGCGTCGGCGTCCTCTCGTTCGTGGTGGACGGCTGGAACAGCTCGCACTTCGCCGCCGCGCTCTCCGCCGAGTACGGCATCGGCGTACGGGACGGCCTGTTCTGCGCCCACCCGCTGGTGCGCACACTGCTCGGCAGCGATCCGCAGGAGGCCGGTGAGTGCGGCGCACCCGAGGCCGGGCCGGGCGAGAGGTCCCTCAACGCGATCCGGGTGAGCTTCGGCGCGGGCACCCCCGACGAGCACGTGGAACGTTTCGTACGGGCCGTGAAGGAGCTCGTGGCGAACGGTGCGCAGTGGAACTACCGCACCGAGGACGGGCGTTGCGGGCCACGGGAGTCAGCCGTCGAGGCCGATCGCGAACGCGGCCTCCAGGTCGTGCTGCGAGTAGGTGCGGAACGCGACGTGGGTGTCCGTCGCCTCGACGCCGGGGATCTTGCTGATCGAGCCGGGGATGATGTCCGCCAGGTCGTCGTGCCGTCCGACGCGCACCATGGCGATCAGGTCGTAGGTACCGGTGACGGAGAAGACCTCGCTGACGCTGTCCAGCGCGGCGATCGACTCGGCGATCTCGGGGATCCGGTCCACGCTGGTCTTGATGAGCACGATCGCGGTGATCACGGCTGGCTTTCTCCCTCGGTGGCCGGTGGCGCTGCTGCGGCCCTCACTCTAGCCGTACGGCGAAATCGCGCCCACGCGTAGAGGAAGCCGCCCGCGAAGCCCACCACGTGCGCCAGGTACGCGACGCCCGGCCCGGTGCCCAGACCCTGCGCGGCCAGCCACTGGAGCACGAACCAGAAGATCAGCACGATCCACGCCGGGAAGCGCAGCGGGAGGAAGAGGAGGAAGGGGAAGACGCTGGTGACGCGTACGTGCGGGAACAGGCACAGGAACGCGCCCAGCACCGCGGAGATCGCGCCGGACGCCCCGACCAGCGTCTCCGTCGAGGACGCGTGCACGACGGCGTACACCACGAGCGCGAGGTAGCCGGTGACGACGTAGAAGACCGCGTAGTGCAGTCGTCCCATGCCTTCCTCGGTCATCGCGCCGAAGACGTACAGGAAGAGCATGTTGCCCAGCAGGTGCAGCCAGTTGCCGTGCACGAACAGGGCGGTGAGCGGGGTCAGCAGGGCGTGCGGGCCGAGCTGTACGAGCTCCTCGGGGACGACGCCCCAGCGCTCGAAGTAGGCGCCCTGCGCGAGGAGGAGCGCGTCGCCGGTGCCGTACGACGGGTTGAAGCCGGAGGCCGGGCCGAGCAGGAACACCACACAGCAGGCGCCGATCACGGAGTACGTCACGAGGGGGGCGCGGGAGAGGGCCCGCCAGCGGGAGGCGAGGCCCAGGACCTGCCGGGGGGCCTTGACCGTGACCTTGCTCATGGTGTCGAGCATGCGGCAACACCGCCGCCCTTCCCGTTCCGGCTCGCCGGTGGTCCGCCCCCGCGGTACCGGTCTCAAGGGTCGGCTGCCCTCCGCGCGGGGTACCGGTAGGCCGTAGGGTTGCGCGCAGGGTATCCGCAGTTCGACGGCGCACCGCGGCAACGACGTACGAGACACGCCCGGCGTGTCGCAGTGCTCGTAGGTTTCGTAGTTTCTCGTATTTTCGAAGGAAGAGGACGGTACGCATGACGACGACGGTTCCCCTGCCGACTGCCGCGACCCGGTGGCGCTGCACGCTCTGCGGAAATCTCACGCGGTTCGACGTGACCCGCTCGTCGAAGGTCGTCGAGTACGTCCACCTGGACCTTGCCGGGGAGTCGAAGGTCGAGGAACGCGAGGTGGTCAGTGAGACCATCGAGTCCGTGCGCTGCCGCTGGTGCAACGCGGTGGATCAGATCGAACTGGTGGACAGGCCGGACGCCGGCTCCTAGGGAGACCATGGGAGGACGGCCCGGCAGGGCAGTACCCGCTCACCGCGGGTGGCGAAGGTGATGGGGTGACGGATTGTGGAGCCTGCGAGCGGCGCTGAGGCGGCCGGGTCGGCCGACGACGCCGCAGAGGTGCTCGACGGCCCGTTGCCCGAGGGGGTGCGGCGGCGGGTCGTGACGCTGGTCTCGGACGCCTTCGGCGGCCTGAGCGTCGCCGAACTCCCCGCCCAGCTGCGGCAGTACGCCCGGTTCACCCCCAGCCGGCGCGCCAAGTTCGCGGGCAACGCGATGGCCGCCGCGCTGGAGAGCGCCCCGGTTTTCCGGCAGCGGATCGGCGAGCGGCTGCGCGAGGCGCAGCCCGAGCTGACGCGCGCGCTGGAGGCCGGGTCGCTGCCCGCCGCGGCCGATCCCGTCGATGTCGCGGCGGCGGCCTACGTGCTGCGTCCGGCCGGCTGGGTGAAGCTGGTGGCCGCCGCGGGCGAGGAGGTGCTGCGCGCGGACGCCGAGCGCGCCGACGAGGCGGCCCAGCGCGAGCTGGAGGGGGTGCGGGCCGAGCTGGCCGAGGCCCGGGAGCGCACGAAGGCGGAGACCGAGCGGCTGCGCACCGAGCTGGACGCCGCCCGCAAGGAGTGCGACGCGGCACAGCGCAAGCTCCGCGGCGCTCTCAGTGACGTCAAGCGCGGCGAGGCCGCGCTGCGCAGGACCCAGGCCGAGATGGACGGCATCAGGGCCGAGGCGGCCGCCCGGGTCGCCGCTGCCGAGGCAGAGTCCCGGCGGCTGCGGGCCAGGCTCGGCGAGGCGGAGGCGTCCGTGGAGGCGGGCCGTCGTGCTGTACGCGAGGGGCGCAGCGTCGAGGACATGCGGCTGCGGCTGCTGCTGGACACGGTGCTCGAAGCGGCCCAGGGGCTGCGTCGCGAACTCGCCCTGCCGCCGTCGGCCGGACGGCCCGCGGACGGCGTGGACGCGGTGGAACCCGGCCGGATGTCGCCCAAGGACATCGCGGCACGCGCCTTGTCCGACACGGATCCCGCCGTCCTCGACCAGCTGCTGGCGCTGCCGCAGGCGCATCTGGTGGTCGACGGGTACAACGTGACGAAGACCGGTTATCCGACGATGCCGCTGGAGAAGCAGCGGCTGCGGCTGCTGGGCGGTCTGTCCATGCTGGCGGCGGCGACCGGCGCCGAGGTCACCTGTGTCTTCGACGGCGCGGAGCTGGCGGCCCCGGTGCTGCTGGCGCCGCCGCGCGGGGTGCGGGTGCTGTTCAGCAAGGCGGGCGTGACGGCGGACGAACTGATCCGGCAGCTGGTACGGGCGGAGCCGGTCGGACGTCCGGTGGTCGTGGTCTCCACGGACCGCGAAGTCGCCGACGGGGTCGCCAAGTCGGGCGCCCGGCCGGTCGCTTCGGTGATGCTGTTGAAGCGGCTGTCGCGTGTGTGACGGTCCGTGCGGGCCGATGTCACCTTCATGTGTACAACGCCCGAATTGGCGTGGATTGGGCATGGCGCTCCGTCAACTGCCCATGACACACGGTGTGACGCGTGGAATTCATGTGGCTCAGGGGCGAGATTTTTCTCCTGAGGATTTGAACTGATCACGAGAAGGTCACTAGGGTCTGGGCTCGAACCCTCGCGCGGTTGATCACTCATCCGGAGTATCAGCGAGGGGCCCGCCAACCTCGCTGGTCGGCGGCTGAGGAAGAAGGAGCTCGCCTCCGTGGCGTCCCACCGTCGTCCCAAGCAGCCGAGCCGCACCCGTGTGACCGTGCTCTCCATATCCGCCGCGGCCGCCGTCGTGCTCACCTCCCAGTCGGCGAACGCCACGCCCAAGCCGGACAAGAAGGAAGTCAAGGCGAAGGTCGACGCGCTGTACGAGGAGGCGGAGGCCGCCACCGAGAAGTTCAACGGGGCGAAGGAGAAGCAGGAGACCCTGGAGAAGCAGGTCAGAAACCTCCAGGACTCGGTGGCCCGCGGTCAGGGCGACCTCAACGAGCTGCGCAACGGCCTCGGTTCGCTGGCCACCGCGCAGTACCGGACCGGCAGCGTCGACCCGTCGCTCCAGCTCTTCCTCTCCTCCGAGCCGGACCAGTTCCTGGACCGCGCCTCGGCCATGGACCAGCTGACGGCCCGGCAGGCGGAGTCGCTCCGCAAGATCCAGGCGAAGCAGCGCATCCTGGCCCAGCAGCGCGAGGAAGCGAGCGGCAAGCTCGCCGACCTCGCCGCCGTACGCAAGGAACTCGGCGCGAAGAAGGCCACGATCCAGGGCAAGCTCGCCGACGCGCGGAAGCTGTACAACACGCTGACCGAGGAAGAGCGCCGGGCCATCCAGCAGAAGGAGGAGCGCGCCAGCCGTGACGCCGGCAGCCGCGTCGAGCTCGGCACCCAGGTGGCCGCCTCCGGCATCGGCGCCGCCGCGATGGCGAAGGCCGCGACGAAGATCGGCGCGCCGTACGACTGGGGCAACAAGGGCCCCAACGCGTTCGACTGCTCCGGCCTTGTCTACTGGGCGTTCCAGCAGGTCAACGTGACGGTGGGCGGCAGCACCTTCACCCAGGTGAACGCCGGCCCGAAGATCTACAACAAGAGCGACCTGCGCCCCGGCGACCTGGTCTTCTTCAGCGACCTCGCCCACGTGGGTTTCTACGCCGGCAACGGCCAGTCGCTGCACGCCCCCAAGCCGGGCACCAACGTCCGCTACGAGGACATGAAGTACCTCGGGTCGTTCATGTACGGAGTGCGCGTCGGCGGCTGAGCCCCACGCACCGGCGGTGTGCGGCATCCGCGCCCGCCCTGCCCCGCGAGCGACGCCGAACACACCGCCCGTTCGAGCGAATCGCGGCAGCCCGTGCTGACCGCCCCGCCCCGCCCATGACCTGGTCATCGGCGGGGCGTCGTGCTGTCCTGGTCCTTTTCCCGCCCGCCCGCCTCTTTGGCCGCCCTGTGAGCGCCCCGCTACTGTCTGCCAGCGCAGTGCCCGTCGAGCAGTCCGCCCGCCCCGGGCGGCAGGGCGCTGCCCCCCAGCAGTGGAAGGAGTGCGGCTTCCCGTGGCGTCACACCGTCGTCCCTCGCAGTCCGGGCTCACACAGAGCACCCGGGTCACCGTCCTGTCCGCGGCCGCGGCGACCGCCGCGGCGGCCCTCGGGGCCACGCCGGCCGGTGCCGACCCGGCGGGAGCGCCCACCGCCACCCAGGCCACCGTCGACCGGCTCTTCGAACAGGCGGAGAAGGCCACCGAGCGGTTCAACAAGGCCAATGAGCGCGCCGAGACCCTCCGCGAGGAGGTCGGCCAGGCCCGCGACCGCACGGCCCGCGGCCAGGAGCGTCTCAACCGGATGCGCGGTGTGATCGGGCAGCTGGCCGGTGCCCAGTACCGGTCGGGCGGCATGGACCCGGCGGTGTCGCTGCTGCTGTCGGAGAACCCGGACAGTTACCTCGACAAGGCGGCGGCGCTCGACCGCATCGGCGTCTTCCACACCGGCAGGGTGCACGCACTCACCGAGGCACAGCGCCGGCTGGGCCAGGAGCGCACCGAGGCCACCCGCAAGCTCGCGGAGCTGGAGCAGACCCGGGCCGTCGTCTCGCGTTACAAGCGCGCCGTCGAGCACAAACTCGCCGAGGCCCGCCGGCTGCTCAACGCGCTGCCCCAGGCGGAACGCGCCGAGTTCGACCGGGCCTCGCGCGGCGGACGCGAGGAGATGCCGGAGATGTCCGGGGCGATGCCCGCGTCCTCGCGTGCGGCGGCCGCGGTGCTGGCGGCCAGGAACGCCGTCGGCAAGCCGTACGTCTGGGGGGCCAACGGCCCGTCGGGCTTCGACTGCTCGGGCCTCATGCAGTGGTCGTACGGGCAGGCCGGGGTGTCGCTGCCGCGCACCTCGCAGGCGCAGCGGTCCGCGGGCCGGCGGGTCTCGCTGGACGAGGCGCAGCCCGGCGACCTGGTCACCTACCGCGACGACGCCAGCCACGTCGGGATGTACATGGGCAACGGCCAGGTCGTGCACGCGCCCTACCCGGGGGCGCCGGTGCGCTACGACCCGGTGGGCATGATGCCGATCTCGGCGGTGACCCGGGTCTGACCGCGGGCGCCCGTACCCGGCGCGGGGAGGGCCCGCCGCGGCACGGCGGTACGGGGCCGATCACGCCGTCGTACGATCGCCGGATGGGCGCACACGCGAGCGGCGGACGGTACGGGCGGCGGGCGGTGCTCGGACTGGGTCTCGGCGCGGGTCTCGGGCTCGGCGGGGCGCTGACGGCGTCCTGTGCCGCCCCGGCCGCGCCGGCCGACACCGCCGCCCGCGACGTGCGGCGGCTGCTGGACAAGCGGGCCGCCGCCCTCGTGAACCGCGACCGGCAGGCCTGCCTGGACGTACTCGAACCGGGCGCGGACGGCCTGCGGGCCGTACAGGAGCAGGAGTTCGACAACCTCGCCGCGGTGCCGCTCGCCTCCTGGGAGTACCGGCTGACCGGACTCGACAGGACCGGCGGCGCTACCGCCACCGCCCGGGTGGAACACCGGTACCGGATCGACGGGTACGACACGGAGCCCGCCGTCACCCCGCGCCGCATCGACCTGCTGCGGCAGGGCGGTCAGTGGTACATCACCGGGGACCGGCCGGAGCGGAGCGGCTCGCAGGAGATCTGGCAGCAGGGCCCCGTGACCGCCGTGCGCGGGCGGCGGGCGATCGTTCTGGGGGCCGGGCAGGACCGGAAGCGGCTGCGGGCCGTCGCGGAGAACGCCGACCGCGCGGTGGCCGCCGTCGCCGCCGTGTGGAAGCGGGAGCGCGACCTCGCGGCGGTCCTCCTGGTGCCGCCCTCGCTCGGCGGGATGGGCGCGCTCCTGGGGTCGCCCGCCGCCGGGTACCGGGGCATAGCGGCCGTCACCACCGGGGCGGGCCGCGGCGGGAAGCGGACGTCGGCGGACCGCGTGATCGTCAACCCGGAGGCGTACGACGTGCTGGGGGCGGCCGGGCGACAGGTGGTGCTCACCCACGAGACGACGCACGTGGCCACCCGTACCGACACCACCGCCGCGACCCCCATGTGGCTGTCGGAGGGCTTCGCGGACTGGGTGGCCTACCGGGGCAGCGACCGCACCCCGGCCCAGGTCGCCCCCGAACTGCGGCGCGCGGTGCGCCGGGACGGGCCGCCGGCCGCGCTGCCCGCCGACGACGACTTCCGCTTCACCGGGGACGCCGACCGTCTCGCCGGGGCGTACGAGGGCGGCTGGCTGGCCTGCCGGATGATCGTGGCACGCACCGACGAGCGGACGCTCTTCGCGTTCTACGTGTCCGTCGGCCGCCACCCGCAGCGGGACGGCGCGGTGGAGAACGCACTGCACACCGAACTCGGCACGACCCTCGACGAGTTCACCGCGCAGTGGCGTTCCTACGTGCGCGAGGCGCTCGGCTGAGCCGCCGCGGCGGAGTCCTCCCGCTCCGCCGGGACGTGGCGCTGCGCCGGCATGGGACGCTGCGGCGCGGCAGCCGGTCCGCTGACCGTGTGCCGCCACAGGGTGCGGCAGGCCAGGAGCGTCGCCGCGACCAGCAGACCGTTGCGGACGGACAGCAGACTCACGCCCAGGGCGTCACTGGCGACCACGTGCGAGAACCAGAGCGGGAACTCCAGGCAGGTGACGAGGGTCGCCGCCAGCACCAGGTGCGCCGGCCGGTCCATCCGGCTGCCCCGGAACACCAGACAGGCCGCCCCGAGGCCGACCAGCCACAGCATGTACTGCGGACTGATCACCCGGCTGGTCGTGGTGAACAGCAGTACCGCCACGAACGCGGCGTCGCACGCCGTCGAGGCGCTGAACCGCCGCGCTCGCAGCCGCCACATCAGCAGCCACCCGAAGGCGAGCGCGGTGAGCGCCATCGCGAGGGTGCTCACCAGCGGCACGTACGGGCCCAGGAACTCCACCGAGCCGTAGTTGAGGAGGACTTCGCCCTGCCAGCCGAACTGCCGGGCGACGTGGAAGACCAGCGCGCCCAGCGACTCCACCTCGGTGCCCCGGTCCCGCTGGAACGTCAGGAAGGCCAGCGCTCCGGGCATGGTCGCGGTGAACAGCAGCACCAGTGCGAGCGCCGTCAGCACGAAGGCCGACCACGAGGAACGCGTCGTACGCCCGCGTGCCGTCCCCGCGAGCAGCAGGGCGGGCCAGACCTTCAGCATCGCCCCCAGGGCGGACAGGGCCCCCATCAGGCGCGGCCTGCGGGCCCCCGCGAGCAGCGCCGCGACCGCGATGGCGGTCACCATCACGTCGTAGCGGGCGTACGAGGTGGGCCCGAGCAGCGCCAGACCCGCGATCCACACCCACGCCCCGGCGATCCGCTTGCCGGGCCGGCGCCCGGCGTACAGCAGCAGGCCCGTCACGACGGCGTCCGCGAGGCAGGCGAGCACGAAGAACGCCGACGCGTAGTCCCAGAACGGCAGCAGGCCGGGGGAGAGGACGGCGAGCGCGGCGGCCGGCGGGTACTGCCAGGTGACGTCGTCCAGCGGGAAGGTGCCGGTCCGCAGGACCTCGAACCAGCCCTGGTAGATGACCGACACGTCGCTGGTGACGTCCGGGCCGGGGAAGACCAGCACCTTGAAGACGCAGAGCAGCAGCAGGGCCCGGGTCAGGACCCACACCGCGACGGGCAGGGCGAGTGCGGCGGGCGGGGCAGGGAAGCGGCCCGGGCGTCCGGTGCTGCTCGGGAGTGTCATGACCACCCTCGTTCGATGTGTTCGGCTGAAGGGTCATGATGCCGGGCGCGGAGGCGATCGGGCGACGACGCGGCGCCGTTCGGTACTGTCGGCGACGATGGACAAGACCTTGATCGTGACCAACGACTTCCCGCCCCGCCCCGGTGGCATCCAGGCGTTCCTGCACAACATGGCGCTGCGGTTGGACCCCGGGCAGCTCGTCGTGTACGCGTCGACGTGGAAACGCGGGCGCGAGGGGACCGAGGCCACCGCCGCGTTCGACGCCGAGCAGCCCTTCGCGGTGGTGCGGGACCGTACGACGATGCTGCTGCCGACGCCCCGGGTGACCCGGCGCGCCACCCATTTGCTCCAGGAGCACGGCTGCACGTCGGTGTGGTTCGGGGCCGCCGCGCCGCTCGGGCTGATGGCGCCCGCGCTGCGCCGCGCGGGCGCCCGGCGACTGGTCGCCACGACGCACGGGCACGAGGCCGGCTGGGCGCAACTGCCCGCCTCGCGCAACCTGTTGCGACGGATCGGCGAGGGCACGGACACGATCACCTATCTGGGCGAGTACACCCGCTCGCGGATCGCCGCCGCGCTCACCCCCGAGGCCGCCGCGCGCATGGTCCAGCTTCCGCCGGGCGTCGACGAGAAGACCTTCCACCCGGGCTCGGGCGGCGACGCGGTGCGGGCACGGCTCGGACTCACCGACCGGCCCGTGGTGGTGTGCGTGTCCCGGCTGGTGCCGCGCAAGGGCCAGGACACCCTCGTCGAGGCGATGCCCGCGATCCTGCGCGCGGTGCCGGACGCGGTGCTGCTGGTCGTCGGCGGCGGACCGTACGAGAAGGACCTCCACCGGCTGGCGCGGGAGCGGGGCGTCGCGGAGTCGGTGCGGTTCACCGGCGCGGTGCCGTGGAGTGAACTGCCCGCGCACTACGGGGCGGGGGACGTTTTCGCGATGCCGTGCCGCACCCGGCGCGGCGGGCTCGACGTGGAGGGGCTCGGCATCGTCTACCTGGAGGCCTCGGCGACCGGGCTGCCGGTGGTGGCGGGGGACTCCGGGGGTGCGCCGGACGCCGTGCTCGACGGGGAGACGGGCTGGGTCGTACGGGGTGGTGACGCCGCCGAGTCGGCCGACCGCATCACCGCACTGCTGCGGGACCCGGAGCTGCGGCGGCGGATGGGCGAGCGGGGGCGCGCCTGGGTCGAGGAGAAGTGGCGCTGGGACCTGCTGGCGGAGAAGCTGAGGACGCTGCTCTGAGACGTTGGGGGGACCGGACGGGACACGGCCCGGGCTCCCCGCGGGCAAGCGGGGCGCCTTCGGGAGGTCGCCGTCCCCGGCGAGCGCGCCCGGTGCGCCGCGGCGCACCGACAGGCCGTCCGGGCTGCGCGACCGGCCGCGACGGCGCGGGCGGGGACCGCGGGCGGTCCCGGCCCTGGTCGGTCGCCTCCGGCCGGCCCGGGCTCCGGTGCGGCACCTCCGCCGCCCCGGCCCCCGGCCCCCGGCGCGGCGCCCGCAGCCGGCCCCGCCCCCGAGGCGGCGCCCGCCGGACCCCGCGGCACGTGCTCAGCCGCGGTAGAGCGCCTCGATCTCGTCCGCGAACTCCTTCGCCACCACGTTGCGCTTCAGCTTCAGCGACGGCGTGATGTGCCCGGCCTCCTCGGTGAACTGGGCGGGCAGGATGCGGAACTTGCGTACCGATTCCGCCTTGGAGACCGCCGCGTTGCCGTCGTCCACCGCCCGCTGCACCGTGGCCAGCAGATCCGGGTCGTCCCGCAGCGTCACCGCCGTCGAGTCCGCGGGCTTGCCGTGCTCATCCGCCCAGCGGCCCAGGAACTCCTCGTCGATGGTGACCAGCGCGCCGACGAACGGCCGCCCGTCGCCGACCACCATGCACTCCGCGACCAGCGCGTGCGCACGGATGCGGTCCTCGATGACGGCGGGGGCAACGTTCTTGCCGCCCGCCGTGACGATGATCTCCTTCTTGCGGCCGGTGATCGCGAGGTAGCCGTCCTCGTCGAGGGTCCCGATGTCCCCGGTGTGGAACCAGCCGTCGGTCAGCGCCTCGGCGGTGGCCGACGGGTTGTTCCAGTACTCCGTGAAGATGTGCTCGCCGTGCAGCAGCACCTCGCCGTCGTCGGCGATGCGCACCACGGAGCCGGGCAGCGGCTGGCCGACGGTGCCGACCTTCGGCCGGTCGTACGGGTTGAACGCGGTTGCCGCACAGGACTCGGTGAGGCCGTAGCCCTCCAGCACCGTGAACCCGATGCCGCTGAAGAAGTGGCCGAGCCGCTCGCCCAGCGGAGCCCCGCCGGAGATGGCGAACTCGCAGCGCCCGCCGAGCACCGCGCGCAGTTTGCCGAAGACCAGCTTGTCGAAGACCTTGTGCTTGAGCCGCAGGCCCAGCGCCGGGCCCTCGGGGGTGCCCTGGGCGCGGCTGTAGGCGATCGCCGTGTCGGCGGCCTTGTCGAAGATCTTGCCCTTGCCGTCGGCCTGCGCCTTCGCGCGGGCCGAGTTGTAGACCTTCTCGAAGACGCGCGGCACACCGAGGATGAGTGTCGGTTTGAACGACGCCAGCTCGTCGGTGAGGTTCTTGATGTCCGGCACGCAGCCCAGCTTGATCGGCGCCATCACCGACGCCACCTCGACGAGCCGCCCGAAGACGTGCGCGGCGGGCAGGAACAGCAGCACCGAGCACTCACCGGTGCGGAACAGCGGCTTCAGCCGCTCCACCACGTTGCCGCACTCCGCGAAGAAGCTGCGGTGGGTCAGCACGCAGCCCTTGGGGCGGCCGGTGGTCCCGGAGGTGTAGACGATGGTGGCCGGGTCGTCGGCGTTCGCCGAGGACATCCGGGCGTCCAGGAGCTCGTCGGAGATCTCCGCCCCGGACGCGTTGAGCTGCCCCACGGCGTCCGCGTCGATCTGCCAGACGCCCTTGAGGTCCGGCAGGGCGCCCTGCACGGAGGCGACGGACTCGCGGTGGGCCTCCGACTCGACCAGGCAGAACTTCGCGCCCGAGTCGCCCAGGATCCACTGCACCTGCTCGGCGGAGCTGGTCTCGTACACCGGCACGGTCACCGCGCCCGCGCTCCAGATCGCGAAGTCGAGCAGCACCCACTCGTAGCGGGTGCGCGACACCAGGCCGATCCGGTCGCCCGGCTCGACGCCCGCGGCGATCAGGCCCTTGGCGGCGGCGCGCACCTCGGCCAGGAACTGGGTGGCGGTGACATCCGTCCACGTCCCCGCGACCTTGCGGCCCATGACCGCGGTGTGGGGATGCTGAGCGGCATTGCGGCGGATGAGATCCGTCAGATTGCCGTCCGAAGGGACCTCGTACAGAGCCGGAAGGCTGAACTCGCGCAAGACTGCTGCTCCTCATCAGGCACCGGTCGCCACGTCGGCGTGGGGCCGGCTGCGGTCCAAGGTCGGGCAGGTGCTCAGTGGGGGATGAGCACGACTGGACTGCCCGGACGTTACCCACCAGTACTCGGTTCCCGATAGGGGGTCCCGGGCAGATGTACGCTGCGTCACACTGATCGGACGGTGCTTGGCGCACAGTAGTCGACCCCCGGGGCGACTCGGAAGTAACCGCAGGTCCGCCCGCCCGCCACGGTGACCGGGACCGCCTCTACTCAGCGATCGGCCGGGGTTCTACGCTGATCGTCATGCGAGTTCATGTGGTGAGCGACGTGCACGGCAACGCGGCGGACCTCGCGCGCGCGGGCGAGGGGGCCGACGCCCTGGTCTGTCTCGGCGACCTCGTCCTGTACCTCGACTACGCGGACCACTCGCGCGGCATCTTCCCCGACCTCTTCGGCACCGGGAACGCCGACCTCATCGTCGAGCTGCGCAACGCGCGCCGCTTCGACGAGGCCCGCGAACTGAGCCGGCGGCTGTGGGCGGGACTGGAGACCGACAGCCGCACGGCGACCGACACGGCGGTCCGCAAGCAGTACGCGGAGATGTTCGCGGCGTTCCCGGACCCGACGTACGCCACGTACGGCAACGTCGACATCCCCGCGCTCTGGCCGGACTTCGCCGGGCCCGGCACGGTCAGCCCCGGTACGCGCGTGCTCGACGGCGAGCGCGTCGAAATCGGCGGCCTGGTCTTCGGCTTCGTCGGCGGCGGCCTGCGCACCCCGATGAACACGCCCTTCGAGATCGGCGACGAGGAGTACGCGGCCAAGGTCGAGGCACTCGGCGAGGTCGACGTGCTCTGCTCGCACATCCCGCCCGAGGTCCCCGAGCTGGTGTACGACACGGTGGCGCGCCGCTTCGAGCGCGGCAGCCGCGCCCTGCTGGAGGCGATCCGCAGGACCCGCCCCCGGTACTCGCTCTTCGGCCACGTGCACCAGCCGCTGGCCCGCCGGATGCGCGTCGGCGCCACCGAGTGCGTGAACGTCGGGCACTTCGCCTCCACCGGGCGGCCCTGGGCCCTGGAGTGGTGAACCAGCGGTGCGCGGTAGCCTTCACGCGGCACGCACCTGCCCGGCGAGCGGGGCCCGCACCAGCCGCGAACCGGCCCCGCGCCACCCGGCGCACCCCACTCGGCACGCCCCAGCCAGCACATCCCAGTCAGCACACCCCGGTCCGGACCCTGAGGAGCCACCGCGATGGCGGAACACACCAGCTCTAGCATCACCATCGAGGCGGCGCCGGCCGACGTCATGGGCGTCATCGCGGACTTCGGCCGCTACCCGGACTGGACCGGCGAGGTGAAGGAGGCCGAGGTCCTGGCCACCGACGCCGACGGCCGCGCCGAGAAGGTCCGCCTGGTGCTCGACGCCGGTGCCATCAAGGACGACCACACCCTCGCGTACACCTGGACGGGCGACAACGAGGTCAGCTGGACCCTGGTGAAGTCCCAGATGCTGCGCGCCCTCGACGGCTCGTACCACCTGGCCCCCGCGGCGAACGGCAGCACCGAGGTGACCTACCGGCTCACCGTCGACGTCAAGATCCCGATGCTCGGCATGATCAAGCGCAAGGCCGAGAAGGTCATCATCGACCGCGCGCTCGCCGGTCTGAAGAAGCGCGTCGAGTCCGGCCCCACGAGCTGATCCGAGGACCGCGGAACGGCACGGGAGCAACGCGTATGAGCACGGGACGCACGGCGTCCGCAGGGGCCGGCGACCCCACCGGGCCCTCGGCTGCGGCAGGGGCCCCGGAGGCCGCCGGACAACCGCCCGGGTCCGTCGGCGCCTCGCGGCCCGGGACCGCGGCCGGGGCAGGCGGGTCCGCCGAGAACAGCGGATCGCTGCCGCGTACGGTCCTCGTCACCGGTCCCGGCGGTGCCGGCCGCAGCACCGTCGCCGCCGCGACCGCGCTCGCGGCAGCCCGCGCGGGCGCGCGCGTGCTGCTCCTGGGCACCGACCGCCAGGACACCCTGGGGCCCGCGTTCGGGGTACCCGTCGCGGCGATATCCGCGGCCGATGTCGCTTCCGCACCGGGGCCGCTCGCCGCCGAACCGCGCCTGCGGGCCGCACAGATCGACTCCGCCGACGACTTCCGCACCGGACTCGTCGCCCTGCAGGAGCGCTCCGCCGCCGCCCTCGACCTGCTGGGCGCCGGCGCCCTGGACGCCGACGAACTGACCGAACTCCCCGGCAGCGAGCCGTTCGCCCTGCTGCGGGCGCTGCGGACCCTGTACCGGACGCCCGGCGCCCCGTACGACCTGGTCGTCGTCGACATGCCGCCCACGCACACCGCCCTCGCCGCTCTCGCCCTGCCCGAGCAACTGCGCCGCTACCTGCGCCGCCTGCTGCCGCCGGAGCGCCAGGCCGCCCGCTCGCTTCGCCCGATGCTGGCGCAGCTCGCCGGGGTGCCGATGCCCGCGCAGTGGCTGTACGGGACGAGCGCCCGCCAGGACGCCGAACTGGCCGCCGCCCAGGCCGTGGTCGAGAGCCCAGCCCTGTCGGTGCGCCTGGTCCTCGAACCGGGACCGGCCGCCGCGGACGCCCTGCGCACCGCCCGGCTGGGCCTCGCCCTGCACGGTCTCGTCCTGGACGCGGTCGTCGCCAACCGGGTGCTGCCGACGGCCTCCGCCGACCCCTGGCTGGCCGCACTCTCCGCGCACCAGCAGGCGCACCTCAAGGAGATGCGCGAGAGCCCCGCCCCGGTACGGGAGCTGCCGCACCTGGGGCGCGCGCCGCGGGGCGTCGAGGACCTGGAGCTGCTCGCGCGGGACCTCTCCTGCGATCCCCGCCGCGGTCCCGCGAACGGTCCGGTGCGCGTCGTGGAGGACCGGCTCGGCGAGGACGGCGTGCTGGTGTGGCACCTGCCGCTGCCGGGCGCGACCAAGGGTGACCTGGGGCTCGTCCGGCGCGGCGACGAACTCGTGCTGTCCGCCGGGCCGTTCCGGCGCATACTGCCGCTGCCGTCCGCGCTGCGCCGGTGCGCCGTCTCGGGGGCGGCGCTCCAGGACGGGACGCTGCGGGTCCGTTTCACTCCGGACCCGGGGCTGTGGCCGCACGGGCGGTGAGCTCCGGTGCGCCGCGGGGCGGCGGCTCCCGGGGTGAACGAACCAGGAACGGCGTACCGCTGTTCGGGTAACGTCGAAGGGGTACGTTTCCGTTGCCCCCTCTCCGCGTCGCAGGAGTGCGTCATGAGCGAAGCCACCGAACGCCCCGACGATCCCCGTGCGTACGACTCCGAGGGGCATGCCTCACGTGCGCACGACGCGTCCGAGGCGTACGACGCGGACGCCTGGGCGACGGCGTGCGAGGAGGACCTCGCCGCCGAGAAGGCCCGCCGTCGTGCGCAGCACGGCTCCGGGACGGGGTCCGCCGCCGAGGAACTGCGCCGGCTGATGGACGCGGTCGCCGACAAGGTGTCCGGCCTGCAGTCCCCGCTGCTCGGTGCGGCGGCCCAGGGCGTCGCCCAGCAGTTCGTTCAGCAGGCGAAGGCAGTGGTCGAACCGGTGGTGGAGCGCAACCCGCAGGTCTTCGATCATCTCGCGGCAGCGGGAAATGAGCTGTTGGCGGCTTATCGGTCGGCGGTCGCCGGTCACGAACAGCGCTGGACGCAGGCCTCGGCCGACCCGACGACGAGCGCCGAACGTATGGACAAAACGCCCAAGTCGTCCGAGAACGGCCCGGATGACCCGGATGACCGTTCAAAAGGTGAACACATCGACCTCGACTGAGCGCCCTCCTCGGGTACCGTGGCCCTCGGAGCCTGTCTCCGGCTCCGAGCGGGGCTCGACCTAAAACTGAGGGACTCATGGGACTCACCATCGGCGTCGACATCGGCGGCACGAAGATCGCGGCCGGAGTGGTCGACGAAGAGGGACAGATCCTCGAAACGTACAAGGTGAAGACACCGAAGACCCCCGAGGAGATGGTCGACGCGATCTCGGCGGCGGTCTCGGAGGTCAGCTCGGGCCACCAGGTCGAGGCGGTCGGCATCGGCGCCGCCGGGTACGTGGACGACAAGCGCGCCACCGTGCTCTTCGCCCCGAACATCAACTGGCGCCACGAACCGCTCAAGGACAAGGTCGAGCAGCGCGTGGGGCTGCCCGTCGTCGTCGAGAACGACGCCAACGCCGCCGCCTGGGGCGAGTACAAGTTCGGGGCCGGCAAGGGCCACGAGGACGTCATCTGCATCACCCTGGGCACCGGCCTCGGCGGCGGCATCATCATCGGCAACAAGCTGCGCCGCGGACGCTTCGGCGTGGCCGCCGAGTTCGGCCACATCCGGGTCGTCCCGGACGGCCTGCTGTGCGGCTGCGGCAGCCAGGGCTGCTGGGAGCAGTACGCGTCCGGCCGCGCCCTCGTGCGCTACGCGCGCCAGCGCGCCAACGCCACCCCCGAGAACGCCCAGATCCTGCTCGGCCTCGGCGACGGCACCGTCGAGGGCATCGAGGGCAAGCACGTCAGCGCCGCCGCCCGGCAGGGCGACCCGGTCGCCGTCGACTCCTTCCGCGAGCTGGCGCGCTGGGCCGGTGCGGGCCTGGCGGACCTGGCCTCACTGTTCGACCCGTCCGCGTTCATCGTCGGCGGCGGCGTCTCCGACGAGGGCGAACTGGTCCTCGGCCCGATCCGCAAGTCGTTCCGGCGCTGGCTGATCGGCGGCCAGTGGCGACCGCACGCGCAGGTCCTCGCGGCACAGCTCGGCGGCAAGGCCGGACTGGTGGGCGCGGCGGACCTGGCGCGCCAGGGCTGAGCCCCCTCTCGTACGTACGTCGGTGCCCGTCGCGTCCACTTCAGGACACGGCGGGCACCGGTCTATGTTGGCCCGCATGGCGACCGACCCCCTGCCCCCGTCCACGACGGAACCCGACGGCTCGGCCGTCGTCCGTGTCCTCAGCTACAACATCCGCTCCATGCGCGACGACCGGGAGGCGCTGGCCCGGGTGATCCGCGCCTGCGAGCCCGACCTGGTGCTGATCCAGGAGGCGCCGCGCTTCTTCCGCTGGCGCAAGAAGGCCGCCTGGCTGGCCGCGCACAGCGACCTGGTGGTGCTGGGCGGTGGCGCGCCCGCCGCGGGGCCGCTGCTGCTGTGTTCGCTGCGGGCGACGGTGGAGCGCACCGAGGACGTGCTGCTGCCGCGCACTCCCGGCCTGCACCAGCGGGGGTTCGCGACGGCGGTCGTACGGATCGGGGGCGCGCGGCTCGGGGTGCTGAGCTGCCACCTGAGCCTTCAGGCCGATGAACGCTACGAGCAGGCGGGGCTGCTGCTGGAGCACCTGGAGGGGTGGCGGGCCCAGGGCGTGGCGCACGCGATCGCCGGTGGCGACCTGAACGACCGGCCGGACGGGCGGACGTTCCGCCGACTGGCGGGGGAATTGCAGGACGGGTGGGCGACCGCACCATGGGGCGGGGAGTTCACGTCCGTGCCGGCGGACCCGCACCAGAGGATCGACGCGATCTTCGCCACGGACGGGGTGGAGGTGCTGGGGTGCGGGGTGCCGGAGCTGCCGGGGGCGGACCTGCGGGCGGCCACGGATCACTTGCCGGTGGTGGGGGTGGTGCGGGTGCCGGGGGAGGGAGGGGGCGCGGTGTAGGGGGTGGGCGTCGAGGTGCTTGGCGGGGGGTGGGCGGGCGCGGGAGCGGCGGGTGCGGCGGGTGCGGTCGCGGGGCGCGGGGCGGCGGTGCACCTCCGGTGGGGGGCCGCCCCCTTGCCCGCCCGTTCCGCCCTCGGGGGCGGCCCCGCCGCCCAAGCGGGCTGACGTGACGTGGGGGGCGGCCCCGCCGCCCAAGCAGGCTACGGCGTGCGGCCGGCGGGGGCGTGGGGTCAGACGACTGCTCCGCGGCCGGGGTCCTCGTCCTCTTCGTCCGAGCCGTGCGACATCCTTGCCACCAGCGTCGCGAAGCCGCCCAGGAAGCCGCCGATGCCCAGGACCTGGAGCCACCAGGTCATGTCCCAGCTGAACAGGACCGCGACGAGCAGCAGCAGCGGGCCGCCGATCACCGCCAGCCAGGCGAACCTGGACGTGACGTCGGCCTCCGGGAGGTCCGGGTCCGGCGGGACGAAGTGCCCCTCGTCCGATTCGTCGAGGTCCTCGTCCTTCGCCTCGGCGGGCGAGAAGTCCCGGGGACCGGCCATCCCGACGCCCGGGGCGAAGATCACTGAACTGCCCACCGGACGGTCGTCCTCCACGGGACCCGGTTCGGCGGCCGGTGCGTCCCCGTTGACCCCGCCCTCCAGACGCGCCAGGTCGTCCACCGACTTGAACGGCTTCGCCCCCGGCGGGTCCGGAGGCTCTTCCCCGTAACCGGCCACAATCGCCTCCCAGACGGCGGACTCGTCCAGCGGCACGGCCGCGTCGTCCTTGTGGCCGCCCGTGACGGCCTCCGGCTCCCGCTCCTCCTCGCGGTCCGCGCGCTCCGCGTTGTGTTCAGCCACCAGCAGTGCTCCCCTTCTTCCCGACGCTCGGAGCGAGGCGGCCGATGAACGCGTAACTCTCGTCGAAGATCCGCTCCGCGTCATGGTCCAACGTCGCCACGTGGTAGCTCTGTTCCAGCAGGATCTCGGTGACGTCGGTCGACGAGATGCGGCTGAGGATGCGGGCCGAGTCCGCCGGCGGGACCACGTGGTCCTGGAGACTGTGCAGCAGCAGCGTCGGCTGCGTCACCTGCGGCAGTTCGCCGTCGACCAGCCGGAAGAAGCGGCGCAGCGAGTGCGCGGCGTGCAGCGGGACCCGCGTGTAGCCCACCTCGTGGGAGCCCTCCAGCGCGATGTCGTCGGCCACGCCCTTCGTCGTACGCACCAGATGGCGGGCGACTGGGAGCGCGTGCGCGGCGAGACCGTGCACCTTGTTGCCGGGGTTGACGAGGACGAGTCCGCTGACCGCGTCGCCGTGCTTCGCGGCCAGTCGCAGGGCCAGTGCTCCGCCCATGGACAGGCCGAGGACGAAGACCTGCGCACAGCGTTCGACGAGGTCGCGCAGCTCGCGGTCCACCTCCGCGTACCAGTCCTGCCAGCCGGTGACCTGCATGTCCTCCCAGCGGGTGCCGTGACCGGGCAGCAGCGGCAGGGAAACCGTCAGATCCCGCTCCGCCAGGTGGTCGGCCCAGGGGCGCAGCGACTGCGGGGAACCGGTGAAACCGTGGCAGAGAAGGACGCCTACCTCTCCGCCCTCGTGGCGGAACGGCTCGGCTCCAGGAAGGACCGGCACCGGGGTCTCCTGTTCGTGAAAGGGGGGCTCAAGCTGCCTTCACCGTACGCGACCGGACCGACACCGACCAGGTCCGCAGGGTCCCCGGCCCGCACGGCGGCAGCGCTGCGGCGGACCTCCGGCAGAGGCACGCGCGCGGGGTGGGCACGGGCACGCGCGGGGGAGAGAGCGCAGGCCGGACACGGGTTATGGTCTTTTCGGCAGACAAGGAAAGGCACACGTTGATCTACGGCGCAATGAAGTTCTCCATCGGAGGGTCACTGAAGGTCGCCTTCAGGCCCTGGGTGGAGGGCCTCGAGAACATTCCCGCGGACGGGCCGGCGATCCTCGCGAGCAACCATCTGTCCTTCTCGGACTCCTTCTTCCTCCCGGCCGTGCTGGACCGCAAGGTCACCTTCATCGCCAAGGCGGAGTACTTCACCTCGCCGGGCGTCAAGGGCAGGCTCACGGCCGCCTTCTTCAAGGGCGTCGGCCAGCTCCCCGTCGACCGCTCCGGTGCGCGCGGCGCCGGTGAGGCGGCGATCAAGGCGGGCATCGAGGTCGTCGAGAACGGCGGCCTCTTCGGCATCTACCCGGAAGGCACCCGCTCCCCGGACGGACGCCTGTACCGCGGCAAGCCCGGCGGCCTCGCGCGCGTGGCGCTGGCGACCGGCGCCCCGGTGATTCCCGTCGCGATGATCGACACGGAGAAGATCCAGCCGCCCGGCAAGGTCGTGCCCAAGCTGATGCGGCCGGGCATCAGGATCGGCAAGCCGCTCGACTTCAGCCGCTACCACGGCATGGACGGCGACCGGTTCATCCTGCGGTCGGTGACCGACGAGGTCATGTACGAGATCATGAAGCTCTCCGGCCAGGAGTACGTCGACATCTACGCCACCGCGGCCAAGCGGCAGATCGCGGACGCAGAGAAGGCGGCCAAGGCCGAGAAGGCCGAGCTGGAGAAGGCCCAGAAGGCCGCCAGGGCGGAGCTGGAGAAGGCGGCGAAGACCGAGGCCGAGCAGGCGGAAACGGCGAGGTAGGCCGGACGCGCCGAACGCGGCGGAACGTTTCGGTGCCCGGGGACGTCGTTGCTCCGGGACGCGCCCGGTACGGCGGGCGGGGCGCACAGAGGGGCCGGAGACGTGCTTCCGGGGGTGGGGGAGAGATGGCGAAGGCACGGCGCGAGCGGGTCGTGCGGATGTCGGTCGAGCAGCCGCTGTGGCGTGCGCTCACCGGGTACCGCGTGCTCACGATGGCCTACGCGGTGCTCCTGTACGTGTTCACCCGGGACGAGTTCGAGCGCCCCTGGGTGGCAGTCGGCTACCTGACGGTGATGGCCCTGTGGACGCTGGCCACGCTCCCCAGGGTGGCCAACGCCGCGAACTGCACCAAGCCGTTCCTGTGCACCGACCTCGCCGTCGCCCTCGTCGGCATCCTGCTGACCCCGCTCGCCAACTTCGAGGCGCGGCACATCGACGGCCCGACCTTGCCGAGCATATGGACGGCCGGTTCGGTCCTGGCGTTCGCCATCAAGGGCGGCTGGCGCTGGGCGGCCTGCGCCTCGTCCCTGGTCGCCGCCGCGAACCTGGTGGAGCGCGGCACCCCCAGCCGGGACACCCTGCACAACGTGCTGCTGGTCTGGGTCGCCTCCATCGCCATCGGGTACGTGGTGGAAGTCGCCCGCGCCTCCGAACGCACCCTCGCCCGCGCCCTGGAGATCGAGGCCGCCACCCGCGAGCGCGAACGGCTCGCCCGGGACATCCACGACAGCGTCCTCCAGGTGCTCGCCATGGTGCAGCGGCGCGGCAGCGCCCTGGGCGGCGAGGCCGCCGAACTGGGACGCATGGCGGGCGAGCAGGAGGTCGCCCTGCGGACCCTGGTCTCCAGTGGTCTCGTGCCGCCCAGCCGGGCCTGGGAGGACGCCTCCCGGGGCGCGGTGGTCCGCAGTGTCGAGGTCGACGAGCCGGACGACACGACGCGGACGGGCGCCGTCGACCTGCGCGCGCTGCTCGCCCCGCACGCCGGAGCCCGGGTCTCCTTCGCGGAACCCGGCGCTCCGGTGCTCCTCGAACCCGCGGCGGCCAGGGAGCTGGCGGCCGCTGTCGGTGCGGCACTGGACAATGTCCGCAGGCACGGCGGCGACGGCGCCCAGGCCTGGCTGCTGGTCGAGGACGAGCCCCACGAGGTGATCGTGACGGTACGGGACGACGGTCCCGGCATCCCCGAGGGGCGGCTCGCGCAGGCCGAGGGGGAAGGACGCCTCGGAGTCGCCCTGTCGATCCGCGGGCGGCTGCGGGACCTGGGCGGGAGCGCCGAACTGCTCTCGACGCCGGGGCAGGGCACAGAAGTCGAACTGAAGGTTCCACGGGGGAAGGCGTAACGCTGATGAGTGAAGTGACCGAAGCGACCGCGGAGCAGGCCCGGTCGATCAGGGTGATGGTCGTCGACGACCACCCGATGTGGCGCGACGCCGTCGCCCGCGACCTGGCGGCCGCCGGTTACGACGTGGTCGCCACCGCCGGGGACGGCCCGCAGGCGGTGCGCCGCGCGCAGGCCGTCGGCCCCCACGTCCTGGTCCTGGACCTGAATCTGCCGGGCATGCCGGGCGTGCAGGTCTGCAAGGAACTCGTCGGCGCCGACCCCGGGCTGCGGGTGCTGGTGCTGTCCGCGAGCGGCGAGCACGCCGACGTACTGGAAGCGGTGAAGTCCGGTGCGACCGGCTATCTGCTGAAGTCGGCGTCCACCGAGGAACTGTGCGACGCGGTGCGCCGCACGGCGGCCGGCGACCCGGTCTTCACACCGGGTCTGGCCGGGCTCGTCCTCGGCGAGTACCGCCGCCTCGCCTCGGACCCGGCGCCGGCCGCCCCGGACGAACCGAAGGCCCCGCAGCTCACCGACCGCGAGACGGAGGTCCTGCGGCTGGTCGCCAAGGGGCTGTCGTACAAGCAGATCGCCGAGCGCCTGGTCATCTCGCACCGCACCGTCCAGAACCACGTGCAGAACACCCTCGGCAAGCTCCAGCTGCACAACAGGGTCGAACTGGTGCGGTACGCGATCGAACGCGGTCTCGACGACGTCTGAGCGCGCCCCTAGCGTGGTGGGTCCCAGTGCTCGGCGCGGCGAAGGGACCCGCACATGCGGACGCACGGTGCCATGAAGGTCGGAGTACTGACCGGGGGAGGCGACTGCCCGGGGCTCAACGCGGTCATCCGGGCCGTCGTCCGCAAGGGCGTCCAGCGCTACGGACACGAGTTCGTGGGCTTCAGGGACGGCTGGCGAGGTGTCCTCGACGACCACCGCACGGTGCGCCTGGGCATCGATTCCGTCCGCGGCATCCTGCCCCGGGGCGGCACCGTCCTCGGCTCCTCCCGTACCAACCCCCTCAGCGACGGCGCGGACGGCGTGCGCCGCATGCAGGCCACCATGGCCCGGCACGGCGTGGAGGCCCTGATCGTGATCGGCGGCGAGGACACCCTCGGCGTCGCCGCCCGGCTCTGGGGCGAGTACGGGATCAACTGCGTCGGCGTCCCCAAGACCATCGACAACGATCTCTCCGCCACCGACTACACCTTCGGGTTCGACACCGCCGTGTCCATCGCGACGGAGGCCATCGACCGGCTGCACACCACCGCCGAGTCCCACATGCGGGTCCTGGTGGTGGAGGTGATGGGCCGCCACTCCGGCTGGATCGCCCTGCACTCCGGACTCGCGGGCGGCGCCAACGTCATCCTCGTGCCCGAGCGCCCCTTCGACGTCGAGCAGGTCTGCGGCTGGATCACCTCGCGTTTCACGTCCTCGTACGCGCCGATAGTCGTGGTGGCCGAAGGTGCGGTGCCCAAGGACGGCGACATGGTGCTGAAGGACGGCACGCGGGACGCCTTCGGACATGTGCGGCTGTCGGGCGTGGGGGAGTGGCTGGCGGGAGTGGTGGAGAAGCGGACCGGCAAGGAGGCCCGTACGACCGTCCTCGGGCACGTCCAGCGCGGCGGCACGCCCAGCGCCTTCGACCGCTGGCTCGCCACCCGCTTCGGGCTGCACGCGATCGACGCGGTGCACGAGCGGGACTACGGGACGATGGTGGCACTGCGCGGCACGGACATCGTGCGGGTGCCGATCGGGGAGGCGACGGCGACGCTGAAGACGGTGCCGGCACAGCTGTACGCGGAGGCGGAGGTCTTCTTCGGCTGAACGCCCGGGGCCGTGCGAGGGGCCCGGGAGTCACGCGCCGGAGAGGGTGGCGGGCGTCGTTCCGGGGATGCCGTCACCGGCTCGGCGCGGGTGCGCACCGGGCGCGGCCGGGAAGGAGGTCCCGGCCGCGCCGGTGCGCAGAGGTGCGGGATCAGTCGGCCGAGCGGGCGACCGCTGCCGCCACCCCTGCCAGCAGGTCCGTCACCACCGCCGTCCCCCGCATGCTGAGCACCGACTCCGGGTGGAACTGCACGGAGGCGAAACCGGGACCGCGCAGCGCGTGCACCTCGCCCGGGCCCGCGGGGCCCACGTCGCCGCCTGCCCCCGCGTCCCCGGCGTCCCGCGTCTCACTGCGGCTCCCCGCGTCCCCGGCGCCCCTGGCCACCTCGATGCCGTGTGCCGCCAGCTCGGCCGCCTCCGCGTCGTCGCAGACCGCCGTGAAGCTGTTGTAGAAGCCGGCCGTCTCGGGCCGTCCGAACAGATCGACCGTCTCCTGCACCCCCTGGTACGGCACCCTCTTGCGCACGACCGCCAGGCCCAGTTCCGCCGCGATCAGTTCATGCCCCAGGCACACCCCGAGCACCCCGTGCCGCGCCTCGCGCAACAGGTCCGCCGTCAGCGTCCGCAGGAACCGCATCTTCGGGTCGTCCGCGTCCGCGGGGTTTCCCGGACCGGGCCCCAGCACGACCGGACCCGGATGCCCGAGTGCCGCCTCCCGCAGCCCCGGCTCGTCGTAGCGGCGCACGGACACCTCAAGGCCGGAGGCGCGCAGGACGTGCGCGAGCATCGCGGTGAAGGTGTCCTCGGCGTCGATCACCAGTGCGTGTCCGGACAGAGTACGGGTGCGTTCCTGCATCCTCAGCCAGAACGGCGCGAGGTGGGCCCGCCGCCCGTCCAGCGCCGCCCGCACCCGCGCGTCGTCCGCGAGGAGAGGACGTACCGACTCCTCGCGCGGACGCCCAGGGCGCACCCCCAGCGCGGCCAGCACCCCCGCCGCCTTGGCGTGCGTCTCCGCGACCTCCCCGGCCGGGTCGGAGTTCCGTACGAGGGTGGCGCCGACCGGCACCCGCAGCCGCCCGCCGGGACGGATGTCGGCGGTACGGATGAGGATCGGCGAGTCGAGGGTCTGCGCGCCCGTCGCGTCGCGGCCGAGCAGAGCCAGCGCCCCCGCGTAGTAGCCGCGCCCGCCCACCTCGTGCCGCTCGATCACCCGGCACGCGTTCTGCACCGGCGAGCCCGTCACCGTCGCCGCGAACATCGTCTCGCGCAGCACCTCCCGCACGTCCAGCGAACTGCGCCCCCGCAGTTCGTACTCCGTGTGCGCGAGGTGCGCCATCTCCTTGAGCCGCGGACCGACCACGACCCCGCCCATGTCGCCGACGGTGCACATCATCTTGAGTTCCTCGTCCACGACCATCGACAGCTCCTCGGTCTCCTTCGGATCGGCGAGGAAGTCGAGCAGGTCCTCGGGCGTGGGACCGTCGGCCGGGTAGCGGTAGGTGCCGCTGATCGGGTTCATCACCACCGTCCCGCCGGACATCCGCACGTGCACCTCGGGGCTCGCGCCCACCAGCACGCGGTCCCCCGTGTGCACGACGTACGTCCAGTACGCGCCCCGCTCCCCGTCGAGCAGCCGGCGGAAGAGCGCGAGCGCGTCGGCGCGTCCGAAGCCCGGGATGTTCCCCGTGTACGTGCGCCGGATCACGAAGTTGGCGCCCTCGCCGCGCCCGATCTCGCCGTCCACGACACGCCGGACGATCTCCTCGTACTCCTTGTCCGCGACGTCGAAACCGCCGCTCTCCACGTGCACCTCGTGCGAGGGAAGCGCGGACAGCACCCCCTCCAGGGGCAGCTCGTACGCCTCCTGCGCGACCAGCACGCTCAACGGCGTCCCGTCGTCCCGCACGTCGAAGCCGCGCTCCGCGATCTGCCGGAACGGGACGAGGGCGAGCGTCGGCAGCCCCTCCCCGCCGACCGGCAGGTCCGCCAGCCGCTGCGCCTCGTGCACGGAGCCGATCAGCACCTCGACGGTGTCGTGGTCGCGGCCCGGGGCCCGGCGGCGCAGCAGGGCGAAGGGCGGGCCGTCGCAGGCGGCGAGCCGGGGCAGGAGGGTCTCGGGGAGGGGGTGCGCGAGCATCGGGCGGTTCCTTCCAGGAAGGGGCGGGAGCTGGAGGAACGGCCCTGCAACGCAGAAAGGCCGCCCTCCTGGGGCGGCCTGTGCGTCAGTGGATGTACGCGCGATCAGTGGGCCGCCGGATGAGCGGTCCACCACCAGTTCTGCGTGCGGGTCTGGTTCTTCGGCGCGAACATGTGGCGCACCCTACCCCACGCACGGACCGGACGCGGTGAACGAGAAGGGGTGCCGGCCCGTCCCGCTCCGGCACGCCGGGGCTCCACCGGCCGTGGACCGCACGTCTCACCTTGTGAGCGGGGCGCGGAGCACCGGGCCGCACCCCGTAGGGTGGCCGGGTGACCGTGAACGCGAAGACCACCCTCAACGGTGGCAACACCTGGCGCGACCTTCCTGCGGCGCAGCAGCCCGAGTACCCCGATGCCGAGGCGCTGCGCGATGTTGTCGCGGACCTCGAATCGTATCCGCCGCTCGTCTTCGCGGGCGAGTGCGACCAGCTGCGCGCCCGACTGGGAGCCGTCGCCAAGGGCGAGGCGTTCCTGCTCCAGGGCGGCGACTGCGCGGAAGCATTCGACGCCGTGTCGGCCGACCACATCCGCAACAAGCTCAAGACGCTTCTCCAGATGGGCGCCGTGCTGACGTACGCCGCGTCCGTGCCCGTCGTCAAGGTGGGCCGGATCGCCGGCCAGTACAGCAAGCCGCGCTCCAAGGGGACCGAGACCCGCGACGGCGTGACCCTGCCGACGTACCGCGGCGACTCGGTGAACGGCTTCGCCTTCACCGAAGAGGCCCGCATCCCGGACCCCGAGCGGCTGAAGCGGATGTACAACGCGTCCGCCTCCACCCTCAACCTCGTGCGCGCCTTCACCACCGGCGGTTACGCGGACCTGCGCCAGGTGCACGCCTGGAACCAGGACTTCGTGAAGAACTCGCCGTCCGGCCAGCGCTACGAGCAGCTCGCCCGCGAGATCGACAACGCGCTGAACTTCATGAAGGCCGCCGGGACCGACCCGGCGGAGTTCCGCACCGTGGAGTTCTACGCGTCGCACGAGGCGCTGCTGCTGGACTACGAGGCCGCGCTGACCCGCGTGGACTCCCGCACCGGCACCCTGTACGACACCTCCGGTCACATGGTGTGGATCGGTGAGCGCACCCGGCAGATGGACGGCGCGCACATCGAGTTCGCCTCCCGGATCCGCAACCCGATCGGCATCAAGCTCGGCCCCACGACCACCGTGGACGAGGCGCTCGGCTACATCGACAAGCTGGACCCGGACCGCGAGCCCGGCCGGCTGACCTTCATCGTCCGGATGGGCGCCGACAAGGTCCGCGACAAGCTGCCCGACCTGGTCGAGAAGGTCACCGCGTCCGGCGCGACCGTCGCCTGGATCACCGACCCGATGCACGGCAACACCTACGAGGCCGTCTCCGGCCACAAGACGCGCCGCTTCGACGACGTGCTCGACGAGGTCAAGGGCTTCTTCGAGGTGCACAAGGGCCTGGGCACCCACCCGGGCGGCATCCACGTCGAGCTCACCGGCGACGACGTCACGGAGTGCGTGGGCGGCGGCGACGAGATCTTCGTCGACGACCTGCACCAGCGTTACGAGACGGCCTGCGACCCCCGGCTCAACCGCAGCCAGTCGCTCGACCTGGCGTTCCTGGTGGCGGAGATGTACCGCGACCAGTAGCCCCCGGGGGACGTACGACAGTGGGGCACGGATCCATGTGATCCGTGCCCCTCCGTCATGTGCGGCCAGGGTCTTTACGAATACGGCAAGCCAGGTAAGGTGAGGTTTACCTGACCATGAACCGGCCCGGCCGAGGGATCGAGGTGTCCGCGTGTTCGTCTGCTCCTGCTTCGGCGTGACCGACCAGCAGATCAAGGCCCACGCCGCCGCCGGAGCGTGCACCCCGCGCCAGATAGCCTCCGTCACCAAGGCCGGCACGGACTGCGGCAACTGCGTCCGTACGATCCAGGGCCTGCTCGGCCGCGGGGCCTGCCCGCGCCGCGAACTGATCGCCAAGCACGAGCTGTCCGCCGTCGCGGAGCAGCCGGGCCGGGTGGCCCTGGACGAGGCCGCCTGAGGGGCTGCTAGGCCTCGCTCGGCTGCTCGATCAGCTGGGCGATGTAGAGCGGCTCGCCGAGCTTCTCGACCAGCTCCAGCTGGGTGTCCAGGTAGTCGATGTGGTGCTCCTCGTCCGCGAGGATGTCCTCGAAGATATTGGCCGACGTGATGTCGCCCTTGGCGCGCATGACCTCCGCGCCGCGCTTCAGCCGGTCGATCGCCTCGACCTCGACCTGCCGGTCCGCCTGGAACATCTCGGTGACCGTCTGCCCGATCCGGACGTGGAAGAGCCGCTGGTAGTTGGGCAGACCCTCCAGGAAAAGGATGCGGTCGGTGAGGATCTCCGCGTGCTTCATCTCGTCGAACGACTCGGCCCGCGTGTACTTCGCCAGCTTGGTCCAGCCGAAGTTGTCCTGCATCTTCGCGTGAAGGAAGTACTGGTTGATCGCCGTCAGTTCGGCGGTCAGCTGCTCGTTGAGAAATTCAATGACCTCGGGGTCGCCCTGCATCGCTGGGGCTCCTTCCAGGGGGTGGCCGGGCAGATTGCGCGCATCCTCGCACCGCAGCTCGGAAGACGTCCAGTAAGTGCATGCTTAGTAGGAGTTGCCCGAATCGGCCCAGACCCGGTCATGACCACCCCTCGCCGTCTGTCACCATGGGAGGCATGGGTCAGCCGGAAAGCCGGGAACACCGCGCAATCGAGCACTCCGAGCTTCCGCCGGGACAGCGGCTCCAGCGCGGTTGGCCGGTCACCCACTACGGGCCCGTCCCCAAGTTCAAGCCGGAGCGCTGGGAGTTCCGCGTCTTCGGCGCGACCGCGGACGGCGAGAAACGCTGCTGGAACCACGAGGCGTTCTCCGCACTGCCCTTCACGACGGTGCTCGCGGATCTGCACTGCGTGACGAAGTTCAGCATGCTGGGGGCCGAATGGGGTGGCGTCGCCGCCCGGACGGTCCTGGAACTGGCCCCCCCGGCCCCGAAGGTCACACACGTCATGGTCTGGGCCGAGTACGGCTACAGCGCCAACGTCCGCATCGAGGACTTCACCGACCCGCGCACCATCTTCGCCACCCACAAGGGCGAGGACCTGCTCACCGCCGAGCACGGTTTCCCGCTGCGCCTGGTGATCCCGCACCTGTACGCCTGGAAGGGCCCCAAGTGGGTCCGCGGCATCGAGTACATGACGGCGGACCGCCGTGGTTTCTGGGAGGAACGCGGCTACCACAACATCGGCGACCCCTGGCGCGAACAGCGCTACTCGTACCAGGAGGAGCCGGGGGACGGGCCCGAGCTGTAGCGGCCGGGCCGCCTGCACGGGCTCCGGCCGGCCGGGGCGGAAGTCGCTCAGAACGTGCGCAGGCCCTTGAGCCGCGCCACGTCCGCCGCATGCCCCTCCTTGCCGCCCGGCGTCTCGATGACCAGCGGCACCCCCTGGGTCGCCGGGTGCGAGAACAGCTCGCGGAACGGTTCCTCGCCGATGTGCCCCGCGCCGATGTTCTCGTGCCGGTCCTTGTGCGCGCCCGTGACGTCCTTGGAGTCGTTGGCGTGGATCAGCTTCAGACGCCCCTCACCGACCGTGTCCACCAGCAGGTCCAGGGTCTGCTTCATCCCGCCCGGCCCCGCCAGATCGTGGCCCGCCGCGAAGATGTGGCAGGTGTCCAGGCAGACCCCGAGCTTCGGGTGGTGGTCCAGGGCGTCGAAGTACGGACCGAAGTCCCAGGTCCGCGAGCACAGCGAGAAGCCCTGGCCGGCCGTCGACTCCAGCAGCAGGTACGGGTCGTCGTCGTGGGTCAGCTCGTCCAGCAGCGGCAGTAGGTGCGTCCGTACCTGCGCGAGGGCCTCCGCACGGGGGCGTCCGCCGGTCGCCGACCCGGTGTGCACGACGACCCCCAGCGCGCCGATGGCGCGGGCCCGGCGCAGGGAGTGCCGCAGCGACTCCACGGACCGCTCGACCGTGGCCGCGGTGTGCGAACCGAAGTTGATCAGGTAGGGGGCATGGACGTACGCCGGGATGCGCTCGGCGGCGCAGGCGGCACGGAACAGCTCGTCCTGCGCCGGGTTCCCGAGCGGCGTCGCCCAGCCGCGCGGATTGGCGACGAAGACCTGCACGGCCTCGGCGCCCACCTCCCGGGCGTACGGCAGCCCGGTCGAGGCGAGCCCTCCGGCGACGGGGACATGGCCGCCGACCGGGTTGCGCAGGGCGGGATCGTGGCCGGCCGGGACACGGGCCGACGGGACGTGCGCGGTCGGGGTGCCGGCGGGGAACGGGGTGGGGACTTCTGCGGTGCTCATCACCCTCCAGGATGCCGCACCCGCGCCGTGCCCCCCGCCGTCGTGCTCGCCCGGACCCCGCTAGAGGATCTTCGTGGTGACGGTGATCGTGCTGCCCTCGGGGGCCTGCGAACCGCCGGAGACCGACTGCTTCTCGATGACCTTGCTGAAGGACAGGAGCGGCCGTTCGACCTCGACCTGGAAACCCGCCTCCTTCAGCACCCGGGCCGCCTCGTCCGCCTGCTTGCCGAGGACGTCCGGCACCGCGACCATCCGCGGCCCCTTGGAGACGGTGAGCGTCACGCGCTCGCCCTGGCCGAGCCTGGTGCCCGCGGGGACCGACTGCCGTGCCACCTTGCCCGCCTCGGCGGGGGAGTGGACCTGCCCGGGCGCGACGTCGACCTTCAGCCCGAGGCCCTCCAGGGTGGCGGTGGCGTCCTCGACGCCCTGCCCGGTCACCGTCGGCATGTCCACCGGCGCGCCCTTGCTCACGACGATCGCCACCGCGGTGTCGGGTGCGCGGCCGGTGCCCGCACGCGGCTCGGTGCTGATGACCGTGCCCAGGGGGACGTCCTCGCTGAACGCCCTGGTGACGACGCCGGGTGCGAGGCCGGCGTCCTTGAGTTCGTTCCTCGCCTTCGCCAGCGGCATCCGCTTCACGTCCGGGACCTTCACTATCTCGGGGCCCCGGGAAAGGACCAGCGTCACCGACCCGTTGTGGCGGATGCGTGAGCCGGGCGCCGGATCGCTGTCCATGACCGTGCCGCGCGTGACGGTGTCGCTGAACTTCCGCTCCACGCCCTTCACGTCGAGCCCGGCCGCCGACAGCTTCGCCCGTGCGTCCTTCTCCGACTGGCTGAGCAGTGCCGGGACCTGCGTGAACTGCCCGGAGTTGATGTACCAGACCCCGGTGCCCACCAGGGCCAGCAGCACCGCCGCCACGACCAGGGCCAGTCCCCGCCGGGTGGGCAGGGCACGCCGCGACGTCGCGCGGGACGGGTCGGGCTCCGGCCGCGGCAGCCGGCTGGTGTGCCGCTCGGTGGGCAGCGTGCGCGGGATCACGCTGGTGCGCTCCTCGGGACCGACCGCCGGAGCCTCCGGCTTCGCCTGCGGGGGTACGAGGTCCAACTGCTCGTCGCCGAGGGCCGCGCGCGCCGTCCTGGCCAGTCCGAGCAGGGCGACCGCGTCGAACGGGCGGGCCTCCGGGTCGCGGGCGGTGGCCTCGCCGACCAGTCCGTCCAGTTCGGGCGCCAGCCCCGGCACCGCGGCCGACGGCGGCGGAACGTCCTTGTTGAGGTGCTGGTAGAGCACCTGGGCGGCGGTGCCGCCGGAGTGCGGCTTCGTACCGGTCAGCATTTCGTACAGGACGACTCCGCACGCGTACACGTCGGCGCGGGTGTCGGCGGTGCCGTGCTCGATCTGCTCGGGAGCGAGGTAGGAGACCGTGCCCAGGAGCGATCCGGTGGAGCTGGTGACGGTGTCCACGGCCCGCACGAGACCGAAGTCGGCGACCTTCACCCGGCCGTCGTCGCCGATCAGGACGTTCTCCGGTTTCATGTCCCGGTGCACGAACCCGGCCCGGTGCGCGGCGCCGAGCGCGGCCAGCACGGGCTCCAGGATGTCCAGCGCGGCCCGCGGCTGGAGGGCGCCGCGCTCGCGCAGGACGTCGCGCAGAGTGCAGCCCGCGATGTACTCCATCGCCAGGTAGACGTACGCGCCGTCGGCGCCCTGGTCGAAGACGCCCACCACGTTCGGGTGCGCGAGACGCGCCACGGACTTCGCCTCGCGGATGAAGCGGTCCACGAAGGAGGCGTCCGCGGCGAGGGCGGGGTGCATCACCTTGAGGGCGAGCACACGGTCGAGGCGGGTGTCGACGGCCCGGTAGACCGTGGCCATCCCGCCGACGGCGATGCGTGCCTCGACGCGATAGCGGCCGTCGAGCAGGTGCCCGACGAGGGGGTCTTCAAGGGTCGTGTCCACGGAGGGAGTCTACGAGCCGGTACGTGCGGACCGGCCGGCGATCCCGCCCCGCCCCCGGACTGAAGCCGACCTGTAACAGGGCCATACCACTCACATCGCCCCGCCCCCGCCGGTAGCGCCAGCGCCCTTGGGCGGCGGGGCCGCCCCCGGGGGCGGAACGGGCGGGCCAGGGGGCGGCCCCCACCGAAGGTGCACCCCCCGCCCCACGCCCCGCGTCCCCCCGTATACCGGCCGCCACCGCTCCCCGTACCCAGCCGCCCCCGGCCCCCGGCGGCCACCGCGCCCCAGCCGACTCCGCCCCCTCAGAACGCCGGCCGCTCCGGATCCAGCCTCGCCCTGCCCTCCCCCGGCGACGAAGCCTCCGCGAAGTGCCGCCGCGGGATCCGCCCCGCCCGGTACGCCAGCCGCCCCGCCTCGACCCCGTGCCGCATCGCCTCCGCCATCAGCACCGGTTCCTGCGCCCGCGTCACCGCCGACGCCAGCATCACCCCCGCGCAGCCCAGCTCCATCGCCAGCACCGCGTCGGACGCGGTGCCCGCCCCCGCGTCGAGGATCACCGGCACCCCCGCCCGCTCCACGATCAGCTCGAAGTTGTGCGGGTTGCGGATGCCGAGCCCGGAGCCGATGGGCGAGCCGAGCGGCATGACCGCCGCGCACCCCACGTCCTCCAGCTTCCGCGCGAGCACCGGGTCGTCGTTCGTGTACGGCAGCACGGTGAAGCCGTCGTCCACCAGTACCTCCGCGGCGTCGAGGAGTTCCACCGGGTCGGGCAGCAGGGTCCGCTCGTCGGCGATGACCTCCAGCTTCACCCAGTCGGTGCCCAGCGCCTCCCGCGCCAGTCGTGCGGTGAGCACCGCCTCGCCCGCCGTGAAGCAGCCGGCGGTGTTCGGCAGGACGCGGATGCCGAGCCGTTCCAGCACGGACAGCACCGAGCCCTGCACTGAGGGGTCGAGCCGCCGCATGGCCACCGTCGTGAGTTCGGTGCCGGAGGCGGTCAGCGAGCGTTCCAGTACGTCCAGGCTGGGCGCACCGCCCGTCCCCATGATCAGCCGGGACGAGAAGGACACGCCGCCCAGTTCGAAGAGGTCGTCGGCCATGGTGTTCAGCCTCCCTGGACTGCGGTGAGTACTTCGACGCGGTCGCCGTCGCCGAGGGCGGTGTCCGCCCAGCGGCCTCGCGGCACCACTGTCTCGTTGAGCGCCGCGGCCACGCCCGCGTGTGCGCGCGTGAGGGTCGCGACGAGGTCGCCGAGGGTCGTACCGGCGGACAGTGCGCGCGGCTCGCCGTTCACGGACACGTTCATACGAGCTGCTCCTGTCGTACGGAGGGGGCGGGCGGTGGGGGTACGGCGGGGAAGCGGCGCGGGGTGAACGGCCGGGCCTCCTGCGGGAGCTCGCCGGTCGTCAGCACCGTCGCCATCGCGTCCCCGGTGACGGGGGTGAGCAGCACTCCGTTGCGGTAGTGGCCGGTGGCGAGCAGCAGCCCCGGCAGGGCGGTCGGACCGAGCAGCGGGGCGTTGTCGGGGGAGGCGGGCCGCAGTCCGGCCCGGGTCTCGGTGAGGGGCAGCTCGGTGATGCCGGGCACCAGCTCGTGCGCGTCGCGCAGCAGCTCGTACACGCCGCCCGCCGTGACCGTGGTGTCCCAGCCCAGTTCCTCGGTGGTGGCGCCGACGACCAGCTCACCGTTCTCCCGGGGCACCAGGTAGACGTGGCTGCCGCGCACCACCGCGCGCACCGTGCGGTTCAGGAACGGCGCGTACGCGCGGGGCACCGTCAGTCGCAGCACCTGCCCCTTCACCGGGCGCACCGGCACCAGGACCTCCGGGGGTACACCCGCCAGCCGCCCGCTGAGCGACCCGGCGGCCAGTACCACCTGGTCGGCGACCACCTCGGTGCCGTCCGCCAGCAGAGCGCCCGCCGCCCGCTCCCGTACCACGGACAGCCGCTCGGCGGTCGTCCGGTACAAGGCCACTCCGCCCCGCTCGCAGGCGGCCAGGAGGGCAGCGGCAAGCCGCCTCGGGTCGATCTGGTGGTCGCCGTCGACCCGCAGGCCACCGCGCACCCCCGGGGCGAGCATCGGCTCCAGACGGCGGCAGTCGCGCCCGCTCAGCCACTCGGACGTGAGCCCCGACTGCCGTTGCAGGGCGTGCAGTTCGCGCAGGTGGGCCCGGTCGTCGGCGTCCAGGGCCACGGCCAGGGTGCCGCACGCGCGGTAACCGGTGTCCAGCCCACTGGCCTCCTCCAGTTCGGCGACGAACTGCGGATAGCGGCGCGCGGACGCGAGGTTGAGGCCGAGCAGGGTCTGCTCGCCGTAGTGGAGTTCGGTGACGGCGGCCAGCATGCCGGCCGCCACCTGTGCGGCGCCGCCGCCCGGCTCGGGGTCGGCGAGCGCGGTGCGCAGGCCCCGTTGTGCGGCCCGCCAGGCCGTCACGAGGCCGATGATCCCGCCGCCGATCACCAGGACGTCGTACGGGCGTTGCTCAGAGGAATGCATGGGCGTCCAGCCCCTCCCTTCGCCGGCATGACCCGGATCAGGTTCGTACGGTCGGAGGCCTGGTCAGCCTCCCTCTCAGCCCGGTCAGCCGGGCTCCCGTGAGTGCTTGTACGGTGACCAGACTAGACGTTCGCCACAACGGCCCGTAAGGGAGCGCCCCCGTGCCCCGCTCGCTCGACGGACTCGTCCTCGCCCCGGTCGCCGACCAGGCCCCCGGACAGGTCGGCACCCGCACCCGCTTCGCCTACCACGAACAGGACGGCCTGATCTGGGCCGAGTACACGGGCGGCGACATCGTGCGGGGACATCTCGTCGGCACCCGGGAGGGCGACCGGCTGGACTTCAGGTACGTACAGCTGAAGTCGGACGGCACCACGTCCTCCGGACACTGTCTGTCCGCGGTCACCCTCCTGCCGGACGGTCGCGTTCGGCTGGAGGAGAGCTGGGCATGGGAATCCCAGGAGGGCAGCGGTACGAGCGTGGTCGAGGAGCAGGCGGACGGGGAAGCGCATTCCTGACACTGTGTCAGATACTTGAGGTGGCCGAGTGAGCGAGCAGAAACGAATCGTCGTCGTCGGCGCGGGAATGGCCGGAGTGCAGACCGCCGTGGCCCTGCGCGAGCAGGGCTTCCGAGGCTCCCTCGTGCTGCTCGGCGCCGAGCGGCACCCCCCGTACGACCGGCCCCCGCTGTCCAAGGCGGTGCTCCTGGGCAAGGCGGAGGGCTCCGCCTTCGACGTCGACTTCGAGGCGCTCGGCGTCGACCTGCGGCTCGGTACCGAGGCCGTCGGAGTGCGGCCCGCCGACCATGAGATCGACACCGTGCGCGGGGCCGTTCCGTACGACGCCCTGGTGCTGGCCACCGGCGCTCACCCCGTCACCCTGCCCGGCACCGTCGGCGCCCCCGGTGTCCACCTGCTGCGCACCCTGGACGACGCGCACCGGCTGCGCCCGGTGCTGGACGCGCAGAGCGACGTGGTGGTGGTCGGCGCGGGCTGGATCGGCGCCGAGTTCACCACCGCCGCCCGCGAGGCGGGCTGCCGGGTCACCGTCGTGGAGGCCGCCGACCGGCCGCTCGCCGGGACGATGCCCGCCGGGATCGCCGGGCCCATGGCCGCCTGGTACACCGAGGGCGGCGCGGAACTCCTCACCCAGGCGCGCGTGGCCGCGGTGGAGCCCGGGGCGGTGCTGCTCGCCGACGGACGCCGCGTCCCGGCCGGGGCCGTCGTCGTCGGCATCGGTGCCAGACCCGCGACGGCCTGGCTGGAGGGCTCCGGCATCGCACTGGGGCCGGACGGCTCCGTCACCGCCGACGCGCACCTGCGCACCTCGGCTCCCGACGTGTACGCCGTCGGGGACTGTGCCTCCTTCCCGTCCCGGCGCTACGGGCGCCGGCTGCTAGTCCACCACTGGGACAACGCCCTCCAGGGTCCCCGCGCGGTCGCCGCGAACATCCTGGGCGGCACGCCGCTGGTCTACGACCCCGTGCCGTACTTCTGGTCCGAGCAGTTCGGCCGCTTCGTGCAGTACATCGGCCACCACGCCGACGCCGACTCGATGATCTGGCGCGGCGACGCGGCCGGCCCCTCCTGGTCGGTCTGCTGGCTCCGTGACGGGGCCCTCGTGGCGCTGCTCGCGGTGGGCCGCGCCCGGGACCTGGCGCAGGGGCGCAAGCTGGTCGAGGCGGGCGCCGCGCTCGACCCGGTGCTGGCCGCCGACCCCTCCGTACCGCTGAAGGCGGCAGTCCGACAGCCCTAGCGCAGCCGTCGGCAGGGGCGCTCCGGGCGGTCCCGGGTGCCGACTGTCGGTCCTGGATGGCAGGCTTGTCCTGTGACCGAGATTGACGCAAAGACCGATGCACTCGTACCCGCCTGGCTCTACCTCCCCGACATCGCGGAGATGCTCGACCTGGAGGTGACGAAGGTGCGCCAGCTGGTGAAGGACGGCCAGCTCATCGCGGTGCGGCGCGGTGAGAACCGTGCGCTCCAGGTGCCCGCCGCCTTCATCGACGGCGACAAGATCGTCAAGGGTCTGCCCGGCCTCCTGACGGTCCTGAAGGACGACGGCTTCTCCGACGAGGAGATGCTGGAGTGGCTCTTCACCGCCGACCCGACCCTGCCCGGCACCCCCGCCGAGGCCCTGAGCGAGAATCGCGGCACGGAGGTGAAGCGCCGCGCTCAGGCGCTGGCCCTCTGACACAAGCCGATCGGGGCGTGCCTACGGTCCCGGCCCAGCCCCTGGGCCGTACGCACGCCCGCCAGGCGGGAGCCCCTACGGGCGCCCGCGGAACGGGGGACACCGCACCATGCCCACGCTGCCCGCGCCTCGCGCCCAGCTCGCCGACGCCCGGCTCTACCTCTGCACGGGCGCCCGCAAGGCGCAGGGAGACCTCCCCGCGTTCCTCGACGCCGTGCTGTCCAACGGCGTCGACATCGTCCAGCTCCGCGACAAGGGCATGGAGGCGGGCGAGGAGCTGGAGCACCTGGCCGTCTTCGCCGACGCCTGCCGCCGGCACGGCAAGCTGCTCGCCGTGAACGACCGCGCCGACGTGGCGCACGCCGTGGGCAGCGACGTCCTGCACCTGGGCCAGGGCGACCTGCCGGTGCCCGCCGCCCGCGCGATCCTCGGCCAGGACGTCGTGGTCGGCCGCTCCACGCACGCCGAGTCCGAGGTCGACGCCGCCGTCGCCGAGAGCGGCGTGGACTACTTCTGCACCGGACCGTGCTGGCCCACCCCCACCAAACCCGGCCGCTACGCCCCCGGCCTGGACCTGGTCCGGTACGCGGCCTCGCTCCGCCAGGACCGCCCCTGGTTCGCCATCGGCGGCATCGACGCGGGCAACCTCGACGAGGTGCTGGCCGCGGGCGCCCGCCGGGTGGTGGTCGTCCGGGCCCTCACCGAGGCCGCCGACCCCGCTGCCGCGACCGCCGAACTCGCCGGGCGCATCAGGTCGTTCGGCCGCTAGCCGCAGCCGGGGGCCCGGCGGGCGGCGCGGGGCCCGGCCGGGAGGCGCGGCCGGGAGGCGCGGCCGGGAACGCGCGGACGGAAGCCCTCGACCGATGCCGTCCGGCCGGGTTCCCAGCACGAGTGACCGGAAAACTGTCCGAAGGATGGACAAGAATCCGACATAACAGATCTTTGGTGCCCGTTCGGTTGGGGCTCCGCCATGCCCCTGGCTAACCTCTCCGCATGGCCCTTGGCACAGCTTCCACCAGAACCGACCGCGCCGTTACGGTGCGTGAACTTCTGGAGACCGGAAAGACGTCGTTCTCCTTCGAATTCTCGGCCCGCCGGACCCCGAAGGGTGAGCAGAACCTCTGGAACGCCCTGCGCCGGGTCGAGGCGGTGGCCCCCAGCTTCGTGTCCGTGACGTACGGAGCGGGCGGCTCCACCCGCGAAGGCACCGTCAAGGCCACCCAGAAGATCGCCTCCGACTCCACGCTCACGCCCGTCGCGCACCTGACCGCCGTGGACCACTCCGTCGCCCAGCTGCGCAACATGATCGGGCAGTTCGCCAATGCCGGAATCCGGAACATCCTCGCCGTGCGCGGCGACCCGCCCGGCGACCCGATGGGCGAATGGGTCCGCCACCCCGAAGGCGTGACGTACGCCTCGGAACTGGTCCGGCTCATCAAGGAGTCCGGCGACTTCTGCGTGGGGGTCGCCGCGTTCCCGGAGATGCACCCGCGCTCGGAGAGCTGGGACTCCGACATCCGGTACTTCGTGGAGAAGTGCCGGGCCGGCGCCGACTACGCCATCACGCAGATGTTCTTCGATCCCGAGAGCTACCTGCGGATGCGGGACCGCGTCCAGGCGGCGGGCTGCGACACCCCCATCATCCCCGAGGTGATGCCGGTCACGCTGGTCAAACAGCTGGACAGGCTTCCGCAGCTCAGCAACGCGCACTTCCCGGATGCCGTGCGGGAGCGGATGCTCGCGGTCCAGGACGATCCGGCCGCTGTACGCTCCATTGGCATCGAGTTCGCCACGGAGTTCTGCGCGACGCTGCTTGCCGAAGGTGTACCGGGAATGCACTTCATCACGCTGAACAACTCGACGGCGACCCTCGAAATCTACGAGAATCTCGGACTGCACGACCAGTCGTCACGGCCGGCGCAGTCGTAGCAGTCACCACAGCTGTACTCGCGCCGCCGCGCCCATCAGGGGCGGGCGGTCGGCAGGAGGAGGGGCGTACATGGGCTGGACGGTCCTCTACATCGCATTCGGCGTGGTCGCGTTGTGGCTGCTCGGCGAAGTGCTGTTGCAGTACAAGGCACGACTGCGCTGGCGCGTGCTCGCCTTCGCGGGCTTCGCCGTCGTCGTGGTCGGCGTGCTGCTGCCGTCGGTCCTGGTGATCGCGGCGGGCGCCGCCGCCTTCGCCGTGGGCCAGACGTACGTCACCCTCTCCTTCCGCCGCGGCTTCTCGACGGGCTGGGCGATCGGCGGCAATCCCGGCGCAAGCAAGCGCCGCCGGGGCAAGGCCGGCGAGTCCGCCGGGGCACGGCCGACGCTCCAGGTCTCGGACCTGGAGTACGGGGCGCAGCCCGAGCCGGCCGCGGACGGCTTCGACCCGGCACACGGATACGCCGCCCACGGACAGCCGGAGGTGCAGACCGCGGTTCACGAGGCGCAGCCGATGCCGGACGACACGGGCGGGTACGGGGTCTACGACACCCCGGCGCCCTACGCCGCATCGCAGCCGCAGGGCTTCGACGACTTCGGCGGCGGCTCCTACCCGACGTACGACCAGGGCGGCGCCCTCCACGACGCCGGGTCCTACGGCACGTACGACACGGGGCAGCAGCAGTACGCCGCGTACTCGGACCCGTACATCGGTACCCAGTCCTACGGCGGCGGCGACTACGACCCGTACGGCGCCCAGCAGCCCTACAGCGGTGGACCCTACGGCGACGACGCCTACGCGACCGAGACACCGCCCGGCGGGGTGTGGGTGCCGCAGCAGCGCGACGGGGAGCAGCCGTTCGTCCCCGAGGCCCCCCAGCAGCCCGCCGGTTACCCGAACGGGTACGACAGCGGGGCGAACGGCCAGTACCGCCACTGAGCCCGCGCAGGAGGAAGTGAGACGGCCGGAGTTCCCGGGGAACCAGCTCTGCCTTCCCGGGAACCCCGGCCGTTTCCGGGTGCGGCCGTGCCCCTACCGCGACCCGCGGAAGCCGTCCCCCTCCACGATCAGCCCGGCCACCAGGGCGCCCGACATCCCGGCGTGTGCGAGCCCGCCGCCCGGATGCGCCCAGCCCCCCGCCGCGTACAGCCCCGGCAGGGCGGTGGTGTTGGACGGGGCGAGGAAGCGGCCGTCGCGACCGGCCAGGGCGGGCGGCGGCACCGCCCCACCGGCCGCCCCCGTGACGGCGGCCGTGTCCGCGGGTGTACGGACCTCGCGCCACAGGATCCGTCCGGCCAGCCCCGGCACCGCGACGGCAGCGGCGGCCACCATCCGGTCCGCCCAGAGACCGGCCAGGCCCGGTGTGCTCCAGTCGTAGGCCGGGTGCACGGGGGCGGCGGCGGTGAGCACCACCGCCTCGTGCCCCTCGTCGGGGCGCAGCGCCGGATCGTCCGGCCGGGACACGAACACGGTGGGCGAGAGGTCGTCGCCGACGGACTCGACCGGGCCCAGTTCGTCGAAGACCTCCCGGAGCTCGAACTCCCGGTGGGCGGCGTGCACCACGCTCCGGTGCACCGCGCCCGCCTCCCGCCCCCCTTCGAGTGCCAGCAGGACCTGCACCCGGCCCGCCGCCACCCGCTCGGGCGCGCGGGCGGGCGCGTCCAGGTCGCCGTACACCCCGTGCCCGGTCCGCAGCGCCGCCAGCCGCGCCGGGGGCACCGCCGCGACGACGGAGTCCGCCTCGGCGACCGTCCCGTCCGCCAGTTCCACTCCCGCGGCCCGGCCGTCCTTCTCCACCACGGCCGTGACCTCGGAATCGAAGACGAACCGCACGCGCCGGGCCAGGCACCGCTCGTACAGCGCCCGCGCCAGCTCCCGGGTGCCCCCGGCCACGTACCAGCTTCCGAACGTCTGTTCCAGATAAGGCAGGACGGCGGCGGAGGCAGGTGCGTCACGCGGGTCCAGGCCGTACGCCAGCGCGTAGCCCTCCAGCAGGGCGACCAGCCGCGGATCGGCCAGCTCCCAGGCGGCGACCTCGGCCGTCGTGGCCGCCTGCCGGTCGCGGCGCAGCAGCCGCCGGTGCCGCAGCGCGGGGTACGGGTCCCGGCCCAGCACCTGCCAGTCGGCGCGCAGCGGCTCTTCGAGCAGCGGTCGGCGGGTGCGGTCCCAGGCGTCCCGGGCCCGGGTCATGAAGGCGTCCCAGCGCCCCCCCGCCCCGGCCCCCAGCGCATCGTCCAGGGCCGAGACGACGCCCCCGCGGGAGGCATTGGGCAGCGAGAGCGCCGTGCCGTCGGGGAAGAAGTGCCGGCTCGCGGGGTCCACCTGCGTCAGCCCGACGCAGCTCTCCAGTGGCTCCTTGCCCGTCTTGACGAACACGTCCCGGTACACGGCCGGCAGGTGCAGCAGGCCCGGGCCCGTGTCGAAGGCGAAGCCGTCCCGCTCGAAGCGGCCCGCGGAACCGCCGTAGGTCCCGCCCCTTTCGTACACCGTCACCCGGTGGCCCGCGACGGCCAGCCGGGCAGCGGTCGCCATCGCGCCGAGTCCGGCGCCGATCACCACAGTCCGTGCCATGCCAGTGACTCTAACGGCCGCAACCGACAACTCAGCCGGGAGGCCGCGCACCCGGCCCGGCCAGGCGTTTCTCCTCGCGCCGCTGTGCCCTGCGCCGCCGGAACCGCCGGATCCGGCTCGCCAGGAACAGCAGTATGACCAGCCCCGCCAGGAGCAGGACGGCGGCCACGACCGCCGCCGCGACCGGATGGAACATGGCGAAGGTGAGGACCCCGGCGACGCCCAGATCCTCCGCGGTGCTCACCGCGATGTTGCTGAAGGGTTCCGGCGAGGTGTTGACCGCCATCCGTGTTCCGGCCTTGACCAGATGGCTGATCAGGGCGGTGGAGCCGCCGACCGCGCCCGCGGCGAGCTCCGGCAGCGAACCGCTCTGCCCGGCGAGCAGCGCGCCGACGACCGCGCCGGCGATCGGACGGATCACCGTGTGGACGCTGTCCCACAGCGAGTCCAGGTACGGGATCTTGTCGTTGACCGCCTCGCAGAGGAAGAGGATCGCGGCGACCACCAGGACGTCCGTGCGCTGCAGGGAGGCGGGCACTTCGTCGGTCAGCCCGGTGGCGCCGAAGATGCCGAGGAGCAGGACCACCGCGTAGGCGTTGATCCCGCTGGCCCAGCCGCTGGTGAAGACGAGGGGGAGTACGGACACGGACGCGATCGTAGCCAGAAGCCGCCCGGCGGTGCAGGACGCCGGACAGCGCCGGATGCCGTCCGGTGGTGCGGATGCCGGACCTCCGGAGCCCCCGGCCGGCGGGGGACCGGAACGGCAGCGGCCCGGTCAGGCTCGATCCCCCCGAGCCTCACCGGGCCGCCGCGCTTCCCCCGTGTCCCCGTTCCCCGTTCGGCAGGGGTGCCGCGCCGCTTCCGCCGCCCCGTGTCGGCGGTCTCGGCGCGAGCGCCCCCTCCGTGCCTCCCACTCTGTCGTCCGCGCAGGTGGGAGCCCATCCGCGTACCTACTCATCTCCCGCACTAGGTACGGATACTCAGAGCTGGGCCCGCCGGCTCAGCCCTGGGTGCCACCCACCCGGCCGTGCAGCAGCCGCGACAGCGCGGAGTGGACGTCGTCGAGGGATCGCTCGCTCTGGAACGCCTGCCAGTCCAGCGCCGCCACCAGCACCATCCCGACCAGTGCCGCGGCCGTCAGCTTGATGTCGATCTCCCGGCTCAGCTCGCCGTTCGCGACGCCCTGGGACAGGACCGTCTCCACGACGGCGACCGCCTGCTGACGCACCACCAGGAGGGTGGACTGCCACGCCCTGTTCGTCCGCCACAGTTCGGCGACGTACAGCTGTGTGAAGGCCGGGTACCGGTCGATGAACTCAAGGCCGGCCCGGATCATCGCGTCGAGCGACTCCACGTTGCTGCCGTCCCGTGCGGCGGTGGCGTCGGCCGCCTCCTGGAGGGAGGCGGTGAGCAGTCCGACGCCGTACCGCAGCAATTCTTCGAAGAGCTCGCTCTTGCTCTTGAAGTTGTAGTACACCGTGCCCTTGGCGACACCCGCCCGGTCGGCGATCTCCTCCACGGTGGTGGAGGAGAAACCCTTCTCGGCGATGAGTGTCACGGCCGCCTCGTAGAGCTTCTGCCGGGTGTTGCGGCGACGCGTGCTGGTGCTGTCCATGGCGCCGATTCTTTCAGCCCCCGGGGTGTTCTCCGGGCTCACCGGCCGCGCGTTCACAGGCTGAGGTCCGGATGCAGGCGGTCCAGCGTCCACACCTGCTTGCGCCGGGCGGACACCGCGGTGAGGGCGAGTGCGCCCGCGGTGAAGGCGGCCAGCACGAGGCTGCCCGTCCACACCGGCTCCAGCCCGCCGCCCGAGATCAGCCTGCGCAGCCCCTCGACGACGTACGTCATGGGCAGGAACGGGTGGATCGCGTTGAAGAACGTCGGAGACGTCTGGACCGGATACGTGCCGCCCGCCGACGTCAGCTGAAGCATCAGCACCGCGAGCACCAGGATGCGCCCCGCCGCTCCGAACCGGGCGTTGAGCCACTGCACGATCGACGCGAAGCAGCACGTCACCAGTACGAGGAAGCCCAGCGTGCCGGCGGTGCGGGTCATCTCCAGACCCAGGCCCCAGTGCAGTACGGACATCAGCGCGGCCACCTGGAGCACGCCCAGCGCGGCGACCGGCAGCCAGCCCGCGAGGGCGATCCGCCACGCGGACGCACCCGCGGCGAGGGCGCGCCGGTTGAGCGGCTGGATCAGCATGTACGCCACCATCGCGCCCACCCACAGCGACAGCGGGATGAAGTACGGGGCGAACCCGGTGCCGTAATTGGGCGCCTTGTGCAGGGACTGCGAGGCGAGCTTGACCGGGTCGGCCATCACCTCGGTGCGCTGGTCACGGGAGTCCTTGTCGTAGTCGGGGATCTTGCCCACCCCGTCGTGCAGTCCGCCCGCGAGCTTTCCGCTGCCGTCGGCGAGCTTGAACAGTCCGCCGTCCAGGTTGTGCGCCCCGGTCTTCAGCCTGCCGACGCCCTGGTCGAGGTCGGTGGCGCCGGTGCGGGCGGAGGCGAGGCCGGTGTGCAGCTTGGCGGCGCCCCGGGAGACCTTCTGGGCGCCCGAGTTCAGGGCGTTGACCTGCGCGACGGCGGTCTGCAGGTCTTCGTCCAGACGCGGGGCGCCACGGACCAGCTTCTGCGACTTGGCCTGGATGTCCTTGAGGCGAGTGTCCAGGAGCGTCAGGTCACTGTTGCTGTCCTTGACCATCGCGTTGACGTCCGCGGACACCGTCGCCGCCTCCTCGGCGGCCGTGGCGGCCTTCTTGAGCCCGGGGCAGACCTTGGCCCTGGCAGCGGTCTGTGCCTCGTCGTCGGCCGCGGGTGCCTGCTCGCAGAGTTCCTTGTGCGCGGCGGCCAGTTCGTTGGCCGCCGTGCGTGCGCCCTGCGCGGCGACGGGAGCACCCTTGACCAGGGTCTTGAGGTGGTTCCTGGCCACCTTCGAGGTGTCGGCGACCAACTGTGCGGAGTGCGCGATCGAGGTGCCGTCGTCCTTCAGGTACGGGCGGACCTGCCCGGCGACCCGGTTGACCTTGCCGGCCAGCTCCTTGGTGCCATCGGCGACCCGCTTGGCGCCCACGGCGAGATCGCCCGCGCCCTTGTCGAGCTTCTTGATGCCGCCCGACAGGTTCCCGCTGCCCTTCTTCGCGTCGTTCAGACCGTTGGCGAGGTCCTGCGAGCCCTTCTTCGCCTTCCCGATGCCGCCGTCGAGGTCCTGGGCGCCCTTGGCGGCCTTCTCGGTGGCGGCGTGGATGTCGGAGAACGAGATGAAGATCTTGTCGAGGAAGCCGCGCGAGGCGTTCGTGGAGGCCGCCGTGCGCACCTCGGAGAACACCGAACGGGAGATCTGCCCGACGATGTAGTTGTTGGAGTCGTTGGTGTGCACCTGGAGCGCACCGGTCTCCGGGGAGTCGCCGGAGCTGGAGGCGATCCGCTCGCTGAAGTCGGACGGCATGGTCAGCGACAGGTAGTAACTGCCGTTCTCGACCCCGTCCCTGGCGTCCTCCGCGGACACCTCCTGCCAGTCGAAGACCTTGCTGTCCAGCAGCTTCCTGGTGATCTCGTCACCGGCGGCGACCCTCTTGCCCCCGGCGGTCGCGCCCTTGTCGTCGTTGACGAGCGCCACGGGAATCCTGTCGAGCCGCCCGTACGGATCCCAGAAGGACCACAGGTACAGGGCTCCGTACAGCAGCGGCAGCAGCAGCAGTGCGACGAGCGCGGCGCGCGGCAGCTTCCCCCTGCCGAACCGCTTCAGCTCAAGAGCGGCCAGTTTCGGCGAGCGCATCGGCCGTCCCCTCCTCGGTCGTGCCTTCGTCGGTCGTGTCCGCGGTGCTGTCCGTCGCCTTCACGGAATCCGAGGACTTCACGTCTGCCGCGGACTGCGCGGGCTCTGCCTCTGCCGCGTCCTTGGTCGCGTTCCGTACGCAGAGTCGCAGGGCGTCCTCGGGCGGCTCGCTGCACACCGCCAGGACGGTCGTGCCGCAAGCGGCCACCGACCGCAGCAGCTCCCACGCCTGCTCGCGCTCCGCGTCGGACAGCTTGAGGTCCGCGTCGTCCACGGCGAGCAGCCGGGGCGAGCCCATCAACGCGAGGCCGACGGACAGCCGCAGTGCTTCCAGCCGTTCCAGGTCCCGTACGGAGGTCCGCGCGCCCTTGGGCAGCGAGTCCAGGTCGAGACCGGCGGCCTCCATGGCGGCGTCGATCCGGGCCCTGGCGTCGGCGCGTCGCTTGGCGGGCCGCTGGAACAGCGAACGCAGTCCGCGGTCGAAACGGCTCTGCAGCAGGGCGCGTTCGCGCAGGTGCTCGGCGACCGTGAAGGCCGGATCGAGCTCGTTGACCCCGGTCACGGGGCCCAGGCCGCTGACGCCGCGCACGGCCGCCATCTTCTTCGGCAGCAGCAAGCCGCCCACTTCGGCATGACCCTCGGTGGCGCGCATGCGTCCGGTGAGCGCCAGCAGCAGGCAGGTGCGGCCGGAGCCGGACACCCCCTCGATCGCGACGAACGATCCGGCGGGCGCGGCGAAGTCCACGCCGCGGAACGCCCAGCCGCGCGGGCCCTTCAAGCCGAAGTCCACTGCGGTCACCGCAGCTCCGTCGGTTCCGGCCTTCTCCGCTGCCACGGTGTGCGGGCTGTCCACGCACCCTCCCCACTTGCCGAACTCTTTTGAACTGACCGGTCAGTTCAAAAGTATCGCCTGGCCCTCGGCGCGCAAAAGCCCAGCTCAGGCCGGATTGTCAGTGGCGTCCCTCACAGTGGACACATACGGCCACAGCGCCGTTACCCGACGATCAGGAGGTTCGTCATGACTCGCGCTGGTGTCCATGCAGATGTCCACCCGGTGGTGCGCCGCGCCTCGGCGCCGCCCGCCGCCCTCGACCTCCTCGCCCAGGCCCGCCACGGCCTGGAGGAGGCAGCCGTCACCGAGGCCCCCAACGAGCGGTACGCCACCGCCCACTTGGCCGCCCTGCGCACCGCCGCCGCGGTCCTCGCCGCCCGGGGCCGCCCCGAAGCCACCCCGCGCCGCAGGCAGCGCATACGCAGCGCCTGGGAGGTGCTGCCCGAAACGGCGCCCGAACTGACCGAGTGGAGCGCCCTGTTCGCCTCCGGTGCCGACCGCAGGGCCCGCGCGGAGGCGGGCATACGGGGGGCGGCCAGTGCGCGGGACGCCGACGACCTGATGCGCGACGCCGCGATGTTCCTGCGCCTGGTCGAGCGGATGCTCGTACTCCAGCCGGTGCTGCCGCGCGCCCGGGAGGAGGAGCCCGGCCCCGGGCCCGCACGGGCGGGGTGAACCCGGCAGGCGCGGTGACCTGGGCGGGGGCCCCGGGCCATTAGGCTGGACGCTGCCTTGTCCGCGGACCCACGGAGCCCTGTCCGAGGGGCCCGCCCGCACCGTTCACCGAGGAGTCAATGCCGTGTCGGACCCGATGCGCCCCCGCGCCTCCCTCCGTACCGCCGTGGTCCGGGAGGTCCTCAAGGACGCTCTCGACCAGCGCGCCAAGGAGACCGGCCGCGACACCCTGGACGTCCTCGACACCGGAGGCGGCACCGGCAACTTCGCGGTGCCCGTCGCCGAGCTCGGCCACCGCGTCACCGTCGTCGACCCGAGCCCCAACGCCCTCTTCGCTCTGGAGCGCCGGGCCGCCGAGGCCGGGGTCGCCGAGCGCGTCCGCGGCGTCCAGGGCGACGCGCTGGGCCTGTTCGACGTGGTCGAGCGCGGCGGGTACGACGCCGTGCTCTGCCACGGAGTGCTGGAGTACGTCGACGACCCCGCCGAAGGCCTGCGCAACGTCGTCGCCGCGCTTCGCCCGGCCGGCACCCTCAGCCTGCTCGCCGCAGGGAGCGGCGGCGCCGTCCTCGCGCGCGCCCTGGCCGGACACTTTAACGAGGCCCGCGCCGCGCTGACCGACCCGGCGGGCCGCTGGGGCGAGGGCGACCCGGTACCCCGCCGCTTCACCGCCGGGCAGCTCCGTGAGCTCGCCAACGGCGCGGGCGTCGAAGTCAGTGCGGTGCACGGCGTCAGGGTCTTCGCCGACCTGGTCCCCGGCGCCCTGGTCGACACCGAGCCCGGTGCGATGGAGGCACTCCTGAAGCTGGAGGCCGCCGCCGCCGAACTCGACGCGTTCCACGCGGTCGCCACCCAACTGCACGTACTGGGCGAGAAGCGCGCCGAGGCCGCGGCACCGCGCTAGCGCCGCCCGTCCCTCACACCCCCGCCCCACCGCCTTCCCCCGCCCCAGCAGTCACCCGGCACGGTCGGAGCAACGCCCTCAGGGTTCCCCCGAAAGCCCGCCGAGGCGGCTGATCAGGGACGGGACCGGGCATGAGGGAAGCACGGAGTCCGTCACAGGCCCCCCGATCAGCCTCCGGGCCCCGTATGATCGAAGGACACCGTCGGCATGACGGGTCGGCCGTTGGGGAATGCACGCTTCAACAGCCAAGCCGGCACGGCGGCCCGGATTGGCGAATTGGCGTAGAGGGCGGGTTTCACCGGGGCGATTCCCTGCCTATTCTGAAAGGGCCGCATCCGGTCGCCCCCCGCGACCGACGAGTAGGAGGACTCCGTGCCGCTCTCGGAGCACGAGCAGCGAATGCTCGAGCAGATGGAGCGAGCGCTGTACGCCGAAGATCCCAAATTCGCGACAGCGCTTGAGGGAAGCGGGCTGCGTACGTACACCCGGCGACGGGTCTACCAAGCGGTCGCAGGCTTCCTTGTGGGTATCGCGCTCCTCATGGCCGGAATGGTCGCCCAGATGATCTGGGTGAGCGTGGTCGGCTTCCTTGTCATGCTCGGTTGTGCCGTACTCGCGGTCACCGGATGGCGCAAGGCTCCCAAGCCCGGCGAGCAACCGGTACCCGGTGCCGCGGCGACCGAAGGCCATCGACAGACCAGGCAGCGCCGTTCGGTGATGAACCGGATAGAGCAACGCTGGCAGCGCCGCCGGGACGAACAGGGCGGCTGAGACCCGGACCGTACGGGTGGAGCGCACACCGGGACACCCGGTGAACATGCTGGACGACGACGTGTGAGGGGCGGCCACCTTCGGGGTGGCCGCCCCTCCCGCATGCCGCCCGCGCGCGGACTCCGGCCCCGGGCCACTCACCCCGGCGACCCCGGCGACCTCGGCGACCGGGAGGTCACTCACCCCCGCTGGCGGGCCGTCCGACGCCGCAGCGCCGCGGACCATCCGTTCCACCGGCGGCTCCAGGCCGCGGACGACGCCGACAGGCGTGCCGCCACCTCCCAGGCCACCCGGGCGGCCGAGCGCGGCAGGAGCAGCGCCCGCAGCCGGGCCCGCCTGTCCGCCCCTGCCCCCAGCCCTGCCCGCACCCGGTGCACGTCGTCCACCAGGCCACTGGTCGGCCGCGGCTGCGGCGCGTACAGCACCTGTTCCACCGCGCCCGCCGCCCGGTGCACCGCCTCGGCCGGCCCGCCGTCCAGTGCGCCCAGCCGGACGATCCGCGCGGCCGTCCTGCGCGGCGTCTGCGACTCGTCGGGCTGAATGCCCAGGTCCCACGCGGAATCGGTGATCTCCCGCCAGGCAGCCAGGGTCCTGGCCGCCGCGTCCGTCGGGCTGCGCCCGCCCGAGCCAAGCCGCCGGGCCCGCACCCGGGTCCGCCACAACAACGGCAGCATCGGCAGCAGCAGAGCCGCCGCGACGCCCAGCGCGATACCCACGACCGTGCCCGTCGGCAGGCCGGTGTCCGTCGGGCCGGCCGGTGCCGCCTGATCGTCCCGGCCGCACTCGCCCATCCGGCGCGCCTCGGCCGGGCAGGTGTCCGCCGGGTCCGGCGCGGCACTGGGCTCGCCGGCCGTCCCCGGGGACGGCCGCGAGGGGTCGCTGGGGTTGGCCGCCGGGACGTCCTCACGCGTGTACTCGGGCGCGGTGCCCCGCGTCGGGGTCGGTTCGAACCGGGTCCAGCCGAGCCCCTCGAAGTACAGCTCCGGCCAGGCGTGCGCGTCCCGCAGCCCGACCGACATCGTGTCGCCCGACTTGGCCGCGCCCGGAGTGAAGCCCACCGCGACCCGCGCCGGAATGTTCAGGGTCCGCGCCATCGCCGCCATCGAGAAGGCGAAGTGGATGCAGAAGCCCTCCTTCCGCTCCAGGAAGCGGACGATGGCCGTCGTCCCGGTACCCGACTGCACCTGGGTGTCGTACGAGAAACCGCCCTCGGAGGCGAACCAGTTCTGGAGGGTGCGGGCCCGCTCGTAGTCGTTCGTGGCACGGCTGGTCACCTGGCGGGCCGTCCGCTCGACCACCGGCGGGAGCGACTCGGGGACCCGCGTGTACTCCCTGCGCACATCGGCGGGCGGGGGCGGAGCCGCAGCGAGCTGCTCCTTCGTCGGCTGCACGGCCAGACTGCGGACGTTGTACTCCACGCCGCTGGTGGTCTGTCCCTGATCGCCGACGAGGGTGCGGCCCTCCGGCTCGAAGCGCCAGCGCTTGCCGACGTTGACCTGCGTGGCGGGGAACGGCAGGGGCAGCCATATCTGCGCGTACGAGTCGGCGGCCCGGATGTTCGTGCTGACCTCGGTCGTGGGGACGTCCTGGCCCAGCCCCGCGGGGCGGGGGAACGGATCGGGGACGTCCCTGACCTTGCGCTCGGACGACTTCCACGCCGTGCCGTCGAACTGGTCGAGCGCGACGAGCCGCAGATACATGTCCTGGGTCTGCTGCGCCGTCGTGCGGTAGCGCAGCACCTCCCGGTCGACCGGCTGGTTCAGGCTGTCCTGGAGGGAGACGACGGGGTTCACCGCGGAAATGGTGCCGCCGCCCCCTCCGCCCCCGCGCCCCGGGCCGCTGCCGCCGATCAGCCCGCCGTCGAGCGCGGGCAGCACGGCGGGCACCGCGAGGGCGATGCCCAGGGTGAAGATGCCGATGCGCCGTCCCGTACGGAGCGGGGCGAGCGGCGAACCGCTGCCGCGCTCCAGTCCTCCGGCGCTCTGCCGGCGGGGCCCGGCCCCGCCGAACACCCGGCCCCACTGCGAGATCCGGTCCCTCCCCTCGGCCAGGAGCAGCAGCAGGTACCCGGAGGCCGCCAGCAGGAACCACATCCAGCTCGCACCGCCCCCGGAGAGCCCGGCGGCCACCGAGTACAGGGCGAGCAGGGGAAGCCCGGCGGGGGCCGCGCTGCGGAACGTGACCGCGAGCGCGTCCACCGCGAGACCGATGAACAGCACCCCGCCCACCAGCATCAGCCGGATGCCCTCGGAGGCCGGAGCCGGGATCGCGTACCGGTTGACGTCCGCGGTGCCCGAGGTCAGCAGCCGCCCGAACTCCCCGACGGCGTCGGGCCCCGGCAGCACCCCGAGCACCGCTTGGTCTCCGGCGAACAGCAGCGTCAGCAACCCCATCGACACCACGAGTTGCACCGCGACGGTCAGTGTCCTGGCCAGCGGCACCCGCCGAGCGAGTGTCCCGACCGCCGCCTGCACGGCGACCAGCAGCGCCGCCTGGAAGAACCAGCCGGCCTCCGTGACCAGCGGAATCATGGCGCCGGAGGCCATCAGTGTGGCGGCCAGCGCACACCACGTCATCCGCACCTGCCCGCTCATGACGTCCCTCCGCCCGTGACGGGCCGGCGCCCGGCGGCCAACCCTCTGCCGATGGGACGAGTCCGCGCGAACGGGTCCGCGCCCCCGGCCAGTGCCTCGGTCACGACCAGCCCCCCGAGATCCCCGACATCCCCGATGTCCCCGTCTTCATGCTCCTGGTGTCGGCGCCGCCGTTGCGCTGCGCCTCGGCCTGCCGCCACAGGTCCGGCAGGGGCGCCCCCGGCCCCACCGGGACGGCCGTCCAGCCCGCGTCACGCAGCAGCCGCAACCGCTCCTCCGCCTGCTCCCGCAATGCCTCGGCGGGGCCTTGTTCGGCGGTCCACAGCGCACTGTCCGCGACGAAGGCGACGGCCCCGCCGCTGCGCTGCCGCATCTGGGCGGCCACGGCCGCCTGCGTGTCGTCCAGGTCGCCGAAGAAGGCGAGCAGCAGGCCCTCGTTGCCGCCCCGCAGGACGTCGTACGCAGGCGAGAGCCCGCCGCCCTCGGAGTGCCCGACGACTGCGAGGGTGTCCATCATCAGCCCCGCCGAGTCGGCCGACTCCTGGGTGGAACCGGTGAATCCGCCTCCGCCGTCGCCCGGCACGGAAGTGCCCGTGTCCGTCAACAGGCGTACGGAAAACCCCCGTTCGAGCATGTGCACCAGCGCGGACGCCGCCCCCGACACCGCCCACTCGAAGGCCGAGTCGGGGCCCGCGCCCGCGTACGCCTCCCGACGGGTGTCCAGCAGGACCGTGCAGCGGGCCCGTTGCGGCTGCTCCTCGCGGCGCACCATCAGTTCGCCGTAGCGGGCGGTGGAGCGCCAGTGCACCCGGCGCAGGTCGTCGCCGTGCCGGTAGCCGCGCGGAATGATGTCGTCCTCGCCGGCCAGCGCCAGTGACCGCAGCCGCCCGTCGCCGTACCCGTTGGCCTCGCCACTCAGCCGCACCGGAGGCAGGGCCACCACCCGGGGGATCACCGTCAGCGTGTCGTACGCGCTGAAGGACCGGCTCAGCTCGCACATCCCGAACGGGTCGGTCAGCCGCAGTTGCAGGGGTCCCAGCGGATACCGCCCGCGCAGGTCTGAGCGCACCCGGTAGGACACCTCGCGCCGGCCGCCCGCCTCCACCTTGTCCAGTACGAAGCGGGGGCGCGGCCCCAGCACGTACGGCACCCGGTCCTGGAGCATCAGGAGCCCGGTGGGCAGCCGCGACACGTTGTCCATCCGCAGGTGCACCCGCGCCTCGGACCCGGCGGGCACCCGTGCGGGCGTCAGCCGGCGGCTGCCCGCGACCCGGTAGCGGGTGCGGTACAGCACCAGCACGCACATCAGCGGCAGTACCGCCAGGAGCAGCCCCACCCGGAGCAGGTCGCCCTGGCCCAGAACGTACGCGCAGCCGGCCGCGGCGAGTCCGGCCGCCAGGAAGGACCGGCCGCGCGTGGTCAGCCCGGACAGCGCCGCCCGTACCCCGCCCCTCTCCCCGGGTACGGCCTCGGGCCCCGCGGCCGGCATCACAGCGGCCGGACGCCGGGCGAGCCGTTGTACGGCGGAGCGGCCACGGGCCCGCTGGTCGGCACCGGGGTCCGCTGGAGGATCTCCGTGACGACCTGCTCGGCCGTGCGCCGGTTCAACTGGGCCTGTGCGGTCGGCAGCAGCCGGTGCGCGAGCACGGCCACCGCCAGGGCCTGTACGTCGTCAGGCAGCGCGTAGTCCCGGCCGCCGAGCGCGGCGGAGGCCTTCGCCGCCCGCAGCAGATGCAGGGTGGCCCGGGGAGAGGCGCCCAGGCGCAGGTCGGGGTGGGTGCGGGTGGCGCCGACCAGTTCGACCGCGTAGCGCCGTACCGCCTCCGCCACGTGCACGGTGCGCACCGCGTCGATCAGTTTCACGATGTCGTGCGCGTGCGCCACCGGCTGGAGGTCGTCCAGCGGCGAGACGCCGCCGTGCACGTCCAGCATCTGCAATTCCGCCTCGGGGGAGGGGTACCCGATGGAGACGCGCGCCATGAAGCGGTCGCGCTGGGCCTCCGGCAGCGGGTAGGTGCCCTCCATCTCGACCGGGTTCTGGGTGGCGACCACCATGAACGGGTTGGGCAGTTCGTACGTCTGCCCGTCGATGGTCACCTGCCGCTCCTCCATGGACTCCAGGAGCGCGGACTGGGTCTTGGGTGAGGCGCGGTTGATCTCGTCGCCGATCACGATCTGCGCGAAGATCGCACCCGGCTTGAACTCGAAGTCGCGCCGCTGCTGGTCGTAGATCGACACACCGGTGATGTCCGACGGCAGCAGGTCCGGCGTGAACTGGATGCGCCGCACCGAACAGTCGATGGATCTCGCCAGGGCCTTCGCCAGCATCGTCTTGCCGACGCCCGGCACGTCCTCGATGAGCAGATGCCCCTCGGCGAGGAGCACCGTCAGCGAAAGCCGTACGACCTCCGGCTTGCCCTCGATCACGGCCTCCACCGACGTGCGGACGCGCTCCGCCGTGGTGGTCAGATCCGTAAGGCTCGCTCGATCGTCATAGGTCGTCACCCGGCCCTCCTCGGCCCCTACGGGCCGGCGTCACGACGACGCGAGCGGCCCACACCTGAACACGGACAGCCCGGCCGGAGGGTTCCCGGCCGGATGTCACGTAGGCATTCTTGTTGGCGTGAGCGCTTCGTGTCACTCGCCTGTGGACAAGTGAGTGCGAAATGCCGGACTTGGGGCTTTTTTGTGCGCGATCAGGTGGTGAATCAGGCCGGGTCGATCTCCCGCAGGAGTCCCTTCGTGACGTCGAAGACGAAGCCGCGGACATCATCGGTGTGCAGCAGGAAGGGGGACGTGCGCACCCGCTGCATCGACTGCCGGACGTCCTGGTCCACGTCCCGGAACGCCTCGACGGCCCAGGACGGACGCTGGCCCACCTCGTCCTCCAGTTCGTGCCGGAAGTCCTCGGTCAGGGACTCCAGGCCGCAGGTGGTGTGGTGGATGAGCAGGACGCTGCGGGTGCCGAGCGCCCGCTGGCTGATGGTGAGCGAGCGGATCACGTCGTCGGTCACCACACCGCCCGCGTTGCGGATGGTGTGGCAGTCGCCCAGTTCCAGACCGAGCGCGTCGTGCAGATCGAGGCGGGCGTCCATGCAGGCGACCACGGCGACGCGCAGCACCGGGCGCGCGTCCATTCCCGGGTCCTCGAAGCCGGCGGCGTACCGCTCATTGGCTGCGACGAGACGGTCGATGACGGACGGGTCGACGGAATCGTCGGAGAAGGATGCGGAAGTCGACATGGCTACGACGGTAATGGCCGCCGCGGCCCGGGGCCTGCCGGGGGCCGGGAAAATGATCGCCAACCGGACCTGCTGTGAGCTAACGCACAGGACCTTCTCAAGGGGTGGATCGCCTTCCCTCTTCCGGGTGAGAAGCCGGCCCCCGCCCCGGGTGACGGGAACGGCACGCGGCACGTCGGCCGTTGATTGACCGCGGGGACCCGTGGACTAAAGTGACGCGTTGTACGAAATCCAGCAGTTCCCCCCGCGCGCGGCGGTACGCGCAGACGATCGAGTCGCGCGCTCCTGTTTCGAGAGGGCGCATGAGCCAGACCCGACACGTCCCGGTGATGCTCCAGCGGTGCCTGGACATGCTGGCTCCGGCCATCGCCGAGCCCGGAGCGGTCGTCGTCGACTGCACCCTGGGGCTCGGCGGCCACAGCGAGGCCCTCCTCACCCAGTTCCCCGGGGTCCGCCTGATCGGCCTCGACCGGGACAAGGAGGCGCTGCGCCTCTCCGGCGAGCGCCTCGCACCCTTCGGCGACCGGGCCACCCTGGTGCACGCGGTGTACGACGAACTGCCCGACGTACTGGAGCGGCTCGACACGCCGCGCGTGCACGGCGTCCTGTTCGACCTCGGGGTCTCCTCGATGCAGCTCGACGAGGCCGACCGGGGTTTCGCCTACGCCCAGGACGCCCCGCTCGACATGCGCATGGACCAGAGCGTCGGCATGAGCGCCGCCGAGGTCCTCAACACCTACGCACCGGGCGAACTGGTCCGCATCCTGCGCCAGTACGGCGAGGAGAAGCAGGCCAAGCGGATCGTCTCGGCCGTCGTGCGCGAACGCGCCAAGGAGCCCTTCAGCAACAGCGCCCGCCTGGTCGAGCTGATCCGCGACTCGCTGCCGCAGGCCGCCAAGCGCACCGGCGGCAACCCCGCCAAGCGCACCTTCCAGGCGCTGCGCATCGAGGTCAACGGCGAACTGGACAGCGTGGAGGCCGCCATCCCGGCGGCCGTGCGGGCCGTGCGCGTCGGCGGCCGGGTCGTGGTCATGTCGTACCAGTCGCTGGAGGACCGCATCGTCAAGCAGGTCTTCGCCGCGGGCGCGGCCAACACCGCGCCGCCGGGCCTGCCCGTGGTGCCCGAGCGCTACCAGCCCCGCCTGAAGCTGCTCACGCGCGGCGCCGAACTGCCCACCGAGGAAGAGGTCGCCGAGAACCGCCGGGCGGCGCCCGCCCGGCTGCGCGGCGCCCAGCGCATCCGGGAGGAAGGAACCGAGTGAGCGGACCGGCCGAGCAGTTGAGGGGGAGGGCCGCGCGGCTTTCCCGGCTGTTGCCGTCGGGCCCCAACCAGGCGGCCCGCACGCCCTTCGTGCTGCTGGTCGTGGTGCTGCTCGGCGGCGGGCTGATCAGTCTGCTCATGCTGAACTCGGCACTCAACGAGGGTTCGTTCAGGCTGAACGACCTCAAGAAGCAGACCACCGAGCTCACCGACGAGGAACAGCAGCTCCAGCGCGACGTCGACGACCGCTCGGCACCCGGCGCCCTGGAGCGCAGGGCCCGCGAACTGGGCATGGTGCCCGGCGGCTCCCCGGCCTTCCTCGACCCCGACGGCAGGGTACGGGGCACGCCGAGCGAGGCGCCCCCGCCGGAGCCGGCCCCCGAACCCGTACGCCCGCAGGGAGCCCCGGCCGCCGCACAGGACGCCCTCCCGGCCCCGCCGCCCGCCGGCCCGCCCGCCACGGCCCCCGCGGGCCCGCCCGCCACGACCTCCTCGATCCCGCCCGCCACGAGCCCGCCGCCCGCCGAGCCGCCGGGGAACGCCAGTACCACCGCCCCGACGCCCGCGCAGCAGCCCCCGACGACCTCCGGCAGGTGACGCAGTGCCCCCGAAGGCTGGACCTCCGCAAGACGACGTGCCGCGCCGGCGGGTCCCCGCCCCCGGCCGGCCCGCAGGCCGCAGGCCCGCCCCCGCCGCCCGCAGGCCCGCCGCCCGGCCGGCCGCGAAGGCGGGTCCCCGGTCCGCCGCCAGGCCCAAGCAGCTGCGGCTCGGCAGTCCCAAGCCCCGGCTGCGCCTGGTCAGCCTGGGGCTGACGCTGGTGATGCTGGCCTTCGTCGTACGGCTGTTCCAGGTGCAGGCCGTCGACGCGGCCACGTACACCGACAAGGCCGAGCGGCAGCGGCAGGCCAGGCACACCCTGGCCGCCGTGCGCGGCGAGATCACCGACCGCACCGGCATCGCGCTCGCCGCCAGCGTCGCCGCGCACGACATCACCGCCGACCCGTACCTGTTCACCCCCGAGCAGAGCAAGCTCCCCGACGCCCCGCAGCAGGCCGCGGACCTCCTCGCCCCGATCCTCGACACCACCCCCGCCGTACTGGCGAAGAAGCTCGCCATGCCCAAGTCGCGCTACGTCGTCCTGGCACGCCGTCAGACCCCGCAGGTCTGGAAGCAGATCAAGGACCTCAAGAGCGTGTACGGGGACAAGGCGGCCGCCGCGAACCGCCGCAAGCAGGACTCCGCGGCCAACCTCCTCGGCGGCATCCTCCAGGAGCCCAGCAGCGCCCGCGTCTACCCCAACGGCGACCTGGCCGCCGGGATACTGGGCTACGTCAACGCCGAGGGCAAGGGCGCCGGCGGCCTGGAGGTCCAGCTGAACGAGGAACTCGCGGGCCGGGACGGCGAGATCACCTTCGCCCAGGCGAACGGCCGCCGCGTCCCCACCGCGGGAGCCGACGAGACCCCCGCGGTGCCCGGCTCCGACATCGAACTGACCATCGACCGCGACATCCAATGGGCGGCGCAGAGCGCGATCGAGGCGCAGGTCGAGAAGTCCCACGCGGACCGCGGGTACGTCATCGTGCAGGACACCCGTACCCACGAGGTCCTCGCCATGGCCAACGCCCCGGGCTTCGACCCCAACGACCTCTCCCAGGCCAACTCCGCCGCCATGGGCAACGCCGCCCTGCAGGACGCGTACGAGCCGGGCTCCACCTCCAAGATCATGTCCCTGGCGGCCGTGCTGGAGGAGAAGAAGGCGACCCCCGCCACCCACGTCGTCGTCCCCAACCGCCTCAAGCGGGGCGACCGCCTCTTCAAGGACGACGTAGACCACCCGACCTGGTACCTGACCCTCAACGGCGTCCTCGCCAAGTCCTCCAACATCGGCACCATCCTGGCCACCGGAGAACTCGGCGCCACCCAGGGCGAGGCGAACCGGGTCCTCCACTCGTACCTGACGAAGTTCGGCATCGGCCGCCGCAGCGGACTCGGCTTCCCCGGCGAGACCTCCGGCATCCTGGCCGCGCCGGACAAGTGGTCCACCTCGCAGCAGTACACGATCCCGTTCGGCCAGGGCCTGTCCGTCAACGCGATGCAGGCGGCCTCCGTCTACTCGACCATCGCCAACGGGGGAGTGCGGATCGAGCCGACCCTGGTACGGGGCACGAAGGGGCCGGACGGCCGCTTCACCCCCGCCCCCGCCCCCAAGAAGACCCGCGTGGTCAGCGAACAGACCGCCAGGACCCTCGCGCAGATGCTGGAGTCCGTGGTCGACGACGAGGAGGGCACCGGCACCAAGGCGCGCATCCCCGGCTACCGCGTCGGCGGCAAGACCGGTACGTCCAACCGGGTGGACCCGCGGACCGGCCGGTACAAGGGCTACACCGCCTCCTTCGCCGGCTTCGCCCCCGCCGACAAGCCCCGCATCACCGTCTACTGCGCCATCCAGAACCCCACCAGGGGCAGCTACTTCGGCGGCCAGATCTGCGGCCCGGTCCACAAGCAGGTCATGGAGTTCGCCCTGAAGTCCCTCCAGGTCGCCCCGACCGGCGGCACGCCCCCGCACCTGCCGGTCTCCTTCGACCCGGGAAGCTGACCGGGCCCCGGGCCGGTGCGCACCGGCCCGGGGGACTGGCCGAAAACATCCGGAACGAAACCGACAAATCCGGCCCTCCGTGGAAACCCACAGTGCGAACCGGAAACCCTCAGTGACAACCCTCACCAACGACCGCGGAAAACGGGTTGCACGGGCCCCCTGCTTTCGCCCGGACCCCGTCGCGCCGGGTACGCTCACCGCCGTGCCACACGCTGATCAGTCCCAAACCACCCAGAAGGACGCCCCGGTGAACTACCCCGGGGCGCCCAGGCCGGACCGGGTCCGCCCGACGACCCTCGGGGAGCTGGCCGAACGGCTGGGCATCGAGTCCCCAGGACCTGGAGAGACCACCGGAATCACCCACGACTCCCGCGCGGTGCGCCCCGGCGACATCTACGCGGCCCTGCCGGGCGCCCGCCTCCACGGCGCGGACTTCGCCTCGCAGGCCGCCGAACTCGGCGCCGCCGCGGTCCTCACCGACCTCACGGGCGCCGCACGCGCCGCCGCCACCGGGCTGCCCGTCCTCGCCGTCGACAACCCGCGCTCCCACATGGGCCAGCTCGCCGCCGACATCTACGGCAACCCCGGCCGCGACCTGCTCCAGATCGGCATCACCGGAACCTCCGGCAAGACCACCACGGCGTACCTCGTCGAAGGCGGTCTCAAGGCGGCCGGCGACCTCCCCGGGCTCATCGGCACGGTCGAGATGCGGATCGGCGACGAGCGGATCAAGTCCGAACGGACCACGCCCGAGGCCACCGACCTCCAGGCCCTGTTCGCCGTCATGCGCGAACGGGGCGTCACCTCGGTCGCCATGGAGGTTTCCAGCCACGCCCTGGTGCTAGGCCGGGTCGACGCCTGCGTCTTCGACGTCGCCGTCTTCAACAACCTGAGCCCCGAGCACATGGAGTTCCACTCCGACATGGAGGACTACTTCCAGGCGAAGGCGATGCTCTTCACCCCGGAGCGGTCCCGGCTCGGCGTCCTCAACGTCGACGACGCGTACGGCCGCCGCCTGGTCACCGAGGCCGGCGTCCCCGTCATCACGTTCTCCGCCGAGGGCCACCCGGACGCCGACTGGCGTGCGGAGAAGGTCGAAGTCGGCCCGCAGTCCAGCACGTTCACCGCGCTCGGCCCCCACGGCGAGCACATCCGTGCGACCGCCCCGCTGCCCGGCCCGTTCAACGTCGCCAACACTCTCGCCGCGATCGTCACCCTCGCCGCCGCCGGGTACGACCCGCAGACCGCCGCCGACGGCATCGCCGCCGTCCCCGGCGTGCCGGGCCGCCTGGAGCGCGTCGACGCGGGCCAGGACTACCTCGCCGTCGTCGACTACGCCCACAAGACGGACGCCGTCGAGTCGGTCCTGCGCGCCCTGCGCAAGGTCACCGAGGGCGACATCCACATCGTGCTCGGCTGCGGTGGCGACCGCGACCAACAGAAGCGCGGACCCATGGGAGCGGCAGCCGCACGGCTCGCCGACACCGCCGTACTGACCTCGGACAACCCGCGCTCCGAAGACCCCCTCGCCATCCTCGCCACCATGCTCGCGGGCGCCGCCGAGGTGCCCGCGCACGAGCGCGGCGACGTCGCCGTCTTCGAGGACCGGGCCGCCGCCATCGCCGAGGCAGTCGCCCGCGCGAAGACCGGCGACACCGTCCTCGTGGCGGGCAAGGGCCACGAACAGGGCCAGGACATCGCCGGAGTGGTACGCCCCTTCGACGACCGCAAGGTGCTGCGCGACGCCATCGAGCGCCGCCGGCACGAGATGGGATGAAGCAGTGATCGCCCTCTCCCTCGCCGAGATCGCCGACCTCGTCAGCGGACAACCGCACGACATACCGGACACGAGCCTCACTGTCACCGGTCCTGTCGTCATCGACTCCCGGCAGGTCCGTCCCGGCAGCCTCTTCGCCGCGTACGCGGGTGAACGCGCCGACGGCCACGACTTCGCCCAGCGCGCGGTCGACGCGGGCGCCGTGGCCGTACTGGCCACCCGTCCCGTCGGCGTACCCGCGATCGTCGTCCCCGACGTGACCGAGGCGCTCGGCGCACTCGCGCGCAGCGTCGTCGCCCGCCTGGGCGCCGACGTGGTCGCCCTCACCGGCTCCGCGGGCAAGACCAGCACCAAGGACCTGATCGCCCAGCTCCTGGAGCGCAAGGCCCCCACGGTCTACACGGAGGGCAGCCTCAACAACGAGATCGGCCTCCCGCTCACCGCCCTGCGGACCGTCGGGGACACCCGGCACCTGGTCCTGGAGATGGGCGCCCGGGGCATCGGCCACATCCGCCACCTGACGGAGCTCGTCCCGCCGCGCATCGGCCTCGTCCTCAACGTCGGGACCGCGCACGTCGGCGAGTTCGGCAGCCGCGAGAACATCGCCGTCGCCAAGGGCGAGATGGTGGAGTCGCTCCCCGAGGACGGCGTCGCCGTCCTCAACGCGGACGACGGCCTCGTACGGGAGATGGCCTCGCGCACCAAGGCACGGGTGCTGTACTTCGGCGAGGCCGAGTCCGCGGACGTACGGGCCGAGAACGTACGCCTGACGGAACTGGGACAGCCGGCCTTCACGCTCTGCACACCCTCCGGGTGCAGTGACGTGACCATGCGGCTGTACGGTGAGCACCACGTGTCGAACGCGCTCGCCGCGGCCGCCGTCGCCCATGAGCTGGGCATGTCCGCAGACGAGATCGCCGTGGCGCTCTCCGAGGCGGGCACCCTCTCCCGCTGGCGCATGGAGGTCACCGAGCGTCCTGACGGCGTGACGGTTGTCAACGACGCCTACAACGCGAACCCCGAATCCATGCGAGCCGCCCTGCGCGCGCTCGCGGCAATGGGCGAGGCCTCACGGGCAAGGGGGGGACGGACGTGGGCGGTGCTCGGTCACATGGCCGAGCTGGGAGACGCCTCGCTCGTCGAGCACGACGCGGTCGGACGGCTCGCCGTCCGGCTCAACGTCAGCAAGCTGGTGGCAGTCGGGGGCCGGGAAGCGTCCTGGCTGCAACTGGGCGCCTATAACGAGGGTTCGTGGGGTGAGGAGTCGGTGCACGTGTCCGACACGCAGGCGGCGATCGACCTGTTGCGCGAGGAACTGCGCCCGGGGGACGTCGTGCTGGTGAAGGCATCCAGGTCGGTCGGCCTCGAAGCGGTCGCCCAGGCACTGCTCGAACCCGCCACCGAGGGTGAGGTCGCCGGCGCATGAGCCAGATCCTCTTCGCAGGGGCCATCGGCCTCTTCCTGACGCTCATCGGCACCCCGCTGCTGATCAAGCTGCTCGCCCGCAAGGGCTACGGCCAGTTCATCCGTGACGACGGCCCGCGCGGCCACCACGGCAAGCGGGGCACGCCCACCATGGGTGGCATCGCCTTCATCATGGCCACGCTCATCGCCTACGCCCTGACGAAGGTGCTGACGTCCAGTCAGCCGACGCTGTCCGGCGTGCTGGTGCTGTTCCTGATGGCGGGCATGGGCCTGGTCGGCTTCCTCGACGACTACATCAAGATCGTCAAGCAGCGTTCGCTGGGCCTGCGGGCCAAGGCGAAGATGCTCGGCCAGCTGATCGTCGGCATCGCCTTCGCGGTGCTGTCGCTCAACTTCGCCGACAGCCGCGGCCAGACCCCCGCCTCCGACCGGCTGTCCTTCGTCACGGACTTCGGCTGGTCGATCACACCGGTGCTGTTCGTGGTGTGGGCGCTGTTCATGATCCTCGCGATGTCGAACGGCGTGAACCTCACCGACGGCCTCGACGGTCTCGCCACCGGCGCCTCCGTGATGGTCTTCGGCGCGTACACCTTCATCGGCCTGTGGCAGTTCCAGGAGGCGTGTGCCAACGCCACCAGCCTCACCAACCCGAACGCCTGCTTCGAGGTGCGCGACCCGCTCGACCTCGCGGTCGTCGCCTCGGCCCTGATGGGTTCCTGCTTCGGCTTCCTGTGGTGGAACACCTCGCCCGCCAAGATCTTCATGGGCGACACCGGCTCGCTCGCCCTGGGCGGCGCGCTCGCCGGACTGGCGATCTGCTCCCGTACGGAACTGCTCCTGGCCATCCTCGGCGGGCTCTTCGTCCTCATCACCATGTCGGTGGTCATCCAGGTCGGCTCGTTCAAGATGACCCGCAAGCGGGTCTTCCGGATGGCCCCGCTCCAGCACCACTTCGAGCTCAAGGGGTGGTCCGAAGTCCTTGTCGTGGTCCGCTTCTGGATCATCCAGGGCATGTGCGTGATCGTCGGTCTCGGTCTCTTCTACGCAGGATGGGCAGCCGGCAAGTGACCACCCAGGCATCCTGGAACGGCAAGCACATCACCGTCGCCGGTCTCGGCGTGAGCGGCATCAGCGCCGCCCGCGCCCTGGCCGGCCTCGGCGCCCGCATCACCGTCGTCGACGGCGGCGACAGCGCCACGCACCGGGCCCGCGCAGCGGAACTCGAAAGCGAAGGCATCGCCGTACGGCTCAACGACGCGGAGTCCCTCCCCGGGGCAACCGAACTGGTCGTCACCTCGCCCGGCTGGCCGCCCTCCAGCCCGCTCTTCGCGTACGCGGCCAAGGCCGGCGTCGACGTCGTCGGCGACGTGGAGATCGCCTGGCGGCTGCGCGGCCCCGACGCCCCCCCGTGGCTGGCGATCACCGGCACCAACGGCAAGACGACGACCACGCAGATGCTCGCGTCGATCCTGACGGCGGCAGGCCTGCGTACCGCCGCCGTCGGCAACATCGGCACCCCGATCGTCGACGTGGTCCTCGACGGCGCGAAGTACGACGTCCTCGCCGTCGAGCTCTCCAGCTACCAGCTGCACTGGGCACCGTCCCTGCGCGCCCACTCCGCCGCCGTCCTCAACCTGGCCCCCGACCACCTCGACTGGCACGGCTCCATGGACGCCTACGCCGCCGACAAGGGCCGCGTCTACGAGGGCAACCAGGTGGCCTGCGTCTACAACACCGCGGACCCCGCCACCGAGCACCTGGTCCGTGAGGCCGACGTCGAAGAGGGCTGCCGCGCCATCGGCTTCACCCTGAACACCCCCGGCCCCTCCCAGCTCGGCGTCGTCGACGGCATCCTCGTCGACCGCGCCTTCGTCGCCAACCGGCAGAAGAACGCCCAGGAGCTCGCCGAGGTCGCGGACGTCCAGCCGCCCGCCCCGCACAACATCGCCAATGCCCTCGCGGCCGCCGCGCTGGCCCGTGCGTACGGCGTGAAGCCCGCGGCCGTACGGGAGGGCCTGCGCGCCTTCCGTCCGGACGCGCACCGCATCGAGCACGTCGCGGACGTGGCGGGCGTCGCGTACGTCGACGACTCCAAGGCCACCAACACGCACGCCGCCGAGGCCTCCCTGGCCGCCTACGAGTCCATCGTCTGGATCGCCGGCGGGCTCGCCAAGGGCGCCACCTTCGACGACCTCGTCGCCAGGTCGGCACCGCGCCTGCGCGGCGTCGTCCTGATCGGCGCGGACCGTGCCCTGATCCGCGAAGCCCTGGCGCGACACGCGCCCGAGGTGCCCGTGGTCGACCTCGACCGGACCGACACTGGGGCACTGGAGGCGGCCGTCCGCGAGGCGGCCGCACTCGCGGGCCCGGGGGACACGGTGCTGATGGCCCCGGCCTGCGCCTCGATGGACATGTTCGCCAACTACAACAAGCGCGGCGAGGCCTTCGCCGACGCCGTGCGCGAACTGGCCGCGACCCGGGCGGACGACGGCCACTAGACACCCCGGCCGGCGACCGGCCCCGGCTCATCAGCGCAACTGTTGTCGGAGGGGACCACCGAGATGCCGGTCACGGCCAGAAGAACGTCAGGCAGCCGTCCCGCCGCCCCGCGCGGCGGGACGGGCCCCGGCCGCCTCCGCGGCCCCAGCGGCCCCCGGAGGCTGTACGAGCAGCTCCACAGGGCCTGGGACCGGCCCCTGACGGCGTACTACGTCATCCTGGGCAGCTCGCTGCTGATCACCGGCCTCGGCCTGGTGATGGTCTACTCCGCGTCGATGATCCAGGCACTGCGCTTCGACCTGCCCGGCTCGTACTTCTTCCGCAAGCAGCTCCTGGCCGCCTGCATCGGCGGCGTCCTGCTGCTGATCGCCTCCCGCATGCCGCTCAAGCTGCACCGCGCGCTGTCCTACCCGCTGCTGGCGGGCACGGTCTTCCTGATGGCGCTCGTGCAGGTCCCCGGGATAGGACACGCGGTCAACGGCAACCAGAACTGGATCTCCGTCGGCGGCCCCTTCCAGCTCCAGCCCAGCGAGTTCGGCAAGCTGGCGCTGATCCTGTGGGGCGCCGACCTGCTCGCCCGCAAACAGGACAAGAACCTCCTCGCCCAGTGGAAGCACATGCTGGTGCCGCTGGTCCCGGTCGCGTTCATGCTGCTGGGGCTGATCATGCTCGGCGGCGACATGGGCACCGCGGTGATCCTCACCGCCGTCCTGTTCGGCCTGCTGTGGCTGGCGGGCGCGCCCACCCGGCTGTTCGTGGGGGTGCTCGCCGTGTCCGCCACCCTCGGCTTCCTGCTGGTCACCTCCAGCCCCAACCGGATGTCCCGGCTCGAATGCGTCCTGCAGAGCGAGATGATCGGCGACCGCTGCCAGCAGGCCGTGCACGGAATCTACGCCCTCGCATCCGGCGGCTGGTTCGGATCCGGACTGGGTGCGAGTGTGGAAAAATGGGGTCAACTCCCCGAGCCCCACAACGACTTCATCTTCGCCATCACCGGCGAGGAACTGGGTCTGGCGGGGACGCTGTCGGTACTCGCCCTGTTCGCGGCCCTAGGCTATGCGGGTATCCGCGTGGCCGGACGCACGGAGGACCCCTTCGTGAGGTACGCCGCGGGAGGCGTGACCACCTGGATCATGGCGCAGGCCGTGGTCAACATCGGTGCGGTGCTCGGCCTGTTGCCGATCGCCGGGGTCCCGCTCCCGCTGTTCTCGTACGGGGGCTCCGCCCTGCTTCCGACCATGTTCGCCGTAGGGTTGCTGATCGCCTTCGCGCGTCAGGACCCGGCGGCGCGGGGCGCACTGGCCATGAGGCGGCCCGGGACGAGATGGAAGACGATGAGACGGCGCGTTACCAAGCGTCCGTCCGGAGAGCGGTGAATTTCGGTGCATGTCGTACTCGCCGGCGGGGGGACCGCCGGCCACATCGAGCCCGCGCTCGCCCTCGCGGACGCCCTGCGCAGGCAGGACCCCACTGTGGGCATCACGGCCCTCGGCACGGAGCGCGGCCTGGAGACCAGGCTGGTCCCCGAGCGCGGCTACGAACTCGGCCTCATCCCGGCCGTGCCGCTGCCCCGCAAGCCCACCCCTGAACTGATCACCGTTCCCGGGCGGCTGCGCGGCACCATCAAGGCCGCCGAGCAGATCCTGGAGCGCACCAAGGCCGACTGCGTCGTCGGCTTCGGCGGCTACGTGGCCCTGCCCGGCTACCTCGCGGCCAAGCGCCTCGGGGTGCCGATCATCGTCCACGAGGCCAACGCCCGCCCCGGCCTCGCCAACAAGATCGGTTCCCGGTACGCGGCGGCCGTCGCCGTCTCCACCCCCGACAGCAAGCTGCGCGGCGCCCGCTACGTGGGCATCCCGCTGCGCCGCTCCATCGCCACTCTCGACCGGGCCGCCGTGCGCCCCGAGGCGCGCGCGGCGTTCGGGCTCGACCCGAACCTGCCGACGCTGCTGGTCTCCGGCGGCTCGCAGGGCGCCCGGCGCCTCAACGAGGTCGTCCAGCAGGCCGCCCCGTACCTCCAGCGCGCCGGAATCCAGATCCTGCACGCGGTCGGGCCGAAGAACGAACTGCCGCGCGTGGACAACATGCCCGGTATGCCGCCCTACATCCCGGTACCGTACGTGGACCGGATGGACCTGGCGTACGCCGCGGCCGACATGATGCTCTGCCGCGCGGGCGCCATGACGGTGGCCGAACTCTCCGCCGTCGGGCTGCCGGCCGCCTACGTCCCGCTGCCCATCGGCAACGGCGAACAGCGGCTGAACGCGCAGCCGCTGGTCAACGCGGGCGGCGGACTGCTGGTGGACGACGCACTGCTCACCCCCGAGTGGGTGCAGGGCAACGTCCTGCCGGTGCTCTCCGACCCGCACCGGCTGTACGAGATGTCGCGCGCGGCCTCGGAGTTCGGCCGCCGGGACGCCGACGAGCTGCTCGTCGGCATGGTCTACCAGGCGATCGCAGCACACCGGGCCGGCTGACCGGCCCCCGACGCAGGAGGCGGCACCCACGTGGCCGGACCGACGACCCGCGAACGCGGCGCACGACAGCAACCGGGTCCGGCCACCCCCCGCCCGCCCCGAACGGGGCGCCCGGGGGGGCGGTTTCGGCTTCCGGTGAGCCGCCCGGTCGTCCTCCTCCTCGCGGTCGCCGTGCTGCTCGCCGGCGGCGGGGTCTGGGTGCTCTACGGCTCCCAGTGGCTGCGCGTGGAGCGGGTGACGACCAGCGGCACCCGGGTCCTGTCACCCGACGAGGTGCTCCGGACCGCCGCCGTGCCGACCGGTGTGCCCATGATCTCGGTCGACGCCGGTGCCGTGGAGGGCCGTCTGCGCGCCGAGCTGCCGCGCATCGACACGATCGATGTGGTCCGGGCCTGGCCGCACGGAATCGGACTGAAAGTGACGGAGCGAAAGCCGGTGCTCCTCGTCGAAAAGGGCGGGAAGTTCACCGAAGTGGACCGCAACGGTGTGCGGTTCGCCACTGTGACGAAAGCTCCGGACGGGGTACCCCTCCTGAAATTGGCGGCCCAGCGCTCCCCGAGCCTGCGCCGGTTCGGCGAGCAGCGTCTGCTGGACGAAGCGGTGCGCGTCACCGGTGAACTCCCGGCCGCCGTGGCCCGTAACCTGACGGCGGTGAAGGTGACTTCGTACGACTCGATCACACTGGAACTCGGCTCCGGCCGCAGCGCCTTCTGGGGCAGCGGCGAGGACGGTGCGGCGAAGTCCCGTGCGCTGCTCGCTCTCATGAAAGCAGTGCCCGGAGCGGGACACTTCGACGTAAGTGCCCCCACCGCCCCTGCCGCGTCCGGGAGTTGACGGGTCTTTGGGCCGGTCAGGCCCCTGGTTGGTCAGGGATATGGGTGATCACATAGGGTGAAAAGAAAAACGGGAGGTTCGGCGTGTTCGTTGAACGCGCACCACTTGTCGACTTAGTGTCCTGTTCGGAAGAGTCCAAGGAACAGACACACTGGTAACCCTAAACTTCAGCGTTAGGGTTCGGGTCGGCGTTCGGACCGTCCCAAATCGGCATCAGTCGTCGCGGCGCTGCAAACTCCGTGGCGGCACGTAAATCGAGGCGAGAGGCCTTCGACGTGGCAGCACCGCAGAACTACCTCGCAGTCATCAAGGTCATCGGTGTCGGCGGCGGTGGTGTCAATGCCATCAACCGGATGATCGAGGTCGGTCTGAAGGGCGTCGAGTTCATCGCCATCAACACCGACGCGCAAGCGCTGTTGATGAGCGACGCCGACGTCAAGCTGGACGTCGGCCGCGAACTCACCCGAGGACTTGGCGCAGGCGCCAACCCCGACGTCGGCCGCAAGGCGGCCGAGGACCACCGCGAGGAGATCGAGGAGGTCCTCAAGGGGGCCGACATGGTCTTCGTGACGGCAGGCGAAGGCGGTGGCACCGGAACCGGTGGCGCCCCCGTCGTCGCCAACATCGCCCGCTCGCTGGGCGCCCTGACGATCGGCGTGGTCACCCGCCCGTTCACCTTCGAGGGCCGGCGGCGCGCGAACCAGGCGGAGGACGGCATCGCCCAGCTCCGCGAAGAGGTCGACACCCTCATCGTCATCCCCAACGACCGGCTCCTGTCGATCAGCGACCGTCAGGTCAGCGTGCTCGACGCGTTCAAGTCGGCCGACCAGGTCCTGCTCTCGGGCGTCCAGGGCATCACCGACCTGATCACCACCCCGGGCCTGATCAACCTCGACTTCGCCGACGTCAAGTCGGTCATGTCCGAGGCCGGTTCGGCGCTCATGGGCATCGGTTCGGCGCGCGGCGACGACCGTGCGGTGGCGGCGGCGGAAATGGCGATCTCCTCGCCGCTCCTCGAAGCCTCCATCGACGGCGCCCGCGGCGTCCTGCTCTCCATCTCCGGCGGCTCCGACCTCGGTCTCTTCGAGATCAACGAGGCAGCCCAGCTGGTCAGCGAGGCGGCGCACCCCGAGGCCAACATCATCTTCGGCGCCGTCATCGACGACGCCCTGGGCGACGAGGTGCGGGTCACCGTCATCGCCGCCGGATTCGACGGCGGACAGCCGCCGGCCCGGCGCGAGAACGTACTGGGAGCGGGGGCGGGCAAGCGCGAGGAGAGCGCCCCCGTCTCGCGCCCGGCACCGGAGCCGCCGTCGCGGCCGACCGGCATCGGCTCCGTGCCGATCCGCGAGGAGGCCCCGGCCCCGGCCGAGCAGCCCGCACCGGTCAACGAGGTCACCGCGCCGCCCGCTTCTTCGCCGCACGTCCCGCCGGCCCGCCCTTCGTACGCGGACAGCGCGGCCGAGGAGCTGGACGTACCGGACTTCCTGAAGTGACCGGACGCCTCTAAGTGATAGAGCGTTACGACGACGAGAACGGCGCGCACTTCGCCTTCACCGACAGGTGGGGCGGGGTGAGCGCCGTTCCGTACGAGCAGCTCAATCTCGGCGGCGCGGTCGGCGACGACCCCGGCGCCGTACGCGAGAACCGCCGCCTGGCCGCGGGGTCCCTGGGGCTCGACCCGGCGCAGGTGGTCTGGATGAACCAGGTGCACGGGCGGGACGTGGCCGTGGTCGACGGGCCGTGGCCCGCGGGGGCCGTTGTTCCGGCCGTCGACGCGGTCGTCACCGCCCGCAGGGGACTCGCTCTGGCCGTGCTCACCGCGGACTGCACCCCCGTGCTCCTGGCCGACCCGGTCGCCGGAGTCGTCGCCGCCGCGCACGCGGGACGGCCCGGGATGCTCGCCGGGGTGGTGCCCGAGGCGGTGAAGGCGATGGTGTCGCTGGGCGCCGAGCCCTCTCGTACCACCGCCTGGACCGGCCCCGCCGTGTGCGGGCGCTGCTACGAAGTGCCCGAGCGGATGCGCGCCGACGCCGCCGCGATCGAACCGGCGTCCTTCGCCCAGACCAGCTGGGGCACCCCGGCGGTCGACGTGAGCGCCGGAGTGCACGCCCAGCTCGCGGCGCTCGGGGTGCGCGGGCGGTCGCAGTCGCCGGTGTGCACGCGCGAGTCGCGCGACCACTTCTCCTACCGGCGGGACCGCACCACGGGACGGCTCGCCGGCTATGTCTGGTTGGACGGGTAGGACATGACGGACCGTACGGAAGACGCGGGCGCCCGGGGGCTCCCGGAGCGCAAGGACCTGCTCGCCTCGAACCTGGCACAGGTGGAGGAACGTATCTCCGCCGCCTGTGCGGCGGTCGGGCGGGCGCGTGACGAGGTGACCCTGATCGTCGTCACCAAGACCTACCCGGCGAGCGATGTGCGACTGCTCGCCGAACTGGGCGTCCGGCATGTCGCCGAGAACCGGGACCAGGACGCCGCCCCCAAGGCGGCCCAGTGCGCCGACCTGCCGCTGACCTGGCACTTCGTCGGCCAGTTGCAGACCAACAAGGTGCGTTCGGTGGTCGGTTACGCCCAGCAGGTGCAGTCCGTCGACCGGCTGAAGCTGGTGCACTCGCTGTCCGCCGCCGCGGTGCGGGCCGAGCGCGAGGTCGGGTGCCTGCTGCAGGTGGCCCTGGACGCCGGATCGGGCGAACGGGGCGAACGGGGCGGGGTGGCCCCGGACGGCGTGGACGAGCTGGCCGCGGCCGTCGCCGGGGCGCCGGGACTCCGGCTGGACGGGCTGATGACCGTCGCGCCGCTGGCCGGGGAGTACGCCGGGCGTCCACGGGAAGCCTTCGAGCGCCTGCGGGAAATGTCGTCCCGCCTGCGCACCGCTCATCCGGCTGCCACCATGGTGTCCGCGGGAATGAGCGCGGATCTGGACGAGGCCGTGGCCGCCGGTGCGACACATGTGCGCGTCGGCACTGCGGTACTCGGCGTCCGCCCTCGCCTCGGGTAACGTCGCGAAGCAGTCGGACCACAGCAGAAAATATGGTCATCCCCACTATCAGGGACAGGCCCAGTGGATCGCTGGCACTTGGTGACGAGGCCGATCCACCACAGAGCGGAGGACTCAGGAAATGGCCGGCGCTATGCGCAAGATGGCGGTCTACCTCGGCCTCGTGGAGGACGATGGGTACGACGGCCGGGGCTTTGACCCCGACGACGACTTCGAGCCCGAGCCGGAGCCGGAGCGCGACCACCGTCGGCACCAGCCCCCGCACCAGGTCGAGCGGGAGCGGGACGAACCGGTACGAGTGGTGCAGCCCCCGGCCCCCCGCGAGCCCGTACAACTTCCGGTGGAAAGCGGACGACCCGCGCGAATCGCCCCCGTGGCATCCATCACACCCGAACGCCCGAGCCTGGAGAAGAACGCACCGGTGATCATGCCCAAGGTCGTGTCCGAGCGGGAGCCGTACCGCATCACCACACTGCACCCCCGGACCTACAACGAGGCCCGTACCATCGGGGAACACTTCCGCGAGGGCACTCCGGTGATCATGAACCTCACGGAGATGGACGACACCGACGCGAAGCGACTTGTCGACTTTGCCGCAGGACTCGTCTTCGGTCTGCATGGCAGCATTGAGCGAGTGACGCAGAAGGTGTTCCTGTTGTCGCCTGCTAACGTCGATGTCACGGCGGAGGACAAGGCCCGTATTGCAGAGGGCGGTTTCTTCAACCAGAGCTGACGGAGCCGAGAGCAGGACCGACCGGAACAACCGGCCACGAGGCCGGACTGAGGCGAGAGCCAGGGGAGAGGGACGCACGGGAATGGGCATCGCACTGGACGTGATCTACATCGCGCTGATGTGCTTCCTCGTCGTGCTGATCTTCCGGCTCGTCATGGATTACGTGTTTCAGTTCGCGCGCTCCTGGCAACCCGGCAAGGCGATGGTGGTCGTTCTTGAGGCCACTTACACTGTCACCGATCCACCGCTCAAGCTTCTGCGGCGGTTCATTCCGCCGCTGCGTCTCGGGGGCGTGGCACTCGACCTGTCCTTCTTCGTTCTGATGATCATCGTCTACATCCTGATCAGTGTTGTGAACAACATTGGGCGCGGGATGTGAGCGATACGGTCTTGCCGACTGCCGACGACTACGTAGAGGTGAAGAAGAGATGCCGCTGACCCCCGAGGACGTGCGGAACAAGCAGTTCACGACCGTCCGCCTGCGAGAAGGCTATGACGAGGACGAGGTTGACGCCTTCCTCGACGAGGTCGAGTCCGAACTGACCCGACTGCTCCGCGAGAACGAGGACCTGCGCGCCAAGCTGGCCGCAGCGACCCGCGCGGCCGCGCAGAACCAGCAGCAGCAGGGCATGCGCAAGCCGGAGCAGCAGGACAACCGGCCCGGTGGACCGGGTGCGCCCGTCCCCGCGGCCATATCAGGACCGCCTCAGCAGCAACAGCAGCAGCCGCCGCAGATGGGCCAGCCCCAGCTTCCCGGCCCGCCGCAGCTGCCCGCCGGTCCCGGTGGCCACGGTCCCGGCCCGCAGCAGGGCCAGCACGGTCCCGGCCCCATGGGCCAGGGCCCGATGCAGGGTCAGCACGGTCCCGGTCCGATGCAGGGTCAGGGCGGTCCGATGCAGGGCGGCATGGGTCAGGGCATGGGTCAGGGTCCGATGGGTGGTCCCATGGGACAGAACCCGATGCAGCAGCAGCCGCCGCAGCAGCAGATGCAGCAGCCCGGTGGCGACAGTGCCGCCCGCGTGCTCTCGCTGGCGCAGCAGACCGCCGACCAGGCGATCGCGGAGGCCCGCTCCGAGGCCAACAAGATCGTCGGCGAGGCCCGTTCGCGTGCCGAGGGCCTGGAGCGCGACGCCCGCGCCAAGGCGGACGCACTGGAACGGGACGCGCAGGAGAAGCACCGCGTCGCGATGGGCTCGCTGGAGTCCGCCCGCGCCACGCTGGAGCGCAAGGTCGAAGACCTGCGCGGCTTCGAGCGCGAGTACCGGACCCGGCTGAAGTCCTACCTGGAGTCGCAGCTGCGTCAGCTGGAGACCCAGGCGGACGACTCGCTGGCTCCGCCGCGGACCCCGGCCACGGCTTCGCTGCCGCCGGCCCCGCAGATGAGCAGCACGATGGCACCTGCCGGTGCCTCGTCCATGGGTCACTCCATGGGTGGCAACCCGTCGATGGGCGGCCCCTCGATGGGCAACGGCCAGTCGAACGGTGCGCAGTCGTACGGCGGTCAGCAGCAGATGACCCCGGCGATGACCCAGCCGATGGCACCGGTGCGGCCGCAGGGCCAGCAGCCGATGCAGCAGGCGCCCTCGCCGATGCGCGGGTTCCTCATCGACGAGGACGACAACTGAGGCGGTCGGTGCGCGTGATGAGCGCGTAGCCGTCGGCAGGCGAGGGGCGGGCCCCGGGACTTCGGTTCCGGGGCCCGCCCCTTTGCCGTGGGCGCGGGGCTCCGGCGGAGCGCGGTGGAGGGCTTCGCGGGAATGAGCAGGGCCCGGAGGCTGTTGCCTCCGGGCCCTGACGCGTCGGTGACGCGGGCGGTCAGACTTTGCGCAGGTGGAAGGCCAGCGCGAGGGGTTCGTCGGTGAAGGCGGTGCCGAACGTGTCGTCAGCAGCGCCCTCCGCGTACTCCGTGGCCAGGACCTCGTCCGAGATGAGGGAGGCGTGGGCGGTGAGCGCCTCGGTCGTCTCGGGGCTCGTGGAGGTCCAGCGGACGGCGATGCGGTCGGCGACGTCCAGGCCGCTGTTCTTGCGGGCCTCCTGGATCAGTCGGATCGCGTCGCGGGCGAGGCCCGCCCTGCGGAGTTCCGGGGTGATCTCCAGGTCGAGGGCGACCGTGGCACCGGAGTCCGAGGCGACGGACCAGCCCTCGCGCGGGGTCTCCGTGATGATCACCTCGTCGGGGGTGAGGACGATGGTCTCGCCGTTGACGGTGAGGGGGGCCTCGCCGTCGCGCAGGGCGAGGGAGAGGGCTGCCGCGTCGGCCGCGGCCACCGCCTTCGCGACGTCCTGGACGCCCTTGCCGAAGCGCTTGCCGAGGGCGCGGAAGTTCGCCTTGGCGGTCGTGTCGACGAGGGAGCCGCCGACTTCGGACAGGGAGGCGAGGGAGGAGACGTTGAGCTCCTCGGTGATCTGCGCCTGGAGCTCGGGGGAGAGGGCGGCGAAGCCGTTGGCCGCCACCAGGGCCCGGGAGAGCGGCTGGCGGGTCTTGACGCCCGACTCCGCGCGGGTGGCGCGGCCCAGCTCGACCAGGCGGCGCACGAGCGCCATCTGGGTGGAGAGCGTGGGGTCGATGGCGGCCAGGTCGGGCTCCGGCCAGGAGGCGAGGTGGACGGATTCGGGTGCGTCCGGGGTGACGGGGACGACCATGTCCTGCCAGACCCGCTCCGTGATGAAGGGGGTCAGCGGGGCCATCAGACGGGTCACCGTCTCGACGACATCGTGCAGGGTGCGCAGCGCGGCCTTGTCGCCCTGCCAGAAGCGGCGCCGGGAGCGGCGCACGTACCAGTTCGAGAGGTCGTCGACGAAGGCCGACAGGAGCTTGCCGGCGCGCTGGGTGTCGTACGCCTCCAGGGCCTGGGTGACCTGGTCGACCAGGGCGTTCAGCTCGGAGAGCAGCCAGCGGTCGAGGACCGTGCGCTCCGCGGGCGCCGGGTCGGCGGCGCTGGGCGCCCAGGACGACGTACGGGCGTACAGGGCCTGGAAGGCGACCGTGTTCCAGTACGTGAGGAGGGTCTTGCGGACGACCTCCTGGATGGTGCCGTGGCCGACGCGCCGGGCCGCCCACGGGGAGCCGCCGGCCGCCATGAACCAGCGCACCGCGTCCGCGCCGTGCTGGTCCATCAGGGGGATGGGCTGGAGGATGTTGCCCAGGTGCTTGGACATCTTGCGGCCGTCCTCGGCGAGGATGTGGCCGAGGCAGACCACGTTCTCGTACGACGACTTGTCGAAGACCAGGGTGCCGACGGCCATCAGCGTGTAGAACCAGCCGCGGGTCTGGTCGATGGCCTCCGAGATGAACTGCGCCGGGTAGCGCTTCTCGAAGATGTCCTTGTTCTTGTACGGGTAGCCCCACTGTGCGAACGGCATCGAACCTGAGTCGTACCAGGCGTCGATGACCTCGGGCACGCGCGTCGCCGTCAGGGTGCAGCCCTCGTGGGTGCAGCCGAAGGTGACGTCGTCGATGTACGGGCGGTGCGGGTCCAGGGCGCTGTGGTCCTGGCCGGACAGCTCGGAGAGCTCGGCGCGGGAGCCCACGCAGGTGAGGTGGTCGTCCTCGCAGCGCCAGATGGGCAGCGGGGTGCCCCAGTAGCGGTTGCGGGACAGGGCCCAGTCGATGTTGTTGTTGAGCCAGTCGCCGAAACGTCCGTGCTTGACCGAGTCCGGGAACCAGTTGGTCTTCTCGTTCTCTTCGAGGAGACGGTCCTTGACGGCGGTCGTACGGACGTACCAGGACGGCTGCGCGTAGTACAGCAGCGCGGTGTGGCAGCGCCAGCAGTGCGGATAGCTGTGCTCGTACGGGACGTGACGGAACAGCAGGCCGCGGGCGTCCAGGTCGGCGGTGAGCTGTTCGTCGGCCTTCTTGAAGAACACACCGCCGACGAGCGGGATGTCCTCCTCGAACGTGCCGTCGGGGCGGACCGGGTTCACCACCGGCAGGCCGTACGACTTGCAGACGACGAGGTCGTCGGCGCCGAAGGCGGGGGACTGGTGGACGAGGCCGGTGCCGTCCTCGGTGGTGACGTAGTCGGCGTTGACGACGAAGTGGGCCCCCGTGGGGCTGTGCTCATGGGTTCCCTCGCTCGCGCTCGGGAACTCCACCAGCTCGAACGGACGCTGGTAGGTCCAGCGCTCCATCTCGGCGCCGGTGAAGGACTCGCCGGTCACCGTCCAGCCCTCACCGAGGGCCTTCTCCAGGAGGGGTTCGGCGACGACGAGCTTCTCCGTGCCGTCGGTGGCGACGACGTAGCGGACCGTCGGGTGCGCCGCGACGGCCGTGTTGGACACCAGGGTCCAGGGCGTGGTCGTCCAGACCAGGAGCGCGGCCTCACCGGCGAGCGGGCCGCCGGTCAGCGGGAAGCGGACGAAGACCGACGGGTCGACGACCGTCTCGTAACCCTGCGCCAGCTCGTGGTCGGAGAGGCCGGTGCCGCAGCGGGGGCACCAGGGGGCGACCCGGTAGTCCTGGGTGAGGAGCCCCTTGTTGAAGATCTCCTTCAGGGACCACCAGACGGACTCGACGTACTCCGGGTCCATCGTGCGGTACGCGTCGTCCAGGTCGACCCAGTAGCCCATTCGCTGGGTCAGCTCGGCGAAGGCGTCGGTGTGGCGGGTGACGGACTCGCGGCACTTGTCGTTGAACGCGGCGATGCCGTAGTTCTCGATGTCCTGCTTGCCGCTGAAGCCGAGTTCCTTCTCGACCGCCAGCTCGACGGGCAGGCCGTGGCAGTCCCAGCCCGCCTTCCGGCCCACGTGGTAGCCCTGCATCGTGCGGAAGCGGGGGAAGACGTCCTTGAAGACGCGGGCCTCGATGTGGTGGGCGCCGGGCATGCCGTTGGCGGTCGGCGGGCCTTCGTAGAAGACCCACTCGGGGCGGCCCTCGGAGGCTTCGAGGGACTTGGCGAAGACCTTGGCCTGCTCCCAGAAGTCGAGCACGGCGTGCTCCAGGGCGGGCAAGTCGACCTGCGCGGGGACCGGGTTGTACTGGGGCGGTGTCATCGGGCGCTCTTCCTCCGGCGGACTGGTGGCTTCCGTCGGAGGGACGAGAGCGATCGTGCTGCTCCCGCGGTACCACCCTCCTTGACCCCGGACGACGTGCGTCCGCGGCCCCCTCATTAGGGGCGCGATGCCGGGTCTAGTCGTCCGCCCGACTGCGGCGGACTTTCTTCCGGCGGCTCCGGGGTGATGCTTCACGCCGTGCTCGCCCCCGGGCTCTCACCGTCCCCGGGTCGCTCATCGCTGCGTGCGGCGCTACTCGGCCCCATCGACGCCTTTCGCTCCGGCCAGTGTACGGGGCCGCGCAGACGGCGGCAGACAGGTTTTCCGGGGCGGGCGCGGGGGGAGCGCGGGGCGGGGCGTGCGGCGGGAGTGACCCGAATGGCCATACGCGGGCGGGCGGAGTGCGGGCACGCGCGCGTGGGGCGATTACCCGGCGGAGAGCTGGGCACAACGGATGCAGGTTCGTCTCGATACCGCGTGGGGAGGGCACAACCGGCGCAGTCCCCCGTTGCCGCGGCGCTGAGGCCGATTTATCGTCCCAGCACGATTCGCGTGCAAGATCACAAAATGTGAAGGGGCCGCGGCCATGGTGGCTGACAAGACCGCCGGAACGAAGAAGACGGCGTCGAAGAGAACCACCGGAGCGGCGGCCGGAAAGCAGTCCGCCGAGGAGGAGCAGAGCGTGGGGGCGAGCGGCAGCGAGCACGCGGTGGCGCCGGTGAAACGCGCCGCTGCCGGGAAGACGGCGAAAAAGGCGGCGAAGAAGGCCCCGGCGGCGAAGACGGCGGAGACAGCGGTGAAGAAGGCTGCGGCCAAGAGGGCCGTGGCCGGGAAGACGGCTTCGGCGGCGCCCGCCGGAGAAGCCGGGACACAGGCCGCACCCGCGGCCGAGGCGGCGGCCGAGGCCGCGGAGACGGGAGCCGAGACGGTGGTTGCGAAGAAGAGTCCGGGCGGGGCCGCGACGGCCGGGAAGCAGGCGGTGCCGGCAGCGCGTGCGACGACCGGGGCGGTGCCGGGCGAACTGGCCGTACGGCCCGGTGAGGACCCCTGGACCCCGGCGGAGGTCTCCGAGGCGCGGGCCGAGCTGGACAGCGAGATCCTGCGGCTGCGCGCCGAGATCGCGGCCGCCGAGGAGGCGCTGAGCGGGCTGATGCGGGACTCCGGGGACGGGGCGGGCGACGACGACGCCGACACCGGGACCAAGAACATCACCCGCGAGCACGAGATGTCGCTGGCCGCCAACGCCCGCGAGATGCTGGAGCAGACGGAGCACGCGCGGGACCGGCTGGACGCGTGGACGTACGGCGTCTGCGAGAACTGCGGGAAGCCGATCGGGAAGGCGCGGATGCAGGCGTTCCCGCGGGCGACGCTGTGCGTGGAGTGCAAGCAGAAGCAGGAGCGGCGGTACTGAGGGGCGTTCGCGGGGCGTCCCGTCCAGTCCTGCTGCCGCGGCGCTGAGCGGGGCCGGCGTCGGGTGCGGGTGCACCTCCGGTGCGGGCCGGCGCCTGCCCGGGCTCTTCGGCCCGGTCGAGCAGGGGAGACGCCGTCCGCCGCTCGGCGGCCCCCTGCCCCGGAGGCCACGGAAGGGCGGGGTTGTCGGGGCTCGGGGTCCGTACGGGTGTGCCGTACCCTCGTGCTCATTCAGGTTTGAGGGCGAGGGACTTACGTGGCAGAGGCGGAGCGCATCATCGGTACGCCAGATGTGGAAGGAGCCGAACCGGAGCAGCCCTCGAAGGCCGAGAGCGCTGCTGCGGGGCGGGCTGCCGGGGACAGCGCGGGAACAGCGCGAGCCGGGGAGCCCGTCGGCGGGTCAGCGGCCGGTGGGGCCGAGGGCGCGGCGGGCCGGGCCCCGGAGGGGTCCAGCCAGGTTGACGGCGAGGCGGTGCCGGCCGGGCGGGGGAAGCGGAAGCTCGCGGTCCTGTTCGTGATCGCGCTGCTCGCCTACGCCCTGGACCTCGGCACGAAGCTGCTGGTGGTGGCCAAGCTGGAACCCAGTGGCGAGACGATCGACGTGATCGGTGAGCTGTTGCAGTTCCGGGCGATCCGCAATCCGGGCGCGGCGTTCGGCTTCGGCGAGGCCTTCACGATCATCTTCACCATCATCGCGGCCTCGGTGATCGTGGTGATCGCCCGGCTGGCGCGCAAGCTCTACAGCACGCCGTGGGCCATCGCGCTGGGTCTGCTCCTCGGGGGAGCGCTGGGCAACCTCACGGACCGGATCTTCCGTACGCCCGGATTCCTGGAGGGGGCGGTGGTCGACTTCATCGCGCCCGTGAACTTCGCCGTCTTCAACCTCGCCGATTCGGCCATCGTCTGCGGCGGCATCCTGATCGTGATCCTGTCGTTCCGCGGCCTGGACCCGGACGGCACCGTGCACAAGGACTGACGAGGGCCGACGCGGCGCCGGGCGGCGACCCGGGCGTCGGCGCCCGCCCCGGGGGAGGCGGGCGGGGGCAGGTCAGGGGCCCGTCGCCAGGAGGCGGAGGCGGCTTTCGGTAAGGCTTGTCGGTGGGGTCCTGCATACTCGACGGGTGAGTACGATTCCCGAGATCCGCACCCTGCCCGTTCCCGATGGCCTTGAGGGCGAGCGCGTCGACGCCGCCATTTCCCGGATGTTCGGGTTTTCCCGGACCAAGGCGGCCGAACTCGCCGCTGCCGGAAAGGTCCAGGTCGACGGCTCGGTGGTCGGGAAGTCCGAACGCGTGCACGGCGGGGCCTGGCTCGAAGTCGAGATGCCCGCGCCGCCCACCCCCGTACAGGTCGTCGCCGAGCCCGTCGAGGGCATGGAGATCATCCATGACGACGACGACGTCCTGGTGATCGTGAAGCCGGTCGGCGTCGCCGCCCACCCCAGCCCCGGCTGGACCGGGACGACCGTGATCGGTGGTCTCGCCGCCGCCGGGTACCGGATCTCCACGTCGGGCGCCGCCGAGCGCCAGGGCATCGTGCACCGGCTGGACGTCGGCACCTCCGGCCTGATGGTCGTCGCCAAGTCGGAGCGCGCGTACACCTCCCTGAAGACGCAGTTCCGCGAGCGTACGGTCGACAAGCGCTATCACGCGCTGGTCCAGGGCCACCCCGACCCGATGAGCGGCACCATCGACGCCCCCGTGGGCCGGCACCCGAACCACGACTACAAGTGGGCCGTCGTGGCGGAGGGCAAGCCGTCCGTCACGCACTACGACCTCATCGAGGCGTTCCGAGCGGCCTCCCTGCTCGACATCAAACTGGAGACCGGCCGCACGCACCAGATCCGCGTGCACATGTCCGCCCACCGCCACCCCTGCGTCGGCGACGTGACGTACGGCGCCGACCCCACCATGGCCAAGCGTCTGGGGCTGACCCGGCAGTGGCTGCACGCGATGCGGCTCGGCTTCACGCACCCCGGCGACGGCGAGTGGGTCGAGTTCGAGAGCCCCTACCCCGACGACCTGCAGCACGCGCTGGGCGTGATCCGCGCCGAGAGCGAGTGACCCGATGACCTCCTGCACGGTGCGGGTGGCCGAGGGCCCCGAGGACATCGACGCCTGCTTCGCCGTGCGCAAGGAGGTCTTCGTGGTCGAGCAGGACGTGCCCGCCGACCTGGAGTACGACGACCTCGACGCCACCGCGGTGCACGTCCTGGCGGTGACAGCGGACGGGACGCCGCTGGGCACCGGGCGGCTGCTGCACGGGGCGGACGCGGCCGGACGCACCGGTGCGGGGCCCGAGGTCGGCTCGCTGGGCCGGCTCGCGGTCCGGGCGGAGGCGCGCGGGCTCGGCGTCGGCGCCGCACTGGTGCGGGGCATCGAGGACGCGGCCGGGGAGCGGGGGCTGACGGCGATCGACCTGCACGCGCAGGTCGGTGCGCTGGGTTTTTACGAGCGGCTGGGGTACACGGCGTACGGGCCTCAGTTCCTCGACGCGGGAATCGTGCACCGGGCCATGCGCCGCGAGTTCTGACACCGGCCCGCGCGTCCGGGATCCGACACCGACGGCCGGGTGCGGTGCGGCACCGGCGGTCGCGTGCGGGGTGCGGTACGGCCGGGCGGGTGCGGTGTGCGACGCCGGCGGCTGCGCGGTGTGCGTGCCGACGCGCGTGGGTTCCTGGGGCCGGCCGGATCATCCGCTCAGCCCCTTTGTGACCGTTTGACGCGCTTCGTGGCACGCTTGAAGCCTTGATCACCCCAGAGTCACCGTTGCGAGCCGCCCGGAGGGCACCCCGTGGATCAATTGGCGCTGCTGTTCGTGCTGCTGCTCGGAGCGGTCGTCTCCGTTCCGCTCGGAGAGCGACTGGGGCTGCCAGCGCCGGTGCTGATGACGCTGGCCGGGGTGGTGCTGGCGCTCATCCCCTTCGTGCCGAACGTGGAGATCCCGCCGGAGTACATCCTTCCGCTGGTGCTGCCGCCGCTGCTGTACGCGGCCGTGCAGCGCACCTCCTGGCGGCAGTTCACCGCGAACTTCCGGCCCATCCTGCTGCTGGCGGTGGCACTGGTCTTCGTGACGACGGCAGCGGTGGCCGCCGTGGCCAACGCCGTGGTGCCGGGGCTGCCGCTCGCCGCCGCCCTCGCGCTCGGCGCGCTCGTCGCGCCGCCGGACCCGGTCGCGGCGACCGCCGTCGCGGGATCGCTGGGGCTACCCAGGCGGCTGGTGTCGATCCTGGAGGGGGAGGGCCTGTTCAACGATGTCACGGCGATCGTGCTGTACCACGTGGCGATCGGTGCGGCGGTCAGCGGAACGTTCTCCTGGCCGGCGGCCATGGGCGAACTGGTGCTGTCGGCGGTGGTCGCGGTCGCGGTCGGCGGCGGGCTCGGCTGGCTCAGCAACAAGCTGATGGGCTTCCTGGGGGACCCGACCCTCCAGATCGGGCTGACGCTGCTGGTGCCGTTCGTCAGCTACGTCCTGGCGGAGGAGTTCATGGGCTCGGGCGTGCTGGCGGTGCTCGCCTCCGCCCTCTACCTCGCCTCGCACGCGGTCGACGCGGACGACGTGCAGGGGCGGCTCGCCGGACAGACCTTCTGGCAGATCGTGGACACCCTGGTCACCGGCGTCGCGTTCGGTCTCATCGGACTGGAACTGCACTCCGTCTTCGGCCTCGCCGACGGGCGGTTCGGCGAGATGCTGGGCTGGGGTGCGGCCATCGCCGGAACCGTGGTGGGTGTGCGGCTGCTGTGGCTGCTGCCGGCGACCTGGCTGGCCAAGCGGCTGCACAAGCGGCGGGACGTGGACGAGGACATTCCGGTGAGCTGGCGGGAAACCGTCGTCATGTGGTGGTCGGGGATGCGAGGGGTGGCATCGGTGGCGCTGGTGCTGGCGATCCCGCTGAAAACGGACTCGGGGGAGCCCTTCCCGGCGCGGGACGAGATCCTCTTCGTCGCCTTCACCGTGATCATGACGACGCTGGTGCTGCAGGGACTGACCCTGCCCTGGCTGGTGCGCAAGCTGGGCGTACGGGCGGACACCAACGCCGAGCGGGAACTGGAGCACACGCTCGCGGTGCGGGCGGCGAAGGCGGCACGGCGGCGGCTCAAGGAGATCGAAGAGGTGGAGGAACTCCCGGAGGAGGTGTCGGACCGGCTGCTGCGCGGCGCCTTCGACATCGGGGCGCGGATCAGCCCGGACATCGGCGACGACGAGCGCCGGGAGGCGTACGCGTCGCGGGCCGAGCGGGTGAAGGCGATCGGCCGGATCCGCCGCGAGATGATGTCGGCGGCCCGGCACGAGGTGCTGGCGGCGCGGAACGAACCGGGGGTGGACCCCGAGGTGGTGGACCGGGTGCTGCACCAGTTGGACATACGCAGCCTGCGGTGAGGCCCGCCCCCGGCGCATTCGCGCCGGGGGCGACTGCGTCCGAGGGCGCAGTGCGGACGTCAACCCGCGGTCGGTGGCGCTGTACGCCGAGGGCGGCTACCTGCGCGCGGGCGGTAGCCGGAGACGGCGGAGGCCGGACTCCCGTGCGGGCGAGTCCGGCCTCGGTACGCCGCGGGCCGTGTCGTGCGCCGTTTCTAGCCGCGCCCGGTGCGCGTCTGGTGGCCGCGGGCGGCGGCGGCCCGGCGGCCGTCCGCGCGGTCCGCGCCCGGCGGCGGGGCGTCGTCGTCGGTACGGATGTCGGAGTTGTTGGTGTGGATCTCCTCGGCGCGCGGGGCCCGCCCGTTGGGGGAGGCCTGCGACGGCCACTGGCCGCTCGGCGGCGGCACCGCCTCGGCGGTGTTCACCTTCGGCAGGGCGTACGGGTGGTGCGTGCACAGCCAGTCGATGAGCTGCTCGCGCACCGCGCACCGCGCCGTCCATATGTCGTCGGCGTCCTTCGCGGTCACCACCACCCGCACCTCCATGGTGCTCGCGGTGGTGTCCGTCACCGCCAGGCTCCAGTCGCGGCCGTCCCAGGACGGGGTGGCCGCCAGGATCTCCCGCAGCTTCACGCGCATCGCCGCCACCGGGGCCCGGTGGTCGAGCTGGAGGAAGACGGTGCCGGTCATCTGGGCGCCGCCGCGCGACCAGTTCTGGAACGGCTTGCTGGTGAAGTACGACACGGGCATGGTGATGCGCCGCTCGTCCCACGTGCGTACCGCGAGGAAGGTCAGCGTGACCTCCTCGACGACACCCCACTCGCCGTCCACCACGACCGTGTCGCCGAGCCGCACCATGTCGCCGAACGCGATCTGGAAGCCCGCGAAGAGGTTGCCGAGCGTCGACTGGGCGGCGACACCGGCGACGATTCCGATGATTCCCGCGGACGCGAGCATCGACTTCCCGATGGCCTGCATGTCGGGGAAGGTCATGAGCATGGCCGAGACGGCGATGACGCCGACGACCGCCGTCACGATCCGCATGATGAGCGTCACCTGTGTGCGGACCCGGCGGACCCGGGCGGCGTCCCGGGACAGGGACGCGTACCTGGCGTACGTCGACTCGACGACCGTGGACGCGACCCGCACGATCAGCCAGGCCGTCGCGGCGATCAGGACGAGGGAGAGCCCCTGCCCGATGCCCGCCTCGTGCTCCTGGACAAGGGTGAGGTCGGTCTGGTCGTACGCGCCTCTCAGGAAGGCGGTGAGCAGGACGACCATGAGCGGCGGGCGGCAGCGGCGCAGCAGCCCCCACAGAGGGGTCTCGTGGTGGCGTGCATCGGCTCGGCGCAGCACGAGGTCGACGGCCCAGCCGAGCAACAGCGTGAGCACGACCGAGCCGCCCAGAACGATCAACGGGCGCAGTACGTTCTCCATGACTCCGACGCTAACTGGCAGGATTGCGGAATGGACATCATTCTTTTCCACTCCGTCTACGGTCTGCGCCCGGCCGTGCATGCTGCCGCCGAACGGCTGCGCGCCGCCGGGCACCAGGTGCACGTGCCCGACCTCTTCGAAGGGCAAACCGCCGGGAGCGCGGAGGAAGGCCGCGCCCTGATGGAGAAGACCGGCCGCGACGAGCTGCTGCGACGGGCCGTGCTGGCCGCCGCACCGCACTCCGACAAGGGGCTCGTGTACGCCGGGTTCTCCTGGGGCGGGTCGGTCGCGCAGAACCTCGCCATCGGCGACGACAAGGCGCGCGGCCTGCTCCTGCTGCACGGTACCTCGGACATCGCGGAGGGAGCGAGCGTCGACGAACTGCCCGTACAGCTGCACGTCGCCTCGCCGGATCCCTTCGAGTCGGACGACTGGCTGAACACCTGGTACCTCCAGATGCAGCGCATCGGCGCCGACGTGGAGATCTACCGCTACCCGGGTGCCGGGCACCTCTACACCGACGCCGAGCTGCCGGACTTCGACCAGAAGGCCGCGGAGCAGACGTGGAAGGTGGCGGTGGGGTTCCTGGCAACCCTGTAGGCCCGCACCGGCGCAGGGGCCGAGGACCTCGCCGCGGTGCGTCCTACGGGCGGGTGCAGCGGCCCTTCGGCCTGTTCGCGGGCGGGCCGCACAGGTAGACGCGGTCGGCCGCCTCGTGGCTGAGCCAGCGGCCGACGCACTGGTCGGCGGCCGGGCGGCCGCGGAAGGCGCAGTGCGCGAGGGCGGCACGGCCGCTCTCGAACGGGCCGGGCGCGTACACCACCCAGTAGCCGGGGCGCAGGGACGCGAAGTCGTCGCTGCGCAGCACCCGCGCCTCCGGGACCTGCCGCCGGATCGAGGCCAGGCTGCTCTCCAGCGCGGCCCGGCCCGCCGGGACCGGGGCGGAGTGCAGCTGGGCGATCCACGCGTCGGCCGGACCGGCCGACGGCGCGGGCCTGCTGGGCGGGCGCTCCGGGGCCCGCGTGGGGGCGGCGGCCGTCCGGGACGTGGCCGCCGCCGGGTTCGAGGCGGACGCCCCGGACGAGGGGGAAGTGGCGGACGCGGGGAGGGGCGGGGCGGGGACGCCGGAGCCGCCGCCCGTCGCGGCGGAGGCGCCCGTGGTGGTGGAAGCGTCGGTGCGCGGCCCCGGCTCCTGCTGCCTGGCCAGTACGTACGTGCCCGCCGCGACCAGCGCCAGGGCGAGGACCGCACCCGCGACGGTCAGCGCCCGGTGCCGTCGCCGCCCGGCGGGCGGCCCGTGACCGTGGGAGGGGGCGGTGGTGGCGCTCGGGAGGGGTCCAGGGCCCAACGTGGGCGCGTACGGGGACGGAACGGGCGGTGGCCGCATGCCGTCCCGTGCCGTCGGCGTCACCGGCCCCGCCCCGGCGCCCGCCCCGGCGTCGGGCCGGCGCCCCGCCTCCACGTCCGCCAGCAGAGCGTCCAGCCGTGCCCCGTCGGGGCGAGCGGCCGGGTCGCGGACCAGGAGCGCGGCCAGCACGGGGCCGAGCGGCCCGGCCAGCCGCGGCGGCGGAACCGGATCGTCCAGTACGGCGGCCAGAGTGGCCAGGGTGCTGCCGCGCCGCATCGGACTGAGGCCCTCCACCGCGACGTACAGCAGCATCCCCAGCGACCACAGGTCGCTGGACGCGGAGTCGTCCGCGCCGCGGACGCGTTCGGGGGCGATGTACTCGGGCGAGCCGATGAACTCGCCCGTCACGGTCAGCGGGGAGGCGTCGACGAGGGCGGCGATGCCGAAGTCGGTGAGGACGGCCGTGCCGTCCGGCCGGAGCATGACGTTCGCCGGCTTCACGTCCCGGTGGTGGATCCCGGCCGCGTGCGCGGCGCGCAGCCCGGCCAGGACCTGGCGGCCGAGCCGGGCCGCCTCCCGGTAGGCCAGCGGCCCGCTCTCCAGGCGCTGGTGCAGCGACCGGCCGGGCAGCAGCTCCATCACGAGCCAGGGGCTGGGCCCGCCCGTGCCGATATCCGGGTCCGCGCCGCCCACGATGTGGTGGATCGTCACCACGTTCGGGTGGTTGATCCGGGCCAGCGCACGGGCCTCCCGCAGCACCCGCATCCGCAGGTTGCGCGAGGCCGTCGGGTCGGCGGCGGCGAGGGCCGGGTCGGGGGGCCGCACCTCCTTGAGCGCGACCTCGCGGTGCAGCGCCAGGTCGCGGGCCCGCCACACGGAGCCCATGCCGCCCCTGCCGAGCAGCTCCAGCAGCTCGAACCGGCCGTCGACGATCCGCCGCCCGGCCTCCTCGCCGCTGCCGCCGCTGTCCCTGTTGCCGCCCGTGCCGTCCCGGCCCTCGCCCCCGTTCATGCGGATCAGCGTACGGGCTGGTACACGCGCTCCACCCGCTGCGTACCCGAACGGGTCCGGTAGGACCTGATCCACGAACTGGTCGCGTCCCTGCGGGTCTTGTCGGATATCGCGTAGTAGTCCATCTGCGTGTGCCCGGCGGTGACGTTCAGGACGCCGTAGCCGTGCGAGTCCATGTCCAGCCACTTCACGTGCCGGTTGGCGGCCCTGACGGCGGTCGCGGCGGCGAGCGAGACGGTGTGCGGGGCGACGCGCAGCATGTCGTCGAGGTTGTCGGAGGTCACGGAGGTGACGACGAACTCGACGCCCGCCGAACCCGAGAGCGGGTAGGTGGCGGCCTTCACCGGGAGGTCGTTGGCCCAGGACATGTGGATGTCGCCGGTGAGGAAGACGGTGTTGCGGACGCCCTTGCCGGTGAGGTGGCCGATGAGTTCCTTGCGGTCGTCGGTGTAGCCGTCCCACTGGTCGGTGTTGATCGCCAGACCCTCCCGGGGCAGGCCCACCAGCTCCGCCATCGGCTTGAGGAGGTGGGCGGGGAGCGAGCCGAAGGCCACCGGCGAGATCATCACCGAGGTGCCGACCAGTTTCCAGGCGGCGTCGGAGGAGGCCAGGTGTCCCTTCAGCCAGTCGAGCTGGGCCCGGCCGGTGAGCGTGCGGTCCGGGTCGTCCACGGCGCCGCTGCCGACCGGGACCTGCTGCGAGCGGAAGGCGCGCAGGTCCAGCAGGAGCAGGTCGGCGAGCCTGCCCCAGCGCAGCCGGCGGTAGACGGTGCCCTCGGTGGAGGCGCGCACCGGCATCCACTCGAAGTAGGCCTGCTTGGCGGCGGCCACGCGCTCCGCCCAGTCGCCCTCGGCGCCCGGGGTGTGGTTCTCCGCGCCGCCCGACCAGGCGTCGTTGGCGAACTCGTGGTCGTCCCAGATGGCGACGACCGGGTGCCGGTGGTGCAGGGCCTGGAGGTCGGGGTCCGTCCTGTACGTGCCGTGCCGGGCGCGGTAGTCGGCGAGCGTGACGATCTCGTGCTTCGGCTCGTGCTGCCGTACGGCGTACTGGGGCTCGGGGTACTGGCCGGCCCCGTACTCGTAGAGGTAGTCGCCCAGGTGCAGGACCGCGTCCAGGTCGGAGCGGGCCGCCAGGTGCCGGTAGGCGGAGAAGAAGCCGGACTCCCAGTTGGCGCAGGACACCATGCCGAAGCGGACGCCCTCCGTCGCCGAGTCGGCGGCGGGCGTGGTGCGGGTGCGGCCCGCCGGTGAGCGGACGTCGCCGCAGGAGAAGCGGAACCAGTAGGCGCTCTCCGGGCGCAGGCCCCTGACGTCGACCTTGACGGTGTGGTCGGTCGCGGCGCTCGCGGTCGTCGTTCCCCGGGCGACGACACGGGCGAAGTCCCGGTCCTCCGCGACCTCCCAGCCGACCGCGGTGTCCGGCCCCTGGCCGGAGCCGGGCACCGCCTCGAGTACGGGGGTGACGCGGGTCCAGAGCAGGACGCCGTCGGGCAGCGGATCGCCGGAGGCGACACCGTGGAGGAACGCGGACGCCTGTGCGGTCGCCCCCGAGGCGACCGCGGCGGCCGGAGCGGCCGCGCCGCCCACGAGGACGGGGACCGCGGCGGTGGCGGCGACGGCTCTGAGAGCGGTGCGGCGGGACGGGGTCCGGGTCGCGGAGGGGACACCCGTGGCAGGAGAGGTTCGACTGGTCACGGCCGATCACACTACTGATCGGTAGGTCGTACGGGTGGACGAACGGGGAAAGTTCGTCCACCCGTCGGCCGGGCGATGCCCCGACGTGCCCGCGAGGTGAGGGAGCGTCAGGCCTTGAGGGCCTTCTCCATCGCCGCCTGGAAGTCCGCCGGGGCCATCGGCGCGGCCTCGGTGCCCTCCTTGACGACGGTCTTGCCGTCCATCTTCAGCGTCGGCGTGCCCTTGATCCCGCTGTCGTCGAACTTGTCCGACATCTTCAGCGCCCACGCGTCGTACGTGCCGCCCTTGACCGCGTCCTGGAACTTCTTGTTGCCCTTGAGGGCGGGGATCTGGTCGGCCACCTTGATCAGGTAGTTGTCGTCGGCGAACTTGTCCTCGCGCTCGTCCGGGTGGTTGTTCTGCGCGTACAGCGCGCCCTTGAGGGAGAGGAAGGCCTCGGGGCTCACGTTCAGGGCCGCACCCAGGGCGCTGGTGGCGTTCTTGGAGCCCTCGCCGCCCGCCATGTTGTCGATGAACGTGGCGCCGATGTACTGGACCTTGTACTTGCCGGCCTCGACGTCCTTCTTGATCTGCTCGCCGTTCGCCTGCTCGAAGGCGGCGCAGCTCGGGCAGCGCGGGTCCTCGTACAGCTCCAGCGTCTTCTTCGCGTCGGCCTTGCCGACGACGACCGTGGTGCCGTTCTCGCCGGAGCTGTTGGCGGGCTTGGTCACCGGGGCTTCCTTGGCCGCTTCCCAGGCCTTCGGCTTGTTCGCCTGGATGACGCCGTAGCCGACACCGCCGGCGATCGCGAGGACGGCGACGACCGACCCGGCGACGACCAGCTGCCGCTTGGTTTTGTCCTTCTTCGCCTGGCGCTCGCGCTCGATGCGCAGCCGCTCGCGGGCCGCCTGCTTGTTCGCCTGGTTGTTGCGTGCGCTCATGATCGTTCCAACTCCGTGATTACTGGACTGCCGTGCGGGGACTGGCCCGGCCGGGGTCGGCGACCCGGGGCTCAGGCGGCGGGGGCGAACGCGGCGGCGGGCGGCCCGCGCCTGCCCACGCAGTGCACCAGCAGCCGTGAGCGCAGCAGCAACCCGGCCGCGTTCCGGCGCCCGGCCGGCCGCGCGGGTTCCGGTACGGGCGGAGCACCGGCCGTGGACGCCACCGCGAGCAGCAACGGCCCCAGGGCGGACACCGCGGCCGTCCGGAGGAGCCCTGCCAGCGCCGCCTCGCCCCGCCGCAGCCACAGCGCGGCCAGCAGCCCGGTCGCCACGTGCGCCCCGAGCAGCAGCCAGGGCAGCGTGGGGTCGGGGGAGGCCAGCAGGGCGGTGAGGTCCTCGCGGGGACCGGTGTGGACGAAGGGGGCGGCGAGCGGCGTGCCGGCGCAGAGCACATCGAGGCCGAAGGTGCGCAGCGCGCCGGCGACGGGCCCGCCGGACGGCCCGTAACAGACGTGCTGCCCGGCGGTGAAGAGGGTGTCCGCCGCCAGCTCCAGCGGCACCAGCAGGGCGGCGATGCGGCCGAAGCCGCGCTCGCGTCCCGCCAGCGCGTACGCGAGGGCGAACACGGCGGCACCGACGACCGCGACCGTGACCGGGGGCAGCGGAGCTCCGGACAGCAGCACGTGCGAACCCACGGACAGCGTCACGAGAAGTGCCGTGAAGAGTGCTGCCCGCAAGGTTCTCAGCGGAGTCCTGGATATGCCCATCGCAGTGAGTGTGCCACGGCCGCCCGCAAGGGACGTCGCAGCGCTAGAGACCTGTGATCCGACCGTTGCGGAACAGGTCCACGAAGATCTGGTGGTCGCGCCGCGCCCGCGCCCCGTAGCTGTGGGCGAAGTCCACCAGGAGATCGCCGAAGCCCTCCTCGTCGGCCGCGATGGCCGCGTCGATGGCGCGTTCGGTGGAGAACGGGACCAGCGAGTGGCCGCTCTCGTCGTCGGCCGCGGAGTGCATGGTGGCGGTCGCCCGGCCGAGGTCGGCGACGACGGCCGCGATCTCGTCCGGCTCGTCGATGTCCGCCCAGTCCAGGTCGACGGCGTACGGCGACACCTCGGCCACCAGCTGGCCCTGGCCGTCCAGCTCGGTCCAGCCCAGCCACGGATCGGCGTTCACCTGGAGGGCGCGCTGGGAGATGACCGTGCGGTGGCCCTCGTGCTGGAAGTAGTCGCGGACGGCGCGGTCGGTGATGTGCCGGGAGACCGCGGGGGTCTGGCCCTGCTTCATGTAGATGATCACGTCGTTCTCCAGGGCGTCGCTGTTGCCCTCCAGGAGGATGTTGTACGAGGGCAGCCCGGCGGAGCCGATGCCGATGCCGCGCCGTCCCACGACGTCCTTGACGCGGTAGGAGTCGGGGCGGGTCAGCGAGGACTCGGGCAGCGTCTCCAGGTAGCCGTCGAAAGCGGCGAGGACCTTGTAGCGGGTGGCGGCGTCGAGGTCGACGGTCCCGCCGCCGGCCGCGAAACGCCGCTCGAAGTCGCGGATCTCGGTCATCGAGTCCAGCAGGCCGAACCGGGTCAGCGAGCGGGCGTCGCGCAGCGCCCCGAGCAGCGCGCCCTCGGCGGTGTCGAGGGTGAAGGGCGGCACCTCGTCGTTCTTGGCGCCGGTGGCGAGCTGGTGGATGCGCTCGCGGTAGGCGGCGGCGAAGACCCGTACGAGATCGGTGATCTGGTCGTCGCCGAGCGCCTTCTGGTAGCCGATCAGCGCGACGGAGGCGGCGAACCTCTTGAGGTCCCACAGGAACGGGCCGACGTACGCCTCGTCGAAGTCGTTGACGTTGAAGATCAGACGGCCCTCGGCGTCCATGTACGTGCCGAAGTTCTCGGCGTGCAGGTCGCCGTGGATCCACACCCGGGAGGTCCGCTCGTCCAGGTAGGGGCCGGTGTGCTCCTCGCGCTCCTGGTCGGCGTAGAACAGGGAGGCGGTGCCCCGGTAGAAGGCGAACGCGGAGGCCGCCATCTTGCGGAACTTGACGCGGAACGCGGCCGGATCGGCGGCCAGCAGCTGCCCGAAAGCGGTGTCGAACACGGCGAGAATCTGCTCGCCGCGCTGGGCGGCTTCTGTCTGCGGAACCGACATCGCCGGGGCCTCCTGGTGCATGACGCGACTGTGCGTGCGGGACAAGTGGGACAGGTCTGCTGACCGGTTCAACGCACGACCGTACCGCTGAGTGCCCGGGGGTCTGTCGGTCCTCCGAAGTAGACTTCCAGCCTGCCCGATCCACTCGTTCCCCGCCCCGTCACCGACCGCAGCACCGGAGGCCCCCGCCGTGACCAAGCCGCCCTTTACGCACCTCCACGTCCACACCCAGTACTCGCTGCTGGACGGTGCCGCGCGGCTGAAGGACATGTTCCAGGCATGCAACGAGATGGGCATGACGCACATCGCGATGTCCGACCACGGCAACCTGCACGGCGCGTACGACTTCTTCCACTCCGCGCAGAAGGCGGGCGTCACCCCGATCATCGGCATCGAGGCGTACGTCGCCCCGGAGTCCCGGCGCAACAAGCGCAAGATCCAGTGGGGCCAGCCGCACCAGAAGCGCGACGACGTCTCGGGTTCCGGCGGTTACACCCACAAGACGATCTGGGCGGCGAACAAGACCGGGCTGCACAACCTCTTCCGGCTGTCCTCCGACGCGTACGCCGAGGGCTGGCTCCAGAAGTGGCCGCGGATGGACCGCGAGACCATCTCGCAGTGGTCCGAGGGCCTGATCGCCTCCACCGGCTGCCCCTCCGGCGAGCTCCAGACCCGGCTGCGCCTGGGCCAGTACGAGGAGGCCAGACAGGCCGCCTCCGACTACCAGGACATCTTCGGCAAGGACCGGTACTTCCTGGAACTGATGGACCACGGCATCGAGATCGAGCGCCGGGTCCGCGACGACCTGGTCAGAATCGGCAAGGAACTGGGCATTCCGCCGCTGGTCACCAACGACTCGCACTACACGTACGCGCACGAGGCGACCGCGCACGACGCCCTGCTGTGCATCCAGACCGGCAAGAACCTCTCCGACCCGGACCGCTTCCGCTTCGACGGCACCGGCTACTACCTCAAGACGACCGACGAGATGTACGCCATCGACTCCTCGGACGCCTGGCAGGAGGGCTGCCGCAACACGCTGCTGGTCGCCGAGCAGATCGACACCACCGGCATGTTCGAGAAGCGCGACCTGATGCCGAAGTTCGACATCCCCGACGGCTTCACCGAGGTCACCTGGTTCCAGGAGGAGGTCCGCCGCGGCATGGCCCGCCGCTACCCCGGCGGTGTCCCCGAGGACCGGCAGAAGCAGGCCGAGTACGAGATGGACATCATCATCCAGATGGGGTTCCCGGGGTACTTCCTGGTCGTCGCCGACTTCATCATGTGGGCCAAGAACAACGGCATCGCGGTCGGTCCCGGCCGGGGCTCGGCGGCCGGCTCGATCGTCGCGTACGCCATGGGCATCACCGACCTCGACCCGATCACCCACGGCCTGATCTTCGAGCGCTTCCTCAACCCCGAGCGCGTCTCGATGCCCGACGTCGACATCGACTTCGACGAGCGCAGGCGCGTCGAGGTCATCCGGTACGTGACGGAGAAGTACGGCGCCGACAAGGTCGCCATGATCGGCACGTACGGAAAGATCAAGGCGAAGAACGCCATCAAGGACTCCGCGCGCGTCCTGGGCTACCCGTACGCGATGGGCGACCGGCTCACCAAGGCCATGCCCGCCGACGTCCTCGGCAAGGGCATCGACCTCTCCGGCATCACCGACCCCAAGCACCCGCGCTACAGCGAGGCCGGCGAGATCCGGGGGATGTACGAAAACGAGCCGGACGTGAAGAAGGTCATCGACACCGCGAAGGGCGTCGAGGGCCTGGTACGGCAGATGGGCGTGCACGCGGCCGGCGTGATCATGTCCAGCGAGCCCATCGTCGACCACGCCCCGATCTGGGTGCGGCACACCGACGGCGTCACCATCACGCAGTGGGACTACCCACAGTGCGAGTCGCTCGGCCTGCTGAAGATGGACTTCCTGGGCCTGCGCAACCTCACCATCATGGACGACGCCGTCAAGATGGTGAAGGCGAACAAGGGCATCGACCTGGAGATGCTCTCCCTGCCGCTCGACGACCCGAAGACCTTCGAACTGCTCTGCCGCGGCGACACGCTCGGCGTCTTCCAGTTCGACGGCGGCCCCATGCGCTCGCTGCTCCGCCAGATGCAGCCCGACAACTTCGAGGACATCTCCGCCGTCTCGGCCCTGTACCGGCCGGGCCCGATGGGCATGAACTCCCACACCAACTACGCGGAGCGCAAGAACGGCCGCCAGGAGATCACGCCGATCCACCCGGAGCTCGAAGAGCCCCTGAAGGAGACGCTCGGCCTGACCTACGGCCTCATCGTGTACCAGGAGCAGGTGCAGAAGGCCGCCCAGATCATCGCCGGGTACTCGCTCGGCGAGGCCGACATCCTGCGCCGCGTGATGGGCAAGAAGAAGCCCGAGGAACTGGCGAAGAACTTCGTCCTCTTCCAGGAGGGCGCGAAGAAGAACGGCTACTCCGACGCCGCGATCCAGGCCCTGTGGGACGTGCTGGTCCCCTTCGCCGGATACGCGTTCAACAAGGCGCACTCCTCCGCTTACGGGCTGGTCACCTACTGGACCGCCTACCTCAAGGCGAACTACCCCGCCGAGTACATGGCAGCCCTGCTGACCTCGGTGAAGGACGACAAGGACAAGTCTGCCGTCTACCTCAACGAGTGCCGCCGCATGGGCATCAAGGTGCTGCCGCCCAACGTCAACGAGTCCGAGTCGAACTTCGCCGCCCAGGGCGACGACGTGATCCTCTTCGGCCTCACCGCCGTCCGCAACGTCGGCCAGAACGTCGTCGACTCGATCATCCGATGCCGCAAGGCCAAGGGGAAGTACAGCTCCTTCCCCGACTTCCTCGACAAGGTCGAGGCCGTGGTCTGCAACAAGCGCACCGTGGAATCCCTCATCAAGGCGGGCGCCTTCGACGAGCTGGGGCACACCCGCAAGGGACTCGTCGCCCACCACGAACCGATGATCGACAACGTGGTGCAGGTCAAGCGCAAGGAGGCCGAAGGACAGTTCGACCTCTTCGGCGGCGAGGAGGACAGCAGCGAGCCCGGCTTCGGACTCGACGTCGAGTTCTCGGACGTCGAATGGGAAAAGGCGTACCTTCTCGCGCAGGAACGCGAGATGCTCGGCCTGTACGTGTCCGACCACCCGCTCTTCGGCCTGGAACACGTCCTGTCCGACAAGGCCGACGCGGCGATCTCCCAGCTCACCGGCGGCGACTACCCGGACGGCGCGGTCGTCACCGTCGGCGGCATCATCTCCGGCCTCCAGCGCAAGATGACCAAGCAGGGCAACGCCTGGGCCATCGCCACGGTCGAGGACCTGGCGGGCTCCCTGGAGTGCATGTTCTTCCCGGCGACCTACCAGCTCGTCTCCACCCAGCTCGTCGAGGACACCGTCGTGTTCGTGAAGGGGCGGCTCGACAAGCGCGAGGACGTGCCGCGTCTGGTCGCGATGGAGATGCAGGTCCCCGACCTGTCACACGCCGGGACCAACGCCCCGGTGGTGCTGACCATCCCGACCGTCAAGGTCACCCCGCCGATGGTCAGCAAGCTCGGCGAGATCCTGCAGAGCCACCGCGGCAACACGGAGGTACGGATCAAGCTGCAGGGGGCGCGCAGCACGACCGTGCTGCGGCTCGACCGGCACCGGGTGACGGCGGACCCCTCGCTCTTCGGCGACCTGAAGGTGCTGCTCGGCCCGAGCTGCCTGACGGGCTGACACCCTCGGCAGGCCGCACGGCGCCCGCGCGGCACATCGGACCGCCGCGGACCGCACGACGCCCGCGCAGGGCACAGGACGAATCCGCGCGGGGCACAGAACGAAGGAGAGGCGCGCCCCCGTGCACAGGGGCGCGCCTCTCGCGTTAAAACCATGGATCAGTTGTGGCCGAAACGCTTCTGGTGCTTGCGGGCCACATCCGCGGGGCTGCCCTGCGGAGGGGACTGCACCTGCGACTCGGTGTCGAAGGAGCCGCTCTTCTCCGCCTGCTGCGAGGCGCGGTCCTGCGGGCTGCTCTGCTTGCGCGAATTCTTGTTCTTGGCCATCGAATGCCTCCTGAAAGGGCTCGGTGCCAGGGCCGGGATCAGACTCACACAGCGGGGCAGACCGCGCATTTTGGATCATCACGGTACGTAAGGGACGGCCATCGGGGCTAACTTCCCGGGAACTTCGCTCCCCGCCACGCCGATGATCGAGTTCCGGCCGTTAAGCCCTTCGAGGTCGGGCAGACTCGATGAAAACCCGTACGTCTCCCGATCCGTGTCCTTTGTTTTCGCGTACTTCGAAAGTATTTCTTCCGAGGTTCAGAAAGAGGGTGGAACGCGTGGACCGTTGCGTCGTCCTGGTGGACGCCGGCTATCTGCTGGGCGCCGCCGCGAGTCTGCTGGCCGGAGAGCCGGCCCGCTCGCGCATCACCGTCGATCACGCCGCCCTCATCCAGGGTCTGCGCGAGCGGGCCGAAGCCGACACCCAGCAGCCGCTGCTGCGCATCTACTGGTTCGACGGCGCCCCCGACCGCGTGCCGCAGCCCGAGCACCGCAGGCTGCGCGTCATGCCCCGGGTGACCGTACGGCTGGGGGCGCTGACCCGCAGCGACGGCCGCTGGGCGCAGAAGGGCGTGGACGCGGCCATGCACGCCGAACTGACCGAACTGGCCAGAAATCGCGCCTGCTCCGACATCGTCCTGGTCACCGGGGACGGCGATCTGCTCCCCGGGCTGATGTCCGCGAAGGAGCACGGCGTCGCCGTGCACCTGTGGGCGGTACAGGCCGCCGACGGAGACTACAACCAGTCCGAGGACCTGGTCGCGGAGGCCGACGAACGCCGCGTCCTGGACCGGGTGTGGATCACCAGGGCCGTACGCGCCAAGGAGTACGGCGGCAACTGCGCCCCCCCGCCCGCGCCCCGCCCCGAGATCGCCGCCATCCTCTCCGCCCCGCTGCCGGAGTCCGCGCTCGCCGCACAGGCGGAGGCACAGGCCCGGGAGACCGCGGCCCGCGCCGATGCGCAGGCCGCGGCCCGCAACGGGGACAGCGCCCCCGCGGCGCCCTCCCGCAACGGCTCCCAGGCCCCCGCCGCCGGTACGGTCAAGGGCGTTCCGACGCCGAAGGACCTGGCCGGGCTGCGCGGTCCGGGCAGCCATCCCGCCCCGCACCCGCAGCACCCCCAGACCCCGCCCCCGGCCGGCGCCACCCTGCGCTGGTCCTCCGACCGGGGCTGGGTCGAGCGCCCCGGCGGTTCCTCCGTCGGCGAGCCGCCCGAGACGGCCTCGCTGCCCACCCTCGCCCAGCTCACCAGTGCGGAGCAGCGCTGGGCGGACCGCGAGGAGGACATCACCACGGTCGGCGGCGACCCCTTCGAGGTCGGCCAGGTCTTCGCCCGGCGCTGGATGGAACGCCTCCCGGAGCCGGGCCACACCCAGAAGCTGTCGACGATGTACCCGCGCATCCCGCACCGCATCGACGGCGAGCTCCTGCGGTACGCGGCCCGCTTCGGACTCCTCGCCCACAAGGACGACCAGATCGACGAGCACGACCGGTACGCGATCAGGGCCGGCTTCTGGCGCGAGATCGACGTCCGGGCGGCGGCGGAACACGCCACGGCGTCGTCGGACTGAACCACCCGGGCGGCCGTGCGCGCACGGACCGCGCCAGAACCGCCGCGCCGCCGCGGCCCGTTCCCCGGCCCGCCCCCCGCGGACGTTCCGGGGCGCCCCGCCCGTACGCCCGCGGAGGGACCCGGCGCACCCCGCACGGCCCGGGACCACGTAGGCTCGTGGCTCGTGAGTACGGGCACAGCAGCGGCTGAAGCGGGTCCGGTGGGCACCGCCCCGGCCCCCCACGACGGACGGGCCGGCTCCGTCGTGTGCGCGGTCGAGAACCTCCTCAAGGTGTACCCCCCGGCCCGCGCCCGGCGCGGCGCGCCCGCGGTACCCGAGGTACGGGCCAGCGACGGCATCTCCCTGACCGTCCGGCGCGGCGAGATCTTCGGCCTGCTCGGCCCCAACGGCGCCGGCAAGACCACTCTCGTCCGGCAGCTCACCGGTCTGATGCGCCCGGACGCCGGCCGCGTCGACGTGCTCGGCCACGACCTCGTGCGCCACCCCGAGCGGGCCTCGCGCCTCCTCGCCTACCTCGGGCAGGAGAGCACCGCCCTCGACGAGCTGACGGTGTCACTGGCCGTCGAGACGACGGGCCGGCTGCGCGGGCTCGCCGCGAGGGACGCGCGGAGCGAGCGGGACGACGTACTCGAAGAACTCGGGCTGACCGCGATCGCCGGAAAGCCCCTGAAGAAACTGTCCGGCGGGCAACGACGGCTGGCGTGCTTCGCGACCGTGCTGGTCGGGGAGCGGCCGGTGCTCGTCCTCGACGAGCCGACGACCGGCATGGACCCGGTCGCCCGGCGCGCGGTGTGGTCGGCCGTCGACCGGCGGCGGGCCGAACGCGGCGCCACCGTCCTGCTCGTCACGCACAACGTCATCGAGGCGGAGACCGTCCTGGACCGGGTCGCCGTCCTGGAGCGCGGGCGGGTCATCGCCTGCGACACCCCCGCCGGGCTCAAGGCGCGGGTCGCCGACGAGGTACGGGTGGAACTTGTGTGGCGGGAACGGGCCCCGCTCGACGTGCCCGAAGTGGCCGCGCTGCGCGGCCTCGGGGCGGACCGGGTGCAGGAGTCCGGCAGGCGCTGGACGCTCCGGCTCGCCCCGGACGAGGCGCGGGCCGCGGTCGCCGCGGTCACCGGAGGCGCGGCCTTCGCCGCCCTCGACGACTTCACGCTGGCCACCCCGAGCCTGGAGGACGTCTACCTCGCGCTCGGCGGCGGGCGCACGGAAGGACTGGTCAAGGCGTGAGCGCGGTGTCTGAGATCGAGGCGGGGACGGGTATCGGTACGGATGCGACGGAGGCTGCGACAACGCCGAGCGCCGCATCGCCCGCCCCGTGCGAGGCGGCGGAGCTGGCTCCCCGCGCGCGGTTCCTGCCCTCGCTGGCCGCCGTGTACCGGGCGCAGCTGTCGCGGGCGCGGGTGGCGCGGATCCCGCTGCTGTTCGTGGCGACCTTCCAGTCCGTCGGCATCATGATCCTGATGCGCGGGGTCGTGGACGGCGGCAACGAGGCGCGGGCCGTGGTGGCCGGGTCCAGCGTGCTCGTCGTCGCCTTCGTGGCGCTGAACCTCCTCGCCCAGTACTTCGGGCAGCTCCGGGCGAGCGGCGGGCTCGACCACTACGCGACGCTGCCGGTGCCGCCCGCGTCCGTCGTACTGGGCGCGGCAGCGGCGTACGCGTCGTTCACCGTGCCCGGGACGCTCGTGACGGCGGGTGTCGGATGCGCGCTGTTCGGGCTGCCGATGGGGAACCTCTGGGTACTGGCAGCGGTGATCCCGCTGGCGGGAGCGGCCCTCGCCGGGCTCGGCGCGGCGCTCGGACTGCTCGCCCCGCGTCCCGAACTCGCGACGCTGCTGGGCCAGTTGGGCATGTCCGCGGCGTTGCTGCTGGGCGTGCTGCCGAGCGAGCGGATGCCCGCCGTGATCTCCTACGCACGGGATCTGCTCCCCTCGACGTACGGAGTGGAGGCCTTCGCCCGCACCTTCGACGCGCACCCCGACTGGGCGGCGGTCGTACGGGACCTCGGCGTGTGCGCCGGGGTGGGGATCGTGTCGCTGGGGGTCGCGACGTGGGCCTACCGGCGGGCCGCGGTGCGCTGAGCGGCGGATTTCCCGGAGGGCCGTCCGGTGAGGCGCGGCCCCGGCGCGCCTGGCACGATGTCAGGGTGACCGCACCTCTGACACCGCCTCACCAGCCTTCGCCCCACGACCCCTGGCAGACGTCTGCCGGGTACGGGGAGGGGACGACGCCCACGGCGCCCTCGGCCGACGGTTCCGGCGAAGGCGACCCCGACCTTGCCACGGACATCCGGCGCGCCGTGGTCGTACTGGTGGTGATGGCCGTGGCCGGGCTGGCACTGGGCCTGCTGTGGGCGTGGCTGGCGCCCAAGGTGCCGCTCGTGTCCACGGACAAGGCGGTCTTCCTCAAGGACACCGAAGGCGAGGAGGCGGCCGGGGCCGAGAGCACCTTCGTCCTGCTCGGGGTCCTTTTCGGGCTGGTCAGCGGGGCCGTCGTCTTCTGGCTGCACCGGCGGGGCGGGGTGCCGGTGGTGGTGGCGCTGCTGCTGGGCGGGCTGTTCGGGTCGTGGCTGGGGTGGATGGCCGGGGGCTGGTTCGGGCCGACGGCGGACGTGGTCGCGCACGCCAAGACGGTGGGTACCGAGGTCGTCTTCGACGCGCCGCTGAAGCTGGAGGCGAAGGGGGCGCTGCTGGCATGGCCGTTCGTGGCCGTGCTGGTGCATCTGGGGCTGACGGCGGTCTGGGGGGTGCGGGATCCGGAGCCGGCGTTCGAGTGGGGGGCGTATTACGGGGCGCCGGGAGTGCAGGCGGGGGCGGATGGTGAGGCCGGTTCCGGGTCCGGAGCTGTGGACGGGACTTCGGGCGGGGCCGGGGCTTCGGACGGGGTCGGGCGGCCTGGGGGTGGGGCGGCGCCCGGGGCCGTGTCCGGGGGAGAGGCCGGGCCCAGGTAGGGCGGGGGCGGCACGGGAGTTGCGGGGGCGTAGGGCGGGAGGGCGCACCTCCGGTGGGGGGCCGCCCCCTTGCCCGCCCGTTCCGCCCCCGGGGGGCGGCCCCGCCGCCCAAGGGGGCTGACGTAGGGCGCGGCCTCCCTGTACGCGGGGCTGTCGGGCAGCGTGCGGCCCTGTCGCCCAAGGGGGCCGACGTGGAGCGCGCCCTCCCCGCGCGCGGGGTCGCCGGGATGCGTGGGGGTGGCTGCTCAGGGGCGGCTGATGGGGGCGAGCGTGGCTCCGGTGAGGGTGGTCAGGTCGGCGGGGGCCAGTTCGACCTCCAGGCCTCGGCGGCCCGCCGAGACGCAGATGGTGGGGTGCGCGGAGGCGGACGAGTCCAGCACGGTGCGCAGGCGCTTGCGCTGGCCCAGGGGGGAGATGCCGCCCCGGACGTACCCCGTGGTGCGTTCGGCCGCCGCCGGGTCCGCCATCGTGGCGCGCTTCCCGCCCACGGCCGCCGCGAGCGCCTTCAGGTCGAGACTGCCCGCGACCGGGACGACCGCCACCGTGAGCGCGCCGTCCACGTCGGCGACGAGGGTCTTGAAGACGCGGTCCGGGGTGACGCCGAGGGCCTGTGCCGCCTCCTCGCCGTACGAGGGCGCCGCCGGGTCGTGCGCGTAGGAGTGCAGGGTATGGGGCGTCCCCGCCGCTGTCAGTGCGACCGTCGCGGGCGTCCCGCCGGACGTCTGGGCCTGCTTCTTCTTCGCGGACTTGGCCAACGTATGCACTCCTGAGGTCAGTTCGGGCAGGTGGGGGCGCGGGTCAGGGATTCCGCGGGGATGGACGGCAGGTGCCTGATCAGGGCCGACTCGGTGCGGAGGATGGTCAGCTCCTCGCGCAGCCGGGTCGCGGTGTCCGGCGCCTGGAGGAGGCGCTGGCGGGTCGGGGTGTCGAGCATGGTGGCCGCCGCCACCAGGTAGGAGACCACCGACGGCTCGTCGGGGAGGTCGGCGGAGGTGGTGAGGGTCGCCTCGCGGGCTCCGGCCAGCCGCTTCTGGTAGTTGCGGAAGGCCCGCAGCACGCCTTCGGCGAGTGCGCCCGCCTCGTCGCCCGGTTCCTCCTCCAGCTCCTCCAGCTCGGCCGTGAGGTAGGGGCCGGTCGCGTCCACGGACAGCAGCCGCACCCGCTTCGTGCCGGTGGCGAGGACCTCGAAGCTGCCGTCCTCGCGTTCGCGGATCGTCGCCGCGTCCGCGACGCAGCCGACCCGGTGGAAGGCCTGGGCGGGGTCCGCGCCGAAGCCGGCCGCGGGGCCCTTGTCCGACATCGCCGTGGGGTCGTCGGGCATGCCGGTGGCGGTACGGGCGGTCTCCCGGCCGTCGCGGATCGCGACGACGGCGAACCGGCGCGGCTCCTCGTCCTCCGGGGCGGCACCGTCCTCGCCGTCCCCGGGGGCCGACTTGAGCAGGTCGCGCATCATGGCACGGTATCGCTCCTCGAAGACGTTCAGCGGCAGCACGAGGCCCGGGAACAGAACCGAGTTCAGCGGAAAGAGGGGAAGGCGAACGGTGGTCACAGCGGTCAAGCGTAATGGCCGTCGGACCTGCTGCGGCCGGGAGTCCACCGACGGGCCTCCTCCGGCCTCGTACGGTCCGGCGCGGGCGGTGGGTCGGCGACCGCCAGGGTGCGTGCCGTCTCCCGGATTTCGAGGAAACGGCCGAGCGGGTCGTCGGTCAGGGACGCCCAGGGGAAGGAGGTCGCGTGCGGGCCGATCTGCCGGAACTCTGCCAGTGCCTCCGTCCACCGCTCCCGGCCCGCCAGCACGTATGCCAGAACGTTGCGCATCTCCGCCGCCCACGGGTCGCCCCCGTCGTACTCCGCAGACAGCGCGATCGCCAGATCGGCGGCCTTGTCGACGCGGGCGGCCAGGTCGACGGCGAGCGCCGGCGCGGCGGTACCGTCCGCGAGCAGCGCGAACGCGGCCCGCAGCGGCAGCGCCTGGATCAGCGAGCCGGGCAGCGCCTCCTCGGCGGCCTGCTCGGCGAAGTCGAAGCACTCGCGGTACGTGGAGCCCTGCGCGGCCAGGTACTTCAGGGCGGCCACATGGCAGCCGTAGTGGTGCGAGGAGCGCCGCACGGCTTGCTCCCACAGCCCCTCGAACGTGTCGTGCCCGGCCTGGGCGCCGCGGGCGTGGTCCAGGGCGATCCGCCACGGCACCGGGTCGCGGGGGGAGCCCGAGGCCGCCGCGTCGATCAGCGGGCGGGCCGGCCGCAGGCGGTCGGCCGGGGCGGGGAGATCCAGTGCCCGGCTGACCTCCAGCTCCGCCTGCACGAGGAGTGCGTCCGGGTTGTGCGGGGCGGCCAGCAGCCAGTCGGTGAGCCAGTCCTGGCGGTGGTGGGCGAAGGTGGCCAGACGCAGCGTGTAGCGGTCGCGGTCCTCCCACTCGGCGCGCTCGCGGGTGGCGGCGAGGAGTTCCGAGGCGGGGGTGTACGAGCCGTGGGCGGCGGCGACCAGAGCGGGGGCGATCCGGTCGTCGGGGGCGTCGAGCAGCAGGTCGTCGCCGAACGCCGCCCGGTCGCCGGGCGACGGGGCGGCGACGGCGTGCGCGGCGCGCTGGGGAGAGCGGCGGGCCAGGCGGGCGGAGCTCAGCAGCGCGCGAAGGAATGACATGGTTCAACCATTGAAAACCGCAGGTGAGGGGCTTGCTAGGGGTGGGGTGTGAAGCTTTGGTGGCGGCGGGAAGGTTGTACGGGACCCGGTCAAGGGACGGTAAAGAAAGGGGGTGGATGAGAGGGCGCGGTGACCGGGGTGTGGGGGGAGTGGAACCGGGTTGCGGGCGGGTGTCAGCCCCGGCGCAGGAGGCGGGAGGCGCCGGCGGCGACCGTGGTGGCGAGGATCCAGCCCAGGAGGATGAGGACGGCGGCGGCCCACTGCCAGCCGCCCTCCAGCCGCCAGTGGCCGTCCTGGCCCAGGTTGATCACCGGGACGAGCAGGTCGAGGGCGTAGAGCGGGGCACTCCACTGCGGGTGCTGGCCGGGGCTGATGGGCTCCGGGTCGTAGCGGGAGAAGGCGAACGTGCCGGCCGCCCAGAGGACCGCCATCCACAGGGCGGCCCGCCCCGGGCGGTATCCGTACGCCACCACCCAGTCCTGGAGGTAGCCCCACGCCTTGCCGGCCGGCGGCATCGTCTCCCGTTGCCGCCGCTGCTTGGCGAGCAGCACCTCGCGGGCCTCCGAGTCCTCGCCGCCGGCCCGCTTCACGGCCGCGAGGCGTTCGTAGGGTTCCGGGGCGTACTCGGCGGTGGCCGCCGTGACCCACTCCAGGCGGCGGACGAGCGGGAAGTGACCGAGGGGGACCAGGGTCTCGTACACGAAGCCGCCCATCGAGAGCCTGCCGGGCCCCGGCCAGCTGGTCGACCTGTCGACCAGGGTGATGATCTTCGCGCCGGACAGCACGACCTTTCCGCGCTCCGGACGCTCGCACAGGAAACGCAGCTCGGGGGCCTGGATGCGGCGCAGCGACAGCTCCTGGTCGTCCTCCATCGTGAAGCGGGCCTCCTGCAGGTCGACCGCGTCCCCGAACCGCCCGTCGTCCAGCCGCACCCCGCCCTCGCACTCGAAGCGCTGCACCCGCATGCCCCGCACGGGCACGTGCCCCAGGCCCCGGCCGATGCCGTACGGGGGAGTGGTGTTGCCGTACGCGGCGGAGGACAGGCCCGCCGGGGTCAGGTAGAGGGTGCGCTCCACAGTCAGCTGCGGGGCGTTCAGCGCGAGCTTTCCGTAGGGGTTGCGCAGGTGGCTGCCGCGCAGGCTCATCGAGACGCCGATCCTCGCGCCGCGCAGGCTGACCTCCCCGTACGACTCGATCAGTTCGGCCTGCAGGTCCTGGGCGACGTTGAGTCCGTCGGCGGCGATGGCACGGTCGTTGCGGTCGCGGTGGACGACGATCTGGTTGATGAGCAGGTCGGTGCCGATCTGCGCGTCGGTGAGGCGTATCCCGCGTTCGACGCGGCAGCGGGGGAGGTGCAGGTCGCCCTCGGTGTGCAGCCGGGCGGCCTCCAGCCGGGGAAACGCGCAGCCGACCAGGCGCAGGGTGCTGAAGCGGCACTCCGGGAGCAGCAGTTCGCTGTCGAAACGGCAGCCGTGCAACTCGACGTACGGGGAGACCGTCCCGCCGGACAGGTCGAGCACACCTTCGATCTGCACCCCGCGCACCTTGAGCGCGGCGACCCGCCCGGGGCGGGCATCGGGTCCGCTGAGCAGCAGCAACGCCATCACCCGGGCGCGCACGGTGCGCTCGGGGCCCCACGGGCGGTCCACCATCGGGTCGTCGGCCAGCGGGTCGTGCACCCGCAGGTCGTACGCGCTGCCGTTGCGGAACGCCTGCCACATGCCCCGTTCCGCCGCGCTCAGCCAGTCCGGCGCCTCCGGGTCCTGCTGCGGATCGGACACCCCTGCCCCCCTCGCTCCCGTACGTAACGCAGTGCACGCTAGTGGTCACCGAGGACATCCGGGACGCCGGTGGCGTCTTGTGGCCTGTATCAGCCAGTGATACGGGCGTCCTGTGGCCGGAAGAGGTCTGAGAGAATTGACCGTGTGATCTCACGAATCGACCTGCGCGGCGGTGCCCTCCCCGAGGGCACGGCCCTGCGCGACCTGCTGCCCCGAGCCGACTTCGACGTGACGGCCGCCCTGGAGAAGGTGCGTCCGATCTGCGAGGACGTGCATCATCGCGGCGACGCGGCGCTGATCGAGTACGCGGAGAAGTTCGACGGGGTCGCACTGGAGCAGGTCCGGGTCCCCGCCCAGGCGATCACCGACGCGCTCAAGACCCTGGACCCGAAGGTGCGCGCCGCCCTGGAGGAGTCCATCCGGCGCGCCCGCATCGTGCACCGCGCCCAGCGCCGTACCACCGGGACGACGCAGGTCGTGCCGGGCGGCACGGTCACCGAGCGCTGGGTGCCGGTGGACCGCGTCGGGCTGTACGCGCCCGGCGGGCGGTCGGTGTACCCGTCGTCGGTGATCATGGACGTGGTGCCGGCGCAGGAGGCCGAGGTCCCGTCGATCGCGCTGGCCTCGCCCGCGCAGAAGGAGTTCGGCGGACTGCCGCACCCGACGATCCTGGCCGCCTGCGCGCTGCTCGGCATCGACGAGGTGTACGCGGCGGGCGGCGCCACGGCCGTGGCGATGTTCGCGTACGGCACCGAGTCCTGCCCGCCCGCACCGATGGTGATGGGCCCGGGCAACATCTGGGTGGCCGCCGCCAAGCGCTACTTCACGGGTGTCATCGGCATCGACTCCGAGGCCGGACCGACCGAGATCGCCGTTCTCGCGGACGGCACGGCCGACCCGGTGCACGTCGCCGCCGACCTGATCAGCCAGGCCGAGCACGACCCGCTCGCCGCGTCGGTCCTGGTCACCACCAGCGAGGAGCTGGCCGCCGCGGTGGCCAGGGAGCTGGAGGCGCAGGTCGCCGTCAGCAAGCACCGGGACGAGCGGATCGTTCCGGCGCTCACCGGCAAGCAGTCCGCGATCGTGCTCGTCGAAACGGTCGAGGACGGCCTCGCCGTCGTCAACGCGTACGGGGCCGAGCACCTGGAGATCCAGACCGCCGACGCGGCCCGGGTGGCCGAAAAGGTGCGCAACGCGGGCGCGGTGTTCGTCGGCCCGTGGTCCCCGGTCTCGCTGGGCGACTACGCGGCCGGCTCCAACCACGTCCTGCCCACCGGCGGCTGCGCCTGCCACTCCTCGGGACTCAGCGTGCAGTCCTTCCTGCGCGGCATCCACGTCGTGGACTACACGAAGGACGCGCTCGCCGAGATCACCCACCACGTGGTGACCCTGGCCGAGGCGGAGGACCTGCCCGCGCACGGAGCGGCCCTGAAGGCACGGTTCGGATGGAAGGTGCCCACGTGACCGGCATCGACGACCTCCCGATCCGCGACGAGCTGCGCGGCAAGTCCCCGTACGGTGCCCCGCAGCTCGACGTAGCGGTACGGCTGAACACCAACGAGAACCCGTACCCGCTGCCCGAGGCCCTCGTCGAGCGCATCGCCGAGCGCGTCCGCGAGGCGGCCCGCGACCTCAACCGCTACCCCGACCGGGACGCGGTCGAGCTGCGCACGGAACTGGCCCGGTACCTGACCCGGACGGCCGGACACCCGGTCACCGTCGCAAACATCTGGGCGGCCAACGGCTCCAACGAGGTCCTCCAGCAGCTGCTCCAGACCTTCGGCGGCCCGGGCCGCACCGCCCTCGGCTTCGAGCCGTCCTACTCGATGCACGCGCTCATCGCGCGCGGCACCGGCACCGGCTGGCTCTCCGGCCCGCGGAACGACGACTTCACCATCGACGTCGAGCGGGCCCGCAGGACGATCGCCGAACACCGGCCGGACGTCGTCTTCATCACCTCCCCCAACAACCCCACCGGCACCGCCGTCGAGGCGGACACCGTCCTCGCCCTGTACGAGGCGGCACAGGCCGCCAAGCCCTCGCTGGTCGTCGTGGACGAGGCGTACGGCGAATTCAGCCACCGCGCCTCGCTGCTCCCGCTGATCGCGGGCCGGCCGAACCTGGTGCTCTCGCGCACCATGTCCAAGGCGTTCGGCGCCGCCGGGCTGCGGCTCGGCTACCTGGCCGCCGACCCGGCCGTGGTGGACGCCGTGCAGCTCGTACGCCTGCCGTACCACCTGTCCTCGGTCACCCAGGCCACCGCGCTCGCCGCGCTGGAGCACACGGATACGCTGCTGGGGTACGTCGAACAGCTGAAGGCCGAGCGGGACCGGCTCGTTGCCGAACTGCGCGCACTGGGCTACGAGGTCACCGACTCGGACGCCAACTTCGTCCAGTTCGGACGCTTCGAGGACTCCCACGCCGTCTGGCAGCAGATCCTCGACCGCGGGGTCCTGGTCCGGGACAACGGAGTACCGGGCTGGCTGCGGGTGACCGCGGGCACCCCCGACGAGAACGACGCGTTCCTCGAAGCGGTACGCGCCCTCAAGAAGGAGCAGAGCACATGAGCCGCGTCGGACGCGTCGAACGCACCACCAAGGAAACCTCCGTCGTCGTCGAGATCGACCTCGACGGAACCGGCAAGGTCGACGTGTCGACCGGTGTCGGCTTCTACGACCACATGCTCGACCAGCTCGGCCGCCACGGCCTCTTCGACCTCACGGTCAAGACGGACGGCGACCTGCACATCGACACCCACCACACCATCGAGGACACCGCGCTGGCGCTCGGCGCCGCCTTCAAGCAGGCCCTCGGCGACAAGGTCGGCATCTACCGCTTCGGCAACTGCACCGTCCCCCTCGACGAGTCGCTCGCGCAGGTCACCGTCGACCTCTCCGGCCGCCCGTACCTCGTGCACACCGAGCCCGAGAACATGGCGCCGATGATCGGCAGTTACGACACGACGATGACCCGGCACATCTTCGAGTCGTTCGTCGCCCAGGCGCAGATCGCCCTGCACATCCACGTGCCCTACGGGCGCAACGCGCACCACATCGTGGAGTGCCAGTTCAAGGCCCTGGCGCGGGCCCTGCGCTACGCCGCCGAGCGCGACCCGCGTGCGGCCGGCATCCTCCCGTCGACCAAGGGCGCGCTGTAACCCCATGACCGGCCTCAACACCGTCCTGATCGTCGTCGGGCTGTTCCTGCTCGGCGGCGTCATCTCCTTCTCGAAGCAGAAGATGCCCAAGGGCGTCATCGTGCTGCTCGGCCTCGCCTCGGTGATGTGTCTCACCGCGGGCGTCCTGCGGATCCAGGGACTCTGGGAATGACCAACACCAAGAAGGTCGTCGTCTTCGACTACGGCTTCGGCAACGTCCGGTCCGCCGAGCGGGCCCTCGCCCGGGTGGGCGCGGACGTCGAAATCACCCGCGACTACGACACCGCGATGAACGCGGACGGGCTGCTGGTGCCCGGCGTCGGCGCGTTCTCCGCGTGCATGCAGGGGCTGCGCGAGGCGCGCGGCGACTGGATCGTGGGGCGCAGGCTCTCGGGCGGGCGCCCCGTGATGGGCATCTGCGTCGGCATGCAGATCCTCTTCGCGCGCGGCATCGAGCACGGCGTCGAGACCGAGGGCCTCGACGAGTGGCCCGGCGTGGTCGGGCCGCTCAAGGCGGACGTCGTCCCGCACATGGGGTGGAACACCGTCGAGGCGGCCGAGGACTCGCAGCTGTTCGCGGGCCTCTCCGCCGAGGAGCGGTTCTACTTCGTGCACTCGTACGCCGCCCACGAGTGGTCGCTCGAAGTCACCAACCCGCTCATCCGCGCCCCGCGCGTCACCTGGTCCACCCACGGCCGGCCCTTCGTGGCGGCCGTCGAGAACGGGGCGCTCATGGCGACCCAGTTCCACCCGGAGAAGTCCGGCGACGCCGGTGCCCAGCTGCTCACCAACTGGATCGGAACCCTCTGATGTCCCACAAGCTCGAACTCCTCCCCGCCGTCGACGTCCGCGACGGCCAGGCCGTCCGGCTGGTGCACGGCGAGTCCGGCTCCGAGACGTCGTACGGCTCCCCGCTGGAGGCGGCCCTCGCCTGGCAGAGGTCGGGTGCCGAATGGCTGCACCTGGTCGACCTGGACGCCGCGTTCGGCACCGGCGACAACCGGCAGGTCATCGCCGAGGTCGCCGACGCCATGGACATCAAGGTCGAGCTGTCCGGCGGCATCCGCGACGACGCGTCCCTGGAGGCCGCGCTCGCCACCGGCTGCCGGCGTGTCAACCTCGGCACCGCCGCCCTGGAGACCCCCGAGTGGGTCGCCAAGGTCATCGCCCGGTACGGCGACAGGATCGCGGTCGGCCTGGACGTACGGGGAACCACCCTCCGTGGCCGCGGCTGGACCCGCGACGGGGGCGACCTGTACGAAACCCTCGCGCGGCTCGACTCCGAGGGCTGCTCCCGCTACGTCGTCACCGACATCGCCAAGGACGGCACCCTCCAGGGCCCGAACCTGGAGCTGCTGAAGAACGTGTGCGCCGCCACCGACAAGCCCGTCGTGGCGTCCGGCGGCGTCTCCTCGCTCGACGACCTGCGGGCCCTCGCCTCGCTCGTGCCCGACGGTGTGGAGGGCGCGATCGTGGGCAAGGCGCTGTACGCGAAGGCGTTCACGCTCGAAGAGGCCCTGGAGGCGGTTTCCCGATGAGTGACTCCGTACGACGCGTGTCGACCGGCGCCCCCTGGGAGGAGCAGTTCGGCTACTCCCGTGCCGTGGAACTGCCGGGCGGGCTCGTCCTGGTGGCCGGCTGCACGTCCGTCACCCAGGACGGCATGATCGAGGCGGGCACCCCGTACGAGCAGACGATGACCGCGTTCGGCGTCGCCGAGAAGGCGTTGAAGGAGCTGGGCCTGTCCCGGACCGACATCGTCCGCACCCGGATGTACCTCACGCACGCCCGCGACGTGGACGACGTGGGCCGCGCCCACAAGGAACTCTTCGGCGAGATCCGGCCGGTCGCGACCCTCGTGATCGTCTCCGGCTTCGTCGACCCCTCGCTGGTCGTCGAGGTCGAGGTCGAGGCGTACCGGGGCACCCCGGGAACCGGAGGTGCCGCGTGAGTCTCGCCGTACGGGTGATCCCCTGCCTGGACGTGGACAACGGGCGGGTCGTCAAGGGCGTCAACTTCCAGAACCTGCGCGACGCGGGCGACCCCGTCGAGATGGCCAAGCTGTACGACGCCGAGGGCGCCGACGAGCTGACCTTCCTCGACATCACCGCCTCGTCGGGGAACCGCGAGACGACCTACGACGTGGTGCGGCGCACCGCCGAGCAGGTCTTCATCCCGCTCACGGTGGGCGGCGGCGTCCGCACCGCCGAGGACGTCGACAAACTGCTGCGGGCCGGGGCCGACAAGGTGGGCGTGAACACCGCCGCGCTCGCCCGCCCCGACCTCATCCGCGAGATCGCCGAGCGCTTCGGCCGGCAGGTCCTCGTCCTGTCGGTCGACGCCCGCCGTACCGCCGACGGCTCCTTCGAGGTCACCACGCACGGCGGCCGCCGCTCCGCAGGCGTCGACGCCGTCGAATGGGCGCACCGGGCCGCCGAACTGGGCGCGGGCGAGATCCTGCTCAACTCGATGGACGCCGACGGCACCAAGGACGGCTACGACACCGAGATGATCGCCGCCGTGCGCAAGCACGTCACGGTCCCGGTCATCGCGTCCGGCGGTGCCGGCAGGCTGGAGCACTTCGCGCCGGCCGTCGGTGCGGGTGCGGACGCCGTCCTGGCGGCGTCGGTCTTCCACTTCGGTGATCTGCGGATCGCGGAGGTCAAGGCGTCGCTGGTGGCGGCCGGGCATCCGGTGCGCTGAGCCGGTCCGCCCGGAGGCCGAGCCGCTCCGCCGGAAGGGCCGAGCCTGTTCTGCCCGTACAACTGTCGCAAAAGCAGCTGTGGCGGAAGATCGCCGGTGACTAGCGTTCCCCCTCGGAGAAGTGCTACCGAGGGGGAACAGTCATGTCAGCGTCACCACGACCGCCGTCGCCCGGCCCTGCCGTCGAACTCCTGCGACTCAGCCCGGACTTCGTCGCCGATCCCTACCCCGTCTACGCCGCACTGCGTGCACAGGGCCCGGTCCACCGGGTGCTGACCCCGCTGGGGGAGGACCAGTGGATCGTCGTCGGGCACGAGGCGTGCCGTGCCGCGTACGTCGACCCCCGGTTCAGCCGCGACTGGCGTACGCACGGACACCTCGCCCCGCAGCTTCCCGCGTACGCCCACGGGCCCGGCAACGCGCACGTCCTTCTGAGGGACCCGCCGGACCACACCCGGATGCGACGGCTGGTGACCCGTGAATTCACGCCACGCCGCGTCGCGGCGCTCGCCCCGCGGGTGCAGCAGATCGCCGACGAGCTGATCGACGCGATGGAGGCGGGCGGGGCGCGTACCGCGGACGTCATCGACTCGCTCGCCTTCCCGCTCCCGATGACCGTCATCTGCGACCTGCTCGGCGTGCCCGACCTGGACCGGGACGCCTTCCGCGGCTGGTCCAACGAGGTGGTGGCGCCCACGAGTCCGGAGGCCGAGCAGGCCGCGTACGCCGCGGCCATGCCGTACCTCGGCGGGCTCATCGAGGACAAGCGCAAGGCTCCGGGTGAGGACCTGCTCAGTGCGCTGATCCACACCGCCGACGAGGAGGGCGACCGCCTCAACGAGGACGAACTCCTGTCCATGGCCTTCCTGTTGATCGTCGCGGGGCACGAAACGACGGTGAATCTGATCGGCAACGGACTGCGTGCCCTGTTCAACCACCCGGAGCAGCTCGCCCTGCTGCGCGCCGACCTGCCCGGTCTGATCGACGGCGCGGTGGAGGAGGCGCTGCGGTACGACGGCCCGGTGGAGGGCTCGACGCCGCGCATCGCCCGCGAGGACGTGGACTTCGAAGGCGTGCGCATCCCGGCGGGCTCCTCGGTGGTGATCGTCATGGCGGACGCCGACCGCGACGAGTCGCGCTTCGGCGACGCGGGGCGCTTCGACATCCGCCGCGACGCCCGCGGGCACATCGCCTTCGGGCACGGCATCCACTTCTGCATCGGCGCCCCGCTGGCCCGGCTGGAGGGCCGCATCGCGATCCGTACGCTGCTGGAGCGCTTCCCGGAACTGGCGCCCACGGAGTCGCCGGACGCCGGGCCGTGGATTCCGGGGCTGCTGATAAGGGGGGTACGGAAGCTGCCCGTGCGCTGGTAGGTTCCCCAACTCAGTCGTGTGGAAAGTGAGTTGCGAAGGGAATGTTGCGCAAAGAAGATTGCGCAACATTTCCCTCCCTCTCTACGGTGCGCACATGGCACCGGAATACGAACGTTCGGCCGAGCCCCGGTGCGTCGCCGACCTCCACGCACTCCGGGTCTTCTCCCACCCCCTGCGCATCGACCTCTACCACGCCCTGCTCGCCGGGGGTGCCGCCACCGCCTCGCACCTCGCGGACCAGGTGGGCGAGGCGGTCTCGCTGGTCAGTTACCACCTGCGGAAGATGGCCGCGCACGGCGTCATCGTGGAGGCCCCCGGGGAGAGCAGCGACGCCCGGGAACGCTGGTGGCGGGTGGCACGCGGCTTCACGTTCCGCGACTTCGGCTTCGGTGCCGAACCGCAGGGCGCGGCCGAACCCCAGGGCGTGGCCGCCGTCGGCGGCGCGCCCCGGCCGCTCCTGCGCTTCGGCCAGGGGTGCGGGGCCGCCTGCTCCGGCCACGGCGCGAACTGGGGCGAGAAGTGGTCGGACACGCCGTTCGACTGGGAGTGCCTGCCCCGGCTCACCGCGACAGAGCTCCAGCAACTCTCCGAAGAACTCCGAGGGTTGATCATCTCCTACCGGGAGCGGGCACGCGCCGCCGAGGCGGCCGGTGACACCGAAGGACGCGAACAGGTCTTCGTCCGGATGTGCGGCTTCCCGTTCCGTCCCTGAGAGGGCCAGCAAACGATGACTGAACCACGCCTCGACCCGGCGGACGCCCCGGACGCCTCCGGGGGCCCGGCACAGGACGCCCCGGAGGCCAGGCCCACGGGCCGGCCCGCCCACCGGGACGGCAACGTCCTGCGCTGGCTCAGCGCCTACGCCGCCTCCCTCGTCGGCGACGCCGTGTACTTCCTCGCGCTCGGCTGGGCCGCCGCCCAGGCGGGCGGCCCCGCCGAAGTCGGTCTGATCATGGCGAGCGGGGCGGTGCCGCGGGCCGTGCTGATGCTCGGCGGCGGCGTGATCGCCGACCGCTTCGGCCCCCGCCGCATCGTCATCGTCTCGGACGCGGTGCGCTGCGCGATGATCCTCGGCATCGCGGCGGCACTGATGCTGACCGGCCCCGCCGTGTGGCTGCTGGTGCTCGTGGCACTGGTCTTCGGGGCGGTGGACGCGCTCTTCATGCCGGCCGTCGGAGCGCTGCCCCCGCGCATCACCGCGCCCGACCAACTCGTGCGGGTCCAGGGCATGAAGGCGCTGGCGAACAGGTTCGGCGGCATCGTCGGAGCGCCGGTGGCCGGACTGGCGATGGGGCTCGGCGGGGCCGCGGCGGCGTTCGCGGTCGCGGGCGTGCTGTTCGCGGTGTCTCTGGTGCTGCTGGTGGCGGTGCGGATCGCCCCGCTGCCCCAGGAGGAACCGGCGCGGGAGGGCGACGAGCCGCAGCGCAGCTCCGTGTGGCGGGATCTGACCGACGGCTTCGGCTACGTCCGCCGGCACCGGCTCGTCGGACCGTTGATCCTCTCCAACATCCTCTTCGAGCTCGGCGGCATCCCCCTCATCAACGTCGGCGTCGTCCTGCTGTCCTCGCAGCGGGGATGGGGCGCCACGGGCATCGCCTGGATCGTGGGCGCGTTCAGCGCAGGCGCGGCGTCCACCGCGCTGCTGCTCACCGCGCGGGGACGGGTGTCGCGGGCCGGCCGGGTGCGGCTGGCGGGACTGGCCGGGGGGTCGGTTCTGGTCTGCGCCCTGGGGTCGGTGCCCGGTCTCGTGTGGGCGGTGCTGGTGGCCGCGCCGATGGGAATGCTGGTGGCGCTGTGCGGCGGGCTGACGGCGGGGCTGGTGCAGACGGCCACGGCACCCGCGTACCTGGGCCGGGTCTCCTCGCTGATGTCGCTGATCAGCCTCGGGATCGCACCGCTGGCCTACCCGGTGGTGGGGGCCGCGATCGGACTGTGGGGCGCCACGCCGGTGTTCTGGGGGTGCGGGGCGCTCTGCCTGGCGGCGGGGCTGGTGGGCGTGTCGTACCGGGAGGTGCGGGAGGCCGAACTGCCCGGCGGCTAGCGCGCCGGCCCACGGCACGACGTACGGCGGGCCGGTGCGCGAAGGGCGGGGCGGGGACGGCTCCCACGCCGCACCCGCCCCGCCCCCCTCCGCCGTCGCCGCGGCGGTCCGGTCAGATGCCCAGCTTCGCCTCGTGCAGCCGGGCGATCGCTTCCTTGTCGCCGTCGAGTTCCACCCGGGCCGCGTCCTGGCGGCCGAAGGCGAAGAGGACGAGTTCGCCGGGATCGCCGGTGACGGTCACCACCGGCGTTCCCCGGTGCGCCACCGCCGTCTGGCCGTCCGGGCGGCGCAGGACCAGGCCGACGGGGGACTTCCGCCCCAGCACGCGGGCCGTCTTCTCCACCCGCGCCCACAGGGCGTCGGCGAACACCGGGTCCAGGTCGCGCGGCGTCCACTGGGGCTGGGCGCGCCGCACGTCCTCGGCGTGGATGTAGAACTCCACCGTGTTCGCCGCCTCGTCCACCTGCTTGAGGGAGTACGGGGAGCGGCGCGGCGGCCCCGTACGGATGAGCCGGACCAACTCGTCGTAGGGCTTCGCGGCGAATTCCGACTGCACGCGGTCCAGGCGGTTCTTGAGCGGGGCCAGCAACATGCCGGCCGCCGCGTCCGGGCGTCGCTCCCGCACCACCGTGTGGGCGGCGAGGTCCCGGGTGTGCCACCCCTCGCACAGGGTCGGGGCGTCGGGGCCCGCGGCCTCCAACAGATCGGCGAGCAGGAGCCGTTCGCGCTTGGCATGGGTAGACATGTCGCCAGCGTACGACCGCGGGGGGCCGTCCGCACAGTGGACTGCCGGCCTCGGTCCGTCCGGGAAGCTGCACAATTGCCCCATGAGTACGCCCGCACCCCAGAGCCCCCTCGACCCCGCCGTCGCGGCCCGCCTCAAGCGCACCGCCGACGGTCTGGTCCCCGCCATCGCCCAGCAGTACGACACCGGCGAGGTGCTGATGCTCGGCTGGATGGACGACGAGGCACTGCACCGGACCCTGACCACCGGCCGCTGCACGTACTGGTCGCGCAGCAGGAACGAGTACTGGGTCAAGGGGGACACCTCCGGCCACGTGCAGCACGTGAAGAGCGTCGCCCTGGACTGCGACGGCGACACGGTCCTGGTGAAGGTCGACCAGAGGGGGGCCGCCTGCCACACCGGCGCGCGCACCTGCTTCGACGCCGACGTCCTGCCGGTCGTCGTGCCCGCCGCGCAGGGCAAGTAGGGTCGGCGGGCATGGATCTGGAGACCTTCCGCAAGCTTGCGGCCGACCGCCGCGTCATCCCCGTCAGCCGCCGGCTCCTCGCGGACGGCGACACCCCCGTCGGGCTGTACCGCAAGCTCGCCGCCGAGCGCCCCGGCACCTTCCTCCTGGAGTCCGCCGAGAACGGCCGCTCCTGGTCCCGCTACTCCTTCGTCGGGGTCCGCAGCGCCGCCACCCTCACCGCACGCGACGGCAGCGCCCACTGGATCGGCACACCGCCCGTCGGCGTACCGACCGACGGCGACCCGCTCGCCGCGCTGCGGGCCACCGTCGAGACCCTGCACACCCCGCGCGACCTGGCCGGCGACCTGCCGCCGTTCACCGGCGGCATGGTGGGCTACCTCGGGTACGACATCGTGCGGCGCCTGGAGAGGATCGGCGAGCACGGAACGGACGACCTGCGCCTCCCCGAGCTGACCATGCTGCTCACCTCGGACCTCGCCGTCCTCGACCACCGGTACGGCACCGTCCTGCTCATCGCCAACGCGATCAACCACAACGACCTCGACACGGGCGTCGACGAGGCGTACGCCGACGCCGTCGCCCGCCTCGACGCGATGGAGGCCGACCTGTCGCGGCCCGTGCCCTCCGCACCCGCCGCCATGCCTCCCTCCGAGGTCCCCCCGTACACGGAGAACTGGGGCGGAGCGAACTACCGGGCGGCGGTGGAGGACGTCAAGGAGCGGATCCGGGCGGGCGAGGCGTTCCAGGTCGTCCCGTCGCAGCGCTTCGAGACGCCGTGCACGGCAAGCGCGCTGGACGTCTACCGGGTGCTGCGGGCGACCAACCCGTCCCCGTACATGTACCTCTTCCGCTTCGACGGGTTCGACGTCGTCGGCTCCAGCCCCGAGGCCCTGGTCAAGGTCGAGGACGGGCGCGCCATGGTGCATCCCATCGCCGGCACCCGGCACCGCGGCGCCACCCCGCAGCTCGACCAGGCGCTCGCCGACGAACTGCTGGCCGACCCCAAGGAGCGGGCCGAGCACCTGATGCTCGTCGACCTGGGCCGCAACGACCTGGGACGGGTCTGCGAGCCGGGCTCCGTGGAGGTCGTCGACTTCATGTCGATCGAGCGGTACTCGCACGTCATGCACATCGTGTCCACCGTGACGGGACGGGTCGCCGAAGGGCGGACCGCCTTCGACGTACTGACCGCGTGCTTCCCCGCGGGCACCCTCTCCGGCGCGCCGAAACCGCGCGCGATGCAGATCATCGAGGAGCTGGAGCCGACCGGACGCGGACTGTACGGCGGCTGCGTGGGCTACCTCGACTTCGCCGGGGACTCCGACACGGCCATCGCCATCCGTACCGCCCTGCTGCGGGACGGGACCGCGTACGTGCAGGCCGGAGCGGGCGTCGTCGCCGACTCCGACCCGGTCGCCGAGGACACCGAGTGCCGCAACAAGGCCGCCGCCGTACTGCGCGCCGTGCATACCGCGAACCGCCTCGGCAGCTGAGCGGCGACCGCCGCGCCGGGCGTGGAGGGGGGTGAGGGATAGTGGGGGAGTGAGCGCCGTACCCCCCACCCCCCGAGCCCCCGCCGAACCCGCCGCCCGAGCGGCCCGGAGCGGCGGCAGGCGCAGCCTCGCCGCCGCCCTGCTGCTCGGCGCGCTCGGCTCCACCGTCGTACTGATCGCCTCCGGACAGACCTGGACGTCGGGCACCGCCACCGTCGCGGGCATCGGCGCCAGGACCGTCGACGCGGACGGCCAGTCCGTCACCGGCGTCCCGGCAGCCCTCGCGATCGTCGCGCTGGCCGCCCTGGTCGCCGTCTTCGCCGTACGCAGGGCAGGCCGCGTCCTGGTCTCCGCGCTCCTCGCGCTGAGCGGCGCCGGGGCCGCCCTGGCCTCCGTGCTCGGCGCGAACGACCGTGCCGCGCTCGACGAGCAGGCCGCCCAGGTCTCCGGCGACCTCGCCGCCACCGTCACCGGCCTCACCCGGACGGCGTGGCCCTACGTCACCGCGGGCGGCGCCCTCCTCATCCTCGTCGCCGGTCTCCTCGCTCTGCGCTTCGGCGGGTCGTGGCCCGGCATGGGCGGCAGGTACGAGCGGGAACAAAGCCCCCGCACCCCCACCCGCAGGCCCGCGGACCCCGAACGCCCCGAGGAGCTCTGGAAGGCCCTGGACCGCGGCGAGGACCCCACCCGCGAAGCGGGCGCCCGGGAACGCGAAGCGCCGACGCGCGAAGGGTGACCCGAAGTCACGCGCAGTGTCCCGGTGGGGAACAATGAGTCCGAGCATCCCGAAGCTGAAGAACACGAAGTCACCAAGGAGCACCTCATGGCCAGCCGCGGACACCACGGACACACCCCGGCCGCCTGGACCGGCGTTGTCATCGCCTTCATCGGCATCTGCGTCTCCAGTGCCTACATCGTGATGGCCAACTCCGTCGGCTTCTGGATCGGCATCGGCATCTCCCTGGTCGGCGGACTGGTCGGTCTGGCGATGCGCATGGCGGGGATGGGCATGCCCAAGGAGGCCCCGGCCCTCGTCGAGGCCCGCGAGGCGGCAGGCCGCGCGCAGCTCCAGCACCAGCACTAGTCACCAGCAGCAGTACGGCGGACGGGCACGGCCGGGGCGCGCACGGAACGCGGCCGGCACGCGGCCGGCTCCCGCGCAACGCGGCAAGGCGCAGTCCGGCACGGGCTGCGCCTTCTCGCGCTCCCGGACCGGATTCCGGCGTCCGCACGAGGCGCGGGTACGCCGGGTGCGTGCGCCGGAGGGCGGCAGCGGGGACAATCGGCACGTGGATGCCCCCTCGCCGACTCCTCCTCCCGCCCTCCCGCCCGCCGGACCCCCCGCCCGGCAGCAGCCCCCGGCGCTGCCCGCCTCCCCGGTACGCCGCCTCGCGGCGCCGCTGGCCACTCTCGCCGCGGCCGTCGCCGCCTTCGCGTACGTCGGCGCCGTCGACCCGAACGAGCCCGGCCACTACCCGGTGTGCCCGCTGCTCGCCACCGCCGGCATCCTCTGCCCCGGCTGCGGCGGGCTGCGCAGCGCGCACGCGGTCGCGCACGGCGACCTGGTGGGCGCGCTCGGCGCCAACGCCATGGCTGTGCTCGGGTACGCGGTCTTCGCGGTGCTGATGGTGGTGTGGATCACTCGGGCGGTGCAGCGGAAGCGGGTGCGGTTCGCCCCGCCCCCCGTTCTGTGGTGGGTCGTGGGAGGACTTCTCGCCGTGTTCAGCGTGGTCCGGAACCTCCCGTTCGGCTCTGCGCTCGCCCCCTGAAATCCGCAGGTCGGTGCCCACACAGTGGGACGCCGCGCCGCTGGATGCGCCACCTTCGGCCCGGTGCGGATACCATCGGCGTGGCCGATCCCGGCTCTCCACCACAGTCCCGGAAGGGGGCAGCTCGCGTGAGTGTGCTCGACGAGATCATCGAAGGCGTACGCGCCGACCTCGCGGAGCGGCAGGCACGTGTCAGTCTGGAGGAGCTCAAGGAGCGGGCCGCCAAGGCGCCGGTGGCCAAGGACGGTGTCGCGGCCCTGCGCGGCGACAGCGTGAAGGTCATCTGCGAGGTCAAGCGGTCCAGCCCCTCCAAGGGAGCGCTCGCCGCCATCGCCGACCCGGCCGGCCTCGCCGCCGACTACGAGGCGGGTGGCGCAGCCGTCATCTCCGTACTCACCGAGGAGCGCCGGTTCGGCGGTTCGCTGGCCGACCTGGAGGCCGTCCGCGCCAAGGTCGACATCCCGGTGCTGCGCAAGGACTTCATCGTCACCTCCTACCAGCTCTGGGAGGCCCGTGCGTACGGCGCCGACCTGGTGCTGCTGATCGTGGCGGCGCTGGAGCAGGACGCGCTGGTCTCCCTCATCGAGCGCGCCGAGTCCATCGGGCTGACCCCGCTGGTCGAGGTGCACGACGAGGACGAGGTCGACCGGGCCGTCGCCGCCGGAGCGAAGATCATCGGCGTGAACGCCCGCAACCTCAAGACCCTCAAGGTCGACCGCGGCACCTTCGAGCGGATCGCTCCGGAGATCCCCGCGCACATCGTGAAGATCGCCGAGTCGGGCGTGCGCGGACCGCACGACCTGATCGCGTACGCCAACGCGGGCGCGGACGCCGTCCTCGTCGGCGAGTCCCTGGTGACCGGCCGCGACCCGAAGGCGGCCGTGTCGGACCTGGTCGCCGCGGGCGCCCACCCGGCACTGCGGCACGGCCGGAGCTGACCCGGCCATGACTCCGCACGCCCGTCTCGCCCGCGGTTGCCGCCCGCGCGGCTGCCGCGCGCCCGCACGCCGGGTGCGGGGCCGACGGGTGCGGTACCACATCGGGTCCGAACCGGGCCAGATCAACGGCATGCGATGGCGTCGTCGCTGAACGCCCCGCGGGCGTCGTCACAGCGACACACCTTTCACCTCACTCTCGGATCACGTAGTTCCTACGAGGAGTTTCCGCATGCCCAGCGAGTTCTTCATTCCCGATCCCCAGGGCCAAGTCCCCACCAGCGACGGCTACTTCGGTGACTTCGGCGGCAAGTTCATCCCCGAGGCGCTGGTCGCCGCGGTGGACGAGGTCGCCGTCGAGTACGAGAAGGCCAAGGCGGACCCCGCGTTCGCCGCCGAGCTGGACGACCTGATGGTCCACTACACGGGCCGGCCCAGCTCCCTCACCGAGGTGCCGCGCTTCGCCGAACACGCCGGCGGCGCCCGGATCTTCCTCAAGCGCGAGGACCTCAACCACACCGGCTCGCACAAGATCAACAACGTGCTGGGCCAGGCACTGCTCACCAGGCGGATGGGCAAGACCCGCGTCATCGCCGAGACCGGCGCGGGCCAGCACGGCGTCGCCACCGCCACCGCCTGCGCCCTGTTCGGCCTCGACTGCACCATCTACATGGGCGAGATCGACACCGAGCGGCAGGCGCTCAACGTCGCCCGGATGCGGATGCTCGGCGCCGAGGTCGTGGCCGTGAAGTCCGGCTCCCGCACCCTGAAGGACGCCATCAACGAGGCGTTCCGCGACTGGGTCGCCAACGTCGACCGCACCCACTACCTGTTCGGCACGGTCGCGGGCCCGCACCCCTTCCCCGCCATGGTCCGCGACTTCCACCGGGTGATCGGCGTGGAGGCGCGGAAGCAGATCGTGGAGCGGACCGGACGGCTCCCCGACGCGGCCGTGGCGTGCGTGGGCGGCGGCTCCAACGCCATCGGCCTCTTCCACGCCTTCATCCCCGACGCGGACGTCCGCCTGGTCGGCTGCGAGCCCGCCGGGCACGGCATCGAGACCGGTGAGCACGCGGCCACGCTGAGCGCCGGCGAACCGGGCATCCTGCACGGCTCCCGGTCCTACGTCCTCCAGGACGAGGAGGGCCAGATCACCGAGCCCTACTCGATCTCGGCCGGGCTCGACTACCCGGGCATCGGCCCGGAGCACTCGTACCTCAAGGACATCGGCCGCGGCGAGTACCGCGCGGTCACCGACGACGCCGCCATGCAGGCGCTGCGGCTGCTCTCCCGTACCGAGGGAATCATCCCGGCCATCGAGAGCGCGCACGCGCTCGCCGGGGCGCTGGACCTCGGCAAGGAGCTGGGTGCGGACGGACTGATCCTGGTCAACCTGTCCGGGCGCGGCGACAAGGACATGGACACCGCGGCCCGTTACTTCGGGCTGTACGACACGGACGCAGTCGTCGCCGAGGACGAGGCGGCGGTCGCGGAGATCACGGGGGACGCCAAGTGAGCGGGAACGTACAGCTGTTGAGCGACACTCTGGCCGCGGCGCAGGGTGAGGGGCGGGCCGCGCTGATCGCGTACCTGCCGGCCGGGTTCCCGACCGTGGACGGCGGCATCGAGGCGGTCAAGGCCGTCGTCGCCGGCGGCGCGGACGTGGTCGAGGTCGGCCTGCCGCACAGCGACCCGGTGCTGGACGGCCCGGTCATCCAGACCGCCGACGACATCGCGCTGCGGGGCGGCGTGAAGATCGCGGACGTGATGCGCACGGTGCGCGAGGCGCACGCCGCCACCGGGGTGCCGGTGCTGGTGATGACGTACTGGAACCCCATCGACCGGTACGGCGTCGAGCGGTTCACCGCGGAACTCGCGGAGGCGGGCGGCGCGGGCTGCATCCTGCCCGACCTGCCGGTCCAGGAGTCCGCGCTGTGGCGCGAGCACGCCGACAAGCACGGTCTGGCCACGGTCTTCGTGGTCGCCCCCAGCAGCCGTGACGAGCGGCTGGCCACGATCACGGCCGCGGGCTCGGGATTCGTGTACGCGGCGTCGCTGATGGGCGTCACCGGAACGCGGGAGTCCGTCGGCCAGGAGGCCGCGGCACTCGTACGGCGGACCCGCGCGACCGGCAGCGGGCTGCCGGTGTGCGTCGGGCTCGGGGTCTCGAACGCCGTACAGGCCAAGGAAGTTGCGGCCTTCGCCGACGGAGTGATCGTCGGCTCGGCGTTCGTCAAGCGGATGCTGGACGCGCCGGACGAGGAGGCCGGTCTGGTCGCGGTGCGCGAACTGGCCGCCGAGTTGGCGGCCGGCGTACGGCGGAACTGACGTACGCAGGACTGACGTCCATCTGTCGGCGGCGTAACTTTTAGGTTCCGTAGTCCATTTGAGTGGATTGTGGGTCGGGGTGGCACATCGGTGCCGCCCCGATTCGTTGCTGCGGGTGTGAGCGAGAAGAACTTCGAAGGTAAGCGAACCGCCCGAGAGCGGCTCATCCAGGAGCGCGAAGCACAGAAGGCACGCGACAAACGGCGCCGCGCGCTGGTGGTCGGCGCGGCGGTGGTCGGTGTCCTCGGCCTGGCCGCGGTCGTCGGCGTGGTCGCCGCGAACAGCGGTGACGGCAAGGGCGACGAGGCGTCCGACGGCAATTCCGGACAGGTCGTCGTCCCCGCGGGCGCGGTCGGCGCCGAGAAGGTCGCCCTCCCGGTGGGAGCGACGGACGCGCCGTCGCTCCTCACCGTGTACGAGGACATGCGCTGCCCGGCCTGCGGCATGTTCGAGAACAGCATGCGCGACACGATCAACAAGCTGGAGAAGGCCGGGAAGCTCCGGGCCGAGTACCACCTGGTGTCGTTCATCGACAAGGCGGTGACGGGCAACGGTTCGAAGTACGCGGCGAACGCGCTGGGCTGTGCGCAGGGCGTGGGGAAGTTCCACGAGTACCACGACGTCCTCTTCCGCAACCAGCCGGAGGAGACGGACGACGCGTTCGGCAAGAAGAGCCATCTGCTGGACCTGGCGTCCAAGGTGCCAGGACTGCGGGGAACGGCCTTCGACAAGTGCGTCGACGAGGGAACACACGCGGGGTGGGTCACCAAGGTCCAGAAGGACTTCGACAAGTCGAAGTACAAGGCGACACCGACGGTGCTGCTCAACGGGGAGCCGATCTACCCGCAGAAGGGAAGTGAGCAGATCACGCCCGCCAATCTGGTGAAGTGGGTGGAGGCGGCGAACAGGGGCAAGCCGGCGGGGACCAGGACGCCGCAAGCTCCGGGAGCGGGTGGGGCACCGGGTGCCGGGTCCGGAGCCGCGCCCAGCTCTGGGCCGGGTTCCGTGCCGGGCTCTGCGCCGGGTTCCGCACCCAGCTCTGCGCCGGGTTCCGTGCCGGGGGCGCGGACGGCACCGTCCGGGGCGCCGGGCGCGGCCTCGGGTCCGGCGGCCGTGCCGGAGGGGGCCGGGGCGCCTGCTGCGGGTGGTGGCAGCGGCCCCCGGTGAGGGTGACGGGGCGGTGACCGTGCCGGGTGCCGGGTGCCGGTTGGCGAGGTACGGCGGGGTTACGGCGTACGGACGGGACCGGAAGGTCCCGTGCCCGCGCCCGTGCACGCCGTGGTGACCGGCAGGACGGGCCCGCAACCTCCCCCGCCCGCCGTACCGACGCGCCCGGGGCGTCCGCCGTGCCGATCCCGCCCCGGACGGTCCGTCACGTCCCGGGCCGTGCCGCACAAACGGCCCCGGACAGGCGCGGATCGGTGCCTGCCCGGCACGCGCCGGCCCGCCGCTCGCGCGCGGTCCCCGTTACCCAGCCGTTGCCGGGCGGGTTGTTCCTGTCCGCGCCCGGCAAGGTAGCGTCGGACACGCCATGAACCTTGCCTACATTCCCAGCCCGGCGGCCGGTGAGATCCATCTCGGACCCCTCCCGCTGCGCGGCTACGCACTCTGCATCATCATCGGTGTCTTCGTAGCCGTCTGGTACGGCAGCAAGCGCTGGATCGCCCGTGGCGGCAAGCCGGGGACGGTCGCCGACATCGCGGTGTGGGCGGTCCCGTTCGGTCTCGTCGGCGGGCGGCTCTACCACGTCATCACCGACTACCAGCTCTACTTCTCCGAAGGCCGGAACTGGGTCGACGCGTTCAAGATCTGGGAAGGCGGGCTCGGCATCTGGGGCGCCGTCGCGCTCGGTGCCGTCGGCGCCTGGATCGGCTGCCGCAGCCGGGGGATCCCGCTTCCCGCCTGGGCGGACGCCATGGCTCCCGCTCTCGCCATCGCGCAGGCCATCGGCCGCTGGGGCAACTGGTTCAACCAGGAGCTGTACGGCCGGGCCACCGACCTTCCGTGGGCGCTCAGGATCACCAGGGGGGACGAGCCGGGTCTGTACCACCCGACCTTCCTCTACGAGTCGCTGTGGTGCCTCGGTGTCGCGGCCGCCGTCGTCTGGGCGGACCGCAGGTTCAAGATGGGGCACGGCAGGGTCTTCGCGCTGTACGTCGCCCTGTACTGCGCCGGGCGCGGCTGGATCGAGTACATGCGGGTCGACGACGCGCACCACATCCTGGGCCTGCGCCTGAACGTGTGGACGGCGATCGTCGTCTTCGTCCTGGCCGTCGTCTACCTCGTCCTGTCGGCGCGCATGCGACCGGGGCGCGAAGCCGTCGTCGAGCCGGAGCCCGGGCCGGAGACGAAGCCGGACGCGGCGACCGACGCGGACGCCGCCGACGGGGATGCCGCGGAAGCCGGTGAGCCGAAGGCCGGTGGGTCGAGCCTCGCGAAGCCCGGCGGGTCGAGCCTCGTGAAGGGCCGGGGGGCGAGCCTGTCGAAGGGTGACCCGACCGAGGAGGGCAAGGCCGACTCGAGCCTCGTGAAGGGCCGGGGGGCGAGCCTGTCGAAGGGTGACCCGACCGAGGAGGGCAAGGCCGACGCCAGGAAGGGCTGACGCTCGTCCGCACGAGCGCCCGCGCAAGCGAAGACACGAGCGCCCGCGCAAGCGAAAAGGGGCCGCCGGAACCGTCACGGTTGCGGCGGCCCCTTCGCGTCCCGGGGCGCGCCGCATGCGTCTGCCGTGCGCGGGCCCGGCGTCAGAGGGCGTCGATCTCCTGGCGGCACGGCATGGACGTCGACGCGCCGTGCCGCTGGACGGACAGGGCCGAGGCCGCCGCCGCCCAGCGCATGGCGTCCCGCATCGGCTTTCCCTCGCCGAGGGCCACCGCGAGCGCGCCCACGAAGGTGTCCCCGGCCGCGGTCGTGTCGACGACCGGCTCGGCGGGCACGGCCGGGACGAAGACCGGGTCGGGGGCCGCACGGGTGACGTACGCACTGCCCGCGGCGCCCAGGGTGACCACCACCTCCGGAACATGGTCCAGGAGGGCGCGGGCGGCGAGCAGGGGGTTGTGGAGGCCGGTGAGGGCTGCCGCTTCGTGCTCGTTGGGCACCAGCAGATCGGTGACTTCCAGAAGTTCGGGCGGCATGGCGCCGGCGGGGGCCGGGGTGAGGATCGTACGCACCCCGTGCCGTCGGGCGGCGCGGGCGGCCGCGGTGACGGCGGGCAGCGGGAGTTCGAGCTGGAGCAGGAGCGCGTAGGCCCCGGCGATGACCGTCTCGTCACCGGGGGTGAGGCCGGTGACGGTGCCGTTCGCGCCGGGGATGACGACGATGGAGTTGCACCCGTCGTCGTCCACCACGATGTGCGCCGTGCCGGAGGCGCCCTCGGCGGTGCGCAGGAAGTCGGTGTCGACGCCTGAGTGTTCGAGGGCGGAGCGCAGGCGCGGGCCGAACTCGTCGGTGCCGACCGCGCCGATCATCGTCACCGCCGCGCCCGCGCGGGCGGCCGCGATGGCCTGGTTGGCTCCCTTGCCGCCGGGGACGGTGCGGAAGGAGTGGCCCGCGACGGTCTCGCCCGGGGCCGGGGCCTTGGCGACGTACGCGACGAGATCCATGTTGGTGCTGCCCAGGACCGTGAGGGTGGTCGGGCGGGTGGGCGGCTGGGTCATCCGGTGGCCTCTCGGTGGGTGGGTTCTCGTCTCGGCCCGCGAGGTCCGGCGGGTGGACCGACGGTCGTCATGCCCGAATCATCCCTTTCGGTGGGCCGTTTGGGGAGAGGTGGGATCCCCGGCGAGTTCCGGGACGGTTTCAGCGGTTCGAAGCCTTCGCAGCAAGGACAGGCTTGCCTTGGAAACCACGGCGCAACCCCGGTAGGAGCGAGTAAGTACGGCCTTCCTTGCTGGCGAGAGCTTCGAATCGTGCGTAGGTTCGCTGTCGTCGGGGCGCTCCCCGACGGTGAGAAGGACGAGTGGTACGGGGGGACCGGCATGGCCGTCATCGAGACCGGAGCGACGCTGCACGCGGCGCACCGCGACAACCACACCCACCGCGACGTGAACGGCGGCTGGCTGCGGCCGGCGGTGTTCGGTGCGATGGACGGGCTCGTGTCCAACCTGGCGCTGATGACGGGGGTGGCCGGCGGCGCCGTCCCGCAGCAGACCATCGTGATCACCGGGCTGGCCGGGCTGGCGGCCGGTGCGTTCTCGATGGCGGCGGGGGAGTACACCTCGGTCGCCTCCCAGCGGGAGCTGGTCGAGGCGGAGCTCGCCGTCGAGCGGCGGGAGCTGCGCAAGCACCCCCAGGACGAGATGGCGGAACTGGCGGCGCTGTACGAGTCGCGGGGCGTCGAGCCGCACCTCGCCCGTCAGGTCGCGGAACAGCTGTCCCGGGACCCCGAGCAGGCGCTGGAGATCCACGCGCGGGAGGAGCTGGGCATCGACCCCGAGGACCTTCCCTCGCCGCTGGTGGCCGCCGGGTCCTCGTTCGCCGCGTTCGCGCTCGGGGCGCTGCTGCCCGTCCTGCCGTACCTGCTGGGAGCCGTCTCGCTGCTGCCCGCCGTGCTGCTGTCGCTCGCCGGACTGTTCGCGTGCGGGGCGGTCGTCGCCCGGGTGACCGCACGGACGTGGTGGTTCAGCGGGCTGCGGCAACTCGTACTGGGCGGATCGGCGGCGGCGGTGACGTACGGGCTGGGCGCGCTCCTCGGAGCCGCGGTCTAGCCGCTCGGAGCGGCGGGCCCGGGACCGGACGGAAGGGCGTGACCCGGGGGCCGTACGGAAGGACGTGAGGAACCCCTGGCGGGCCGGTGGAACGGTTCCGCCGGGGGTTTCCGCGTCGCGACGCGGGCGTGTCGGCAGTGTGACGTACGCCCCGGCGCGGATTCCCGGACCGCGCCGTAGGATGAGGCTCTATGCAAGGTGGCGCATAAGTAGCCGTTACTCATCGGTTTCGTCCAGTTGACCACCGGGCATGAGCCGTAAGCGCCGCAGGCAACGATGCCTGCTCGCCACGGTCCGGAGGGCGGCGTTCTGTCCGCCCCGCACCACATCCACCGCTACGGGCGGTGTCCGCATGGTGGAATGAGCTATCCGCTTCCCGAGAAGCCAGCCATCATGTAACCTGCACGAAATTTCGCGGAGGGCCAGTGTCGTCCCTCGGTATTTGCCTTATGCCACGACGACGACGGGAGTGCCGATGCGTACCCACGCCTGGTCGCCCATGGACGGTCGCCCCGCCCAGCAGGGGATGTACGACCCCCGTAACGAGCACGACGCCTGCGGCGTCGGCTTTGTGGCCACCCTCACCGGTGTGGCCAGCCATGACATGGTCGAGCAGGCGCTGACGGTACTGCGCAACCTCGAACACCGCGGTGCCACCGGCTCCGAGCCCGACTCCGGCGACGGCGCCGGCATCCTGCTCCAGGTCCCGGACGCCTTCCTCCGCGAGGTCGCGGACTTCGAACTCCCGGCGGCAGGCGCGTACGCCGTCGGCATCGGCTTCCTGCCCGCCGACCCGGACGCGGGCGCCGAGGCCGTCGCGCGGATCGGGACGATCGCGGCCGAGGAGGGGCTCACCGTCCTCGGCTGGCGCGAGGTGCCCGTCACCCCCGATCTGCTGGGCAACGGCGCGCGCGCCACCATGCCCGCCTTCCGGCAGCTCTTCGTGGCCGACGGCCACAGCGCGGGCATCGCCCTCGACCGCAAGGCCTTCGTCCTGCGCAAGCGCGCCGAGCGCGAGGCCGGTGTGTACTTCCCGTCGCTCTCCGCGCGCACCATCGTCTACAAGGGCATGCTGACCACCGGGCAGCTGGAGCCGTTCTTCCCCGACCTCTCCGACCGCCGCCTGGCGACCGCCGTGGCGCTCGTGCACTCGCGCTTCTCCACGAACACCTTCCCGTCGTGGCCGCTGGCCCACCCGTACCGCTTCATCGCCCACAACGGTGAGATCAACACCGTCAAGGGCAACCGGAACTGGATGAAGGCGCGCGAGTCGCAGCTGGCGAGCGAACTCTTCGGCGAGGACAAGCTGGAGCGGATCTTCCCCGTCTGCACACCGGACGCCTCCGACTCCGCGTCCTTCGACGAGGTGCTGGAACTGCTGCACCTCGGCGGGCGCTCGCTCCCCCACTCGGTGCTGATGATGGTCCCCGAGGCGTGGGAGAACCACGCCTCCATGGACCCGGCCCGCCGCGCGTTCTACCAGTACCACGCCACCCAGATGGAGCCCTGGGACGGCCCGGCCTGCGTCACCTTCACCGACGGCACCCAGATCGGCGCGGTCCTCGACCGCAACGGTCTGCGCCCCGGCCGCTACTGGGTCACCGACGACGGCCTCGTCGTCCTCTCCTCCGAGGTCGGCGTCCTGGACATCGACCCCGCGAAGGTCGTCCGCAAGGGCCGCCTCCAGCCGGGCCGCATGTTCCTCGTCGACACCGCCGAGCACCGCATCGTCGAGGACGACGAGATCAAGGCGACGCTCGCCGCGGAACACCCGTACCAGCAGTGGCTGGAAAGCGGCGAGATCGGGCTGGAGGACCTCCCCGAGCGCGAGCACATCGTGCACACGCATGCCTCGGTCACCCGCCGCCAGCAGACCTTCGGCTACACCGAGGAAGAGCTGCGGGTCATCCTCGCCCCGATGGCGCGGACCGGCGGCGAGCCGCTCGGCTCGATGGGCACGGACTCGCCGATCGCGGCGCTCTCCGAGCGCCCCCGGCTGCTCTTCGACTACTTCACCCAGCTGTTCGCCCAGGTCACCAACCCGCCGCTGGACGCGATCCGCGAGGAACTCGTCACCTCGCTGCGGTCCTCGCTGGGCCCCCAGGGCAACCTCCTGGAGCCGACCGCCGCGTCGTGCCGCTCGGTCACCCTGCCCTTCCCGGTGATCGACAACGACGAGCTGGCCAAGCTCATCCACATCAACGCCGACGGCGACATGCCCGGCATGAAGGCCGCGACCCTCTCCGGCCTCTACCGGGTCTCCGGCGGCAGCGACGCACTCGCCGCCCGCATCGAGGAGATCTGCACCGAGGCCGACGCCGCCATCGAGGCCGGCGCGCGCCTGATCGTGCTCTCCGACCGGCACTCCGACGCCGAGCACGCCCCGATCCCGTCGCTGCTGCTCACCTCCGCCGTGCACCACCACCTCATTCGCACCAAGCAGCGCACCCAGGTGGGCCTGCTGGTCGAGGCCGGTGACGTGCGCGAGGTGCACCACGTCGCGCTGCTGATCGGTTACGGTGCCGCGGCCGTCAACCCGTACCTCGCGATGGAGTCGGTCGAAGACCTGGTCCGCGCCGGGACGTTCCTGGAGACGGACGACGCCGAGCAGGCCATCCGGAACCTGATCTACGCCCTCGGCAAGGGTGTCCTCAAGGTCATGTCCAAGATGGGCATCTCCACCGTCGCCTCCTACCGGGGCGCCCAGGTCTTCGAAGCCGTCGGCCTGAACGAGGACTTCGTCGCCACGTACTTCAACGGCACCCCCAGCAAGATCGGCGGCGCGGGACTCGACGTCATCGCCCAGGAGGTCGCCGCCCGGCACGCCAAGGCGTACCCCGCCTCCGGCATCGCCGCCTCGCACCGCCGGCTGGAGATCGGCGGCGAGTACCAGTGGCGCCGGGAGGGCGAGCCGCACCTCTTCGACCCGGAGACGGTCTTCCGCCTCCAGCACGCGACGCGCGGCCGCCGCTACGACATCTTCAAGAAGTACACGGAGCGCGTGAACGAGCAGTCCGAGCGGCTGATGACGCTGCGCGGTCTGTTCGGCTTCAAGTCCGGCCGGCAGCCGATCCCGATCGACGAGGTCGAGTCCGCCGCCGAGATCGTCAAGCGTTTCTCCACCGGCGCCATGTCGTACGGCTCCATCTCCCAGGAGGCGCACGAGACCCTCGCCATCGCCATGAACCAGCTGGGCGGCAAGTCCAACACCGGTGAGGGCGGCGAGGACGCCGAGCGCCTGTACGACCCGGCGCGACGCTCCTCCATCAAGCAGGTGGCGTCCGGCCGCTTCGGCGTGACCAGCGAGTACCTGGTCAACGCGGACGACATCCAGATCAAGATGGCGCAGGGCGCGAAGCCCGGCGAGGGCGGCCAGCTGCCCGGCCACAAGGTGTACCCGTGGGTCGCCAAGACGCGTCACTCGACGCCCGGCGTCGGCCTCATCTCGCCGCCCCCGCACCACGACATCTACTCCATCGAGGACCTGGCCCAGCTGATCCACGACCTCAAGAACGCCAACCCGGCGGCCCGCATCCACGTGAAGCTGGTATCCGAGGTCGGCGTCGGCACGGTCGCCGCCGGTGTTTCCAAGGCGCACGCCGACGTCCTGCTGATCTCCGGCCACGACGGCGGAACCGGCGCCTCCCCGCTGACCTCGCTCAAGCACGCGGGCGGCCCCTGGGAACTCGGCCTCGCCGAGACCCAGCAGACCCTCCTCCTCAACGGGCTGCGCGACCGCATCGTCGTGCAGACCGACGGCCAGCTGAAGACCGGCCGCGACGTCGTCATCGCCGCCCTCCTCGGCGCCGAGGAGTTCGGCTTCGCGACCGCCCCGCTCGTCGTGTCGGGCTGCGTCATGATGCGCGTCTGCCACCTCGACACCTGCCCCGTCGGTATCGCCACCCAGAACCCGGTACTGCGCGAACGGTTCACCGGCAAGGCCGAGTACATCGTCAACTTCTTCCAGTTCATCGCCGAGGAAGTGCGCGAGATCCTCGCCGAGTTGGGCTTCCGCACGATCGAGGAGGCCGTCGGGCACGCCGAACTCCTCGAAACCGACCGGGCGATCACCCACTGGAAGGCCCAGGGCCTGGACCTGGCACCGCTGTTCCACGTGCCGGAGCTGCCCGAGGGCGCCGTCCGCCACCAGGTCGCCGCCCAGGACCACGCCCTGGAGAAGGCGCTCGACAACCAGCTGATCAAGCTGGCCGCCGACGCCCTGGGCGCGGAGTCCGCGGAAGCCGCCCAGCCGGTCCGCGCGCAGATCGCCATCCGCAACATCAACCGCACCGTCGGCACGATGCTCGGCCACGAGGTGACAAAGAAGTTCGGCGGCGCCGGACTGCCCGACGACACCATCGACATCACCTTCACCGGTTCGGCCGGCCAGTCCTTCGGCGCATTCGTCCCCAGCGGCGTCACCCTGCGCCTGGAGGGCGACGCCAACGACTACGTCGGCAAGGGCCTCTCCGGCGGCCGGGTCATCGTCCGCCCGGACCGGGGCGCCGACCACCTCGCCGAGTACTCGACCATCGCCGGCAACACCATCGGCTACGGCGCCACCAGCGGTGAGATCTTCCTCCGCGGCCGGACCGGCGAACGCTTCTGCGTCCGCAACTCCGGTGCGACCGTCGTCTCCGAAGGCGTCGGCGACCACGGCTGCGAGTACATGACCGGCGGCCACGCCGTCGTCCTCGGCGAGACCGGACGCAACTTCGCCGCCGGCATGTCGGGCGGTGTCGCGTACGTCATCGACCTCGACCGCAACAACGTCAACGCGGGCAACCTGGGCGCCGTCGAAACCCCGTCCACCTCCGACCAGCAGTGGCTGCACGACGTCGTGCGCCGCCACCAGGAGGAGACCGGATCGACCGTCGCGGCGAAGCTGCTGGCCGACTGGCCCGCCGCCGCAGCCCGATTCAGCAAGATCATCCCGTCCACGTACAAGGCAGTGCTCGCCGCCAAGGACGCCGCTGAGCTGGCCGGGCTCTCCGAGCAGGAGACCACCGAGAAGATGATGGAGGCGGCGACCCATGGCTGACCCCAAGGGCTTTCTGACCACCGGGCGCGAAGTCGCCAGGACCCGCCCGGTCGAGGAGCGCGTGAAGGACTGGAACGAGGTCTACGTTCCCAAGTCCCTCCTGCCGATCATCAGCAAGCAGGCCGGCCGCTGCATGGACTGCGGCATCCCGTTCTGCCACAACGGCTGCCCGCTCGGCAACCTCATCCCCGAGTGGAACGACTACGCCTACCGCGAGGACTGGACGGCCGCGTCCGAGCGCCTGCACGCCACCAACAACTTCCCGGAGTTCACCGGGCGGCTGTGCCCGGCGCCCTGCGAGTCGGCGTGCGTGCTCGGCATCAACCAGCCCGCCGTCACCATCAAGAACGTCGAAGTCACCATCATCGACAAGGCGTGGGACAGCGGCGACGTCACCCCGCAGCCGCCCGAGCGGCTCTCCGGCAAGACCGTCGCCGTCATCGGCTCGGGCCCGGCCGGTCTCGCCGCCGCCCAGCAGCTCACCCGGGCCGGACACACCGTCGCCGTGTACGAGCGTGCCGACCGCATCGGCGGGCTGCTGCGCTACGGCATCCCCGAGTTCAAGATGGAGAAGTCCCACATCAACCGGCGCATCGAGCAGATGCGGGCCGAGGGCACCAAGTTCCGCACCGAGGTGGAGATCGGCCGCGACGTCGACGCGGCCAAGCTGCGCCGCCGGTACGACGCGGTGGTCGTCGCCGCCGGCGCGACCGTCTCCCGCGACCTCCCGGTCCCCGGCCGGGACCTGAAGGGCATCCACTTCGCGATGGAGTACCTGCCCCTCGCCAACAAGGTGCAGGAGGGCGACCTGACCGTCTCCCCGATCACCGCCGAGGGCAAGCACGTCGTGGTCATCGGCGGCGGCGACACCGGCGCGGACTGCGTGGGCACCGCCCACCGCCAGGGCGCTGCCTCCGTCACCCAGCTGGAGATCATGCCCAGGCCCGGCGAGGAGCGGAACCCGGGCCAGCCCTGGCCGACGTTCCCCATGCTCTACAAGGTCACCTCCGCGCACGAGGAGGGCGGCGAGCGGCTCTACTCCGTCTCCACCACCCACTTCGAGGGCGACGAGGACGGCAACGTGCAGTCCCTCCACCTCATCGAGGTGGAGTTCAAGGACGGCAAGCCGACGCAGAAGGCGGGCACCGAGCGCGTCCTCCCCGCCCAGCTGGTCACCCTCGCGATGGGCTTCACGGGCACCGACCAGGCCAACGGCCTCGTCCAGCAGTTCGGCCTCGACCTCGACGAGCGCGGCAACATCGCCCGCGACGCGGACTACGCCACCAACGTCGACGGGGTCTTCGTCGCAGGTGACGCGGGCCGTGGCCAGTCCCTCATCGTCTGGGCCATCGCCGAGGGCCGCTCCGCCGCCCGCGGCGTGGACCGCTACCTCACCGGTGTCAGCGCCCTCCCGGCCCCGGTGAAGCCGACCGACCGTGCACTGACGGTCTGACCTGGCGTACGGTGGCTTCTACGTTGTTCCGGGCAGCCCCGCGCGCTCCGTGAACAACGCCCACTGATGTCCCGTACAGCGTCGTACGGAACTTACGCGGCGCCCGCCCCACCTCGTCCCCGACCGGACAAGGGGCGGGCGCCGCGGCACGTTCCCGTCACCGCGCGGCGGACCGCGCGGGGCGTGCGGTGGCCGCCGGGACGGCGCTCTCCGGCGGGGGACGCAGCATCCGGCGTACCAGGAGGGCGGCAGCGGCCATGAGCACCGCCACCGCGCACAGCGCGAGCTGCCAGACGTAGGCGACCTCGCCCGCCAGGAAGGCGTGCCGGGCAGGCTGCCGCTCTCGACGCCCCGTACCGGTGAGCCGGGGTCGCGTAGCCTCGGCGGTCCGGGAACGCACCGGCCCGGAACGCACGTACGGAAGGCGGGTCCGCCCCATGCCGATCGACCTCCGCAAGGTTCAGGAGACGGCCCCCGCGCTCGTCAGTCTCTACAAGAGCGCGGGCGTCAGCCTGCGCAAGCACGGGCTGGACGGGCAGCGTGCGGCGGTGTACCTGGTCGTCGACTACTCGGGGTCGATGCGGCCGTACTACCAGGACGGCAGCGTTCAGGCCCTCGCCGACCAGGTGCTGGGCCTCGCCGCGCACCTCGACGACGACGGCACGGTCCCGGCCGTGTTCTTCTCCACGGACGTCGACGCGGTCACGGAGATCGAACTCGCCCACCACCGGGGCCGCGTCGAGCAGATCACGCGAGGCCTCGCCCACATGGGGAAGACCAGCTACCACCTGGCCATGGACGCCGTCATCGACCACTACCTGGACAGCGGCGCGACCGCCCCCGCCCTGGTGGTCTTCCAGACGGACGGCGGCCCGATCAACAAGCAGGCCGCCGAACGCTATATCTGCAAGGCTGCCCGTCTCCCGCTGTTCTGGCAGTTCGTGGGTTTCGGCAACACCCGCAGCAACCAGTTCGACTTCCTGCGCAAGCTCGACGAACTCGCCGTTCCCGAGCAGCGGCTGGTCGACAACGCGGGCTACTTCCACGCGGGTGAGAACCCGTCCGCGCTCTCCGACGCGGACCTCTACGACCAGTTGGTGCGCGAATTCCCCAGCTGGCTCGCGGCGGCCCGCGCGCAAGGAGTCCTGCGGTGAGCACGCGGATCATGCGCGCCGCCGGCCGCCCCGCCGTTCCGTGGAGGAACGGCGGCGGCGTCACCCGCGAGATCGCCTCCTGGCCACCGGGGCCCGCGGGGTCCGGCTTCGCGTGGCGGGTGAGTCTGGCGGAGGTCGCCACCGACGGCCCGTTCTCCGTCTTCCCGGGCGTGGACCGCATCCTGACGATGGTCGAGGGCGCGGGCATGGCCCTGACCACGACCCCGGCCGCGGGCGGCACTCCCGGGTCCCGCATGGTCGACGCCCGCTACGTGCCCCAGCACTTCCCGGGTGACGTGCCCACCGACTGCCGGCTCCTCGACGGCCCGGTGGCCAACCTCAACGTGATGCACAACCGGACGAGCGGCCTGGCCGTCCGCGTCGAAGTCGCCCGGGGCCACCGCAGCCGGTGGCCCGACGGGCCGGGCACCGCCCTCGCGATTCCCCTGGACGGCCCGGCCGTGCTCGCGGGCGAAACCACGACCACCCTGCTGCCGTACGACGCCGTACTGTGCACCGGCACGGACACCGGCACCAGCACCGGGGACGCCGGGCCCGATCCGGGCGGACTGCTGGAATGCGCCGGCCGCCTGGCGCTCATCAGCATGCGTCCGGTCTGAGCGCTGCACGAGCCGTCGGCGAGCCGGCCGCGAGCCGTGCGCCGACTCGCCCCGCGCGCCCTGCCCGAACGCACTGCGGCACGGCCGTGCCCCGCACCCGGATACCGCTGGGTGCGGGGCACGGCCGGAACAAGAACGTTCGACGCGCTACTTCCCGGCTGCCGGTCCCGCCTGGGAGGCGACCCCTGTAACGGCGTCGGTGGCGGTGTCCGCCACCTCGTCGAGGAGTTCGCCGGAGACGGGCAGCGAACCGAGCTGGTCGGCGGGCGCGGCGGCGTGCGCACCCGGGGCGGGGGAGACCATAGCGGCGACAAAACCGGCGGCGAGGGAGGCGACGGCGGCCATGCTTCGTTTCTTCATGCCCTGCCCAACGCGTGACGAGCGCAGGAGTCACGGCACAGCTGCCGCACATTGCCCGGCGGCCACCGTGCCCTCGGCCGTTGCACCCCGTGGGCCGGAGCCCCGTCGCTCCCGCGCCACCACCGACGACGCCTCCGTTCCCGGCGTGCGACTCAGTGCCCGACCAGGCAGAACGGATGGCCCGCCGGGTCCGCGTACACGTTCCATGAGCGCCCCGAGGCGACATGGTCCAGCACCTCCGCGCCCAGCGCCAGCACCTCGGCGTGCGCGGTGGCCAGGTCCGGCACCGCGAAGTCCAGGTGGAACTGCTGCGGGTGGTCGGGGTCGGGCCAGCGCGGGCGGCGGAAGTCGGGGGCGCGCTGGAAGGCGAGGACCGGCCCGCCCGGGGTGTGGACCGTCGTCCAGTCGTCGTCGGTGGCCCACTGCGGGTCCGGACGGTCGACGTCACCACCGGTCAGCGCGGCGTAGAAATATCCGAGCTCTTGCGGGTCGGGGCAGTCGAGGACGGTGCACTGGAGTCTGGCGATCATGCGACGAGGGTACGAAGTCACCTCACGGCGGCGGCAAGGGCGGCCGGACAGGAGGGCGGCATCGGTCCTCGACCGTCCGTCCCTCCACCACCCGCGCCCGGCACGCACCCGGTGTCCCCCACGCGTCCCGCAGGGGTCGTGCCGTGCGCAGCCACAGCGAGAGATCGAGTTTCAGGGTGCAGCCGACGGCCCATGTGCGAGGGCGGCGGACAGGCGAACGTGACGATCATCGAACGGATGTGAAGGGTGCCGCGCCCCCTGGCGCCGGGGGAGTGCGAGCCGAGTGGCCGAAGAAGATCCATGTTCCCCCGTGCGCCTCCCGAGGTGGCGTGCTACGGTAGCCGAGTTGCAGTTTTGGTACCCATGAACTTTATGTGCGCCTGACGAGAACGCTTCGACAGGCGCACATTTGTTTTATCCGGTCATTGCCTTTACGGCTCTCCGGATGGGGTCATTGCGGCGACGAGGAATTCGTAAAGTGCGGATTTCCGGCTCTGCCCCTGTTTTAGGAGAATAAAAATGGCTACTGGCACCGTGAAGTGGTTCAACTCGGAAAAGGGCTTCGGCTTCATTGAGCAGGACGGCGGCGGCGCCGACGTCTTCGCCCACTACTCCAACATCGCCACCTCGGGCTTCCGTGAGCTCCAGGAAGGCCAGAAGGTTTCCTTCGACGTCACGCAGGGCCAGAAGGGCCCGCAGGCGGAGAACATCGTCCCGGCCTAATCGCCCGGACGCGAACCTCCTAGCCGGGGCCCGCACCGAGAGGTGCGGGCCCCGGCTTGCGTTGTGTTCGCAGGCGGAGCCGAATTACGGTGTTCCGCTGCCCGCCCGGTTCCCTCGGGCGTCCTTTAGGAAGAAGGCAATGACTGCATGACCCGTTTCGAACGATCCTCCTCCGAGCGCACCGGCCGTCCGGCGCGCAACCGACCGTCGAGTGCCGCCCCGTCCCGGGGCCGCGGCAAGGCTTCGACGAAGACTTCCGGCAAGGGCTCCGCCCGCCGGTCCACGCCGCTCCAGGGTGAATTCGCACTGCCGGAGTCGATCACCCCCGCGCTGCCGTCGGTCGAGGCTTTCGAAGCGCTGGACATGCCCGCCGCACTCCTCAAGACGCTCGCCGCGCAGGGGGTGACCGAGCCGTTCCCGATCCAGGGCGCGACGCTCCCCAACTCCCTCGCCGGCCGGGACATCCTGGGCCGCGGCCGTACGGGCTCCGGCAAGACGCTGGCCTTCGGGCTGGCGATGCTGGCCCGTACCGCCGGACGCCGCTCCGAGCCGCACGCGCCGCTGGCGCTCGTCCTCGTACCGACGCGCGAACTCGCGCAGCAGGTCACCGACGCGCTGACGCCGTACGCGACCGCCGTCAACCTGCGGCTGACCACGGTGGTCGGCGGCATGTCGCTCACCAAGCAGGCCAACGCGCTGCGGCGCGGCGCCGAGGTCCTCGTCGCCACGCCGGGACGGCTGAAGGACCTCATCGAGCGGGGCGACGCCCGGCTCGACCAGGTCGCCATCACCGTCCTCGACGAGGCCGACCAGATGGCCGACATGGGCTTCATGCCGCAGGTCGTGGCGCTGCTCAAGCAGGTCGAGCCGGACGGACAGCGCATGCTGTTCTCGGCGACCCTCGACAAGAACATCGACAAGCTCGTCAAGATGTTCCTGACCGACCCGGTCGTGCACTCGGTGGACCCCTCCGCCGGCGCCGTCACCACGATGGAGCACCACGTGCTCTACGTCATGGACGAGACCGAGAAGAAGGCCGTCGCGGCGCGCATCGCCGCCCGCGAGGGCCGCGTGATCATGTTCGTGGACACCAAGCGCGCCGCCGACCGCTTCGCCAAGCGGCTGCTGGCCGCCGGCGTGTACGCGGCGGCGCTGCACGGCGGGCGTTCCCAGCCGCAGCGCAACCGCACCCTCGAACAGTTCAAGACCGGCAAGGTCACCGCGCTCGTCGCGACGAACGTCGCGGCGCGCGGCATCCACGTCGACGACCTCGACCTCGTCGTGAACGTCGACCCGCCGACCGACCACAAGGACTACCTGCACCGCGGCGGCCGTACCGCCCGCGCCGGTGAGTCCGGATCCGTCGTCACGCTCGTCCTCCCCGAGGAGAAGCGTGAGATGACCCGGCTGATGAGTGACGCGGGCATCGACCCGCGCACCGCCCGCGTCAAGTCCACCGACGAGGAGCTGGCGTCCCTCACGGGCGCGCGCGAGCCGTCCGGTGTGGCCGTCGTAGTGGAGGTGCCGCAGCAGGTGCAGCAGCAGCCCGCCAAGCGCCGCCCCGCGGGCTCCGGCGGCGGCGCGCGCAGCCGGACCCGCGGCAGTGGCAGCGGTACGGGAACGGGCGGGCGTCCGGCGCGCGCCGGTTCCGGCAGTGGCCAGCCCCGTACGGGCGGCGGCCAGGCGCGTACCGGCGGCGGGCAGTCCCGTGCGGGTGGCGGCCAGGCGCGTACCGGCGGGGGCCAGTCCCGTGCCGGAGGCGGCCAGGGCCAGTCCTCGCAGCGGCGGCAGGGCGGTGGCCAGGGCGGCCGTCGCACCGCTGCCTGACCGGGTGACCTGAGGAACGAAAAGGGCTGACACTGCGTCAACCCGTGGGCTGGGCCCGGAACTTCGCCGACTGCGGAGGTCCGGGCCCAGCCCCTTTTCCGGACAGGCCACGCAGGGAATCCCGGGTGCGGCCACGCACGGGGTTCCGGCCTCCGCGCGGCGGCCCGCAGGGCGCTTCCCCGTACGGGGCCACCGGGCGCTCACCCCGGGGCGGGCGGCGTGCGGTGCAGTGAGTGCAGGTTCAGCGCCGCGTCCGCCGCGGCCATGATGTGCGTCACGGGAGCGGCACAACTCGGCAGGTGGTCGATCACGCCGCCGACCTGCCCCGACGCCCTCACTCCGAGGTCGGTGCGGCCCTCGACCGGCGAAGCCTTCAGCAGCATCGGCGTGTTGGCGGCCAGCAGAACCTGACCTCACGTCAACTCCCTGCCGTGCTTCATCGCGAGACCGTCCCGGACCATGTGCGACCACGACATGCCGGACAGCTTCCTGGAACCGGCCGCACGGGCCCACCGCCCGTACGAGTGCCCCCGCACGCCCCGTCCCCTCCAGCGAGCCGACGAGCTCCGAGCGCAGCATCCGGTGCGGCAGCCCGTCGACCGCGGTGGTGACGGTGATGTCCTTGACGGTCGCCGCCAGGTACGTCGCCTTACCGGCGGCCGGGACGGTGGAGTCGGACGTGAGCAGGAAGCGGGTTCCCATGGCGACGCCCGCCGCCCCGTACGCGAGGGCGAACGACGCCACCCGCACGCCCTCGTCGACGACGATCCGCACCCGTTCCCGCGCATTCCCCGCGTCGGCGTCGCGCAGACGAGCCGCGGACCGGAGACCAAGTCCATGCCCGTCTGCACCGGGGGGTTGCCGGACGCCGACGAGGCGGGTCAGGGCGGCGTCCACTACGACTTCACCTCGCGGTCGCGGGCTCGGCGCGGATCGACGACGTCGCGGATCAGGCGCGGGCGGCTTCGACGAGATGGCACCCGAGAAGGTGTCGCCGCTGGTGCGGGCCCGCGCGTGGGTGACGGATACTGCGTGGAGACCGCGTTGCACCTGGTGGTGTGATGGCCGTATGCACGAGCACTCGAATCCGGCCGTCGACCGCGGCAACTACGCGCACACCGCCACGCCCTGGGACCGCCCCGACTGGCGACGGGACGCCCTCGGCTGGGCCGAGCAGGCGGTGGCGGACGCCGGACTGGTACCCCATGGGCCCCGTACCGTACGGGTGCGGCCCTGGTCCGTACTCGTACGGATCCCGGTGGGCGACGGGACGGCCGCCGCCTGGTTCAAGGCGAACCCGCCCGCATCCGCGTTCGAAGCAGGTCTGGGCGAAGCCCTGGCGCGCTGGGTGCCCGAGCACGTGCTGCGGCCGTACGCCGTCGACACCGGGCGGGGCTGGGCGCTGTGGCCGGACGGGGGCACGGTCTTCGCCGACGTGCTCAACGGGGGAGCCGTCGACGCCCGCGCCTGGGAGGAGCCGCTGCGGCAGTACGCGGCGATGCAGCGCGCGTTGATCCCTCACGCGGAGGAAGCGGAAGCGCTCGGGGTGCCGGGCGGACGCCCCCGGATGCTGCCCGGACTCTTCGCGCGGCTCGTCGGCGGGAGCCAGGTGCTGGGCACGGAAGAGAAGGGCGAACTGCTCGGCAGACAGGACCGGGTCGCCGACTGGTGCGAGGAACTGGAGGCGTTCGGGATCCCCCATTCCCTCGACCACTCCGACCTGCACGAGGCACAGGTTTTCGCCCCGGGGGCGGAACATCCGGGACGGTACGCGTTCTTCGACTGGGGAGACGCGGTGGTCGGCCACCCCTTCAGCAGCCTTCTCGTCAACGCGCGGGTGGCAAGGGCGCGGTACGGGGCCGAGGTGCTGCCCAGGCTGCGCGACGCCTACCTGGAACCCTGGACCGGGGACGGGCACAGCACCGCCGACCTGCGGCGCGCGGTGAGCCTGGCCTGCCGGCTCGGTGCGGTGTCCCGGGCCGGCTGTTGGGGGCGGCTGTTCCCGGAGGCCGGGGCGGGGCCGGGGGAGGGGGCGGATGTGGCCCGCTGGGTACGGGAGCTCTTCGCGGAGGCGGTGCTCTAGGGGCGGGCGAGGGGTCGAGGCGTCGCGGCGCAAGCCGCGGTGGCGGGAGCGGAGAGGCGCCCCGTGCCCGTCCCGCAGGGCCCCGCCCCCGACGCGGCCCCGTCCCGCAGGGCCCCGCCCCGGACGCGGCCCCGTCCCGCAGGGCCGAGTCCGGAACCGCACCGCCCTGGGTGGCCCCGTCCTGTAGGGCCACAGCTCCGCCCCGGACGACGGACCTGTCCCGCACCGCCCCCCGGGCGGCTTCGCCCCCGTACAGCCCCGCCCCGGACGCTCTGTTCCGCGTCGACGACCACGCCTCGGAGCCGACCGCTCCGGGGCGTCATCAGAGGCGCGGCGATGTCCCGTTCGTCCGGCGGCCGTCACCGAAGGCGCGACGATGTCCCGTTCGTCCGGCGGGTGTTACCGAAGGCGCGGCGACGTCCACTCCAGTCGACGCCGGAGGGCCGCGTCCCGTACGAAGCCGACTGCCTCGACGGCGACGGCCCGCCCCGGCCCCTCCGGAGCCCCGTCCGCGAGCACCCGCAGCAACGCCCCCACCGCCCGCGGATCCTGCCGTACGGCGAGCCCTCGCGCCGCTTCGGCGTAGGCGGGGTCGGTGGGGGAAAGGGGCGTTGTGGTGCTGGACCGCGGACCGCGGCGCGGACCGGATGCCACCCCACCGCACCCGGAAACCGTTGCCGCGGCGCCGTCCAGCCGACCGGGCCCGGCCGGCTGTCCGTGGCCGTCCGCCTCTCGTGGGGCCTTCGCTTCGGCGTGGCCCGTCGGCGCGGCGGCTTCCGCTTCCGCAGGGCCGGCGGCGGCCCTGTCCGCAGGGCGGCCCGCTTCCTCCCCTTCTGTGGCCGTCCCTTTCTCGGCCTCCGCCCCGACCTGTTCCGCCAGCACGTCGCAGACCTGTTGCGTGGCGTCGGCCGTCCGTGCCAGCGCGACCACGGCCTCCCGGCGCACCGCGAGGTCGTCGTCCCGGGTGAGGTCGAGGAGTGCCGCCGCGGCGGGCGCCGGTGCCGCCGTGCTGTCCCCGGCGCGGGGCACCAGGCACCCGAGGGCCTCGGCCACCCGCCTGCGCACCTCGCCGTCCTGGTGCGCGGCGTGCCGCACCACGTCCGGCAGCGCCGACGGGTCGGCGTGACGGCCCAGCGCGCGTACCGCCGCGCGCGTCAGATGGGCGGGGCCGGACCGGGACGCCAGCTCCCGCAGCAACGGCACCGCCCGAGCCCCCGGTGCCGCCCTCGCCAGCACATCCGCTGCGAAGGTTTGGTGCAGAGCCGTGGAGCTTTCCGCACACCACTCCTCCGCCGCGCGCAGCGTCGCCTCGTCGGCCCGCTGCCACAGCACCGCCACCGCCTCCCGCCAGTCGTTGCTCACCGGCGAGCCCGACCGCACCGCCCGCCCGGCGAGCTCCCCGGCCGGCGTCTCGACGCCCAGTACGCACTCCAGACGCGTGACCACGGCCGCATGCCCTGTCTGCTGCTCGGCCGCGGCCACTGGAAGGCCGTCCCGCAGCAGTTCCACCACCACCGTCGTTCCGCCCTCCTCGACGACCCGCCGCGCGGCGAACTCGTCCCCGTCCAGGGCTCCGTACGTGTGCGTCAGCCCGAGCCGCAGCATGTGCTCCACATCACATTCCAGCCACTGCCGTGCCTCCTCCAGGGCGGCCCGCCGCGCCGCCGCCCGGTACCGCAGCAGCACCCGAACCGTCGCGGGCGAACCGCGCCGCGCCGCCAGCACCAGCGGCGGCTCACCCGACGGGCCCGGCAGGTCCGGGTCTGCGCCGTGCTCCAACAGCGCCCGTGCCGTTTCGGCATGACCGCGCCCCGCCGCCCATATCAGCGCGGTGAACCCGTACGCCTCCCGCAGGTCCGGCCGCGCGCCCGCGGCGAGCAGGGCCCGTACCACCTCGGTGTGACCGCCGACGGCCGCGGCACACAGCGGCAGGTCGCCGTCCCGCGGGTCGCCCCCGGACCCGCTCGGCCGGTCCGGGTCGGCCCCGGCCGCGAGCAGCAGCCGGACCGCTCCCGCCCGGTTGTTCACCGCCGCCGCGTAGAGCGCCGTCGTTCCGTCCTCGTCGGTGGCCTCGGCCGGGGCGCCTGCCCGAAGCAGCCGTACAACAGCGTCGTCCTCGTCACCGTGCACAGCCTCGAACAGGTCCCGGAGGCCCGCTGTCGGCTTGTCGTCCATGCCTTCGAGCGTACGTCGCACCGCTGACATTGCCGCAGGTCAGCGACTACGCGCGTGCGGCGGACGGGAGTTGTGGGTGTGGGGGGGCGCAGCGCGGGGTGCGGAGGGGTCAGCTGTCGCAGTCGTGGACCGTACGGCACAGCGCGCAGCGCGCCCGCAGCGCGCCGCGCACCGGCACCCGGATGCGCTGGTGGCAGGCCGGGCAGGGGAACGAGACACGCAGCGCCTCGGGCTCGCCCTCGAACGCGTACGGGGCGAGCGGGCCCGGCACCCCCGAGCCGCCCCGCTCCAGGGCCTGCCGGCGGTCCTTCGCGTACCGGTGCCTGGCGAGCCGGCCCGCCGCCGCGAGCGGAGGCTGCTGCTCGTCGCGGCGGGCCTGCGCCATGCCCTTGGTGTACGCCGTGTACGCCTCCGCGCTGGTGAACCAGGGCGAGGGGTCCTCACCGAACGCCAGCGCCCGCTTGGCCAGCACGTAACCGAACTCCTCCGGGGTGAGGTAGCCGAGCTTCTGGCTGGACGCCCCGTCCTGCCGGTAGGCGTCCAGCAGCAGCCAGCCCGCCCCGAGGTAGGTGGTCACCGTGTCGGTCAGGATCTCGTTGTCGGGCGTGCCGGGGAAGCTCAGGTCCAGACGGTGCAGGAGGACGTGGGTGATCTCGTGGGCGAGGGCGGCGCCGATGTCCTTGCGGTGCGCGGGATGACGGAAGCGTTCGTTCAGCTCGATGAAGTACTCCGGCCCCGCGGTGAGTTCGACCCCGGCGGCATGCTCCATCTCCCGGTAGTTGACGATCACCCGGGCGTCCGGCAGCCGCAGGTGGGCCACCAGCGCCCGCGCCACGTACTGCGCGCCCAGATGCGGGTCGTCCTGCTCCGAGAACGCGACGTCCACCGGGAAGACGCTCGGCGCGTACGAACGGACGCCGTCCTCGCCGATCCTCCGGTAGAGCGCCGTCAGCGCCGCACGCACCGTGGCCAGATGCGGAAAACCATGCTCGACCTCGCTGCCGATGCCCATGCTCGTACCCCTCGTGAACCCTGCCCGGCAGTGGCCGAAAAGGGATTCTTGTCGGCCGGACGATCAACTCCACATAATCCATCAGCGCGTTGACGGGCGCATGCCATCGTCGCGTCGATGCCTTCCTCTCCACCCCCCACGAAAGGCACTCCGTTGAAGAACGTACTCCGTGCCCTCAGGAGATGCGCCGTCATAGGCGCCGTCGCCCTCGCCGCGGTCAGCCTCCAGCCCGCCGGGGCCCACGCCGGCGCCCCCGCGCCGCACGGCACCCAGCCCGTCGTAGGAGGAACGCGCGCCGCCCAGGGCGAGTTCCCGTTCATGGTCCGGCTCTCGATGGGCTGCGGCGGTTCGCTCTACGCCCAGGACATCGTGCTCACCGCCGCCCACTGCGTGAACGGCTCCGGCAACAACACCAGCATCACCGCCACCGCCGGCGTCGTGGACCTCAGGAGCACCAGCGCCATCAAGGTCAAGTCCACCAAGGTCCTCCGGGCCCCCGGCTACAACGGCAACGGCAAGGACTGGGCGCTCATCAAGCTCGCCAAGCCGATCAACCTCCCCACCCTGAAGATCGCCACCACGACGGCGTACAACTCGGGAACGTTCACCGTCGCCGGATGGGGCGCGGCGACCGAGGGCGGCGCCCAGCAGCGCTACCTGCTCAAGGCCCAGGTGCCGTTCGTCTCCGACGCGAGCTGCAAGGCGTCCTACTCCGACCTCATCCCCGGCGAGGAGATCTGCGCCGGACTCCCGCAAGGCGGCGTGGACACCTGCCAGGGCGACTCGGGCGGCCCCATGTTCCGCAAGGACAACGCCGGCGCGTGGATCCAGGTCGGCGTCGTGAGCTGGGGCAACGGGTGCGCACGGCCCAACTACCCGGGCGTGTACACGGAGGTCTCGACCTTCGCGGCGGACATCGCGAGGGCGGCAGCGGGACTGTAACCCCCCGAGGAAGCGGACCCGGCACGGAGCACGAGGAGACCGTGCCGGGCGGGCGCCGTGCGGCGAGGGCGGCCGGGTGGGCGCCATGTCCCGAGGTGGCGCAGGGTGGGCGTCACGCGACGAGTGGCGCCGGACGGCGCGTTCACCTCCCGAGGGCGCGCCGGGCGGTGTGTCCACTTCCCGAGGGCGCGTCGGGCAGGCGTCCCGTCACCCAGGCGCGGTTCCGTGGGTCGTACCGGTCCGGTTCGGGGAGTCTCGGGCGGGGCGGCGTCGTCCGGGTGGGCGGTCACCTCGTCCGGGGGCGGGGCTGTCCCGCCTGGGGGCCGGTCACCGCGACCCGGGGCCCGGCTCTCCCGCCTGGGGGCGGGTTCGCTCACCCCGCCCGTCGGACGCGTGCCCGCCCCGCCGCCCGGCCACTGCCGCGACGGCATCGCACCCGTCCCCTTCGGGCCCGGTGGGGTCGGCCCGTCCCCCGGCGGCCGAAGTCCTCGCATCCCGCATCCCGCATCCCGACCACCGCCGACGGGCCGCTCGGGCGCGCCGTAAGCTCACAGACCATGACCACCAGCGCCACCGGCCCCACGGACCCCGCCGGCACCCCCGCAGCCTCCGGGTCTTCCGCCCCCGCCGGAACATCCGGACACGTCGATCCGTCCGTACGCACCGAACTCGACCGCCTCCGTGACAGCATCGACAACATCGACGCAGCCGTCGTCCACATGCTCGCGGAACGCTTCAAGTGCACCATGCAGGTCGGCCACCTCAAGGCCGAACACCACCTGCCGCCCGCCGACCCGGCCCGCGAGGGTCGCCAGATCGAGCGCCTGCGCGGCCTCGCGGAAAGTGCCAAACTCGACCCGGCGTTCGCGGAAAAACTCCTCAACTTCATCATCGCGGAAGTGATCCGCCACCACGAGAGGATCGCGGACCAGCCGCCGGAGCAGTGACCGGGGGAGCGGCCGGGGCGCGAAGCAGCGACACAGCCCGCCCGCCCGTGCCGACATCCACCCGGTCAGGGCACCCTCCCCGCCCGCACCGAGCAGCGGGCGCGTCGTTCCGGCGCAGAACGGGCGAAGCGCACGGGAAGGCAGCCCCTCGGGCGGCGCAGTTCCCCCGTCCCCGTAGCCCCCTCGTGCAGCAGGGCCGCCCAGCCCCCCCGTACCCCTCTTGGGCGGCGGGGCCGCCCCCGGCTAGCCCCCTCGGGCAGGTGGGGCCCTGCCCGCCCCCCGTAACCCCCCTCGGGCGGCGGGGTCGCCCACCCTCCGTAGCCCTCTTGGGCGGCGGGGCCGCCCCGGGGGCGGAACGGGCGGGCAAGGGGGCGGCCCCCCCCCAGAGCGTCCCGCCCCCACTCAACGCCCCGCCCCGCACCCGTACCTCTTCGGGGGCGCTCACCTCCCCGACCGGCGCCCCTCCCGCACCGCCCGCCCCAGCCCTCACGCCCACGCCCGCCGCAGCCCTCACGCCCACGCCCGCCCCCGCCACAGCCCGCCGGCGTCAGTACGGGGGACCCATCCAGCGGGAGGCTGACGCGAGCGTACGGAGCTGACGCGGGCGTACGGAGGTGGTTGCCCCGGGGTACGGAGGCGGACGCGGGCGTACAGGGGGGCGGACGCGCGGGCGAGGACGCGTCCACACCCGTCGCATCCCCACGCCCCGATCCCCGTAAAGCCGCGTCCATGCTTCCGCCCCCCGCTCTCTTCCCCGGCGCGCATCGTGCAGCATGTCCCCATGCCCGTACTGACGCGCGACGAAGCGCAGACCCGAGCCCGGCACATCGATGTCCAGCGGTACACGGTCGACCTCGATCTGACCACCGGCGACGCCACCTTCGACTCCCGTACCGTCATCCACTTCACGGTGCACCCCACCGCAGAGGCGGACGCCGTCCCGGAAGCCGATGCCACCGTCGACACCTTCGCCGAGCTCAAGCCCGCCGTCCTGCGCTCCGTCACCCTCGACGGGCACCCCCTGGACCCCACCTGCCTCTCCGGCAACCGCCTCCCGCTCACCGGCCTGGCCCCCGGCACCCACGAACTCAGCGTCGACGCGGCCATGCACTACTCGCGCACCGGCGAAGGCATGCACCGCTTCACCGATCCCGCCGACGGCGAGACCTACGTCTACACCCAGCTGTTCCTCGACGACGTGCAACGCGTCTTCGCCGCCTTCGACCAGCCCGACCTCAAGGCCGTGTTCGACGTGTCCGTCACCGCACCCGCGGGCTGGACCGTCCTCGGCAACAGCATCGCCACCCGCCAGGACAACGCCCGCCAGCAGCACGCCGGGCAGGAGAACACCGCGCAGGAGAGCAGCGGCCAAGAAGGAACCGGGCGGGGGAGCGCAGGACAGGGGAGCACAGGGCAGGGAAACCGGCGCTGGGTCTTCGCCTCCACCCCCCTGATCTCCACCTATCTCGTCGCCGTCGCCGCCGGCCCCTGGCACTCGGTACGCACCGAGCACGCCGGCCTGCCCTTCGGCATCCACTGCCGCCGATCCCTCGCCCCCCACCTCGACGCCGACGCCGACGAAATCCTCGGCATCACCCGCGCCTGCTACGACCGCTTCCACGAGAAGTTCGACGAGCCGTACCCCTTCGACTCCTACGACCAGGCCTTCGTCCCGGAGTTCAACGCGGGCGCCATGGAGAACCCGGGCCTCGTCACCTTCCGCGACGAGTACATCTTCCGGTCCGCCGTCACCGACACCCAGCGCCAGACCCGCGGCGTCACCATCGCGCACGAGATGGCCCACATGTGGTTCGGCGACCTCGTCACCCTCCAGTGGTGGGACGACATCTGGCTCAACGAGTCCTTCGCCGAGTACATGGGCTACCAGACCCTCGCCGAAGCCACCCGCTTCCAGGACACCTGGACCAGCTTCGCCGTCTCCCGCAAGGGCTGGGGGTACGACGCCGACCAGCGCCCCTCCACCCACCCCGTCGCCCCGGACGCCGCAGCCGTCCCCGACAGCGCCTCCGCGCTCCTCAACTTCGACGGCATCTCCTACGCCAAGGGTGCCTCCGCCCTGCGCCAACTGGTCGCCTGGATGGGCGAGAAGGACTTCCTCGCCGGAATCAACACCCACTTCGCCCGGCACCGGTTCGCCAACGCCACCCTCGCCGACTTCATCGACAACCTCGCCTCCGCCACCGACCGCGACGTCCACGCCTGGGCCCAGTCGTGGCTGCGTACCACCGGCGTCGACACGCTCACCCCCACCGTCACCGACATCGACGGTGGCTGGACCCTCGACATCGACCACTCTGGCAGCCGGCCCCACCGCATCACCGTCGGCGCGTACGACCACGACCTCCTCGACCCGGACGCCCTCGTTCTGCGCGAACGCTTCGAACTGGACGTACCGGCCGCAGCCCCGACCGCCGACGGCGCCCCGGACGCCACGGCCCCGGACACCCAGCCAACCCGCCGCGGACGCCGCCCCGCCCTCCTCGTCCTCAACGACGGCGACCAGACCTATGCCAAGGTGCGCCTCGACCCCACCTCCTGGCGCACCGTCCTGCGCTCCCTCTCCCACACCCCCGACCCCCTCACCCGCGCCGTCCTCTGGAACGCCGCCCGCGACATGGTCCGCGACGGGCAACTCCCGCCCACCGCCTACCTCGACGCCGCCCGCGCCCACCTCCCGCACGAAACCGACCTCGCCGTCGTCCAGGGCGTGCTCGCCTTCGCAGCCGACTCCATCGCCGACCACTACCTCGCCCCCGAGCAGCGCCCCGCCGCCCTCGCCGCCCTCACCGGCCTCTGCCGCGACCTGATCCGCCGCACCGAGGACGGCAATGACCCCGGGCTGCGCCTCACCGCCGTCCGCCACTTCATCGACGCCGCCACCCAGCCCGACAGCATCCGCGACTGGTACGACTCCGAAGGCGTCCCCGGCGGCCCCCTCCTCGACCCCGAACTCCGCTGGCGCATCCTTCACCGGCTCGCCGTACTCGGCGCCACCGACGAGGCCGCCATCGACGCCGAACTCGCCCGCGACCCCAGCGCCACCGGCGAGGAAGGTGCCGCCCGCTGCCGTGCAGCCCTGCCCACCCGTGAAGCCAAGACGGCCGCCTGGGAAGCCCTGTTCTCCCACGACGACCTCTCCAACTACCTGTTCGCCGCCACCGCCCAGGGTTTCTGGCAGCCCGAACAGGCCGACCTCCTCCAGCCGTACGCCGTCGCCTACTACCCCGCGGCCACCGCACTCGCCTCCCGCCGCGGCCCCGCCATCGCCGAAGCCGCCGGACGGTACGCCTTTCCCGCCTACGAGGTGACCAAGGAAGCCCTCGCGCTGGGGGAGAAGCACCTGGACGACGCCGACCTCACCCCCGCCCTGCGCCGCAAACTCGTCGACCAACTCGACGACCTGCGCAGGGCGTTGGCCGTCAGGTCGTCGAACGCGGTCTGACCCGTACGGTCGCCTCCGCACGTCACGGGACAGGTACGGCAACGGCCGGACGGGAGCACCTCCCCGTCCGGCCGTTCCCGTACTCGCGCGCACCCTCACACCAGCAGGTCGTCCACCTTCGGCGCCACCACGGCGAAGAGATCGGCGATCCCGGCCAGCGCAGCCGGCTTGAGCACCTCGGCCGGAACGACCGTCCCGTCCGGAGCGCCCAGCGCCCGCGTCGCCGTCGCCTCGGCGACGACCACCGGCCGATAACCGAGGTTGAACGCACCCTGTGCCGTGTAGTTGACGCACATGTGTGTCATCAGCCCCGCCAGCACCAACGTGCCGTCGCTGGGCACCCCCCGGGCGGCCAGCACCTTCTCCAGCTCCGTCCGGTGGAAGGAGTTCGGGAAGTTCTTGACCACGACCTCCTCACCCTCGACCGGCGCCACCTCGGCACTGATCCGGCCGATGTCCGCCCGTATGTCGTACGGGGAACCCGGGCCACCGTCGTGCTGCACATGCACCACCGGCAGCCCCGCCGCCCGCGCCGCGGACAACAGCCGGGCGCCCGCCGCGATGGCCTCCTCCACCCCCTCCAGGGCCATCACACCGGAACGATAGGTGTCCTGGAAGTCGATCATGATCAGCGCGGCCGCGTCACCCAGCCGGGGAAGCGCATCGCTCAGCCCACCGACCTGACGCAGCGTCGAGGAGGGCACGGAAGAATTCGTCATGGTCACGTTTCGCTTTCTCGAAGAGGGAAGAAAAACCCGGAAAGGGAAGAAGGAACATCCCGCAGGCCTACGGCCGGGAAACGCCGGCAGTCGTACGGAACCTGCGCCGGTACGCGGCCGGAGTCGTCGCCAGCTGCTTGCGGAACGCCCGGTGCAGGGTCTCCACCGAACCCAGCCCCGAAGCCCTGGCCACCGCCGCCAGCGACGAGTCCGTACTCTCCAGCAGCCGCCGGGCCACCTCGACCCGCGCCGCCTCCACGTACGCGGCCGGACTCGCCCCCGTCTCCTGCCGGAACACCCGGGCGAAGTGCCGCTCGCTCAGACCCATCCGCGACGCCAGCTCGGCCGTCGACAGATCCTCGGCCAGTCGCTCCGAAATCCACAGCCGCAACTCGTCGATGTCCCGCCTGGAGGAAGCCGGCGGCGACAGCGGCACACTGAACTGACTCTGCCCGCCCTGCCGCTTCAGGTACAGCACCAGGTTGCGGGCGACCGCGAGCGCGACCTCCTCACCCAGGTCCTCCGCGACCAGCGCCAACGCCAGATCCAGACAGGAACTGATCCCCGCTCCGGTCCACACCCGCCCCGACGACCGTACGAAGATCGGGTCGGCGTCGACGTTCACGGAGGGGTAATCGGCCGCCAGCTGGGCCGCCGTCGACCAGTGGGTGGTCGCCGTCAGCCCGTCCAGCAGCCCGGCCTCGGCGAGCACATGCGCGCCCACACACACCGAAGCGATCCGCCGGGCACACGGCGCGGTCTCGCGCACCCACGCAACGATCCCGGGATCCACCACCGCCACGGGGCCCTCAGGCCCCGCCTCCACAGCCCCCGGAACCAGCAGCGTGTCGACCGCGGCCCCGACGTCCTCCAGCGCGAGATCGGTCACGAGCCGGACCCCGGCCGACGTCCTGACCACCCCGCCCCCGGGCCCGGCGAGCCGCACCTCGTAACGGGGCGCCCCGCCGACCTCGCGATTCGCCAGCGAGAACACCTCGGCGGGGCCGGTCACATCGAGGAGGTCGACATCGGGAAAAACGACGACGACGACGCGGTGGGGAGCAGCCATGCCCCCATCGTCGCCTCCGCCCCGCGCGTCCGCAATGACGAGCATCTGTCACATCCAGCCATCCCCCTGCTCGTCTCCACTCCGGCGGCCCCCAGAGGCGGCCCGGCCGCCCGCCTTGAGTCCCTTGGGCGGCGGGGCCGCCCCCCGGGGGCGGAACGGGCGGGCAAGGGGGCGGCCCCAGCGGACGCCGCGACCCCGCCCCGACGCCCTCACGCCCCACCCGTACGTCCCGCCGCAGCACCCCCACCCGTACGACCCGCCGCACCGCCCCCGGTACGCCCCCATACGCCGTGCCCCCCACCCGTACGCCCCGCCCCCGCCCCTCCACCGTGCCCCCACCAGACCCGCCTCAGAAACGCCTGGTCCCACGGCATCCCAGCCGTCCCATACCAGCCCCGGCCCCGTCAACGCCCCCTCACCGCGAGCCGATACCCCTTTCGGGTCGCGATCGTTGTCCACTCCGGACACCGCTCCCATCCCCCGTACACCCTGGTGTGTCGTCAACGCGCACCCCGAAGGACCCCCCATGAGCACGCCGCCCCCCGGCACCAGCGCCCTTACACCCGGCGGGCAACCCCCACCCCCCTGCCCCCGGGGGCAGGCTCCGACCTCCGACGGGCCATCTTCACCCCCGGTGCAGCCACCCCTCCACCGTGGGCTGCGTGACGCCAATCCCTGAGGCGTCACCGTCAACCCGCACCCCCGACAGCCCACCCCCCCGTTCGCCGACCCCCACCCCGCCCACCCGGAAGGCACCCCCGATGACCGCCGCCCCGCCGCCCCCCGGCCCCCAAGCCCCCGCCCCCGACCGCCCCCACGACCTCGTCGGCATCGGCATCGGCCCCTTCAACCTCTCCCTCGCCGCCCTCGCCGACGGCATCCACGGCGGCCTCACCACCGCCTTCTACGAACAACGCCCCGCCTTCCACTGGCACCCCGGCCTCCTCATCGAAGGCGCCACCCTCCAAGTCCCCTTCCTCGCCGACCTCGTCACCCTCGCCGACCCGTCCAGCCCCTGGACCTTCCTCAACTACCTCCGCGACAGCGAACGCCTCTTCCCCTTCTACTTCGCCGAGCGCTTCCACATCCAACGCGCCGAGTACGACGCCTACTGCCGCTGGGTCAGCGAGAACCTCACCGGACTCCACTTCGGCCACCAGGTCGACGCGGTCCGCTGGAACCCCGAACGCGTCGCCTTCGAAGTGGACTTCACCCAGCTCGACCCCGAAGGAGAAGCCGAAGCCCTCGGCCGCACCTACACCCGCAACCTCGTCCTCGGCGTCGGCACCGCCCCCTACATCCCCGAACCCCTCAAGCCCCTCGCCGAAGCCCCCGCCGTCCCCGTCCTCCACTCCGCCGACTACCTCCAGCACCGCCCCCAGCTGCTCGGGGCGGACCACGTCACCGTCATCGGCAGCGGCCAGTCCGGCGCCGAGGTCTTCCTCGACCTGCTCCGCGCCCGCCCCACCGGCCGCGAAAAGATCACCTGGCTCGCCCGCACCGAAGCCATCGCCCCCATGGAGTACTCCAAGCTCGGCCTGGAACACTTCACCCCCGACTACACCCGCTACTTCCACGCCCTCCCCGAAGGCGTACGCGACGAACTCCTGCCCCGCCAATGGCAACTGCACAAAGGCATCGACGCCGACACCATCGCCGCCATCCACGACGAGCTCTACCGCCGCACCCTCGACGGCGGCTGGCCGGACGTCACCATCACCCCCGGCGTCCACGTCCGCACCGCAGGCCGCGTCGCCACCACCAAGGTCGAACTCCACCTCGAACACACCCAGCAGGGCACCCGCTCCCGCCTCACCACCGACGCCGTCGTCCTCGCCACCGGCTACCGCGAACGCCCCGTCGACCGGCTGCTCGCCGCCCTCGACCCGTACATGAAACGCGACTCCTCCCAGCGCCCCCGCATCGACGCACAGCAACGTCTCGTCCTGGACCCCGTCGTCCAGGGCTCGGTGTACGTCCAGAACGCCGAACGCCACACCCACGGCGTCGGCGCCCCCGACCTCGGACTCGCCGCCTGGCGCAGCGCCGTCATCCTCAACTCCCTCACCGGCACGGACGCCTACCCCCTCCCCGCCCGCACCGCCTTCACCACCTTCGGCCTCGGCAACCCTGCCCGCCCTCTCCTCCCCGCCCCGCGCGAGGGCCTCGTACAACTGAAGGTCTGACTACCCGGAAGCGGCGAGCGCCTTCCAGAACGCGTGACGGTGCTCGGCCGCGAGACAACGGGGTGACGCGAGCGGAACCCCGCCCACGTCACCCCGCGACAAACACCGGCGCCCACCGGACCGGAACGGATGGCTCACCCCGCCCGACCGAGCCGGATCTCCGCCCCGCCGAACCAGACCACCCCCCGCGGAGCGCTTCGGCCCACCGCCCCGCCGGAACCCACCGGCCCAGCGAGAGCGCGGCGGCCCCTGGACCCGCTAGAACACCGGCTCACCGTCCCTGGTCAGCTTCCAGTCCACCGACGCGAACGCCTTCGGATCCACCGTCCCCTTCGCCCTCACCCACGTGATGATCGTGTTCCGGATCTCCTCCGAATTCGCCCACAGCTGCCTGGCGCCCGCGATGTGCGGGAACGCCCCACCGCCCGACGCCCGGTAGTTGTTCACCGCGAACACGAACTGAGCCTTCGGATCCACCGGCTTCCCCTCGAAGGCAAGGTTCACGATCCGCGCACCCTTCGGCTTGGCGATGTCGACCTCGTACGTCAGCCCCGACACCACGTCGTAGTTGTAGTCGGGCGTGCCCTCCGCATTCGTCAGCCTCGCCGGGTCCACCGCAGCACCGGCGGGCGTCTGCACGTAGTACTTCGCCGAGTACTCCAGGTACTCCTTGAGCTGCGCACCCGTGAGCAGCCGCGCCTCCAGGGTGTTCTCGAACGGGTACAGACCCGCCGCGTCCCTGATCGTGATCTGCCCCGCCGGCACCTTCGCCGTACGCGAGAAGCAGGACGCCTGCGACAGCACCGGCAGCGTCGCGTACTCCCCGCCGGCCAGCGCCGCCTGCACCGTCTCCGTCTGCACCAGGTTGATCAGGTCGATCAGCGGCTCGTCCTTCCACGCCGCCTCCGCCGTCGTCATCGCCGTCGTCGAGGTGCCGATGACCTGATTGACGTACGCCACGACCTTCTTGTGCTCGTCACCCAGCATCCGGGTGATCCGCGGGTCCTCCGCCACGGTGTTCGAGTTCAGCACCCGCGACGACGCCTTCTCCACCGCCCAGCGGCCCTTCGCCCACACCAGCTCGAAGTCGAACAGCGTCAGACGCTGCCCCCACTTCAACGGCTCCGACAGCAGCACCTTCTTCCCGGTCTGCTTGTTCTCGACGAAGTACTCCGCTATCTCGGTGTGCGCGTGCCCCACCAGAATCGCGTCGATGCCCGGCACCTGCTCCGCCACCAGACCCGCCGCGTTCTCCACGTACGGAAGCTGGTCACCGTACGAGGAAGTCCCACTGGAACCCGAGTGCGCCGACACCAGCACGACGTCCGCACCCATCGACCGCAGCTTCGGCACCCACTTCGCCGCCTGCTCCTCAAGCCCCGGGAACACCATCTTCCCCTGCACATTCATCTTGTCCCAGAGCGCGATACCGGGATTCGTCAGCCCCAGCACCGCCACCCGCACATCCCGCCCGTACGGGGTACGCAGCCGGTGCATGCTGTACGGAGCGAACGCCGGCCGCAGCGTCTTCGCATCCAGCGCATTCGCCCCCAGCAGCGGGAAATCGCACTGCTCCTCGAACTTCCGCAGCACCGGAATTCCGTAATTGAACTCGTGATTGCCGAGCGCGGCGGCGTCATAACCGATCCTGTTCATCGCCTGCGCCATCGGATGCACCGGACCGCGCCTCGCGGTGATCGGATCGACCTTCGCGTAGTAGTACGAAAGCTGGGTGCCCTGAATCGTGTCACCCGCGTCGATGAGGAGCGTGTTCCCGCGCCCCTTCTCCTTGCGCACCGCGTTCACCAGCGTGGAGATCTTCGCCAGACCGACGTCATTGTGATCCTTGTCGTCGAACTCCCTGTCGGTGAAATAGTCCCAGTTGAAGACGTTCCCGTGCAGATCGGTCGTCCCCATCACCGTGAACGCATACCGCCTCGGCGGACGCCCCGGACCGCGCCCACCACCCTGCCCGGCGGCCTCAGCAGACCCCGCAGCCCCGCCCACGATCGCCACACCGGCACCCGTAGCGGCGGCCCGACCCAGAAACTTCCGTCGATTCAGCGGCATTTGAACCCCTTAGTCCACGCGTTGCCCATGCACAACGCGCGTAGATTCTGACCCAGAGCCACCCACCACGACACCCCCTACAGGTTTCGATCCGATGACTCCCCGATGTCACACCCGGATGCCACAGTGGTCCGTACCGCAACCAGAGGAGCCACCCGTGAACAACACCCCCGCCCCCCACGGCACCCCCGACGCACCCCGCGTCGCCGTCCGCGGCGAAGCCCGCCTCGAAGTCGACCCCGAAATCGCCCGCATCACCATCACCGTCAGCGCCCGCGGCACCGACCGCCGCACCGCACTCGACGACCTCACCCGACGCAACACCGCAGCCCTCGACCTCATCAAGACCTACGGCGACGCCGTCGAAAAACTCGAAACCGGCTCCTTCTCCATCAACCCCGAACTCACCCGCAAAGGCCGCACCGAACACATCCGCGCCTACCACGGCCGCGTCCACCTCACCGCCGAACTCGCCGACTTCACCGCACTCGGCGAACTCACCACCCGACTCTCCGACCTCGAACTCACCCGCGTCGACGGCCCCTGGTGGGCCCTGCGCCCCACCTCACCCGTCTACGCACAAGCCCGCACCCAAGCAGTCCGCGAAGCCGTCGTCCGTGCCCGGGCATACGCCGAAGCCCTCGACACCCACCTCGTCGCCCTCCTCGAACTCGCCGACGAAGGCACCGAACACGCCGAACCCTTTGCCGCAGCCCCCTCCCTGCGCATGGCCGCCTACGGCGGAACCGACATGGCCATGACCGACGAAACTCCCACCCTCGACCTCGAACCCCAGCGACAAACCGTCCACGCCCACGTCAACGCACGCTTCACCATGGCCCCGCCCCAACTCTGAGCAGGGCACTCCCAATTGCTCATCAGAGCGCCCCCGCGCACAATTCAACACTTGTCAATAACCTTTCACCCAAAGGTTGTTGAGTAGTCATGCGCAACCAAATACCTACCCATCGGTAAGCCCTAGGCTCGACCCATGCGCCGAGCAAAAATTGTCTGCACCCTGGGCCCCGCCACCGACACATACGACCAGATCAAAGCCCTGGTCGAAGCCGGAATGGACATCGCCCGCTTCAACCTCAGCCACGGCACCTACGCCGAACACGAGGCGCGGTACCAGCACGTACGCAACGCCTCCGAAGAGACCGGACGCAGCGTCGGCATCCTCGCCGACCTACAAGGCCCGAAGATCCGCCTGGGCCGATTCCGCGAAGGCCCCGTACTCCTTGAACGCGGCGACACCTTCACCATCACCGTCGAACCCCTCGAAGGCGACCGCCACACCTGCGGCACCACCTACACCGGCCTCCACACCGACGTCACCACCGGCGAACGCATCCTCGTCGACGACGGCAAAGTCACCCTCGAAGTCACCTCCGTCGAAGGCCCCCGCGTCCACACCACCGTCATCGAAGGCGGCATGGTCTCCGACCACAAGGGACTCAACCTCCCCGGCGTCGCCGTCTCCGTCCCCGCCCTCTCCGAAAAGGACATCGACGACCTCCGCTGGGCCCTGCGCACCGGCGCCGACATCATCGCCCTCTCCTTCGTCCGCAGTGGCCGCGACATCGAAGACGTCCACCGCATCATGAAGGAGGAAGGCCGCAGCCTCCCTGTCATCGCCAAGGTCGAAAAACCCCAGGCCGTCGACAACATCGACGACATCGTCGCCGCCTTCGACGGCATCATGGTCGCCCGCGGCGACCTCGGCGTCGAAATGCCCCTCGAACAAGTCCCCATCGTCCAGAAGCGCGCCATCAAACTCGCCAAGCGCAACGCCAAACCCGTCATCGTCGCCACCCAGATGCTCGACTCGATGATCGACAACTCCCGCCCCACCCGCGCCGAGGCCAGCGACGTCGCCAACGCCGTCATCGACGGCACCGACGCCGTCATGCTCTCCGGCGAAACAAGCGTCGGCAAATACCCCATCGAGACGGTCCGCACGATGTCCCGCATCGTCGAGGCGGCGGAAGAGGACATCCTCGCCAAGGGCCTCCCACCCCTCACCGACCGCAACAAGCCCCGCACCCAGGGCGGCGCCGTCGCCCGCGCAGCCGCCGAAATGGGCGACTTCCTCGGCGCCAAGTTCCTCGTGGCCTTCACCCAGTCCGGCGACACGGTCAAGCGCCTCTCCCGCTACCGCTCCCCGATCCCGCTCCTCGCCTTCACCCCCGAACCGGCCACCCGCTCCCAGCTGAACCTCACCTGGGGCGTGGAAACCTTCCTCGGCCCGAAGGTCGGCTCCACGGACGAGATGGTCGCCCAGGTGGACGAGGAACTGCTTCGGATCGGCCGCTGCCAGAAGGGCGACGTGGTCGTGATCACGGCCGGCTCCCCGCCGGGAATCGCGGGCTCCACGAACCTGGTCCGCATCCACCACATCGGCGAGGACGACAGCCCCAAGTAGGCGCGTGTGTTCAGTACTTCGGCCCGACGTGGGCGTCCATGAGCGCTACGGACGCGCGTCGGGCCACGGAGATGTTCCATGCGTTGGGGTGCTTCCATGCCACGCCCACGGCATCCAGTGCATCGGTGAACATGCGCCTGATGTCGTCCGACTTGTTGGTAAAGAAGTACCTCGGGTATTCGTAGCGCTTGCGCGCACCGCCAATGAGCCGCGTGGTCCAATTGGTGATTCGGCAACCGTCGGAGTGGACGAGCCCTCGGATGAACCCCCAGGGGAACTCGCCCACGATGGACTGCTGCCAGGGTTGCAGGGCAATTTGTCGAAGGTGCTTCTTGCCTGGTGCGTGCTGCGGGAAGAGAACTGGCCAGCTCCGGTTGTAGCTGGTCACGCTGACGTACCCCTGTCGCTGCAGGGAGTACACCTTGCTCTGAGGGTGCACCTTGGTGATGGCTGTCCGGCACTCGTCGATGAGGCCGGGCCACGCGTCGGCGCAGGCTACGCGGAGCTGGTGGCCACCGTGCGGGTGCTCGCTGAGACAGCCGTCGCCCAGGTATAGACCGAGCAGATATGCATACGCGGCTGGATCGGCCGGAGTGTCCCGCATCGGGGCACCAGCGATGCGAGGGAGCGGTTCGATGCAGGCCTGCCAGGAGCGGATGGCAGACCGGGATATGCCGGTTTCCTTGCTCGCGGAGTTCAAGCTGAGCCCTTGGGCGACGAGAGAAAGTGCTCGCTTGCGCGTTGCCATGTCGTACACGGGAGCGATCTTGCGAGTGATCCCGTTGCCGCGCATGAAAAAGGCGACACGCTCACACGTTTGTGTGGAGTGTCGCCAAAACCATGCGACCTTGGAATCCAAGGAAAAGTGCCCCGAGTCGGATTCGAACCGACACTGTATGGGTTTTGAATCCATTGCCTGCTGCCAGTTGGGCTACCGGGGCCTAACGAATCGAAGGTTTCCCCCGACCCGCTGCATGACCACCATACCGCAGCTAGGTACGCTCTTGGCAGCTGTATATGCCCCGTACCGAGGAGCCCCGTGACCACCCCCGAGTCGCCCCAGCCGTCCGTCGCCGACGACGACAAGTCGCACGTTCCGCCGCTGACGACCCGTGTCGTCATCGCCGAGGACGAAGCCCTCATCCGGCTCGACCTCAAGGAGATGCTGGAGGAAGAGGGCTACTCGGTCGTGGGCGAGGCCGGGGACGGGCAGAAGGCCGTGGAGCTGGCCCGGGAGCACAAGCCGGACCTGGTCATCCTCGACGTGAAGATGCCGGTCCTGGACGGGATCTCCGCCGCCGAGCAGATCGCGGCCGAGTCCATCGCCCCCGTACTGATGCTGACCGCGTTCTCGCAGCGCGACCTCGTGGAGCGGGCGCGGGACGCCGGGGCCATGGCGTACCTGGTGAAGCCGTTCAGCAAGAGCGACGTCGTCCCGGCCATCGAGATGGCCGTCTCGCGGTTCGCCGAGCTGAAGACGCTGGAGAGCGAGGTCGCGGACCTCACGCAGCGGCTGGAGACGCGGAAGCTGGTGGACCGGGCGAAGTCGATCCTGCAGACGCAGTACGGGCTGACGGAGCCGGCCGCGTTCCGGTGGATCCAGAAGACGTCGATGGACCGTCGGCTGTCGATGCAGCAGGTGGCGGAGGCGGTCATCGAGGACGCCGAGGAGAAGAAGGCGGCGGCCAAGGAGCAGTAGGTCCGGGGCGTACGCAGAGGGGCCCGGTCCGCGTGGTGTGCGCGGGCCGGGCCCCTTGGCGTGCGTGGGGGAGGGTCAGTCCTCGCCGAGGTACGCCTTGCGGACGGACTCGTCGTGGAGGAGGTCCTGTCCGGTGCCGGAGAGGACGACCTTGCCGATCTCCATGACGTGGCCCTGGTCGGCGAGGGAGAGCGCTGCTTGGGCGTTCTGTTCGACGAGCAGGATCGTCATGCCGGTGGAGCGGAGTTCGGTGATGGTCTCCATGATCTTCTGCATCATGATCGGGGAGAGGCCCATGGAGGGTTCGTCGAGCATGAGCAGTTTGGGCTGGGACATGAGTGCGCGGCCCATGGCGAGCATTTGCTGTTCGCCGCCGGAGAGGGTGCCTGCGGCTTGCTTTCGGCGTTCGCCCAGGATGGGGAAGAGTTCGTAGGCGCGCTGGATGTCTTTCTGGATGCCTTCTTTGTCGCTGCGCAGGAACGCTCCGAGTTGGAGGTTCTCGGTGATCGTCAGCCGGGGGAAGATGTGGCGTCCCTCGGGGGAGTGGGCGAGGCCCAGGGCGACGATCTTGTGTGCGGGGATGCCGGAGAGTGGTTTGCCGTCGAAGGTGATCTTTCCGGCGGTGGGCTTGAGGAGGCCGGAGAGGGTGCGCAGGGTGGTGGTTTTTCCTGCGCCGTTGGTGCCGATGAGGGTGACGACCTGGCCTTCTTCGACGCTGAAGGAGATGCCCTTGACGGCTTCGATCTTGCCGTAGGAGACGCGGAGGTCCTCGACCTCCAGGAGGGCGGTCATGGGGTGTCTCCTTCGGTGCGGTTCGTGCGGGTGGTGCTGGGTGCGTCGGCGTCGTCTTCGGTGGTCTGGTCCTCGGCGGCGTGGTCCTCCGCGGCGTGGTCCTCGGCTGCTTGGACTTCGGCGGCCTCTTCGGCGCCGGGGGCGCCTTCGAAGGGGGTGCCGAGGTAGGCGGCGACGACGCGTTCGTCGGCCTGGACGACCTGGGGGGTGCCTTCGACGAGTTTTTCGCCCTGGACGAGGCAGGCGACGCGGTCGGAGAGGTTGAAGATGAACCGCATGTCGTGCTCGATGACGAGGACGGCGATGCCCATGTCGCGGATGGCGAAGACGAGTTCTTCGGCGGCGCGGGTCTCTTGCGGGTTCATGCCGGCGGTGGGCTCGTCGAGGAGGAGGAGTCCGGGGTCGCTGGCGAGCGCGCGGGCGATTTCGAGCTTGCGTTGTTCGCCGTAGGGCAGGTTGCGCGCGAGGTGCTTGGCCTTGTGGGCGAGGCCGGTGAACTCCAGGAGTTCCATGGCGCGTGCGTGGGATGCCTGTTCGGCCTTCTTGAAGCCGGGGCCGCGGAGGAGGGCGGAGAAGAGGCCTTCCTTGGTGCGGGTGTGGCGGCCGACGAGGACGTTTTCCAGAACGGTCATGTTGGAGAAGAGGCGGATGTTCTGGAAGGTGCGGGCGATGCCTGCCTGGGTGACGAGGTGCGGTTTGGGCGGCAGGACGGTGCCTTTGTAGCTGACCTTGCCTTCGGTGGGGATGTAGAGCCCGGTGAGGCAGTTGAAGAAGGTGGTCTTGCCGGCGCCGTTGGGGCCGATGAGGCCGACGATCTCGCCCGCGTTGACGGTGAGGTCGACGTTGCGTACGGCGGTGAGGCCGCCGAAGCGCATGGTGACGCCGCTGGCGTCGAGGACGGCGGTGGTGGTGGCTGTGGTGGTCGTCATGGTGTTCACGCCCCCGCCTTCGCGACGCCGGTGGTGCTGCCGGGTGGTGGGGCGTCCGGTGTGGTCTGTTGTTCGTGTTCGTGGAATTCGAGTTTCTTGCGGCGGTCGGCGATGAGGCCTTCGGGGCGGAAGCGCATGAGCAGGATGAGGGCGAGTCCGAAGAGGACGAGCTGGTAGTCCTGCATGAAGGCGAGCTTGGCCGGGATGAGGTAGAGGAGTGCGGCGCCGATGAGGGGTCCGGCGATGGTGCCCATGCCGCCGAGGATGACGGCGGCGAGGAGGAACGCGGAGTTGGGTGCCACGGATCCGGCGAACTGGTACTGCTCGGGGGTGACGCTGTATCCGAGGTGGGCCTGTACGGATCCGGCGAAGCCGGCGAGGGCGGCGCCGAGTGCGAAGGCGAGGAGCTTGAGCCGGAAGGCGTTGATGCCCATGGCGGTGGCGGCGGTTTCGTCTTCGCGGATGGCGACCCAGGCGCGGCCGATGCGGGATTCGGCGGAGCGGCGGAAGACGAGTACGACGATGACGGTGAAGAGCAGCATCAGCAGGAAGTAGTTGGAGGACCTGGTGAGGCTGAAGCCGAGGAAGTCGTGCTGGATGCCTAGGTCGAACCCGAGGATGTTGAGGTCGGGGACGTTGGTGACGCCGTTGGAGCCGTTGGTGATGTCGGGTCCGGTGACGCCGTTGAGGTTGAGGACGGTGATGCGGAAGATTTCGCCGAAGCCGAGGGTGACGATGGCGAGGTAGTCGCCGCGCAGTCGCAGGGTGGGTGCGCCGATGATGACGCCGAAGATGAGTGAGGCTGCGGCTCCGGCCAGGGCGGCTGCCCAGAAGGGGAATTTGACGTCGAAGGCGGAGCTGGCGGTGCCGGAGACGAGGGCTGCGGTGTATGCGCCGACGCCGAGGAAGGCGACGTAGCCGAGGTCGAGGAGTCCGGCGAGGCCGACGACGACGTTGAGGCCGAGGGCGACGGTGGCGAAGATGAGGACCTGGGCGCCGATGAGGGCGTACTGGTCGTTGGTCTGGGTGAAGGGGAAGCAGATCGCGGCGACCAGGGCGGCGATCATGGCGACCTTGCGGTGTGTGCCGGCGAGTTGGCTGAGGCGTCGCAGCAGGCCCGCTTTGCCGAGGGCGGCGAAGGCGAAGCCGACGGCGATGAGGAACCCGATGAAGAGTTCGGGGTACTCGATGTCGATGCCGTAGGCGAAGAGGGCCAGGCCTGCGGCGAAGACGCCGGTGATGACGAGGATCTCGGCCCAGCCGGGGAGCTTCTGAGGCGTGCCGGGTGCGGGTGCCTTGAGGGTGTGGCGGATGCGTTCCCAGAGGCCGGTGGGGGGTTGTTCGCCGTGTGCGTCGTGGGGGAGTGCGAAGGCGCCGATGGTGGCGATGAGTGCGCCGGTGCCGGAGATCCAGGCGCCGGGTTCGAGGTTGACGAGGCCGCCGAGGACGACGGAGATGGCGCCCATGGTGAAGCCGGTGGTGCCGAGGGTGGCGAGTGCCAGGAGGCGTACGGGGCTGTTGGTGCCGCCGGGGGTGAGCCAGCGCAGTCCTTTGATTCCGTACCCGGAGAGGGTGAACAGGAGGGTGAGGAGTGCGACGGTGAGGGTGAGGGTCTGGAGGCCGCCGGGGTAGCCGGTGACGGTGAGGTTGCCGGGGAATTCCTCGCTCCAGGTCCAGGCGAGGAAGGTGCCGGCGAGTGCGATCGCGGATCCGGCGAGTGCCGTGGCGCGGGCGGCGGTGGGGGGCAGCGGGATGAGGGGGGCGTTGCTGTCGTCGGGGCTGGTGGTGCTCGTGGTTTTGGTGAGGTTGGTCATGGTGGTCACGCCCGATCCGCGACGCGCTCGCCGAGCAGGCCCTGGGGCCTGACGAGGAGGACGATGATGAGGAGGCTGAAGGCCCAGACGTCCTTCCAGCTACCTCCGCCGAAGAGTTCCATGCCGGGGATTTCGGCGATGTATCCGGTGGCGAGGGCTTCGGCGACGCCGAGGACGAGGCCGCCGAGCATGGCTCCGTAGATGTTGCCGATGCCGCCGAGGACGGCTGCGGTGAAGGCCTTGAGGCCGAGCAGGAAGCCCATGCGGAAGCTGACTTGGCCGTTGTGGAGGCCGTATCCGACGGCGGCGACGGCGGCGAAGGCGGCGCCGATCGCGAAGGCGGTGACGATGATGCGGTCGGTGTTGATGCCCATGAGCTTGGCTGTGTCGGGGTCCTGCGCGGTGGCCTGCATGCCGCGGCCGGTGCGGGTCTTGTTGACGAAGAAGCCGAGGGCGATCATGGAGATGGGGGCGGCGACGAGGAGGAAGATGCCGCCGGGCTGGAGGTCGGCGCCGAGGAGGCTGAGCGCTTCGCCCTCGAGCTGGGGGAAGGGGTGGTCCTTCTTGGCGTCGGGGTACCACTGCCAGACGAGTTGCTGCAGGACGATGGAGAGCCCGATCGCGGTGATCAGGGGGGCGAGCCGTGGTGCGCCTCGCAGGGGGCGGTAGGCGAAGCGTTCCGCGGCGGTGGCCACGGCGACGGAGACGACCATTCCGCCGAGGATCATGAGGGGGATCGCGGCGCCGAGGGAGAACCCGGCGGGCAGTATCAGGTAGACGGTCAGGGCGCCGAAGCCGCCGACCATGAATATCTCGCCGTGGGCGAAGTTGATGAGCTGGACAATGCCGTAGACCATCGTGTAGCCGATCGCGATGAGACCGTACATCGCGCCGAGGATGAGTCCATTGGCCAGCTGTTGCGGCAGTTCGTGCACCGCAGGGCCTCCGTCAGTGGTTCGGAATATGGCACCGCGCGGGAGCGCTGGTGGCGCGCCCGCGCGGTGTGGGGATGGTGTGTGTCAGGCGTGTGCCGGGGTTACGGCTTGTACGCCTCGCTGAACTTCGCTGCCCACTTGCCGTTCTCGACCTGGTAGGCGGTCATCATGGTGTTCGTGGTGTCGCCGTACTCGTCGAACGAGACGGGGCCGGTGACGCCGTCGAACTTGACCTTGGACATGGCGTCGAGGACCTTGGGGCGCAGGTCGGCGGGGACCTTGCCGCCGTTGTCGGCGACGGCGATCTTCACGGCTTCGATGATTGCCCAGGTGGCGTCGTAGGTGCCGCCGCCGTAGGCCTCGTAGTCCTCTTTGTAGCCGGCTGCCTTGTAGTCGTCGATGAACTTCTTGGCGGAGTCGAGCTGCTCGACGGGCTTGCCGACGGAGGTGGCGAGGTCGCCCTCGGCCTTCTTGTTGAGCGTGAGGAAGTCGGCGCTGTAGATGCCGTCGCCGCCCATGAGGGGGATCTTGATGGCGTCCTTGAGCTGCTGGCTGAGGGGGCCGGCGGCGGGGTACTCGCCGCCGTAGTAGAGGGCCTTCGCGCCGGAGTTCTTGACCTTGGTGACGATGGCGTTGAAGTCGCGCTCTTCGGGGACGACGTGGTCCTCACCGACGATCTTGCCGCCGAGCTTGGTGAACTGCTCCTTGAAGGAGGCGGCGAGGCCGGCGCCGTAGGTCTTCTGGTCGTCCATCAAGTAGACCTTGTCGATCTTCTTGGTGGTGTAGAGGTACTTCGCGGCGAAGGCGCCCTGCACCTGGTCGGTGGTGGCGGTGCGGAAGTAGGCGGCGAAGGGGCGCTTCTTGTCGCCGGCCTTCCAGTTGGGGCCCTGGGTCAGTTCGGTCCCGGTGTTGGCCGGGGAGACCTGGGTGAGTTTGGCGTCGGTGAAGGGCTTCTGCATCACCTGGGCGATGCTGGAGTTCAGCGGGCCGACGACGCCGATGACCTTCTTGTCGCTGATGAACTTGGCGGCGTTCTGCTGGCCGACGTTGGGCTGGGCCTGGTCGTCGAGGGGCTGGGTGACGAATTCGACGCCGGGAACGGTGTTGTTCTTGTTGGCCGTCTTGGCAGCGAGGTCGGCGGAGTTGCGGATACCGAGGCCCAGTGCGGAGAGGTCGCCGCTGGTGGGGGAGTCGACACCGATGACGACCTTGGTCTTGCTGTCGCCCTTGTCGCCGCCGCCGCCCTTGTCGTCGCGGGAACCGCAAGCGGTGAGCGTCAGTGCTCCGGTGGTGAGCACTGTGGTGAGTATGAGCAAAGAACGGTGTCGCACGAAGGGGTCCTTTCCCTGGCGCGGCTTCCTCCGCGTGAGGAGCCGTGTCGATCGCCGGGCCGTACTCGGGTGGCGCTGAATGCGGTGCTGTGGCGACGCGCCCGGCGGCGCGGTGACTGGCCGTGACTCTAAGCGCAGGTGGGGGTGGCTGGGAGCGGCGTGCGCAGGATGTGACGCTCTTGTTATGCCGTGGCCATGGGTGGGGGGCGTGCGCGGGGTTTTTCGGGCCCTTCTCCGGGGCTCCGGAGTCTCGAATACCGAGAGATGCCAGCGCAGTTAAGGGGCTTGAAGGGTTCATGGTGCTGTCAGTCCGCTATGCGGACAAGTTGTGCAGGAGGGTTCTCCTGCGGTCTTCTCGGCATGCTGGAAGAAGGCGTTCCGTTTTTCCCGAGTGTGACGCTGTGTAACTTTCTCGCGGCATCCGGACGGCAAAACCCGGTAAACGGTCACTGTCCGGCGGATCCGGCGACGGTGGCGGGCGTCGGTGCTCGTGCATACGGACCCGTTCATCCGGGCTTGTGCCTCGGGCCGGCGCGTGGGGGCCGGGCGTGCGGGCCGCCTCGGGTCAGTGCCAGGGGGTGTCGCTCGGCGTCCCGGTGCGGTACCGCTTGGTGCGGGGGCGCGCTTCGTGCGTGCGGTGAGGAGTTCCTCGACTGCCGCTCCGTCTGCCCGCTCGCGTTCCTCGCTCGCCGCCATGACGGCGAGGGCGATGGTGTTCCGGGTGTGGGAAGGCTCGCCTTCATGCAGTCGCCCGCGGGTCGCTCCGGCCCGCCCCGCGGAACGGGTGTGGCGCGGGGAAGGGGCTTCGCCCTCTGGTGCGTCCGGGGTGGACGCGGTGCAATGTGTGCGCGCTCAGCGCGTGGTCGTCACATTTCTGCGCCCCTCTGGAGGCCGGCACGATGGCGGGATCGAACGGAACGTCCGAGAGAACGGTGCGTACGGTTCACACCGTACGGAAGTGGGGCATGGCGGCGCTGGCCGCTTCGCTCCTTGCCGCGCTGCCCACCCCTGCCGCCGCACGGGCGGCGGAGGAACCGAAACCGGCGCTGAAGATCGTCGGCAATGCGACGCAGCCGGTGTTCTCCCGCGCCGACGCCCTCCATCAGCAGGTCGACATCGAGACCGAGGTGGACAGCGACCACGACGGGCAGCGCGACATGATCCGGATGCGCATCCTGCGGCCCAGGGAGACCGACGCCGGGCTGAAGGTCGCCACGATCATCGAGGCCAGCCCGTACTGGGGCGGCGGCCCCGACGTCCCCTTCCACAACGTCGACCTGGACGGCGACGGGCTGCCCGCCGGCAAGTGGCTGCGCGCGGACGCCCGGCAGCCGTCCCTGGCGGCGGCCGGCCCGGTGACGTACAGCGGGTACTACGACAACTACTACCTGCCGCGCGGTTACGCGGTCGCCCAGGTCGACAGCCTGGGTTCGGGGGCCGCGACCGGCTGCGCCACCTCCGGCGGGCGCAACGAGACGCTCGGCGCGAAGGCCGCCGTGGACTGGCTGGCCGGGCGTGCGAGGGGCTGGGACCTGGAGGGGAAGCCGGTCGGCGCCACCTGGTCGACGGGTGACTCGGCGATGATGGGCATCTCGTACAACGGGACCCTGCCGACCGCCGTCGCCTCGACCGGTGTCAAGGGGCTGAAGGCGATCGTGCCGATCTCGGGGATCTCCTCCTGGTACGACTACTACCGGGCCGGCGGCGGGGTCGTCGCGCCGGGCGGCTATCAGGGCGAGGACACCGACATCCTCGCCAAGGGTGTCAACAGCCGTGCCCGTCCCGAGGTGTGTGCGCCGGTGCACGACGCGCTGACCGCGCGGCAGGACCGGGTGACCGGCGACTACGGCCCGTTCTGGCGGGAGCGGGACTACCTGCCGGACGTGCGGCGGATCAGGGCCGGTGTCTTCGTCGTGCACGGCTTCAACGACTGGAACGTGAAGCCCAAGCAGTCGGTCCAGTTGTGGGAGGCGCTGAAGAAGCACGGTGTGCCGCGCAAGATGTGGCTGCACCAGGCGGGGCACAGCAACCCGATGCCGCTGCGCATGGAGGAGTGGCTGCGGCAGACCCATCAGTGGTTCGACTTCTGGCTGTACGGGCTGAGGAACGGCGCCCTGGACGAGCCGAAGGTGGACGTGGAGCAGGCCGACTTCAGCTGGAAGCGGCAGGCGGAGTGGCCGGCCCCGGGGACGCGCGCGCACACGCTGCGGCTGAACAGGGACGGGCTGTCGGCGTTGCCGGGGCTGCCCGTCAGGCAATCGCTGACGGACGCGGGCCGCACGGTGCGGGCCGAGGACCTGGTGGCGGCGCCGGACGCAGCGAACCCGAACCGGCTCGCGTACACGACGGGGGCGCTGGGCAGGGACCTGCGGATCAACGGGGTGCCGCGGCTGTCGGTGCGGGCGTCGTTGCGGGGGACCTCGCCGTATGTGACGGCGCTGCTGGTGGACTACGGGAAGGACACCCGGGCGACGGCGGGCACGGTGGCCGACACCTCGCAGCCGGCCGTCTGCTACGGACAGGGCGTTCCGGGCGACACCGGGTGTGCGTACCGCAGCAGACACCGTACGGAGAACGCGGACTTCAAGATCGTGTCGCGGGGGTGGCTGGACGTCCGCAACCGCAACTCCCTCTCCCGCCAGGACAAGGTGGTGGAGGGCCGTGAGTACGGGCTGAGGTGGGACATGGAGCCGCAGGAGTACGTCTTCAAGAAGGGGCACCGTCTGGGTGTGGTGCTGATCTCGACGGACTACGACTACACGTTGCGTTACCCGGCCGGGACGACGATGTCGGTCCGGGCCGGGGTGAGCAGTGTGACGCTGCCGGTCAGCCCTTGACGGCGGCGGTGGCGGCGCCCGGGTCCATCTCGCGGAGCATGCAGGTCAGGCGGGCCGTGCAGACCCGCTTGTCCTGGTCGTCGGTGATGACGACCTCGTAGGTGGCGGTGGAGCGTCCGCGGTGGACGGGGGTGGCGACGCCGGTCACCAGTCCGCTGCGGGCGCCCCGGTGATGGGTGCAGTTGAGGTCGACGCCGACGGCGATCTTCGTGCTGCCGCCGTGCAGCATGGCGCCCACCGAGCCGAGGGTTTCGGCGAGCACGGCGGAGGCGCCGCCGTGCAGGAGTCCGTACGGCTGGGTGTTGCCCTCCACGGGCATGGTGCCCACGACGCGGTCGGCGGACGCCTCGACGATCTCGACGCCCATGCGGGTGCCGAGGTGACCTGCGGAGAAGAGCGCGGGCAGGTCGACGCCGAGGGCGGCGTACTCGTCGAGTACCTCCTGCGGGAACTTCGCGGTGGACTGCTCACCCATGGGACAGGCTCCGTTCGATGGACACGACCGTCGGTTTCCTAAGCGAACGCTCAGACGGTCGGTGATTGTTCCAGACGGACGACGACGGACTTGCTGGCGGGGGTGTTGCTGGTGTCGGCGGTCGCGTCGAGCGGGACCAGGACGTTGGTCTCCGGGTAGTAGGCGGCGGCGCAGCCGCGGGCGGTCGGGTAGTGGACGACGCGGAAACCGGGGGCGCGCCGTTCGACGCCGTCCTTCCACTCGCTGACCAGGTCGGTGTACGAGCCGTCCGGGAGGCCGAGTTCGGCCGCGTCCTGCGGGTTGACGAGGACGACGCGGCGGCCGTCCTTGATGCCGCGGTAGCGGTCGTCGAGGCCGTAGATGGTGGTGTTGTACTGGTCGTGGGAGCGCAGGGTCTGCAACAGCAGCCGTCCGGCGGGCAGTCGCGGGTATTCGACGGGGGCGGCGGTGAAGTGGGCCTTGCCGGTGGCGGTGGGGAAGCGTCGCTCGTCGCGCGGTCCGTGCGGGAGGGTGAAGCCGCCGGGCCGGGCGGCGCGGGCGTTGAAGTCCTCGAAGCCGGGGACGACGCGGGAGATCCGGTCGCGGATGGCCGCGTAGTCCCGCTCGAAGTCCTCCCAGGGGGTGCGGGACGCGGCGCCGAGGGTGGCGCGGGCCATGCGGGCGACGATGGCGGGTTCGGACAGCAGGTGTTTGCTCGCGGGCGGCAGGTTGCCGCGGGAGGCGTGGACCATGCTCATGGAGTCCTCGACCGTGACGAACTGCTTGCCGCTCTGCTGCACGTCCTTGTCGGTGCGGCCCAGGGTGGGCAGGATCAGGGCGCGGGTGCCGGTGACGACGTGCGAGCGGTTGAGTTTGGTCGAGACGTGGACGGTGAGGCGCGCCTTGCGCATGGCGGCCTCGGTGACGTGGGTGTCGGGGGTGGCGGCGACGAAGTTGCCGCCCATCGCGAAGAACACCTTGGCGTCGCCGTCGCGCAGTGCCTGGATGGCGCGCACCACGTCGTATCCGTGGTGCCTGGGCGAGGTGATGCCGAATTCCTTGTCGAGGGCGTCGAGGAAGGCCGGTGCGGGGCGTTCGAAGATGCCCATGGTGCGGTCGCCCTGGACGTTGGAGTGCCCGCGCACCGGGCACACGCCGGCACCGGCGCGGCCGATGTTGCCGCGCAGCAGGAGGAAGTTGACGACCTCGCGGATGGTCGGTACGGAGTGCTTGTGCTGGGTCAGCCCCATCGCCCAGCAGACGACGATCCGCTCGGCGGCGAGCACCATGCGCAGGGCGCGTTCGATGTCGGCGCGCTCCAGACCGGTGGCGGTCAGTGTCTCGTCCCAGTCGGCGGCTTTCGCGGCGGTCGCGAACTCCTCGTAGCCATGGGTGTGCTCACGTACGAAGGGTTCGTCGACGGCGCCTTCCGTCTCCAGGAGGAGTTTGTTGAGGAGGCGGAAGAGGGCCTGGTCACCGCCGAGGCGGATCTGGAGGAAGAGGTCGGTGAGCGCGGTTCCTCCGAGCATGCCCTGCGGGGTCTGCGGGTTCTTGAACCGCTCCAGTCCCGCTTCGGGCAGCGGGTTCACCGAGATGATCTTCGCACCGGCGTGCTTGGCCTTCTCCAGGGCGGTCAGCATGCGCGGGTGGTTCGTGCCGGGGTTCTGTCCGGCGACGATGATCAGGTCGGCCTGGTGGAGGTCTTCGAGGGAGACGCTGCCCTTGCCGATGCCGAGGGTCTCGGTGAGGGCGGACCCCGAGGACTCGTGGCACATGTTGGAGCAATCAGGGAGGTTGTTCGTGCCGAATTCCCGGGCGAACAGCTGCAGGAGGAAGGCGGCCTCGTTGCTGGTGCGCCCCGAGGTGTAGAAGACGGCCTCGTCCGGCGAGTCGAGGGCCGCCAGCTTGCGTCCGACGAGGTCGAAGGCGTACTCCCAGCTCACCGGCTCGTACGTGTCCGAGCCCTCCGCCAGGTGCATGGGTTCGGTGAGGCGGCCCTGCTGCCCCAGCCAGTAACCGCTGCGTCCTGCGAGGTCGGAGACCGGGTGCGCGGCGAAGAACGCGGGGGTGACGCGGCGTACGGTGGCTTCCTCGGCGACGGCCTTCACGCCGTTCTCGCAGAACTCCGCCGTGTGCCGCCTGTCCTCCTCGGGCCAGGCGCAGCCGGGGCAGTCGAAGCCGTCCTTCTGGTTGACCTTGCGGAGGGTGCGGGCTGTGCGGACCGTGCCCATCTGCTGCTGGGCGAAGCGCAGGCTGTGCGCGACGGCGGCCAGCCCGGCGGCGGCGTGCTGGGGGGAGGCGACCTGCGGCGCGTCCTGGACCGGGTCCCCTGCGGGCGGCTTCGCTGCCATGGCGCTCCCCTTCGAGCGGTGGGTGTGGCGACTGCGTGCGGTACGTATTCGATCCTGTCACGGAGCACTGACAGCCGGTGCCCGAGGGGCGGGGCTCGACCGGTGCGCGGGTGGGATTGTCGGTGGCGCCGCCTAGGATCGGGGGCGTGGCAAAGACAGCAGCGAAGAAGACCGCAGACCTCCCCGCAGCCGAGCAGCGGAGCCGACCCCGCCTGCTCCTCATGGACGGGCACTCCCTGGCGTACCGGGCGTTCTTCGCGCTGCCCGCGGAGAACTTCACGACCGCGAGCGGCCAGCCGACGAACGCCATCTACGGGTTCGCCTCGATGCTGGCGAACACGTTGCGTGACGAGGCGCCGACGCACTTCGCGGTGGCGTTCGACGTGTCCCGCAAGACCTGGCGGTCCGAGGAGTTCCCGGAGTACAAGGCGAACCGCTCGAAGACGCCCGACGAGTTCAAGGGGCAGGTCGAGCTGATCGGCGAGCTCCTCGACGCGATGCACGTGGACCGGTTCGCCATCGACGGGTTCGAGGCGGACGACGTCATCGCGACACTCGCCACGCAGGCCGAGGCGGCCGGTTTCGACGTGCTGATCGTGACGGGCGACCGTGACTCGTTCCAGCTGATCACGGAGCACGTCACCGTGCTGTACCCGACGAAGGGCGTCTCCGAGCTGACCCGGTTCACTCCGGAGAAGGTCGAGGAGAAGTACGGGTTGACGCCGCAGCAGTACCCGGACTTCGCGGCGCTGCGCGGCGACCCGTCCGACAACCTTCCGGGCATTCCGAAGGTCGGCGAGAAGACCGCCGCGAAGTGGATCAACGAGTTCGGTTCGTTCGCGGAGCTGGTGGCGCGTGCCGCGGAGGTCAAGGGTGTCGCCGGGCAGAACTTCCGCGACCACCTGGACGCGGTGAAGATGAACCGCAAGCTCACCGAGATGGTGCGGGACGTGGAGCTGCCCAAGGGCCCGGCCGACCTGCTGCGCGCGCCGTACGACCGCGAGGCGGTGGCCGGTGTCCTGGACGTTCTGGAGATCCGCAACCCGTCGCTGCGCGAGCGTCTGTACGCCGTGGACCCGGGGGCCGCCGAGGAGGAGACCGCCGCTCCGGCCGCAGGTCTCCAGCTCGACGGCACGGTGCTCGGCACGGGCGAGGTGGCCCCGTGGCTGGCGGAGCACGGCGCGCAGCCGCTCGGCGTCGCCACCGTCGACACGTGGTCGCTGGGCACCGGTGGCGTCACCGAGATCGCGTTGGCCGCCGCGGACGGGGCCGCCGCCTGGTTCGACCCGGCCCAGCTCGACGAGGCCGACGAGAAGGCCGTCGCCGCCTGGTTCGCCGGCGCGGACAGTCCCAAGGTCCTGCACAACGCCAAGGGTGTGATGCGGGTTCTGCCCGAGCACGGCTGGCGGCTGGCCGGGGTCAGCATGGACACCGCGCTCGCGGCGTACCTGGTCAAGCCGGGGCGCCGGTCGTTCGCGCTGGACGCCCTGTCGGTGGAGTACCTGGGCCGTGAGCTGGCGCCTGCCGGCGCCGCGGAGGGCCAGTTGGCGTTCGGTTCCGAGGAGGACGAGCGGGCCGAGGCCGACGCCCTGATGGGGCAGGCGCGCACGATCCTCGACCTGGGCGAGGCGTTCACGGAAAAGCTCAAGGAGGTGGGCGCGGCAGAGCTGCTGCACGACGTGGAGCTGCCGACCTCGATCCTGCTGGCCCGTCTGGAGCGGCACGGCATCGCCGCCGACCGGGCTCATCTGGAGGCGATGGAAGGGCAGTTCGCGGCTTCGGTGCAGCAGGCCGTGGGCGAGGCGCACGACGCGGCGGGACGCGAGTTCAACCTGGGCTCGCCCAAGCAGCTCCAGGAGATCCTCTTCGGCGAGCTGGCGCTTCCCAGGACGAAGAAGACCAAGACCGGCTACACGACGGACGCGGACGCGCTGGCGTGGCTGGCGGCGCAGACCGAGCACGAGCTGCCGGTGATCATGCTGCGCCACCGGGAGCAGGCGAAGCTGCGGGTCACCGTCGAGGGCCTGATCAAGACGATCGCCGCGGACGGCCGTATCCACACCACCTTCAACCAGACGGTGGCGGCGACCGGACGGCTGTCGTCCACCGAGCCCAACCTGCAGAACATCCCGGTGCGTACCGACGAGGGCCGGGCGATCCGGCGCGGCTTCGTCGTCGGTGAGGGCTACGAGTGCCTGATGACGGCGGACTACAGCCAGATCGAACTGCGGGTGATGGCGCACCTGTCGGAGGACGCCGGGCTGATCGAGGCGTTCAAGTCCGGTGAGGACCTGCACACCACGGTGGCCTCCCAGGTGTTCGGGGTGGCGCGCGAGGCGGTCGACCCGGAGATGCGCCGCAAGATCAAGGCGATGTCGTACGGACTGGCGTACGGGCTGTCGGCGTTCGGCCTCTCGCAGCAGCTGAACATCGACGCGGGGGAGGCCCGAGGTCTGATGAACACGTTCTTCGAGCGGTTCGGCGGGGTGCAGGACTATCTCCAGCGCGCCGTCGAGGAGGCCCGCGCCACGGGCTACACCGAGACCATGCTCGGCCGCCGCCGCTACCTCCCCGACCTCAACAGCGACAACCGTCAGCGCCGTGAGATGGCCGAGCGGATGGCGCTCAACGCCCCCATCCAGGGCACCGCCGCCGACATCGTGAAGGTCGCGATGCTGAACGTGGACGCGGCACTGGAGAGAGCAGGGCTCACCTCGCGGATGCTGCTCCAGGTGCACGACGAAATCGTGCTGGAGATCGCGAAGGGCGAGCGGAAGCAGGTCGAGGAGATCGTCCGCCGCGAGATGGCGGGAGCCGTGCAGCTGCGGGCGCCGCTGGACGTGTCGGTGGGTGTCGGCGCGGACTGGGAGTCCGCCGCGCACTGACCCGCTCGCGGACCCGCGGAGGGTGCGGCGGCCGGGGTTCGCCCCGGCCGCCGATGGGGCCCGCCGCGGTGCGCGATCAGTGCGATCGGGTACGGGGGCTGGCCCGCGCCACGTCGTCGCGGGGTGCCGCCTCCCGGAGTGCGGCCCGCCGCCACCGGCCGACCAGTGCCGCGTACAGCAGCAGGCCCACCAGCAGTCCCGCGCCTGCGCCGAAGCAGATCGTCGGCACGTAGTCGAAGGGCCGCAGCGGGACGCTCTGGTGCGCGGCCCAGCGCACGCACCGGAGAACCGCACCGAGCACCGCGCATCCCACGAGCAGGGCCCCGCCGGCCGCCCGCTGCCGTGCGGTCAGCAGCGGCACCGCGGTGGTGGAGCCGTCGGCGGGCTGCCGCCGCAGCGCCGTGAGCACGAACCAGCCGAGCCCGAAAGCTGCCAGCGCGGACGATCCGTACTGGGCGTAGGTGTAGAGCGGCAGTCCCGCGTACACCGCCCCGAGGGCCGGAAAGAGTTCCATGCCGAGCCGTCCCGGGTGCGTGAAGAGGTCCCAGGTGACGTGGGTGAGCGCGCCGATGACGGCCGAGAGCACGAACTTCCCCGCCAGGGCGGGCGACACGGCCCCCCACCGGGCCCCGCGCAGCAACCCGTACACCCTCCCTTGCCGCCGGCGTGGCAGCAGCGCGACCAACGGCGCCCGCACCAGCACCCACAGCCACACCAGCCCCGCCGCGCACAGCACGTCCACGGTGAGGATGCCCAGCAGCGAGTGAGTGAGGCTGCCGAAGTCCATGCCGCCGGGGACACCGGAGGCGGCGTAGTACGTCAGGTCCGGGGCGAAGGAACCGGCGACCAGCGCCGAGGGCAGCAGCGGGCCGCGGCCGGTGCCGTCACGGCGGATTCCGGGCAGCACGGCCGCCGCATGACTGAGTGTGAACGGCACGTACGCCCCCAGGTGGACAGGTGTTGCAGTCTGCTGCTCGTTCGACTGCTGTCGATCATGGCGTCAAGTATGCGCGGAGATGCGAAGGTGTCGAAGTGGTGAAAAGCGCTCAGGAGCCGGTTATACGGGGCCGTGAGTTGTCGTAGTGTCACGTGGGTCGTCGCGCTGGGGAGCGCGTACCGCCGTCGATGGGGAGGGACCACTCGTATGGCAGCACAGTTCGGTCGCCGGTTGCGCAAGGGGGCGACCACGACTGCGGTCGCGGCGATAGCCGTGGCCGCTCTGTCCGCGTCACAGGCTCCCGGGGCTCCGGCGAGCCCGTACAGCGGGCAGGCGGCCGGCGCGCAGCCCGCGCCCGAGTCCGCGGCGTCCGGCAACTCCCCGTACTACACCGACCTTCCGCCGCTGACCACCCCCAGGCCCGGGACGAGCACAGGCGCGCCCGGCACCGGTGCCACCACCCCGGCGGGCGAGGCGGAAGCAGGCCTTCCGGTCACCGTCCTGGACGCGTACAAGAAGGCGCAGGCGGCTGTCGAGGCGGCCGACCCCTCCTGCCGCCTGCCGTGGCAACTCCTCGCCGCCATCGGCAAGGTGGAGTCCGGACACGCACGCGGCGGCCAGGTCGACGCCCAGGGCGACTCCACCGGTTCGATCCGCGGCCCGGTCCTCAACGGCATCGGCTTCGCCAACATCCCGGACACCGACGACGGCGAGTTCGACGGGGACACCGCGTACGACCGGGCGGTCGGCCCGATGCAGTTCATCCCCTCGACCTGGGCCCGCAACGGCAAGGACGGCAACGGCGACGGCCGCAAGGACCCCAACAACATCTACGACGCGGCGCTCGCCGCCGGGCACTACCTCTGCGCGGGCTCCCGGGACATGACGAATCCCGAGGACCGCGACAGGGCGATACTCAGCTACAACCGCTCGCGGGAGTACCTGCGGACCGTCCTGTCCTGGTTCGACTACTACAACCGCGGCACCCACGAGGTCCCGGACGGCACCGGTGTCCTGCCCGTCACCCCGGAACCCGACAGCCACCGCGGGACCCCCGTCGGCACCGGCAGTGCGGGCCAGGGCACGAAGCCCGGCACCAGCACCCCCACCTCGCCGCCGGCCCCGGGAACCACCACGCCGCCCGCATCCGGCGGCAAGCCCACCCCGACCCCGCCGACCTCCCCGCCCGCCACGCCTCCCACGACCATGCCCACCACGCCCACCACCCCGGCCGGGGCGGCCCGGCTGGTCGTGGCCGGCGGGCAGAAGCCCACCGCGGTCGCCGGCGGAAGGTTCGCCGCCCGTCCGGCCGTGCGTGCGCTGTCCGCGACGGGCAAGCCAGTGGCGGGAGTCAGGGTCGTCTTCACGGTCGTCGGTGCCACCGAAGCCCGCTTCCCGGGCAACGCGCTGCGCACCACCGTCACCACCGGCAAGGACGGCCTCGCGACCGCGCCCGTCCTCGCGGCGGGCGACAGGGCCGGGTCGTTCGTGATCCGGGCCACGGCGCCCGGCGCCCCGGCCGCCGAGTTCTGGGCGTCGGTCACGGCCAGGCCCGCCCCGGCGCCGAAGGCCGACACGTTGGTCCGTACTTCCGACACCGAGGTCGAGGCAGAGGCCGGGACCGCGTTCGCCACCGCGGTCGAGGTGAAGGCCACCACCGACGGCAGGGCGCTCGCCGGGGCCAGGGTGTCCGCCGTGATCGTGGGCGCCAAGGGCCCGTACTTCAAGGCGGAGGACGGCACGGCGGTCCGCACGCTGGGCGCGCTCACCACGGGAACGGACGGCACGCTGACGCTGCCGGAGCTGTACGCGGACGACGCCCCCGGTACGTACGTCCTGCGCATCGTCGCGGACGGCGTCGTGCTCAACGTCGAGCTGACGGTCACGGCGAAGCCGACCACCCCGCCCCCGACGACGACGCCCACCACGCCGACGCAGACCCCGACGGGCACGGCCTCGCCGACGGGCACGGCGAAGCCGTAGGCAGCGGACGATCCGGTGCGGGGGCAGGGACGACAACCCCCGGCCCCCGCACCGAGTTCCGCACCGCATCCCGACCCGCACCGACCGGGGAGGTGCGGAAGCAGCCCGGCGCCCGGGCAGCGGGAACGTAAGGGCTCCGGAACCGGGCCACCGCGTCGAGGACGTGGGACACCGCGCGGTCGGTCGGCTCCTGCCCGCGCGCCGTGCCGGCGCCGGAGCGATCGGCCCGCACTGCCTGCGCCACCCTGCCCCCACGGAACGGCCCCGGATCCGCCGGCCGTCCGTACCCGCAGCGCCTCCGCCCTACCCCCGCAGCCTCGCCTTGGTGAAGCGGGTCGCTTCCACCTCCATCGGGTCCTCCGGCCAAGGGTGCTTCGGGTACCGCCCCCGCAGCTCGGCCCGTACCCCCCGGTACCCCTCCTTCCAGAAGGACTCCAGGTCTGCGGTGACCGCTGCGGGCCGGCCCGCCGGGGACAGCAGGTGTACGAGTACCGGGACCTGCGCCGGACCCCCCACCCGCGGCGTCCGGGCCAACCCGAACATCTCCTGCAACTTCACCGCCAGCACCGGCTGTTCGCCGCCGTAGTCCACCCGGATGCGCGACCCGCTCGGCACCCGGATCCGCTCCGGCGCGTACTCCTCCAGCCGACCCGCCTCGCCAGCGGCCCACGGCAGCAATCGCTGCAGCGCCTGGCCGGCGTCGATGCGCCCCAGGTCCGCCCGACGCCGCGCACGTGACAACTCCGGCTCCAGCCATTCGTCCGTATGTCCGGACAAGGAGGCGTCCGACACGTCCGGCCAGGGCGCTCCCAGCACCCTGTGCAGGAAGGCCAGGCGTTGCCGAAGCCCCTCCGCGTCCCGCGTCCACCGCAGCAGCCCGAGCCCCTCCCGCCGCAGCCCCTCCCGCAGCGCTTCGTGCACGCGCACGAGTGGCGCGTCCCGCAGCGGCCGTGCGGACAACTCGACGGCGCCCAGCCGCTCCACCCGCCGGGCGACGACGTCCCCGCCCTCCCAGCGGACTTCCTCCCCCTGCGCCCGTACGTGCTCGGCCGCCAGGCGGGCGGTGTCCTCGTCCACGACAGCCGCGAGCCGGACCCGCGCGGACGCCGCGTGCGCGGGCCGGTCCGCGACCGCCACCGCCAGCCACGGGGCACTCCGCAGCCGCGACCCCTCACCGACCTCGGCACCCGTCCCGGACACCATCAGGAACGCACCCGCCCCCCGGGCCCTCGCCAACCGTTCCGGAAAGGCCAGAGCCGCTACCAGCCCGGCCACGGCATCGTCACCTCCGGCACCCGCACCCGGACTCGAACCCGCACGCCGTTCCGATCCCGAACCGTCCCCCTCGGCCCCCGCCACCGACGAAGCCAGCCTCCGTGCCTCCTGGCCCCATCGGGCCCCGTACGCGTCGTTGCCGCGCCGTGCCGCCCGCCAGGCGTCCGCCAGGTCGTCCCCGTACTCCCGCGGCGGCTCCTCGCTCAGCAGCGCCACCACCTCCGCCGCCCGCCGTGCCCCAACCTCCCGGGCGCCGTCCAGCAGCGCCCGTCCCAGCCGGGGGTGCAGTCCGAGCCGCGACAGCCGTACGCCGCGCTGCGTGGCCCTGCCCTCCGCGTCCACCGCGCCGACGGCGGACAGGACCTCCCGGGCCGCCGCCATTGCCCCGGCCGGGGGAGCGTCCAGCAGGGCGAGCCCGGACGCGTCCGGATCGCCCCAGCAGGCCACCTGGAGCGCGAACGCCGTCAGATCGGCCACCTTGATCTCCGGGTTGGGGAAGGGGGCCAGCCGGGCCTCCTCCGCCTCGTCCCAGCAGCGGTAGGCCGCCCCCGGGGCCTCCCGTCCGGCCCGGCCCGCCCGCTGCCGTGCCGCCGCCCGGGACGCCCGTACCGTCGTCAGCGCGCTCAGGCCACGCGCGTGGTCGGTACGCGGCTCCCGCGCGAGCCCGGAGTCCACGACGACCCGCACACCTGGCACCGTCAGGCTCGACTCGGCGACGGAGGTGGTCAGGACAACACGGCGTCCCGACGTTCCCGGCCCTGCCAGCACCGCGTCCTGCACCGCGGCGGGCGCGCGCCCGTGCACCTGGAGCACCTCGGCGTCCACGCCCTTCAACCGGCCCGCCACCCGGGCGATCTCGCCCACCCCCGGCAGGAAGCAGAGCACGTCCCCCTCCCGTTCGGCGAGCGCCCGCCGCACCACGGATGCCACGTGCGTCAGCTGCGCCGGATCCACCCGCATCCCGTGCGGCGGCCGTACCGGTCGCGCGGGCGGCGCCCACACCGTCTCCACCGGGTACGACACCCCCTGCGCCGCCACCACGGGCGCCCCGCCCAGCAGCTCGGCCCAGCCGGCCGCGTCCGTCGTCGCGGACGCCGCGACCAGCCGCAGCTCCGGGCGCAGGGCCGCGCGCACGTCCAGGAGGAAGGCCGCCACGGTGTCGGCGTCGAGATGCCGCTCGTGGCACTCGTCCAGGACCACCACGTCGACACCCGGCAGTTCCTGGTCACGCTGGAGGCGTTGCAGCAGCACTCCCGTCGTGACCACCTCGACCACCGTGCGCGGGCCCACCGTGCGCTCCCCGCGCACGGTGAAGCCGACCCGCTCGCCGACGGACTCGCCCAGCAGCCACGCCATCCGCCGGGCCGCCGCCCGCGCGGCGATCCGCCGCGGCTCGGCGACCACCACCCGTCGTGCGGGCCCCCCGCCCACCAGCCCGGCCAGGACCAGCGGCACCAGCGTCGTCTTGCCGGTGCCGGGCGGCGCGCAGAGCACCGCCGTCCCGTGCACCGCCAGCGCCTCTTCGAGGGCGGGCACGGCACCGCGTACGGGCAACTGCTCCAGGGCGTCGTTACGTATCACCCGCCCAGTCTCGTACGCGCGTGCCCCCGGTCCGTACCGGAGCGTGTGCCGAGTCCGTACCGCGACGGGTGCCGGGGGCGGCGGCGGACCGGCCCCGGGCCGGTACGGCGGTGCCCCGCGGGCCGCGCCGGCACGCGGGCCAGTGCCGTACCGCTAGTCCCGCTCGCAGACGAAGATCGCCGACCCCGGGATCAGGTTCCCGCGCAGCGGCGACCAGCCGCCCCACTCCGAGCTGTTCCACGCCGGCCACTCCGGCTCCACCAGGTCGACCAGCCGGAACCCGCCCGCCACCACGTCCCGGACGCGGTCGCCGAGCGTGCGGTGGTGCTCCACGTACACCGCGCGCCCCTGCTCGTCCTGCTCCACGTAAGGGGTGCGGTCGAAGTACGAGGCGGAGACCGACAGACCCTCGGGGCCCGGTTCGTCCGGGAACGCCCAGCGGATCGGGTGCGTCACCGAGAACACCCACCGACCGCCCGGCCGCAGCACCCGGCGCACCTCGCGGAACACCTTCACCGGGTCCGCGACGAAGGGCACCGCCCCGTACGCGGAGCACGCCAGGTCGAAGGAGCCGTCCCGGAACGGCAGCACTCCGGCGTCGGCCTGTACCAGGCCCACCCCGTCCGCACCGCCGCCGATCCGCAGGGCGTGCTGGAGCTGTCGGTGCGAGAGGTCCACCGCGACAGGCCTGGCGCCCTGGACGGCCAGCCAGCGCGAGCACTGCGCGGCGCCCGCGCCGATCTCCAGCACGTCGAGACCCTTGAGGTCCTCGACGGGGCCCAGCAGTTCCGCCTCCACCTCGTCGAGACCCTCCGGTCCCCACACGAAGCGGTCGTCGCCGAGGAAGGTGCCGTGGTCCTGCTGGTACTCGTCCGCGTTGCGGTCCCACCAGCCCCGGCTGGCCCGGCTGCTCTCGGCCTCCCCCGCGGCGCGCCGGGTGGCCTCCGGCTCGGTGTCCTCGCCCTCGGAGGTGCCGGCGGTGCCCTCCGGTCCGCCGAACACGTCGAGGGCCTCGAAAGCGTCGTCCTCATGGCTCATCGCTGGATCATCGCGCCCGTCTGCATCGTCTGAGTGGGGTTCCCCGGAACCCTCCCCGGGTACTGTGCCGGGGAGTGGCCGAGGGCGGGCGGGGCGGCCATTGCGGCGCTGCCCCACCGGAGTTGTGCCGGGAATGCGGCGTTCCGCCCCGGGTGGGTGCCTTCGCGCATTGACCCTGCCCGGCGGCCCCCGTATGCTACAAGTTGCGCTGCGAGCCTGCGCGCCTCAGACCTAGCAGGCCGCGCTCGCATCTGTAGGTATGTCTCCTCGGTTTCGAGGCGCCCGGCGGGTTTTCGGCTTGGTGCCTCTTCGGCTGTCCGGCTTCTGCAGAGCGACAGGCTCACGGCGTGGCATTACCTACGACTTCTGTCCGTACCGGAGCCCTTTCCCACATGACGAGCAGCACCGAGACCACCGCCACCACTCCGCAGGTTGCGGTCAACGACATCGGCGACGCGGACGCGTTCCTCGCGGCGATCGACGAGACGATCAAGTACTTCAACGACGGCGACATCGTTGATGGCGTCATCGTGAAGGTCGACCGGGACGAGGTCCTGCTCGACATCGGTTACAAGACCGAAGGCGTCATCCCGTCCCGCGAGCTTTCCATCAAGCACGACGTCGACCCCAACGAGGTCGTCGCCGTGGGCGATGAGATCGAGGCTCTTGTTCTCCAGAAGGAGGACAAGGAAGGCCGTCTCATCCTGTCCAAGAAGCGCGCACAGTACGAGCGCGCCTGGGGCACGATCGAGAAGATCAAGGAAGAGGACGGGATCGTCACCGGCACCGTCATCGAGGTCGTCAAGGGTGGTCTCATCCTCGACATCGGCCTCCGTGGCTTCCTGCCGGCCTCCCTCGTCGAGATGCGCCGCGTCCGCGACCTCCAGCCCTACGTGGGCAAGGAGCTCGAAGCCAAGATCATCGAGCTGGACAAGAACCGCAACAACGTGGTCCTGTCCCGCCGTGCCTGGCTCGAGCAGACCCAGTCCGAGGTTCGCCAGACGTTCCTCACGACCCTGCAGAAGGGTCAGGTCCGCTCCGGCGTCGTTTCCTCGATCGTCAACTTCGGTGCCTTCGTGGACCTGGGTGGCGTCGACGGTCTCGTGCACGTCTCCGAGCTGTCCTGGAAGCACATCGACCACCCGTCCGAGGTTGTCGAGGTCGGCCAGGAAGTCACCGTCGAGGTTCTCGACGTCGACATGGACCGCGAGCGTGTCTCCCTGTCGCTGAAGGCGACGCAGGAAGACCCGTGGCAGCAGTTCGCCCGTACGCACCAGATCGGCCAGGTCGTTCCCGGCAAGGTCACCAAGCTGGTTCCGTTCGGTGCGTTCGTGCGCGTCGACGAGGGCATCGAGGGCCTGGTCCACATCTCCGAGCTGGCCGAGCGCCACGTGGAGATCCCGGAGCAGGTCGTCCAGGTCAACGACGAGATCTTCGTCAAGGTCATCGACATCGACCTCGAGCGTCGCCGGATCTCGCTGTCGCTGAAGCAGGCCAACGAGTCCTTCGGCTCCGACCCGGCCTCGGTCGAGTTCGACCCGACCCTCTACGGCATGGCCGCGTCGTACGACGACCAGGGCAACTACATCTACCCCGAGGGCTTCGACCCCGAGACGAACGACTGGCTCGAGGGCTTCGAGACGCAGCGTGAGGCTTGGGAGGGTCAGTACGCCGAGGCGCAGCAGCGCTTCGAGCAGCACCAGGCCCAGGTCATCAAGTCCCGCGAGGCCGACGAGGCCGCCGCTGCCGAGGGCGCTGCCGCTCCGGCCGCCGCCACCGGTGGCAACGCCGGCGCCGGTATCTCGGGCGGTTCGTACTCCTCGGAGTCGGACGACAACTCCGGCGCCCTGGCGTCGGACGAGGCCCTTGCCGCCCTGCGCGAGAAGCTGGCGGGCGGCCAGAGCTGAATGCTCTGACCCTCACCGGTCGTGTGGCCGTCCGACCCCTCCCGGGTTGACGGCAGGCAGCTGAACAGGCTGAACAGCGAGGCCCGTTCCCCTTCGGGGGAGCGGGCCTCGCCGTATTTCCGCCGCTTGCCGGCACAACTTGTTCGCGGTTCCCGCACGTTGGCCGGCCCCTCGTACGAGGGAGGGGGCGGCACCCGGGAATGCCTGCGCCGCCGGGCACGTTCTTCTCTGTGAAACGCGAGGAGGTAGCGGGAATCGTGCTTGATCCGCAGGGTTTGTACGCATGGGAGCCGAAGGGGCTGGCCGTCGTCGACACGGCGCTGGCCCAGGAGTCGGCCGGACTGGTCATGCTCTACCACTTCGACGGTTATATCGACGCGGGGGAGACCGGCGGCCAGATCGTCGAGAAGCTCCTGGACACACTGCCGCACCAGGTGGTGGCGCGCTTCGACCACGACAGGCTGGTGGACTACCGGGCCCGCCGCCCGCTGCTCACCTTCAAGCGTGACCGGTGGTCGGACTACGAGACGCCCGCGCTCGAAGTGCATCTCGTGCAGGACGCCACGGGCGCCCCGTTCCTGCTGCTCTCGGGCCCGGAACCGGACGTGGAGTGGGAACGGTTCACGGCCGCCGTGCGCCAGATCGTGGAGCGGCTCGGAGTGCGGCTGGCGGTGAACTTCCACGGGATACCCATGGGCGTCCCGCACACCCGCCCGGTCGGACTCACCCCGCACGGCAACCGCACGGACCTGGTGCCGGGGCACCGCAGCCCCTTCGACGAGGCGCAGGTGCCCGGGTCGGCGGAGTCGCTGGTGGAGTACCGGCTCGCCGAGGCGGGGCACGACGTGCTCGGCGTCGCCGCCCACGTACCGCACTACGTGGCCCGCTCGGCCTATCCGGACTCGGCGCTGACCGTCCTGGAGACGATCACCGCGGCGACCGGGCTGGTGCTGCCGTCGGTGGCGCACGCACTGCGCACCGAGGCGCGGCGCACCCAGGACGAGATCGACCGCCAGGTCGGCGAGGGCGACGAGGAACTGGTCGCACTGGTTCAGGGACTTGAGCACCAGTACGACGCGGTGGCAGGCGCGGAGACGCGCGGCAGCCTCGTCGCGGAGGCCAAGGACCTGCCCTCGGCGGAGGAGATCGGCCTGGAATTCGAGAAGTTCCTCGCCGAGCGGGAGGGCGACCTCTGAGGGCCCCGGAGGGCGGCCTAGGCTTCCGGTCATGCTGAAAGTAGGCCTGACCGGCGGGATCGGCGCCGGCAAGAGTGAGGTGTCGCGGCTGCTCGCGTCGTACGGCGCGGTCGTCGTCGACGCGGACAAGATCGCACGTGAGGTCGTCGAGCCCGGAACCCCCGGGCTCGACGCCGTGGTGGCGGCGTTCGGCGAGGGCGTCCTCGCCGCGGACGGCACGCTGGACCGGCCCGCGCTGGGTGCCATCGTCTTCGCCGACCCGGAGAAGCTGAAGATCCTCAACGGGATCGTGCACCCGTTGGTCGGAGCCCGCTCGGCGGAACTGGAGCGGGCGGCCCCGGCCGATGCCGTCGTCGTGCACGACGTGCCCCTGCTGACGGAGAACGGGCTCGCACCGCTGTACGACCTGGTGGTGGTCGTGGACGCGTCGCCCGACACCCAGCTGGACCGGCTGGTACGGGTGAGGGGGACGAGCGAGGCCGATGCGCGCGGCCGGATGGCGGCGCAGGCCACCCGCGAGCAGCGCCTCGCCGTCGCCGACCTGGTGATCGACAACGACGGGCCGCTTGAGGCACTGGAGCCCCAGGTCCGGAAGGTGTGGCGGGAACTGGAGGAACGGGCGACACCGCGGAGTTGAGGCCTCCCGTCGACACGGACAGCGTCCGGGTGTTTCTGCCGCAGGCCCGGCGTCCTTCGCCGCCGCCCCGACTGTCAGACCCCGCCCGTAGACTCACAGGTCCACGCGGAAACCCTGCGCCCACCTGCGCAGATCCGGACCGGAAGGGAGGCGACGGCACGATGGGCGCAGCACTCACCGCACCCCTGCGACTGTCCCGGCACATCGCCGCGCTCTACCTCCCCGCACCCCTGCCGAGGGAAGCGCGGATCGCCCTCTGGGCCCCCGACGGGACGGACCTGCCGGAGCCGCCCGCTCCCGGCCCGGCCGGCAGCGGCGAGACCGGCGGCACCGGGGGCGCCCTCGACGAGATCACCGTCGTCCGCCTCCACGGCTCCGTCCCCCGCTCCCGTACGGTCCCCGCCCGCCTCCTCGCCCTGGCGGACGCGCTCCCGCTCCTCGTCGCGGCCCGGCACGACCCCGCCGCGCACCCTGCCGCCCGCTGCTGGGGCGCCGCGGCCCAGCACGCCCTGCACCTGGTCGCGCGGGGTCTGCTGCTGCCGGGACTCACGGCCACGGGTCACGACGCCTGGCGGGCCGGGCCGCCGGACGCCGCCGACATCGCCCACCTGCGGGCCATCGCCGCCGCCATGCCACCCGAGGGGTACGCGGTCCCCGTTCCTGACCGCAAGCCCCTTCACGTCCCCAACCCGGTCCACCTCGTGCGCTCGTTCGTCGACGCCGTCGCCGACACCCTGCCCCGCACCCCGGCGGCGGCCTACGCCTTTGGCGCCCCCTTCGCCGCGCGTGCAGCCCAGCACCTGCCGGAACTGCGGGAATGGGCTGCCGAGGTGGCGGCGGGCGCGGACGCCGGGGTGCGGGTCTCACTCCGGCTCGACCTGCCCGTGCACAGCCTGTTCGACCCGCGCGACGAGGACACCGAGGCCGGGGCACGCCGCGCGGGCGCCGCCGTCGTCCAGGTCCACAGCCTCGCCGACCCCACCCACCTCGTCGACGTCGCGGACCTCTGGGACGGCGGGGGCGGCGACCACTTCGGCCCGCGTGCCCGTATCGACACCGTTCTCGCGCTGCGCCGCGCGGCCCGCGTCTGGCCGCCGCTCGCCCGCCTTCTGGAACAGCCCGTCCCCGACGTACTTCCCCTGTCCGACGACGAGTTGTACGACCTGCTGGGCCCCGCAGCGCACCGGCTGGAGGCGGCAGGCGTCAGTGTCCACTGGCCACGCGAGCTGGCCCGTACGCTCACCGCGACCGCCGTGGTGCGCCCCGCACCCGGCTCGGCCACCGACGGCACACCCTTCTTCGAGGCGGACCACCTCTTCGCGTTCAGCTGGCAGCTCGCGGTGGGCGGCGAGGAACTCACCGAGGCGGAGATGGACGCACTGGTCGAGGAGCACCGGCCGGTGGTGCGGCTGCGCGACCAGTGGGTGGTGGTCGACCCCGCTCTCGTACGCAAGGCCCGCAAAAGGCAGTTGGGGCTGCTGGACCCCGCCGACGCGCTCGGCGTCGCACTCACCGGCACGGCGGAGATCGACGGCGAGCAGGTCGAGGCGGTACCGGCCGGGGCGCTGGCAGCCCTCCGCGACCGGCTCGCCCGTGGCGGTGCGGACACCGTCCCACAGCCGCCCGAGTTGCACGCCACCCTGCGCGACTACCAGCTTCGCGGACTGGCCTGGCTCGACCTGATGACATCGCTCGGCCTGGGCGGGTGTCTCGCCGACGACATGGGTCTCGGCAAGACCATCACTGTCATCGCCCTCCACCTGCACCGTACGGGTACGGCCTCGCGCGCGCGGAGCGCCCCCACCCTCGTGGTCTGTCCCGCCTCCCTCCTCGGCAACTGGCAGCGCGAGATCGAACGGTTCGCTCCCGGAGTGGCGGTCCGCCGCTTCCACGGCACCGGCCGCAACCTGGCCGGTCTCGACGGCGGCTTCGTCCTCACCACGTACGGCACGATGCGCACGAGCGCCCCCGAACTCGCCACGCACACCTGGGGAATGATCGTCGCGGACGAGGCCCAGCACCTGAAGAACCCCCGCTCCACCACCGCCAAGGCGCTGCGCACGATCCCGGCCCCCGCCCGGATCGCCCTCACCGGCACCCCGGTCGAGAACAACCTCTCCGAACTCTGGGCCCTGCTCGACTGGACCACCCCCGGCCTGCTCGGCCCGCTCACCACCTTCCGCGCCCGGCACGCCCGCGCCGTCGAGAGCGGCGAGGACCCCGAAGCGGTGGAACGGCTCTCCCGGCTGGTCCGCCCCTTCCTCCTGCGCCGCAAGAAGTCCGACCCCGGCATCGCCCCCGAGCTGCCGCCCAAGACCGAGACCGACCACCCCGTCCCGCTCACCCGCGAGCAGGCCGCGCTCTACCAGGCGGCGGTGAACGAGACGATGGCCGCGATCGAGGCGTCCGAGGGCATCGCCCGACGCGGTCTGATCATGAAGCTGCTCACCTCCCTCAAACAGATCTGCAACCACCCCGCGCAGTATCTGAAGGAGGGCGGGCCGAAGCAGGGCCCCGCCCGGCTCACCGCCCGCTCGGGCAAGCTCGCCCTCCTCGACGAACTCCTCGACACGATCCTCGCCGAGGAGGACTCCGTACTGATCTTCACCCAGTACGTGTCCATGGCCCGCCTCCTGTCCCAGCACCTGACCGCCCGCGCGATCCCCTCCCAACTCCTGCACGGAGGGACACCGGTGGCGCAGCGCGAGGAAATGGTCGACCGCTTCCAGTCCGGTGAGGTCCCGGTGTTCCTGCTGTCCCTCAAGGCGGCGGGCACCGGCCTCAACCTCACCCGCGCCGCGCACGTGGTGCACTTCGACCGCTGGTGGAACCCGGCGGTCGAGGAACAGGCCACGGACCGCGCGTACCGCATCGGCCAGACCCAGCCCGTACAGGTCCACCGCCTGATCGCGGAGGGCACGGTCGAGGACCGCATCGCCGAACTCCTCGCCGCGAAGCGCTCGTTGGCGGACGCGATCCTCGGCACCGGCGAGGCCGCCCTCACCGAACTCAGCGACCGCGAACTCGCGGACCTGGTGTCGCTCAGGAGGCCGTCGTGACGCCCCGTCCCGTGCCTCGCCCCGCCCAACGCCACACCCGCCCCGACGCCGCCCCGCGTCAGGCCAGCGCCGACGCCGCGGTACGTCATGCCCACTCCGACGCCGCCGCGTGTCATGCCCGTCCTGGTGCTGCCGCCCGCCCCGCCCCGTTCGGCGCTCCGCCCGGGAGGGAGTCATGACGCCGCGCAGCGCGTCCGGAGCCTCCGCGAGCGCACCCGCGGCCGACCGGCGCCGCACTTTCCCACCCACCTCGGAGGCCACCGGACCGGCCACCACCTGGTGGGGGCGTGCCTGGGTGGAGGCCCTCGAAGCGCTCTCCCTGGACCCGGCCCGCCTCGCGCGCGGCCGGGCGTACGCCGACGCGGGGCACGTCGACACGATCACGGTCACTCCGGGGCGGGTCGTGGCGTACATACGCGGCAGCCGGGCCCGCCCGTACCGTGCGGACATCCGCCTGCGCACCCTCGCCGACGAGGACTGGGACGACTTCCTGGACGCCGCCGCCGAGGACCCCGCGCACCTGGAGGCGCTGCTCGCCAAGACGATGCCGCAGGCCCTGCTCGATCCCCTCGCACGCCTCTCCGGCACGCCCCTGCTTCCCGCCACGGCGGGCGACCTGCTGCCCAGCTGCACCTGCCCGGACGCCGGCCGTCCCTGCAAGCACGCGGCGGCCCTCTGCTACCAGGTGGCCCGCATCCTCGACGAGGACCCCTTCGTCGTCTTCCTCCTCCGCGGCCGCGACGAGCGCGAGATCCTCGACGCCCTGACCCGCCGCAACGCCGCCCACACCGCGACCGCCACCCGTGCACCCGCACCCACCCCGGCGCTCCCGGCCCGCGAAGCCCTCGCCCACGGCCCCCTCGGCACGCTTCCCGATCCGCTCCCGCTCCCGCCGCACCCCGGCACCCCGCCCTCGTACCCGCACACCCGCGACGCCCCCGACCCGCTCACCCTCGACCACCTGGCGACGGACGCGGCGACCCGCGCCCATGCGTTCCTCACCACGGGCACCGACCCGATCGACGGCCTCACCGCCTGGCAGGACGCGGTGCGCATCGCCGCGGCCCAACCCGGCTCGGGCCTCACCGCCGCGACCCGCCACCTCTACACGTCCCTCACCCGCGCGCTCGGCCGCACCCCCACCGACCTGGCCAAGGCCGTCGCGGCGTGGCGGCAGGGCGGCCCCACCGCCCTGTCGGTGCTCGACGGCCTCTGGGACCCGCCCGCCGGACCCTTCGACCGGGCCCGCTCCACCCTGCTCGCCCTCGGCCACCCGGACCTCCGCCCGTGGCACAACCACCTCACCGCCGACCGCTGCCAGCTCCGCTACGGCCGCGACGGCCTCTGGTACGGCTACGAGTCGGACGGCGCTGACGACTGGTGGCCCGCCGGAACGGCGGGGGGCGATCCGGTGGACGTGCTGGCCCGTCTGATGGAGCCCTGACAGTCCGGTGGCCCGGGCGGCGTCGGCGCCAGGGAGGAGCGCTCGGGTCCCCCTTCCCGCTCCGTCGACAGGTCGCCCCCGCCCCTACGGGACCGCTCGCCACCCCTCCAGCGTCGCGTCGATCGCGTCCGCCACGCGGGCCCGTGCTTCGTGTCGGGGTATGCCCGCCATGAGGAGCCGGTCGTACGGGGTGTCCTCGTGCCGTACGGAGGCGCGTACGGCGGCGGTGACGGCGTCCCGGTCCAGGGCGCGGCCCGCCGCGCTGCGGCCGACGCGGCCGCTGCCGCGCTGCGCGGTGTGCGCGGCGATGGTGTGGGCGCGTTCGGGCGGGCAGCCGGGGAAGAGGGTGCGGACGGCGGCGGAGAGGGCCGCGGTGAGGCGGGTGTCCTCGGTGGCGCGACGGGCGGCGTCGCGGGTGCGGCGGCGGGCTCGGGCGTCGGCGTCGGCGAGACAGGCCGACTCGGCGCGGGCCAGGGCCTCTTCCTCCACGAGGAGGCCCTGGCGTTCGTACCGCTTGCGGCGCCTGTGGTGGCGCACGACCACCGCCCACAGCGAACTGGCCTCGCGGGCGCGGCGGGTGAGCGCCGTGTTGCCGCGCGGGAGCAGGACGAGGTGGCTCAGGTCGGCGCAGTCCAGGCAGCGCGGGGCGTTGTATTCGAGGACGAGGAGGGGGAGCGGGCCCCGGTGGCACTCCGCGCAGTGGCGGCGTTTCAGCGGTTCGACCACGACGAGGGTCATAGAGGTGATGTACCGCCGGGGGAGCGGTGACAACCGCGGGACGGGGCGGCGCGGTTTTGTGCGGTGGTTTTGCGCGGCGATGATGGGGACGTGGAGCTTCGACCGATCACCTGGGGACGTCTCGCCGGACGGCTGGCCCGGCATCTCGACGGCCTTGTTCCCGCCGACGGCAGTCCGTGGCTGAAGGTGGGGGTGGACGGGGCGCCCGCTGCCCGTACCGGGGAGGCGGCCGGGATGCTCGCCGAGGCGTTGCGGGAGCGTGGCCGGGCCGTCCACGTGGCCGACACCGAGGGATTCCTGCGGTCTGCCTCGCTGCGTTTCGAGTACGGCAAGCAGGACCCGGACACGTACTTCGACGGGTGGTTCGACACCGGGGCGCTGTGGCGCGAGGTCTTCGGGCCGCTGGAGCCCGGGGGCACCGGGCGGGTGCTGCCCGATCTGTGGGACCCGGTGACCGACCGGGCGACGCGCAGTCGATACGTACAGCTCCCGCCCGGCGGTGTGCTGCTGGTGCACGGACCGCTGCTGCTCGGGCGCTGGTTCCCGTTCGACCTGTCGGTGCACGTGAGGCTGTCGGCGGGGGCTCTGGCCCGCCGTACCGCCGAGGGCGAACGGTGGACGCTGCCCGCGTTCGCCCGGTACGAGAGCGAGGTGGGGCCCTCGGACGCCGCCGACGTGGTCGTACGGGCCGACGACGCCCGGCATCCGGCCTGGACCGGGCTTCCCGACGACGGGAAGTGAACGCCCGCCCGGTCCCGGTCGTCGGCCTGCTCCGCGTCGACCGAGACCGCCGGGCCCGGCGCAGGGCCGCCGGGCCCGGTCGGCACATGGCGGCCGAATCCGTACGGCGACACCGGTCGGCCTCCGGGCGCAGCGGCGCGCACGGAGGCCGAAGGGGACGCAAGTCCGGTGTGCCGGAAGCGGCTGTTCTACCGGCGGGTGCTGCTCCGGTTGCCCGTCTTGAGCTTGACCAGGGCGAGGACACCGATCGCGGCGAGAGCGATCTGGATCAGCCATTCGATCCAGTCGATGCCGTTGGTGTCCTTCACGCCGAGCGCGTTCGCGAGCGCGCTGCCCGCGAACGCCGCGAGGATACCCACCGCGATGGTCCACAGGACGCCGATCTTCTGACGGCCCGGTATCACCAGCCTGCCGAGCACACCGATGACGATGCCGATGACGATCGCGCTGATAATGCCCGAAATCTCCATGACAGCAGCTCCCTGGCTGTAGCTCTCGGTCGACGGTTCTCGGTCGACGTTGTGCCCTTCCTGTGCCCCTTGTTCGCCGGGGCACGCGCTGTCGCGGACGACGTTTTCGAACGGAGTGCCCGAAGGCTGACCGCGGCTGTCCGGGGAGGCACCGCTAAGGTGACCGGCCATGACGACAATTGATCAAGTCCCTGCTGCCCCGGCCTCCTTCTCCGTGCACGTTCCGGACGCCGAGCTGGAGGTCGAGCCGCTGGACCCGGAACAGATCGTCTCCGGGGACCCCGTGGTCACCGGCAAGGTGCTCTGGGAGTCGCCGGACGGAAAGCAGCTGCGCGGGATCTGGCAGATCACGCCCGGTGTCGTCACCGACACCGAGGCCAACGAGCTGTTCGTGGTCGTCAGCGGCCGTGCCACCGTCGAGGTGGAAGGCGGCGTAACCCTGCGGATCGGCCCCGGCGACGCCTGCGTGCTGCGCGAGGGCGACCGCACGACCTGGACGGTGCACGAGACGCTGCGCAAGGCGTACCACATCAGCCTCTGACGGCAGGAGCGGCTTCCTTCGGACTCGTCCGCGCGGTGAAGAGCGCCAGAGCGGCCATCGGCAGCAGCAAGAGCGCCCCGGCGGCGTTGAGCCAGCCGTAGCCCGCCTGCGCGACGATCAGTCCGGCGGCCGCCCCACCGACGGCCGCCGCCGAGTTCATCGTGAGGTCGGACAGGCCCTGCACCGCGGCACGGGCGGGCTGCGGCACGGAGTCCGTGAGCAGTGCGGAGCCGGAGACCAGCCCGGCGGACCAGCCGAGGCCCAGGACGAACAGGCCTGCGGCGGTCTGCCCGTGGCTGCCGCCCGAGGTGCCGGCGAGGAACGCGGCGAGCGACAGCAGGCCGGCGGCCAGTCCGATGACCGACAGGCGGCCGAGCCGGTCCGACAGCCAGCCCATGATCGGCGAGAACGCGTACATCCCGGCGATGTGGCCGCTGATGACGAGCCCGACCAGTTCCAGCCCCGCGCCGTGGTGGCCGAGGTGGACGGGCGTCATCGTCATGATCGACACCATCGCGGTGTGCGAGACCGCGACCGTCACCAGTGCGAGCCTGGCGCGCGGTGATGCCCGCACCGCGGCGATGCCCGCCCGCAGGGACCGGCTCGCGGCCGACTGCTCCTCCCGCGGGGCCAGGGCCCGTGCGGTGAGCAGCGGGTCCGGGCGCAGCAGTACGGCGACGATCACACCCGTGACGAGGAAGATGACGGCCGCCCAGAGAAACGGGGCGGCCGTCAGGGGTATGGAGGTGCCGGCGAAGACACGTCCCGCCGGGGCCGCGAGGTTCGGCCCGAGAACAGCGCCGACGGTGGTCGCCCAGACCACCGTGGAGATCGACCGGGCCCGCCGGTCGGGGGCCGCCAGGTCGGCAGCGGCGAACCGGGCCTGCAGATTGGCGGACGAGGCAGCGCCGAACCCGGCCATGCCGACCAGCAGCAGCGGGAAGTTGTCCGCCAGCGCGGCCACCACCACGAGCGCCGCACCGAGGGCCCCGATCAGGTACGCCAGCACCAGACCGGGCCGTCGGCCGCGCGAGGTCATCAGCGAGGCGAGCGGCACCGACAGCAGCGCCGTGCCGACGACGGACGCGGTCGGGGCCAGTCCGGAGACCGCCTCGGTGCCGCTGATCTCGGTGGCCAGCACGGGTGCGAGGGTGATGCCGATCGGTACGCCGAGCCCGCCCAGGATCTGGCTCACGACGAGCACGACCGTGGTGCGGCGCTGCAGCGCGGGCACCTCCGCCCCGGACACCGCCGGGGTGGACCCGGGCGTCGGCGGGAGCGGGGGTGCGGGAGTGGGTGCGCTGCCGTCCGGCTGGTCGTTCCTGTCGATGGCGCTCACTTCGTACACGCCCTTCCGCCGTCGGCCGGAGTGCGGCGACGAGCAGCAGGAGGAGCGGATCGGGTGGCACAGGGCATGTACTGGTCACATGTGGTGGTCACAGCGGCAGTGTGCCATCCGATACCCCCACGGGGCATGTGAAAAAGCGATCCGGGGCCTGCCCGGTCAGAACAGAGGCTGCGGCAGCACCCCCTCCAGCGCCAGCAGTGTCCGTTTGGTCTCCGGCCCGCCGCCGAATCCGCCGAGCCCTCCGCCGCTCTCCACCACCCGGTGACACGGCACCACCACGGGGAGCGGGTTGGACCCCATGGCGGCCCCGACCGCCTGGGCGCCGCCCGGCTGCCCGACCCGGGCGGCCAGGTCGCCGTATCCGACGACGCTTCCGTACGGCACGGAGTCGTTCAGCTCGCGCAGGACCTGCCGGTGGAAGCCCGAGGTCAGTGACCAGTCCAGCGGGAGGGAGAACTGCCGCAGGGTGCCCGCGAAGTAGCCGGCGAACTGCCGGACGGGTTCGGCCAGCCGGCTCGACGCGGGGAGCGGATCCGCAGGCACCGCGACGAGCTGTGCGCCCAGCCGGGACGCCAACTGTGCCAGGGCCCGTGTGCGGACCTTCTCGTCCGCGTGAAAGGCCACGTGCACCAGGCCTGCTCCGGTCGCGGCCAGCAGGAGCGGACCGATGTCGCTGCCGACGACGGCCCACTCGACACAACCTCTGTGTGGTGCGGTGCTGTTCACGCCCACCACCGTACGGCCGGGCACTGACAGCGGGCCGCGAGCGGTGGAAAGGCCCTGCTCAGCCTCGCAGCGCGGCCCGCACGACGTCCGGCCGGTTGGTGATGATCCCGTCCACGCCGTAGCCCCGGACCTTCTTCGCGTTCACCGCGTCGTCCACGGTCCAGGTGTTGACCCGCAGCCGCTTGCCGTGGGCGCCCTTGAGGCGGTGCACAGCCGCCACGTAGGCCGCACTGATCGTCCCGTGCTGCGGATTGATCTGGTCGGTGTACGCGGCGTACTTGGGCAGGTCGGCGACGGCCGGCGTGCCGAGGAACCCGGTGGTCACGTCGGGCCGCAGGGTGTGCACCGCACGCAGGCTCGGGGCGCTGAAGCTCTGCACGACCAGCCTGCTGTGCACGTGCGCGCGGTCCAGCCAGCCCTCCTTGCGGAGCACCGCCACGATGTCCTTCTCGATGCCCGGGTACAGAGCCGGGTTCTTGATCTCCAGCAACAGCTTCTGCCGGTGCTTCTCGACCCTGTCCACGTACTGCTTCAGGGTCGGCACGCGGGCACCCCGGTGGGCGGGACCGAACCAGCTGCCGGCGTCGAGCCTGCGGATCTCGGCGGCGGTGAAGTCCTTGATCTTCCACGGCGCACGTCCGGGGAAGACCTGCTCGACGTTGGTGGTGCGCGCCAGGTTGTCGTCGTGGACGACGACCAGCTCGCCGTCCTTGGTGCGCTGGACGTCGTTCTCCACCCAGACGACACCCATCCGCTTCGCCGCGTCGACTGCGGCCAGCGTGTTCTCCGGTGCCTGGCCGGAAGCGCCCCGGTGCGCGATCATGACGGGCCCGCCGACGGCCGAGGCCGAGGCGGTACGGGCGGGTGCGCGGTCGGCGGCCTGCGCGGTGCCGGGCAGGGCGAGTGCGGAAGCGCCGCCGACGAGAGCGGTCAGGGCGGCAGCGACGGTACGTACGTGCACTGGGTTCTCCTTGCAGCGGGAAGTCACGGACGGCCAGAGCGTGACAGGGACGCGCCAACGCGGAAAAGGCGACGAATGGCCATGCGGTGAACGACGCACCACGAGGTCGGAACACGCACCGTGACGAAACCGGTACAGGGAGCCGCCCGTGCGGACGCAAGGCCGCGCCGGAAGGGGGGAGGGTGCGACCGAGACGTGAGTGTCAGTGGTGGGTCGTACGGTGGATGCATGCGGCCCGTTTCCAAGATCGAACGTACGGTGGCGCCCTTCGAGGTCGTCAGTCCCTACCAGCCCAGCGGTGACCAGCCGGCGGCCATCGCCGAGCTGGAGAAGCGCATTCGCGCAGGTGAGAAGGATGTCGTCCTGCTGGGTGCGACCGGCACCGGCAAGTCGGCGACGACTGCCTGGATGATCGAGAAGCTCCAGCGCCCGACGCTCGTCATGGCGCCCAACAAGACCCTCGCCGCCCAGCTGGCCAACGAGTTCCGCGAGCTGCTGCCGAACAACGCCGTCGAGTACTTCGTCTCGTACTACGACTACTACCAGCCCGAGGCGTACGTCCCGCAGTCGGACACCTACATCGAGAAGGACTCCTCGATCAACGAGGAGGTCGAGCGGCTGCGCCACTCCGCGACGAACTCGCTGCTCACCCGCCGCGACGTCGTCGTGGTCGCCTCCGTCTCCTGCATCTACGGCCTGGGCACGCCGCAGGAGTACGTGGACCGCATGGTCTCCCTCAAGGTCGGCCAGGAGATCGACCGCGACGCGCTGCTGCGTCGCTTCGTCGACATCCAGTACAACCGCAACGACGTCGCGTTCACCCGCGGCTCCTTCCGGGTGCGCGGCGACACCATCGAGATCTTCCCGGTGTACGAGGAACTGGCCGTCCGCATCGAGATGTTCGGTGACGAGATCGAGGCACTGTCCACGCTGCATCCGCTCACCGGCGAGGTCATCAGCGAGGACCAGAGCCTGTACGTCTTCCCCGCCAGCCACTACGTGGCAGGACCGGAGCGCATGGAGAAGGCGATCAACGGCATCGAGAAGGAGCTGGGCGAGCGCCTTGCCGAGCTGGAGAAGCAGGGCAAGATGCTGGAGGCCCAGCGGCTGCGCATGCGCACCTCCTACGACCTGGAGATGCTCCGCGAGATCGGCAGCTGCTCCGGCGTCGAGAACTACTCGATGCACTTCGACGGCCGCGGGCCCGGCACCGCCCCGCACACCCTCCTGGACTACTTCCCGGAGGACTTCCTGCTGGTCCTCGACGAGTCGCACGTCACCGTCCCGCAGATCGGCGCGATGTACGAGGGCGACGCCTCCCGCAAGCGCACTCTGGTCGACCACGGCTTCCGGCTGCCCTCCGCGATGGACAACCGGCCGCTGAAGTGGGAGGAGTTCCAGAAGCGGATCGGCCAGACCGTCTACCTGTCCGCCACCCCCGGCACGTACGAACTCTCCCGCGGCGACGGCTTCGTCGAGCAGATCATCCGCCCGACCGGACTCGTCGACCCGCAGGTCGTCGTCAAGTCGACCGAGGGCCAGATCGACGACCTGGTGCACGAGATCCGCAAGCGCACCGAGAAGGACGAGCGCGTCCTGGTCACCACCCTCACCAAGAAGATGGCCGAGGACCTCACCGACTACTTCCTGGAACTGGGCATCCAGGTCCGCTACCTGCACAGCGACGTGGACACGCTGCGCCGCATCGAGCTGCTGCGCGAGCTGCGGGCCGGTGAGTACGACGTACTGGTCGGCATCAACCTGCTCCGCGAGGGCCTCGACCTGCCCGAGGTGTCGCTGGTGGCGATCCTCGACGCGGACAAGGAAGGCTTCCTGCGCTCCGGGACCTCCCTGATCCAGACCATCGGCCGCGCGGCGCGCAACGTCTCCGGTGAGGTCCACATGTACGCGGACCGGATCACCCCGGCGATGGAGAAGGCCATCGAGGAGACCAACCGTCGCCGCGAGAAGCAGGTGGCCTACAACAAGGAGCGGGGCATCGACCCGCAGCCGCTCCGCAAGAAGATCAACGACATCGTCGCGACGATCGCCCGCGAAGAGGTCGACACCGAGGCACTGCTCGGCACCGAATACCGCAAGCCGAAGGCGGGCAAGGACGCCAAGGCCCCGGTCCCCGCGCTCGGCGGCAAGGCGGCGAAGGCGGCCAGGGGCAAGGGTGCCGAGGTCCTCACCGACCGCCCGGCGGCCGAGCTGGCCCAGCAGATCGAGGAGATGACCGCGCGGATGCGCGCGGCGGCCGCGGAGCTGCAGTTCGAAGTGGCGGCCCGGCTGCGCGACGAGGTCGGCGAACTCAAGAAGGAGCTGCGGATGATGAGGGAGGCGGGACAGGCCTGAGGCGGGGGACGGACGGCGAACTCCGGTGCGTCACGAGGCGGCTGAGCCGCCGAGTGTTGCAGGAACGACACAAAACGCACCGGGGCTGCGACCCCTCGCCGGTCACTGCATAGGGTGCTGACAACCGCACACACGGGCGGTGGTGGGGTCTGTGGAGAGGGGTAGCGCGTGACGGTCAACATGACCAAGGGTCAGGCCATCAACCTGCAAAAGAGCGACGGGGGAACCCTGACCGCAGTGCGGATGGGGCTCGGCTGGCAGGCAGCCCCCCGCCGTGGTCTGTTCGGCTCGCGCACCCGCGAGGTCGACCTCGACGCGTCGGCGGTGCTGTTCGCCGACAAGCAGCCGGTGGACGTCGTCTTCTTCCGTCACCTCGTCAGCGACGACGGTTCGGTCAAGCACACCGGTGACAACCTGGTCGGCGGCGCCGGGCAGGGCGGCGACGACGAGTCGATCCTGGTGGACCTCCAGCGCGTACCGGTGCACATCGACCAGATCGTCTTCACGGTGAACTCCTTCACCGGCCAGACCTTCCAGGAAGTGCAGAACGCGTTCTGCCGCATCGTGGACGAGACCAACGGCCAGGAACTGGCCCGCTACACCCTCGACGGCGGCGGCCAGTACACCGCCCAGATCATGGCGAAGGTGCACCGCGCGGGTGCGGGCTGGCAGATGACGGCCCTCGGGAACCCGGCCAACGGGCGCACCTTCCAGGACCTGATGCCGTCGATCCTGCCGCAGCTGTAGACCCCGAAGGACCGCAGCAGCACCGCAGCTCCCGGAGGCGGCAGCCCCCCGGGAGCTGCCACGTCTCGCAACGCGGCAGACGCACGCGTGGACTCAGCACGCACGCAGTACCGGCAGGCGTGACAGGCGCACGACCGACGTGGGGGAGACAGGCGATGACCGCCGAACTGGTCCGGGGGCAGAACCACCCCTTGCCCCAGGCCCGTCTGGAGATCCGGATCTCGGCCGGTCAGCCGGTCGTCGCCGGAGCCACGCTCGGCGACGAGCACGGCACCGTACGGGGCGTCGAATGGGTGGCCCATCCGGGCACGCCCCACCTGCCCGGTCTGGAAGTGTCCCGGCAGGCCGCGGCCGACCACCGGCTCGCCGTCGACCTGGGGGCGCTGCCCGAAGCCACGCACCGGGTGCACGTACTGCTCGCCCTGCCCGTCGCGACCGGTTTCCCCACCCGCTTCGGCGCGGTCGCCGCCCCCTTCGCGGCCGTGACCGCGCTGGACGGCGCCGAGATCGCCACCTTCACGCTCACCGGACTGGACGCCGAGTCCGCCGTCGTCGCCCTGGAGCTCTACCGCAGGGGCGACGCCTGGAAGGTCCGGGCCGTCGGCCAGGGGTACGCGGGCGGCCTCGCCGAGCTGCTCGCCGACCAGGGCCTCGCGCAGGCCCATGAGCTGACCGCGGTCATCCAGGACGCCGTCGGCAGGGGGCTGGCACGTTCGGTGGTCGCACCCCCGCCCCGTACTGCTGCGGAGGGCGACGGGGTCCGCCACCGGACCCACCCGGCCCGCCAGGACGCGGTACGCCACCCGGCCGCGGACCTCACCGGCGGCCCGGCAGGGCATTCCGACGGTGGCACCACCGTGAACCCCACCGCCGGCACCACCGGGGCGCCCCCCGGGTCCGCGGCCCCCGCCGCCCCGTCCGCCGCCTCCGCAGGCGCCTCCGACCGGCAGCCCGCCGCCGGAACCGTGCCTCCCGCCGTCACACCCGCACAGCCACCGCCGAGCAGCGGCCCCGTCGACTACAGCCACCCCCGCCGCAAAAAGGCCGCCGCACCCCCGCCACCCCCGCCCGCACCGCCGGCCCAGTCCCGGCCCGCGCCGCCGTCCCAGTCCCCGCCGGGGCCGGCCGGTCAGCCTCCGCGCCCCGTCGCCGGTGACGCGGCCGGCTGGTCCATGGACGAACGCCTCTACAACCAGGTCTGGGGCATGTTCGAGGACCTGGCCCGCAGCGCCGCCGCCTACCGCAGTGCCGTCGACTTCGCCGAGTCCCGGATGGAGCAGGAGCTCGACAAGGTCCTCTCCGACCCCCGCAGCCGCATCGGCGGCACCGGTGACCTCGCCCGTGAGAGCGCCCGCACCAAACGCGACCGGCTCGTCGAGCAGGCCCGCGCGGTCCTGGACCGCGACCTGGCCCAGCTGATCGCCGAGTCGGACGTCGTCGAGCCCGCGCTGCCGCCGTCGTTCGCCCGCTGGGACAACCCGGCCTGGCACGCCTACCGCGTCCCCATGGAGATGCCGATGGCGCTGCGCATCGGCGACCTGCACCTGCCCGAGCGGCCCGACCTGCACATCCCGCTCCTTGTCCGGCTCCCGCTGGAGCGGGGTCTGTGGATCGACAGCGGACGGACCGGTTCCGAGGCCGCGATGACGATGGACACCGACCAGTTGCGCCGCCAGTCCATGGACACGGCCGTCGCCCACGCGGCGCGGCTGCTCGGCGCCTACCCGGCCGGGGAGTTCACCGTGCACGTCATCGATCCGGCGGGTTCCGCCTCCGCCGCGCTCGCCCCGCTGGTGAAGTCCGGAGTGCTGGCCTCGCCGCCCGCGGCCGGCGCCCAGGGAGTGGCGACCGTCCTGGCCGGGCTGACCGAGCGGGTGGACCTGGTCCAGATGGCGATCAGGGCCGGCGCCGCCGACGCGCTGCCGCCGCACGTGGACACCGCCGAGCAGCTGCTGATCGTCAACGACTTCCCGCACGGCTTCGACGACCGTGCCGTCACGCAGCTCCGCTATCTCGCGGACGAGGGTCCGTCCGTCGGCGTGCACCTCATGATGGTGGCCGACCGCGAGGACGCGAGCGGGTACGGGCCGGTGCTCGACCCGCTGTGGCGTTCGCTGCTGCGACTCACCCCGGTGCCCGACGAGCACCTGGCCGATCCGTGGGTGGGCCACGCCTGGACGTACGAACCGCTGCTCGCGCCGCCCGGCAGCCAGGTGCTGTGGAACGTGCTGAGTCAGGTCGCGGCGGCGCGGCGCGCCCTGGGACGCTGACCTTCAAGCCCCGGCAAAGCGATCTGACCTGCGCATTCAACACGGATCCACTGATCGCTTTACCTTTTCTTGGTAATACCGGTACTCTCGACGGAGCGGAGGGGAGTACTCCCGACCTGCGATGTACCCGTCAATACGGACCGCCCTCGGTCCCGGGGCATCGGCCCGGCGTGCGCCAGTGGGCGGCCCCGGGTGGAGGAGACCTCCGGCAGCGACGACGCTGAGTGAGTTGCCGTAGCTATCTGCCGGAGGCGCAGTGGACGTTTCAACGAGCACGTGGGTCTTCACCGTTCTGGGCCTCGCGGCCCTGATCGGTGTGGACTTCTTCATCGGGCGCAAGCCCCACGACGTTTCGATCAAGGAAGCCGGAACCTGGACGGTCGTCTGGATCGCCCTGGCCATCCTCTTCGGCCTCGGCCTGCTGGTCTTCGGCACGAGTCAGGCATCCGCAGAGTTCTTCGCCGGCTTCGTCACCGAGAAGTCCCTCAGCGTCGACAACCTCTTCGTCTTCGTCCTGATCATGGCGAAGTTCTCCGTGCCGACGCACCTCCAGCAGCGGGTGCTGCTCATCGGCGTGCTGATCGCCCTGGTGCTGCGCGCGATCTTCATCGCCGCCGGTGCCGCGGTCATCGCCAACTTCTCGTGGGTCTTCTACATCTTCGGCGCGTTCCTGATCTACACCGCGTGGAAGCTGATCAAGGAGGCGCGTGCCGACCAGGACGACGAGGAGTGGGAGGAGAACCGCCTCCTGAAGGCCGCCGAGAAGCGCTTCGGCGTCGACGACAAGTACAGCGGTACCAAGCTCTTCGTCCAGAAGCACGGCAAGCGCGTCATGACGCCGCTGATGGTCGTCATGCTGGCCATCGGCACCACCGACGTGCTGTTCGCGCTGGACTCGATCCCCGCGATCTTCGGTCTCACCCAGGACCCGTACATCGTCTTCACCGCGAACGCCTTCGCGCTGATGGGTCTGCGCCAGCTGTACTTCCTGATCGGCGGACTGCTGAAGAAGCTGGTCCACCTGAGCTACGGGCTGTCCGTCATCCTCGGCTTCATCGGCGTCAAGCTGGTGCTGCACGCTCTGCACGAGAACGGGGTGCACGTGCCCGAGATCTCGATCGCCTTCTCGCTGTCGGTCATCGGCGGTGTGCTCCTCATCACGACGATCACCAGCCTGATCGCCAACAAGAAGCGCGAAGCGGCCGCGGCCGGCACCTCGGACAAGACCTCCGTCGACTCCTGACCGACGGCCGCACGACAACGGGAGAGGTGGACGGCTGCGCGCCGTCCACCTCTCCCGTTTCCGGCTCTCCCGTGTCCGGCAGTACGGCGTCCCGGGCAGCCGTGCACGGCCGGGACCGCGGGCGTGCGTCGCCGGCGCGGGGCGCCCGCAAGGCCGGACCCTCCCCGCCGGCCGGTGTTCCGGCAGAACCCGGCCTCCGGGGAGGGCCCCGCGGTCACGACCGCGCGAAGGAGCCGTGGCGGGGAGCGGTCACCAGCCGCGCTCGCGCCATTCGGCGAGGTGCGGGCGCTCGTCGCCGAGAGTGGTGTCACCGCCGTGCCCCGGGTACACCCAGGTCTCGTCCGGCAGCCGGTCGAAGAGCTGCCGCCGTACGCCGTCCAGCAGCGACGTGAACGCCTGTGCGTCGCCCCAGGTGTTGCCCACGCCGCCCGGGAAGAGGCAGTCGCCGGTGAAGGCGTGCGGGTGGCCGTGCGGGTCGTCGTAGACGAGGACGATGCTGCCCGGTGTGTGTCCCGCCACGTGCCGCGCGGTCAGCTCCACGCGGCCCACCCGCACGGTGTCGCCGTCGTCGAGCGGCACGTCCGTCGGGACGGGGATGCCCTCCGCGTCGTGCCGTCCCGCGAATGTGCGCGCACCGGTGGCCGCCACGACCTCACCGAGGGCCTGCCAGTGGTCGTCGTGCCGGTGGGTGGTGACCACCGACGCGACGGAGTCGTCGCCGATCAGCGTCAGCAGGGTGTGCGGCTCGGCGGCCGCGTCGATCAGCAGCTGCTCACCGCTCTCCCGGCAGCGCAGCAAGTACGCGTTGTTGTTCATCGACCCGACGGCGACCTTCGAGATCATCAGGTCCCTGAGTTCGTGCACATCCGCGGGACCGCCGACCTTCACCACTCCGCTGTACGTCATACCGGGCAGCCTAGTACCGCGCCTACAGCGGCGGCAGTACGGGCAGCGGGCCGCCGGAGGCGGTCAGCGCGGACCCGTCGCGGCGGCCGGCCAGCCACCCCAGGAGGTCGGCGGCGCCGCCCGTCACGGTCACCGGCTCGCCGTCCGCTCCACCGGTGGTCCACCGCTGTCCGTCGGCGGCGGTCAGCGTCGTGGGCGGCACGGTCGCGCTGCCCGTGAAGCGGTCGGCGAGGAAGGCGATCTCGCGCCCGGTGAACTCCTCGGGGAGGTCCTCCAGCTCGTAGCCGATGCCGAGGTCCACGTGGTGCAGCTCGACCTCCACCAGGCGCCGGAACGGCACCCGGGACGCCGAGTCCGTGACGCCGTTGCGCAGCTCGACGGTGCGGCTCCAGTCGGCGCTCGCGTCGGCCGCCGCCGCGAAGGCGTCGGCCGTCGCCCGTACGTCCTGGAGCTGTGCGTCCAGCGGGCGCGGGGCGTCGCGGGCGATGTCCGCGTTCCGGGCCTCGGCGCCGGCGTACATGGGGCGTCCGGCGAGGACGTTCAGCAGGGCGTCCGCATTGCGGGCCAGGTGCGCCAGTACGTGGCCGCGCGTCCAGCCGGGCAGCCGTGACGGTTCGGCGACGGCGGCGTTGTCCAGCCCGGACGCGCGGGCGAGCAGGCGGTCCGTGGCGTCGTTCAGCAGCGCCAGATCGTGCACATGATCATTCATGGGGCAGACGATATGCCGACCCCGATCCGCCGGGCCACTCGTTCGGATGAAGTCGGCGGGCACGGTCCGGGAATCGAATGTACGTGCTATACGCTCAAGGGGAACATCTGGGCCTCAGGCATCCTTGAGTACAGAGCTGAAGCACAGAGCTGAACTCAAGGACAACGCTCAGCAGACCCCTCTAGCCTGGAATCCCCGGAAGCCCTGAAAACCCGGAGCCGGCATCAGTCCCGGACCGAGCAGGACCGTCCCGGGACCCCGACGGGGGATCCCCAGCACCCCTGCTCCTCTCAAGAAAGGTGCGGACCGGCGTGGCCGACCGTCTCATCGTTCGTGGCGCTCGCGAGCACAACCTCAAGAACGTCTCGCTCGACCTCCCCCGGGACTCCCTGATCGTCTTCACGGGTCTCTCCGGATCGGGCAAATCCTCCCTCGCGTTCGACACGATCTTCGCCGAGGGGCAGCGCCGGTACGTCGAGTCGCTCTCCTCGTACGCACGGCAGTTCCTCGGCCAGATGGACAAGCCGGACGTGGACTTCATCGAAGGCCTCTCGCCGGCCGTCTCCATCGACCAGAAGTCGACCTCGCGCAACCCGCGCTCGACGGTCGGCACCATCACCGAGGTGTACGACTACCTCCGTCTGCTCTTCGCCCGCATCGGCAAGCCGCACTGCCCCGAGTGCGGACGGCCCATCTCCCGGCAGTCCCCGCAGGCCATCGTGGACAAGGTCCTTGAGCTGCCCGAGGGCAGCAGGTTCCAGGTCCTCTCGCCGCTCGTGCGCGAGCGCAAGGGCGAGTTCGTCGACCTGTTCGCGGAGCTCCAGACCAAGGGGTACAGCCGGGCCCGGGTCGACGGCCAGACCATCCAGCTGACCGAGCCGCCCACGCTCAAGAAGCAGGAGAAGCACACCATCGAGGTGGTCATCGACCGCCTCACCGTGAAGGAGAGCGCCAAGCGGCGGCTCACCGACTCCGTGGAGACCGCCCTCGGTCTCTCCGGCGGCATGGTCATCCTCGACTTCGTCGACCTCGACGCGGACGATCCGGACCGCGAGCGGATGTACTCCGAGCACCTCTACTGCACCTACGACGACCTGTCGTTCGAGGAGCTGGAACCGCGTTCGTTCTCCTTCAACTCGCCCTTCGGCGCCTGCCCCGACTGCTCCGGCATCGGTACGCGCATGGAGGTCGACGCCGACCTGATCGTCCCCGACCCGGACAAGTCGCTCGACGAGGGCGCCATCCACCCCTGGTCGCACGGACACACCAAGGACTACTTCGCCCGCCTGGTCAACGCCCTGGCGAGCGAGCTGGGCTTCAGCACGCAGATGGCGTGGGCGGGGCTGCCGCAGCGCGCCAGGAAGGCCCTGCTGTACGGCCACAAGACGCAGATCGAGGTCCGCTACCGCAACCGGTACGGCCGCGAGCGCGCCTACACCACCTCCTTCGAGGGCGCGGTGCCGTTCGTGAAGCGCCGGCACGCGGAATCCGACAGCGACTCCAGCCGCGAACGCTTCGAGGGCTACATGCGCGAGGTGCCCTGCCCCACCTGCGCGGGCACCCGCCTCAAGCCGCTGATCCTGGCGGTGACGGTGATGGAGAAGTCCATCGCCGAGGTCTCCTCGATGTCGATCAGCGAGTGCGCCGACTTCCTCGCGCAGCTCACCCTGAACGACCGCGACAAGAAGATCGCCGAGCGGGTGCTGAAGGAGGTCAACGAGCGGCTGCGCTTCCTCGTCGACGTCGGCCTCGACTACCTGTCGCTGAACCGCCCGGCGGGCTCCCTGTCCGGCGGCGAGGCACAGCGCATCCGGCTCGCGACCCAGATCGGCTCCGGCCTGGTCGGCGTGCTGTACGTCCTGGACGAGCCGTCCATCGGCCTGCACCAGCGCGACAACCACCGCCTCATCGAGACGCTGGTGCGACTGCGCGACATGGGCAACACCCTGATCGTCGTCGAGCACGACGAGGACACCATGAAGGTCGCCGACTGGATCGTCGACATCGGCCCCGGCGCGGGCGAGCACGGCGGCAACGTCGTGCACAGCGGCTCCCTGAAGGGGCTGCTCGCCAACAAGCAGTCGATCACCGGGCAGTACCTCTCGGGGAAGCGGGCCATCCCGACCCCCGACGTACGCCGTCCCGTCGACCCGTCGCGGCAGCTCGTGGTGCACGGAGCGCGCGAGAACAACCTGCGGGACATCGACGTGTCCTTCCCGCTGGGCGTGCTGACCGCCGTCACCGGTGTGTCCGGTTCGGGCAAGTCGACGCTGGTCAACGACATCCTGTACACGCACCTGGCCCGCGAGCTGAACGGTGCCCGGAGCGTGCCCGGCCGGCACACCCGGGTCCAGGGCGACGACCTCCTCGACAAGGTCGTGCACGTCGACCAGTCGCCGATCGGCCGCACCCCGCGGTCCAACCCGGCGACGTACACCGGAGTCTTCGACAAGATCCGCAAGCTCTTCGCGGAGACGACGGAGGCCAAGGTACGGGGCTACCAGCAGGGCCGGTTCTCCTTCAACGTCAAGGGCGGCCGCTGCGAGAACTGCTCCGGCGACGGCACCATCAAGATCGAGATGAACTTCCTGCCGGACGTCTACGTCCCGTGCGAGGTGTGCCACGGCGCGCGCTACAACCGCGAGACGCTCGAAGTGCACTACAAGGGCAAGAACATCGCGGAGGTGCTCAACATGCCGATCGAGGAGGCACTGGCCTTCTTCGAGCCGGTCACCTCGATCGCCCGGTACCTCAAGACGCTCGACGAAGTCGGGCTGGGGTACGTGCGGCTCGGACAGGCCGCGACGACCCTGTCCGGCGGCGAGGCGCAGCGTGTGAAGCTGGCGGCCGAGCTCCAGAAGCGGTCGTCCGGACGGAGCGTCTACATTCTCGACGAGCCGACCACCGGCCTGCACTTCGAGGACATCAGCAAGCTCATCAAGATCCTTGAGGGGCTTGTCGACAAGGGGAACTCGGTGATCGTCATCGAGCACAACCTCGACGTCATCAAGACCGCCGACTGGGTCGTCGACATGGGCCCGGAGGGCGGCAAGGGCGGTGGACTGGTCGTGGCCGAGGGCACTCCGGAGCAGGTCGCGGGGGTGGCGGCGAGCCACACCGGGAAGTTCCTGCGGGACATCCTGGACCCCAGCCGGATCAGTGACGCGAGTCCGTCGGGGAACGCGACCGCCGGGAGGAAGAAGGCTCCGGCACGGAAGGCGGCGGTGAAGAAGACGGTGCCGGCGAAGAAGACGGCGGCTGCCGGGTCCGCCACGGGGAAGTCGGCGGGGCCGGTGAAGGCGGTGGTGCCGGTGAAGAAGGTGGCCAAGAAGGCCCCTGCCAAGAAGGCCGGCCGCTGACCTGACGCCCTCTCCTCGGCTTTTGACGGGGGACAGCACGTTCCGTGGGGGCGGGCCAGGGGGCGGTTCCTTGTGGAGCCGTCCCCTGGCCCGCCCCTGTTCCGCATCGAGGTCCCGCTCCGGTCCGCAGTGGGCCGCTGCGCGGGGCTTCACCCCGCCCCGCCCCTTCCCGAAACCGGGGCGCTGCCCCAGACCCCGGGTGGCAGCCCCGGCTGGGATGGGTGGGTGTGCAGGTTGTGTGTGGCTGGCCGCGCAGTTCCCCGCGCCTCTGAAGGGCGCGGAGGGTGTGCGGGTTGGGGGGGGTGGTTGCGCAGTTCCTCGCGCCCCTGAACGGTGCGCCCCGGAGGCTGCGCCCCTGAAGGGCGCGTCCGTGCGGGGGAGTCGTGCGGGGTGTGGGGCTCTGTGCCGCGGTCCGGCCCGCCGCTTCGGGGCCGCTTCGTGGCCCTTCTCCTCGTCCCCGGTATCGTCGACCACGGTCGCGTCGACCCACCCGCGCCACCACCCCCTCGTACCACGGGAGACACCATGTCCGGCCAGCCCACCCCCCGCCGCACCGTTCTCAAGGGCGCCGCGCTCGCCGGCGCGGCCGGACTGGGCGTGGCCGCCTGCTCCACCGAGTCCAAGCTCGGACACGCCCAGACACCGACGCCGACCGCCCCGGTCGCCCTCGGCGACGCGTCCGCCGTGCCCGTCGGCGGGTCCAGGCTCTACCGTGAGCAGCGAGTCGTCGTCAGCTGCCCCGCGGAGGGCCAGTACAAGGCGTTCAGCGCCCAGTGCACGCACGCCGGCTGTGTGCTCGACAAGGTCGAGGCGAACGAGGGCAACTGCCCCTGCCACGGCAGCCGGTTCGACACCACCACGGGCCAGGCCCTCAACGGTCCGGCCACCGCACCGCTCCCCGCCGTCCCGGTCAAGGTGGAGAACGGCAAACTGATCGCCGGACCGGACGCGTAACCGACGGACAAGCACGTCCGTGGCGGTCACTCCCAGTCCCAGTCCACCCCGAGGATGCCCGGCCGCACCCCCTGCTCCACGAAGTGCACCGTGCCGTGCCGCCCGCTCAGAGTGAGGTCCTGCCGGGCCACCCTCGGGGACACGGCCGTCGCCCGCGCGAAGCGGCGGCACCGTACCGGCAGGGCCGCCTCGTCGAAGCGCACCTGAAGCACGTACTGGCCTCCCGCGAAGCTGAAGCCGCGCACGTACTCACTGCTCGCCCCGCCGGTACCGTCCTCGAAGCCGTATCCGAAGAGGTACGTGTCCCCGGCGCGCAGTCTCGCGTCGAAGAGCAGCTCGGCGACCACCACCCCGGTCTCCCGGTGCCAACGAACCCGCCCCGTACGGCAGTTATCCCAGGCCCGTACCGCCACCCGTGACGGATCGCAGCCCGGGTCGCCGTGATGGATGGCCAGGTAGCGGTCGACGCCGTCGCGGTGCGCCCGTACGACGTGCTCGGAGTCGCGTCCCACCAGCTCCCGGCCGGCCCCGATGCGTACCCGCTCGTGATGGCCGACCGTGTGCAGCCCGCCGTCCTGCGGCGACTCCAGCTCGGCGAGCAGTCGTTCCACCGAACCGGAAACCTCCACCAGCGACCGGTACGAACGCGTCGCGGGCCGCTCGGTGTCGCCTCCCGAGCCCTCGGCCGGCAGGAGCCGGATCAGCGACTCCGCGGGCAGCCCCAGGACCCCCTCCAGCTCCCGTACGGCGCGCAGGGACTCGGGGCGCTGCGGGCGGCGCGCTCCCTGCTGCCAGTAACTCAGGCTGGTCACACCGACCTTGACGCCACGGCCCGCGAGGTGGTGCTGGACCCGTTGCAGGGGCAGCCCGCGCAGGGCGAGCGCCGCGCGCAGCGCCAGATGGAACGGTGCGGTGCGCAGCAACTGGGCGAGGTCTGCTTCCGCCGGCGGGAGGGTCTCCTCGCCCGGTGTCGGGTGCTGCCGCATCACGGCTCCTGGGGTGGCGGTGAATTCTCGTGGCGGTGAACGTTCACGGCGGGGCGCCGGACCGGCGTGCCGCTGTCGGCGAAGCGGGCTGCTCGCGGGGCAGGGGCGCGTTCACACACCCGCCACCCCGTTCACAGCACCGCGTCATCCGCATTGAAGCGTGTTGACCTGCACCCGACAAGCGTCGATGCTCCTCAGCAGCGTCCGGACGCGCTCCTCCACTCACCCCCCGCCTCGGGAGGAACGCGATGCGCAACCCACACAGGAGACGGCTCACCCTGGCCGCCCTCGCCGCCGCGACCCTGCTCGCCGTCCCCACGGCGACAGCGGCCGCCGCACCCCGACAGGACGACCCGGCAGGCCGGGCCGAGACCGGGCAGTCGTCCCCGCTGCTCGCCGCCAAGCGCCTCGACATCACCATGCAGGCCCAGGAGAAGACCAACTGGTGCTGGGCCGCGGGCGGCAACACCATCGCCGCCTGGTTCGGCAAGAAGTACAGCCAGAACCAGTTCTGCAACGCCGCCTTCGGCCGCAGCCAGAACACCGCCTGCCCCAACAACCAGGCCACCCTCGGCAACGTCCAGCGAGGCCTCTCCTGGGCGGGCGTGAACCCCGGGTCGTACGTCACCGGCTACCTGCGCTACCCGACCGTGCAGACCGAGATCACCGCGAACCGCCCGATCGAGACCCGCATCCAGTGGCAGAGCGGCGGCGGCCACATGCACGTCATCTACGGGTACGACACCGCGAACAGCTGGGTCTACTGGGGCGACCCGTGGCAGACCAGCGACCGCTACAACTGGGCCTCGCACGCCTGGTACGTGAACAACAACTCGTTCTCCTGGACCCACTCGCTCTACAAGATCGGGGCGTGACGACGATGACCCCCCACGCAACCACCCCCCGCACGGCGCACCCCCGCCCGGGAGCCGCCGCCGCCGTCGCCGTCGTCACCACCACCCTCGTGCTCGGTCTCGCCGGCCAGGCCGGTGCCGACGAGAACCCGTCCGCCCGCTCCCTCAAGGACGCGGCCGCGCAGGCCCACCGGGCGGCCGTCGCCCCCGCCACCCTCGACACCCTGTCCCGCTTCTTCGCCAGGGACGGCGCCGTCACCCGCGACGCCGCCGCCCCGCGCGTGCAGCCCACGACCGTGCCGGTCCACACGCTGTCCCCGGAGTTCGTCGCGGGCACCCAGGGGGCCGAGGTCGCGAGGCTGGAGTTCTTCGCGGGCGCGGCCGTCTCCTCGGACGGCCGGAAGGCCTCCCTGTGGATGGCGCCCCACGAGGGCACCTGGAAGGTCGTCAACATCGCCACCGGCGACGACGAGACCCGGTACGCGGCCGAGGGCGCCCGCAGGCTTCCCGGTGGCACCGTCTTCCGCGAACCCCAGATCGACGCCTGGTACGTGCACGACGCCTCGCGCGTGCTGCCCCTGGACGCGGACGCGGTACGCGCCGTGGGCACCCGTGGCGCGACCCTCGCCGCGTACCGCGCCCGCGTGCACCGCGCGTACGCCGACAAGCTCCCCGGCACCGCTTACGCGAAACAGGGCAAGGCGGGCGGATACGCCGGGGCGGGTGCCGCCGGTTCCGCGGCGCGCCCCGCGCACGAGACCGCCGCTGTGAGCGACAGCACCCCGACGGCCACCCTGGCGGCGGGCGGAGCGCTCGCGCTGCTGGCCGCCGCGGGCCTCGCCGTGGCCCGCCTGCGCGGCCGACGGGAGGCCGCCGGGTAACCCCACGGCCAACAGCCGGGGCGTCCCCGCCCGGGGCACCCCGGCTGTCAGTGGCCGCAAGTAGGCTGTCCGACATGGCAGATCCCTCCAGCTACCGGCCGCGGCCGGGCCAGATCCCCGAATCCCCGGGGGTCTACAAGTTCCGCGACGAGCACCGCCGGGTGATCTACGTCGGGAAGGCCAAGAGCCTGCGCCCGCGGCTTTCCTCGTACTTCCAGGATCTCGCCAACCTCCACCCGCGCACCCGCACCATGGTCACCACCGCCGCCTCCGTCGAGTGGACGGTGGTGTCCACAGAGGTCGAGGCGCTCCAGCTGGAGTACTCCTGGATCAAGGAGTTCGACCCGCGCTTCAACGTCAAGTACCGCGACGACAAGAGCTACCCGTCCCTCGCGGTGACGCTGAACGAGGAGTACCCCCGCGTCCAGGTCATGCGCGGCCCCAAGAAGAAGGGCGTGCGCTACTTCGGCCCGTACGGACACGCCTGGGCGATCCGCGAGACCGTCGACCTGATGCTCCGCGTCTTTCCCGTGCGCACCTGCTCCGCCGGGGTGTTCAAGCGCTCCGCCCAGATCGGCCGCCCCTGCCTGCTGGGCTACATCGGCAAGTGCGCCGCCCCCTGCGTCGGCCGGGTCACCGCCGAGGAGCACCGCGAACTGGCCGAGGACTTCTGCGACTTCATGGCCGGCCGCACCGGCACGTACCTCAAGCGCATCGAGCAGCAGATGATGATCGCCGCCGAGGACATGGACTACGAGAGGGCGGCCCGTCTCCGCGACGACATAGGGGCGCTCAAGCGGGCCCTGGAGAAGAACGCGGTCGTCTTCAACGACGCCACCGACGCCGACCTGATCGCCGTCGCCGAGGACGAGCTCGAAGCCGCCGTGCAGATCTTCCACGTCCGCGGCGGGCGCGTGCGCGGCCAGCGCGGCTGGGTCACCGACAAGGTCGAGAACGTCGACACGGCCGGTCTCGTCGAGCACGCACTCCAGCAGCTGTACGGCGACGAGCAGGGCGACACCGTGCCCAAGGAGGTGCTGGTCCCCGCCCTGCCCGAGGACACCCCCGCCGTCAACCAGTGGCTCACCGGCCGGCGCGGCTCGAACGTGTCGCTGCGCATCCCGCAGCGCGGCGACAAGAAGGACCTGATGGCCACGGTCCAGCGCAACGCCATGCAGGCCCTGGTCCTGCACAAGACGAAGCGCGCCTCCGACCTCACCACCCGCTCCCGCGCCCTGGAGGAGATCGCCGAGGCCCTCGGGCTGGACGGCGCGCCGCTGCGCATCGAGTGCTTCGACATCTCGCACCTCCAGGGCGACGACGTCGTGGCGTCCATGGTGGTCTTCGAGGACGGGCTGCCCCGCAAGAGCGAGTACCGGCGCTTCGAGATCAAGGGCCGGGTCGGAGACACGCAGGTCTGGCACGCCGAGGGACAGGACGACGTCCGCTCGATGCACGAGGTGATCGCCCGGCGCTTCCGGCGCTACCTCCAGGCCAAGGAGAAGACGGGGGACTGGGTGGCCGGAGGCGAGGTCCCCGAGCAGGACGCGGACGACGACGGCAGGCCCAAGCGCTTCGCCTACCCCCCGCAGCTCGTCGTCGTCGACGGTGGACAGCCGCAGGTCGCGGCGGCCAAGCGGGCTCTGGACGAGCTCGGCATCGACGACGTCGCGGTCTGTGGACTCGCCAAGCGGCTCGAAGAGGTCTGGCTGCCCGACGAGGACGATCCGGTGGTCCTGCCGCGCAGCAGCGAGGGGCTCTACCTCCTCCAGCGGGTCCGCGACGAGGCCCACCGCTTCGCCATCACCTACCAGCGCAACAAACGGGCCAAGCGCTTCCGGGCCGGGCCCCTCGACGAGGTGCCCGGCCTCGGCGAGACCCGCAAGCAGGCACTCCTCAAACACTTCGGTTCGGTGAAAAAGCTGCGGTCCGCCACAATTGACCAGATCTGCGAGGTTCCGGGCATCGGCCGCAAGACGGCCGAGACCGTGGCCGCGACCCTCGCCGCAGCGGCCCCGGCCGCACCCGCCGTGAACATGGCGACAGGAGAGATCATCGAGGACGACGAGGAGACCGCGCCCGCGGCCGCCCCGTCGCAGAACGGGGGCACCACGCATGACCGAGAACCACAACACCCCAGGCACTGACCCGGAACCCACGACGGGACCGGACGCCACCCACGACGGAGACGGAGCACAAGTGAGTACGGGCACGACGCGGGAGACCGCGGAGCCGGCCGAGGCGCCCATCCCCGAGCTGGTCATCATCTCCGGCATGTCCGGGGCGGGCCGCAGCACCGCCGCGAAGTGCCTGGAGGACCTCGGCTGGTTCGTCGTCGACAACCTGCCGCCCGCGCTGATCCCCACCATGGTGGAGCTCGGCGCCCGCTCCCAGGGCAACGTGGCGCGCATCGCCGTCGTCGTCGACGTCCGCGGCCGCCGCTTCTTCGACAACCTCCGCGAGTCCCTCGCCGACCTCGACGCCAAGGGCGTCACCCGGCGCATCGTGTTCCTGGAGTCCTCCGACGACGCCCTGGTCCGCCGCTTCGAGTCGGTCCGCCGCCCGCACCCGCTGCAGGGCGACGGCCGCATCACCGACGGCATCGAGGCCGAACGCGACCTGCTGCGCGAGCTGCGCGGCGACGCCGACCTGGTGATCGACACCTCCAGCCTGAACGTCCACGAACTGCGCGCCAAGATGGACGCCCAGTTCGCCGGCGACGAGGAGCCGGAGCTGCGCGCCACGGTCATGTCCTTCGGCTACAAGTACGGCCTGCCCGTCGACGCCGACCTCGTCGTCGACTGCCGCTTCCTGCCCAACCCGCACTGGGTTCCGGAACTGCGCCCCTTCACCGGCCTCCACGAGGAGGTGTCGGGGTACGTCTTCAACCAGCCGGGCGCCAAGGAGTTCCTCGACCGCTACACCGAGCTCCTCCAGCTCATCGCCTCCGGCTACCGCCGCGAGGGCAAGCGGTACGTGACCATCGCGGTCGGCTGCACCGGTGGCAAGCACCGCTCCGTGGCCATGTCCGAGAAGCTGGCCGCCCGGCTGTCCACCGAGGGCGTCGAGACCGTCGTCGTCCACCGGGACATGGGGCGCGAGTGACCAACCGCACCGTCCGGCTGCACCGCCTGCGCAGAGTCACCTCCGCGCTCGGCGGCGAGCCGTCCACCCGTGCCGCACGCGGCAGGCGCGGTGCCACGCCCAAGGTCGTCGCCCTCGGCGGCGGCATGGGCCTGTCCGCCTCGCTCGCCGCGCTGCGGCGCATCACGGGCGATCTGACCGCCGTCGTCACCGTGGCCGACGACGGCGGCTCCAGCGGCCGGCTCCGCGACGAGCTGGGCGTGCTGCCCCCCGGCGACCTACGCAAGGCCCTCGCGGCGCTGTGCGGCGACGACGACTGGGGCCAGACCTGGGCCCGGGTCATCCAGCACCGTTTCCAGTCCAAGGGCGACCTGCACGAGCACGCCGTCGGCAATCTGCTGATCGTCGCCCTCTGGGAACAGCTCGGCGACCACGTCCAGGCCCTGGATCTGGTCGGCAGGCTCCTCGGGGCGCACGGCAGGGTGCTGCCCATGTCGGCGGTCCCGCTGGAGCTCCAGGCACTCGTACGGGGCCACGACCCCGCACGCCCGGACGAGGTGGACACCGTGCGGGGGCAGGCGACGGTCGCGCTGACGCCCGGTGACGTCCAGTCGGTGCACCTCGTACCGCACGATCCGCCCGCCGTTCCGGAGGCGGTGGCGGCGGTTCTTGACGCCGACTGGGTGGTTCTCGGACCCGGATCCTGGTTCTCCTCGGTGATCCCCCACCTGCTGGTGCCAGAACTGCTTGATGCCCTGGTGGAGACCAAGGCGAGGCGCATTCTGTCCCTCAATCTCGCGCCCCAGCCGGGCGAAACCGAGGGCTTTTCCCCGCAGCGTCATTTGGAGGTTTTGGCCCGACACGCCCCTAAACTCGCCCTCGACGTGGTGCTGGCCGATCAGGCCGCCGTGCCCGACCTTCCCTCACTCGCCGATGCCGCAAAACGGTTCGGCGCGACGGTCGAGCTGGCGCCGGTGGCCCGGCCCGACGGAGCCCCCAAGCACGACCCGGAGCTCCTGGCAGCCGCGTACGACCGTATTTTTCGGATGCATGGAAGGATCGGCCCATGGCGATGACGGCAGCGGTGAAGGACGAGATCTCCCGGCTTCCCGTCACCCGGACCTGCTGCAGAAAGGCAGAGGTCTCGGCGATCCTTCGGTTCGCGGGCGGGCTGCACCTGGTCAGCGGCCGCATCGTGATCGAGGCGGAGCTGGACACGAGCTATGCGGCACGCAGGCTCAAGAAGGACATTCTGGAAATTTTCGGGCACAGCTCGGAGCTCGTCGTGATGGCGCCCAGCGGGCTGCGCAGGGGATCGCGCTACCTCGTACGCGTGGTGGCGGGCGGCGATCAGCTCGCACGCCAGACGGGGCTCGTGGACGGGCGCGGACGCCCCATCCGGGGTCTGCCCCCACAGGTGGTCTCGGGGGCCACCTGTGACGCCGAGGCGGCCTGGCGCGGGGCCTTCCTCGCGCACGGCTCGCTCACCGAGCCCGGCAGGTCCTCCTCCCTGGAGGTCACCTGCCCCGGCCCGGAGGCGGCCCTCGCCCTGGTCGGCGCGGCCCGCAGGCTCTCCATCGGCGCCAAGGCGCGCGAGGTGCGCGGCGTGGACCGGGTGGTGGTACGGGACGGCGACGCGATCGGCGCCCTGCTGACCCGGCTCGGCGCGCACGAGTCGGTGCTGGCCTGGGAGGAGCGGCGGATGCGCCGCGAGGTCCGCGCCACCGCCAACCGGCTCGCCAACTTCGACGACGCCAACCTGCGCCGCAGCGCCCGCGCCGCCGTCGCCGCCGGCGCCCGCGTCCAGCGGGCACTGGAGATCCTCGGCGAGGAGGTGCCTGAGCACCTCGCCGCCGCGGGCCGGCTGCGCATGGAGCACAAGCAGGCCTCCCTGGAGGAACTGGGCGCGCTGGCCGAACCGCCGCTCACCAAGGACGCGGTCGCGGGCCGCATCCGCCGCCTGCTCGCGATGGCGGACAAGCGGGCACAGGACCTCGGCATCCCCGGTACGGAGTGCAATCTGACCGAGGACATGACCGAGGAGATCGAGGAGGAGATGGCCAAGGGCCTCGCCCACGCCCACGCCAATGGCATGGCGAGCGGCATGGCCGGAAGTCTGTGACGCGAGGGTCCGTCCCGGTGACGCGCCCGCCAGAGTCCTGACTCCACCTCAACCCGCCGCCCCTGGTGCCCTGTTGGGTGCCAGGGGCAGCTTCTTGTGTTCGCCGTGCACTCTTGACGTGACCATGAAAGGTCATGAGTCTGGCGTCTGTTCACGCACGTGACGGACGACAGCAAGGGGGGCACATGAGACGCCGAGCGAGATCGATCCTCGCCGCTTCTTCACTGCTGATGGCCGGGGTTGCGGTCGTACCCGCAGCCCAGGCGCAGCCCGCCGGGAGCACCGCGGAGGGTGGTGACGGCATCGCGGTGTGGAAGGCCGAGGTCACCCAGGAACAGGTGCCGCTGCTGCTCAAGGCGGGCACCGACGCCCACGAGCTGAGTGAGCGGGTCCCGGACCGGGGCACCGCCACCGTCGAGCTGATCCTCACGCAGAAGCAGGCCGCCGAGCTGCGCGGCCAGGGCATCGACATCAGCGAACACAAAGTGGCCCAGAAGGCACGGGCCGCGGCCCCCGGGGACGGTGTGTTCCGCCCGTACAGCGGGAAGGGCGGCCTCCAGGAGGAGATCCTGGCCACCGCGCAGCGGAACCCGGGCATCACCAAGGTCGTCAGCATCGGCAAGAGCCTCCAGGGCAAGGACATCCTGGCGCTCAAACTCACCAGGAACGCCAAGAGGACCGCGGACGGCTCCAGGCCCGCCACGCTCTACCTCTCCAACCAGCACGCGCGCGAGTGGATCACCCCGGAGATGACCCGGCGGCTGATGCACCACTACATAGACAACTACGGCAAGGACAAGCGGATAACCAATTTGGTGGACCGCAGCGAGATGTGGTTCCTGCTCTCCGCCAACCCGGACGGCTACGACTTCACGCATGCCGCCCCCGCCAACCGTCTGTGGCGCAAGAACCTGCGCGACAACAACGGCAACGGCACGATCGAGGCCGGCGACGGCGTCGACCTCAACCGCAACTTCGCCTACAAGTGGGGCTACGACAACGAGGGATCGTCACCCAGTCCGGCCAGCGAGACCTTCCGCGGCCCGAAGCCGAATTCCGAGCCGGAGACCCAGGCGCTCGACGCCTTCGAGCGGCGCATCGGCTTCAAGTACGCCCTCAACTACCACTCGGCGGCCGAGCTGATCCTCTACGGCATCGGCTGGCAGGTCGCGACGGGCAGCCCCGACGACGTGGCCCTCAAGGCCCTCGCGGGCACCCCGGAGAACCCGGCGGTCCCCGGTTACCGCCCCCAGGTCTCCTCCGAGCTCTACACGACCAACGGAGAGTCCGGCGGCCACGCGGGCAACGTCCACGGCATCAAGATGTTCACGCCGGAGATGACGACCTGCCAGGTGGCCTCCAGGATCGACCCGGACGACCGCTGGCGGCCCGAGGACTGCCAGTCCGGCTTCAACTTCCCCGACGACGAGAAGCTGATCCAGCAGGAGTTCGCGAAGAACGTCCCCTTCGCGCTCTCCGTCGCGGAGACGAGCCTGACCCCCGACCGGCCGAAGTCCGTCGTCGGCATCGACGCTCCCGACTTCACGCCCGACCCGTTCACCTCCTCGTACGCACGCCACCGGGACCAGGAGATCAACGTGACGGTCCGCAAGTCGGTGCGCGACAAGGAACTCAAGTACCGCGTCAACGGCGGCAAGGTCCACGATCAGGCCCTGAAGGCGTGGGACGGCGGCCTGGTCTACGGGGACGAGGACAACGAGTACTTCGACGACTACCGCGCCAAGGTCCAGGACGGCAGGCCGGGCGACCAGGTCGAGGTCTGGTTCACCGGCCGCACCAAGGCCGGGAAACCCACCTCCAGCGAGCGCTTCACCTACACCCTCGCCAAGCGCCCCGAGGCAGCCCACCTCGTGGTCGCCGAGGAGGGCGCGCCCGCGGCCCACGTCCAGAAGTACCTGGACGCGCTCCGGGCGAACGGGCGCTCCGCCACCGTCTGGGACGTTGCCACCCAGGGCACGCCGCACCCGCTGGGCGTACTCGGCCACTTCGATTCGGTCGTGCACTACACCGGCGCCGCCGTGCCCGGCGGCCCCACCCAGCTGGCCCTGCGGTCGTACCTCAACGAGGGCGGCAAGCTGGTGGAGGCCGGGGAGAGGGCGGGCGGTGCGGCAAGGCTCGGCCCGGCCAACACCGACGACTTCAGCCAGTACTACCTCGGCGCCTACGGCCGGGTGAGCACCCCGGGCGTCACCGGCCTCGCCGGGGCCGGTGCGCTCCAGGGGATCACCACCCCGCTGACCGCGGCCCTCGGGAACCCGCTCGACACCGCGGGCTCCTACCTGGTCACCTCGGACACGCTTCCGGCTGCGGAGTTCCCGCAGTTCAAGAGCGCTCAGGCAGGCCGTTACACGGGGGTCACGAGCCCGTACGCACCGTACGAGGGCCAGGGCATGGCGTCGGCGACCAGTACCAACGGCCACTGGAAGCGGCTGACGCGCACCGTCGACCTCACGGGCGTCAGCGCCGCCGACAAGCCCGCGCTGAAGATGGCGCTGAGCTGGAACACCGAGCCGGAGTACGACCACGCGCTCCTGGAGGCGCACACCGAGGGAGCCGACGACTGGACGACCCTGCCCGAGGCGAGCGGTCTCACCACGAACGCCGTCCCCGCCGAGTGCGAGGCCGGGTTCTTCCTCCAGAACCACCCGTTCCTGACCCGCTACCTCACCCAGGGCGCGGACTCCTGCACCGCCACCGGCACCAGCGGCGCCTGGAACAGCTTCACCGGTTCCTCCTCCGGCTGGAAGCAGGTCTCCTTCGACCTGAGCGCCTATGCCGGCAAGAAGGTCGAGCTGTCGCTGTCGTACGTCACCGACCCGGGCACTCTGGGCCGCGGCGTCTTCGCCGACAACGCCAGGGTCGGCGTCGGCGGCACCGACCGGGCTGTGGAGGGCTTCGAGACCTCCCTCGGCGCGTGGAGCGCGTCCGCCCCGCCGCCCGGCAGCCCGCCGGTCGCCGCTCCGTGGGCCCGTACGGGAGAGCTCTTCCCGACGTACGCGGGCGTCACCACGCGTGACACCGTCCTGCTCGGCTTCGGGCTGGAACACGTCCCGGACGCCCGGCAGCGGGCACGGCTCCTGGAGAAGGCCCTTTCGAGCATCAAGGGCTGACCTCGGGAACGCCGCCGGTCCTCACTGAGAGTAGTGGGGCCGAAGGTCCCGCCGGCTCGTGCTCCCCGCGTGGTTACTGGGGAGTACGGGCCGGCGGGCTGTTCCCGGCCCGTGTCCGCGCCCACTCGATGCGGCGGCTCGGTCTACGGAGAGGTAGGGTCGGAGGCGGTCGGGGACATCCCATACAAGCTTCGCCGTGGCGTCGAAACCCGGCGTACCTAACGAGGAGATCGGTTCGTGACGATCCGCGTAGGCATCAACGGCTTCGGCCGCATCGGACGCAACTACTTCCGGGCGCTGCTGGAGCAGGGTGCGGACATCGAGATCGTGGCTGTCAACGACCTGGGTGACACCGCGACCACCGCGCACCTCCTGAAGTACGACACCATCCTGGGCCGCCTCAAGGCCGAGGTGTCGCACACCGAGGACACCATCACCGTCGACGGCCACACCATCAAGGTGCTGTCCGAGCGCAACCCCGCCGACATCCCGTGGGGCACCCTGGGTGTCGACATCGTGATCGAGTCGACCGGCATCTTCACCAAGAAGGCGGATGCCGAGAAGCACCTCGCGGGCGGCGCCAAGAAGGTCCTCATCTCGGCTCCGGCCAAGGACGAGGACATCACGATCGTGATGGGCGTCAACCAGGACAAGTACGACGCGGCCAACCACCACATCATCTCCAACGCCTCCTGCACCACCAACTGCGTGGCGCCGATGGCCAAGGTTCTCGACGAGAACTTCGGCCTGGTCAAGGGCCTGATGACGACCGTCCACGCGTACACCAACGACCAGCGCATCCTGGACTTCCCGCACTCGGACCTGCGTCGCGCCCGCGCCGCCGCCGAGAACATCATTCCGACCACGACGGGTGCCGCCAAGGCCACCGCCCTGGTCCTCCCGCAGCTCAAGGGCAAGCTCGACGGCATGGCCATCCGCGTGCCCGTGCCGACCGGTTCGGTCACCGACCTGGTCGTCGAGCTCGGCCGCGAGGTCACCAAGGACGAGGTCAACGCCGCGTTCAAGAAGGCCGCCGACGACGGCGACCTCAAGGGCTTCCTCACCTACACCGAAGACCCGATCGTGTCCTCCGACATCGTCGGCGACCCGTCGTCCTGCACCTTCGACTCCTCCCTGACGATGGTCCAGGAGGACAAGACGGTGAAGGTCCTCGGCTGGTACGACAACGAGTGGGGCTACTCCAACCGTCTGGTCGACCTGACGGTCTTCGTCGGCGGCCAGCTCTGATCAGCGCATACTGATCAGCCACACTGAGAGCACCATGATGTGAGCTACAGGGCTCGGGCAGCGCGACGCGGCGCTGTGCGAGCCCTGTGGCCTGTCCAGCCCTCCTGAGGAGCCCTATCTTCATGAAGACGATCGACGAACTTCTCGCCGAAGGGGTCGCCGGCAAGCGGGTCTTCGTCCGCGCCGACCTCAACGTGCCGCTCGACGGTACGAAGATCACCGACGACGGCCGCATCCGCGCCGTCGCGCCGACGATCGCCAAGCTCGCCGCCGAGGGCGCGCGCGTGATCGTCGCCTCGCACCTGGGCCGCCCCAAGGGCGCCCCGGACCCGGCCTTCTCGCTCGCTCCGGCCGCCGCACGGCTCGGTGAGATCCTCGGCCAGGACGTGGCGTTCGCGACCGACACGGTCGGCGAGTCCGCCCGCAGCACCGTCGACGCGCTGACCGACGGCAAGGTCGCGGTCATCGAGAACCTGCGCTTCAACGCCGGTGAGACCGCCAAGGACGACGCCGAGCGCGGCGCCTTCGCCGACGAGCTCGCCTCCCTCGCCGACCTCTACGTCGGTGACGGCTTCGGCGCGGTGCACCGCAAGCACGCCTCCGTCTTCGACCTCCCGGCCCGCCTGCCGCACGCCGCCGGCGACCTCATCGCCACCGAGGTAGGTGTCCTCAAGAAGCTCACCGAGAACGTCAAGCGGCCGTACGTCGTCGTCCTCGGCGGCGCGAAGGTCTCCGACAAGCTCGGCGTGATCGACCACCTGCTGGAGAAGGCCGACAAGATCCTCGTCGGCGGCGGCATGGCGTACACCTTCCTCAAGGCCCAGGGCCACGAGGTCGGCATCTCGCTGCTGCAGGAGGACCAGGTCCCGGTCGTACTGGAGTACCTGGCGCGCGCCGAGAAGAAGGGCGTCGAATTCGTCCTGCCGGTCGACGTCCTGGTCTCCCCGGAGTTCCCCGACCTCAAGGGCAAGGCGCCGGCCCACCCGGACACCGTCGCGGCCGACGCCATCCCCGCCGATCAGGAGGGACTGGACATCGGGCCCCGGACCCGCGAGCTGTACGCTGCGAAGATCGCCGACGCGGGCACCGTCTTCTGGAACGGCCCGATGGGTGTCTTCGAGCACCCCGACTACGCCGGCGGAACCGCCGCCGTGGCGCAGGGCCTGCTGGACAGTGACGCCTTCACCGTCGTCGGCGGTGGAGACTCGGCCGCCGCGGTCCGCATCCTGGGCTTCGACGAGAACGCGTTCGGCCACATCTCGACCGGCGGCGGCGCAAGCCTCGAATACCTGGAAGGCAAGACCCTTCCCGGCCTTGCCGCACTGGAGGACTGATCCTTAGATGAGCACCACCCGTACCCCGCTGATGGCGGGCAACTGGAAGATGAACCTCAACCACCTCGAGGCCATCGCCCACGTCCAGAAGCTCGCCTTCGCCCTGGCCGACAAGGACTTCGACGCCGTCGAGGTCGCGGTCCTGCCGCCGTTCACCGACCTGCGCTCCGTGCAGACGCTGGTCGACGGCGACAAGCTGAAGATCAAGTACGGCGCCCAGGACCTCTCGGCGCACGACTCCGGCGCCTACACCGGCGAGATCTCCGGCGCGATGCTGGCGAAGTTCAAGTGCGCGTACGTGGCCGTCGGCCACTCCGAGCGCCGCCAGTACCACAACGAGACCGACGAGGTCGTCAACGCGAAGGTGAAGGCCGCGTACAAGCACGGCCTGACCCCGATCATGTGCGTCGGCGAGGGCCTGGACATCCGCAAGGCCGGCCGGCAGGTCCCTTACACCCTCGCCCAGGTCGACGGCGGCCTGAAGGACATCCCGGCCGAACAGGCCGAGTCCGTCGTCATCGCCTACGAGCCGGTGTGGGCGATCGGCACCGGCGAGGTCGCCACCCCCGAGGACGCGCAGGAGGTCTGCGGCGCGATCCGCGGCCGGCTCGCCGAGCTGTACTCGCAGGAACTGGCCGACAAGGTCCGCATCCAGTACGGCGGCTCCGTGAAGTCCGGCAACGTGGGCGCGATCATGGCGCAGCCCGACGTGGACGGCGCCCTGATCGGCGGCGCGGCGCTGGACGTCGACGAGTTCGTCAAGATCGTGCGCTTCCGCGATCAGTAGTACTCGCAGTGAGTAGGCCCTCGGGCCGATCCGTCGTACTCTGACGGGGGTCGGTGGCACGCCACCGGCCCCCGTCGTTTTTCTCGTGCTTGTCCCGCACCTGTCGTACTTGTCTAGATCCGAGGAAGTTGGTCCAGCCGTGGTTATGGGGTTCTCGATCGCCCTGATCGTATTCAGCCTGCTGCTGATGCTGCTGGTTCTGATGCACAAGGGGAAGGGCGGCGGCCTCTCCGACATGTTCGGCGGTGGCATGCAGTCCTCCGTCGGAGGGTCCTCGGTCGCCGAGCGCAACCTTGACCGGATCACCATCGTCATCGGGCTGATCTGGTTCGCGCTCATCGTGGTGCTCGCCCTGCTGATGAAGCTCAGGAGCTGACCGGTCGTCTCCGGTACACGGGGGCGGGCGCGGCCTATCATGGGGCGTGCGTCCCGCCGCCGGGGTGGGTAACTCCCGTCACTGGACGTGCGTTGGGCCTTTCGTAGACTGGGCGCCCGCCGCGGAGCCGCTCGCCGAAGCTTCGCAGCACCATCACGCAGGGAGTTACGACCGTGGCAAGTGGCAACGCGATCCGGGGAAGCCGGGTCGGAGCGGGGCCGATGGGTGAGGCCGAGCGCGGCGAGTCCGCGCCCCGCCTGCGCATCTCCTTCTGGTGCTCCAACGGGCATGAGACACAGCCGAGTTTCGCCAGCGACGCGCAGGTCCCGGACACCTGGGACTGCCCCCGCTGCGGATTCCCGGCCGGCCAGGACCGGGACAACCCGCCGGCCCCGCCGCGCACCGAGCCCTACAAGACGCACCTCGCGTACGTACGGGAGCGGCGCAGCGACGCGGACGGCGAGGCCATCCTCGCCGAGGCACTGGCGAAACTGCGCGGCGAGATCTAGGAATGATGGGACGGCCGGACACCGACGAGGTGCCCGGCCGTCCCGCTTCCCGCGCGCTCCCCCGGCCCCGCTTCGCCGTTCCTGCTGGTCAGGACGATTGTCAGTGGTGCCCCCTACTGTTCTCGCACGAGCTGAACGGCGAGACACGCGGGGGCGGTTGTGACAGCGGTGCAGGCGGCGGCCCTGGGGTGGCGCGGGGGCTTCGGGCGGCTTCTCTCGGCGGCCGTGGTCTCCAAGTTCGGCGATTCGCTGCGTACGGCGGCCATGCCGCTGCTCGCCGCCTCGCTCACCTCCGACCCGATGCCGGTCGCGCTGGTGACGGCCTGCGGATACCTTCCGTGGCTGCTCTTCGGGCTGCTCGGCGGGGCGGTGGCGGACCGGGTGGACCAGCGGCGGGCCATGTGGGCCGTGGATGCCGTACGGGGCCTTCTCATGGCCGCGTTCGCGGTGGCCGTCGCCCTGGGACACGCCTCGATCGCGCTGCTCCTGGCGGTGGCCTTCGCACTGACCACCCTCCAGACCCTCTTCGACAACGCCGCGACGGCGCTGCTGCCGTCGCTGGTGCCGACGGCCGCGCTGGGCAGGGCCAACGCCCGGCTCATGACCGGACAGCAGGTCGCGGGCACCTTCCTGGCCGCACCGCTGGTGCCGGTACTGCTCCTCGGCGGTCCGTCCGTGCCGTACGCCGCCGACGCGGCCACCTACGTACTGGCGGCGGTGCTCATCGCGTCGTTGCGCAGGCCGCCGGCCGAGCGGGCGCCCCGGCCGGCGGGCAGCACCCTGCGCGGGGACATCGCGGCGGGACTGAAGGCGCTGTGGGCGGACCGGGCACTGCGCGGGCTGTGCGCGGCGACGACGCTGTGCAACATCGGCATGGGGGCGCTCATCGCCATGCTGGTACTGCACGTGACCGGGTGGCTGGACAGCGGGCAGGCGGGCTTCGCGGCGGTCCTGACGGCGTACGGGGTGGGCAGCGTGGCCGGGGGACTGGTCGCCGGGCGACTGGCGCAACGGCTCGGGCGAATACGGAGCGTGTTCGTCGCGGGAACCGTCCAGGTGGGCGCCCTGGTCGTCCTGGGGACGGTGCGTGAGCTGTGGGCGGCGGTCGCTGCGATGGCCGTGTTCGGGCTGATGGGGCTCGTGTGGAACGCGAACCAGACGACGCTGATGCAGGAGCGCAGCCCGGCCGCCATGCTGGGAAGGATCAGCGCGGCCTTCCGGACAACGGCCGTCGGCGGAGCCCCGCTGGGGGCGCTGCTCGGCGGACTGGTGGCGGCCGGCTGGGGGCTCAACACCCCGGCCTTGTTGGCAGCCGCACTCTTCGGACTGGCCGTGGCCGCACTCGCACCTCTGATCAATTAGGTTGGATCGAGGCAGCGGGGGATGCATGCGGATACGAGTAGAAGTGGGCTGATTTCGGAGATGAACGCGATGAGGCTGAACCAGACGCCCGAGTGGACCGCGCTGGGCAAGCACCGCGAACAGCTGGGTGCGACGCATCTGCGCGAGCTGTTCGCCGCCGACCCGGCCCGGGGCACGAAGTACACCCTTGCGGTCGGCGACCTGCACCTCGACTACTCCAAGCACCTGGTCACGGACGAGACGCTGGAGCTGCTGCGCGAGCTGGCCAGGGCCACCGGGGTGGCCGAGCTGCGTGACGCCATGTTCCGCGGCGAGAAGATCAACAACACCGAGGGCCGTGCCGTCCTGCACACCGCGCTGCGCGCCCCGCGCGGTGCGGTGATCGAGGTCGACGGCGAGAACGTCGTCCCGGCCGTGCACGCCGTCCTCGACAGGATGGCCGCCTTCTCCGACAAGGTCCGCTCCGGCGAGTGGACCGGGCACACCGGCAAGCGCATCAGGACGGTCGTCAACATCGGCATCGGCGGCTCCGACCTCGGCCCCGCCATGGCCTACGACGCGCTGCGCTCCTTCACCGCCCGCGAGCTGGACTTCCGTTTCGTGTCCAACGTGGACGGCGCGGACCTGCACGAGGCGGTGCGCGACCTGGACGCCGAGGAGACCCTCTTCATCGTCGCCTCCAAGACGTTCACCACGATCGAGACGATCACCAACGCGACGTCCGCCCGCAACTGGCTGCTGACGAACCTGCGCGCCGACGAGTCCGCCGTCGCCAAGCACTTCGTGGCGCTGTCCACCAACGCCGAGAAGGTCGCCGACTTCGGCATCGACACGGCCAACATGTTCGAGTTCTGGGACTGGGTCGGCGGTCGCTACTCGTACGACTCCGCCATCGGCCTGTCCCTGATGATCGCCATCGGCCCGGACCGCTTCCGCGAGATGCTCGACGGCTTCCACCGGGTCGACGAGCACTTCCGCACCGCGCCGGCCGAGGAGAACGCGCCGCTGCTGCTCGGTCTGCTGGGCGTCTGGTACGGGGCGTTCTTCGACGCGCAGGCGCATGCCGTCCTGCCGTACAGCCACTACCTGTCGAAGTTCACCGCCTACCTCCAGCAGCTCGACATGGAGTCCAACGGCAAGTCCGTGGACCGTGACGGAAACCCCGTCGACTGGCAGACCGGTCCCGTCGTCTGGGGTACGCCGGGCACCAACGGGCAGCACGCGTACTACCAGTTGCTGCACCAGGGCACCAAGGTCATCCCGGCCGACTTCATCGGCTTCGCCCGGCCGGTCGCCGACCTGGCGCCCGGTCTGGAGGCCCAGCACGACCTGCTGATGGCGAACTTCTTCGCCCAGACGCAGGCCCTGGCCTTCGGCAAGACCCCGGACGAGGTGCGCGCGGAGGGTGTGGCCGAGGAGCTGGTGCCGCACAAGACCTTCCGTGGCAACCACCCGACGACGACGATCCTCAGCGACGAGCTGACGCCGTCAGTTCTCGGCCAGTTGATCGCGCTGTACGAGCACAAGGTGTTCGTCCAGGGCGCGATCTGGAACATCGACTCCTTCGACCAGTGGGGCGTCGAGCTCGGCAAGGTCCTCGCGAAGAAGATCGAACCGGTGCTGACCGAGGGCAGGGGTGGCGAGCAGCTCGACAGTTCGACTGCTGAGCTGGTGGCGAAGTACCGTACGATGCGCGGCCGTTGAAAGGCCGCTGACCGACAGGAGCGCTGGTGACGGGGACGGGGACCGTGCGGCTGAGGCCGCCGAACAACAGGCTCGACCCGCGCGTGGTCCGCTGGTGGCAGATCCAGTGGCTGGCGCTGGTGCTGCCGCCTGTCCTCGTCCTCGTCCTCCTGGCGGTCCTCATCGAACCGGCCAGGTTCTGGCTGCTGATGCCCGCGGCTCTGATCGCGGTGCCGGGCCTGGCCGCCGCGCTGTTCCTGCCCCTGTGGTGGTACCGGGTGCACCGGTGGGAGGTCACGGACACGGCGGTCTACGTTCTCACCGGCTTCTTCTGGCGGGAGTGGCGGGTCGCGCCGATGTCGCGGGTCCAGACCGTGGACACCGTGCGCGGGCCGCTCCAGCAACTGTTCGGGCTGGCCACCGTCGTGGTCACCACCGCGTCCGCCAAGGGCGCGGTGAAGATCGAGGGGCTCGACCACGAGGAGGCCGCGGCCCTCGCGGAGCGGCTGACGGAGGTCACCGGGGCCACGCCCGGGGACGCGACATGAGCGACAACGGGTCCGGTCCCGACGCGGCGCAGTGGCAGAAGCTGGACCGGCGCGCGGTCCTCGTGGCCGCCCTGCTCATGAGCGGCGTCGCCGTCAGCGGTGGGCTGCCCGCCTTCGTCGCGCTCTCGTCCGCGTTCGGGGCCTGGACGGCGATCGGCTGGGTGCTGCTGGGCGCCGTGGTGTTCGTCGGGTGCAGCGCGGGGGCGGAGTACCTGCGGTGGCGGCACACCCGGTACCGGATAGGCCCCGAACGCGCCGAACTCCACACCGGGCTGCTCCTGGTGAAGCGCCGCTCGCTGGCCCGCGAGCGGATCCGCAACGTCGACCTGACCGCTCACCCGCTGCTGAGAGTCTTCGGACTGGTCAAGGTACGGATAGGTACCGGTGAGAACAACGGCGCCGGCACCGAGTCGACCCTGGAACTCCGGCCGGTGACCCGGCGGGAGGGCGACCGGCTGCGTCGGGAGCTCCTCACCAGGTCCCTTTCCGGTGCGGGCGACGAGCACCACGACGGGCGGCTCGCCACGCTCGACCCCGCCTGGATCCGGTACGCACCGCTCTCTGTCGCGGCCCCGTTGCTGGGGGCCGCCGCGCTCGGCGCGGCGATGCAGGTCAGTGAGTGGTTCGGGGTGCAGAGGGGCGTCATCGAATGGGTGGGCGGCGTCTTCAGCGGGGTCGCGGTGGTCTGGACGGTCGCCGTTCTGGCGGTGGCGCTGTTGATCGCCGGCGTGATCGGTTCGCTCGGGCTGTTCGTCGAGATGTGGTGGAACTACCGGCTGGACCGTGAGCCGGGAGGAACCCTGCGGGTCCAGCGTGGCCTCTTCACCTCCCGGTCCATCTCGATCGAGGAACGGCGGCTGCGGGGCGTCGAGGTCGTGGAGCCCCTGGGCGTGCGGCTGGCGGGCGCGGCCCGGGTGGACGCAGTGGCGACCGGCCTCGCGGAGGGCGAGGCCGACAAGAAGACGGACCACAAGACCCTCGTCCCGGCCGTGCCGAAGCAGTTCGCCGACGTGGCGGCCGCACGGGTGCTGCGGGAACCGGTCGCGCCGACGGCGGCGGCACGGCTGGTGCCGCATCCGGTGGCGGCCCGGGGGCGGCGGCTGCGGTGGGCGCTGGGGGCGGTGCTTGGGGCGGTGGCGTCGCTGGCGTTGCTGGGGGTGCTGCTGACGGAGGTCCTGCTGTGGGTGGCCGGGGGCGTGGCGGTGGTGATGCTGCCGGTGGCGGGGCTGCTGGCGGTCGATGCGTACCGGTCGCTGGGGCACGGACTGACCGGGGACTATCTGGTGGTGCGGTCGGGATCGGTGCGGCGGGCCACGGTGGCGCTGCGGCGGGACGGTGTCATCGGCTTCACCGTGAAGCAGTCGGTGTTCCAGCGGCGGGCAGGGCTCGTCACGGTGACGGCGACGACGGCTGCGGGCGCGGGGGCGTACTCGGTGTACGACGCGGGGACGTCGCAGGGACTGACCTTCGCGGACGAGGCGGTGGAGGGAGTCCTGGGCCCCTTCCTGCAACGCGACCCCCAAACGCCGTAGCACCCACCCGACGCAACCCCCGCGGGCGCCCGGAGCCGCGCGCCCTCCCGCTCCGGTAGCCCCCGTGGGCAGCGGGGCCCTGCCTTCCTCCCGTAACCCCCTCGGGCGGCGGGGCCGCGTGCCCGCCCTCTCCGGTAGCCCCCTCGGGCGGCGAGGTCGCGTGCCCGCCCCCTCCGGTAGCCCCCTCGGGCGGCGGGGCCGCCCCCAGGGGGCGGAACGGGCGGGCAAGGGGGCGGCCCCCACCGGACGCCCCGCCTTCACCCCACCCGACGCCCCGTGCATCCAACCCCACCCCCACCGGACGTGCACCCCCGCACGCCCGCCCCCAAGTCCGCCCGCCCCGCCCCGACCCACGCCCACCCCGAACGCACCGCGGCCCGGCACCCCCCGTAAGGGAAGTGCCGGGCCGCCACGCACAAGAGCTCAGGCCGAGGACGGCGGATACAGCGACCTCGGGAGTTCCGAGGCCGCCGCCGCGTCCAGGAGCCACAGGGTGCGGGCCCGCCCGTACGCGCCCGAGGCCGGGGCCTGGATCTCGCCCGGGCCGGAGAGGGCGAGGGCCGCGGCCTTCGCCTTGTCCTCGCCCGCCGCCAGCAGCCACACCTCGCGGGCCGCCCGGATCGCCGGAAGGGTGAGCGAGACACGGGTGGGCGGCGGCTTGGGTGCGCCGTGCACACCCACCACCGTCCGCTGCGTCTCGCGCACCGCCGGGTGCTCCGGGAAGAGGGACGCCACGTGGGTGTCCGGTCCGACGCCCAGCATGAGGACGTCGAAGGACGGCACCGGACCGTGGTCCTCGGGAGCCGCGGCGGCGGCCAGTTCGGCCGCGTAGGCGGCCGCCGCCGAGTCCGCGTCCTCGTATCCCGCGTCGGAGGCCGGCATGGCGTGCACCCGGGCCGGGTCCAGCGGGACCGCGTCCAGCAGAGCCTCCCGGGCCTGCGTGTAGTTGCGCTCCGGGTCGGCGGCGGGCACGAACCGTTCGTCGCCCCACCACAGGTCGAGCCGCGACCAGTCGACCGCGTCGCGGGCGGGGGAGGAGGCCAGTGCCGCGAGCAGTCCGTTGCCGTTGCGGCCGCCGGTGAGGACCACCGACGCCGTGCCGCGTGCGGCCTGGGCGTCGACGATCTTCGTGATCAGCCGGGCCGCCGCGGCCTGGGCCATCAGCTCCTTGTCCCGGTGGACCACCAGCTGCGGCGTCCCGCTCATCACTTGGAAGCCGCCTTCTTCGCAGGAGCGGACTTCTTCGCCGCAGTGGACGCGGACCTCTCGGCCGCCGGCTTCCCGTCCGATGGGCCGGACGAGTCCGACGAGCCCACGGAGTCCGACGGGCCCGAAGCCTGCGGCTCGGCCCTCTCCGCCGTGTCGCCCAGCCTGTCCACGCCGAACTTCAGCGCCGACGCGTACGTGTCGTCGGGGTCCAGGCGGCGCAGTTCCTCCGCCAGGAGTTCGGCCGTGTCACGCCGCTTCAACGCCACCGCGCGGTCCGGCTGGCCCTTCATGCACAGCGTGGCGAGCGAGCCGTCCGCGCGGTCCAGGACGATCGGGCCGTCCTTGGTCTCCATCCGTACGGCGGTCAGACCGGGACCGGCGGAGAGGGAGCGCTTGACGGGCACGTGCAGCCGGTCCGCCAGCCACATGGCGAGCAACTCGCAGCTCGGGTTGAACTCCTCGCCCTCCACCTCCACCGAGGTGACCTCGGTGGGTAGCTGGTCGAGGGCCGCGGCGAGCATCGAACGCCACGGGGTGATGCGGGCCCAGGACAGGTCCGTGTCGCCCGGCGTGTAGTTCGCGCTGCGCGCCATCAGCTCGTGGATGGGCTGTTCGGCGGCGTAGGTGTCGGTGACACGGCGCTGCCCGAGGGTGCCCAGCGGGTCCTTGGCGGGGTTCACGGGACCGTGCACCGGCCACCACAGCACCGTCGGCGCGTCCGGGAGCAGCAGCGGCAGGACGACCGACTGGGCGTGGTTGATGACCTCGCCGTACAGCCGCAGGACAACGGTTTCACCGGTGCCCGCGGCCGCGCCGACCCGTACCTCCGCGTCGAGACGCGCCTTCGCGCGGTCGCGCGGCGAGCGCGAGGGCCGCTTGATGACGACCAGCTTGCGCGAGGGGTGCTCGCGCGAGGCGTCGTTGGCCGCCTTCAGGGCGTCGTACGCGTTCTCCTCGTCGGTGACGATGACGAGGGTGAGCACCATGCCGACGGCCGGGGTCCCGATGGCCCGTCGCGCCTGTACGAGTGCCTTGTTGACTTTGCTGGACGTGGTGTCCGTCAGGTCGATTTTCATGGCCGGCGCCAGCTCCGTCCCTCTCGTGCGAGCATTTCGTCCGCCTCGACCGGGCCCCAGGTGCCGGACGCGTACTGCGCGGGCTTGCCGTGCGTGTCCCAGAACTCCTCGATCGGGTCGAGGATCCGCCAGGACTGCTCGACCTCCTCCAGGCGCGGGAACAGGTTGGCGTCGCCGAGCAGGACGTCCAGGATGAGGCGCTCGTAGGCCTCGGGGCTGGACTCGGTGAAGGACTCGCCGTACGCGAAGTCCATCGAGACGTCCCGGATCTCCATGGAGGTGCCGGGCACCTTGGAGCCGAAGCGGACCGTGACGCCCTCGTCGGGCTGGACGCGGATGACGATCGCGTTCTGGCCGAGTTCCTCGGTGGCGGTGTGGTCGAAGGGGGAGTGCGGGGCGCGCTGGAAGACGACCGCGATCTCCGTGACCCGGCGGCCCAGGCGCTTGCCCGTGCGCAGGTAGAACGGGACGCCCGCCCAGCGGCGGTTGTCGATCTCCAGCTTCACCGCGGCGTAGGTGTCGGTCTTCGACTGGGGGTCGATGCCGTCTTCCTGGAGGTAGCCGACGGCCTTCGCGCCGCCCTGCCAGCCCGCCGCGTACTGCCCGCGCACGGTGTCCCGGCCCAGATCCTTGGGGATCTTGACCGCGCCCAGCACCTTGGACTTCTCCGCGACCAGCGCGTCCGCCTCGAAGGAGGCGGGCTCCTCCATCGCGGTGAGCGCCAGCAGCTGGAGGAGGTGGTTCTGGATGACGTCGCGGGCGGCGCCGATGCCGTCGTAGTACCCGGCACGGCCGCCGATGCCGATGTCCTCGGCCATGGTGATCTGCACGTGGTCGACGTACGACCGGTTCCAGATCGGCTCGAACATCTGGTTGGCGAACCGCAGCGCCAGGATGTTCTGCACCGTCTCCTTCCCCAGGTAGTGGTCGATCCGGAAGACCTCGTTGGCAGGGAAGACCTCGTGGACGATCCGGTTGAGCTCCTGCGCGGAGGCCAGGTCGTGCCCGAAGGGCTTCTCGATGACCGCGCGCCGCCAGGAGTTCTCCTTCTGGTCCGCCAGTCCGTGCTTCTTGAGCTGCTGGACGACCTTGGGGAAGAACTTCGGCGGGACGGAGAGGTAGAAGGCGAAGTTGCCGCCCGTGCCCTGCGCCTTGTCGAGCTCCTGGATCGTCGACTTGAGCGTCTCGAACGCCTCGTCGTCGTCGAAGTCGCCCTGGATGAAGCGCATGCCCTGGATCAGCTGCTGCCAGACCTCCTCGCGGAACTCGGTGCGCGCGTGCTCCTTGACGGCGTCGTGCACGACCTGCGCGAAGTCCTCGTTCTCCCAGTCGCGGCGGGCGAAGCCGATGAGCGAGAAGCCCGGCGGCAGCAGGCCGCGATTGGCCAGGTCGTAGACGGCGGGCATCAACTTTTTACGGGACAAATCGCCCGTGACGCCGAAAATGACCAGGCCCGACGGCCCCGCGATGCGCGGGAGCCGTCGATCCTGTGCGTCACGCAGCGGATTGCTGCTGGACAAGTGGTCAGCCCTTCGAAGGTGCGAGGCGCTTGAGCTCGGCCTCGGTCGACTTGAGCAGGTCGTTCCAGGCGTCCTCGAACTTGTCGACGCCCTCGGTCTCCAGGAGCGCCACGACCTCGTCGTAGGAGACGCCCAGCTTCTCCAGGGCGTCCAGGTCGGCGCGCGCCTGCTCGTACTTGCCGGCGATCGTGTTGCCGGTGACCGAGCCGTGGTCGGCGGCGGCCTCCAGGGTCGCCTCCGGCATGGTGTTCACCGTGCCCGGCGCCACCAGCTCGTCGACGTACATCGTGTCCTTGTACGCCGGGTCCTTGACGCCGGTGGAGGCCCACAGCGGACGCTGCTTGTTGGCCTGCGCCTTGTCCAGGGCGGCCCAGCGCTCGCCGCTGAAGACCTCTTCGTAGGCCTGGTAGGCGAGCCGGGCGTTGGCGAGCGCCGCCTTGCCCTTGAGGGCCTTGGCCTCGTCGGTGTCCTGGGCGTCGAGACGCTTGTCGATCTCGGTGTCCACCCGGGACACGAAGAAGGAGGCCACTGAGTGGATCGTGGAGAGGTCCAGGCCGTTGGCCTTCGCCTTCTCCAGACCCGCCAGGTACGCGTCCATCACGGCGCGGTAGCGCTCCAGCGAGAAGATCAGCGTGACGTTGACGCTGATGCCCAGGCCGATGACCTCGGTGATCGCCGGGATGCCCGCCTGCGTCGCCGGGATCTTGATCAGCGTGTTCGGCCGGTCCACCAGCCAGGCGAGCTGCTTGGCCTCGGCGACCGTGGCGCGCGTGTTGTGGGCCAGACGCGGGTCGACCTCGATGGAGACCCGGCCGTCCTGGCCCTGCGTCGCGTCGAAGACCGGGCGCAGGATGTCGGCGGCGTCCCTCACGTCCGCCGTCGTGATCATGCGAATGGCTTCTTCGACGGTGACCTCGCGGGCCGCCAGGTCGGTCAGCTGGACGTCGTAGCCGTCGCCCTGCGAGATTGCCTTCTGGAAGATCGACGGGTTGGTGGTCACACCGACGACGTGCTGCTGGTCGATCAGCTCGGCCAGGTTGCCGGATGTGATCCGCTTGCGCGACAGGTCGTCGAGCCAGATCGCCACGCCCTCGTCGGAGAGGCGCTTGAGTGCGTCTGTCATGAGTTCTGCATCTCCTACTGGTCTTGGGTCTCTACGGGCGTCAGCGCTGGGCGGCGGAGAGGGATTCCCGGGCGGCGGCAGCGACTGCCTCGCCGGTGAAGCCGAACTCCTTGAAGAGGACCTTGCCGTCCGCGGAAGCCCCGAAGTGCTCCAGCGAGACGATCCGGCCCGCGTCGCCCACGTACTTGTGCCAGGTCAGACCGATACCGGCTTCGACCGCCACCCGCGCCTTGACCGACGGGGGAAGGACGGCGTCCCGGTACTCCTGGTCCTGCTCCTCGAACCACTCCACCGACGGCATCGACACGACACGCGTGGGGATGCCCGCGGCCTGGAGCTCCTCGCGCGCCTCGACGGCGAGCTGGACCTCGGAACCGGTGCCGATGAGCACGACCTGCGGCTCCGCGTTCCGGCCGTCCGTCTCGGCGTCGAGGAGCACGTAGCCGCCGCGGGCGGCGTCCTCGTTGCGCTCGTACGTCGGCACGCCCTGACGGGTCAGCACCAGGCCCGTGGGGGCGCCCTTGCCGAAGACCTTGGTGTAGCGCCTGAGGATCTCGCGCCAGGCGATCGCGGTCTCGTTGGCGTCCGCCGGGCGGACCACGTTGAGGCCCGGGATCGCGCGCAGCGAGGCCAGGTGCTCGACCGGCTGGTGGGTCGGGCCGTCCTCGCCGAGGCCGACGGAGTCGTGCGTCCACACGTATGTCACCGGCAGGTGCATCAGCGCGGACAGCCGCACCGAGTTGCGCATGTAGTCGGAGAACACCAGGAAGGTGCCGCCGTAGATGCGGGTGTTGCCGTGCAGCGCGATGCCGTTCATCTCGGCGGCCATCGAGTGCTCGCGGATGCCGAAGTGGATCGTGCGGCCGTACTTGTCCGCCCCGGGCAGCGGGTTGCCGTCGGGGAGGAACGACGACGTCTTGTCGATCGTCGTGTTGTTCGAGCCGGCGAGGTCGGCGGAGCCGCCCCACAGCTCGGGGATGACCGCGCCGAGTGCTTCGAGGACCTTGCCGGAGGCCGCGCGGGTGGCGACGCCCTTGCCGGTCTCGAAGACGGGCAGCTTGTCCTCCCAGCCGACGGGCAGTTCGCCCGCGGCGATGCGGTCGAACTCGGCCGCGCGCTCCGCGTTGGCGGTGCGCCAGGCGGCGAAGCCCTTCTCCCACCCGGCCCTGGCCTCACGGCCCCGGTCGAGCGCCTTACGGGTGTGCGCGATGACCTCGTCGGAGACCTCGAAGGTCTTCTCCGGGTCGAAGCCCAGCACCCGCTTCGTCGCCGCGACCTCGTCGTCGCCGAGCGCCGAGCCGTGCGCGGCTTCGGTGTTCTGCGCGTTCGGGGCGGGCCAGGCGATGATCGAGCGCATCGCGATGAACGACGGCTTGTCCGTGACGGCCTTCGCCTGCTGGATCGCGCGGTAGAGCGCCTCCGGGTCCAGGTCGCCGTCCGGCTTGGGCTCCACGCGCTGGACGTGCCAGCCGTAGGCCTCGTACCGCTTCATGGTGTCCTCGGAGACGGCCGTCTCCGTGTCGCCCTCGATCGAGATGTGGTTGTCGTCCCACAGCAGGACCAGGTTGCCGAGTTTCTGGTGCCCGGCCATCGAGGACGCCTCGCCGGAGATGCCCTCCTGGAGGCAGCCGTCACCGGCGATGGCGTAGACGAAGTGGTCGAACGGGGACTCGCCGAGCGCCGTCTCCGGGTCGAACAGACCGCGCTCGTAACGGGCCGCCATGGCCATGCCCACCGCGTTGGCCACACCCTGGCCGAGAGGGCCGGTGGTGGTCTCGACGCCGGTGGTGTGGCCGTACTCCGGGTGCCCGGGGGTCTTGGAACCCCACGTACGGAACGCCTTCAGGTCGTCCAGCTCCAGGCCGAAGCCGGCCAGGTACAGCTGGGTGTAGAGCGTCAGCGACGAGTGTCCGGCGGACAGTACGAAGCGGTCGCGGCCCGTCCACTCGGCGTCCGCCGGGTCGTGCCGCATCACCTTCTGGAAGAGGGTGTACGCGGCCGGGGCCAGGCTCATCGCCGTACCCGGATGGCCGTTGCCGACCTTCTGTACGGCGTCCGCGGCCAGGACGCGGGCGGTGTCTACGGCCCGCTGGTCCAATTCGGTCCACTCAAGGTCTGTGGTGGTCGGCTTGGTGCTCACCCTGGGTCAGGGCTCCTCTCCACAATGATTTGGGCCCGGTGACTATTCGCCGCACCGGGGCGTTGACGAGCCTACCCCCGCGTGAACGCGCGAAATTTCGAGTCCGCGGCCCTGGAAAGAAGACGCATACGTACCAGAGTGCGCGCGTGAAACGGGGTTCGCCTCCCGACGAACGCATTTCCGTATACATCGGGACACTACTGCTCGCGTACCCAGGGTCCTGGGCAGGTATCCGGCCGGTTCACGGGTGGCCCAACACGACCCCACCCCGGCGAAGGACGACGTATGGGCAACGTCTACAGTGGCGTGGTACGCGCAAGTATTTACCGGGCCTTCACGTCCGGTGCTTGCTTCAGGAATTCTCTGTCAGGGGTGTGCGTGACGGCCGTCGAGTCCCGACCCGCAGGGGTCGCTTCGACTCCCAGCCCGGGGGGCCATCGGCCGTTCGGAGCCCGGGTCAAGGCGTTTGTTGCACTGACCAAGCCGCGGATCATCGAGCTTCTGCTGATCACCACCGTTCCGGTGATGTTCCTGGCGGAGCAAGGGGTTCCGGACCTGTGGCTGGTGCTGGCCACCTGTATCGGCGGTTACCTCTCCGCCGGTGGTGCAAACGCGCTCAACATGTACATCGACCGCGACATCGACGCGCTGATGGACCGCACGTCGCAGCGCCCGCTGGTCACCGGGATGGTCAGCCCGGGCGAGTGCCTCGTCTTCGGCTTCTCGCTCGCGGTGATCTCCACGCTCTGGTTCGGGCTGCTGGTCAACTGGCTGTCCGCCGCGCTGTCGCTGGGTGCGCTCCTCTTCTACGTGGTCGTCTACACGATGATCCTCAAGCGCCGCACCGCGCAGAACATCGTCTGGGGCGGTATCGCCGGCTGCCTGCCGGTCCTCATCGGCTGGTCCTCGGTGACCAACTCGCTGTCCTGGGCCGCGCTGATCCTCTTCCTGGTCATCTTCTTCTGGACGCCGCCGCACTACTGGCCACTGTCGATGAAGGTCAAGGACGACTACGCCCGCGTGGGCGTGCCCATGCTGCCGGTCGTCGCGGGCAACAAGGCGGTCGCCAATCAGATCGTGCTCTACAGCTGGGTCATGGTCGCGGTGTCCCTGCTGCTCCAGCCGCTCGGCTACACGGGGTGGTTCTACACCGCCGTCGCGGCCGTCACCGGCGGCTGGTGGCTCTGGGAGGCGCACGGTCTGCGAGCCCGCGCCAAGGCCGAGGTCACGGGCGCGAAGCTGAAGGAGATGCGGCTCTTCCACTGGTCGATCACCTACGTCTCGCTGCTCTTCGTGGCGGTCGCGGTGGACCCCTTCCTGCGGTAGGCCCGGTACGGCGTCCCGACGGGCGGCTCACGTGGTCAAGGCCACGCGACCCGCCCGTCGCGCGTTTCGCTACCCGTCGGTAGCATCCTGTTCATGGCAGACACCAAGCAGGCAGAGACGGCCACCCCGCAGGCGACCCCCAGGTCCGCCGAGCGCAGGACCGCCAAGCTGGCCAAGCAGATCGGCGCGTTCGCCGGCAAGCACGGCGGCGCCGAGGGCCAGCTCGCGTACCTCGGGCAGAAGGGCACCCGGATCGTCCTGGTGGGCGACGACGGCGCCTGGGGCGACCTGGTGGCCCCGACGTACGACGTGGCGAAGGCGGCCACCGAGCGGGCCGGCATCACCGTCCACGAGGACTTCGACGGCGAGTTCGCGGCGAAGGTGGAGACCGGCCCGTACGAGTGGAGCCGGATGGCCGGACTCCAGATCGGCGGCCCCGCCAACCCCTCTTCCGGCAAGCCGTAGCAGTACCCCTGCGCGGGGTTCACCCGTTAGGACCAGTGGAAGACAGCTCAGTCCCCGGTCTGCGCAGGGAGCCCCCGATGATCACCGCCCCGCCGTCGCTGGTGGACCAGTACTGCCACGGGGTGCTCCGCACCGAGCTGGGCCTCGGCACCTTCGAGGCCCACCTCGGCAGCACCGCCGCGCCACCCGCGCCGGGCACCACCTTCTTCGACACCCAGACGGGCTTCGCCGTTCGCCGCTGGTGCCCGCCCCTGCTCGGCCTGGAGCCGCACTGCCCGCCCGCCCGCTACCTCGCCAGACGGCGCGAACTGGGCGCCCTGGAAGCGGGCCGCCGGCTGCTGCGCGGCACCGGCATCGCCACCTACCTCGTCGACACCGGTCCGCCGGGCGACCTGACGGACCCCGGGGAGCTCGCGGCGGCGGGGGACGCGCAGGCGCGGGAGATCGTACGGCTGGAACTGCTGGCCGAACAGGTCGCGGACACCTCGGGCACCGCAGAGGGCTTCCTCGCCAACCTGGGCGAGGCGATGCACGCGGCGACGAGGTCCGCGGTCGCCTTCCTCTCGGTCGCCGGGGTACGGGACGGGCTCGCGTTCGCCCCGCACCCGCCGGGGCCGGGAGAGGTGCGCGGCGCCGCCGGGCGGTGGCTGGCGGGACGCCGGGCAGGAGGGCTGCTGAGCGATCCGGTACTGCTGCGCCACCTGCTGTGGAACGCGATCGGCTGTCAGTTGCCAGTGCAACTGCGCGTGGCGGGGGATCCGGAACAGCTGACGGAGTTCGCGGCGGCCAGCGCCGGCCTGGGCACGGATCTGGTGCTGCTGCACGGCTCCCCGTACCACGCGCACGCGGCCCGGCTGGCGGGCCTCTTCCCGCACGTGTACGCCGACCTGGGTCCTGCCGTGGCGCACACCGGGGCGCGGGCCGCCGCCGTGCTCGCCGGGATGCTGGAACTGGCGCCGTTCGGGAAGCTGCTCTTCTCCAGCGGGGCCCGCGGGCTGCCCGAACTGCACGTGGTGGGCGCGCACCAGTTCCGCGACGCGCTGGGACGGGTGCTCGGCGGGTGGGTGGCCGACGGGGCGTGGTCCAGGCCGGACGCGGAACGGGTCGCCCGGATGCTTTCCGCGGGCAACGCCCGCCGCGTCTACCGGCTGGACGCCGACGAGCGGGGCGGGCGGTCGGCGCCGTGACCGGACGGCGGGCGGCTGCCGGGGCCGCCCGGCTGTGCGGCTAGACGGCCGTGGTGAGCGGGGCGTCGGGCTGCGCGGGGACCTCCGGGGTCTCCTCCACGGGACGCTCGCGCAGGCTCAGGGCCAGCCGGAGCACCGCGATCCACATCAGCGACGACAGCAGCATGTGCAGGCCGACCAGCAGCTCCGGGACGTGCGTGAAGTACTGCACGTAACCGACGACGCCCTGCGCCACCAGCACGATCAGCAGGTCGCGGGAGCGCTTGCGGGTGTCGTCCGGGGCGTCCACCATGCGCAGCACGAACCACATCGCGATGGCCAGCGCACAGACCACCCACGCCGAGACGGCGTGCAGGTGGGCCGCGTCGGTCCAGTCCCACGGCATGCGCGGCACCTCGCTCTTGTCGCCCGCGTGCTTGCCGGAGCCGGTCACCGACGTGCCGAGCACGAGCAGCAGCACGGTCGCCACCACGATCGCCCACGACAGCTTGCGGACCGGGCCCGGCACGCGCGGCCGTGGCGGGGCGTCGCCCTCCCGGGTGCGCTGCCAGGTGATCACCGCGACCGCGAGGAGGGCATTGGCGGCCAGGAAGTGGCCCGCCACCGTCCACGGGTTGAGGCCGGAGAGCACCGAGATGCCGCCGAGCACCGCGTTGCTCATCACCAGCCAGAACATCAACCAGGCGGTCCGGGTGAGGCCGCGCCGCCACGGCTTGGTGGAGCGCGCCGCGATGATCGCCCAGCCGACGGCCGCCGACAGCACGTACGTCAGCATGCGGTTGCCGAACTCGATCAGACCGTGGATGCCCTGCTCGGGCGTGGTGATCAGACTCTCCGACGTGCACTTGGGCCAGGTGTCGCAGCCGAGGCCGGAACCGGTCAGCCGGACCGCGCCGCCGGTGACGATGATGAGCACGCTCATCACGACGGCGGACAGCGCGGCGCGCTGGAGCGTACGGGGCGTGGGCGTCCATCGCTTGGCGATGAGGGCGAGGGGGGTCAACACGGCAACCATCGTAGGCCGGAGCTTGTGCAGCTTTTCACGAGGGGGCCCGGTACGGCGTGTGACGTCACTCGCAGGTTCCTCGGCGCTATTCCCAGCGGAAGAACTTCGCCGCCGCGCCCAGACCGAGCACGGCCCAGCCGGCCAGGACGCCCAGGTTGCCCCACGGCATCGACGCGCCGTGCTGCAGGACGTCGCGCAGTCCGTCGGAGAGTGCCGAGATGGGCAGCAGGCCGAGGACGCTCTGCACGCCGTCCGGGAACTTGTCGAGCGGGACGATCACACCTCCGCCGACGAGGAGCAGCAGGAAGACGAGGTTCGCGGCGGCCAGCGTCGCCTCCGCCCTCAGGGTGCCGGCCATCAGCAGCCCGAGCCCGGAGAAGGCCGCCGTGCCAAGGAGCAGCAGAAGCAGGACGGAAAGGGGGTCGCCCTGCGGCGACCACCCGAGGCCGAGGGCGATCACGGTCAGCAGGAGCACTTGGAGCACCTCGGTGACGAGCACCGACAGCGTCTTCGCCGTCATCAGCGCCCAGCGCGGCAGCGGAGAGGTGGCGAGCCTCTTGAGGACGCCGTAGCGCCGCTCGAAACCGGTGGCGATGGCCTGACCGGTGAACGCGGTCGACATGACGGCGAGCGCGAGGACGCCGGGGGCGAGGAAGTCCACCGACTTGCCCCGGCCGGTGTCGATGATGTCGACGGCCGAGAACAGGACGAGCAGCAGTGCCGGAATGATCACGGTCAGCAGGAGCTGTTCGCCGTTGCGCAGCAGCATCTTCGTTTCGAGGGCGGTCTGCGCCGCGATCATCCGGCCGAGCGGGGCCGCGCCCGGCATCGGGGTGTAAGGGGCGGTGCTCATGGACGGAGGTCCTTACCGGTCAGCTCAAGGAAGACGTCTTCGAGGGTGCGGCGCTCGACCGAGATGCCGTCCGGCATCACTCCGTGCTGCGCGCACCAGGAGGTGACCGTGGCGAGCAGGTGCGGGTCGATCTTCCCGCTGATGCGGTACGTGCCGGGGACCAGCTCCTCCGCGAGGGTGTCCGTCGGCAGGGCCTTCAGCAGCGATGCGAGGTCGAGGCCGGGGCGGCCCGTGAAGCGCAGGGTGTTCTCGGCGCCGCCCCGGGAGAGTTCGGCGGGGGCGCCCTGGGCGATGATCCGGCCGGCGTCGACGATCACGACGTCGTCGGCGAGCTGCTCGGCCTCGTCCATGAAGTGGGTGGTGAGGATGACGCTCACGCCGGATTCGCGCAGCTCGCGGACGAGATCCCAGGTGGAGCGGCGCGCGTGCGGGTCGAGACCGGCGGTCGGCTCGTCGAGGAAGACGAGTTCCGGGCGGCCGACGACGGCCATGGCGAGCGCGAGGCGCTGCTGCTGGCCCCCGGAGAGGCGCCGGTAGGTCGTACGGCCGCAACTGCCCAGCCCGAGGCGTTCGATGAGAACGTCCACGTCCAGGGGGTGGGCGTGCAGCTTGGCCATGTGGCGGAGCATCTCGTCGGCGCGGGCGCCGGAGTAGACGCCGCCGGACTGCAGCATGACGCCGATGCGGGGGCGCAGTTTCGCCGCGTCGGCGATCGGGTCGAGGCCCAGCACACGGACGGTGCCCGCGTCGGGCTTGCGGTAGCCCTCGCAGGTCTCGACGGTGGTCGTCTTCCCCGCGCCGTTGGGTCCCAGGACGGCGGTGACGGTGCGGGGGGCGACGGTGAGGTCGAGGCCGTCGACCGCGGTCTTGGATCCGTACCGCTTGACCAGGCCGGTGACCTGGACGACGGGCTCATGTGACATGGGAGCGAGTCTAGGCGGCGGGGGACGGGGACCCCGGCACGGGGCCGGTACCCGCGTACGGGCGCGACGTGGCCGGTGGGGCGGTTCGCCACGCCCGGCAAGGCGGGGTCCCTGGCGGCCCCGGGCCGATGCTCCTTCCCCTCACCCCTGCGCGTGCACCGTCGCGCCGCCGGACGGGAGGAGGCCGGCGTCCCGTTCACCCACCCGGGAGCCGCACATCCCTCCCGGGGCGCGGACGGAGGAGCTTAAGAGGAGGGGTGTACGGGGGGACGTACTCCCAGGTCATGCAGGTCGGCGGCGAGGGAGCCGCGGGGGCGCAGGGACGGGTGCGGCAGGCGTGACGGCATGCCGGCAAGCCGTCGACGGCGCTCGCCGGCGGGCCTCACGATTGTCTGACCGATGATCATTTCCGCAGGTCAGCTTAGGTTTACCTAAGTGATGTAGTCCACGGATCTTGTTCCGGGGCCGGGTTGTCAGGCCCAGAAGAATTACGCAACAATGGTGTTGTGAAATACGACGGCGAGGTTCCTCAGGAGGACATCGCGACAGGTGAGCGGTCGACCCGCAACCGTGTCGCGCGGTCCATCCTGGACCACGGGCCGTCCACCGTCGCCGATCTGGCGAAGCGGCTGGGCCTCACGCAGGCAGCCGTACGACGCCACCTCGACGCGCTGGTCGCGGACACCGTGGTGGAGGCCAAGGAGCAGCGCGTCTACGGTGCGCGTACGCGCGGGAGGCCCGCCAAGGTCTTCGCGCTCACCGACTGCGGCCGGGACGCCTTCGACCAGTCCTACGACACTCTCGCGGCCGACGCCCTCACCTGGATCTCCCGGGCGGCCGGCGGCGGCGAGCAGGGCGAGGCGGCCGTCACCGCGTTCGCCCGCGCCCGGATCGCCGCGCAGGCCGAGGCGTACCGGGAAGCCGTCGAGGCGGCGCCCCCCGAGGAGCGCACCGAGGCTCTGGCGAGGGCCCTGAGTGCCGACGGGTACGCTGCTACGGCGCGTAGCGCACCGGTCGGAGAGCAGCTGTGCCAGCACCACTGCCCTGTCGCCCACGTCGCTGAGAAGTTCCCGCAGCTGTGCGAGGCGGAGACCGAGGTCTTCTCCGCACTGCTCGGGACCCACGTCCAGCGGCTGGCCACCATCGCCCACGGCGACGGGGTCTGCACGACGTACATCCCCAAGGTCAGTCACACCAGTCATTCAGCATCAGCAAGCACGGCCGGGAGGAACCCCGCATGACACTCCCTATCGAGGAGACTGCCCACCCCGAACTCGAGGGCCTGGGCACGTACGAGTTCGGCTGGGCCGACTCCGACGCGGCAGGTGCCGCGGCCAAGCGCGGCCTGTCCGAGGCTGTCGTCCGCGACATCTCGGCGAAGAAGAACGAGCCCGACTGGATGCTGAAGCTGCGTCTCAAGGGTCTGAAGCTGTTCGGCAAGAAGCCCATGCCGAACTGGGGCTCGGACCTGTCGGGGATCGACTTCGACAACATCAAGTACTTCGTGCGTTCGACGGAGAAGCAGGCGCAGTCCTGGGAGGACCTGCCTGCCGACATCAAGAACACGTACGACAAGCTCGGCATCCCCGAGGCGGAGAAGCAGCGCCTCGTCGCCGGTGTCGCGGCCCAGTACGAGTCCGAGGTCGTCTACCACCAGATCAACGAGGAGCTGGAGGCGCAGGGTGTCATCTTCATGGACACCGACACCGCGCTGAAGGAGCACCCGGAGCTCTTCCAGGAGTACTTCGGCACCGTCATCCCGGTCGGCGACAACAAGTTCGCGTCGCTGAACTCGGCCGTGTGGTCCGGCGGCTCGTTCATCTACGTGCCCAAGGGCGTCCACGTCGAGATCCCGCTGCAGGCCTACTTCCGTATCAACACGGAGAACATGGGCCAGTTCGAGCGCACGCTGATCATCGTCGACGAAGACGCCTACGTGCACTACGTCGAGGGCTGCACCGCGCCGATCTACTCCTCGGACTCGCTGCACTCCGCCGTGGTCGAGATCATCGTGAAGAAGGGCGGCCGCTGCCGCTACACGACGATCCAGAACTGGTCGAACAACGTATACAACCTGGTCACCAAGCGCGCCGTGGCGTACGAGGGCGCGACCATGGAGTGGGTCGACGGCAACATCGGCTCCAAGGTCACCATGAAGTACCCGGCCGTCTACCTGATGGGCGAGCACGCCAAGGGCGAGACCCTGTCCATCGCCTTCGCGGGCGAGGGCCAGCACCAGGACGCCGGCGCGAAGATGGTGCACATGGCGCCGAACACGTCGTCGAACATCGTCTCGAAGTCGGTGGCGCGCGGCGGCGGCCGTACCTCGTACCGCGGTCTCATCGAGATCGGTGAGGGCGCGCCCGGCTCCAAGTCCAACGTGCTGTGCGACGCGCTGCTGGTCGACACCATCTCCCGCTCGGACACGTACCCGTACGTGGACGTCCGCGAGGACGACGTGTCGATGGGCCACGAGGCGACCGTCTCCAAGGTCTCCGAGGACCAGCTCTTCTACCTGATGAGCCGCGGTCTGACCGAGTTCGAGGCGATGGCGATGATCGTGCGCGGTTTCGTCGAGCCGATCGCCAAGGAGCTCCCGATGGAGTACGCCCTGGAGCTCAACCGGCTGATCGAGCTGCAGATGGAGGGTTCGGTCGGCTGACCGTCCCCCTCCGTCCGCACGTCCCGACTTCTTGATCCAGAGAGAGAGCACCACGACAGCCATGGCTGAGGCCCAGACCAACATCCCGGTGGGTTCCACCACCTCCGGCTCCCTCGCGGTGGCGGCGGAGTCCACCGTCGCCACCCGCATGAGTGCGCCGCCGTCCTTCGACGTGGCGGACTTCCCGGTGCCGCACGGCCGCGAGGAGGAGTGGCGGTTCACCCCGCTCGCCCGGCTGCGCGGTCTGCACGACGGCACCGCCGAGGCCGGCGGCGTGCTGACCGTCCGGGTCGACGCCCCCGAGGGCGTCACCGTCGAGACGGTCGACCGCTCCGACGCCCGCCTCGGCAAGGCCGGCACCCCGGTGGACCGGGTGGCCGCCCAGGCGTACTCCGCCTTCGAGAAGGCCTCGGTCGTCTCGGTGCCCAAGGAGACCGTCCTCACCGAGCCCATCCGCGTGTCGGTGCACGGCGAGGGCGGTACGGCCTACGGCCACCAGGTCTTCGAGCTCGGCGCGTTCGCCGAGGCCGTCGTGGTCATCGACCACACCGGTGACGGCGTGCTCGCCGCCAACGTGGACTACGTGCTCGGCGACGGCGCGAAGCTCACCGTCGTGTCCGTGCAGGACTGGGCCGACAAGGCCGTCCACGTGGCGCAGCACAACGCGCTGGTGGGCCGGGACGCGTCCTTCAAGTCCGTCGTGGTGACCTTCGGCGGCGACCTGGTCCGGCTGCACCCGCGCGTCTCGTACGCCGGTCCCGGCGGCGAGGCCGAGCTGTTCGGCCTGTACTTCACGGACAAGGGCCAGCACCAGGAGCACCGCCTCCTGGTCGACCACAACGTCCCGCACTGCAAGTCGAACGTGGCCTACAAGGGCGCCCTCCAGGGCCAGGACGCGCACGCGGTGTGGATCGGCGACGTCCTGATCCAGGCGGCCGCCGAGGGCACCGACTCGTACGAGATGAACCGCAACCTGGTGCTGACCGACGGCGCGCGCGTCGACTCGGTCCCCAACCTGGAGATCGAGACCGGCGAGATCGCCGGAGCGGGCCACGCCTCGGCGACCGGCCGCTTCGACGACGAGCAGCTCTTCTACCTCCAGTCGCGCGGCATCCCCGAGGACGAGGCCCGCCGCCTGGTCGTGCGTGGCTTCTTCGCCGAGCTGGTCCAGCAGATCGGCGTCGACGACGTCGAGGCGCGCCTGCTCGCCAAGATCGATGCGGAGCTGGAGGCTTCCGTCTGATGACGTTCGTACGAGTGGCCACGCTGAGCGAGCTGGAGACCGACACCCCCAAGCGGGTCGAGGTCGACGGCACGCCGGTGTCCCTTGTCCAGACCGAGGGCGAAGTCTTCGCGATCAACGACATCTGCTCGCACGCGAACGTCTCGCTGTCCGAGGGCGAAGTCGAGGACTGTGCCATCGAGTGCTGGTTGCACGGCTCCAGCTTCGACCTCCGTACCGGAAAGCCGTCCGGCCTGCCCGCGACGCGCCCCGTCCCCGTATACCCCGTAAAGATCGAAGGGGACGATGTGCTCGTCTCCGTCACCCAGGAGTCCTGAGTACCCCATGGCAACGCTTGAAATCCGCGACCTGCACGTCTCCGTCGATGTCGAGAACGGCACCAAGGAGATCCTCAAGGGCGTCGACCTGACCGTGAAGCAGGGCGAGACCCACGCCATCATGGGCCCCAACGGCTCCGGCAAGTCCACCCTCGCGTACTCGATCGCGGGTCACCCCAAGTACACGATCACCAGCGGCACCGTCACCCTCGACGGCGAGGACGTCCTGGAGATGTCCGTCGACGAGCGCGCCCGCGCCGGCATGTTCCTGGCCATGCAGTACCCGGTCGAGGTCCCCGGCGTCTCGGTGTCCAACTTCCTGCGCACGTCGGCCACCGCGCTGCGTGGCGAGGCCCCCAAGCTGCGCACCTGGGTGAAGGAGGTCAAGTCCGCGATGGAGCAGCTCCAGATGGACCCGACCTTCGCCGAGCGCAACGTCAACGAGGGCTTCTCCGGCGGCGAGAAGAAGCGTCACGAGATCCTCCAGATGGAGCTCATGAAGCCGAAGATCGCCATCCTCGACGAGACCGACTCGGGCCTCGACGTCGACGCGCTCCGCCAGGTCTCGGACGGCGTCAACCGCGTCCGCGGGACCGGCGAGGTCGGCACGCTGCTGATCACGCACTACACGCGCATCCTGCGCTACATCAAGCCGGACTTCGTGCACGTCTTCTCGGCGGGCAGGATCGTGGAGTCCGGTGGTCCGGAACTCGCCGACCAGCTCGAGGCCGAGGGCTACGAGAAGTACACGAAGGGTGGCGCAGCCGCGTGACACAACTGCCGGGCCTCCTCGACACGGACGCGATCCGCAAGGACTTCCCCCTGCTGGACCGCATCGTCCACGGGGACAAGAAGATCGTTTACCTGGACTCCGCCGCTACTTCGCAGAAGCCGCGCCAGGTGCTCGACGCGCTCAACGAGTACTACGAGCGGCACAACGCGAACGTGCACCGCGGTGTGTACACGGTCGCCGAGGAGGCCACGGCACTGTACGAGGGTGCCCGCGACAAGGTCGCCGCCTTCATCAACGCGCCGAGCCGCGACGAGGTGATCTTCACCAAGAACGCCTCCGAGTCGCTCAACCTCGTGGCCAACATGCTCACCTGGGCCGACGAGCCCTACCGGGTGGACCGCGACACCGAGATCGTCATCACGGAGATGGAGCACCACTCCAACATCGTGCCGTGGCAGCTGCTCTCGCAGCGCACGGGCGCGAAGCTGAAGTGGTTCGGCCTCACCGACGACGGCCGTCTCGACCTGTCGAACATCGAAGAGATCATCACCGAGAAGACGAAGATCGTCTCCTTCACGCTGGTCTCCAACCTGCTCGGCACGGTCAACCCGGTCGAGACGATCATCCGGCGCGCGCAGCAGGTCGGCGCGCTGGTCTGCATCGACGCCTCGCAGGCCGCCCCGCACATGGTGCTGGACGTGCAGGCGCTGCAGGCCGACTTCGTGGCCTTCACCGGCCACAAGATGGTCGGCCCGACCGGCATCGGCGTGCTCTGGGGCCGTCAGGAACTCCTGGAGGACCTGCCGCCGTTCCTGGGCGGCGGCGAGATGATCGAAACCGTGTCGATGCACTCGTCCACGTATGCTCCCGCGCCGCACAAGTTCGAGGCCGGTACACCTCCGATCGCGCAGGCCGTCGGCCTCGGCGCGGCGGTGGACTACCTCTCGGCGATCGGCATGGAGAACATCGCGCGCCACGAGCACGCGATCACCGAGTACGCGGTCAAGCGTCTCCTCGAAGTCCCGGACCTGCGGATAATCGGCCCGGCGACGGCCGAGGACCGCGGTGCGGCGCTCTCCTTCACGCTCGGCGACATCCACCCGCACGACGTGGGCCAGGTACTCGACGAGGAGGGCATCGCGGTACGGGTCGGACACCACTGCGCGCGTCCGGTCTGCCTGCGCTACGGAATTCCTGCGACCACGCGAGCGTCGTTCTATCTGTACTCCACGCCCGGAGAGGTCGACGCGCTGGTCGACGGGCTGGAGCACGTACGGAACTTCTTCGGGTAGGGCGGGGAACACTGTGAAGCTGGATTCGATGTACCAGGAAGTCATCCTGGACCACTACAAGCACCCGCACGGGCGCGGTCTTCGTGACGGCGACGCCGAGGTGCACCACGTCAACCCCACGTGCGGCGACGAGATCACGCTGCGGGTGAAGTACGACGGCGAGCGCATCGAGGACGTGAGCTACGAGGGCCAGGGCTGTTCGATCAGCCAGGCCAGCGCCTCCGTCCTCAATGACCTTCTCGTCGGCAAGGACCTCGCCGACGCGCGGAAGATCCAGGAGACGTTCCTGGAGCTGATGCAGTCCAAGGGCGCCGTCGTGCCCGACGAGGCGATGGAGGACATCCTGGAGGACGCGGTCGCGTTCGCCGGGGTGTCGAAGTTCCCCGCCCGGGTGAAGTGCGCCCTGCTGAGCTGGATGGCATGGAAGGACGCGACAGCCCAGGCCCTGGGCGAGAGCGCGAAGAAGGAGACGGCATGAGCGACGAGACGACTGTGACGACCAAGCCGGCCTCCGAAGAAGAGGTCCGCGAAGCCCTGTACGACGTGGTCGACCCCGAGCTGGGCATCGACGTGGTCAACCTGGGCCTGATCTACGGGGTGCACGTCGACGACGCGAACATCGCGACCATCGACATGACTCTCACCTCGGCGGCCTGCCCGCTGACGGACGTCATCGAGGACCAGGCGAAGTCCGCCACCGAGGGCATCGTCAACGAGCTCAAGATCAACTGGGTCTGGATGCCGCCGTGGGGCCCGGACAAGATCACCGACGACGGCCGCGAGCAGCTGCGCGCGCTCGGCTTCAACGTCTGAGTTCCCCTCCGTACGCACGACTGTGCGTATGGCTGTGCCCCCGGTGCTCCGTGTGAGCGCCGGGGGCACAGCCGTGTCCGCGTGCGCGGTGTTGTCGCAGCCGCGTGCCTCAGTGCCGCGGCGGCGGCGGGACCTGTGCGGCGTCGATCAGCGCCGGGGCCAGGCCCTCGCGCCGGATGCGCTGGTCGACGTAGAGCAGGCCGGTGGTGAGCTGCGGGAAGTAGGTGACCAGGATCTGGCTGATGAAGCTGCCGAGCAGGCTGATCAGCACGTAGCCGCCCACGGAGAGCATGATCTGTGCCGCGGCGGCGGCGTCGTCCGTATGGTCGACGTCCATGCCGGGGACCATGGAGAAGGCGCCCAGGAGGTTGAACGGCATCTGGATGAGCGAGCTCGCCACGGTCGCCATCAGCCACAGCAGCAGCGTGATGCCGAAGATCCGCCACCACGAGCCCTTCACCAGGCGGGCCGAGCGGCGCAGTGCCTGCACCGGGCTTGCGGACTCGAAGACGGCGACCGCCGGGGCCAGGCTGAACAGCACCCACAGCCACACGGCCGCGGGCGCGAGCAGCAGCCCCAGCCCGAGGCCGACCGCCGCCCACACACCCGCCGCCTCCCCGCCCCGGTTCTCCACGACGGTGAGCATCAGGGCCACGTACCCCGCGGACAGCAGGGCCCCCACCAGCAGGGACAGCAGCCACGGGACCGACAGCGCCCCGAGCACCGCCGGGAACCGGCGCACCGCCCGGCCCCACACCTGGCGGAACGTGACCGGCCGGCCGAGTACCGCTTCCTGGAGCACGGCGGGCGAGGCCGCCTGCGTCAGAGCGGAGGCGGCCATCAGGCACAGCACGCCGAAGAGAGCCGCCACGCCGAAGGTCACGGCGACGCTGACCAGGGCCGAGGTGGGCGGGTGGGAGTCGTTGGCGCGGATCGAGCGCTCGATCACGTCGAACTCGTCGGTGCACAGGGCGTAGGCGACGGCCATCGCGCCGCACGCGACCAGCAGCGCCGTCCCGTACGCCACGGCTGCCGTGCCCAGCAGCGGCTTCCAGTACCGGCCGAAGGCCGAGAAGGTGCCGCCCAGGATGTCGCCGAGGCCCAGCGGACGCAGCGGGACCACACCGGGTTTCGGCGCGTCCGGGAGCGGCGCCCAGCCGCCGTTCCAGCCGTATCCGGGGCCCGGGGGTCCGGGCGGGGGGCTGCCGGGGGGTCCGCCCGAGTAGTGGGTCACTGCGTGCTCCATGGGGTGGGTGTGTGCGAGGGGAAGATCGGCGGCCCACCGTATCGGGGTTCGAACGGTCTGCGGAATTCCGTGCGGGGGCGGGAACGACCGCCGGTGCGCGGAAGACGTCTCCGTCACGGCGGGGCGCGCCGAGGACCGCACCGAGGGCCCGGTCCACGCTCGCCGTGATGTCCGTGTCGCCGGAGACCACCTGGAGACCACCTCGCGGATAGTTCGGTCGCGGTCGACGACCAGGATCAGGTGGGCCTCCCTTTGCGTCGTTGACCTGCGGTGACGATGCTGCCATAGTCGGTTCCCAAAAGGAACTGAGGGGCGGGGCAGGCATGTTGGGGACTTTCAGGGACATACCGAGGGCCGTCTGGCTGCTGGCGTTCGGGATCTTCTTCAACAGCGCGGTCGCCTTCACCTTCATCTACCTTTTCGTGTACCTGACGGACGAGCGGGACCTGTCCGTCCCGCAGGCCGGGCTGCTCAGCGGCATCGGCGGCCTCGGCCTCGTGGCGGGCAACTTCACCGGCGGCTGGTTCGGGGACAGGTTCGGCCACCGGCGGACGCTGCTGGGCGCGGCCGTGCTCGCCGGGGCGGCGCTGTGCCTGCTGCCGCTGATCCCGGTCGCCGCGCTGTACGGCGTGCTGCCGCTGTGCCAGTACGCCCAGGGCGCCGTCCGCGCCTGCAACTCCGCGCTCGTCGCCGTCAGCGTCCCCGAGGTGGCCCGCAGGCAGGGCTTCGCCGTGATGCGGGCCGCGGGCAACGCGGGGTTCACCGTGGGCGCGCCGCTCGGGGCGCTGGTCGCGCTCACGTTCTCGTACACCGCGCTCTTCGTGGCCGACGGGATCGGGACGCTCCTCTTCGCCCTGTACGTGTCCCGGGTGATGCCCGCGCGCGGCGCGGCGGTCCGCAGGCCCGGACCCGGCGGCGGGAAGAGCATCCGGCGGGAGCTGCGCGACCGGCCCGCCCTGGTGGTGCTGCTGGTGTCGGTCTTCCTCGCCGACCTCGTCTACCGGCAGCTGTTCTCGACCTTCCCCGTCTTCCTGGCCGACCACGGCCTCAGCACCCAGGTGTACGGGTGGCTGTTCGCCCTCAACGGCGGAGTCATCCTCCTCCTCGAACTGCCCGCCGCCGCGGCGCTGCGGCGGTACGCGCCGCTCGCCGTCGTCGGGACAGGCCTGATCCTCGTCGGCCTCGGCTACGGGCTGCTGGTGTTCGGGGCGGGGATCGCACTCGCGGCGGCGATGATGCTGCTGCTCACCGCCGGGGAGATCCTGTACAAGACGCCGGCGACGGCCTTCGTGGCGGACCAGGCGCCCGCGCACGCCCAGGGGCGGTTCCAGAGCCTGTACGCGGGGGTGTCGGTGAGCGGGGTCGTACTGGCGCCGCCGCTGGGCGGGGCGCTGTACGCGGCGTCGCCGGAGCTGCTGTGGCCGGCCTGTACCGCGCTGGCCGTGCTGGCGGGAGCGGCGGTGCTGGCGGCGGGGCGGATGCGGGGCTCCGGGGAGGCCGGGCCCGGTGACGTGCGCCCGGAGGGCGAGACCGGTTCGCCCGCGCGGGCCGCCGCCGGTTAGGTTTCCTGTCATGACCGATACGACTGTTTCCCGCACCACCGGCGCTGTCGCCGCCGGACTCGCCACCCTCGCCGCCGACGGCACCGTCCTCGACACGTGGTTCCCGGCGCCCGAACTCGTCGCCGAGCCCGGCCCGGCCGGGACCGAGCGCCTCACCGACGAGCGCGCCGCCGAACTGCTGGGCGCCGCCGCGCCCAAGGCCGTCGGCCCCGACGCCCGCCGCGGTGTCGAAGTCGTGGCCGTACGCACGGTCATCGCCTCGCTCGACGACAAGCCGCTGGACGCCCACGACGCGTACCTGCGTCTGCACCTGCTCTCGCACCGGCTCGTCCAGCCGCACGGGCAGAACCTGGACGGCCTCTTCGGGCTGCTCGCCAACGTGGCCTGGACCTCGCTCGGGCCGGTCGCCGTCGACTCGGTCGAGGAGGTGCGGCTCAACGCGCGCGCGGAGGGACTGCACCTGATGGTGACCTCGGTGGACAAGTTCCCGAGGATGACGGACTACGTCGCGCCGAAGGGTGTGCGGATCGCGGACGCGGACCGGGTGCGGCTGGGCGCGCACCTGGCGTCGGGCACCACCGTGATGCACGAGGGATTCGTCAACTTCAACGCCGGGACGCTCGGGACGTCCATGGTGGAGGGGCGCATCTCGGCCGGCGTCGTCGTCGGTGACGGCTCCGACATCGGCGGCGGCGCGTCGACAATGGGCACGCTGTCGGGCGGTGGCAACATGCGGATCACGATCGGCGAGCGCTGCCTGGTCGGCGCCGAGGCCGGCGTCGGTATCGCGCTCGGCGACGAGTGCGTGGTGGAGGCGGGTCTGTACGTCACCGCCGGGACGCGGGTGACGATGCCGGACGGACAGATCGTGAAGGCGCGGGAGCTGTCCGGGGCCTCGAACATCCTGTTCCGCCGGAACTCGGTGACGGGTGCGGTCGAGGCCCGGCCGAACAACGCGGTCTGGGGCGGGCTGAACGAGGTGCTGCACAGCAACGACTAGCGGCGGGTCAGGGGGGCGGCGGGGCAACCGTACGAGCTGCCCCGCCGGGGGGCGGAGTCCGTCGAGCTGCGTGACCTGCGGGCCGTGCGAGTGGCCGGAGCGCCCATGAGTCCCGGCGCACAGGATGCCCGCCCGCGCCGCCCCCTCGCCCCTGCCCGCCCGGTTGCCACCCCCGTGTCAGCAGTCGTCGCCCATCAGCTCCCCGTAGGCGGCCAGCAGCGCGTCGAGCACGTCCGAGGACGCCGGCTGCAAGGGCTCGCGGACCGGGCCCGCGGGCAGCCCCAGCGCGTTGAGCAGCGTCTTCGCGGTGACCGTGCCGGGCAGGCCGGACGCCATCATCAGCTCGGCGAGCGGGAGGGTGCGCCGGTGGAGGCGTGCCGCCCGGTCCACGTCGCCGTCGCGGTGCGCCCGGAGAGGGGCGGCCATCGCGTGCGGGACGACGTTGGCGAGCGTACTGACGAACCCGGCGCCGCCGACCGCGAGCAGGGGCAGGTTCAGCTCCTCGCTGCCCGAGTAGTGCGCGAGGCCGGTGCGGTCGATGACCCGGGCCGCGCCGAGCAGGTCGTACGAACAGTCCTTGACCGCCGCGATGCGGGGGTGCCCGGCGAGCCGCAGCATCGTGGCCGGCTCGATGCGGACACCGGTACGGGCGGGGATGTCGTACAGCATCAGCGGGATGCCGACCGCGTCCGCGACCCGGCAGAAGTGGGCCTCGATCGCCGCCTGGGGTGGCCTGCTGTAGTACGGGGAGACCACCAGCAGCCCGTCCGCTCCGGCCCGTTCCGCTTCGCGGGCCAGTTCCACGGTGTGTGCGGTGCTCGCGCTGCCGACACCGGCGAGGAGCGGGACATCCGGGCCGACCGCCTCCCGCACGGCGGCGACGAGCGCCGTCTTCTCTGCGTCCGAGGTGGTGGGGGACTCGCCGGTGGTGCCGTTCAGGACGAGACCGTCGCAGCCGCCCGAGGTGACCAGGTGGCCGGCGAGCTTCTGGGCGCCCGGCAGGTCCAGCGCGTCACCGCTCGGGGTGAACGGGGTGACCATCGCGCACAGGGCGCGGCCGAAAGGAGTCGGGGGAGCTGTCATGAACGCAGTGTCGGGCGCACGGACCGTTCAGGTCCACTTAGATTTCCTTAGGGGAAAACATAAGCAGAAGTGGACGGTGGGCCGGAGTGGCGGGTGCCCGGCCGGAGTCTGACATGATCCGCGCAGACGAGGCGCGGGCCGGTCCGCGCGAGCCGGGGGGATCCTGTATGGGCGTGCGTACGCGAGCGAAGGCGGCGGCGGTGCTGCTCGGGGCGCTGGCCCTCACGGGGTGCGACGGCTTCCTCGTACCGGAGGGCGAGGGAGTGCCGCGGCCGGCCGGGAGCAGTGCCCCTCCCGTGTCCCCGACGCCGACGCGGGGAGCTGCGGCCCCCGATGGTCCGGGGCGTCCCGCCGCGCCGCCGCCGGCCGGCGCCCCGCACAGCCCTCCCGCCCCGCACAGCCCTCCCGCCGCGCGGGACTGCCCCGCCGGAGTGCGCGTCGGCATGGGAGAGATCCAGGCGGCCCTGATGCACCGGTTGGCCACCCTCACCCTCACCAACTGCGGCGCGGCGCCCTACCGGCTCTCCGGCCGCCCCTCGGTCAAGGCCTACGCCTCCGACGGCACGGCCGTCGACATCGAGGTGAACGTCCGCGAGGAGGGGAAGAAGGCCGATGCCGAGGTGGTGCTGCCGCCCGGCGGCGTCGCGTACTCCCGGCTCGACTGGCGGCCCTACGACGGGGTGGAGAAGGCGCAGACGCTCAGGATCGCGGCAGGGCCGGGGCACTCGGCGCGCAGCTTCGCGCTGGAGGAGGACGTGCGGATGGTGGACGCGTTCGACGTCACACCGTGGGACCTCGCTCCGCCGCGGTGACGCACCGGACAACCCGCTTGACCTCAACCGGACTTGACGTCCCAGAGTGATCCCCGTAGCCGCGCAGGGAACCCGCCCGGGCGCGCCGACGAGGAGACCGACATGACCGCAACCGTGACCCGCAGCCGCCCCGACCTGACCCGGCCGGGGGTCGGCGTCGTCAAGGTCAGCACCTGGGACGTCGGCTCGCCCCAGGCGCAGCGGGCGGCCGTCGCCGCCATCGAGAGGGCGTGGCTGTCCCGGGACTGGCCCGACACGGGACTGATCTCCTACAGCGTCTACGTCGGCGAGGACGGCAGGACGCTCATGCACTACAGCCAGTGGAGGAACGAGGAGGCGTACCGGGCGTTCGTCGCCGGGGAGCGCGACGAGCGGAACGCGGAGATCGACGCCGCCGTGCCCGGTGTGCGGCGGCTGCGGCTCGACTCCTACGACCTGTACCGCAGCAGTCCCACCGAGGGTGACGACCGGCAGCCGGGCAGCGTGGCGCTGATCGAGGTGGACTTCGAGGGGCCCGGCCGGGCACGGGCCCGGGAATGGGTGGACACCGTGTTCGCCGCGCTGGAGGGCCCGCCCGGAGAGGCCGACGGCCCGCGGGCGGTGGCCGACGGCTCGCTCGCCGCCCACTTCCACGTGAGCCTCGACGGCGCCCGCGCGCTCAACCTCGCCGAGTGGGTCGACGCCGCCTCGCACGAGGCGATGATGAACGCACCGAAGGGCCCGGCGGGGGAAGTGCCCGCCGAGTGGCGGCGCGTCCACGAGTTCCCCGGCCTGGCGAGCAGCCAAGTACGGCGCTACACCCCCGCGTTGTCGCTCGGCGCGGGGGCGTAGCGGGCGTACGGCGGCCGTCCCGTACTACGGACGGAAGCGCAGCACCTGCGGGTCGTGGTCGCTGTTCTGGTCGGCGAACTCGGCGTTGATGTGCACGCTGTCGTAGCTGAAGCCGCGGATGGCCGGACTGGTCAGGATCTGGTCCAGGACCTGGCTGTTGCCCTGGAAGACGTACGAGTAGCGCTCGCTGCGGGGCAGGGACTCGATGGCGGCGGTCAGTGCGCCGTCCGCGGCCAGGGCCTTCGTCGTGGCGGAGAACTCGAAGTCGTTGATGTCGCCGAGGACGAGGACGTTAGCCCGGCGGTCGGCCTTCAGGACCTCCTTGACGAAGGCGTTCACCGACTGCGCCTGCTGGAGGCGCTTGGTCTCCGAGGAGCGGACCGGCGGCTGGTGGTGCGAGGACAGGGCCTCGTCGCCGCCCTTGGAACCGAAGTGGTTGGCGACGACGATGACGGGCTTGCCGCGGAAGGAGAACTCGGCGGCGAGCGGCTTGCGGCTGTTCTCCCAGGCGGCGTTCGCGGGGTCGACGCGCCCGGGGGAGAGGGTGAGCGCGGCGCGCCCCTTCTCCCGTACGACGCCGGTGGGCGTCGTCGCGTCGCCGCCCGCACGGTGGGTGAAGGAGACGCGGGCCGGGTTGTGGAGGAAGACCTGGCGGATGTTGCCGCCGGGTTCGCCGCCGTCCTTGTTGTTCTCCGGCGCGATGGAGGTCCATGCGTAGGCCGGGCCGCCCGCCGCGCGGATCGCGTCCGTGAACTTCCGCACGGTGGCCTCGGCGCCGACCGTGCCGTCGTTCTTCGCGCCGTTGTCGTCCTGGATCTCTTCCAGGGCGACGACGTCGGGGGAGGCGAGGTTGTCGACGACCGCGCGGGCGAGGGCGTCGAACTTCTCCTGCGGGTCGGCGGGATCGAGGTTCTCGACGTTGTACGTGGCCACGGCCAGCTCGTGGCGGGACTGCGGGCGGGTGTGCTCGCGCTTGAGGCCGCGGTCGGCGACCGTGCCCAGGGTGCGGGCGATGAGCGTGTAGCCGCCGTACTGGTTGAAGTCCAGCGGGCCCTCGGCACCGCCGGTCAGCACGTCGCCGACGTTCGCCTTCGGGAAGGGCCGCTCGGCGAGCGGGGCCAGCTGCTGGATCTGGAGGCGGCCGGTGTTCTGCGAGGTGTAGCTGCCGTAGAGGGTGCCGCCGCGGCGGGTGTCGTTCTCGTACGGCTTGACGGTGACCCACAGCTGGGCGTGCCGGTCGGACGCGCCGACCACCCGGGAGGTGCCGATCCGTACGTTGGCGCCTTCGAGGGCCTCGTAGTGGTCGAGGGCGTAGCGGGAGGGGGCGAGGGGCAGGGCGTTGATGCTGTTCTCCGCGGCGGGGTCCCCCTGGGGGGAGTAACGGGCCGGAACCGTACGCGAGTTGATGACGACCGGGGCCGGCACCGGGTTGCCGGAGGAAACGACCGTCACCGTCGGCCTGGAGAGCTGGGTCAGGGACTGGTTCCCGGACTTCAGGCCGCCGGGTATGTACTCGGTGACCGTGCCCGAGACCTTCACCGCGTCGCCGGCCGCGACCGTCGGCGCGGAGCTCGTGAAGACGAAGACGCCCTCGCTGGTGGCGGGGTTGCCGTCGCCCTTCGGGTCCTGGAACCAGAAGCCCTTCGAGCCGTACGTACGGACCCCCGTGACGATGCCCTCGACGTCCGCGACCTGCTGTCCGGCGAGCGGGGAGACGCGGGTGGTGCCCTGGATGTCGTGGATGCGGACCGGGGCAGTGTCTCCCGCAGCCGCGCTCGTGGCGCCGGTCAGGAGGCCTGCGGCGAGGGCGGTGATGAGGAGGGTGGCGACCGCGGTGGTTCTCGGCAGGCCGGTGATCTTCGGCAGGGAACGGCGGGACGTCATCGGGGGACTCCGGGGAGGTGAGTGCGGCGGGGGGTGGGAAAAACAGTTCTACGCGCGTCAATCTCTTGCGTACGTACGGGTGTTGTCAAGGTTTGTCGGATGATCCTCCGATGGACGAAACCTGACGGGTACATGAACCCGGTGGGATCGGTGCAAATACGTCTACGCTGGGGGCCGCTCAACCGAAGTGCCCCCAGGCATGTGCCCCGAGGAGAACCCCCAGATGTCCGAAGACCGACCCACCCTGCCGCCGGTGCGGCTGCACTCGGACGCGGAGCTGGCGCGGGACGCGCTGGCCGCGCCGCTGTTCGCCCGCGCCGTCCGACTGGCCCGCTGGGTCGCTCCCGGCACTCGGGTCGACGCGGGCGGCGATCTCTTCGACGAGCAACTGGGCGAAGCGGCGCAGGTGTTGAACCTCGGCCCGGCGGACGGCGTCGAGGACGCCGAGGACGCGGCGGCGTACGCGAGCGAGGCGTGGCGCACGGCCGTCGACACCGGGCTCGTCGAGGTCACGGATCCGGACGACCCGGAGGCCGAGGGAGCATCGGGAACCGCGGGGCCGGGCGACGCACTCGCCCTGGTCGCCCAGGGCAGCCCGCAGGACGTCCTCGCGCTGTGGCTGGAGGCGTTCGAGACGGCCTTCGCCGACGCCGCCGCTCCGGTGCTCGACGACCTCGGCGCGCTGCTCGGCGACGGTGGCGAACTCGACTTCGATGCCCTGGACTGGGACCCGCGGCAGGAGGCGGAGGACCTGGAGAACGTCCTCGGAAACCTGTATCTGCTGACCGTCGCAGACGGCGGCACGGGCGACTCCCCGGTGCCGCTGCCCGCGCTCGCCGCCTCGATGATCCTCCCCGACGACATGGGCGAGCCGACCGACGACGTACTGGAACAGGTCTCGGAAGCCATGATGCGGCTCGACGACCAGTTCCAGGTGCTGGAGGCGGTGGGCCTCGTCGAGTACACGCCGGTGGACGAGGCGCTGATGGCGGAGGAGGAGTCCGGCGCGCCCGCCGTGGCCGAGGAACTCGACGAGGAGGACGTGTCCCGGTACGGCCTGGTGCGGCTGACGCCGCTCGGCCTGTACGGGGTGCGGGCGCGGATGCGGGAGGCGGGAGTCGACGCCCCGGCCGTCGGAGACCTCGCCGACAAGGGCGCGGACGTGCTCCTCGACGGCATCGCGCACTTCCCCGAACTCGCGGGCCGCGCGGAGATCGAGCAGTGGCTCGCGCAGCGTGAGCCCGCGGACGCGGCACGGGAGCTGCTGGCGGCGGCACGCGGCGTCGACCCGGGCGGGCCACTGCGGCGGCTGCGCTGCCAGCAGGCGCTGTCCCTGGTGGGAGCGGCTGCGGAGGCCGCCGTACGCGAGCAGCTCGACGACCTCGAACTGGGCGGTCTCGCCCGGGTGTGGCTGGTGGAGCAGGGTTCGGCACGGGTGCCGGCGCCGCCGGAGGAGATGGTGTTCTGGCTGGCCGTCGACACGATCGCCGCGCAGCTGGAGGTGGCGGACGGGGCGTCGCCCGAGCTGAGGGAACTGGTCGCCGGGCTGACCGGGCGGCACGAGGGGTTCTTCGAGCGCGCGTGGCGGGTCGGGCATCCGGCGGTGGCAGAGGTACTGGAGGCGGTGGGGCGGCTGCACCCGGAGAAGGGTGCGGCGAAGGAGGCACGCAAGGCGGCCTTCAAGGCGCGGTCGCGGAGCTAGGAGACGTCCCCGGGCCCGATGGGGCCCGGGGACGGCATGCCCTTGGGGCGGGGCGCCACGGAGTTTGAGGGCCCCGCCCGCCCGGGGCCCGCCTTGGGGGCGCCCCCAGCCCCTGACCTCTGCTGTCGCTGTGCCCGCCTGGCGCCCCCCACCTCGGGTCCTCGGTCCGCCAGGCCGGCCTGAGCCGTCGGCCAAGGGGCCGCCTGGCCCGGATTCGGGAGAAGCATCAAGTGCGCAGGTAGGACGCGCCGTTGAGATCCAGCACCGTGCCGGATGCCCATTCGGCCGCCGGGGACGCGAGCCACAGCACGGCTGCCGCGACCTCCTCCGCGGATGCCACCCGCCCGAACGGACTCTGCGCACGGATCGCCTCCCCCTCGGCCCCCGCCAGCCGGTGTGCCACCCGCTCCGTCTCGAAGAACCCGGGCGCGACGGAGGCGACGCCGATCCCGTACGGCGCGAGGTGCACGGCGAGCGACTGGCCCAGTGCGTGCACCGCCGCTTTCGTCGCTCCGTACGCGGGGTGGTCGGGCTCGCCCCGGAACGCGCCGCGCGAGCCGACGTTGACGATCCGGCCACCGCCGCCCTGCCCGATCATCCGGTGGGCCGCGAGATGGCTGAGGTGCGCCGTCGCGAGGAGGTTGACGGAGACGTGGCTCTGCCAGGTGGCGGCCCAGTCCTCGTACGACGTGGTGGCGGGCGGATGCGGGAGGTTCACGGCGGCGTTGTTCACGAGCACGTCGAGTCCGCCGAGGCCGTCGGCGGCCTCCCCGGCGACTTCGACGGCCCCCTCGGGGGCGGACAGGTCGCCGCCGACGAGCACGTGCCCCGTCCCGGAGAGCGAAGCGAGCGTCGCCTGCGCCTCGTCGCGCCGTGAGGCGAAGTGAACGGCGACGCGGTCGCCGTTGGCCGCGAACGCCTGCGCAAGCGCGCGGCCGAGACCGCGTGACGCCCCGCTGACAAGGACGCGGCGGCCGGTGGGCGGGAAGGGCGTGGGGCGGGGTGCAGTGGGGTCGGGGGAGGTGGCGGGGGCGGGTGCGTCAGTCATGTGGATCATGATGCCGCGCCCGCGCGAGAACGGCGGAGGGGGACGGCCGACTCTCGGCGCGAGGCACGAGACCGGCAAAGTGTCCGGGTCAGTGTCCGGATCGGTCGGGCAGGAAGCGCGCCATCCAAGCCGGGAATCCGCGGCGACGGGGCGTGGGGAGCGCACCGGGCGCGGACGCGGGGGTCGTTGCACATTCCGGTGCAGGCATGGGCGCGGGGTCCGCAGGCGTGTCCCGGGCGGAGGCGGTGGCACGGGAGGGACCCGGGGGCGACGTCGGCGGGGGTGACGGTACGGCGGAGGGGCGGCCCGGCGCGCTCGCGGGGTCGCGCGGGGGCTCGGCAGGGCGGTGCGGCGGATTCGCGGGGTCGTGCGGCGGCGTGGTGTGGCGGTGCGACGGGTTCGTGGGGTCGTCGTGCGGCGGGTTCGCGGGGCGGAGCGACGGGTTTGTCGGCGCGCGCGGGGGCGTTCGTGGGTCGCGAGCAGCGGGGGTGTCCTGCGAGGGGGCGGGAGGCGCTTGGGCGGCTGCCCGTGGGGCGGCGAACCGGGACGGCGTGCGGGGGGAGCCTCCCTCGGGCCACGGCGCGGGAGCGTGCCGAGCCGGGGTGCGGAACGCCTCCGGTATGGCCTCCGCCAGCTCGGGCCCGGCGTCGACCAGTTCCGCCAGCGCTTCCTCGTGCTCCCGTACGACCCCGAGGATCGGCTCCTCCAGCCACCACGGAACGGATCCCGCCGCCCGTCCCGCGCACCAGGCGAGCGCCTCCGGACCGGTCGGCCGGTCGGCCGGGTCCATCGCCAGACAGCGCCGCAGGAAGCCCTGCCACTCCCCGCCGGGCACGCCCAGCAGGTCGGGGGCCTCGTGCAGGGTGCGGTGCATGACGTCGCGGGCGGTGCCCGAACCGTACGGATTGCGGCCCGTGCTGGACAGGGTGAGTAGCGCGCCCAGGGCGAACACGTCGGCGGGCGGACCGACGGCGGCGGCTCCCGCGGATCCGGTGAGCTGTTCCGGGGCGAGGAAGCCGAGCTTGCCGTCCGCGGTGTCCTTCGCCGTTCCGAAGTCGAGGATCTTGGGGCCGGTCCGCGAGACGACCACATGGGCGGGCTTGAGGTCGCGGTGCACCAGACCGGCCGCGTGCACGGCGCCCAGGGCCTGGGCGAGCGCGGCGCCGAGTGTGCCCAGAGCGGCCGAGTCCATCGGGCCGAGCGTACTGATCGTGTCCACCAGGGAGGGGCCCGCGCAGAACTCGCTCGCCAGCCAGGGGAGTTCGGCGTCGGCGTCCGCGTCCAGCACGGCTGCCGCGTACACGTCGTGGACGGACCTGGCCGCCGAGGTCTCGCGGCGGAAGCGTTCCCGGAAGCCCGGATCGGCGGCGATACGCGGGTGCACGGTCTTCAGCGCCACCAGGTGCCCGGCGGGGTCCCGTGCGAGGTCCATGCGTCCCGTGCCGCTCTCCCCGAGGGGCGCCACGACGCGGTACCGCTCCGGCCGGGCTGCGGATGATGCGGCTGCCATGCCCGTGATCCCCTCTGTCGACCCGGCCCCGAGCCGCGGATGTGGCTGCCTGACGCAGTGTGCGACGCGGGGGAGGGGGTGCGTGGTTGCGGCCGTCGCAGGAGTGACGCATCCCACGGGCGCGCGTTCCCACTGCTCCGCCGCATACTCCCACGTACGTGCCCGCGTTCGCCCACGTACGTGCCCGCGTTCGCCCACGTACGTGCCCGCGTTCGCCCACGTACGTGCTCGCGCTCGCGCTCGTGCGCGCCCGCGTGCGCATGGAGGCGCAGTAGGCGTACGCCCGCGGACGGGTCCGGCGCAGCTCGCTTCCGTAGGCCGGCGGCCGGCGGCCGGCGGCCTACGGTCGGCGCTCAGCGATCCGCGGTCGGCGGCACGGTCCACGCTCGGAGGGACGCCGTGGGCCCGCGCGACGGCCCGGCCCGGCGCCTCCCGTCCCGTTCGAACAGCGAGCCGGTCGCGTACTCGAAAGGGGAAGCGCCGCCGACGATCCCGACGCGTTTCGACGACCCGGCCGGCCCCGAAACCGCCGAAGCGGCGGAGCGCCACCGCGACGGCCGCGCCGGGTCCTGAACAGCACCGGCGACGGTGTCCCGTACGCCGGGCGGGGCGCACGGCCGACCGGCGTCGTTGGGGCCGGTGGGAGCCCTGCGAGGGGCCGGACCTGGGAGGCGAGTGGGAGGCGGGCATGGCATCTGCCGTCCCGTGGGCGCATACTGAAGGTAATGACAAAGCCAGCCGGAGCCCGGCGACACCTGCCGTCCAGTCCCTTCAACGTCCCGGCCCCGGCCGCCCCGCCCATTGAGAACTACGAGGTGGGGGACCGGGTTTCGCATGATCAATTCGGACTCGGACGAGTCGTGGGGGTCGAGGGAGACCTCGCCGTCCTCATCGACTTTTCCGGACGCCAGGGGCGGATCCTCAGCCCCTACTCCAAGTTGACCAAGCTCTGAGCCCCCGTGGCTCCGGGATAAAACGCCCCCGCCCCGTATCCGGATCATCACGATTCGGGAACGGGGCGGAGTCGTTTGGTGCTGCGGGTTTGAAAGCAGTGCGGCTGGTGTTCGCGGGGCCGCTGTTCGAGGTGAGGTCTACGGGGCCGGTTCCGGCGTCTCGTTCATCGCGGCCGCCCACTCGACGAGGAGCATCTCGTACTCCTCCGAGGGCCAGGCCTCGTCCGTCGTCTGCGCGTCCACGAGCCGGCGAATCGCCGCGTTCGTCTGGTCCGCGCCCGAGGACGGTGCCCCGGCGGCGGACGGAGAGGTGGTGGACATGCCTTCCAGGCTACGTGCGGCCATCGGCGACCAAACCCATCGGGCGCGTGGTGTCGGTCACGGGGCCAGGCCTCTCCGTCCTCGCCCGCCCCAGGAGCCCCTTAAAGAGCCTGAGCGGCGGGCTTCACCATGCCGCGGACCGTCCGGGACTTGACGAATTCCCCCATACCGGTCATTTCCCACTCACCGCTGAACTGCTTGATCAGCTTCGCCATCATCACGCCGGTCTGCGGCTCCGCACCGGTCAGGTCGAAGCGCACCAGCTCCTCGCCCGTCCGGGCGTCGATCAGACGGCAGTAAGCCTTGGCGACCTCGGTGAACTTCTGCCCGGTGAAGGAGTTCACCGTGAACACCAGCCCGGTCGCGTTCGCCGGGATGCGGCCCAGGTCGACGACGATGACCTCGTCGTCGCCCGCGCCCTCCCCCGTCAGGTTGTCGCCGGAGTGCTTGATCGCGCCGTTCAGGATCGACAGCTTGCCGAAGTAGCAGCTGTCGATGTGCTTGCGGTCCGGACCGTAGGCGATGACCGAGGCATCCAGGTCGATGTCCTTGCCGCGGAACGCGGGCTCCCAGCCCAGGCCCATCTTGACCTGCGAGAGCAGCGGCTGCCCGCCCTTGACCAGGGAGACGGTCTGGTTCTTCTGGAGGCTGACCCGGCCCTTGTCGAGGTTGATCTTGCCGGCGCCCGGTGCGGGAGCGGCGGGCGCGGCCGGGGGAGCGGCGGGCGGCTGCGGGGCGGCCTGACGGGGGTCGTACGACGGGACGGGAGCGGATGGTGCGGAGGCGGGTGCGGCAGGAGGCGTCACCGGGGCGGCAGCCGGCGCCTGGGCGGGCTCCTCGACCGAGACGCCGAAGTCGGTGGCGATGCCCGCCAGGCCGTTCGCATAGCCCTGACCGACCGCGCGGACCTTCCAGGCGCCGTTGCGGAGGTAGACCTCCACGACCACGAGGGCGGTCTCGGAGCCGAGCTGCGGCGGGGTGAAGGACGCGATCACGCTGTTGTCGTCGGCGCCGCGCACCGTGGCCGTGGGCTCGATGCCCTGGAACGACTGGCCGGCCGCGTCGGGGCTCGCGGTGACCACAACCCGCTCGATGCCGGGCGGCAGCGCACCGGTGTCCACCACGATGGCGTCCGGGGCCGAGCCGCTGCCCGAGCGGTAGGTCACGCCCGGCCCGGTGGGCTGGTTGTAGAAGATGAAGTCGTCGTCGGAACGCACTTTGCCGTCGGCGGTGAGCAGCAGGCCCGATACGTCGAGCCGCACCGGGGCGGCCACGTCCACGGCCACGCGGGCGGTGGGAAGCGGAATGTTCGAGCCAGGGGTCATTGCGGTCATGCCTGGGGTAACGACCGGGAAGGCTTTGCCGTTCCCTTACCTTGCGAAGAATTCCGTCAAGGAAGCGGTCAGGACCCGGGAGATGGCGTTGATCAGCGGTTTCGCGGGTGATTGCGGGCGGTGCGCTCGTTGCCGAACTTGTACGCACCGGTCCAGCGGGCCATGACGAGCTGCGGGTCCCCCGACTCCACCTCGGCGAGGAACCTCGCCGCCCGGCCCCCGCGCAGGGTGGAAGCGGCGCGCTCGCGATGGGTGAGGACGACGGTGCCGTCGGCACGCTGCTCGTAACGGAATCCCTGGGGTTTCGGCATGGACCGCATGGTTCCCGCCGAGTGCGGGCCCCCGCAACCGGTTTCCGCGCCCCGGCGGCGCGAGTCGCGGGCCGGACGGCCGGACCGGGTCAGTACGGCCATTGCGGCGGGTCCACGCAGAACGCGCCGCCCAGAAGATCGTGTTCCGCCTCTCCCGGCTGCGGTTCCCCGTGCTCCGCCAGGAGCTTGTCCGCGTACTGCTCGGAGTCGTCCTGCGGTGCGTAGCCGAGCGCGCGTGCCGACGAGAGGTCCCAGCGCAGCCGGGTGTTGGCGGACGACCCGTACACCACGGCGTGCCCCACCGACGGCGCGGTCAGCGCCGCGTCGAAGAGCCGGGCGGCGTCCCCCGGGCTCAGCCACAGCGACAGCATCCGTACCGACGTGGGTTCCATGAAGCAGGAGCCGATGCGCACCGACACCGTCTCCAGACCGTCGCGGTCCCAGTAGAGCTGCGCGAGGTCCTCGGCGAAGGCCTTGGACAACCCGTAGAAGGTGTCCGGGCGGTGCGGCGTCTCCACCGGTACGGGAGGGCCGTCCGGACCCGGCAGCGGGGTGAAACCCACCGCGTGGTTGCTGGAGGCCTGGACGATCCGGCGCACGCCCGCCTCCCTGGCCGCCTCGTACAGGTTGTACGTCCCCTCGATGTTCGAGCGGAGGATCTTCTCGAAGGGGGCCTCCAGGGAGATGCCCGCCAGGTGCACGATCGCGTCGACGCCCGCCACGGCCTCACGCAGCGCGTGCTTGTCGCCCAGATCGGCGGTCACCGCGTGCGGCTCGCCCTCGATGGGCGTCGCGTCGAAGAGCCGCAGCGAGTACCCGTACGCCGGGAGCAGTCCCCGCATCAGGGTGCCCATGCCGCCGGCGGCGCCGGTGAGCAGGAGTGTACGGGGCGTGCCGGGGGTGCGGGGCGAGTCGGACATGGAAGGGGGCTCCTCGGGAGTTCCACGGGGCACACCGGTGGGGGCGGCGACCGACGCGACGCTATGGAGCCGGTCACCGATGCGTCAAGTGGTGCGCCCGGCACGGCGATTCGCCCCGCCCCGCACGACGAGCGCGAGAGCGACCGCCACCCCGCACCCGGCGATCCCCACCAGCACCACCCGGTGGTCGACCACCGCGATCAGCGCGGAGCCCGCCGCGATGGCGGCCGCCATCGGGCCGTACACCAGGAAGTGGGCGCTCGCCGAGACACGTCCCAGCATCGCGTCCGGGGCCTCCCGCTGGACGGCCGTTGTCGCGCCGACCAGCACGCACGGCAGCCCGGCCCCGATGCCGGCGCTCGCCACCAGCACGACCGCGTCGTACGGCAGTGCCCGCAGCCCCGCCGACAGGGCGAACAGAGCGATGCCGGCCGCCGCGAACACCCGCTCCGGCAGCCGCCGCAGCAGCGGTAGCGCGAGGATGCCCAGGATCACCGTGCCCGCGCCCTGCGCCGCGTACATCACTCCGGCGTAGGTGGGGGAGTGGCCGAGCCCCTCGTCCACGACGGCGAAGAGCGCGGCCCCGTTGACGCCGGACAGCACCATGGTGGCGGCGCCGGCGAGCAGGAGGGGGCGCAGGACGCCGGAGCCGAGGAGGAAGCGGCTGCCCCTGGTGGCCCCGTAGCGCGGTTCCTTGGGGCTGGTGGGCTGCGCGGGGCGATCCTCCCGTACCCGCAGCAGCATGACCAGCCCGGCCGCCAGCGCGCACGTGACCGCATCGAGCAGGGCCACGGACGGCCCGCCGAACCGGGCGAAGAGCGCCGCCCCGGCCAGCGGTGCCAGCAGCTTCACGCCTTCCTGGGCGGTCATCCGCAGCCCGTTGAAGTCGCCCAGGAGCCGGGGGCCGACGGCGGTCGCCACCAGGGCGGACTCGGCGGCCTGGCAGAGCGTGCCGCCGACCCCGTACAGGAGGAGCACGCCGAACAGGACCCACACCCTGTCCGCACGGTCCACGGCGCACAGTGCCGTCAGCAGCACCGCCAGCGACAGGTTGACGGCCACCAGCAGTGGCCGGCGCGGAAACCGGTCGGCGACCGCCCCCAGCAGCGGCCCCGCCAGTACCGGCAGCCACATCGAGAACGTGGTCAGCGCGGCCAACGAGTCCGAACCGGTGAGCGACTTGACCCACACACCCGCCACCAGCCACAGGGCGGTCGTTCCGAAGCCCGTCACGACGACGACCGTGAGGAAGAGGGATGCGTTGCGGTCCCGCAGCACCTGCCGCGCCCCGGCCTGCGGGCCCGTGCCGTGGCCTGTTCTCGCCGTCATCGGGTGACCGCCTCCTCCTCGGGGATGCGGCCAGGGTGGCAGTGGCGAGGCGGTGTACGGATCGGCGTGTTGCCCTGGGGGAAACGCTTCGAGGGGCCTCAGGCAGCGGGTCCCGGGGAGGCGGAATGCCTACGGTGTCCAGACCGCGCGGTCGTGGGCGAACAGCACGCGCCCCGGCGCGAACGCGGCCAGCCGCGCCCACCACGGAGGGGCCGCAGGACCGCTGCCCGTCCGGTGGGCGAGTTCCGCGTGGCTGTAGTCGGAGGCGACGTCGCAGGCCTGACCGGCCAGGACCGTGACGCACCCCGAAGGAGCGGTCGGCTCGACCACCAGCGACTGGTGACCGTCCGTGTGCCCCGGTGTCGGCACGACCGTCACACCGGGCCGGATCTCCGCCTCGCCGTCCAACTCCTCGTAGGCCACGGCACGTCCGGGCGGGTCCACCAGCGCGTCGATGGTGTAGTCCCCGGCGCGAGCGGCGGCGAGTTCTCTGGCCTGTACGAAGACGGGGAGCCCGGGGCGCAGTTCGCCCAGGAGCGGGTTGCCGCCGATGTGGTCGAAGTGGAGATGGCAGTTCACGACGGCGGTCAGGTCCTGCGGGGCGACCCCGGCCGCTGCCAGGGCGGCGGTCAGCTCCCGCCTGCGCGGGCGGTAGTGGTCCTCGGCGTAGGCATCCCCCGCGCCGATCCCGGTGTCGAACAGCAGCAGCCCCTGCGGGTGGCGCACCAGGTAGGCGAGCGCCGCCTCCGCGCGCGCGTGGCCGGTGCCGGTCTCGGTGGCGGGTCGTACGAAGTGCCCGAGGTCGAGTCGGCGAATCGACGTCTCTTCACTCATCCACCCACCCTGACATGGGACTTCGCCATCATCTGCGTGAATTTCGGCCCCGGCCGATGAGTTTCGGGAGCGGGGCCGGTCCTTTCTGACGGCAGGGCTTCGTACCGTTTCAGGGAGAGGGACAAGATGGCCATCACCACGACCGCCGCCCCCACCGACGTCGTGTTCGATCTCGCACCGGCGGCCCGGCGGGTGGCCGAGCTGATCGGCGGAGTCGGCGACGAGCAGTTGCACGGGCCCACGCCCTGCGCGGAGTTCACGGTGCGCGATCTGCTGGCGCATCTGGCGGGACTCACCGCGGCGTTCCGGGACGCCGCGGCGAAACGGACGGGGGCCTGGAGCGAGAGGTCCTTGGCGGAGGGGACGGGGCGTCCTCTCGCCGCGGACTGGCGGCGGGGCCTTCCGCGACGGCTCACGGAGCTCGCGCAGGTCTGGCGCAGGGGCGAGGCGTGGCAGGGGTCGGCCAGGGCGGGCGGCGTCACGCTGACGGCGGGGGTCGCCGCGCAGGTCGCGCTCGGCGAACTCGTCCTGCACGGCTGGGATCTGGCCCGGGCGACCGGGCAGCCGTACGCGTGCGACCGGCCCAGCCTGCAGGTGGTGTACGCGCTGCTGGCGCCGGAGGCCGACAATCCGGCACGGCAGCCGATGTTCGGCCCCGTGGTGGACGTACCGTACGGATCGGACTTCCTGGACCGCGTCGTGGGGCTCGGAGGACGAGATCCCCGGTGGGCGCCCGCCACCTAGATGAATGAGTCCGATGTCTTCAGTGGTCGTAGGCGATCAGGGAGCGTTTGACTGCGGCGTCGGTGGTCCAGTTGTGCCAGATGCCAGCGG